>NZ_CM182019.1:0-4214583 GCF_059384845.1 Peribacillus suis
TTGGATAACATCGATAGCCTCTGGAATCAGGCACTCGGAAAAATTGAGAAAAAGATCAGTAAACCAAGCTTTGAAACTTGGCTTAAATCAACTAAAGCTTATTTACTTCAAGGTGACATCTTAACAGTCACCGCTCCCAATGAATTTGCTAGGGATTGGCTTGAGGAACGTTATTCTCACCTTATTTCTGATGTTTTATTCGAACTGACCGGCGAAGAATTGGAAGCGAAGTTCATTATTCCGCCCAATCAGGAAGATGATGACTTTTCCGCTCCCGTTCAGCCTAAAAAGATAAAAAAACAGGATAAGGAAAACAATCCATTTCCACAGCATATGCTTAACTCGAAAAATACCTTCGATACGTTTGTCATTGGCTCCGGCAATCGTTTTGCCCATGCTGCGTCTCTCGCTGTCGCAGAAGCACCCGCCAAAGCCTATAACCCGTTGTTTATATATGGAGGAGTAGGGCTTGGTAAGACTCATTTAATGCATGCCATTGGTCATTACGTACTTGAGCATAATCCAAAGGCAAAAGTCGTTTATCTATCCTCTGAAAAATTCACGAATGAATTCATCAATTCGATCCGGGATAATAAGGCCGGGGAATTTCGTGATAGATATCGTACGGTAGATGTTTTATTAATTGATGATATTCAATTCCTAGCAGGAAAAGAACAAACTCAAGAAGAGTTTTTCCATACATTCAATGCCTTGCATGAAGAAAGTAAACAGATCGTCATCTCGAGTGATCGTCCACCCAAAGAGATTCCAACACTTGAAGATCGTCTCCGTTCCCGCTTTGAATGGGGCTTGATTACGGATATTACGCCACCTGACTTAGAAACGAGGATTGCCATTTTACGTAAAAAGGCCAAGGCGGAAGGACTCGATATTCCGAATGAAGTAATGCTTTATATAGCCAACCAAATCGATTCGAACATCAGGGAGCTTGAAGGTGCACTTATTCGTGTTGTCGCCTATTCTTCGCTGATCAATAAAGATATTAATGCTGATTTAGCTGCTGAGGCTTTGAAAGACATCATTCCAAGCTCAAAACCTAAAATAATCACGATCTTGGAAATTCAAAAAACGGTCGGTGAGCATTACAGCGTAAAACTTGAGGACTTCAAAGCGAAAAAGAGGACTAAATCCGTAGCTTTTCCAAGACAGATTGCTATGTACCTCTCCCGGGAAATGACCGACTTTTCGCTTCCTAAAATAGGCGATGAATTCGGAGGGCGAGACCATACGACCGTTATCCATGCCCATGAAAAAATCTCGAAACTTATGCAAACGGATACCCAGCTGCAACGTCAGGTCAAGGAAATCCAGGATCAATTGAAGGTATAATAGATTCTGGATAATGTGTATAACTGATGACTACTTACACACAGTCTGTCCACATGTGGATAGACTGTTTTATCTTAGCTTCAACCGGGTTATCCACATATCCACAAGCCCTACTACTATTACTACTATCTTTTTTAAATAAAATTATTAATAAATATGCCATTTAGGCAATTAAAATTGGAGGATGGAACATGAGATTCGTAATTCAAAGAGATCGATTAGTTCATAGTGTCCAAGAAGTAATGAAAGCTATCACATCGAGAACGACGATTCCTATTTTAACGGGGATAAAAATAAGTGTGACAACAGAAGGAGTTACCTTAACAGGAAGTGACTCGGATATTTCCATACAGTCATTTATTCCAGCTGAAGTAGATGGTGATGAAATCGTCGAAGTTAAAAGCAGCGGTGGAATTGTCCTTAATGCACGCTTTTTCAGTGAAATCGTCAAAAAACTACCGATGGATACAGTAGAAATCGAGGTCCAAAATAATTTTCAAACGATCATCCGGTCTGGTAAAGCTGAATTTAACTTAAATGGATTAGATCCAGAAGAATATCCTCATTTACCGATCATTGAAGAAGAAAATATCTTCAAACTTCCAACGGATCTTTTAAAAACACTGATTCGTCAAACCGGGTTTGCAGTGTCCACCTCAGAAACACGACCTATCTTAACAGGTGTAAACTTGAAGGTTCAGGATGACGAATTAACCTGTATTGCAACAGATAGCCATAGATTGGCCATGAGGACAGCTAAAATTGAGAACAAGATTAACGGAGCTTATAGTGTCGTCATTCCAGGGAAAAGCCTAAGCGAGTTAAGTAAGATTCTGGATGATACGAATGAACTTATAGAAATCGTCATCACGGATAACCAAGTCTTATTCAAAGCAGAAAACCTATTGTTCTTCTCACGTCTACTTGAAGGAAACTACCCGGACACTTCCCGATTGATTCCAACCGATAGCAAAACGGATGTGACAGTCCATACAAAAGACTTCCTGCAAGCGATTGATCGGGCATCTTTATTAGCTCGAGAGGGAAGAAATAATGTGGTTAAACTAACAACCATAGAGGGTCGCATCATCGAAGTGTCTTCCAATACACCAGAAATAGGTAAAGTGAGCGAGGAAGTACAAGCTGAAGCCATCGAAGGGGAAGACTTGAAAATATCCTTCAGTGCAAAATTTGTCATGGATGCATTAAAGGCATTAGAAGGATCCGATATCAAAATAAACTTTACTGGTGCTATGCGTCCATTTGTCATCCGACCGTTACATGATGAATCAATGCTCCAATTAATCCTGCCAGTAAGAACTTACTAAAATAATATTTCACAAAATTAAAGACCTGCTACCGGGTCTTTAATTTTTTAGCCCAAATGTATGGGGAGACAAGGATTAGCCAAGACTGCAACCTATGCAAAGAAGGTACAATCTGTTAAATAAAGGATAAGCAAAAGCTATACTTTGTCTTAATCCAATTTATTTAGTAAAATAAAGTATTAAAGACTACTTAGAAATGAGTGAGGCACCTAATGGACTCAATAAAAATAAGCACGGAATATATTACGCTAGGACAATTCTTGAAGTTGGCCGATTTAATTCAAAGCGGCGGCATGTCAAAATGGTTTTTAAGCGAATATGAGGTTTTCATCAACGGCGAATTAGATGTGAGACGAGGCAGAAAGTTACGGTCAGGCGATAAAATCGAAATCCCTGAATTCGGCACCTTCACAATAACAAGCTAAAACATAAGGGAAGAGCGGATTATGTACATTGAAAAAATAAGTTTGAAAAACTACCGCAACTATACCGAATTAGACCTTACCTTTGAAAATAAGGTCAATGTAATCCTTGGGGAAAATGCCCAAGGAAAAACAAATGTAATGGAATCCATTTTCGTATTAGCAATGGCAAAATCCCACCGTACCTCAAATGACAAAGAACTTATTCGCTGGGATGAAGAGTATGCTAAAATAGAAGGCAGAGTAAGAAAGAGAAATACATCAATCCCACTTGAGCTGACCATTTCGAAAAAGGGTAAAAAGGCGAAGTGCAACCATATTGAACAGAGAAAATTAAGTCAGTATGTCGGCAATATGAATGTGGTCATGTTTGCTCCTGAGGACTTGAATCTCGTAAAGGGAAGTCCTCAAGTCAGACGCCGTTTTATAGATATGGAAATTGGCCAGGTTTCTCCTGTATACCTTCATGATATGAGCCAATATCATAAAATACTTCAACAAAGAAATCATTACTTAAAGCTTCTGCAGACCCGTAAACAAAAGGACGAGGCGATGCTTGATGTATTAACTGACCAGATTATTCAGTATGCAGCGAAAATTGTCGAAAGAAGGTTTCACTTTCTTTCTAAGCTTCAGCAATGGGCAGAGCCGATTCATTCAGGGATCTCCAGGAATCTAGAAGTATTGAAAATCCAATATAAGCCGTCGCTTGATGTATCAGAATCCATGAATTTGACGAAAATAATAGAAGTATACACAGAAAAATTTGATAAAATAAAGGCAAGAGAAATTGAGCGGGGTGTAACCTTGATAGGACCTCACCGGGATGATTTGACTTTTTATGTAAATGATCGTGATGTCCAGACCTATGGTTCCCAGGGACAGCAGCGTACGACTGCGTTATCTTTGAAACTTGCTGAAATTGAATTGATTCATGAGGAAATCGGTGAGTATCCGATTTTACTATTGGATGATGTGTTATCGGAACTTGACGATTATCGTCAAACTCATTTACTAAATACGATACAAGGAAAAGTGCAGACGTTTGTGACGACACCTTCTATCGATGGAATCGATCATCAAACCCTCAGAGAAGCGTCCACCTTTTATGTGAGTCAAGGAAGTATAAAAAAGCTTAAATAACGAGGTGAAAGCATGTATCTCCATATTGGTGAGGATATTCTTGTGAAAACGGATGATATCATAGCTATTTTAGATAAAAAGATGCTTCACTCCTCTCCCATAATCGATGAATTCTTGGAGAAAAGGGTAGATGTGATCTCTCATTTAACAAAAAACTCGATTAAATCGATTGTAGTGACAGAAAAGCAGGTCTATTATTCACCGCTTGCCTCGGTCACCCTGAAAAAACGCTCGCTGCAGTCACCTTCCTTAATCGATGAATAAATGCTCTATAGATTATTGTTATCCTTTAAAGTGATAAATGCCAAAAGAAAAGTGTAGGTGGATACGTATGACAATGGAACAAAAAGAAGTACAAGCTCAGGCATACGATGAGAATCAGATACAGGTTTTAGAAGGCTTAGAAGCAGTACGTAAGCGTCCCGGCATGTATATCGGTACCACATCTGCAAAAGGACTTCACCATCTTGTTTGGGAAATTGTCGATAATAGTATTGATGAAGCGCTAGCAGGTTTTTGTGATGAAATAAAAGTGACAATTGAAAAGGACAACAGTATTACTGTTGTCGATAATGGTCGTGGTATACCAGTGGGTATACATGAAAAAATGGGTCGTCCTGCAGTAGAAGTAATCATGACTGTACTTCATGCTGGCGGGAAGTTCGGCGGCGGAGGCTATAAGGTTTCCGGAGGTCTGCATGGTGTAGGTGCCTCAGTCGTAAATGCCCTATCGACAGTGTTAGAAGTATTTGTTCATCGTGACGGAAAAATACACTATCAACAATTTAATCGCGGTGTACCTAAAGAGGACCTAAAGGTTATCGGAGAAACTGACCATACGGGTACAACGGTCCACTTTGTTCCGGATAAGGAAATATTCACGGAATCCATAGAATATGATTTTGATACGCTGGCAACTCGTATCCGAGAGCTCGCTTTCCTAAATAAAGGATTGAAGCTGATCATTGAAGATAAGCGTGAAGAAGAGGAAAAAATCAAGGAATTCCACTATGAAGGTGGAATTAAGTCATATGTAGAGCATTTGAACCGTTCTAAAGAAGTACTCCATGAAGAACCCATTTTCATGGAAGGTGAAAAAGATGGCATTTCTATCGAGTTAGCTCTTCAATACAATGATAGCTATATTAGTAACCTTTTTTCTTTTGCCAATAATATTCATACCTATGAAGGCGGTACGCATGAATCAGGTTTCAAGACTGCGTTGACCCGCGTAATCAATGATTACGCTAGGAAAAACGGACTTTTGAAGGAAGCGGATAATAATTTCTCTGGTGAAGATGTGCGTGAAGGATTAACCGCAATCATATCGATTAAGCACCCTGAGCCCCAATTCGAAGGGCAAACGAAAACAAAACTGGGGAACTCTGAAGTCAGGACTGTAACGGATTCCATTCTTTCCGAAAGGTTGGATTCCTTCTTATACGAAAACCCTGCAGTCGCCAGAAAAATCATAGATAAAGGGCTTATGGCTGCAAGGGCAAGAATGGCTGCCAAGAAAGCACGTGAGTTAACAAGAAGAAAAAGTGCATTGGAAGTCTCCAATCTACCGGGTAAACTGGCGGATTGTTCGTCCAAGGATCCTAGTATCAGCGAATTGTACATCGTGGAAGGAAACTCTGCCGGAGGATCTGCCAAACAAGGCCGTGACCGCCACTTCCAAGCTATTTTGCCACTACGGGGTAAAATTTTAAACGTTGAAAAAGCGCGATTGGATCGAATTCTTCATAATGAGGAGATTGGTACGATTATTACTGCACTTGGAACGGGTATTGGCGATGAATTCAATATTGAAAAGGCAAGATATCATAAAATTGTCATCATGACCGATGCGGATGTAGATGGTGCCCATATTAGAACGTTGATGCTGACATTCTTCTACCGCTATATGAGAAAAATCATCGAATATGGTTATATCTATATCGCCCAGCCACCTCTTTTCAAGATTCAACAGGGGAAAAAGGTGGATTATGCCTATAATGACCGGGAGCTTGAAACAATAATGGCAAGCCTTCCAAGCACACCGAAGCCTAACCTACAGCGCTATAAAGGGCTGGGGGAAATGAATCCAGAACAACTATGGGATACGACCATGAGCCCTGACACGAGAACGTTGCTTCAGGTTAGTTTAAAAGATGCCGTTGAAGCGGATGAAACGTTCGAGATGCTCATGGGGGATAAGGTTGAACCACGTCGAAATTTCATTGAAGAAAACGCGATTTATGTAAAAAATCTAGATATTTAATTTGTTTAACAGGATGATCTTATATCCTGTTCTTTACATAGTTCACGACCCGATCCAAAAATGAAAGTATAAGCTTTATAAAGGAGGTTGGCTCCATGTCAGAAATAGAAAGATCAGGTGTGCAAGAGATAAATATAAGCAAGGAAATGCGGACGTCCTTTTTGGATTATGCCATGAGTGTTATTGTAGCTCGGGCTTTGCCTGATGTAAGGGATGGCTTGAAACCGGTGCACCGGAGAATTCTTTATGCAATGAATGATCTTGGGATGACGTCGGATAAACCATTTAAAAAATCAGCCCGTATTGTAGGTGAAGTAATCGGTAAGTATCATCCTCATGGTGATTCTGCTGTGTATGAAACGATGGTCCGGATGGCGCAGCCCTTTAACTATCGTTATATGCTTGTCGACGGTCATGGGAACTTCGGATCTGTCGATGGTGACCAAGCGGCTGCAATGAGGTATACGGAAGCAAGGATGTCGAAAATATCGATGGAATTGCTTCGTGATTTAAACAAAGATACAGTTAGCTTCCAAGATAACTATGATGGTTCGGAAAGAGAGCCTGCTGTTATGCCGGCTCGTTTCCCAAACTTATTAGTGAATGGTTCTTCAGGGATAGCTGTCGGAATGGCAACCAATATCCCTCCTCACCAATTAGGCGAGGTAATTGATGGCGTATTGGCATTAAGTAAAAATCCAGAAATTACGATTCCAGAGTTGATGGAACACATTCCTGGACCCGATTTCCCGACTGCAGGGCTTATATTAGGCCGGAGTGGTATCAGGAAAGCCTATGAAACAGGAAAAGGTTCAATCATTCAACGTGCTAGAGTTGAAATCGAAGAGAAATCCAATGGTAAACAAGTCATTATCGTTAAGGAAATCCCTTATCAAGTGAACAAGGCAAGATTGATAGAAAAAATTGCCGAGCTTGCTCGGGATAAGAGGATTGAAGGCATAACCGATCTACGGGATGAGTCGGATCGTAACGGTATGAGAATTGTCATGGAGCTTAGGAAAGACGTAAATGCGAATGTCCTCCTAAATAATTTATACAAACATACTGCCATGCAAACGACTTTTGGAATTAACCTGCTTGCTTTGGTAAACGGTCAGCCTAAGGTCTTGAACTTGAAGGAATGCCTGTATCATTACTTGGAACATCAAAAGATTGTCATTCGTCGTAGAACGGAATTTGAACTGCGTAAAGCGGAAGCTCGGGCCCATATACTAGAGGGATTACGAGTAGCACTTGATAATTTGGATGCAGTCATTGCATTAATCCGTGGTTCACAGACTACTGAAATAGCTAGAGAAGGGTTAATGACTCAATTCTCGCTTTCAGAAAAGCAAGCCCAAGCTATTTTGGATATGCGTTTACAACGCTTAACTGGTTTGGAACGAGAAAAAATTGAAGAAGAGTATCAAGCCTTGATGGCATTGATCGCAGAATTCAAAGCGGTCTTGGCCAATGAAGAGAAGGTTCTTGAAATCATTCGTGAAGAGCTTCTAGAAATAAAAGAGCGTTTCAATGATAAGAGGAGAACTGAAATTACATTAGTAGGCTTTGAAAGTCTGGAAGATGAGGATTTAATCCCTGAAGAAAATATTATCGTGACCCTAACGCATAATGGATATATCAAAAGGTTACCTGCCACTACGTATCGTAGTCAAAAACGTGGAGGGCGAGGCATACAAGGTATGGGTACAAATGCTGACGACTTTGTCGATCATCTGTTAACGACATCGACTCACGATACATTATTATTCTTCACCAATAAAGGGAAAGTCTATCGTTCTAAAGGATATGAAATACCTGAATATGGACGGACAGCAAAAGGGCTCCCTCTTATCAATCTGTTAGAAGTTGATAAAGGAGAATGGGTCAATGCAATCATTCCAGTGAGGGAATTCACTAATGATTGGTACTTGTTCTTCACAACAAGACACGGTATATCTAAGCGTACACCGTTGTCATCCTTCGCTAATATCCGAAATAATGGATTGATAGCTGTAGGTCTCCGTGAAGATGATGAACTGATTTCGGTTCGACTCACGAATGGAGAAAAGCAAATTATCATCGGTACTAAAGCGGGAATGATGATTCGTTTCCCAGAAACCGATGTCCGTACAATGGGACGTACAGCTGCTGGGGTAAAAGGGATTTCCTTAAGAGCCTCCGATGAAGTAATCGGCATGGAGATTTTGGAAGAAGATGAAGAAGTACTGATTGTTACGAAAAATGGTTATGGAAAGCGGACAAACGCTGAGGAATACCGTATCCAAAGCCGTGGTGGTAAAGGTATCAAAACTTGTAATGTCACAGAGAAAAACGGTGAGCTTGTTGCCGTGAAAACCGTTACAGGGGAAGAAGAAGACTTGATGCTGATTACAGCTGCCGGTGTATTGATCCGAATGGAAGTTGAAGGAATTTCTAAGACAGGTCGTAATACACAGGGTGTTAAGCTTATCCGTCTTGAGTCTTCGGAAAATGAATATGTTTCGACTGTGGCTATCGTTGGACGTGAAGAGGAAGAAGAAGAACTTCTTGAACCAGTAGAAGGCATCGATGAAGATGCTCCTGTTGAGGAGTCAGTTCAAGACGCTGGTGAAACTGCAGTGAACGATGAAACTGAAATAGATGTAGATACAGATACAGATACGGAAGAATAAAAAGGTGTAGCAAAGGGGACCCAGGCTAATTTAGCTGGGCCTTTTTTTGTTGTACATACACCAATGTGGTTATAAATGCCTAACTTATTTTTTGAATCATTGAATGATTAATGGGTAATTTATCATAAAAAGATGGATATCTCCGTAAATTTCTAGTAAAATAGTCTGTGTTAAATAACTGTTACAGAGGTGAACAGTTTTGCTGGTGAAAACCGACTTTTTAGTAGAAGGTTGCATACTTTCAAAAGATATTAAGGGATACATGGGCCACCCTATCATGAACAAGAAAACGATATTGACTTCTGAATTGATAGAAGTCTTGAAAGTCTTCTTAATACAAGAAGTTAGTGTTGAAAAGATGTTGATTGACGGAGAAAGATTTATCCCGAAGGAAATCATTGATAAGGAACTAGACGATACAGAAGATTCCTCCGACTTCATCACCCACTATTTAAAAACTGTCCAAACCTATAAGCAGCTTTTTAAAAATTGGCAGGCAGGTAGTAAAGTCGAAGTGGCCATCATTCGGTCGTCTCTTATCCCTCTAGTGGTTAAAGCATTGGAAGAACCTAGTGCTATCCTGAAGCTTCATCATTACAGCAATAAAGAAGATTATATCTATCACCATGCTATATCAACTGGCTTAATAGGAGCACTCATCGCGTTTAAAATGAAATGTGAGTTAGCTGATATCTACCAAGTAGCTCTTGGTGGGTGCTTGGCTGACTGTGGGATGGCCAAACTCCCCCCCAGCATTTTCAATAAAGCCACAAGCTTGTCTTTGGAAGAGAATGAAGAGGTCCAGAATCACCCCATTTCCAGTTATCAAATGATTAAAGATAGTTCAATCATTACGGATAGCGTGAAGCTAGCAGTACTAGAGCATCACGGGAGGTTGGATGGGAGCGGGTATCCTCACAAGATGAGAGCGAAAACTATGCATCTATTCTCGAAAATAATAGCAGTGGCGGATGTTTTTCATGCAATGACATCCGAAAGAGTCTATAGAAAGAAACAGCCGCCGTTCAAAGTAGTGGAAATGATTCTCCATGATAGTTTTGGCCAATTTGACATTACGGTCGTTCAAGCGCTTTTAGCTTGCTTCTCCAGTTTTGCGGTTGGGACCAAAGTCAAATTAAATGATGGTTCCATAGCTGAGATCATGTTCATAAATGCTAATTCACAAACTAGGCCACTGGTTCGTTTATATGATAATGGTGATATAATTGATTTGGGATCCAATAGGGAAATATATATAGAGGAAATCCTATAATTTATGGGTAGCTTACTAGATTAATTAGTAAGCCTCCTTATAAAAGGGTGACGATTCAAGGTGAACCTATTGGTCATTTTATTTTATTTTAAAATAACACTTGCAATTAGTAGCGATAATAGATATACTAATTAAGTCGACAGCGAGTTAATAAAAAGTTGTTGACAACAAATAATATATTTGATATATTATTAAAGTCGCTTCAGGGCGATTGAATAATTGCTCTTTGAAAACTGAACAAAACAAAGCGCCAACGTAAATTTTGAGTGAGCACACACTATAAAAAAGCAAAATGAGCAAGTCAAACATTTCTTCGGAGAGTTTGATCCTGGCTCAGGACGAACGCTGGCGGCGTGCCTAATACATGCAAGTCGAGCGAATCGATGGGAGCTTGCTCCCTGAGATTAGCGGCGGACGGGTGAGTAACACGTGGGCAACCTGCCTATAAGACTGGGATAACTTCGGGAAACCGGAGCTAATACCGGATATGTTCTTTTCTCGCATGAGAGAAGATGGAAAGACGGTTTCGGCTGTCACTTATAGATGGGCCCGCGGCGCATTAGCTAGTTGGTGAGGTAATGGCTCACCAAGGCGACGATGCGTAGCCGACCTGAGAGGGTGATCGGCCACACTGGGACTGAGACACGGCCCAGACTCCTACGGGAGGCAGCAGTAGGGAATCTTCCGCAATGGACGAAAGTCTGACGGAGCAACGCCGCGTGAACGAAGAAGGCCTTCGGGTCGTAAAGTTCTGTTGTTAGGGAAGAACAAGTACCAGAGTAACTGCTGGTACCTTGACGGTACCTAACCAGAAAGCCACGGCTAACTACGTGCCAGCAGCCGCGGTAATACGTAGGTGGCAAGCGTTGTCCGGAATTATTGGGCGTAAAGCGCGCGCAGGTGGTTCTTTAAGTCTGATGTGAAAGCCCACGGCTCAACCGTGGAGGGTCATTGGAAACTGGGGAACTTGAGTGCAGAAGAGGAAAGTGGAATTCCAAGTGTAGCGGTGAAATGCGTAGAGATTTGGAGGAACACCAGTGGCGAAGGCGACTTTCTGGTCTGTAACTGACACTGAGGCGCGAAAGCGTGGGGAGCAAACAGGATTAGATACCCTGGTAGTCCACGCCGTAAACGATGAGTGCTAAGTGTTAGAGGGTTTCCGCCCTTTAGTGCTGCAGCTAACGCATTAAGCACTCCGCCTGGGGAGTACGACCGCAAGGTTGAAACTCAAAGGAATTGACGGGGGCCCGCACAAGCGGTGGAGCATGTGGTTTAATTCGAAGCAACGCGAAGAACCTTACCAGGTCTTGACATCCTCTGACACTCCTAGAGATAGGACGTTCCCCTTCGGGGGACAGAGTGACAGGTGGTGCATGGTTGTCGTCAGCTCGTGTCGTGAGATGTTGGGTTAAGTCCCGCAACGAGCGCAACCCTTGATCTTAGTTGCCAGCATTCAGTTGGGCACTCTAAGGTGACTGCCGGTGACAAACCGGAGGAAGGTGGGGATGACGTCAAATCATCATGCCCCTTATGACCTGGGCTACACACGTGCTACAATGGATGGTACAAAGGGCTGCAAACCTGCGAAGGTAAGCGAATCCCATAAAGCCATTCTCAGTTCGGATTGTAGGCTGCAACTCGCCTGCATGAAGCCGGAATCGCTAGTAATCGCGGATCAGCATGCCGCGGTGAATACGTTCCCGGGCCTTGTACACACCGCCCGTCACACCACGAGAGTTTGTAACACCCGAAGTCGGTGAGGTAACCTTTATGGAGCCAGCCGCCTAAGGTGGGACAGATGATTGGGGTGAAGTCGTAACAAGGTAGCCGTATCGGAAGGTGCGGCTGGATCACCTCCTTTCTAAGGATAATACGAGAGCGCTTTTGTTTTGTTCAGTTTTGAATGAGTAATTCATTCCTAAATAATATCCCACAATAAGCTTGGAAAGCAGAAGCTTATTATTTTATGTGAATGGGCCTATAGCTCAGCTGGTTAGAGCGCACGCCTGATAAGCGTGAGGTCGATGGTTCGAGTCCATTTAGGCCCACCATTCATTCCCTTTTAAATGGGGCCTTAGCTCAGCTGGGAGAGCGCCTGCCTTGCACGCAGGAGGTCAGCGGTTCGATCCCGCTAGGCTCCACCAATATTCAATCACTTTGTGATTGAGACACTTGTTCCTTGAAAACTAGATAATAGATAGAAGGCAATTAATTTTTTTCAAAGCATCAGTAAGATCTTTTTAACGGTTAAGTTAGAAAGGGCGCACGGTGGATGCCTTGGCACTAGGAGCCGATGAAGGACGGGACTAACACCGATATGCTTCGGGGAGCTGTAAGTAAGCTTTGATCCGGAGATTTCCGAATGGGGAAACCCACTGTTCGTAATGGAACAGTATCTCTACCTGAATACATAGGGTATTGAAGGCAGACCCGGGGAACTGAAACATCTAAGTACCCGGAGGAAGAGAAAGCAATAGCGATTTCCTGAGTAGCGGCGAGCGAAACGGAATGTAGCCCAAACCAAGAGGCTTGCCTCTTGGGGTTGTAGGACACTCAATATGGAGTTACAAAGGAACGGGGTAAATGAAGTGACCTGGAAAGGTCCGTCAAAGAAGGTAAAAACCCTGTAGTTGAAACTTCGTTCCCTCCTGAGTGGATCCTGAGTACGGCGGGACACGAGAAATCCCGTCGGAAGCAGGGAGGACCATCTCCCAAGGCTAAATACTACCTAGTGACCGATAGTGAACCAGTACCGTGAGGGAAAGGTGAAAAGCACCCCGGAAGGGGAGTGAAATAGATCCTGAAACCGTGTGCCTACAAGTAGTCAAAGCCCGTTAATGGGTAATGGCGTGCCTTTTGTAGAATGAACCGGCGAGTTACGATTTCATGCGAGGTTAAGTTGATAAGACGGAGCCGCAGCGAAAGCGAGTCTGAATAGGGCGAATGAGTATGAGGTCGTAGACCCGAAACCAGGTGATCTACCCATGTCCAGGGTGAAGTTCAGGTAACACTGAATGGAGGCCCGAACCCACGCACGTTGAAAAGTGCGGGGATGAGGTGTGGGTAGCGGAGAAATTCCAATCGAACCTGGAGATAGCTGGTTCTCTCCGAAATAGCTTTAGGGCTAGCCTCAAGATGAGAGTATTGGAGGTAGAGCACTGATTGGACTAGGGGCCCCCAACGGGTTACCGAATTCAGTCAAACTCCGAATGCCAAATACTTATTCTTGGGAGTCAGACTGCGAGTGATAAGATCCGTAGTCGAAAGGGAAACAGCCCAGACCACCAGCTAAGGTCCCAAAGTATACGTTAAGTGGAAAAGGATGTGGAGTTGCTTAGACAACCAGGATGTTGGCTCAGAAGCAGCCACCATTTAAAGAGTGCGTAATAGCTCACTGGTCGAGTGACTCCGCGCCGAAAATGTACCGGGGCTAAACGTATCACCGAAGCTGTGGATTGACACCGTATGGTGTCGATGGTAGGAGAGCGTTCTAAGGGCGTTGAAGTCAGACCGTAAGGACTGGTGGAGCGCTTAGAAGTGAGAATGCCGGTATGAGTAGCGAAAGAAGGGTGAGAATCCCTTCCACCGAATGCCTAAGGTTTCCTGAGGAAGGCTCGTCCGCTCAGGGTTAGTCGGGACCTAAGCCGAGGCCGAAAGGCGTAGGCGATGGACAACAGGTTGATATTCCTGTACCACCTATACATCGTTTGAACGATGGGGGGACGCAGAAGGATAGGGTAAGCGCGCTGTTGGATATGCGCGTCCAAGCAGTTAGGCCGGAAACGAGGCAAATCCCGTTTCCATTAAGGCGGAGCTGTGATGGCGAGGGAAATATAGTACCGAAGTTCCTGATTCCACACTGCCAAGAAAAGCCTCTAGTGAGATGTAAGGTGCCCGTACCGCAAACCGACACAGGTAGGCGAGGAGAGAATCCTAAGGTGTGCGAGAGAACTCTCGTTAAGGAACTCGGCAAAATGACCCCGTAACTTCGGGAGAAGGGGTGCTTTTTAGGGTGAATAGCCCAGAAAAGCCGCAGTGAATAGGCCCAGGCGACTGTTTAGCAAAAACACAGGTCTCTGCGAAGCCGCAAGGCGAAGTATAGGGGCTGACACCTGCCCGGTGCTGGAAGGTTAAGGGGAGAGGTTAGCGCAAGCGAAGCTTTGAACCGAAGCCCCAGTAAACGGCGGCCGTAACTATAACGGTCCTAAGGTAGCGAAATTCCTTGTCGGGTAAGTTCCGACCCGCACGAAAGGTGTAACGATCTGGGCACTGTCTCAACGAGAGACTCGGTGAAATTATAGTACCTGTGAAGATGCAGGTTACCCGCGACAGGACGGAAAGACCCCGTGGAGCTTTACTGCAGCCTGATATTGAATTTTGTTACAGCTTGTACAGGATAGGTAGGAGCCTGAGAAGCCGGAGCGCTAGCTTCGGTGGAGGCGTTGGTGGGATACTACCCTGGCTGTATTGAAATTCTAACCCGCGCCCCTTATCGGGGTGGGAGACAGTGTCAGGTGGGCAGTTTGACTGGGGCGGTCGCCTCCTAAAGAGTAACGGAGGCGCCCAAAGGTTCCCTCAGAATGGTTGGAAATCATTCGCAGAGTGTAAAGGCACAAGGGAGCTTGACTGCGAGACCTACAAGTCGAGCAGGGACGAAAGTCGGGCTTAGTGATCCGGTGGTTCCGCATGGAAGGGCCATCGCTCAACGGATAAAAGCTACCCCGGGGATAACAGGCTTATCTCCCCCAAGAGTCCACATCGACGGGGAGGTTTGGCACCTCGATGTCGGCTCATCGCATCCTGGGGCTGTAGTCGGTCCCAAGGGTTGGGCTGTTCGCCCATTAAAGCGGTACGCGAGCTGGGTTCAGAACGTCGTGAGACAGTTCGGTCCCTATCCGTCGCGGGCGCAGGAAATTTGAGAGGAGCTGTCCTTAGTACGAGAGGACCGGGATGGACGCACCGCTGGTGTACCAGTTGTCTTGCCAAAGGCATAGCTGGGTAGCTACGTGCGGAAGGGATAAGTGCTGAAAGCATCTAAGCATGAAGCCCCCCTCAAGATGAGATTTCCCATGGCGCAAGCTAGTAAGATCCCTGAAAGATGATCAGGTTGATAGGTCAGAGGTGGAAGCGTGGCGACATGTGGAGCTGACTGATACTAATAGATCGAGGACTTAACCAACGCTTTAAAAAGATGAACACCTTCTGATATTATCTAGTTTTGAAGGAACAACGTTCCTGATATGTTTGGTGGCGATAGCGAAGAGGTCACACCCGTTCCCATTCCGAACACGGCAGTTAAGCTCTTCAGCGCCGATGGTAGTTGGGGGTTTCCCCCTGTGAGAGTAGGACGCCGCCAAGCCATTTTAAAGGTCAGCCATTAGGCTTGGCCTTTTTTTGTGTGCAAAAAAGGGGTGTATGCCCCTAGTGACTTATGATCTTTCAGGAATTTCACCGACCAAGACTTCCAGGTTTAGCCATTCGAAGACTAACAAAGGTATCTTGGCTTGGCTTATTTTAAGGAACTGTACAATAGAGGGGTAATCATCATTCGGCATTGTTTTCAGGAGTTCTGCCCACCATTCTGTTTCATAACGAGCTATTATACTAAGGTTGTATGAGATTAAATAATGAATCAGGAGTTCAGGTAGTGAAAAAGCCGATGAATTCTTATTGAGTGATAGCATAAAAAGTTCAGCCTCCATATTGAATCGCATAGGAGATGGCCCATTCATATCGAGTGGCCCATCTACTTTTAATGATAGCTTCCCCTTCATCTCTTTCAAGTCAGTTACTTCTTTCGTTTTACCCTTCATGAATTCGAAGAAACGGTCGGCCGTCATTTGGTAGCTATCGAGTATAGAAGAAGGTAGTTCAAAACCATCATGGATATAAACGGGCGTGATGAAATTTGTTTTGGAATGGGTCCACGCAATCGATTGCAATTCAGGAATTTCTGCCAATAAGGATTCCATCGAAAACTTCTCCCCTTCCAAATGTTTAATATGGAATAAGTTTTCGGCAACCGAAGTGAAAAGTCCATTCTTCTGTGTTTTTACTTCATCCTTTAAAAAATCATATTGCTGTTTTTTTCTTTTCCTTGTCGTGACTCCATGGGCAAGTAAAGAGGTAGACTCCGGATAGTTAGGATTAACGGTAAGGAGGCAGGCTTTTAATAAATGGGTAAACCCATAAAAGGATAAGATTGGTTGTATGCAAAGAGGTGCTTTGGCTGATTGGTTATAGTAGATTTTAGAGTGCTCAATATAGTAAATGAATGGGTAACAGTTTTCATAACTTTTTTTTTCGGCATCTTCTATTTTTCCTTGCGTATAACGTTTTTGTAAAAAAAGTTGAGAAGAAGTAGCCGAAAAAAAGTGGGTAAATTTATCGAAATTATCATTGTTTTCAGGCATAATGAGTACTCCTTTTAATTAATAGAATAATCAAACATTTCATTCTTATCTTGACAGTAGTATAACCAATTGATAACCTACAAATAATATTTTTAAGTAGGAGGGGAAAAAAATGTGGGAAAATAAATTTGCAAAAGAGGGTTTAACTTTTGATGATGTCCTATTAATACCGGCAAAATCAGAGGTTTTACCGAAAGATGTTAATCTTCAGGTCAATCTAGCAGAAAATTTAAGGCTTAACCTTCCTATCATCAGTGCAGGAATGGATACCGTAACAGAAGCTGAAATGGCAATTGCGATGGCCCGTCAAGGTGGATTAGGTATCATTCATAAAAATATGTCGATTGAGGCTCAAGCTGAACTGGTTGATAAAGTAAAACGGTCAGAAAGTGGTGTCATTACGGATCCATTTTTCTTGACGCCCGATCATCAAGTGTTTGACGCAGAGCATTTAATGGGTAAATACCGGATCTCAGGTGTTCCTGTCGTTAATAATGAAGAGGAACAAAAGCTCGTTGGTATCATTACAAACCGTGACTTGCGATTTATTTCCGATTTCTCCTTGAAAATTTCCAGTGTAATGACTGTGGAGAATCTTGTGACGGCCCCGGTTGGAACAAACTTGGAACAAGCTGAAAAGATTCTTCAAAAGTATAAAATTGAAAAACTACCTCTTGTAAATGATCAAGGTGTATTAAAGGGCCTTATTACAATTAAAGATATTGAAAAAGTCATCGAGTTTCCTAATTCCGCTAAAGATAAGCAAGGTAGACTACTTGCAGGTGCAGCGGTGGGAGTAACCAAAGACACAATGAAACGTGTAGAAATGCTAGTGAAGTCTCAAGTAGATGCTATTGTACTAGATACGGCACATGGTCACTCTGCTGGGGTCCTTAACGTAGTAAAAGATATCCGTGAGGCTTATCCTAATTTAACAATCATCGCAGGAAACGTTGCAACTGCCGAAGGAACGAAAGCTTTAATCGAGGCAGGAGCCGATGTTGTTAAAGTGGGAATCGGACCAGGTTCAATTTGTACTACTCGGGTGGTTGCCGGTGTGGGTGTCCCACAAATCACCGCTGTTTACGATTGTGCTACAGAAGCAAGAAAGCATGGTAAAACGATTATCGCAGATGGAGGAATTAAATACTCGGGCGATATCGTCAAGGCACTTGCTGCAGGTGGTCATGCCGTTATGCTAGGTAGCATGTTAGCCGGAACAACTGAGAGCCCTGGAGAAACGGAAATTTTCCAAGGACGCCGTTTCAAAGTATATCGGGGAATGGGTTCCGTTGCTGCTATGGAAAAGGGTTCTAAAGATCGGTATTTCCAAGAAGATAATAAGAAATTTGTGCCAGAAGGAATTGAAGGCAGACTTCCTTATAAAGGGCCACTATCAGAAACCATCTATCAGTTAATTGGTGGAATCCGGTCCGGTATGGGTTATTGCGGAACTGGTTCATTAGAAGAGTTGAGAGATAATGCTCAGTTTGTTAAGATGACGGGTGCTGGATTAAGAGAAAGTCATCCACATGATGTACAAATTACCAAAGAAGCTCCCAATTACTCTATGTAATCAAATTAACATATGATTGTCATAAAAATTTATTGTAAAAATAGACAGGGTCTTCGATTACTCTGTCTATTTTTTTTATTTTTTCTGTGATAAACTAGACAAAGTGTCAAGGGGATTACATAGAATTCTTTGTATTCTATAGAGATAAGCTTAATAGTTGGAGGTATTGGAAATTGAAAAAAATCAGCAAGATTACTCTCGTTTTCACTTTTGTCTTTGTTCTTGTTATGTCACAATTTGCCTATCAACCACAGAAGGCTCAAGCTGAAACTGATTTAGGCTTAAAGGCAGAGGCTGCCATCATCATTGATGGAGTAACAGGGCAAATCGTCTACGAAAAAAATGCCGATAAAGTTTTAGGCATTGCTTCTATGTCAAAAATGATGACAGAGTATATCATCATGGAAGCGATTAAAAATGGGAAAATCACTTGGGATCAAAAGGTTAAAATAAATAAGTATGTTCACGATCTTTCAAAGGCACCGAACTTGTCGAATATTGGCTTAACTGAAGGAGAAGATTATACAGTTAAGGAACTATACCAAGCTATGGCTGTCTATTCAGGAAATGCTGCAACAGTAGCTCTTGCGCAGCTAATTTCTGGCAGTGAAAAGAATTTCGTGAAATTGATGAATGAAAAAGCTGGTAAATTAGGACTGAAGCATTATAAATTTGTTAACGCGAGTGGTTTAAATAACTCGGATCTTTTAGGGGAATACCCTACTGGTAAGGCTGATGAAGAGAATGTCATGACAGCTAAAGATACGGCACTTCTTGCTTATCGTCTAATTAACGACTATCCGGAAGTATTAGATTATGCCAGTATTTCTAAGCTGAAGTTCCGAGATGGAAAAGAGTATTCTAATTTCAACTGGATGTTACCTGGTCTAATTTTTGAATATGAGGGTGTAGATGGACTTAAAACAGGTTCTACAGACTACGCTGGTTACGCTCATACGGGCACAGTCATCCGAGATGGGCAGCGTTATATAACGGTAGTGATGAAATCCACTACTAAAAACGAACGTTTTGCCGATAGCACTAAGCTGATGAATTATGCATACAGTACATTTAAAAAAGAAAAAGTCCTTCCTGCTAATTACGAAGTAAAAGGTAGCAAGAGCCTGGCTGTCGTGAAAGGGAAGGAAGACAGCATTAAAGTTCAATCTAAGAAAGCGATTGAAATGCTAGTCGAAAACGGCGAAAAAGATCAATATAATACTAAAGTTGTAGTTGATAAAAGCAAGTTGAATAAAGATGGTAAGTTAACGGCCCCAATCAAAAAAGGGGAGAAGCTGGGTTATATCGCTGTAACTCCTAAGCAGGGTGAAGATTATGGATTTATTAACAGTGATACAGCGAAAGTCGATTTAGTGGCTGCTGAAACTGTTGATAAAGCTAACTGGTTCGTATTATCAATGCGCGCAATCGGTGGATTCTTCGGTGATGTATGGAGCAGTGTAGCCTCTACGGTTAAAGGCTGGTTTTAATTTTCGTGTATAAAATGGTTGCGTAATGTGTAAAATTATAGTACATTATGGAAAACAATTTGATTTCGAGAAAACCATGACAGGAAAAAGTAATAAGTGCTTCTTTCTTAAGAGAGCCGGTGGCTGGTGCAAATCGGTGTGAGAGTCTTATGAATCCCTCCTGGAGTAAAGTATGGAACGCCTTTACTAGGTTAGTAATTACTTTCGGCTAAAAGCCGTTATCGTGATAAGTGGAAGGTGTTTTTTCGTACACCTTTAACTAGGGTGGCAACGCGGGTTAACTCTCGTCCCTTCTTCAGGGGACGGGAGTTTTTTGCGTTCTCGAGTAAAATCATCAGTAAATAAGGAGGAAATGTAATGTTGGACTTGAAATACGTAAGAAATAACTTTGAAGAGTTAAAAAATGTTTTGCAATTCAGGGGAGAAGATTTGACCGATTTGGGTAAATTCGAGGAACTGGACGTTAAACGCCGGTCTTTAATTGCCGATACAGAAAAGTTAAAAAGTAAACGAAATGAAGTATCTCAACAGGTAGCCGTTTTAAAACGGGAGAAGAAAGATGCAGACCAACTGATTACGGAGATGCGTCAGGTTGGCGATCAAATAAAGGGGTATGACGAAGAACTACGTGAAGTAGAAGCGCAATTAGAGAAGTTGCTCCTTTCTATACCGAATATTCCACATGAAAGTGTTCCTGTAGGTGAAACGGAAGATGATAACGTGGAAATTCGCAAATGGGGTGAATTGCCGGAATTCACATTCGAACCTAAGCCCCATTGGGATGTGGCTGGTGATCTAGGAATACTGGACTTCGAAAGAGCTGCGAAAGTGACGGGTAGTCGTTTTGTCTTTTATAGAGGTCTTGGTGCCCGTTTGGAACGTGCATTGATTAGCTTTATGCTGGATTTACATGTCGAAGAACATGGATATGAGGAAATGCTGCCTCCTTATATGGTCAATCGTGCAAGCATGACAGGTACAGGACAGCTGCCTAAGTTCGAGGAAGACGCATTCAGAATTGAAAGCGAGGATTATTTCTTGATTCCTACTGCGGAAGTACCGGTTACCAACTTCCATCGTGATGAAATCTTGAGTGCCGATGATCTGCCAATCAGCTATGCGGCATATAGTGCATCTTTCCGTTCAGAAGCAGGTTCTGCAGGCCGGGATACACGCGGGTTAATTCGCCAGCATCAATTCAACAAAGTGGAATTAGTTAAATTCGTGAAGCCGGAAGATTCATACGCAGAATTAGAAAAGCTTACAGGTCATGCCGAGAAAGTTCTTCAATTACTTGGATTGCCTTACCGAGTGCTGAGTATGTGTACGGGTGACCTTGGATTTACTGCCGCTAAAAAATATGACCTTGAAGTATGGATTCCAAGCTATGGAACCTACCGGGAAATCTCATCATGCAGTAACTTTGAGGCATTCCAGGCTAGACGGGCCAATATCCGTTTCCGTCGTGAGGCGAAAGGCAAACCGGAACACGTTCATACATTGAATGGATCAGGTCTTGCCATTGGACGGACAGTAGCCGCTCTTTTGGAAAACTATCAACAGGAAGACGGCACGGTCATCATCCCTGAAGTATTACGCCCGTATATGCGTGGTGCGGAAGTCATCAAGCCAAAATAATGTTTAAAATCATAATGTGGACCAGACCCCGAAAAGGGTAATCTGGTCCACTAATAATTATTTTAAAAAAGTGTTCTAAGAGTGCTTGACTTCTTTTGTGAATCGGTGTAATATAATAAATGTTGATACGGAGGTATACCCAAGTTCGGCTGAAGGGATCGGTCTTGAAAACCGACAGGGGAGTCAAATCCCGCGGGGGTTCGAATCCCTCTACCTCCTCCATAACTTATTAATAACCACAGCGCATAAATTGGATATCGTTGTCCCGTTACAGAAATGTAACGGGATTTTTGTTTTCTGATATAACAAAAAAACCATTGGCAACAACGCCAATGGTTTTTCTTTATTTATTACGTAGTAAACGGGTTTGTTCCATGTATTCAGCAATCCGTTTTATAAGAGGTTCGATGCTAGCTTCATCATGCATAAGATCATATTCATTAATGTTTAAACGAAGGACCGGACAGGCATTGAATTGATTGATCCATTCCTCGTAACGATTGTGCATTTCCTGCCAATATTCAATCGGTGTATGCTGTTCCATCGGACGTCCACGTACTTGGATTCGATTAAGGATATCATCGATTGAACCCTCAAGATAGATAACCAAATCGGGGTGGGGGAAGTAAGGTGTCAGCACCATGGCGTTGAACAGGCTGGTATACGTTTCGTAGTCCACTTCATTCATAGTGCCTTTTTCATAGTGCATTTTCGCAAAAATCCCCGTATCTTCATAAATGGATCGGTCCTGAATGAAGCCACCGCCATACTCGAAAATCTTTTTCTGCTCTTTAAAACGTTCAGCGAGGAAATAGATTTGCAGGTGGAAACTCCAACGATCAAAATCATCATAGAATTTATCAAGATAAGGGTTGGCATCCACCTTTTCAAAGGATGTCCTGAATTGCAGGGCATCCGCCAAGGCATTCGTCATCGTCGATTTACCTACGCCAACCGTACCGGCTATTGTAATGACAGCATTGTTCGGGATATTATACTTTTTACGCAAGTTCATGTGGTACTACTCCTTTTTGCAGGGCATTCTCTATTTGGTTAATCATCATATTTAGATCGTTCTTGTTCCCGACGAAGTCTAAATCATCCCCATTAAATGTGAGGACGGGTATGTCTGGGTGCTGTTGTTCGAACGTTTCCATGAATATTTGATAATCTGAGGATAGCTGTTGTAGGTAACTAGGACTGATATTTTTTTCGAATTCACGCCCTCTTTTGCTAATTCGAGTTAAGAGTGTGTCTAAACTAGCATTCAAATAAATGACCATATTTGGCTTGGGCATGTCTCGAGTTAAAATATTAAATATTTCAATGTATTTATTGTACTGTTCGTCCTTTAACGTTCGTTCTGCAAAAATCAAATTCTTGAATATATGATAATCAGCCACCACGGCTTGTTCATTGGTGAGAAACTTGGTTTCAATATCTTCTAATTGCTTATAACGGTTACATAGAAAAAACATCTCTGTTTGAAAGCTCCACTCATCGATATTATCGTAAAATTTCCCGAGAAATGGATTTTCATCAACGATTTCTTTCAATAAAGAAATGTTGAAGTGATCAGAAATTACTTTTGCAAGTGATGTTTTTCCCACACCAATTGGTCCTTCGACAGTGATAAATGGGATGGTTTTCATCCATTCTGTCCTCCTTCAATGAGGTATCGGACTGAAACTTCCAGTTTGTTATGTTTTTCAGCCAAAAGATATTGTAACACAACTGGGAGGATTCTGTGGTATTTTGTTGGTTCCAAATTGTAGAGAATGACTGGTAAGCACGAAAGAAAATACTTAAAAATCCAATGAACTTTTCCTTGTAGAAGCTCTAAGGACGTGGTTCATCATGGTCAGTGCATAATAGTTATCATCCTTTGAGGCAGAAGCGATACAATCTTCAGGAACCCATAATTCATATTCTCTCATATAAGCATCGTTGGCTGTGAAAAGGACACAGATGTTACCGGCAATCCCTGTGAGGATCAAACGTTTTACATGAAGTTGATGGAGAAGCGTGTTCAGCGCCGTTCCATAAAAAGCGGAATGCTTCGGTTTGATTAAGAAGAACTCATCTTGCTCTGGTTTGATTCTTTCTATTAGATTAGCATTTCTTTCATTTTTGCAGGTCTCGATGATTTTATTGTAATCGGCCTGCCATAACTTATAGTGATCGTTAATATAAATGATTGGATAGCCATTTTCTTTCATATATCTTTTTAATTCTATTATCGGTTTCATGATAGCTTTAGTATGTTGAAGGAGCATATCACCATTATCGAAATTAAAGTCATTGATCATATCGATAATCAGTAGGGCGATTGAAGGGGAATCAGGTCGGTTCATGTAGTATCCTCCTTAAGTATGCAAAATTACTTGCGACAGGTAGCTGCTTACGGTACTATTCATTAGAATAAGTAGTTGACCTTTATTTTGTCTTATATTTGTCTATTTACTCCTACTTAGTAAAAGGGGGTTTTTTCATGAAAGATGATATATATTATATGAACATAGCCTTGGGTGAAGCTGAGAAAGCGCGCCAACTGAATGAAGTACCAATTGGGGCCGTGATAGTTATAGAAGACCGGATCGTTGCGAGAGGTCATAATTTGCGGGAAACGGACCAAAACGCGATAGCCCATGCGGAGCTGCTTGCCATCAATGAAGCGTGTGTGGAACTTGGTAGTTGGCGACTTGAAGAGGCGACGCTTTATGTCACACTGGAGCCATGCCCGATGTGTGCTGGCGCAATTCTGCAGTCAAGGGTGAAACGGGTCGTATTTGGTGCCCATGATCCAAAAGCAGGCTGTGCGGGAACCTTTATGGACTTACTTCAAGATCAGCGGTTCAATCATCAATGTGAGGTTACGAGCGGTGTGCTCGAAGAAGAGTGTGGCGGGATTTTAACAGCTTTCTTTAAACAACTGAGGAATCGAAAGAAAGCGCTGAAGCAAAAGAAAAGGGAAGAAAGCCAGGTAACAGAAAATTAATGACGTGAAACTAAGTGTCGGTTTTTCACCTCCTAAAAAATGGAGCATTGCCATTCCTTGCCCAACACTTGCGTTTTTTTTATAACCTTAGTATAATAAGATATGCGTCGTAGTGACGCTATGAATATTGGTCTCACATTTGCCGTGCTAGACGGGGAGGTAGCGGTGCCCTGTACTCGCAATCCGCTCTAGCGAGGTTGAATTCCTTCTCGAGGTTAGCATTCTGTAGGGTCTGCCTTAAGTAAGTGGTGTTGACGCCCGGGTCCTGCGCAATGGGTCTCCATGAACCATGTCAGGTCCGGAAGGAAGCAGCATTAAGTGGAAGTTCTCATGTGCCGCAGGGTTGCCTGGGCTGAGCTAACTGCTTAAGTAACGCTTATGGTTGCTAATCGACGGAAGGTGCACGGCAGTTATTTTACATAATCAAAAAACTCATTCGTAAAGGGTGGGTTTTTTTGCGCGTTAAGAAGGTAATTCGGTTCATCGGAGCATTTTTCTTTAATGGATTTTGAAATTAAGGAAACCAGTACGGTATAATAGAAATGATGGAGAAAATAAGGAGGGATTTCCGTGGGGTATCAGGCATTATACCGAGTGTGGCGGCCACAACAGTTCATTGATGTTGTTGGACAGGGGCATGTGACGAAAACGTTGCAGAATGCTCTTGTCGGGCAAAAAGTTTCCCATGCCTATTTATTCTCGGGACCGCGTGGGACAGGGAAAACGAGTGCGGCCAAAATACTTGCAAAAGCAGTTAACTGCGAACATGCGCCTACAAGTGAACCCTGTAACGAATGTGCTACTTGCCGCGGAATCACCGATGGCTCCATATCAGATGTTATTGAAATAGATGCAGCATCCAATAATGGCGTCGAAGAAATCCGTGACATTCGTGATAAGGTCAAATATGCACCGAATGCGGTTACATATAAAGTTTATATTATTGATGAGGTACACATGCTTTCGCAGGGGGCGTTTAATGCCTTATTAAAAACATTGGAAGAACCACCAAAGCACGTCATTTTCATATTGGCGACGACTGAACCTCATAAAATTCCATTAACGATCATTTCCCGCTGTCAGCGATTTGATTTTAAAAGAATACAACCACAGGACATTGTCGGACGGATGTCACAAATCATCGCCGAGAGTGGGATTTCCTGTGATGAGCAGGCTCTTCACATCATTGCCAGAGCAGCCGAGGGCGGGATGCGTGATGCGCTTAGTCTACTTGACCAGGCCATTTCATTCAGTTCCGAAACGGTATCGGTGGAAGATGCTTTAACGGTAACGGGCTCCGTGTCTCAATCGTTCTTAAGTAGATTGGCGAAAGCGATATACGATAAGGAAGTTGCCGTGGCTCTTGAAGTCCTTGATGAATTATTGGCTATGGGAAAAGACCCAGCCCGCTTCATTGAAGATATGATTTATTATTTCCGTGACATGCTTCTGTTCCAGGCTGCCCCATCTCTTGCAGAATCCTTTGAAAGGGTGTTGATTGACCCGCAATTCAAGGAGTTGGCAGAAGTGATCCCTTCTAAATCGATCTATTCGATTATTGAAAGTTTCAACCAAACGCAACAAGATATGAGGTGGACGAACCATCCCCGTATATTCCTGGAAGTTTCCCTGGTGAAGCTATGTAATGAGCAAAAGCCTAATGAAATGGATAACGGGAAGGTCCAACAATTGCTTCAAAAGATAGAAGCGTTGGAAAAACAAATGATGGATTTACAGCAAAATGGAATTGCTGCCGTTGTTTCTGAAAAACCGGCGGAACAGGCAAAACCCCAACGGTCGATGAAAAAGGCTTACAAGGCGCCGACGGGAAAGATAAACCAAGTATTGAAGCAAGCTACGAAACCTAATTTACAGGGTGTAAAGAGTAAATGGGGGGAAGTGCTTGAACAGTTAGGGCAGCAAAACCAAAAGTCACTCGCGGCTCTGTTGACGGAAGCAGAACCTGTTGCTGCGTCTACGGAAGCTTTTGTGGTAAAATTCAAATATGATATTCATTGCCAAATGGCGATGGAAAATAACCGTTTCATAGAAGTGATCGCCTCTATCATGCAGCAATTAACTGGTCATCGTATGGAGATAGCCGGAGTTCCGGAGAGTCAGTGGCAGAAGTTGCGGGAGGATTTTATTTCAACACAACAGTTTGAAGGCCCAGAAGAAACGGAATCAAAAGAAGAAGACCCTTTCATAGCCGAAGCAAGAAAGTTAGTCGGAGATGATTTGCTCGAAATTAAAGAATAATTGGAGGTAGGAAAAATGGGTATGCGTGGCGGTAATATGCAAAATATGATGAAACAAATGCAAAAAATGCAAAAGAAAATGGCAGAGGCACAAGAAGAGTTAGGTGAAAAGAAGATTGAAGGAACAGCTGGTGGCGGAATGGTAACGGTTATTGTAACCGGACATAAGGAAATCGTAGATGTCATTATCAAACAGGAAGTCGTTGACCCGGATGATATCGATATGCTGCAAGATCTAGTGTTGGCTGCTACCAATGATGCTTTGAAAAAGGCAGAAGAACTAACAAGCCAAACGATGGGACAATTCACCAAGGGAATGAACCTTCCAGGCATGTTTTAAGCAAGTTTAAAAGAAACTTCCTTTCCAGGGGGTTTCTTTTGAAATTTTAGGAGGAATTTGATGCATTATCCAGAACCGATTTCCAAGCTTATTGATAGCTTTATGAAATTGCCGGGGATAGGGCCGAAAACTGCGGCTCGATTAGCCTTTCATGTACTGAGCATGAAAGAAGATACTGTTTTGGATTTTGCGAAAGCGTTGGTGAATGCAAAGCGAAATCTCATGTACTGCACAGTATGCGGGCACATAACGGATCAGGATCCTTGCTATATTTGCGAGGATCAAAGAAGAGATAGGGACTTGATATGTGTCGTGCAGGACCCTAAGGATGTCATAGCCATGGAAAAGATGAGGGAATTCAATGGCCTGTATCATGTATTGCATGGCAGTATTTCGCCAATGGACGGTATTGGTCCGGAAGATATAAATATTCCTGATTTATTGAAGCGACTTCAAGATGAAACGGTACAGGAGGTCATATTGGCCACGAATCCTAATATCGAAGGAGAAGCGACGGCCATGTACATTTCCCGGTTGCTTAAACCATCGGGAATTAAAGTGACGCGGATTGCTCACGGACTTCCGGTTGGAGGGGACTTGGAGTATGCAGATGAAGTGACTCTATCAAAAGCAATAGAAGGAAGAAGAGAAATATAAGATAGCTTGGAGGACTCCGCGTGTTCTTTCGTAAAAAAAAACAGCTTCGAAACGAATATAATGAGGCGTTGATAGGGGAACTTGAACAGTTGAAAAGGAATTGGCATAACCAAAAATCCTTACTTGAAAAAAGTGTAGACCCATCTGTAGAAGTAATCGCACAAACGAGGTTAGCGGAAGTGAAGTATTTCTACTTATTTAGAGAAGTGAAAAGAAGAAATGTACGCATACAAAGATGATAGACCGTGGTTATAAGGGGTTTCCTTTATAACCATTTTTTTGGGCCGGTTCTTTATCTGTATCATCCAACATATAAGTGTAATACAAGCTTGTGGGGAGGTATGAGATTGGAACCAATTGTTTTTGTGGCTGTAATTGGCGGTTTGATTCTTGTTCTTTTAATTATAGGAGCACCATTGAAACCCATTCGATTTATAGGACAAGGCATTATAAAAGTCATCATTGGGGCAGCTTTTTTATTCTTCCTTAATATGCTGGGTAATCAAGCGGGTATTCATGTCCCGATCAATTTAGTGACCTCTGCGGTTGCTGGACTGCTTGGGATACCGGGAGTTGCTGCTCTAGCGGCTATCGGATACTGGATAGTATAGAAGTGAAAGCGGAAGGTGTTGAAAGAAGTTTCAAGGAAAACTCCTTGAAGCTTCTATTGATTTAACGAAAGTGGAGGCAAGCCATGTATTTTTTATAAAATAGTAAAATATCTATTGACGGAAATAAAACAACCTGATAATATATTAGGAGTCGCAACAATGACAAACAAATTAATAAACATTCAACCAACAAAACAACATAAATAAATGTTGACAAGAGTTTGGATGCGTGGTAAGATAATAAAGTCGCTTACGAGGTAAGTGATTGAATAATTGCTCTTTGAAAACTGAACAAAACAAAGCGCCAACGTAAATTTTGAGTGAGCACACACTATAAAAAAGCAAAATGAGCAAGTCAAACATTTCTTCGGAGAGTTTGATCCTGGCTCAGGACGAACGCTGGCGGCGTGCCTAATACATGCAAGTCGAGCGAATCGATGGGAGCTTGCTCCCTGAGATTAGCGGCGGACGGGTGAGTAACACGTGGGCAACCTGCCTATAAGACTGGGATAACTTCGGGAAACCGGAGCTAATACCGGATATGTTCTTTTCTCGCATGAGAGAAGATGGAAAGACGGTTTCGGCTGTCACTTATAGATGGGCCCGCGGCGCATTAGCTAGTTGGTGAGGTAATGGCTCACCAAGGCGACGATGCGTAGCCGACCTGAGAGGGTGATCGGCCACACTGGGACTGAGACACGGCCCAGACTCCTACGGGAGGCAGCAGTAGGGAATCTTCCGCAATGGACGAAAGTCTGACGGAGCAACGCCGCGTGAACGAAGAAGGCCTTCGGGTCGTAAAGTTCTGTTGTTAGGGAAGAACAAGTACCAGAGTAACTGCTGGTACCTTGACGGTACCTAACCAGAAAGCCACGGCTAACTACGTGCCAGCAGCCGCGGTAATACGTAGGTGGCAAGCGTTGTCCGGAATTATTGGGCGTAAAGCGCGCGCAGGTGGTTCTTTAAGTCTGATGTGAAAGCCCACGGCTCAACCGTGGAGGGTCATTGGAAACTGGGGAACTTGAGTGCAGAAGAGGAAAGTGGAATTCCAAGTGTAGCGGTGAAATGCGTAGAGATTTGGAGGAACACCAGTGGCGAAGGCGACTTTCTGGTCTGTAACTGACACTGAGGCGCGAAAGCGTGGGGAGCAAACAGGATTAGATACCCTGGTAGTCCACGCCGTAAACGATGAGTGCTAAGTGTTAGAGGGTTTCCGCCCTTTAGTGCTGCAGCTAACGCATTAAGCACTCCGCCTGGGGAGTACGACCGCAAGGTTGAAACTCAAAGGAATTGACGGGGGCCCGCACAAGCGGTGGAGCATGTGGTTTAATTCGAAGCAACGCGAAGAACCTTACCAGGTCTTGACATCCTCTGACACTCCTAGAGATAGGACGTTCCCCTTCGGGGGACAGAGTGACAGGTGGTGCATGGTTGTCGTCAGCTCGTGTCGTGAGATGTTGGGTTAAGTCCCGCAACGAGCGCAACCCTTGATCTTAGTTGCCAGCATTCAGTTGGGCACTCTAAGGTGACTGCCGGTGACAAACCGGAGGAAGGTGGGGATGACGTCAAATCATCATGCCCCTTATGACCTGGGCTACACACGTGCTACAATGGATGGTACAAAGGGCTGCAAACCTGCGAAGGTAAGCGAATCCCATAAAGCCATTCTCAGTTCGGATTGTAGGCTGCAACTCGCCTGCATGAAGCCGGAATCGCTAGTAATCGCGGATCAGCATGCCGCGGTGAATACGTTCCCGGGCCTTGTACACACCGCCCGTCACACCACGAGAGTTTGTAACACCCGAAGTCGGTGAGGTAACCTTTATGGAGCCAGCCGCCTAAGGTGGGACAGATGATTGGGGTGAAGTCGTAACAAGGTAGCCGTATCGGAAGGTGCGGCTGGATCACCTCCTTTCTAAGGATAATACGAGAGCGCTTTTGTTTTGTTCAGTTTTGAATGAGTAATTCATTCCTAAATAATATCCCACAATAAGCTTGGAAAGCAGAAGCTTATTATTTTATGTGAATGGGCCTATAGCTCAGCTGGTTAGAGCGCACGCCTGATAAGCGTGAGGTCGATGGTTCGAGTCCATTTAGGCCCACCATTCATTCCTTTTTAAATGGGGCCTTAGCTCAGCTGGGAGAGCGCCTGCCTTGCACGCAGGAGGTCAGCGGTTCGATCCCGCTAGGCTCCACCAATATTCAATCACTTTGTGATTGAGACACTTGTTCCTTGAAAACTAGATAATAGATAGAAGGCAATTAATTTTTTTCAAAGCATCAGTAAGATCTTTTTAACGGTTAAGTTAGAAAGGGCGCACGGTGGATGCCTTGGCACTAGGAGCCGATGAAGGACGGGACTAACACCGATATGCTTCGGGGAGCTGTAAGTAAGCTTTGATCCGGAGATTTCCGAATGGGGAAACCCACTGTTCGTAATGGAACAGTATCTCTACCTGAATACATAGGGTATTGAAGGCAGACCCGGGGAACTGAAACATCTAAGTACCCGGAGGAAGAGAAAGCAATAGCGATTTCCTGAGTAGCGGCGAGCGAAACGGAATGTAGCCCAAACCAAGAGGCTTGCCTCTTGGGGTTGTAGGACACTCAATATGGAGTTACAAAGGAACGGGGTAAATGAAGTGACCTGGAAAGGTCCGTCAAAGAAGGTAAAAACCCTGTAGTTGAAACTTCGTTCCCTCCTGAGTGGATCCTGAGTACGGCGGGACACGAGAAATCCCGTCGGAAGCAGGGAGGACCATCTCCCAAGGCTAAATACTACCTAGTGACCGATAGTGAACCAGTACCGTGAGGGAAAGGTGAAAAGCACCCCGGAAGGGGAGTGAAATAGATCCTGAAACCGTGTGCCTACAAGTAGTCAAAGCCCGTTAATGGGTAATGGCGTGCCTTTTGTAGAATGAACCGGCGAGTTACGATTTCATGCGAGGTTAAGTTGATAAGACGGAGCCGCAGCGAAAGCGAGTCTGAATAGGGCGAATGAGTATGAGGTCGTAGACCCGAAACCAGGTGATCTACCCATGTCCAGGGTGAAGTTCAGGTAACACTGAATGGAGGCCCGAACCCACGCACGTTGAAAAGTGCGGGGATGAGGTGTGGGTAGCGGAGAAATTCCAATCGAACCTGGAGATAGCTGGTTCTCTCCGAAATAGCTTTAGGGCTAGCCTCAAGATGAGAGTATTGGAGGTAGAGCACTGATTGGACTAGGGGCCCCCAACGGGTTACCGAATTCAGTCAAACTCCGAATGCCAAATACTTATTCTTGGGAGTCAGACTGCGAGTGATAAGATCCGTAGTCGAAAGGGAAACAGCCCAGACCACCAGCTAAGGTCCCAAAGTATACGTTAAGTGGAAAAGGATGTGGAGTTGCTTAGACAACCAGGATGTTGGCTCAGAAGCAGCCACCATTTAAAGAGTGCGTAATAGCTCACTGGTCGAGTGACTCCGCGCCGAAAATGTACCGGGGCTAAACGTATCACCGAAGCTGTGGATTGACACCGTATGGTGTCGATGGTAGGAGAGCGTTCTAAGGGCGTTGAAGTCAGACCGTAAGGACTGGTGGAGCGCTTAGAAGTGAGAATGCCGGTATGAGTAGCGAAAGAAGGGTGAGAATCCCTTCCACCGAATGCCTAAGGTTTCCTGAGGAAGGCTCGTCCGCTCAGGGTTAGTCGGGACCTAAGCCGAGGCCGAAAGGCGTAGGCGATGGACAACAGGTTGATATTCCTGTACCACCTATACATCGTTTGAACGATGGGGGGACGCAGAAGGATAGGGTAAGCGCGCTGTTGGATATGCGCGTCCAAGCAGTTAGGCCGGAAACGAGGCAAATCCCGTTTCCATTAAGGCGGAGCTGTGATGGCGAGGGAAATATAGTACCGAAGTTCCTGATTCCACACTGCCAAGAAAAGCCTCTAGTGAGATGTAAGGTGCCCGTACCGCAAACCGACACAGGTAGGCGAGGAGAGAATCCTAAGGTGTGCGAGAGAACTCTCGTTAAGGAACTCGGCAAAATGACCCCGTAACTTCGGGAGAAGGGGTGCTTTTTAGGGTGAATAGCCCAGAAAAGCCGCAGTGAATAGGCCCAGGCGACTGTTTAGCAAAAACACAGGTCTCTGCGAAGCCGCAAGGCGAAGTATAGGGGCTGACACCTGCCCGGTGCTGGAAGGTTAAGGGGAGAGGTTAGCGCAAGCGAAGCTTTGAACCGAAGCCCCAGTAAACGGCGGCCGTAACTATAACGGTCCTAAGGTAGCGAAATTCCTTGTCGGGTAAGTTCCGACCCGCACGAAAGGTGTAACGATCTGGGCACTGTCTCAACGAGAGACTCGGTGAAATTATAGTACCTGTGAAGATGCAGGTTACCCGCGACAGGACGGAAAGACCCCGTGGAGCTTTACTGCAGCCTGATATTGAATTTTGTTACAGCTTGTACAGGATAGGTAGGAGCCTGAGAAGCCGGAGCGCTAGCTTCGGTGGAGGCGTTGGTGGGATACTACCCTGGCTGTATTGAAATTCTAACCCGCGCCCCTTATCGGGGTGGGAGACAGTGTCAGGTGGGCAGTTTGACTGGGGCGGTCGCCTCCTAAAGAGTAACGGAGGCGCCCAAAGGTTCCCTCAGAATGGTTGGAAATCATTCGCAGAGTGTAAAGGCACAAGGGAGCTTGACTGCGAGACCTACAAGTCGAGCAGGGACGAAAGTCGGGCTTAGTGATCCGGTGGTTCCGCATGGAAGGGCCATCGCTCAACGGATAAAAGCTACCCCGGGGATAACAGGCTTATCTCCCCCAAGAGTCCACATCGACGGGGAGGTTTGGCACCTCGATGTCGGCTCATCGCATCCTGGGGCTGTAGTCGGTCCCAAGGGTTGGGCTGTTCGCCCATTAAAGCGGTACGCGAGCTGGGTTCAGAACGTCGTGAGACAGTTCGGTCCCTATCCGTCGCGGGCGCAGGAAATTTGAGAGGAGCTGTCCTTAGTACGAGAGGACCGGGATGGACGCACCGCTGGTGTACCAGTTGTCTTGCCAAAGGCATAGCTGGGTAGCTACGTGCGGAAGGGATAAGTGCTGAAAGCATCTAAGCATGAAGCCCCCCTCAAGATGAGATTTCCCATGGCGCAAGCTAGTAAGATCCCTGAAAGATGATCAGGTTGATAGGTCAGAGGTGGAAGCGTGGCGACATGTGGAGCTGACTGATACTAATAGATCGAGGACTTAACCAACGCTTTAAAAAGATGAACACCTTCTGATATTATCTAGTTTTGAAGGAACAACGTTCCTGATATGTTTGGTGGCGATAGCGAAGAGGTCACACCCGTTCCCATTCCGAACACGGCAGTTAAGCTCTTCAGCGCCGATGGTAGTTGGGGGTTTCCCCCTGTGAGAGTAGGACGCCGCCAAGCCATTTCAAAGGTCAGCCATTAGGCTTGGCCTTTTTTTGTGTGCAGAAAAAACGAGTTGCATTATGGAATCTGATTATTGAACTTCAAATGAGAAATTATTTTTTATGAAAACAATCTCGGAGACGGGGAATTTTTATATAGACATACACCTAATGTAAGCCATTATCATACATTATTAAAAGCAGCCCCGAGTTCTCTTAAACTATTTTAATTCTATGTATGCGGACAATGGTTTTTGGGGAGAATGCAGCTATGGAGGTGGAGATGTTGGGGAAAACAACAACCAAAACAACAGCAGGGGAATCGTGCGTGGTATGTGAACAAGTAAAAGGCATGGGGATACACCTATATACAACTTTCATCTGTGAAGAATGCGAAAGGGATATGATTGGGACGGATACGAATGACCCCAGGTATAAGTACTATTTGAAACAGTTAAGGAAAATTACGAATCCGGAAATTTGTTCATAATGTAAGTAGTTGTAGATAGTTGTAGAGTTAGAGAATAAAGAAATGGCGATTTCTTTATTCTCTAACTCTTTTTCCATGAGGAGGGAAACGAACGCTTGATTGAACTTTTACCTTTTAGATAAGATAATCTTGGACAAATTTGATAAAATGAAGAACATTATGATGTTGAAGGAAGAGGGAAATGAATCAATTACATACGCCATTGTTCGATGCGATGAGCAATTTATATAAAAAGGGACCCATTTCATTACATGTCCCGGGCCATAAAAATGGTCAAGTGTTCAATGAAAAAGGTCGTGCACTCTATAAGCCCCTACTTGGAATAGACGCTACGGAAATAAGTGGCCTGGATGATCTACACGCTCCAGAAGGTGTCATATTGGAAGCAGAGAGACTACTTGCTGACTTATATGGAGTCCAGAAGAGTTATTTTTTGGTCAATGGAACAACTGTAGGTAACCTAGCCATGATCCTTGCGGCCTGTGGGGAGGGAGACAAGGTACTGGTTCAAAGGAATTGTCATAAATCGATCTTGCATGGCCTGATGTTGGCAAATGTACGGCCTGTTTTTTTACAACCTATATTTTATCGGGAATGGGAAGTAGCGGGTGGCATCAGTTCAGATCTATTGGGTGAGGCCTTGGATGTACATTCGGATGCCAAGGCTGTCATATTGACCAACCCGAATTACTATGGACTTGCTGAAAAAGGATTGTCTGGCCTTGTAAAAATGGCACATGAAAGAGGTATTCCCGTGTTGGTAGATGAGGCACATGGTGCTCACTTTCAATTGGGAAGCCTTTTTCCCGACTCCGCGATACTGGCGGGAGCCGATGCAGTTGTACACTCAGCCCATAAAACATTGCCAGCCATGACGATGGGGTCCTACCTTCATATTCATTCTGATTTGTTGGATTTGGACAAGATGACTTTCTATTTACAAATGCTACAATCGAGCAGTCCTTCTTATCCCATCATGGGGTCTCTTGACTTAGCGCGCGGATATCTAGCATCATTTACAACAGAAGACCAAAACCAGCTCATCAAAAGGATTTCAGAATTCAGAGGGGAGTTGGGCAAGCTCGGCACGATACGAGTACTGGAGGCACCATTGGGAACGTCTGCCGACCCCTTGAAAGTCGTCATCCAGTCCACGACAGGCTTAAGTGGATTTCAGTTACAGAAGTTATTTGAAGGGGAAAACCTATATCCGGAACTTGCGGATCCCTACAATCTTTTGATGACTCTTCCTTTAGTAAAGGAAGAACAGTATTTTCCTTTTAAGGAAATCATCAAAAAAATCGAAAGAGCATCAAGTGCGATGAAAGATAGATCAGGAGAACAAGATGAAGAAGTTGTTCCACAAAGTGCACTCGGTAAAAACGCCATGACGAGCCTTGCCTATCCATACTCTGTCATGAAACAAAAAAGTACGGTCCAAGTTGAGTTTGGAAAAGCAATCGGTGCGGTATCTGCGGAAATGGTCATTCCTTATCCTCCTGGCATCCCCTTGATTATGACCGGGGAAATGATTACATCAGAGCATATCGATAATTTAGGGAGACTGTTAGCATTGGATTCAAGATTCCATGGAGGTTCTTTCCTTTCAAGCGGGAAGCTGATTGTTTATGAGGGCAGCCAGGTTGGATAAAATGATATACTACAAACAAAGAACCTTGGAGGTACACCAATGAATCGTGGGATTTTTATAACAATGGAAGGGCCTGAGGGAGCAGGGAAAACAACAATCATTCACATGCTCGGGAACGCCCTCCAACAAGAAGGTTATCAAGTTTTGCTAACACGGGAACCAGGTGGCATCCCGATATCCGAACAAATAAGAGAAGTTATCTTGAATAAAGACAATACAGCAATGGATTCAAGAACGGAGGCTTTACTATATGCTGCTGCAAGGCGGCAGCATTTGGTGGAAAAAGTCATCCCTGCACTAGAAAAGGGGACCATCGTCCTCTGTGACCGATTCATTGATAGCTCTTTGGCCTATCAAGGCTATGCAAGGGGCTTAGATATAGAAGATGTATACAATATTAATAAATTTGCAATTGGTGACATGATGCCTGATGCGACGTTCTTTTTCGATATAAAACCTGAAGAGGGTTTAAGACGGATACAGTCAAACGGGGACCGTGAAGTGAATCGACTGGATTTGGAAGCTCTGGAGTTTCATGAAAAGGTATATGAGGGTTATCAGCTAACCATTAGCAGATGGAAGGATCGTTACGTTATCATTGATGCCGATCAATCAATCGAGGAAGTTTTCCAAGAAGCGAAGAATCAATTAATGATAGCTTTGAAGAAGAGATAACGGTACGCTAGGATTTCCATATTATTCAACTGCACCCTATTCCATGTAAGCACAAATTGTTATAATGGGAGTAAGGTAGTGAAAATTCATAGTAAGCGGAGGATGATGAGAATGAAAATGATCATTGCTGTCGTTCAAGATAAGGATAGCCATCGGCTGCTTAATGAATTAGTGGATCATAATTTCAGGACAACCAAGCTCGCCAGTACGGGTGGGTTTTTAAAATCAGGGAATACAACCTTTATGATTGGCACGGAGGATACACGTGTCGATCAGGCGATTGAGATAATCAAGCGGAGTTGTCAGTCGCGTTCTCAATTAGTCTCCCCGGTCTCACCAATGGGTGGCAATGCCGAATCGTATGTACCATATCCGGTGGAAATTCAAGTAGGCGGTGCAACCATATTTGTCCTGCCGGTTGAAAATTTTCTGCAATTTTAACGGCTAGATATATGGAGGTTCTTTATGAAAATCAACCATGACATACCTATTAATTTGGATAAAGCCCGGCAGGATAATAAACAAATGCAATCAGGTAATGGAAGGTTTCAACAACTGGTTCAAACACAGGACCAGAAGATGCAGGTTCAAACTTTGAATCGTTTAATCGGGGACATTGAAGGGGCAGGTCAGCGCCTAGTCCGATCCCGGACCTTTAGGGAACTAGCCAAATATAAGGCATTAGTGAAGCGGTTTGTGCGCGAAGCTGTTGAGTATGGTCTTGAACTGAAGCAGTCCACGAGCTGGAATCAATACGGACAGAGTCGACCATTGAAGACCGTGGAAACGATTGATGCGAAACTGATCGAGTTAAGCGAGGAAATTTTAAATAAAGAGAAGAGTTCGCTTGAGATATTAGAAATGATAGGCGAAATTAAAGGACTGCTGATTAATTTATATACGTAAGTGAGTGATGATGTTGGATAAAACATGGCAGGAAATGAGACAAATTCAGCCGCAGGTTATGACGATGTTGCAAAATAGCATCACGAAGAACAGAGTGGCTCATGCGTATATATTTGAAGGGGATACAGGTACAGGTAAGAAAGAGGTAAGCAAAACTTTTGCAAAAAGCTTACTATGCGAGAACCCGGTCGAAGGCTTTGAGCCATGCGGACAGTGTAAGAACTGCAAACGAATTTCTAGTGGAAACCATCCGGATATCCATTTGATTGAAAAAGATGGACTGTCCATTAAAAAGGAACAAATTAAGAGTCTTCAAGAGGAATTCTCAAAGAAAAGTGTGGAAGCCAATCGGAAAGTGTACATGATTACCGATGCGGATAAGATGTCAGTCGGGGCAGCGAACAGTCTCTTGAAGTTTTTAGAAGAACCTGTAGGAGATACGGTAGCCATACTGATGACCGAACAAGTTCAGCGCATTCTACCGACCATTTTGTCGAGGTGCCAATTGATCTCGTTTAAACCGTTATCACCGGAGAATGTCAAACGAAAGCTGATGGAACAGGACGTGGACCCACAGATGGCCGCTGTCGTCGCTCATTTAACACAGAATGTGGTAGACGGAATTGACATGAGTCATGATGAATGGTTTGTACAAGGCCAAAAAATAGTGGTAAAATTGTATGAAGTGTTAAAACAGAATTCCCTGAAGGCCTTATTGTTCCTTCAGACGGATTGGTTTTCGCACTTTAAAGATAGAGAACAGGTAGACAGAGGCCTTGATTTGTTACTTCTTATTTATAAGGATTTATTATATATTCAGTTGGACAAGAAGGACCTGATTGTATTTCAAAATAAACTGAAGGAATTTGAAACTCACGCTCTTCATCTTTCTCCGAGACGACTCGCTGAACATATGGAGTTTATTTTGGAAGCGAAAAGGAAGTTGATGTCCAACACAAATCCACAGCTGTTGATGGAACAGCTTGTGCTGAATTTGCAGGAGGGATCATGATTTGTATGATGTTGTAGGTGTCCGTTTTAAAAAAGCGGGCAAAATATACTACTTTGATCCGGGCGAATTCGCCATTCCCAAGGACGATTTTGTTATAGTGGAGACTGTCCGCGGTGTTGAATTCGGTAAGGTTGTTACAGCCCGTAAACAAGTAGATGAAAATGATGTTGTCCTGCCATTGAAAAAAGTACTTCGGGTTGCAGATGCGAAAGATAAGCTAATTGTTGAGGAAAACAAGTCTGCTGCAGAAGAAGCTTATTATATATGTTGTCAAAAGGTCGATGAGCATAAGCTGGATATGAAGCTCGTTGACGTGTCCTATACCTTTGATAGAAATAAGGTAGTGTTTTACTTTACTGCGGATGGTCGCGTGGATTTCCGTGATTTAGTCAAAGATTTAGCAGCCATATTCAGAACCAGGATTGAACTTCGACAGATTGGAGTCAGGGATGAGGCTAAAATGCTTGGTGGCATTGGACCATGTGGCAGAATGCTTTGTTGCTCGACATTTCTGGGAGACTTTGAACCTGTTTCCATTAAAATGGCGAAAGATCAGAATTTATCACTAAATCCTACAAAAATCTCAGGATTATGTGGTCGATTGATGTGCTGTCTGAAATATGAAAATGACGAGTATGAGAGTGCGAAGGAAATGCTTCCTGATTTAGGTGAGATGATTGATACGCCTGGTGGCAAAGGCAAGGTAGTGGGGCTTAATATTCTAGAACGCGTACTTCAGATTGAACTAATCGAGCAGGAAAGAGTATTAGAGTATACTTTAGATGAGATTCTAAAAGAGGGAGCCGTTTCTATTCAAGCCACAGATTATTAAGGTGGTGGGAGAGCGTGGATAAGAAAGATATTTTTGAGTCGGTTACCAATATGGAAGCCCAGATAGGCCAATTATATAAACAGCTTGGAGAATTGAAGGAGAATCTTGCGGAAATCCTCGAAGGAAATCAATCGCTCAAGTTAGAAAATGAGCACTTGCGTCATCGATTGGGCCTTGCGGATGCCGAGAGTGAACCCGTTTCTATAAAAGAGAAACAAAAGACGAAGAACCGTACTGAGAGTACGAATAAGGTTATGGATATAGGGGAAGGCTATGATAATCTAGCCCGTATCTATCAAGAAGGCTTCCATATTTGTAATCTGCATTTTGGCAGTTTACGTAAAGAAGGAGATTGCCTGTTCTGTTTATCTTTTTTAAACAAGAAGTGAAAATGGAATAATATAAAAGAATGTTCCATCTCTTTTACGTGATAGATAGACCGTTTACAATATATAGTGATTCGGGGTCTGACGCATACTATGAGTCAGGCCCTTTTTGTTACGAGTGAGGGTTAAAGTAAGGGCTTAATCCTGCTTTTTCTACATATATAGGAGGGTTAATAGCAATGGTAGAACTAAAAGGGGATGAACGGCTGGATTACCTGTTGGCGGAAGATTTACGGATCATCCAGAGTCCATCGGTGTTTTCTTTTTCATTAGATGCCGTTTTATTATCCAGGTTTGTAAGCGTACCGATCCAAAAGGGAAGGCTAGTGGATCTTTGTTCAGGCAATGGCGTCATACCCTTGTTGCTAAGCACAAGGACTAAAGGGTCCATTACGGGCATCGAAATCCAGGATCGCCTATATGACATGGCTCAAAGAACCATGGAGTATAACGGGGTTTCCTCGCAGATTGAAATGGTCCATGCTGATATAAAAGAAATCCCAAAGCAAATAGGATACAGTAAATATGATGTGGTAACGTGTAACCCACCGTACTTCCCGACTCCGTCCATTGAGGAAATCAATAAAAATGAACACTTTGCGATTGCCCGTCATGAAATCATGTGCACATTGGAAGACGTCATGCGTGTTTCAAGTCAGTTACTTCGTCAGGGTGGAAAAGCGGCATTCGTCCATAGACCTGGTCGTTTGATGGATATCCTACGACTGATGAGGGAGTATCGGATTGAACCGAAGAGGTTGCAATTCGTTTATCCAAAAAGTACAAAAGAGGCCAATACGATTCTCATTGAAGGAATCAAAGACGGAAACCCGGATTTGAAAATCCTACCTCCACTCGTTGTGTACAATGAACAGAATGAATATAATCCTGAAATCAGAAGGATTTTATATGGAGACGAATAGGCACTATTTCTACGTCTTAAAATGCAGCGATGATAGTTATTACGCGGGATACACCAATAATTTAGAACGAAGGATCAATATGCATAATCAGGGGAAAGGCGCTAAATATACGCGTGGACGGACCCCTGTGGAACTGATTTATCATGAAACGTTTGAAAACCAGACTTTGGCCATGAAGGCAGAATACCAGTTCAAGCAACTAACCAGAAAACAAAAAGAAAAGTGGATGGCAAAGGAGGAGACATAATCTATGTGGCAGCAAAAGAGTTTTGAAAAAGAGGGGTTGGAACCGGCTTTATATCTAGTCCCTACTCCTATAGGCAATCTTGAAGATATGAGTTTCCGCGCTCTTAGGATTTTAAAGGAAGCAGATGTCATAGCTGCCGAGGATACGCGAAATACAAAAAAACTATGTAATTACTTTGAGATTTCTACACCTATCGTCAGTTATCATGAGCATAATAAGGAAAACAGCGGACGGCAAATGCTTGAGCGACTTCGTTCAGGCCAAGTGATCGCTCTCGTCAGTGATGCCGGTTTACCAACGATTTCCGATCCAGGCTATGAACTTGTGAGGGAGGCAATTGCTGAACAGTTTAAGGTTATCCCCTTGCCAGGAGCCAATGCGGCATTAACGGCGTTGATTGCCTCAGGGCTTTCCCCTCAACCCTTTTATTTCTATGGTTTCCTAAAGCGGGGAGCAAAAGAAAAGAAACAAGAGTTGGAAAAGTTAAAAAAAATGGAAGCTACTTGGATTGTATATGAATCGCCTCACCGCTTAAAGGAAACCTTGAAACATATGCATGAAATCCTAGGAGACCGACAAATAGTCCTATGTCGTGAATTAACCAAGAAGTTTGAAGAGTTTATTCGCGGTACATTAAGTGAAGCAATGAATTGGGCGGCTGAAAATGAGGTGCGCGGTGAGTTCTGTTTGATAATAGAGGGTGCTCAAGAACAGGAAGAAGACCCAGAAGAAGCATGGTGGTCAGCTTTCGACATTGTTGGGCATGTCAACTATTATATTGAAACGAAGAAAATGCCTTCAAAGGATGCCATAAAGCAAGTTGCAAAAGATCGAAATATGCAAAAACGCGACGTATACCAGGCATTTCATATAGATGCCAACTAAATGGACAAAAAAAAACTTCCGATATTCGGAAGTTTTTTATCTATATTAGTTAGAAGTTGCAAAGTTTTGTTGAATTTCTTTAATTAACATTTCTGCACCTTCACGGCTAAGAATTAACTTACCATTAGCAAGTGTAAGATTGTTATCAGAAACTTCACCAGTTACTTGACAAGTCATGTTAGGTTTATATTTTTTTAAGATAATGCGCTCATCATCCACATAGATTTCTAAAGCATCTTTCTCAGCGATGCCTAATGTACGGCGAAGCTCGATTGGAATAACTACCCGGCCTAACTCATCAACTTTACGAACGATTCCTGTAGATTTCATTGAAAATTCCCCTCTCAAAATACAATTTAGTACCTTTTTCTATTTTTTTCGTCATTATTCGACAATTTTTTTTATAAATTTATAATACCAGCCATTCCCATATTCGTCAATGATTTATTTTCATTTTTCTGTAAGAGCTCATTATCGCTTTTTATAAAGGATACGAAAAGTAATAAAGCAAAAAAGCCTTAGTCCTAGCTTGTCTGCGGAACCATTTACTTCACCAAGATTCGACAAACTATGATAATGGAGCTCTATCTCTTCCCTATTATAAGAGTAATGTTATTTTAGTTTCAAATCAAAAATACGGAATATAGGATAATATTCCTGTAAAACGTCCAAATAGAATGGGAGATGTTGCGCAAAATATGAATAGTAAGGTATATTTTGTTGAGGTAAGAGGTAATGCTGAAAATAGGGTGAAGACAACCTTGCAAGCATTAAGCACTGATTAGAAATTCTTTGCCTTTCATTCGAATTTCAGGATGAAATGATTGTTGATTCTTGTCGCATAGAATGACAGATAGGGTTAAAATAGAGATAATAGTTTTACTGTGCTCTAATTGGCAGGGGCAAGTCCTTAGCCAGTTTTGCAAATGATGAGGAGGCAATAAAATGCAGGAAAAATCAAATACATTTTATATTACAACACCCATATATTATCCAAGTGGTAATTTACATATAGGGCATGCGTATACGACGGTGGCAGGAGATGCTATGGCTCGTTACAAAAGGATGCGTGGCTTTGACGTTATGTACTTAACGGGAACGGATGAACATGGTCAGAAAATCCAGCGCAAAGCAGCTGAACAGGGCATTACACCTAAACAGTATGTGGACAATATCGTGTCTGGAATAAAAGAGCTTTGGAATAAGCTTGATATATCTTATGATGACTTCATAAGGACGACAGAAGACCGCCATAAAGAGGTTGTGGCAAAAATATTCAAGAAGCTGCTGGATCAGGGCGACATATACTTGGATCAATATGAAGGATTATATTGTACACCATGTGAATCTTTCTTTACGGAACGCCAAGTCGAAGAAGGTAATGGGAAATGTCCAGATTGTGGCCGACCAGTCGAGAAGGTTAAGGAAGAGTCATATTTCTTCAAGATGAGTAAGTATGCTGACCGTTTATTGAAGTTCTATGAGGAAAACCCAGAGTTCATCCAGCCTGAATCAAGAAAAAATGAAATGATCAATAACTTTATCAAACCGGGATTAGAAGATTTGGCCGTTTCTCGTACAACTTTTGACTGGGGAATTAAAGTACCGGGAGATCCGAAGCATGTCATTTATGTCTGGATTGATGCGTTGACTAACTATATTACAGCTTTAGGGTATGGGACGGATGATGATTCTAAATACAGGAATTACTGGCCGGCGGACGTTCACCTAGTAGGGAAGGAAATCGTTCGTTTCCATACCATATACTGGCCGATCATGTTAATGGCTCTCGATATGCCGCTTCCGAAAAAGGTATTTGCCCACGGCTGGTTGCTTATGAAAGACGGCAAAATGTCGAAGTCAAAAGGGAACGTGGTCGATCCGGTTACATTGATTGATCGATACGGTTTGGATTCCTTACGGTATTACCTTCTTCGTGAAGTCCCATTCGGTTCTGACGGGGTATTTACTCCAGAGGGATTTGTAGAACGGGTTAACTTTGACTTAGCGAATGATCTAGGTAATTTATTGAACAGAACCGTAGCCATGGTCAATAAGTATTTCGACGGTGTGATTCCAAACTATCAAGGGTCGAATGGCGAATTTGAAACAAACTTGCTTGAAATGAATCAAGATACGGTACATAAATATGAAGAAGCCATGGAAAAAATGGAATTCTCCGTTGCCCTTACGTCCATTTGGCAGCTTGTGAGCAGGACCAATAAGTTCATCGATGAAACCCAACCGTGGATGTTGGCTAAAGATGAAGCCAAAAAAGGGGAACTTGCAAGTGTTATGGTCCATTTGGCTGAATCTTTACGCCGGACAGCCGTCCTATTGAAACCATTTTTAACGCAGGCACCGGAAAAAGTCTTTACTCAGCTAGGCATTCAGGATGAGAACCTGAAGACATGGGATAGTCTCAGCGAGTTTGGATTAATTCCTTCCGATACAAGAGTGTTAAAAGGGGACCCTATCTTCCCGCGTTTAGATATGGAAGAGGAAGTTCAATATATTAAAGAACAAATGCAGGGTGGCACGTCCAAAGAGGAAGAAAAGGAAGAAGTCGAAATTCCGGAAGTTGATGAAATCACAATCGATGATTTCACAAAGGTTGAGTTGCGTGTAGCGCAGGTAATGGAAGTCGAGCCCGTAAAAAAAGCCGACAAACTGCTTAAGCTACAGTTGGATCTTGGGTACGAGAAGCGGCAGGTCGTATCCGGGATTGCTCAGCACTACAAACCAGAAGAATTAGTAGGGAAAAAAGTGATATGCGTGACCAATCTTAAACCAGTGAAATTACGTGGGGAGCTTTCTCAAGGAATGATTTTGGCTGGCAGCCAAGATGGCGTCCTATCTGTTGCTACAATAGATGCTTCCATTCCTAATGGATCGAAAGTGAAATAACTCAAAAAAACATAAAAGTGTTTCATATGAAACACTTTTATGTTTTTTATTTATATGCCCCAGTGCAGCAGGCATCTACTGAGACCATTCTTTAGTCCCTGCCTTCAGGGAGGGACTATGTAATCTTTTTGTTACCTAATTGAGAAACATAAAACTCTCATTACGAAATAAAATAGTGCTAGAAAGGAAGAATAAACATGCTTTTCGATACACATGTACATGTAAATGCAGAGCAATTCAATGAAGATCTTGAAGAAGTCATAGAAAGAGCGCAGGAAGCGGGCGTAAAAAACATGGTTGTCGTCGGCTTTGACCGCCCTACCATCACTAGAGCAATGGAACTAGTGGAAATATATGAGTTTATGTTTGCGGCAATCGGTTGGCATCCTGTTGATGCAATAGATATGACGGAAGAAGATCTCCAGTGGATTGAAGAACTCTCCGCACATCCTAAGGTAGTTGCTATAGGGGAAATGGGCCTTGACTATCATTGGGACAAATCGCCGAAGGAAATTCAAAAGGAAGTTTTCAGAAAACAAATACGCCTAGCAAAAAAGGTAAAGTTGCCTATCATCATTCATAATCGTGAAGCAACCGCAGATATCGTGAGCATATTAAAGGAAGAAGGTGCTTCAGAAGTGGGAGGCATCATGCATTGCTTTAGTGGTAGTGCCGAAACAGCTTTGGAATGTATCGATATGAACTTTTATATTTCATTGGGGGGCCCCGTTACCTTCAAGAATGCGAAGAAACCAAAAGAAGTAGCAGCAGCTGTGCCATTGGATCGTCTATTAATTGAGACGGATTGTCCTTACCTAGCACCCCATCCCTTTAGAGGAAAGCGTAATGAACCATCCTATGTGAAACTCGTCGCCGAGCAAATTGCAGACATCAAGCAACTTTCCGTGGAAGAAGTATCCCAGGCGACAACGAGTAATGCCAAGAAATTATTCGGCATTAATTGACATCATTTTGGGTCACGTTCTCCCGGGATTTGCTATTTAGAAAGCATTTTTTGAAGTTTCTACAAATCTCTCTCCCAACATAGGTGTTTTATGTCGAGAAGTCACCCTTTCCTTTTCTATGAGGAATATGCATAATAGGTAATAATTTCCTGAATGAGAAGTGGATGGGTTGACAGCTCGATAAGTATGTCTATATAATCACCGGGAGGAAGGAGGAGTTTTTCATTCTATCAAAAACTATGAAAAACCTTATTTCCAGACTTGTAGGTAAGAAGCGAATAGCGGTTGCGATATGCACGGCAATTCTCGTCACTACGGCGCTGGGAATACTGATCCATAAAGGAACAATGCATACAGTCACAATCATGCTTGACGGGAAAAAAGAGGTAGTGCGGACACACGCGGCTACTGTAAATGATATGTTAAAAGATTTAGAGATTACGGTTCAAGCCGCAGATTATGTACATCCTTCTGTTGACAGTGAAGTAGCTGATGATCTAGAGGTAGTGTACAAGCAGGCTCGAAAAATTGTCATGGTACAAGATGGTGAGCAAGAGGAAGTCTGGTCAACCGCCGATACCGTAGAGGAATTTATCAAGGAGCAGGAGCTCGGAGTAGATGAGAAGGATAAAGTTACTCCTTCAAAAGACACGAAGCTTAAAGCAGATATGGAAGTTAGCATCGATAGAGCCTTTTCACTGAACTTGGTGGTAGGTGGAAAAGAAAAGCAGGTTTGGTCAACTTCGACTACGGTCGCTGACTTTTTAAAGCAACAAGGTGTCAAACTCAATGATTTAGATCGAGTTGAACCAGGATTAGTGGAAAAAGTTGAAGCAAAGAATACGGTAAACGTTATTCGAATTGAAAAAGTCACCGATGTAGTGGAAGAACCTGTCGATTATGCTGTCATTACTAAAAATGATGATTCTTTATTAAAAGGGAAAGAAAAGATCGAAAAAGAAGGAAAAAAGGGTATCACTTCCAAGGAATACGAAGTGATCAAAGAAAATGGAAAAGAAGTCAAAAGGAAATTGCTTTCTGAAAAAGTTGTGAATAAAAAGCAGGATAAGGTCGTAGCGGTCGGAACTAAGAAGCTTGAAACCCAAGAATCACCGAGAGCAACGAATGTGAATTCTACCAGCGGAAAAGAAATTTACGTCTCATCAACGGCCTATACAGCAAGTTGCCACGGCTGTTCAGGTGTTACTTCAACAGGAGTGGATCTGAAAAGTAATCCTAATGCCAAAATCATAGCAGTCGATCCAAGCGTGATTCCCATGGGCTCGAAGGTCTATGTCGAGGGTTATGGCTATGCTACTGCTGCCGATAAGGGCGGAGCGATTAAGGGAAACAGAATAGATGTATTCTTTTCATCGAAAAACGACGCTTATCGTTGGGGTGTAAAGAAAGTGAAAATCCGAGTACTGGATTAATAAGTTTTCTCTCGCAGGAGATAAATTGTCTCCTGCTTTTTTGACGTTTTATTTTACCATTTGTTGAAACCAACAGTATAAACCTGCTTTAATAAAAGAGACGATTCAATAAGTCATAAAATTTCAGTGTAAACTAAAAGTGAATCGAGTGATGGCGTGAGAAGCCATCCCGATGGAAAAGTCGTGGCAAGGTCTGTTTACATAGTAAGTCTTACGCTTTTCTGTATGGAGGAAAACATGAAAAAGATTAAAGAAATCATTGTTGTTGAAGGTAAAGATGATACAGTAGCGATAAAAAGGGCGGTCAATGCGGATACCATAGAAACGAACGGTTCTGCCGTGAATCAATCCTGTATAGATCAGGTAAGGTTGGCACAAGTCACACGTGGTGTTATCATTTTTACGGATCCGGATTTTCCAGGACAAAAAATCAGAAATATCATTTCAGAACAAGTAAAGGGCTGTAAACATGCCTTTTTAACGAAGAAAGAGGCGTTGCCTAAGTCAGGCAGGGGAATAGGCGTGGAGCACGCTTCACCTGAAGCGATTCGTAATGCCTTGAAAGACGCACAACTCATGGATGAGGAAGCCCAAGAGGAAATATCCCAGCAGGATTTAATAGATGCAGGTTTAATCGGTGGTGCGGGAGCTAGAGAGCGAAGAGAAAGACTTGGTTCCATCTTAAAGATCGGTTTTACAAATGGTAAGCAATTATACAAGCGATTAAAAATGTTTCAAATATCAACTGAGGCTTTTAGCGAAGCGATTGTACAGATAAATCAGGAGGAAAATCATGAATAAAGATATAGCAACCCCTGTCAGAACGAAAGACATCCTAAAGAAGTACGGATTTTCGTTTAAAAAGAGCCTAGGGCAAAATTTCCTAATCGATACGAATATCCTGAAGCGGATTGTCGAGCATGCGGAGTTGACAGAGGAAAGTGGAGCGATTGAAATTGGGCCAGGTATAGGGGCGCTGACTGAACAATTAGCGAAAAGCAGCAAAAAGGTCACAGCCTTTGAGATAGATCAGCGCTTACTTCCGATACTAGCCGATACACTGTCTCCATACGACAATGTGAAAATCATCCATGGGGATGTCTTGAAAGCGGATGTCAAGCAGGCCATCGAGGAAGAGTTCAAGGATATCAAGGATATAATGGTCGTAGCCAACCTTCCTTACTATGTTACTACTCCCATCATTTTGAAGCTTTTGTCAGAGGACTTACCGATTAGAGGCATCGTATGTATGTTGCAAAAGGAAGTCGCCGATCGAATCGCAGCTAAGCCAGGCACGAAGGAATATGGTTCTTTATCGATTGCCATTCAATATTATACGGAAGCAGAGACGGTTATGATCGTTCCAAAAACGGTGTTCATGCCGCAACCGAATGTCGATTCGGCTGTTATTCGCCTCACAAGACGGGTTACACCGATTGTCGAAGTACAAGATGAGGACTTTTTGTTCGTCGTGACCCGGGCGAGCTTTGCACAGCGCCGAAAAACGATATTAAATAACTTAACAAGTCAGTTGCCGGAAGGAAAAGCGAAAAAGGAATTGATTCTTGCTGCTCTTAAGGCCGTAGAAGTCGACCCGACTAGGCGAGGGGAAACATTGAGCATTGAGGAATTTGGACGCTTGAGTGATGCATTACTGCCGAATTTTAAATAACCATTACCAATCTAACGTCGGAAAGGGGTTCTATTCTCCCTCATCCGGCTTTTTTTTTGGATTAGAGCGGGTAGTGAACCGATTCCCGCATATGATATACCCCAATTTTCACTTTCACCATTCGTGGGGCGTTAGCATAACTTAAGAAAGAAAACAATCTAGGGTGGGCTTTAAAATAAGTCTTCTCATGGGGTGGAGCAATGAATGTTCAGATAAATGATATTGTCGGTCGGCTCTCTTATAAATGCGACGTACTATTTCGGGTAATTGATATCCGTGATAATTACGGCAAACGTGAAGCCGTTCTTTACGGGGAAGATATTCGGCTAATCGCAGATGCACCTTTTCAGGATTTGATGATCATAAACGATAATGAGCGAAGTGTCCGTCAAAAGTCCAATGAAGCACTCCAAGAACAATCCTACCGCCTATTAACGCAAGATTTAGAGCTTCAGCAGCAAAAAAGCGGATATCAATCAAGTAATGGGTACCGCTATAGCGGAGAATACTTTCAAATACCAGGCAGAGTGCTACATGTAGACGGGGATGCTTCCTATCTTCGAAAATGCCTGGACCTTTACCAGAAATTCGGCATACCGGTGAATGGCGTCTATTGTAACGAAAAAGAAATGCCCCAGAGAATTGGCAGCCTACTGGACCATTACCGTCCAGATATCCTTGTCGTCACGGGTCATGACGCCTATTCTAAATCAAATGGACCGATGTCCGATATCAACGCCTATCGCCACTCCAAGGATTTCGTGCAAACCGTCCGTGAGGCGAGAAAGAAGGTATCACATCTAGATCAACTAGTTATATTCGCTGGTGCTTGTCAATCCCACTTTGAATCGATCATTCAAGCAGGGGCTAATTATGCAAGTTCCCCTTCGCGCGTGAATATTCATGCGCTTGATCCCGTATATATTGTCGGTAAGGTAAGTTTCACGGCCTATATGGAGAATCTTCATGTTTGGGATGTTCTTCGCAATACGTTAACAGGCGAAAAAGGATTGGGCGGGATTGAAACAAAAGGCATGCTTCGAACAGGACTCCCCTTTAAACCTTTCCAGGAAGAATGATGAGCTGCATTTTGAAAGAATGCAGCTTAATTTATTGCTTGAAATTTCGGATATCAATAATTCTGACAGGATTTTTTTAATCGAAAAAGGGAGCAGAGGACTCAGTAGCGAAAATTTTTCCTTTTTGATAATGAATAGTTCGCTTACATATATTTTCAATTACTAGGAGATAATAAAAATGTTAACGATTTTTGCGGAATTAAGTTAAAAATATATTGACTACATTTTTAACTGCTGATATAATTTATTATTTTGTTTGTGTATATTAACAATTTGTGATATACTATAATTAGTGAGGTGGACCGAAAATGCCAAAAACTCTAGCTGATATTAAAACTGCACTTGATTCAAACCTAGGTAAAAGATTGCTTTTGAAAGCAAACGGTGGAAGAAGAAAGACTGTAGAACGTTTTGGAATTTTGGCGGAAACTTATCCGGCTGTTTTTGTAATTGAACTCGACCAAGATGAAAATGCGTTTGAAAGAGTATCTTACAGCTATGCGGATGTATTAACGGAAGCCGTGGAACTAACCTTTTTAAACAAACAACAAGAGATTTAACTTAGAGGAAGTAGCAGACAATATGTTTGCTACTTTTTGATTTGTCCAAAATCCAGGTGTGACCAGTTCAGGGTGGAATAAGTAAGCATGAAATAGCGTATGTAACAAACAATAGGCATGTGACAGCATGTGAAAGGGGTTGTTTCGCTTGAGTAGAAAAAAAGGGATTATGTCCGAGGACTTTAAAGAGGAATTGGCAAAAGAACTTGGATTTTACGATGTTGTCCAAAAAGAGGGTTGGGGCGGAATCCGAGCCCGCGACGCAGGAAACATGGTAAAACTTGCAATCGAAAAAGCACAACGTCAAATGGTGGATAAAGAATAGAATCTCACTAAAATGAATCATGCTGTCCTTACGAAATGGGCCAGGCTCTTTCTTCAATGTATAGCGATATCCTTTTATGCTTACATTGTAGATACAGGAGTCTGGCCTTTTATTATAAAGAAACATAAGCGAATAACGGGCACTAAGTTGCATGGCAAGTCCTTCAAGAAGGAGCAACGGCCCCCTCTCCCCGCAGTCCTTTTCTCCCCTCTAAGGTATTCTCCACTTCAATACATTGTAAATACGATGAAAAAACCTTTAGAATAGAAACAAATATGATAGAATAGGACAAGAACTTTTAAGAACGTTAAAGTAGGTGGACATATTGAAGCTTATGGAAAAAGCCCCGGCTAAAATTAATTTAGCTTTGGATGTGCTTTTCAAACGGCCTGATGGGTATCACGAGGTGGAGATGATCATGACGACAGTCGATCTTGCCGATAGAATAGAGCTAAAAGAAATAAAAGGGAACCACATTCAAATTCTATCTCATAATCGATTCGTTCCGGATGATCATCGGAACTTGGCGTATCAAGCTGCATTCATTTTAAAGGAACGTTATGGAATTAATAAAGGTGTTTCTATTACAATAGAGAAAAATATTCCTGTAGCAGCCGGACTTGCAGGTGGAAGCAGTGATGCCGCTGCTACATTAAGAGGATTAAATAGACTGTGGAAGTTAGGACTTTCCATGGATGAACTTGCTGAAATAGGGGCAGAAATCGGTTCTGATGTTTCGTTTTGTGTGTATGGAGGGACGGCTTTGGCTACAGGACGTGGGGAAAAAATCATGCATCTTCCTACACCGCCCAAATGCTGGGTTATTTTAGCCAAACCGACTATTGGCGTATCTACCGCTGATATATATAAACGATTGCAGGTTGCCAAAATGGATCATCCTGATATTCCCGGTATGATTTCGGCCATAAGGGATAATAGTTATGAACGTGTATGCGACGGTCTGGGAAATGTACTGGAGCAGGTTACATTGCAATTGTATCCAGAGGTGGCCAACATTAAAGACCAAATGAAGACGTTCGGCGCAGATGCTGTCTTGATGAGTGGAAGCGGACCGACAGTCTTTGGACTAGTGGAACATGACTCCCGTATGCAAAGGATCTATAACGGACTACGAGGATTTTGTGATCAAGTCTATGCTGTCCGCATGTTAGGTGACCGTAGCGACCTTGAATAAATGCGGACAATGATGGTATAGTTGCATTATAATATTCGGAAATGACAGAGGGTGTGTTACAAATGAAATTTCGTCGCAGCGAGAGGCTAGTCGATATGACCAATTATTTATTAGAACATCCAGGGGAACTCGTTTCACTGACCTATTTTGCTGAGAGGTACAGTTCTGCCAAGTCTTCAATAAGTGAGGATTTGACGATCATCAAGGATACCTTTGAGCAAAGAGGAATAGGTTCTTTGACGACCGTACCGGGTGCCGCGGGTGGCGTAAAGTATATCGTTTCCATTAAACGGGAGGAAGCTGATACCTTTATAGATGAGCTTTGCGAAACAATCGCTAGTCCTGAAAGACTATTACCGGGCGGCTATCTATATATGACCGATATCTTAGGTCACCCGCAAACTGTGAATAAGGTCGGCCGGATCATCGCTTCCATGTATGCCAAGAAAAATGTCTCGGTTATAATGACGATGGCTACTAAAGGAATATCATTAGCATACGCGGTGGCGAACTATTTGAATGTTCCCGTCGTCATAGTAAGAAGGAATAATAAGGTGACAGAAGGCTCTACCGTTAGTATCAACTATGTCTCTGGCTCGTCTAAAAGAATCCAGACAATGGTCCTTTCAAAGAGAAGCTTGGTTGAGGGATCGAATGTGCTGATTGTGGATGATTTCATGAAGGCAGGAGGGACAATCAACGGGATGGTAAGCCTTCTGGATGAATTTAAGGCGACTGTTGCCGGGATTGCTGTCCTCGTAGAGTCCGAACATACGGAAGAGTGTCTCGTGGAGGATTATGTGTCATTAATCAAGCTGACGCAGGTTGTTGAAAGAGATAAAAAGATAAACGTTAGTCGTGGAAACTATTTTACTAAAAGGGATTAAGGGGGATTTTTCATGAAAAAAGTACACACGAATGAAGCACCAGCAGCAATCGGTCCATATTCACAGGGTATCATTGTGGAAAGTTTATTCTATAGTTCGGGTCAAATTCCTCTTACTGCTTCCGGGGAAATGGTGAATGGAGACGTAAAAGAACAGACGCATCAGGTATTTAGGAATCTTCAGGCTGTATTGAAAGAGGCAGGTGCTACTTTAGACACAGTCATTAAAACGACGGTATTCATTAAAAGCATGGATGACTTCAGTTCGATTAATGAGGTATATGGAGAGTATTTTTCTACACATAAACCGGCGCGGTCTTGCGTAGAGGTCGCACGTTTGCCTAAGGATGCTCTTGTGGAAATAGAAGTGATTGCGCTCGTTAAATAAACGGGCTCTTTTTTTTGCCTTTTCTAGGGGGATTGTAGTGGGTAATTTTCCAGTATTTTTAGGATGTTTTTAATATTTTTTCAAAACTAGGCTTAATTTTCTAAAAAACTTACAGATAATAGAAGGATTTCCCGTTTATTTGTTGAATATGTACTTTAAGATTTAACAACTAAAAGGGATGGTGAGCTTAAATGGAAGTTACTGACGTAAGATTACGCCGTGTGAATACGGATGGTCGTATGAGAGCAATCGCATCAATTACACTCGATAATGAATTTGTGGTTCATGATATTCGAGTAATTGACGGAAATAATGGTTTATTTGTGGCTATGCCAAGTAAACGTACTCCAGATGGGGAATTCCGTGATATTGCGCATCCGATTAATTCTTCCACACGCGGGAAAATTCAAGAAGCTGTCTTGACAGAATATCATCGTTTAGGAGAACTTGAAACCGAATTAGAGGAAGCAGGAGCAGGAGCTTCTTAAGTGTTTTACATGGTCCATTATAAATAAGTGCAACCAGAGCCTACTTCTTAAGTAGTGCTCTTTTTTATTTTTATGACTTGTAAATATTGAATCTAGAAAAGTAACTGGTACTATCTTCAAAATTACAAATACCCCTTTTGTTTTATGTATAAACATTTTTTTTAGTAAATTTTATTTTTTATAAGAAAAATAATTACTTACCATTAAAGTAAAAATTGATCAATTGTGATTGATGGTCATTACAAGGGCATTCGCCGCATTGAAAGCATTACTTTTACATAGGGAAATATGGAATGGAATCACTGTATAAACGCGGGTGTTATAGCATTTCAGGGAATGGACCTGCTACTTGATAGTCGCTTTTCACGTACATGGGTGAGGGAAATGCAGCTCATTTTGCAAAGGGGATTATAATGAATGGGGGAATTTTAATTAGTTTTTATTCCCATATTAAGGTCAAAGGTCTGATGGACAGAGGTTAACATTATCATCTACTTTCAAATGTTACCTTGAAAAGAATCCTTATTTAAGATAATATTTTTAATGGATAAAAAGGTGAAAATGGAGGCCTGTTATGAGTAATCGCTATGCAATAATTTTGGCCGCTGGGCAAGGCACTAGGATGAAATCTAAGCTTTACAAGGTTTTACACCCTGTTTGCGGAAAACCAATGGTACAACATGTTATCGATCAAGTCAATCAACTTCAAATAGAAGATATTGTAACAGTTATTGGGCATGGAGCAGAAAAAGTACAAGAACAACTTGGGGATTCATGCAAGTACGCCTTGCAAGAGCAACAATTAGGTACGGCACATGCTGTTATGCAGGCGGAAAGCGTATTAGCAGGTAAAAGTGGAATAACACTTGTTATTTGTGGGGATACGCCCTTAATCAAAGCAGAAACGATGGAAGCGCTTATCGCTTTGCATGAAAAAAGCCAGGCGAAGGCAACCATTCTGACAGCGTATGCAGATCAGCCAGATGGATATGGCAGAGTCTTACGTAGTGAAAATGGACTTGTCGAAAAAATTGTCGAGCATAAGGATGCTTCTGTTGAAGAACGATATGTTAAGGAAATTAATACGGGAACATATTGTTTCGACAATCAGGCCTTATTTAGCGCACTTAAAAAAGTTTCAAATGAAAATGTCCAAGGTGAATACTATTTACCGGATGTTATTGAAATCTTAAAACAAGCAGGCGAAACAGTTACGGCCTTTCAATCAAGTAACTTCGACGAAACTTTAGGTGTAAACGACCGCGTCGCTTTATCACAGGCGGAACAAATATTACGGAAACGCATCAATGAGTTGCACATGAGAAATGGCGTCACAATCGTTGATCCGCTTACGACGTATATTGAATCCGATGTGAAAATTGGCCAGGATTCAATCATTTATCCTGGTACAATGATTAAAGGGCGAAGTGTTATCGGAACAGATTGCCAGGTTGGCCCACAATCGGAAATCATAAATTGTGTAATCGGGAATGGAACGGAAATTCGCCAATCGGTTGCACAGGATAGCCAAATTGGTAACTCTGTGAAAGTCGGCCCGTTTGCGCATATCAGACCGGAATCGGATATACAAGATTCTGTGAAAATCGGAAATTTTGTCGAAATTAAAAAGTCCGTATTCGGAAAAGGAAGCAAAGCCTCTCATTTGAGTTATATAGGGGATGCTGAGGTTGGAGAGAATGTTAATATAGGCTGTGGATCTATTACCGTGAATTATGACGGTAAAAACAAATATTTGACGAAAATTGAAGACGATGTCTTTATTGGCTGCAATTCAAATCTCGTTGCGCCTGTAACGATTGCAAAAGGAGCATATGTTGCTGCGGGGTCAACAATCACCAAGGATGTACCGCAGGAAGCTCTGTCAGTTGCCCGGGCACGTCAAGTTAACAAAGAAGATTATGTGAAAAAATTAAAATTCAATAACTAACCCACGGAGGTCATCATGTCAAATCAGTATTTAGATCCTAATTTAAAAGTATTCTCTTTGAATTCAAACTTTGGTTTAGCCCAAGAAATTGCCGCAACAATTGGCGTTGAACTTGGAAAATGTACCGTAACGAGTTTCAGTGATGGTGAAGTTCAAATTAACATAGAAGAAAGTATTCGTGGGTGTGACGTTTATGTCATTCAATCAACGAGCCAGCCTGTAAATGAGAACTTGATGGAACTTTTAATCATGATTGATGCTTTAAAACGTGCTTCGGCAAAAACGATTAACATCGTTATGCCTTATTATGGATATGCACGCCAAGATCGTAAAGCACGCGCACGTGAGCCGATCACAGCTAAGCTAGTAGCAAATCTATTAGAAACAGCTGGCGCACACCGAGTTATTACATTAGATCTTCACGCACCGCAAATTCAAGGTTTCTTCGATATTTTAATTGATCACCTAGTAGCGGTTCCAATCTTGTCTGACTTCTTCAAAGAAAAAAATCTTGAAGATATCGTCATTGTTTCTCCTGACCATGGTGGTGTGACACGTGCCCGTAAAATGGCGGATCGTTTAAAAGCACCGATTGCTATTATCGATAAACGCCGTCCAAGACCAAATGTGGCTGAAGTAATGAACATCATCGGTAACATAGAAGGAAAAACAGCTATTCTGATTGATGACATCATCGATACAGCAGGAACCATTACACTTGCAGCGAATGCCCTTGTAGAGCATGGAGCTAAAGAAGTGTATGCATGTTGTACTCACCCGGTCCTTTCAGGTCCAGCTATTGAGCGCATTCAAAATTCATCAATCAAAGAATTAGTCATCACAAACTCAATTGTCCTTTCTGAAGAAAAGAAAATTGATAAAATTGTTGAATTGTCTGTGGCTCCATTGATTGCTGAGGCGATCATTCGTGTGCATGAAGAACAATCTGTTAGTACATTGTTCGATTGATAGTCAGTTTTAAAAAACATGGTGGGCCTTATGGTCCGCCATTTTTTTATTCTCTGGTTTTTAAAAAAGTTCTCCCTACTCCCCCTTATTCTTTCTTGGAGTCGTATTTCTAGCGTGCCAATATATGTTTAATCTTTCTCTGATAAGGGAAGATTTAAATATATAGTGAAACTGTAATATTTTATATTCAGGAAGGCGGAGGATGTATGAGTAATCTATTAGTAGCTAAAGAACGTAAGGGGACTAAACATTCTAATTTAAAGGACTTAAGGGAAAGCGGAGAAATTCCGGCCGTCGTATATGGGAATAAAAATGGCAGCACAGCCATTTCAGTCAACAACGCGGATTTCCAAAAAACAATAAAAGAAGTGGGCCGTAACGGAATTATTTCGTTAGATTTAGAAGGAACTAAACATCAGGTCATGCTTTCTGATTATCAGAAGGATCCGTTGAAAAACCATGTATTTCATGCCGATTTCTTAATCGTGGACATGAAAGCAGAACTACAAGCACAGGTACGCATCAATCTCGTAGGTACATCCAAAGGGGTTAAAGATGGTGGCGTCCTACAGCAGTCACTACATGAGGTAACTGTTTCAGCTAGACCTGATGATATCCCGGAATCAATCGACGTTGATGTCACAGAGCTTCAAGTAGGTGAAACAATCTACATATCTGACGTCCAATCAAACCAAAAAGTCACAATTGAAAACAGTGGGGAAGAAGTCATTGCTTCTGTATTACCACCTCGTCAAGAAGAGGAAATTAGTACAGGTGAACAGCAAGATGGTGGAATCCCAGAAAATGAGGAAGGCAGGGAGACTAAGCCTTCACCAGAGTCATGATGCCGGGATTATAGAAGTTAATCATGGTATAATAGGCGTAGCTCTTTATGAGTTGCGTCTTTTTTTGCTTCTCTGCATTCGTTAAGGAGTTATTGCTTTAATTAGAAATAATTTCTAATTAGTTCTCCGGTCGCTTGCGGAAATACTTAAAATTAAGGTACTATTTTTCTAAGGTCACTTATGATTTTTAGAATCTTCGGTCAAACGTAACTCTCTAAATATCAGGAATGACGGAGTGTGAATCATGAAAATCTTTGTAGGGTTAGGAAACCCGGGTAAGCAATATGAAAAAACACGGCATAATGTCGGGTTTGAAGTGATAGATGAGTTAGCTAAAAATTGGTCCATTTCACTTGACCAAGCCAAGCATAAAGGCATTTATGGTGTGGGAATGGTGCGGGGCGAGAAGGTCTTACTACTTAAGCCTTTAACCTACATGAATTTGTCGGGAGAATCCATATCGGCCGTCATGCAATTTTTCAAAGTGGACGTATCGGATGTTATCATCATTTATGATGATCTTGACTTACCGCCCGGAAAAGTACGGCTTCGTCAAAAAGGAAGTGCAGGCGGACATAATGGGATTAAATCAACCATTGCCCATTTAGGTACCCAGGACTTCAATCGAATTAGAATAGGGATTGGCCGTCCAGTCGGTCGTATTCCAGTGCCTGATTATGTCTTGGGCCGGTTTTCTAAAGAAGATTGGGATCATGTCGGGGCTACAATCGAAAAAAGTGCAGCCGCCTGTGAAACATGGCTAGAAAAACCATTTACTCAGGTCATGAACGAATATAACCAATAAGGTTAGAGTAGATATAAGATAAGGAGAAATTTCTTTCTGTTTCGCTGAATAAATCTCCCCTATTTTAGTACATACTAACGGTATTATTAAATAGGGGGTTATCGAATATGGCTCTCCATTATCGTTGCCGGCATTGCGGAACTAAATTAGGTTCACTTGAGCATGACGCATTGACCGCGGAGCAGTTGGGGTTTAATCAACTTACTGATGAAGACCGTCAAGAGATGATCGTTTATGATTCCGAAGGGGATATGCATGTGAAGGCAATATGTGAAGAATGTTATAATTCACTGCAAAATAACCCAGAATATTATGAAAGCGATTATATTATTCATTAGCGGGAGAGGGCTTTGGACAAAAATCCAAAGCATTTTTCCGTTCATTTTAGTATATATGGATTGAAAAATAGAGAATAGGTTTGATTCGGTTATAGAGAGAGTAAATACAATCAAAAGGATTTACGCATGATCAAGAGAGGAGGGACAGACTGTGGATGGATTACAACACTTGTTCTCTAAACAAGATGATGTTCATTCGTTAATAGCAGGCATAGACGAAGGATTAAAAGAACAAATGGTATCTGGCTTGACTGGTTCTTCAAGATCACTTCTGCTGGCATCTGTATATGAGAAGACGAACAGACCAATCTTAGTAGTGACCCATAACCTACTACAAGCTCAAAAGTTCCAGGAGGATTTATCGAGTTTTATCCCGGAAGATGAGCTATTTATATATCCAGCCAATGAATTAATTGCTGCAGACATGAGTGTGGCCAGTCCTGAATTACGGGCACAACGCGTAGAAGCATTGAATTTCTGGGCAAAAGGTAAGAAAGGAATTGTCATTGCACCGATTCCTGGTGTCCGCAGAATACTTCCTCCGAAAGATGTTTGGAAGAAGCATCAGCTTTCCTTTAAATTAGGTGAAGAAATCAATCTGGAATCCACATTGGGTAAATTCATCGCTATGGGGTACAATCGGGCTGAAATGGTGTCTACCCCTGGGGAATTCAGCATCCGGGGCGGTATCATCGATATCTATCCGATAACGGATCCGGACCCTATTCGGATTGAGTTATTCGATACGGAGATTGATTCTATTAGAACGTTCTCATCAGAAGATCAGCGCTCCATTAAAAAGCTTCAGACCGTAACAATCGGCCCGGTTAGCGAAGCTCTATTGGAAACAATTCATATTGAATCCATTATTTCGAAACTTGAAAGCGGATTAAGTAAGAGCTTGAAAAAGGTAAAAGATGAAAAAACGAAAGAACAATTGGTCCAAACCATCAGCTATGAACTTGAGCAGCTTAAGGACGGTAATAAGCCTGATCAAATCTACAAATACCTAAGTTTAGCATATGATAAACCAGCTAGTTTAATAGATTATCTTCCCGTAAATGGATTGGTGTTCCTGGATGAAATCAGTAGAATCCAAGAACTTAATGATTCTTTGGAAAAGGAAGAGGCAACATGGTATACAGACCTTATAAGTCGGGGGCAGATTATCCATGATATACAAATGGCCCATCCAATGCATGAATTAATTGCAAAATCAAATCGGCCGTTTGTGTACCTTTCTTTGTTTTTACGTCATGTGCCGCATACGAACCCTCAAAACATCCTTAATTTTTCCAGTAAGCAAATGCAGAATTTCCATGGACAGATGAATGTATTCAAGGCAGAACTGGAACGTTGGAAAAAAGGGAATTTTACGGTGATCATTCTTGGGCAAGATGAGGAACGAGTAAAAAAGCTCCATTCCATATTAGCAGATTATGATATCGAAGCGGCAGAACTCCTGGATGCAAACAGCATCCTTCCTGGAAAGGTGCAGATATTACGCGGCAGCCTTAATAGCGGTTTTGAATTGCCAATGCAGAAATTCAGCATTATTACGGAAACTGAATTGTTTAATAAGAAGACAAAAAAGTCGATTCGCAGGCAAAAACTATCAAATGCGGAACGGATCAAAAGTTATTCCGAGTTGAAAATCGGTGATTACGTCGTTCATGTCAATCACGGGATTGGTAAATACTTAGGAATTGAAACGCTAACGATAAACGGGGTACATAAGGACTATCTGCATATCAAGTACCAAGCGGATGACAAATTATATGTTCCTGTTGATCAAATTAACCTTGTTCAAAAGTATGTTGGTTCAGAAGGTAAAGAACCGAAGCTTTATAAGTTAGGCGGAACAGAATGGAAACGTGTAAAAAGTAAGGTTCAGTCTTCTGTGGAGAACATTGCAGATGATCTAATTAAACTCTATGCAGAACGAGAAGCAGCAAAAGGTTATGCCTTTTCCCCTGACGGCGATATGCAGCGGCAATTCGAAACTTCATTCGCCTATAATGAAACGGAAGATCAACTGCGATCCATTACCGAGATTAAAAAGGATATGGAACGTGAAAGGCCGATGGACCGTTTGCTATGTGGTGATGTGGGTTATGGAAAGACGGAGGTGGCCATTCGTGCCGCTTTTAAAGCAATCATGGATGGTAAGCAGGTCGCTTTCCTTGTTCCGACCACGATTCTTGCTCAACAGCACTATGAAACATTGAGGGAGAGATTCCAGGAGTATCCAATATTCATAGGGCTAATGAGTCGCTTCCGTACAAAAAAACAGCAAACGGAAACGATAAAGGGAATAAAAGCTGGCACAGTGGACATCGTTGTCGGCACACACAGAATTCTATCTAAGGATTTGGTATATCGTGATTTAGGCTTGCTGGTGATTGATGAGGAACAACGCTTCGGTGTAACTCACAAAGAAAAAATAAAACGATTGAAAACCAATGTCGATGTATTGACTTTGACTGCTACGCCTATTCCAAGGACTCTTCATATGTCGATGCTGGGTGTTCGTGATTTATCCGTCATAGAGACACCTCCGGAAAATCGTTTTCCAATCCAGACCTATGTAATGGAGTATAACGGGGGCTTGGTCAAAGAAGCAATCGAACGTGAGTTAGCGAGAGATGGACAGGTTTATTTTTTATATAATAGGGTAGATGATATAGCAAGAAAAGCAGAAGAAATTTCCATGTTAGTACCGGACGCCCGCGTTACCTTTGCTCACGGACAAATGTCCGAGCAGGAGCTAGAAGCCGTCATGTTTGGTTTTCTAGAGGGAGAATATGATGTTTTAGTAAGCACAACCATCATAGAGACCGGTGTGGATATTCCCAATGTTAATACGCTCATCGTTAATGAAGCAGATAGAATGGGCCTTTCCCAGCTTTATCAGCTACGGGGACGAGTTGGACGTTCAAATCGTGTGGCCTATGCATTCTTTACTTATAGAAAAGATAAAGTGTTGACTGAAGTTGCCGAAAAACGTCTCCAATCTATTAAGGAATTCACCGAACTAGGATCAGGATTCAAAATTGCCATGCGGGATCTATCCATCAGGGGAGCAGGAAATATATTAGGTGCTCAACAGCATGGATTCATCGATTCAGTTGGTTTTGATTTATATTCTCAAATGTTACAAGAGGCTGTTGAGGCAAAACGTTCGGATAAACCAATCGAAGAAAAGTCTACACTTGAAATTGATGTTGAAATTGATGCATACATCCCAGATGCCTACATAATAGACGGACATCAGAAAATAGAAATGTATAAACGATTCAGAGGCGTTGCTTCTCTAGAAGAAGTTGAGGAATTAAAAGAGGAGATGCTCGATCGATTTGGCGAGTACCCGGAAGAGGTTGCTTATCTATTTTTAATCGCTGAAATGAAGGTGTTTGCTAATACGGCTGGTATTGAGAGCATCAAACAGCTTAAACAGGAAATCACCATCCTCCTTAGGGAAGAAGTAAGCAGCATCGTGGACGGTCAAAAGGTCTTTGAGCTTGGCTCGAAATACGGCCGTATGGTTGGCTTCGGTATGGACGGTAATCGAATGAAACTTGTTCTGCACATAAAAGGTGTAGAACAAACCAAGTGGTTACCTATACTTTTCGAGATGACCAAAGGCCTCCAGTTCGTCAAAAAAGAAATACAAGCGACAAAAAATTAATGAGAAGATGGTTCTCTTGAAGAAGCCTTCTGGCACACTTATAAAAAATACATCAAAAAGAAATATTTTTTCAAAGTGTATAGAACTTACCATTAGAAAAATACTAAGTTCAATAGCTGGTGATGTTTTTGCTTTACAAAAGAGGATATATCAAATCAATTAGATGAAAGTGAGGCAACATTAGATGAAAGCAACTGGTATCGTTCGGCGAATTGATGATTTAGGTAGAGTTGTCATCCCAAAAGAAATTCGAAGGACTCTCCGCATCCGTGAAGGTGACCCATTAGAAATCTTCGTGGACAGAGATGGAGAAGTCATTCTAAAGAAATACTCCCCTATTAGTGAACTAGGTGATTTTGCAAGAGAATATGCAGAAGCAATATATGATAGCCTAGGAAATCCAGTTATGATATGTGATCGTGATACTTACATTGCTGTAGCGGGCGGGTCTAAAAAAGACTATTTAAATAAAAGCATCAGTGACTTGGTAGAAAAAATCATGGAGGAAAGAAATCCTGTCCTTGAATCACCGAATGGACAAATTTCCTTCGTGGATTCAAATGATGAAGAAGTTCAATCTTATGCAGCAGCTCCGATCATAGCCAGTGGTGACCCGATAGGTGCGGTTCTGATTTTCTCTAAAGATGGCGCATTAGGTGAAGTTGAACAGAAGTCGGTTGAAACAGCAGCTAGTTTCCTTGCAAGGCAAATGGAACAGTAAGTCAGGAAATGCAATTATATATATGGATGTGTAAAGGGCAGCGATCGCTGTCCTTTTTGTTCTTTTAAAAAAAGATCATAACAGGGAGTCCCATGAATAAATGGAGTCGTGCTTTTGCTGGAGGATCGTGTTAAGAGGAGGGGACCCTGTAAGTAAAATAACTTCTACAAATTGTGCTATAATAACAACCACATATAAGTGAAAAGGGGAAAAAGAATGGCTGAAAAGCCTTATAAAACTTCAAGGGACATCTTTCGAGGAGCCTTGATTTTAAGTGCTGCGGCCATTATCGTGAAAATTTTGAGTGCAGCCTATCGCATTCCATATCAAAATGTCGCCGGGGATATCGGGTTCTATATTTATCAACAGGTATATCCTTTTTACGGAGTGGCTTTGACACTCTCTACGCTTGGTTTTCCCGTTGTTATATCAAAACTCATTGCAGAACGGGGCTCTTCCGAAAATGACTACACGATAAAAGACATTCTGTCGACTGCTTTGGTTGTTTTAGGTTCCATCGGTTTATTGTTATTCGTGGCTCTATTTCTCGGAGCAGATTGGATTGCGGGGATCATGAGAGACCCAGAGTTATCAGGGCTTTTGAAAATCATCGCATTTTCCTATTTACTCATGCCGTTTTCATCCGTTTTAAGAGGATTCTTTCAAGGGAAAAATGATATGATTCCCACGGCTGGCTCCCAGGTCGCTGAACAAAGTATCCGGGTTGTAACCATCCTTGTATTATCGACACTGTTTGTGCATATGGGCTATTCTCTGTATGATGTCGGTAAGGGCGCGGTCTTCGGTTCGATTACGGGAGGGATATCGGGGCTTGTTCTGTTGTTTGCCTTCGTGCTTTTGAGACGGGAGTGGAAGCTGTTTAAGCCAATGGGTGTTAAGAGGCCCCACTTCATTCGTATTTCCAGGAGCTTAATCTTTCAAGGTTTCGCCTTTTGTGTGACCGGGCTTATACTCATCCTGTTTCAATTTGTGGATTCCTTGCACCTCTACTCGCTATTGAGAGGGTCCGGGATGGGTGAAGGAGAAGCCAAAGGGTGGAAAGGGGTCTATGACCGGGGACAACCTTTGCTTCAGTTGGGGACCGTCGTGGCGAACTCTTTTGCATTGGCGCTTGTCCCTGTTATCTCCGGGTTTGTCCGGGACCGTAATGATCAAGAAATTCTAGGAAAGGTTAGATTGGTGTTGCGTGTGAGTGCAACGATTGGATTGGCTGCCGCCGTGGGTTTGATGGCAACGATGAGACCGGTCAATTACATGTTGTTCACAGACTCAAAAGGTACAGTCACCTTAGCCATCTATTCCATATCGATATTATTTACGTCACTAATCATGGCAAAAGCTGCGGTGATACAATGTCTGGGTCATTCGGTAGCCCCGGTAATCATCACGCTAATCGGGGTAGGGAGCAAGTGGCTATTAGATCTTGCCCTTATCCCTCGCTATCACATTGCAGGGGCGGCATGTGCTACCGTTCTGGCTTTCTTTATCATGACGATTTTGTTTTATATAGTAGTAAAGGTACATATCAAAAAGCCTTTATTTGAAAAGAGGCACCTGCATATTATTTTAGGAAGTACGGCTTGCATGGGATTGGCAGTCCTGCTATTCAATGAAGCATTCCGCTGGGTGATGCCACCTGAAGAAAGTAGGATGCTTGCTACATTCCAAGCATTAGGCGGAGTGGGCATGGGAGCGGTGATCTTTTTATTCATGATCATCCGTACTGGGTTGTTCACGGAAGAGGAGCTTGCCTTGATACCAGCAGGGTTAAAAGTTAAACGGCTTATTAAAAAGAAGAATCGAGGTACTGAAAATGTTGACGAATGAGATAACGATTATAGGTCTTGGTGCGGGCGATTTAGACCAGCTCCCATATGGAATCTATAAGAAACTGACTCAAACAAAGGAATGCTTCGTCCGGACAATGGACCACCCGGTCATCACGGATTTGACGGCGCTAGGAACTAAGTTCCTTTCTTTTGATTCAATATATGAAAAACATGACCAGTTCGAAGCTGTATACGAGGAAATATCAGAGACGTTATTAAGCGAAGCCATGAATGGTCCTGTTCTATACGCTGTACCAGGCCACCCGATGGTTGCCGAGAAGACGGTCCAGCTCTTACTGGAGAAAGGACCGGACCGTGGAGTTGCCATCAAGCTTGAAGGTGGTCAAAGCTTCCTTGATCCTCTATTCCAGGCCGTGAAGATTGATCCGATTGAAGGATTTCAACTTCTGGATGGAACGGATCTTTCCCCGGACGACTTACATATCCGGCAACACATGATCATCGGGCAGGTATACGATGCCTTCAGTGCTTCTAACGTGAAATTGACGCTGATGGAGAAGCTTCCTGATGACTATACAGTGTATATCGTAACAGCGGCAGGAAGTAGCGAGGAAAAGGTTACCCAATGTGCGCTTTATGAGTTAGATCGGCAAATGGAACTGAGCAACCTAACGAGTGTTTATGTACCGCCCGTTAAAGAAGAGGCCTTGCAGTACCGGGAATTTTCCAAGCTTCGTCAAATCATTGCGCAGCTTAGAGGACCTGATGGATGTCCGTGGGATAAGAAACAAACACATGATAGCCTAAAAAAATATTTAATAGAAGAGGCTTATGAACTGATAGACTCAATCGATGAAGAAGATGATGAAGGAATGATTGGGGAATTGGGGGACGTGCTGCTACAAGTGATGCTTCACGCGCAAATTGGTGAAGATGAAGGCATGTTCACTATAGATGATATAATTGGCGGGATTTCGGCTAAAATGGTCCGGCGCCATCCTCATGTGTTCGGAGATGTAGAAGTGAGTGGCGAGGAAGACGTTTTAGTGAACTGGCAGAAAATCAAAGAAGAAGAAAACGGACAAGACGCAGACAGGGATGTCTCCCTTTTAGATGGTGTGGAGAAATCACTGCCAAACTTGCTTCGTGCCGAGGATTATCAGAAAAGGGCAGCGAAGGTCGGGTTCGACTGGGGAGAGGTTTCCGAAGCATGGAAAAAGGTTATAGAAGAAGTGCAAGAATTTGAAGACGAAATGAAGGATCCTAACCCAAATAAAGATCGGATAAAGTCCGAATTGGGCGACCTCTTTTTTGCGCTTGTCAATGTTTCACGCTATTATGACATACAAGCAGAAGAAGCTGTCCATAAGGCAAATCTTAAGTTTTATAAACGGTTTACATATATAGAAGAATGTATCAAAAAGGAGGAAAAGAATTTCTCTGATTATACACTGGAGGAATTGGATTCCTATTGGAATGAAGCCAAAGCAAAAGGACTTTAAATTATAAGGGGATGTAAACATGCCAATGAGATTAGATAAATTCCTTAAGGTATCAAGATTAATCAAGCGAAGGACCCTTGCGAAAGAAGTTGCGGATAAAGGTCGTATCACCATCAATGGGCAACAGGCAAAGGCGAGTTCAAATGTAAAAGAGGGTGACGAATTAACGGTGCGTTTTGGTCAAAAGTTGGTTACCGTCCGCGTAGAGAAAATCCAGGAAACGACGAAGAAAGAAGCAGCCGCCGAGATGTTTTCAATCATTAAGGAAGAAAAGCTGGCAGAAGAGTAGGGACAGGCTTGTTCTAATTCATCCCATCTGCACATACACTTGTACAAAATCAATGGTATTGTGAGGGATGGAAATGAGCCAATATATTGATCCAAATGCTGGTTATACAAAAGGAACGATTCAGGAACATGATGTCACGATGAAGGGCCGTCGTTTATTGGATATTACCGGGGTGAAACAAGTGGAAAGTTTCGATAACGAAGAGTTTCTGCTTGAAACATCCATGGGCTTCTTATCTATTCGTGGACAAAATTTACAAATGAAGAATCTAGATGTGGATAAAGGGATTGTTTCAATCAAGGGGAAGGTATTTGACCTCGTATACTTAGATGAACAATCTGGGGAGAAAGCTAAAGGCTTCTTTGGCAAATTGTTCAAATGACCCTGACGATTCAATTTTATACGTTGCTTGCGATGATTGGAATGGGCAGTTTGTTTGGCGCTGCCCTAGATACGTATAACCATTTCTTGAAGCGTTCAGAGAGGAATAATTGGATTGTTTTCCTCCATGACTTTCTTTTCTGGATCATTCAAGGCCTAGTCATTTTTTATGTCCTGTTTTTAGTGAATGAGGGTGAGCTACGCCTCTATTTATTTTTGGCCTTATTATGCGGATTTTCTGCCTACCAAGCTCTTTTTAAAGATTTGTATCTTCGATTATTGTCATTTGTCATTTCTTTGGTGGTCAAGCTGTTTAGATTTCTAACAGAACTGGTCCGCCTGGTACTATTTGAGCCAATTAAATGGATAATCATGACCATGTTTGTATTCATCATGGGGATAGGCAAGGGTGTCGGAACGCTTTTAAAAGGGATAGGTAAAGTGATTCTCTTTGTATTAAATATATTCTGGAAGCCTCTAAAATGGATATTTTTAAAAATGTGGAATTTATTTCCGGTTTTTGTTACAAAAAATGGCGAGAAGTTTTATAATAAAGGCAAAGGGATTTTATTGAAAATGAAGAATTCTATTAGTGAGACAATCCATAAATGGAGAAAAAGAAGAAAATGAGGAGTGATAGGACCATGAGCAGCCTCAAGAAAAGGAATGTAGCAAAAATCGAAAATCCTTATGTCGCTCAACAAGAGAAAAAGGTACAAACAGTCAAAAAAAAGAAACGTGGTTTAGTCCGCCGACTAACGCTATATTCCGTTTTCGCTGCTATCTTTTTGATTGTGGCTGTGTCCACTCTCGTTACGCAGAATATTGCCTTAGATGAAAAAGTACAGCAAAAGGAAGAACTAGAAGGAAAGTTAGCGAAAATGGAAAAGAAAGAGACACTTCTTAAAGAAGAGATCGTAAAACTGAATGATGAGGAGTACATCGCAAAGATCGCGAGAAGGGATTACTTCCTATCAGATAAGGGAGAAGTCATCTTCAACCTTCCAAAGGCGAAGGAAGATAGCGACTAATATTGACACTATTTTTTTACTTTAGCTATAATATAAGTGAAGAGATTTTTTAACATTTCTAAGGAGGAACATTTTTTTTATGTCAATCGAAGTAGGCAGCAAGTTACAAGGAAAAGTAACGGGCATTACTAATTTTGGTGCATTTGTAGAGTTAGCCGAGGGTTCTACGGGTCTTGTCCATATCAGTGAAGTAGCGGATAATTATGTCAAAGATATTAATGACCATTTGAAGGTTGGGGACATAGTTGAAGTGAAAGTCATCAATGTGGAAAAGGACGGTAAAATTGGCTTATCCATAAAAAAAGCAATAGACCGACCTGAAGGAGAGAGAAAACCTGCGTATACACCACGTCCGCGCCAGGGAAGAGGGAATGATAATCGTTCGAAAGACTCTCGTTCTAAAGGGAATGGTTTTCAACCTAAGGAAAACTTTGAGCAAAAAATGGCTAAATTCTTAAAAGATAGCGAAGACCGCTTAACGACACTCAAGCGAAGCACCGAAACAAAGCGTGGAGGGCGCGGAGGAAGACGCGGATAAACTTGCTGCTGAAATGGATTAGCAACTTTTCTGTTAATAATTCATAGTATGAATACAAATATAGATCATGGATAAAGGCAAGCCTACTAGGCTTGCCTTCTTTTAATATAGTGATAGGTTCAAAAAACTGATCTTAGCTATGGCAAAAAGACTTATGCCAACTAAAAAGCGCCTCGGTTTACTCTCCTAATGAAGAGGGAACCGAGGCGCTTTTTTTTATGGGATGACCCGTACGGGAATCGAACCCGTGTTACCGCCGTGAAAGGGCGGTGTCTTAACCGCTTGACCAACGGGCCAGAATTAGTAAAAAGATAGCGGCAGAGGGGATCGAACCCCCGACCTCACGGGTATGAACCGTACGCTCTAGCCAGCTGAGCTACGCCGCCATAATGATAAGTGCTACTGAAGCACAAGTTATATCTTACAGTCGTGCTAGAGGATTGTCAACAGAAAAAAGAAAAAATGTCACTTTCCAAATTTAACTTAAATATTCAGGGCATTTTCCACAAAAATAACCTAAAAACTTTGCTTTTCTTCAGAAATAAAAGAACGCCTGTTCCTCTATTTAAGAAAAGCGTTTAAAAACCTGTATACAAATGAACGTTCAAGAAGAATTTCGTCGAACGTTTTTTAGTACGACTTATAAAATTCTGACAAAAAAATAGAGATGTCCTCTATATAATAAAAATCAATAATACGAATGGGGTGTTGAAATGGAGAAAATCGAAAGACCTATGATGGAACCGCTTGGAGATGTTCAGTTAAAGGAAGCGAAGGATGGTGCGATCAATTGGATTCAGACGCTTCAGGCAAAAACGGATGACATATTTATAAAGAAGGGAATTTCATTAGCCATTATCGGTTTTTTATTAGGACGAGCCTTGATTCTTTCACAATTATCACCATTTGCCCTTCCGTTTTTCGCTGCTGTGTTTCTCATGCGTCGTGATCGAGCGCCACTTGCACTATTCGGTTTAATTGCAGGGGGGCTGACCATTCATTACTCCAATAGTTTAGTGATCTTTGCATCCGCGTTCCTGCTCCTTCTTTTTAATAAGATTAAGAGACCGGGAGTTGAAGGACAGTTCAAGACGATGTCGATGTATGTGTTCGCTTCACTCTTCCTGGTCAACCTGGCCCAGCAATATCTGGTCTTCCGAACGATTCAGCTATACGACATGATGATGATCGGGGTGGAGGCGGGACTCGCAATGATTCTTACCCTAATATTCATACAGTCCATCCCGCTGCTATCCATACGTAAAAAATCGCAATCATTAAGGACGGAGGAAATCGTCAGTATAATCATCCTGCTTGCATCAGTGATGACCGGGACAATAGGCTGGATGATTTATGATTTATCTCTCGACCATATATTTTCACGATATCTGGTCCTCCTATTCGGGCTGGCAGGAGGGGCCGCCATAGGCTCCACTGTCGGCGTCGTCACCGGTTTAATATTTAGCCTGGCAAGCATCGCGAGTCTCTATCAAATGAGCCTCCTTGCCTTTTCGGGCTTGCTTGGGGGATTACTGAAGGAGGGAAGAAAGGTCGGCGTTGCCGCAGGCCTATTAATTGCAACGCTATTAATAGGCCTGTACGGAGAAGGAACCAACAATATTATGGTCACATTATATGAATCGCTTATTGCCGTCTTATTATTCGTATTAACACCGTCATCCATCATAAATAAAATTGCCAAGCATATACCCGGAACCGCTGAAAATTCAGATGAACAGCAGCAGTATGCCCGGAAAGTGAGGGACGTGACCGCCCAAAGGGTAGAACAGTTCTCACATGTATTCGAGGCGCTTTCCAATAGTTTCTCACAAGTCGATGAAAGAGGAAGAGTGGAGGAGGATGAAAAAGAGTTTGATTACTTTTTAAGCAATGTTACTGAAAAGACCTGTCAGATCTGTTTTAAGAAGGATCAATGCTGGGCCAAGAACTTTAATACAACCTATGATGGAATGCAGGAAATTATGATTCAATTGAGTGAAAATGATGGACAGCTTCCCCAAAAAACGTCAAAGGAGTGGGATAAGTACTGTACGAGAGGTCCGCAGGTCGTAGGGGCGATAGCCCAGGAACTTAATTATTACGAAGCCAATCAAAAACTGAAAAGGCAGGTGAAAGAGAGTAGGAGACTAGTAGCTGATCAGTTACGGGGTGTATCAGCCGTAATGGAGGACTTCGCCAAGGAAATTCAAAGGGAAAGGAAAAATCATCATCTACATGAGGAATCTATAATGGAGGCCATTCAGGATTTTGGTCTAAATATTGGGTATGTGGAGATTTACAGCCTTGAACAGGGAGGTGTCGATATAGAAATGAGCGTCCCTTACTGTCAAGGAAGGGGGGAATGCGAGAAATTGATTGCTCCTATGCTTTCCGATATTTTAGGGGAAACGATTGTTGTTCATTCTGAGGAATGTGCCAAGTATCCACAAGGGCAATGTGAGGTGATATTCAGGTCGGCAAAAAAATTCACGGTTGAAACGGGTGTAGCACATGCTGCAAAGGGAGGAGGGCTTGTATCAGGGGATAGTTATACGACAATGGAAATTGGCGCCGGGAAATATGCGATTGCCATAAGCGACGGGATGGGCAATGGGGAGAGGGCTCATTATGAAAGCACGGAAACATTGAAGTTACTTCAGAAATTTTTACAATCCGGAATAGAAGAAAAGATAGCCATAAAATCTGTAAACTCCGTATTATCTCTGCGAACGACTGATGAAATATTTTCTACTCTTGACCTAGTAATGATTGACCTTCAAGATGCAAAGGCTAGATTTTTAAAAATCTGTTCCATACCAAGCTTTATTAAGAGGGGGGATAAAATCATTAAAATAGAATCCAGTAACCTGCCAATGGGCATTATTCAAGAAGTTGATGTAGATGTCGTATCCGAGGAACTGAGGGATGGCGATATATTGATCATGATGAGTGATGGAGTGTTCGATGGCCCATCTCATGTGGAAAACATTGAGTTTTGGCTTAAACGGAAAATCAAGGAAATGGAAACGGACGACCCACAGGAAATATCTGATCTAATCCTAGAAGAAGTCATACGGACAAAAGGAGTCATAGATGACGACATGACAGTGGTCACTTCGAAAATCAAGCATAATACACCGAAATGGGCATCGATTCCCGTTTCGGCCAAACGAAAAAAAGCCCAATAGAGGAGGAGTGCCTATAAAAACCATAAGGAGGAATCAATGTGCCAAGTTGGTACCTTTTCACCCGATATAACAAGTTCGCAGGAACTAAGATTTACATAGGCAACCAGTCATAGAATGTTGACTGGTTGCCTATGTATTTTATTGTATAAATTCCTCCCTTTTAGTCAAGTATGGTAACAGATTGAAAGGAAGGGAGAGCCAAACATGAAAGCAGGTACATTAAGACAGGTTTTGCTTATAACGGACGGCTGCTCGAATCACGGTGAGGAGCCTGCTTCAGTAGCTGCACTAGCAAGGGAGCAGGGCGTCACCATCAATGTCATAGGAGTATTGGAAAACGATGTAATAGATGAAAAGGGTCTGAAAGAGATCGAGAAAATTGCGGGTGCCGGGGGCGGTGTCAGCCAAATCGTTTATGCTCAACAATTATCACAAACCGTTCAAATGGTGACTCAAAAAGCCATGACGCAAACTATACAAGGAGTTATTAATCGTGAACTTCAACAAATATTAGGTGACTCTAGAACGATGGAAGATCTCCCGCCAGATAAAAGAGGAGAAGTGATGGAGGTGGTCGACGAGCTAGGAGAAACGAGCGAGCTTGAGGTGCTAATCCTTGTCGATACAAGTGCGAGTATGAAACATAAGCTTCCGACCGTGAAGGATTCCTTGTTAGACCTTTCCCTCAGTATGAATGCAAGAATGGGTGATAGCCGGTTTTCCGTCTTTGCATTTCCCGGGAAAAGGAATGATGTGGAAAAACTGCTTGATTGGACGCCGAACTTGGAAGCGTTGACGAAAATATTCTCCAAGCTTAGTACGGGAGGGCTCACACCAACAGGACCAGCAATACGGGAAGCACTTTCTTATTTCAATAAAAAACGTTCGTTGAGGGGATTGTTATCGAATGATGATGAACAATACTTTGAGGAATCTATGTAAGCTCCCCCCTGGAAGTATCATTACTGGAAAGTGGAATAAGAACCATTACACAATTATCAAGGAGTTGGGCTGCGGTGCTAACGGATTTGTTTATCTAGTAGAGAGCAAAAACCGTCATTATGCTCTGAAGCTCAGTGATAATGGGACATCGATCATTTCAGAGATGAATATTCTAAAATCCTTTTCCAAGGTCCAGGGGTCTACCCTTGGACCTTCATTTTTGGAAGCGGATGATTTTATGACCAAAGGAAAGCAACTCCCGTTTTATGTAATGGAGTATATTCACGGTCATGATTTCTTGTATTTCATTGAGAAGAAAGGGTTCTCGTGGATTGGGGTCTTGGCCCTTCAATTATTGACTAGTTTATCTGCCTTGCATGCAAATGGGTGGGTCTTTGGCGATCTAAAGCCAGAGAATTTGATCGTGACTTCCCAGGACTATAAAGTGCGATGTGTAGATGTCGGCGGAACGACCTTGATTGGGAGATCGGTGAAGGAATTCACCGAATTCTTCGATAGGGGATACTGGGGGTTGGGATCAAGAAAGGCTGACCTACAATATGATTTGTTCGCTGTTGCCATGATTATCATCAATTCGGCCTATCCAGCGCGTTTTCAGAAAAAAGGGGAAGGGTATAGTCAACTAACAGACGTGATTAAACAGAAAAAGGAATTGCAACCATATAGAAAGATGCTGGATAAAGCGCTTCTCGGGAAGTATGACTCCGCCTTACGGATGCGTGAGGACCTAGTTGTCTTACTTAGTGACCAGAAGCATTCAAAGAAAAAGACGTCGAGTCAAGGTACTACGAGACAAGCAAGAAGAAGCCAGAGGCAGCCAAAGAAAAAGAAGGGGGGATTTGTAGAGACTTTTTTAGTGGTGGCCGTCATCTCGATAATCTATGTTCTTTACATATATGAACAGTTGTTATGATATAGTTAATAAAGTGTAGAGGTGGAATCTTTGAAACCCATTACACTTTTTAAACGTAGAAACTAATACCTGTACATAAAGAAGGAAGATCCCATGTTAAAGGAAAAAGTTCTAAAGACCATTCATAGGAACCACTTGATTCAGGAAGGTTCGAAATTGCTCGTAGGTGTATCTGGAGGGCCTGACTCATTGGCACTTTTACATTTCCTTAAGGAAGCCCAACCTATTTTTCATTATGAGCTCATTGTTGCGAGTGTTGACCATATGTTTCGGGGCGACCAATCCCTTGCCGATTATCAGTATGTCAAACAAATGTGCGAACAGTGGGATATTGTTTTTGAAGGCAAAAGGATTGACGTGCCAGCATATATTGAAAAAACCGGTCAGAGTTCTCAATTGTCATCAAGAATGCTGCGTTTTGCTTTTTTTGAAGAAATGATGGATAAACATCAGGCAGATACGCTCGTTTTGGGACACCATGGCGATGATCAAGTCGAAACGATTCTCATGCGTTTGACCCGAGGGGCGACAGGTCAAGCGAGAGCAGGAATCTCCCTGAAAAGACCTTTCCATGGCGGTCAGCTAATCAGGCCTTTTCTGGAAGTTACCAAGGATGAAATCATCGAATACGTAACCATTCATCATCTTGAGCCTAGATACGACCCAAGTAATGAAAAGAATGATTACCTGAGAAATCGTTTCAGGCACGAAGTCCTTCCGTTCCTAAAGAAAGAAAATAGGCTTGTTCATGAACACTTCCAGCGCTTTAGTGAAGAGGTAATGGAAGATGAGAAGTTCTTACAGGATCTGGTCAGGAAAGAAATGTCCGAGATATGGCTTCAACAGGATAGGAAACATTCTGTAATTCGGATAGATAAGGTACTTGCGATGCCTAAACCTTTACAAAGAAGATCTATTCAACTAATATTAAACTATCTTTATTTGAAGAGACCTTCATCGCTTTCGGCATTACATATCGATCAACTTTTAGCTTTGTTTTTAAATCCTCAACCTTCAGCAGAACTGCATCTCCCGGAAGGCCTTATTGTAGAAAAATCCTATCAAACATGCATCTTTAGTTTTTTTCGCCAAGAAAGCCAAGAATATTCTATTATAGTACAAATTCCCGGTGAGACTATTCTTCCGAATGGATATAAAATTAAAGCACACTATATAAAAGATGAAATTCCCTATAGTAAAGGAAATGATTCTTTTATCCTCCCTGAATCGGCTGTTCGACTCCCATTGATTGCCCGCACAAGGCAGGAAGGCGATAGAATGGATGTTAAGGGATTGGGTGGAACGAAAAAGTTGAAGGGGATTTTTATCAATGAGAAAGTCCCGATGCTAGAAAGAAATGCATGGCCGATTATCATCGATCAAGCAGGGATGGTCATTTGGCTTCCCGGTTTAAAGAAATCGGATGTTGAGGCGGACCAGGTTTCTGATGAATCATCTTTAATCTACTTAGAATATAATAAAGCTTAATCTTCTTGGGGGGCAATTAATTACAATGACCATGCAAAATGACATTGAAAAAGTGTTAATATCTGAGGAAGAACTTCAACAGAAAATCAGAGAAGTGGGAGCACAGCTTGAGGCTGATTACAAAGATAAGTTCCCACTGGCTATCGGTGTTTTAAAAGGCGCTATGCCATTTATGTCAGATTTATTGAAACGTGTTGATACACACCTTGAAATGGACTTCATGGATGTTTCGAGCTATGGAAACTCCACTGTATCATCTGGTGAAGTGAAAATCATCAAAGACCTTGATACATCAGTAGAAGGCCGTGACGTACTAATCATTGAGGATATCATCGACAGTGGTTTAACTCTAAGCTATCTTGCAGAGCTCTTCCGCTACCGCAAAGCAAAATCCATTAAAATTGTTACATTGTTAGACAAACCAACAGGCAGGAAGGCTGACATTACTCCGGATTACGTTGGATTTATCGTCCCTGATGCATTTGTTGTAGGATATGGCCTGGATTATGCGGAAAGATATCGTAATCTCCCATACATCGGCATATTGAAACCTGAGATTTACACGAAATAATAGTATTCAGTTAAAAGAGATGGCCAGATAAAAACAGCGGTGTTAAATTATTGTAATTCATTAATTTTGTATGATAATATTTACTATAGTTTGTTTACCCGTGGGAGGAGGTAAGGGATGAATCGGATCTTCCGTAATACCATATTTTATTTACTGATATTTTTAGTCATCATTGGGATTGTGAGCATCTTTAACAATAACAATGAACCTCAGGAAAAATTGACCCAAGATCAATTCTATAAGCATTTGGAGAGTGGGGACGTCAAGTCATTAACGATGCAACCCGAAGGCAGTGTTTTTGAAATTACAGGGAAGCTGAAGGAATATGATGAAAACAAGTATTTTGTTGCATACGTTCCATTTAGTGAGTATGCACAGAGTCGCATTGGCGAAGCTGTAGAAAAACAAGGTACTGAAGTTGTTGATGTTTTACCTCCAAAACAAACAAGTGGCTGGGTTACATTCTTTACTTCGATCATTCCATTTGTAATCATTTTCATACTATTCTTCTTTTTACTTAACCAAGCACAAGGCGGCGGTGGCGGCCGAGTGATGAACTTCGGGAAAAGTAAGGCGAAGCTGTATAACGATGATAAGAAGAAAGTTCGTTTCAATGATGTTGCCGGGGCAGACGAAGAAAAGCAAGAGCTTGTAGAGGTCGTGGAATTCTTAAAAGACCCTCGCAAATTTGCTGAGCTTGGTGCCCGTATTCCTAAAGGGGTCCTATTGGTGGGTCCTCCAGGTACAGGTAAAACCTTACTTGCACGAGCGGTAGCTGGTGAAGCAGGCACGCCTTTCTTCTCAATCAGTGGATCTGATTTCGTAGAAATGTTCGTTGGTGTCGGTGCATCTCGTGTTCGTGACTTATTTGAAAATGCAAAGAAAAACGCACCATGTATCATCTTCATTGATGAAATCGATGCAGTAGGTCGTCAAAGGGGCGCAGGCCTTGGCGGCGGTCATGATGAACGTGAACAAACGTTGAACCAATTGCTTGTTGAAATGGACGGTTTCGGTGGAAATGAAGGCATTATCATCATCGCCGCAACAAACCGTGCAGATGTATTGGATCCAGCATTGCTACGACCTGGCCGCTTCGACCGTCAAATTACAGTTGGGCGCCCAGATGTAAAAGGCCGTGAAGAAGTATTGAAAGTTCATGCTCGTAACAAGCCTTTGGCAGAAAGCGTGGATTTAAAAGCAATCGCTCAACGTACACCTGGATTCTCGGGTGCCGATCTTGAAAACTTACTGAATGAGGCGGCTCTTGTTGCAGCCCGTCAAGATAAGAAAAAAATCGATATGTCCGATTTGGATGAAGCGTCGGATCGGGTAATTGCAGGTCCTGCAAAGAAAAATCGCGTGATATCGAAAAAAGAACGGAATATTGTTGCCTGGCATGAAGCGGGTCATACAATTATCGGTCTGGTCCTCGATGATGCAGAAGTGGTTCATAAAGTTACGATTGTCCCTCGTGGTCAAGCTGGTGGATATGCCGTCATGCTTCCGAAAGAAGACCGTTTCTTCATGACCGAGCCTGAACTAAAAGATAAGATCGTTGGTCTTTTAGGTGGTAGGGTAGCCGAAGAAGTTACTTTTGGTGAAGTGAGTACGGGTGCTCATAATGACTTCCAACGTGCGACAGGCATTGCCCGTAGTATGGTTATGGAATATGGAATGAGTAAACTTGGACCTCTTCAGTTTGGAAATTCACAAGGACAGGTGTTCTTGGGCCGCGACTTCAATAATGACCAAAACTATTCCGATGCAATCGCTTATGAGATTGATTTGGAAATACAACGCATCATTAGAGAAGCTTACGAAAGATGTAAGAAAATCCTTACTGAAAATCGTGAAAAACTTGATTTGGTTGCCAAGACCCTGCTAGAAGTGGAAACGCTGGATGCAGAACAAATCAAAGGGCTTTTCCAAGATGGTAAATTACCAGAACGGGATTATACAGCTCTTAATGGGAATTTGACTACTGATGAAAACGTAAAAGTTAACATCAATACGAAAAAGGAAAAAGAGGCTCTTTTAGATCCATTGGATAAAAGAGAACCTGAGGACCTTGAGATAACGGAGGAAGGATTGAATACACCTCCGATTGAAGAAGGTACACCTCAAGATAAGCCACTTTCTTTCCCAAAAGAAGATGACAATAAAAAGTTGTAAGTTGACTTGAAATCAAAAGGGTATTTCCTCCTCGGAAATACCCTTTTCTTTACACTATAAATATGAGAAAGCCTACAAAATTTTCAGCTGGCATATTTTTACCTTTTGAGAAGCGCGACTAATAGCATCGAAAATAACAGTATGGTATGATGTGGGAGAATAATTTAGCGGAGTGGTGAAAACAATGATTTTTGTACTAGATGTTGGGAATACGAATACTGTATTAGGCGTATACGATGAAGAAATACTGAAATATCATTGGCGAATTGAAACAAGCCGCAATAAAACAGAAGATGAGTATGGAATGGTCATAAAGTCTTTACTGCAACATGAAGGTCTCTCATTCGACCAATTTGACGGCATCATTATATCATCGGTTGTACCGCCTATAATGTTTGCGCTTGAACGCATGTGCAAAAAATACTTTGGAATCAAACCACTTATCGTTGGACCTGGTATTAAAACGGGATTGAATATAAAGTATGAAAACCCTCGCGAAGTGGGAGCGGACAGAATTGTGAATGCTGTAGCAGGCATACAGGAATTTGGAAGCCCTCTCATCATCGTCGATTTTGGAACCGCAACGACATATTGTTATATAAATGAGGAAAAGCAGTACATGGGGGGAGCAATCGCCCCAGGGATCGGAATTTCTACAGAAGCGCTTTACTCGAAAGCATCCAAGCTACCGAGAATTGAAATTAGCCGTCCAGACGGAATAATAGGTAAAAATACGGTTTCGGCCATGCAGTCAGGTATTTTATACGGGTATGTAGGCCAAGTCGAAGGAATCGTAAACCGCATGAAAGCACAAAGTAATTTAGAGCCGACAGTCATTGCCACTGGTGGATTGGCCACGTTGATTGCCAATGAATCCACAGTTATCGATGTTGTGGAGCCCTTCTTAACATTAAAAGGCCTACAGCTAATTTACAAAAGGAACCGAGAGCAAGTAAAGAAGTAAACCTAAAAAAACAGCATGGGAGGACATATAAATGAAAGATTATTTAATAAAGGCGTTAGGATATGAAGGTCAAGTGCGAGCGTATGCGGTCTCCACAACAGAAACTGTAGGGGAAGCGCAACGGAGGCATTATACCTGGCCGACAGCATCGGCTGCACTTGGGCGCGCTATGACTGCCGGAGTAATGATGGGTGCCATGTTGAAAGGTGAAGAAAAGCTTACGATTAAAATCGAGGGCGGAGGACCTATAGGCTCCATTCTTGTTGATAGTAATGCAAAGGGGGAAGTGCGTGGATATGTAACGAACCCACAAACTCACTTTGATTTAAATGAACAAGGAAAATTGGATGTCAGAAGAGCGGTTGGAACCGAGGGGTTATTAACCGTCGTGAAAGACATTGGTTTACGTGATAATTTTTCTGGGCAGGTTCCTCTAGTTTCGGGAGAATTAGGTGAAGACTTCACGTATTATTTTGCAACATCAGAGCAGGTACCTTCCTCGGTGGGAGTGGGCGTATTAGTGAATCCTGATAACTCGATTCTAGCCGCGGGTGGTTTCATCATCCAACTAATGCCCGGTACTTCTGACGAAACGATTACGAAAATCGAACAACGTCTAAGCACCATCGTTCCTGTTTCTAAAATGATTCAAAATGGTTTAACTCCGGAAGAAATCCTAACAGAACTATTAGGGGAAGGAAATGTACAGGTTCTAGAAAAAATAGATGTAGAATTCTCATGCCCATGTTCAAGGGAAAGGATTTCTAATGCCTTAATAAGCCTCGGGCAAGAGGAAATCAGGGATATCATCGAGACGGAAGGACAGGCAGAGGCCCAATGCCATTTCTGTAATGAGACATACCAATTTTCCAAAGAGGACCTTGAAGAACTAGAAAAGGAAACACAAAAATAAAAAAAGACGGGAGAAAAGGGTTTTGTCTAAACAAAAGCTTAGGGCAATCATTGCTGGTCTTGCCTTGTTGAACCTATTGACAATCCTAATCTTTGTCATCTGGCCATTCATCGCTTCCAAAATCACTTTAGGAGAGGAAACGGCAGCGAAGATTGGCTCTAAAGATATTTCCCGGGAAGCATGGATCAATGAACTTGAAAAACGATATGGTAAAGACGTGCTTGAGGAAATGGTTGATAAAGAAGTAGTGGGACAAGCAGCGAAAAAATACAAAGTGACCATATCCGAAGATGAAGTGGATCGGGAACTGAAGATGATGAAAACGATGTATGGAACTGCTGGTCAGAATCTAAGTAAAAGCAAAGCCCAATGGAAGCAGGAAATTCAATCGAATCTCCTGCTCGAGAAGCTGCTTACAAAGGATGTCACAGTTTCCGAAGCGACCATGGAGGACTATTATGAGAATAATAAGGACATCTATCGAATACCCACTACCTATCATATTTCTCAAATAACTACATCGACTAAGGCTCAAGCAGAGCAAATAATAAAAGAACTGAATAAAGGCGTTTCATTTCCTGTGTTAGCCATGGAGAAATCTCTTGATGAATTCACAGCAAATCAAGGGGGAGACATGGGGTATATATCGCAGGATAATGAACAAATCTCGAAAGCATATATTTCCGCTGCCGAAAAGTTAAAGGTGGGAAATTGGAGCCAACCGGTTGAGACGGATGAAGGATGGGCTGTTCTCTATTTACATGAGAAAATTGACGGTAGGCAATACTCGTATAAGGAAGTAAAAGAGCAAATACGCCGCCAAAAAGCCTTGGAACAAATCCAGGCGCCGGTATCCGGTAAGATTTTCTGGGATGAGTTTGATGTAGATTGGGTATATGGATCAGAAGATCAAAAGTAGGTAAAAGGATATAAAAGAAAATTTAGAAAATTGCAGATAAACATTGACAACGAACTAGTGAAACTGGTAACTTTAAATTAATAAAACCAATAAACATACTCGGTATTAATAAAAGGAGTGGAGAACATGGCACGTATAGTTAATTCAGTAACGGAATTAATCGGGCAAACGCCTATAGTAAAATTAAACAAGCTTCAAAACGAAAATAGTGCAGATATTTATTTGAAACTTGAATATTTTAACCCAGGGAGCAGCGTTAAAGACAGAATCGCTCTTGCTATGATCGAAGCCGCAGAAAAAAGTGGAGATCTTAAACAAGGCGATACGATCATTGAGCCTACAAGTGGTAACACTGGGATTGGCCTTGCGATGGTAGCTGCAGCAAAAGGGTATAAATCAATCCTTGTAATGCCTGAAACGATGAGCTTGGAACGTCGCAACTTGCTTCGTGCTTATGGAGCTGATTTAGTTCTAACGCCTGGACCTGAAGGAATGAAGGGTGCCATTGCTAAAGCGACTGAGTTATCTAAAGAACACGGATACTTCATTCCACAACAATTCGAAAATAAAGCGAACCCTGAAGTTCACCGTAATACTACCGGTCCAGAAATCATTGAAGCGTTTGGTGAAGATGGCCTGGATGCATTTATCGCAGGAATTGGAACGGGTGGTACGATTACTGGTGCAGGTGAAGTACTTCGTGAAAAATATCCTGATATTAAGATCTACGCTGTAGAGCCTGCCGATTCACCTGTATTGTCAGGAGGAAACCCTGGCCCACATAAAATTCAAGGGATCGGTGCAGGATTCGTTCCTAGCATTTTAAACACAGATCTTTATGATGAAGTTATTCAAGTAAACACGGATGAATCTTTTGAATACGCCCGTCGTGCTGCAAAAGAAGAAGGTATCCTAGGTGGTATTTCATCCGGTGGGGCTATCGCTGCCGCTGTTAAAGTTGCTGAGAAACTAGGAAAAGGCAAGAAAGTCCTTGTAATCATTCCAAGTAATGGTGAGCGTTACCTAAGTACACCTTTGTATAACTTTGAATAAGAGTAAAAGTTAACCGAGAAGCAAAGCACCTCTAGGGTGCTTTGCTTCTCTTTTTTGTGTAGTAATGAGGTTCTGGATTTTAAGGTGCTTGCGCTTTGCCTGGGTATATAGGTAAACTCATATATATACGTAGATTTTTTAATGAAGGAGAACGTCCTATGTCATTAGCTAGTACATCGAAGATCAAATGCGGTTCATTAGAATTGGATTACGGCAAAAAGACTTTAATTATGGGGATTTTAAATGTTACGCCTGATTCATTTTCCGATGGAGGAAAATATAATCGGGTAGATGCTGCATTAAGACATGCTGAGCAGATGGTTGAAGATGGTGCGGATATCTTGGACATCGGTGGTGAGTCGACCCGGCCTAATTATGAACGGATAACGGATGAGGAAGAGATAGAACGTGTCGTACCTATCATTGAAGCGATTTCCCGTACTTTTGAAATTCCTATCTCCGTTGATACGTACAAGTCCAAAGTTGCAGAAGCGGCATTGAAAGCAGGAGCGCACATCCTGAACGATATTTGGGGAGCAAAAGCAGATACACATATGGCAAAGGTAGCGGCTATGTACCAAGTTCCGATTATTTTAATGCACAACCGAGACAATATGGAGTACCAACAATTTATCCGTGATTCTTTGCAAGATCTATTCGAAAGCATTAGGATTGTGAAGAAAGAGGGAGTCTTGGATGAGAATATCATTCTAGATCCAGGTATCGGGTTTGCAAAAGATTTGACACTGAATTTGGAAATGATGAGGAATCTTGATAAGCTGGTATCATTAGGGTATCCAGTACTGCTCGCTACATCGAAAAAATCCATGATCGGACAAGTTCTTAATCTACCGGCACATGAACGTTTGGAAGGGACGGCAGCAACGATATGTCATGGGATTCTTCAGGGCTGCCAAATGGTCCGGGTGCATGATGTAAAGGAAATGGGACGTACAGCTAAAATGATGGATGCTCTTATAGGAAAAGGTGAGTTTAATGGATAAGATATTTGTGAATAAGATGGAATTCTACGGATACCATGGTGTATTTCCGGAAGAAACAAAGCTTGGCCAGCGATTTAGGGTGGATCTGACTGTAGAAGCGAATTTGGCCAATGCGGGCATGAGCGATAATCTCGAAGACTCCATTAATTATGGTGAATTATATGAAGTCTGTAAAGGTATCGTTGAAGGGGAACCGTACAAGCTGGTGGAAGCTGTTGCAGAAAGGATTGCATCGGAGTTACTCACCAAGTTTCCGAAGATCATGGTGTGTACAGTGAAGATATATAAACCAGACCCTCCTATAGCAGGACACTATGAATCGGTTGCCATAGAGATTGTAAGGGGACGCTAAAATGAAAAATATATCGTATCTATCAATTGGTTCGAACATGGGGGAGAGCTTCGATACATTTCAAAGGGCTTTCCAATTATTGAGTGAAGATCCACATATTAAACTTGTCTCTTGTTCATCATTATATGAAACGGACCCTGTCGGATATACTGACCAGGATTGTTTTTTGAATGCTGTCATTAAGGTGGAAACCGATTTAACACCAGAGGACTTATTGCGAGCATGCATGCAAGTTGAACAAGAATTAGGAAGAAAAAGGAATGTTAGATGGGGTCCTCGTACGTTAGACCTTGACATTTTGTTATATAATCATGAAAATGTTGAGACGGAGATTCTTTCAATCCCTCATCCTCGGATGCATGAAAGAGCATTTGTGATTATTCCTTTAATGGAATTGGAATCAGATATAATTCTTCCGAAAATGAATACATCCTTGAGCGACCTGCTTGAAAAGATTCCGGATAAAGAAGGAGTTCGATTATGGAAGCTGAAAAATGGGGAAGGCGTATTCGCGCTTTTCGAAAGTTAAAAGGTTTTACCCAAGAGGAGTTCGCAAAAGAGATGGGTGTTTCTGTTTCTTTGTTGGGTGAAGTTGAAAGAGGGAACCGAAATCCCACAGAGGAATTTTTACTAGAAGTGGTGGATGTTCTTAAAGTTTCAATTGAGGATCTGCAACCACTTGAGGATAAATGAAAGAGTGGTATAGGGGGTCACGATGTGTTAAAAATAGACGATATTGAAATGAAGAACCGGGTAGTTCTGGCTCCGATGGCGGGGGTATGTAATTCGGCTTTTCGTTTGACTGTCAAAGAGTTCGGTGCAGGATTGGTATGCGCAGAGATGGTAAGTGACAAGGGAATCGTTCTTCAAAATGCCAAAACGCTGAATATGCTTTATATAGATGAAAGAGAAAAACCGCTAAGCTTGCAAATCTTTGGTGGTGAAAAGAAAAATCTAGTTGAGGCAGCGAAGTTTGTAGATAAAAATACAACGGCAGACATCATTGATATCAACATGGGATGCCCTGTCCCGAAAATCACGAAATGTGATGCCGGTGCAAGATGGTTACTTGACCCAAATAAGATATATGAGATGGTTTCGGCAGTTGTGGATGCCGTAGATAAACCTGTTACTGTTAAAATGCGCATTGGCTGGGATGATGAACATGTATTTGCTGTTGAGAATGCCAAAGCGGTAGAACGTGCAGGGGGCAAGGCAATTTCCCTTCATGGCAGAACCCGGGTTCAATTGTATGAAGGGAAAGCTAATTGGGACATTATTCGAGAAGTGAAAAATTCCATTAACATTCCCTTGATTGGAAACGGTGATGTGGAAACCCCGCAAGATGCTGAAAGAATGCTAAAGGAAACTGGCGTTGATGGAGTCATGATTGGTCGGGCGGCCTTAGGGAACCCGTGGATGATATACAGGACAGTGAAGTATTTGGAAACTGGACAATTGATGGATGAGCCGACAGTCCGTGAAAAGATGGATGTATGCATTCTTCATATGGATCGTCTGATAGCGTTGAAAAATGAGCATGTTGCTGTCCGTGAAATGCGCAAGCATGCTGCCTGGTACCTTAAAGGTGTCAAAGGCAATGCAAAAGCACGTAAAGGTATTAATGAATGTGAGACTAGAGAAGATGTTACGCGACTTCTGTATGGACTCGTTGATGAATGTGAAGCGAGGGAACAAAACATCCAAATGGTTTGATGTTTGACATTACCTTCCTGTTTTTCTATAATACGTTTATCGAAAACTGCCAGTGAACCTGGCAGTTTTTATCTGTCCATATATTAGAATTTAAGATAAAAAGCTGTTGAAATCCTTTACTTTATGTAAGAATAAATAGGTATGCAATTAGAAAGTTCAAATAGTTATATGAGGCTTTGATTAATAGAGATGGAGATGATTTTCGTGAGTCATGAAGAATTGAATGACCAACTGCAGGTAAGACGCGACAAAATGCAGGCTATGATTGACAATGGACAAGACCCGTTCGGCAGTAGGTTCGAGCGTTCCCATACTTCGCAGGAGATTGTTGATGCATATGGTGCATTGGAAAAAGAAGAGTTAGAGGAGAAAGAAATAGAAGTTACCATTGCAGGTCGTGTCATGACCAAACGTGGTAAAGGGAAAGCTGGTTTTGCCAATATACAAGATATAAGTGGCCAAATCCAAATATACGTCCGCTTAGATAAGGTTGGAGAAGAGTCATACCAAATTTTCAATCAAACGGATCTTGGTGATATCGTGGGAATCACGGGTGTCATCTTTAAAACGAAAGTCGGCGAACTTTCCATTAAAGCTAAAGAATATGTGTTCCTTTCTAAAGCATTGCGCCCACTTCCCGATAAGTTCCACGGTTTGAAGGATGTAGAGGAGCGTTACCGGAAACGCTATGTTGACTTAATTACAAATGAAGAAAGTAAAAACACTTTAATCATGCGCAGTCGTATTGTGCAGGCTATGAGACGTTACTTAGACGATCAAGGATATTTGGAAGTGGAAACACCGCTATTGCACTCTGTAGCAGGTGGAGCGGCTGCACGCCCATTCCTGACTCACCATAATGCATTGGATATGCCCTTAAACTTAAGGATTGCCATTGAACTTCACTTGAAACGCCTGATTGTCGGCGGCTTAGAGAAAGTCTATGAAATCGGTAGAGTATTTAGGAATGAAGGGGTCTCCACTAGACATAACCCGGAATTCACACTTATTGAATTATACGAGGCGTACGCGGATTATAAGGATATCATGAGCTTGACAGAGAACTTGGTTGCCCATATTGCACAAGAGGTTCTTGGAACCACAACTATCCAGTACGGAGAATATGAGATCGATTTAAAACCAGAGTGGAAAAGACTCCATATGGTTGATGCTGTAAAAGAATATACTGGTGTAGACTTTTGGACTACTATGAGCAAAGAAGAAGCGCAACAACTTGCGAAGGAAAATGGGATTGAAGTGAAAGAGTCCATGGAATTTGGTCATATCGTTAACGAATTCTTCGAACAAAAAGTAGAAGATAAGTTAATCCAACCTACATTCATCTATGGACACCCAGTAGAAATTTCACCTTTAGCGAAGAAAAACCCAGAGGATGATCGATTTACTGATCGATTTGAATTGTTCATAGTGGGAAGAGAGCATGCGAATGCATTCACGGAATTAAACGATCCAATTGATCAACGCCAACGCTTTGAGGCACAATTGAAAGAGCGTGAGCAAGGAAATGACGAAGCTCATGAAATGGATGAGGACTTCTTGGAGGCTTTAGAATATGGTATGCCGCCAACCGGAGGATTGGGAATTGGGGTCGACCGTCTGGTTATGTTGCTGACGAATTCGCCTTCGATTCGTGATGTCCTGTTATTCCCGTTAATGAGACATCGTTAAGCCATAAGGAAAACCGGTGAATCAGAACCGATTTAGGAAGTGTGTATATGAGCAGCGACTCATGGCACACTGTTCTAAATCGGTTTTTTGTTTTTTGATTATAATTTTGTTAGGTTGTTAGGGTTTGATTTTTAGCTTTTAAATAAAAACTTTTGCTATTTCAAAAAAACTTTAAAAAAGGTATTGCGCAGTTTGCGTAATGATGTTATATTTATATCTGTTGTTACGAACGAGTTTCACACGGATTACAAACTTCGAAAAAGTTTTAAAAAGTTCTTGACTCTGAGTTAACAGGATGTTATAATAAATAAGCTGTCGTAAGGCGTTGCTCTTTGAAAACTGAACAAAACAAAGCGCCAACGTAAATTTTGAGTGAGCACACACTATAAAAAAGCAAAATGAGCAAGTCAAACATTTCTTCGGAGAGTTTGATCCTGGCTCAGGACGAACGCTGGCGGCGTGCCTAATACATGCAAGTCGAGCGAATCGATGGGAGCTTGCTCCCTGAGATTAGCGGCGGACGGGTGAGTAACACGTGGGCAACCTGCCTATAAGACTGGGATAACTTCGGGAAACCGGAGCTAATACCGGATATGTTCTTTTCTCGCATGAGAGAAGATGGAAAGACGGTTTCGGCTGTCACTTATAGATGGGCCCGCGGCGCATTAGCTAGTTGGTGAGGTAATGGCTCACCAAGGCGACGATGCGTAGCCGACCTGAGAGGGTGATCGGCCACACTGGGACTGAGACACGGCCCAGACTCCTACGGGAGGCAGCAGTAGGGAATCTTCCGCAATGGACGAAAGTCTGACGGAGCAACGCCGCGTGAACGAAGAAGGCCTTCGGGTCGTAAAGTTCTGTTGTTAGGGAAGAACAAGTACCAGAGTAACTGCTGGTACCTTGACGGTACCTAACCAGAAAGCCACGGCTAACTACGTGCCAGCAGCCGCGGTAATACGTAGGTGGCAAGCGTTGTCCGGAATTATTGGGCGTAAAGCGCGCGCAGGTGGTTCTTTAAGTCTGATGTGAAAGCCCACGGCTCAACCGTGGAGGGTCATTGGAAACTGGGGAACTTGAGTGCAGAAGAGGAAAGTGGAATTCCAAGTGTAGCGGTGAAATGCGTAGAGATTTGGAGGAACACCAGTGGCGAAGGCGACTTTCTGGTCTGTAACTGACACTGAGGCGCGAAAGCGTGGGGAGCAAACAGGATTAGATACCCTGGTAGTCCACGCCGTAAACGATGAGTGCTAAGTGTTAGAGGGTTTCCGCCCTTTAGTGCTGCAGCTAACGCATTAAGCACTCCGCCTGGGGAGTACGACCGCAAGGTTGAAACTCAAAGGAATTGACGGGGGCCCGCACAAGCGGTGGAGCATGTGGTTTAATTCGAAGCAACGCGAAGAACCTTACCAGGTCTTGACATCCTCTGACACTCCTAGAGATAGGACGTTCCCCTTCGGGGGACAGAGTGACAGGTGGTGCATGGTTGTCGTCAGCTCGTGTCGTGAGATGTTGGGTTAAGTCCCGCAACGAGCGCAACCCTTGATCTTAGTTGCCAGCATTCAGTTGGGCACTCTAAGGTGACTGCCGGTGACAAACCGGAGGAAGGTGGGGATGACGTCAAATCATCATGCCCCTTATGACCTGGGCTACACACGTGCTACAATGGATGGTACAAAGGGCTGCAAACCTGCGAAGGTAAGCGAATCCCATAAAGCCATTCTCAGTTCGGATTGTAGGCTGCAACTCGCCTGCATGAAGCCGGAATCGCTAGTAATCGCGGATCAGCATGCCGCGGTGAATACGTTCCCGGGCCTTGTACACACCGCCCGTCACACCACGAGAGTTTGTAACACCCGAAGTCGGTGAGGTAACCTTTATGGAGCCAGCCGCCTAAGGTGGGACAGATGATTGGGGTGAAGTCGTAACAAGGTAGCCGTATCGGAAGGTGCGGCTGGATCACCTCCTTTCTAAGGATAATACGAGAGCGCTTTTGTTTTGTTCAGTTTTGAATGAGTAATTCATTCAACTACGAAGGACTCATCACATCGTGATGACGATCTTTCTACATTGTTCCTTGAAAACTAGATAATAGATAGAAGGCAATTAATTTTTTTCAAAGCATCAGTAAGATCTTTTTAACGGTTAAGTTAGAAAGGGCGCACGGTGGATGCCTTGGCACTAGGAGCCGATGAAGGACGGGACTAACACCGATATGCTTCGGGGAGCTGTAAGTAAGCTTTGATCCGGAGATTTCCGAATGGGGAAACCCACTGTTCGTAATGGAACAGTATCTCTACCTGAATACATAGGGTATTGAAGGCAGACCCGGGGAACTGAAACATCTAAGTACCCGGAGGAAGAGAAAGCAATAGCGATTTCCTGAGTAGCGGCGAGCGAAACGGAATGTAGCCCAAACCAAGAGGCTTGCCTCTTGGGGTTGTAGGACACTCAATATGGAGTTACAAAGGAACGGGGTAAATGAAGTGACCTGGAAAGGTCCGTCAAAGAAGGTAAAAACCCTGTAGTTGAAACTTCGTTCCCTCCTGAGTGGATCCTGAGTACGGCGGGACACGAGAAATCCCGTCGGAAGCAGGGAGGACCATCTCCCAAGGCTAAATACTACCTAGTGACCGATAGTGAACCAGTACCGTGAGGGAAAGGTGAAAAGCACCCCGGAAGGGGAGTGAAATAGATCCTGAAACCGTGTGCCTACAAGTAGTCAAAGCCCGTTAATGGGTAATGGCGTGCCTTTTGTAGAATGAACCGGCGAGTTACGATTTCATGCGAGGTTAAGTTGATAAGACGGAGCCGCAGCGAAAGCGAGTCTGAATAGGGCGAATGAGTATGAGGTCGTAGACCCGAAACCAGGTGATCTACCCATGTCCAGGGTGAAGTTCAGGTAACACTGAATGGAGGCCCGAACCCACGCACGTTGAAAAGTGCGGGGATGAGGTGTGGGTAGCGGAGAAATTCCAATCGAACCTGGAGATAGCTGGTTCTCTCCGAAATAGCTTTAGGGCTAGCCTCAAGATGAGAGTATTGGAGGTAGAGCACTGATTGGACTAGGGGCCCCCAACGGGTTACCGAATTCAGTCAAACTCCGAATGCCAAATACTTATTCTTGGGAGTCAGACTGCGAGTGATAAGATCCGTAGTCGAAAGGGAAACAGCCCAGACCACCAGCTAAGGTCCCAAAGTATACGTTAAGTGGAAAAGGATGTGGAGTTGCTTAGACAACCAGGATGTTGGCTCAGAAGCAGCCACCATTTAAAGAGTGCGTAATAGCTCACTGGTCGAGTGACTCCGCGCCGAAAATGTACCGGGGCTAAACGTATCACCGAAGCTGTGGATTGACACCGTATGGTGTCGATGGTAGGAGAGCGTTCTAAGGGCGTTGAAGTCAGACCGTAAGGACTGGTGGAGCGCTTAGAAGTGAGAATGCCGGTATGAGTAGCGAAAGAAGGGTGAGAATCCCTTCCACCGAATGCCTAAGGTTTCCTGAGGAAGGCTCGTCCGCTCAGGGTTAGTCGGGACCTAAGCCGAGGCCGAAAGGCGTAGGCGATGGACAACAGGTTGATATTCCTGTACCACCTATACATCGTTTGAACGATGGGGGGACGCAGAAGGATAGGGTAAGCGCGCTGTTGGATATGCGCGTCCAAGCAGTTAGGCCGGAAACGAGGCAAATCCCGTTTCCATTAAGGCGGAGCTGTGATGGCGAGGGAAATATAGTACCGAAGTTCCTGATTCCACACTGCCAAGAAAAGCCTCTAGTGAGATGTAAGGTGCCCGTACCGCAAACCGACACAGGTAGGCGAGGAGAGAATCCTAAGGTGTGCGAGAGAACTCTCGTTAAGGAACTCGGCAAAATGACCCCGTAACTTCGGGAGAAGGGGTGCTTTTTAGGGTGAATAGCCCAGAAAAGCCGCAGTGAATAGGCCCAGGCGACTGTTTAGCAAAAACACAGGTCTCTGCGAAGCCGCAAGGCGAAGTATAGGGGCTGACACCTGCCCGGTGCTGGAAGGTTAAGGGGAGAGGTTAGCGCAAGCGAAGCTTTGAACCGAAGCCCCAGTAAACGGCGGCCGTAACTATAACGGTCCTAAGGTAGCGAAATTCCTTGTCGGGTAAGTTCCGACCCGCACGAAAGGTGTAACGATCTGGGCACTGTCTCAACGAGAGACTCGGTGAAATTATAGTACCTGTGAAGATGCAGGTTACCCGCGACAGGACGGAAAGACCCCGTGGAGCTTTACTGCAGCCTGATATTGAATTTTGTTACAGCTTGTACAGGATAGGTAGGAGCCTGAGAAGCCGGAGCGCTAGCTTCGGTGGAGGCGTTGGTGGGATACTACCCTGGCTGTATTGAAATTCTAACCCGCGCCCCTTATCGGGGTGGGAGACAGTGTCAGGTGGGCAGTTTGACTGGGGCGGTCGCCTCCTAAAGAGTAACGGAGGCGCCCAAAGGTTCCCTCAGAATGGTTGGAAATCATTCGCAGAGTGTAAAGGCACAAGGGAGCTTGACTGCGAGACCTACAAGTCGAGCAGGGACGAAAGTCGGGCTTAGTGATCCGGTGGTTCCGCATGGAAGGGCCATCGCTCAACGGATAAAAGCTACCCCGGGGATAACAGGCTTATCTCCCCCAAGAGTCCACATCGACGGGGAGGTTTGGCACCTCGATGTCGGCTCATCGCATCCTGGGGCTGTAGTCGGTCCCAAGGGTTGGGCTGTTCGCCCATTAAAGCGGTACGCGAGCTGGGTTCAGAACGTCGTGAGACAGTTCGGTCCCTATCCGTCGCGGGCGCAGGAAATTTGAGAGGAGCTGTCCTTAGTACGAGAGGACCGGGATGGACGCACCGCTGGTGTACCAGTTGTCTTGCCAAAGGCATAGCTGGGTAGCTACGTGCGGAAGGGATAAGTGCTGAAAGCATCTAAGCATGAAGCCCCCCTCAAGATGAGATTTCCCATGGCGCAAGCTAGTAAGATCCCTGAAAGATGATCAGGTTGATAGGTCAGAGGTGGAAGCGTGGCGACATGTGGAGCTGACTGATACTAATAGATCGAGGACTTAACCAACGCTTTAAAAAGATGAACACCTTCTGATATTATCTAGTTTTGAAGGAACAACGTTCCTGATATGTTTGGTGGCGATAGCGAAGAGGTCACACCCGTTCCCATTCCGAACACGGCAGTTAAGCTCTTCAGCGCCGATGGTAGTTGGGGGTTTCCCCCTGTGAGAGTAGGACGCCGCCAAGCATATACAATATGGAGGATTAGCTCAGCTGGGAGAGCATCTGCCTTACAAGCAGAGGGTCGGCGGTTCGATCCCGTCATCCTCCACCATTTTATATTACACCTGCCGGTGTAGCTCAACTGGTAGAGCAACTGACTTGTAATCAGTAGGTTGGGGGTTCAAGTCCTCTTGCCGGCACCATTTTCATCCAGGTTTTTCATATGTAAAGCATTTATAAATAGTATGAGCCATTAGCTCAGTTGGTAGAGCATCTGACTTTTAATCAGAGGGTCGAAGGTTCGAATCCTTCATGGCTCACCATTATATTATGCGGGTGTGGCGGAATTGGCAGACGCACCAGACTTAGGATCTGGCGCCGCAAGGCGTGGGGGTTCAAGTCCCTTCACCCGCATGTTTGCGAAAGTAGTTCAGTGGTAGAATACAACCTTGCCAAGGTTGGGGTCGCGGGTTCGAATCCCGTCTTTCGCTCCACTATTTATTTATGCCGGGGTGGCGGAACTGGCAGACGCACAGGACTTAAAATCCTGCGGTAGGTGACTACCGTACCGGTTCGATTCCGGTCCTCGGCACCATCTTAATATGCGCCCGTAGCTCAATTGGATAGAGCATCTGACTACGAATCAGAAGGTTGTAGGTTCGACTCCCGCCGGGCGCACCATTTTTCGGGAAGTAGCTCAGCTTGGTAGAGCACTTGGTTTGGGACCAAGGGGTCGCAGGTTCGAATCCTGTCTTCCCGACCATTGATTTTTTTTGGGGCCTTAGCTCAGCTGGGAGAGCGCCTGCCTTGCACGCAGGAGGTCAGCGGTTCGATCCCGCTAGGCTCCACCAAAAAAAGTATTGACAAGCTAATCACGATTTGTTATGATTATAAAGTTGTTACTTTAACTGCTATTATATTGCTCTTTGAAAACTGAACAAAACAAAGCGCCAACGTAAATTTTGAGTGAGCACACACTATAAAAAAGCAAAATGAGCAAGTCAAACATTTCTTCGGAGAGTTTGATCCTGGCTCAGGACGAACGCTGGCGGCGTGCCTAATACATGCAAGTCGAGCGAATCGATGGGAGCTTGCTCCCTGAGATTAGCGGCGGACGGGTGAGTAACACGTGGGCAACCTGCCTATAAGACTGGGATAACTTCGGGAAACCGGAGCTAATACCGGATATGTTCTTTTCTCGCATGAGAGAAGATGGAAAGACGGTTTCGGCTGTCACTTATAGATGGGCCCGCGGCGCATTAGCTAGTTGGTGAGGTAATGGCTCACCAAGGCGACGATGCGTAGCCGACCTGAGAGGGTGATCGGCCACACTGGGACTGAGACACGGCCCAGACTCCTACGGGAGGCAGCAGTAGGGAATCTTCCGCAATGGACGAAAGTCTGACGGAGCAACGCCGCGTGAACGAAGAAGGCCTTCGGGTCGTAAAGTTCTGTTGTTAGGGAAGAACAAGTACCAGAGTAACTGCTGGTACCTTGACGGTACCTAACCAGAAAGCCACGGCTAACTACGTGCCAGCAGCCGCGGTAATACGTAGGTGGCAAGCGTTGTCCGGAATTATTGGGCGTAAAGCGCGCGCAGGTGGTTCTTTAAGTCTGATGTGAAAGCCCACGGCTCAACCGTGGAGGGTCATTGGAAACTGGGGAACTTGAGTGCAGAAGAGGAAAGTGGAATTCCAAGTGTAGCGGTGAAATGCGTAGAGATTTGGAGGAACACCAGTGGCGAAGGCGACTTTCTGGTCTGTAACTGACACTGAGGCGCGAAAGCGTGGGGAGCAAACAGGATTAGATACCCTGGTAGTCCACGCCGTAAACGATGAGTGCTAAGTGTTAGAGGGTTTCCGCCCTTTAGTGCTGCAGCTAACGCATTAAGCACTCCGCCTGGGGAGTACGACCGCAAGGTTGAAACTCAAAGGAATTGACGGGGGCCCGCACAAGCGGTGGAGCATGTGGTTTAATTCGAAGCAACGCGAAGAACCTTACCAGGTCTTGACATCCTCTGACACTCCTAGAGATAGGACGTTCCCCTTCGGGGGACAGAGTGACAGGTGGTGCATGGTTGTCGTCAGCTCGTGTCGTGAGATGTTGGGTTAAGTCCCGCAACGAGCGCAACCCTTGATCTTAGTTGCCAGCATTCAGTTGGGCACTCTAAGGTGACTGCCGGTGACAAACCGGAGGAAGGTGGGGATGACGTCAAATCATCATGCCCCTTATGACCTGGGCTACACACGTGCTACAATGGATGGTACAAAGGGCTGCAAACCTGCGAAGGTAAGCGAATCCCATAAAGCCATTCTCAGTTCGGATTGTAGGCTGCAACTCGCCTGCATGAAGCCGGAATCGCTAGTAATCGCGGATCAGCATGCCGCGGTGAATACGTTCCCGGGCCTTGTACACACCGCCCGTCACACCACGAGAGTTTGTAACACCCGAAGTCGGTGAGGTAACCTTTATGGAGCCAGCCGCCTAAGGTGGGACAGATGATTGGGGTGAAGTCGTAACAAGGTAGCCGTATCGGAAGGTGCGGCTGGATCACCTCCTTTCTAAGGATAATACGAGAGCGCTTTTGTTTTGTTCAGTTTTGAATGAGTAATTCATTCAACTACGAAGGACTCATCACATCGTGATGACGATCTTTCTACATTGTTCCTTGAAAACTAGATAATAGATAGAAGGCAATTAATTTTTTTCAAAGCATCAGTAAGATCTTTTTAACGGTTAAGTTAGAAAGGGCGCACGGTGGATGCCTTGGCACTAGGAGCCGATGAAGGACGGGACTAACACCGATATGCTTCGGGGAGCTGTAAGTAAGCTTTGATCCGGAGATTTCCGAATGGGGAAACCCACTGTTCGTAATGGAACAGTATCTCTACCTGAATACATAGGGTATTGAAGGCAGACCCGGGGAACTGAAACATCTAAGTACCCGGAGGAAGAGAAAGCAATAGCGATTTCCTGAGTAGCGGCGAGCGAAACGGAATGTAGCCCAAACCAAGAGGCTTGCCTCTTGGGGTTGTAGGACACTCAATATGGAGTTACAAAGGAACGGGGTAAATGAAGTGACCTGGAAAGGTCCGTCAAAGAAGGTAAAAACCCTGTAGTTGAAACTTCGTTCCCTCCTGAGTGGATCCTGAGTACGGCGGGACACGAGAAATCCCGTCGGAAGCAGGGAGGACCATCTCCCAAGGCTAAATACTACCTAGTGACCGATAGTGAACCAGTACCGTGAGGGAAAGGTGAAAAGCACCCCGGAAGGGGAGTGAAATAGATCCTGAAACCGTGTGCCTACAAGTAGTCAAAGCCCGTTAATGGGTAATGGCGTGCCTTTTGTAGAATGAACCGGCGAGTTACGATTTCATGCGAGGTTAAGTTGATAAGACGGAGCCGCAGCGAAAGCGAGTCTGAATAGGGCGAATGAGTATGAGGTCGTAGACCCGAAACCAGGTGATCTACCCATGTCCAGGGTGAAGTTCAGGTAACACTGAATGGAGGCCCGAACCCACGCACGTTGAAAAGTGCGGGGATGAGGTGTGGGTAGCGGAGAAATTCCAATCGAACCTGGAGATAGCTGGTTCTCTCCGAAATAGCTTTAGGGCTAGCCTCAAGATGAGAGTATTGGAGGTAGAGCACTGATTGGACTAGGGGCCCCCAACGGGTTACCGAATTCAGTCAAACTCCGAATGCCAAATACTTATTCTTGGGAGTCAGACTGCGAGTGATAAGATCCGTAGTCGAAAGGGAAACAGCCCAGACCACCAGCTAAGGTCCCAAAGTATACGTTAAGTGGAAAAGGATGTGGAGTTGCTTAGACAACCAGGATGTTGGCTCAGAAGCAGCCACCATTTAAAGAGTGCGTAATAGCTCACTGGTCGAGTGACTCCGCGCCGAAAATGTACCGGGGCTAAACGTATCACCGAAGCTGTGGATTGACACCGTATGGTGTCGATGGTAGGAGAGCGTTCTAAGGGCGTTGAAGTCAGACCGTAAGGACTGGTGGAGCGCTTAGAAGTGAGAATGCCGGTATGAGTAGCGAAAGAAGGGTGAGAATCCCTTCCACCGAATGCCTAAGGTTTCCTGAGGAAGGCTCGTCCGCTCAGGGTTAGTCGGGACCTAAGCCGAGGCCGAAAGGCGTAGGCGATGGACAACAGGTTGATATTCCTGTACCACCTATACATCGTTTGAACGATGGGGGGACGCAGAAGGATAGGGTAAGCGCGCTGTTGGATATGCGCGTCCAAGCAGTTAGGCCGGAAACGAGGCAAATCCCGTTTCCATTAAGGCGGAGCTGTGATGGCGAGGGAAATATAGTACCGAAGTTCCTGATTCCACACTGCCAAGAAAAGCCTCTAGTGAGATGTAAGGTGCCCGTACCGCAAACCGACACAGGTAGGCGAGGAGAGAATCCTAAGGTGTGCGAGAGAACTCTCGTTAAGGAACTCGGCAAAATGACCCCGTAACTTCGGGAGAAGGGGTGCTTTTTAGGGTGAATAGCCCAGAAAAGCCGCAGTGAATAGGCCCAGGCGACTGTTTAGCAAAAACACAGGTCTCTGCGAAGCCGCAAGGCGAAGTATAGGGGCTGACACCTGCCCGGTGCTGGAAGGTTAAGGGGAGAGGTTAGCGCAAGCGAAGCTTTGAACCGAAGCCCCAGTAAACGGCGGCCGTAACTATAACGGTCCTAAGGTAGCGAAATTCCTTGTCGGGTAAGTTCCGACCCGCACGAAAGGTGTAACGATCTGGGCACTGTCTCAACGAGAGACTCGGTGAAATTATAGTACCTGTGAAGATGCAGGTTACCCGCGACAGGACGGAAAGACCCCGTGGAGCTTTACTGCAGCCTGATATTGAATTTTGTTACAGCTTGTACAGGATAGGTAGGAGCCTGAGAAGCCGGAGCGCTAGCTTCGGTGGAGGCGTTGGTGGGATACTACCCTGGCTGTATTGAAATTCTAACCCGCGCCCCTTATCGGGGTGGGAGACAGTGTCAGGTGGGCAGTTTGACTGGGGCGGTCGCCTCCTAAAGAGTAACGGAGGCGCCCAAAGGTTCCCTCAGAATGGTTGGAAATCATTCGCAGAGTGTAAAGGCACAAGGGAGCTTGACTGCGAGACCTACAAGTCGAGCAGGGACGAAAGTCGGGCTTAGTGATCCGGTGGTTCCGCATGGAAGGGCCATCGCTCAACGGATAAAAGCTACCCCGGGGATAACAGGCTTATCTCCCCCAAGAGTCCACATCGACGGGGAGGTTTGGCACCTCGATGTCGGCTCATCGCATCCTGGGGCTGTAGTCGGTCCCAAGGGTTGGGCTGTTCGCCCATTAAAGCGGTACGCGAGCTGGGTTCAGAACGTCGTGAGACAGTTCGGTCCCTATCCGTCGCGGGCGCAGGAAATTTGAGAGGAGCTGTCCTTAGTACGAGAGGACCGGGATGGACGCACCGCTGGTGTACCAGTTGTCTTGCCAAAGGCATAGCTGGGTAGCTACGTGCGGAAGGGATAAGTGCTGAAAGCATCTAAGCATGAAGCCCCCCTCAAGATGAGATTTCCCATGGCGCAAGCTAGTAAGATCCCTGAAAGATGATCAGGTTGATAGGTCAGAGGTGGAAGCGTGGCGACATGTGGAGCTGACTGATACTAATAGATCGAGGACTTAACCAACGCTTTAAAAAGATGAACACCTTCTGATATTATCTAGTTTTGAAGGAACAACGTTCCTGATATGTTTGGTGGCGATAGCGAAGAGGTCACACCCGTTCCCATTCCGAACACGGCAGTTAAGCTCTTCAGCGCCGATGGTAGTTGGGGGTTTCCCCCTGTGAGAGTAGGACGCCGCCAAGCCATTTTAAAGGTCAGCCATTAGGCTGGGCTTTTTTTGCGTTCTAAAAGTACGATTAAAGGATTAAGGGTGGTTTTGAATATATCCATTAGGGGTAATTATAAAGATATTTTAATTTTACCGTGTGCAATAGGTATGTAACTACATATAATTTGGAGAAAATAGGTAATGCAAAAAGAAGTTAGTGCGTTTTAATTTGCAATATGCATTTTTCCTTGTATAATAATAGTCAAATATAGTCAAAGTCAGATTGGAGGAGGTTGAGTGAGAAACATATCTGATATTATCGAAACTTATTTGAAGCAAGTGCTAGAAATAAGTCAGAAAGATATCCTAGAAATTAAAAGAAGTGAAATAGCAGATAAATTTCAGTGTGTTCCTTCTCAAATCAATTACGTAATTAATACCAGGTTTACAATCGAAAGAGGCTATGTTGTTGAGAGTAAGCGTGGCGGTGGCGGGTATATTCGGATTATGAAGGTGAAATCGCAGGATTACGTGCAACTCATCAACCAGTTATTATCCCTTATTGGTTCCAGAGTGCCTCAATCTATGGCGGAAGGGGTCATCGCTCGGCTGATGAGCGAGGAAGTCATTAATGAAAGGGAAGCTAAAATCATGATGAGTGTCATTGATAGATCCGTCATCTATATAGACCTACCTGATCGTGATGAATTAAGGGCGCGAATTTTATCAGCCATGCTTACAACTTTAAAATATAAATAAACTGGCAGAGGTGATGAATGAATGATTTGTCAAGAATGCCATCAAAGACCTGCGACTCTTCACTTTACCAAAATCATTAATGGAAAAAAGGCTGAAGTCATGATTTGTGAGAAATGTGCTCAGGAAAAAGGTGAGATGTTCATGGATGCGGGTGGGCATGGATTTTCAATAAATAATTTGTTAGCAGGATTGTTAAATATCGAGTCGAATATTCAACAGACAAAGGCTAATTCATTTCCTATGACAGAAGAAAAACGCTGTCCTCATTGTCATCGTTCATATAAGGAATTCGTCCATATTGGAAAGTTTGGATGTGCCGAGTGTTATAAAACGTTCAATGATCAGTTAAATCCGATTCTAAAGAGGGTTCATAGCGGAAATACTGCACACATTGGGAAAATCCCAAAAAGAATTGGTGGCGGTATTTACCTTCGAAAACAAATTTCTGACTTAAAAGAGAATTTAAAGGTACACATCGAACAGGAAGAGTTCGAGAAGGCGGCCGAAGTAAGAGATAAGGTTCGTTCCCTTGAAAAAAGGTATGAGGCACAGGAGGGGGGCGATGAATCATGAGTTTGGAGAAATTTATGGAGAACGCTTTGAGTTCCTGGATGAATCATGAAGGTCCAGAAATGGATATTGTATTAAGTTCACGAATTCGTTTAGCCAGAAATTTTAAAGACTTTACCTTTCCTACCGCCTTTTCCAATGAAGAGGCAAAAGAAATCATTGAATTAGTGAAGAAAAGAATTGAAGAGGAAGTTACCCAAGAGATTGGCAAGCTGGAACTTCTGGAAATTGATCAAATGCAGTCACTGGAAAAGAGAGTGCTTGTTGAAAAACATTTGATCAGCCCACATTTAGTGGAAGAATCGGCAAAAGGGGCATGCCTTCTTTCCGAGAATGAAGAAATAAGCATCATGGTTAACGAAGAGGACCATCTCCGAATCCAGTGCTTGATGTCAGGATTGCAACTTAAGGAAACCTTAAGACTCGCAAATGTTCTTGACGATTGGATTGAAGAATCCATAGACTATGCATATGATGAAGAAAGAGGATACTTAACTAGCTGTCCGACTAATGTGGGAACAGGATTGAGGGCCTCAGTCATGATGCATCTCCCGGGTCTTGTACTAACTCAGCAAATGAATCATATTATACCGGCCATTAATCAATTGGGACTGGTGGTTCGCGGGATTTATGGAGAGGGCAGTCAAGCTCTAGGAAACATCTTTCAAATCTCCAACCAGATCACTCTCGGAAAATCCGAGAAGGATATCGTGGAGGATCTAACGAGTGTAGTTCAGCAGATCATTGCCCAGGAAAGGTCAGCCAGAGATGCATTAGTGAAGACCTCTCACATACAATTAGAGGATAGGGTTTTCCGATCCTATGGTATATTATCAAATGCCCGAATCATTGGGACCAAGGAAGCAGCTACCTGTATCTCCGATGTTAGGTTAGGGATAGATATAGGATATATAAAAAACATTTCAAAAAGCATCCTAAATGAGTTAATGATTCTGACTCAGCCAGGCTTTTTACAAAAATACGCAGGTGGACCTTTAAGGACACATGAAAGGGATATCCGTCGAGCAGCTCTTATACGAGAACACTTGGATTTCACAGAATCCTCCTTCTCATAGAAAAGTCAATCGATCATCTGCTATACATGTTAAAGCGAAGCATCTGCAAGATTTTATGCAGAGTCAAAAGCTTTATTCAAAACGAAAATTCTAAAGGAGGAATTCCCTATGATGTTTGGTCGTTTTACTGAAAGAGCCCAGAAAGTATTAGCATTAGCCCAAGAAGAAGCTATCCGGTTAGGTCATAATAATATTGGTACGGAGCACATCCTTTTAGGTTTAGTTCGCGAGGGAGACGGTATTGCAGCCAAAGCATTATACGCTCTCGGATTAGGTGCGGAAAAGATCCAGAAAGAAGTGGAAAACTTAATCGGCCGTGGCCAGGACAAAGCCCAAACGATTCATTATACGCCAAGAGCGAAGAAAGTCATTGAACTATCCATGGATGAAGCAAGGAAATTAGGTCATTCATATGTAGGCACAGAACATGTACTCCTTGGACTTATTCGAGAAGGAGAAGGTGTAGCAGCCCGTGTGTTAAATAACCTTGGCGTCAGTTTAAATAAAGCAAGACAGCAAGTATTACAACTATTAGGTAGCAATGAGTCAGGTGGACATCAAGGTTCAACCGCCTCTAATGCAAGCACTCCAACCCTTGATAGTCTTGCTCGTGATTTAACGGCCATCGCTCGTGAAGACAGCTTGGACCCTGTCATTGGTAGAGGCAAGGAAATTCAGCGTGTCATCGAAGTGTTGAGCAGACGCACAAAGAATAACCCTGTATTAATTGGTGAGCCAGGGGTGGGTAAAACTGCTATTGCTGAAGGCCTAGCACAGCAAATCATCAATAATGAGGTTCCTGAAATCCTACGTGATAAACGTGTCATGACACTTGATATGGGGACGGTCGTAGCGGGGACGAAATACCGTGGTGAATTCGAGGATCGATTAAAGAAAGTGATGGACGAAATCCGTCAAGCAGGAAATATCATCTTGTTTATTGATGAATTGCATACATTGATTGGTGCTGGTGGGGCGGAAGGTGCCATCGATGCATCTAATATCCTTAAGCCATCATTGGCCCGTGGTGAACTGCAATGTATCGGTGCAACCACATTGGATGAGTACCGTAAATATATCGAAAAGGATGCTGCACTCGAACGCCGCTTCCAACCCATCCAAGTGGATGAACCAACAACAGAAGAGTCCATTCAAATTCTTAAAGGGTTACGTGACCGGTATGAAGCCCATCACCGTGTATCAATCACTGATGAGGCTATCGATGCGGCTGTTAAGTTATCTGATCGATATATTTCCGACCGTTTCCTTCCGGATAAAGCAATCGATTTAATTGATGAAGCAGGTTCGAAAGTCCGGTTGCGTTCATATACTACACCTCCAAACTTAAAAGAACTTGAAGTGAAATTAGATGAAGTCCGGAAAGAAAAGGACGCTTCCGTTCAAAGCCAGGAGTTTGAAAAAGCTGCATCGCTTCGTGATACGGAGCAACGCTTAAGAGAACAATTGGAAGAAACAAAGAAAACGTGGAAAGAGAAACAAGGGCAAGAAAATAGTGAAGTGACGGTGGAAGACATCGCACATGTCGTATCCAGCTGGACTGGAGTCCCGGTTACTAAATTGGCACAAACGGAGTCAGATAAACTTCTAAATATGGAATCTATTCTCCATGATCGTGTAATTGGTCAGGAAGAGGCTGTTATAGCCGTTTCCAAAGCAGTACGACGTGCAAGAGCGGGGCTGAAGGATCCTAAACGTCCAATCGGCTCATTCATCTTCCTAGGGCCAACAGGAGTCGGTAAAACGGAACTTGGTCGTGCATTGGCTGAATCCATGTTCGGTGATGAAGATGCCATGATCCGTATCGACATGTCGGAATATATGGAGAAACATTCAACTTCACGCCTAGTTGGTTCTCCTCCAGGCTATGTGGGATATGAGGAGGGCGGACAACTGACTGAAAAAGTACGTAGAAAGCCATACTCCGTCGTTCTACTTGATGAAATTGAAAAGGCACATCCAGATGTATTCAACATTCTTCTACAGGTCCTTGAAGACGGAAGATTGACGGATTCAAAAGGCCGTACTGTGGATTTCAGGAACACGATTCTGATTATGACATCGAATGTCGGAGCTTCTGCATTGAAGACTGATAAGTATGTAGGCTTCAATATTCAGGACACTGGTCAAGACTACAAAAATATGAAAGGGAAAGTGATGGAAGAATTAAAACGTGCCTTCCGTCCAGAATTCCTGAATCGTATTGATGAGACGATCGTCTTCCATTCATTAGAAAAGGATCATTTGAAACAAATCGTTACGTTGATGTCCAATCAGCTCATCTCCCGTTTGAAGGAACAGGAAATTTTCTTAGAGCTTACAGATGCAGCTAGAGAAAAAGTAGCATCTGAAGGATACGATCCGGAATATGGGGCACGTCCAATTCGCAGGGCACTACAAAAACATGTCGAAGATTACCTATCTGAAGAACTGCTCAAAGGAAATGTGCAAAAAGGGCAAACGGTCGTGATGGATGTCGTGGACAATAAATTTGCGATCAGAAATGGCGATCCCGTCAACATAAGTGAATAAAGTCATTCTTTAACTTCGAGGTACACTCAGATTTCTCAGCAGTGTACCTCTGTTTTTATTCATGACGAAATTGTACCTAGAGGAACTACTCTATAAGATGAATCGAATAGAGAGTAAAAATAAATTTCTTAATAACTTTAAATAAGAAGGATTAAATAAAACCAATATATAATATCTTTTACATGAGTATTATGAGAAAGAGGAGTTACTATGGCAGCAAAAAAGAAAACGAAATTCATGTGTCAATCTTGTGGGTATGAGTCAGCAAAATGGATGGGAAAATGCCCTGGATGCGGGGAATGGAACAAGATGGTTGAAGAGACGGAGATTGTTAAGCCAGCTCGAAAGGGAGCATTTACCCATTCAGAAGTGAGGGGATCTGCAGAGCGTGAGAAGGCGACACCCATCACAACCATTCAGTCGGACAAAGAACCACGCATTACGACGGATTTGGCAGAATTGAATCGTGCACTTGGCGGTGGTATTGTCCAAGGATCACTTGTATTGATCGGCGGAGACCCGGGGATAGGCAAATCAACACTCCTTTTGCAAGTGTCTGCACAATTAGCTCATAAACAGAAGAAAGTATTATATATTTCTGGGGAAGAATCCATCAAACAAACGAAGTTAAGAGCGGATCGGTTAGGAGCGATGTCGGAGAACTTATTGGTGTATGCCGAGACCGATATGGACTATATCCAGCAGGCCATCCAAGAGGTAAAGCCAGACCTGGTCATCATTGATTCCATTCAAACCGTGTACCATTCGGAAGTGACTTCAGCCCCGGGAAGCGTTTCCCAAGTGAGGGAATGTACATCTTCTTTAATGCGCATTGCCAAGACCAATGGAATTGCCATTTTTATCGTGGGACATGTTACAAAAGAAGGGGCGATTGCCGGACCTCGTCTGCTTGAACATATGGTGGATACCGTTTTATATTTTGAGGGAGAAAGACACCATACATATCGGATAATCCGTGCAGTCAAGAATCGATTCGGTTCGACAAATGAAATGGGCATTTTTGAGATGAAGGAACATGGTTTGGAAGAAGTGGCGAATCCATCGGAAATCTTCCTTGAGGAGCGTTCCCAAGGTGCTTCAGGATCGACCGTTGTCGCCTCGATGGAGGGGACAAGACCAGTACTTGTCGAAATACAAGCCCTGATATCACCGACTAGTTTCGGAAACCCAAGGAGAATGGCCACTGGAATTGACCATAACCGAGTTTCACTTTTAATGGCAGTTTTAGAAAAGAGAGTCGGTTTGCTCCTGCAAAACCAAGATGCGTACCTAAAAGTCGCGGGGGGCGTTAAATTGGATGAACCAGCCATAGATCTGGCAGTTGCCATTAGTATTGCATCAAGTTTCCGTGACAAGTCCACGAATCCAGCTGATTGCATTATTGGTGAAGTGGGGTTGACGGGGGAAGTTAGAAGGGTCTCCCGGATTGAACAACGAGTTCAGGAGGCAGCGAAGCTCGGATTTGAACGGGTCATCATCCCAGCCAATAATATAGGTGGCTGGACTGCTCCAAAAGGCATCAAAATCATTGGGGTTTCATCAGTTTCTGAGGCGCTTCACCATACGCTAGGGGGTTAAGGATGACAGAGAAAAAAGGGTATGAGAAAACAAAGTTGGAGATTTTGCAAATTGTGGCCCCAGGCACACCTCTTCGAGAAGGAATTGAAAATGTATTAAGGGCGAATACGGGTGGATTGATTGTTGTGGGGTACAACGAAAAGGTACGAGCGATTGTGGATGGTGGTTTCCAAATTAACTGTGCCTGTACCCCAAGTACATTATATGAGTTGGCAAAAATGGATGGAGCCATCATTTTGAACGAGAAGGCCGACAAAATCATTTTTGCCAATGCACAATTGGTCCCGGATAATAGTGCGCCATCTACAGAGACCGGCATGAGGCATCGAACAGCGGAAAGGGTAGCGAGGGAGACGAAATCATTAGTGATTGCCATTTCTCAGCGGAGGACTGTTATCACCCTATACCAGGGGAATTTTCGATATGCCCTTAAAGATATAGGAGTCATCCTCGCGAAAGCCAATCTGGCCATCCAGACCCTGGAAAAGTATAAGGTCGTGCTACAGCAGAGCATTTCGGTATTGGGAGCCCTCGAATTCGAGGAAATAGTAACGTACGAGGATCTTTTGCAAGTGTTCCACCGGTACGTGATGGTTCTTCGAATCAAAGCGGAGTTACTGACATACCTCAATGAACTGGGTACAGAAGGTAGGCTGATTCGCCTGCAGATGAATGAGATATTAGCAGATATCGAAACAGAAGGAAAATGGCTTATCAAAGATTACTCGTCCAATAAGGAAGATAATCCGGAGGAAACCATTCTTCGCCTTCAGGAACTTGCCATGCAGGAAAAGCTAGATGAGAGCATCCTGCTGAAGATACTGGGGTACCAGGGTCATATTCATGTAGATGCCCCTGTCCATGCCAGGGGGTACCGAATCCTTCATAAAATCCCCCGATTACCAGGTCTGATCATCGATAATCTAGTGAAACAATTTGATTGCTTTAAAGAAATCAATAAGGCGACGGTTGAGCAACTTGATGAAGTGGAAGGAATTGGGGAAGTTCGTGCGAATAAAATTAGAGAGGGTCTTCGGATATTAAAAAATCAACTTGTCACTAATCGAAGGATGTAAAGCGATCCACCACTTTCTAAATTTTCCTATTTTAGCTTGAAATTGAATAGTGTTTATTTTTGACACCCAAAACCCAGGATGCTAGGCTAAAATTACGATAAAGAGAAGGGACAATATGGATACATCACAGGAGTCCTTCAGGGAATTTCTTGATATATAGTGAAAACGAATTTTCAATGGTTTCATTTTTTTTGGATTGGTCAATAATGAGAAGAGGGAGGTGAAAGGGAATGTTAAAACGCATTATACAGGCATGTTTCTTAATAATTGGTGGGACACTTGGTATGCTACTTATTCCTGAATTATTAAGTGTTGTCCATGCAGATGATATTGCTTTATTAAACAATCCTTATGTTAGTGTACTGTTGGGTGCTATTATCTTTTATCTTATTACTTTTTGGGCAGTAGATCATGTGGTCTATTTTATGAAGTGGTCAGAAGAACAACTGGTTAAGTTTCCAATTACCGATATAATTTTTGGAAGTGTGGGCCTTTTAGTTGGCCTGCTTGCGGCGTTTTTAGTAGGGTCAGCCTTCAGTGCGATTCGAGTCCCCATTTTAAATACAGTCGTGCCTATTATTCTTACGCTTTTATTTGGATACCTTGGATTTCAGGTCGGTTTTAAAAAGCGTGATGAACTGCTGAATCTTTTCTCCAAAAACAATAAGAAAAAAGCCTCTGACGGGGAAATGGCCGAAGAGGATGAGGAAGGCTACAGCAAACGGTTGAAGATCCTCGATACAAGCGTTATCATTGATGGGAGAATTGCGGATATTTGTCAGACCGGCTTCCTCGAAGGAACCATTGTGATACCTCAGTTTGTATTAAATGAGCTTCAACACATTGCGGATTCCTCTGATGCCTTGAAAAGAAACCGGGGTCGAAGGGGCTTGGATATCCTGAATAGGATTCAAAGAGACCTTCCGATTAAAGTGGAGATGTACGAAGGGGATTTCGAAGACATCCAGGAAGTCGATAGTAAATTAGTGAAGCTTGCCAAGATTTCAGGTGGCATGGTGGTCACTAATGATTTCAATTTAAATAAAGTATGCGAGTTCCAAAATGTAGCGGTCCTCAATATAAATGACTTAGCGAACGCCGTAAAACCCGTCGTACTACCCGGGGAAGAAATGAATGTACAGGTGATTAAGGATGGGAAAGAGCAAAATCAAGGTGTTGCCTATTTGGATGATGGGACGATGATCGTTGTCGAAGGCGGACGCGATTATATTGGAAAACGTATTGATGTCCTTGTGACAAGCGTTCTTCAAACATCAGCGGGTCGGATGATCTTTGCTAAACCTAAACTATTAGAAAAAGCATTATAAAGAAGAGTAGGAGAAACCGTTATGTTTTATGAAGTAGTGATACCTGCAGCCGGACAAGGAAAGAGAATGAAGGCCGGCAAGAACAAGCTTTTTATTGAACTATCGGGTACCCCGATCATTGTCTACACCCTTCGTGTCTTTGAAGAGGATCCAAACTGCCGGGGTATTTTCCTTTCGATAAACCCAACAGAAGAGGATTACTTCAAGGAAATGGTGGCTTCCTTCGGATTTAAGAAGGTCAAGAAACTCGTTGAAGGTGGTAAGGAACGTCAACAGAGCGTCCATAATGCATTGAAGTATGTGAGGGAAGAGATAATTCTAGTCCATGACGGGGCACGTCCTTTTATCGACCAAGAGCAAATTAGTGAATTAACGTCCGCAGCCAGTCTCCATGGTGGAGCCATCATTGCAGTCCCCGTAAAGGATACGATTAAAAAAGCAAATGACAGGTCAGTCACGGAAACAGTGGAACGATCAAGCTTGTGGGCGGTACAGACACCACAAGCTTTTCGTGCATCCATATTAATTAACGCCCATGAAAAAGCGGAAGCGGAGTCGTATTTAGGTACGGATGATTCAAGCTTGCTAGAACGGATCGATGAACAGGTAGTCATTATTGAAGGCAATTATGATAATATTAAGATTACGACTCAGGAAGATTTATATTTTGCGGACGCGATTTTACATAAACAACAACTTGAAAAGTGAAGATAGGGGAGAATGAGATGTTTCGAATTGGCCAGGGATATGACGTACATCAGCTAGTTGAAGGTAGGCCTTTAATAATTGGAGGGATAACAATCCCGCATGAGAAAGGGTTACTTGGGCATTCAGATGCTGATGTATTGCTACATACGGTTGCAGATGCTTGTTTGGGTGCAATTGGTGCAGGTGATATCGGCAAGCATTTTCCGGATACCGATCCGGAATTTAAGGATGCTGATTCCGCTAAGTTATTGCAGTATATTTGGGCAATCGTCAAAAAAGAAGGTTATGAGTTGGGTAATGCAGACTGTACAATTATTGCCCAAAGCCCTAAAATGGCGCCGTATATTGAAGAAATGCGTGTAAGGATAGCAGAGCTTTTAGATGCTTCAGTGGATCAAATCAATGTGAAGGCGACTACGACCGAGAAACTTGGATTCACGGGCAGAAGCGAGGGAATCGCAGCACAGGCTGTTGTCTTGTTGGTTAAAACTAACTGATTGTCGTTTAGGTGGAAACCTTTATTCCCTTGAGGTTAAATGGTAAAATAGAACGAAGAAAAGAGAGACTGGGAGGTCTATATATATCATGAACAGCGATATTCGAGTTCGCTATGCACCAAGTCCGACTGGACATTTACATATAGGAAATGCGAGGACTGCTTTATTTAATTATCTGTATGCACGTCATAATGGTGGAAAATTCATTATCCGCATTGAAGATACTGACAAAAAAAGAAATATAGAGGGCGGCGAAGAAAGCCAACTGAAGTATTTAAAATGGCTTGGAATGGATTGGGATGAAGGCGTTGATATTGGCGGGGAGTTCGCACCGTATCGTCAATCAGAGCGGAACGACATTTATCAAGGGTTGTACCAAGAGCTTCTTGACAAAGGGTTGGCTTATAAATGCTATTGTACGGAAGAAGAGCTTGAAGCAGAACGTGAAGGACAGGTTGAAAGGAACGAAACACCCAAGTATTCCGGTAAGTGTCGTCATTTAACAGCGGAAGATCAAGCAAAACTAGAGGCTGAAGGCAGAAAACCGAGTATTCGATTCGCCGTTCCTTCGGGCAGAGTCCTTACTTTCAAAGATATGGTTAAGGATGATGTTTCATTTGAGACGGATGGCTTTGGCGATTTTGTCATTATCAAAAAAGATGGAATCCCGACGTATAACTTTGCGGTAGCGGTCGATGACCACCTAATGAAGATTTCGCATGTACTTCGCGGTGATGACCATATTTCTAATACACCTAAGCAATTAATGATTTATGAAGCATTCGGGTGGGAGCCTCCTGTGTTCGGACACATGACGTTGATCGTCAATGAAAGCCGGAAAAAATTAAGTAAGCGTGATGAATCAATTATCCAATTCATCGAACAATATGAAGAGTTGGGTTACTTGCCTGAAGCTTTATTCAACTTCATTGCTTTACTTGGATGGTCACCAGGCGGCGAGGAAGAGATCTTCCCTAAGGAAGAGTTCATTAAACTTTTCGAAGCGGACCGTCTATCTAAATCACCGGCCCTATTCGATAAGCAAAAACTCACTTGGATGAATAATCAGTATGTGAAGCAATTGGATGAGGAACGTGCAGTGCAATTGTCCATCCCTCACCTAGTGAAGGCCGGCAAGATTTCTGAAACACGTTCTCCGGAAGAAGAAGAGTGGGTGCGTGGTCTAGTTTCTCTTTATCAAGAACAGATGAGTTATGGGGCGGAAATCGTTGAACTTTCCGAACTATTCTTCAAAGATGATCTTGAATATGAGCCTGAAGCGAAAGAAGTCCTAGCGGAGGAACAAGTACCTGAAGTCATGGAAGCCTTCCTTAAAGAAATAGAAGGGCTTGAGGAATTTAAAGCTGACGAAATCAAGAAATCGATCAAAGCGGTACAAAAAAGCACAGGACATAAGGGTAAAAAGTTATTCATGCCAATCCGTGCGGCGGTGACTGGTCAAACTCATGGTCCTGACCTACCAAAAGCGATTTCCCTACTGGGCAAAGAAAAAATTAAACAACGCATTCTAAGTATTTAATATTAACAATTAGACAAAAATGTAATATAGTAATTAATAATCTTACAAAAGAACGCGTAGATAGGGAGAAGTAAGTAAACGAAGCTTATTAGAGAGAACCATAACCTGCTGAAAATGGTTCAAGCCTCTCGTTTTCCGAAATGCACCCTTGAGTCCTTTGCTGAACTAACCTCTAGTAGGCATAGGCGGAATGTCCTCCGTTACAGGATAAAAGTTGGGAATGGAACAAGTTGGCCTTTGGTCCTGCTATTCATTCCAAACAGAGTGGAACCGCGCTTCAAAGCGTCTCTGTCTATTTGGACAGAGGCGCTTTTTTATATGCTTTAAAATAAGGGATGACTAAAAGGATATAGCATAGGGGGGAATCATCATGTTAAAGATGTTTAAAGAGGATATTGAAGTGGTTTTTGAACAGGATCCTGCAGCGCGTAGCTATTTAGAAGTTATTTTAACGTATGCAGGGTTGCATGCAATATGGAGTCATCGGATGGCTCATGTACTATACAAGAAAAAGTTCTTTTTCCTGGCCAGAAGTGTATCACAAATCAGTCGGTTTTTTACCGGGGTTGAGATTCACCCCGGGGCTACAATAGGTCGTCGTTTCTTCATCGATCATGGGATGGGGATTGTCATTGGCGAGACATGCGAGATTGGTGACAATGTCTCTGTCTTTCAAGGAGTGACACTTGGAGGGACGGGAAAGGAAAAAGGCAAACGTCATCCTACGATAAAAGATAACGTATTGATTGCCACGGGAGCCAAAGTGCTTGGCTCGATTACCGTCGGTGAAAATTCCAAAATTGGTGCAGGCTCGGTCGTTTTAAAGGAAGTGCCCGCTAATTCAACCGTTGTCGGCATTCCTGGGAAAGTCGTCATTCAAGATGGCATAAAAATCAAGAAAGATTTTAATCATTCAGATCTTCCTGATCCAATTGCTGACCGTCTAAAGGAAATGGATAGGGAAATTCATGCTTTGAAAACAGAGTTAGCAAAATGGAAGCAGGAAGAAAGGAGTTTATAAAAATGGCAATAAAAATATATAACACAGCGACTAGACAGAAGGAAACCTTCGTACCGATGGAAGAAGGAAAAGTGAAAATGTATGTATGCGGGCCTACAGTCTATAACTACATTCATATTGGGAATGCTAGGCCAGCAATCGTATTCGATACCGTGAGAAGATACTTGGAGTATAGAGGATACGATGTGCATTTCGTTTCGAATTTCACGGATGTTGATGATAAGCTAATTCGAGCTGCCAAAGAACTAGGGGAGGATGTCCCAACCATCTCAGAGCGTTTTATTCAAGCGTATTTTGAAGATGTTTCTGCTCTAGGTTGCAAAAAAGCGGATGAACATCCAACCGTAATGGAAAACATGGATACAATCATTGAATTCATTTCGACGTTGATTGAAAAAGGTTATGCGTATGAATCTGAAGGGGATGTGTATTTTCGCACTCGTAAATTCGATGGGTATGGGAAGTTGTCTCATCAGTCCATTGATGAACTGCGGGTCGGAGCTCGTATTGAAGTCGGCGAGAAGAAGCAGGATGCGCTTGACTTTGCCCTCTGGAAAGCGGCGAAGGCTGGCGAAATTTCTTGGGAAAGCCCATGGGGGATGGGGCGCCCCGGCTGGCATATAGAATGCTCAGCGATGGTTAAGAAGTACCTTGGTGATACGATTGATATCCATGCAGGCGGTCAGGATTTAGCTTTTCCCCATCATGAAAATGAAATTGCACAATCCGAGGCGTTAACGGGAAAATCCTTTGCGAATTATTGGATGCACAATGGATACATCAATATTGATAATGAAAAAATGTCGAAGTCATTAGGCAATTTTATTCTTGTTCATGACATCATACAGAAGTATGACCCACAAGTATTGCGTTTCTTCATGTTATCCGTACATTATCGTCATCCAATCAATTATAGTGAAGAAGTGCTTGAAAATGTAACGGCTGCTCTCGATCGCTTGAAAACATCCTATCAAAACCTGAAACATCGCCTTCAAGTAAGCGATGGGTTAACAGAAAATAATGATGTATGGTTGCAGAAAATCGATGAACTACACGAACAATTCATTAAGGAAATGGACGATGATTTCAATACGGCGAACGCGATATCCATTCTTTTTGAACTGTCTAAGCAAGCGAATTATTACTTGATGGAGAAGAATACTAACCAGGAAGTCATTAAAGCTTTTCTTGGTAAATTCCAAAATCTACTCTCCGTCCTGGGCTTTTCCCTTGAAGAGGAAGAGGGATTATTGGACGAGGAAATCGAGAGTTTAATTCAACAAAGGATTCAAGCTAGGAAAGACCGTAACTTTGGGTTGTCTGATGAGATTCGTGATCGTCTAAAGAACATGAACATTATATTAGAGGATACCCCTCAAGGTACAAGATGGAAAAGAGGGTAACAGATGCTTCAATATGATAATAAGGTAGACGAAAAAATGTTAAATAGTCTTGCTCTAGCCTATATGGGAGATGCCGTATACGAAACCTACATACGGCATCACCTTATTCAAAACGGGGCAGTTAAGCCTAATCTGCTTCATAAAAAAGCGACATCTTTTGTATCGGCTAAAGCGCAGAGCAAAATCATTCACTTTTTTCTAGAGTCAGGTTGGTTATCAGAAGAAGAGACCGCTGTCGTCCGTAGAGGTCGTAATGCGAAGTCCGGGTCGGTTCCGAAGAATACAGATGTGCAAACGTATCGGTATAGCACTGCCTTTGAGGCGCTTATGGGCTTTCTGTATTTATCCGGCCGAATAGAAAGAATGGAAGACCTTGTTGAAAAATCAATTCAATTCATTGAAGAAGAAAAGGGGAAATAACCCATGAGTGAAGAATTTATCATTGGAAGAAACCCCGTCTTGGAAGCACTTCGCTCCGAACGGGATATTAATAAAATTTGGATATCAGAGGGCTCACAGAAAGGGTCCATGCTTCCGCTAATCGGACTTGCAAAAGAAAAAAAGGTATTCGTACAAATCGTACCTAAGAAAAAAATAGACCAAATGGTAGAAGGTATCCATCAAGGAGTCGTAGCGCAAGTCGCAGCTTACGATTATGTAGAGTTGGACGATTTATTTGCCAAAGCGGCTGAACGGGATGAGGCTCCCTTCTTCATGATTCTGGATGAAGTAGAAGATCCACATAATCTAGGGTCAATCATGAGAACAGCGGATGCGGTCGGAGCTCACGGAATCATCATTCCAAAGCGTAGAGCAGTTGGTTTAACGGCAACGGTTGCGAAAGCATCGACAGGGGCCATTGAGTATATTCCGGTTGCACGGGTCACGAATTTGGCAAGAGCAGTCGAAGAGTTAAAAGAACGCGGTGTCTGGATTGTGGGTACCGATGCGAAAGGTAGCGATGATTACCGGAACATGGACGGGAATATGCCTATTGGCCTTGTTATTGGAAGTGAAGGCAAGGGAATGGCACGGTTAATGAAAGAAAAATGTGATTTTCTAATTCGTCTTCCTATGGCCGGGAAAGTAACATCATTAAATGCATCGGTGGCAGCAGGTTTATTGATGTATGAGGTCTACAGAAAAAGAAACCCTCTAGGGCAATAATGAGATGAATATTCTGTTAGTGGACGGTTACAACATTATTGGAGCCTGGCCGGAACTGAGAGAATTGAAAGAAAGAGACCTTGCTGCAGCAAGAGACAGACTGATAGAAATGATGGCGGAATATCAGGCGTTTACTGGGTCCCGGGTCATTGTCGTATTCGATGCCCAATATGTCCAGGGAATAGCCCGTATTTTCAAGAATCATAAAGTCGACGTAATTTTCACGAAAGAAAATGAAACAGCCGATGAGAGAATAGAAAAGATGGCAATTGAACTGAATAATATCAAAACGCAGATTCAAGTGGCTACTTCAGATTTTACGGAGCAATGGGTCATCTTTGGCCAAGGGGCCCTAAGGAAATCTGCCCGTGAACTGCTAATGGATATGGAGGAAATTCAGGGAGAAATTAAAAAAGATGTCCAAAAAACAGCGGCGATAAAACCTACGGCTAAAATCCCTTTAAGTGAAGAAGTAGCTGAAATATTCGAAAAATGGCGTCGGGGGAAAATTTGAACCATTGACGGGTATTTTTTACCTGCTGTATAATATTTCTATCTGAGTCAGGTCAGGGGGATATAATTTGGGTCTCAATTTCGGTATGAAACTGAACGAAAAGTATCTGCAGTTCGATGATGAAGAATTAATTGAGTTAGTACACACTGGAGACAGTGAAGCACTGGATTATCTGATTCAAAAGTATCGTAATTTTGTAAGAGCGAAGGCAAGGACATATTTTTTAATAGGTGCAGATAAGGAAGACATCGTTCAAGAAGGCATGATTGGTTTGTATAAGGCTGTCCGTGATTTTAAAGGCGATAAGCTTTCTTCTTTTAAAGCATTTGCCGAATTATGTATTACGAGACAGATCATTACCGCTATTAAAACAGCAACACGTCAAAAGCATATTCCGCTCAATTCCTATGTTTCCCTGGACAAGCCCATTTATGATGAGGAGTCCGACCGTACTCTCATGGATATTATATCGGGTACGAAGGTATTAGACCCAGAAGAACTGATTATCAATAAAGAAGAGTTTGACGATATCGAATTGAAAATGGCCGAGCTGCTGAGCGATTTGGAAAGAAAGGTATTAGCCCTTTATTTAGATGGGCAAACCTATCAGGAAATCTCAGAAGAGTTGAATCGTCATGTGAAGTCGATCGATAATGCCCTCCAGAGGGTGAAAAGAAAGCTCGAGCGTTATCTGGAAGTAAGGGAGATCAGTTTATAGTCCCTCCGCCTTTTCCGCTTTATTTCATCTGACACTAACTCCACTTGGATGATGCATTCACTTATGGTAGACATAGGCTGATAGAGTTGACATGGACTTAGGTGGCCTCACCTTGTTATTGACAATAAAAGCCAGCCGTGATAAGGTTTTATGGAAATAGTAGATAGGATAGGTGTATCAATTGCAAAAGAAAATCACACTAGCTTGCACCGATTGTGGTTCAAGAAATTATAATTATGAAAGCAATAAGTCAAACAACGCTGAACGACTAGAATTAAAGAAATTTTGCAGTACCTGTAATTCACATACGAATCATAGGGAAACAAAATAACCGTTTTATAAATAGATTGACAGAAGCAGTCTAATGCTTGGAGGATACATTCATGAAACGCTTAACCGAATTTTTCAGCGGAGTCACTCGTGAAATGCGTAAAGTAAGCTGGCCAAAACGTAAAGAATTAACCAAATATACAATCGTTGTAGTGACGACTGTGTTGTTTATGGCTTTATTCTTTTTAGTGGTCGATATGGGCATTTCCGAATTAATTCGCTTAGTTATTGAATAAGAGATTCGAAAATAAGGTATAATAGTGATAGAATAATATGTGTCAGCAGAAAAGCCCGGAAACGGGTTTTTTAATTTGTCTTTTTTAAGAAAAAGTTCAAACTCTAGCATTGCTGTTATTCTTTAGACAAGTCGGGATAGTGCAGGATGTTAATTTTGGCTAGATCGTTAGAAAATAAAGTTTCATAAAGAAAATGATTGATTGCAGGGAGGGAAGGACGTCACAGTCCTAAAACATGGAAAAGAATTGGTATGTAGTTCACACCTATTCAGGTTATGAAAACAAGGTAAAGGCCAATCTGGAGAAGCGTGTTGAAACAATGGGGATGGAAGATAGAATCTTCCGCGTAGTAGTTCCTGAGGAAGAAGAAACCGAAGTCAAAGATGGCAAAACGAAAGTAACGAAGAAAAAGGTTTTCCCAGGATATGTACTGGTAGAAATTATCATGACCGATGATTCTTGGTATGTAGTCCGCAATACACCTGGTGTAACAGGTTTCGTAGGTTCATCAGGAGCGGGATCTAAACCGACAGCACTGCTTGATGAAGAAATAGAAGTTGTCCTTAAACGCATGGGTGTTGACGAAAGTAAATTTGACATCGACTTTGAAGTCGGCGACACTGTTCAAGTGAAAGAAGGACCATTTGCAACATTTGCTGGGCCTATCGAAGAACTTGATACAGATAAAGGAAAAGTCCGAGTTCTTGTTAATATGTTCGGCCGCGATACGCCGGTAGAACTAGACTTTAATCAAGTGGAAAAATTATAAACGGAAAAAAACTTGAAAAAGCCTTTTGGAAGTGGTAAAATTTCAAAGGTCAGTATGTTTCAAATTTTTAGGCCTCAACGATACAAGTATTCTTTATTAACATATAAAGAATTCAAGATGAGTGGGAGGGTATATCCCTATTACCACATCACGGACTTATAAGGAGGTGTGTCTCGTGGCTAAAAAAGTAATTAAAATGGTTAAATTGCAAATTCCTGCTGGTAAAGCGAATCCTGCACCGCCGGTTGGTCCTGCATTAGGTCAAGCTGGTGTAAACATCATGGGATTCTGTAAGGAGTTCAACGCTCGTACAGCAGACCAAGCTGGTCTAATTATTCCTGTTGAAATCACGGTATTTGAAGACCGTTCATTTACATTCATTACAAAAACTCCACCCGCTGCAGTACTACTTAAGAAAGCAGCAGGTATCGAGTCTGGTTCTGGTGAACCTAACCGTAAAAAAGTTGCTACAGTCAAGCGTGATCAAGTGCGCGAGATTGCTGAAACTAAAATGCCTGACCTAAACGCTGCAAACGTTGAAGCTGCAATGCGTATGGTTGAAGGTACTGCTCGCAGCATGGGTATTGTCATCGAAGACTAATCCATGTAATTGTTATTTGTTTCTACGGGGTTGCGATTGATACTCGCAACCTTTATTCGTGGGAGGTAATTCCGTTAAAACCACAATTTAGGAGGATTTATATCATGGCTAAAAAAGGTAAAAAGTATCTTGAAGCAGCTAAGCTTGTTGAAGTTTCAAAAGCATACGCTGTAACTGAAGCGATTGAAGTTGTTAAAAAAGCAAACTTCACAAAATTCGATGCGACTGTTGAAGTTGCTTTCCGTTTGGGTGTAGACCCTAAGAAAGCTGACCAACAAATTCGTGGAGCAGTTGTGCTTCCGAACGGAACTGGTAAAACTCAACGCGTATTAGTATTCGCAAAAGGCGAAAAAGCAAAAGAAGCTGAAGCTGCTGGTGCTGACTTCGTTGGCGAATCTGACTACATCAACAAAATCCAACAAGGATGGTTCGAATTCGACGTAATCGTTGCGACTCCTGACATGATGGGTGAAGTTGGTAAACTTGGTCGCGTATTAGGACCTAAAGGCTTAATGCCAAACCCTAAAACTGGAACAGTTACATTTGATGTAACGAAAGCTGTTAATGAGATCAAAGCAGGTAAAGTTGAATACCGCGTAGATAAAGCTGGTAACGTCCATGCTCCAATCGGTAAAGTATCTTTCGAAGATGCTAAACTAGTGGAAAACTTCACTACTATCTTTGATACATTAATGAAAGTTAAACCTGCGGCTGCTAAAGGAACTTACATGAAGAATATTTCTGTAACGACTACAATGGGCCCTGGTGTGAAAGTTGATTCTTCTTCTTTCAATAAATAATTTGACATTCCAAAACTATTGTTGTTATAATATGTTTTGTTGTGATAAATGAATATCATTTGTACCGAAGACAGTAGGTGCTCCACAAGAGCTTAATTCCCTGCCGAGGTAATTCGATAAAAATAGTCGTTGACTATGACCTTTGAAATTACTGCCTTCATGTCTGTATTAGAGATGAAGGCTTTTTCTTTGAAACGGTATAAATGTTTTCAAGCAAATCTACAGGAGGTGTAAGGATGAACGCAATTATTGAACAAAAGCAAACTATCGTTGCTGAGATTACTGGTAAATTAACAGCTAGCAAATCCACAGTTGTTGTTGACTACCGTGGATTGACTGTTGCTGAATTAACAGAACTTCGTAAGCAACTTCGTGATGCTGGCGTTGAGTTCAAGGTTTACAAAAACTCTTTAACTCGTCGTGCTGCTGAAAGTGCTGAACTTAGCTCTTTAAACGAATCTTTAACAGGACCAAACGCAATTGCATTCTCAAATGAAGATGTTATTGCGCCAGCTAAAATCCTTAACGATTTTGCGAAAAAACATGAAGCGTTAGAAATCAAAGCTGGAGTTATCGAAGGAAACGTAGCATCTGCTGAAGACATTAAAGCTCTTGCAGAACTACCTTCACGCGAAGGCCTACTTTCAATGTTGCTAAGTGTGCTACAAGCACCTATGCGCGGTCTTGCTCTTGCTACAAAAGCAGTTGCAGAACAAAAAGAAGAACAAGGCGCGTAAGCTAACCGCTTATCTTGCCTATTGATTCAAAAAAAAACCAACCATTTCGAGGAGGAAATAACAATGACTAAAGATCAAATCATTGAAGCAGTTAAAAACATGACTGTTTTAGAATTAAACGACCTTGTAAAAGCAATCGAAGAAGAATTTGGCGTAACTGCTGCTGCACCTGTAGCTGTAGCTGCTGCTGGTGGCGCTGCTGCTGAAGAAAAAACTGAGTTTGATGTAGTTCTTACATCTGCTGGAGATTCAAAAATCAAAGTTATCAAAGCTGTTCGTGAAGCAACTGGTCTTGGACTTAAAGAAGCGAAAGAAGTTGTTGATAACACTCCAAAAGCAATCAAAGAAGGCGTTTCTAAAGAGGAAGCTGAAGAACTTAAAGCTAAACTTGAAGAAGTTGGAGCTGGCGTTGAAGTTAAGTAATCTTGCATAAACAAAAAGCTCGCTATCACTGGCGAGCTTTTTTCTCTTCATTTTTAAAGAAAAATGGTAGACGATTTAGTAAAGATGTACAAACTTTATGACAGGTAAGTATCCATTCTTCATATCTCTTCTCTCGTTAAATCTTCAATATTCCTTTCTGATAGGGGGAGATGACTCTGACAGAGCATTACTACTCACAAAAACCGGATGTCGAAAGCAATCCTAAATTTTGGGATTTTGTATTAAAAGGACGCACATTCCACTTTAAAAGTGATAATGGTGTTTTTTCAAAAAAAGAAGTTGATTTTGGTTCTCGTCTTTTGATAGAATCCTTCAATCTTAATAAAGCTGTAAAAGGGAATATTCTTGATGTTGGTTGCGGTTATGGCCCCATTGGAATATCAATTGCTGCGGCTTATCCCGAAAGAACGGTAGAAATGATAGATATAAATAGCCGGGCAGTTGAATTATCGAAGGAAAATGCCGCTACAAACGGAATCGCTAATGTTAAAGTGTACGAAAGCGACCGTTTTGAAAAGGTAGGATCTAAACAATTCGCTGCAATTCTTACGAACCCTCCCATTCGCGCAGGTAAAAGTGTAGTCCACGAAATTCTAGAAGAAAGTTATCGAAGTTTGGTGACTGGTGGAGAACTATGGGTTGTCATTCAAAAAAAGCAAGGCGCTCCTTCCGCCATGGATAAACTAGAGCTGTTATTTGGTAATGTCGAAGTGGCTGTAAAGAAAAAAGGCTACTACATACTATTATCCAAAAAAGTTTGACTCTAAATTTTCGCTATGTTAGTATTATAAAATGCATATATATAATTCCGTTACTATGCAATTTTTATACCATTGGTGTATAACCAATGGATAATATGGGAAAAATATATAAATAATAGTTCGTTTTATGAGAAATAGTGGTTTTTAAAATAAAAACCATTTTCTTTTTGTCTATGGATTAGATTGCTTTTTTCCGTGGCAAATAGATCCTTATAACGCTTGATTTAAGGGGTGAATCAGTTGACAGGTCAACTTGTTCAGTATGGACGACACCGCCAACGTAGAAGTTATGCAAGAATCAGTGAGGTTTTGGATCTTCCGAATCTGATTGAAATTCAAACGGCTTCTTATCAATGGTTTTTAGATGTAGGTTTAAAAGAAATGTTCCAGGACATTTCTCCTATTGAGGATTTTACAGGTAATTTGTCATTAGAATTCATCGATTACAGCCTTGCTGAACCGAAGTATTCTGTTGAAGAAACAAAAGAACGCGATGTTACGTATTCTGCACCACTTCGTGTGAAAGTGCGCCTTGTTAACAAAGAAACAGGGGAAGTAAAAGACCAGGATGTATTCATGGGTGACTTCCCACTTATGACTGAAACGGGCACGTTTGTCATCAATGGTGCTGAACGTGTAATCGTATCCCAATTAGTACGCTCACCGAGTGTTTACTATAATGGGAAAATGGATAAGAACGGTAAGCTAGGTTTCTCTGCGACCGTTATTCCTAACCGTGGTGCATGGCTTGAATATGAGACAGATGCCAAGGATGTAGTTTATGTTCGAATCGACCGCACTAGGAAATTACCTATCACGGTATTGATGCGTGCATTGGGCTTTGGAACTGATCAAGAGATCATTGATTTAATCGGTGATAATGAGTATCTTCGCAACACTCTTGAAAAAGACAACACGGAGAGTGTAGAAAAAGCATTGCTAGAAATCTATGAACGTCTTCGCCCGGGTGAACCACCTACAGTCGATAACGCGAAAAGTCTACTAGTATCCCGCTTTTTCGATCCAAAACGTTATGATCTAGCTAACGTAGGTCGCTATAAAATCAACAAAAAACTGCATATCAAGAATCGTCTATTCGGACAAAAGATCGCCGAGACTTTAATCGATCCTGAAACAGGGGAAATCATTGTTGAAAAGGGTACTTTGCTTGATAGAAGGACACTTGATAAAATTCTGCCTCATCTTGAAGCAGGAATCGGTTTTAAAACGTTCCACCCGTCTGGTGGCGTAGTAGAAGAAGAAACCCTTCTTCAACCAATCAAAGTCTTTGCTCCAAATGACGCTGAAGGCGAAAAAGTGATCAATATCATTGGTAATGCGTATGTAACCGATCAGGTTAAAAACATTACTCCAGCTGATATCATCTCTTCTATTAGCTATTTCTTTAACTTGCTTCATGGCGTGGGAATTACAGATGATATTGACCATCTAGGAAATCGTCGTCTGCGTTCCGTTGGTGAATTGCTGCAAAACCAATTCAGAATTGGTTTATCTCGTATGGAGCGTGTCGTGCGTGAAAGAATGTCTATTCAAGACACGAATACGATCACTCCACAGCAATTGATTAACATTCGTCCTGTTATAGCATCCATTAAAGAATTCTTTGGTAGCTCACAGCTTTCACAATTTATGGACCAAACGAACCCATTGGCCGAATTGACGCATAAACGTCGTCTATCTGCATTGGGACCTGGTGGTTTGACTCGTGAGCGTGCTGGTTTCGAAGTACGTGACGTTCATTACTCCCACTATGGCCGTATGTGTCCGATTGAAACGCCTGAGGGACCAAATATTGGATTGATTAACTCCCTATCAAGTTTTGCAAAGGTTAACCCTTATGGATTCATTGAAACACCATACCGACGTGTTGACCATGAGACAGGGAAAATTACGAGCAAAATCGATTACTTAACGGCTGATGAAGAAGATAACTACGTAGTTGCCCAAGCGAATGTTCGTCTATCCGATGATGGAACATTCCTTGATGATATGGTTGTTGCACGTTTCCGCGGTGAAAATACCGTTGTTCCGCGTGACCGCGTAGATTATATGGACGTATCGCCTAAACAAGTCGTATCTGCAGCGACAGCATGTATTCCTTTCTTGGAAAATGATGACTCCAACCGTGCCCTAATGGGAGCGAACATGCAACGTCAAGCAGTACCTTTATTACAACCAGAGGCACCAAGAGTTGGAACAGGTATGGAATATGTTTCAGCGAAAGACTCTGGGGCAGCTGTCATCTGTAAACACCCTGGTATCGTCGAACACGTGGAATCACGTGAAGTATGGGTACGCCGGGTAAGTGAGGTTGACGGTCAACAAGTAAAAGGAAACCTTGATAAATACCGTTTATTAAAATTCATTCGTTCTAACCAAGGAACGTGTTATAACCAACGTCCTATCGTTAGTGTTGGTGACAATGTTGTCAAAGGTGAAATTCTTGCCGATGGTCCTTCAATGGAAAAAGGTGAATTAGCACTTGGACGAAATGTATTAGTTGCCTTCATGACTTGGGATGGATACAACTATGAAGATGCCATCATCATGAGTGAACGTCTAGTTAAAGATGATGTGTACACTTCCATCCATATTGAAGAATATGAATCTGAGTCTCGCGATACGAAATTGGGACCTGAAGAAATCACTCGTGATATTCCGAACGTCGGAGAAGATGCGCTTCGCAACCTTGATGAGCGTGGAATAATCCGTGTCGGTGCTGAAGTAAAAGACGGTGACCTTCTAGTAGGTAAAGTAACTCCTAAAGGGGTAACGGAACTAACGGCGGAAGAACGTCTCTTACATGCAATCTTTGGTGAAAAAGCGCGCGAAGTACGGGATACATCATTGCGTGTTCCCCACGGCGGCGGCGGAATCGTCCTCGATGTTAAAGTGTTTAACAGAGAAGATGGCGACGAGCTACCACCTGGTGTAAATCAACTTGCACGTGTATATATCGTTCAAAAACGTAAAATACATGAAGGCGATAAAATGGCCGGACGTCATGGTAACAAAGGTGTAATCTCAAGGATCCTTCCTGAAGAAGATATGCCTTACATGCCTGATGGAACACCGGTTGACATCATGTTAAACCCACTGGGTGTACCTTCCCGTATGAATATCGGTCAGGTACTTGAGCTTCACTTAGGTATGGCAGCCCGTGCACTAGGCATTCACGTAGCATCACCGGTATTTGATGGAGCTACTGAGGAAGACGTTTGGAGTACGATTGAAGAAGCTGGTATGTCACGTGATGCAAAAACGGTACTTTACGATGGCCGTTCAGGTGAAGCGTTCGATAACCGTGTGTCTGTTGGTGTCATGTACATGATTAAACTTGCACATATGGTTGATGATAAACTTCATGCTCGTTCAACTGGACCTTACTCCCTTGTTACGCAACAACCACTTGGTGGTAAAGCGCAATTCGGTGGACAACGTTTTGGTGAGATGGAAGTATGGGCACTTGAAGCATATGGAGCTGCTTATACATTACAAGAAATCCTTACCGTTAAATCAGATGATGTCGTGGGCCGTGTGAAAACATACGAAGCGATTGTCAAAGGCGAAAATGTCCCTGAGCCTGGTGTCCCTGAGTCATTCAAAGTATTGATTAAGGAACTTCAAAGCTTAGGATTAGATGTTAAAATCATGAATGCTGAAGACCGCGAAATTGAAATGCGTGATTTAGAAGATGAAGAAGACCCTAATCAGTCAGACAAATTAAGCCTAGATGCAGAAACAAAAGATATGGTTGCTACTGAAGCAGGAGCACCATCAAAAGAGTAAATAATTTAAATAAATCAATCTATATATTATCAGCTCTGACTGGCAGCAAGGTTTTTCTTTAAAGATCCTGCTGCCTTGTCGGAGTCTTATTGATTCAATCACCCATCATCCGGTTTAGATTGCCCGAATGAATGAAGGCAATCAGGGTAAAACCTGGAGATTAAAAGGGAGGTAGGCCCCTTGTTAGATGTTAATAATTTTGAGTATATGAAAATTGGTCTTGCTTCACCAGACAAGATTCGTTCTTGGTCTCATGGGGAAGTTAAAAAACCAGAAACAATCAACTATCGTACGTTAAAACCAGAAAAAGACGGTTTATTCTGTGAGAGAATTTTCGGACCTCAAAAGGACTGGGAATGTCACTGTGGTAAATATAAACGTGTTCGTTATAAAGGCGTAGTTTGTGACCGTTGTGGGGTTGAAGTCACGCGTGCTAAAGTCCGTCGTGAACGAATGGGTCATATTGAGCTGGCAGCACCAGTTTCACATATTTGGTATTTCAAAGGAATTCCGAGTCGTATGGGTCTTGTCCTGGATATGTCTCCACGGGCATTAGAAGAAGTTATTTACTTCGCATCTTATGTGGTAACTGAAACTGGCGATACAACTTTAGAAAAGAAACAACTTCTTTCTGAAAAAGAATATCGTACATACCGTGAAAAATACGGTAAGAAGTTCCAAGCTGCAATGGGTGCGGAAGCTATTAAAAAACTTTTACAAGACATTGATACGGAAAAAGAAGTAGAAACGTTGAAAGAAGAGCTTAAGACAGCTCAAGGACAACGTAGAACTCGTGCAATCAAACGCTTGGAAGTATTAGAAGCCTTCCGTAATTCTGGTAACGAGCCTTCATGGATGATTCTTGATGTGCTTCCAGTTATACCACCAGAACTTCGTCCAATGGTTCAATTAGATGGCGGTCGTTTTGCGACATCTGACTTAAATGATCTATATCGTCGTGTTATTAACCGTAACAATCGTTTGAAAAGATTGCTTGATCTTGGCGCTCCAAGCATTATCGTCCAAAATGAAAAGCGTATGCTTCAAGAAGCCGTTGACGCTTTAATCGATAATGGACGTCGTGGTCGCCCAGTAACTGGTCCGGGTAACCGCCCATTGAAATCTTTATCACACATGTTAAAAGGTAAACAAGGTCGTTTCCGTCAGAACCTTCTTGGTAAACGTGTCGATTACTCTGGTCGTTCTGTAATCGTAGTTGGTCCTAACCTGAAAATGTACCAATGTGGTCTGCCGAAAGAGATGGCGATTGAATTATTCAAACCATTCGTTATGAAGGAACTCGTTCAAAGAGGATTAGCTCATAACATCAAATCTGCAAAACGAAAAATTGAACGACTATCTCCTGAGATTTGGGATGTACTTGAAGAAGTCATTAGGGAGCATCCAGTATTACTTAACCGTGCACCAACTCTTCATAGACTTGGTATTCAAGCGTTTGAGCCAACATTGGTTGAAGGCCGTGCAATTCGTTTGCATCCGTTAGTATGTACAGCATATAACGCTGACTTTGATGGTGACCAAATGGCCGTCCACGTTCCTTTATCTTCTGAAGCTCAAGCTGAAGCACGTATGCTAATGCTTGCTGCCCAGAACATCTTGAATCCTAAAGATGGAAAACCAGTCGTTACTCCTTCTCAAGATATGGTATTAGGTAACTACTACCTAACATTAGAAAGAGAAGGCGCTATCGGTGAAGGTATGATCTTTAAAGATACTAGTGAAGCGTTGCTTGCATACCAAAATGGTTATGTTCACTTACATTCTCGTTGCGCAGTGCATGCATCATCACTGAATAATGAAACGTTCACGGAAGAACAAAACAGCCAGCTTCTAATCACTACCGTTGGTAAATTGGTCTTTAATGAAATTTTGCCAAAATCATTCCCATATATTAACGAACCTACACGTTATAACTTGGAAACTAAAACTCCAGAGAAATATTTCGTGGAAAAAGGCGCTAATATCCCTGAATTGATTAAAGCACAACCAGCTATTGATCCATTCAAGAAGAAAATTCTTGGTAATATCATTGCGGAAGTGTTTAAACGTTTCAAAATCACCGAAACATCTAAAATGCTTGACCGGATGAAAAATCTTGGATTCAAATATTCGACAAAAGCAGGTATCACTGTTGGTGTAGCTGATATTGTTGTATTAAAAGAAAAACAAGAAATCATTACGGAAGCTCAAACAAAAGTGGATAACGTCCTAAAACAATTTAGACGTGGTCTAATTACCGAAGATGAGCGTTATGATCGCGTCATTTCGATCTGGAGCGCAGCAAAAGATACTATTCAGTCTAAACTGATGAAATCTCTTGACCGACGCAATCCGATCTTCATGATGAGTGACTCCGGTGCCCGTGGTAATGCTTCCAACTTCACGCAGCTTGCGGGTATGCGTGGACTGATGGCCAACCCGGCTGGACGTATCATCGAATTACCGATCAAATCAAGTTTCCGTGAAGGTTTAACAGTGTTAGAGTACTTTATCTCTACACATGGTGCTCGTAAAGGTCTTGCCGATACAGCCCTTAAAACTGCCGATTCTGGTTACCTTACACGTCGTCTAGTAGACGTAGCCCAAGATGTTATCATCCGTGATGATGACTGTGGAACAGACCGCGGCTTGAAAATTTCTGCCTTGAGAGAGGGAACAGAAATAATCGAGCATCTTGAAGAACGTTTAATTGGCCGATATGCAAGAAAAGCCATTAGACATCCAGAAACAGATGAAGTAATTGTGGCTGAAAATGACCTTATCACTGAGGATCTAGCAGCTTATATTGCATCACTAGGTATTGAAACTGCATGGATTCGCTCTGCCTTTACATGTAACACCAGTCATGGTGTATGTAAGAAATGTTACGGACGTAACTTGGCTACCGGTCAGGAAGTTGAAGTGGGAGAAGCAGTTGGTATCATTGCTGCCCAATCAATCGGTGAACCTGGTACTCAGTTAACAATGCGTACATTCCATACAGGTGGGGTTGCCGGAGACGATATTACTCAAGGTTTACCTCGTATCCAAGAAATATTTGAAGCGAGAAACCCTAAAGGTCAAGCAGTTATTTCTGAAATTGAGGGAACTATCGTTTCAATCAATGAAATCCGCGATAAACAACAAGAAATCGTGGTCCAAGGTGCGGTTGAATCACGTACTTATACAGCGCCATACACAGCGCGTTTAAGAGTGTCTGTTGATACTTTCGTTCGTCGAGGCGAGGAGTTAACAGAGGGTTCTATCGATCCTAAAGAATTGTTGAAAGTTACGGATGTTCTTACTGTTCAGGAATACCTACTTCATGAAGTACAGAAAGTATACCGGATGCAAGGGGTAGAAATCGGCGATAAACATATCGAGGTTATGGTTAGACAAATGATGCGTAAAGTTCGTGTTCTTGACGCAGGGGAAACTGAAGTTCTTCCAGGTACGCTATTGGATGTTAACCAGTTCACCGTGGCAAACACAAACGCATTGCTAACCAGCAAGCTACCTGCTACAGGTCGTCCTGTATTACTAGGAATTACAAAAGCATCACTTGAAACGGATTCCTTCTTGTCTGCAGCATCATTCCAAGAAACAACTAGAGTATTGACTGATGCAGCAATTAAAGGAAAACGCGACGAATTGCTTGGACTGAAAGAAAATGTTATCATCGGTAAACTTGTTCCAGCTGGAACAGGTATGCCTCGCTACAGAAAAGCTAACCCTGTTGTCGTAGAGAATCCTGAGACAGTATCGGTTGACTAAAGGATAATTAGACCCAGCTCATATAAATACTGAAGAACTTGATCCCCCTAACGATATTGGGGGATTGAGGTTCGGATTAAATGAGCTGGTTTCTTTTTATTAATAAAGAGTAATCAGTAAAAAATTAGTTATGATAGAACCAATTTGGTAGACTTAAAAACCTATAGAATGATTTAACTGGAAAACCTTTTGCTTAAATAATTTTTTGAAACAAGTTGACAGCATCTGACTAAAAATGATACTATAGCAAAGGTGCTCCTATGTTACCCTGTAACTTTGGAGGATATGGACCATGTCTTATGAAAAAGTAATACAGGCAAAGTCAGTGGTTATAGGAACGAAACAAACAGTTAGAGCTTTGAAGAACAATTTAATTCAAGAAGTTATCATCGCTGATGATGCAGATATATACTTGACTGGGCGTGTTGTTGAGACCGCTAAACTAGTGGATGTTCCTATCACATATGTTGATTCGATGAAAATGCTTGGAAAAGCATGTGGTATTGATGTCGGAGCAGCAACTGTTGCCATTAAAAAGTAAAAATGTTTTTGCAATACTATTTGCAAGGACTTTGTTTTTACCCATTTATGAACCACCTGGATGTGTGGTACTAGACATGAAATTGCGAAGGGAGGAAAAATGTAATGCCTACTATTAATCAATTAGTGCGTAAAGGACGCGAGTCTAAAGAGGTTAAATCTAACTCTCCAGCACTTAACAAAGGCTACAACAGCTTTAAGAAAGCACAAACTAACGTATCATCTCCGCAAAAACGTGGTGTTTGTACTCGTGTGGGAACTATGACACCGAAAAAACCAAACTCCGCTTTACGTAAATATGCGCGTGTACGTTTAACTAACGGTATCGAGGTAACAGCTTATATCCCAGGTATCGGTCACAACTTACAAGAACACAGCGTGGTACTAATCCGCGGTGGACGTGTAAAGGATTTACCAGGGGTACGTTACCATATCGTACGTGGTGCTCTTGATACAGCAGGAGTTAACAATCGTATGCAAAGCCGTTCTAAATACGGTACTAAGCGTCCGAAAGCAGCAAAAAAATAATCCGAGAAAGGAGGAAATATAATGCCTCGTAAAGGACCCGTAACAAAAAGAGATGTATTACCAGATCCAATTTATAAATCTAAACTTGTGACTCGCTTAATCAACAAATTAATGGTTGATGGACAAAGAGGAAAATCACAAAAAATACTTTACTCTGCATTTGAGTTAATTAAAGAACGTACTGGCAATGAGCCAATCGAAGTGTTTGATCAAGCACTTAAAAACATCATGCCTGTATTAGAAGTAAAAGCACGCCGTGTGGGTGGAGCTAACTACCAAGTACCAGTTGAGGTACGTCCAGACCGTAAATCAACTCTAGGTCTTCGTTGGTTAGTAAACTACTCTCGCCTTCGTGGAGAAAAAACGATGGAAGAGCGTTTAGCTTTCGAAATCATGGATGCTGCAAACAACACTGGAGCAGCTGTTAAGAAACGTGAAGATACGCACAAAATGGCAGAAGCTAACAAAGCATTTGCTCACTATCGCTGGTAAGATCAATAACAATAAAATCCTTATAATAGGAAGGAGAAAGACAAATGGCAAGAGAGTTCTCCTTAGCAAATACTCGTAATATCGGTATCATGGCACATATTGATGCTGGTAAAACGACTACAACAGAACGCGTTCTTTACTATACTGGTAAAATCCACAAAATTGGTGAAACACACGAAGGTGCTTCACAAATGGACTGGATGGAGCAAGAACAAGAACGTGGAATCACGATCACATCCGCTGCAACAACTGCACAGTGGAAAGGTCACCGCGTAAACATCATTGATACACCGGGACACGTAGACTTCACAGTTGAAGTTGAACGTTCTTTACGTGTACTTGATGGAGCTGTAGCTGTACTTGATGCCCAATCAGGTGTTGAGCCTCAAACTGAAACAGTTTGGCGCCAAGCTACAACATACGGTGTACCACGTGTCGTATTCGTTAACAAAATGGACAAAATCGGTGCGGATTTCCTTTATTCAGTAGGAACTATCCACGATCGTTTGCAAGCAAACGCTCATCCGGTCCAATTACCAATTGGTGCTGAAGATAATTTTTCCGCTATCATTGACTTAATTGAAATGAAAGCTCATTTCTATTCAAATGATTTAGGAACTGATATCACTGTTGGTGAAATTCCTGCAGAACACCTTGAATTAGCTGAAGAGTACCGTGAGAAATTAATCGAAGCGGTCGCTGAAGTTAATGAAGACTTAATGGAAAAATACCTTGGTGGCGAAGAAATCAGCATTGCTGAATTAAAAGCTGCTATCCGTACTGCAACCGTTAATGTTGAATTCTTCCCAGTTATCTGTGGTTCAGCGTTCAAAAATAAAGGTGTTCAATTAATGCTTGATAACGTTATTGACTTCCTTCCATCTCCATTAGACGTACCTGCAATCAAAGGTACTCTTCCGGATACTGAAGAAGAAGTAGAACGTCACTCAGATGATTCTGAACCGTTCTCTGCTTTAGCGTTTAAAGTTATGACAGACCCTTATGTTGGTAAACTTACATTCTTCCGTGTGTACTCTGGTACATTAGAATCTGGATCATATGTAATCAACTCAACAAAAGGTAAACGTGAACGTATTGGACGTATCCTTCAAATGCATGCAAACAGCCGTGAAGAGATTTCTACAGTATATGCTGGGGATATCGCTGCAGCTGTTGGTTTGAAAGATACGACTACTGGTGATACACTATGTGATGATAAGGATCAAGTTATCCTTGAATCAATGGTATTCCCAGAACCAGTTATCTCACTTTCTGTTGAACCAAAATCGAAAGCAGACCAAGACAAAATGTCTCAAGCTTTACAAAAGCTTCAAGACGAAGATCCAACATTCCGTGCGCATACTGACCAAGAAACTGGTCAAACAATTATCGCTGGTATGGGTGAACTTCACTTGGACATCCTTGTTGACCGTATGCGTCGTGAATTCAGAGTGGAAGCTAACGTAGGTGCTCCTCAAGTTGCTTACCGTGAAACTTTCCGTGGTTCAGCTAAAGTTGAAGGTAAATTCGTTCGTCAATCTGGTGGACGTGGACAATTCGGACACGTTTGGATTGAATTTGGACCAAACGAAGAAGGTAAAGGATTCGAATTTGAAAATGCTATCGTCGGTGGTGTAGTACCTCGTGAGTATATTCCTGCAGTACAAGCTGGATTAGTTGATTCACTTGACCGTGGAGTACTTGCTGGTTACCCATTAGTTGATATTAAAGCAAAATTATTCGACGGATCTTACCATGACGTTGACTCCAATGAAATGGCATTTAAAATCGCTGCATCAATGGCGCTTAAAAATGCTGCTTCAAAATGTAAGCCGGTTATCCTTGAACCTATCATGAAAGTGGAAGTTGTAATCCCTGAAGATTACCTAGGCGATATCATGGGAGATATTACATCTCGTCGTGGACGCGTAGAAGGTTTGGAAGCTCGCGGAAACACTCAAATGGTTAAAGCGATGGTTCCACTATCCGAAATGTTCGGTTATGCAACTTCATTACGTTCAAACACTCAAGGACGCGGAACATTCTCTATGCACTTCGATCACTATGAAGAAGTACCTAAGAGCATTTCTGAAGAAATCATCAAAAAAAATAAAGGTGAATAATTGATTTTCATCTCTTATTAAAGTATAACTACTTATGTAAGCTGTGTTGGAAGAATTTATCTTCTTTCACAGCCCTTATATACTTAAACTATTTTTATATTTTTAAGGAGGAATTCCTAATGGGAAAAGCTAAATATGATCGTTCAAAACCGCATGTTAACGTTGGAACAATTGGACACGTTGACCATGGTAAAACAACTCTAACTGCTGCAATCACTACTGTACTTGCTAAAGCTGGTGGAGCAGAAGCACGCGCGTATGACCAAATTGATGGTGCGCCAGAAGAAAGAGAACGTGGTATCACAATCTCTACTGCACACGTTGAGTACGAAACAGCTACTCGTCACTATGCACACGTTGACTGCCCAGGACATGCTGACTATGTTAAAAACATGATCACTGGTGCTGCACAAATGGATGGTGGTATCTTAGTAGTTTCTGCTGCTGATGGCCCAATGCCTCAAACTCGTGAGCACATCCTTCTTTCTAAACAAGTTGGTGTTCCTTTCCTAGTTGTATTCATGAACAAATGCGACATGGTTGATGACGAAGAACTTCTTGAATTAGTAGAAATGGAAATTCGTGATCTTCTTTCTGAATACGATTTCCCTGGCGATGACGTTCCAGTTATCAAAGGTTCTGCTCTTAAAGCTCTTGAAGGAGATGCTGCTTGGGAAGAAAAAATTCATGAATTAATGGCTGCTGTTGACGAGTACATTCCAGAACCAACTCGTGACACTGACAAACCATTCATGATGCCAGTTGAGGATGTATTCTCAATCACTGGTCGTGGAACAGTTGCTACAGGACGTGTTGAACGTGGACAAGTTAAAGTCGGTGACGTTGTAGACATCATCGGTTTCAACGACGAAGCAAAACCAACAACTGTAACTGGTGTTGAAATGTTCCGTAAACTTCTTGATTATGCTGAAGCTGGTGACAACATCGGAGCTCTACTTCGTGGTGTTGCTCGTGAAGATATCCAACGTGGACAAGTACTTGCTAAGCCAAATACAATCACTCCACACAGCAAATTCAAAGCTGAAGTTTATGTTCTTTCTAAAGAAGAAGGTGGACGTCATACTCCATTCTTCACAAACTACCGTCCGCAGTTCTACTTCCGTACAACTGACGTAACTGGTATTTGTAACCTTCCTGAAGGCGTAGAAATGGTTATGCCTGGAGATAACATTGAAATGTCAGTAGAACTTATCGCTCCTATCGCTATCGAAGAAGGTACTAAATTCTCTATCCGTGAGGGTGGACGTACTGTAGGCGCTGGTGTAGTTGCTACAATCCAAGAATAATCGATTCTAAATCGAATATTGGAAGGGACGCCTTCCGGAAGAAGCAGATGGGACGCCGTCTGCTTCTTTTTTTTGCCTTTAGGATTATAATAGAAGAAACTGGTTAGAAATAGAGATATAGAATCTACTTGTAAATCCTAAAGATTGTATGTATAATAATAAAAGTGTGTTGCACAAGAAAGATTTAAGTTTAACTTGCATTTAACTTGTGTGTTATGTATAATAGACAATGTTGGTCTTTGACTGCGATGATATGGAAGGTTGCTGACACACCCGGCCGCTTTGCCATGGCGAGTGTGTGGGAAATTTCCATTGAGAAGGTCTATTTTATAAAATAGGCGAAAAGGAGGGAAAATTATGGCAAAACAAAAAATTCGTATTCGTTTGAAAGCATATGATCACAGAATCCTTGATCAATCTGCTGAGAAAATTGTTGAAACTGCAAAACGTTCTGGTGCGACTGTTGCTGGTCCAATTCCATTGCCAACTGAAAGATCTATCTATACGGTCCTTCGTGCGGTTCATAAATACAAAGACTCTCGCGAACAATTCGAAATGCGTACGCATAAACGTCTAATCGATATCGTTAATCCAACTCCGCAAACAGTTGATTCATTGATGCGTTTAGATTTACCGTCAGGCGTTGACATCGAAATTAAATTATAATTTATATAATATGAACAATTACTCTAGGAGGTGTGACTTATGACCAAAGGAATCTTAGGAAGAAAAATCGGTATGACTCAAGTTTTTGCTGAAAATGGCGAACTTATCCCGGTAACAGTAATCGAAGCTGCTAACAATGTAGTACTTCAAAAGAAAACTGTTGAAACTGACGGTTATGAAGCAATTCAAGTTGGTTTTGAAAACAAACGCGAAAAGCTTTCTAACAAACCTGAAAAGGGACACGTTGAAAAAGCAAATACTACTCCTAAGCGCTTCATTCGCGAATTCCGCGGAACGGATCTTGCTTCATACGAGATCGGTCAAGAAGTCAATGTTAGTATTTTCGCTGAAGGCGATTTAGTAGATGTAATAGGAATTTCAAAAGGTAAAGGTTTCCAAGGTGCTATTAAACGCCACGGACAATCTCGCGGACCGATGACTCATGGTTCTCGTTACCACCGTCGCCCAGGTTCAATGGGTCCTGTTGCTCCAAACCGCGTATTCAAAGGTAAACTATTACCAGGACGTATGGGTGGGGAACAAGTTACTGTTCAAAACTTAGCTATCGTTAAAGTTGATGTTGAACGTAATCTACTATTGGTCAAAGGTAATGTACCTGGTGCTAGAAAAGCGCTGATCAAAGTTAAAACTGCTGTTAAAGCAAAGTAATTTCTGAGAAAGGAGGAGCAATAGAATGCCAAAAGTTACATTGTTCAACCAAACAGGTTCACAAGTTGGCGACATCGAGCTAAACGAATCCATCTTTGGTATCGAACCTAATAATCATGTATTATTTGAAGCAATCATCATGCAACGAGCTTCCTTACGTCAAGGAACTCATAAAGTTAAAAACCGTTCTGAAGTTGCAGGCGGTGGACGTAAACCTTGGAAACAAAAAGGAACTGGACGTGCGCGTCAAGGTTCTATCCGTTCTCCACAATGGCGTGGCGGTGGTATCGTTTTTGGACCAACTCCAAGATCATACTCTTACAAGTTGCCTAAAAAGGTACGTCGCTTAGCTATTAAATCTGCATTGTCTGCAAAGGCATTGGAAGAAAACATCTTAGTACTTGAAAGCTTGTCTTTCGAAGCTCCAAAAACGAAAGAATTTGTAGCTGTACTAAAAAATCTTTCTGTAGATACTAAAACGTTGATCGTTACTGACGGTTTAGATGAGAAGGTTGCTCTTTCTGCACGTAACATCCCAGGTGTTACTGTGGTTGAAGCTGTTGGTCTTAATGTTCTTGATGTTGTTTCACACAACAAATTGATCTTGACTAAATCAGCTGTCGAAAAAGTAGAGGAGGTGCTTGCATAATGGATGCACGCGATATCATTAAGCGCCCCGTAATCACAGAAGCTTCTTCAGACGCTATGGCTGAAAAGAAGTATACTTTTGAAGTTGATGTTAGAGCTAACAAAACTCAAGTTAAAGATGCGGTTCAAGAAGTTTTCGGCGTAAAAGTTGAAAAGGTAAATATCATGAACTACAAAGGTAAATTCAAACGCATGGGCAAACATGCAGGCTATACTAACAAGCGCCGTAAAGCTATTGTTAAATTAACTGCTGACAGCAAAGAAATCGAGCTATTCGAAGCTTAATTCATTAGAGAAGGAGGGAAATACAAATGGCGATTAAGAAGTATAAACCTACCTCTAACGGTCGACGTAATATGACAACTTCGGATTTTGCTGAGATTACTACAGACAAACCCGAAAAATCATTACTTGCTCCTTTACACAATAAAGGCGGCCGTAATAACCAAGGTAAGTTAACAGTTCGTCATCAAGGTGGCGGCCACAAGCGTCAATACCGTATCATCGATTTCAAACGGAATAAAGATGGTATACCAGGACGCGTTGCTACTATTGAGTACGATCCAAATCGTTCTGCAAACATTGCATTAATTAATTACGTTGATGGAGAAAAACGTTATATCCTAGCTCCTAAAAACCTAGAAGTAGGTTTGGAAGTTATGTCTGGCCCAGAAGCCGATATTAAAGTGGGTAACGCACTTCCTCTAATTAACATCCCAGTTGGTACAGTAATTCATAACATCGAATTAAAACCAGGAAAAGGTGGACAATTAGTCCGTTCTGCAGGTACATCTGCACAAGTACTTGGTAAAGAAGGTCGTTATGTTCTTGTACGTTTAAATTCTGGTGAGGTTCGTATGATTCTTGCTACTTGCCGTGCTACAATCGGTCAAGTTGGTAACGAACAACATGAACTTATCAACATTGGTAAAGCTGGTCGTAATCGTTGGTTAGGTAAACGCCCAACTGTACGTGGATCAGTAATGAACCCGAATGATCACCCACACGGTGGTGGTGAAGGTAAAGCACCAATCGGACGTAAATCACCAATGTCTCCTTGGGGTAAACCAACTCTTGGATTCAAAACACGTAAGAAGAAAAATAAATCCGATAAATTTATCGTTCGTCGTCGTAAAAAATAACGGGGTTGAGCTACGGTTCATTAATCGGACCGTAGAACGATCACGAAGGGAGGTACTCGCATGGGTCGTAGCTTAAAAAAAGGGCCTTTTGTTGATGATCATTTATTGGTAAAAGTTGAAAAATTAAATGAAGCAGACAAGAAACAGGTAGTAAAAACTTGGTCTCGTCGCTCAACAATCTTCCCGCAATTCATCGGACATACAATCGCTGTTTATGACGGTCGTAAGCATGTGCCGGTTTATGTAACAGAAGACATGGTAGGTCACAAACTAGGCGAATTCGCGCCTACACGCACTTATAAAGGTCACGCAAGTGATGACAAGAAAACAAGACGTTAATGAGAGGAGGGCATCTCATGCAAGCAAAAGCTGTCGCTAGAACAGTTCGTATTGCTCCTCGTAAAGTGCGTTTAGTCGCAGACTTAATTCGAGGAAAACAAGTAGGTGAAGCAGTAGCGATTCTTCGCTTAACACCAAAATCTGCTTCTCCAGTCGTAGAAAAAATTCTGAAATCTGCTATCGCAAATGCAGAACATAACTACGAAATGGATATCAATAACCTAGTCGTTTCAGAGGCATACGTTAACGAAGGACCAACATTAAAACGTTTCCGTCCTCGCGCTCAAGGTCGTGCGAGTGCAATTAACAAACGTACTAGTCATATTACAATCGTTGTATCAGAAAAGAAGGAGGGGTAATCTGTGGGTCAAAAGGTAAATCCAGTCGGTATGCGTATCGGGATCATCCGTGATTGGGAATCCAAATGGTACGCTGATAAAGACTACGCAGTTCTTTTGCATGAAGACCTTAGAGTTCGTGAGTATATCGCGAAACGTCTAAGTGATGCTTCTGTATCCAAGGTTGAAATCGAACGTGCAGCTAACCGCATCAATGTATCAGTTCATACTGCTAAACCAGGTATGGTTATCGGTAAGGGCGGCACTGAAGTTGAAGCACTTCGTAAAGCATTAAACCAATTAACTGGCAAAAGAGTTCACATCAATATCATCGAAATCAAAAGAGCAGATCTTGATGCGAAATTGGTTGCTGAGAACATCGCTCGTCAATTAGAAAATCGTGTTTCATTCCGTCGTGCTCAAAAACAAGCTATTCAACGTACAATGCGTTCAGGCGCTAAAGGAATCAAAACTCAAGTTTCTGGTCGTCTTGGCGGTGCAGATATTGCTCGTGCTGAACACTACAGCGAGGGAACAGTTCCACTTCACACACTTCGTGCTGACATAGATTATGCTCATGCTGAAGCAGATACTACTTACGGGAAGCTAGGCGTGAAAGTTTGGATCTACCGTGGAGAAGTTCTTCCTACTAAGAAGAAATCTGAGGAAGGAGGAAAATAATATGTTATTGCCAAAACGCGTAAAATACCGTCGTGAACATCGCGGTAAGATGAGAGGGATGGCTAAAGGCGGACGTGAAGTTCATTTCGGAGAATTTGGACTTCAAGCTCAAGAAGCTTCCTGGATCACTAACCGTCAAATCGAAGCAGCTCGTGTAGCGATGACTCGTTACATGAAGCGTGGAGGTAAAGTTTGGATCAAGATCTTCCCAAGCAAACCTTACACTGCTAAGCCGCTTGAAGTACGGATGGGTTCCGGTAAAGGTGCTCCTGAAGGTTGGGTAGCAGTCGTTAAACCGGGCAAAGTATTGTTTGAAATCTCTGGTGTATCTGAAGAGGTGGCAAGAGAAGCATTGCGCCTTGCAGCACACAAACTTCCAATCAAATGTAAGTTTGTAAAAAGAGAGGAAATTGGTGGTGAAACAAATGAAAGCTAATGAAATCAAAGATCTAACCACTGCTGAAATTGAACAAAAACTAAAATCTCTTAAAGAAGAACTATTTAATCTTCGTTTCCAGTTAGCTACTGGACAACTTGAAAATACAGCTCGCATCCGTGAAGTTCGCAAATCGATCGCTCGTATGAAAACAGTTGTTCGTCAAAGAGAGATCGGTGTCACTAATCGATAATGAATGGAGGTTTGCATAATGAGCGAACGCAACCAACGCAAAGTCTACACTGGCCGCGTAGTATCCGACAAAATGGATAAAACCGTAACAGTCGTTGTAGAAACCTATAAAAAGCATTCTTTATACGGTAAACGCGTAAAATACTCTAAAAAGTTAAAAGCTCATGACGAGCTGAATGAAGCTAAAGCAGGCGATGTAGTACGTATCATGGAAACTCGTCCACTTTCAGCTACAAAACGTTTCCGTCTTCTAGAAGTAGTAGAAAAATCAGTAATCATTTAATTTTGTTCGGATTAAGTTAATTCCGAAGGGAGGTACCGTACATGATTCAACAAGAATCTCGTTTAAAAGTCGCTGACAATTCAGGTGCACGTGAAGTTCTAGCTATTAAAGTACTAGGTGGTTCTGGACGTAAATATGCTAATATCGGCGATGTTATAGTTTGTACCGTTAAACAAGCAACACCTGGAGGCGTTGTTAAAAAAGGTGAAGTCGTTAAGGCTGTTGTTGTTCGTACAAAACGTGGTATGCGTCGTCCTGACGGTTCTTACATTCGTTTCGATGAGAACGCATGTGTAATTATCCGTGACGATAAGAGCCCACGTGGAACTCGTATTTTTGGACCTGTTGCTCGTGAATTACGTGATAACAGTTTCATGAAGATCGTTTCTCTAGCTCCAGAAGTTTTATAATAGTTAAATTTCGTAAAGCCTTTCAAGGAGGTGCCAAGCTAATGCATGTTAAAAAAGGTGACAAAGTCGTAGTCATCTCTGGTAAGGACAAAGGCAAACAAGGAACAATTCTTGAAGCATATCCGAAACAAAATCGTGTGCTTGTTGAAGGAATTAATATTGTGAAAAAGCACTCTAAGCCATCTCAAGTTAATCCACAAGGTGGAATTATCAGCCGAGAAGCTGCTATTCACGCATCCAATGTAATGCCTCTTGATCCGAAAACAGGTAAACCGACTCGTGTTGGATATAAGATTGAAAACGGCAAGAAAGTACGCGTAGCTAAAATATCAGGTGAATCTTTAGATAAATAAGTCATAAATGAAGGGAGGTACACGAAGCAATGAGCCGCCTTAAAGAAAAATATAACAGCGAAATTACACCATCATTAATGGGTAAATTCAACTATCAATCAGTAATGCAAGTACCAACTATTGAAAAGATCGTTATTAACATGGGTGTTGGTGACGCAGTATCTAACTCAAAAGCTTTAGATACAGCAGTTGAAGAATTAACACTTATCGCTGGTCAAAAACCAGTAATAACTAAAGCTAAAAAATCAATCGCAGGATTCCGTTTGCGTGAAGGTATGCCTATCGGAGCGAAGGTTACACTACGTGGAGAACGTATGTATCAATTCCTTGATAAGCTAGTATCTGTATCTTTACCACGTGTACGTGATTTCCGCGGCGTTTCAAAGAAATCTTTTGACGGACGTGGGAACTATACATTAGGTATTAAAGAACAACTTATCTTCCCTGAGATTGATTACGATAAAGTGAGCAAAGTTCGTGGTATGGATATCGTTATCGTAACGACTGCCAACACTGACGAAGAAGCTCGTGAACTACTTACTCAAGTTGGAATGCCGTTCCAAAAGTAATCTCTAAATAAAGGGAGGCGAAATCGTGGCTAAAAAGTCTATGATCGTAAAGCAAAAACGCGAACAAAAGTTTAAAGTACAAGAATATACACGTTGCGAACGTTGCGGCCGTCCACATTCTGTAATACGTAAATTTAAACTATGTCGTATTTGTTTCCGCGAACTTGCACATAAAGGACAAATTCCTGGCGTTAAAAAAGCTAGCTGGTAAAACCCGAGTTTGGGAAGGAGGTAAAATAAAATGGTCATGACAGATCCTATTGCAGATATGCTTACTCGCATCCGTAATGCGAATATGGTTCGTCACGAAAAGCTAGAAGTTCCTGCTTCAAAGATCAAAAAGGAAATTGCTGAGATCTTAAAGCGTGAGGGCTTCGTACGTGACTTTGAATTAATCGAAGACAACAAACAAGGTATCATCCGTATCTTCTTAAAATACGGTGCAAACAACGAACGTGTTATCACTGGTCTTAAACGTATCAGCAAACCTGGTTTGCGTGTATATGCAAAAACTGGAGAGGTACCACGCGTTCTAAACGGTTTAGGTATCGCAATTGTTTCTACTTCTCACGGAGTTTTAACAGACAAGGAAGCTCGCTCTAAACAAGTTGGCGGAGAAGTTTTAGCATACGTTTGGTAATACATTTTCACAAGAATGGAGGTGCACAATATGTCTCGTATAGGTAAAAAACCTGTTGAAATCCCTGCAGGCGTAACAGTTACTGTAAACGGAAGTGAAGTAACTGTTAAAGGCCCTAAAGGTGAATTAACTAGATCATTTAATCCTGATCTTACAATCGTTGTTGAAGAGAACGTGGTAACTGTTACACGCCCGTCTGACGAGAAAGCTCACCGTTCTTTACACGGTACTACTCGCGCTCTTATCGCTAACATGATTGAAGGAGTTTCAAAAGGATTCGAAAAGTCACTAGAACTTATTGGGGTTGGGTACCGTGCTCAAAAGCAAGGTACTAAGCTTATCCTTAACGTAGGATATTCTCACCCTGTAGAAATAGAACCAGAAGCAGGCGTTGAAGTCGAAGTTCCTTCTAATACAAAAGTAATCGTTAAAGGTGCTAGTAAAGAACGTGTAGGTGCTCTTGCAGCTAACATTCGTGATACTCGCCCACCTGAACCGTATAAAGGTAAAGGTATCCGTTACGTTGGCGAATTCGTTCGTCGTAAAGAAGGTAAAACTGGTAAGTAATGCTGCTTAAGTAAACGAAAGGAGTGACGTAAATGATTACGAAGCTTGATAAAAATGCTACTCGTCAGAAACGCCATGCACGTGTACGTGCAAAGATTTCTGGAACGGAAGCTCGTCCTCGTTTAAATGTGTTCCGTTCAAACAAACACATTTACGCACAATTGATTGACGATGCAAAAGGCGTAACATTAGCAAGTGCTTCAACTCTTGATAAAGAGATTAGCATTGAAGCTGGTAGCAACGCTGAAGCAGCTCAAAAAGTTGGCGAACTTATTGCGAAACGTGCTATTGAAAAGGGTTTAAAAGCTGTGGTATTTGACCGCGGTGGTTACCTCTTCCATGGTCGTGTTAAAGCATTAGCTGACGCTGCTCGTGAAAACGGCTTAGAATTTTAATGGATAAGGAGGGACATATACAGATGCGTAGCATTGATCCTAATAAATTAGAACTTGAAGAACGCGTAGTTACCGTAAACCGTGTAGCTAAAGTTGTTAAAGGCGGACGTCGTTTCCGTTTCACTGCACTAGTTGTTGTAGGTGATAAAAACGGTCATGTTGGATTTGGTACTGGTAAAGCTCAAGAAGTTCCGGATGCAATCCGTAAAGCTATTGAGGATGCTAAGAAAAATCTAATTACTGTACCAATGGTAGGAACTACAATTCCTCACCTTGTGAATGGTCACTTTGGCGCTGGTCACATTCTTTTGAAACCAGCTTCTGAAGGTACAGGAGTTATTGCTGGTGGTCCTGTTCGTGCGGTCCTTGAATTAGGCGGAATTAGTGATATCTTGTCTAAATCATTAGGTACTAACACACCTATTAATATGGTTCGTGCAACAATCGAAGGATTGAAGCAATTAAAACGTGCTGAGGACGTAGCTAAGTTACGTGGTAAATCAGTACAAGAACTGTTAGGATAAGGAGGGAAATCGTATAATGGCTAATAAATTAGAAATTACCCTCACTCGCAGCTTGATCGGTCGTCCTGAAGATCAACGTGTTACAGTTAACACTTTGGGTTTACACAAAATGCATCAAACGGTTGTTCAAGATGACAACCCTGCGATTCGTGGTATGATTACCAAAGTATCTCATCTTGTTACTGTAAAAGAACAATAAAATAATTTTTAACTTAACAAGGAGGTGCCAACATGAAACTTCATGAGTTAAAATCTGCAGAAGGTTCTCGTAAAGAACGTAAACGTAAAGGTCGCGGTATTGGATCTGGTAACGGTAAAACAGCAGGTAAAGGACACAAAGGACAAAACGCTCGCTCTGGCGGCGGTGTACGCCTTGGATTTGAAGGGGGTCAAACTCCTCTATTCAGACGTTTGCCTAAACGTGGATTTACCAACGTTAACCGTAAAGACTATGCTATCGTAAATCTTGATACGTTAAATCTTTTCGAAGACGGTACTGAAGTAACTCCAGCTCTTTTACTTGAGACTGGTATCGTAAGTAAAGAAAAAGCAGGAATCAAGATTCTTGCTAAAGGAAACATTGAGAAAAAGCTTACTGTTAAAGCTCACAAATTCTCTTCTACTGCAAAAGAAGCTATCGAAGCTGCTGGCGGTAACACAGAGGTGATCTAATGTTTCGCACGATCTCCAATTTTATGCGCGTGGGTGAAATAAGAAATAAGATAATTTTTACCCTTCTCATGTTAATCGTCTATCGCATCGGTACATTTATTCCTGTACCGCATGTGAATGCCGGTTTTCTTGCTGAACAGGACCAAATGAGCGTCATCGGTCTTTTAAATACCTTTGGCGGCGGAGCACTGCAAAACTTCTCTATTTTGGCGATGGGGATCATGCCGTATATCACGGCATCAATCATCGTACAGCTATTACAGATGGACGTTGTTCCAAAGTTCACTGAATGGTCGAAACAAGGGGAGGCAGGGCGCCGTAAATTGGCTCAATTTACACGTTACTTCACTATTGTCCTTGGATTTATCCAAGCTTTGGGTATGTCTTATGGATTTAACAATATGTCGGGTGGCTCGTTAATTGAATCTCCTGGGGTTGCAACATACTTGCTTATTGCGACTGTCTTAACGGCAGGAACAGCTTTTCTTTTGTGGTTAGGAGAGTTGATTACTGCTAAAGGTGTCGGTAATGGGATTTCCATTATTATCTTTGCTGGTATTGTATCTAGTTTGCCTAATACGGCCAACCAAATCTATGCACAGCAGTTTGAAAATGCTGGGGACCAACTATTCTTACGAATTGTAACCATTATCCTTATCATAGTAGCAGTATTAGCAATCGTGGTTGCTGTAATCTTCATTCAGCAAGCATTACGTAAGATTCCAATCCAATATGCCAAACGTGCTGCGGTGGGTCGTACGCAAATGGGTGGTCAATCTACCCATTTACCATTGAAAGTAAATGCTGCGGGTGTTATCCCGGTAATCTTCGCAACTGCATTTATTATCACTCCAACAACGATCGCCTCTTTCTTCGGGAAGAATAGCGTGACTACTTGGATTTCAACAAACCTTGATTATACTAAGCCAATTGGCATGATCATATATGTTGCTCTTATTATTGCCTTCTCATATTTTTATGCGTTCATTCAGGTTAATCCTGAGCAAATGTCTGAAAATCTGAAAAAGCAAGGTGGCTATGTGCCAGGGATTCGTCCAGGTAAGAGTACACAAGAATATTTAACTAGTGTTTTATATCGCTTAACGTTCGTTGGCTCTTTATTCTTAGCAGCCATTGCCGTTTTACCGGTATTCTTCATAAAGCTTGCTGATCTTCCACAATCTGCTCAGATTGGCGGAACTAGTTTGCTAATCGTAGTCGGGGTTGCCCTTGATACGATGAAACAGCTAGAAGCACAACTAGTGAAGAGACACTATAAAGGCTTTATAAAGTAATGAGTTCTGGGAACGATATGTTCCCTTTACCCATTATAGAGTTTGAGGGGGAAGAACATTGAATCTAGTTTTAATGGGGCTACCGGGTGCTGGTAAAGGTACTCAAGCCGAAAAAATCGTAGAAAAATATAACATCCCTCATATTTCTACTGGAGATATGTTCCGAACAGCTATCAAAGATGGAACAGAATTAGGTCTAAAGGCTAAATCATTCATGGATAAGGGCGAATTGGTTCCTGATGAAGTAACCATCGGCATTGTTCGTGAGCGTTTAAGCAAGGAAGATTGCTTAAAAGGATTTCTACTTGATGGTTTCCCACGTACTGTGGCACAAGCAGAAGCTCTTGAAAACATTCTTGCTGATTTAGATCGAAAAATTAATTTTGTAATTAATATCAATGTTGATAAAAGCATCTTAATGGAAAGATTGACAGGTCGTCGCATTTGCAAATCTTGCGGTTCGACATATCACCTTGTTTTCAATCCTCCAACAAAAGAAGATGTATGTGACCGTTGCGGCGGAGACTTATATCAACGTGCTGACGATAATGAAGAAACGGTTCAAAATCGCTTAGATGTGAATTTGAAACAAACTAAGCCACTTCTTGATTTCTACGGAGAAAAAGGGTACTTGGTCGACATTAATGGACAGCAAGATATTAATAAGGTATTTGAAAACATTGATGTGCTACTTGATCCATTGCAAAAATAATCATTCTTGATAATTTATGAAATCCTGCCATTTTAAAACTTCCTGTTTAAATATGGTGCATTCCTTTCATACAAAGGGTATAATGGATTTCGCAACGGCATTTACACATTTATCGATCAGGTTCTTGCACTTGGTATTCCCTGAATTGGGCGATTACGTTTTAAGTAATCTTCATGGACATATCCGGTCGGCAAAATTGTTGAAGAAATGCAACGACTCTAGTAGATTTCCTAAAGAGTCGTGATAAAGAGGGTAGAAAGTAGCTATGCCAGGCGTGCGCCTTTCAAACATCTCCCATGCTATTCAAGCCTATGTCGAGACTAATTGCTTCTCTTTTTTTGAGAGTATGTCGGTCACGGAATCGGTCAAGACTTACATGAGGACCCATAAAATCCTCATTTCGGTCCAGCTGATAAGGTCCTCAGTTAAAGCCTGGTTCTACAAAAATGGTGAATACTTGATGCAGAATTGTAAGACTTTTGAGGATAATTGGACTGGAGTAAAGTTGACGGAAAGATGTGTACCTGTAATAGGTTCACGCATAGAGAAGGGAGAATCACTTTAATGGCGAAAGACGATGTAATTGAAGTAGAAGGCACAGTACAAGAGACTTTGCCAAATGCAATGTTTAAGGTAGAATTAGAAAATGGTCATACTGTTTTAGCTCATGTATCCGGTAAAATTCGTATGCACTTTATTCGCATTTTGCCTGGAGATAAAGTTACGGTTGAGCTTTCCCCGTATGATCTAACTCGCGGCAGAATCACATACCGGTTTAAATAATTCCGGTTACGCTCCGATCTGTATAAGGAGGTTAGATAGCAATGAAAGTCAGACCATCAGTCAAACCAATCTGCGAAAAGTGTAAAGTTATCCGCAGAAAAGGTAAAGTTATGGTTATTTGCGAAAACCCTAAACATAAACAAAAACAAGGCTAAATAGAAGGAGGTGCACTCAAGCATGGCACGTATTGCTGGAGTAGATATTCCCCGTGACAAACGAATTGTTATCTCATTAACATATATATATGGTATTGGAAAACAAACAGCGATTAAAATTCTTGCAGAAGCTGGTATCTCTGAAGAAACTCGCGTTCGTGATTTAACGGAAGACGAATTAAACAAAATTCGTGATATCATTGACAAGTTAAAAGTAGAAGGCGATCTACGTCGTGAAATTTCCCTTAACATCAAACGTTTAATGGAAATCGGTTCATACCGTGGTTTACGTCACCGTCGTGGTCTTCCTGTTCGTGGACAAAACACAAAAAACAATGCACGTACGCGTAAAGGACCTCGTCGTACAGTAGCTAACAAGAAAAAATAATTAGTAAAGGAGGTTACTTTTCATGGCACGCAAAACTAATACACGTAAACGTCGTGTGAAAAAGAATATAGAAACTGGTATTGCACATATTCGTTCAACATTCAACAACACTATCGTTACTATCACTGATGCACATGGTAATGCTATTTCTTGGTCAAGTGCTGGAGCATTAGGATTCCGTGGATCTCGTAAATCTACTCCTTTCGCTGCACAAATGGCTGCAGAAACTGCTGCTAAAACATCTATTGAACATGGTATGAAAACTCTTGAAGTTACAGTTAAAGGACCAGGTGCAGGACGTGAAGCTGCTATTCGTGCACTTCAAGCTGCTGGACTAGAAGTAACTGCAATTAAAGATGTAACTCCAGTACCACATAACGGATGTCGTCCGCCAAAACGTCGCCGTGTTTAATTTTTCTGTATAGATTTTGTATTCCTGTCAATAATGGGATATAATACTGAGTTTGCGTTCTTACAGAAGATTAATTTTTCAGTTGTTGCGCACAGCGGGAACGTATACATGGGGAATTTCGGTTAAGTGACAAGCTTACTTACCGGGGTTTTGACGTTTTGAAGGAGGGTTTGTTGATGATCGAAATAGAAAAACCAAAAATCGAAACGGTTGAAATCAACGACGATGCCAAATTCGGTAAATTCGTCGTAGAGCCACTAGAGCGTGGGTATGGTACAACATTGGGTAACTCCTTACGTCGTATCCTATTATCCTCACTCCCAGGTGCTGCTGTCACAGCTATACAAATTGATGGAGTGCTACATGAGTTCTCAACTATTGAAGGCGTCGTAGAAGATGTAACTTCAATCATCCTTAATGTGAAAAAGCTAGCTCTAAAGATTTATTCCGATGAGGAAAAGACGCTAGAAATTGACGTTTCGGGTGAAGGAGTCATTACGGCTGCTGATATCACTCATGATAGTGATGTAGAAATTCTTAACCCGGATTTATATATTGCTACAATCGGTAAAAACGGTCATATGCGTATGCGCTTATCTGCACGTCGCGGCCGCGGCTACACTCCTGCTGTTCAAAACAAGAGAGAAGATCAACCTATTGGTGTAATTCCAATTGATGCTCTTTACACTCCAGTTTCACGCGTAGCTTTCCAAGTGGAAAATACACGTGTAGGACAGTTGTCTAACTTTGACAAGTTAACGTTCGATGTTTGGACTGATGGCAGTACGGGTCCGCAAGAAGCGGTAGCACTTGGAGCTAAGATTTTAACAGAGCATTTAAATATCTTTGTTGGGTTAACTGATGAAGCTCAAAATGCAGAAATCATGGTTGAAAAAGAAGAAGACCAAAAAGAGAAAGTTCTTGAGATGACTATCGAAGAATTGGATCTTTCTGTTCGCTCTTATAATTGCTTGAAACGTGCTGGAATCAATACCGTTCAAGAGCTTGCTCATAAAACGGAAGAAGATATGATGAAAGTTCGTAATCTAGGTCGTAAATCACTTGAAGAAGTGAAAGCGAAACTAGAAGAATTAGGCTTAGGTCTTCGTAAAGACGACTGATAACATGGCGGAATCATCCATTATGTTGTGAGCCTTGTACTAGACACACAATATAGAACTTCAACAAAGGAGGGAATCTCTAATGGGTTACAGAAAGTTAGGACGCACTAGCGCACAACGTAAAGCATTACTTCGTGATTTAGCTACGGATCTTATTATCCATGAGCGCATCGAAACTACTGAAGCACGTGCTAAAGAATTACGTTCTGTAGTAGATAAAATGATCACTCTTGGTAAACGTGGTGACTTGCATGCACGCCGTCAAGCTGCATCTTTCATCCGTAACGAAATCGCTGACGCTGAGAAAGGCACTGATGCCCTTCAAAAGCTATTCAGTGACGTTGCTCCACGTTATGAAGAACGTCAAGGCGGATACACTCGTATCATGAAAGTTGGTCCACGCCGCGGTGACGGTGCACCAGTCGTGGTTATTGAATTAGTTTAATAACAACGATGAAAAAGGGCAGGACAAAGGAATATACTCACTTGTTCTTTGCCCTTTTTCTTTTTTTATTTTTAATTCTGTATGTTAGAAATTCGCATTGAGTGTTACGATGGCTGGCGAAACCTTATATATAAGGGAGCCTTCACGTCTAGCTCAAGCATCCCTTCCCGCTTTTGATAAGCGATTCAATAAGATAACCTGTTTTTCGTAACAGGACTGCTCTAAGCTGCTCTTAATTTACCGAAAATTCTTTCGGTGGAAGGGGTGCAGCGTTTTTTTATATGTTCAGAAATAAATATAGCTAGTTCATTGATGTTTTTATTATTGAGCCGAGTTAGTAAGATGAGTGCAGTCGAGGATGAGGAGGGCCACATGAGTAAGAAGCTGGTTTCTTTAAATAATATTATATTCAAATATGAGGGGCAGTCTCGAAACGCCTTAGATGATGTTTCTTTTGATATTTATCAAGGGGAGTGGCTTGCAATTGTTGGTCATAACGGTTCCGGCAAGTCGACTTTAGCGAAATTGTTGAATGGACTTCAGTTCGCCCACTCAGGTGCAATTTTGATTAATGATCAAACATTGACAGAAGAAACAGTTTGGGACGTACGAAAAAAGATTGGTATGGTTTTTCAAAATCCCGATAATCAGTTTGTAGGCACTACAGTTCAGGATGATGTGGCTTTTGGTTTAGAAAACGCCGGTGTTTCTCAGCAGGTTATGGTGGAGCGTGTTCATGGTGCACTAAATAAGGTTAAAATGAATGCCTTTCTTAATCAAGAGCCGCACCATCTATCCGGCGGTCAAAAGCAGAGAGTGGCTATAGCCGGTGTTATTGCCTTGCAACCAGATATAATCATTTTAGATGAGGCAACTTCCATGCTTGACCCAAGAGGCCGTGAAGAAGTGCTTGAAACGGTTAGACAATTAAAGCAGGAAAATGAGATTACCGTCATATCCATTACCCATGACCTTGAGGAAGCTGCGAAAGCTGACAGGATGATAGTCATGAATCAAGGCCGGTTATTCCGTGAAGGGACTCCAGAGGACATCTTTAAACTAGAGGATGAATTGATTGCGCTTGGACTGGATATACCTTTTTCGGTGAAACTAAGCAAAGAACTGCAGAAAAATGGCATCCGTGTCGTGAATGGGCATTTGACAGAGGAAGAGTTGGTGAAGGATTTATGCGAATTACACTCGATGATGTAGAGTACCGCTACCAGGTGAATACTCCATTTGAACATTTGGCCCTTCATGATGTCAATATATCGATGGAATCGGGGACGTATACAGCAATCATCGGTCATACGGGTTCAGGTAAATCCACGCTACTGCAGCATCTAAATGCTCTCCTGAAACCGACTAAGGGGCAGGTCATCATTGGCGACCGTACGATAGAAGCTGGAAGAAAAGAAAAGCTTTTGAGACCAATTAGAAAAAAAGTAGGGATAGTCTTTCAGTTTCCCGAACATCAACTTTTTGATGAAACGGTCGAGAAGGATATATGTTTTGGGCCGATGAATTTTGGAGTCTCTGAAGCAGAGGCTAAAGAACTGGCCAAAAAGGCCATCGTTCAGGTAGGCCTTAGTGAAGATATCCTTGATAAGTCTCCTTTCGATTTATCCGGTGGACAAATGCGTCGAGTGGCGATTGCTGGTGTCTTAGCGATGGAACCTGAAGTATTAGTATTAGATGAGCCGACGGCTGGGCTTGACCCGCGTGGTAGGAAAGAAATCATGGATATGTTCTATCAATTGCATAAAGTGAGAGGCTTATCGACTATATTGGTGACCCATAGTATGGAAGATGCCGCTAAGTACGCGGACGATATCATCATTATGCATCAGGGGACCGTTTTTCGGAAAGGAACGCCTCAAGAGATCTTTTCTCAACCGGAACAATTGATTGAGTTGGGATTAGATGTGCCGGACACGGTTCGCTTTCAACTTAAACTTCAGAAAGAGTTGGGTGTTCGCTTTGATCATCCCTGTCTCAACATCGAGGATTTGGCGATAGAAATCGATAAAGCCATGAAACGGGGGAACCGCTGATGCTTGATAAAATGATTATCGGGCGATATGTCCCTGCTGACTCTGTGGTGCATAAAATGGATCCGAGGGCAAAGCTATTGCTGGTGTTCCTTTTTGTCTGCGTGATTTTTTTGGCGAATAATGTAGTTTCTTACGCCCTTCTTGCAGCATTCACAGTATTGCTGATTGCCTTATCAAAGATTCCGCTTCGTTATCTTTATAATGGTTTAAAACCTATTCTATTCTTAATCATCTTCACCTTCCTTCTCCATATCTTTTTTACGAAGGAAGGGGAATTACTCTACGAATTTGGGTGGATAGAGATATACGAAGGCGGTTTAATTCAGGGCTTATTCATATCTGTAAGATTCACGTTATTGATATTGGTTACGTCGCTCCTAACTTTGACAACTACCCCTATCTCCATAACGGATGGAATGGAGGAACTTTTAGGACCTCTTAAGAAGTGGAAAATGCCCGTTCATGAGTTGGCATTGATGATGTCGATTGCCCTTCGGTTTATCCCGACACTTATGGAAGAAACGGACAAGATCATGAAGGCACAAACAGCAAGAGGGGTGGATTTCTCTTCAGGTCCCATTAAGGATCGAGTTAAATCCATTGTGCCATTACTGGTCCCTTTGTTTGTCAGTTCCTTCAAACGGGCGGAAGAGTTAGCAACTGCCATGGAATCCAGGGGATACCGTGGCGGGGAGGGCCGTACGAAATACCGGCAATTAAATTGGAAAATCAGTGATAGCCTGTTAATGGTATCAATGGCTGTACTTACAGTCATGTTATTCATATTACGTTCATAAGAGGTAAGAGTAAATGCCAAAGTATAAATGTGTAATCGCCTATGATGGTACGGAATTTGCTGGTTATCAGGTACAGCCAGAGAAAAGAACGATACAACGTGAATTCGAGGCGGTATTAGCCCAAATCCACAAGGGGACAGTTGTCAAAGTGACTGCTTCGGGAAGGACAGATTCAGGGGTTCATGCCAAGGGGCAGGTTCTTCACTTCGATTCGCCTCTTGTCTTTCCTACGGATAATTGGGTGAAGGCATTCAGTGCCCTTCTTCCAGATGATATCATTGTGTTGGAAGTTGAGGTCGTTCCTGATGATTTCCATGCACGATTCCACACAACAGGCAAGGAATACCGGTATATCATTGACCGCTCTACCCTAAGAAATCCATTTCAGCGCAATTACGCCTATCATTACCCTTATCCAATAGATGAGGGTGCAATGACCGAAGCCATTTCGTATTTAGTGGGAACCCATGATTTTACAAGTTTTTGTTCGGCGAAGACGGAAGTGGTGGATAAAGTAAGGACCATTCAGGAGATTGATTTCCAAGAGACTGATGGATTTTTAGTTTTTCGCTTCGTTGGAGAAGGATTCTTGTATAATATGGTTCGTATCTTGGTCGGAACGCTGCTTGAAGTCGGCAGCGGGAAAATAGCACCTCGGGAAATGATAGATATTTTGAACAAAAAGGATCGCAGCTTCGCAGGTAAAACAGCACCCGGACATGGATTGTATTTATGGAAAGTATTTTACAAATAATTTTTTTCGTGCCAAACCAAGTTTTTTACAAGTAATGAAAAGACTTGAATCCGTGAATGGCGCTATGGTTATGGCCTAACGTCATGTAGAATCTTTTCGTGGAGTGATCGATTCTTTTTTTAAGACAACTTATCCTAGTGTAACATTCGCTTGACAATGAAACTGGGAGAAGTTAATATAATATGGTATGTATTTTAATCCCACGATAAGCCCCGGAAGTTTATTGTGATTGAAAATAAATATAAAAAATTAAAAGTTTTTTAGGAGGTTAACCATGCGTACGACATTTATGGCGAAAGCTAATGAAGTAGAACGTAAATGGTATGTGATTGACGCTGAAGGCAAAACTTTAGGTCGCCTTTCTACTGAAGTAGCATCCATCTTACGTGGTAAACATAAACCAACTTTTACACCGAACATCGACACTGGTGATCATGTAATCTTAATCAATGTAGAAAAAATCCACTTGACTGGTAAAAAATTGACTGACAAAATTTATTACCGTCACACTATGCACCCAGGCGGTCTTAAAACTAGAACTGCTCTTGAGATGCGTACAAACTACCCTGAGAGAATGCTTGAACTTGCTATCAAAGGTATGCTTCCAAAGAATTCTCTTGGTCGTCAAATCTACAAAAAATTACACGTATACGCTGGAGCTGAGCACCCACACGCTGCTCAACAACCAGAAGTTTACGAATTACGCGGATAATTACTAAGGAGGTTACTATCTTGGCACAAGTTCAATATTATGGTACTGGTCGCCGTAAGAGCTCAGTAGCTCGTGTACGTTTAGTACCAGGCGAAGGTCGCATCGTTATCAACGGTCGTGACATTAATGAATATATTCCTTTCGCAGCATTACGTGAAGTTGTAAACCAACCACTAGTTGCTACAGAAACTACTGGAAATTACGACGTTCTTGTAAACGTTAGCGGTGGTGGATACACTGGACAAGCTGGAGCAATCCGTCACGGTATCGCTCGTGCATTGCTTCATGTAGACCCAGAATTCCGTCCAGCTCTTAAAACTGCTGGATTACTAACACGTGACCCACGTATGAAAGAACGTAAAAAATACGGTCTTAAAGGCGCACGTCGTGCACCTCAGTTCTCAAAACGTTAATCGTTTGGAACTTCAAAAAGCTCCAGCCACTCTTATGTGGCTGGAGCTTTTTTTGTTATCTTGCCGACTAAGGATTACTCTCATTAAATATTTCCAAAGGAATCAATGAATCGTTCAGGGTGTTACGTCAAAAACTAATGGCATCATGGGAAATAATTTGGGAAATGGGGTCTGACCCCGGAGGTGAATGGATGAGTGTGGTTATAGGTTTGCAGGAGATGCAACGAGAACGGCAGTTGAAGTTTGAACGTAGGTTACTTAGGGAGCTATCAATCGAGGATATGAGGGGGAGGATAAAACGTTACTTTGGAGAGGAATACCAGGACGTTCTGGAAGAGGGGTATTTTGATGTGGCTATAGAGGCGTATTTATTAGGGGCAAACTATAGCAAGTTTGGGTATTATGGAGAGTCGGAAGATGATGTGAGGGCTCGGTGCAGAAGGGAAGAAAAGTTTTTGATCGATACTCTCTTCAATTTTATACTATATTGGCGTGAAGTAACGGTAAGCAATGCTATTGATGAAGGGGTATTTTATTGCTGTGAAGGGTTTGTAGGAGAATGGTGGAAGGATGGGTTTAAGACGGGTGAAAAGCGTTATAAGATGAAGCTTCATTAAGCTGAAGGAGATCCCTGAAAAGTATCAGTTCTTTTTCCGTGGGTTGTCCCATATTTTATAGATAAAGGGACTTGTGGGAGGAGAACGGTGATGCGTAGAAAACTGAAATATACAGGGATCTCTATCGGATTGTTTGTCCTTTTTTTGATTGTGACTTTCAAATTCGTTGAAGATGATTCTTGGGAGTCTTGGAACCTTCCGTTGACGGGTAAGGTCATCATTCTGGATGCGGGTCATGGGGGGATGGACGGAGGGGCGAATGTTCAGGATGTAATGGAAAAAGAAATTGCGCTTTCGGTTACGCTAAAGGTAAGGGACTATTTGCAGGAACAAGGTGCCCTTGTTATGTTGACACGGGAAAAAGATGTGGATTTGGCAACGGAAGATACAAAAGGGATCCGTAAACGAAAACAGGAAGATCTCAGGAACCGGGTTGAAATGATCAATGATTCGGAAGCGGACTTATTTTTAACCATCCACCTGAACGCATTTCCATCTGCCTCCTCAAAAGGGGCTCAAACTTTTTATACAAACCGGTTCGAGGAAAATAAACAGGTGGCCAAGTTTATCCAGACCGAAATTATAAGAAACTTAGAAAATACAACACGGGATGCAAAAACGATCAACCATGTATATTTGATGAATTATGCCAAGAAACCTGGGGCGTTGGTGGAGATTGGGTTCCTCTCTAATACCGAGGAGCGCGAAAGGTTAATGAGTGATAAATACCAAGAGAAGATTGCAAGTTCGATATATATGGGTATTCTGCGGTATTTCACTGAGGAGAAGCTATCGGAACCGGATTGACACCTTGTAAGGTCTTGGTGGGTGTACAAGGCCTTTTTGTTATGGTGAAAAAGGGGTTAACCCCCTGGTGCAGATAATAAGCTTTATTTCCGGATTATGTTATACTACAATTGGGAAAAGAAAACGAATACAAAGGGGTGCTCGACTTGTTAACTGAAGAGAAAGTACTAAATTTATTAAAGGATCTTAAGGACCCTTTTCTACATAAAAGCCTTGAAGAAACAAATGGAATTTTAGAAATAAAAATAAAGCCTGAGAAAAGTCATGTGAGCGTTAAGCTTGCTATCGCAAAGACAGGAACTGCCGAGCAAATGGAAATGCAAACAGAAGTTGTCGGTCTCTTGAAAGGGAACGGGGCGGATTCGGTAGGAATACGTTTCGCAGAACTATCGGAAGAAGAATTGGCTAAACATCGTGACAGTATGCCTGAGGAAGAGAAAGACTTAGGGTTGCTTGGACCAAATAACAAAACACAATTCATCGCCATCGCAAGTGGTAAAGGTGGAGTGGGTAAATCCACGATTTCGGTTAACTTAGCCACATCCCTTGCTCGTCTTGGTAAAAAGGTTGGACTGGTTGATGCTGATATATATGGGTTCAGTGTACCGGATATGATGGGGATCACAAAAAGACCCGTCGTACGCGGGGAGAGAATCATCCCTGTCGAGCGTTTTGGCGTTCAGGTTATTTCGATGGGCTTCTTTGTGGAAGATAACGCGCCTATTATATGGAGAGGGCCAATGCTCGGGAAAATGTTAAACAGTTTCTTTAATGAAGTGGAATGGGGCGAATTGGATTATTTGGTACTGGATTTACCACCTGGTACAGGAGATGTCGCATTAGATGTTCATACGATGCTTCCTTCATGTAAAGAAATCATCGTCACAACTCCACATCCGACTGCGGCTTTTGTGGCAGCAAGGGCAGGAGCCATGGCCATTAAAACCGAACATGAGGTTATCGGTGTAATCGAAAATATGTCTTATTTCGAAAGCAAGACCACTGGTGAGAAGGAATTCGTATTTGGTAAAGGTGGAGGGGCGAAGCTTGCAGAAGAACTTCGTACAGAGGTCTTAGGACAACTACCTCTTCAACAACCAGATTGGAATGAAGAAGATTTCGCACCTTCTATATATGCGGCTGACCATAGATTAGGTAAGATTTATGAAGATATTGCGAATAAAGTCATTGAAAAATTGAAATAAAAATAAAGGCTACTTCCCATCGTATTTGGAAGTAGCCTTTATTTTTTTATTCCTTTGACTTATCCTCGGTTTTGGATTTCTCCGCCTTTTCTGTAGCCTTAGTAGCGGCCTTGTCTAAGCTTTCTTGCATTTTAGCTTGAACGAGAGGGCCTTCCATCGTCTCGATGATCGTCTTCTTATATACGGCTCTCATTTCTTTCGTTTTCAGTAACTTGTTCATTTCTTTTTCTAAATCGGGTTCTTGTAAGACCTCTATTAGCATTCCTCGATACTGTGGGTCTTTCATCAAGTCTTTTAATAGCCTTTTGTGTTCTTCTTTTAGAGCTTTGGCGTAGGCTGCGGTGAATTCAGGATCTTTAAAGGCCTTTTTCCAGAACTCCTTTCCTTTATCAGAGGTAACAGTCTCTTCAATGGATTTTTTTATGATATCCGAGTTCATAATAAGTTCAGTTTTTGTTTTATCATCAGCAATGGTATCCTGGATGGCTTTTTTTCCCTCATCTGTTTTCAAGATATCGACGACCATCTTCTTTGTTTCTTCATAATCCATTTTTCCTTCACTCGTTCCATTCTGCGAACAGCCCGTACAAAAGAACAAGAATGAAGCAAGGAACAAAGTAAACCCCATTTTCATACGTAGAGCCCCCCTCTTTAATCTTCCATACTGTTAATATGGTTTCTTTGCAGGATATTATCCATTGGTATAATAAGTGGATTTTTCCAAATATGGTTGGTACAATTAATGAAAGAAATAGAAATGTATGGAGGAAAAGGATGAACAGCCGTAATTTAGTTCGATTGTTTATGACAACATTACTTATAGGTGGAGTAACGGGCGGAGTTGTGGGATTTATAGCCCGGTGGAGTGAGTTTGAATCGTATTTCACATCGTTAGAAATTACATCCATACTTTCAACGTTTGTTTGGTTGTTTGGAGTGGGATTGATTTTCAGTGTAATAAGCCAAGCTGGCTTTTTTGCTTATTTAACGATACATCGTTTCGGTCTGGGAATTTTTAAAAGTGTGTACTTGTGGAATGCGGTGCAAATTGTACTGATTATCTTTGTTTTATTTGATTTAGTCTATTTACGGTATATTAAGTTTGAATCCGGTGAGGGGCTTGGCTCATATATCTCATCAGCTGTGGTAGTACTGTTGATCGGGTTGGTGACGGCCTATTTTAAAATGAAGCAAACGAATAGACAAGCTTTTATTCCTGCATTGTTCTTCATGGTGGTGGCGACAGTATTGGAGTGGGTGCCAGTCTTAAGGACCAATGATGACGGATGGCTCTATTTTATGTTGTTTCCCCTGCTTGTCTGTAATGCCTATCAATTAATGATTTTAAACAAATTGATCAATCAATCCCAAAAGGAGTTGGCAGGCAAAAAAGCGAGGATGCAAGTCCCTAAGAAGAATTTTAATACTGATGGAATAGGAGGTAAGTAAAATCGCTGAAAGCGGAGATGCTTGCCGACATAAAAAAACCTGACTATCCTATGGTCAGGTTTTTTATGTTCTTAAATTGTGCTTAGTCGATTACTTAATTTCCTCACTTCTTGCTGAAGAATTAGAAATCATCTCTGAAACATTAACAAAGTTCAGGTCTTTTGCACGAAGTTCCTTTATTAAATCAGGCAATGCCTTATTCGTTTGTTTTGCAGAATCCGAGGCATGCAATAAGATGATATCCCCTTTATGGGCTTTGTTAACATTTTGGACGATCTGTTCAACGCCTGGATTGGTCCAATCTTTTGAATCTATGCTCCAATGGACCACGGTATAACCGAAATTCTCACTGATTTTAAGAAGTCGCTTATCGAAGTGACCGGTGGGCGCACGTAAAAGCTCGATATTTTTAACATTTAGCTTTTTGAATACTTCCTGCGCTTTGGAAATATCCCGGATGATTTCCTGATCTTTGAGATCGGAGTAATCTTTATAGTCATAACCTAGGATTCCTATTTCATATCCTTCTTTTTCAATGGTGGCTACCATGTCTGGGTGGCGCTCAGCCCAAGAACCTGAAAGAAAAAAGGTGGCCGATTTAATTTTTTCCCTCTTTAACGTTTCTAATATAGGAGCGGCTTTCTCATCCCCCCAGCCAATATTGAATGTGATAGCAATATTCTTATCCCCTTTATAAACGGCTTTTGGCCCATCCTCTGTAGAGAAAACAGGGGCATGTATGATATTTTGCACGAAAAGAAACCAAGCGGTGAATAAAGCCGTAAGTATAATTAACGAATACTGTTTAATGTTTTTTGCCTGAAGCACCATGAAGAATTTCATTCACCCATCCCCTTGTCCAAATGCTCTTGTCACATATTTATGCGCGCATTGTAGAGATATGCAAAAAAATATAATATGAAACTTTATATAAACGGGGAGAGTGGGGAAAGATGGTTTGTGGAGGTGTTAGATATATGCTGGGTCTTCTAATCAATGAAAAGGAAAAGGAGGAATTGATGTATCTCCTTAAAAGAGAGATGGATGAAATTTTATTCGATTTACAGGATGGGAGGATTGACCATGTAGTGAAAAGGGCTATCAATGAGAAGTATAAGATCCTATTCAATCTGTTTAAAAGAATGGGGACGGAAAGAGAATGTCTAGCGTATGTGAGAGAAAAACAAAACACAGAAAAAAATCAAGAATAATATTTTGAAAATCTATTGACTATTAATTTATTCGCTGGTATATTATAAAAGTTGCTGCAAGACATTAGCTTTTAAAAAGAGTTTAAAAAACTTTTTAATAAAAGTTATTGACGAAACAGTAACAACATGATAAGATATTAAAGTCGCTGAAACAGAGTGACACAAATTGCTCTTTGAAAACTGAACAAAACAAAGCGCCAACGTAAATTTTGAGTGAGCACACACTATAAAAAAGCAAAATGAGCAAGTCAAACATTTCTTCGGAGAGTTTGATCCTGGCTCAGGACGAACGCTGGCGGCGTGCCTAATACATGCAAGTCGAGCGAATCGATGGGAGCTTGCTCCCTGAGATTAGCGGCGGACGGGTGAGTAACACGTGGGCAACCTGCCTATAAGACTGGGATAACTTCGGGAAACCGGAGCTAATACCGGATATGTTCTTTTCTCGCATGAGAGAAGATGGAAAGACGGTTTCGGCTGTCACTTATAGATGGGCCCGCGGCGCATTAGCTAGTTGGTGAGGTAATGGCTCACCAAGGCGACGATGCGTAGCCGACCTGAGAGGGTGATCGGCCACACTGGGACTGAGACACGGCCCAGACTCCTACGGGAGGCAGCAGTAGGGAATCTTCCGCAATGGACGAAAGTCTGACGGAGCAACGCCGCGTGAACGAAGAAGGCCTTCGGGTCGTAAAGTTCTGTTGTTAGGGAAGAACAAGTACCAGAGTAACTGCTGGTACCTTGACGGTACCTAACCAGAAAGCCACGGCTAACTACGTGCCAGCAGCCGCGGTAATACGTAGGTGGCAAGCGTTGTCCGGAATTATTGGGCGTAAAGCGCGCGCAGGTGGTTCTTTAAGTCTGATGTGAAAGCCCACGGCTCAACCGTGGAGGGTCATTGGAAACTGGGGAACTTGAGTGCAGAAGAGGAAAGTGGAATTCCAAGTGTAGCGGTGAAATGCGTAGAGATTTGGAGGAACACCAGTGGCGAAGGCGACTTTCTGGTCTGTAACTGACACTGAGGCGCGAAAGCGTGGGGAGCAAACAGGATTAGATACCCTGGTAGTCCACGCCGTAAACGATGAGTGCTAAGTGTTAGAGGGTTTCCGCCCTTTAGTGCTGCAGCTAACGCATTAAGCACTCCGCCTGGGGAGTACGACCGCAAGGTTGAAACTCAAAGGAATTGACGGGGGCCCGCACAAGCGGTGGAGCATGTGGTTTAATTCGAAGCAACGCGAAGAACCTTACCAGGTCTTGACATCCTCTGACACTCCTAGAGATAGGACGTTCCCCTTCGGGGGACAGAGTGACAGGTGGTGCATGGTTGTCGTCAGCTCGTGTCGTGAGATGTTGGGTTAAGTCCCGCAACGAGCGCAACCCTTGATCTTAGTTGCCAGCATTCAGTTGGGCACTCTAAGGTGACTGCCGGTGACAAACCGGAGGAAGGTGGGGATGACGTCAAATCATCATGCCCCTTATGACCTGGGCTACACACGTGCTACAATGGATGGTACAAAGGGCTGCAAACCTGCGAAGGTAAGCGAATCCCATAAAGCCATTCTCAGTTCGGATTGTAGGCTGCAACTCGCCTGCATGAAGCCGGAATCGCTAGTAATCGCGGATCAGCATGCCGCGGTGAATACGTTCCCGGGCCTTGTACACACCGCCCGTCACACCACGAGAGTTTGTAACACCCGAAGTCGGTGAGGTAACCTTTATGGAGCCAGCCGCCTAAGGTGGGACAGATGATTGGGGTGAAGTCGTAACAAGGTAGCCGTATCGGAAGGTGCGGCTGGATCACCTCCTTTCTAAGGATAATACGAGAGCGCTTTTGTTTTGTTCAGTTTTGAATGAGTAATTCATTCAACCACGAAGGACTCATCACATCGTGATGACGATCTTTCTACATTGTTCCTTGAAAACTAGATAATAGATAGAAGGCAATTAATTTTTTTCAAAGCATCAGTAAGATCTTTTTAACGGTTAAGTTAGAAAGGGCGCACGGTGGATGCCTTGGCACTAGGAGCCGATGAAGGACGGGACTAACACCGATATGCTTCGGGGAGCTGTAAGTAAGCTTTGATCCGGAGATTTCCGAATGGGGAAACCCACTGTTCGTAATGGAACAGTATCTCTACCTGAATACATAGGGTATTGAAGGCAGACCCGGGGAACTGAAACATCTAAGTACCCGGAGGAAGAGAAAGCAATAGCGATTTCCTGAGTAGCGGCGAGCGAAACGGAATGTAGCCCAAACCAAGAGGCTTGCCTCTTGGGGTTGTAGGACACTCAATATGGAGTTACAAAGGAACGGGGTAAATGAAGTGACCTGGAAAGGTCCGTCAAAGAAGGTAAAAACCCTGTAGTTGAAACTTCGTTCCCTCCTGAGTGGATCCTGAGTACGGCGGGACACGAGAAATCCCGTCGGAAGCAGGGAGGACCATCTCCCAAGGCTAAATACTACCTAGTGACCGATAGTGAACCAGTACCGTGAGGGAAAGGTGAAAAGCACCCCGGAAGGGGAGTGAAATAGATCCTGAAACCGTGTGCCTACAAGTAGTCAAAGCCCGTTAATGGGTAATGGCGTGCCTTTTGTAGAATGAACCGGCGAGTTACGATTTCATGCGAGGTTAAGTTGATAAGACGGAGCCGCAGCGAAAGCGAGTCTGAATAGGGCGAATGAGTATGAGGTCGTAGACCCGAAACCAGGTGATCTACCCATGTCCAGGGTGAAGTTCAGGTAACACTGAATGGAGGCCCGAACCCACGCACGTTGAAAAGTGCGGGGATGAGGTGTGGGTAGCGGAGAAATTCCAATCGAACCTGGAGATAGCTGGTTCTCTCCGAAATAGCTTTAGGGCTAGCCTCAAGATGAGAGTATTGGAGGTAGAGCACTGATTGGACTAGGGGCCCCCAACGGGTTACCGAATTCAGTCAAACTCCGAATGCCAAATACTTATTCTTGGGAGTCAGACTGCGAGTGATAAGATCCGTAGTCGAAAGGGAAACAGCCCAGACCACCAGCTAAGGTCCCAAAGTATACGTTAAGTGGAAAAGGATGTGGAGTTGCTTAGACAACCAGGATGTTGGCTCAGAAGCAGCCACCATTTAAAGAGTGCGTAATAGCTCACTGGTCGAGTGACTCCGCGCCGAAAATGTACCGGGGCTAAACGTATCACCGAAGCTGTGGATTGACACCGTATGGTGTCGATGGTAGGAGAGCGTTCTAAGGGCGTTGAAGTCAGACCGTAAGGACTGGTGGAGCGCTTAGAAGTGAGAATGCCGGTATGAGTAGCGAAAGAAGGGTGAGAATCCCTTCCACCGAATGCCTAAGGTTTCCTGAGGAAGGCTCGTCCGCTCAGGGTTAGTCGGGACCTAAGCCGAGGCCGAAAGGCGTAGGCGATGGACAACAGGTTGATATTCCTGTACCACCTATACATCGTTTGAACGATGGGGGGACGCAGAAGGATAGGGTAAGCGCGCTGTTGGATATGCGCGTCCAAGCAGTTAGGCCGGAAACGAGGCAAATCCCGTTTCCATTAAGGCGGAGCTGTGATGGCGAGGGAAATATAGTACCGAAGTTCCTGATTCCACACTGCCAAGAAAAGCCTCTAGTGAGATGTAAGGTGCCCGTACCGCAAACCGACACAGGTAGGCGAGGAGAGAATCCTAAGGTGTGCGAGAGAACTCTCGTTAAGGAACTCGGCAAAATGACCCCGTAACTTCGGGAGAAGGGGTGCTTTTTAGGGTGAATAGCCCAGAAAAGCCGCAGTGAATAGGCCCAGGCGACTGTTTAGCAAAAACACAGGTCTCTGCGAAGCCGCAAGGCGAAGTATAGGGGCTGACACCTGCCCGGTGCTGGAAGGTTAAGGGGAGAGGTTAGCGCAAGCGAAGCTTTGAACCGAAGCCCCAGTAAACGGCGGCCGTAACTATAACGGTCCTAAGGTAGCGAAATTCCTTGTCGGGTAAGTTCCGACCCGCACGAAAGGTGTAACGATCTGGGCACTGTCTCAACGAGAGACTCGGTGAAATTATAGTACCTGTGAAGATGCAGGTTACCCGCGACAGGACGGAAAGACCCCGTGGAGCTTTACTGCAGCCTGATATTGAATTTTGTTACAGCTTGTACAGGATAGGTAGGAGCCTGAGAAGCCGGAGCGCTAGCTTCGGTGGAGGCGTTGGTGGGATACTACCCTGGCTGTATTGAAATTCTAACCCGCGCCCCTTATCGGGGTGGGAGACAGTGTCAGGTGGGCAGTTTGACTGGGGCGGTCGCCTCCTAAAGAGTAACGGAGGCGCCCAAAGGTTCCCTCAGAATGGTTGGAAATCATTCGCAGAGTGTAAAGGCACAAGGGAGCTTGACTGCGAGACCTACAAGTCGAGCAGGGACGAAAGTCGGGCTTAGTGATCCGGTGGTTCCGCATGGAAGGGCCATCGCTCAACGGATAAAAGCTACCCCGGGGATAACAGGCTTATCTCCCCCAAGAGTCCACATCGACGGGGAGGTTTGGCACCTCGATGTCGGCTCATCGCATCCTGGGGCTGTAGTCGGTCCCAAGGGTTGGGCTGTTCGCCCATTAAAGCGGTACGCGAGCTGGGTTCAGAACGTCGTGAGACAGTTCGGTCCCTATCCGTCGCGGGCGCAGGAAATTTGAGAGGAGCTGTCCTTAGTACGAGAGGACCGGGATGGACGCACCGCTGGTGTACCAGTTGTCTTGCCAAAGGCATAGCTGGGTAGCTACGTGCGGAAGGGATAAGTGCTGAAAGCATCTAAGCATGAAGCCCCCCTCAAGATGAGATTTCCCATGGCGCAAGCTAGTAAGATCCCTGAAAGATGATCAGGTTGATAGGTCAGAGGTGGAAGCGTGGCGACATGTGGAGCTGACTGATACTAATAGATCGAGGACTTAACCAACGCTTTAAAAAGATGAACACCTTCTGATATTATCTAGTTTTGAAGGAACAACGTTCCTGATATGTTTGGTGGCGATAGCGAAGAGGTCACACCCGTTCCCATTCCGAACACGGCAGTTAAGCTCTTCAGCGCCGATGGTAGTTGGGGGTTTCCCCCTGTGAGAGTAGGACGCCGCCAAGCAGATGATTTATATCTTCTAAGAGTTTTAGGAAACATTATATTATTCCGCAGTAGCTCAGTGGTAGAGCATTCGGCTGTTAACCGAACGGTCGTAGGTTCGAGTCCTACCTGCGGAGCCATATGCTTCCATAGCTCAGTAGGTAGAGCACTTCCATGGTAAGGAAGAGGTCAGCGGTTCGAATCCGCTTGGGAGCTTCCCAAACTACCTTTTAAAATTTTTTTACGGCCCGTTGGTCAAGCGGTTAAGACACCGCCCTTTCACGGCGGTAACACGGGTTCGATTCCCGTACGGGTCACCATTTTTAATTCACTTTTTGGAGGATTAGCTCAGCTGGGAGAGCATCTGCCTTACAAGCAGAGGGTCGGCGGTTCGATCCCGTCATCCTCCACCATTTTTAATATTGATTTGCCGGTGTAGCTCAACTGGTAGAGCAACTGACTTGTAATCAGTAGGTTGGGGGTTCAAGTCCTCTTGCCGGCACCATGTTTCACTTATATGTGGAGGGGTAGCGAAGTGGCTAAACGCGGCGGACTGTAAATCCGCTCCTTCGGGTTCGGCAGTTCGAATCTGCCCCCCTCCACCATCTTTTTTCAAAAAAATGTGGTTCAGTTATATACTTTCTTCTTTAGGGGAATATATAATTACCGCTTTTTATTTTGTTAACTATTAATTTACATATATTGGGCTATAGCCAAGCGGTAAGGCAACGGATTTTGATTCCGTCATGCGAAGGTTCGATCCCTTCTAGCCCAGCCATATGCGAAAGTAGTTCAGTGGTAGAATACAACCTTGCCAAGGTTGGGGTCGCGGGTTCGAATCCCGTCTTTCGCTTTATTTTAATTAGATTTTATACTTAGGGGCCTTAGCTCAGCTGGGAGAGCGCCTGCCTTGCACGCAGGAGGTCAGCGGTTCGATCCCGCTAGGCTCCACCATCTAACTACATACACCAACACTTACGCCTTAAACCTCTTCGGTTTAAGGCTTTTTTTTTTGAAAAACAACTTTCTATGGCTGTATCTTTATACATAAAAATGTCCGGTTGAACCATTCTCCTTAACAGTTATAAAATAACAGAAAGGGGGAATAGTATGTCTATTCAAAAAATTTCAGTTATCGGTCTTCCCATGGATCTTGGTCAAACAAGACGTGGGGTTGATATGGGGCCAAGTGCACTCCGTTGTGCAGGTGTTGTCGAACGAATCCAACAATTGCAGTTAGAAGTGGAAGATTTAGGAGACATCATAGTGGGGAGGCCCGGGACGTCTGAAGAGGCTGGCTCAAACTTGAAGAATCTATCACTTGTTTCTAAGGGGAATGCACAATTAGCAGCAAGGGTAGATGAAATTATTTGTAGTGGATCATTCCCTCTAGTTCTTGGGGGAGATCATTCGATAGCAATAGGAACACTTGCTGGGATTTCGAAGCATTATGAGAGTTTAGGGGTAATTTGGTATGATGCCCATGGAGATTTGAACACGGAGGAGACTTCTCCGTCAGGAAACATACATGGCATGCCACTCGCTGTCAGCATTGGACTCGGTCACCCTGATTTAGTTAATCTGCATGGGTATGCACAAAAGGTGAAACCAGAGAATATCGTCATTATTGGAGCCCGTTCCTTGGACGAAGGAGAAAAGGTACTAATACGTGATAAAGGCATCAAGGTCTATACGATGCATGAAATTGATAGGCTTGGTATGACGAAAGTGATGGAAGAATGCATTGAATACTTACGTGATAAAACGGATGGGGTTCATCTATCCCTAGATCTTGATGGGGTAGACCCTGCAGAGGCACCTGGAGTAGGAACACCAGTGCTTGGGGGGATAAGCTATCGGGAAAGTCATTTGGCCATGGAAATGCTTGCGGAGTCAGAGTTGATTACTTCAGCTGAGTTTGTAGAAGTAAACCCAGTACTAGACGAGCGTAATAAAACGGCGATCGTGGCGGTAGCCCTGATGGGTTCTCTATTTGGAGAAAAGCTATTATAACTTAACGCAATATATAAAAGAAACAGTAACCGGTTTTTTTATGGGTTACTGTTTTTCTATATGCTAGAATACAAAAGTATATGATTTAGATAATGTTGAACGAAGGTAACGTTATATGATTCCAAGGCAATCTCCCTCTTCACTTTACTGTTTGCTTTTTCGTTCCGCTTTGGGTCAATTGAAAATATTGATTCATCAGGGTATCAAGTTTGCTACTCACTTCGACCACTTCGTTATCTATCATAGAGGAACGGGAAGCTAAGATAATCATTTTCTGTCTATATCGCTCAATGTTATCTAGTATTTGTTCTGCAGTCATTATCAAGGTTCACTTCCTTTATTTTTACAATTTCTTACTATATATATCCTTGTTTTTTTCGTTTTAAACATAAAATGTAAAAGTTTGCTAAAATAAAAGTAATAAATTATGAAACCTTTTAGCTTGCGATTCGTAATAATCGTATAGCCGCATGAAGCGGGGGTAAAAAACAAAAATGGATGGACTTGTTAAAGAGAGAATAAACCAAGTGTTAAAGGGAGACCACAATGCATTTGGGGAAATAGTCGAAATTTATAAGGATAAAGTTTTTCAAATCTGTTTTAGAATGCTTGGAAACCGGCAGGAGGCTGAAGACCTGTCCCAAGAAGCTTTTGTAAGGGCCTTTGTGAACATTCGCAGTTTCAATATCAATATGAAGTTTTCAACATGGTTATATCGCATAGCGACGAACCTCTGTATCGACCGACTTCGTAAGAAAAAGCCGGATTACTATTTAGATGCGGAAGTCACTGGTACAGAGGGATTGAATATGTATTCTCAAATTGCATCGGACATGGCGATGCCAGAGGAAGAAGTAGAGTCGTTAGAGCTTCAGGAAACCATCCAGGTCGAAATTATGAAGTTGCCGGAAAAGTATCGTTCGGTCATCGTATTAAAATACATTGAGGAATTATCGTTAAAGGAAATCAGTGAGATTCTTGATTTGCCGGTAGGCACTGTCAAAACGAGAATACATCGTGGGCGAGAAGCTTTGCGTAAACAACTGCGCCATTTATAAAAAGAAGGTGAGAAAAATGAACTGCCACGAGGAAATCATTAATTATATGCATGATTATTTAGATGAGGACATTAAACCCGAGCATAAAGAAATTTTAAGGGACCATCTGCTTACATGTCCTGCATGCCGAGATTTTTTCAATGAAATGAAAAAAGCAGTTGCCCTTGTACAAAGCACTTCCCATATCAAGGCCCCGGATGATTTTACGGCAAGGGTAATGGCCCAATTGCCTAAGGAAAAGAAGGCTACGGGGGCAAAGAGATGGTTTAAGGCTCATCCGTTTATGACAGCCGCGGCGATGTTCGTTGTATTAATGACAGGATCGATCTTTTCCACTTATAATCAGGAGGAACATTTTTCCGTCTCCAAGCAACCTAACTTATTGGTAGAAGGGGAAACGGTCATTGTCCCTAGTGGGGAAACCATTGAAGGGAACGTTGTGGTTCAAAATGGGGACATACGCATAGAGGGCGAAGTAAAGGGGAATGTAACAGTCATTAATGGTCAGGAGTATATGGCCAAGGCAGGAAATGTAACCGGTGATATAGAAGTCATTGACCAAGCCTTTGAGTGGATGTGGTACAAAATAAAGGATATTGGAACATCTCTACTTCCTTCTACAAAAGAGGAAAGAGGTGGGGAATAATGAAGCTGAGCATAAGCATGGTTCTAATCAGAACGGTGCTTTTGTTCAGCTTTATATTGTATCCAGACAAAAATAGTGGTTACTAGCACTACTTCCCATATAAATTTCTGTACTAGTTTTAGAAGTATGATTTAAAAAATGGTATACTATTAAGGTTATTACATAACGATGGTTATTGTGTTTTTGGAGTATTACGGACTGGAGGAAACAACATGTCTATATCCAATTTGAATGTTTGGGACTATGTAGTAAATTTCATTGATATTTTCCTTGTTTGGTTTGTGATATATAAATTGTTAACTATAATTCGAGGCACGAAAGCCATACAACTGCTAAAGGGAATTTTTGTAATTGTCATTGTGAAAAGCTTGAGCAATCTGTTTGGTTTCAATACACTCGGATGGTTAATGGAACAAGTCATGAACTGGGGTGTTCTGGCAATTCTCGTCATTTTCCAGCCTGAATTGAGAAGAGCACTTGAACAATTAGGACGAGGAAAGATCTTTTCAAGGGGCAGTGCTCCGGAAGAGAATCAACAAGAGCGTTTAGTAGAAGAAATTCTAAAGGCCTCTACGTATATGGCAAAAAGGCGTATTGGAGCCTTGATTACCATTGAAAAAGGAACGGCACTGGGTGATTACGTTGAAACGGGAATTCCTTTAAGGTCCTATATTTCTTCTGAACTGCTCATTAATATTTTCATTCCGAATACACCCCTCCATGATGGGGCTGTTATTTTACAGGATAATCAAGTCGCAGCAGCAGCTTGCTATCTGCCCTTATCGGAAAGTCCGTTCATTTCAAAAGAGCTGGGCACAAGGCATAGGGCTGCCATTGGAATGAGTGAAGTAACAGATAGTGTAACAATTGTTGTTTCTGAAGAAACGGGAGGTATCTCTGTCACCAAAAATGGGGAGCTATACCGCGATTTAAATCAGGAATCATTTAGAGCCATGCTAACAAGTGAACTGGTATTGCAGAATGTCAAAACAACTTCCTCGGGTATCTGGAATTGGAGGGGGAAGAAAAATGGATAAATTCACGAATAGCGCTTGGTTTATGAGAATTGTCGCTTTCGCCTTGGCTGCTCTATTATTTATATCCGTTAATTTCGAGATGGAGTCCGATAAAAAGTCCCTTGGATTGTCCACTGCGCCTGAGAATGGTACGGAAACCATTGAAAATGTTCCGGTTGAAGTGTACTATGATCGTGAAAATTTAGTGGTCAGCGGCGTACCTGAAACGGTGGATGTCACATTGAAGGGGGCAAAAAGCCTTCTGATCAACGCAAAAAGCCAACGGGATTTTAAAGTATATGTAGATCTTTCCGATCCCGAAATCTCGATGGGGGACCGAACTGTCACATTTAAAATAAGCGATTTAAATGAAAAGCTCGTGGCAACGATAGATCCGGAATATGCGGAAGTAAATGTTCAGGAACGGATGACGAAAGAGTTTAAGGTCGATGCAGAATATAACAGTTCATTACTGGAGGAAGGGTATACCGCTGGGCAGCCAACAGTAAATCCTGAAACCGTAAAAATTACGGGTGCCAAAGATGTAATTGAAAAAATATCCTATGTAAAGGCCAACCTTGAAATAAGGAAAGGGCTAAACGAATCGGTGAACGGGCAGGCAACGGTAAAAGCGCTAGACCGGGATTTGAATAAATTAGATGTCGCGATTGAGCCAGCTTCCGTGGCAGTTTCGTTAAAGGTCAGTATTCCTTCCAAAAAGGTATCAATCGTGCCAGAGCAAACTGGGAAGGCCAAGGCCGGAGTTCGTATCAAGAGTATTAGTGTCGACCCTACAGAGGTAACTCTATATGGACAAGAAGCATCATTGGATAAAATAAATGCATTAAATCTTCCAGTCAATATCTCGAAAGTAGATGGAGATACCGAATTGGAACTTAATCTTTCAAAACCTGAAAGTGTGCAGAAAATGTCCTTAAGTAAAGCTACGGTGAAGATTCGTACCGAAAAAGTGGATGTGGAAGATAAGGATACTGAAGAAGAGGCAGAAGAAGTAGTTGTCGAAGAAGAAAAAACGGTAGATAAGGTTGAACCGGAAACCACGGAATCCAAAACTTTCACCAACTTGAAAATAATCCCGGTAGGTAAACAGGATGATCAAGAAGTGGAATTGGATACGGATGTGATGAGCATTACATTGAATGGGAAAGCGGAAGATCTAAAAAAAATATCTAAAGACGACATTTCGCTCACGGTCGATGTAAGTAATTTAGATGAAGGTAAGCATGATGTTGAACTGGCAGTTAAAGTCCCCGCGGGAGTATCTTGGGAATTAGATTCTAAAAGAGTTGCAGTGTCAGTTTCCATGGCCCAAGAAGAGGAAGAAACGTAACCTGGCCTTAACATCATTTAATTTAGTAATGATTTGAAGAAGGAGCGATACAGATGGGTAAATATTTTGGAACAGATGGAGTTAGGGGAATAGCAAATACGGAGTTAACGCCGGAGTTGGCATTTAAACTAGGCCGTTTTGGCGGCTATGTCCTTACTAAGAATTCAGAAAAACCAAAGGTATTAATAGGGCGCGATACTCGTATTTCAGGGGAAATGTTAGAAGGTGCTCTTGTTGCCGGATTATTATCCATCGGCGCTGAAGTCATGCGACTGGGCATCATTTCGACACCGGGAGTGGCCTATCTGACAAAAGCCTTAAGTGCTGAAGCGGGTGTTATGATTTCAGCTTCTCATAATCCTGTAGCGGACAATGGAATTAAATTCTTTGGACCGGATGGCTTCAAGCTCTCAGATGAACAGGAAGCGGAAGTGGAAGCATTGCTTGATCTGGAGAATGATGAGTTACCGCGTCCTACGGGCGGAGACTTAGGCCATTTAAATGACTACTTCGAAGGCGGCCAAAAATATCTGCAATACTTAAAACAGTCGGTTGACGAAGACTTTACGGGCATACATGTTGCTCTTGATTGTGCTCACGGTGCGACATCTTCCTTGGCTATGCATCTATTTGCTGATTTAGATGCAGATATTTCGACAATGGGGGCATCACCGAATGGCTTGAACATCAATGATGGGGTCGGTTCTACCCACCCTGAGGCTCTGGCTGAATTCTTGAAGGAAAAAGGGGCAGATGTTGGACTTGCTTTCGATGGCGACGGCGACCGCATAATAGCTATTGATGAAAAAGGAAATATCGTAGATGGCGATCAAATCATGTATATCTGTGCGAAATACTTAAAAGAGAATAATCGATTGAAAAAAGGAACCGTGGTTTCTACGATCATGAGTAACCTTGGCTTTTACAAAGGGCTTGAGGAACATGGTATACATAGTGCTCAAACAGCAGTTGGCGATCGCTATGTAGTGGAAGAAATGCGTAAAGGTGGCTATAATCTTGGTGGAGAGCAATCCGGGCATATCATCTTCTTGGATTACAATACAACTGGGGACGGCTTATTAACGGGTTTACAGCTTGTGAACATCATGAGTGAGACGCAAAAACCTCTATCTGAGCTTGCGAGTGAGATGCAAAAATATCCGCAGACACTCATTAATGTTAAAGTAACTGACAAGCATGGGGTAACGGGGAATGAAAAAGTACAGGAAGTCATAAAAGAAGTGGAAGCGGAGATGGGTGGTAACGGCCGGATTCTGGTACGGCCATCTGGAACTGAACCGCTTGTCCGTGTTATGGCTGAAGCGCCTACTATTGAAGAATGTACGCGTTATGTAGACCGCATCGTAGCAACGGTAAGAGCAGAAATGGGACTAAACGAATAAACAACCTATGCATAAAGGGGAACGAAAATTTCCTTTTATGCATATTTTTATTAAGAATCATATTTTGTTTTAATGGTAGTAAAGAATTGACCTAGGTCCCATGTATAGGGTATGATTATCCTGATTTACAACTACTTTTACCATAAAATGGTTATAAGGGAAAAGGAGGCCAGGCAAGATAATAGGAAAACTAAAGCGCCTGAACTAAACTGGGTCGAGACGGGTTTAGTTGACGAGGAGGAGGAGTATCGAATGTTCGGCGGATACCTCCCGGCTGAAGTACACAGCCGTAATAATTCCAATTTTAAAACAGTGGGGCAACCGACTGCACAAAGAGTTGGAAATGTACAATGGGAAAAAGCCTTCGGGTATTTCCTTTATAAAAATATCAGAGATGAGGGGGCAGGGATGCCCTCGTGCATTCCTGTCCCTCTAATCAGTTGGAGGAACAGAAATTATGTGTGGAATTGTTGGATATATTGGTCTAAATGACGCGAAAGAAATCCTGTTAAAAGGTCTTGAAAAGTTAGAGTACCGTGGGTATGATTCTGCTGGTATAGCTGTGCAAAATAAGGAAGGCATCAAGGTCTTCAAGGAAAAGGGACGGATTGCAGACTTACGCGGTGTTGTGGATGAAGGGACTTCGGCGAATACAGGGATTGGACACACTCGCTGGGCCACTCATGGTGTACCTAGTCGTGATAATGCTCATCCTCACCAAAGTAACTCAGGTCGCCTGACATTAGTTCATAATGGGGTCATCGAAAACTATGCGATTTTAAAACGGGAATATTTGAAGGATGTTGCTTTTAAAAGCGACACTGATACGGAAGTCATCGTTCAGCTTATTGAGAAGTTCGTGAATGACGGCATGGAAGTGGAAGAGGCATTCCGTCACACGCTTACCCTTTTAGAAGGTTCGTATGCCCTTGCCCTATTGGATGCTGAAAACGAAGAAACGATTTTTGTTGCTAAAAATAAAAGCCCACTCCTAATCGGTGTTGGAAAAGACTTTAACGTTATCGCTTCTGATGCAATGGCTATGCTGCAAGTTACCGATCAATTCCTTGAATTAATGGATAAAGAAATGGTTATTGTCACAAAAGAAAAAGTGACAATTAAAAACCTTTCCAACGAAGAAGTATTTCGTGCTCCATTCACGGCGGAACTCGATGCCAGTGATATTGAAAAAGGTACGTATCCACATTATATGCTTAAAGAAATTGATGAGCAGCCTACTGTTATCCGTAAAATCATTCAATCTTACCAAAACGAAGAAGGTAAACTGGCGATTGATTACAATATTACAGAAGCAGTGAGCGAGGCAGACCGTATTTATATCGTGGCTTGTGGAACAAGCTACCATGCAGGCCTAATCGGTAAACAATTCATTGAAAAAATGGCTAAAATTCCGGTTGAAGTGCATGTAGCATCAGAGTTCACATACAATATGCCGATATTATCCGAAAAACCACTGTTCATCTTCATTTCGCAAAGTGGGGAAACGGCAGATAGCCGTGCAGTTTTAGTGGCCATCAAAGAGCTTGGCCATAAAGCATTGACCATCACAAATGTACCGGGCTCTACGCTGTCACGAGAAGCAGATTATACGCTCTTATTACATGCAGGTCCTGAAATTGCCGTGGCTTCTACGAAGGCCTATACGGCTCAAGTAGCGGTATTGGCGATATTAGCGAACGTAACTGGCCAGTTCCGTAACCTTGCATTCGATTTCGATCTTGTCAAAGAGCTTGGAATAGCTGCGACAGGCATGGAAGCTCTTTGCGATTCGAAAGAAGAGATGGAAGAGATTGCTCGTGAATACCTGTCTGTTACGCGTAATTGTTTCTTCATCGGTCGTTCCCTTGATTATTACGTGGGTCTTGAAGGTTCGCTTAAGCTGAAAGAAATCTCATACATCCAGGCAGAAGGGTTTGCCGGCGGTGAGCTTAAGCATGGAACGATTGCCCTAATCGAAGAAGGCACACCTGTTATCGCTCTTGCTACGCAAGCAGGAGTCAATCTAAGCATCCGTGGGAATGTCAAAGAAGTCGTCGCCCGTGGCGCTAATCCTTGCATCATTTCAATGAAAGGGTTGGAAGAAGAAGATGATCGTTTTGTCATCCCGGAAGTGAACGAACTATTAACACCTCTTATCTCTGTCATCCCGCTTCAACTCATTGCGTACTATGCTGCCCTACACCGGGAGTGTGACGTGGATAAACCACGTAATCTTGCGAAAAGTGTAACGGTTGAATAAGTAGAAATGATTTGTGCGTCATATCTATAAATGTTTATAAAAATTTATTTACCCATTTAGATACCATTATCTAAATGGGTTTTTTTTATGTCCGAAAGAAAGAGAATATCTAAATGGAAAAATAAAAACAGGGACATATATCAATTTTCCTTCCCACCACAATAGTGTGTGATACATAATATATGTCAAGTACCCTATAACATATAATGGTAAATCAATCGTTAGATAAGCAATATAAAAAACTTTTTGGCCTATTGAAGGGGGAGGAAGATGTTGGGTTTGATTGAGGTTTATATACAAGAGGTCACACGCAGGTTGCCTGAAAAAAAACGCAGGGATATTGCACTCGAGTTGCGGTCAACCATTGAAGAGATGCTTCCTGATGATTATAGTGAACTGGATGTGGAGGAGGTTCTGGGCGAATTGGGGAACCCAGCGACAGTGGCTAGTGGGTATCGGGCTCAGCCGATGCACCTGATCGGACCGCGTTATTATGATTTATATATTTCACTATTGAAAGTGGTTTTTCCCATAGCAGCGGGCATTGCACTCATTTCGCTGATTATCGATTCTTTTATGGGGTTTAGCCAAGATGAAGCGGTTATTCCTAAAGTGATTACCCTTATAGTCGAAGGCATATTGAGGGTCCTTGAAGTCGGCTTTCAAGTCTTCTTCTGGGTGACGATGGTCTTCGCGGTTCTGGAGCGAACGGATAAAGGAAAGGACCAAAGTCCACTATCGGCAAGCCTACAGAAATGGACCCCAAATGATTTGAGAAGTATCCCTTACATTCACAAGAAGAAAGAGATTACGAGGTTCAATGTATTCAGTGGACTGATGTGGACAGCGATTTGGACGACGGTATACTTTTATGCAAATCAATTTGTCGGGGTGTATGAAGGTGGAGATAGGATCGAACTCGTGATTCCGGTCTTCCAACAGGATATCCTACTTAACTATTGGCCGTTCATTCTTCTGGTGATCGCCATGGAAATCTGGTTAGCTTTTTATAAGAGTATCAAAAGGCAATGGACAAAAAAACTGGCAAATTTCAATTTGGTTCTTGAAATGATCACAACCATCGGATTCATTGTCATTGTAAGTAATCCGGATGTAATGAACCCTGAATTCCTTACATATATGGGGAGTTTATCCGATACAACGGCCATGCAGTTTCGAAATGCGATTGTAGGAGGCTCAATTACCATCTTCATTTTTGCCGCAGCATTAAATGTATTTGATGGATACCGCAAGTCTAGAATCCATTGATGACATGTATTCGATAATGGTTCCTACCAGCTGTTATCCAACCAGTTGCTCCAAACGGTTTAAACGGATAGCTACTTTTTAATCAGAATGGAATAGGAAGAACAAAAGCCACCCGACATAAGCAAAGTATCAATGTTGGATGGCCCTTGTCTTGTAAGATTATTGTTGGAGTTTTATTTTTGCGTCTTCATGCGATGAATATTCGCGATTGTACCACCATCCACACGTAAATCTATGCCAGTGATATAGGAAGCTGCATCGCTAAGCAAGAATTCCACAGCTGTTGCGATCTCGGATGCTTTTCCTTCACGGCGGAGTGGCGTGTGTTCGAGCATTGTTTTCATTTGCTCTTGTTGGGATGCTTCCTGACGCCCCATCGGCGTGTTAATGGTACCCGGAGAGATAGATGAGATACGTGCACCTTTTTCACCCCAAGCCCACGCTTGGTCTTCCACATATAAGACAACCCCCAATTTAGATAGGCTGTAAGCCGCACCTGAGTCGCCTTGTGTAAATTGCTCCATGGTCTCAATATAGTTTTCGGCTAAAGGCTGTTTTAAAATTTCCGTATAAGGACCTTGACGGGGCGCCATATAGGCACTCATCGAAGAGATACATACCGCAGCAGTACCTACTGTAGCAAGTGGAAGAAACGCATCTAGGACAATTCCGGTGCCAACAGAATTCACTTCTGTAATGCGTTTCGAATTGGCCATCGTCGGTGACAGCCCGGCTGTGTGAACCAATCCTTTTAATATCCCAAGTTCGGCAGATTTTTTAGCTAAAGTAGCAACATTTTCCTTTGATGTAATATCGACAGTTTGATAATGGACATCAGTTATACCTTTAGTCGCTAATTCCTCTTTTGTTTGGATTAAACGTTCTTCAGAAACATCTGCCAACAATATGGTTCCTTTTTTGCCAACCAGTTCTGCAGTGGCTTTACCCATACCACCGGAACCGCCTGTAATTACATAAACATGCTTATCCATTTCAATTCCCCCTAAACTTGATATAAACTTAGTGTAAACGGTTTTATAATAAAATAAGCAAGACATTTCCACTAAAAATGTCCAGAGGAGTGTCAAAAATGGAAACGGCAAAAGAATCGATAGTTGCCGCTTATTTACAGCTTTTATTTGAGAAAAGCTTTGAAGAGTTAGCTGTGAAAGAAATTGTTCAAAAGGCGGGCATTTCCCGATCCACATTTTATTTGCATTTTGCAGACAAATACGAACTGATGGATGAGGTGAGACGGAAGTTAAACGACCGGTTCTTGTCATTTTATGAGATGGATTACCAATGGGGTAAGCCAATCACCCTCCATTTATGTGAACATATTTTCAAATATCGCTCATTTTATGAACTCGAATTTGCAGAGGCGGGCGCTATTCAAAAATTATCAGATAAGCTTGCAGCACATTTACAAGAAGTGTTCCAGGATCCAGACTATGCCCTATTTGCGAGCTATGGCACCATCGGTTATTTGGGTAAGGAACGGGTACGCCATGAGTCCGGCTGTGGCAGCGGAAAAACTATTGAAAATCGGCCTGACAAACTGGACAAAAGTATTGGATGCAAAATTAGATGGAATAGAGCGGTAGCGGGAAGCTGTAGACCTGAAAAAGAGGGTAGGAACTGATGAAATCGATGGAAGGAACTAAACGCCCGAGGAGCAAAGATAAGAGACGAATCTTGTTTTAAAAGTGTGCAAGTACTTTTGTTTTGAAAAAGATTGCTTAAAGTATTTGCAATCCCTACCATTTGATGGTATGCTTAGGTTAATTATTCATGTTCGGTACTAAGGATACTAAAAGTACTACTTTTCGTTTCGATGATGACTTAGAGCAAGGATAGTAATACAATGTGCTTTGGCACTAGGAGGCAACAACAATGGAACAAGGTAAAGTGAAATGGTTTAACGCAGAAAAAGGATTTGGCTTCATCGAACGCGAAAACGGAGACGATGTATTCGTACATTTCTCAGCTATCCAAAGCGAAGGATTCAAATCTTTAGACGAAGGTCAAGAAGTTACTTTTGAAGTAGAACAAGGTCAACGCGGACCTCAAGCTTCTAACGTTCAAAAAGCATAATTTCTAAAAACAAAAAAGGCAGACCCTATTACTAGGGTCTGCCTTTTTTGTTTTATTCAATAATAAAAAACCCTGCTCAATGTTGAGTAGGGTAAATGGAATGAGTAAAGTAAATCGCTTAAAAAGGTCTACCTAGTATAACATAGTTTTTTCAGAAAAAAGAATTTGTAAATGAAGAGGTTGGACTGCGGGAACTTCTTTTTTTGAGTCAGGGACCATTATTCATACACATTCAAACACAGGTTTGAGTATAATGTGAAATGTGGTATATTATAATCAAACGTAGGTTTGAATGAATGGATGTGAGAAGATGGATGAGATGAAGGATATGTGTGAAGTTCATCTGCATGATCAAGAAAAGGTGAACCGTATCCAAAAGGAAATCGGTCAGGTAGATATCTCAAGTATGTCAAAGTTGTTTAAAGTAATCGGTGATGAAAACAGGGTGAAAATCTCGTATGCACTTTGTGAGGATGAAGAGTTATGTGTATGTGATTTGGCAAATATCATTGGGGCGTCAATGGCAACAACTTCTCATCATCTCCGTACTCTATATAAACATGCAATTGTGAAATACAGAAAAGAGGGAAAGTTAGCCTTTTACTCTTTAGACGATGATCATATAAAACAATTAATCCTTATAGCGATAGCACATCAGCGGGAGGTGAGGGTCAATGGCTGATTCCCAATTAAAGACTTATCGGATTCAAGGGCTGTCCTGTACGAACTGTGCAGCCAAATTTGAAAACAATGTCCGGGAACTTGAAGGTGTGAAGGAGGCAAAAATCAACTTCGGGGCTTCGAAGATTTCTATTTCAGGAAGTGCTTCGATTGAAGAAATTGAGAAGGCTGGAGCCTTTGATAACCTGAAAATTCGTACTGAACAAGAGCAGGTGACAATAAAAGAACCAATTTGGAAGCAAAAAGAAAACATTAAGGTTTTTCTTTCGGCTATCCTCCTTTTTATCAGTTGGATTTTGGAACATCAATATGGCGAGGGTAGTCTTTTGCCGGTTCTGGGTTATGCCACTTCCATTTTAGTTGGTGGATACTCCTTATTCATCAATGGGTTGAAAAATCTCGTAAGACTTCGTTTTGATATGCATACGCTAATGACGGTCGCAATTATTGGAGCGGCTATACTTGGCGAATGGGGCGAGGCAGCCACTGTCGTCATTCTATTTGCTATAAGTGAAGCGCTTGAAAAGTATTCGATGGATAAAGCTCGAAATTCCATTGAGTCCCTTATGAATATTGCCCCTAAAGAGGCACTGATCAGGAGGGGCCATCATGAAATGATGTTGGCTGTCGATGCAATCGAGGTGGGAGACACCATGATTGTCAAACCGGGCCAGAAGCTTGCGATGGACGGAAGGATCATAAAAGGTGCATCCACACTGAATCAGGCGGCCATTACTGGTGAATCGGTGCCACTATTTAAAACGGTCGAAGGAGAAGTGTTTGCTGGTACGTTGAACGGCGAAGGTCTTTTGGAAGTGGAAGTCACGAAAAGGGTTGAGGATACGACGATTGCAAAGATTATTCATCTTGTAGAAGAGGCACAAGCGGAAAAAGCCCCTTCCCAAGCGTTCGTTGATAAATTTGCAAAATTCTATACACCGGCAATCATGCTGATTGCTTTGGCACTTGCAACCATTCCACCAATGATGCTGGGCGGAGAATGGAGTGAATGGATTTATCGCGGATTGACTGTGTTAGTTGTCGGCTGTCCATGTGCCTTGGTCATATCCACACCCATTGCCATTGTTACAGCTATCGGAAATGCAGCGAAAAACGGTGTTCTGATTAAAGGTGGAATCCATCTGGAGGAAGCTGGAGCTTTGAAGGCGATTGCATTTGATAAAACGGGAACATTAACAAAGGGAATACCTGAAGTGACTATCTTTTCCGTAATAGTGGATGAAATGAGCGAACGGGATGCTTTGAAAATAGCGGCTGCTTTAGAAAGCCGCTCGCAACATCCATTGTCCACGGCCATTCTTCAGAAAGCGGATCTGCAGGATATAGACTATCGTTCTCTGATGGTAGATGATTTTTCTGCATTGACAGGCAAAGGGTTAAAAGGAACAATCAATCAGGCAGTCTATTATATTGGAAAACCACAACTCTTTGATGAAGTGGGGTTAACCATTTCTGAAAAGGCTCAACATCTGATCAATAACTATCAGAATGAAGGAAAGACAGTTATAGTTCTCGGTAATCAAACTAATATTCTAGCCCTAGTTGCCGTTGCGGATGAAATAAGAGAAAGCAGTAAGGAAGCTATCAGTAAATTACATGCTTTAGGGATTGAAAAAACAATCATGCTGACCGGTGATAATATCGGGACAGCGAATGTGATTGGAACAGCGGCGGGCGTTCATGAAATTCAAGCAGAATTATTACCGCAGGATAAGCTATTCTTCATCAAACAATGGAAACAGAAGTATAACCGAGTGGCCATGGTTGGCGATGGTGTTAATGATGCCCCTGCTTTAGCCGCTTCCACTGTAGGAATTGCAATGGGGGGAGCGGGTACGGATACGGCCCTTGAAACAGCCGATATCGCTCTAATGGGTGATGATTTATCGAAATTGCCCTACACCATCTCATTAAGCAGGAAGACATTACAAATCATTAAGCAGAACATTACGTTTTCATTAGCGATTAAATTATTGGCCTTATTGTTGATTGCACCGGGCTGGCTGACACTTTGGATGGCGATTTTTGCGGATATGGGTGCGACGTTACTCGTGACCTTGAATAGTCTGAGGTTGCTCAGAATAAAAGAATAATAGATAAAGGGCTTCTGGATTTCTTGAAGGGAATCCAGAAGCCCTTTGCTATATCTAAACGTTTCATGTGAAACTCTGGAAAAGTGCCTCCATTATTCTTTGGAATTGTTAGGCCACAATCCATCATTAAGAATTAGAACCACCAACGGATGTTAGTTCCCGGACTTTGTTATTTTAAGGGACATTAGGATATATTGAATGCATAGCCAGGTTAAAACTATGAACAGGATAGGTAGTATGCTACAATTTGGCTGACTTTTAAAGGAATGCATGCCATCGTTAGGTACGGTTGTTGAATAGATCAAAGGTATTAAAGGAAGGGATTTGAAAGATGGAATTACATCAAAAGGCAATATTAGTTGGAGTCAATCTGAACGGTCAAAAGGATTTTGAATATTCGATGGAGGAGCTCGCCAATTTAACCGAAGCCTGTGAGGTAGAAGTGGTTGGAACGATCACACAGAATCTACATCGTGTCACTTCCTCACATTTCATCGGTACAGGTAAAATTGAGGAAGTAAAGGCGCTAGTTGAATATAAAGAGGCAAATGTCGTTATCTTCAATGATCAATTATCCCCCTCACAACTTCGTAATTTGGAGCGGGATATGGATTGCAAGGTGATCGACCGTTCCATCTTGATCCTGGACATCTTCGCACAACGGGCGAAAACGAAGGAAGCACAGCTCCAGGTAGAAGTGGCAAAACTTCAATATATGCTTCCACGCCTTATCGGCTTAAGAGAATCGTTAGGTCGACAAAGTGGAGGAGTGGGAACGAACAAGGGTGCTGGGGAAAAGCAGCTTGAACTTGACCGTAGGCGGATTGAGGAAAACATCAGTGTTTTGAATAAGGAATTGGAGGAACTTGTAGCACACCGTCAAACACAGAGGAAACAACGGAAAAAGAATGCCATCCCTGTTGTGTCATTAGTCGGGTATACGAATGCCGGGAAATCATCCATCATGAACGCATTGATGGAGATGTTCCAACCGACATCCGAGAAGCAGGTACTCGAGAAGGATATGCTCTTCGCTACACTTGAGACGTCCGTTAGAAACATTCCCTTGCCAGATAACAAGGAGTTTTTACTCACAGATACAGTCGGGTTCGTGTCTAAACTACCACACCATCTGGTAAAGGCATTCCGGTCTACCCTTGAAGAAGTAGTGGAAGCAGATTTATTAATCCATGTTGTGGACTATTCCAATCCTAATTATGAACAACAGATAGAGATTACCGAAAAGACTTTACAAGATATTGGCATCAAAGAGATACCGACCATATTTGCTTATAATAAAGCGGATTTGACCGATATGGACATTCCAAAGGTTAACCGTGATTCCGTTTATATGGCGGCCAGAGAGAAGGTAGGCCTTAAGGAATTGATTGATCAGATCCGTAGCCATGTATTCATGGACTATATTCATTGTGAAATGCTGATTCCATATGACCAGGGAAAACTAGTATCTTACTTCAATGATAATGGCCATATAACGGAAACGGAATATGAGGAAAATGGGACCAAGCTAAAGCTTGAATGCAAGAAGACCGATTATGAAAAATATCATAACTACGTGATTGAAAAATCCTGATGTTTTTTCCAGGCACTGAACTGAATTTAAATAGAATGTTTTGAAAGATTTCCGTAACCATGAATCCACAAGTTATACATATATCGTTTAGTTGTGTATAACTTGTGGATAACTTTCAAAAAGCCTTGAAAAAGTTTTCAAGGTTTTTTTTTGTGGACAACCTGTTGATAAGTAGATTGTTTGATATTCCCTTACTAAGAACTTAGGAATGATGTCGAGAATGTAGCGAGAAGTGTAGGACGTTGACTTTTTTTATCAGTTTTTGTAAAGAAACATGACATAGTGCACATTAAGTTGTCCGCATTATTTTACACTTTGTATAATGTAACTCCCTATCTATCATTATAAAATAAAGAATATTCATTTAATTTTGAGATTCATGAATAAGTAGGGGGCTAATGGTGATTTTTTAAATGTAACCTGTAAGATAAAAATGACAGTGCTACAGCCATAAATCATCAAAAGTAGGGATAGGATATTGCTAGTTCATTGACTATAGGCAATTCCTCCTTTTTTATTTTCCACAATAATTTTTTGGAAGGAGAATAGTAGATGGATATGACAAGCTCGTTAAAAGACGATTTGAAGAGAAACTTTCAGGAGGCAGAGAGGGGCTTAACCCCAAGAGAGGCACTGGAAGAATCTAATCGATGTTTATACTGTTATGATGCTCCTTGTATCCAGGCCTGCCCCACAGGGATAGACATCCCGACCTTTATAAAAAAAATCGCATCAGGAAATCTAAAAGGGTCGGCCAAAACGATCATGACGGCTAATCCAGTCGGTGCCAGTTGTGCGCGGGTATGTCCGACAGAAGAGTTATGTGAAGGGGCATGTGTTCTAAATCATTCTACAAAGCCAATTCCTATTGGCGATCTCCAGCGTTATTCCACAGATTGGGCCATTCAAAATAAACAAGCTCTATTCAAGGCTGGCAAGAAGAATGGCAAAACGGTTGCCATTGTCGGCAGTGGTCCTGCGGGCTTGTCTGCAGCAAGGGAATTGGCCTTGCTTGGCTACAGCGTAACCATCTTCGAAGCAGAAAAGAACCCTGGCGGATTAAACACTTACGGAATAGTGTCTTTCCGATTACCTCAGCACATCTCCTATTGGGAAGTCGATCAAGTAAAGAACCTTGATGTCGAGATCCGAACGAATTCAAGGGTTGGGGTGGATATCTCTGCTAACCAACTGATTAAGGACTATGATGCCGTTGTTTTGGCAATTGGTATGTCAGATGTACCAAAGCTTGGGATTGAAGGGGAGGACTTGGCTGAAGTCTACGATGCAATCGATTTCGTAAAAGCAACGAAAACGGAGGATATCACCGATAAGTTCGTTGGGAAGAAGCTGATGGTCATTGGAGCTGGAAATACAGCAATCGATGCTGCAACCTGCTCGGTCCGTCTTGGTGCTGAAGAGGCTGGTATCATTTATCGTCGGACCCAGGCGGAAATGACGGCGTATGATTTTGAATATGAGTTTGCCAAACAGGAAGGTGTCCGATTCCATTGGCTGACGAATCCTTCAAGAATCGTTGCCGATGAAAAGGGCCAGGTAACAGGCATTGAATGTGTGAAGATGGAACTGAGTGAGGCAGGGGAAGATGGTCGCAGACGACCGGTTCCAATTGCAGGCTCTGAGTTCATCCTTCCGGCCGATGGTGTGATTCGTGCGATTGGTCAATCACGTTATGTTGGTCTACTTGAACAATTTAACATCGATCACGATGGAGGTGTCGTTACCTTAACTGGAGACTCCTATAAGACGTCGAATGAAAAAGTGTTCGCCTGTGGCGATGTCATATTTGGGAAGGGCCAAGGAGAGGCTATGGTCGTTTCCGCTGCCCAGCAAGGGAAAATGACAGCCTATGAAATTGACGGAGTGTTAATGAGCAAGACAGAAGATATAGCTTAATAAAACAATAACTAGGAGGCGTATCAATGGCTGATTTATCAATTAATCTTGCAGGTATCAAATCTCCTAACCCCTTTTGGCTTGCTTCGGCACCACCAACTAATTCGGGTTATCAAGTGCAGAGGGCTTTTGAAGCCGGATGGGGAGGAGCTGTTTGGAAGACGCTTGGGGATCCAATCCTAAATGTTTCTTCCCGCTTTGCAGCCGTTGGGTTTAACGGCCAAAGAGTTGCTGGATTCAATAATATTGAACTAATTACGGATCGACCTCTTGAAGTGAATCTTAAAGAGATATATGAAACGAAAAAGAAGTTTCCCAATCACGCAATCATAGCGTCCGTAATGGTCGAGCCACAACAGGAAAAGTGGCATGAAATTATCAAACGGATAGAGGATGTAGGCGTTGATGGTTACGAGCTGAATTTTGGATGTCCGCATGGCATGGCCGAAAGAGGGATGGGGGCTGCTTCAGGGCAGGTACCTGAACTGGTGGAAAAGCAAACATATTGGGCGAAGGAAGCGGCCTCGAAACCTGTCATCGTCAAGCTGACCCCAAATATTACGGACATCACGGTTACGGCAGAAGCAGCCGTAAGAGGCGGTGCGGATGCAATTAGTATGATCAATACGATCAATAGCCTTGCAGGGGTGGATATTCACTCCTGGAATACAATCCCCCATGTTGGCGGAAAAGGGGCCCATGGCGGGTACTGTGGTCCTGCAGTGAAGCCCATAGCCTTGAATATGGTGGCTGAATGCGCAAGGAACCCAGGGATTAATGTCCCGATATCCGGTATTGGGGGGATTTCTAACTGGCAGGATACGGTCGAGTTTTTATTGATGGGGTCGACTGGCGTACAGATTTGTACAGCCGCTATGCATCATGGTTTCCGGATCGTCGAAGACATGATTGATGGATTATCCAATTACCTTGATGAAAAAGGGATTGCTTCTGTAATGGACATTGTCGGTAAGTCCGTATCGCGCTACTCTGACTGGGGAAATCTGGATTTGAATTATAAAGTCGTGGCCCGCATCAATAATGATGTGTGCATCAACTGCAATAAATGCCATATAGCCTGTGAAGATACTTCCCACCAATGTATTGATATGTTAAAGGACACTTCAGGCAACTCATTTTTACGGGTGCGTGAAGAAGATTGCGTCGGCTGTAACCTTTGTTCAATCGTGTGTCCGGTCGATGGAGCGATTGACATGATTGAAATGGCCAGCGATCTAGCCCCTATGACTTGGAATGAGCGTCAAGGTTTGCTAGGCAACATCGGTAATGAACGTGTGGATTTCGTAAAATAATGGAGGGGTAAATTATGAAAAAAATTATTAAGAACGGCACTATAGCAACGGCTGCAGATACGTACCAAGCAGATATTTTGATTGAAAATGAAGTCATTACAATGATTGGTAAAGACCTATCAGCCGAGGGAGCTGAAATCATTGATGCCAAGGGCGCACTAATATTCCCAGGGGGTATAGACCCACATACCCATCTAGATATGCCGTTTGGTGGGACGACCACGAAGGACGATTATGAAACGGGAACGATTGCAGCCGCATATGGGGGCACGACGACTGTCATCGATTTCTGCTTAACGGAAAAGGGGGAGCCTTTAAAGAATGCCATTGAAACATGGCACAAGAAAGCGGACGGCAAAGCCGCCATCGATTATAGCTTTCATCTCATGATCAGTGAAATCAATGATGAAGTTCTGGCTGAACTGCCAAGCATCATTGATGAAGAAGGGATTTCTTCCTTTAAAGTGTTCATGGCATACAAAAATGTTTTTCAAGCAGATGATGCAACGCTTTATCGGACTTTGCTGCAGGCGAAAGAACTTGGTGCCCTTGTCATGGTCCACGCAGAAAATGGCGATGTCATCGATTATTTAACAAAGCAGGCACTCGCAAAGGGACAGACCGATCCAATTTATCATGCCTTAACTAGACCTCCTGAGCTTGAAGGAGAAGCGACCGGAAGAGCAGCGAAGTTGACGGAAATGGCGAATGGACAGCTTTACGTCGTTCATGTCACTTGCGAAGATGCGGTTGAGAAGATTACTGAAGCAAGAAATAAGGGCGTCGATATCTGGGGAGAAACATGTCCTCAATATCTGGTGCTGGATCAAAGCTATCTCGAAAAGCCCAATTTTGAAGGAGCCAAATACGTATGGTCGCCACCATTGAGGAAGAAGAAGGATCAGGATGTGCTATGGAATGCTTTAAAGACAGGCCAGCTGCAAACCATAGGCTCTGATCAGTGTTCCTTTGACTTTAAAGGACAAAAGGACTTGGGTCGGGACGACTTTACCAAGATTCCGAACGGTGGACCGACTATTGAAGACCGAATGAGTATCCTTTATTCAGAGGGAGTCAAAAAAGACCGCATCACCCTGAATCAGTTTGTCGATATTACTTCTACAAGAGTAGCCAAGTTGTTTGGTTTATTTCCACAAAAAGGAACGATTGCAGTTGGATCGGATGCCGACCTTGTTATCTTCGACCCGAAAGTGGAGCGGACCATTTCCGCTGAAACCCATCATATGGCTGTAGATTACAATGCTTTTGAAGGACTGGAAATTACAGGTGAACCCGTTTCTGTCTTATCTCGTGGTCAGTTCGTCATTCGTGATAAACAGTTTGTAGGGGAGGCTGGTAAAGGGCAGTTCTTGAAGCGGGCTAAGTATAATACGTCGCTTGAGTCGGTTTCAGAGAATAAGCTTCCGGTCTAAAGTTATCATGGATATTTAAAGCAAATTAAAGGGGGATTTTATGGATGAGCGAAAATAAGGATTATTTAAAGTCTCCCGATTTGCTGCCTATACCGCATAGAGAGAAGAACATTAGCGCAGTAGGATTTGGCTTCATCTGGGTGGGGATGGCTGTCGTATTGGCCGCCTTTGCCATTGGAGGGAATGGGGTCCAAAGCCTATCGCTTGGTTGGGTCGTACTTGCGACAGTAATCGCCTGCGTAGTTCTTGGCTTCTTGATGACAATGACAGGGGATATAGGCGTTGAACATGGAATTTCATTTCCTGTATACATGAGGGCGCCTTTCGGAACGATTGGCACTCATATCCCTTCACTTGTCAGGGCGTTTGTTGCCTCTTGCTGGTTTGGATTGAACACTTATTTCGGTGCTACTGCGATGAACGCTATCTTTGCCACTCTTTTTAACTTTAATAATTGGTTTATCTGCTTTTTGGTTTTTGCCATTTTGCAATTAGTCAATACAGCCATGGGAATCAAGTCAATCGAACGGTTTGCCGATTTGGCAGCCCCAGTTATCATCTTGATTTCCGGCTGGATGTATTTTACGCTTTCTGACCAAGCAGTCGCACAAGGTAGGGAAGTCTGGTCATGGATTGAGAGTCCGGCAACCGGAGGGGCGGCTGTAACAGCTTTCATGGTCGTCATCATGTCGAATATGGGGTTTTGGGGAACGTTGACCGCGGATATGCCGACACTTTCCCGTTTTATAGAGGCACCAAAAAATGAGAAGAACTGGTTCAAACGCAATAAAGGGCAGATTATAGGGAACGTTATTACCTATCCTATTACCCAAACCTTCATGGTTATTATCGGAGCCGTTTCTTACATGGCCGTTTCCAATTATGATCCTGTTGTTGCTATACAGGGGTCAGCCAGTGGCATTACCCTTGGTGTTCTATTACTAATGATCGTTTTTGCTCAGTGGTCAACGAATACTTCGGCTAATGTTATTCCGGCAGCAACCATCTTCTCGAATGTAATGGGACCAAGAATGCCGTTTTGGTCGGGAGTTGTGGTTGCGGGAATCATTGGAATCGTTGTTCAGCCATGGAGCCTTTTCGGTATCATCATTGAGGTTTTGTTAATTGTCGGTGGGATTTTAGCCTCCATTGTGGGTATTTTGGTGGCTGATTATTACTTTCTTCGTAAGCGCCGTGTCAATGTACCAGAACTATATGAAAGTGAAGGGCAATATAAGTATAAAAACGGTGTAAATTGGGCGGGAATCATTGCCTGGATCATTGGTGGAAGCGGGGCAACGATTTTTTCCAATTACTCATTTATAGTCGGTTTTATACTCGGAAGTGCAACCTATTATGTACTGGCTAAATATTGGTGGTTCAAGAAGTACGAACAGGCAGAGATTATAGATCCGAGCGATGAGAAATATTTAGGAATCTCCGTCGGCAAGGATTGGGATATCGGAAAGAGAATGGTTGACGAAGAAGAGGTACTGAATATGCCTTTAGGCGGGGAAAACGTTAAATAAGGAGGAGTGGGACATGTCTGAATACCAAGAGTATCGCTTAGAAAGGGAACAAATTGATTTTTTACTTGAACGAGGGTACAGAATCACCCGGGTTTCTGAAAACTTAAGTGGCGCTTTCCTTGATTTCGAATTGATTGAAGGAACGAAGCAGGAATGGAAGCAGTTGAATATCAAGACTCCAGAAGGCAGAAAATATTTCTCAACATTGCTTTTTAAAAAACTAAATTAAAAACATGTATCCCCTAAGGATGTAAAGCTGTTAAGCTGGCCTATTTTCAGTTGAATAGGTCATTTTTTATGTTCATTTATGAATAGATAGTAAGAATATGAAGAGGGAAACTACTAGGAATGAAATGCATAGCATGATTTCTACAAAAATAACTGAAAATTTTGTATAATTTTGACGTTAGTTATTATGTCCAGTATCTGGAGATTTACAGACAGTCCGTTTATAATAGGTTTTATAGCTATAAAAGGATGGTGGATGGATGAATACGTCGATTACAATTGAGGAAATTCTAACGCGCAGGCATTTTAACCGGACGGATGTGGTCGGAGGCGAAGGTGGGTTAAAACGCCAAGTCAAATGGGTCCACTGTTTGGAAGTCACCCAAATCAGTCACTTGTTAAATGGAAACGAACTAATTCTTACCACCGGTCTGGGGTGGAAGGATTCAGATAGTACATTCCTTTCTTTTTTAAATCAGCTCATTACATGTAATGCGGCAGGACTCTGTATAGAGATGGCTACCCATGCCATGGCCATTCCACAGAGTGCGATAGACCTTGCAGACGAGCAAGGCTTTCCCCTCATTTTATTTAATCAGGAAGTTCCTTTTGTTGAAATTACTCAGGACATTCATTCCTTAATCATTAATAAACAGTATCAGATGATCTCCAACCTAGAAACCTACTCACAGCAGTTGAATAAAAAACTCCTCGAAATTGACCATTATGAACCAATTCTAAAATTTCTTCATTCGTATTTAAATGTTCAGGTGATGTTTATTCCCAATGAGAATGATATAGCCTGTATTCCAAAAATAAAGAAAAAACTCATCCAGCAATTGTTAGCCGAAGTATATGAAAAGCAAAATTTAAGTAAATTCGTTCTGAAACAAAGGATTCGTGTCCTTGGTGAAAATTATGCGGAACTGGTCATTTATAGTAGTAATCGAGAATTGACCGACTTTGATTCCCTTATCTTGGATCGAACGGCTACGGCTTTAGCTCAATATCTATTACGTGAAATCTATTTAGAGGAAAAAAAGATATCTGAAGAGAGCAAATGGCTAACGAACTGGCTCGAAGGGGAATATAGTGATGAAGTCATCCGGGAGCAACTATCTTATATTGATCCGAAGATGCAATTGGAAGGCGGCATCGTATGCATTTGCAAACAACACTCAAGGTATAATAAAGGTTCTGCTAAACTAGAAGGGACTTATTTTAAAATCCTGTTTAGATCCGTTTTTGAACAATATGGATTTCAGATTTTCTCTATGGAAGTACACCAACATCTGGTCTTTATTTTAGGGGATAACCGTTCACCTGGAGATTGGAAAGAGAGAGTGATGGGGGCCCTGGATCGAATCAGAATGATGGATGCTACGGGTCGCAACCGAATGAATGTGCTTTCAATAGGGTTTGGGAAATATGTTCAAAAGTTAAGTGAAATTTACAAGAGTTATGAAACGGCACGTGAGACCTTGTTGCTTCAGGAAACATTAACTGAGGAAAGCAGAAGCTATTTTTATCAAGATTTACATATGTATCGAATGATTGCGCTCATTAACAAACATGGAAACTTGGAAGAAACCGTATATGAATATTTAGGTCCTGTCATTGAGTATGACAGACGAAATAACGGGGAGTTAATGCCAACCTTGAAAACGTATCTTGCCTGTAATGGATCTAAACAGGAGACATCCAAACAATTATTTATCGTAAGACAAACACTTTACCACCGCCTTGAAAAGTTAGAAAGGCTATTAGGTGCCAATTTCATGAAATCTGAACAACGACTCGGCATTGAGTTCATGATTTTTGCTTTAGATTATTTGAAACTTCGCAAGACGAAGGTAAACGGAAAAACAGCGGATGGGTTTGTGGAAAACTGAAATGTAAAAAGCAGATGATAATAGGGTGTCTTATGAGGCATCCTTTTTATTATGAATAAAAATTTCGTCGCAGGTAGGGGATAAGGTTCTATAAAAAATATGCTGACATCAAAGAGTTGGCCTTTACAGCTTTTGATGTCAGCGGCTTTTCTTATTATTCATCTTTTTTAGAAAGGCAGTGGTAACATTCCACGAGGTAGGATTCAGCCTGTTCCATAATTTGATCGCCGCATTCGGTGCATTGCTTGGGTGGAAGGGTCCGGAAGAATTCCATTGGATTTTTAGTTTGCATGATAGGTGGTACCTCCTTATTGTTTTTTTAATAGTTTTCGCTTTTAGAAAGGCAGTGGTCACATTCCATCAAGTAGGATTCAGCTTGTTCCACGATTTGCTCCCCGCATTCGGTGCATTGCTTGGGTGGAAGGGTTCTGAAGAACTCCATTGGATTTTTAGTTTGCATGATAGGTGGTACCTCCTTCTTGTTTTTTAATAGTTTTCGCTTTTAGAAAGGCAACGGTCACATTCCAACAAGTAGGATTCGGCTTGTTCCACGATTTGCTCCCCGCATTCGGTGCATTGCTTGGGTGGAAGGGTTCTGAAGAATTCCATTGGATTTTTAGTTTGCATATTTGTTCCTCCTTTTAGTTGTTTAGTAGTCTTCGCTTTTAGAAAGGCAACGGTCACATTCCATCAAGTAAGATTCAGCGTGTTCGACGATATGGTCGCCACACTCTGGACAATGTTTGGCAGGGATACTGTTGAAAAATTCAATGGATTTTTTAGTTTGCATGATGGTTTCCTCCTTTATTAAGGTCTTTTCTATTTTTAAGACTTATTCACTCTTCACGTTTAGAAAGGCAGCGATCGCATTCCATCAAGTAAGATTCTGTTCCATCAAAAAGGGTTTCACCACATTCGGTACATTGTGCTAATGATTGGTCTTTCATGTTTTCTAATTGACTCGTTTGCATGTCACACTCTCCTTTCTGTAGTACAGTTTTTAATATCTGTCTGTTGTTATAATACAGTATATACCCGATGGTTAAAAAAGTATAGGCATTTCACAGAAAATTTAAAAATATTTCCAAATTAGTATGGAGAATCCTATTGTAACAAGGGTTTTCTGTGATATATTTTATTATTTTTTTCTTTTTAACTAAACCTGATTACTACGTTTTCCTAAAAAGTGGGATTGATGGGATGGAGCGGCCAAGACTAAATAGATTAATTTATATAACAGAATAGTACAGGGGATTTTTGCTAGTACGGGGGTGAGATTCGAAGGGTTTTCTAAGATTTTAACTCATCGGTGGGGTTATTTTCGCAAAAGAATGGGAAATTGGTTTTAGTGTTTTAGTAAAGAGGTAACTTGTTAATAGCAATAAATAACAGGAGGTCACTTATGTCTAAAAAAGTTATGGTCATTATTAACCCATCCTCTGGAAAAGAAAAAGCAGGAGAAATTTTGCCCAATGTGGAAAAGGTGCTTGGAGATATTTATGAACAAGTAGTGGTTCGGAAAACGAAGGGCGAGGGTGATGCTTCGCGGTTTGCAAAAGAAGCATGTGAAGGGAAATATGATGCCGTAATTTCAATGGGGGGAGATGGTACGGTAAATGAGACGGTCAATGGTCTCGCGGAACAGGAGCATAGGCCCATATTAGGGATTATCCCACTCGGAACAGTGAATGACTTTGCAAGGGCACTTAATATACCGTTAGACCCTATCAAAGCAATGGAGATGTACACAAAATCTGCGGTTAAAGAAGCGGATATCGGTAAGATCAATAATCGCTATTTCATGAATGTATTGGCGGTCGGGGCCATTGCAGAGGCTACCTATAATGTGAGTGTGGAGCAGAAAACGCGTCTTGGCTCACTATCTTATTTTTTGGAAGGAGCAAAGACGTTAGTCAAGAAGACACCATTCCCTATAACTGTGGAACATGATCATGGAAGGTGGACCGGTGAGACTTATTTACTGTTTGCTACGATGACAAATTCTGTCGGTGGTTTTGAACAACTTGCACCAGAGGCGGAAGTGAATGACGGGAAGTTGCACATATTTATCATTAAGGATCTTTCTCTTCCACTCCTTGTAAAAATTATTCCAAGTTTATTAAGGGGAGAGATTAAGCATCACGATGAAATCGAATATATTCAGACCTCTAGGCTTCACGTTTCCACTTCGGAGGACCTTGGGGTTAACATTGATGGGGAGAAGGGCGTCCAAATGCCTTTTCAGGCAGCCGTATTGCATAAGCACCTGCGTTTATTCGTACCGGAGCATCCTGAATGAAGGGATGAATAGATTGCGCATACTAGAAAAGCTAAAAGCTGTTCGACCAATTTGGCCGTACGGCTTTTTTTTAGTATGTCTAACCTACATCATAAAAGGGATCCGTGAGGTATTTGTGCCAGGCCACTACTGCCTTTTGAACCTGTGGATCGTCGGGTCATGGATCATTTCCTTCTATATAAGGTTCGTTAGATGACCTCGTGCGATTTCAATCGATACTTTTGAGTAGTTGTTTATTCTTTGAAACGTTTCGGCGACCATCTTTTTAAGTTCATGGGCTTCTTTAACACATTTCTACTTTTGGCTTGCACTTTTCAGACATAGTACAAAAATCAAACATCTATTCTATGTCCGTAGTGCTTGCCCCTTCTATTTTCAAAAGTGTCCGTTCAATCATTTTTATTTCTTTAATCTATCTTGAGGGAGGAGGTCTTAGTGTCTAAAGGTTGCCCATTCAGAACATAGCGTATAGCCAGAAGAGGAAAGGGTTTCGGGCTTACGTATCATAGAGCTCAAAAGGTTTTAGTGAAAAAAATCGATAACTCATCATAATTCAAGGGAAGTATAGTTAATGAATGAACGGAGGGGGTATATTATGGTACGCTTATAGTTATGAAAATAGTTAAGAAAGGAAGTTGAATGTTCGTATGGAGTTTTTTCTTGTTATATTAGCGCTTCTTATCTTAATTGGAGCGTCTAATGTAATCAATCATTTTGTCCCTTTTGTACCGGTGCCGTTAATTCAAATAGCACTGGGTGTCGTAATAGCACTCTTACCTTTAGGTATACATATACAAATGGAAACAGAACTCTTTTTGCTTCTGTTTATAGCACCGCTTTTATTTAACGATGGTAAAAATGTGCCTCGTACAGCCTTATGGAAGTTGAGGACACCGATTCTCATGCTTGCTTTAGGCCTCGTGTTCGTCACCGTTTGGGCTGGAGGATATCTTATTAACTGGATGATTCCTTCTATCCCATTGCCTGCTGCATTTGCATTAGCGGCCATCCTTTCTCCTACGGATGTTGTCGCGGTCAGTGCTTTGGCTAGTAGGCTTAAGTTACCGAAAAGTATCATGCACCTTCTTGAAGGGGAAGGGTTAATGAATGATGCTTCAGGTCTGGTAGCCTTTAAATTCGCTGTTGCGGCTACTGTCACGGGGGTCTTCTCCCTGGTCGATGCAACATTTAGTTTTATTTTGATAGCTATTGGGGGATTTGTAGGTGGGGCTGTTTTGTCCTTCATTATTATCAGGCTACGTGTCATCATTCGCCGATTGGGTATGGAAGATGTAACGATGCATACGTTGATCCAAATCCTAACACCTTTTATCATTTTCCTCGTTGTGGAGCATTTCCACCTTTCAGGCATTTTAGCGGTTGTGGCAGGGGGAATTGTTCATGCCATAGAACGAGATCGAGAGTTATCACCAACAGTTGAATTGCAGGTCGTATCCAAGAGTACGTGGTCTGTCATTCTATATGTATTAAATGGTTTGGTATTCGTTCTATTAGGTCTGCAAATTCCTAGCGTGGCCAAGATCATATTCCAAGATCCAGCATTCCATAATGGACAAGTGATTCTCTATATTGTAGTCATTACTCTGTTCCTATTTATCCTAAGATACATCTGGATTACTGCCGCTTGGTCAATCGGTTGGATGACGTATAAATCCGGTGTCCAAAAACCGGACTTCATGGCGGCAGGAATCATTACCATTTCCGGAGTACGCGGAGCGGTTACACTAGCAGGGTCTTTTTCGATTCCCTATATATTAGCGGATGGCAGTCCATTTCCGGAGCGCTCGTTAATCATCTTCATTGCAGCGGGCGTCATATTACTTTCTTTGATCGTTGCAAGTGTCTTCCTTCCTATCGTGGCCCGAACAGAGGAAGAAGAAGTGGTGGATAAGCAGGCTGATAAGCTAAAATTGGCTACCATTCATGCACATCAATCGGCGATTAAAACTGTGGAGTCTCAAATGACGGATGAAAACCGGGAAGCGGCTATGTCCATTATTTCGAGATACCATACGAAAATCAATGCGCTTTCCTATGTTGAACAGGGCAAAAGTTCAAATACAATTGGAGAAGAAGAAAAAGAACTTCGCTTTAAAGCTCTTGAGGCGGAGAGGAAATTCCTGGACCAACTCATTAAAGAGGAGAAAGTAGATAGGGAATCCGCTTATATTTGCTTGGAATATATCCAACGTATGGAAGGGGCAGTCACTAATCGGATGAAATTCCGTTTTTACAGGTCCTTGACACTTTTCCGACGATCGATGTTAAAGGTGTTTAAACTATTCTTCCCGAATAAAAAAGAAATAAGAAGAATCAATTTGGAGAGACTAGAAAAGGTGAAAGACCTTAAGATCAGGATGTATAAAGTGGCTATCCAAGAGATACAAGCAGGCATTACACCTGAAAACCATGAGACATCTTCCATGATCATCGAAGAGTATAAATTACTTATTTTGAGATACAAAAGAGAAAATAAAGGGCGTAAACCTAGTAAAATGGTCAATTATGAACGAGAACTATTTTATAAGGCGATTCAGGCAGAACGTGACGACGTTCAGGAAATGTTTGAAAAAAGAAAAATACCAAGGGATGTTGCCAATAGAATCCGGCAGCAAATCAATTTACGCGAAGCACTTAGTATCAACGAAAACAGTCATTGACCATATTCAGGAAAAGGGGCTGTCTAATAAGTCCCTAAAATAAAACAGGTGGAGAAAAACGAGTTGTTTTTCTCCACCTGTTTTTCTATTTTTATAATTATTCATTGAAAGTAGCTGATGCAAGCCAGCTATCTTCAGTAAATTATGTGCCATGGCTACGATGCCAAACTCCGTTTGGACTTTCGTTAAGCCCCGAAGCGAAAAGCGACGGAACGACCTATTGCCCTTGATATGACCAAAAACACTCTCTACCTCGATTTTTCGTCGAGCGTAAATTTGTGCATTCGATTCAGACCAAAGGTTCACTTTTGCTTTCGCTTTTAGTTCTTCATAAACTGGATTAACATGCACTTGGCGATTTCCTGCCGCCTTTGTACATTGCGATTTTAATGGACAATCCGTACAATCCTCACATTCATAAATTTTAAAGTCACGTGTGAATCCATTTTTATCCGTACGGGTCGAGTAACGCTTAAATAAAACCTTACGGTTATTTGGACAGGTGTATTCATCCTTTTGTTCATCATATGCCCAGTTACTCGCATGACGAATATCTTTTTTATAGCTCCGTTTTTGTTCCGTTAAAAAAGTATTGTAAGGAATCAAAGCTTCAAATTCTTCCTCCAAAGAGTAGAGGTAGTTTTCTTCACTGCCATAGCCGGCATCTGCGATGACGTTTTTCGGGAATGGTAGCGATGTATTCTTCAGTGCCTCTATATGGGGCTTAAAACACCGTGTATCAGTTGGACGTTGATGTATCGTATAAAAAAGAATGAATTGATTTTCCGTTGCCATTTGAATATTATAACCAGGTTTTAGTTGTCCGTTATTCATATGATCATCTTTCATTCGCATAAATGTCGCATCCGTATCAGTTTTAGAATAACTATTTCGATCGCCAAATAGAGCGTTTTGTTGTTTATATTTTACTAATCGTGGACCTAAGTCTTCACGCACTAATTTCAATAGTTTCTTAACCGGACTGAGTTCCCGTCGTTTTTCTTTTCGTACCTGGACATCTTCTTCAAGCTGGATACCATTCGTTTCTTTTTCAACTTTTTTCACTAATGCTTTTTCTATTTGAGTTAGTTTTTCCTCTGCCGTTAAAAAGGACGTTTCGTCTTGAGCAGACAGTTCATGCCCTTCTTCATTTGTAATGGTCTGAATCTGTTGGTACGTTTCTTCAATTTTTTCTTGTAGCTTCGCCTCAAATTTGGTCGTCGCCTTTTTCCACACAAATGAATACTTGTTTGCACTTGCTTCAATTTTTGTTCCGTCTAGGAAATAGTTCTCCATTGTGATGTGCTTTTCTTCTATTAGTTGATGGATCATTTCTTCAAATAGCTTCGGAAGGAGCTTTTCCATTTGTTGTGTACGAAATCGATTAATCGTTCGATAATCCGGTTTCTGCAAGGCAGCCAGCCACATTGTTGGGATATTTTCTTCAACCAGTTTGGCGATTTCACGACAGGAATAGACTTTTTGAGAATAGGCATACAAAATGACTTTCGTCATCATTTTGGGATGGTAAGAGCTACGTCCGCCACCATTATAGTGCTCGAAAAAGACTTTATCTTCTACTGATTCAATCATTTGATCGATTACACGCGCGACGTGGTAAGCTGGAATCAGATCCTGAATATCAAAAATCACAGTTGTTTGTTGATTATCATAGGGAATAAAAGTAGGTGTGACATTTCGTTTTTGGGGAACGACAGTTTCCTCATGTATGCAGAGTGGTAGTAAAGTTTGTTCCATGTTATAATTTTCTGTAGTAATCTTTGGATTGCTCATAAAAAATCGTCCTTTCTAAATGTTGTCTGGTAACTTCATTTTACTAAAAAGGGCGATTTTTTTGTGCATAAATTTATAAAAAAAAGGGGTTGCCCTAAAAGTCATATTCCTGACTTTTGGGACAGCCCCTTTTCGTGCGCTTGGAGGAGTTTCAACCGTAGAGAAAAGGAAAAGATAAAACAAAGCTAGGGGGATATCGATAAGGAACATTCGCACACCATCTACTAAGTGATTGGAATTTGTCTGAAATGTTACAGCCGGTTCAAAAGTCCATGTTGAATTCGTGGCTGTTTTAATTTCCCTTCTGCCTTATGGTACACTTTGTTTATTGATAAGTATGCTAATAGAGGTGTGGAAATATGAAAACAGTTGTAGTCATTGGCGGAGGAATTACAGGGTTGTCGACCATGTATCATTTACAGAAGGTCGTGAAAGCGGATAACCTTCCCGCAAGATTAATCCTGATAGAAGGAAATGATACATTAGGCGGTAAAATCAATACGATTCATGACGGTGCTTTTAAGATGGAGGCGGGTGCGGATTCGATTGTTGCCAGAAAACAACATGTAAAACCATTTATCAAAGAATTGGGTCTTGAAGATGATGTGGTCTACAATGCCACAGGAACATCATTCATCCATACGGACGGGAAACTGAAGAAAATACCTGAAGACGCTCTATTCGGTATTCCGATGAGCCTGGAGTCCTTGGCAAAAACCGAACTCATTTCTCCACAGGGTAAGGTGGACGCATTAAGAGATTTTTACACAAAAAACGAGACGTTTACGAAGAATGATTCAATCGGTTTATTTCTGGAAAGCTTTCTGGGTAAGGAACTCGTTCAGAAGCAGATTTCTCCAGTTTTGTCTGGCGTTTATTCAGGTAAGTTAAATGACCTGACCATTGCCAAGACATTACCGGAGATGCTGAATTATAAAAATGAATATGGAAGCATCATCCGCGGCTTATCGGAGAATAAGGATAAATACAGGAGCAAGGGGAACAAAAAGTTCCTTTCGTTTAAGAATGGTTTATCGATGTTGGTTGAACGGTTGGAAGAACTTCTCGATTGTGTGGACATTTTGAAAGGGAATCCGGTTGATAGAATAAGGAAAAATGAAGAGCGCTATTCGGTTACCTTAGTAAATGGAGAAACCATCGAGACGGATTTCATTGTCTTAAGTACGCCGCATACGACTACGCAAAAACTATTGGGTGACACTGAACTGGACCAGGACTTTGCAGGATTGCTTAATAGTTCGATGATCAGTATATACCTCGGATTCGATATCCCCGACAGTACACTGCCTGATGGAACAGGATTCATTGTCGGAGAAAATAGTGATTTGATATGCAATGCCTGTACCTGGACAAGTAGAAAATGGGAGCATACTTCAGAAAATAGCCAGTTGCTAGTCCGGCTCTTTTATAAAAGCTCCAACCCTGATTATGATCGGTTACAGTCATTATCGAAGCAAGAATTAATACAAGTGGCATTAGGGGATATTAAAAAAAGCTTGGATATTTCTGAGTGTCCTGTATCAAGCGAAGTTACGAAGTGGCAGGACAACATGCCGAATTACCACATTCAACACCCTTACATTGTTCAATCCCTAGAGCAGAAAATGAAAGCGAACTATCCGAATGTACTTCTTGCAGGTTGCTCATATTATGGGGTAGGGATCCCTGATTGTATTACGGATGGAGAGAAAAGGGCCCAGGAGATTGCGGCCAGATTATGATGAAAAAGGACTGCCGAAAATGGCGGTCCTTTTATTATGCACATCTTTCGGCAGAATGGATTGGGCATCTAAACGGGTAAACTTTCATTAAACGATTGATTAAATACTGGTAAGGATACAAGAGTCAGCCTTCCTTTTTCCCAGTTGTTGGCGGACTATCTAGCCATCTCATCGTAACGGGATTTTTTCCTTGCATTACCGTTGAACTTTTACTTAATTCCTGTATAATAAAGACCGTTAAATTAAAATTGAATTAAACTTAAAGTTTACTAATACAAAACTTTATTGACTGTAAGTTTACTATTCCTAAACGGATTGAGGTAATACTATGCATATTGGCAAAAAGATTAAAAATCTCCGTTTAAAAAAAGGATTGACTCAGGAAGAGCTGGGAGAGAGAACGGATTTAAGTAAAGGGTATATCTCGCAGTTGGAAAGAGATTTAAGTTCACCTTCAATAGAGACTTTTTTTAATATCCTTGAAGTACTTGGCTGCACTCCAAAAGACTTCTTTGATGAAGAGGAGCAAGTTCAAAAGGTAGTGTATGAGGAAGAAACGCAAACCTTTTTCATTGATGAAGAGCGCGGTTATCAGATTCAGTGGCTTGTACCAGAATCCAATGAAAAAGAAATGGAACCGATTCGGCTGACACTTCAGGAAAAAGGGGAGTTCAAGCAGTTTGAACCCTCGTTGTCAGAAACCTTTGGATATGTATTGAGTGGCAGGGTGATTGTGAAGCTTGGTACACATACCTATTTTGTAAAAGCTGGGGAATCCATTTACTTTCATGCATCCGATGAACATCAAATCATCAATGATTTTGATGGAGCATCCGAATTACTGCTGGTGGTGACGGAATCATATTTATAGAATTTAGTGATTGCAAACGCTTGTCTATTTGAAAAGTAGAACATGCGGTTCAATGGAAAGAGGGAAGTCTCTATGGCAAATGAAAAGATTATACGGTTTGAAAATGTTACGAAGCAATTCGATGACGATACAGTTGTTCTGGAAAATGTCAGTTTTGAAATTGAAAGAGGGAAGTTTTATACACTACTGGGTCCATCGGGTTGTGGTAAGACGACCATCCTACGATTGATAGCAGGGTTCACGGAAGCTTCAAAAGGTGATATTTATTTTGAAGGTGAAAAAATCAACAATGTTCCGGCTAATAAACGTCAGGTCAACACGGTTTTTCAAGATTATGCCCTATTTCCACATTTGAATGTGTTTGAGAATGTGGCATTTGGACTTCGGATAAAAAAAATGAAGAACGCCGACGTCGAGGTTAAGGTGAAAGAAGCCCTAAGTTTCGTGAATTTGGATGGCTATGAAAAACGCGAAATCAGGGAGATGTCAGGCGGTCAGCGTCAGAGGGTAGCGATTGCACGGGCGATTGTGAATGAACCGGAAGTCATTCTTCTAGATGAACCATTATCAGCCCTGGATTTAAAACTGCGTACCGAAATGCAGTATGAATTGCGGGAATTGCAACAAAGACTTGGCATTACTTTTATCTTCGTCACTCATGACCAAGAAGAAGCGCTAGCGATGTCAGACGAAATTTTCGTCCTTAATAAAGGGAAAATCCAACAAAGCGGAACGCCTATTGATATTTATGATGAACCTCTGAATCGCTTTGTTGCCGACTTTATTGGCGAATCCAATATCGTAAAAGGAAAAATGATTGAAGATTACCTTGTCGAGTTTGTAGGGAGACAATTCGAATGTGTGGACCAAGGATTGAATCGTAATGAAGCCGTGGAAATTGTCATCCGACCTGAAGACTTAGAGATTACTTCAGTCGATCGAGGGAAACTGCAAGTTCGGGTGGACTCTCAGTTATTTCGTGGAGTGCACTATGAAATCAGCTGTTATGACCATGATGGAAATGAATGGCTAGTCCAGTCGACGAAAAAGGTGACCGTCGGGGATGAAATCGGTCTATATTTTGACCCAGAGGCCATACACGTCATGCGTTTGGGAGAAACAGAGGAAGAGTTCGATAAGCGTTTAGAAGCGTACCATGGTGGAGAAAGCCATGAAAAATAAGTTTTCTAGAAATATTTACTTTATCCCTTATATCTTATGGATTGCATTTTTCGTCATTGCGCCGATACTACTGGTTCTGTATTATTCCTTTTTCGATATCGAAGGCAATCTGTCGTTAATTAACTATCAAAAGTTCTTCACTCCCGTTTATTTGAAGATGACACTCAGTTCGTTTTGGTATGCCTTTTTAATTACAGCGATCTCGCTATTAGTAGCGTATCCAACAGCGTATCTTCTGACCAAGACCAAACACAAGCAACTTTGGCTGCTGCTGGTCATTGTGCCATCATGGATCAATCTGTTATTAAAAGCCTATGCGTTCCTTGGCATATTCGGCACATATGGCATGACGAATGCCTTTTTGGAAGCGATAGGAATCGGAAAACAACAGATACTCTTTACTGATTTCAGTTTCATATTCGTTTCCGTTTATATTTTTATTCCATTCATGATTTTACCAATATTCAATGCGTTGGACGAAATGAATCCGACTCTTGTAGATGCGGCTAATGATTTAGGCGCATCACGTTGGATGACTTTCCGACGCGTGATATTCCCGTTAACGATCGATGGCGTTAAAACCGGCTGCCAGGTTGTTTTCATCCCAGCCCTTTCACTGTTCATGCTGACAAGGCTAATTGCTGGAAATCGGGTCACTACGCTCGGAACTGCAATTGAACAGCATTTCTTGGTGACCCAGGATTGGGGAATGGGTTCTACCATTGCCGTCTTTTTAATCATTATTATGTTCCTGATTATGTTCGTAACGGGTAACCGAAAGCAGGGTGTGTAAATTGAGAAAAAAACTATCGCCGTTATCGAGGGTCTTCCTTGTCCTGATTTTTCTGGTACTCTATGCGCCGATTTTCTTTTTAGTCTTTTATTCGTTTAACAGCGGTGGAACGATGTATGACTTCGAGAGTTTCACGCTGGATTGGTATAAGGAGCTTTTCCAGGATACAAGGCTGTTGATCATTGTTTTAAATACGCTTGTGATTGCCTTATTGTCGGCGCTAATCGCCACGATTATCGGCGTCATCGGTGCCATTGGGATCCGTTCTTTTACAAACAGCCAAATGAGGAATTCATTCTTATCCCTGAATAACGTCCTGATTGTAAGTCCAGATGTCATTATTGGTGCTTCCTTTTTGATTCTTTTCACAATGGCTGGCATCAAGCTTGGGTTCTACTCGGTACTGCTATCACATATCGCTTTTAGCATTCCAATTGTTGTGTTACTGGTGCTTCCAAAGCTTCAAGAAATGAGCCCTACCTTGATTGATGCAGCCCGAGACTTAGGGGCGAGCCGATGGAATGTAATGTCGAAAGTCATTCTGCCTTATATTTCACCGGGTATTTTTGCCGGTTTCTTTATGGCATTGACTTATTCACTGGATGATTTTGCGGTTACGTTCTTTGTAACGGGTAATGGATTCTCTACTTTATCAGTGGAAATTTATTCATTGGCCCGCCGTGGGATTTCCTTGAATATTAATGCGTTATCGACCTTGCTATTCTTTGTCACACTAATATTGGTCGTTGTCTATTACTTTGTTACGCAGCGAGTCAAGCATACAGGAATGGGGGGGAAAAGATGAAGAAGATTGTCCAAATGTTCCTAGTCATTTCAATCACCTCTGCCTTGCTGTTGTATGTGACATCGAAGTTGAACTCATCGCAGGGATTTACAAGTAGCGATACACTGACCATTTATAATTGGGGAGACTATATCGATACGGATTTGATTGACCGATTCGAGGAAGAAACCGGGATCAAGGTCATTTACGAGACATTCGATTCGAATGAAGCAATGATGACAAAGATTGAACAGGGCGGTACCACCTATGACGTGGCTATTCCGTCCGAATATATGATTGATAAAATGCGTAAAGAAAATCTGTTGATTCCACTGGATCATTCCAAACTTCCAAATTTGAAAAACATCGATGAGCGATTTATCGATTTACCTTTCGACCCGGAAAACAAGTTTTCGGTCCCTTACTTCTGGGGTACCGTTGGGGTTGTTTATAATTCCAAGATGCTTGGGGGAAAAGAAATAACAAGCTGGGAAGACTTATGGGATAAAGATTTGAAAAATCAAATCCTTTTGACGGATGGTGCTCGTGAAATAATCGGCATGGGTCTAAACTCGTTGAATTATTCCCTAAATGATACGAATGAAAAACACCTTCAAGAAGCGAAAACGAAGCTTGATAGCCTTACTCCAAATGTAAAAGCGATTGTTGGAGATGAGAGCCGCATGCTCCTGGAAACGCAGGAAGCAGCTATTGGAATCGTCTGGTCAGGAGTGGCCTCCGAAATCATGGCGGAAAACGAAGCCCTTGAATATGTGGTGCCCAAAGAGGGATCGAACTTATGGTTCGATAATATGGTCATCCCAAAAACAACGAAAAACGTGAATGCGGCCCATCAGTTTATTAATTTCATGTTAGATCCCGAAGTGGCTGCACAGAATGCGGAATATGTAAGCTATTCCACTCCGAATAAAGCAGCCTTGAAGTATTTACCGGAAGAAGTAGTGAAGGATGAGAGGTTCTATCCATCTCCTGAACTGACTGATAAACTAGAAGTGTACGAAAACATCGGAAAGAAAAATCTGGCCCGTTATAACGACCTTTTTCTAGAATTTAAAATGCATCGCAAATAAATGGAAGCCTGGTTTGAGAAGGTGTTGTCCTCCTTCTCGGACCAGGCTTTTTTTTGCATAGTAGATAAGTCGCCCACTGGATAAGCCGGTTTCCTTTGATACTCTAAAATGTCGGTGGAGAAAAAATTATGTTAGTATAATCATTAAGAGCAGAGTGAAGAGGAATCTTAAGATATTCTTAATAATTTCCTGCTATTATAAAATGAAAAATCAAGGGAGAGAGAATATGAATTTATTGAAAAGCACGAAGACATATGTATGGGCAGGCGCCATATTAATTATCGCCGCCATCCTAATATATGCAATGGTAGTCTCTACTGATAAGACAGTCGCGAGCGTAGGCGGAGAGAAAATTAAAGAGGCAGAGCTACAAGATACACTTGTCAAAAATTATGGAGCAGAAACGGTCGATCAATTAATCACTGATAAAATCGTTGAATTAGAAGCAGATAAGGAAGGCATTAAAATTACAGAGAAAGAAATCCAAAAAGAAATCGATACCTTAGCTGAATCATACGGTGGAGAAGATGCTTTAAAAGAGCAATTGGAAGCGAGCGGTTCTTCCCTAGCGGCATTGAAACAAGACATCGTGGTTTATCTTCATACGAAAAAATTAGTTGAACCTAGGATTACTGTTACTGATGATGAAATCAGCGCGTATTTTGAAGAAAATAAAGATACGTTTGCCCAAGAAGAACAAGTGGAAGCTAGTCATATTTTAGTGGAAGACAAAAAGACAGCGGAAAAAGTAGAAAAAGAACTTGCTGCTGGCGGAGACTTTGCTGAGCTGGCAACCAAGTATTCCACTGATGCTGGAACGAAGGAAAAAGGCGGAAGCTTAGGATACTTCGGAAAAGGTAATATGGTTAAAGAATTTGAAGACGTTGCCTTCAACATGGACGTTAATAAAGTCAGTGACCCGGTCAAAACGGAGTATGGATACCATATCATAAAAGTTACGGGTAAAAAAGAAGCTAAAAAAGCGAATTTAGAAGATAGCAAGCCAGAAATCAAAGAAGCGCTTCTAAATAATAAATTACAAGAAGAATACACGGTTTGGTTAGCAGAAGTGAAGAAAGATTACGATATAACGAATAAATTCGAAGCAACGAAATAAGATACGAGGGAAAATGGTGCAAAATCGGTAACATACGATTTTGCACCATTTTTTGTTTATATACGATTTTGTGAGATGAAATCTGGCGATATTTCAATTGTTTTTAGTGGTTTTAGGGTGTTAAAATTAATCGATATGAAGAAAGGTTTACATAAAATGGACATGTTGACGGGCTATTTTACAAGGTATACGGAATGGGTGATGGAAGAAAGTTTCATGTGAAAATAATGTTAAAGCCTTTAAACCAATAGGAACTGTTTTAGAAAGAAGGGGAAGGCAAGTGAAGTCGTTAAGAAAGTTATTGCCCTATCTGAAGCCATATACGCTGTTTGCGATTTTAGCACCGTTATGTATGTGTATAGAGGTAGCGATGGATTTACTACAACCCACTATGATGCAGCATATCATTGATGAGGGAATAGCCAACCAAGACAATGTGTATGTGACCAAACTAGGCTTTTTGATGCTGGGAGCTGCAGTGATTGGACTGATAGGTGGATTGGGTTGTACTGTTTACAGCACGAAAGCCGCTGTTCATTTTGCTTCAGATGTACGTAGGGATGTTTTTTGGAAAACGGAACTTTTTTCTAGTAAGAATACTGATTCATTCGGGACAGGGAAGCTGATCACGATTGTGACAAATGATATTGCCTCTGTGCAGTCTTCTCTTATGATGACCTTACGGATATTTGTCCGGGGACCGCTCATGTTTATTGGAAGCGTCATTATCGTCTGGGTGACAGCACGTGAATTGTTTCCGATATTAGCGGTCGCTGTACCTGTTTTGATGGTCGCCATTATTTATTTTTCCTCACAGGCAGGTAAGTTATTTAAGCGGGTTCAAGAAGCCATGGATCATGTGAATACAAAACTCCAGGAGACACTGAGTGGCATCCGGGTCATTAAGGCATATGACCGCCAGGAATTTGAAAAGGAGAGTTTCAAGGAGTTTAATGATAAGCTGACGAAACGAAATGTAGCGGCAGAGCAGACCATTATGGCCTTAATGCCCATTTTGTTATTTGTTATCAATTTGGGTGTGGTGGCTGGTATGTGGATGGGTGCAATCAGGGTAGAAAACGGAACGATGCAGGTCGGTGTCATATTAGCTTTCATCAACTACTTGAATATCATCATGAACGGATTGATGTCGAGTAGTCACGTCTTGATGCAAATCACGCGCTCCTTTCCTTCGGCAGACCGGATTCAACAAGTGTTGGATACGGAAATTGATATTAATGAACCTTCCAAACCAGCATCTGTTCAGGCAAGGACGGGGGATGTGAAGTTTGAACGTGTGAATTACAGTTATAGCAAAAATGGTGAATATGTGATTAAAGATATTAGTTTCCATGCCCGAGGAGGACAAAAGATAGGTATTATCGGTTCAACAGGTAGTGGGAAGTCCACCCTCGTTAAGTTGATTCCGCGTTTATATGATCCTGATACCGGTACGATTACTATTGATGGCATCCCTTTACAGGATTATCCTCTAAAAAGCCTAAGGGGTGAGATTGGGTATATTCCTCAAAGGGCCTCGCTGTTTTCCGGAAGCATTGAAGAGAATCTACGGTTCGGAAAAGAGGAGGCGGGGACGGCAGATATGGAAGCAGCGACTCAATCCGCGGCCGCTCTTGATTTTGTTAAGGGCTTTGAGGGGGCATTCTCGTATAGGCTGACTCAGGGTGCCAACAATTTGTCAGGTGGGCAAAAGCAAAGGTTGTCCATTGCAAGGGCCTTTATCCGAAAACCTAGGATCTTGATCTTGGATGACTCGACGTCAGCGATAGATGCTCTATCGGAAGCAAAGGTCCTACAGGCGTTGAAGCGGGAATTTACCGATTCGACGGTGTTCATTGTTTCATCCAAGATATCTTCGATTATGGATGCCGATCAGATTCTTGTGATGGATGACGGAATGATTGAGGCGAAGGGTACTCATGAAGAACTACTCGCCAAAAGTCGTGTTTACCAGGATATTTATCGGACGCAAAGCGGAAGGGAGATAGCTCCCCATGAATAAGCAGATGAATCAACCTCCAGTATCAGATGTGATGGGGAAAGCCCGCGGACCAAGAGGATTTGGTGGTCCGGTCGTTCAAGCAAAGAATAAAAAACAGACAGTTAAAAGGATATGGAAGTATCTAGAGAAGCAGAAAGCGGGTTTGGTCATAGCGATTTTATTTGTGGTGCTCTCCACATTACTTGGTCTATCAGGACCTTATCTGATTGGAAGAATCATAGACCACTATATTATCCCGAAAGATATTACGGGTACGGTAAGAATGCTAGGGGTACTTGCAGCTGTCTATATCGGATCGTCTCTGTTCACCTGGATGCAGACAGCCATCATGATAAATGTATCGTTACGGACCATTCGAACGCTGCGTAAAGACTTATATAATAAATTTCACACGCTTTCCTTACGATTTTTTGATAACCGGGTTCATGGAGATTTGATGAGCCGGGTGACGAACGATATTGATCAATTGAACAATGCATTAAGTCAAAGTGTCATCCAAATTTTTAATTCGTTGCTCATGATTGCCGGTGTGACGATAGCGATGTTCTCCATGAATGCAATTTTAGCGGTGGTAACCCTACTGATTGTCCCGCTGATGATACTGACGACTAAAAAGATCATCAAATACAGCAGCAGTAACTTCATAAAAAGGCAACGTGACTTAGGGGAGTTAAATGGGTTCATCGAGGAATCCATTTCAGGAACGGAAGTCATCACTTTATTTGGAAAAGAAGAAAAGGTCTTCAGCCAGTTTTCCACCGTTAATGAGAGGCTTCGCCGTTCTTCAATGGCCGCTGATACAGTTTCCGGGTTCTTGGGGCCAATTAATAACTTCATTAACAACATCGGCTTAGCTATTGTCATCGGTGTCGGTGCTTTGATGGCCGTAAAGGGAACGGTCACGGTGGGACTCATTGCCGCTTTTGTGACCTACTCCCGGCAATTTTTCCGACCAATCAATCAATTGTCCAGTCTACTAAATACCTTTCAATCAGCCATTGCAGGAGCCGAACGTGTATTTGAAATCTTGGATGAAACGCCTGATATGAAGGATAAAAAGGGTGCAATACCCGTCGATGCCTTTAAGGGGGATGTAGAGTTTACAGATGTCCATTTTGGCTATTCCAAGGATCAACCGATTCTAAAGGGAATTAACTTTACGGCATCAGCCGGGCAGACCATTGCCCTTGTTGGTCCGACCGGATCGGGGAAAACGACGATTATTAATTTGCTATCCCGATTTTATGAAGTGGACCAGGGTCAAATCAACATGGATGGTCGAAACATACAAGACTATAAAATTAGTGATTTACGAAAGAAAATCGGCATTGTTCTCCAGGATACTTTTCTATTTTCGGGGACCATTTTAGAAAACATCCGATATGGCCGGTTAGATGCAACAGATTCTGAAGTGATTGAAGCGGCTAAGGTTGCTTCGGCACATGGCTTCATCAAACACTTGCCAGATCAGTATCAGACCCGGATCACAACAGGCGGTTTGAATTTAAGTCAAGGGCAAAAGCAGCTTTTGGCCATAGCCAGGGCCATCTTGGCGGATTCGGATGTGTTGATTTTAGATGAGGCGACATCGAGTATTGATACAAGGACGGAAATTGAAATCCAAAAAGGAGTGAACCGCTTGACGGAGGGGCGCACGAGCTTCGTCATCGCCCACCGATTGAAAACAATAGAAACCGCCGACAAGATTTTGGTTATAAAAGATGGTGAAATCATCGAAATGGGTACCCATCACGAACTTATGATGAGTCGAGGGTTTTATAAGGATTTGTACGATAGTCAATTCAATATTTAGTACGAAAAAAGAGCAGAGTTTTCTCTGCTCTTTCTTTATGTGTTAGAAGTTGGATGAGATGGATTTTTCATTTGATAGTTGGGATTTGGTGACCATTTCATCGCTATCTTTTTCGCCTTTTTTATTATCTTCCTTTTCCGTTTTCAGGGATTGTGCAGGAGTTTCCTTCAATTGCTTCCCAGCCACTACGACTTTAGAGCTAATGTCCTTCAATTCACTTGTTGCATCTTTCGCTGAACCGAGGGCGTTGGTGGAAATCTCTTTCACTTCCGATACTTTTCCTACGACTTCTTCATTAACGGTTTCATATAGGGTTTCAACGTCACTGATTGCCTCTTTGATCGTTTCGGTTGCACCCTTAACGCCGGATACCATTTGTTCCTTCACTTCACCGGGATTTTGTTTTACCTGTTCAATCATATTCATGGAATTGTCTTTTAAAAGAACTGCAGAACGTTTCATTTTATTTCTTGTGTTCGAGTCCAATAATGTTAAAGCACCGCCGACAATTCCTCCGATGATAATGCCTTTTAGTAGTTTGCTATTCGATTCGTTTTGATTGTTTGATTGAGTCATCTATACTTCCTCCTTTAAGAATGGTTAGTATGTTCTTACTTTCTTGTTTCCCTAATTTTCCATGATTTAAACGGATAACAATAAAACTGTCATCTAATTGACATATTAATCCAATTTATAGTAAGATGGCAAATAGTTAAGTGACTGAACTACTTTTTATGGGGTGAAGGGATGAGTGATAAACAAGTTACCGAATTGATTGATCGATACATGAAGGTTTCCTTTCATGTGAATAAGATGGGGGAGCTTCTCATTAAAGACGAGATTTGTGATGTACTGACAAATGAACAATATTATACTTTGCGTTTCATAAAACAACAGCAATTCTGTACCTCGACCGAGCTTAGTGAGGCTTTCCATGTCAATAAAAGCGCAGTCACATCGAACATTAAACGCCTTGAAGGCAAAGGCTTGATAGAGCGTGCACGTGACCTTGATGACCGAAGGGTGGTCCATTTGAGGCTTTCCGAAAAGGGAGAAACATTATTTCAGGAAATGGAGCAGAAAATTCATATAGTCGTAGAGACAATCATGGGGAATTTTAAATATGAAGAGATTGTTAGTTTCCTGGATACATATGAAAAGCTTTCATGGACTTTTGCCGAGATGAAGATGGGGATAAGGGAGGAAAGGTAAATGAGAGCAATTATAAAAGGAAAATGGGCAATCGTCATTATCTGGATTGCCATTACAGTTGGATTATTGTTCATAGCTCCTAATATGGCGGAACTCGTCAAGGAAAAGGGACAGTTGGATGTTCCGAAAGAGTATTCTTCCGGAATGGCGAATGAACTTTTGAAGCAAGTGCAAAATGAGGATGAATCGCAGTTGGCCCTGGTTTTTCATAGTGAAAAGAAGCTGACTGCAGATGAAAGGCAAGAGATTGAAAAGGGGATACAAAGGTTAGAAGTGAATAAAGGGGAACTGGGCATCAAAGAAATACTGACCCATTTTAAAGAACCATCCCTTAAAGAACAGTTGGTTTCGAAAGATCAATCCACGATACTGACCTCCATCACCATGACCAAGGGAGACCGTGAGGCAAAGGACGTCATTGACGCGCTTTATAAGGAATTGGATCAAATAGATGTTGATCATTATTACACGAGCAGTTGGATAATCGATGAAGATCTTAATACCAATTCCCAGGAAGGATTAAAAAAAACGGAGGGAATCACCGTCATCTTCATATTGGTGGTATTATTGGTGGTCTTCCGTTCGGTAGTGACGCCTCTCATTCCGATGATTACAGTAGGCTTCACCTATTTATGCTCCCAATCCATCGTTTCCTTTTTGGTGGACCGTTGGGATTTTCCCATCTCGTCCTATACCCAGATTTTCTTGGTCGGGATTTTGTTCGGGATCGGAACGGATTATTGCATTCTCTTGTTAAGTCGTTTTAAAGAGGAATTATCAGGACAGGAGTCATTGACGGAAGCCATTGTAGAAACGTATCGTACGGCTGGTAAAACGGTCTTCTTCAGCGGATTGACCGTGATGATCGGATTTGCGGCCATTGGCTTTTCCACGTTTAAGCTATATCAATCAGCGGCTGCCGTGGCCATCGGAGTCTTTATCCTGATGGTTGCCCTGTATACAATCGTTCCATTTTTCATGGCAGTGCTTGGCAAGAAGCTATTCTGGCCTTCAAAAGGCAAGCTTGAACATAGCGATAGTAAGTTGTGGGGCAGATTAGGAAACTTCTCCTTAAATCGTCCTTTGCTGGCCTTGCTTATCGTGGCGATTGTCTGTGTTCCCTTTTTATTGATGTATGAAGGGAAGATTTCTTATAACTCTCTTGAAGAGGCTGGGAATGATGTTCCCTCAATCATGGCCTTTAATATCATTGCCGACGAATTTGGTCCGGGACAATCCATGCCAACCCAGATCGTCATCCAGAATGATGAGCGGATGGATTCAGAGGATTATGTCGGGCTTGCGGAGAAGATCAGTGTGGAAATCACGAAGGTGGATGACGTCGATGTCGTCCGTTCTGTAACCCGTCCGACCGGTGAGCCTATAGAGGATTTGTTTGTCTCCAATCAGGCCAAAACGTTGGAAAAAGGAATCGGAGAAGGGAATCAAGGGATTGAACAGATTAGTGACGGATTAAAGACGGCAGGAAGTGAACTTTCAGAATCTGGTCCGCGTTTAAAGAAGGCGACAGACGGAATCGGAGGCCTGATCTCTGGAACCAATGAATTGAAAAACGGGGTAGGCCAGGTAGAGACCGCTTTAACGAGTATTGAAGCAGGTATCCGTGATGGCTCCTTAGGTACAGGGGACGTGAAAAAAGGACTGGAAGAGGTCAAGTCTAACCTTGAAAAGCTGGCTACAGGCAGTGGAAAGCTTTTGGAAGGCTACCAGCAGTCCACATCTGGATTGAATGAACTTAAAGGCGGGTACAAAGATATTCAGACAAATCTTAATGAGGTGTCGAAAAGTCTTACGGGGCTGAACGCATCCTTTGAAAAAATGGAAGCTAGTAATCCGGAGCTTCAGCAAGATGTGAACTACCAAACAATCAAACAAACGGTCCAGGGCGCACAGAGTGGGGTAGGGACGATGGCAGCTGGACTAGCGGAACTCAATAAGAATCTCGGCCTTGTATCTGGTGGCTTGAATACCGCGAATAAAAGCATGGCGGAAATCGTGAACGGACAAAAAGCCCTGGGGAAAGGTCTAACCCAGTTGATCACAGGCGTGGATACCTTGCAAAAAGGATTAACGACCATGGCCAATGGACAAAGCGAAGTCATTAAAAATCTATCCCAGTTTGAAGGGGGCCTAACAAGCTTAAGCAGTGGTCAGCAAGAGCTATTGAATGGCTTTTCCAGCATGGGTGGTCAGCTAAACCAATTGGAAGATGGTTTAAATAAAAGTGCCGATGGCCTGAATGAAGTCCATGATGGATTATCATCTGCACAGGGCTATTTATCCGGTCTTGCGAAGACGGATAAAACGGTCACAGGCATGTACATTCCAAAAGAGGTGTTGGAAAGCAAGGAATTTGGAGAATCACTGAATACCTATCTATCTGACGACGGCAAAGTGATGACACTTGATGTAATCTTCAAGACGAATCCATATTCCAACGAATCCATTGAACAAATTGATAGGATTGAGGATGCGGTCAAAAATGTAACGAAAGGAACAAAACTAGAAAATGCCAACATTGCTATCGGCGGAATTACAAGCACCCATCATGATTTGAGCATGATGTCAGAGGCTGATTTCTCTAAGACAGTGGTGTTGATGCTTTCAGGTATTGCAATCGTTCTATTCTTTATGTTTAGATCGTTGGTTATGCCAATCTATTTAATCGTGTCTCTTGTTTTGACATACTTCACGGCAGCGGCGATTACAGAATTGATATTCGTTAACATTCTGGGGTATGCGGGCATAGGCTGGGCCGTTCCATTCTTCGCTTTCGTTATCTTAATAGCACTCGGAATCGATTATAGTATTTTCTTGATGGATCGCTTTAATGAGTGGAAAGGTAAACCGGTAAAAGAAGCGATGTATTTATCGATGCGGAAAATGGGGACGGTCATTATCTCCGCGGCCGTGATCCTTGGTGGGACTTTCGCGGCCATGATGCCTGCAGGCGTTCTGTCACTCCTAGAGATTGCGACTTTAATATTGGTAGGCCTTGCTCTATACGCGTTCATCATATTGCCACTGTTTATCCCAGTGATGGTTGCAACGTTCGGAAAAGCTAACTGGTGGCCGTTTATGAATCAACAGCAATCTGAGAAATGATACAAAACGAAAGGCACCCCACCTGGGTGCCTTTCGTTTGTTTTCTTAGCATTAACTCGTTACATAAACATCTTTTGCTGCTTCTTCTTGTTGGCCGATATTATCATATCCATAACATACGGGAGCCCCATTGGAGGGGTCTATCATGATCCGTGCATCGATTTGAAAGACCTCTTTCAAGACTTCCGGTGTAATCGTCTCGGAAGGGGTTCCAACCTTCATGATTTTTCCATTCTTCATGGTGATGATTTCATCAGAAAAGCGGGCCGCATGATTGATGTCATGTAAAACCATGACGATGGTTCTATTTTGTTCTATGTTTAACCTTTCAACGATCCGTAGAACTTCCAATTGATGAGCCATATCAAGGTATGTCGTAGGTTCATCCAATAATAATATGCCCGTTTCCTGTGCTAATGCCATGGCAAGCCAAACCTTTTGACGCTGCCCACCGGATAGGTTGGCTATTTCCCTATCACGAAAAGGGAGGGTCTTGGTAATGTCCATGGCCCATTCAATCTTTTCTTTATCGTCTCTGGTTAATTTATTGACATTATTGCGGTGTGGATATCTACCATATGAAATAAGTTCCTCCACTTTCAATTGAGAAGGTGCGACAGGGTTTTGGGGAAGCAAGGCCATTAACTGGGCAATCCGCTTTGTATGAATGGACTGTAAATCCTGCCCCTGCAGATAAATGGTCCCGTTTTTTTGCTTAAGGATGCGCCCTATTGTTTTTAGTAAAGTGGATTTACCGCATCCATTCGGTCCAATGATGGTTGTGATCAGTCCTTCTTTTATTTCCAAATTTAAATCTTTGAACACTGTGAATTTTTCATAATTGGTTTCCAGATTTTCCATCTGCAGAATGCTCACGGGCCATCTCTCCTTTTATCTTTTTTCTTTTATTAATAAATAGAGAAAATAGGGAACACCGATAATGGAAATGACGATTCCTACTGGCAATTCAGCCGGTGCAAACACCGTCTTTGCGATATAGTCGGAAGCGATTACCAGGAAGGACCCAATCACCCCACACACAGGAAGCACATGTTTGTGGTGGATTCCTACAAGGTGTTTTGCAATGTGCGGGGACATCAACCCGATAAATCCGATGTTACCTGATACGGAAACACATGCACTCACTAAGCCGATACTGCTGAGCAAGAGAATCGAAGTTTCCTTTTCTACTGATATTCCGAGGCTTTTTATACTGGTCTGTTCCAATTGAAACAAATCCAATAAATAGGCCTTCCTCATAATGATGGGTATTAAGATTATTAGCCAAGGTAACATGGCGACGATGTATTTCCAATTGGCCGAGTAGATACTGCCTGAGATCCATACAGTGGCCATTTCAAAATCCGAAGATTTCATCTTCAAAGATATGTAGAGGGAAAGGGCCCCAAATGCCGAGCCAATCGCAATCCCGGTCAGTAAGAAACGACTCGTATCAAGGGATCCGTTTTTCCACGAAATAAGGAATATGATGAGGGCGGCTAAAATTCCACCAACCAATCCAAACAACGGAACGCTCATGATGGACAGCCAATCAGAACCTGCTCCAATATATTTACCTTGAAAGAAAAACATGAAGATGACGATGGCAGTTCCGGCCCCTGCATTTATTCCCAAGATGCCTGAATCCGCCAAACCGTTTCTCGTTACACCTTGAATGACAGCTCCTGCAATACCTAGTGCAAGTCCCACTAGACCGGCAATGACAATGCGGGGGAGCCTAAAATCAAAAATGACCAAATCGTAGTCTGCGACCGGGTTTATACGGAATAACGTCCGAACGACATCCATGACGGTCATATCAAAGGTACCGCTTACCAAGCTTAAATAGCTTGTCGCTATGATTAGGCAGATACCGACTGTCATTGTGATAACCAAGCGTTTCGATGATTGACTATACACTTTTTTCTCCTCCTTTCGTTCTTATTAAATATAGGAAGAAAGGGATGCCGATTAAGGAGGTGACCACTCCAATCGGCGTTTCGAATGGATAATTAACGAACCTACTGATTACATCGCATAATGCTAGGAAAATTCCACCGATTACACCAGCACAGGGAACGATCCATTTATAATCGATTCCTATTAAAAAGCGTGTGATGTGTGGGATGATCAACCCTATAAATCCAATCTTGCCGACGAGTGCTACTGCAATACCCGTTAGGCATACGACAGAGAGTAGGGAAACAAGCTTAACTAGTTTCGTACGTTGACCTAAGTTGATGGAGACTTCATCCCCCAGAGATAGAATGGTGATGGATTTGGAAATGAATAGAGCAAGGATGATGCCAATTGCCCCAATGGGGATCGAAAGTTTCAGGATGTCCGGATTGATCTGATGCAATCTTGCATTATACCAAAAACTAACACTCTGGGAAATTTGGAAGTAGGAGGCTATCGCAGCCGATATACTACTCAAAAATGTTCCGATTACCGTACCGATTATGGCTAGGCGTACCGGGGATAAACCATTATGTAGTAATGAACCAAAACCAAAAACTATGCCAGCCCCTAAGGCAGAACCCAGCATCGAAAAAAGAATCATATGGAAAGAAGACATGCCAGGAGCGAAAACCATGCAAAGAGTGATGACAAATGCAGAGCCATCGGTCACTCCCATGATTGAAGGGGATGCAAGATAGTTTCTTGTCATCCCCTGCATGAGTGCTCCTGATATGGCTAAAAATGCCCCAACAAGAAGGGCACCCAGAACCCTTGGCAATCGTGAAGTGATTATAATAGCATGATCGACGTTCTCTGGGTCATAATGCAAAAATGCATTCCATACTGTTATAAAGTCTATATTTTTTGCACCATAAAGAATGGACAAAATGGTTGTCAGAATAATTAAGACGGGTGCCATACATAGAATTATGATCGGTAATGAATTTATTTTTGCCATATCAATCAACGCACCTTACTGCCTATTTAGCTAAATTTTCCGATGCAGCTTTTAAGAAGGCTGTTTTACTCCAAGCTGTTCCACCTTGTGCAAGCGGATCAACAGAGTTCACAAACACCTTATCGTTTTTAACAGCCTCGATGCTCTTCCAAATGGAGTTGCTTTCCAATTCTTCTAAAGCTTTTGGTTTTTCAGCATTTTCGCTTTCTGAGAACTGTAGGAAGATATAGTCCGGGTTAATTTCAGCAAATTTCTCTAATGCAATCATTTCTTGCGCTTTGACTGGTTTAATTTCTTCAGGAACCGTTAATCCTAAATCAGCATATAACACTGGGTTGAAGTATACATCTTGAGGATAGAGGAATAGACTACCGTTTCTTACCCTCACAACCATTACCTTTTTATCCTTCAGGTTTTCGCCGACTTCCACTTTTGCTTTTTCAGCATCTTCTTTGTATTGAGAGATGATGGATTCGGCCTTGTCTTCCGTGCCGGACAGCTTGGCCATTAACCGTAAGTTGTCCTCCCAATCAGTAGAAATATGTGAGTAAGGAAATGTTGTAGCCACTTTATCTAATTTTTCCGTTACCGTACCGTCGGATTTGGATGTCCACATGATAGCATCTGGTTTAAGGCCAAGAATGGTTTCGTAGTTTGGCTGCATTTTCTCACCAATTGACTCTGCACCCTCAAGGTCTTTCGCCAAATATTCTGGAAGTTTTCCACCTACCGTTATAGCACCCACTGGTTTAACTCCTAATGCAGCGGCATCTTCCATTGACTCCAAACTTGCTGTCACTATTCTTTTAACTTCAGAAGGAATCGTATATTCCTTGCCAAGATAGGTTATCTTTTGTGTCTCTTGCTTCTTCGTTTCGGTCGCACTGCTTTTTTCAGAAGTATCTCCTGAACTGTTTTCAGCATTACCGCAAGCTCCAAGTCCAATACTAAAGACTGCCGCCATGCCAAGTACCATTAACTTTTTCTTCATGTTCTGACTCCCCTTATTCTAAAATATTTTTTTAAAAATGCGATACAAACAATATGTAGATGCTCTCTAGCGCAGTTAAAAATTTATTTCGATACCTGTCCAACTAGGAATCTAGTGAGTTAAACGAAGGTAACCAGTGATAACGATTATCATTATCATGCAATATACAATATATAGGTAATCCACAAAATTATCAATAGCATTTTTGTAAAAAAATAAAATATCATCATTAATTTTCTATGAAAAAGATATTCAGGAAAGGTGTGGTTGCAAATTTCACCATTGTTGATAAACTAAATGAGAAACATTATCATTTAGTGGGGAGTAAGTACTATCAATAAATGGGTTATGAAATACATGATAACTAGAAGTGAAGATTAATAGTCGAAAATTAAGTGATGGGAGGAATGAAAGAATATGGAGAAAGAAAAGGATAAGGCAGCAATGGTGGGTCACTCCAGGGAAGATGGAGAAGTAGTCTTGAAAGGGACGAGTCAATTCCTCATGAAATCTAGTAGGGAGGGACGGATGTACCAAATTTTCATCTATCGACCAAAAGAGGCACAGCCAGCAGGAGGATTTCCAGTCATATATGTGCTCGACGCCAATTCGGTGTTTGGAACCATTGTCGAGGCCATGCGTTTGCAGTCGAAGCGACCTGAAAAGACAGGGATCGTACCTGCCGTTATCGTCGGTATTGGATATCCGATAGACGGAGCATTTTCCACCGACCGTTATTATGACTTTACATTGCCCGTCGATTATTCAGAATTGCCAAAGAAACCTGATGGGGGGGATTGGCCTCCACATGGAGGGGCGGTGAACTTCTTGAATTTCATTGAAGAAGACCTCAAGCCCGAGATTATGAGTTCCATTAACATCAACCGGGGTAGACAAGCGCTTCTCGGTCATTCATTAGGTGGCTTGTTTACCCTGTATACCTTATTCAGTAATCCTCAAGCTTTTCAAACATATATCGCGGGTAGTCCCTCGATTCATTGGAATAAAAAGTGGTTTTCGGAAGAAGAGAATCATTTCCTGAGTCGATTGGGAAGGGATGATAGGGATATCTCCTTATTTGTAGGTGTGGGGGAATTCGAAAAAAATCACAAAAGTGGCATGAATGAAAATGCATTAGAACTCTCTAACCGTTTAAGAACTTCAACGAAAGGCCGGCTACATGTAAAGTTCACGGAGTTCGAGGAGGAAAATCACGTGTCTGTTTTACCTCCATTAATTAACAAGGGACTACGTTTTGCTTTAAGGGCAAATGGACCTGTGTAGGAATAGGTCTTTCTTAGCAAATCGATGAATACCCATTGACCGTGAAGATAGAAATGTATAACATTACCTGTAGAATTTAAATGATAATGATTATCATTATTGATAAAAGATAGAGGGAGAGCTGGTTAAAGTATTCTCTACCAAACGATTTTTGTAATGAAACTGAGAATCTGTTGCATGGTTGCACTAGATTCTTTTATTAAGAAAGGGAGAGTTAAGCATGTACTTTCAGGAATGTAAGGGGAAAGTGGCACTCGTAACGGGAGGAGCACAAGGGATTGGAGGTGCAGTCGTTCAGTCGTTAGCCAAGCTTGGTATCGTAGTAGCGGCGGTTGACTTCCAAACAGATAAATTACAGAAACACGTAGATGCCTTGAAGTCTGAAGGTTTAGAGGTATATGGGTTTTCAGCAGATGTAAGTGATAGTCCAGCCATCGACCGCATTGTTGATACGGTTGAGCGAGAGATTGGTCCAATAGAAATATTGGTGAATGTAGCCGGGGTTCTTAGCCCGGGGCTAATCGAGTCCTATAGTGATCAAGACTGGCAAAGGACTTTTGCCGTCAATTCCACTGGTGTCTTCAATGTCTCCCGTTCCGTGAGTAAACATATGATAAACAGGAAAAAAGGTTCGATTGTTACAGTGGGTTCCAATGCAGCGAGTGTCCCACGAATCAATTTAGCGGCCTATGCGGCATCCAAGGCAGCGGCCACCATGTTTACTAAGTGTCTAGGCTTGGAATTAGCTCAGCATAATATTCGTTGTAACATCGTTGCTCCTGGTTCGACCGCTACGGAAATGCAGTGGTCTTTATGGGAAGGTGATAATGGGGTAAAACCGGTCATCGATGGCATGCCTGAATTATATAAAGTAGGAATTCCACTGAAAAAAATTGCGGAACCTTCTAACATTGTCGATGCCATTCTTTTCTTCATATCCGACCAATCAAATCATATTACCATGAGTAATCTTTGTGTAGATGGTGGAGCTACATTAGGAGTCTAATAAGCTCGGAAGACCACTATAATATCTGACTATTCAATAACGAAGGGGTTATAGCACATGACTAAACATCCATATAATTCGACTGTATTGGAAAAACCGATGTTGGAAGATTACCAAGATGGCGACTTCTTTCTATCAAGCCCGAACCAAACCTTATTGGGAAAAGGTTCCTTGCTAACGGTTCCGGGAAATGAAGAAAAAGAGAATCAGATGGAGGATCTTGCTAACAGGGTTGCAGCAACGTTGGAGCGAGCAAAAAGGCTTGGACAGGATAATCCAATCGTCACCGGCGCCATACCGTTCGATTATAAGAAGCCCGCTAATCTGCATGTGCCAGAGACGATACATTCAACTGTACGTGTTCAAGAATATGGTCCTAGTAGAACAGTGGATACGGATTCAGTCCCTACATACCAAATTAAATCGGTTCCAGAGCCTGCCCAATATAAAGAAGGTGTCGAAGAAGGACTAGTACAGATAGCCAGTGGTCATCTGGACAAAATCGTCTTGGCTCGGTCCTTGCAACTTACATCTTCGATAAGTGTAAATATCAATGAGTTGCTTCATAACTTGGCAAGACAAAATACAAAGGGTTATACATTTGCCGTTGATTTGGGAGAGCAAGAAGATTCAAGCGTTTGCACCAAAACATTAATCGGCGCAAGCCCGGAACTACTAGTTTCAAGAACTGGCTTACACGTGGTGGCTAATCCGTTGGCAGGCTCCCGACCGCGAAGTGACGATCCAGTGGAAGATCAAAGACGTTCGAAGGAATTGCTTTCTTCTTCAAAAGATTTACATGAACATGCTGTCGTAGTAGAGGCAGTGGCGGAAGCACTTCGTCCATTTTTCAAGAAGATGGAAGTCCCCAAAAGCCCATCGGTAATAAGTACAGAGACAATGTGGCATCTATCGACAGAAGTGAAGGGGGAACTTGCGGATCCTGAAACTTCTTCTTTGGAGCTTGCCATCGCGCTTCACCCGACTCCTGCCGTATGCGGTTCGCCGTTTGAGCGGGCAAGGGAATCCATCTTGGAGATTGAACCTTTCGATCGGGGATATTTCACGGGAATGGTTGGATGGTGTGATGCAAATGGTGACGGTGAATGGATCGTCACGATTCGATGCGCAGAAGTGGAAGAAAAGGCGCTTCGTTTGTTTGCCGGAGCCGGCGTGGTCGGAGAATCTAAACCGGAAGAAGAACTTGCCGAAACTTCGGCTAAGTTTCAAACCATGCTTCGCGCAATGGGGATTGATACGGAATTATCAAAGTAATTGGCATGGAGGGGAAAGATGATGTTAGAAGGTTTTACTTCGTGGCCTAAGGATTTGGCTGATTTATATAGAAAAGAAGGTTGTTGGAAAGGGGAGACCTTTGGCGGCATACTACGTGACCGTGCCAAGGAGCATGGAGATCGGATTGCCATTACCGGGGGGGAAAGAAACCTGACTTATGCAGAGTTGGACGACCGTGCCGATCGGTTAGCGGTCGGCCTTCAAAAGTTAGGGATAAAGAAGAATGACAGGGTCGTCATCCAGCTTCCTAATGTCGTTGAGTTTTTTGAAGTCATTTTCGCCTTATTCAGGATCGGGGCTCTTCCTGTATATGCCCTTCCTTCCCATCGCAGCAATGAAATCGGGTATTTTTGCGAGTTCACTGAAGCCGTTGCTTACATCATTCCAGATAAACATGGTGGATTTGACTACAGAACACTTGCCCGAGGCGTTCAAAGTAAGAATGATAGCTTGTTGAATGTGATTGTGACAGGGGACGCAGAGGAGTTCACAAGTTTGGAAGGTTTATACGGAGAACCTGACGAATTGGTGGAAACAATCGTCCAGTCTAGTGATGTCGCTTTCCTACAGTTATCCGGCGGAAGTACGGGTTTATCAAAGTTAATTCCAAGAACACATGATGATTACATATACAGTTTAAGGTTAAGTGCTGAAATTTGCGGAATCAATCAAGATAGCATCTATCTAGCGGTGCTTCCTATCGCCCATAACTTTACGATGAGTTCTCCTGGCATCCTAGGCACATTATATGGTGGGGGACAGGTTGTCCTTTCACCTGGTCCTAGCCCTGATGAAGCATTTCCTCTCATTGAAAAACATGGTGCGACGATTACCGCACTCGTACCGCCCCTTGCATTGAGATGGCTTGAAGCCGTTTCATCCCGTAATGATGATTTATCAAGCCTTCAAGTGATGCAAGTTGGAGGAGCGAAGTTTAGCGCTGAGGCCGCCCGTCGAGTAGGCCCGGCCTTTCAGTGTAAATTACAGCAAGTATTCGGCATGGCGGAAGGACTAGTGAATTATACGAGGCTTGATGATTCAAATGAGCTCATCGTGAACACTCAAGGAAGTCCAATGTCAGAATTTGATGAAATTCGTGTGGTTGATGAAGAAGATAAGGAAGTTGCGCCCGGTGAAGTAGGGACATTATTGACAAGGGGGCCTTATACGATTTGCGGTTATTACAAGGCACCGGAACATAATGAGAAGGCCTTTACTAAAGATGGATTTTACCGTACGGGTGACTTGGTAAGCATAAATTCTTCAGGCTATTTAGTCGTTGAGGGCCGAGATAAGGATCAAATCAATCGAGGTGGCGAAAAAATTGCGGCAGAAGAAGTGGAAAACCATCTGCTGGCCCATGAAGCCGTTCATGATGCAGCCATTGTCTCGATGCCTGATGAATACCTTGGGGAGCGGTCATGCGCATTCGTGATACCAAGGGGGGAAACCCCTAAAGCCAGAGAGCTCAAACAGTTCTTGAAGGATAGGGGTCTGGCTACATTTAAAATTCCCGACCGAGTGGAATTCATCGAGACCTTTCCTAAAACGCCATTAGGAAAAGTAAGCAAAAAGGCACTTCGACAAATCATTTCTGACAAGCTAAATGAACGTAAAATAGCAACATTATTAAAATAAATTAGAAAAAGGAGTGATTTGATGGCTATTCCCGCTATCACACCATATGCAATGCCAGTTGAATCTGATTTACCAAAAAATAAGGTGGCATGGAAGGTGGAACCGAAGCGTTCGGTTCTTCTCATTCATGATATGCAACAATATTTTATCGATTTTTTCGAAAAAAATGATTCACCCATACCGGAACTATTGAAGAACATAACAACCATCAAGGATCGTTGTGTGGAATTAGGCATACCGGTAGTTTATACGGCGCAACCGGGAGATCAAAATCCTAAGGACCGTGCGCTCCTGACAGATTTTTGGGGAACGGGGCTCGATGATGACCCGAACCAGACAAGAATCGTGGGCGACGTTGCTCCGTCTGATGACGACATCATGCTGACTAAGTGGAGATACAGTGCATTCAAACGAACCAATCTTCTTGAATTAATGGAAGAACAGGGACGTGATCAACTTATTATTTGTGGAGTATATGCCCATATTGGATGCCTTTTAACGGCAAGCGAAGCGTTTATGCAAGATATACAACCATTCCTGGTGGCCGATGCGGTCGCTGATTTTTCGTTGGAAGAACATAAAATGGCCCTGAAATATGCCGCAGAGCGATGTGCGTTTACAACTTCAACGCTTCAGTTGCTTGATCAATTACAAGTTAGTGAACAATCATCACCTGCTAGTCAGGAAGGAGCCGATTGGACAATAGAGGAATTAAGGATGATGATTTTCGACCTTCTTGGCGAAGACCCTTCAGAAGGTCTTGAAGATCATGAGGATTTAATCGATAGAGGAATGGACTCCATTCGCATGATGAGCCTTGTGGAAATGTTGAGAGGAAAAGGGGCGGAAATCAATTTCATGCAAATGGCTGAGAAACCGACAATTGCTGATTGGTGGAACCTGCTATCTTCCCAGAAAGTTTTAGCTTGATCCGATGTGAAAAGGAGGTAAATGAGGTGAGTAATATGGAGAACCAAAAAACTCGCATGGCATTGTCCGGCGCACAGTCCGGCATATGGTTTGCGCAGCAACTAGAGCCGGATAACCCGATTTACAATACGGGTGAATACATAGAGATTAAAGGGAAAATGGAAGTAAGTAAGTTTGAAGCAGCGCTCATGCAGGCAGTAAGGGAGGCAGAAAGTTTACATATTCAATTTGGGGAGGACCAAAGCGGACCTTATCAAGTCCTGGTGGACTCCACTGAACTACCCTTTCAGTTCTTGGATGTAAGCGATCAAGATAATCCTGAAGAGAAGGCCTTGCAATGGATGAGAGAAGACCTGCTTCACCCCATTAACTTAAAAACGGACAGCCTTTACTCTCAAGCATTGTTTAAGGTTGGACCAGAACGGTATTTCTGGTATCAGCGGATTCATCATATAGTAATGGACGCCTTTGGATTTTCACTAATATCGCAGCGGGTCGCGAAGCTGTATACGGCACTTGTCCAAGGTCGACCATGTGAAGAGGCAGCCTTTAGTCCTTTCGTTAAGCTATTGGAGGAAGATGCTAGATACAGGGCGTCCGAGAAATTCGAAGCCGATCGTCAGTTTTGGCTGGAGCGCTTTGCTGATCAACCGGAAGTCATGAGCCTTGCTGAACGGGCTCCTAGGACATCTAACGGTTTTCTTAGCCAAACGGGTTATTTATCGACTGTTGCCACACAATCCTTTAAAAAAAATGCTCATAAATATTCGGGGACGTGGCATGAAGTGGCCATGGCTGTCACTGCTGTATATATTCATCGTCTGACGGGAACGGAAGACGTCATCCTCTCCCTGCCGATGATGGGGCGTTTAGGCTCTGCTTCAATCAATATTCCGAGTATGGTGATGAACTTACTTCCACTGCGTATAACCGTTCGACCGGATATGGCGTTGAAGGAAGTAGTGAAGCAAGTATCAAGCGAAGTGCGTCATATCCGCCGCCATCAAAACTATAGACATGAAGAACTTCGCCGTGACCTTAAGCTTCTTGGAGATAATCAAAGATTATTCGGTCCGCAAATCAATGTCATGCCTTTTGATTATGGATTGGACTTTGCGGGTAATCAAGCCATTACACATAAGCTGGCTACAGGCCCGGTCGATGACATATCGATAAACATATATGACAAGTCTGATGGAAATGGATTAAGAATCGATTTGGATGCTAACCCGGAAGTGTACGATTTGGAAGAGCTAGGCATTCACCATACCCGATTCTTAAGGTTGCTCGAGAAGGTGGCCACTGCAGAAGAGGTCCAGATGATCGGGGAACTTGAAGTGCTTTTACCAGAAGAACGTGAGAGGGTCATGCATCAGTGGAATCAAACCGCCGAGGAGATTCCGCCTGCCAACTTGCCAAGCCTGTTTGAAAAACAAGTAGCTAAAAGCCCATACCTAACAGCCCTGGTAGATGAAAAGACGGTCCTTAATTATGAGGAATTGAATAAGCGTGCCAATCAATTTGCCCATCTTTTATTGAAAAAAAATCTATGTCCGGAAAAATTCGTGGCGATTGCTTTACCACGCTCTGCGAACATGGTCGTGGTCATGTTGGGCGTATTAAAGACAGGGGCTGCATATTTACCAATCGATCCCGATTATCCCATTGACCGCATTGAATACATATTGAACGACGCGAAGCCTATTTGTCTAATAACAAACCGGGAAATTGCTTCAAAATTACCAAGTGGTGGCGAAACGGAACTCATCTTATTGGATGAGGCAGAGCATGCTCTTTCATCAGGAAAATATTCCGATGGAAATGTGGATGAGTCAAAGAGGAATGGAGCCATATCACCTCTTAACCCAGCTTATATGATCTATACATCCGGTTCCACAGGGAATCCGAAAGGTGTCGTCATTCAATCGGAAGGCTTGATTAATTTCCTTTCTTCCATGCAAAGCCAATTTTCCTTGAATCAAGAAGATAGGCTTCTGGCGGTCACCACCATCGCATTTGACATATCCGGTTTAGAAATGTACTTGCCACTTCTTAATGGAGCCAGCTGCGTCGTTGCAGCCAAGGAGAAGATACAAGAACCCAAGGCGTTGGCAGACATCATTACCGAACATGATATTACCATCATGCAGGCGACACCGACGCTTTGGCATGCCATGGTTTCCAATTATCCAGATGTAATCAAGGGGCTTAAGGTCCTTGTTGGTGGGGAGGCTCTTTCCATTAGTCTAGCCACAGCATTAAAGGATTTAGGGTGTGAAGTAACCAACTTATATGGTCCAACTGAAACGACGATATGGTCGACATCTAAAAAGCTGGATTCCAGTCAGACAGGCATGCCATCCATAGGATCACCCCTTTGGAATACACGGGTGTTTGTACTCGATGCAGGTTTACAACCAGTCCCTCCCGGAATCGTTGGCGAATTGTATATTGCAGGGAAAGGGCTAGCCCGGGGGTATCTAGGTCGCCCGGATTTAACAGCAGAGCGTTTTGTCGCCAACCCGAATGGTCCTAAGGGCAGCCGGATGTACCGTACAGGTGATTTGGTTCGTTGGAGAGTGGATGGTTCACTGGATTATATTAGTCGCGCTGACCATCAAATTAAAATACGTGGTTTCCGGATCGAGCTTGGAGAAATCGAGGCAAAGCTTGTCCAACATCCTGAGGTTTTACAAGCGGCCGTGATTGTTCGCGAGGAGATTCCTGGTGATAAACGAATTGTGGCTTATATTGTTCCTTCGCTGGATTCGACAGTGGATCCAGGGGAACTTCGCGCATTTATTGGCAGTAGTCTTCCGGATTATATGATTCCATCGGCAATCGTTGAGATGCAAGAGTTGCCGCTAACTCCAAATGGGAAGCTTAATCGTAAAGAATTGCCAGTGCCCGATCTCTACTCGCTGATTTCAGACCGAGCACCAAGAACACCGCAAGAGGAAATTCTGAGCGAGTTGTTTGCTGAAGTTCTAGGTCTATCTAGAGTAGGAATTGATGATAGCTTCTTTAATTTAGGTGGGCATTCACTCCTAGCATCAACTCTGATGGCACGAATACGCAATACATTCGGAGTGGAACTCGGCATAGGCAAGATTTTTGAGTCACCGACCGTGGCGGGTCTTGCAAAACAGCTCTCCAATGGAAAAAGTGCCCGATTGCCCGTGAAAAAAACGAGTAAGCCCAAAAAGATACCCCTTTCCTTTGCACAGAGGAGATTGTGGTTCCTACACAGTCTTGAAGGCCCTAGTCCAACCTATAATATTCCGTTGGTCATAGAATTATCAGGAAACCTTGATACGAATGCTCTCGAGGCAGCAATCAATGACCTGGTTGCTCATCATGATACGTTACGGACGATTTTTCCAGTAACGGAGGGGAATGCCCATCAAAGCATCATTGACCCTTCTGAGGCCCGGGTTGAATTGTTAATAACTAGAGTAAAAGCGGCGGACCTGGATGCGATTGCAGTCGCTACGCGTTATAGCTTTAATCTCGCTGTGGAGCCATCCATTTATGCTCAGCTTTTCTCAGTGGAACCGGATCAGCATGTGTTAGTTTTACTTTTACATCACATTGTAGCCGATGGATGGTCCCTTACCCCTCTTACGCGAGATTTGTCTGCGGCTTATAAAGCCAGAATTCTTGGAGAGATACCTAACTTGACTCCTCTTCCTGTCCATTATGCGGATTATGCGCTTTGGCAGGAAGAATTGTTGGGAAAAGAGAACGATGAAGCTAGCTTAGTGAAAGAACAGCTTGATTATTGGAAGGAGACACTGGCGAATCTTCCCGATCAGTTGGAGTTGCCTATGGATTTCCCTCGGCCTATCGAACCAAGCTATAAGGGGGATACATTGAAGTTTATGATTTCTCCTGTCCTGCATCGTAGATTAGTGGATGTGGCTCGTGAAAACGGAGTCAGCTTATTCATGGTATTGCAGGCGGGACTTGCGACCTTGCTTACTCGCCTTGGAGCGGGTACGGACATTCCGATTGGAAGTCCGATTGCAGGGCGAAGCGACGATGCTTTGAGCGAAATAGTCGGATTATTTATTAATACCCTGGTGCTCCGTACGGATACTTCTGGAGACCCAACTTTCCGTGAACTTCTTGAAAGGGTAAGGAACGTTGATTTACAGGCGTATGAACATCAAGACATGCCTTTTGAACGCTTGGTAGAAGAACTGAATCCACCACGTTCACGATCTAGGCATCCATTATTCCAAATCATGCTTGCCCTGCAGAATACGCCTGAGCCAAAGCTAGAGCTTCCGAGCATTCATTCCAACCTAGAGCTATATAGTGTGGGGACTTCCAAATTCGATATGACGATTGAGATTCGGGAAATGCATGATGACACAGGAAAACCGGATGGAATGAGCGGGTTTCTTGAATATAGTGCAGATCTATATAAACCTGAAACCATCGAAAGGATGCTTAATCGATTCGTACGAGTATTAGAGGGGGCTGTAATGGACCCGGACCAGGCAATCGGACGATTGGAAATATTGGAGCCAAAAGAACGTCAAGAAATTCTTGTTGATTGGAATCAGCATGGTGAAGAAATCCCTGATTCCTGTTTACCAGCTTTGTTTGAAGAACAAGTGAACAGGTATCCAGATAAAATCGCTGCTGTATATGAAGATGAATCCCTAACATATGAAGAGCTAAATCATAGGGCAAACCAGCTTGCCCGTCTGCTAATGGCTAAAGGGGTTGCATCGGAGCAATTTGTAGCATTGGCCACACCAAGATCATTGGATATGGTGGTTGGCATACTTGCTGTACTGAAGGCGGGGGCGGCTTATTTGCCTCTAGATCCTGAATATCCTATCGACAGATTGTCTTTCATGCTTCAGGATGCGAAGCCTAGCTACGTCCTTACAAGTTCCAGTGTGGTAACTAGCCTTCCAAATCTGCATGATATCCAACAAATTGTATTGGACGATCCTAGAACGTTAGTGGAAATGTCACGATATTCAACAGATAACCCACTAGATCGTGAACGGAAACAGCCTTTATCACCATTAAACGCAGCTTATATTATTTATACTTCAGGTTCAACGGGTGTACCAAAAGGGGTAGTCGTCCCCCATCAAAATGTAGTCCGGCTCTTTGGGTCGACAGAAGACTGGTACCAGTTCAATTCGGATGATGTTTGGACGATGTTCCACTCTTATGCTTTCGATTTTTCGGTATGGGAAATATGGGGGGCGCTTCTTCATGGCGGGAAGCTTATAGTTGTATCTCATTCAATCAGCCGGTCACCAGAAGAGTTTTTACAGCTCCTTGTGGATGAAGGAGTCACGGTTCTTAACCAGACCCCATCTGCCTTTTATCAATTAATGCAGGCGGATCGTAACAAGCCGGAACTTGGACAGAATCTAACGTTACGGTATGTGATTTATGGTGGGGAGGCACTTGAACTAAGCCGCTTGGAGGATTGGTATAGCCGTCATCCAGAAACTGCGCCACGATTGATTAATATGTATGGAATTACGGAAACGACCGTTCATGTAAGTTATCTGGAGCTTAACAGGGAAGTCACCGCCGTGAAGGCGAACAGTCTCATAGGCTGTGCCATACCGGATCTTGGGGTGTATATTTTGGATGCGAGCCTACAACCGATACCTGCAGGAGTAACTGGGGAGATGTATGTCTCTGGTTCAGGTTTGGCCCGCGGGTATCTTGGGCGCCATGGTTTGACGGCAGAGCGTTTTGTTGCTAATCCATTCGGTCCATCAGGAACCAGGATGTATCGGACCGGAGATTTAGCCAGATGGCGTGCTGATGGCTCATTGGACTATATGGGACGGGCCGATCACCAAATCAAGATTCGCGGTTTCCGTATCGAGCTGGGAGAAATTGAATCATTACTTGTCCAGTGTCCTTATCTGGAGCAAGTTGCCGTCATCGTTCGTGAAGATCACCCAGGTGATAAGAGATTGGTGGCTTATGCTGTGCCAGCGGCAAATGCTGTTTTCAATCCAGCCGAGTTACGTCGGTTTGTGGCAGCAAGCCTTCCAGATTACATGATTCCATCTGCATTTGTCCAAATGGCCGATTTGCCTTTGACGGCAAATGGAAAGTTGGATCGAAAGGCGTTGCCAGTACCCGATTTCGGTGCAGCCGTTTCAGGGCGTGGACCAAGGACCCCACAGGAAGAAATCTTATGTAAACTGTTCATGGAAATTCTTGATGTTCCACACGTTGGAATCGATGATGGATTCTTTGATCTGGGAGGGCATTCCCTGCTTGCCGTCCAGCTGATGAGTAAGATACGTGAAGCGCTTGGCGTTGAATTGAGCATCGGAAACTTATTTGAAGAGCCGACAGTAGCTGGCCTAGCAGAAAGGCTTGAAATGAGTTCGAGTCAGAGTGCTTTGGATGTCTTGTTGCCACTACGCAAAAGTGGCGAGGAACTTCCACTGTTCTGTATACACCCAGCGGGAGGATTGAGCTGGTGCTACGCCGGGCTAATGACGGCTCTTGGTCCAGATTACCCAATATATGGACTGCAAGCTCGGGGGATTTCTGAGCGTGAGCGCTATCCGGAAACACTGGTAGAGATGGCAGCAGATTATATCGAACATCTCCGCAAAATCCAGCCAAAAGGCCCTTATCGTTTATTGGGTTGGTCACTGGGTGGAAATGTCGTGCATGCCATGGCTACCCAACTGCAAAACGAAGGGGAAGAAGTCCAACTTGTGGCCATTCTGGATGCATTTCCAAGTCAATTTTTGCCGACTACTAATGCTCCTGGTGATGAGGAAGCATTGATCGCCCTGCTTGCCTTGGGTGGGTATGATCCTGATAGTTTAGGAGACAAGCCATTGGATGATGCTGGTGCCATAGAGATTCTGCACCAAGATGGAAGTGCATTAGCTAGTTTGGAAGAAAAGACAATCCTTAACCTGAAGGAAACCTATGTGAATTCTGTTCGTATCATGGGTGAATATGAACCAGGAGTGTTCAATGGTAATGTTTTGTTCTTTAAATCAACACTCATACCAGAATGGTTCCCTAGCCTTTCAACGGATACATGGAAACCATATATAAATGGATTGATTGAACAACATGATATTGAGTGCCGTCATAAGGATATGTGTCAACCTGAGCCACTTGCGGAAATCGGACAGGTGATTGCAAACAAGCTTTCAAATATGAAAAAAAATTACGCATTAATTAATGAAGGTGGAGATGAAGAATGACTAACCCTTTTGAGAACGAGAATGGTACGTATAAAGTATTGATAAATGAAGAAGGTCAGCATTCCCTCTGGCCTGCCTTTTTGGACATACCAGAAGGTTGGTCCACCATTTATGGAGAAGAAAGCAAAAAGAATTGCTTGGACTATATTAATGCCAACTGGACGGATCTTCAGCCTAAGAGCCTAAAGCTCGTATCGAGCCTTGATGGCGTAAAGTGAACGTGCGCATACACGAGAATCCTAAATTAGTCGTTTGCATGGTTTATGTGATTGCCATGTTCATGGTTTCGATGGACGGCACGATCGTCAATGTCATTCTTCCCGTCATCGGCCAGGAATTCAATGTCATCCCCTCAGCCACAAGCGGTATTAATATAGGCTACTTAGTAAGCCTCGCGGTCTTTCTCCCTATATCGGGGTGGCTTGGGGATCGATATGGTACCAAGAAAATTTTCCTATTGGCACTTGGGGTTTTCACACTCGCTTCCCTTCTATGCGGATTTGCGACAAACCTAGAGACCTTGACCTTATTTCGGGCCTTGCAGGGTGCAGGCGGTGGACTCCTTACTCCAGTAGGAATGGCAATCTTATTTAGGACATTTTCTCAGAAAGAACGAATGAAAGTGTCAAGGACCCTTGTCTTGCCCATTGCCTTTGCACCAGCCATTGGTCCGGTTGTCGGTGGTTTCTTTGCGGAACAGCTATCTTGGAGCTGGGCTTTTTATATCAACATTCCTTTTGGAATCATCGCTTTCCTTATCGGTTTGCTGTTCTTGAAGGAACATAAAGAGCCATCGGCCGGCAGGCTTGACCTGACAGGGTTTCTGTTATCAGCTGCCGGTTTGTCGATGGTCATGTATGCACTGAGTACCGGTCCTTCAAAGGGATGGAGTTATCCAGTCATTATGTATACGGGACTGATTGGCTTCATACTTGTCTGTTTGTTTGTATGGCGAGAATTACGGGTCAAGGAACCCATGCTGGATTTAAGCTTATTATCGGACAAATTGTTCCGTTCTCTTGGCCTTATTTCTCTATTATCGCAAGCAGCATTAATGGGAATGCTCTTTATATTCCCGTTAATGTATCAGAATGCCATGAACGCCTCTGCCCTGGATAGTGGATTGGCCACTTTTCCTGAGGCATTGGGGCTTATGGTAGCATCCAGGATGATTCCTTGGACTTTCAAGAAATTGAATGGCCAGCAGGTGATCTGCCTTGGGCTACTTGGGACGGCCTTAATCTTTGCCATCATCAGTATTGTTGGTCCGACAGCGAATCCTTGGTCTTTACGACTCTTATTATTTAGTGTCGGCATCTGCTTGGGACATGCAGTGATTGCTGTACAGTCTTCCATTTTCACGAATATTACTTCAGCATCGATGGGAAGGGCAACTACATTATTCAATGTCCAGAATCGATTCGGCTCAGCTGTTGGGGTAGCCGTACTAGCGAGTGTGTTGGGAGCCTTGGGGACAAGCGAGGTGGCAAGGAACGGAATAGAACAGAGTAACTTGGCATCCTATCAATATGCTCTCCTTGGCACATCAGTCTTTCTTGTTATAGGTCTTACTATCTCGTTAAGTCTGAAGAAAGAAGACTTTAAGAGCATCTTGCCAAGTCAGAAATCGACTGAAATTCCTAAGACAGAACCAGTCAGAATGAGTAAGTGACAAAATTCCAGATGGAGATGCTTGAAATAGAGGGTTGCTGTGATTCTAATCAGCGGCCCCTATTTATTTGTTTGAAGAGTATAAAAGGGGGGGCTAGATGTGATTGAACTATATAGTTGTAAATTGCCTACGAGCAGGGAAAATGCGGATATAGACAATTTGCTTGTTCATGTTTCAAAAGAAAGGCAGAGCCGATTGAAAAGGTTTGTGAAGACTGATGATGCATATCGTTCCCTGATTGGGGATTTGTTGGTGCGTTTCGCATTAAAAGAACGATACGGCTCGATGGATAGGGAACTGAGAATTCAAACGAATGAATATGGCAAGCCGTTTTTATGTGACTTTCCTTCCTTCCACTATAATATCTCCCACTCTGGTGAATATGTAGTGTGTGTGGTTCATGATGACGCAGTGGGTGTGGATATAGAATACATAGGACCATTTGATTTACCCCTCGCCAAAGAGCTTTTTACTAAAGAAGAGTATCAATACGTTTTGAATGATAGAGAAGTCGGCCTTGGTGCCTTTTATGACATCTGGACCTTGAAAGAGAGTTATGTGAAAGCGGTTGGTGAAGGCTTATCCATGCCATTACAGGGGTTTTCTATGAAAAAGTGTAGCAATGGATCCATCCAAATCACAGATATGGAAACAGAAAGACAGATTAGGGATTACATATGCAGACAGTACACAATAGACAATCACTACTGTTTATCTGTTTGCGCCCATCATGCCAATGCAGATCAATTTAGAAATGAACCGACATGTGTCACGTTTCAGGATGTATGCGAGAGTTTGAATGTTCCTTCCTGAATATGTACAGGGCGTTGGAAAACGGTGTTTAGATAGGGAAGAGATAAAAACAATGGCCTTTGGCCTAAGTCTGGTATAGACCCTATTACTGATGGAGGAATGAAATGTGAAACAAATTAATGTTGCCCAGGTTATAGAAGGGAGTAAGTTTAACTCTTTTCATTTAACTGTTTTACTATGGTGTATTTTTCTCATCCTTTTCGATGGATATGATCTAGTCGTTTATGGAGCCGTCATTCCAACCTTAAGTCAAGAATGGCGGACCGCACCGGGCATCTTGGGATTGATAGGGAGTTTGACGTTGGTAGGTGGTTTAATAGGCTCACTTATTTGCGGGATCGTAGCGGATAAAGTAGGGAGAAAGAAAGTAATCATAGCTTGTGTTGCTATTTTTGGCTCGTTTACTTTATTGACAGGTTTAGCAAAGGGACCGGTAGATTTTGCGATATACCGTTTTCTTGCAGGGCTTGGTTTGGGCGGCATTCCGCCGTTATTGGTGGTGCTCACCTCTGAATATTCTCCCAAGCCGATTAAGAATATGATGGTGGGTATCATGTTCAGCGGATATTCGATTGGCGGTATATTAGTCTCTCTTTTCGGAATGAAGGTCATTCCGGAGTTGGGATGGGAATGGATGTTTTTCATAGGGGCCATTCCCTTATTGGCCATTCCCTTTTTAATTAAATCTTTACCTGAATCCCTTTATTATTATGTGGAAAAGGGAGACTATGAAAAAGCGAAGGGAATAGTGGCTCGTTTAAATCCCTCTTATGTTCCCCATGATGCAGATCGATTTATCATGAATTTATCAACTTCCGGTGTTCCAGTGGTAAAGCTCTTCGAGAATCGCCGTGGAAGATCCACCATCATGTTTTGGATCGCATGCTTTATGGGATTGCTAATGGTATATGGATTGGGTACGTGGTTGCCTCAACTGATGATTAAAGCGGGCTATCCGTTGAATTCCAGCCTGCTGTTTCTTTGTTGCTTGAACATTGGAGCGATCGTCGGTTCGGTATGCGGGGGTTGGCTAGCAGATCGAATTGGCTCAAAACGAGTGTTGATCAGTTACTTCAGTATAGGCGCGGTTTGCTTGCTCCTCCTTGGTTTTAAACCAGGGTCATTCTTTCTATATGTTTTGGTGGCAATAGCAGGGGCTGCGACAATTGGATCGCAAAATTTAAACAATGCTTATATCTCCATGTTCTATCCGACACAGATAAAGTCGACAGCACTGGGGTGGGCATTAGGTATAGGTAGGTTTGGGGCTATAGTGGGACCAACAATCGGTGGGCTGTTAATCGAGTGGGAGTTGCCTATTTATATAAACTTCCTCAGCTTTTCGATTCCCGCTTTTATTGCTGCGATCTCCATTAGTCTTGTCCAAAATAAATATAATAGCACCATGAATCTTGAACTCTCTTCTCCCAAACGATATCAAAAGATTATTTGAATACTTTATTGATCGCGTCAAAGGAGGGATGGGATTTTGGCTGAGTATACTTGCCAAGTATGTGACAAGACATTCAAAAGCTATAATGCAGATGCTAAGTATTGCTCTCAATCGTGTAAGGGAAAGGCTTATATAAAATATCCAATAAGACATTGTGAATCATGTAATCGACCCTTTAAACCAAGAACTGCATCAAATAAATATTGTTCAATGGGATGCAGTCATAAAAGTAGGAAAAATCCGGTCATTATTCATAGCTAGACCAAGGACCATCAAAAAAAGAACCCAATTTGAACATTCAGATTGGGTTCTTTGCCTATATATTAAGACCTTATGAAAACGAAAGAACCTTTGGCTCTTGTACATCCACTATATTTTGGACCTCTGTGCCGTCAATCGTCTCTTTTTTCAACAGGACCTCTACAAGCTCTTCGTATTGTGAACGGTTTGATTCGATCAGTTTTTCCGTTTCTTGAATGGCCTGGGTGAAAAGGGCTTGCATTTTTTGTTCTTTCTCACCTTTATTGAATGTTAAGGTGAAGCCGTCTTGCAACATGCCCGTATCGACCATTTGTTCAAGCAAATGCTTTGCCTGTTGAACGTCTCCACCAACTCCGACACTATGTTCACCAAGAAACATTCTTTCTGCGACACCGCCTGCTAAAATCATTTTCACTTGATCTAGCAACTCACTTGCCGTAGCTAAATGAAGTTCTTTAGGAATCGGCGCCACATACCCAAGGGCCTCGCCACGAGGGATGATGGTCGCTTTTCGAACAGAACCCGGTTTAGTGAGGGCAGCAATCAGGGCATGTCCACTTTCATGAATGGCCACCCGCCGCTTTGTATCCATATCGCTCAACGTTCGGGAAGTAGCCCCTAGAATGGTCCGGTCAATCGCGTAATCAAGATCTTGTTTGCGAATCATTTCCTGATCATGACGTAGCGCATGACGAGAAGCTGTTTCAAACAAGGAACGTAAATCCGCCCCGGAGAACCCGGATGTACTCTCAGCTAATTCATCCAAGGAAGAAAGGACATCGGCCGCCAGTTTCTTCCCTTTTGTATGAATGGCAATGATTTCTTTTCTTCCGTTTGTATCAGGAATCGGCACCTGGAACGAGAAATCGATTCTGCCTGGACGAAGAAATGCCTCATCAAGCATGTCCTTTCTGTTTGTGGCTGCGACGAATAGAATGCCTTCGTTTGAATGGCCTCCGTCTAACTGGACAAGAAGTTCCGTCAAGGTTTTTTCAGCTTCTTCCCCACCATGGGCTTTCCGTTTACCGGCCAATGCGTCCACTTCGTCGATGAAAATGACAGCAGGTGATTGTTTCCGGGCATTTTGAAAAAGGCTACGCACACGAGCTGCCCCCACTCCAACGAACATTTCATTGAAGGCCGAACCGCTAGTCGAAAAGAAGTTGGCGCCCAATTCTTTTGCAATGGCCTGTGCCAATAATGTTTTCCCGGTTCCTGGAGGACCGTATAGTAAGATGCCTTGTGGAGGCTTGATTCCAATTTTAGCTGAACGCTCCGGTTCTTTTAGAGTGGTGAGGGTTTGCAGGATCTCTTGTTTGATTTCGGGTTGCAAACCACCTATATCGGCTAAGGTTATATCGGGAAGTGCTCTAGGTGTAGAGATATTTTGTTTCTTGCTTTTTACGCGTAAACCGCCTTTTGATTTCTTCTGTATAATAATTGCGGTTGTGACTAGTGCCGCCAGCAATCCGCCTAAAATCCATAATGCAGACTTATTTGTCGATGAAAATGAATAGCGAACGTTATAAGTTTCGACTAGTTTGTTGACCATTTGACTGTTCGGAGGGATGTTAGAGACATATTTACCTTCTGGTGTAGTGATATGAAGTGTTCCATTTCGCTTTTCTTCAATAGAGACGAGGGCACCATTTTGGGCCTGAATGGTCTTTTCAACGGACGAGAAAGGAACGACCATTTCTTTTGACTGAGTCACAACGTACCAAGATATAACACCAATTATCACAATGAACACCGTTATGAACGGCAGCAACTTCGAAACTAATTTTGAGTTCGAGTTCAATATTTCATCTCCTTTAAGAATATATATTCAGTATAAAATTTTTAAACGCGTTAACCATAGGTCATAAGTCCTAAAAATAAAGGTAAATACTTCCATGTTTTGATTTATGTGAGGGGTGCCGCTTTTCCCTAAGGACTGAGTCGGATAGTGGACATCCAGTTGTTAACCTGCATGATAGACTTTTTAAAAATGAAATGCTAAAGTGAAATGGTCTTAGTGATGAAAAAATATAAAGGTAGATGAGTTGAACATTTATGAATAAATTTATGAGGGATTATATGATTACGATGAAGGATATTGTTCGGGAAGGCGATCCAATTCTGCGTCAGGTGACTGATGAAGTTAGCCTGCCAATTTCTGACGAAGACCGAGAAACATTAGAATGCATGATGCAGTATTTAAAAAACAGCCAAGATCCTAAACTTCAAAAGAAGTACCACTTACGAGAAGGGGTAGGCTTGTCAGCCAACCAAATTGGCCTGAATAAACGAATGTTCGTTATGTATTTTCCAGATGAAAAAGGAAAGGTCTACGAATATGCTTTAGTGAATCCGAAAATTGTCAGCCATTCGGCATCCATGATTTACTTACCTCAAAGTGAAGGCTGCCTTTCTGTGGATCGTGATATCAAAGGATATGTGCCTCGTTATGAGCGGGTGAAAATTAAAGCATTGGACAGCAATGGAGAGAAAATCGAGATGCGATTGAAAGGATTTGCGGCGATTGTTTTTCAACATGAGCTGGACCATTTAAATGGAATGATGTTTTATGACCGAATCAATTCCGAGAATCCTTTCAAGCTTCCAGAAAATGTGGAAGTGAAGAGCTTATAATGGTAAAAAGGCAAAGCCCCCATGCTTTGCCTTTTTGCTTGTTTAAGGTTGTGACAGTGTTTGCTTTGCCAAATGCTTTTTTAAATCACTGAATATGGCCTTGCTCATATGCTGGTATCCTTCTGACGTAAGGTGAATGCCATCGTCACTGATTAAATGTTCCAGATCACCGGCAGACTTTATATAAGAACGCACATCGATCAATGGAACCTTCAAATCCTCGGCCAGTTTTTTTAACTGGCGGTTATACATGCCATGCCAATGTTCAATCCCACCGACTTGAGAGACAAAATGTCCGATGGATGGTCCGAATCGATCGGCAATCGACCGATAATATCTGGCGGGATCCAGTGGGGGAAGAGTTAAAAGAAAGGGTGTGACATGCTTGTCCTGAACTTGCTTGACGAGTTGAGTGATATTTTCAAGGTACCGTTCAATCGGAACGATAGGCTCATGGTCTCCTTCAGGATTCTTTGCGACTTCCTCCCAATGGAAATTACAATCGTTACCACCGACTTCTATCAATACGATATCGGGGTTTTCTGACATGACATCTTTCTGGACACGGCTAACTAGCAAGTCAGAATTGTCATTAAAGACCCCTTTATTCAAAACTTCAACGAATGGCAAGGACTCTGTCAACTTCGCTAAAGAGCTTGGGTAATTCTCTTTAATGATACGAAGCCGGCCTTTAACGTAGGAGATACCTCTTGTTAAACTATCTCCAAAACAGACAATTCTCAAAATTTTCACCTCGATCGGTTAATGTGTTACTTATCATTTTAGTGGCATAATTGTATTTCGGCAAACTAAAATTTTTCATTCTTGAAAGAATGTTGTTTTATTAAAAGGATACCCGATTTTCTTTAATGAAAACTTTAAAAAGCGCTGGAAATCCAGCGCTTAAACATTCAGTGTGACGGTTTTTCCTTTGGTGACGTTTCCACTCTTGCTTTTCCCATGAAGAAAACAACGATTGCTGCCAAACCAATAGGAATCAGGGCTAAAGTGAAGATTAATGATATCGAATCAGACATGGCATACACGATTTTATCCAGAATCATATCTGGAATTTGGGCCCGCGCATCTGACTGGAATAGCTGACGTGGATCCTGCGTAAGAACAGATGTTTCCGGCCCGCCTTGCATTCCTTTAAAGGCATCCGCCATCTTACTTGTGAAGGCGTTGTTCTGTATCGCCCCATAAATGGTAACGCCTAATGTCATCCCAAACGAACGGAGGAATGAATTGGTTGAGTTAGCAGACCCACGATACCTCGGTTCCAAGTTGTGGATGGAAGCGATCGGTAGAAGGGAGAATGAGAAGCCCATACCGAATCCAGTAAGAATCATATAACACGTTAGTAGTGTCCTGCTGGTTTCCGGGGTTAACGTTCCTAATAATAGCATTCCTGCAAAATAACAAACGACGGAAATCGTCATTAAGTTGCGGAAGCTGGTCTTGGAATTGAATATTCCCCCGATAGCACTACCGACAACGGACCCCAGCATCATTGGGGTTAGGATTAACCCTGCATTGGTAGCCGAACCTCCATAAACAGCCTGCACGAAAATCGGAATATATACAGTTAAAATGATGAACGTTCCGCCGTATAGGATTGCCAAGATCTGAGACGTTGCAAATAACCGCCTTTTAAATAACCATAATGAGATAATGGGATCTTTGGCCCTTTTTTCGAAAAAGAAAAATGAAACAAAAAACACGACAAAACTTGCAAACAAAGCAAGGATAGGAGATGAAGTCCATCCATACTCGCCACCAAGCTCGAGGGCGAACATTAAACTGACGACAGCGATAACGAGAGTCGCGGCCCCGCTATAATCGATTTTCTGTTCATGCGTATTGGCCTTTTCCTTGTAATAACGAAGAATGAAGAATAACGAGATGAAGCCGATTGGAACGTTGACGTAGAAAATCCAATGCCAGCTGGCATACTCCGTAATATAAGCTCCTAATAGAGGACCTAATACACTAGATGCCCCAAATACAGCCCCGAAAAGACCGGTAAGTTTCCCGCGTTTTTCAGGTGGGAAAATATCAAAGACGATGGTAAAGGCAATTGGCATCAAGGCACCTCCACCAATACCCTGAATGGCCCTGAAAATACTTAACTGGACAATGCTTTGAGCCATGCCGCATAGGGCAGACCCAATTAAAAAGACGACAAGCCCAAAAATGAAAAATCGCTTCCGACCGTACATATCGGAGAGTTTGCCGAATATCGGCATACTTGCCATCGTGGCGACCATATAGGCCGATGTCACCCAGACAAACTTATCGAACCCGCCTAAATCGGAAACAATCGTCCCCATGGCGGTTGCAACAATCGTATTATCCATTGCTGACATCAAAATTCCCAATAACAGTCCGGCAACTATAAACTTTTGATGTTTTGGTTGTTTCTCCAAAATGTTTTTTCCTCCCTTTTTATGAAACAATTCGTTTATTCATTTGCATGAATGAATGATAATCACTATTATGGAAACTAAATATTTATCTTGATTATCAAGATAAATTCAAGTGTAAAAGGGGTGGCATTTTATGTCAAGCGATAATGGGTTGAATTCAGACCTTTTAGAGAGTTTAACCCGGAGCCTGCAAAGGTACGGAATGAGGTCTGTATTGTTCCAACAGAATATGGCTCACAAAATAGGTGTGGCTCACACGGATTTAAAGACTGCTGAAATATTGAATGAAACGGGCCCTATTACAGCTGGAGAGCTGGCGAAGATTACAGGGTTGAGCACAGGCTCGGTCACGACGCTCATCGACCGTCTTGAAAAATCGGGCTATGTAAAAAGGGAAAGAGATCATATAGATGGTAGACGGGTAAAGATTGTCCCCATAGCATCAAGGCAAGAACAGATTAAATCACATTATCATTCACTATCTGCAGCCACAAAAGATCTTTGCACGTCCTATGAAGATAAAGAACTCACGATCATTCTTCGATTTATTGAAGATATTACGAAAATCATGGAAAAAGAAAATGAAATATTAATGAAAGAACGAAAAGAGTTCTTGAAATAAGTAATTATTTGTCCCCATAAGCTATTCACCAAATAAGGTTATAAAAGTATGGTCTACCTTGATAACTGAAATGTAAATTGGAACAAAATATATATTGATAATGATTCTCACTACTGCTAATATAAATCTAGAATTAATATATATTTTCAGGGGAGAGTTTAGAGTATGAAAACGAAAGCAACCTTAGCCGTTTTATTATCAACCAGCCTATTATTTGGGTGTTCGCAGAAAAATGAAGAAACCAAGCCTGCAGAGGTGGATGCTAAGGAGACAAGTGCGAGTGCGCTGGATGGTGTATCCAACGACTATCGGGAATTTGCGATAGGTGAAATAGAAGAGTTTGTAAAAGCGACGGAAGAATTCACGACGGCAGTAACGTCTGGAGACATTGAAAAAGCGAAGCAGTTATATGCACCGGCTCGCATGCATTATGAGCGCGCTGAACCTATCGCTGAAATTTTTGGAGATCTTGATCCTAAAATCGATGCGCGTGAGGGTGATGTTGAGGAAAAAGAGTGGGGCGGATACCACCGAATTGAGATGGGGTTATGGGAAGAAAACACAACAAAGGGTTATGAAGAGTATGCTGAACAATTAATGAAGGACGTTAATTTGTTGCGTGCTAAAGTGGAAACAGTAGAAGTAACACCTGATGTGTTAATCACTGGGGCCGTTGACTTACTTAATGAAGTGTCAACATCCAAGGTGACTGGAGAAGAAGACCGCTATTCTCATACGGATTTGTATGATTTCGTTGCAAATGTAGAGGGCGCTGAAAAAATATATGAATTATTGACACCTGCCCTTAAGGAAAAAGACGAGGCGCTTACAACTGAAATCAAAGAGCGTTTTGCCGGAGTTTACAGCTTGCTTGAAAAACATAAAGATGGTGATGGATACGTTTCTTATACGGATTTAACAAAATCCGAGGTTAAATCATTAAGCCAGGCTATCGACGCTTTAGCTGAGCCACTTTCGCAAATAGGAATTGTAATGGAGGAGTCTTAATTGAAAGAACAAATATCAAATGACGAAACTTCACTTTTTTCCAAAAAGGTAAGCCGTCGTGATATGTTGAAAACAGCTGGCATCGGTGGGGTTGGAGTTGTAATAGGCGCATCGGGCCTAGGCGGGATGCTAGCTCTATCTGACTCAAAGGCAAAGGGACAAACGAATGATACTGTCCCTTTCTATGGGCCTCATCAAGCGGGAATCACTACAGAAGCTCAGGATAATCTTTATTTTGCTTCGTTAGAAGTGACATCCGAAAAAAGGTCAGACTTAATTCAATTATTTAAAGATTGGACAGCAGCGGCGGCCCAGATGACATCTGGCAAATCGGTAGGCGAAGCTTCCTCGAACAGGAGCATGCCACCAAAAGATACAGGGGAAGTAGAAGAATTATCCCCCTCTAACTTGACGATCACCTTTGGAGTAGGTCCTAGTCTATTTACGAAGAATGGGAAAGACCGCTTTGGCTTGAAGTCTAAACAACCTGCCGAATTGAAAGATCTTCCTTCATTTTCTTTAGATGCCTTAGAAGAATCATGGAGTGGAGGGGACATTTGCATTCAAGCCTGCGCAGACGATCTCCAGGTTGCGTTTCATGCCGTCCGGAATCTGGTGAGGATCGGTAGAGGAAAGACGATAATCCATTGGGCTCAAACAGGTTTTCAACGTACGAAAAAGGCTGATTCTCAAAAAACGACGCCTCGTAATTTGTTTGGTTTTAAAGATGGAACCGTGAATCCGGATACGAAGAAAAGCAGTGAGATGAACCAACATGTCTGGGTAAAGCCGGGGGATGGCCCTTCTTGGCTTGCAGGCGGTAGCTATATGGTCGTCCGCCGAATTCAAATGTACATTGAAGTGTGGGATCGGACCACGTTGAAAGAGCAGGAAAATACATTTGGTCGTCATCGTGACAGCGGTGCCCCATTAGGGATGAAGAATGAATTCGATACGGTTGATGAACATGTTAAGGATGAAAACGGAAATCGGGTCATTCCTGAAAACTCCCATATGATCCTATCCCGTGGTGATGGAACAGCTAAGATTCTGCGACGTCCCTATTCATATGCTGATGGAATGGATCCTAAGACTGGAAGCTTCAATGCGGGGCTTCTGTTTATTTGTTTCCAACGAAGCCCAAGTAAACAATTTATCCCGATGCAAGAACGTCTTTCAAAGAATGATAAGTTAAATGAATATATCATCCACCGGGGGAGCGCTATATTTGCTTGCTTGCCGGGTGTAAAAAAAGGTGGCTATATCGGGGAGTCCCTTTTCGGATGAATTTAGTAAAATGAGAGACCATAAAATCGCCAGCATGGATGGGAATCCGGGTTGGCGGTTTTTATCATAAAAGGGGAGTTTGTCATGTCTGTTTTTAAATGGAGAACGGGATTGTTCGTTTTATTAACTAGTTTCATATTTTTAATGTCTGCTATACCAGGTGTTTCAGCCGGGGAAAATCACGATCAGCTTTTCGTATATATTGGAGACAGCCTAATGAAAGTGAAGTCTGGAGATCTTGAATCGGTTTCCAGTAATCTCTCTCTTTTTGAAAAGGACTGGAATGTGATAAAAACGGACAGTGAGGATGCCAAAAAAGTTGACGATTCATTACTGTCTTTGAAAAACGCTGTGAATAATCAAGAAGACGCAGGAGAAATGAAAAAGAAGTTATCCGCTTTATCAAGTGCCCTTGTTCAGTATGATACGGCAGAAAATCCGGTTGATAAAACCGATTATAAAGATCGCCTAGAAGCGTTACTTCCATTAATCGATGATTTAGATGCGACGATTAGCGAAGAGGACTTCAGCAAAGCTAAAAGTCAGTATCAAAACCTCCTCAATCAATGGAATAATGCGGAACTTGTAGTACGGGAGGAAAGTGTTGCTTCGTACGGTAAGATGGAAACCTATATGGCCTTTGTTCGGATAGCCATCACGCAGGATCCTCCAGATCCAGAAAAGGCACGAACTAATCTTGACGAACTGAAAGGGCTAATTCAAGGCTTTCTGGAAGGCAAGGTAGAAAAAGAAGACCAGCAGACTTATACGTTGAGCGATGTAACAGACCTTCTACAAAGTAGTGTTAAGGATATGGAAGGAAACGATATCAATTCGGCAATTGACCAGTTGAATGAAGTATTAATGATTTGGCCAAATGTCGAAGGAGAAGTTTCTACGAGGGACAGTAAGCTGTACAGTGACATGGAGACTAAGGTACCAACCGCCATTAGCTTACTGCAATCGAAGAAGATACAAGCAAAGGAAGCGAAAGAAATCGTTTCCGATTTACATGCACGACTACTTCCTTTAATTGATGATACGAGCTATACGACATGGGATGCGGCCTTGATTCTTTTACGTGAGGGACTGGAAGCTCTCCTTATCGTGGCAACACTGTTGTCCTTCCTAAAGAAAATTGGACAGGCAGACAAACAAAAGTGGATTTGGTCTGGCGTCGGGGCTGGCTTGGCAGCAAGTGCAATCCTTGCCGTTATTATCAATATTGTATTTTCACAGATTACCGCTGCCTCAAGCCGGGAGTATATTGAAGGAATCACGGGCATAATCGCAGTGCTAATGATGCTGACCATCGGAATGTGGCTTCATAGTAAATCGAACATCCATGCATGGAACCGTTATATCGGCAAGCAAATGGACCATGCTATTGCAACAGGCAGTATCTTGTCTTTTGCGTTAATTAGTTTCCTATCGATTTTCCGAGAAGGAGCGGAGACGATCATCTTTTATACCGGAATGGCTCCGTATATGGAACTGAAACAGCTATTGACCGGGATATTGATTGCCTGCTTGATATTGATGGTCATTGGTTTCGTCATGCTCCGTTACAGCGTTAAGCTACCGATGACGGTCTTTTTCAAAGTGGCGACGATCTTCATCTATGCATTGGCATTTAAGATTCTTGGTGTCTCCATCCATGCACTTCAAGTTTCTCAAGTGATTAAGACGCATACACTTCACACGTTCCCGTTCATTGAATGGATCGGCCTTTATCCGACAGTGGAAACGATAGTACCTCAAATGGTATTGTTACTCCTGATTATAGTGGCTGCGATTTGGGTTAAAAAGAATAATTCTGCAGTTGCATAAAAAAGCAGGCCTGACATTAATCATGTCAGGCCTCCCTTTTTAATGAAGAGAACGGCGATAAGTATATTGTTTCCATTGATAAAGGATGAAGCAACCAATGCAGAATCCAAGGATGGCAATAAATGAGGCCATCCCGACCATTACGGTTAGCACATAGCCGATAACGTTGAAGCCCAGTAAGAAGGAGAGTAAGCCGAAACCTAGGCAAACCACTGCAATAACCTGGTTAAACTGTTGCTGTGCAGGATCTTCAGGAATGTATTTAGAGGGGTCCTTCTTCAGAAAGAGCTTTGCAAGGCGCATAACCGGATTAAAATGTAAAAGAAGACCAGATAGCCCCGCTACTAAAGGTATGGCCAGTATCCATTTTTGATCGGTTGCTAAAGCGAGGACTACGCTTAAAAATATGACCCACTGATTTGTTCGGACTAGAGGACGCGGAATGGGATGGATTTTATCTGACAAATTAAAAACCAACCTTTCTGATGAGTTTTATATTATTTTATCTGTTTATACATGATTTGGGAAGGGGAATTTTTTAGTTTATAATTATTTTAATTTAGTATTGATTATTATAAGAGAGGTAGTATAATACTAATATGAAATAAAAAGGAGGACGGTATGATGGTAGCAAAAGTTTGTGAAACATGCGGTACACCAATAAAAAGATTAAAACACTCTTCTTTATGCCAATGCGGTCCCAAAATACTGAGTAATCCATTCTCAACAAAAACAAAAAAATAATCGATTATCATAAAAATATAGTAAACCGGCTATTGGCATGATAGTCGGTTTTTTTGTCTATATAGAAGGGTATAGGTAAATGCCTTTCTATATTTATTAGGTAATCCATAATAAATATTTTTCAAAAGAATAGAAATGTTGTAGGATTAGAGAATAGGTGAAAATGTCACGGTAGGATATGGAGTAGTCCTCCAGAAGGCCAAAACCATCACGTGACGGTTGGGAGGGGTTATATTGGGAACGAGACATTGAAAATCGGTGAGCTGGCAAGCATGGCAAATGTTACGAAGCGAACGGTGGACTATTACACGAATAAGGGTCTGCTAAAAGCAGAACGTTCCGCCTCTAACTACCGCTATTACTCAGTTGAGGAACTTGAGCGATTGCGCCTTATTGAGAAATATAAAAGAAAAAACTTTTCTTTGGAAGAGATAAAAGAACTTGTAAAACCAAATGCGAAGCCCCTTACTGAAATCGAGGAAACGGGACTTCAACTAAAAAGTAAAATGGATGGCTTGAATGAGGAATTGCGGGAAGTGATTAGCCTGATTGAAAAGGATGGAAAAAATGAACTTCTTCTAAAAAAACAGGTTTCTCATGAAAGCATTGCGTTGATTCAATCATTATTAGTGTTGTTAATTTAAAGAAAATTATCCCGATAGTTTATTGCACGAAGGTGCATATTACTCTTAAGGGCATTTCACTAAATGGTTTAGGATACGACATTCATATTTCGTTTGACATAATAGAAATCACCATTTATACAGGAGGTGCTTGGGACTGAACTATTGATTCTTTTCATATAACTAGGATAAGGAATCGGTGGGAAACCCGAACATATTGGAGATATTTATAAAATTATTAGCAGTAGCTGTATTAATAGCATTAACCGCATTTTTTGTTGCCTCGGAATTTGCAATCGTTAAAGTCAGAAGTTCCCGCATCAATCAATTGATTGAAGAGGGAAATAAAAGTGCACTGGCAGCAAAAAAAGTGATTTCACATATCGATGAGTATTTATCTGCATGTCAACTGGGGATAACAGTCACTGCATTAGGATTGGGTTGGTTGGGTGAACCCACAGTGGAGGCTATTCTTGAACCCCTATTCCATAGATGGGGTGTCGAGGAATCGTTAAGTCACATTCTTTCTTTCGTGATTGCTTTTGCGTCCGTTACATTCTTACACGTTGTTATTGGTGAACTTGCGCCAAAAACGGTTGCAATTCAAAAGGCTGAGGAAATAACGTTACTGTTCTCTAAGCCATTGATTCTTTTTTACCGCATATTATACCCATTCATCTGGGTATTGAATGGTTCGGCACGTGTCCTTACAGGCATGTTTGGATTAAAGCCGGCTTCCGAGACTGAAATGGCTCACTCGGAAGAAGAACTGCGGATTATCTTATCGGAAAGCTACAAAAGTGGTGAGATCAATCAATCGGAATATAAATATGTAAATCAAATTTTTGAATTTGATGAGCGTAATGCCAATGAAATCATGGTTCCGAGAACGGAAATGACTGTTATTGAAATAGGAATGCCACTATTGGAAGTTGTGGAGCTCATTCAAGAAGAACAGTATACACGTTACCCTGTCATAGATGGTGATAAGGATAATGTAGTGGGAATGGTCAATATTAAACGTCTTTATACAGCGACCATCACCGAGAAGAATGTTTCGGAATTGACGGTGGATAGTTTCGTTACACCCGTGATACGGGTTCTGGAAACTATTCCTATCCATGACTTGCTTCTGAAAATGCAGAAGGAACGGATTCATATGGCTGTTTTGACTGATGAGTATGGTGGTACAGCTGGTCTAGTTACGGTGGAAGATATACTTGAAGAAATCGTCGGGGAAATCCGTGATGAATTTGACCAGGATGAACGACCACTTATCCAAAAAGTAGATGAGGGACATTATGTTTTTGATGCAAAGACGTTAATTGAAGATGTTAATGATACCCTTGCCATCCAATTACCTGAAGATGATATAGATACTTTGGGAGGATGGTTCCTGACAGGTAGATTTGAAATTGCCGTTGGTGACCAAATTGAATTTGAAGGATATAATTTTACCGTCACAGAGATGGATGGCCATCATGTTTTATATGTTGAAGTAAAAAAAATCAAATAATCATAGGTGGAAAATCGGGCGTGTGTAGCGTCCGGTTTTTTTGTTTGGGTTAGAAGATGGTATCCCAGTAAAAATGCCGGATTTTAGGATAGTTCAAAGGTAGGATTCTGGTTGAAATGGCCATTCAAATGTTGGAAAAGTGACGCTCAAGGTATCTATTTACTGTATAAGAATGATAAAATAGGGAGTGGACATTAAATCTTGCTGCATAACCAAATGCAAGTTAAATAGGATGGAATGTAAGGGATAGGCTCATATATTTGGAGTGGTAAATAATATTCGCTTACTATAAATAATGAAAAAAGGCGGGTGGGTAAAATGGGTTTTAAGAGAAAACAAATGCTGGGATTCGGTTTAATCCTGCTTTTTTTAGCTATACTCCTTTCTTTTATGGTGTTTACACTCAATAATCTAAAAGGCAGTATGACTGAAATCGTGGAGGACCGTTATTATAAAGTTTCTGCCGCGATGGAAATACGCCAGTTGTTTACACAGTCAGACCGTGAAATTTTATTTGCGGCAAATGAGGCCAACAAGGCAGAAAGAGCGGAAAGCCTTAAAGTCATCAATGAAAACCACAGCCTGATTGAGTCGCAAATCGCTGAATTGTCGGGTACGTTAAATAAAGCGAAGGCAAGGCAATTATTGAAAGAGTTTGAAACACAATATGCCACATACTCTATAACCGAGGCACAAATCATCCAAAACATACAATCGAAAAACCCAACGACGGACATTAGCAGACTAATGGATGATCAAAGGGATAAGCGGACAAAGGTTATCAGTACGATGGGTGCTTTTAAAAATTATCAAGAAAGTGTTATGAATGATACGTTAAGTAATGCGAAGCAAACCTATGAAGATATGATTAATTTCACTATTTTCGCAGTCATCCTTAGTATTCTAGTCATTTCCTTGACTGTCGCATGGATGATACGCAGCACATCAAAAGATTTGCAATCCATTACGAAGGTCATCAACAATATTGATTTTAAAAATTTATCGGTTGTACCGAGAATTCCTATTCGCACAAATGATGAAATAGGCGATATCGCTCGTTCCTTCAATGAAATGGCCGTATCACTTGAAACGTATAATCGTAAGGAAAAAGAGTTCACTGAGAAAATTAGCGAGCGCAACTGGATACAAACCCGAGTTGCTGATATTGCGACCATGTACCAACGCATTGTTGATGTAGAAGTGCTTGCTGACAGGTTCATCACCAGACTTGCACCGATGATGGGGGCGTCTCTTGGGGCGTTTTATATCAGACGCGGTGAAGGGGAAAATATGCGTTTTGTAAAAATCTCCAGTTTCGCAGGCGATGGTGAAGGTGCGGGAAGACGTGAATTCCGTATGGGGGAAGGCTTGATTGGCCAATGCGCCCTTGAAAGAAAAATAGAATTCATTGAGAAGATTCCCGAAGACTTCCACTTGGTTACAACAGGGTTAGGTGAAGTAAACCCTAAAAGTATCGTTATTGCTCCCGTCATTTTTGAGGATGAAGTGGTAGCTATGGTCGAATTGGCAAGCTTGGAGAATTACTCTAAATTGCAGAAACATTTCTTGACTCAAGTCTTGGACACTTTGGGGATTACAATCAACAATGTCGAAGGCCGAATGGAAATTGAACGCCTATTGAAAGAGTCACAAGCACAGACTGAAGAGCTACAAGCTCAATCAGAAGAATTGCAATCCCAGTCAGAAGAAATGCAGGCCCAATCAGAGGAACTGCAGACACAGGCTGAGGAATTGCGGATGATTAACGAGCAATTAGAAGAGAGAAACCGTGAAACGGAAGACAAATCAAAAGAGCTTCAAATTGCCAAACTAAATCTTGAAAAACAAGCAGAAGAATTAAAACTAAGTTCAAAATACAAATCCGAATTCATGGCCAATATGTCCCATGAATTACGGACACCGCTTAATAGCATCTTGATTCTGTCGGAAATGCTATCTGACACGAATGACAGTAAATTGAATGAGGAACAGAAGGAATTCGCCCGTGTCATTAATTCGTCCGGTCAGGATTTATTAACGCTCATCAATGACATACTGGACTTATCAAAAGTCGAGGTTGGGAAGCTTGAAGTTGTCTTTGAGGAAATGAATATGAGTGAGTTACCGGAATTGTTACATCGAAACTTCGATCACGTAGCGAAGAAGAAGAATATCGATTTCATCGTTAGAAAAGATAAGGATGTACCTGATATTTTCTTCACTGATGAACAGCGGTTCCAACAAATTCTTAAAAACCTGTTGTCCAATGCTTTTAAATTCACCGAAAAAGGTTCAGTCTCTGTTCAGATTAAAAAGGCTGACGAAGAAAAAGTCGCACAATGGATTCAAACGAAAGGTGCGAGCAATTGGGTTGAAATCAATGTGAAGGACACGGGCATTGGAATTTCGAAAGAAAAGCAAAAATTAATATTCGAAGCGTTCCAACAAGGCGATGGAGCGACGATGAGGAAATATGGCGGTACCGGACTTGGACTTTCCATATGCCGCGAGTTTGCTAAATTACTAGGCGGATGGGTTATAGTGGATAGCCAAGAGGGTGAAGGCAGTACGTTCACCTTCTTCATTCCAAGCATGCCAGAAGGCTTTAAAAACATGGGAGAAGCGATTGCTGCTTCCCCGGAAGTGGCAGCGGCCAGCCATGAAGGAACTCCCGCTAGCGTAGTGGACGAGAAACCGGATGTGGTGATACTTGATGATGATTCACAAGAGAACGCTAATCCTTTCCGCGGCAAGTCGGTCTTGGTAGTGGACGATGATCGCCGTAATATCTTTGCTTTGACAAACGCTCTGAAAAATGAGGGCATGGAAATCCTTACAGCGGAAAATGGCTATGAATGTTTGGAAATCCTTGATAAAGGAAAGAGTATAGATGCCATATTAATGGATATCATGATGCCAGGCATGGATGGTTATGAAACAATGACTAGAATCCGTGAACAAAATGAGTTTGATAATCTCCCAATCATTGCCTTAACCGCTAAGGCGATGAAAGGTGACAGGGAAAAATGTATAAGAGCCGGTGCATCTGACTATGTAAGTAAACCATTGAAATTGGAACAGTTACTGTCTGTTCTTCGCGTATGGCTAACGAATTAATAGTACGGGTAAGGAAGGTTTTAATGGAATGAAGGATACACTATCGATTGAAGAACGAGAAAATATAGAGATTGAGTTGCTCTTGCAAGCCGTTTATTCAGTCTCTGGCTTTGATTTCAGAAAGTACATGCGATCTTCCATACAACGGAGAGTCGAAAATCGGATGAGATTAGAGCATATAAGAAGAGCGAGTGGAATGATTGAAAAGGTTTTATATGAAAAAGGATTTGTTGAAAAACTTCTGAATGACTTTTCAATAAATGTTACGGAAATGTTTCGTGATCCTGACTTCTTTAAAGCTTTTCGAACGAACCTTGTTCCACTGCTTAAGGAACTTCCTGAAATCCGTATCTGGCATGCTGGTTGTTCAACTGGTGAGGAAGCCTTTTCGATGGCGATCATGCTAAAAGAAGAAGGGCTCTACGAAAAAGCGAAAATCTATGCAACCGACATGAATGAAACGGTAATAGAACATGCTCAAAAGGGAATTTTACCCCTCAATCGCATGCAGTCTTATACAAAGAATTATCTACAAGCAGGCGGTAAACGGGAATTTTCGGAGTATTATACGACGGACTATCAAAATGCTTATCTTGATCCAAACCTGCTTAAAAATGTTGTGTTTTTCCAACATAATCTCGTGACGGATGGTTCATTCAATGAATTTCATATCATCATGTGCCGGAATGTAATGATTTACTTTACCGGAGAGTTACAGACTTATGTAAATCAATTATTTTATGACAGTCTTTGTAAGGACGGCTTTCTTGCGGTTGGCAGTAAGGAATCCATTCGTACTTCTTCTTTTTCAGAAGTGTATAAGGACTTTGATGCAAGAGAGAAGATTTATAGGAAATTATAAAAAAAGGAGTTCGCTAAAACCTGGCGAGCTCCTTTTTTCGTTATCAAAGTTTAATTTTTTGAATGTAACTATATTTTAAGTTTAGGTGTCTGAAAAAACGGGTACATTTAATTAGTTAGGTCTGTGCTTTTTTGCCACAGATATTCTTATTTTTAAAAAGTAGCATAAGTAAGATATAATATAGTTCGGAATTCTTTTTTCAGGAAAGCCTTGCATTATATAGTACATGATAAAAGATAAAAGTGCCGCTCGATATAAGCCAAAAGGGGAATAAAGCAATGACGATTTTAATCGTAGATGATAACCAGGTTAATCTCTTCGTTATAGAGAAAATTCTTAAGCGAGCTGGCTATACGGATTTTCTATCATTGAAGTCAGCGCATGAAATGTTTGACTACCTACAAGTGGACAATCCTCAGCCAATCAAGACTTCTGTTGATATTATACTACTTGATATTATGATGCCTGAAATTGATGGAATAGAGGCTTGTAGAAGACTCCAAAACATACCACACCTAAAAGACATACCGGTGATTTTTGTAACGGCACTTGAAGATTCAAACAAAGTGGCCGAGGCTCTGGATGTTGGTGGAATCGATTATATTATGAAGCCTATTAACAAAATTGATTTATTAGCCAGAATCCGTGTAGGGTTAAGGCTTAAATATGAAAAAGACTGGCATAAAATGCAGGAAGAAAAAATACGGAATGAATTAGACCTTTCGATGCAAGTGCAAAGCAGTCTATTGAGTGAGCCGGTGGTAGATAATCACTTAACAATAAAAGCATCTTACCTCCCTGCAAATAAATTAGCCGGAGATATGTACTATTGGCACCGGATTGATGAAAAACGGTACGGAATCATTATACTTGATATGATGGGCCATGGAATATCGGCTTCACTTGTTTGTATGTTTATTTCCTCTGTTCTAAGGGATGCCATCCGAAAACACACGGATCCCGTTGCGGTGATAAACGAAATGAATCATTGGATGAGTGTCCTTAATAAAAAGGAAAACCCGATTCATTATTATTTCACTGCCATTTATATGGTGATTGATACAGAACATAAAACTCTGGAATATGTAAATGCAGGTCATCCACCGGGTTTTGCCTTGATGGATGATGGGGAAGTGTTGTCCCTTTCAAAGGGGACATGTCCTGTTGGTTTCTTCACGGAGATGAAAGTGGAGAAAACGATTGTTCATTATGAAGATAGAATTCAAATTCTTGTATTTACCGATGGAGTCATGGAGGCAATCGATAGGGAAGGAACGGATGGACTGGATGAAATAAAAGAAGTCGTTTCACGGGATTGGTTGGATTGCGAGGGAAATGCTCCGATTGATCTGGTCATGCCTGCTGAACTCCATCTCGACCAACCTGATGATATGTGTGTGGTCGTAATCCAAGCTACTTGATAAAGAAAGAGGCTGCAGAATAATCTGCAGCCTCTTCTGTTTATAGGTGGGGGTTTACTTGTCGTGATCGTAAGGCATGTAATTGTGGTTTCTAAAACCTTATCTATGGGAATCTTTTACCTTGCCGATTCCTTCTTGGACATTACCTTTTAATTTATCAAGTTTTCCTTCAGCTTGTAAGTGAGGATCATTCTTAGCGTTTCCGACTTGGTCTTTTGTTTCACCTTTTGCTTTATTGACAGTACCTTTTATCTTGTCTGATAATCCGCTCATTATGAGTTACCTCCTTGTTTTTGTCTACTTTACTTATACCCGTGGGATATTTGAGTAAACCATAATGAGAGAAAAATCTTAAGAAGCGATCGTAATATCTTTGCTGTGTTTCTTAATGAAATGATAAGCACGCTCCACGATTAATTCTTTATCATAATCAAGCGAAGCAACATGAAAGGAGTTAGTAAGGGAGATCAACTCCTTGCTATGAGAACTGACGGAATTATATATTCGGTCCGAACATTGAGATGGGACAACATGATCTTCGGGAGAATGGAAGATGAGGGCAGGGCAGCTGATGTCCTCGAGTTGTTCATTCGTATGTTCCATAATAGTAAGCAACTGATTAATAGCTGTGATAGGTACGCGATCATAAGTGATTTCTGTAGTATCTTTGTCTTTAATGTCAGGAGCCCCTTCTGTAATGAAACGCGGAGCAGTTTGGTTGCGATAGGTTTCATATTCAGGGACTTGAAGGGCAGCATTGATTGTCATTATTCCATCACAAGCTACTTTTGTTGCCAAATCCAAAACAAGGGCACCACCCATAGATTGCCCCATTGCGAACACATGCGTACAGGTTTGCTTTAGCTTTTTATAGGCAGTCTCGATATCCTTGATCCACTCTTGGTAAGGAATCGTTTCCATTTCAAACTCATGTGTTCCGTGACCCTGTAAGCGAGGTGAGTAGACGGTGTAACCTTTGGCGGCCAAACTTTTACCTAAATACCCTACGCTTTGTGGGGTTCCGTTGAAGCCATGGCAAATGAGGATTCCGATAGAGTTCCCGGGATAGAAGAATGATTCTGCTCCTGGTATAACCTTTGCAACTGTCATGTGACCATCTCCTTTACTATTCTTATCGTTCGTTTACTTGATATAAAAAATGACTATTCCGATTATATTACTTGGTTAAATGATAACATAAGAAAATTCACCAAGTCAATATTAGTTGGTACCTTTCATAGGGTGATGTCAGGAGATGCCAAGAATCGGCTGAATCTGAGTGTTAAAGGAGTTTAGGGCTCATAGAGAGTTGCCTTCCTTCTATATATAGTACTAATCAAAATCTCTTGTAGATCTCTTTGGAATCAGCAGAGGAAAAGGGGATGCACAAGCTTCTAAGGAATTTATAAAATACCCGTTGACTTTTATGAAAAAAAGGATTAATATAAATAAGCACTAAGAAAACAAACGCAAAACTTCATCGCTTATAGCTGAATGGCTAGAAGAAATGACACAATAAAAACTATTGACTTCTTATAAAGAAAATGATAAGATGAAATGGTCGCTGAAAAACACAGCGATTAAAAATAAGTTAAAAACTTCGTAGAAGTTGACAACTAATCGATAGTGTGTTATGATGAATAAACAAGTTGTTCTAACGAACAACGAGATAAATTGCTCTTTGAAAACTGAACAAAACAAAGCGCCAACGTAAATTTTGAGTGAGCACACACTATAAAAAAGCAAAATGAGCAAGTCAAACACTTCTTCGGAGAGTTTGATCCTGGCTCAGGACGAACGCTGGCGGCGTGCCTAATACATGCAAGTCGAGCGAATCGATGGGAGCTTGCTCCCTGAGATTAGCGGCGGACGGGTGAGTAACACGTGGGCAACCTGCCTATAAGACTGGGATAACTTCGGGAAACCGGAGCTAATACCGGATATGTTCTTTTCTCGCATGAGAGAAGATGGAAAGACGGTTTCGGCTGTCACTTATAGATGGGCCCGCGGCGCATTAGCTAGTTGGTGAGGTAATGGCTCACCAAGGCGACGATGCGTAGCCGACCTGAGAGGGTGATCGGCCACACTGGGACTGAGACACGGCCCAGACTCCTACGGGAGGCAGCAGTAGGGAATCTTCCGCAATGGACGAAAGTCTGACGGAGCAACGCCGCGTGAACGAAGAAGGCCTTCGGGTCGTAAAGTTCTGTTGTTAGGGAAGAACAAGTACCAGAGTAACTGCTGGTACCTTGACGGTACCTAACCAGAAAGCCACGGCTAACTACGTGCCAGCAGCCGCGGTAATACGTAGGTGGCAAGCGTTGTCCGGAATTATTGGGCGTAAAGCGCGCGCAGGTGGTTCTTTAAGTCTGATGTGAAAGCCCACGGCTCAACCGTGGAGGGTCATTGGAAACTGGGGAACTTGAGTGCAGAAGAGGAAAGTGGAATTCCAAGTGTAGCGGTGAAATGCGTAGAGATTTGGAGGAACACCAGTGGCGAAGGCGACTTTCTGGTCTGTAACTGACACTGAGGCGCGAAAGCGTGGGGAGCAAACAGGATTAGATACCCTGGTAGTCCACGCCGTAAACGATGAGTGCTAAGTGTTAGAGGGTTTCCGCCCTTTAGTGCTGCAGCTAACGCATTAAGCACTCCGCCTGGGGAGTACGACCGCAAGGTTGAAACTCAAAGGAATTGACGGGGGCCCGCACAAGCGGTGGAGCATGTGGTTTAATTCGAAGCAACGCGAAGAACCTTACCAGGTCTTGACATCCTCTGACACTCCTAGAGATAGGACGTTCCCCTTCGGGGGACAGAGTGACAGGTGGTGCATGGTTGTCGTCAGCTCGTGTCGTGAGATGTTGGGTTAAGTCCCGCAACGAGCGCAACCCTTGATCTTAGTTGCCAGCATTCAGTTGGGCACTCTAAGGTGACTGCCGGTGACAAACCGGAGGAAGGTGGGGATGACGTCAAATCATCATGCCCCTTATGACCTGGGCTACACACGTGCTACAATGGATGGTACAAAGGGCTGCAAACCTGCGAAGGTAAGCGAATCCCATAAAGCCATTCTCAGTTCGGATTGTAGGCTGCAACTCGCCTGCATGAAGCCGGAATCGCTAGTAATCGCGGATCAGCATGCCGCGGTGAATACGTTCCCGGGCCTTGTACACACCGCCCGTCACACCACGAGAGTTTGTAACACCCGAAGTCGGTGAGGTAACCTTTATGGAGCCAGCCGCCTAAGGTGGGACAGATGATTGGGGTGAAGTCGTAACAAGGTAGCCGTATCGGAAGGTGCGGCTGGATCACCTCCTTTCTAAGGATAATACGAGAGCGCTTTTGTTTTGTTCAGTTTTGAATGAGTAATTCATTCAACTACGAAGGACTCATCACATCGTGATGACGATCTTTCTACATTGTTCCTTGAAAACTAGATAATAGATAGAAGGCAATTAATTTTTTTCAAAGCATCAGTAAGATCTTTTTAACGGTTAAGTTAGAAAGGGCGCACGGTGGATGCCTTGGCACTAGGAGCCGATGAAGGACGGGACTAACACCGATATGCTTCGGGGAGCTGTAAGTAAGCTTTGATCCGGAGATTTCCGAATGGGGAAACCCACTGTTCGTAATGGAACAGTATCTCTACCTGAATACATAGGGTATTGAAGGCAGACCCGGGGAACTGAAACATCTAAGTACCCGGAGGAAGAGAAAGCAATAGCGATTTCCTGAGTAGCGGCGAGCGAAACGGAATGTAGCCCAAACCAAGAGGCTTGCCTCTTGGGGTTGTAGGACACTCAATATGGAGTTACAAAGGAACGGGGTAAATGAAGTGACCTGGAAAGGTCCGTCAAAGAAGGTAAAAACCCTGTAGTTGAAACTTCGTTCCCTCCTGAGTGGATCCTGAGTACGGCGGGACACGAGAAATCCCGTCGGAAGCAGGGAGGACCATCTCCCAAGGCTAAATACTACCTAGTGACCGATAGTGAACCAGTACCGTGAGGGAAAGGTGAAAAGCACCCCGGAAGGGGAGTGAAATAGATCCTGAAACCGTGTGCCTACAAGTAGTCAAAGCCCGTTAATGGGTAATGGCGTGCCTTTTGTAGAATGAACCGGCGAGTTACGATTTCATGCGAGGTTAAGTTGATAAGACGGAGCCGCAGCGAAAGCGAGTCTGAATAGGGCGAATGAGTATGAGGTCGTAGACCCGAAACCAGGTGATCTACCCATGTCCAGGGTGAAGTTCAGGTAACACTGAATGGAGGCCCGAACCCACGCACGTTGAAAAGTGCGGGGATGAGGTGTGGGTAGCGGAGAAATTCCAATCGAACCTGGAGATAGCTGGTTCTCTCCGAAATAGCTTTAGGGCTAGCCTCAAGATGAGAGTATTGGAGGTAGAGCACTGATTGGACTAGGGGCCCCCAACGGGTTACCGAATTCAGTCAAACTCCGAATGCCAAATACTTATTCTTGGGAGTCAGACTGCGAGTGATAAGATCCGTAGTCGAAAGGGAAACAGCCCAGACCACCAGCTAAGGTCCCAAAGTATACGTTAAGTGGAAAAGGATGTGGAGTTGCTTAGACAACCAGGATGTTGGCTCAGAAGCAGCCACCATTTAAAGAGTGCGTAATAGCTCACTGGTCGAGTGACTCCGCGCCGAAAATGTACCGGGGCTAAACGTATCACCGAAGCTGTGGATTGACACCGTATGGTGTCGATGGTAGGAGAGCGTTCTAAGGGCGTTGAAGTCAGACCGTAAGGACTGGTGGAGCGCTTAGAAGTGAGAATGCCGGTATGAGTAGCGAAAGAAGGGTGAGAATCCCTTCCACCGAATGCCTAAGGTTTCCTGAGGAAGGCTCGTCCGCTCAGGGTTAGTCGGGACCTAAGCCGAGGCCGAAAGGCGTAGGCGATGGACAACAGGTTGATATTCCTGTACCACCTATACATCGTTTGAACGATGGGGGGACGCAGAAGGATAGGGTAAGCGCGCTGTTGGATATGCGCGTCCAAGCAGTTAGGCCGGAAACGAGGCAAATCCCGTTTCCATTAAGGCGGAGCTGTGATGGCGAGGGAAATATAGTACCGAAGTTCCTGATTCCACACTGCCAAGAAAAGCCTCTAGTGAGATGTAAGGTGCCCGTACCGCAAACCGACACAGGTAGGCGAGGAGAGAATCCTAAGGTGTGCGAGAGAACTCTCGTTAAGGAACTCGGCAAAATGACCCCGTAACTTCGGGAGAAGGGGTGCTTTTTAGGGTGAATAGCCCAGAAAAGCCGCAGTGAATAGGCCCAGGCGACTGTTTAGCAAAAACACAGGTCTCTGCGAAGCCGCAAGGCGAAGTATAGGGGCTGACACCTGCCCGGTGCTGGAAGGTTAAGGGGAGAGGTTAGCGCAAGCGAAGCTTTGAACCGAAGCCCCAGTAAACGGCGGCCGTAACTATAACGGTCCTAAGGTAGCGAAATTCCTTGTCGGGTAAGTTCCGACCCGCACGAAAGGTGTAACGATCTGGGCACTGTCTCAACGAGAGACTCGGTGAAATTATAGTACCTGTGAAGATGCAGGTTACCCGCGACAGGACGGAAAGACCCCGTGGAGCTTTACTGCAGCCTGATATTGAATTTTGTTACAGCTTGTACAGGATAGGTAGGAGCCTGAGAAGCCGGAGCGCTAGCTTCGGTGGAGGCGTTGGTGGGATACTACCCTGGCTGTATTGAAATTCTAACCCGCGCCCCTTATCGGGGTGGGAGACAGTGTCAGGTGGGCAGTTTGACTGGGGCGGTCGCCTCCTAAAGAGTAACGGAGGCGCCCAAAGGTTCCCTCAGAATGGTTGGAAATCATTCGCAGAGTGTAAAGGCACAAGGGAGCTTGACTGCGAGACCTACAAGTCGAGCAGGGACGAAAGTCGGGCTTAGTGATCCGGTGGTTCCGCATGGAAGGGCCATCGCTCAACGGATAAAAGCTACCCCGGGGATAACAGGCTTATCTCCCCCAAGAGTCCACATCGACGGGGAGGTTTGGCACCTCGATGTCGGCTCATCGCATCCTGGGGCTGTAGTCGGTCCCAAGGGTTGGGCTGTTCGCCCATTAAAGCGGTACGCGAGCTGGGTTCAGAACGTCGTGAGACAGTTCGGTCCCTATCCGTCGCGGGCGCAGGAAATTTGAGAGGAGCTGTCCTTAGTACGAGAGGACCGGGATGGACGCACCGCTGGTGTACCAGTTGTCTTGCCAAAGGCATAGCTGGGTAGCTACGTGCGGAAGGGATAAGTGCTGAAAGCATCTAAGCATGAAGCCCCCCTCAAGATGAGATTTCCCATGGCGCAAGCTAGTAAGATCCCTGAAAGATGATCAGGTTGATAGGTCAGAGGTGGAAGCGTGGCGACATGTGGAGCTGACTGATACTAATAGATCGAGGACTTAACCAACGCTTTAAAAAGATGAACACCTTCTGATATTATCTAGTTTTGAAGGAACAACGTTCCTGATATGTTTGGTGGCGATAGCGAAGAGGTCACACCCGTTCCCATTCCGAACACGGCAGTTAAGCTCTTCAGCGCCGATGGTAGTTGGGGGTTTCCCCCTGTGAGAGTAGGACGCCGCCAAGCCATTTCAAAGGTCAGCCATTAGGCTTGGCCTTTTTTGTGTTCAAAAGAAGATTTTTTCATATGGATGACTAGGCTCAGCTTTTTGCAGCATAAACTAATCCATTTACTGGACTTGATGATCATTGAAGCAGAATGAAAAATGAGACGGATAGATTGAGATTAAAAAAGAAATAGATAATGAATTGCATTAAGAGTAAGAAAAAGCAATGAAATTAAAGAGGAAAGCATCAGTGTAGGCTCGTGGATATTTGCATATCAAAAACAATTAATAGCTCCCTATATAGTATGTTTTTTAAAATTCTGGAGTGGAGTGGTATCTATTGGAGTATGGTTGGGTCTTAATTCTTTGATTTACAAGTTAAACGAAGACTTTTTTAGTCTCTTTCTTCTATATAATCTGATTCTCAAAAGAAAAAGAAAAATATAACTGAAATCGGTTGACTTTAAAGTGAAAAAGGCTTAATATAAATAAGCACTAAGAAAACAAACGCAAAACTTCATCGCTTATAGCTGAATGGCTAGAAGAAATGACACAATAAAAACTATTGACTTCTTATAAAGAAAATGATAAGATGAAATGGTCGCTGAAAAACACAGCGATTAAAAATAAGTTAAAAACTTCGTAGAAGTTGACAACTAATCGATAGTGTGTTATGATGAATAAACAAGTTGTTCTAACGAACAACGAGATAAATTGCTCTTTGAAAACTGAACAAAACAAAGCGCCAACGTAAATTTTGAGTGAGCACACACTATAAAAAAGCAAAATGAGCAAGTCAAACACTTCTTCGGAGAGTTTGATCCTGGCTCAGGACGAACGCTGGCGGCGTGCCTAATACATGCAAGTCGAGCGAATCGATGGGAGCTTGCTCCCTGAGATTAGCGGCGGACGGGTGAGTAACACGTGGGCAACCTGCCTATAAGACTGGGATAACTTCGGGAAACCGGAGCTAATACCGGATATGTTCTTTTCTCGCATGAGAGAAGATGGAAAGACGGTTTCGGCTGTCACTTATAGATGGGCCCGCGGCGCATTAGCTAGTTGGTGAGGTAATGGCTCACCAAGGCGACGATGCGTAGCCGACCTGAGAGGGTGATCGGCCACACTGGGACTGAGACACGGCCCAGACTCCTACGGGAGGCAGCAGTAGGGAATCTTCCGCAATGGACGAAAGTCTGACGGAGCAACGCCGCGTGAACGAAGAAGGCCTTCGGGTCGTAAAGTTCTGTTGTTAGGGAAGAACAAGTACCAGAGTAACTGCTGGTACCTTGACGGTACCTAACCAGAAAGCCACGGCTAACTACGTGCCAGCAGCCGCGGTAATACGTAGGTGGCAAGCGTTGTCCGGAATTATTGGGCGTAAAGCGCGCGCAGGTGGTTCTTTAAGTCTGATGTGAAAGCCCACGGCTCAACCGTGGAGGGTCATTGGAAACTGGGGAACTTGAGTGCAGAAGAGGAAAGTGGAATTCCAAGTGTAGCGGTGAAATGCGTAGAGATTTGGAGGAACACCAGTGGCGAAGGCGACTTTCTGGTCTGTAACTGACACTGAGGCGCGAAAGCGTGGGGAGCAAACAGGATTAGATACCCTGGTAGTCCACGCCGTAAACGATGAGTGCTAAGTGTTAGAGGGTTTCCGCCCTTTAGTGCTGCAGCTAACGCATTAAGCACTCCGCCTGGGGAGTACGACCGCAAGGTTGAAACTCAAAGGAATTGACGGGGGCCCGCACAAGCGGTGGAGCATGTGGTTTAATTCGAAGCAACGCGAAGAACCTTACCAGGTCTTGACATCCTCTGACACTCCTAGAGATAGGACGTTCCCCTTCGGGGGACAGAGTGACAGGTGGTGCATGGTTGTCGTCAGCTCGTGTCGTGAGATGTTGGGTTAAGTCCCGCAACGAGCGCAACCCTTGATCTTAGTTGCCAGCATTCAGTTGGGCACTCTAAGGTGACTGCCGGTGACAAACCGGAGGAAGGTGGGGATGACGTCAAATCATCATGCCCCTTATGACCTGGGCTACACACGTGCTACAATGGATGGTACAAAGGGCTGCAAACCTGCGAAGGTAAGCGAATCCCATAAAGCCATTCTCAGTTCGGATTGTAGGCTGCAACTCGCCTGCATGAAGCCGGAATCGCTAGTAATCGCGGATCAGCATGCCGCGGTGAATACGTTCCCGGGCCTTGTACACACCGCCCGTCACACCACGAGAGTTTGTAACACCCGAAGTCGGTGAGGTAACCTTTATGGAGCCAGCCGCCTAAGGTGGGACAGATGATTGGGGTGAAGTCGTAACAAGGTAGCCGTATCGGAAGGTGCGGCTGGATCACCTCCTTTCTAAGGATAATACGAGAGCGCTTTTGTTTTGTTCAGTTTTGAATGAGTAATTCATTCAACTACGAAGGACTCATCACATCGTGATGACGATCTTTCTACATTGTTCCTTGAAAACTAGATAATAGATAGAAGGCAATTAATTTTTTTCAAAGCATCAGTAAGATCTTTTTAACGGTTAAGTTAGAAAGGGCGCACGGTGGATGCCTTGGCACTAGGAGCCGATGAAGGACGGGACTAACACCGATATGCTTCGGGGAGCTGTAAGTAAGCTTTGATCCGGAGATTTCCGAATGGGGAAACCCACTGTTCGTAATGGAACAGTATCTCTACCTGAATACATAGGGTATTGAAGGCAGACCCGGGGAACTGAAACATCTAAGTACCCGGAGGAAGAGAAAGCAATAGCGATTTCCTGAGTAGCGGCGAGCGAAACGGAATGTAGCCCAAACCAAGAGGCTTGCCTCTTGGGGTTGTAGGACACTCAATATGGAGTTACAAAGGAACGGGGTAAATGAAGTGACCTGGAAAGGTCCGTCAAAGAAGGTAAAAACCCTGTAGTTGAAACTTCGTTCCCTCCTGAGTGGATCCTGAGTACGGCGGGACACGAGAAATCCCGTCGGAAGCAGGGAGGACCATCTCCCAAGGCTAAATACTACCTAGTGACCGATAGTGAACCAGTACCGTGAGGGAAAGGTGAAAAGCACCCCGGAAGGGGAGTGAAATAGATCCTGAAACCGTGTGCCTACAAGTAGTCAAAGCCCGTTAATGGGTAATGGCGTGCCTTTTGTAGAATGAACCGGCGAGTTACGATTTCATGCGAGGTTAAGTTGATAAGACGGAGCCGCAGCGAAAGCGAGTCTGAATAGGGCGAATGAGTATGAGGTCGTAGACCCGAAACCAGGTGATCTACCCATGTCCAGGGTGAAGTTCAGGTAACACTGAATGGAGGCCCGAACCCACGCACGTTGAAAAGTGCGGGGATGAGGTGTGGGTAGCGGAGAAATTCCAATCGAACCTGGAGATAGCTGGTTCTCTCCGAAATAGCTTTAGGGCTAGCCTCAAGATGAGAGTATTGGAGGTAGAGCACTGATTGGACTAGGGGCCCCCAACGGGTTACCGAATTCAGTCAAACTCCGAATGCCAAATACTTATTCTTGGGAGTCAGACTGCGAGTGATAAGATCCGTAGTCGAAAGGGAAACAGCCCAGACCACCAGCTAAGGTCCCAAAGTATACGTTAAGTGGAAAAGGATGTGGAGTTGCTTAGACAACCAGGATGTTGGCTCAGAAGCAGCCACCATTTAAAGAGTGCGTAATAGCTCACTGGTCGAGTGACTCCGCGCCGAAAATGTACCGGGGCTAAACGTATCACCGAAGCTGTGGATTGACACCGTATGGTGTCGATGGTAGGAGAGCGTTCTAAGGGCGTTGAAGTCAGACCGTAAGGACTGGTGGAGCGCTTAGAAGTGAGAATGCCGGTATGAGTAGCGAAAGAAGGGTGAGAATCCCTTCCACCGAATGCCTAAGGTTTCCTGAGGAAGGCTCGTCCGCTCAGGGTTAGTCGGGACCTAAGCCGAGGCCGAAAGGCGTAGGCGATGGACAACAGGTTGATATTCCTGTACCACCTATACATCGTTTGAACGATGGGGGGACGCAGAAGGATAGGGTAAGCGCGCTGTTGGATATGCGCGTCCAAGCAGTTAGGCCGGAAACGAGGCAAATCCCGTTTCCATTAAGGCGGAGCTGTGATGGCGAGGGAAATATAGTACCGAAGTTCCTGATTCCACACTGCCAAGAAAAGCCTCTAGTGAGATGTAAGGTGCCCGTACCGCAAACCGACACAGGTAGGCGAGGAGAGAATCCTAAGGTGTGCGAGAGAACTCTCGTTAAGGAACTCGGCAAAATGACCCCGTAACTTCGGGAGAAGGGGTGCTTTTTAGGGTGAATAGCCCAGAAAAGCCGCAGTGAATAGGCCCAGGCGACTGTTTAGCAAAAACACAGGTCTCTGCGAAGCCGCAAGGCGAAGTATAGGGGCTGACACCTGCCCGGTGCTGGAAGGTTAAGGGGAGAGGTTAGCGCAAGCGAAGCTTTGAACCGAAGCCCCAGTAAACGGCGGCCGTAACTATAACGGTCCTAAGGTAGCGAAATTCCTTGTCGGGTAAGTTCCGACCCGCACGAAAGGTGTAACGATCTGGGCACTGTCTCAACGAGAGACTCGGTGAAATTATAGTACCTGTGAAGATGCAGGTTACCCGCGACAGGACGGAAAGACCCCGTGGAGCTTTACTGCAGCCTGATATTGAATTTTGTTACAGCTTGTACAGGATAGGTAGGAGCCTGAGAAGCCGGAGCGCTAGCTTCGGTGGAGGCGTTGGTGGGATACTACCCTGGCTGTATTGAAATTCTAACCCGCGCCCCTTATCGGGGTGGGAGACAGTGTCAGGTGGGCAGTTTGACTGGGGCGGTCGCCTCCTAAAGAGTAACGGAGGCGCCCAAAGGTTCCCTCAGAATGGTTGGAAATCATTCGCAGAGTGTAAAGGCACAAGGGAGCTTGACTGCGAGACCTACAAGTCGAGCAGGGACGAAAGTCGGGCTTAGTGATCCGGTGGTTCCGCATGGAAGGGCCATCGCTCAACGGATAAAAGCTACCCCGGGGATAACAGGCTTATCTCCCCCAAGAGTCCACATCGACGGGGAGGTTTGGCACCTCGATGTCGGCTCATCGCATCCTGGGGCTGTAGTCGGTCCCAAGGGTTGGGCTGTTCGCCCATTAAAGCGGTACGCGAGCTGGGTTCAGAACGTCGTGAGACAGTTCGGTCCCTATCCGTCGCGGGCGCAGGAAATTTGAGAGGAGCTGTCCTTAGTACGAGAGGACCGGGATGGACGCACCGCTGGTGTACCAGTTGTCTTGCCAAAGGCATAGCTGGGTAGCTACGTGCGGAAGGGATAAGTGCTGAAAGCATCTAAGCATGAAGCCCCCCTCAAGATGAGATTTCCCATGGCGCAAGCTAGTAAGATCCCTGAAAGATGATCAGGTTGATAGGTCAGAGGTGGAAGCGTGGCGACATGTGGAGCTGACTGATACTAATAGATCGAGGACTTAACCAACGCTTTAAAAAGATGAACACCTTCTGATATTATCTAGTTTTGAAGGAACAACGTTCCTGATATGTTTGGTGGCGATAGCGAAGAGGTCACACCCGTTCCCATTCCGAACACGGCAGTTAAGCTCTTCAGCGCCGATGGTAGTTGGGGGTTTCCCCCTGTGAGAGTAGGACGCCGCCAAGCCATTTCAAGGTCAGCCACTAGGCTGGCCTTTTTTGTGTTCTCAATAAAAATGGAACATGGGTTACTTTTGTAGAGGGAAAGAGCTTTACCTATAAATAAAGAATTAACTTCATATCTTATATAAGGTGGAGGGGACTTCCAAAGTTTTATCCCTTTCTACACACTCATATATTAAAAAAACCTTATTCTCATATTTAAAGTGCTGTGTTTTTTATAAACGATGGTCTATATTACGTAACAAATTAAATATTATCTGTACCCCTTATACTGCGGGTTATTTTTTATTAATGAAGGTAGACTCAATAATGAAAGTAATGAGCATATAAACAGTAATTTATAACGCTCTATTCAACATGATATTAATTATAGATTTCAAAGACCTAACTCAAAATCTTCATGATTGGAATTTAAGATTAAAATAATGAATTGAGAGGAGCTGCGCGTAATAGTCAATAAAACTGGCTATTAGATCAGCTCCTTTTAGATTTTCTAAAAAAAGATCAACTCCAGGACTTATAACTTTAAAGCCCCTGCTAGTTCTATAAGAAGCAGAAAAGAAAATATTAAACAGTTGCTCGAACTATATAACAAGAAAATGTTATAGGTAAGCCATCTTTTGTGGCATTTTGCTCGAAAATCTTAGATACTTCATACAAGTTTTTTTCTTTTATAGTTTCATAAATGGAAGGGTGTTGACCGAAACAACGTAATTTTAAAACATCCAATGGGGAGTGAATATACTCTGTACTATTTATTGCTTCAATCTTAGAATGAGAGAACTTACTAATATCAATTCTATGATTAATGAGATTTAAGATTGGAGTTCCTATTGAAGAATCAAAGAGGTTAGGAAATAAAAGGGGTAATTCTTTATTTGTCTCATCTCCAGGATGGAGACCAATTACTTTGCCACCACTTTTTATAACTTTCTTAAGGTATGGATATGCGGATGTAGGACCTTTCCTTATGTATGCACAATCAAATTCATCAATTTCAAAAGGCAATCCATTTTTTATATTTCCTAAAACAAAAGATACATTTGGTTTTTTATCTTTTAGCCTAACTTGTAAGAACTTTTCTGTTACATCAAACCCAATTATTTCTTTTGCTCCCGAGCCACATTCATTTGTTAGCTCGCCGTGTCCACATCCAACATCCAATACTTTCCTTCCAACTGTGATTTTAGTTACTTCTTTATCAAATATTGATTCTCCGTTAGGCTCTGTAAGTGTAGAATTCCAAGAATATATGTATTTACCCTGAATGTCACTAAGTTGTTTATACCATTCTATCGAATGTGGCTGCACCCATTCTGTAAAAGTTGTAGGGTCTGTTAATTGCATATACAATCCCCCTTAATAGATCTAAAATAATTATTATTCTTTAAGTTAATAAAAAGTCCTCCTTCCTCAACTAAACTGCCTCGTTAGTTTAAGCGTAACATTTCACAAACAATATTCCCTTACGAAAATCAACCCTTATCTTTAACACAGCCTATAACATAATACGAACCGTTTGTTATTAATTTCACCGTATCATGTAAATGGGTAACGCCCTCTGACTGTTTTGAGAGTTATATTTGAGTTAGAAGTAACTTAAATTCGTTTAATAAGTTAAGCTGTATAATCAGAGTGTAAGGATATTAAGCATTCACATTAGGAGAACTGGTTTCATTTACGCCCCTGGTGCAGCTCTCTATCATAAGTTCAATAAGGGTATTCTCCATTAACCTTAGATATGGACCTTTAATATTAATATAGACTCATGTCAGCTTACTTGTTTCATAATTGTGATATTAGAATGATTTCTGCAAGAGTAACAAGAGTGGTGTGTAATATCTGATAAGGCTCTATATAGAAATTATTTTCTCCTTATTTAAAAGGCTATCCCTTTATGGTAGAAAGTAATAATTGTCCTTGATTAACATTGAAAGCTTATTGTGTATAAATGAAGAGTGGAGGGATAATCCTTCCCTTAAAGAGTACCGTCAGTGGTACTTGTTATCCAATGGAGGAGGAACATTATTATCCTAATAAATTATAATAAGGTATTTCACTTAAATGTGTTGACTTTGAAACTGAAAAGGATTAATATAAATAAGCACTAAGAAAACAAACGCAAAACTTCATTGCTTATAGCTGAATGGCTAGAAGAAATGACGCAATAAAAACTATTGACTTCTTATAAAGAAAATGATAAGATGAAATGGTCGCTGAAAAACACAGCGATTAAAAAAAGTTAAAAACTTCGTAGAAGTTGACAACTAATCGATAGTGTGTTATGATGAATAAACAAGTTGTTCTAACGAACAACGAGATAAATTGCTCTTTGAAAACTGAACAAAACAAAGCGCCAACGTAAATTTTGAGTGAGCACACACTATAAAAAAGCAAAATGAGCAAGTCAAACACTTCTTCGGAGAGTTTGATCCTGGCTCAGGACGAACGCTGGCGGCGTGCCTAATACATGCAAGTCGAGCGAATCGATGGGAGCTTGCTCCCTGAGATTAGCGGCGGACGGGTGAGTAACACGTGGGCAACCTGCCTATAAGACTGGGATAACTTCGGGAAACCGGAGCTAATACCGGATATGTTCTTTTCTCGCATGAGAGAAGATGGAAAGACGGTTTCGGCTGTCACTTATAGATGGGCCCGCGGCGCATTAGCTAGTTGGTGAGGTAATGGCTCACCAAGGCGACGATGCGTAGCCGACCTGAGAGGGTGATCGGCCACACTGGGACTGAGACACGGCCCAGACTCCTACGGGAGGCAGCAGTAGGGAATCTTCCGCAATGGACGAAAGTCTGACGGAGCAACGCCGCGTGAACGAAGAAGGCCTTCGGGTCGTAAAGTTCTGTTGTTAGGGAAGAACAAGTACCAGAGTAACTGCTGGTACCTTGACGGTACCTAACCAGAAAGCCACGGCTAACTACGTGCCAGCAGCCGCGGTAATACGTAGGTGGCAAGCGTTGTCCGGAATTATTGGGCGTAAAGCGCGCGCAGGTGGTTCTTTAAGTCTGATGTGAAAGCCCACGGCTCAACCGTGGAGGGTCATTGGAAACTGGGGAACTTGAGTGCAGAAGAGGAAAGTGGAATTCCAAGTGTAGCGGTGAAATGCGTAGAGATTTGGAGGAACACCAGTGGCGAAGGCGACTTTCTGGTCTGTAACTGACACTGAGGCGCGAAAGCGTGGGGAGCAAACAGGATTAGATACCCTGGTAGTCCACGCCGTAAACGATGAGTGCTAAGTGTTAGAGGGTTTCCGCCCTTTAGTGCTGCAGCTAACGCATTAAGCACTCCGCCTGGGGAGTACGACCGCAAGGTTGAAACTCAAAGGAATTGACGGGGGCCCGCACAAGCGGTGGAGCATGTGGTTTAATTCGAAGCAACGCGAAGAACCTTACCAGGTCTTGACATCCTCTGACACTCCTAGAGATAGGACGTTCCCCTTCGGGGGACAGAGTGACAGGTGGTGCATGGTTGTCGTCAGCTCGTGTCGTGAGATGTTGGGTTAAGTCCCGCAACGAGCGCAACCCTTGATCTTAGTTGCCAGCATTCAGTTGGGCACTCTAAGGTGACTGCCGGTGACAAACCGGAGGAAGGTGGGGATGACGTCAAATCATCATGCCCCTTATGACCTGGGCTACACACGTGCTACAATGGATGGTACAAAGGGCTGCAAACCTGCGAAGGTAAGCGAATCCCATAAAGCCATTCTCAGTTCGGATTGTAGGCTGCAACTCGCCTGCATGAAGCCGGAATCGCTAGTAATCGCGGATCAGCATGCCGCGGTGAATACGTTCCCGGGCCTTGTACACACCGCCCGTCACACCACGAGAGTTTGTAACACCCGAAGTCGGTGAGGTAACCTTTATGGAGCCAGCCGCCTAAGGTGGGACAGATGATTGGGGTGAAGTCGTAACAAGGTAGCCGTATCGGAAGGTGCGGCTGGATCACCTCCTTTCTAAGGATAATACGAGAGCGCTTTTGTTTTGTTCAGTTTTGAATGAGTAATTCATTCAACTACGAAGGACTCATCACATCGTGATGACGATCTTTCTACATTGTTCCTTGAAAACTAGATAATAGATAGAAGGCAATTAATTTTTTTCAAAGCATCAGTAAGATCTTTTTAACGGTTAAGTTAGAAAGGGCGCACGGTGGATGCCTTGGCACTAGGAGCCGATGAAGGACGGGACTAACACCGATATGCTTCGGGGAGCTGTAAGTAAGCTTTGATCCGGAGATTTCCGAATGGGGAAACCCACTGTTCGTAATGGAACAGTATCTCTACCTGAATACATAGGGTATTGAAGGCAGACCCGGGGAACTGAAACATCTAAGTACCCGGAGGAAGAGAAAGCAATAGCGATTTCCTGAGTAGCGGCGAGCGAAACGGAATGTAGCCCAAACCAAGAGGCTTGCCTCTTGGGGTTGTAGGACACTCAATATGGAGTTACAAAGGAACGGGGTAAATGAAGTGACCTGGAAAGGTCCGTCAAAGAAGGTAAAAACCCTGTAGTTGAAACTTCGTTCCCTCCTGAGTGGATCCTGAGTACGGCGGGACACGAGAAATCCCGTCGGAAGCAGGGAGGACCATCTCCCAAGGCTAAATACTACCTAGTGACCGATAGTGAACCAGTACCGTGAGGGAAAGGTGAAAAGCACCCCGGAAGGGGAGTGAAATAGATCCTGAAACCGTGTGCCTACAAGTAGTCAAAGCCCGTTAATGGGTAATGGCGTGCCTTTTGTAGAATGAACCGGCGAGTTACGATTTCATGCGAGGTTAAGTTGATAAGACGGAGCCGCAGCGAAAGCGAGTCTGAATAGGGCGAATGAGTATGAGGTCGTAGACCCGAAACCAGGTGATCTACCCATGTCCAGGGTGAAGTTCAGGTAACACTGAATGGAGGCCCGAACCCACGCACGTTGAAAAGTGCGGGGATGAGGTGTGGGTAGCGGAGAAATTCCAATCGAACCTGGAGATAGCTGGTTCTCTCCGAAATAGCTTTAGGGCTAGCCTCAAGATGAGAGTATTGGAGGTAGAGCACTGATTGGACTAGGGGCCCCCAACGGGTTACCGAATTCAGTCAAACTCCGAATGCCAAATACTTATTCTTGGGAGTCAGACTGCGAGTGATAAGATCCGTAGTCGAAAGGGAAACAGCCCAGACCACCAGCTAAGGTCCCAAAGTATACGTTAAGTGGAAAAGGATGTGGAGTTGCTTAGACAACCAGGATGTTGGCTCAGAAGCAGCCACCATTTAAAGAGTGCGTAATAGCTCACTGGTCGAGTGACTCCGCGCCGAAAATGTACCGGGGCTAAACGTATCACCGAAGCTGTGGATTGACACCGTATGGTGTCGATGGTAGGAGAGCGTTCTAAGGGCGTTGAAGTCAGACCGTAAGGACTGGTGGAGCGCTTAGAAGTGAGAATGCCGGTATGAGTAGCGAAAGAAGGGTGAGAATCCCTTCCACCGAATGCCTAAGGTTTCCTGAGGAAGGCTCGTCCGCTCAGGGTTAGTCGGGACCTAAGCCGAGGCCGAAAGGCGTAGGCGATGGACAACAGGTTGATATTCCTGTACCACCTATACATCGTTTGAACGATGGGGGGACGCAGAAGGATAGGGTAAGCGCGCTGTTGGATATGCGCGTCCAAGCAGTTAGGCCGGAAACGAGGCAAATCCCGTTTCCATTAAGGCGGAGCTGTGATGGCGAGGGAAATATAGTACCGAAGTTCCTGATTCCACACTGCCAAGAAAAGCCTCTAGTGAGATGTAAGGTGCCCGTACCGCAAACCGACACAGGTAGGCGAGGAGAGAATCCTAAGGTGTGCGAGAGAACTCTCGTTAAGGAACTCGGCAAAATGACCCCGTAACTTCGGGAGAAGGGGTGCTTTTTAGGGTGAATAGCCCAGAAAAGCCGCAGTGAATAGGCCCAGGCGACTGTTTAGCAAAAACACAGGTCTCTGCGAAGCCGCAAGGCGAAGTATAGGGGCTGACACCTGCCCGGTGCTGGAAGGTTAAGGGGAGAGGTTAGCGCAAGCGAAGCTTTGAACCGAAGCCCCAGTAAACGGCGGCCGTAACTATAACGGTCCTAAGGTAGCGAAATTCCTTGTCGGGTAAGTTCCGACCCGCACGAAAGGTGTAACGATCTGGGCACTGTCTCAACGAGAGACTCGGTGAAATTATAGTACCTGTGAAGATGCAGGTTACCCGCGACAGGACGGAAAGACCCCGTGGAGCTTTACTGCAGCCTGATATTGAATTTTGTTACAGCTTGTACAGGATAGGTAGGAGCCTGAGAAGCCGGAGCGCTAGCTTCGGTGGAGGCGTTGGTGGGATACTACCCTGGCTGTATTGAAATTCTAACCCGCGCCCCTTATCGGGGTGGGAGACAGTGTCAGGTGGGCAGTTTGACTGGGGCGGTCGCCTCCTAAAGAGTAACGGAGGCGCCCAAAGGTTCCCTCAGAATGGTTGGAAATCATTCGCAGAGTGTAAAGGCACAAGGGAGCTTGACTGCGAGACCTACAAGTCGAGCAGGGACGAAAGTCGGGCTTAGTGATCCGGTGGTTCCGCATGGAAGGGCCATCGCTCAACGGATAAAAGCTACCCCGGGGATAACAGGCTTATCTCCCCCAAGAGTCCACATCGACGGGGAGGTTTGGCACCTCGATGTCGGCTCATCGCATCCTGGGGCTGTAGTCGGTCCCAAGGGTTGGGCTGTTCGCCCATTAAAGCGGTACGCGAGCTGGGTTCAGAACGTCGTGAGACAGTTCGGTCCCTATCCGTCGCGGGCGCAGGAAATTTGAGAGGAGCTGTCCTTAGTACGAGAGGACCGGGATGGACGCACCGCTGGTGTACCAGTTGTCTTGCCAAAGGCATAGCTGGGTAGCTACGTGCGGAAGGGATAAGTGCTGAAAGCATCTAAGCATGAAGCCCCCCTCAAGATGAGATTTCCCATGGCGCAAGCTAGTAAGATCCCTGAAAGATGATCAGGTTGATAGGTCAGAGGTGGAAGCGTGGCGACATGTGGAGCTGACTGATACTAATAGATCGAGGACTTAACCAACGCTTTAAAAAGATGAACACCTTCTGATATTATCTAGTTTTGAAGGAACAACGTTCCTGATATGTTTGGTGGCGATAGCGAAGAGGTCACACCCGTTCCCATTCCGAACACGGCAGTTAAGCTCTTCAGCGCCGATGGTAGTTGGGGGTTTCCCCCTGTGAGAGTAGGACGCCGCCAAGCCATTTCAAGGTCAGCCACTAGGCTGGCCTTTTTTGTGTTGATTTTCCAAGACGTGAAAGATACATTTGAAAAATGAGAGTATTGCTGCAATATGATGATATCTCCTACCATTCTTTTTTAGCATGCGCATCCGGGCTTCTCACAGACGTTAGGAGATTAGGGGGCAGAATTCTTCGTTTCTATAAGGAAATATGTTAAACTTAACTTAGTTCTGAAACTGTCATTGGGGGAATAGCCTATGGATACCTCTGCTAAAGATGAAATGATTTCTTCATTTGCTGGATGGTTGGAAGACCAAGGGAAATCAGCTAATACGATTAAAACGTATACAGGTGTTCTTTCTCAGTTTTGTGAACAGACACAAAAGGTACTAAGGGAAATTAATTCTGAGGATGTTCAAATGTATCTTGATTATTTAGAAAATTGCAAGAAAAGTCCAGGGACAATAGAAAAGCATTATAATGCTTTGAATGTCTTCTTTAAATTTTTAGCGAAGCCACAAATTATGCTTTCTGTTGAGCGTAAGGTAAAGGAATCTAAAAATGAAGCACCTGAGTCACTAAGCATCAAAGATCAAGAAGCTCTTTTGAAGGATATAGAGGCAGAAGGAAATTCTAGGAATGTCGCCATTGTTTATCTTTTGTTACATACTGGCATTCGTGTTTCGGAGCTATGTGATTTAAATGGAAGTGATGTTATCATGGAGGGCAATCGGAATTATATTCTTGTCCGGAATGCAAAAGGTGAAATTGACAGAACCGTTCCGCTAACAGATTTAGCAGTGCAGTATGTGAGAACCTATCTCTGTTCACTGAAGGAAAAAGCAGACCCATTGTTTATCTCAAGCTATAATCAAAGAATCACGCCGAGGTCGGTACAATACATTTTAAAAAAATACAATGTACACCCACATAAATTACGTCATACATTTTGCCAGAGACTAGTGGATAATGGTATTGATATACAAACTGTTTCCAAGCTAGCAGGCCATAAGGACTTAAACGTGACGAAGCGTTACTTAAAAGAAAAATCATTGAACCTGGAAAACGCAATAGATCAAACCTTTACTAAAAACTAAATGTTCAATAAATCTTAAGGGAACGGGGAAACTCGTTTCTTTTTTTTGTTTTCACTGCCTTCTCCCTTTTACCCAATTTCATGATTGCTTCGTATACGACCGGAACGATAAGTAAGGTAAGCAATGTAAAGCTCACTAGTCCATCCATTACGGTAATGCCAACTCCTTGTGAAATAAGGTCGCTTCCTTCTGTGCCAATTGCGAGAGGAATCAATGCGCTAATCGTGGACAAGGCTGTCATCAAGATCGGACGGGTTGACCCAGCTTCGTGAGTCGAGAGGCCGTTTTCTTCGTTTTTAAGTACACGATCGACCAATACGATGGCGTTGGTTACCATAATCCCCATTATCGGTATTACTGAAGAAGAAGCCAAAAACGTACTAAAAAAGGAACAATTCCTTGGTCTCTTAAACGTAAGCCCGTAATCAAATAACGCATATAAAACGCCAGGCACCTTCGGTACGATAAACGTATCAATCAAAGGAGGTGCCATCCTTATGTCCACAAACAAATTAACCATTGTTCCAGTAAAACTCGATCCTTTTCCAACTGAAACTACTTCGTTTCATTCTTCTGAATACACTGCTGTACTAGGCTGTGTTATTAAAACAGCTGAAGCTGAAATAACTTTCTTCAATGGCGTAGATGAGCACATTATCCAAACCATTATGAAGGAGCTGAAAAGTCGATGAAGCATGATTTTACGAGTGTGCAAAACATCTATATTATTTTGGGAAAGACTAATAACATTTGGTAATTGACTATAGGATGAATTTTTTGATTGGGTTGATCACTCGCCTTTCTTCGGAAAAAATGCCATACATTCGCACTCATCGGGTCCTTATTTTGTATATGTTTTATTTTTGCTACGAATCGTAACAATGAAGTAAATAAATGTAGGTAGACGATTGCCTGTAAATTTGTTGATAATATAATTTGGAGGTATGAAAAAAATGATTAATATGAATATTAAAGCATTGCGTATACAGCATCAACTTACACAAGAAGAAGTAGCAGAACGTTTAAATGTGTCTCGACAGGTGATAGCCAAATGGGAAAAAGGGGACTCTACACCCGATATCCAATATTGTATGGAGCTCGCGAAGCTTTACAATGTTACATTAGATAATCTTGTTCGTTTTAAACAACAAGAAAATGGCTTCGGTGTACCACCGAAAGGAAAGCATTTTTTTGGTACAGCCACACTAGGTGAACGAGGACAAATTGTTATACCTAAAAAAGCACGGGAACTGTTTCAATTAAATCCAGGGGATACGCTAATTATCTTGGGGGATGAAGAGCGTGGTCTTGCGATTGTACCTGAACAAATGTTGAGTAGCTTTTTCAATATGGTAAACCAAAATTTTAAACAGGAGGAAGATAAATGAACAACGCTATTACAATCAACTCCCTAACGAAAACATATGGTACTAAAAATGCTGTTGACCACGTCTCTTTTTCAATTCAAGAAACGGAATTATTTGGCCTTCTTGGTGTTAATGGTGCAGGAAAAACGACATTGATTAAAATGCTTTCGTGTCTAACAAAGCCTTCGAGCGGAGATGCAACATTGTTAGGGAAAAGTATTATAAATGAGCCAGAGCAAGTACGTACTGCGATTGCGGTATCCCCACAAGAGACGGCGATTGCACCCAATCTAACGGTACGTGAAAATTTAGAGTTAATGGCTGGAGTACACGGCTTTAATAAAGAGAAAACAAGGATAATAATTGATGAAATGATTGCTCAGTTTTCATTGCAGCCTTTTGAAAAGCAACGCAGCAAAACATTATCAGGTGGTTGGCAACGCAAATTGAGCATCGCTATGGCTTTAATTAGTGAGCCGCGGATTTTATTTTTAGATGAGCCGACACTTGGATTAGATATTATCGGACGCCGTGAACTTTGGGCTTTAATAAAAAAACTGAAGGAAAAAACAACCATTATATTAACGACGCATTATTTAGAGGAAGCAGAGGCATTGTCTGACCGTATTTGCATTATGAAAGACGGGCAAATTAAAGCAATTGGTTCGGCTCAAGAGCTTATTGAAAAGGCTAACACAGTGAGCTTTGAGGATGCATTTGTGTATTTTGTAACGGAAGGTGATATCCAATGAGAATGCTCGTATTTGCAAACAGAACGACAAAGGAAATTTTAAGGGACCCACTATCACTCTTTTTTGGAATCGGCTTCCCGGTTGTGTTATTACTGCTGTTATCCGCAATTAATCGTAGCATTCCAGTTGATCTTTTTAATGTTTATTCACTAACTCCTGGTATCGCGGTATTTGGTCTATCCTTTATGGCTCTCTTTGCCGCACAAGTTTTATCGAAAGACCGAGCAAGCTCATTTTTAACAAGGCTTTTCACAACACCTATGACATCAACAGATTTTATTATGGGCTATTCTTTACCTTTACTAATGATGTCGATTGTACAGGGAATTTTTTGTTATATTGTTGCGATGTTTATGGGGTTAGCCATCTCTCTTTCTATGATTGTGGCACTAGCTTTACTCATTCCAACATCAATTATTTTTATAGGGATTGGGCTATTATGTGGAACGCTGTTAAGTGAAAGAGCAGCTGTAGGTATTTGTGGAGCACTACTGACCAATTTATCTGCATGGCTTTCGGGCGCATGGATTGACTTAAACCTGATTGGTGGCCTATTCAAAGACGTTGCATTTATTTTACCATTTGTTCATGCAGTCGAAATGGGAAAAGCTGCTCTTACTGGTGAATACGGTGATATTTCCCCTCATATCTGGTGGGTGCTTGGTTATGCCATCATCATATCGGTAGTAGCAATTGCAATGTTTAAAAAGAAAATGCAGGCAGAATAATTATAATAAAGAAAGCAAAGAACCCAGAAAAATTAATTTTCGGGTTTGTTTAGCACTTTCCTCCATGACAAACTGCCTCACTTTTTACATGGTATCTTAAAATTTACTTAAGAAAACCCCGCTCAAGCTTAAAGCAGTAATGAATGGAAGCAAAACCCATTATTAATGAATTTTTTGATTGGGTTGATTGCTCGCCTTTCTTCGGTATCAGTACCTGGTGAAGTTAATAACGGAATTACCTAATGTACCGTTTTATGAACATCTTAAACAGCTTTTTTTTGCTTATTATATCTATACCATCCAAATAACAAACCAAGTATAGCTGTTATTACACCATATTTAAGCAAGATAATTATGTATTCCATGGTAGACAAATAGGATGTTTCAGTCACATCAAAACTCACTCGTGTAACTTGTTCATACCTTACAAATAAAATTCCTATACCTATTCCCATAAAAAAAACTATATATAGCGCTTTTTCTAAGTATTTTTACCATTTTAATATCCCCTTATAACGTTCATATACTAACTATTCAATTAGGAATGGAAAAACACCTTTTTTTAGCTACTTGCAAGGTAAACATTAATTATGAGGAAATAAACCCAGATAACATAATCCCCATAAGCATAAGTATGTTGCCAATTTTCTTATTGAATTGGTTAGATTCAATCATAGAGGGGTTAATGAAGGGCGACGATCCTTTATTGAATCAGTTACCTGGACCTGACTGTTCAGCGTATGTACTTGACCCTAAAGCGGAGATTGACCTGACGATAGATAAACTCTTAAGGAGGAAGTCGGGGGATGGAGCAGGATATAGGACTGGTAAAGATACAGAGGCTTTAGAGGTGATTAGAGAGGTCTTTTTAAAAAAAGACCAAATGGTGTCATCTTGGAAGGTTTTTTGCTTTATCTGGAAAAGGACGAGACCAGAAGTACCCTTTGTTCCAAGCTCATCATATTAATGAAAGATCATTTGCATATACACTCATGACGTTTTGGAAGGGGCTGCCGCCTCTTTTTTTATTTTTTATACGTCTTTCTTCATATTAATAATTTAATTGCTTCAACTATTCATGATTGAGTTTTAAAAGGAGGAAAAAAGGAAAAAGTAAAGGGAAGCGTAGCTATTCATTAAACGGGGGGGAACAGGATATGAGATGGAAAAAAGGAATGCTGATCTATAACGAATGTGCAGGAAATAGTAAGGTGGAAAAGGCATTAGAGGAATGTCTCCCTATTCTGACACCCCAAATTGATGAATTTCTTATTCTTCAGACCAAGGAAAAGGGTGATGCTGACAAGTTTTGTTCGGAATATGGAGAAGGTATGGACGTAGTATTCGTTCTGGGAGGAGATGGAACGGTGCATGAATGTGTGAATGGTCTTTCTCCACTCGAACATCGACCGCTTTTGGGAATATTACCTGGAGGGACGTGCAATGATTTCTCCAGAACCTTGGAAATACCTCAAAATATCCGTCGTGCGGCGGAAACTATAGTGAACGGAAATGTCCGTATGATCGATGTGGGGAAGGCGGACGATCATTACCTTTTGAATTTTTGGGGTATTGGACTGATTACCGATACGTCAAACAATATAGATGAACAAGAAAAAAGTAAATTCGGGAAGATTGGTTATTTTTTAAGTGCAATTAGAACGATAGGCGATCAAGAACCGTTTCCTTTTAGAGTCGAATATGATGAAACGTGTGTCGAAGGAAAAGCTGTCATGATTTTAGTCTTGAATGGTAATTTTATCGGAACGAATTCAATGCCTTTTTCAATGGTCCAGCCAGACGATGGGCTGTTTGATATCGTCATCGTGAAAGAATCGAGCCTAAGTGTATTTAGGGAGATCTTAGCCATGAAGAGTTCGTTGACTGAAAGTGTCAGCTCAGAGTCAGGTGTCATGTATGTCCAGGCAAGAAAATTGAAGGTGGAAACCGAATTACCTCTCGAAGTCGATATGGATGGAGAGATTTATAATCAGACGCCTACACAGATAGAAGTTCTGAAACATCATCTTGCTTTTTTGTCTCCTAGCTCAGGAGTATAACAGAATCAGACGCATTAAGAGTATATATTTATATTTATTCCTCCTTATTTCTGCATTTGTTTACAAAATAAGATAAAATATAAAATGATATTTCATTTTTTGCAGGAGGAACATACATGATATACCAGGTCCGATTGTTAAAGGGTATTTTTGAACCGCAAAGAAGCCGTTACCAATTGCAAAATGCGGAAGCGGTCACACGACTTTTCTGGAAATTAATAGGATTATATTTTCTTAGTGTCTTAGTTTTTTCAGTAAGTGGATATTTTGGAATTGGTTCAGAATCATTTTCTAAAAATATTACGAAGATGGATGTAAGTGAATTTGAAACGGGAAAGTTACTGATTGTAATTGGAAATATGATTGCAGGATTGTTTTATCCTTCTATTTATATCTGTTTAGCTTCTTTATTCTTTTGGGTAGTATTGGATATCCCATACATAAAAACCGTGATTGTTCAAATGATTACGTTTAGTTTGCTCTTACTGGAGAAGGTTTTGTTAATTCCCCTTTTTGTTTTGATGGATATTGGGCATGATGCCAACCCCTTTTCACTTGGAGTCATCAGCCAGTACTTCATTCGAAGCGATTACTTTATTCATTTTTTTAGTGAAATCACCATTTTTCAAATTTTAATCATTTCTTTACAATATTATTATTTGAAGGTATATACGGAACGAAGCAAGGCCTTTGTCTTATCAATGATCATTCTATTTTATATTGCCTCGTGGTTTGCTAAAGCATTTTTAGCATATCTACAAGTTGGCGTATTCGTATAAGGCGGTGAGAAAAATGAAAAAGTGGAAATTAGCAGCCCTATCAGTAGCATCTTTGGCCTTGATATCGGGTAATATTTACTTGATTGAAAAAAAAGACAGTAAAGTGGAACGGACCGTTTTTACCGAAAGATGGACACAAGTTAAGAAAGATACTATAACTGAAACATTTCAAACAAAGGGAATCTTTAAACCGGCAGAAGAATATGATGTTTATTTTGATGCTAAAAACAATGATTTTCAGAAATTCCTGGTTCACGAAGGGGACGAGGTAACGGCTGGAACATCCCTGTTTGAATACACTACAACCGAACTGGATGCACTAAAAGATAATTTGGAAGCGGAAAAGGCCGCAACCGAAGGAGAAATCGTCGGAATTGATGAGTACATAAATAAGTTGAAAGCTTATCAAAGTGGTCTGGCCCTGGATTCAAACAAAACGGTTATCGATGAGACAGTAGAAAAGAACCTAAATATAGACATCACCACTTCTTCCTCAGACTTAATTAAAAGTAATATTGAGCAGGAGATGTACAAGCAGGAACTTGAAAAAAGTAGCTTGAAGGAAAAAGTGGTCATGCTAGAAGCACAATTAAGCTCAATTGAGATGCAAACCAATGCCGTGGAGACGACAAGTGAAGCGGATGGTGTCGTGAAGAAGATCAATAAAAATTTAACGAATCCGATTATTTCAATTGCTTCGACAGAAATGGCCATCGAAGGTTCCTTCTCTGAAGAAGAGTTAAAGAAGGCAGAGGTAGGGATGGAGATAAAAGCTAGTTCTCCTGATTTGAAAAAGAGATTGGGCGGAACCATCAGCCGTATACATCCTTATCCCAAAGAAGAGCCAACCCTAAAGGATGAAAATCGCTATACATTCGAAGCGGAAATTGTAACGGAAGCAGAGAATAAGGAAGCGCTATTAGACGGTTCAAAGGTCGACCTTACCGTTATAACGAATGTGAAGACGGGAGTCCCGACTGTTCCAACAGAAGCGATACATGAACGGAAGCAGCCGCATGTCTATAAAATGACCAATAAGGGGCATTTGAACCGACAATACTTTACAAAAGGGGCTCAAGCAAAAGGGAAGCAAGAGATGCTTAAAGGTCCAGCAGTGGGAGATGTCATCCTTTTAGAACCGAAAAAGGTAGTGAAGAACCACTCTTACTTCATTACCCCGCTCAAATTGGACAAGGTTCACTCTGCAACTTTTAAGAAACTATCCAAAAGGGAAAAAGTTAGATACATTTTACTAGGATTTTTGGAAAAATAATTTTCAGTTAAATCAAAAATGGCCATAATTTTTTTACTGTTAAAACTAATTACCTATTTAAACAATAAGTGTAAACCCACGTAGCACTTAATATTCTGAATCCACCACTGTACTTTCTAGTGTGGGAAAGAAAATATATTTACAGATTAATATTTTTAGTATAATATTTTAATATAAGTTAGCTCGCTTAATCTTATAAAAAAGAACGGGGGAACCAATTTTGCGGATTATATTCGCTAGGGGTGAATTCAGAGATGAAAGGGCCATTGTGTTTCCGATTCCTAACCCGACAGCTAACCCCGTAAGCGTCTTCGAGGGAACATGTGTGAATAACACGCCAATAGGGAAAATGACACGTAGGGTGTCTTTTTTTTAAGCGTAAGGATAGAAGTTTTTCAATATACAGAAAAATTTTTCTCTTTTTATTAGTATCTTGTTTCCCTTACCGAGACAAATGTTTTTACATCAAAGACTATATGGAAGGTGAGGAAATTAAATGAAGAAATTCAAACTGAGTTTAGCAAGCCAAATATTCATTGGTTTAATTCTAGGAATTATCGTAGGTGCTATATTTTATGGAAGTGAGACGGCACAAAGCTATCTACAACCATTAGGTGATATCTTCCTACGTATGATTAAAATGATTGTCGTTCCAATTATCGTTTCTAGCCTTATTGTTGCAGTTGCAGGCGTGGGCGATATTAAATCAGTAGGGAAATTAGGTGCCAAGTCACTATCCTACTTTATAGTAGTAACACTAGTTGCAATAGGCGTAGGTTTATTATCTGCCAATATTATTCAGCCTGGCGCGGGCGTAAATATGGGTGAGCTTGAACAAACGGATATTTCCACTTATGTTGACACAGCAGAAACTAAGCAACACGAATCCTTTATAGATACAATCGTTCATATTGTCCCATCTAATCCGATTAAAGCAATGGTAGAAGGCGATATGCTTGCAATCATTTTCTTCTCAGTCTTGTTTGGACTAAGCATTGCAGCTATCGGTGAAAAAGGAGTACCAGTATTCCGTTTCTTCCAAGGTGCGGCGGAAGGTATGTTCAATCTAACCAATATGGTTATGAAATTTGCTCCGATTGGGGTATTTGCACTAATCGGTGTGACAATCTCTAAATTCGGTTTATCATCACTAATCCCATTAGGAAAGTTAGCCCTTTCCGTATACGGAACGATGATTTTCTTCGTAGTTGTCATCCTGGGGCTCATTGCAAAATTTGTAGGCTTCAGTATCTTTAAGTTAATTGCCATTTTGAAAGAAGAATTGATCTTAGCATTTTCCACAGCAAGTTCAGAAGCGGTTCTTCCAAGAATCATGGAGAAGATGGAGAAAGCCGGTTGTCCAAAACATATCACCTCTTTTGTTATTCCGACTGGTTACTCATTCAACCTAGATGGTTCCACATTATACCAAGCTTTAGCAGCCATCTTCATTGCTCAAATGTACGGCATACATCTAAGTGCTTATGAGCAAATAACGCTAATGTTAGTGTTGATGATTACCTCTAAAGGAATTGCCGGTGTACCGGGCGTATCCTTCGTTGTACTTTTAGCAACATTAGGTACGGTGGGCATCCCAATTGAAGGACTTGCCTTCATAGCAGGTATTGACCGTATCCTTGATATGGGTCGTACTGTAGTAAACGTTATTGGTAACTCTTTAGCAGCCATCGTTATTTCCAAGTGGGAAGGTCAATTCAACCCTCCTGCCGAAAAAGGAAAACTCGAACAGGCTTCTTAATATAAGTCAAAACTCCAGGGTGATTGCACTCTGGAGTTTTTTTGTATTCAGATGAAAGTCGAAAACAACTTATTGATGGACGATCCAGAAATGGGAGTCAGGGGAAAAGTTCATAGCCATAACGCTTTCATTAAATGAATCTTGGTGAATGGTTTCCAAAACAGTCAGTTGGGCTTCTTCTAGGCAATCAAGGACTTCCTGCTGACTCGGGATATGGAGATAGGCCTCTTCTTGGTGAGACTTTCCCTTTGTGAAGATATCACCGAACTCATATAGCCGTTCATCCTGTTTACTATCACACCAAATCATTTCTTCCTGTTCCCAAAAATTAAGATACCTTTCATTACTGTCGCGAATCGGTGTGGTGAATAGGAAACGGCCTCCTGGTCTAAGTATGCGTTTGATTTCTTTCAAAGCGAGAATGCGGTTTTTTCGTTGAGGGATTTTCATTAAACCATGAAAGGAAAAGAGTGCATGGTCGAATGACGAGTCGTTGAAAGGGATTTCCGTGGCATTCCCAAGAAAGAATGGAATCTCCATATTTTCATCTTGTGAAAACTTCCGGGCTTCTTGAATCTTGGAGGGTGAAGGGTCCAGTCCGGTTATATGATGAAACCCATTCTTGTATAGAGCAAAGGTCGTCCTCCCTGTACTGCATCCAATATCAAGGATGGAGTCGGCTTGATGAAAGTATTTATCGAATGCAAATTTTTCGAGTTCCCAAAGACCCCAATTTTTTGATGAATCGGCGACAGCGTCTTCCTGCAAGTGATTGATGAAATCGTCTTTTTCTATTTTATCAATCATTCATCCTCCAAGCCTTTATTTTTACTATAATATGGAAATTACTGCCTGTCTAGTTTCTTATTTTTACTACTATTTTATATACACTTCGTGAATATTAAAAAGTTTGATAAAATAGAACTATTGATGAAAGGCTCGGAGGGAATATAATCATGAAAAATGAAGGTAATGACATCTTATATATGCATATGCAGGCTTCCGAAAGATTTGTCCTTTTTAATGGCCTTAATTTTCGAGAATTCTCCTATTCCTTACCGCATAGCTTGAATTCCATCTTATTATTGAAACATCAATATGATGGTGGGGAGTACGATTTGAATGTCTTGCTGGAGAGCGTGTCATCTGAGAATGTTTATAAGCTACTTAAAGAGGATGTTCGTGCATATGGGGATTTCTGTTGGGTCGATTTTAAGGAAGCAGATTGTCTAGAAGAACTGGACGGCAGGGAATTAGCGGAACTCTTATATGTGGGGCATACCAAAAATCACTTAGAACCCCCTTTCTTTCACAAACTGAATAATCAATTTGTCTATCTGGCCCAAGATGATGGATGGTTTAATAAAATTTACTTTCGTTCGATTTCAACGTACTATAAGATGCTGGGAAATTTACTTCCGTTAAAGCTTGAACCATTGAAAGTGGAAAGAACATGGTTAGGAATGAGGAAGAAAAAAGAATTGCCGGCAATTCCTTTGGATATTATTTCTTCTCTGGCTCCAATATTGGCAGAAGGTATAGTTTTTTCTTTTAGACATGTGAAGATTACAAGGACCAAAATCGAGATCCCAGCATGGATCGTGGGAGATTATTTGAACATGGATGAGATGCATGATGATTTCTTAGATAGAAAAGAACAAGGACCTGATGCCTTCATTACTTTTCATCGTAAAGAAAAGGTTTGGGAGAGCGTTATCAACACGACGCTATATAAATAACTTCTTTAGCTAATTAAGGGTTTGGGTCGTAGGACTTGCAACTAGGTGCATAAACTTCTAATTATAGCTATAGAAGGGGGAACTTTCACTTTTCCCGTTTTAGTGTAAAGTGTTACAATGGAACATGGTTAAAAGAATATTGGAGGGTAATAACTCATGAAAACTAAACTTGGTTTGCTTTATGGTGGGAAATCTGCGGAACATGATGTTTCTTTGCAGACAGCTTTAGCAGTCATTAAAGCTCTCGACTTAGCAAAGTTTGACATATATCCGATTTACATAACAAAAGAAGGTTCTTGGGTAAATGGTCCAAAGTTGACTGGTCCGGCAAAATCCGTCGAGGAATTGGCTTTATCATCCGATAAATTGACTTCTCCTTTGTCATTGCAAGCCCATTTAACTGATGAAAATAGTGGGTCCACGGGGTATGATGTCATTTTCCCTCTTCTACATGGACCGAATGGCGAAGATGGAACAGTACAGGGGATGCTTGAGCTGTTGAATCTTCCTTATGTGGGAAATGGGGTACTGGCCTCATCCGCAGGGATGGATAAGGTCATCATGAAAAATATTTTTGCACAGGCGGGATTACCGCAAGTTAACTATACATGGTTCATCCGCTCGGAATGGGAGAGTAACACAGAACGGTCCATTGAGAAGGTGGAAGAAGTATGTGGGTACCCTTGTTTTGTAAAACCGGCTAATTTAGGCTCAAGCGTAGGAGTCAGCAAATGTAATAATGCTAATGAGTTGAAGAAGGCAGTCGCAGAAGCATTTCAATTCGATCGGAAAATCATCGTTGAAGAAGGAGTCATCGCCCGTGAAGTGGAGTTTGGCGTGATCGGGAATGATACCCCATCTTGTTCTGTGGCAGGAGAAATCATTCCTAAGACAGACTTTGACTTCTATGATTATTCAGCTAAATACGTCGACGGAAATTCAGCGATGGCCATACCTGCCGAAATAGAGGAAAGTCAATACAAAGCTTTATCTCAAATGGCAATCACAGCCTTCAAGTCATTGGACTGTTCCGGACTCGTCCGGGCCGATTTCTTTTTGACGAAAGATGGAAAGGTCTATATCAATGAAGTGAATACGATGCCTGGCTTTACGCCATTCAGCATGTTTCCGCTATTATGGAAGCACACGGGTCTTGAATATCCACAATTAATAGAAGAACTTGTGAAGCTTGCTTTAGAGCGCTATGAAGAAAAACAACAAATTAAATATACAGTGTAAGCGGTAATGTAAAGTGGGTTCCTGTATTTCAATTATACGCAGGACTTACTCTAGCAAGCAGGAATCGGTTCTCCATGCCGATTGCTGCTTAGTTTGGTTGTAAAGAAAATGGAAGATTTAGTTTGATGAACGAAGGAGGAACGAAAGTGATAAAGAGAACGTTGAGACAAATATCTGAGATGGTAAATGGATTGAACGATAGTAAGGTATTTGAACCCATTGAAATTCATGGTGTAACCATCGATTCAAGAGCGGTTACGAAAGGATGCTTGTTCGTTCCGTTAAAGGGAGAGCAAGTCGATGGCCATCAATATGTCAGAAGTGCCATTGCGCAGGGAGCATCCGCTTCTTTTTGGCAGCAGGATATTCCGAATCCACCTACTGATTTACCAATCATCCTTGTGGAAAATACTGAAAAGGCATTACAGCAATTGGCACGCGCTTATCGGGACCAATTGAATATTAAAGTCATTGGAATAACGGGGAGCAATGGTAAAACCACTACGAAAGATATGACGGCTGCCCTGCTGGCCACTACCTATAAAGTCCATAAGACGAATGGTAACTTCAATAATCATCTTGGATTACCACTTACTATCCTATCCATGGATGAGGAAACAGAAGCAGCCGTTTTAGAAATGGGCATGAGTAGTCGTGGGGAAATCGAATTTTTATCCAAGCTAGCAAAACCAGATGTAGCCATTATTACAAATATAGGCGAATCGCATTTGTTGGATTTAGGCTCGCGAGAAGAAATCGCCAATGCGAAGCTAGAAATCGTGGAGGGATTGCCACAGGGCGGAACGCTTATTTACCATGGTGACGAACCTTTGCTGGAAAGCCGGATTCAAAAGCAATTCCCCCATTTACGTGTCCTATCCTTCGGACGTACGGAGCGGAATGACTTGTTCCCATTGACGATTACCCAAGAGGCAGACAGTACCTCGTTTACACTTGGTGGAGAGAATCAAGGTGACTATCAAATCCCGGTTTTGGGTCAGCATAACGTGCTCAATGCATTGGCTGCCATTCTTGCCGCAAAAGAACTGAATATAGGTAACGAATCCATCCATAAGGGCTTAGAAGCCATTCGCCTTACAAACATGAGGATGGAGATGGTCGAAGGCATAAATGGGCAGAAAATCATTAATGATGCTTACAATGCCAGCCCCACTTCCGTCAAGGCAGCAATTGAGCTGATTGAAGGTCTATCCGGTTTTAGGAATAAAATCCTTGTACTTGGAGATATGTTGGAGTTAGGAGCAAGCGAAAAAGATTTCCACTTGAGAATAGGTGAACTGATAGCGGTTGATCAAATTGATAAGGTCTTTACATATGGACCGCTTGCCGATTATATTGCTAAGGGTGCACGTAAAACATTTGCAGCTGAGAATGTTCAATCTTTTCAAGATAAACAACAATTAATAGAAGCGCTACAGACTTCTACTGATGCCCATGATTTAATTTTGGTCAAAGCTTCAAGAGGCATGAAGTTAGAAGAAGTCGTAAAAGCCTTGCAAAAATGATGAGAAATAGAAAAAGAGCCGATTTCATTATGAAATCGGCTCTTTCTCTATTGGAGGCTTAAAACAAGGTACCAGCAATGATGCAGATATCATCATTGATTTCGGAATGCTTCATCCTGGAGAGTAATAATTCATGAAGAAGATCTGATGTATCTAAGTGGACATTATCTATAAACTCCTGTTCAATCTTATCGAATCTATGAATGGTATGGTTACTGGGAGACTCAGAAAGTCCATCGGTATATATAACGAAACGACTCCCAGCTTCATAGTGAATGGACCCTTTTTCTATAGGCATATCTGGTACAAGACCTATAGGCATCGAGCCATTACTTAAAATTTGCAATTCATTATTGCAAGGGGAATACATCATTGCAGGAGGATGCCCATTGTTAACATATTCAATAATTCGAGCGGCCGTATCCACAAAAGCAATGAAGGCCGTAAAGTATGGGGCATTCGTATTTTCCTTTTGATACTCCTGGAACAGATGGCCCATATGCTTGTTCAGTTCTTTCGTAATGAAGGTGGGGTCTTTTACACGCTTGATAAGCCCAGGCATTAAAGAGCGGATAGACATGCTGATGAGTGCGGCTTGAATTCCTTTTCCACAAACATCGATGATGATGAACCCGTATTTCCCGTCCTCGACCTCCTGCCAGTAAAATAAATCCCCCGACAGCTCACTTGATGGCTGGAAAAGCCCCTGGATTTCGATATCTTTCTTTTGTATGGATGTAGGAAGGACAAGCTGTTGAAAGTTTTGAGCTACACGCAAGTTTTGCTTAACTTTAAGTCCGATATTTACTAGTTCCTGTTCCTTCATCTTCGTTGAGTATAACTGCATGCTAATATTCTGAAGAGCTTTCAATTTCAGCTTAATCTCCACTGGGTCTGCAGGGAAGGCCATCGACTCATAAATCGTTTTTTTGGGTAAGGTCTGTGGATCCTTTAACTTTTTTGAACGCTTATATATGAATAGTATGGGTATCTCATAAGACTCGGCTAAAGCAAACAAGGCGGTTTGTTGGGAGGAGTCTCTCGAAAGGTATAAAGGTAGGATGAATAAGGATTGCAATAAGTCCGTCTTATTTCGAAACAGATGTTGTTGTCCTACCGGGTCTTCTAAAAAAATGACTTTCTTGTCTAGTGTTTGTAATACAAGGCTAAAGTCTCTACATTCTGGGATATCCAACGTATATATATTCATATAACCCCCTGATATTTGTTAGGTTGTGCATATGCAGGACTATTATACTATACAAAGACACATTTCATGCTTTTTTTGCACAAGAATTCATAATATTGTTGATATTACTGCGGGTTTTTTGGGTTATAATGTAAAATATGGTAGGTATAAAGTCTTATGAGGGGAAGGGGAAATACAGTTGAGTGGGTGTCCATTTACATCATTATTTAGTTTGAAAAATAAGGAATCATTGAAGAAACAAGAGAAGCATCCTACAGTCCCCATTAAAATAGGATCTACTCCGACTCGTGCACCTATATTCTCGGAAATTGAAAAGGGAAAGAATGCTCTTCAGCTTATGTTTGTGAATTTGGAAGAACAGGATATTACGACACTTATGAGTCTAAAGCCTATTATGGAAAAGAACGTTGAAAAGATAGTGGACGCTTTTTATGCTCGCATTTCGGAAATTCCCAACCTAACCATGATCATTCAGGAACATTCCACTATTCATAGGTTAAAGCAGACATTAGAGAAATATATTCTGGATATGGTTTCGGGGGACGTCGGGGAGAAGTACGTGGTACGACGTAAGGTTATTGGTAGTGTGCATAACCGGATAGGTCTTTTCCCAGAGTGGTATATCGGTGCCTTTACCATCATTCAGCATGAGGTCCTGCAGATGCTGACCCGTGAGTGTGATAGTTGGCAAGAAGCCCAGGATTATTATTACTCATTTCAAAAGCTTTGTTCATTCGATATGCAAATTGCGATCCAGACATATATAAAGTCTTATACATCCTCCATGATGAAGCTAAATGAGATTGAGGAGCTTCAATACCGTTTGAACGATTCTTCATCCATATTGGCATCCAGTGCGAAACAAACCATGGCTTCGCTAGCCGAACGGGATACTCGGGTCCAAAGCATGCTCGAAGATATTGATGAAATTAATACTGGGTCAAAAGCGATGATCCATCATGTTGAAGCAGGAAAAGGCAATGTCTCGAAGGCTTTGAAGAAAGTCGATGATGTCGTGGACTTAATCGAAAAAGTTAAGAACTTAACAGAGGAACTGAATGAGGACTCCTTACATATTGGGCAAGTGGTACAGACGATACGCACCCTATCTAATCAAACCAATATTCTATCGCTAAATGCAGGGATTGAAGCAGCTCGAGCAGGCCAACACGGAAAAGGTTTCTCTATAGTCGCACAAGAAGTTAGAAACCTTGCCCGCAAAACCGAGCTATCACTTGATTCCATTCAACAACAGGTGGCATCAGTCCAGAAGACGGTGATGAAATTTGATGAGAGTTTTCAAAGTATCGTGGATGAAGCGAGATTCTTTAGACATGTAAATAAAGAAATCATAGATATCCTGGATGATTCGGTAAGAAGCGTGAAAGAGAGCGACGGGAAAATCAGTCATTTGGGCGGAGAAATTGGAGAATTTAGATCAACGTTTGAGGAACTCACATCGGCTTCTTCCCAAATATCAGAGATGGCTGAGCAATTGAGTTCGTTGAATATTGAACTATCGCAGAAGTTCAAGGGTTAATGGATACTAAATTAAAGAGGTGACCTATGATGAAAGGGTACCTGGAATTTGAAGGGAAAACGTATGCATCAACGTATGAAATGACACAAGTTCTTTTAGAACAGGCGAATGAAAAGATTATTCGAATTGACTTGGGGGAATTGCCAAACAGTCCCGAGGAAAGGCTTTCGATAAAGTTGTGGCTGTTGCAAATCGATCGATGCGTGGAAGAAAATACTTTAGAAACAAAAGCAATAATAGGTTCAGTCTGGAGCCAGTTTTACCGATTAGAACATCAGGAAGATTATATTCATCCATATCTTTCAAAAACTTTGGAGCAGATTCAAAATGCCAATAAAAAAAATCCAGGTTAGACAGTTGAATGTGAAAACGCTCGCCCAGACTGTAAATGAAATCATGCAGGAATTTGAAATGTTTAAGGTAAAGGATAGCTCTGAATTTTTGTTCTTTAATGTGAAATTAGTGATTTGGGAACTTTTATCGAACATTATACAACATGAAGGTCAGGATAAAGCAGATCTAGAGATTGAGGAAGAAGCCTTCGAGCGAATCTCCATAAAAATTCATTCATTTGCTGGAGGGTTTAATTGGGAGAGCTATAGGAAGATGGAATGCCCCGATGTGAGTAATGAAGGGGGCAGGGGCTTATACTTGATCCAGCAATTATGTGAGTTTTCCTTTGATGATGCAGGAAAAAGAGCTACAGCGGTATTTAATGTGAAAGAGGTGGTGGGCGCGCATGCTTCATGTCCATATTGATCAAAATACGTTTAATGTGCATATCTTAAGTGATATTCATTATGAGAACTCGTCCTATCTTGAAAGGCTATTGAATACCTTCCAGGTTCCGGATAATATAGATCGCCTTCAAATCGATTTATCACAAGTGAAATTTATTGATAGCACCGGCATTAGTTTCCTCGTTAAATGGTTATATCCATTATCCGCAAACTTGGAAATAGAAATGACGGGTGCAACGAAGCCTGTGAAAAAGATATTGTCCATTTGTAAAATCGAACAATTCGTTTTATTGGTCTAAATGGGAAGGAGTTCGGGTACCATATGGGTACCCGGATTTTTTTTATTTCGGAATCGGTTGGGCATCGTTCCTTATTTCACTTCTAGGAGAAAAACCCGATGAATGGGTATCAAGACTATTGTTTTTGGGGGAAATGGATATTTGACATGTCGGCTTCCCGCCGTATTCTTTATAAGTAACGATGGATACGAAAATATCCTTTATTGCAATAACAGTTTGAAAATGGTAATATGAAGTATGAGTTTAAATGTCTTATCATTGATGAATAATTAATTAGATTAATCAGGTTGAGGCAACATATTGTTTCTTCTTTCATGTTTTTCATGAGGTTTTTTGAGATTATTTTAGATTAAATAGGCCGCGCGTCTGGTCATATATAAAAGCTGCGTACCACAGTGGCTTTAGTAGCTAATAGGGAAATAAGCTGCATTTAGCGTCTTTCCACTTCTGCACATCCTCAACGCACCGGGCCTGTTTTGTATAAGAATCTTGGCGCTCGTCAAGTTTTATTCAGACAGACTTTTAAGTCTGTGGAATAATAGGTGCAGCAGCCCTCACCTGAAATAAAACGGTGAATAACCGTTTATGCTACTTTTAATTTTCCATTTTGAATTTAATTTTGGTTACATGCACTTTTAAAAAGATGGGCGTATGTTAAAAATAAGTCTACACGTGCGCAATGCATTAAATGCCAGTGAAACGCAAGTACTGGTATATTTCCTTTTTAAAAAATCATATTGAGTTCATTAGAGCTAAAAGGTAGATATTCTTTTAGGTGATAATGATAAACTTTTTCATAAGAATAAAGTAGAACATCTGTCATGATGATGAGGATTTGAACTAATCAATTCGTGCATTGAATGCACGTGTAAATTTACGATATAAAAAGGAGTACGAAAACATTGACATTGTTTAGCGAATTAGGTTTAGATAGAACGTCTATGAAATCAATAGAAAAAATGGGATTTGAAGAAGCGAGTCCGATTCAAGCCCAAACGATTCCTCTAGCACTTGAAGGTAAAGATATTATTGGTCAAGCGCAAACGGGAACAGGTAAAACAGCAGCATTCGGTATTCCATTGATGGAAAACATCGATATTGCCAACGAAAATGTGCAAGGGATTGTTATTGCACCTACTCGTGAGCTTGCCATTCAAGTTTCTGAAGAACTTTTCAAACTTGGTTACGGAAAGCGCGCTCGTGTATTAGCAGTGTACGGAGGACAAGACATCGACCGTCAAATCCGTGCCTTAAAGAAAAAACCACATATCATCGTTGGTACACCTGGTCGTCTGTTAGATCATATCAAACGTAAAAACATCAAATTAGGTGGAGTTCACACTGTAGTCCTTGATGAAGCGGATGAAATGCTTAACATGGGATTCATTGAGGATATCGAGTCTATCCTTTCAACGGTTCCTGATGAAAGACAAACATTGCTTTTCTCAGCTACAATGCCTGACCCAATCCGTAAAATTGCAGAACGTTTCATGCATGAACCAGTTCTTGTTCGTGTAAAAGCGAAAGAGATGACTGTTGACCGCATCGAACAATACTACTTGGAATTAAGAGAAAGTGAAAAATTCGATACATTAGCACGTCTTTTCGATATCCAAACACCAGAACTTGCCATCGTATTCGGACGTACAAAACGTCGCGTCGATGAATTGTCTTCTGCATTGAATATCCGTGGCTATAGTGCTGAAGGAATTCACGGTGACCTTAGCCAAGCGAAGCGTATTTCTGTATTGAAGAAATTCAAAGAAGGAAATCTTGATGTCCTTGTAGCTACGGACGTAGCCGCTCGTGGACTTGATATTTCCGGTGTAACACATGTATACAACTTTGATATTCCTCAAGACCCAGAAAGTTACGTTCACCGCATCGGTCGTACAGGACGTGCCGGTAAACATGGTATTGCAATCACATTTGTAACACCAAGAGAAAGAGGGCAACTTCAAGCAGTTGAACATACAACTAGAAAACGTATGGAGAGAATGAAAACTCCTACTTCAACTGAAGCGTTGCAAGGGCAACAAAAAGCAGTAACGGAGAAAGTTCTTTCTGCAATCGAGAATGACGATTTATCGTTATACCTTGGTCAAGCTGAAGAGTTATTGAAACAACACAGTGCAGCTGATTTAGTTGCAGCTATGCTTAAGTCAATGACGAAAGAACCGGATCAAACTCCAATTAAATTAACTGAAGAATCTCCTTCAATGCGTCGTAACCGTGGTGGAAGCAGTTCGTCTAACAGACCGCGTAATGGACGTAGTTCTTCAGGCAGAAAAGATTACGGTAGCGGGGCAAATAAACGTCCTAGCTCGAACCGTAAATCTAATGGCTATGGCAACCGTAGCACAAGCCAAAAAAGAGAAAAATCTAGCAATTAATTGAAATGAATTTCGATAAATAAGTCGCTCATCTGAGCGGCTTATTTTTTATTCAATAAAGTATTTAAGTGGATGTTTTTGTAATAAATAGAATTAAATGAATGAGGTAGTTGTAAGAAAAGTTTGAATTCTGTACAATGAGGTATATCAAATTGGATGCACACCAATGTGTGGAATAACAAGAGCATTCATTTTAAATCGGAAAAGGAGGGTACTATGGAACCTCAAAGCCTCATATCCGATAAGGCACTGACTGCTTGGAAATTCAGTGGGCTTATTGGCTGTTCAATCATTTGGGTTTTGAGCTTGGTCATTTTAGTGCTGACGATCATTCAAGGGTGGACTTATTGGATCTTTGGAGCGTTGCTTATCTTCTCTTTCGTTCAATGTTACCTGACCGTATTTTTGATTCCTTCTTTACGCTGGAAAAGATGGCGTTATGACGTGCGAAATACGGAGATTGATATCCAAAGTGGGATTTTTGTGATTAAAAGGACCCTCATCCCGATGATTCGGGTACAGCATGTTGAAACAAAGCAAGGCCCCTTATTAAGGAAGTATGATTTGGCATCCGTGGAAATATCCACAGCTGCAACGGTGCATATTATACCTGCTCTGGATTTAACGGAAGCGGATGAATTACGGCACTATATTTCCAGGATGGCCAGTGTGGAGGAAGAAGATGTTTGAACCGAAACGGCTTCACCCCATTGCTGTCCTTCTCAATATCATTAAATCGATAAAAGAGTTGGTTTTGCCATTCTTGATAGTGATCGTGTTACCAGGGCAAAATAATGATGTCCCGGGATGGGTCCAGCCATTAGTTATCGGCGTCGTCGTGCTCTTGCTCGTTATTCGTGCTTTCATACAATGGTTGCGCTTTACATATCGGTTAGAGTCCGGGGAGCTCAGGATAGAATCCGGCGTATTCATCAGGAAGAAGCGTTATATTAAGTTTGACCGGATACATAGTATCGATATTTCAGAGGGGATTATCCAACGCATATTCAGTCTTGTGAAAGTGAATATCGAAACGGCTGGTGGCACTCAGGCTGATGCCGTTTTGTCCGCCATTAGAAAAAGCGAAGCGAATCAGCTGAATACAATAATTATTGAGGAGAAAAAGAAAAAAACTTCTTCTGACATCCTTGAAGGGGAACGTACAGAAGAAGATTTACACGTCGTGGAAAAAGATAGGGCTTCCTCTACTTTTAAGCAAGCGTTGCCTCAACTTTTTGTTATGGCGGCAACGTCGGGGGCAATCGGTGTATTCTTATCCGGTGGAATCGCTTTTATATCACAGTTCGATGAAATCATTCCTTTTGAAAAAATCTTCAAGAATTATGAAGAGTATATCGGGCTCGGGTCAGTCATACTAACTGGTTTTGCCATTTTGGGCTTATTGGTCGTTTACGTGTTGGCCACTGTGAGTATGGTCATTAGATATGCCAACTTCACCGCTTTGAGGACAGGTGAGGAGCTTGTTATTACAAGGGGATTGTTGGAGAAAAAACAATTAACGATTCCCATCCGCAAGGTCCAGGGGATTCGGATCATGGAAAATCTCGTACGTAAGCCATTGGGATTGGCCACTGTGTATTTGGAGTATGCTGGGGGAAGTGTGGAAGATCGTGAAAGTCTTTCCATCATGCTCTTTCCGTTAATTAAAAAGAAACACTTGCCTGATAAAATCCAAGAATTTTTACCAGGCTATGAAACGGTAGTGGATATAACGCCTTTGCCTAGACGTGCTTATTATCGTTATGTCATCCGCAAAGCAATCGTATTCATCCCGATTATCGCGGTCCTCATATGGTTCTTCAGAACATGGGGATTTTTCTCCTTATTACTGATTCCACTTGCCTTCCTTTGGTCCTATTTGCAGTTCATAGAGGCCGGGTGGAAGACCCAGGGGGACTTATTGATACTGAGCAGCCGTTTAATCTCCAAGCAGACTTTAATCATGCCAAGAAACAGGATTCAATCGCTTACATATAAAAAGGGATATTTCCAGAAGCGAAGCCATTTAGCGACGATATCAGCTTCCATAAAGTCAGGAATCAGCTCCCAAGTGGGTACAGTGGTTGATATAGAAGATAAGGATTGCCATCTAATTGAAAAGTGGTACCTGCACAATAAGTAGCCGACTCCGTATTTAGAGTCGGCTGTTCGGTTTACCATTTTTTTCTCCAGAAAAGGGGCGCTGTCAAAAAACCGGCAGCCAGTCCCGCTAAATGACCGACAATGTTTATTTGTGGCTGAATAAATGTCATAATTACTGCAATGCCTGTTAACGTATAAACCGTATTTCTTTCATTGGTGGAAAAGTTGCTTTTATGAAAGAGGACAAGATAGAGGTAGAAGCCTAGTATGCCAAAAATTGCGCCGCTTGCACCTACGTGTGTATATGTGAGTGGCAGTAACAAGTAAGTGGCGATATTGGCTAGGATACCGGTCATTAAAAAAAAGATGGCGAATTTAACAAAGCCAAGGTATTTTTCGAGGGCTGGACCGAAGATGGCAAGAGAAAACCCATTAAAAAGTAAATGTGTAAACGTCCCATGCAGAAAAATAGGTGTAATCAAACGCCACCATTGGCCCTCGGCAATGTACAGGTTCACGCCTGTACCATAATAAAAAAGAACATTACCAGGAAACAAAGGGAATAGGTTGAAAACAAACACGATCATCATCATGAACATGAGGCCGGTTACGGCGCGATAAGAAGACACGTATTCGCGAAAACTTTCTGTTCTTGTAAACATGGAATTCTCCTTATTATTGGATTTCTATACATATAATATCATTTTTTAGGAGGTATCGTCCTCTGATAATATGCAAGATAGTAACTTAGTAGAAGAGGTGTTGAAGTGATTAAAGGAATTGGTGTGGATATAACGGAGTTGGATAGGATTGAATTGCTGCTTAGTCGGCAGCCTCGCTTCAAAAATCGCATATTAACCGATTCAGAAATTTTACTGTTTGATAAGTTGCAAGGCAGAAGGAAGATTGAGTATTTTGCTGGCCGTTTTGCTGCCAAGGAAGCCTTTTCAAAAGCAGTGGGGACTGGAATTGGGAGGCATCTATCTTTCTTGGATATAGAAATTGTTTCAGATGGAAATGGAAAGCCCATGATTATCAAGCCATTTTCTGAAGGTGTCCATCTTTCAATCAGTCATAGCCGTGACTATGCGATTGCCCAAGTCGTAGTTGAAGGGGACTGATTGAGTTTGTCTTATCGGGTCATAAACCTCAAGGTTGTCTCATATACATTTAGTGCTATAGGGAGACAAGGCCCGGTAAAAGGTACATGGCAGAGTAGGTGCTCTCAAAAAGGTTTTGGCAGGACGGGAAAAGTCGTGTCTAAAATCTTGGGATGCAAGTCATCAGTCGAGCCAATGTCCGGATCCTGCCTTTTCCTCTCCCTTTTACGTTCAAATGACAAAAAGGGGTTGAAAAGATGAAGAAGATGGTAATGCTTTTTGCAGGGATCATGCTCTTGCTTGCTCTTTCTGCTTGCGGCCAAAAATCACAGGGTGATGTAGTGAGCGATTTAAATGAAAAGATTGGGGAAATGAAGGGGTATAAGGCAAACGCGAAAATGACGCTGAAGATGGGGACGGAGCCTCAAGTGTACACTGTGGAAATTTGGCATAAAAATCCTGCGTTTTACCGAGTGAATCTAAAAAATGAAGAGAAGGACCAGAGTCAAATGATTTTGAAAAACGATGATGGTGTGTATGTACTGACGCCCGCTTTGAACAAAAGCTTCAAGTTTCAAAGTGAATGGCCGGAAAACAGTAGCCAGGCCTATTTGTATGAATCATTGGTGAAAGATATCACGGAAGATAAAAGCGCAACATATAAAGAAACGGATAAGCATTATGTTTTCGAGACCAAAACACGCTACCAAAACAATAAGATGCTTCCTTTTCAAGAAATCACACTCAATAAAAAGGACCTATCCCCGGTAAGTGTTAAGGTCATGGATCCGGATAAAACAGCATTAGTCCTGGTGGAATTCTCTAAAGTGAAATTTGATACGACATTCGACAAGGATGCATTCGATATGAAAAAGAACATGACAAGTGCCCAACTTGAAGCTCCTGTCATGGCAGAAGTGAAGGATGAAGGATTTTCCGTTAAATATCCATCCAATCTTGATGATATGAATCTAACAGAAGAAAAGAAAATCGCAGCTGATGGGGGAGATCGTGTCATCCTGACCTATGAAGGGTCAACTAGTTTTACATTAGTGCAAGAAAAAGCAAAAGTAGTCCAAACCTCTGTTTCTACCAATGTCAATGGAGAGCCTGTCGACTTAGGTTTTACAGTGGGGGCGATGACGGGAAATACAGTAGCCTGGACCTTTGAAGGTGTGGATTACATGTTAGCTTCGAAGGACTTAACACAGGAAAAGATGATAGAAATAGCCCGTTCTGTTGGTGGAGATTCTGTTAAGTAAGGCGAAGAATTCAATCAAGCTAGGCTTTCCCACAATTACATTGGGCTGGGAGGGCCTTGGCTTGCCATTGAATAGAAGAATATATTTTTACTGAAGTAATCGGTCGTTTAGTCGGTATATAAAATTTTGGTAAAAAAAGCACTTTATCTTTCTATCCGTTAGTAATAGAATGGGCTATAATAAAAAACAAACTTCTATAATGAGAAGAAATCGTTATTGGTGATGTCAGAAAGAAGGAACGGGTTTTGGAAACACAAGGGTTTCATCGTGATACTTGGGCAGAAGTGAACTTAGATAGTGTGTATGAAAATATTTCAACCATGAAGAACAGACTACCGTCCAGTGTTAGTCTGTTTGCTGTGGTCAAAGCGAATGCATATGGTCATGGAGATTACGAAGTGGCTCAAACTGCATTGCAAGCAGGTGCCGACTTTTTATGTGTCGCATTTCTTGATGAGGCACTAGCATTAAGAGAAAAGGGAATAACCGCTCCCATTTTAGTTCTAGGTGCTTCGAGACCCGAAAGTGCTGGGATAGCTGCCGGACATGGCATATCGTTGACTGTGTTTGATCGTGATTGGTTAATAAAGGCAAGTCATATACTCAAGGCAGGGCAGGTTCTGGACGTTCATGTGAAAGTGGATAGTGGGATGGGCAGAATTGGTGTTCGTACGACAGAACAGCTCAAGGAATTGGAAAGTTCAATTCAACAGGAAGCATGCTTCAACTTTCAAGGGGTATTCACTCATTTTGCAACGGCAGATGAACTGGATACGGATTATTATGAAAAGCAACTTGAATTATTCAAAAAAATGCTATCGGTATTGACTAGGAAACCTCCTTACATTCATGCTGCTAATAGTGCAGCGTCCTTAAGGTTCCCTGAAGCCGATTTCAATGCAATCAGAATGGGAATCTCCATGTATGGGTTAAGCCCCTCCCAAGAAATGCTTGGTCTTTTACCATTTCCGTTGAAACAGGCGATCTCTTTAAAAACCAAGATCGTCGCCGTTAAGCAACTCGCTAAGGGCGATAGTGTCAGCTACGGAGCTACGTATACGGCTAGTGAGGATGAATGGATTGCTACTTTGCCGATCGGGTATGCCGATGGTTGGATCCGTAAGCTTCAAGGGCAGGAAGTTATTGTAGAAGGACAAAGGGTCCCCATCGTAGGCAGGATTTGCATGGATCAGTGTATGATCAAATTACCTCGTCCTTTCCCGGTGGGAACGGAAGTGACCCTAATTGGCGAGAATGGAAATGAGTCAATATCGGTGGATGAAATAGCGACCAAGCTTGAAACGATCAATTATGAGGTAACATGCATGTTAGGAGCGAGAGTTCCACGGTTATATCTGAAAAACGGCATGTTTAGCCATGTACGCAATATACTATTAGGATAGACGGGATTGTAAGAAAATCCAAAGTTTGTGAATAAGAAATCCATTATTATGCTGATAATAGAATGGAGAAATGGAATATACTCTTTGCAGATAGGAATTTTAATGGTAATATTGAAAAGGATATATAATAAAGGTGTGTAGTGATGGTGGAGGTGTATGTTTGTGTCTGAATCCAGCGCAACAAGAGAGATATTAATTCGATTACCTCAAAATTTTTTAACTGAACTAGATGGGTATGCGAGTGAAGAAAATGTTAATCGCAGTGAATTTATTTATCGTGCCACAAAAATGTATCTTCGCGAACGTAAAAAGAAAGAATTTCGCGAATCAATGAAACGCGGTTATATCGAAATGGCGGCCATTAATTTGACGATTGCTTCTGAAGCTTTTCAAGCTGAGTTCGAGGCTGGGCATTGCGTTGAACGTTTAGTTAGCGGAGGCTGAGCCATTGATTGTTGTAAAGCGTGGTGACGTGTACTTCGCAGACCTTTCTCCGGTAGTAGGGTCAGAGCAAGGTGGAACCCGTCCGGTACTCATTCTACAAAATGATATTGGTAATCGCTTTAGTCCGACTGTGATAGTGGCAGCCATTACAGCTCAAATTCAAAAAGCGAAATTGCCTACACATGTTGAGATTAATGCGAAAAAGTACGGATTCGAACGTGATTCTGTCATTTTACTGGAACAGATCCGTACAATTGATAAGCAGCGTTTAACTGATAAAATAACACATCTTGACGATCCTATGATGCAAAAAGTCAATGAAGCTCTGCAAATTAGCTTAGGTCTGATTGAGTTTTAAAGAAAAAGTTTCCCGTCATTACGGGCGTTATTATAATTCGAATTCTATAAGGTAAAACTGGCGATTCCTTTTCTAAAGGAATCGTTTTTTTGCATACAAACTTTTGAGTGTATCGGTCAGTTTATCAAAAAATGATGGTGAAGCTATCGATTAAAGTTACTAAATAACCATTAAGCAGGAAATGGGAGGATTTTGACGAATAACAATTAGATAAGGGGTATAAAGTGCTTGCAACGGCATTCCATTCCATTCATGTTTCTTGATGTGAATCTTGGGTAAAATGATGTGTTAGGACTATAAGGATCGATATATAGGATAGAAATAAAACTAAAATTGGAAAAGATTACAGTTCAGTAACATTGATGTGACGCAGAGGGTAAAACATAGTAATTGTGGTAAAATGGAGGGGTATTATGAATCAATTGGTTTACAATTTTATTAAACAAAACCAAGACTACATCCTAACTGAATGGATGAACATCATGAAGGAAAATACAGATGTGAGATTGATAAAAGTTGTCTCCGATAAGATGTTCACACAAACGAGTAGTGAATTTATAGATATGATAATCGCCCATGTCGATAGTAAGGACAGGGAGTTCACGTTGAAACTTTCAGATTTTGCCGAGAAAGTGGTCCAACTAGGGTGGCCCCTTACTTTCGTCAATGAAGGATTTCAAAAATTCTTGATTATCGTCATGCAAGGTATGGTTGATAAAGGTATTGTATCTCCAGATAATCAAATGGAGCTGGTTAATTATTTAAATAAATGGTCGACTCCGATAAGTAATGAAATCGTCAATATATATTCGCAAACCTGGGAAAGGACCGTCTCGTTGCAGAGAATGGCCTTACAGGAACTTTCGGCACCTTTAATTCCCGTATTGGAGGGCATCACGGTTATGCCTTTGGTCGGTACAATTGATACGGAACGTGCAAAGCAGATCATGGAAAATCTTTTGACGGGAGTGGTCAAGCACAGATCCGAAGTCGTTCTTATCGATATTACGGGTGTGCCGGTAGTCGATACCATGGTAGCTCATCATATTATTCAAGCAGGAGAAGCGGTTCGATTGGTAGGGGCAAGATGCATATTATGCGGGATCCGGCCGGAAATTGCCCAAACAATCGTAAATCTAGGAATTAACTTGAATGAGGTAATTACAAAAAACACCTTGAAGAAGGGAATAGAGGTTGCGTTGGAATTAACGAGCCGAAAAATTGTAGAGGTGGAGAGAGACATATGAGGATTCCAATTTTAAAGCTTTATGACTGTTTGCTAGTCTCTATCCAATGGGAATTGGATGATATGACTGCCCTTCAATTTCAAGAAGATTTATTGGATAAGATCCATGAAACCAGTGCCAATGGTGTGGTGATTGATATTACTTCCATTGATTTTATAGATTCCTTTATCGCAAAGGTATTGGGAGATGTTTTCAGTATGTCAAAGCTTATGGGGGCCAAGGTTGTCATTACAGGAATCCAGCCGGCAGTTGCTATCACCTTAATAGAATTGGGAATTAGTCTCGAAGATGTCCTAACAGCTTTAGATCTAGAGAAGGGCCTGGAAAAATTACAACAGGAATTGGGGGATTAGTGTATGGGGGTCCAATCCTGCGTAAAAATTATTAATGAGTGGGACATAGTAGCTGCAAGGCAGCTTGGAAGGAACTTCGCTAAAGAACTGGGCTTTGGCACGGTAGACCAGGCTAGAATCACAACCGCCATAAGCGAATTGGCACGGAATATATACTTATATGCAGGACAAGGAAATGTGAGTCTGGAAAAATTGCTTGTAAACGGCAAGTCGGGCTTGAAAATCATTGCAGAAGATAACGGACCAGGTATACAGGATATCCGTAGAGTAATGGAGGACGGTTTTACGACCTCAGGGGGGTTGGGGGCAGGCCTGCCTGGAGCGAAACGCTTAATGGATGATTTCGATATTGAGTCGATACCGGGTGAGGGGACTAAGATTTCCGCCATCAAGTGGCTCCGTTAGGAGGGAATATGGATATAAGAGAAAAAATGGATAAAAAGTACCAGGAGGCGCTTTCTACCTATTTAAAAGATCAAAATGAACAAGCTCTCTATCAGGGTCAAAAAATCAGCAGATTAAATATTAAATATAATATATCCCCTGAAGAGATCATCAGTATGCATAAAAATAATCTAATGGCATTGTATCCGGATCTGCCAACCAAAGTGGTGGATTCATTCGATTTTCTATTAGAAGTCATGATGGGGTATGGCATTGCTTACCGTGAACATCAGAGTCTAAGGCACCAACAGCAGGAGCTGAAATCTGAAATAGAGATTGCGGCAAAGGTGCAACACACCCTTTTGGAAACGAAGATACCCGAAATCAAGAACTTGGATGTTGGCGTAATAAGTGTACCAGCCCGACAGATGAATGGGGATTACTATCACTTTGTTGAAGATGAACTTGGGTGTATTGGAATAGGCATTGCGGATGTAATCGGGAAAGGCATTCCTGCGGCCCTATGCATGTCGATGATCAAATACGCGATGGATAGCTTGCCGGAACACCGCCATGAACCGAAGAGTGTACTGGAAAGTTTAAATCGCGTCGTTGAACATAATGTGGATCCGAGCATGTTCATTACGATGTTTTATGGCTTATATAACCCTCATGATAAGCGGTTCACTTTTGCATCGGCCGGGCATGAGCCAGGGTTTTATTATGATGCGTCTGCCGGAACCTTCAGTGACTTGGATGCAAAAGGTTTACTGCTGGGCGTGGATAAAAAAACGAAATATAAACAATATGAAAAATTCGTAAAACCGGGTGACATGATTATCCTTTTATCCGATGGGGTAACGGAATGCCGTACGAGTGATGGTTTCATAGAGCGTGAAACCCTTATAGAATTCATTACTAAGAACATGCACTTACAGCCGCAGGAAATAGTGAATAATCTTTATAAACAGTTGGAGAAAATGCAGAATTTTCAACTGCGGGACGATTTTACATTAATAATTTTCAAAGCGAATGTTTAGCTTTGAAAATCAAGGGTATATATAAATAAGAATTGATGAGGATGTAAAGAGGTGGGTCAAGGATGAATATAGCAGTAGATGTTAATGAGTTAAACACGGAATATACAGTTAAGCTTCAAGGCGAAATTGATGCCTATACAGCACCAAAGCTTAGAGAATCATTATTTCCACTATCAGAGCAAGAGAATGTTTCAATTATTATTGATTTAAAGGAAGTATCCTATATGGATAGCACGGGATTGGGCGTATTCGTTGGTGCTTTTAAAAACGTAAGAGCACATAATGGCGAATTCACTTTAATAGGACTATCGGAAAGGTTACGACGTTTATTTGATATTACAGGTCTTGCAGATATTATTGATATTAAAAGTGGTACAGAGGGTGGGTTAGAATGAGTCAAGTATATGATTACATCGAAATGAAAATACCTGCAAAACCGGAATTCATCGGTGTCATTCGTTTAACACTTTCTGGGATAGGTAGCCGAATGGGATTTGCGTACGACGAAATTGAAGATTTGAAAATTGCTACAAGTGAAGCCTGTACGAATGCGGTTCAGCATGCGTATAAAGATAAAGAAAATGGCGAAGTGAAAGTAAGTTTTGGGCTCTATCCTGATCGTTTGGAAGTAATGGTTTCTGATAGTGGTGAAAGCTGTAATTTCGAAGAGGTACGTCAAGGGCTTGGACCATATGAACATGGAGAAAAAGTCGAATTCTTAAGAGAAGGAGGCTTGGGCCTTTACCTCATTGAAACCTTGATGGATGATGTGAAAATTCACCAGCATGAAGGGGTTACGGTTTTTATGACTAAGTTTTTAGAAGGAGAGCAGGTGGAGATGGATGCAAAAACAGTCTCAACCTAATCAAGCGCAAAGAGAAAAGGTAAATGAATGGATCAGAGCCTATCAGTTGAATCAGGATGATGAAGCACAAAGTAACTTAGTCATTCATTACAAGGGTTTAGTGGAGACGATTTCCAGGAAATACGCGAAGGGGAAATCGTTTCAAGAAGATATCTCTCAGGTCGGAATGATTGGTTTATTAGGTGCCATTCGCCGATATGACGAATCTTTCGGTAAAAGTTTCGAAGCTTTTGCGGTTCCTACGATAATCGGTGAAATTAAAAGATTCTTGCGGGATAAAACATGGAGTGTCCATGTTCCGAGAAGAATTAAAGAACTTGGACCGAAAATTAGAGTGACCGTTGAGGAATTAACGACCACGCTGCATCGTTCGCCAAGAATTGATGAGATAGCGGACCATATTGGGGTAGCCGAAGAAGAAGTCTTGGAAGCAATGGAGATGGGAAAAAGTTATCAAGCTTTATCCGTTGACCATTCTATCGAGGCAGATTCTGATGGCGGTACGGTTACGTTACTCGATATATTTGGAAACGTTGACGAAGGTTTCGAGCGTGTCAACCAACGATTAGTACTTGAAAAGGTTCTCCATGTATTGAGTGACCGCGAAAAGTTGATCATTCAATACACATATTTAGAGAACTTAAGCCAAAAAGAAGCGGGCGACAAGCTTGGGATATCGCAAATGCATGTTTCAAGACTTCAACGTCGTGCAATTAAAAAGCTTCAGGAGGCAATTAATGCTGAAAATTCGGAGTTAATTCCGTGATTAAAGAGATTTTGCGAGAAGAAAATATAGAAGTCCTTGTCTCTCAAACCTCTAAAAACAATATGGTTTTTTGTGGTGATGATTACTTCTTTCTTCATGAGGAAGATTACTTTATTTGTGTTTTGGCTGATGGTCTCGGTAGTGGGGAACATGCATATGAATCTTCCCACGCGGTTATAGAGCAAGTCAAAATGCATCATCATTTAGATGTAGAGTCACTTATGGATGTATGTAATCAGGTATTGATTGCTAAACGGGGGGCGGCCGTCGCCATCATGAAGATTTATTATGAAGAGAAGGAGTTTGTCTACAGTTCAGTAGGGAACATCCGCTTTTTTCTATATAATCCGATGGATGACAAGTTGGTATATCCTCTCCCTGTTACCGGGTATTTGTCAGGTAGAAAGCAAAAGTACAGGACACAGAGATTTAAATATGAACAGAACGCAAAATTTATTTTTCATTCAGATGGACTGGAACTCAAAGGAGCTAAATCGTTTCTAAAGAGGAAGGTTCCTATCGAAAAAAACGCTCGTTGTATTTTAGAAAGCTGTCCACAAACAGCGGATGATACAACTCTTATTTTAGGAAGCTTACTTTCGCCATAAACGGAAGTGGGCTTTTTTGTATGCGAATTCGCACAATGATCGTTCATTTGCTAGACTATACATAGAAGAACAAAAAGGGTGGAGGTTTTATGAATTGGTAATGGTAGAAGATTCTTTGAACGTATTGATTAAGCAAATATCCAATGAGCTAACCTTAAAGACCAATCAAGTACAGAATGTCATACAGATGCTACAGGATGGTAATACCGTGCCTTTTATAGCTCGTTATCGTAAAGAAATGACGGGTTCACTAGACGAGGTACAGATCCGTTCTATTATGGAGAGATGGAATTACCTAGAAAACCTTGGTCAGAGAAAAGTGGAAGTCATCCGATCCATCAGTGAACAGGGTAAGATGACAGACGAATTGGCTTTACAGATCGATAAGGCAGGAAAGCTACAGGAAGTCGAAGATCTTTATAGACCTTATAAACAAAAAAGAAGGACTAAAGCTACGGTTGCTAAGGAAAAAGGTCTGGAACCTCTGGCATTATGGTTACTTGAATGTAAGGTTTATGCTTCGGTCCGTGATAAAGCAGAGGGATTTTTATCAGAAGAAAAAGAAGTCTCTTCTATAGAAGAAGCAATAGCAGGTGCTCAGGATATTATTGCAGAATTACTTTCTGATGATGCTGAATTAAGAAAATGGATCAGGGATGAGATTTTTAAGGCAGGCAAGTTGACCTCGACCGTGAAAAATGCTGAAAAGGATGAGAAAGCGATTTTCGAGATGTACTATGAATATGAGGAGCCCATTCATAAAATCGTTCCGCATCGGGTTTTAGCCCTTAATAGAGGTGAAAAGGAAGACATTTTACGAATATCAATACAACCGCGAACGGATATCATCATCAGTTACTTAGAACGGAAAGTGATTAAAAATAATCAGTCCGAAGTTGCTGAATTGCTTAAAGCCGCCATAGAAGACGGCTTCAAACGATTGATTTTACCTTCTATAGAGAGGGAAATCCGAAAAGAACTAACCGAAAAAGCGGAAGACCAAGCCATTCATATCTTTTCGGAAAACCTCCGGAATTTGCTTTTACAACCTCCGCTTAAAGGGAAAGTGGTGCTAGCTCTCGATCCTGCGTATCGAACGGGCTGTAAATTGGCTGTTATTGATGAGACAGGAAAGGTGATGGACATTAGTGTAATCTATCCACATCCTCCTGTAGGTAAGAAAGAAGCAGCCCGCACGAAAACGATAGAAATCCTTCAGCGCTTCAATGTAGAGATTGTTGCCATTGGAAACGGGACCGCTTCTAGGGAGTCTGAGCAGTTCATTGCTGATATTCTAAAGGAAATGAAAGGGAACATATCCTACATCATTGTCAATGAAGCGGGAGCGAGCGTGTATTCAGCTTCAGATATTGCCCGTGAGGAGTTTCCGGACCTTCAAGTCGAGCAGAGAAGTGCTGTATCGATTGGTAGGAGGTTACAAGATCCACTTGCTGAACTTGTTAAAATAGATCCTAAATCTGTAGGGGTAGGGCAGTACCAACATGATGTTTCCCAAAAAAAACTATCTGAATCTCTTACCTTCGTGGTTGAAACTGCCGTTAACCAAGTAGGGGTGAACGTCAATACCGCTTCTCCATCCCTATTACAATATGTAGCGGGGTTATCAAAATCTGTTGCACAAAATATCGTCAAAAAGAGAGAAGAAGAAGGAAAGTTCTCAAGTAGGAAGGAATTAAAAAAGATTCCTCGACTAGGCGCAAAAACATATGAGCAATGCATAGGCTTCTTACGCATTTTAAATGGCAAGGAACCGCTCGATCAAACAGCCATCCATCCGGAGAACTATGGAGCTGTGAATAAAATGCTAAAGAAAATCGGTTTCACTTCTGATGACCTTGGTAGTGATGAGTTGAATAAACAATTAGTCAGCTTAAATCCGAAAGAATTGGCTGATGAGTTGGATATCGGGGAAATAACGATTAAAGACATCATCGATGATTTGGTCAAACCAGGAAGAGATCCGAGAGACGAGCTTTCAAAACCCTTGCTTAAAAAGGACGTTTTGAAAATGGAAGATTTAAAGACCGGCATGGAACTACAAGGTACGGTGAGAAATGTTGTAGACTTCGGTGCATTTGTGGACATTGGCGTCAAACAAGATGGCCTCGTGCATATATCCAAACTTAGTAACCGTTTTATAAAGAATCCGATGGACGTTGTGGCTGTCGGAGACGTAGTAACCGTTTGGGTGGAACAAGTTGATGCTCAAAAACAGAGAGTGTCGCTGACCATGTTACAACCTAAGGACCAAAATTAATGAATGAAAAGACTCCTTCTTTTTTAGAAGGGGTTTTTTTATAGGAGAGCGAACACTACGTAAGTAGAATCATGATCATAAATGTAGCGTTTCTTTTTTTTGATAAAAAAACCAGCATTGATTCAACATTTTCACTTGATAATAATCCTTATCATAGAAAGCTCTTCTAATTTGGTTTTGAAACCATTTCGGCATAACACTAACCTCCCCAAAGATTCCTGTTGTTTTATTAGTCTATGTTATAATAGGTTGTCTTGTTACCATGGAAGGAGTGTGGGAGATGGATAATCAACAATTGCAAAAATTGGTTGAGGAAATTTCGATGAATCACTTTCAAAGGAAGTTTAAGCATCAAGCTAGCTTTAACCCACGACTTCGCACAACAGGTGGAAGGTACTTGCTTGGTACTCATAATATAGAAATAAACAAGAAATATTTCGAGGAACGTGGTTTGGAAGAATTGATTGGGATCATCAAACATGAATTATGTCACTATCATCTCCATCTTGAGAAGAAAGGGTACCAGCACCGGGATGCAGACTTTAAGCATTTACTGAAAAAAACGGGAGCCCCAAGATTCTGTTCGCCTTTGCCTTCGAATCAAGTTAAGAGGAAAAGGAATACAATTCAATATATATGTGCACAATGTCAGCAGGTATATTTAAGAAAAAAAAGAATTGATACTTCGAGATTTGTCTGTGGAAAGTGCCGAGGAACGTTGATTTACCAAGGGATTAAAGAAAAAGAAATAAAAAAATAAAAAAAAGAAAAAGATGTCTTGACTTTAACTCTGAACCTCTTTATAATCATAAGAGTCGACAAGATAACAACTTGTTCTTCACGACAACCACTAAGGTCCTTGAGCATAAAAAGGGAACCAACTTTCACTATTCCGCAGTAGCTCAGTGGTAGAGCATTCGGCTGTTAACCGAACGGTCGTAGGTTCGAGTCCTACCTGCGGAGCCATTTTTTTGGGGAAGTACTCAAGAGGCTGAAGAGGCGCCCCTGCTAAGGGTGTAGGTCGCGCGAGCGGCGCGAGGGTTCAAATCCCTCCTTCTCCGCCAGAAACATTTTAATTAAGGCCCATTGGTCAAGCGGTTAAGACACCGCCCTTTCACGGCGGTAACACGGGTTCGAATCCCGTATGGGTCACTTTTTTTCGTAACATTATTTGCTGGTCCCGTGGTGTAGCGGTTAACATGCCTGCCTGTCACGCAGGAGATCGCGGGTTCGATTCCCGTCGGGACCGCCATTATTTTTTTAAAAATAAACTCTTGCTAAAGTGATGTTATAGTGATATAATATTAACCTAGCTGTTAATGAGTTTGATTGATGGGCTATAGCCAAGCGGTAAGGCAACGGATTTTGATTCCGTCATGCGAAGGTTCGATCCCTTCTAGCCCAGCCATTTTCATTTAGAGCCATTAGCTCAGTTGGTAGAGCATCTGACTTTTAATCAGAGGGTCGAAGGTTCGAATCCTTCATGGCTCACCATTTTCATTTTATTACGCGGGTGTGGCGGAATTGGCAGACGCACCAGACTTAGGATCTGGCGCCGCAAGGCGTGGGGGTTCAAGTCCCTTCACCCGCATAACTTTCTACTTGACAACAAGTTGAAAAGGTGTTAAACTTACGAAGTCGCTTTCGCGGTCGTGGCGGAATGGCAGACGCGCTAGGTTGAGGGCCTAGTGGGGGAAACCCCGTGGAGGTTCGACTCCTCTCGGCCGCACCAATAACATCATAGAAATTAGCGCCCGTAGCTCAATTGGATAGAGCATCTGACTACGAATCAGAAGGTTGTAGGTTCGACTCCCGCCGGGCGCACCATATTTTACGGGAAGTAGCTCAGCTTGGTAGAGCACTTGGTTTGGGACCAAGGGGTCGCAGGTTCGAATCCTGTCTTCCCGACCATTATTTCTCGGAATCATTCATAATTATATAATGCGGGTGTAGTTTAGTGGTAAAACCTCAGCCTTCCAAGCTGATGATGAGAGTTCGATTCTCTTCACCCGCTCCATTATTACCATTATTGCTCTTTGAAAACTGAACAAAACAAAGCGCCAACGTAAATTTTGAGTGAGCACACACTATAAAAAAGCAAAATGAGCAAGTCAAACATTTCTTCGGAGAGTTTGATCCTGGCTCAGGACGAACGCTGGCGGCGTGCCTAATACATGCAAGTCGAGCGAATCGATGGGAGCTTGCTCCCTGAGATTAGCGGCGGACGGGTGAGTAACACGTGGGCAACCTGCCTATAAGACTGGGATAACTTCGGGAAACCGGAGCTAATACCGGATATGTTCTTTTCTCGCATGAGAGAAGATGGAAAGACGGTTTCGGCTGTCACTTATAGATGGGCCCGCGGCGCATTAGCTAGTTGGTGAGGTAATGGCTCACCAAGGCGACGATGCGTAGCCGACCTGAGAGGGTGATCGGCCACACTGGGACTGAGACACGGCCCAGACTCCTACGGGAGGCAGCAGTAGGGAATCTTCCGCAATGGACGAAAGTCTGACGGAGCAACGCCGCGTGAACGAAGAAGGCCTTCGGGTCGTAAAGTTCTGTTGTTAGGGAAGAACAAGTACCAGAGTAACTGCTGGTACCTTGACGGTACCTAACCAGAAAGCCACGGCTAACTACGTGCCAGCAGCCGCGGTAATACGTAGGTGGCAAGCGTTGTCCGGAATTATTGGGCGTAAAGCGCGCGCAGGTGGTTCTTTAAGTCTGATGTGAAAGCCCACGGCTCAACCGTGGAGGGTCATTGGAAACTGGGGAACTTGAGTGCAGAAGAGGAAAGTGGAATTCCAAGTGTAGCGGTGAAATGCGTAGAGATTTGGAGGAACACCAGTGGCGAAGGCGACTTTCTGGTCTGTAACTGACACTGAGGCGCGAAAGCGTGGGGAGCAAACAGGATTAGATACCCTGGTAGTCCACGCCGTAAACGATGAGTGCTAAGTGTTAGAGGGTTTCCGCCCTTTAGTGCTGCAGCTAACGCATTAAGCACTCCGCCTGGGGAGTACGACCGCAAGGTTGAAACTCAAAGGAATTGACGGGGGCCCGCACAAGCGGTGGAGCATGTGGTTTAATTCGAAGCAACGCGAAGAACCTTACCAGGTCTTGACATCCTCTGACACTCCTAGAGATAGGACGTTCCCCTTCGGGGGACAGAGTGACAGGTGGTGCATGGTTGTCGTCAGCTCGTGTCGTGAGATGTTGGGTTAAGTCCCGCAACGAGCGCAACCCTTGATCTTAGTTGCCAGCATTCAGTTGGGCACTCTAAGGTGACTGCCGGTGACAAACCGGAGGAAGGTGGGGATGACGTCAAATCATCATGCCCCTTATGACCTGGGCTACACACGTGCTACAATGGATGGTACAAAGGGCTGCAAACCTGCGAAGGTAAGCGAATCCCATAAAGCCATTCTCAGTTCGGATTGTAGGCTGCAACTCGCCTGCATGAAGCCGGAATCGCTAGTAATCGCGGATCAGCATGCCGCGGTGAATACGTTCCCGGGCCTTGTACACACCGCCCGTCACACCACGAGAGTTTGTAACACCCGAAGTCGGTGAGGTAACCTTTATGGAGCCAGCCGCCTAAGGTGGGACAGATGATTGGGGTGAAGTCGTAACAAGGTAGCCGTATCGGAAGGTGCGGCTGGATCACCTCCTTTCTAAGGATAATACGAGAGCGCTTTTGTTTTGTTCAGTTTTGAATGAGTAATTCATTCAACTACGAAGGACTCATCACATCGTGATGACGATCTTTCTACATTGTTCCTTGAAAACTAGATAATAGATAGAAGGCAATTAATTTTTTTCAAAGCATCAGTAAGATCTTTTTAACGGTTAAGTTAGAAAGGGCGCACGGTGGATGCCTTGGCACTAGGAGCCGATGAAGGACGGGACTAACACCGATATGCTTCGGGGAGCTGTAAGTAAGCTTTGATCCGGAGATTTCCGAATGGGGAAACCCACTGTTCGTAATGGAACAGTATCTCTACCTGAATACATAGGGTATTGAAGGCAGACCCGGGGAACTGAAACATCTAAGTACCCGGAGGAAGAGAAAGCAATAGCGATTTCCTGAGTAGCGGCGAGCGAAACGGAATGTAGCCCAAACCAAGAGGCTTGCCTCTTGGGGTTGTAGGACACTCAATATGGAGTTACAAAGGAACGGGGTAAATGAAGTGACCTGGAAAGGTCCGTCAAAGAAGGTAAAAACCCTGTAGTTGAAACTTCGTTCCCTCCTGAGTGGATCCTGAGTACGGCGGGACACGAGAAATCCCGTCGGAAGCAGGGAGGACCATCTCCCAAGGCTAAATACTACCTAGTGACCGATAGTGAACCAGTACCGTGAGGGAAAGGTGAAAAGCACCCCGGAAGGGGAGTGAAATAGATCCTGAAACCGTGTGCCTACAAGTAGTCAAAGCCCGTTAATGGGTAATGGCGTGCCTTTTGTAGAATGAACCGGCGAGTTACGATTTCATGCGAGGTTAAGTTGATAAGACGGAGCCGCAGCGAAAGCGAGTCTGAATAGGGCGAATGAGTATGAGGTCGTAGACCCGAAACCAGGTGATCTACCCATGTCCAGGGTGAAGTTCAGGTAACACTGAATGGAGGCCCGAACCCACGCACGTTGAAAAGTGCGGGGATGAGGTGTGGGTAGCGGAGAAATTCCAATCGAACCTGGAGATAGCTGGTTCTCTCCGAAATAGCTTTAGGGCTAGCCTCAAGATGAGAGTATTGGAGGTAGAGCACTGATTGGACTAGGGGCCCCCAACGGGTTACCGAATTCAGTCAAACTCCGAATGCCAAATACTTATTCTTGGGAGTCAGACTGCGAGTGATAAGATCCGTAGTCGAAAGGGAAACAGCCCAGACCACCAGCTAAGGTCCCAAAGTATACGTTAAGTGGAAAAGGATGTGGAGTTGCTTAGACAACCAGGATGTTGGCTCAGAAGCAGCCACCATTTAAAGAGTGCGTAATAGCTCACTGGTCGAGTGACTCCGCGCCGAAAATGTACCGGGGCTAAACGTATCACCGAAGCTGTGGATTGACACCGTATGGTGTCGATGGTAGGAGAGCGTTCTAAGGGCGTTGAAGTCAGACCGTAAGGACTGGTGGAGCGCTTAGAAGTGAGAATGCCGGTATGAGTAGCGAAAGAAGGGTGAGAATCCCTTCCACCGAATGCCTAAGGTTTCCTGAGGAAGGCTCGTCCGCTCAGGGTTAGTCGGGACCTAAGCCGAGGCCGAAAGGCGTAGGCGATGGACAACAGGTTGATATTCCTGTACCACCTATACATCGTTTGAACGATGGGGGGACGCAGAAGGATAGGGTAAGCGCGCTGTTGGATATGCGCGTCCAAGCAGTTAGGCCGGAAACGAGGCAAATCCCGTTTCCATTAAGGCGGAGCTGTGATGGCGAGGGAAATATAGTACCGAAGTTCCTGATTCCACACTGCCAAGAAAAGCCTCTAGTGAGATGTAAGGTGCCCGTACCGCAAACCGACACAGGTAGGCGAGGAGAGAATCCTAAGGTGTGCGAGAGAACTCTCGTTAAGGAACTCGGCAAAATGACCCCGTAACTTCGGGAGAAGGGGTGCTTTTTAGGGTGAATAGCCCAGAAAAGCCGCAGTGAATAGGCCCAGGCGACTGTTTAGCAAAAACACAGGTCTCTGCGAAGCCGCAAGGCGAAGTATAGGGGCTGACACCTGCCCGGTGCTGGAAGGTTAAGGGGAGAGGTTAGCGCAAGCGAAGCTTTGAACCGAAGCCCCAGTAAACGGCGGCCGTAACTATAACGGTCCTAAGGTAGCGAAATTCCTTGTCGGGTAAGTTCCGACCCGCACGAAAGGTGTAACGATCTGGGCACTGTCTCAACGAGAGACTCGGTGAAATTATAGTACCTGTGAAGATGCAGGTTACCCGCGACAGGACGGAAAGACCCCGTGGAGCTTTACTGCAGCCTGATATTGAATTTTGTTACAGCTTGTACAGGATAGGTAGGAGCCTGAGAAGCCGGAGCGCTAGCTTCGGTGGAGGCGTTGGTGGGATACTACCCTGGCTGTATTGAAATTCTAACCCGCGCCCCTTATCGGGGTGGGAGACAGTGTCAGGTGGGCAGTTTGACTGGGGCGGTCGCCTCCTAAAGAGTAACGGAGGCGCCCAAAGGTTCCCTCAGAATGGTTGGAAATCATTCGCAGAGTGTAAAGGCACAAGGGAGCTTGACTGCGAGACCTACAAGTCGAGCAGGGACGAAAGTCGGGCTTAGTGATCCGGTGGTTCCGCATGGAAGGGCCATCGCTCAACGGATAAAAGCTACCCCGGGGATAACAGGCTTATCTCCCCCAAGAGTCCACATCGACGGGGAGGTTTGGCACCTCGATGTCGGCTCATCGCATCCTGGGGCTGTAGTCGGTCCCAAGGGTTGGGCTGTTCGCCCATTAAAGCGGTACGCGAGCTGGGTTCAGAACGTCGTGAGACAGTTCGGTCCCTATCCGTCGCGGGCGCAGGAAATTTGAGAGGAGCTGTCCTTAGTACGAGAGGACCGGGATGGACGCACCGCTGGTGTACCAGTTGTCTTGCCAAAGGCATAGCTGGGTAGCTACGTGCGGAAGGGATAAGTGCTGAAAGCATCTAAGCATGAAGCCCCCCTCAAGATGAGATTTCCCATGGCGCAAGCTAGTAAGATCCCTGAAAGATGATCAGGTTGATAGGTCAGAGGTGGAAGCGTGGCGACATGTGGAGCTGACTGATACTAATAGATCGAGGACTTAACCAACGCTTTAAAAAGATGAACACCTTCTGATATTATCTAGTTTTGAAGGAACAACGTTCCTGATATGTTTGGTGGCGATAGCGAAGAGGTCACACCCGTTCCCATTCCGAACACGGCAGTTAAGCTCTTCAGCGCCGATGGTAGTTGGGGGTTTCCCCCTGTGAGAGTAGGACGCCGCCAAGCTATACTTTATAATAAATGTACCATTCATACCGTCGCGGGGTAGAGCAGTCCGGTAGCTCGTCGGGCTCATAACCCGGAGGTCGCAGGTTCAAATCCTGTCCCCGCAATCATGAAAAAAACGAAACGATGTTTCGTTTTTTTATTTTTACGAATCAATTGAATATTTTTTTGTGAAATAAGCCATACTATAATTAATGTTATGTTTTATTAATCCATCTCTTTAAAAAAGGAAAAGAAATTCCTTGCTTATCAGAACGATTTGTATTATAATAATATAAGTCTTAAAGAAAAAGTATAATGTTTGGTGGCGATAGCGAAGAGGTCACACCCGTTCCCATTCCGAACACGGCAGTTAAGCTCTTCAGCGCCAATGGTAGTTGGGGGTTTCCCCCTGTGAGAGTAGGACGTCGCCAAGCTGTACTTTTTATATAAATGTATCATTCATACCGTCGCGGGGTAGAGCAGTCCGGTAGCTCGTCGGGCTCATAACCCGGAGGTCGCAGGTTCAAATCCTGTCCCCGCAATCATGAAAAAAACGAAACCTTTGTTTCGTTTTTTTTGTTTTACCGGATTTTCATCTTATAATATCCATAACTTATTTGTTTCTTCTTTTGAAACAAGGTACACTACATATAGAATCTTTTTTTGAATCAATGGTGAATGAATGCGTTTTTTATAGGTAGAATTTAGCCCTTTTTTAACTGGGGATCAATTACTTAATTGAATGATAAAGGTGACGGATATATGCAACATTTCGAATGGATTTCTGAAAATGAGGAAGAGACGGCACAGTTTGCGCAGGAATTGGCTAAGAGGCTTCGCAGTGGCGATGTACTGGCTTTAGAGGGAGATTTAGGGGCAGGGAAAACTGCATTTACTAAAGGTCTTGCTAAGGGATTAGGGGTCTCACGTACGGTGAATAGCCCTACCTTTACGATTATAAAGGAATACAACGGTCGCTTACCCTTATATCATATGGATGTATATCGGGTAGGAGAGTCAGAAGAGGATTTAGGTTTTGATGAATATTTTGATGGCGATGGTGTGACAGTCGTGGAATGGGCCCATTTAATAAAAGACCAACTCCCCGAGGACATTCTGACCATTAATATTTATCGTCTTGGTGATACGAGTCGCCGATTTGTTTTGGAAGCTCATGGCGAACGGTATGTTATGTTATGTAAGGAGATAATTTCATGAAGGTTTTAGCGATAGATACATCGAACTTTACTTTAGGGGTTGCTTTAATAAATGGTACCCAAGTGATCGGAGAGTACACGACGAATTTAAAGAAGAACCATTCCGTTCGGGTGATGCCTGCAATCGAGTCTTTATTGAAGGACTGTGATACGTCTCCTAAAGAGCTGACGAAAATCGTTGTCGCTCAGGGTCCTGGATCTTATACAGGAGTTAGAATTGGCGTAACGATAGCAAAAACATTGGCCTGGACACTGAATGTTCCATTATCCGCTGTTTCTAGTTTAGAAGTGCTAGCAGCGAATGGCCGTTATTTTGATGGTTTGGTTTCCCCATTGTTCGATGCTAGACGTGGCCAGGTATATACAGGTTTATATGAATTTGATCATGGCACGTTAAAAACGGTCACGGAAGATTGTAATATTCTAAGCTCTGAATGGGCGATGAAGGTAAAGGAATACAATCGACCAGTATTGTTTGTTGGCCAGGACGTGGAGATTCATCGTGAGGCCATTACAGAAGTACTGGGGGATTTAGCTGTCTTTGCTCCTGTACAGTTGTATAATGCGAGACCAAGCGAACTTGCTTTTATTGGTTTGAATAAGGATGAAGTCGATATACACCACTTCGTTCCCAACTATATTCGTATGGCTGAAGCCGAAGCAAAGTGGCTTGAACAGCAGGGTAAATAAAATAAAAGGAAAGCGACCGATTATGATGAGCAAAACAATGACGTTTCGTAAGATGAAAACGGAAGATATCGAGCAAGTTTTGAACGTGGAAAAACAGTCCTTCACTTTGCCTTGGAGCCGGGAAGCTTTCTTTAATGAACTGAATCATAATGAATATGCTGTTTATATGGTTATTGAAGATGAGGGGAAAATTGCCGGTTATTGCGGGGCCTGGATTGTCATTGATGAATCGCATATTACCAATATCGCCATTTTACCCGAGTATCGAGGGCAAAAGCTTGGTGAAGCCCTGCTAAGAAAAATGATAGAAATCTCGATCAGCATGGGGGTGGTCCGGATGACGCTAGAGGTTCGGGTCAGCAATGCTGTAGCCATTTCCCTCTATGAAAAACTGGGCTTTCAAAAGGGCGGAATAAGGAAAAGATATTATACAGATAATCAAGAAGATGCTTATGTTATGTGGGTGAATTTTAGATGAAAAAAGATCAATTGATATTGGGTATTGAAACGAGCTGCGATGAGACAGCTGCAGCCGTCATTAAGAATGGAACAGAGATAGTCAGCAATGTTGTGGCTTCACAAATAGAAAGCCATAAACGGTTTGGTGGTGTCGTTCCGGAAATAGCGTCTCGTCATCATGTTGAGCAGATCACCATCGTATTGGAGGAGGCCCTGCTTCAAGCTGGTGTGACATATGAGGATTTGGATGCCATAGCTGTCACTGAAGGCCCAGGGTTAGTAGGAGCCTTGTTAATAGGCGTTAATGCAGCCAAAGCCATTGCTTTCGCGCATGGAATCCCTCTTGTGGGAACGCACCATATTGCAGGACATATATATGCGAATAGACTGGTACAAGAAATACAGTATCCTGCCCTTTCTTTAGTCGTATCAGGTGGACATACCGAATTGGTGTTATTGACTGAGCCTGGTTCCTTTAAAGTAATTGGGGAAACAAGAGATGACGCGGCAGGCGAGGCTTACGATAAAGTCGCAAGAACACTGGGGCTTCCGTATCCTGGGGGTCCACATATCGATAGACTTGCTCATGAGGGGACACCATCTTTGAAACTGCCAAGGGCTTGGTTAGAAGAAGGAAGCTATGACTTTTCTTTCAGCGGCTTGAAATCAGCTGTCATTAATACCTTGCATAATGCAGAACAACGTGGCGAAAATATTGAGCCGCAGGACTTAGCGGCAAGCTTCCAGGCGAGTGTTATTGAGGTTCTTGTGAAGAAGGCCGTCAAGGCTGCCAAGGAATATGAAGTGAAACAGGTATTGCTTGCTGGAGGAGTTGCTGCCAATAAAGGGCTCAGAAATGCTCTTACGGATGCTTTTTCAGGTTTGTCAATGGACCTGGTCATTCCTCCCTTACATCTTTGTACGGATAACGCGGCGATGATCGGTGCTGCAGGCAGCATCATGTTTGAAAAGGGAAAACGCTCAGGACTAGATTTGAACGGAAATCCTGGGTTGGATATAGAAGTTTTCTAATGAAGGCAGGATACCGAACTTTGGTATCTTGTTTTTCTGTTTTTACAAATCATGCTTATTTTGTGGATAAAATTTTTTCACTATTCAAAACACCTGTGTATAAATAGTAATTTTGTGGATAAGTGGATAAATTTTTGTGGATAGTGTGGGTAAACTAAAATAATGTTGATTCAGTCGTGCTTGTTATGTGCATAAGACTGTGGATAACTTATTGCTTCATAAGAAAAAGACTGAGTCACATGACCCAGCCTTCATCTTACTCTTCTAATTCGGCCCATTCTTCCAGATACTGATCTAATGTTTCTTGTGCCTTGTCCAGTTTCGTCTGTATGTCCATCACTTTTTCATGGTCTTGGAAAACCGCTGGGTCACATAGAAGCTCATTATACTCGGTAATTTCTGTTTCCAGCAATTCCATCGCCGATTCAATCTCTTCGATTCGACGTTTGCGTTGCCGTTCTGCTTTTTTCGTTTCTTTATCCAGTTTATAATTTGTTTTTTCGACCTTTATTTCTACTGTATTTGCCTTACCCTGTTGTTCAAGGGCTTCAATTTCAGCTTGCTCTTGTTTTTTCTCAACATAGTAATCATAATCCCCAAGGAATTCTTCATTGCCGTCCTTGGATAGCTCTATGATTTTTGTAGCGATTCGATTAATGAAGTAACGGTCATGCGAGACAACAAGAATGGTTCCAGGATAATCGATCAAAGCATTTTCAAGGACTAACTTGCTCTCCAGGTCCAAATGGTTAGTCGGTTCATCCAGAATCAAAAAGTTTCCCTTTTCCATCATCATTTTCGCTAAAGCAAGGCGAGCCTTTTCCCCACCGCTCAAAGTTGAAACGGTTTTCAACACATCGTCCCCGCTAAAAAGGAAATTGCCTAGCACTGTCCGGATATCTTTCTCCGGTTTAGTCGGGTAATCATCCCATAGTTCATTCAGGACGCGTTTATTAGAAATGAGATTGGCTTGTTCTTGATCGTAATAACTGACTTCGACATTGGTTCCAAAGCGAAATTCCCCGGAAATCGGAGGGAGCTTTGAAATGACGGTTTTCAATAATGTAGATTTACCGACACCATTCGGTCCGACGAGGGCAATGCTTTCGCCTTTTGTCATCCGGGAGTTAATGTTTTGAGACACTGCTTCCCCCGCATAGCCGATGGCCAAGTTTTGAAGATGAAGCACTTCATTGCCACTTTGTTTTTCTATTTGAAAGGAAAAATTGGCGGATTTCTCATCACCCTGAGGCTTGTCCAATACGTCCATCTTTTCCAGCTGTTTACGACGGCTTTGGGCTCTTTTGGTCGTCGATGCCCTCGTTATATTACGTTGGACAAAATCTCGCAGTTTTTCTATTTCCCCTTGCTGTTTCTCGAATTGTTTCATTTCACGTTCATAGTCTTCTGCTCTTCTTTCTAAGTAGGAGCTGTAATTTCCATAGTACTTTTTCATGTTATTCCTTGAAATTTCATAGACCTGATTGACAACTTTATCAAGAAAATAGCGATCATGGGACACAATAAGTACTGCACCCTGATAGCTTTGCAAATATTGTTCAAGCCAAGAGAGTGTCTCGATATCCAGATGGTTTGTAGGCTCATCCAGTATTAAAATATCAGGTTTCTTTAAAAGTAATTTCCCCAAGGCAAGGCGTGTCTTTTGACCACCGCTCAATGTGGAAATTAAAGTGGAATGATCAAAATCTCCAAATTGGAGACCATGTAAGACAGAGCGGATATCAGCTTCATATTGATACCCGCCCTGTTCTTTGAATGTTACCTGGAGGGCATCATATTCACTTAACACCTTTTGGTAACGTATTTCATTTTCAAATGTTGCGGGATCGGCCATGGCAGCCTCGAGTCGCCGTAGTTCTTTTTCTTGTCCAATCAGTTTTTCGAATACAGTCAGCATTTCGTCCCAAATGGATAGTTCGGATTCCAATCCAGTATCCTGGGCCATATAACCGATTGTAATGTCTTTTGGCTTGATGATTTCGCCACCATCATGAGAAATTTGACCGGCTATAATTTTTAGCAAGGTCGACTTTCCTGCTCCATTTCGACCGACTAGGGCAATCCGGTCTTTATTTTGAACTTCAAGCTTCATATTTGATAAGATTAGCTCAGCACCATAATATTTAGATAGTTGATTGATTTGTAATAGAATCATGGATTTCACCTCAATTGATTATTGTTAGTGTAACGTATTATAGTATTTAACGGCAACAGCTTTGGTTTTAAAGGTGAAAAACAAGCTGTTACATAATGTAGGATAATAGTGTATGATTTAGGAGGGGTAATTTTATGAGCGATTTAACGCATTTTAATGAACAAGGCAGAGCCAAAATGGTTGATGTGAGCACGAAGCCGGAGACAATCCGGACGGCAACAGCTCAATCCAGCATCTTATTGAACGAAGAAATATATGAAAAAATCACGAATCAACAAATGAAAAAAGGTGATGTATTGGCGGTAGCACAGGTTGCAGGCATCATGGCCAGCAAAAATACATCCAATATCATTCCGATGTGTCACCCCATTTCCTTACAAGGGGTCAATATTGCTTTTGAGTGGGAAAAAGAAGAAAAAGGATACCGGCTTAAAATTGAAACACAGGTGAAAACGAAGGGTAGTACAGGTGTTGAAATGGAAGCGTTAACAGCAGCATCTGCAACCGCATTAACGGTTTACGACATGTGTAAGGCACTGGATAAAGGAATGATTATCGGGCCTACATTTTTAGTGGAGAAAACAGGTGGCGTGTCCAGCAGTGATTACAAAAGGCAGCTAAATCAAATGTAATCGTTTTAAAAGCATGTATAAAGGCGGGGAAGAACAATGAACCATGACCCAAAGATACCGCAAGCAACGGCTAAAAGGTTGCCCTTGTATTATCGATTTTTAAAAAACTTACATTCCTCAGGTAAACAAAGAGTTTCCTCAGCTGAGCTGAGTGAAGCTGTAAAGGTAGATTCAGCAACGATCCGCCGCGATTTTTCCTACTTTGGAGCACTTGGAAAGAAGGGCTACGGCTATAATGTCAATTATTTATTGTCTTTCTTCAGAAAAACATTGGATCAAGATGAACTGACAAAAGTAGCCTTAATTGGAGTGGGGAATTTAGGGACTGCCTTTTTAAATTACAATTTCATGAAAAACAATAATACAAAAATTGAAATGGCATTTGAAGTTTCTGAAGACAAGGTCGGAAAGACCATCGCTGATGTGCCGATCTATCATATGAACGAAATAGACACACTTTTGCAGGAAAACAATATTACGGTAGCGATTTTGACGGTCCCTGCCCAAGAGGCCCAGACGATAACCGATCGTTTGGTTCAGGCCGATATAAAAGGGATACTGAATTTCACTCCAGCCAGGCTGACTGTACCCCCATCCATAAGGGTTCATCATATTGATCTGGCGGTTGAGCTTCAATCGCTGATTTACTTTTTAAAGCACTATCCTGTAGTAGAAGAAGCTGTTCTAGAAGAATAAAAACACGCTGCGATTATGCAGCGTGTTTTTTATTTCTTGTTATTCTTTTGTATGGACTTAATTTTAAAGTGGATGAGAATCATACGGATCCCAGATCCCAAGTCAAGAGTCGCAATCAATACAAGGATATAGGCGAAAAATCCCCATCCGGAAGAATTGACTGTCTGGACGGCAATCGTTGTAAAGAGAATGCCCAAGCCTGCGTATACGATTCCGATGAATAAAGGTGACTGACGTTTCATAATAAACCTCCGATAAAGGCTTGTGCAGTATCTGACAATTTCTCGATATCTTCTCTATATACCACCTGAATAATGACAACAAGGGTATTCATAGCGACATGTGCGGCTATGGATACGAGAATACGGCCCGTTTTGGCATATAGGAAGGCAAAAGTGAAGCCCATTGCTGCATATAAAAGAAGATGTTCGAGTTCACCGTGTGCCAAGCCGAAAATAACCGAGCTGAGTAAAGCCGAAATGAAGAAATTAAAGCGTTTATAAAGCGATCCGAAAATAATTTTCCTGAAAATGATTTCTTCCAAAATAGGACCAATCACAGAGGTAACAAATATGACCATCGGAACTTTATAAATGAGTGAAACCAGATTTTGAGTATTTTCAGATTCAGTCTCCACCCCAAGCATCTGTTCGATGTTCCCAGCAATATTTTGAGCGAAAAAGGCTAGGAAGACACCCGCTATTGCCCATAGGAAGGACACGGGAACCGAAGTCTGTGTAAGCTCAGTATTTTCCTTCATATCTTTTCGCAACAAGAATAGAATCACTATTAGTGCTGCAAGAAAACTGAAGACGATCCAGTAAGCGGCCGATTTAACTTCGAGCTCATCACTTGGTATGCCCAGTGCAGACCCGATCACCGTGAAAATCGGCATTCCGACAATACCCGATAATTGCATGGCAATGTAAGTAATGATGACGAACCAATATTCTTTTTTCAAAAATGAAAACTCCTTTAATTAAGTCCGCCATTTTTTTAGAGTCCTGACATGGGGACAATCTATAAACGTATATAAAAAGGGTATCAAAAAACAGCCCATAACACCACTTATAGGTATATAAAAAGAGAACATTTCCAAAAAACATTTTAGGAATCATTATCCTAGAGTAGTATACCCGAAATTTATCAGAAATTAATAAAAAAAATTCAACAAGATACTTGCAAAAAGGGCTCGATTTATTTAATATTATAAATGTGTTAGCACTCGGTGTTGATGAGTGCTAATAAATCAGGCAATTGATTTAAGAGAAAATGAGGAGGTTGTTTCACTTGTTAAAACCATTAGGTGATCGCGTTATTATTGAATTAGTTCAATCTGAAGAAAAAACGGCAAGCGGTATTGTTCTTCCTGATACTGCAAAAGAAAAGCCACAAGAAGGTAAAGTCGTAGCGGTTGGTACAGGCCGTGTCCTTGAAAATGGCGAACGTGTTGCTTTAGAGGTTGCCCAAGGCGATCTAATTATCTTCTCAAAATATGCTGGTACTGAAGTTAAATACGAAAATAATGAATACTTAATCTTACGTGAAAGCGATATCTTAGCTATCATTGGCTAATTATACATCATACTTAACTGAACGAAAATTTTTCTTAAAATGATTAGGGAGGTACTTATACATGGCTAAAGAAATTAAATTTAGTGAAGAAGCTCGCCGTTCAATGCTTCGTGGCGTTGACGCTCTTGCAGATGCAGTAAAAGTAACGCTTGGACCAAAAGGACGTAACGTGGTTCTGGAGAAAAAATTCGGTTCACCGCTTATTACCAATGACGGTGTAACAATCGCTAAAGAAATCGAATTAGAAGATGCTTTCGAAAACATGGGTGCGAAATTGGTTGCTGAAGTAGCAAGCAAAACAAATGACGTAGCTGGTGACGGAACGACTACTGCAACGGTTCTTGCGCAAGCAATGATCCGTGAAGGTCTTAAGAACGTAACAGCTGGTGCTAACCCAATGGGTATCCGTAAAGGGATGGAAAAAGCGGTTAATACTGCTATTGCAGAATTAAAAGCCATTTCTCAACCTGTTGAAAACAAAGAATCGATTGCACAAGTTGCCGCTATCTCTTCAGCCGATGAAGAAGTAGGACAATTGATTGCAGAAGCTATGGAACGTGTAGGTAACGACGGCGTTATCACAATCGAAGAATCTAAAGGTTTCACAACTGAATTGGACGTTGTAGAAGGTATGCAATTCGATCGCGGATATGCGTCTCCTTACATGGTTACTGATTCAGATAAAATGGAAGCGATTCTTGAAAATCCATACATCTTAATTACCGATAAAAAAATTACGAACCTTCAAGAAATCCTTCCTGTACTTGAGCAAGTTGTACAACAAGGAAAACCACTATTGTTGATTTCTGAAGACGTGGAAGGCGAAGCACTTGCAACTCTTGTTGTGAACAAACTTCGTGGAACATTCAATGCAGTGGCAGTTAAAGCTCCTGGATTCGGTGACCGTCGTAAAGCTATGCTTGAAGACATCGCAGCTCTAACAGGCGGCGAATTGATCACGGAAGAAATCGGCCTTGACCTTAAATCTGCAACAATCGATTCTTTAGGACGCGCTTCTAAAGTCGTTGTTACAAAAGAGAACACAACAATCGTTGAAGGTGCTGGAGACACAGCTCAAATTCAAGCTCGTGTAAACCAAATCCGTGTTCAATTAGAAGAAACAACTTCTGAATTCGACCGCGAAAAACTACAAGAACGCCTTGCTAAATTAGCTGGTGGTGTAGCCGTAATCAAAGTCGGAGCAGCTACTGAAACAGAACTTAAAGAACGTAAACTTCGTATTGAAGATGCATTGAACTCTACTCGTGCTGCTGTTGAAGAAGGTATCGTAGCCGGTGGTGGTACAGCTCTTCTTAACGTATACAATAAAGTTGCAGAAATCGAAGCGGAAGGCGACGTAGCAACAGGCGTGAAAATCGTTCTTCGTGCAATCGAAGAGCCAATTCGCCAAATCGCTCACAACGCTGGACTTGAAGGATCTGTAATCGTTGAGCGCCTTAAAGGCGAATCAATTGGTACTGGCTTCAATGCCGCTACTGGAGAATGGGTGAACATGATCGAAGCTGGTATCGTCGATCCTACTAAAGTAACTCGTTCAGCTCTACAAAACGCTGGATCCGTGGCTGCTATGTTCTTAACAACAGAAGCAGTTGTTGCTGACAAACCAGAACCTGCTGGCGCTGCTGGCGGCGGAATGGGAATGCCTGATATGGGCGGAATGGGCGGCATGATGTAATAACTCATTTTTGAGAACTGGTTAACCCCATTTTTCGTCCAAAATGAGAAGCAGTTTTGCTAACTATTAATAAGTAAAATATAGACTACTTCCTCTAAAAAGGGGAGGTAGTCTTTTTTGTTGTTAAAATTTGCGTACCAAGATTTCTTAGAAGATAGGCAATTCAAAAATACTACAGAAGCAAATATTAAAAATTACAAAATGTTGCTAGGACAATTTATAGATTATTGTATTAAACAAGAAGTGGTGAATTTAGAGGGTCTTACACCTATGCAGGTGAAATCGTATTTAATGATGTGTCAGGATAAAGGGAATAAAGCAGGAACGCTTAATACGAAACTCCTTAGGAGGGACTATAGCATAATTACTTGGAACAGGAATTAGAAGAGGAGAACTTGTTGGTCTGATGTGGATTTTACCAAAGAGTATAAAACCTCTTGAACAAATTTATTATTCGGCGGGCACATATTTGCGGTATGTCGTTAAAGGACTTGTTCGCCACTATTTATTATATTAACAAAGAGCTACCATTGTACTCTAGCGTTAGGGCTTATTAGTAGTTAGAGGCTCAAGTGAAATTAGTAACAATGGGCATGTTCTAAGCAATCACTTATTGAAAAAAAGTAGAAATTTAATGGTATCGTGAACCTGGATGACGAATTTCAGGGCCAAGGTGCGGCTGCCATTAAAGGTTTTTATAAAGCGCAAGTGGATGTAGTAAATGCATGGATGGGTTTGATTGACCGTCACATCGCATTTTTTAGTGGCATTCCAGGAGATATTATTGAGGCAGACCTCAATGAAAGTATTGTTACAGTCCCTTTTTTAGAAGAAGAGTTAGTTACGGCTAGTCATAATGCTAAGGAAATGGTCCGCGCTCAGAAAACGGACTTGAAGAAAATCTTGGAAGGGATTCATGATATCATTCAATTAGAGCCCTTTTCCGATGAAGGTTTTTTAGAAAATATGGAGAAGGCGGAAAAGAAAAGGACCAAAACGATCAATAAGGTTCATAAACTAGACCATAAATGGACGACAGAATATGCTGAATCCGAAGAGGATCTGGATTCGATAGTTGCTCTCATGCAACAGTTGAAGGAATCTAGTACAAGGGGTGGGGAGACATCTCCTTTATATTTTAATTCGACCTCTTATAAAAATAGCGGAGCTTTTAAAAATGTAGAAGTAAGAAAAAAAGAGAATGAAGAATATCTGAAAGTGAAGAAAGAGGAAGCAGAAAAACGACTGATGAAAGACTTGAAAGCACAGCTTGATTCCGTTACAGATCCAGATGAGTTTTTCAAAATAGCTAATAAGATTGGGTATGAAAACTTAGAGCCTAGTCATCAGCAATATGCTTTACAATTAGAGATAAATAGACAAACGACAGAGATTGCAAAAGGAGTGGGAGAAGGCCTTTATGATGCAGGAAAAGACTTTGTAGTCGGAACATGGGATTTTGTCACGAATCCTGGAGAGAGTCTTAAAGGTACGGCTAATTCTATCGTCCACCCTGTTCAAACCTATAAGTATATTTCTAAATCTATCAAGGACTCCTACGAACGAGACATGGTAAATGGTAATGCCAATTCTCGGGCTCAATGGGTATCCTATGCACTAGGAACAACCGCGACTTCAATAGTAGGAACTAAAGGCGCAGGCGCCGTCACTAAAACCGGGGTAGCAACCACCAAAACGGCTGCAGTGAAAGGAACTGTGAAGGCGAAAGAATTATCTAGTTCTATTGCTAATCTTTTGCCTTACAATCCTAGAAACCAACTAGAATTGGCTGGAGGCGTCCCTTATAATACGGTTAATAGTAATGGGTTAAAAGAACAGCTAATTTCAATAGCGAGAGTAGAATCTGAAATTAATGGTAAGGGTACGGGTAAATATCAAGTTGTAGCATATAAGGATATTAAAGGAGTAGAAGGACTAGATGCCCATCATGCAGGCCAGAAGGCAGTAATGAAGAAATTAGTGGATAATTACGATCCATATACTGCTCCCGCAATAAATGTTCCAAAGGTCGGTCATACAATAAAAGGCCCTAATGGTATAATTTCGAGAAGTACCAAAGGAATAGAGAATCCTAGACAGCTATTGGCAAGGGATATTATCGAACTAAGAAGAGTCTATGATGATATACCAAATGCTAAATTAAAGAGTCTTATTGAATTAAACAAAAAAATGTATCCAGAAATGAGGAAATTAAATGAATGAGATTTTTGTCAAATCACTTTATGATTCAATAGTTAAAGAGAATCTTAAACTATACAAGAACTTGTATGAAACAACAAATGTTACTCCTAAAACAGATGAGTATTGGAAAAAAGCTATTAGTTTTTACGATAGTTTAACAGACGAAAATAAAGATATATTAATTAAGATAATTGAACAAACCATGATTAATACTATTTCAAACATGCTAGGAGTAATTGATGGAGGTTCAACTTTAAAAGATTGTTCGTTCGAACCTAAATTACTGCTTGATTCTATTGATACAGAAGGAGAACTACAAGATTCCTTTTTAGAATTCATAGAAGAAAGAGATAGCAACAGCTAATTGAACTTTTTATTACAGTGTTTTGTAGAACACAATTGTGATATTTTTGTTTCTATGAATCCTATTACCTTGATTGGCTAAATGCCTTTCAAGGTTTTTTACTTTTCATGAGTTCAGCGAACTCGTGGGAGGCCTCTTTTTTTCATTTGTTTAGTTACGTACAGATAAATGTAAAAGATTATCATTGACTAACATTATATGCGTTGTTAGAATGCATAAAAAGGTTTACGCATAAAAGCAATATAACATTAAAATTAACTCGTATAATCTTGGAAATATGGTCCAAGAGTTTCTACAAACTAACCACTTTAATTAGTTCGGCTACGGGAATATATAAGTACAGAATGTGTAGGTAAACAGCTATATTTTGTTTATCTCCGTTCTTCCTTGCTTATTTTTCCTTTCAAACAAAATGAGGAGGAATAAGATGAAGACCCCACAACAGATTAAATCTCAAATACTAGCAGCAAGGAATGTCATTTTACCGGAGCTAGTTATTAAAAATGTTCAAATAGTAAATGTATTTACGGATGAAATGGAGCGTGCGGACGTTGCCATTCATAATGGTAAGTTCGTAGGTATCGGCCAGTATCATGGTAAAAAAGAAATCGATGGCACTCCATATACAATGGTTCCAGGTTTAATTGATTCACACGTTCACATCGAATCTAGTATGCTTTCTCCTTCCCAATTTCAAAAAGCTGTTTTACCGCGAGGAATTACAACCATTATCACAGATCCTCATGAAATCGCAAATGTCCAAGGGTTAAAAGGAATAGAATGGATGTTGAAGGACAGTGAAAACTGTCTATTGAATTATCGCTATCAACTGCCTTCCTGTGTCCCGGCAACTTCCTTTGAGGACAATGGAGCGACTCTTGTGGCTTCGGATCTTGCGCCTCTTTATCATCATAAGCTTGTGCTTGGCTTGGCGGAAGTGATGGATTTCCCTGCAGTATTATCAGGCCAGGAAGATATACTTGCCAAGCTGTCAGATGCAATGATCAACAATGCTCCGATTGACGGACATGGTGCCAGTTTAAGCGGAAAAGATATTAATGCATATTTGACAGCGGGTATTACAACGGATCATGAATGTGTAAAACCAGAGGAAATGGTGGAACGTGTCAGAAGAGGTATGTATGTGATGCTTCGCGAAGGCTCTGCTGCCCGCAATCTTCATGATTTGTTAGCCGGCTATAGGAAAGAGCTTTCGCATCGTTTAATGTTTTGTACAGACGATAAGCATATCGATAATCTAATGGAAGAGGGAAGCATCGATTATCATGTGCGTGAATGCTTGAAGGCTGGAATCGATATCTATTCTATTATGAGAATGGCTTCTCTTAATGCTGCCCAATGCTATCATTTAAAAGGGAAAGGTGCCATTGCGCCTGGCTATGATGCTGATTTTATTTTATTGAATGGAATAGAAGAATTTGATATACATTCTGTTTGGCTAAACGGCATCCGTTACGAAGAAGAAAAAGAGCAAGCGAAAGAAGAGTCTTTTGAAAATACCGTTATATTGAGAAACTACTCTAAAGAACTTTTACGTCTGCCTTTGACTTCTGAGATAGCTAGGGTTATTGAAATCATTCCTAATTCGATCGTGACGAAAAAAGCGCAATACAAGGTACCGGTTGACAATGGCCTGTTTGTGCCAAGTGAAGAAGAGGATTTCGTGAAAATGGCTGTGGTCGAAAGACATAAAGGTACAGGAAGTGTAGGGGTTGGCATTGTAAAGGGCTTCCGTCTGCAAAAAGGAGCGATTGCTACAACAATTGCTCATGATTCGCATAATATTATCTGCATCGGAAAGAATGATGAAGATATGGATCTTGCCATCAGGGAGCTTGAGAAGATAGGCGGAGGTATCTCTATTGCTTGTGCTGGAAGGACCATCGCTTCATTATCATTGCCTGTGGCAGGATTGATGACAACCAACTCACCTGAAGAATTGAATAATCAATACAGCCAATTGCTGATTGCACTGTCATCACTTGGCATTACGGATGAATTCTCTCCTTTACTGACATTATCCTTTTTGGCCTTGCCAGTTATTCCTTCGTTAAAGCTTACTAATCAAGGATTGTTTGATGTTGATTTATTTACGTTTGTGGATGTAAGTGTATAAGTTAACCAGTGGGGCCTCTCAAAAGTCTTCAATTATTTTTGAGAGGCCCTTCTCGCTTGTTTGTGCTGAAACGTATGAATCCTCCTAGTATATTCGTTCAAAATATCCTTCGAGTGCGGCATGATGTAATCACGTCTTAGGACCCTTGATATGACTGGGTTTTGGAGTAAGATTAGAGTGGAATGCTAACATTTTGGTAACATTGAGGATTAAGAGGCTTCTCATAAATTAACTGAACTTATGGGAAGCTTCTTTTTTTGTTTCTTTCGATTGTAAGGCAAACGGGTAGAAAAGAACCCTTTAATAAATTGCAACTAAAATAGATAAGAATCCATTTTGATCAATCTTTACACAAAATGGATTCTTTTTTATTTATCGTAAAATACCGGTTTGTGATGTATTCTTTATTAAAATTCCAAAAGGTACACTTGTTATTTTCTAAAAAGGTAATAATTGTAACGATTATAGTGTATAGTACATAGTATAAACCATATAGTGTATGTCATATAGTATATAAAATTGAGGTGAGTGAATGAGTAATTTACTGAATACATTAACGACAGAGCTTAGGAGAGGAGCTTTGACATTAGCCGTGTTAAGTCAACTGCGAACACCCCAGTATGGATATTCACTTGTTCAGTTGTTGGAGGAATCGGGAATTTCCATTGATCAGAGTACCTTATATCCATTGCTTCGCCGTTTAGAAAAACAGGAGTTGGTAACCAGCAGCTGGGATAAATCTGAGAGCAGACCCCGTAAGTATTATGTTTTAAGTGAATACGGTCTGGAAATCTATTTGAAGTTAAAGAAAGAATGGATTAAAAACTCGAAAGAACTTTATGGTTTATTAAAAGGGGATGAGGAAGATGAATTTAATTGAGGTTTATATTCATGAAGTCACTCGCAGGGTGCCTGAAAAAGGTCGTGCGGATATTGCCCTCGAGCTACGTTCAACCATTGAGGATATGCTACCTGATAATTACAGCGAGAAAGATATTAAGGAGGTGCTGGGAAAATTAGGGAATCCAGCGACATTAGCGAGTGGTTATCGAGATCAGCCAATGCATCTAATAGGTCCACGATATTTTGATGTATATGTCTCGTTATTAAAAATGATTGTACCAATTGCTGCTGTAATCTCATTAATTGCTATGATTGCCGAATATTTTATTGGTTATAGTGGAGATGAAGCTATTCTAAATGTTGTTCTCAACATTATGGGTGTAGGAATAGGGAGTATCATCGAAGTGGGGATACAGGTCTTTTTCTGGTTAACACTCATTTTCGCCATTATCGAAAGAACAGATAAAGGAAAAGATCAGCAACCATTAACAGCAAGTCTTAAAAAATGGACACCGGATGATTTGAAAAACGTCTCTTTTATTCCTAAGGAAAAAGCTATTAAAAAGTTCGAAGTATTTGGAAGTTTAATGTGGACAGCGATTTGGGCAACCCTTTATTTTTATGCAAATCAACTTGTAGGTGTATATGAATCCGGCGGTGCTGGGCTTGAATTCGTGATTCCGGCATTAAATCAGGATATTTTACTTCGTTATTGGCCATTCGTCCTTGTTATCATTGCACTAGAAATTAGTTTAGCTCTCTATAAATTAATCAAAGGGCAATGGACGAAAAAGATGGTAATCTTTAATACTGTTCTTGAACTTAGCGGAACCGTTGTATGTATTGTCATAGTAAGCAATCCGAATTTAATGAACCAAGAATTTATTTCGTATATGAGTACTTTATTTAACACAACGGCTAATCAATTCGAAACATGGATAGTTGGCGGCTTAATAAGTATATATATTATATCTTCGGCAATAAATGTATTCAGTGGGTATCGCAAGGCTAGAATTCGTTAATTCGTATGTGCTTATTGAAGAGTAGAAGTAGATGCTAATGTTTAATAAAGTAGTATACTGAGGGTTTAATATTCTTCTATCTTCCACAATACCCAGCTAATTAATTTATTCAAGAAAAGGGATTGATTATGGGAGGACTAAGAAATATTATAAGTCATCATATACAAGGTGTAACCCAAAATCCATTTAGCAAGTTGGGATTAAAAGTTTTATATTATAGTAGAAGGTCGCCTATCAGTTTACTGAATTGAAGGGAGGCCTTTTTTTCTATATTGTTGTTGAATAGTAATCAAATTCCATCCTGTATGGAGCGGAGTTGTTGAAAATTAAATTCCTAATTATGCCGATAATTTCTTATTTCTAGGCTTTACGATTAAAGTCTCTTTAATGAATAAAAAGGGGAAAAATGATCTGAGTAGCTTTGATTTCTGTGATAAAGGATATAGGTGGTATTAAAATTAGCAGGCCTTTTTAGGTGTTTATTATAGTTTAAAAGGAAAAAGAAGGGAGGACTAGAATATATTCAATAATAAATATTTTTCAGAATAGGAGAATGGATGTGAAAAAGAAATTTTTAAAGGTTTTAAGTTCAACAGTAGTAGCTGCAGCATTACTTGGCCCGAATGTCGGCTTCGCTGAACGAGGACCAAATCCGACCGGTGGAACGAATCTTTCTATCGAAGCATTCCTTAATTATGATGAGCTTGTAAAAAAGTTAAATAAGCTTGAGCAAGTGAGTAAGGGGAAAGTGAAAGTGGAAGTGGCTGGACAAACAAATCAAGGTCGTTCCATTCACAAAGTGACGGTAGGGCATGGTAAAAAAGTTGTTCTTATCCAAAGTGAAATTCATGGAAATGAAAAAACAGGAACGGTTGCGTTATTAAACATTCTTGAAAACCTAGGTAAAAGTAATTCACCTGATGTGAAAAAAATGCTTGATGAACTAACAATCGTTGCTATACCAATGATGAACGTAGATGGATCAGAGCTTGATCGTCGTGGAAATGAGATGACATGGTCAGAGGTGGTAGGGAAATTCCCACAACTCTCGAATGCTAAACCAACTTGGAATTATTACACGACTCCAAGATCCGGAGACGACTATGCTAGCAAACCGGGATTTGATGTGAATCGTGACTTTAATCCAAACTTAAACTATGTGCCACAGCCTCAAGACTTCCCAGGGGCATCTGAAAAGCCAGGCTGGTTCATTACACCTGAATCACAAACGGTACGTGACATATATAAAGGGTTACAATCGAAATTCGGTAAAGTGGATGTTTTTATCGATCTTCATCACCAAGGGTTCCCGTATATCGAAGGAACGGATGACCGCGTGACGATGTCTATATCGGGAAAATTCGTCAACGATCCTAGCACACCTGCAGGGGCTAAGTATAAAGAGTATGCAGATAACTTTAAATATGATTTCTCCCGTCAGTTAACTCTTACTGCCTATAATGCATTACAAACAAAAGGAAATTCTGTGTTTACGAATATTTCACTGTACGATCAAACCGTTGATCTGCCAGGTACTGCTTTAGGAGCGTTTGCGTTAAATGGAAGTGGTACGGTTCTATTTGAAGTGAGTGGACAAACACAAAACTTTGGGCAAAAACAGAAAGGTCAGTTAGTGAAAACGGTTGAAACAGGCCTTATGGGAATAATCTCTGGTGTGACAGATGGATCGGTTCATACTCTTAATCCAACAGACTATGAAAAAATCCCTAAAAGTTCGTCTAAACCGGGAATCTAATTATATGGAAGACGGCCCTATCGTTCAGGAACAAGTAGTTCCGTCATAAGCAATCCGTTTAAGAAGTGAGAGGCAGAAATGTTGTTATAACGACATTTCTGCCTCTTTATTTTTTCTTCGGTCCAGTTTAGACACCATATTTACTCTAGAGCCAGCGTTTAGCCGACCCTGACTGAATGGAAGAAGTCATTCTACCTTGAATAAAATAAGCCCCCATTTTGCAAAATAAAAATATGCATACATATAGGAGGGGACAATCATGAGGGTATGTACTCGAACAGCCACTATAGGTTTTCTTACACTGATACTCTGCATGTTTAGTATTCAGGCACATGCAGAGGTAGGTTTAGAGGAAAAAGCGTATTATGATAATTATCAACGGATCCTGCAAGTCATGAAAAAAGGAATGGAGGAAGCACCTAAGACAGGTGACCCTAGTCTTGATTTTTTATATGAAATGATTCCCCATCACGAAGCGGCGATATCGATGGCTGAAAATGTCTTGAAATATGGCCATGATGAACAGGTCAAGCTGATAGCTTCAAAAATTATAAGAGACCAGCTTGCCGGTATAGGAAAGATGGAAGCTCTTAGAAATAAAATGAAAATGAATCCGCAAGTAAACCAGAAGGCAGAAGCATCCTACTTAAAAGCTTATCAAACAATCTATAAAACGATGATTGCCTCAATGGAAGATGCCAAACCAACGGGTAATATCGATCAAGATTTCCTGGAGGAAATGATTCCGCATCATGAAGGTGCCATCAAAATGTCCCAAAATATCTTGAAATATACGCAAAATGCCGAACTCAAAACCCTTCTCCAAAACATTATCACGACTCAACAAAAACAACTTTTAGTAATGAAAGATCTATTAAAGACGATTCACTAAAAGTACAAGAAGCTGACCTTTTTTGGTCAGCTTCTCTTTATGCTTCATCACCGGTCCATATGGTAAATGGAAGGGGATAAGATGAAATTGGAAAACATTTTTGTATGTTTTTAAAACTTAAAGAACTAATAGATAAGGAGATTCGATATATTTAATTAAAATCGTTAAGAATTCTGCGGCGCTTGCACCGTCTAGAATTTGATGGTCAAAGGTTATACTGAATGGAATTTTCTTAACCGATTTGACTGTGCCATTTTCTGTTAGGGTCAGTTCATCCTGAAAAGCTCCTACCCCTAGAATGCCTGTTTCTGGCGAATTCAAAATTGGTGTAAAGTATTCGATTCCACTGGCTCCTAAGTTGGTAATGGTGAATGTAGAGCCGGAAAGCAAGTCTCCGCCCGCTTCTCCATTTTTAGCTTTCTCCGATAAATCCTTTATTTCTTTCGCTAGGCTGCCGATTGTTTTTTGATGGGCATCCTTAATAACAGGGACTAACAAGCCATCTTTTAGCGAAGTGGCGATTCCAAGGTGAACCTCATCGAACTCTGTCAATTGACCATCATGATAGAGAGAGTTCATTTTCTTCAACTCTTGTAAAGCAAGTACGGTTGCTCTTGCAATTAACACGGTTAAAGTGAGTTTGACATCTAATTCACTTGACTCAATTTCTTTCCTCAACACTTTCTGGAAATCGATTAAGTGATCTGCATTGGCTTTACGATGTAAAGTCAATTGTGCCGTCTGTGCCAAACTTCTCCGCATATTCCGAGCAATTGCTTTTCGCATTGGAGGAAGTCCTTCTCCTACATTTTCCGCAATTGCCGGTGTAGGTGAAGGTGGGGCAGGGGGAGTATCGTCCACTCTGCTTGCTAATGCATGCTGAATATCCCGTTTGGTAATTCTACCATTGCCACCGGTACCTTTAATTAAATCAATATCCAAATCTTCAGCCTTGGCCATCTTTTTAGCTAGTGGAGTAATGAAAGTCCGGTCACCTTTACTTTTCTTTTCTTTGGTATTCGCTATATCGGCTGTATTCCCACTAGCCTCCGAACTTTCAGGGATAGCAGGGGAATCCGATTGAACGGCCTGTAAATCATTCGTTACAATTGTTTCTCCCTCGTCTCCGATCACGGCGATCGTGGCACCGACTTCCAGTTCATCTTCTACTTCACCATTCTTTGTTAACAAAACGCCCGTTATCGGGGCTTCAACGTCTTGGTTTAATTTTTCCGAACTGATCATTAAAATGGGTTCGCCTTTATTAACGGAGTCTCCCACTTCTTTATACCATTCCACAATTGTACCTTCTGTCATGGTCATTCCTAATTTAGGCATTACGATTGCTTCACTCATAGTAGGTTCACCTCCTAGTTCGTTACGTATTTTTTCAAATCAGCTATTAATTCTTCGGCAACTGTTAACACTTTTTTTGCATCTGGAATGTAGGCTTTCTCTAGGTTAGAAGCAAATGGAACTGGTGTATTTGGTGCACAAACGGTTTTGATTGGGCCATCAAGATAATCGAAAGCTTTATCTGCAACTACCGAGGCAATATCCGTAGCCGTGTTGTTATGTGGATTGGATTCATCAATGACAATGAGCCGTCCCGTTTTTTTGACAGACTTCAAAACGGTCTCCTGATCCCATGGTGCCACCGTTCTTAAATCAATTACTTCAACTGAGATTCTGTCTTTATTTAATGTTTCTGCAACTTCAAGAGCTACCTGAACCATTTTGCCGATGGCTACAATGGTAAGGTCCGTTCCTTCTCTAGTCACATTCGCTTTACCAATTTCAATCGTGTAGTATTCTTCAGGCACATCGCCTTTCATGCCATATAGCAATTTATCTTCTGAGAAAATGACTAAATTATCTTCTTCAATTGCTGCTAACATCAAACCCTTGGCATCATAGGGATTGGAAGGAACGACCACTTTAACGCCTGGAATAGAACCGAACATTCCATATAATGTTTGGGAGTGTTGAGCCGCAGCACCTGCTCCCGCGCCGTGTACGGTCCGGACAGTAAGCGGGATTTTTGCCTTTCCGCCAAACATATACCGCATCTTGGCACCCTGGTTTAGAATGGGATCCAAAGCAAACCCGATAAAGTCGTTAAACATCAATTCAGAAATAGGGCGCAAACCTGTAGCGGCAGCACCGACCGCTGCACTAAAATAACCATGTTCCGCAATAGGCGTGTCAATGATACGTCCACGGCCGAACTCTGAAACCAGTCCTTTAGATAAACCGAAAACACCGCCAAATGCATCATCATGACGACCATCATCTTGAACTAAGTGGTCTACTTTAGCACCCCCGGCAACGTCAGTACCGATTAATATAACCGTTTCATCTTTTCGCATCGCTTGTGCCATCGCTTCTGTAATAGCGGACATAAAAGTAATTTGTCTATTCGTCATTATAATTCCTCCTATTCTTATGCAAATATATCCGTATATAGAGTGGATTCATCCGGTAATGGACTCGCTTCCGCAAAAGCAGCTGCCTCTTTGATTGTTTTTTCTGCCGCTGCTTCAATGGAATCCGCTTCTTCTGCAGTCATCCAACCATTTTTAATCGCTTTTTCACGGAATTCAGGAATGGGATCACGGTCTTTATTGGGATCTTCATCCGTCTTGTATTTTTGTTCGTCCCCTTCAAAGTGACCATATTGCCGGTATGTGTCGCATTCAATTAATGTAGGACCTTTACCGGATTTGGCCCGTTCAATCGCTTCTTTTGTTGCGTTGTATACGGCTTCGACATCCATGCCATCCACACGTACACCGGGCATATTATAAGCTGGAGCCCTTTCGACCACTGTTTTAGAGGCACTTGCATATCGGAAAGGTGTGCCTTCGCCGAATTGGTTATTTTCACACACAAAGATAACAGGTAGATCTAAGATGGAAGCAAGATTTAGCCCTTCGTGGAACGTACCCTCATTTGAAGCACCATCGCCGAAGAAGCAAACAGCTACATTGTCCCGACCTAACGTTTTAATGCTAAGAGCTGCACCTGCAGCTAGTCCAAACCCACCACCAACAATCCCGTTGGCGCCTAGCATTCCTTTATCAACGTCGGCAACATGCATGGAGCCGCCTTTTCCTCCACCCAGGCCATCTTTTTTTCCCATGATTTCAGCCATCATGCCATTGATATCGCAACCTTTTGCAATGGCATGTCCATGTCCACGGTGAGTACTTGTAATATAATCCTCGTCATCCAATAAACTCATCACTCCGGTTGCAACGGCTTCTTCACCCGCGTATAAATGGACAAATCCTGGTATTAAACCTTTTCCAAAGGTGCGGTGTACATCATCTTCAAAAAATCTAATTTCATTCATCTTTTGATAAATCCAAAGTGCTTCATTCTTTTCCATTCGTAATTCCTCCTTGTTTGGTGTTTACATATGAATCGCTTGTTTGAATAATGCATTTGCGCTTTCTCCAATTGCTTCAGCCACTGCAGGATGTGCATGTATAAGGCTTGCAAGCTCATTCATCGTTCCTTCTGAGTGTTTCACAGCCAAAATTTCCCCGATTAACTCGGTTGCGTGGGCACCGACAATAACCGCCCCCAAAATTTCCTGATATGTACGATCGGAGATGATTTTAACAAAACCTTCTGTTTCTCCCATGGCAATGGCTTTTCCATTTCCAGAAAGGGGAGAGGTGGTGACGCTTACATCATAATTGTCATTCTTGGCTTGCTCTTCACTTAGCCCAAATGAAGCAATTTCGGGATGAGTATATACGCATCTAGGGATTTCAGTCTGATCTATGGGTTGGGGAGCTTCGCCATTCATTGCATGTACTGCAACTAGACCTTCTGCACTTGCCGCATGAGCCAACTGATAGCCTCCGATTAAATCTCCTACTGCATAAACATGTTTCTTACTAGTTTCATAGTATTCATTGACAGCCACAAACTTGTTGGTATCATCCATTTTTATTTTTAGGTCTTGTACCAACTCAATATTAGGGGTTCTACCGGTTGCGACTAGCAGGGTATCATAGGAGATTTCTTGGTCTGCTAATATAACCTGATCTTTTTTCACTTCCCGGATATCGGCCTTAACGATGGTTTGGATGTTTTTCCTTTTCAATTCCTTTTTGATGATTTTTCGTGCGTCCACATCTTCGGTCAATAGAATGTCAGGAGCAACTTCGACAATTGTCACTTTCGTTCCCAATGGCGCCATGGCAAAAGCCAGTTCTACCGAAATGACTCCACCACCAATGATCACCATGGCTTTCGGCAATTCCTTCAGGTCAAAAAATGAATCGGTAGTAAGGTAATCCACTTGATCCAGCCCTTTGATTGGAGGGATGAAGGGCTTGCTTCCGGTTGCCAATAAAATATCTTGGCCTTTTATTTTGTCATCACCGATTGAAACGATTAAGTTCTCCGTTATGGATGCGTCTCCTTGAAATAAAGTGATTTTATTTGTCTTTAACAAATGTTCCACACCACTCGTCAATGATTGCACTACTTGATCTTTACGCTTCATCAGTTTTGAGAAATTAATGGATAATTCACCCGTTTCAATTCCCCAGCTGTTTGCCTTTTTTATTTCTTCAATCATTTCTCCATGCTTTAAAAGTGTCTTGGAAGGGATACAGCCAACATTAAGACAGGCCCCGCCAATTTTCTTTTTTTCGATGATGGCGACTTTTTTTCCTAACTGTGCAGCCCGAATGGCAGAAACATATCCTCCAGGACCTGCGCCAATTATAATCACGTCAAATTCCTTCATCTTTACATCACCTGGCTTTCATCTTGAAGTGGAATTTTTCCTACACTAATACATTATGCAAGTGGCGTGCCAATATAGAGCAGGGGGGTGGAATTTCGTTCATCTCCATGAATATCAATGGTTATCACCCATTATTTTGATCATCATCTCCTATATAGAACTGTTCCAATGAAACAAGTAAATGTATCAATGTCTCACAGAAAAAGCCCAAACTGTATCACTCTATCAGTGAGTGGATAAGTTTGGGCTTTTATCGTTGCATGTTATTTAATTATCCAAGCCAATCTTCTGGTTTCAGTTGATACTGCTTGATTTTTCGATAGATGGTAGAGCGGGAAATGCAAAGGGTCTTTGCAACGTTGGTAATGTTTCCGTTTTCTCTGATCATGGCTTCAATAAGCGCTTCTTTCTCGTTTTCCCCTATATTTTTAACCAATTCAGGAGGAAGGTCGAATGGGAATACTATATTTCCTTCCGTATTGAATAGGGCTTGCTGGATAACATTTTTTAATTCTCTTATGTTTCCTGGCCATGTGTATTGTGTCAGGCAGTCCATGGTATCTGGGTGTATCCGGATGTCTTGTTTCCCGAATTGACCACCCATGGTCTCCATGAATTGGGTGACTAACTCAGGAACATCGTCGATTCTTTCCCGCAAAGAAGGAATTCTCATTTGGATTACGCAAAGTCGATAATATAAATCCTCGCGGAACTCTCCTTTTTTGACCGCTTCCGCTAAATTTTTATGAGTAGCAGCGATGACACGAACATCGAGAGGTATTGGTTTATCTCCGCCAATTCTTGTGACGACTCTCTCTTCGAGTATTCGAAGTAAATGAACTTGTAAATCAAGCGGCATATCTCCAATTTCATCAAGAAAGATTGTGCCTTTTTGGGCCAGCTCGAACTTCCCGGGATTGCCTTTCGCCTTAGCTCCGGTAAAGGCCCCAGATTCATAACCGAATAGTTCACTTTCAAATAATCCATGAGGGATGGCACCACAGTTTATCGCTACGAAAGGCTGATCACGGCGGTTGCTTGCCTGATGGATTGCCTGCGCGAAAACTTCTTTTCCCGTCCCGGTTTCTCCTGTTAGGAAAAGTGTGGCATCGATTAACGATGCCTTTCGCGCCTTTTTCACGACATCTACAAAATCGTTGGAGGAACCGACCATATCATCAAAGTTATAGCGTGTAGATTTAGTATGTAAGGAACGGCCTGATGAAGGCGTATGTCCGATGGAAGATGGATAGGCTGAATTCTCTCTTAGAAATATGACTGCACCTAGCCGTTCGTCTTGGAAAGTAACGGGATAGATGGAGCAAATGAATTTTTGCTTGTTTTCATCATGACTTACTTTTTCTTCTCTTATTCTCAGTCCGTAGAGTAAGACAGAATCAACAAGTCTATCTAATTCAGGGAGATGCTTGATTGATTGAACATCTTTTAGGATGGAATGCGATTTGGCCACTCTATTTTTTTCTATAATGCTTTTTCCAGTATTCACTACAAATACGGCATCTTCCACACCTTCTAGTGCTGTATTCAAAAATAAATTATTACGCAGAATATACTCATGATATTGCCGATCAATAGATTTCGATATATTGTTCACTTCTGAAATGACGAGCCCAATCGTGTGTTGGTGCACTTGATTAGAGCAACCTGCAATATTGATGATTCCTATTAGCTCGTTTGTAAAAGGATCCAAAATGGGGGAGGCGACACAATACCAATCATGATTTTTTTCACAGAAGTGTTCAGAAAACAAAACTCGAGAAGGTTGTTTCGTCTTCAACACCATTCCTACCGCGTTTGTTCCTGCAGATGTTTCACTCCATGTGCCCCCCGTGAAAATACTTATCCGCTCAGCATTTTCCAATACACCCTTTTCACCGGAGGAGTGCAGAATAGTACCATGTTTATCCGTAATGGAAAGCATTGTTTTAGAGTCATGTAGGATATCTGACAAACTGTTTATTTTCGGGGTAGCGAATGAAAGCAATTGCTGGTTTTTATCGAGCCGAGTCTTCAAAGTGTTTGGGCTAATGATCTCATTAATTTTATTCTGGAATGGGCTGATGCCTAGTTTCTTGGAATTTTCCCATGAATCGAAAATCTCAGCCCGGATGCTTTTATCAGGATACTGTCCTTTTTCTTGGTAAAGGTTCCAAGCGCTTTTCGTGGAAAGGTTGTATTCTTGGGATTCAACAATAGCTCTTCTAAGTGTCTGATTCATTGAATGTCCTCCATCATATTGTTACTTAGGTGTATCTCGTTAATTTAAAACAACTTATTCCAGCCATTTAAATTAACGATAGCTAGAAGATATTATTAAAAAGGACCAAGCTAAAGCGGGTTTTAATTTATAGAAGATGAAGTATTGGTATTGAATGAAGAAGATTAGCATTTAGCTCTTTTGGTCCATCATCACTTAGCGAAGTGATCCATAACGAAGAAGGCAAGCCATTACATATAAATAAAACAGGAAGGAATGCTAAAGATCATGTTGCTGGATAGTCGTTAGACTATCCAGTTCATCTATCCGAACATTCTTTAACGGATTTTCATCTCATTTAGCTTGTACTAATATTTTTATTTGATTTCTTTCTTTTAATAGACCTTCGAAGCCATCTTCGATTACATTATCAAGCGTGATACGCTTAGTTACTAGTTTGTCGGCCGGGAAGTATCCTTGTGCCATTAAGCTTATGACAGCTGGAAATACATCACGATAGCCAATGATACCCGTTACTGTACGTTCTTTCAGAACGATATTTTGAGGATGAATGGGGGCCTCTTTTTCAAAAATACTTACAATCATCGTCTCACCATTGAATGTAGTGGAGTTGATGGCTTGTGTTAAGACTGGTGGGATTCCTGTGACTTCATAAGAAACATCCACTCCACCATTTGAAAGGTTTTGAATTTGTTCTACAACATCTCCGTTATTTGGGTCAATTGCGATGGCTCCAAGTTCTTCTGCTTTCTGTCTACGTTGTTCCGATAACTCAACCGCATAGATTTCCGCCGCTCCGGCTGCTTTAAGGGCTTCAATAACCAATAAACCGATTGGGCCAGTTCCAAAGACGGCAGCTTTATCGCCAACTTGTAGTTTGCTTTGTTTTACAGCATGAAGAGCCACAGCTGAGGGCTCGACAAGTGCTCCTTGCTCATATGAAACAGTTTCAGGAAGTTTATGTAACATATGTTCTGGAACAGAAGTGTATTCGGAAAATCCGCCTCCGCCTCCAGCAAGTCCGTAGAACCCCATTTTGTTGCAAAGGTTGTATTTCCCTTGTTTGCATGCATCACATTCACCGCATGAATAGATGGGTTCCACAACAACGCGATCCCCGGCCTTTACTTTAGTGACGCCTTCACCAATTTCAATGACTTTTCCAGAGAACTCATGCCCCATAACAATCGGAGCTTTATCCCCGCTTAAAGGATGTGGTTCTTCCGCTGGGATGAATATGGGTCCTGCCGTATACTCATGCAAGTCACTCCCACAAATTCCACACCACTCGACTTTAAGTTTAACTTCGCCTTTTTTTGCATGTGGCTCTTCGATATTGTCTAATCTTAAATCTTTAGTATTATGCCATCTGAGCGCTTTCATATTGACACTTCCTTTTGTAGTATGGATTTTATTACCACTGAATCTCAAAATCAGTATACTATTATCGTAATTTTCTTTCAATTTTCAGTAGAGTCTAGTAAACGAGAAGTTTTGGATGATAGGGTAGTAGTCTTAAGCACTTCGAAAGTGATCTTACGAGAGTTATTGAACGGGTTCAATCAAATTGCTGGATAGGGGTATGTTGAGAAAAAATATGGGAGAGGCGTTTTCGAATGAGATGCATGGAGAGGGGAGAGGCTTTTGAGGCCTTTCCCTTTTTCACTGAGACATTGCGGTCCTTATTTATTCCGTAACCGATAACGTAACGGAGCCGATTCCTTCAAATTGACCAGTATACATCCCGATTTCTAGTGTTTTTGGTAGGATGAATGTGCCAGATGATACGAACATGCCTGGTTCGAGTGTTAAATTATGTTGCCCGAGTTTTTCAAGTAGCCACATGATGGCCTTGAGCGGATGCCCCATTACAACCGAAGATGTACCTTCATCAATGGTTTGTCCATTGAAGAGCAACTTGCCATTGATATTGTCTATATCAGTGTAGGTGTAGTCTTTTGCTTCCCCGATGGTTACTTTTCCGCCAACTGCCCCATCTGCGCAAACCTGTTCTTTTGGCATTTTAGGAAACCAATCCTCAAAGCGGGAATCAGGAACTTCTAATCCTGGAGCAATTTGTGTTTTGTTGATTATTTCTTCTTCAGTAGAAGCGGCAGTCAAGGGCTCTTTGACAATAAAGACTAACTCCAGTTCGATCAGCGGACTTAGCATTTGCTTACTTAAAGAGATCTTATTGGTTATTTGTTTATCGGTTAACTGTCCATACAACGGTTCCTTGGCGTTAAACAAGGCTTGTGTTTCGGGACTAGTCATACTGATTTTATACCCTTTCAGGCATTCATCATTTGCTCTTTTTGCGGCAGTGAAAGCATGTTGAATTCGATAGGCTTCTTCCAAACTGATATGTGATGAAAAAACGTCCTTTTTCAATGCCTTTACGTGTATGTAGGAGTCAGACAATTTGTTCAAAAAGACTTCCTTAATCATTCTATCTCATCCCTTCTAATTGAATATTAATACTATTCTAACATTTTTTAAAAGGAAGAGTTTATTCTTTCTGCCAGAAAACCAGTGAAATAGAAATCATGGAATGCCTTAAACGTTTTTGTTTGAAAAACCTGGTTAGATGGGTTGTAGAATCCATCTAATTGCCTACTAATTTTATCCAAATCAACCCGTAGGATTTACCCAAAAATGTGAAACAATTTCATTTTTTTAAAAAAACTTTTTACGTCTTCGGTACGGAACCAATTACGCGGTTTTTCGGTAAGGGCTTACACCGTTGGTACGTCAAAGTTAACCGAGGGTAATCGAAGCAAATTATCCGCGTGAGAATAGTGGGATCTTATCATGCAATTAAGCCAGGTATCATCACGGTTTACACTCCGCTTCATTTGAATCTTATTTCAATCTTTGTTAAGGTTATTAAGTACTTTAGGGATAAACGTTTAGTCCTAGGGATGGGACGAACAAAAAAATCCAAGTAAAAAACCATTTAAATGTCAGTCGGTATACACCGTTTCTGCAACTATCCTCAGTTGTGATTACTCCTTTTTTTTCTACTTGAAATGCTCAAATAATCACACGTAAATGATCAAGCGATGAATCATGGTCATTGTAAACGTGTTTTTCTTAATGGGTTGTGGTTTAGGACAACCACCGCTTAATTTGGCCACTTCTGTCTTTATTAGGGACACATACTTGATTGTGGTCTAAGGAAAACTCTAAATGATATCCATGTATTCTACTATCGCACCTCTTTTTTCTACTAAAAAAACTCAATTATTTTACACATATGACCAGGACTAATTATGTGAATGTTAAGTATTTTTCAGTGCGTTCGTTTTGGTATACAGTGTAACGTTTTACCCATTATGTTACGTCATTCCCCCTTTTGACGTTCGTGTGAAAGTGCAGGTTGGACTAGCTTAAGAGAGTAGAATTATACAATCATGATGACTCATCACAAGATGAGGAAAACAGCAGAACTGAACATCATATGGTCAACAAACTAACGAGGTGACTGAATGAAGCCATATGTAGAGGTCAGAAATGTTTCGAAAATTTTTGGGAAATCCCCAAAAGCAGCTACGGATTTATTGAAGCAAGGCAAGTCAAAGAAGGAAATTTTGAAAGAAACGGGTCAAACGGTTGGTGTGAATAACGTCAATTTTGAAATTTATCCCGGTGAAATTTTCGTGATCATGGGGTTATCCGGAAGCGGAAAATCGACTTTGATCCGTATGTTCAATCGATTGATTGATCCAACTTTAGGCGAAATCCTAATCGAAAATGAAGATATTGTAAAGATGAATGCGGCCCGCTTAAGAAAAGTAAGGCAACAGAAAATTAGCATGGTTTTTCAAAACTTTGCTTTATTCCCTCATAAAACGATACTGGAAAATGCCGAGTACGGGCTGGAAATTCAAAAGGTGGATGTGAAAATCCGACGTGAAAAAGCCATGAGTGCGCTTGAAGCGGTTGGGTTAAAGGGATATGAAGAACAGATGCCTTCACAACTTAGCGGCGGGATGCAACAAAGGGTCGGTCTTGCACGTGCGCTTGCAAGCGATACGGATGTCTTGTTGATGGATGAGGCCTTTAGTGCGCTTGATCCGTTGATCCGTAAAGACATGCAGGATGAATTGCTAGAAATTCAAGAGCAATACAAAAAGACGATCATTTTCATTACCCATGATCTTGATGAGGCATTAAGAATCGGGGATAGGATTGCGCTTATGAAAGACGGAAGCGTCATCCAACTGGGAACACCAGAACAAATCATGATGAACCCGGCTAATGAGTTTGTTGAGAAGTTTGTTGAAGATGTGGACTTATCCAAGGTGCTTACCGCATCTCACGTGATGAAGCGGCCTGAGAAAATCGCAGTGGACCGTGGTCCAAGGGTTGCCCTTGAGATCATGCGCAAACAAGGTTATTCCAGCATATTCGTCGTAGATCGTAAGCAAGTCTTATTAGGGGCTTTGTCGGCAGAGCAAGCACGCCAGGCATTGAGAAATGACCAATCTATTTCTGAGGTGATGTCAACGGATATCCCGACGGTTCCTGAGGAAGAATTACTTGTAAACCTTATGGACGTGATGGCAACTTCCAGTCTGCCGATTTCGGTCATTGATGATAAGAGAAGAATAAAAGGAATCATTGTCCGTGGTGCCGTCATTGGGGCATTGGCAGGTAATAAAGATTCATTGAATGAACTGATAGAAATGGAGAGTGAAGTTCAATGAATATACCAAAAATCCCATTAGGCGCTTGGGTCGACTCTTTAGTGGACTGGATAACGATTGCATTTGCCGGATTATTTACTCTTATAACGAATGCGATCGAAGGGTTATTGAACCTCTTAGTAGATGTGATGAGTGTTGGACCTTCCATCGTATTGATTATTGTTTTAACTCTTTTAGTTGCCTATACAAGCAAATGGCCGTTAGGAATATTTACGTTCGTTAGCTTATTATTAATTGATAATCTAGGATATTGGGACTCAAGCATACAAACGATTGCTATCGTTTTATTATCAGGGTTCCTCACCATTCTGATAGGGATCCCAGTCGGTATCTGGAGTGCACAGAGTAAGACGGTAAGAAGAATCGTGACACCCGTTCTGGATTTCATGCAAACGATGCCTGCATTCGTTTACTTGATTCCGGCCATCCTATTTTTTGGAATAGGGGTCGTGCCAGGGATCATCGCGTCGTTCATTTTTGCCATCGCACCAACGATTCGAATGACGAGTCTTGGCATTCAGGAAGTGCCCAATGATTTGATTGAAGCAACGGATGCTTTCGGTTCAACGAGTAGCCAAAAGCTATTCAAGGTACAATTGCCATTGGCGATGCCAACGATTATGGCGGGAGTTAACCAAAGCATCATGCTTGCCCTTTCTATGGTCGTTACGGCTTCCTTGGTCGGTGCACCTGGCCTTGGGGCAGATGTTTACCGGGCAGTAAGCCAAATTAACGTCGGACAAGGCTTTGAAGCGGGCTTGTCGATTGTTATCATTGCCATCATTCTCGATCGCATCACGCAAAACCTGCGTAAACCAGCGTATGGCAAGCTTCTTAGCAAGAAAGTATTTTTCTCAGTTCTAGCGATCCTTGTGGTCGGTACGGCGTTATTTACAATCTTGAAAAAAGAAGAAGTCATGCAAGGCGGTACAAATAACTTTGGTGAACAGACCAATTATGAAATCATCGGTATCGAGCCGGGAGCCGGTTTGATGAAATTAACCAAAACGGCTATCGAAGATTACGATTTGGACAACTGGAATCTTGTCGAAGGTTCTTCAGCCGCGATGGTTGCGGAATTGAAGAAAGCGATTGATAAGAAAGAACCGATTATCGTTACGGGTTGGTCACCGCATTGGATGTTCTCAACATACGATTTGAAGTATCTTGACGATCCGAATGAATCCTTTGGCGGTGCTGAAAACATTAATACCATTGCTCGACAAGGACTCGAAAAGGATGCGCCTGGGGCGTATAAAATCCTAGATCAATTCTTCTGGGAAACGGGTGATATGGAAGATGTGATGGTCGAAGTTGCTGGGGGCAAGTCTCCATCTGAAGCAGCGGAAAAATGGATCAGTGCAAATCCTGATAAAGTGTCTGAATGGACAAAAGGTGCAAAAGCAGGAAATGGTGAAAGTATCAATCTTGTGTATGTGGCCTGGGATACGGAAATAGCCAGTACAAATGTGATTGGCAAGGTTCTCGAAAAGAATGGCTATGATGTAACACTAAGCCAAGTTGAAGTGGGACCAATGTTTGCTGGCGTTGCAAATGGAAGTGCGGATGCATTTGTTGCGGCATGGCTTCCAGGAACGCATCTTGAATATTACAATAAATATAAAGAAGATATCATCGATTTAGGACCAAACCTTAAAGGAACGAAGAATGGATTGGTTGTGCCAGATTACGTCGATATTGATTCTGTTGAAGACTTGAAATAAAGGAAAGAGGGATTTTCATTGATGAAAATCCCTCTTTTTTTTGTTTTATAAACTAGTGAGGCTTCCCTTTAATGGAAACAAATTTATTCTTCAACTCATCGTCCGTTACTTCAATTTTGCCCCTCAAGTCTTCGGATAGCAATACATAGCTTTTGACACCGATAAACTCCGAATCGGAAACGACGAAGAATCTTGCTCCTTTTTTATAAAGTGAGGAAAAGTCTTCCGTTAACTTATACATTTTCATCTTTTTTCCACCTTGGCTGTTGTTGAATGGTCATTATTAGGATGGAGAACAGGATGCTTTCATTATAAAGAGATTTCCTTCTTTAAAATAGGGGAAAATGCAAAACGTGGATAAAACTCGAATGAGGAGTAAGCAATCCCAACCGTTGAATGATAGAGTAGTAGAGGCAGTGGGATTGTATCCTTGTCAATCTCATGGATTATAGTGTTCCCCGATTGACTTGTTCTTTTAAGAGCTGAATGTTTCCTAATACGTTCTTCGATATTTCCAAGGTGGCTTCAATTGCCATTGCTTTTTGACCTGATAGTTGAAAGGTAATATCCTCGAATAAAACTTCCATGTCATCCAGAACGGCTAGAGCAGAAACATTGTATAGACGAACATCACTAAATTTTCCAGGTTCGAAAATCGCTGTATCGATATATGGTTTAAAATTACTAAGCATTTCAGGAAGATTGATGATCATACGGTCCATTCCTAGACGAATGCCTTCTATGGATGTTTCCATTTCTATGATAGGTTCCAATACTTCTTGGACGGCGTTCTTTATTTTCTGTTCATAATCCGTAAATAAACTTATAAGCAAGCTCACAGGATTACCGTAAATTCCTACTGTCAAAACGGCATTAACAGCTAGAATGATGGCGTCTAATGCTGCCTCGATCAGTGTCAGTACTGTTTTTACGCTTATGAGGATCGGCATTAATACCGTCATCCCTAAAGTGTTGATTTGATTATGTGCCATTTGGACTTGAATCTCTTTGATTTTCATGCCGACCTTTAGGTAGGGGGAGGGCTCTAAAGTGATAAGAGCTGTTTTCTGGACAGAGCCTATTCCATCTGTCGGGGATACGCTGGTTTGTATGGCTTCTGCTATACTGGCGTCCTTATCGTGAAACGTATCGGCAATGTCCTGAACTTGGCGCTCGTAATCCTGTAATTGTTTATAGACGCTTTCCTTATTTCTTTCGAGTATGTCATAGTGCGCGTCAAGTTCTCCTACAACTGCATCTACAAAAAGGTCTTTTCCGCCTTTAAATAACTCCGGGATTTCATTCGAAATAATAGTCCCTACACTTGCCACTAAGTCATCGATATCCGCTTTCAATTGCTCCAAGTACTCTTTTGGAGCATCGAAAAGAGTCTCGACGCTTAGATTCACGGATGTGATATATTCGACTATCTCAACAGGTTTAGAGTTCAGGACATTATTTAGAATCCTGCATTTGTCTTCTGCCTTATCGAGGAGCCTAATTAGTTCGTCTATGCATGCCTTCATGACAAACCCCGTTGTGGTGATACCCATAAAGACAGGTTCCCCGGCAGTTTCCTCGAACTTTTGTTGAAAGGCATCCTGAAGTGCTGTTACCCGTTGATGGAATTTTTCATTTTCGGTATGGACGATACGGACTGAGTTACCGACATATTCGCTGACCTTGCCAAGACGACCTTTCACATTATCACGTATTCCATGGGACAGTAGCATCATGTTTTCTTGGTTCATTTCGATTCTCTCATTCTGGCCCCCATATAAAGGGGCGCCTGTCCAGAGACTTGTGACGATATGATCGTCAGCTCCAATATGGACAAAGCCGTGACCTGGTTCTCCTTCTATTCCTATCTCTAATGTAAATTCTCCATTTGCATCTTGCTTGATATATCCAGTATGGTTGGAGCCAAGCATGGAAAAGGAGGGGACGCCATTATTTATTCCGTACTTCTTACCAGGAATGCGGTCGCCCATCTTAATGGTCTCTTCCGTCCCCGTCAGAAAGTCAAATTTACTATAGTAATTTGTAATATTAGCATATTCTTTATCCGGATCAACCATACCAGCAGGAAGAATCGCTGGATTTAGGGTAACGGCTTTTACTCCTGGATTATCGATTCCGACCGCATTGGTTAAAGCACCAGCAAGGGAATTTCCAGAGACGGAAGATACCTCTCCCACTTCATCATTTATATGCTCAAAATAGGCTACGGCTTCTCGGACCTGAGCAGGGGGGGCATCGCTAAGCAGTTTTGTATTCGTTCCAATCCAATCCGTATCCATTTGCTCACTGCCAACGAATACCACGGTCAGCTCTCTTGTTTTAACATTTTGAACAGTAAGTGCATCAAGACCGGTATCCGTGTTATAGATGGTATCTATCACCCTGAATTTCTTTTCATTCACCTTGAACACTTCATCTATATCATAGTGAACATAAGAATGGTATCCGGCAAGCTCGACTAAATCATTATCATCGGTGGCGTGGCTTGATAGGGTATTAACAACAGCCATAGAAGATCCTCCCTAATCTTTCATGATTTCATTTGGTGCTGTTCTTTTTAACGAGTTTTCCTTCGTCCCAATTGCTCGTCTTCGGTCGATTAAGTTATCATTCAATATGATGGAATATGAACCACGTGGGATGCCTTCCATCTTTTCGATATCAGAGACGATTTTATTGAAAATGGCTTCATCAGGGGCCTTATCTTTGTCTTTCATGTATAAATAAATGGTGAAAATGATATCCTCTGGTCCAAATGCGTCTTTCTGAAGAAAATCCCTCAATTCATCCTTACTGATATCCGGGTTTTTTAGATACATTTTATAGAGGGAATCAAATGTATCTCCTACTGGATTTACATAGTAGTGAGAGGTTGCGTATCCTTTAGCGCCTACTTTTTCAATGGCCTTTATTGGTGTTCCCACTATAGGGTAACTGGCTGTGGTTTCTTTTAAGTAGCGATCTAAGTTTGTGAAATCCTCATCAAAAGCCATGGCGTATAGTGCACCAGAAAGGGCGTTTTCCACTTGTCCCTCTTGAGACCAAACTTCATCTGTTTTTACTTTTTTCCTATCGAGATCAATGGGGACGATGGCAAAGGTATAAAAATGAGGTTCGCCGATTGACTCAACAAAAACAGATGCCCCATCAACCGCACCGATTATGTTATGGACCATAACTTCCGTCTTATATGTATCGAGGAAGAATGCCTTTACTGCCTTTTGAATCTCTTCCCGGTGACTTGCAGCGAGGTGACGGATTTCCTTTCGACTATTGCGTAGGGTGTACCCAGCCCCATGATAGTCTTGAATTCGTACAAAGTGATCTTTTTCATAAGCATTTCTTTCACCACTCGTGGCGACTATTTCCTTTTCTACTTCTTTATCTTTTGAAAGATTCATATTTAAGCATCCTCCCAGCAATACGGTTACACCTATTCCTAGCGCCATGACTTTTTTGCCCTTCATTTAAATATCCCCCCTTCAAAGATGCTGTACGATTTGAATATCCAATCATCTATTTTGCATTCCGCTTATACTCGTTTTTTACACATTACCCAACTAATGTAAATAATTCTATCATAATGGGAAATGTTACTTCTGATATCATCAAATGTTTTCAAAAAATAGGTAGAAAGGAATGGGATATTCGTAAGTTTGAAGTCCTTTGGTCTATTTGTGAGCAGAAGCTTACAACCATGATCATGATATCCGGGTTGTTTATAGTGAACATCGTTCAAAGAAGTATATTACATTTCCTCCCAAGTTAGTGTGGGCCGGACCTAAAGTCTTTAATCAAACGATTGATTAAAACAATGATGGGGGTGCAAAAGTCACCTTTTATAATGGAAAGGACGAATTAATCCTATTAAAGGAAAAAATAGTAGGTATATAGAGCGGTTTGTTTGAAAATATGGAAAAAAATGATATATATTTCGCCCAAAGTGGTTTAGAAATGTATGGAAACAGGTACTTAGACTTCTATGATGGTAGATTTAGGATTATTTATATAATCATAATTTACCATTTTATGACCCGTTTGTTAATTTTTATGGCAGAATTTGTATAGTTCTATTAAAATGTAACTAAACACATTAAAGGAGGAATTGTTATGTCACAAATTCGCGTAACCCCATCGGAACTTAAGGATGTAGCTAGACAATATGATAATGAAAGCCAGCAGGTCGTTGATATTATTGGCCGTTTGGATAAAATGAGGGATCACTTAACAGGGATTTGGGAAGGTTCTTCTAGTCAAGCCTTCGTTGGACAATATGAAGAATTAAAACCTTCATTTAATGATATGGCTCGTTTATTAAATGAAGTATCTCAACAATTGACGAAATCTGCTCAAATCCTTGAAGATACAGATAATCAAATCGCTAGCCAAATTCGCGGATAAATTAGATAAAAACGAGATAGAAGCTTTAGGGAAAAGCGCCGTGAATCTGATTGTAGATCGTGGCGTTTTTTTCTTTTAATGAGGTGATTGGCATTTATATTCAATTAACCATTGATTTAAAAAGATATACGGGCGAGGTCTTTGATCTCCAAGTGTCCAATTACCGCTCCGTCAAAAAGGTTGTGGAAATTGTCTGGGAGGTAAAGGGGATTGCACAAGTGCCACGGGAAGGATATTGGGTGCGGGTTCAAAATAAGGAGTTTGTTTGTTCCGGTTATGACACATTAGTGGATAGTGGCATCACGACGGGGGATCGGCTCGAGATTCTTTAATGGTAGAGGTATGTCTTACATATAGGAAAAAAGTCTAAAGCCCTTTAGCAGGGGTAAAGGAGTACATAGAATGGGTGAGAAAAAATCATCATATTTGGAAAAGCAAATGGAAGCGGTAATGAAGAAGAATGATGATGGATATATATTCGTTTTCCAACGTGCTAAATTGCTGATGCAGAATCCCTTGGAATTACAGCTGATTCAGGAAGTGGATTCGGTTCTTCATAAAACTATAGAGGTTTCAGAGGATGAGGTGCAGATCAGCATTGTACCGCCCACCTCTTTTTTTGCTTTTAACAAGGCACGCAATAAAAGTTCTTTGAATCGATGGATGGCTTCCCATCAAATGATTAACAAGATCAGGAGACATGAGTTAACTCGGTTACGGGTAATCGTCTGCCCGGAGAATCTGGTTTTCGATCGAAGTTTTACTCCCTATTTTCTTCATTATGGCGTAAAAGAAAGCCTGCCGCCGTATGAGGAGAACGCCAACCAGCTGTTTCAGGAAACCAAGGCGACGATTGCAGCTCTTGTTGATAGTCAGTATACATTTGATCAGTACCTTCTTTACCATAAAACTCTTAAACTATCGAAAGAAACCCAAAGTATCTTAGCGGAAGAGACTTGGGAAGGGCTGATCTTGTATGTCCAGAATCAAATAGAGTTTCTGGAAAAAGAACATAAAACATTTGTGCATATTCCAGAAAAAAAGTGGAAAATGGAGCGTTACACATTATGGGGAATAGGCATAATCTTAGTCCCTCTCTTATTCTTTACGATTTATACACTATTCTTTTCCCAACCAAGGCAAGAGGCTTATGTGGAAAGCGGGGAGAATTTCCTGAAACAGGAATATAGCCAAGTCATTGATCGATTGGAACATTTCAATCCTGAGAAAATGCCATATGTTGTTCAGTATGAGCTTTCTAAATCTTATGTCACTACCCATGGGTCATTGATGGACTTTCAGAAGGAAAATATCTTAAAGGCCATTACGCTACAGACCGATAGTCAGTATCTTCTCTATTGGATATACATTGGCCGGGGCATAAGCGAGGATGCAATCAACTTAGCGAGGATCATGGAAGATCGAGAATTGATTATGTATGGACTTTTGACACAAAAGGAACAAATTAAATCTAATGAGGATTTGTCCGGTGAAGAAAAGGAGACACAAGTGAAAGAAGTGGATACGGAGCTTAAGGAGTATAAAAAGGAAATGGATGAATATCAAAAACAGCTTGAAGAGGCCACGCAATTGGAAGAACAGGAGCAGCCTACTACAGAGCCAAATAGAGAAAGCGTAGTGGAACCGGAAGCCAAACCAGCTGTAAAAGAAGAGGAAAAGAAAAAGGAACCTGCTTCTAAAGAAGAACCTGATAGCAAGGAAGCCTCGGGAAAATCAGCTGAAGAAAAAGAGAAAGAGAATAGCAAAGATTGAGTACGTATGTGCCCTTTGCGGAGGTGAGAAAGAATGAGTTCACTATGGATTTTCTGTAAGAAGACATACCAATCTTATACGATTAGGGAGAAGCAACTGGACCCAATTACGATTGGATCATCACAAAAGGATACAATCACGATTTATTCGCTTCCCTTTAACGAGGGACACATTGAGTTGAGGAAAGATGAAGAGCTTGATGAATATATGGTATTCAGGGGCGAAGAGAAGATTGGGGAGGTAAAGCCTTTCCAGTCCTATATTTTTCACGAAAATCAGGAAGCTGTGGAAATCTTTTATGCTCCCGGAGAACTGAATGAAAGCCTTTATTATATAGATAGTTTGAAAGAAATATCGATATCCGCCCAATCAGGAGCGACGATATGCAAGCAGGAACCAAGTGGAAATGGCTTTTCCCTTGTTCGTCGTCAGGGACAATGGTTGCTCGAACCTACAGCGGACCGGCTTTTTTTAAATGGTGAAAAGGTGGAAGAAATGACGGCACTGGAAAATGGCGATTTGATCTGTTGCCCATATATGGTACTGAGGTTACTAGAAGGCGACATATTAATGGTCAAAAGTGCGGATCATTATGAAACGTCCTTATCCGAAATCATGCAGCCTATATCCGAAATGAAAAAAAGCTATCCCGAGTACCGCAGGACTCCACGGATGATCTATGAATTGCCGGATGAGAAAGTGACCATCTCATTCCCAAGTCAGGAATCGGAAGACCAGAATCGTGGGCTATGGCTGATCCTAATGCCCCCATTAATGATGTTGATCGTCATGGGAGTCGTCATGATTGTTCAGCCGCGTGGAATATTCATCCTCATATCGATTGTGATGTTCACCACCACCATGGTGACTTCCACGGTTCAGTACTTTAAAGATAAAAAGAAACAGAAGCTAAGAGCTGAAAGACGGTTACGCGTCTATACAAGGTATCTAGAACAAAAGCGAGAAGAGTTGGGCGAGTTATCGGCACAGCAAAAGAAAGTATTACTCTACCATTACCCTTCTTTTGAGAAAATGAAGCAACTGACGAATCAGATTAGCGATCGAATATGGGAGCGCACAATGGAAAGTGAAGACTTTCTCCACTTCAGGGTCGGTACGGCGTCCATTCCCTCCAGTTATGAGGTCAAGGTAAACAGCAGTGATATGTCAAATCGGGATATTGATGATCTACTTGAACAGTCCCAGGAACTTGTCGATGTTTACAAAAGCCTTGACGATCTACCCTTAACGATTGATTTGTCTAGCGGCTCCATGGGCCTAGTCGGAAAGGAAACAGTCGTCAAACGCGAGCTGCAGCAGATGATTGGCCAGTTGTCTTTCTTCCATAGCTATCATGATGTCCGGTTTGTGGCGATTTTCTCAGAAAAGGATTATGAGGAATGGGAATGGATGAAATGGTTGCCTCATTTCCAGCTGCCACATGCATACGCTAAAGGCTTCATCTATAATGAACAATCTCGTGATCAACTATTATCTTCCATTTACCAGTTACTCAGAGAAAGGGACCTTGACGAGAATAAAGGAAAAGTAAGATTCACCCCTCATTTCGTATTTATTGTCACCGACCGTACATTGATTGCGGAACATGTCATTCTTGAGTATTTGGAAGGGAAGACCGAAGAGCTGGGCATATCAACCATCTTTGCAGCCGATGCCAAGGAGAGTTTATCGGAAAATGTCCATACATTAGTGAAGTATATCAATGATCATGAGGGAGAAATCTTGATTCAGCAAACAAAAGCCGTTCATACGCCTTTCCGGCTAGATGAGCACGGTAAGGAAGGAAATGAGCGGTACGCCCGGTTATTACGGTCGCTTGACCATCAAAAAGGGATGAATAATTCCATCCCTGAAACCGTTTCGTTCCTGGAACTTTTAAAAGCCCGTGAAGTGGAGGAGCTGCCAATCAGCCAGAATTGGCTGACGAATCAGTCTTCCAAGTCGTTAGCGGTGCCGATTGGATTGAAAGGAAAGACAGATAGGGTGGAGCTGAACTTACATGAAAAGGCACATGGTCCCCACGGTCTGGTTGCCGGTACGACGGGTTCAGGGAAGAGTGAATTGTTGCAGACCTATATTCTTTCATTGGCTGTTCACTATCATCCCCATGAAGTTGCCTTTCTGCTCATTGACTATAAAGGGGGAGGAATGGCACAGCCTTTCAAGCAGATTCCCCATTTACTTGGAGTCATTACGAATATTGAGGGAAGCAAGAACTTCAGTGCCCGGGCACTTGCCTCGATCAATAGCGAGCTGAAGAAACGCCAGCGCCTGTTTGATCGCTATGAGGTCAATCATATCAATGATTACACGGATTTATATAAAGAAGGAAAAGCCGACAAGCCATTGCCACACTTATTCCTGATTTCGGATGAGTTTGCCGAGCTTAAGAATGAAGAACCTGATTTCATTCGGGAATTGGTCAGTACGGCACGGATCGGCCGGAGCTTGGGTGTTCACTTGATTCTGGCCACGCAAAAGCCAGGTGGTGTGATTGATAACCAGATTTGGAGTAATGCCCGTTTTAAGATTTCCTTAAAGGTGCAGGATGCCAATGATAGTAAGGAGATCTTGAAAAATAGCGATGCTGCGAACATTACCGTCACCGGGCGTGGTTATTTACAAGTAGGCAATAATGAGGTGTACGAACTGTTTCAGTCGGCATGGAGCGGCGCCCCTTATATGGAGGATACAGTGGGATCCGAGGATGAAGTAGCACTCGTCACGGATCTAGGGCTTGTCCAGATATCCAATGTAACGGAGCAAGTCTCTCGCACACGTAAAGAGAAAATCAGTGAAATTGAAGCTGTGGCAGATCATATTGTAGCGACGCAGAAAGAAATGAAAATTCCCAAACTGGCTAGTCCTTGGCTGCCTCCTCTTTCAAATCGACTATCACGAATTGATCAAAGAAGCCAAACGGAAAACCAGTTCTATCTAGGAATGAAAGACGAGCCCGAATTGCAGAGCCAGACGGATTATGTTTACAACTGGATAGAAGATGGAAACATCGGGATTTTCGGATCTTCCGGCTATGGCAAGTCAACGACGGTATTAACGCTTCTATTCAATTTCATCGATCAATTTTCACCTGAAGAACTGCATTATTACATTTTTGATTTTGGAAATAGTGCACTGCTGCCACTTCGACAGCTGCCACACACAGGAGATTATTTCAGATTGGATGAGATGAGGAAAATCGAGAAATTCATGTTGTTCATGAGGACGGAGATGGAAAGGCGGAAACAGCTTTTCTCTGAACGGGAACTTAGCAATATCAAGCTCTATAACGCCCTAGTTGAAGATAAGTTGCCGATTATTTACATCGTCATTGACAACTTTGACTTGGTGAAGGATGAAATGCCAGACCAGGAAGCGCAATTCATCCAGTTTGCCCGTGATGGACAATCACTTGGAATCTTTATGATCTTGACCGCTACAAGAATCAATGCCATCCGTCAGCCATTGATGAATAGTTTAAAAACGAAGGTCGTTCATTACCTAATGGACAGTTCGGAACAATATTCCGTTTTAGGCAGGACGCCTTATGAAAATGAACCAGTACCTGGGCGGGCATTGGTGAAGACAGACCAGACCTATCTGATGCAGGTGTATCTGCCAGCAGATGGAGAAGACGATGTAGCCGTTTTGGAAGAAATGAAACAGGTCGTGGCTGAAAACAAGACTCGATACAAGGATTTGGCTAAGCCGCCAGCCATTCCAATGTTGCCAAATCGCCTAGACTTGGCGTCATTCAAGACGTACTATTCACCATCTACCAAGAAAGGGCTCATACCAATCGGCCTTTCAGAAGAGAGCGTATCTCCTGTATGGGTAGATTTGCATGCCAACCCATTCTTACTTATTGTCGGTCAGTCACGTAAAGGGAAAACGAACATGCTTAAAGTGGTCTTAGAAACGCTTCTTACCCAGACGGTCGGGGAAGTTGGCATATTTGATGGAGTGGATCGCGGTCTATCACCTTATGCAAGCAGGGAGACAGTACGTTACGTAGAAACGAAAGACCAAATTACAGAATGGCTCGATCACATCACGGAAATATTTGAGGCTCGTGAACGCCAGTATTTAGAGGCCTTGGAACAGAAGCCGATGAAACAGATTGATTTTTCATCCGTCATCTTTGTTATCGACAGCATTTCAAGATTCCAGCAAGCGATTGATGGAAGAATTCAGGACAAGATAAGCGGTTTAATGAAACAATACAGCCACTTAGGTTTTTCCATGCTCGTGGCTGGAAATGCGAATGACTTCACGAAGGGGTATGATTCCCTGACAACGGAATTGAAACAGATCAGGCAGGCAATCTTGCTTCTGAAAAAATCGGATCAGAGTTTATATACGCTCTCGTATTCAAGAAAAGAAGAAGAAATTCAGCCAGGGTACGGTTATTTTGTTCTAAATGGCAGGGAAAGTAAAATCCAGATTCCACTAAGTGAATAAGAAGGAGGGAGAAAGACGTTGAATAAGACAATAAAGCCGTTGTTATTAATTGGGAAGATACTTGTGATCATTGCTCTGCCCATCTTGTTTTTTTCTTATATCGGTCAAAACCCAATGAAGAAAACAGAAACGGCTTCTCGTGAGATTGCTATTGTCAATGAAGATAATGGGGCGGAATATGATAAGAACCAGATTCAAGTCGGATCAGAACTTGTCACGACTTTGGACAAGGATTCTGAATATGATTGGGTCGTCGTCAACAGAAGTGCCGCGGAAAGTGGATTGGCTAATAAAAAGTATGATGCGATCATTTATTTCCCATCGGACTTTTCCAAGAACATTTATACCTTTAATGAAGAACAACCAGTCAAAGCGGGGGTTAAATACAAGGTCCAGACAAGCTTAAATGCGGAAAATATGGAAAAGGTCCAAAAAGAGTTAGAGAAGACCAAGAATAAAATGAATAAGCATATTTCCACGCAATACTGGAGCTATGTATCTCAATCGGTAGAAGATATCCGCAAAAAATTCGATAAAGTTTTGACGAAGGAAATCGCTTTCCAAAACACGATGTATGAATTTTATACCCCAAGCTCAGAAAGCCTGGCTGGGGAAATCAAGCAACATAAGGATATGCTCAAAGGGGTTTTCGCTTCCACGAAGAGTGCAGGGGAAACCACCAATGAAACATTAGGTGAAATGGGAAAAACAAAAGCACAAATGGCCTCTTTCGTGGAGGAAGTTGTGACGTTTGAGGAATACCAGAAAGCGCAAAGTGCTCTTTTTGCTTTGACATCCACCCAAAATCAACAGCTGATCATGGATAGCATCCAAGCGTATGATGGGGTGCTGAATGAGGGAGTCCAGACGATACCGAATATCCAAAAGGATACTAAACCGGGATTTAGTCTGAATGAACAAGGCATGAATGAGAACGTGGTGATGATGCAAGAAAAAATCGAGAGCAGCACTAGTAACCTGGAGGATTTCTCCAGCAACATGAAAGAAAAACAGGTGGAACAAATCTCGAAAATAAAGGATGAACAACAAAGTTCGATTGATCAATTTAAACAATCGGAAGAGGACGGACTAAACAAGCTTCAGACAACTTTATTGGAGCAACGTGGAAGTTTGGCCAACAGCTCGGGGGATAAAGATGAAATCGGTGGAGGCGATACACCGATAGAAGATGTTGATACAGGAGGAAAAGGGGATTCAGAGGCAGCGCCTTCAAAAAAGGAAGCAATCGATGATATCTCACTTCAAGTGTTACTGGATAAAATTAACGGTATGAATACGACCCTTGAAAGTTTGGTGCCGGCAGAAGGCAGTGAAGGGGCAAAAGATCAAATTAGCTCTCTTGCAGGCAGTCTGCAAGAGGAAATCAATGGTCTGAGCGGGACCTTGAATAAAAGAACGGAAAACTATAATCAAGTTGTCGTGCAATTCAATGCATTGATAGATTCATATAATACGTTACTAACAAATTATAAGAAACTACAAACTGATTATGAAAAGCTGGGAAAAGATTATAAGGACTTGGGTAATCAATGGGAGCAATCACAGGAGGATATTCAAAAATTACAGGATATCCAAAGTATGACCATCAATGAGACCCTTACGGAAATCAAGAAAACAGAAGACGAGCTACTTAAAAAAGTGGGAGGAGAAAGACGGGCGGCATTAGTGGATGTCTTTAATCGATCCATCCTGAGCCGTGACTCAAATGCCCTTCTAGCTTATTATGGTTCGCTTTCTTCCTACGGGGAACTTGTTCAACGAGTCAATGAAACGAAAGAAAGTTTGGACGAAGTATTTACCGCCAATATGAACGAATTAGAAAATATGAAAAATGGAGTTTCTGGTATCGTCGATGAAGAGGCGAAACTTGTCCAATCAAGCCTTTTGGGAGTGGAAGAAGACTTTGGGGCTTTATCTAGCTCGATGCTCGACTTTATATCAGAATATGACGAAAATGTTGAAGTGGAACATGCAGCCACGCTGGAGGAATTAGCAGCGATATCAGCGAGGGCTCAAGAAGTAACGGCAAATCTGACCGGTAATATGGAGACTCCCGAGATGGAGGAGGCCCCTGTTGGAAGTCTTAACGGAGAAATGTTTGTATCTCTTCAGGATTCCACGGCAACCACTGTCGGTTATATTTCGGAGCTAGTCCATTCTGTCGCAGAGCGTCAAGATACCGTTACGAAAGATACATCAGACCTTCAAGCAAAAGTGGGATCCGTTCAGGAAAGAGCCGATCAGCTTAATGAAAATTGGGCTCAAAACGTGGATTCCACGAAGAAAATCAAAACCGATGTCTACAGTGTTTTGAATAATACGTTAGTGGATGATCAGTCGAACGGGTATGTGTACGAGTATTTGGCGAATCCCGTTCAAATCAGCGGGGAAGTATTGCAACAAGAAAAGGTTAATATCCCACCAATCGTGATGTTAGTGATCATCCTTATCTCAGGATTATTGATTGGTTTCTTCCTGCACCATTATGCATCCGTTCCGATGCTGGTGCATGCAGCCTTATTCGCATTACTGAACTTGATCGTCGGCTTGATCATTAGCATGTATGGGCTGAAAATTTATCCGCTTGGCGATATGCAGGCGATTAAATGGACCGTTTTCACTGTCCTGCTTCTATTCTTCTGCTCAGCTTTCACACAGCTTGCCTTTGCGATAGGACCATTTGTCGGGGCGATTCTGGTCATTGGTTTAATCAGTTTCTTTACGATTCCATTATTAGACCTGATCATGCCTAACTTCAATGTCGACCACCCGGTAGCCAATGTCTATATGTCCATTCAATTCGGGAATCAGTTGGCCTTTATCCCGGCTACTACCATTTTGATTATACTCACGCTGGTTGCTGCGGTCCTTCCTTATGTTATGAAGCGTCTTGCAGGTAAAAGAGAGATGGCCCATGAAGCGGAGTAAACAGGTAATTCTCGTGTTCTTCTTCATCCTCTTCAGCCAGCCTATTGATGGGCAAGCTGAGGAGGAACCCATCGTGGAGCCGAATGTGTATCAGGAAAAGGATATCAATATCCAAACTGAATATTTTCATGATGAGGTGTTATTAAAACAGAAGGAGAAAATTCCGGAAGAAGTAAAAGGACTTACTTTTGAAAGAGGAAAGTATGATGTCATAGATTCGATAGAAGAATCCCTTTTTCTTTCTCCTATGACGGAGGATAATAATATCATTGCTTCCAAAGCGGAAGAAATGGGGTTGTTTTCTTCAGAAGTCCCCATTCGAAAGAGAGATAGGGAAGAAGAGAACTCTTTTCTGAACTTTGATCTATCATTGTTACTGGCGATTGTTTTAGGAGTTGCCGTAGTGTGTCTGTTTGTTATCCTTATCCCAAGAATGGGTAAGTTGAATCAAGAAGGAAATAAGAAATGAAGAAGCCCGACTCCAGATTTAGGAGTCGGGTTTTTCTTTTTCCTTATTTTGAAAGGGTGATCAGGAGACCTAAAAGAAGGGCTATGGTAAAGACCCATATAAAGAATTTTTTATACATATTCATTACCTCGAATCGTCAAAATGTGATAATTCATTTTAGCATATGTATGGGGAAAGAACCGAAGTTGGATAGAAGCAAAAGATTTTTAGTGTTAAAAGAGAATGGGTTTTTTAATGAAAAAATAGGGTAATGGATGTTGTGGATAAAAATGTAAAATTGGAGGTGCGATGGTGGAGAAAAAACAGTGGAAGCTAGGGATGATATGTCTGGCCACTCTCTTCGTTTTGCTTGCTCTTTCTGGTTGTAATACGAAAGATGAAAAGATGAACGGAGAAGAAAAGGAAGAAGTACGTGGTGAGAATACCGAAAAAAAAGGGCGTTCAGAAGAAGATGAAGAGCTGGAAGAAGATTTCGAGATTGCTACCACCGTTGAAGAAATGACTAAAGAAAACCCTGGGAAGTACACAGGGAATAAATACAATAAAGCCATTATACATAGAGCATTAGACAATCAGGACTTTCAGGAAAAGGATAGCTTCGAAGTTTATCAGAGCTTATTAAAACTAATGGGCGAAGGTGCAAACTACAAAGAAAAGTATCAGTTTTTCGAAGCATTCGACCCTTCCATTGAAACGGCGGTAACAGAGATGCCAGGTGGAATCACCATCGACGGCAGTGGTGAATTGGGAATCGACGTGAATATTGCAATTTTGCTTGACGCTAGTGGAAGCATGAACCAAAAAGTAGGCGGGAAAACAAAAATGGAGCTGGCGAAAAAAGCGATTAATGAATTTGTAGCTTCCCTTCCGGAAGAGGCAAATGTCATGCTCCGTGTCTATGGGCATAAAGGAAGCAACGATGATAAAGATAAGAAGATATCCTGTGATAGTACGGAAGTGGTTTATGGTTTGGCCCCATATAATAAAGGGGACTTCAGGAAAGCTTTAGATAAATTTAAACCGACAGGATGGACACCGATTGCCAAGACCATTTCGGAAACAAAGAAAGATTTTGAAAAAGCGGGTTCAGAAGGTCAAAATATCATTTATGTCGTCAGCGATGGAATTGAAACCTGCGACGGTGATCCAGTGAAAGCAGCTAAAGACTTGCATGATTCCAATATTGAACCAGTGATTAACATCATAGGGTTCGATATGGATAGTGAGGGGCAAAAACAATTACGTGAAGTTGCTGAAGCTGGCGGAGGGAAATTCGAAATGGTCAATAATGCCGATGATTTCAATAAGATGTGGGATGAAGAGCGTAGAGATCTGTGGAACCAATGGTGGAATTGGGGCAATGAAAATTGGAGTACCGTTCGGGATGAACAAAATAAGAAGACATCGTCTTTACTTGATGAAAAAAACAGTTTTTCTAGGCTTTCCTCTGATGAAAGCAATCGCATGTATGAGGCTACGAGTTATTTAAAGGATAAGAAACAAATAAATTATGAGACTTGGGAGGAAGCTCGCAGTTTAGTCAAACAACGCCGTGAAATAATAAAAGAGTATTATGACGAAAAATATGAAGAATTGAACACGACAGTGAAAAATGAAGGGGAGGGTTTAAAAGAATCAATTAAAAAGAAAGAAGAAGAAATGAAAGAGAAATATAAAGATTAATAATCAAAGGGGCTGTCTAATAGCCCTCTTTCAAGAGGATTCATGCACAAAATAAAAGGCAGAAATGTTGTTAAATCAACGTTTCCGCCTTTTATTATATATACGATTTCGGCGTAATTACCCCTTTTGAGTGTGTCTTTATTTGAATAATTGCGGATATATGGTCTTTGCAGTTAGTTCTACGGCTTCTCCGATACGCGGTCCGGGACGTGACATGACGTCTTCGTTAAGCTGATATACTTGGTCTTCCTTCACGGCGCTGACATCTTTCCAACCTTTACGAGATTTGATTTCATCCACAGCATTGTCCACATAGCCTACGGTTGTAATGATGGCATCCGGGTTGCGCTTGACGACTTCTTCATCTGCTATTTTCGCCCAGCCCTTTTGGTCGGCAAAGATATTTTCGATACCGGCAGACGCCAAGATCTCTTGTTGGAAGGTTTCAGCTCCCGCTGTATAGATTTCCGGAGAAGGGCTGATTTCGAAATATGTTTTTTCTTTAGAATCGACACTTGCCACCTTTTCTTCAACATCTTTGATTTGTTTTTTTATGTTTTTGACTAGGTCTTCCCCTTTGTCCGTTACGCCCATGACTTTGGCAATTTGATCAATATCACTATATACATCATCAAAGGTCACTGCTGATTTAATAATGAAAATGGGGATTCCCGCATCTTCAAGCGGCTTTAATGCTGCTTCATCGCCTATTGTATAGGCAATGATAACATCCGGTTTCAAAGAGATGATTTTTTCGGAATTGATCGTCATCGAATCAGAGACACGCTCGACATCTTTAGCTTCCTCAGGATAGTTATCGAAATCCGTCGCTCCAATCACCTTATTCCCTACACCAAGGGCATATAAAATCTCCGTATTACTGGGTTGAAGTGAAATGACCGTTTCCGGAACCTTATCAAATGTGATTTCTTTTCCGCTATCATCAGTGACGGTATAGGATTTGACTTCTTCAGTTGTTGCAGGATCTTTTTTCTCTAGCGATTTCTGATCATCATTCGAGGCACATCCTGTAAGGAAAAGGGCGACCATCAGAAGGGCAATCCAACTGGATCTTACTGTTCTTATCATGTTTTATTCCTCCATTTTCTTTTTCATCGTTTTGGTTGGATAAGATTTGCTGATAAAGGGAATCTCTTCGCGACCCAGTTGTTTATTGACATAGACAGCCATCACGAATAGAACATTGGCAAGCAAATGAGCATAATCAAAAAGTATCGCGGGCACATCTTTTTCCGTACTGACTTTATGCAAGGTACGGACGGATTTCTTGGCTTCACTACGGCAAGTATGCAAAATACAGGCTGCCGTCGATCCTTGGGGTAGCACAAATGTTTCGATGCGTTCTTCCACTTCCGCGACATAATAGTCATAGATTTCACTTAGGCGGTTTAGACCGTCTTCGGTTATGGCCAATTTCCCCCGGGCAGAACCATTTAAATGATAAGCCATCGGCAACAGTTCCATTAAATCCCTGTAGACTTCAGGAATCTCTTTCGTGAACGACGCTGCCAGTCCCATTTGAGTCGTCAATGAATCGGTGCGAATTTCATAATCAACGCTTGAAACTGATTCGCGCATAAATGGGTAGCATAAAAAGCGGGCATCCTTCTTTGCCATAATTTTTCCTCCTTTTTAATAATGTGAATGACCTTCGTATTGCTTTTCGGCGCAAAAGAAAAAGCCGACCAAAGGTATTGGTCGGCAAACAATCATCTATGTATCTCGAACGGAAAAAAAGATGGAAGATTGCCGTACAATCCTCCTAACTTCCGAAGAGCAAAATACGATAAAAAAAAGGCAGGTCTCCTGGCTCGTGCATCATTTTACTCTAAGAACCTTCCCATTTGGATTGAATGAATGGTATCGTGCGTGCGGATTCATTCACAAACAGTGGCATATTTCTTATTTCATTAGCACTTACAGTTGCGGAAACAGCTTCGGTTTTACACCGAATTCCCTATTAAGCTGACAAGTCAGCACCTATTTTCTGCAAGGTTTATATTCACTTAGTACCAGTCTATCATAATTAATTACTTAAATAGTGAAAAAATTTCAAGAAATCTCTTTTATAGGGGTATTATTCTAGTAAACTCACTTTGTAAGGATAAATTGGAGGTTAATGTAAAATGGGTGTCGAATAAATAAGGGTTAAGCATGAGTGATTTACATAATCATGGGAGGTAGAGAATGGTTTATAAACAAGTGAATCAGAAACTGGATATGATTTTGGAAAACATTGAAAAGGTCATTATTGGAAAAAGAGATATAGCAGAACTAAGTCTTGTGGCGCTCCTTTCTGGTGGACATGTCTTATTGGAAGATGTCCCGGGCGTGGGGAAGACCGTCTTGGTCAGGGCGCTAGCGAAGTCCATCGGGGCGGATTTCAAACGGATTCAATTCACGCCTGACTTGCTACCGTCCGATGTAACGGGGGTATCGATTTTCAATCCGAAGGAACAAGAGTTCATCTTTAGACCGGGGCCAATCATGGGCCATATCATTTTGGCCGATGAAATTAATCGGACATCACCGAAAACGCAATCCGCCCTACTTGAAGGAATGGAAGAGGCAAGCGTGACGGTGGATGGTGTGACAAGGAAACTGGAACAACCGTTTTTCGTCATGGCCACTCAAAATCCAATTGATTACGAAGGCACATACCCACTTCCAGAAGCACAGCTAGATCGTTTTTTATTGAAAATGAAGATGGGGTATCCGGAAGTGGCAGAAGAGATAGAAGTGTTGCATCGGGCCCAATATACGGCTCCGATTGAAGAATTGGAATCCGTGATTTCGTTAGAGGAACTGATAGATTTGCAGATAGAGGCAAAGGCCGTGATCGTGGATGATACGATAAAGACGTATATCGTCGAGTTAGCCAATCAATCACGTAAGCATGAAAGTGTATATCTTGGGGTGAGCCCACGTGGATCGATTGCCCTAATGAAGGCAGCCCAAGCCTATGCGCTCCTAAAGGGAAGGGATTACGTTTTACCTGATGATGTGCAGCATTTGGTACCGTTCGTTTTTACCCATCGGCTAATCCTTAATCCGGAAGCGAATTACTCGGGGGTGAATGCTGACATGGTGATACATGAGGTAGTGGCTACGACGCAGGTACCCGTGAAGAGGGCCGTGACCTAATGCGGAATGTGCTTACCATACTGAAGAAAAACAGGAATGTCTGTGGGATCATAGTACTTATGCTCATTTCCTTTTGTTTTGCGATGTTTCAAGGCGGGTTTATCAGTTGGTTCATTTTCTATACCTTTTTGCCGTTCGGTGCGTACTCTATGATTCTGCTGTTTTATCCACTTCAGGCTTTTGAAGTGGAGAGAAGAATTAGTAAACACGAATGCCAGGCCGGAGAGTCGGTAGATATGACATTGGTATTCTCCCGGAAAAACAGACTGCCTCTTTTATATATGGTGGTAGAAGAGGATTTGCCGATGGAACTGGAAAAGAAAACATTGGTTTTTCCAGGATTTAAGCAATCCTTCCAATTGACATATACCCTGGAGAATCTGCCAAGAGGAGAACATGTCATCCAATCGGTTCGCTTCAAAATAGGGGACTTCTTTGGACTCTATGAAAAAGAAGCGACAGTGCATGCCCCTTTAAAACTCACCGTTTTCCCGGCTTATCAGGAGTTGAATTATAAACAGTTGGAGCATGTCTTCGATCAAGGACAAGTTGGTACGACGAAAAAAATACAGCGGGAACATTCGGTCGTGTCCGGAATCAGGGAGTATCAGCCGGGTGATCAATTATCCTGGATAAATTGGAAGGCAACGGCCCGAACAAGTGAAATCATGACGAAGGAATTTGAAGTGCAGAAAAACCGCGATGTATTTATTATGCTTGATGAGTACGCCTCTCCCTTCTTCGAAGAAGCTATCGTACTTGCGGCCTCTTTGGTGCATGCCTTGATAAAGAAGGGTATGGATGTTGGGTTAACCAGTACGGGATCAATGGAGGTCGTACCGGCTAAAGGAGGCAGTAAACAGAGGAGAAGACTCTTTTACCGTTTTGCAAAATCAAGGGCCACACATACAAGCGTCTGGAATGGAAAGAAGAACAAGGGAGTTGTACCATCAAACGCTTCTGTAATATTCATTGTGTCCGAATTAACGATGGAAAAGATAGAAGGTTGGAATGCATTTACCGGAAATAAAGCGATGACTGTATTTTGCGTGAAAAGTCAGGGAGACTTCACGGGTGAGGAAATACGTGCGAAGTCGGTGGCGTTGGCTCGTGGAATAAAGCTGGTCTTCTTTGAACAGGGTCACCTTCAAAATGAACGAACCGAGGTGAAGGCAAATGAACGCTGATTCTACCAAATCGGAAAGGTGGATGCATGTTCTCTTATATATATTTGGTCTTCTATTGATTACCGAATGGTTACGACCCGTAGAGAAGCTTACGGATACAGGAAATATCTTTATTTTCATTATCTTTGTGTTATTTTCCTTGCTCCTACACTATTTTGGTATCCACTGGTTTGTGCGTTTCATCCTCGTAAGTGCCTTTATATTAATTGCGGTCCATTTCTTGTATTCGTCAGATCCTTTCCTGACCTTCAAATGGCTTACTGGTGATTTGCTGGATATAACGGCTAACGTTTCGAATATGTATGAGGGGAAGTGGGAGCTGCTTTCCAACCCCTTTAGAACGCTGTTGTTTTTCGTGCTTCTTTGGCTTGTGACATACTTGATTCATTACTGGGTGACGGTGAGACGAAACATATTTTTACTTTATATATTAACGATCATTTTCCTATCGATTCTCGATACATTCACACCATATGATGGGGATATGGCCATGATCAGGATCATCATCATCGGGTTTTCGATGCTTGGTGTGTTGGCCATGCTACGCTTGTCCATACAAGAGAGATTGGTGTTTTCAGGAGGTCCATTCAGTAAATGGGCCATCATGCTAGCGGGGATGATGTTAGTAAGCGTCCTCGTTGGTTTCACTGCTCCGAAGTTCGCGTCACAATGGCCGGACCCTGTACCGTTCATTGTTTCTTATTCCGATAAGGTGACAGGAAGTGATGAAAGCTCCGTTGATAAACGGGTGGGGTACGACGAAGATGATTCATCACTTGGTGGGTCGATAGAGCCGGACAATACGGTCATTTTTTATAATACGGCCAATACCGGACACTATTGGAAAGTCGAGAACAAAGATATCTATACCGGAAAAGGATGGGTTTCCGTTGAGGGAATGGAAGACTATATCAGTTTCTCTAATGGTCAGGATTTGAAGGATATAAAAGAATTTGAGATTCCTGAAGTGTTGAAAACGGAAGACATGAATACAAGGGTAACCATGATGGAAAGTTACTCTCACCTTCTTCATCCCCAATCAGGGTACCTGAAGAAGGTAGAGGCTGAGAACGGAGATTGGTTTAAATATTATACAAATATGGACAAGTACATTTCAGTAGACGAAGGCAGTAAGCCCCTTACCACGAAAGAATATGAACTGGTTTATGAAATGCCTAGTTATGATCTGGCTGACTTACGGAAAGTTACGGAACAGGATGAAACGATGGATGTCCTCATGGAAAGCAATACACAGCTTCCGGAGGGATTGCCAACCCGTATCTATGAACTGGCCAACGAACTTACGGTGAATGAGGATAATTGGTACGATAAGGCAAAGGCGATAGAAAATCACTTCGACGGTCCTGAATTCAGCTATTCTAAAGAAGACATTCCGTATCCAGGCGATAATCAGGATTATGTGGATCAATTCTTGTTCGAGACCCAAATTGGGTATTGCGATAATTATTCAACGGCGATGGTCATTTTATTACGTGCCGCCAACATTCCGGCAAGATGGGTAAAGGGATATACGGAAGGGGAGAAATCAATTTATAAAGGTGAATCCGCCTATAAAGTGACGAATAATAATGCCCATTCATGGGTGGAGGTTTATTTTTCAGGATTGGGATGGGTACCATTTGAGCCTACGAAGGGATTCAATGGGCAAATGGATTTTTACAATTCGGATTTGAATTCGGAAAATACGGAGGAAACCGAGCAGGAAGACAAAAAACTAGTGGAGCAAGATGAGACGCAGACTAGAGAGCGCCCGGATACACCCGAAAATGAACCTGGATCAACTAAGAAAAGTGTCCTTTTAAGCCAAAATACTTTATTAATGTGGAGTGCCGGTATTATTTTATGTATTGCTTTACTTCTTGCCGTAGGGTATTTGTATAGAAGGAAATGGCTTCCTTTTGTACAAATCCTTCGGTTAAAAAAGAAAACCGGTCCATACTTTATACAGGCGTACCAATTATTATTGAAACAGTTGGTCCGGGCAGGGTTAGAGCGGCCTGATGGACAAACCTTGCGGGAATATGCAGCCTATGTAGATGCGGTTTATGAGACGAATTTAATGCAGGAAATGACAGCTCGATACGAAGTAATGACCTACCGTGGTGATCCAGAAGAAGAGGAGTGGGAGCGCTTTCGCAGTGACTGGGAAACGCTTATGAAAAAAACTAGCTCTTGACCATGTTTTTATTATATTGATACAATAACTTAAACTAATACTGTCCTTCATATATCCTCGATAATATGGATCGAAAGTTTCTACCGAATCACCGTAAATGATTTGACTATGAAGGCAGATTTACAGGAAAGCTGAAAATCTGCCTTCGTATATACTTTTTCCGTATATCGTTGTGGGTGGATTTTTAGTTTTCCTTTTTTTATGATACTATTTTTTTATATGAAAAATCACCCGTTTTTGGGTGAATTACATTGATAGAGGTGACGTTTGTGCCGGGGAAAACAGAATTGCAGAAAAACCAAGAAATGATTGTTGTACTTGATTTCGGAAGCCAATATAATCAATTGATTACGCGACGTATTCGTGAATTCGGTGTGTACAGTGAGCTTCATCCTCATACCATTACAGTGGAGGAACTACAGGAAATGAATCCTACAGGGATCATTTTTTCAGGTGGCCCTAACAGTGTATATGATGCAAGTGCATTTGGCTGCGATGAGCGTATTTTCGATTTAGGTCTTCCAATTTTCGGAATTTGTTATGGCATGCAGCTGATGACAAAACATTTTGGCGGAAAAGTGGAACGCGCCAAAAACCGTGAATATGGAAAAGCGACTCTTACGATTCAAAATGAATCTAAATTATTCAGTGATCTTCCAAAAGAACAAATCGTCTGGATGAGCCACGGTGACTTGGTCGTCGAAACACCTGAAGGTTTCACGGTCGATGGAACGAATCCGTCTTGTCCAATTTCGGCAATGAGTGATGAGTCACGTAAATTATATGCCGTTCAATTCCATCCAGAAGTACGTCACTCCGTACACGGCAATGAAATCCTGAAGAACTTCGTATTCGGAGTTTGTGGATGTAAAGGTGACTGGTCCATGGAAAATTTCGTTGAAATTGAAATGGAAAAAATCCGTCAAACAGTCGGCGATAAAAAAGTACTTTGCGCATTGAGCGGTGGAGTCGATTCATCCGTAGTGGCTGTGTTGATCCATAAAGCGATTGGCGATCAGCTAACATGTATCTTCGTTGATCATGGCTTACTTCGTAAAGGTGAAGCGGAAAGTGTTATGAAAACTTTCAGTGATGGCTTTAATATGAACGTCATTAAAGTGGATGCAAAAGAACGTTTCTTATCGAAACTTGCTGGCGTTTCCGATCCGGAACAGAAACGTAAAATCATCGGTAACGAGTTCATCTACGTGTTCGATGACGAAGCAACGAAACTAGAAGGCATCGATTTCCTTGCACAAGGTACGCTTTACACAGATATCATTGAAAGCGGTACAGCAACGGCACAAACGATTAAATCACATCATAATGTCGGCGGTCTACCGGAAGATATGCAATTCAAATTGATTGAACCATTGAATACTTTGTTCAAGGACGAAGTACGGGCATTAGGAAGCGAAATGGGCATTCCTGATGAAATCGTTTGGCGTCAGCCGTTCCCAGGTCCTGGTTTGGGAATTCGTGTATTAGGTGAAATTTCAGATGAAAAGCTTGAAATCGTCCGTGAGTCTGATTATATCTTACGCGAGGAAATCAGGAAGAATGGTTTAGAACGTGAAATTTGGCAATACTTCACAGTCCTTCCTAACATTCGTAGTGTAGGGGTAATGGGAGATGCCCGTACGTATGATTACACAATCGGTATCCGTGCTGTCACATCAATTGATGGAATGACTTCCGACTGGGCTCGAATTCCTTGGGAAGTACTTGAAATCATCTCCACAAGAATCGTCAATGAAGTGGACCATGTTAACCGCGTTGTGTATGACATAACGTCCAAGCCACCTGCAACGATTGAGTGGGAATAGTATATACATCGAACCAGTGAGGGTTTTACCTTCGCTGGTTTTTTTATGGTATTTATCTTTTTGGGTTTATTTGTGGATGATAGAGGGTGGATATTCTTCGTGAAATGGAAATGATAACTAAAAGGCGAACGTTCCATATTTTTTAATTAAAATTATTCGCTTTTTATATTGACGGCTGTTTTACGCGCTGGTACACTATACCTATAATAATAAATTGAACATAATCGTCGTATAATATCGGGAATATGGCCCGAAAGTTTCTACCAAGCTGCCGTTAACAGCTTGACTACGATGTGAATGAATGGGTGGGGTAGGTCACGCGCGCATTCTTTACATATTAGTAGTTGAGCCCCGTTCGGAAGCGAATGGGGTATTTTCATTTTGTGTTATACGAACTTATGATAGGGGAGACTCATTATGAAAAATTACTTTCGTTTTAATGAACTGGGTACTAGCTATCGTCGGGAAATACTCGGTGGTTTAACTACATTCCTCTCAATGGCTTATATACTGGTTGTGAATCCAGTGATGTTAACGTTACAGGGCATAGAGGATTACCCTGATGAATTGAGAATGGATTATGGAGCAGTGTTTGCCGCAACGGCATTGGCTGCCGCAATTGGTTCCATATTGATGGGTCTCATAGCCAGGTATCCAATCTCGCTTGCACCAGGAATGGGATTGAATGCATTTTTTGCCTTTACGGTTGTACTCGGTTTCGGAATCCCGTGGCAAACGGCTTTAACCGGTGTTTTAATTTCAGGGCTCATATTTGTCCTTCTATCCTTATCTGGTATTCGGGAAAAAATCATTAATGCCATTCCAGTCGAATTGAAATATGCGGTCGGAGCTGGTATTGGACTATTTATAACATTTGTAGGGTTTCAAAATGCAGGGATCATCACGAATGATGATAGTGTACTGGTCGGACTTGGTGATTTAACGAACGGAAGTACATTGCTCGCGGTATTCGGGATAATCGTCACCGTCATTCTAATGACCAAAGGCGTGAAAAGCGGTGTATTCATCGGAATGGTGATCACTGCCATAGCTGGCATGATTTTTGGGCAAGTGCCGGTGCCGGAGAAAATCGTTGGAGCGATTCCAAGTATCGCACCAACATTCGGAGTTGCGTTCGATGCTTTCGGAAATCCTGGTGAGCTCTTTACTGGTCAAATGCTGATCGTGATTTTGACCTTCTTGTTCGTAGCGTTTTTCGATACAGCCGGTACGTTGGTGGCTGTCGCTCAACAAGCAGGTTTAATGAAGGATAATGTTCTTCCGAGAGTTGGAAAAGGGTTGCTTGCTGACTCTCTATCCATTGTCTCAGGTGCCATCCTTGGTACATCGACGACGACATCTTATGTGGAGTCGACAGCGGGTGTCGCTGCCGGTGCTCGTAGCGGTTTTGCCGCAGTGGTTACAGGTTTACTGTTCGTCCTATCTCTTTTCTTTTTCCCGCTACTTTCCGTCGTGACGTCAGCGGTAACTGCACCAGCTTTAGTCATTGTAGGTGTACTAATGGCCTCATCGCTTAAAAACATTGACTGGCATAAATTTGAAGTAGCAGTGCCTGCCTTCTTCACAGTTATCATGATGCCCATGACATATTCGATTGCAACAGGGATTGCCTGTGGATTTATCTTTTATCCCATTACGATGACAATGAAAGGGAGAGCGAAAGAAGTTCACCCAATCATGTGGGGACTTGGAGTGGTCTTCCTTCTATACTTCATATTTTTAAAGTGAAACAACACGAGAAAAGAGGCCGATTATAGGCCTCTTTTCTCGTGTTGTAAGAAGAAGGACTTTACGTGTATAGTATAGATATAAATGTTTTGTAATGGATGGGATAATTCTTTCAAAAAAGAGGGAAAAAAATGAGCGGTTTTATCGTTGAAAAGGTATTGAACAATAATGTTGTAATTGCTAATCACCCATCATATGGTGAGGTCGTTTCTATTGGAAAGGGCCTGGGATTTAATCGAAAAAAAGGCGATGAACTAAGTCCGGAACTCGCAGAGAAAACGTTTGTTTTGAAAAGTGAGAAGGAACAGGAAAACTACAAGAAGTTATTGCCGAAAATCGATCAAAATCTTCAAGCGGCCATAATTGAATCCATTCATTTGATAAACAAAAGGGTCCCTGGAAAACTTAATGAGCATATACATGTGGGTTTAACGGATCATTTACTATTCGCCCTTCAACGGGTTTCCCAAGGGATGACCATAAAAAACCCATTTTTAAAAGAGACGATCACCCTCTATCCTTTTGAGCATAATATCGCAGTCGAGGTTGTTGACCTCATTCAAGATAAGACCGGGGTAGGACTGCCTCATGGAGAGATTGGCTTCATCACGCTTCATATCCATAGTGCCATAGCAAATAAGGATTTATCTGACGTCAATCAGTATTCCCAGCTGATTTTTCAACTGATTTCCATTATAGAAGAGCAGTTGAACGTTGAGATAAATAAAGAAAGCATCGATTATTCGCGGCTGATTCGTCATTTAAGGTTTATGATCGATCGCGTATTGGCAGGGGAAACGGTGGATGAACCTGAAAAAATCACTTTGCTATTGAAAGAAGAATATCCTGTATGCTACAATTTGTCTTGGAAACTAATAAAAATTATGCAACAGAAATTAGGCAAACCGGTTTGTGATGCGGAAGCTGTCTACTTAACGATGCATATTCAACGATTGCAAAATAAAATTAAATAAAACATTAACCTACGTGTTACTGATTCGATCAGGCATAAGTAAGGAGAATGATTGAGAGTGGAACAGGGTAATCTATACCCACATGTTCTTTTTCGGTCCTACCTTTACTTATGCCTTTTTTGCATACAAAACAGCTTAGAAGTGTATTAGCAGTTTAATGAAATGTAACCGTTTTATTAGTGTGAAAACAAAATGAGGAGGAAACCTAATGTTTAAGAAGTTGTTTGGTATCTTGCAAAAAATCGGGAAATCTTTAATGCTTCCTGTAGCAATCTTGCCTGCTGCCGGTATTTTACTCGCACTGGGTAATGCTTTACAAAACCCTGCCCTCTTGGATATCGCTCCGTTTTTAGAAAATGGCGGAGTGGAAATGGTAGCGTCCGTCATGGAAAACGCTGGGAATATTATTTTTGGAAATCTTCCGCTATTATTTGCGGTAGGTGTAGCGATTGGACTGGCAGGTGGAGATGGGGTTGCTGGTTTGGCAGCGATCATCGGATTCCTGATCATGAATGTAACGATGGGGACGGTCTTAGGAATTGATTTGAATGATATCAAGAATAATAGTGCCGTTTACAGCAATGTCCTTGGAATACCTACGTTAGGTACGGGAGTATTCGGCGGAATCATCGTCGGGGTCATGGCTGCCATTTTGTATAATAAGTTCTATGAAATTGAAATGCCTTCGTATTTAGGGTTCTTTGCGGGTAAACGTTTCGTACCTATTATTACAGCGGTAAGCGCGGTAGTTTTGGGACTGGTCATGATTGTAATTTGGCCGACCATTCAATCTGGTTTAAATGCCTTTTCAGAAAACATGCTTGGAGCTAATTTGACGCTTAGTGCATTTGTCTTTGGGGTAGTGGAACGGGCGTTAATTCCGTTTGGTTTGCATCATATCTTCTATTCACCATTCTGGTTTGAATTTGGTAGCTACATCGATTCGTCGGGTGAACCTATCAGGGGTGACCAAGCAATCTTTATGGCACAAATCAAAGATGGAGTGGAGAATTTAACGGCTGGTACGTTCATGACAGGAAAATATCCATTCATGATGTTCGGGTTACCGGCAGCGGCGTTGGCCATCTATCATGAAGCTCGTCCAGAACGTAAGAAAATTGTCGGTGGTTTAATGGCATCGGCTGCTCTTACAGCTTTCTTGACAGGTATAACAGAGCCGATTGAATTCTCATTCTTGTTTGTAGCGCCGATTCTTTTCGCTATTCACTGTGTGTTTGCAGGTCTATCATTCATGACGATGCATTTGCTTGATGTGAAAATTGGGATGACCTTCTCAGGAGGTTTAATCGACTATACATTATTCGGGTTAATCAATCCGCAAACAAATGCTTGGATTGTCATTCCGGTTGGTTTAGTGTTTGCGCTTATCTATTATTTCGGATTCCGATTTGCAATCAGGAAATTCAACTTGAAAACTCCTGGTCGCGAGGTAGAAGAAGATGATGATGACCAAGTTGGAGTATCTTCCAAGAAATCAGGTAATCTTCCTGGAGATATTTTGGAAGCGATGGGTGGAAAAGAAAACATCGCGCATTTAGATGCTTGTATCACGCGCCTTCGTGTGTCGGTCAATGATATTAAAGAAGTTGATAAAAATAGATTGAAGAAACTCGGTGCGGCAGGAGTGCTTGAAGTCGGTAACAATATCCAAGCCATCTTTGGCCCACGTTCCGAAACGATTAAAGGGCAAATGAAAGATATCATGGATGGGAAAAGACCTAGTAGGGTTGAAGCCTCACCAGAAAAAGGCGTAGAAAATCAAATAGAAGATGTGATTCCGAAACCATTACGGACGGAAGGGTCTTCTGACTCTGAAAAATTCGTTTCTCCTATTAAAGGAGAAATCAAGCCGATTACTGAAGTGCCTGATCCAGTATTTGCTGAAAAAATGATGGGCGATGGCTTTGCTATTGTGCCGGAGGATGGTCTGGTTGTTTCTCCGGTTGACGGGACGATTGTCAATCTCTTTCCAACTAAACACGCCATTGGTATCGTTTCGGAAACAGGGCGAGAAGTACTGATTCACGTCGGAATCGATACAGTTAAATTAGAAGGTAAAGGGTTTGAAGCGCTCGTCGCTCAAGATGACAAGGTGAAAATCGGCCAACCACTACTTAAAGTAGATATTGACTATGTTAAAAATAATGCGACTTCTATTATTACTCCGATTGTCTTTACGAACCTCGCTGAAGGGGAAAGCGTTAAGATAGAAAAGAGTGGAAAAGTCGATATTAAAGAAGCAAACATTATTTCTTTTAATAAATAAGCGTTATAGAAGCAGGGGGTGACTATTGAAGTTGCCCCCTGCTTCTATTTATAGATTTATGTTAACGACATGTCTTTGAAGCAGAAAGGATAAAGTGGGTATAATAGTGGAAGTTGTACTCTATAGATAGGATTTAAAAAAACAAAGAAATATCACAATTTTAATTGACTTGTATTTCTACTGGTGATATTATATTAACTACACCGAAACACGACATCATAACGAGAAAAGAAACATTCGAAACTTGTTGACAAGTTGGTTGAAAGGTGTTAAGATAATAAAGTCGCTAAGATAGCGGCAAACAAATTGCTCTTTGAAAACTGAACAAAACAAAGCGCCAACGTAAATTTTGAGTGAGCACACACTATAAAAAAGCAAAATGAGCAAGTCAAACATTTCTTCGGAGAGTTTGATCCTGGCTCAGGACGAACGCTGGCGGCGTGCCTAATACATGCAAGTCGAGCGAATCGATGGGAGCTTGCTCCCTGAGATTAGCGGCGGACGGGTGAGTAACACGTGGGCAACCTGCCTATAAGACTGGGATAACTTCGGGAAACCGGAGCTAATACCGGATATGTTCTTTTCTCGCATGAGAGAAGATGGAAAGACGGTTTCGGCTGTCACTTATAGATGGGCCCGCGGCGCATTAGCTAGTTGGTGAGGTAATGGCTCACCAAGGCGACGATGCGTAGCCGACCTGAGAGGGTGATCGGCCACACTGGGACTGAGACACGGCCCAGACTCCTACGGGAGGCAGCAGTAGGGAATCTTCCGCAATGGACGAAAGTCTGACGGAGCAACGCCGCGTGAACGAAGAAGGCCTTCGGGTCGTAAAGTTCTGTTGTTAGGGAAGAACAAGTACCAGAGTAACTGCTGGTACCTTGACGGTACCTAACCAGAAAGCCACGGCTAACTACGTGCCAGCAGCCGCGGTAATACGTAGGTGGCAAGCGTTGTCCGGAATTATTGGGCGTAAAGCGCGCGCAGGTGGTTCTTTAAGTCTGATGTGAAAGCCCACGGCTCAACCGTGGAGGGTCATTGGAAACTGGGGAACTTGAGTGCAGAAGAGGAAAGTGGAATTCCAAGTGTAGCGGTGAAATGCGTAGAGATTTGGAGGAACACCAGTGGCGAAGGCGACTTTCTGGTCTGTAACTGACACTGAGGCGCGAAAGCGTGGGGAGCAAACAGGATTAGATACCCTGGTAGTCCACGCCGTAAACGATGAGTGCTAAGTGTTAGAGGGTTTCCGCCCTTTAGTGCTGCAGCTAACGCATTAAGCACTCCGCCTGGGGAGTACGACCGCAAGGTTGAAACTCAAAGGAATTGACGGGGGCCCGCACAAGCGGTGGAGCATGTGGTTTAATTCGAAGCAACGCGAAGAACCTTACCAGGTCTTGACATCCTCTGACACTCCTAGAGATAGGACGTTCCCCTTCGGGGGACAGAGTGACAGGTGGTGCATGGTTGTCGTCAGCTCGTGTCGTGAGATGTTGGGTTAAGTCCCGCAACGAGCGCAACCCTTGATCTTAGTTGCCAGCATTCAGTTGGGCACTCTAAGGTGACTGCCGGTGACAAACCGGAGGAAGGTGGGGATGACGTCAAATCATCATGCCCCTTATGACCTGGGCTACACACGTGCTACAATGGATGGTACAAAGGGCTGCAAACCTGCGAAGGTAAGCGAATCCCATAAAGCCATTCTCAGTTCGGATTGTAGGCTGCAACTCGCCTGCATGAAGCCGGAATCGCTAGTAATCGCGGATCAGCATGCCGCGGTGAATACGTTCCCGGGCCTTGTACACACCGCCCGTCACACCACGAGAGTTTGTAACACCCGAAGTCGGTGAGGTAACCTTTATGGAGCCAGCCGCCTAAGGTGGGACAGATGATTGGGGTGAAGTCGTAACAAGGTAGCCGTATCGGAAGGTGCGGCTGGATCACCTCCTTTCTAAGGATAATACGAGAGCGCTTTTGTTTTGTTCAGTTTTGAATGAGTAATTCATTCAACCACGAAGGACTCATCACATCGTGATGACGATCTTTCTACATTGTTCCTTGAAAACTAGATAATAGATAGAAGGCAATTAATTTTTTTCAAAGCATCAGTAAGATCTTTTTAACGGTTAAGTTAGAAAGGGCGCACGGTGGATGCCTTGGCACTAGGAGCCGATGAAGGACGGGACTAACACCGATATGCTTCGGGGAGCTGTAAGTAAGCTTTGATCCGGAGATTTCCGAATGGGGAAACCCACTGTTCGTAATGGAACAGTATCTCTACCTGAATACATAGGGTATTGAAGGCAGACCCGGGGAACTGAAACATCTAAGTACCCGGAGGAAGAGAAAGCAATAGCGATTTCCTGAGTAGCGGCGAGCGAAACGGAATGTAGCCCAAACCAAGAGGCTTGCCTCTTGGGGTTGTAGGACACTCAATATGGAGTTACAAAGGAACGGGGTAAATGAAGTGACCTGGAAAGGTCCGTCAAAGAAGGTAAAAACCCTGTAGTTGAAACTTCGTTCCCTCCTGAGTGGATCCTGAGTACGGCGGGACACGAGAAATCCCGTCGGAAGCAGGGAGGACCATCTCCCAAGGCTAAATACTACCTAGTGACCGATAGTGAACCAGTACCGTGAGGGAAAGGTGAAAAGCACCCCGGAAGGGGAGTGAAATAGATCCTGAAACCGTGTGCCTACAAGTAGTCAAAGCCCGTTAATGGGTAATGGCGTGCCTTTTGTAGAATGAACCGGCGAGTTACGATTTCATGCGAGGTTAAGTTGATAAGACGGAGCCGCAGCGAAAGCGAGTCTGAATAGGGCGAATGAGTATGAGGTCGTAGACCCGAAACCAGGTGATCTACCCATGTCCAGGGTGAAGTTCAGGTAACACTGAATGGAGGCCCGAACCCACGCACGTTGAAAAGTGCGGGGATGAGGTGTGGGTAGCGGAGAAATTCCAATCGAACCTGGAGATAGCTGGTTCTCTCCGAAATAGCTTTAGGGCTAGCCTCAAGATGAGAGTATTGGAGGTAGAGCACTGATTGGACTAGGGGCCCCCAACGGGTTACCGAATTCAGTCAAACTCCGAATGCCAAATACTTATTCTTGGGAGTCAGACTGCGAGTGATAAGATCCGTAGTCGAAAGGGAAACAGCCCAGACCACCAGCTAAGGTCCCAAAGTATACGTTAAGTGGAAAAGGATGTGGAGTTGCTTAGACAACCAGGATGTTGGCTCAGAAGCAGCCACCATTTAAAGAGTGCGTAATAGCTCACTGGTCGAGTGACTCCGCGCCGAAAATGTACCGGGGCTAAACGTATCACCGAAGCTGTGGATTGACACCGTATGGTGTCGATGGTAGGAGAGCGTTCTAAGGGCGTTGAAGTCAGACCGTAAGGACTGGTGGAGCGCTTAGAAGTGAGAATGCCGGTATGAGTAGCGAAAGAAGGGTGAGAATCCCTTCCACCGAATGCCTAAGGTTTCCTGAGGAAGGCTCGTCCGCTCAGGGTTAGTCGGGACCTAAGCCGAGGCCGAAAGGCGTAGGCGATGGACAACAGGTTGATATTCCTGTACCACCTATACATCGTTTGAACGATGGGGGGACGCAGAAGGATAGGGTAAGCGCGCTGTTGGATATGCGCGTCCAAGCAGTTAGGCCGGAAACGAGGCAAATCCCGTTTCCATTAAGGCGGAGCTGTGATGGCGAGGGAAATATAGTACCGAAGTTCCTGATTCCACACTGCCAAGAAAAGCCTCTAGTGAGATGTAAGGTGCCCGTACCGCAAACCGACACAGGTAGGCGAGGAGAGAATCCTAAGGTGTGCGAGAGAACTCTCGTTAAGGAACTCGGCAAAATGACCCCGTAACTTCGGGAGAAGGGGTGCTTTTTAGGGTGAATAGCCCAGAAAAGCCGCAGTGAATAGGCCCAGGCGACTGTTTAGCAAAAACACAGGTCTCTGCGAAGCCGCAAGGCGAAGTATAGGGGCTGACACCTGCCCGGTGCTGGAAGGTTAAGGGGAGAGGTTAGCGCAAGCGAAGCTTTGAACCGAAGCCCCAGTAAACGGCGGCCGTAACTATAACGGTCCTAAGGTAGCGAAATTCCTTGTCGGGTAAGTTCCGACCCGCACGAAAGGTGTAACGATCTGGGCACTGTCTCAACGAGAGACTCGGTGAAATTATAGTACCTGTGAAGATGCAGGTTACCCGCGACAGGACGGAAAGACCCCGTGGAGCTTTACTGCAGCCTGATATTGAATTTTGTTACAGCTTGTACAGGATAGGTAGGAGCCTGAGAAGCCGGAGCGCTAGCTTCGGTGGAGGCGTTGGTGGGATACTACCCTGGCTGTATTGAAATTCTAACCCGCGCCCCTTATCGGGGTGGGAGACAGTGTCAGGTGGGCAGTTTGACTGGGGCGGTCGCCTCCTAAAGAGTAACGGAGGCGCCCAAAGGTTCCCTCAGAATGGTTGGAAATCATTCGCAGAGTGTAAAGGCACAAGGGAGCTTGACTGCGAGACCTACAAGTCGAGCAGGGACGAAAGTCGGGCTTAGTGATCCGGTGGTTCCGCATGGAAGGGCCATCGCTCAACGGATAAAAGCTACCCCGGGGATAACAGGCTTATCTCCCCCAAGAGTCCACATCGACGGGGAGGTTTGGCACCTCGATGTCGGCTCATCGCATCCTGGGGCTGTAGTCGGTCCCAAGGGTTGGGCTGTTCGCCCATTAAAGCGGTACGCGAGCTGGGTTCAGAACGTCGTGAGACAGTTCGGTCCCTATCCGTCGCGGGCGCAGGAAATTTGAGAGGAGCTGTCCTTAGTACGAGAGGACCGGGATGGACGCACCGCTGGTGTACCAGTTGTCTTGCCAAAGGCATAGCTGGGTAGCTACGTGCGGAAGGGATAAGTGCTGAAAGCATCTAAGCATGAAGCCCCCCTCAAGATGAGATTTCCCATGGCGCAAGCTAGTAAGATCCCTGAAAGATGATCAGGTTGATAGGTCAGAGGTGGAAGCGTGGCGACATGTGGAGCTGACTGATACTAATAGATCGAGGACTTAACCAACGCTTTAAAAAGATGAACACCTTCTGATATTATCTAGTTTTGAAGGAACAACGTTCCTGATATGTTTGGTGGCGATAGCGAAGAGGTCACACCCGTTCCCATTCCGAACACGGCAGTTAAGCTCTTCAGCGCCGATGGTAGTTGGGGGTTTCCCCCTGTGAGAGTAGGACGCCGCCAAGCCATTTCGAAGGTCAGCCATTAGGCTGGCCTTTTTTTGTTTTTAGTAAATCCTTTTACCTTCTCAGCCAGACAGTAGAAGAAGACCGTAAGGTCTCGAAATCGCGGAGAATACATGGCTAATTCGTTTTCTTTATATATTTTCTAATAACTTATTGGCTTGTTTTTATAAATGGTATGGGAATGCGGTGGGATATCCGTTGATTTTTCCTGGAGAGTTAGCATTCAGAAATGGCTCCTAAACCATCATCCATTTAAAATGGTCTCTTCTTTCCTAATCATCGTGAAAAGCTGTGATCTCATTTGTGAATCATTTTTATTCAACAATAAAAAAGATGATTGGTGCACATAACCCTGTCAAGTAGACAATAAAAAAAGAGTATTTCAAGCTGCGGCCTTTTCTCGATATTCAATCGGGGAAAGGCCGTTAAATTTTTCTTGGAAGCGATCCGTATTGTAGAATTCTATATACTCCTGAATAGCTATATAAGCTTCCTCTGTTGTTTTTAGGCTTACCAAATATAACTTCTCTGTTTTTAAATGCGAGAAGAAACTTTCTATACAAGCGTTATCATGACAATTGCCACGACGAGAGTGGCTTCCTTGGATACCGAGTTCTTTTATCTGCTTTTCGTATGATTTCGTCGTATATTGGAATCCTTGATCAGAGTGAAGAAGGGCACCCTTTTCGAATGACTTATCCCTTAACTGATTCAACGTATTATGAACCAATTCAAGATCGTTTCGAGAAGAAACTTCCCATGCGACAATTTCATTATTATACAAATCTAAAACGGCAGATAAGTAGGCAAACGTGTCTCCAATCCGCACATAGGTTATATCTGTTACTAACTTTTGAAACATGGACTCTGCATAGAACTCACGGTTTAAAACATTCTTAAATACTACGGATCCTCTTCTACCATAGAAAGGGCGTTTCTTTCGAATTACAGATGTAACTCCCAATTCTCTCATCAAGCGACGCACACGCTTATGATTTACAACGATTCCCTCTCTAAATAAAGCTCGAGTCATTCGCTTATATCCGTAGTATGGATGTATCTTATGAATGGCTAATATATGTTCTTTTATCCATAGGTTTTTCTCAAGTCTTAGAGATCGTTTAGACTGAGTCTTCCGCCATTTATAATAACCAGATCTTGAAACTTCACCGATTTTTATTAGCCACGTGAGTGGGTGTACTTTCCTCAATTCATCAATCACTTGAAACCTTTCGGCTTTCAGGACCATTCCTTCCCATGTAGATTTGGATTGCGCTTTTTTAAATAGTCCACCTGCGCTTTCAGATAAGCATTTTCTTCTTCTACACTAGTAAAATTCTTACGGTTCCATACACCACGTTGGTCTTCAAAAGGCTCATTATTCTGCACTTTCTTTACCCAATTCGCTATTTGTGCATCACTTTTGATACCAAATCGCTCACGAAGCCGACGATATGACCAGCCTTCCTCTAACTTCAAACGAACAACTTTTCGCTTTAATTCTTCTGTATATGTTTGAAAGATTTGCCCCTTTTTTGCCATAGAAAAATCCCCTCCCAGATAGACTGTTAAGAACATTTTATCATGTTCTCTTTTTACTCAGTCTACCTGTAGGGGATAATACCATGGCTCAGTCTAGCCAATCATCTTTTTATTAAAGTGGTTCGTGAATCTCCCAAGCAACTTTTAAAGAATCTACTATGAAATCTGCTACTTCATCAACATCCAAGTTATTTGTGTTCACTTTTGAATGATGATAGGAATAAACTTCTTGTCTGGTTTTAAAAAGGTCTTCAATTTCTTCTAGGCTTTTACTTTGCAAGACCGGTCTACTATCAATAAGTAAGCTAATTCTTTCTTTCCAATAGTCCCAAGATAAATCAAGGTAAAATACTATGCAATTGGAGAGGCATATATCTCTTATATCCTCTTGTAAAAAGGCCCCGCCTCCTAAAGAAAGTATTTTTAATTTTTGCTGGCTGAACCGTTCAATTACTTCCTTTTCTTTTTCACGAAAAGTCTTTTCCCCGAACTTCTTGAATATTTCAGTCGTGGGCATATTAAATTCTTTTTCGATTTCTTGGTCTATATCAATAAAGTCCCTATATAGTTTTTTAGCGACTTTTTGGCCTATTGTAGTTTTACCTACTCCCATAAAACCAATAAAAACGATACTTTGCAACCTCAAAGATGTATCTTTATTAACCACTTATGAATTCCTCTCCCCGCTAGATTACAATGATTTAAAGTAGTTTTCGATTTTTAAAAATAATTTCATTATAGTACATGTTGGTAGAAATGTAAAAATATTATTTAAATATTTGGAAAACTGATCAATTGATTTACCCTCATTCCTAATAATAGAAGGAATGGTCGATAATTAATAGTCCATGCTTTAATTTGTATCATTAATTTTATAATGAGAAGAGTAATGATAGGATCCAACTCAGGCTGTGCAATTGTGGATATTAATTAACGGATATGGTCATAAAAGAAAAAAACGAAAATACATTGACTTTGATGACAAAAAGGATTAATATAAATAAGCACCAAGTCAGTCAAACAAAAATTTCATCAACTTCTGGCAGATTGCTTGAAGAAATAAACAGTAAAAACTATTGACTTCTTATAATGAAAGTGATAAGATGAATTAGTTGCTGCTAACACAGTGACTAAAAAATAAGTTAAAAACTTCGTAGAAGTTGACAACTAATCGATAGTGTGTTATGATGGATTAACAAGTTGTTCTAACGAACAACGAGATAAATTGCTCTTTGAAAACTGAACAAAACAAAGCGCCAACGTAAATTTTGAGTGAGCACACACTATAAAAAAGCAAAATGAGCAAGTCAAACATTTCTTCGGAGAGTTTGATCCTGGCTCAGGACGAACGCTGGCGGCGTGCCTAATACATGCAAGTCGAGCGAATCGATGGGAGCTTGCTCCCTGAGATTAGCGGCGGACGGGTGAGTAACACGTGGGCAACCTGCCTATAAGACTGGGATAACTTCGGGAAACCGGAGCTAATACCGGATATGTTCTTTTCTCGCATGAGAGAAGATGGAAAGACGGTTTCGGCTGTCACTTATAGATGGGCCCGCGGCGCATTAGCTAGTTGGTGAGGTAATGGCTCACCAAGGCGACGATGCGTAGCCGACCTGAGAGGGTGATCGGCCACACTGGGACTGAGACACGGCCCAGACTCCTACGGGAGGCAGCAGTAGGGAATCTTCCGCAATGGACGAAAGTCTGACGGAGCAACGCCGCGTGAACGAAGAAGGCCTTCGGGTCGTAAAGTTCTGTTGTTAGGGAAGAACAAGTACCAGAGTAACTGCTGGTACCTTGACGGTACCTAACCAGAAAGCCACGGCTAACTACGTGCCAGCAGCCGCGGTAATACGTAGGTGGCAAGCGTTGTCCGGAATTATTGGGCGTAAAGCGCGCGCAGGTGGTTCTTTAAGTCTGATGTGAAAGCCCACGGCTCAACCGTGGAGGGTCATTGGAAACTGGGGAACTTGAGTGCAGAAGAGGAAAGTGGAATTCCAAGTGTAGCGGTGAAATGCGTAGAGATTTGGAGGAACACCAGTGGCGAAGGCGACTTTCTGGTCTGTAACTGACACTGAGGCGCGAAAGCGTGGGGAGCAAACAGGATTAGATACCCTGGTAGTCCACGCCGTAAACGATGAGTGCTAAGTGTTAGAGGGTTTCCGCCCTTTAGTGCTGCAGCTAACGCATTAAGCACTCCGCCTGGGGAGTACGACCGCAAGGTTGAAACTCAAAGGAATTGACGGGGGCCCGCACAAGCGGTGGAGCATGTGGTTTAATTCGAAGCAACGCGAAGAACCTTACCAGGTCTTGACATCCTCTGACACTCCTAGAGATAGGACGTTCCCCTTCGGGGGACAGAGTGACAGGTGGTGCATGGTTGTCGTCAGCTCGTGTCGTGAGATGTTGGGTTAAGTCCCGCAACGAGCGCAACCCTTGATCTTAGTTGCCAGCATTCAGTTGGGCACTCTAAGGTGACTGCCGGTGACAAACCGGAGGAAGGTGGGGATGACGTCAAATCATCATGCCCCTTATGACCTGGGCTACACACGTGCTACAATGGATGGTACAAAGGGCTGCAAACCTGCGAAGGTAAGCGAATCCCATAAAGCCATTCTCAGTTCGGATTGTAGGCTGCAACTCGCCTGCATGAAGCCGGAATCGCTAGTAATCGCGGATCAGCATGCCGCGGTGAATACGTTCCCGGGCCTTGTACACACCGCCCGTCACACCACGAGAGTTTGTAACACCCGAAGTCGGTGAGGTAACCTTTATGGAGCCAGCCGCCTAAGGTGGGACAGATGATTGGGGTGAAGTCGTAACAAGGTAGCCGTATCGGAAGGTGCGGCTGGATCACCTCCTTTCTAAGGATAATACGAGAGCGCTTTTGTTTTGTTCAGTTTTGAATGAGTAATTCATTCAACCACGAAGGACTCATCACATCGTGATGACGATCTTTCTACATTGTTCCTTGAAAACTAGATAATAGATAGAAGGCAATTAATTTTTTTCAAAGCATCAGTAAGATCTTTTTAACGGTTAAGTTAGAAAGGGCGCACGGTGGATGCCTTGGCACTAGGAGCCGATGAAGGACGGGACTAACACCGATATGCTTCGGGGAGCTGTAAGTAAGCTTTGATCCGGAGATTTCCGAATGGGGAAACCCACTGTTCGTAATGGAACAGTATCTCTACCTGAATACATAGGGTATTGAAGGCAGACCCGGGGAACTGAAACATCTAAGTACCCGGAGGAAGAGAAAGCAATAGCGATTTCCTGAGTAGCGGCGAGCGAAACGGAATGTAGCCCAAACCAAGAGGCTTGCCTCTTGGGGTTGTAGGACACTCAATATGGAGTTACAAAGGAACGGGGTAAATGAAGTGACCTGGAAAGGTCCGTCAAAGAAGGTAAAAACCCTGTAGTTGAAACTTCGTTCCCTCCTGAGTGGATCCTGAGTACGGCGGGACACGAGAAATCCCGTCGGAAGCAGGGAGGACCATCTCCCAAGGCTAAATACTACCTAGTGACCGATAGTGAACCAGTACCGTGAGGGAAAGGTGAAAAGCACCCCGGAAGGGGAGTGAAATAGATCCTGAAACCGTGTGCCTACAAGTAGTCAAAGCCCGTTAATGGGTAATGGCGTGCCTTTTGTAGAATGAACCGGCGAGTTACGATTTCATGCGAGGTTAAGTTGATAAGACGGAGCCGCAGCGAAAGCGAGTCTGAATAGGGCGAATGAGTATGAGGTCGTAGACCCGAAACCAGGTGATCTACCCATGTCCAGGGTGAAGTTCAGGTAACACTGAATGGAGGCCCGAACCCACGCACGTTGAAAAGTGCGGGGATGAGGTGTGGGTAGCGGAGAAATTCCAATCGAACCTGGAGATAGCTGGTTCTCTCCGAAATAGCTTTAGGGCTAGCCTCAAGATGAGAGTATTGGAGGTAGAGCACTGATTGGACTAGGGGCCCCCAACGGGTTACCGAATTCAGTCAAACTCCGAATGCCAAATACTTATTCTTGGGAGTCAGACTGCGAGTGATAAGATCCGTAGTCGAAAGGGAAACAGCCCAGACCACCAGCTAAGGTCCCAAAGTATACGTTAAGTGGAAAAGGATGTGGAGTTGCTTAGACAACCAGGATGTTGGCTCAGAAGCAGCCACCATTTAAAGAGTGCGTAATAGCTCACTGGTCGAGTGACTCCGCGCCGAAAATGTACCGGGGCTAAACGTATCACCGAAGCTGTGGATTGACACCGTATGGTGTCGATGGTAGGAGAGCGTTCTAAGGGCGTTGAAGTCAGACCGTAAGGACTGGTGGAGCGCTTAGAAGTGAGAATGCCGGTATGAGTAGCGAAAGAAGGGTGAGAATCCCTTCCACCGAATGCCTAAGGTTTCCTGAGGAAGGCTCGTCCGCTCAGGGTTAGTCGGGACCTAAGCCGAGGCCGAAAGGCGTAGGCGATGGACAACAGGTTGATATTCCTGTACCACCTATACATCGTTTGAACGATGGGGGGACGCAGAAGGATAGGGTAAGCGCGCTGTTGGATATGCGCGTCCAAGCAGTTAGGCCGGAAACGAGGCAAATCCCGTTTCCATTAAGGCGGAGCTGTGATGGCGAGGGAAATATAGTACCGAAGTTCCTGATTCCACACTGCCAAGAAAAGCCTCTAGTGAGATGTAAGGTGCCCGTACCGCAAACCGACACAGGTAGGCGAGGAGAGAATCCTAAGGTGTGCGAGAGAACTCTCGTTAAGGAACTCGGCAAAATGACCCCGTAACTTCGGGAGAAGGGGTGCTTTTTAGGGTGAATAGCCCAGAAAAGCCGCAGTGAATAGGCCCAGGCGACTGTTTAGCAAAAACACAGGTCTCTGCGAAGCCGCAAGGCGAAGTATAGGGGCTGACACCTGCCCGGTGCTGGAAGGTTAAGGGGAGAGGTTAGCGCAAGCGAAGCTTTGAACCGAAGCCCCAGTAAACGGCGGCCGTAACTATAACGGTCCTAAGGTAGCGAAATTCCTTGTCGGGTAAGTTCCGACCCGCACGAAAGGTGTAACGATCTGGGCACTGTCTCAACGAGAGACTCGGTGAAATTATAGTACCTGTGAAGATGCAGGTTACCCGCGACAGGACGGAAAGACCCCGTGGAGCTTTACTGCAGCCTGATATTGAATTTTGTTACAGCTTGTACAGGATAGGTAGGAGCCTGAGAAGCCGGAGCGCTAGCTTCGGTGGAGGCGTTGGTGGGATACTACCCTGGCTGTATTGAAATTCTAACCCGCGCCCCTTATCGGGGTGGGAGACAGTGTCAGGTGGGCAGTTTGACTGGGGCGGTCGCCTCCTAAAGAGTAACGGAGGCGCCCAAAGGTTCCCTCAGAATGGTTGGAAATCATTCGCAGAGTGTAAAGGCACAAGGGAGCTTGACTGCGAGACCTACAAGTCGAGCAGGGACGAAAGTCGGGCTTAGTGATCCGGTGGTTCCGCATGGAAGGGCCATCGCTCAACGGATAAAAGCTACCCCGGGGATAACAGGCTTATCTCCCCCAAGAGTCCACATCGACGGGGAGGTTTGGCACCTCGATGTCGGCTCATCGCATCCTGGGGCTGTAGTCGGTCCCAAGGGTTGGGCTGTTCGCCCATTAAAGCGGTACGCGAGCTGGGTTCAGAACGTCGTGAGACAGTTCGGTCCCTATCCGTCGCGGGCGCAGGAAATTTGAGAGGAGCTGTCCTTAGTACGAGAGGACCGGGATGGACGCACCGCTGGTGTACCAGTTGTCTTGCCAAAGGCATAGCTGGGTAGCTACGTGCGGAAGGGATAAGTGCTGAAAGCATCTAAGCATGAAGCCCCCCTCAAGATGAGATTTCCCATGGCGCAAGCTAGTAAGATCCCTGAAAGATGATCAGGTTGATAGGTCAGAGGTGGAAGCGTGGCGACATGTGGAGCTGACTGATACTAATAGATCGAGGACTTAACCAACGCTTTAAAAAGATGAACACCTTCTGATATTATCTAGTTTTGAAGGAACAACGTTCCTGATATGTTTGGTGGCGATAGCGAAGAGGTCACACCCGTTCCCATTCCGAACACGGCAGTTAAGCTCTTCAGCGCCGATGGTAGTTGGGGGTTTCCCCCTGTGAGAGTAGGACGCCGCCAAGCCATTTCGAAGGTCAGCCATTAGGCTGGCCTTTTTTGTTTTCAGACTGGTACCATTAAAATAAAATGAAATCATTCACTGTTGCTAGGACAGAACAAGTTAGATATCGAAAACAGCTTTCCGTCGATCTTTGATTAAAATCCCTGGATAAGCTGTTCAACCTATCTGAAAGAATTTATAATTAGAAAAATAGGCAAGCTGTTTAATAAGGGTGGAACAAAAATATTCATGAAAATAGTGAATGCAGGAAAGGAACGATTCTGTGAGTAAAAAGGGTAAAGAAAAGTTTGAAGTTAGAGAAGGAGAAAGCATTGATGAATGTCTTGATCGAATAAAGGCTGCAGGGTACTTTCCAGTGAGGAGAACGGAAGAACCCATTTTCGAGGAAAGAATCACGAATGGAATGGCTCATTATGAACCAATTAACAGGAAAATTGTATTTGAAGCAAAGTTATTGGAGTAAAACACGAACGATCTTTAAGTATTCTATAAAAATATTCGATTTTATCTTGACAATGAAAATGCGTGACGGTAAGATGGATGTATATTAATACCTCTCATATAATCCTGGGGATATGGCCCAAAAGTTTCTACCTGATGACCGTAAATCATCGGACTATGAGAAAAGTAGCTGACTTATTCGGAAACTATCGAAGTCTTTTTTGTGAAGACTTTTTTCCGGGCAGATTGCTTTCTCTATGAGGAAGAAGTCTGCCCGTTTTTTTTTTGAAAATTATAGATGATAGAATGGAAAGTGGGAGGGACAGTATTATGAAGTCGCAGGTCGGGGTCATTATGGGTAGCGTCTCGGATTGGGAAACGATGAAGTATGCTTGTGAATCATTGGAACAGCTTGAAATCCCCTATGAAAAAAGAGTCGTTTCGGCCCACCGCACACCAGACTTATTGTTTGAATATGCAGAGAGTGCAAGAGAGCGCGGGATTAAGGTGATAATAGCAGGTGCAGGTGGAGCTGCTCACCTACCCGGTATGACGGCAGCTAAAACAATAGTACCTGTGATTGGGGTGCCAATCCAATCCAAGGCTTTAAACGGTATGGATTCATTATTATCGATCGTTCAAATGCCAGGCGGGGTACCGGTTGCCACGGTAGCCATCGGAAAGGCAGGGGCGATTAACGCAGGTTTGCTTGCGGCGCAGGTATTGGCTGCTTTCGATTCAGAAATCGCCGATAGATTAGAGGTTCTCCGAGACGAAACTAGGGAAAAGGTGTTATTGAGCAGTGAACAACTTAAATAAGGTCATTTTACCGGGTCAGACGATTGGAATTATTGGCGGTGGACAGTTAGGCAGGATGATGGCCTTAGCGGCTAAGGCAGCAGGCTTTAAGATAGCTGTTCTTGAACCAACGACTAATGGTCCGTGTGCTCAAGTGGCAGATATAGAGATCCTTGGGGCTTATGATGACATAGATGCATTGAAAAGGCTGGCAAATGTCAGTGACGTCATTACCTATGAGTTCGAAAATATCAGTTCCAAGGCTCTTGATTGGTTGAAACAGCATGCCTATCTTCCTCAGGGGTCGGAATTATTAAAACAAACACAGGATCGGCTTACTGAAAAGAAAGCCATAGCAGGTGCCGGAGCAACGGTTGCCCCGTACCAGGAAATTCAGGATGTTTCGGAAATTTACCTACATATAGAAGAATTAGGGTACCCAAGTGTGTTAAAAACGACCCGTGGCGGTTATGATGGAAAAGGGCAGTTAGTCATAAATGAGGAAGCTGATATTAAAAAGGCTGAATCCCTGCTCCAAACAGGTGTATGTGTATTAGAAGCTTGGATACCTTTCGTTAAGGAAATCTCGGTTGTCGTGACGCGTAAAGCGAATGGTGAAACAAGTCATTTTCCGGTAGCAGAAAATATTCATATTGAAAATATACTGCATAAAAGCATCGTTCCCGCTCGCATCAGTCAGAGTGCTGAAGAAAAGGCCATTGTGGAGGCTCGACAGCTTGCCGAAAAACTAGAACTGGTCGGTACATTGGCCGTGGAGATGTTTTTAACGGCAAAGGATGAAATCATCATCAATGAGCTTGCACCAAGACCACACAATTCGGGTCATTATACATTGGAAGCATGTGCAACATCCCAATTTGAACAGCATATCCGTGCTGTCTGTAATTGGCCCCTCGGAAATACCTCCTTGTTGCAACCGGTGGTCATGGTCAACGTCCTAGGTGAACACTTGGAGCCATTACTTCATGAAATTCCGGAGCTTACAGATTGGAAGGTTCATCTTTACGGTAAAAGAGAGGCCAAGATAAAACGGAAAATGGGGCATGTTAACATTTTACGTCCAACACTCGAGGAAGCCCTTTTAGAAAGTAATCGAAGCAAAATTTGGAATCAACAGGTTGAAACGGAGGAAGCAAAATGATAGAACGTTATACCCGCCCTGAAATGGGTAACATTTGGACAGAGAAAAACCGCTTTAATGCATGGTTGGAAGTAGAAATCTTGGCATGTGAAGCGTGGTCGGAACTTGGTGTCATACCGAAAGAAGACGTGAAGCTCCTTCGTGAAAATGCGTCATTCGATGTAGAGCGCATCAATGAAATTGAAAAAGACACTCGCCATGATGTTGTGGCCTTCACACGTGCGGTTTCCGAAACATTAGGTGAAGAACGTAAATGGGTGCATTATGGGCTGACTTCAACGGATGTAGTTGATACGGCACTTTCTTATGTGATTAAACAAGCGAATGATATTCTTTCAAAGGATTTAAATAATTTTGTCGAGATCTTGAAAAACAAAGCGAAAGAACATAAATATACCGTCCAAATGGGACGTACACATGGTGTGCATGCGGAACCGACCACTTTCGGCTTGAAGCTTGCCCTTTGGTACCAAGAAATGAAACGGAATGTGGAACGTTTTGATGCTGCTCGAAAAAACATCGAGGTAGGTAAAATCTCCGGCGCTGTTGGTACATATGCAAACATCGACCCGTTCGTTGAACAATTCGTCTGTGAAAAGCTGGGCCTTGAAGCTGATCCCATTTCAACGCAAACCTTGCAACGTGATCGCCATGCACACTATATGAGTACATTGGCGTTAATTGCAACTTCCATCGAAAAATTCGCTGTGGAAATCAGAGGGTTACAAAAAAGCGAAACGCGCGAAGTGGAAGAATTCTTTGCAAAAGGACAAAAAGGATCATCAGCAATGCCTCATAAACGGAATCCTATCGGTTCTGAGAACATGACAGGAATGGCCCGGGTCATCCGTGGATACATGATGACAGCGTATGAGAATGTAGCTTTATGGCACGAACGTGATATATCCCACTCTTCTGCTGAACGAATCATCTTGCCGGATGCAACGATTGCTTTGAATTATATGTTGAACCGCTTCAGTAACATCGTGAAAAACCTTACTGTCTATCCCGAGAACATGAAGCGTAACATGGATCGTACACTTGGATTAATCTTCTCTCAACGCGTTCTGCTTGCCCTTATTGACAAGGGTCTTGTCCGTGAAGAGGCGTATGATACGGTTCAGCCACATGCGATGGACGCCTGGGAGCAACAAGTTCCATTCAGGAGCCTGATCGACAAGGATGATAAAATCACAAGTCTGCTTACTAAAGAAGAACTTGATGACTGTTTCGATCCTACCCATCATTTGAAAAACGTAGATGTGATCTTTGATCGCCTAGGCTTATAAAATAAGGCTGCAAACGTGAATCCCCATCGGGTGAAGCGTTTGCTCCTTGCCTAATGATAAGATGAAAATTCATAATATTCACAATTCGGAGGTCTTAACAGATGGAAAAGCGAGAATTGCTGTATGAAGGGAAAGCGAAACAGATTTATGCAACGGACAACAGTGAAATAGTATGGGTGGAATACAAAGATTCAGCAACGGCATTCAACGGCGAGAAGAAGTCAGAGATCGCTGGTAAAGGCCAGTTGAATAATCAAATTACTAGTTTACTATTTTCGAAGCTTGCCGAACAAAACATTCCTTCTCATTTTATAGAAAAGCTTTCCGAGCGGGAGCAACTGGTTAAAAAGGTCTCCATCATTCCTCTTGAAGTGGTCGTTAGAAACACGGCTGCCGGTAGTTTCTCTAAACGCACCGGCATGGAAGAGGGCCATCCACTAAAGAAAACGCTCGTTGAATTTTATTATAAAGACGACGCACTCGGCGATCCTCTGTTGACGGAAGACCATATTGAAGAATTGGAGCTTGCCAGCAAGGAAGATGTAGCGATCTTAAAGGAAAAGGCACGGGAAATCAGTAAGGTCCTATCAACCATATTCCAAGAGATGGGCATTAACCTGATTGATTTTAAACTGGAATTTGGCAAGACACCTGATGGGGAAATCCTGTTGGCTGATGAAATTTCACCGGATACTTGTCGCCTTTGGGACGCAGAGACACATGAAAAATTGGACAAAGACGTATTCCGCCGTGATTTAGGTAGTTTAACAGATGCATATGGAAAAATTCTAGCAAAGTTGGAGGGCACTCAACATGTATAAGGTTAAGGTATATATCACACTACGAGAAAGTGTACTGGATCCACAGGGGACAGCGGTTCAACAATCCCTTCATAGTTTGACATATAACGAAGTGAGCGATGTTCGTATCGGGAAATACATTGAACTGACGATTGATGACACCGACCGTGATTTAGATCAGCTGGTGAAGGAAATGTGTGAAAAGCTATTAGCCAATACAGTCATTGAAGCGTACCGCTATGACGTGGAGGAGGTTGTCACCCAATGAAATTCGCTGTCATCGTTTTTCCTGGCTCCAATTGTGATGTCGACATGTATCATGCGATACAGGATGCGCTTGGGGAGGAAGTGGAGTATGTATGGCATTCCACGGATAATCTAGACAAATTTGACGGGATCCTGCTTCCAGGCGGATTCTCTTATGGCGACTACCTACGTTCAGGAGCGATTGCCCGTTTTTCCAATGTGATGGCCGAAGTCGTAAAAGCGGCTCAAGCAGGAAAGCCGGTACTTGGCGTCTGCAATGGTTTTCAAATTTTGCTTGAAGCAGGGCTGTTACCGGGAGCGATGCGACGTAATGATGGACTGAAATTCATCTGTCGTAACGTAGAACTGAAAGTTGAAAATAATGAATCGATGTTTACCACGGGTTATTCATTAAACGAATCCATCACCATTCCAGTGGCCCATGGTGAAGGGAACTATTACTGTGATAAAGAAACACTGAAGGAATTAAAACAAAATAACCGCATTCTGTTCACTTATCAGGGAGAAAATCCCAACGGTAGCCTAGAACAAATCGCGGGAATCACCAATGCACAAGGCAATGTCCTCGGAATGATGCCTCATCCAGAACGTGCTGTTGACTCATTGCTAGGCAGTAAAGACGGCTTAAAGATCTTTCAATCCATCGTGAAAAACTGGAGGGAATCACATGTTGTTACAGCTTGAACCAAGTCCGGATAAAATTAAATCGGAGCGTTTATACGCAAGTATGGGGTTATCCGATGAAGAATTCGCCATGGTGGAGAAAATCTTAGGCAGACTGCCGAATTATACGGAAACTGGTTTGTTTTCCGTCATGTGGTCAGAGCATTGTTCCTACAAAAATTCAAAACCCATCTTAAGAAAATTCCCGATTACGGGGGAAAAAGTACTACAAGGTCCTGGTGAAGGGGCTGGAATCGTCGATATCGGTGATAATCAGGCCGTCGTTTTCAAGATCGAAAGCCATAACCATCCATCGGCCATTGAGCCATATCAAGGAGCGGCTACAGGTGTTGGCGGCATTATCCGTGATGTCTTCTCCATGGGAGCCCGACCTATCGCCATGTTAAACTCGTTGCGCTTCGGTGAATTGGATAACGAACGCGTGAAGTATTTATTTAAAGAAGTGGTTGCAGGAATTGCCGGCTATGGAAACTGTATTGGGATTCCCACTGTCGGCGGAGAAATTCAATTCGATCCTTCGTACGAGGGCAATCCGTTAGTCAATGCCATGTGCGTCGGGTTAATTGACCATAAGGACATCAAGAAAGGCCAGGCTCATGGTGTAGGGAATACGGTCATGTACGTGGGTGCCAAAACAGGCCGTGATGGCATTCATGGAGCAACATTTGCTTCGGAAGAACTTTCAGAGTCTTCAGAAGAGAAAAGACCAGCCGTGCAAGTTGGCGATCCATTCATGGAGAAATTACTGTTAGAAGCTTGTCTTGAGCTCATCCATAATGATGCACTTGTCGGCATTCAGGATATGGGCGCAGCGGGGCTTACTAGCTCATCGGCTGAGATGGCGAGCAAAGCTGGATCAGGGATTAAAATGAATCTTGATTTAGTACCGCAACGTGAAACAGGCATGACTGCGTATGAAATGATGTTGTCTGAGTCACAAGAACGGATGTTAATCGTCGTTACTAAAGGACGGGAACAGGAAATCGTCGATTTGTTTACGAAGTATGGCCTGGAAGCCGTTGCTGTTGGTGAAGTAACGGATGATAAAAACTTAACTCTTTCTCATCAAGGTGAAATCGTGGCCGCGGTCCCGGTCGATGCATTGGCCGAAGAAGCACCAATCTATCACAAACCATCTGCTGAACCACAATATTTCCGTGACTTCCAAAGCATGACGGCAAAAGTTCCGGTTATTAAGGATTATAAGAGTACTCTTTTAGCATTATTACAACAGCCTACCATATCAAGCAAGGAATGGGTTTACGACCAATATGATTATATGGTTCGTACGAATACTGTGGTATCCCCTGGCTCGGACGCTGCAGTCGTACGTGTGCGAGGAACGAATAAAGCGCTTGCCATGACAACGGATTGTAACTCCCGCTATATTTACCTCGACCCCGAAACAGGCGGTAAGATTGCTGTAGCGGAGGCAGCCCGTAATATTGTCTGTTCGGGTGGCGAACCTTTGGCGATTACAGATTGCTTGAATTTTGGAAATCCGGAAAAACCAGAGATATTCTGGCAACTGGAAAAAGCCGCTGACGGCATGAGCGAAGCATGTCGTAGCTTAAGTACGCCTGTCATTGGTGGAAACGTATCACTTTATAATGAAACGAATGGCGAGGCCATTTATCCAACGCCAGTAGTAGGAATGGTTGGTCTTGTACATGACCTTCAACATATCACGACTCAAACGTTCAAACATGAATCCGACTTGATATATGTGGTCGGGGAAGCGAAAGCTGAATTTGGCGGCAGTGAACTTCAAAAAATGGTGGAAGGAAAAATCTTTGGACCTGCACCGGAATTGGACTTACACGTTGAACAAAAACGTCAAGCACAAATTCTTGAAGCCATTCGAGCAGGGCATATCGCCTCCGCACATGATCTTTCAGAAGGTGGTTTGGCCGTTGCCTTAAGTGAATCTTTATTCGGTCCGGCAAAACTCGGCGCAAACGTTCAGGTTTCCGGCGAATTGGTATCCGGGTTGTTCAGCGAAACGCAATCCCGATTCTTACTATCCGTTCGTCCAGAAAACCAAGCGGCGTTTGAATCCATCGTTGAAGATGCGATCCTTATAGGGGAAGTAACGAATGATCCAAAAATAATCGTGACGGATGATGGCGATAATCTGGTATTTGAAGTGAATGTTGAAGAATTGCAATCAGCTTGGAAAGGGGCCATTCCATGCTTGCTGAAATAAGAAGTCTTAATGAGGAATGTGGCGTAGTAGGAGTCTGGGGACATCAAGATGCAGCACAGCTTGCCTATTACGGACTGCATAGCTTACAGCATCGGGGCCAAGAGGGAGCCGGCATTGTCGTGACGGACGGTAACCAAATGTCCATCACGAAAGGGGAAGGTCTTGTAACGGAAATCTTCACCGCAGAAAAAATGGAGGCACTTTCGGGTACCGGGAAATCAGCGATAGGTCATGTTCGCTATACGACGGCAGGCGGCGGCGGGTATCAAAACGTTCAGCCTTTCTTGTTCAATTCACATACAGGAGGGCTGGCTCTTGCCCATAATGGGAATATCGTCAATGCCAGTCAGTTAAAGGCACAGTTAGAGGGACAAGGGAGCATTTTTCAAACGACATCGGATACGGAAGTCCTTGCTCATTTGATTAAACGCTCTGGTTATTCCGATATTAGGGACTCTGTGAAAAATAGCTTAAGCATGCTAAAGGGCGCCTATGCATTTGTCGTCATGACGGAAAATCAAATGATTTTAGCGCGGGATCCACATGGTTTCCGCCCACTTTCCCTAGGAAAGATTGGGGATGCGTATTACGCTGCCTCTGAAACATGCGCACTTGATATCGTTGGTGCAGAATTTATCCGTGATATCGAACCAGGAGAGCTTGTCGTCATCAACAATGAGGGAATCCATTCAGAGTACTTTTCCCTATCCAGCCAACACGCCATGTGCACGATGGAATATGTATATTTTTCCCGACCGGATAGCAACATTGATGGGATCAATGTGCATACAGCCAGGAAAAACCTTGGTAAGCAGATGGCCCTGGAAGCGAAAATCGAAGCGGATGTTGTCACAGGTGTTCCGGATTCAAGCATTTCGGCAGCCATTGGTTATGCCGAAGCTGCGGGCATCCCTTATGAAATGGGCTTAATTAAGAACCGCTATGTCGGACGGACATTTATTCAACCATCACAGAGCCTTCGCGAACAGGGTGTGAAGATGAAACTATCGCCGGTAAGAGGCGTCGTGGAAGGGAAACGCGTGATCATGGTGGACGATTCGATCGTCCGAGGAACGACGAGCAGAAGGATTGTCCGCATGCTGAAAGATGCAGGAGCCAAAGAGGTCCATGTAGTGATCAGTTCGCCGCCAATTAAAAATCCATGTTTTTACGGTATTGATACATCGAAAAAAGAGGAACTGATTGCCAGCTCCAAATCGGTGGAGGAAATACGGGAAATCATTGAAGCCGATTCATTAACCTTTTTAAGTGTGGAAGGCATGGTGGAAGCGATTGGACGTCCGTTTGCTGGAGAAACACGCGGTTCATGTCTAGCATGCTTCACCGGAAATTATCCAACGGAAATTTTCGATTACGAACGGGAAAAAATTAAATGCTAAAAAAACATCGATAAGAACGAGTGGTTTTCGGAGGGGGATTTCAAATGGCTAATGCATATAAGCAGGCTGGTGTCGATATCGAAGCGGGCTACGAAGCGGTAAATCGGATGAAGAAACATGTAAAACGGACATTTCGTCCTGAAGTAATGAACGGATTGGGAGGTTTCGGAGGCATGTTCGATTTGTCTTCGTTACACCTTAAAGAGCCTGTCCTTATATCGGGAACGGATGGAGTCGGGACGAAGCTTTTACTCGCGTTCATGATGGATAAACATGATACAATTGGAATTGATTGTGTAGCGATGTGCGTCAATGATGTGGTCGTACAGGGGGCTGCGCCGTTGTACTTTTTAGATTATATAGCTTGCGGCAAAGCTGATCCCGAGAGAATTGAAATGATCGTTAAAGGAATTGCGGACGGATGTGAGCAAGCAGGCTGTGCCTTAATCGGTGGGGAAACAGCTGAAATGCCAGGGATGTACGAAACCGAAGAATATGACGTGGCTGGGTTCACGGTTGGCGCGGTTGAAAAATCACGCTTAATTACGGGTGAGGACATATCCATTGGTGATGTTGTCATCGGTCTTGCTTCAAGCGGGATCCATAGCAATGGCTATTCACTAGTCCGTAAAATCCTCCTTGAAGATGCAGGAATGGATTTACATGAACTCGTGCCGGAGTTCGGTTGCAAATTGGGTGAAGAATTATTGAAACCGACAAGGATCTATGTCCAGTCGATATTGTCGACACTTGAAAAGTTTGAAGTGAAGGGACTAGCACATATTACAGGTGGTGGGTTCATCGAAAATATTCCGCGCATCCTTCCCGAAAACTGCGGTGTTGAAATTGAGTTGGGCAGTTGGACGATTCCCAAAGTTTTCTCGTACCTTGAGGAAAAAGGAAATCTTGTTCAGGAGGAAATGTTCAATATATTCAATATGGGCATCGGGATGACGGCCGTCGTGAGAAAATCGGATGCTCCTGCAATCATTGCGCATCTACAGTCTTGTGGTGAACAGGCTTCCGTTATAGGAACGATTGTTGAGGGAGAAGGAGTGTCTTTTAAACGATGAGGCGCCTTGCTGTCTTTGCATCGGGAAATGGAAGCAACTTTCAAGCCATCGCTGATGCAATAAAAGAGGGAAATCTAGAAGCGGAAATATGCCTTGTTGTTTGTGATCGTGAGGATGCTTATGTAATGGAGAGGGCCAGATTGGAGAACATTCCGGTATACTCATTTTCAGCAAAACAGTACGAAAATAAGGCAGGATATGAACGGGAGATATTGGACGAACTTCATGTCCATGGCGTGGACTTCATTGTTCTTGCTGGGTATATGCGGTTAATAGGAGCGACGTTATTAGGGAAGTATCCGCAAAGGATTGTGAATATTCACCCTTCTCTTTTGCCTTGTTTTCCCGGTAAGGATGCTATTGGCCAGGCATTTAAGGCTGAAGTGAAGGAAACCGGGGTCACGATTCATTATGTCGATGAGGGAATGGATACAGGACCGATCATTGCTCAAGAGGCAGTACCCATTCTTAACGGAGATACAAAAGACATCCTCCAAAAAAGAATTCAGGAATTGGAACATGATCTGTATCCAAAAATTTTGAACCGGCTATGCCAAGAGAAACAACATACATAATGGAGGGAACAACATATTATGAAGAAACGTGCGTTAATTAGTGTATCGGATAAAACAGGCATCGTAGAATTTGCCAAAGGGCTGAAAGAGGCCGGTTTTGAAATCATTTCAACGGGCGGTACGAGCAAAACATTACAGGATAATGGCGTGGATGTCATCGGTATCAGTGAAATCACTGGTTTCCCGGAAATTCTGGACGGCCGCGTTAAAACGCTACATCCGAATGTCCATGCAGCAGTCTTAGCCAAGCATGGAGATGAAGGGCATAGAGCTCAACTAGCAGAGCATCATATTGAACCGATTCAGTTGGTCTGTGTGAACCTTTATCCTTTCCAATCGACGATATCGAAACCGGATGTGACGGTGGAAGATGCGATTGAGAACATCGATATCGGAGGACCGACCATGCTACGTTCGTCTGCGAAAAACCACGAGTATGTGACGGTTATCGTCGATAGTGAGGATTATGCAACGGTATTGGCTGAGCTAAAAGAAAACGGAGATGTCTCAAAAACGACGAATCGTCGTCTGGCAGCTAAAGTCTTCCGTCATACAGCGGCATACGATGCCGTGATTTCAGAATATATGACTGAGCTTGCCGAAGAAGAGAATCCAGAATCACTTACTGTTACTTATGAATTGAAACAGTCGCTTCGTTATGGGGAAAATCCTCATCAAAAAGCAGCGTTCTATAAAAAACCGCTTGGATCTACCTTCTCGATTGCGGAAGCAAAACAACTGCACGGAAAAGAACTTTCATACAATAACATCAATGATGCAGACGCAGCCCTTCAAATCGTTAAGGAATTCAAAGAACCGGCAGCCGTGGCCGTCAAGCATATGAATCCTTGTGGAGTCGGTGTTGGTGATACGATTCTGGAAGCATTCGATAAAGCGTATGAAGCGGATTCCACTTCGATTTTTGGTGGCATCATCGCCTTGAACCGTGAAGTGGATAAAGCGACTGCGGAAAAGCTTCACGAAATTTTCCTTGAAATCATCATCGCTCCAGGATTCTCTAAGGAAGCATTGGATGTATTGACAAGTAAGAAGAACCTTCGTCTATTAACGGTTAATTTCCAGGCTGCTAAAAAACCGGAACGTAAATTGACTTCAATTGAAGGTGGTTTACTCGTGCAAGAACGTGATGCTTTCGGTTTGAAGGATGCAGAAGTAAAAGTGGCAACAAAACGCGAACCGACCGCAGAAGAGTGGAAAGCTCTTGAACTTGGTTGGAAAATCGTAAAACATGTCAAATCGAATGCCATCGTTATTTGTAATGATCAGATGACATTGGGCGTGGGTGCAGGGCAAATGAACCGTGTCGGCGCAGCAAAAATAGCTCTAGAACAAGCTAGTGAAAGAGTAGCGGGAAGTGCTTTGGCATCGGATGCTTTCTTCCCTATGGACGATACCGTGGAGGCGGCGGCAAAAGCAGGCGTAACGGCAATCATCCAGCCAGGTGGATCGAAGAAAGACCAAGATTCAATTGATAAAGCCGATGAATATGGAATAGCAATGGTATTCACAGGAGTTCGCCACTTTAAACATTAATCGAAGATGAGGTGCGGTAATGAATGTACTAGTGATTGGCCGTGGAGGCAGGGAGCACGCTATCGCCCGTAAACTGTTTGAAAGCAAACGGGTTAAGAAAGTCTTCGTGGCGCCAGGGAATCCCGGCATGGCAGATGTTGCCGAACTTATATCAATCGAGGAAACCAAACATCAAGAATTGGTCGCTTTCGCAAAAGAAAATGCGATTGCTTTGACGGTGATTGGACCGGAAACGCCTTTACTTAATGGGTTGGCTGATGACTTTGAGAAAGAAAACTTGCAGGTGTTCGGACCAAACAGCCGGGCTGCGGTCATTGAAGGAAGTAAATCATTTGCTAAGAATTTAATGAGGGATTATCATATTCCAACAGCAGAATATGAGACGTTTTCTGATTATGAGCAGGCAAAGGCATATATCGAAAAAGTGGGCGCTCCCATTGTCATCAAGGCTGATGGTCTGGCTGCGGGCAAAGGCGTAGTAGTCGCCATGACGATGCAGGAAGCAATGGAAGCCATTCATGATATGCTAGTCGGTGCAAAGTTCGGGGAAGCTTCAGCAAAGGTTGTCATCGAGGAATACCTGGATGGCGAGGAGTTTTCATTGATGGCCTTCGTGAACGGGGATAAAGTATATCCAATGGTTATCGCACAGGATCATAAACGTGCCTACAATGGTGATAAAGGACCGAATACTGGTGGAATGGGTGCGTACTCCCCCGTCCCTCAAATATCCGATAGTATGGTGCAAGCAGCGGTAGATGCTATTCTGCAACCGACGGTTCATGCGATGATTTCAGAAAATCGCCGATTTTCAGGCATATTATATGCCGGGTTAATTGCAACGGAAAAGGGTACAAAAGTGATTGAATTCAATGCCCGTTTTGGGGATCCGGAAACTCAAGTAGTATTGCCCCGCTTAAAGACGGATTTCGTCGATACTCTTGAAGCGGTCCTTGCAGGGGAAGATTTAGATCTTGAATGGGATGATGAAGCGGTTCTTGGTGTAGTCGTGGCTGCAGAAGGCTATCCTGGAGCATACACGAAGGGGTCGGTAATCAAAGGGTTGGATAGGATTCAGCCGGACACCCATATTTACCATGCCGGGACGGCCAAAAACGACCAGGGAGATCTTGTTTCCAATGGAGGCAGGGTATTGCTTGTTGCGGCTAAAGGAAACGACCTTGCGTCTGCCCAAAGACAAGTCTATAAAGAAGTAGAACATATTGAAAAAGAAGGCCTGTTTTGGCGTACGGATATTGGATATCGAGCCATAGAATAGGTTCCTTGACCATAAAAAGAAGCTGGCTCAAATCTCGAGTCAGCTTCTTTTAAAATGAAATCAATACGAATCAGATTGGTCATCCCTGTTCTGCTTATCCTTCATCATGGCTTGACCATTTTCCATTACATCGACAACGGGGCAATAGCGCAATATGCCTTCGCCTATTTTCATGGCAGCAAGGATGACCACCATTAAGTAAGATTGATTTTTCCATGGTTTTTTAACCATTTTCGCTGTGGCCCAGGTAAGAAAGGTAAAGCCACAGGTAATCCGCATAAGCGCATTGACTATGCTGATATTTTGTTTGAATTTCATGATAAGTTCATCCTTTCACAAAAATTTCACAGTATTCTGGTTAACTTTACTGTGTTAATGAAATAAATATGTTACTATAAGATAAAATTGGATTGAATTGGGATTTCAATTCCTTTGTCTTACAATTCATGGAGGGATGTTTATGCTGGAACAACGTTATAGATGGAAAAATAAACATCTACGGGAACATATAGATGTGCTGGATGGAAAGAGGTCACCACACATCCTTTTGAAAAATGCTACATATTTAAACCAGGCTTTACGAAAATGGGTGAAAGCAAATATATGGATTTATGACGATCGCATTATCTATGTCGGTACAAACCTTCCTGAAAATATAGACCGCTGTGAAATGGTTGATTGTTCAGATCAGTACCTAGTCCCGGGATATATTGAGCCGCATTCACACCCTTCTCAATTATATAATCCCCTGTCTTTCTCACGCTATGCATCCCATTTTGGGACAACGACACTTATCAACGATAACCTGCCATTCCTTTTGCAATTAGGAAAAAAGAAAGCGTTTTCTCTTTTGAAGGAGCTACGTAACATCCCTGTTACGATGTATTGGTGGAGCCGTTTTGATGGACAAACGGAGTTGATCGATGAAGATACCGTATTTTCTCATGGAGCGGTTAAATCCTGGCTTGAGCATGATGCCGTTTTACAGGGCGGTGAACTGACGGGGTGGCCTAAGCTTCTTGATGGCGATGACATGATGCTGCATTGGATTCAGGAGGCCAAGCGGATGAGGAAGAAGATAGAGGGTCACTTTCCTGGTGCTTCTGAGAAAACACTTGCCAAGATGACACTATTTGGAGCCGATTGTGACCATGAGGCCATGACAGGTGATGAGGTGATGGAGCGCTTACTTCAAGGCTATTTCGTTTCATTAAGGCATTCATCCATCCGTCCGGATCTCCCAAACATATTGCAGGAAATTCATGAACTGGGTATCGATCAATATGATAAGTTCTTTTATACAACGGATGGTTCACCACCCTCTTTTTATGAAAAGGGATTCATAGATTGCTTGATTAAAATAGCAATCGAACAGGGTGTACCAGTCATTGACGCCTATAATATGGCCACTATCAATATCGCACGCTATTATAATATTGAATATCTCCATGGCAATATTGCTACGGGCAGAGTCGCCAATATCAATTTTCTGTCTGATATCGAGGAGCCCGCCCCGGTTTCTGTCATGGCTAAAGGGAAATGGGTGAAGCGGGATGGGGAAATCATTCCGGATTCACAAGAAATCAACTGGAGCGATTTTGATTTTAAACCGTTGGAAATGGACTGGGACCTTAGCTTGAAGGAAGATTTCGAATTCTCGATGCCGTTCGGAATAGAGCTGGTCAATAACGTGATCACCAAACCATATTCCCTTTCAAACGATGTGGGATATGAAGAGCTTACCTTTCAAGATGATGAGTGTTTCTTCATGCTCATCGATAAGGAAGGGAAATGGCGGATCAATACGATACTGAAGGGGTTTGCCGATAAGTTATGCGGTTTTGCAGCCACCTATACGAATACCGGAGATATCATTTTGATTGGGAAACGTAAGAAGGATATGCACCTGGCCTTCAACCGGCTGAAGGAAATCGGCGGCGGTATTGTTTTGACAGAGCAAGAAGAAGTGATTCATGAGGTGCCATTAACATTAAAAGGGATAATGTCCAATAAGGAAGTTCCTGAATTAATTATAGAAGAAAATGAATTGAAAAGATTGTTGCGTGAACGGGGTTATCGCTTCGCTGATCCCGTATATACCCTATCCTTTTTTTCTACGACCCATTTACCGTATATCAGGGTTACCCAGCGTGGGGTATATGATGTAATGAATAAAAATATACTCTTCCCTACTATAATGCGTTAAAATATAAAAGAACGCAGCAAACGACACGGTTGAGTAATCAGGAGCGTGAAAAGTGTATGAAAAAGTTTCTTTTCATCATGATAGCGATGTTACTTTTAGTAGGCTGTTCAGCGAAGGATAAGACAGAGGAAGACCAGCAAGACGAATCTGTCATGAAAGATACAGATGGTTCTTCAGGTGTTTTTCCGCTAACGGGAAAAAGCACAGATGGAGAGAAGAAGCGTAGGGCCGTAGCGGTGATGATCAATAATCACCCACAGGCGCGTCCCCAATCGGGTCTTTCTGAAGCGGACATCGTTTATGAATTGCTGGCGGAGGGTGACATTACAAGGTTGTTAGCCGTTTTCCAGAGTGAGACCCCAGATCAAATCGGTCCGATTAGAAGTGCGAGAGATTATTATATCGAACTTGCCAAAGGCTTGGACTGTCTCTATGTATGCCACGGTAATAGCCCGGAGGCAAAGACGATGCTTGACAAAGGTTATGTTGATAACTTGAATGGCTTATATTATGATGGTACTCTATTTCAGCGGACTACAGACCGAAAAGCCCCTCATAACTCCTACACCTCTTTTGAAAATATCGAAAAAGGTGCAAAGGAAAAAGGCTATGAGTTGACTGGTGCCCCCGAACCGTTTGCATTCTTGACGGAGGAAGAGGCAAAAGGTCTGCAAGGAGATGCCGCTTTGAACATCGATGTCGTCTATGGAGATGCAACATCCAATGTTCATTATGAGTATGAAAAAGCAGAAGAAAAATACACACGTTATTCGAATGGTGAGCAAACGGTTGAGTATCAATCTAAGAAACCTGTCCTGTTAGATAATATATTCATCATTGAGGCTGCTCATCAGGTGGTTGACGATAAAGGACGCCGAAAGATTGATTTGAAAAGAGGCGGAAAAGGTTACCTACTTCAAAAGGGGAAAATCAATGAAGTAGAATGGGTGAATAAAGATGACCGGATTATACCCGTGATTAATGGGAAAGAAGTAGGGTTGGTGACAGGCAAGACCTGGGTCAACGTAATTCCGAACCAACCAGGTATAGATAAGAACGTGTCATTTGATGCCCAAGAAAATTAAGGGGGAGTATGTATGCAAATTGATAAGTTAAGAGGGAAAGCGACAGATCAATTGTTTAAGTCGATTCTTTCTTTGCGCGATTTAGACGAGTGCTATCGCTTTTTTGATGATTTATGCACCGTCAATGAAATATCATCTTTGGCACAACGTCTTGAAGTGGCCCGCATGCTTGAGGAAGGTAAAACTTATCATAAGATTGAAACGGAAACCGGAGCCAGCACGGCTACGATATCCAGGGTCAAACGTTGCTTGAACTACGGGAACGACGCTTATTCCATGGCCATCAATCGCATTAAAGAAGATGTAGAGGAACCAACTGAAACGTAATGGGACGTTTCTTATAATGGATGAATCGAAAAAAACCGAGGAACTCGTTTTCTTGGTTTTTTATTTTGAGTTTATCCAGGTGGTCGGCAGCTTTTTGAGAGGAGTTGCCACGATAGAGTGGGTTTTCGATTCGTAGGTTTTTTTTGGAAAATTTTTTATCAGCACTTCTCTTTTTTTATGAAAAATCTTAATGCTATAATGGTTTAATGGGAAGTGTGAATGGAGGATTATTATGTACGATTTTCGCGAGTGGAAACATGTTTTCAAACTCGATCCAAATAAAGAAATAAGCGATGAAGCATTGGAAAAGGTTTGTGAATCTGGAACAGATGCCATTATGGTCGGCGGCACGGACGGAGTCACGCTTGAGAATGTGCTTCATTTAATGGCAAGGGTCAGGCGCTATACCGTTCCGTGCGTGATGGAGATTTCGTCAGTGGAAACGGTGACGCCGGGGTTCGATTTATATTTTATCCCAAGTGTGTTGAATAGCACCGATCCTGATTGGATGATGAAATTGCATCAGCAGGCGGTCAAGGAATACGGATATTTAATGAATTGGGACGAGATTTTTGTCGAGGGATATTGTATCCTCAACCCTGATTGCAAGGTGGCTCAATTGACGAATGCCAACACTGAATTGGATATGGATGATGTGGGTGCCTATGCGATGATGGCCGAAAAGATGTTCAATCTCCCTATTTTTTATCTGGAGTATAGCGGTATATATGGAGATGTCCGGATGCTGGAGGCCGCTAAAGAGAGCATGGAGAATAGCGTGCTATTCTATGGAGGCGGCATTAAATCAGTCGAACAGGCTAAAGAAATGGCCAAGTTTGCGGATGTTATCGTAGTTGGAAATGTAATTTATGAAGACTTGAAGGCGGCACTTGCAACGGTTGCCGCTGTTAAATAAAACGTTCATGGAATTAATGAAGTGTAGTATAATAAAAGAACAAATGTTCGTACAGGCGGTGTAATGATGCAATATTTAGCGGAAAAATTACTAACGGGTTTGAATGAACAACAACAAAAAGCAGTAAAAGCAACGGATGGCCCACTATTGATCATGGCTGGTGCAGGTAGTGGAAAGACCCGTGTTTTAACACATAGGATCGCATACTTGATGGTGGAGAAAGAAATCGCTCCTTGGAATATCCTCGCCATTACGTTTACCAACAAAGCGGCCCGAGAAATGAAAGAAAGAATCCGTGCGATTCTAGGTGGAGCATCCGAGGACATTTGGATTTCGACGTTTCACTCCATGTGTGTCCGGATTTTACGAAGAGATATCGACCGGATGGGTTTCAACCGGAACTTCTCCATTTTAGACACGACAGATCAGCAATCAGTCGTTAAGCAAATCCTGAAAGACCGCAATTTGGATCCAAAGAAATATGATTATCGGGCTATCCTTGGAAGTATCAGCTCGGCGAAAAATGAATTGGTCGGTCCGGAAGAATACCAAAAAACCGCATCGGACTTTTTCACAAAAATCACGGCGGATGTCTATACGGAATATCAAAAAAGGTTACGGAAAAACTCAGCACTTGATTTTGATGATTTGATCATGATGACGATCCAATTATTCCAGATTGTTCCGGAAGTTTTGGAATACTATCAACGCAAGTTTCAATATATCCATGTCGATGAGTATCAAGATACCAACCGTGCCCAATATATGCTTGTTAAACTACTTGCCTCACGTTTTCGTAATCTATGCGTTGTAGGGGATTCGGATCAGTCGATCTATCGGTGGCGCGGTGCGGATATAGCCAATATCCTTTCTTTTGAAAAGGATTACCCGAATGCGACGATGATTTTCCTTGAACAGAATTACCGTTCAACGAAAAAGATCCTTGAAGCGGCCAATAAGGTCATTGATAATAACCAAAACCGTAAGCCGAAGAATCTATGGACAGAGAACGTAGCGGGTAATAAGTTATCTTATTTCAGGGCAGACAATGAGCAAGGTGAAGCACAATTCGTAGCAGGGAAAATAAATGAATTAACGCTAAAAGGCGAAAGAAAGTATTCTGATATAGCTATCCTGTATCGGACAAACGCACAGTCCCGGGTAATGGAGGAAGTGCTGCTTAAGTCAAACATCAACTATGCCATTGTCGGCGGTACCAAGTTCTATGATCGTAAAGAGATCAAGGACCTGCTTGCTTATCTGCGGCTCATCGCCAATCCTGACGATGATATTAGCCTGCGCCGTGTAATCAATGTTCCAAAACGCGGCATTGGCGCAACATCGATGGATAAGGTGGCGGATTACGCCAATCAATATGATATTTCCATTTATAAAGCGCTCGAGTCGATAGAAATGATCGGGATTAGCGGGAAGGCGACGAAGGCAGCCCGTGAATTCCATACATTGATTACGAATTATACGAATCAGCAGGAATTTTTGTCCGTTACGGAATTGGTAGAAGAAGTCATCGAAAAAACGGGATACCGTGAAATGTTAAGGGCTGAAAAAACGATTGAATCACAAAGCCGCCTAGAAAATATTGATGAGTTTCTATCCGTGACGAAAGCATTTGAAAGTAATAGTGAAGATAAATCATTAGTGGGCTTTTTAACGGATTTGGCGTTGGTGGCCGATATCGATAAACTAGATGAAAACCCTGAAGACGCTAACGATGCGGTAACGCTGATGACGCTCCATTCTGCGAAGGGCCTCGAATATCCGGTCGTCTTTTTACTTGGGCTTGAGGAAGGGGTATTCCCACATAGCCGCTCCCTCATGGATGAGGAAGAGATGGAAGAAGAACGCCGTCTTGCCTACGTGGGCATTACAAGGGCTGAAAACGAATTGTTTTTAAGCAATGCCCAAATGCGGACACTTTACGGACGCACGAACATGAATCCAGTGTCCCGTTTCATTTCGGAAATCCCGGCAGAACTTCTGGAAGATTTAAAACCGAAACCCGCTCCCAAGTCTAAGCAAACTTCATTCAGTTCTTCGGCGAGGACAGGTTCTACTGCACCTACCCATGCTAGAAAAACACCTAGCTTCGGACGTGCTGTTTCTTCCCCATCTGCAACAGGCGGTGAAGAAATAGGCTGGGCTGTCGGTGATAAGGCTTCCCATAAAAAATGGGGTGTCGGAACGGTAGTCAGTGTAAAAGGGGAAGGCGAAGGAAAAGAATTGGATATCGCATTTCCTAGTCCGACCGGAATCAAGCGTTTGTTGGCGAAGTTTGCACCAATCGAAAAAGTTTAAGCTATGAATATACGCCTACTGGCAAAGGATAAAGTTACCTGCATGTACGTCGCCTTCTCATTTAGAAGGCGACCGGGTTTCTTTAGAAAGGATTGAATGTATGGATATACAAGCTGCAAAGAAAAGTGTCCTTGAATTACAAACACTATTAAATCAATACAGTTATGAATACTATGTGCTGGATCAACCTTCTGTGCCGGATGCCGAATATGACCGACTTTTACGCGATCTCATCGAGCTTGAGGAAAAATTCCCCGAGTTGAAGACTCCTGATTCTCCAACGCAGCGTGTGGGCGGGGCCATCCTGGATATGTTTGAAAAAGTGGAGCACACAACACCCATGCTTAGCCTGGGCAATGCCTTCAATGAAGATGATCTACGTGATTTTGATAGAAAGGTCCGTCAGGCCGTTGGGGAGAATTATTCCTATGTATGTGAGTTGAAAATCGATGGATTGGCCGTCACTCTTCAATATGAAAATGGTTACTTCATAAAAGGGGCGACCCGGGGGGATGGAACCATTGGTGAAGATATCACCGAGAACCTGAAAACAATCAAATCCATTCCATTGAAGATCAGGAAACCAATCGGAATCGAAGTCCGTGGAGAGGCATTCATGCCGAAGAGATCCTTTGAAGGGTTGAATGCGGCGAAAGAAGAACGTGGGGAAGAACCGTTTGCGAATCCTCGTAATGCAGCAGCTGGTTCTTTAAGGCAGCTTGATCCCAAGCTTGCGGCAAAGCGGAATCTGGACATTTTTCTTTACGCCATTTCCGATTTAGGAGAAACTGGGGTTGGTTCCCATGGTGAAGCGCTCGATTTACTGGACGAACTAGGATTTAAGACGAATAAAGAACGAAAGACCTGTTCGAATATAGATGAGGTACTCGCCTATATCGAAAATTGGACAGAACAGCGTCCAAACTTGGCGTATGATATCGATGGGATTGTCGTAAAAGTCGATTCACTTGAACAACAGGATGAATTGGGATTCACGGCCAAAAGCCCAAGATGGGCAATCGCCTACAAGTTCCCGGCAGAAGAAGTGGTCACGACGCTAAGGTCCATTGAACTGAATGTTGGTCGTACGGGTGTTTTGACGCCAACGGCTGTATTGGATCCTGTCAGAGTCGCGGGCTCTACCGTTCAACGGGCTTCACTACATAATGAAGATTTAATCCGGGAGAAAGATATTCGGATTGGAGACCAAGTGGTCGTAAAAAAGGCAGGCGATATTATACCAGAGGTCGTCAATGTACTAGTGGAACGCCGTACAGGTGAAGAAGTAGAATTCCAGATGCCGACTGAATGCCCTGAATGTGAAAGTGAGCTTGTGAGACTTGAAGGGGAAGTGGCCCTGCGTTGCATCAACCCTAAATGTCCCGCTCAGATTCGTGAAGGGTTAATTCACTTTGTATCACGTACTGCCATGAATATCGAAAGTATGGGTGAAAAGGTCATCAGCCAGCTTTTCAAGGAAGAACTGATACACGATGTAGCCGATATATATAAACTTACGTATGATCAAGTCATTGAATTGGAACGGATGGGGGAAAAATCCGTCAATAAGTTGCTTCAAGCGATAGAGGCATCTAAAAGCAATTCACTTGAAAAGTTGTTATTCGGTCTTGGTATCCGACATGTCGGTTCGAAAGCCGCGAAGACGCTAGCACGGGAGTTCGGCACCATGGATGCCCTGAGCAAGGCAAGCCGCGAACAATTAACGGGAATCAACGAAATCGGTGAAAAAATGGCCGATTCAATCGTTGCGTATTTTGAGCAAGAAGAAGTTCATGCGTTGCTAGAGGAGTTGAAATCAGCGGGTGTGAATCTGGCCTATAAAGGGGCTAGAGCCATTCCAGTGGAAGAAATCGATTCTATATTTGCAGGGAAAACGGTTGTTTTGACCGGGAAACTACATCAGCTTACACGCAATGAAGCAAAAGAGAAATTAGAAGCACTAGGTGCCAACGTCGCTGGAAGTGTCAGCAAGAAGACTGATTTGGTTGTGGCAGGCGAAGATGCTGGATCAAAGCTTGAAAAGGCAGAGAGCTTAGGTGTCCTAGTGTGGGATGAAGAGAGACTAATCGAGGAATTTACTAAATAAGAGGTGTAGGCTATGAGGAAACACTCCATTTTGGGAATGCTTCTTATCCTATTGCTTGCTGGTTGTGCACCAAGTTTCGATGATGAGCAAGAGGTAGTGAAAGATTCCAAGGACAAAGAGGAGACAGCAATCATTCCGAAATACAAAATTTCGGATGAATATTATCAAACGATTCTTCCATTTGAGCCATCCAAGGCCCGCGGTTTGGTTGTATCGAATTTAAACACTCGATACGATATAGAAGAATTTGAAAACGGACTTATGCGATTGGCGCAAAATCAGTTTAATCCAGACGATTATTTGTTCCAAGAAGGACAAATGCTTGACAGTTCGACGATTTCATCTTGGCTGAACAGAAAATACACAAAAAGCCAGTTGAAAGAAAAAGACTTGAAAGCCAGTGAGAATCTAGGCTTGAACCCTGTAGATACAGGTAAGGGTGACATTGATAAACGGAATGAAGAAAACCCAATCTATCTAGCTCATATTCTGGAACATAATTACTTGACGAAAACGGAAGATAATAAAGTCAGCCTTGGCGGTGTCGTCATCGGCCTTGCCTTGAATTCGGTTCATTATTATCAAAAAGAAGCATATGGTGCCACGTATGAAACCAAAATAGATAGTAAGGAACTGAAAAGAGAAGGAGAACAAATCGCGGAAGAAGTCCTGAAACGATTACGTAAAACGGAAAAATTAAAGAATGTGCCGATTACGATTGCCCTTTTCGAACAGAACGAGAAATCTTCCGTCGTCCCTGGGAATTTCATATCCTATACGAATATCGAAAAGAGCTCTAATGAAATCAAGAAATGGAACAGTGTAGATGAAAAATACTACCTATTCCCTTCGACAAAAGCAGAAAAAAAATATAGGGACGACATCAACACCTTCACCAATTTCAAAGAGGATGTCGAAGAGTATTTCCCTAACTTCAATGGCGTAATAGGCCGGGCCTTTTATATGGACAACCAATTACAGAAGTTGAACATCGACATACCCATTCAATTCTATGGGAATTCCGAAGCTATCGGCTTCACTCAATATGTAGCGGGTCTCGTGATGGAACGTTTTCCAAAGTATATTTCCGTGCAAGTATCAATCACTTCGGTCAACGGACCAGAAGCACTCATCGTCCGTCAGGCAAATCAAGATGAACCGACTGTGCATATATACGAATAAAGGAAAAGGAGGAGATGGAGCCTGATATGGCTCCATCTTCTTTCATGATTAGTAAGGGGTTTTGGAGAGTTACGAGGTATCTTAGGATTCCGCCAGGAAATTTCCGACAGCATTCTCATATTTCCCGGAAAATACTTCTTTTTCCTTTGAAAATTTTGAAATTCGACATTGCAACTCTTGTTGCTTTACTGTGTAATAGTTTGATATGATTTAAACGATGATTTTCTGGAGAAAAGCGACTAGATTCAGTGGCTTTGGATATTTTGGAGGTGAAGAGAATGTCACGTATAACTATGGACCAAGTTAAGCACGTTGCCCATTTGGCACGTTTGGCAATTACGGAAGAAGAAGCAGAAAAATTCCAACATCAGCTTGATCAAATGATTTCATTTGCTGAACAGTTGAATGAACTTGATACAGACCAGGTAAAACCGACTTCTCACGTTTTGGATATGAAAAATGTAATGCGTGAAGATGTAGCGAAACCAGGACTACCGGTGGAAGAAGTAGTCAAGAATGCACCAGATAGCAAAGATGGTTATATCCGCGTACCATCTATAATGGAATAAGGAGGGACAATGATGTCGTTGTTCGAACAAAAGGTTTCCGAGCTTCATGAACGTTTACATAATAAAGAAATCAGTGTTACTGATCTTGTTAACGAATCGTATGAACGGATCGGACAGGTAGAAGACAAGGTACAGGCATTTTTAACATTAGATGAAGAAAACGCCCGCAACCAAGCAAAAAAAATGGATGACCAATTAGCTAAAGGCGAGAGTCAAGGCGTCTTGTTCGGTATGCCGATTGGTGTAAAAGATAATATTGTCACAAAAGATTTACGGACTACATGTGCAAGTAAAATATTGGAGAACTTCAATCCAATATATGATGCCACTGCCGTTCAAAAATTACAAAGTGCTGAAACAGTGACGATTGGTAAGTTGAACATGGATGAATTCGCGATGGGATCTTCAAATGAGAACTCAGCCTATAAGGCGACACGCAATCCATGGAATACGGATTATGTACCAGGTGGGTCTTCAGGCGGTTCAGCTGCCTCTGTCGCTGCTGGTGAAGTCCTGTTCTCATTAGGTTCGGATACAGGTGGTTCGATTCGCCAACCGGCTGCTTATTGCGGAGTCGTTGGCTTAAAACCTACATATGGACGGGTATCCCGTTTTGGACTTGTGGCATTTGCTTCTTCATTAGACCAAATTGGTCCGATTACGAGAACGGTTGAAGATAATGCATATTTGCTTGAAGCGATTTCTGGTGTCGATCCAATGGATTCCACATCGGCTAACGTGGATGTGCCAAGTTTTGTGAACTCATTAACAGGCGATGTTAAAGGATTGAAAATTGCTGTGCCAAAGGAATACCTTGGTGAAGGCGTTGGGGAAGAGGCACGTAATTCCGTGCTTGAAGCTCTAAAAGTATTAGAAGGACTTGGAGCAGAATGGGAAGAGGTATCATTGCCGCATTCCAAATACGCTCTAGCGGCCTACTACCTGCTTTCTTCATCTGAAGCGTCTGCCAACCTTTCTCGCTTTGACGGAGTTCGTTACGGTCATCGTACGGATAACGCCGAAACACTAATCGAGATGTACAAGCAAACACGTGCGGAAGGATTCGGTGAAGAAGTAAAACGCCGTATCATGCTCGGAACGTTCTCCTTAAGCTCTGGCTATTATGATGCTTATTATAAAAAAGCTCAAAAAGTCCGTACATTAATCAAAAAAGACTTTGAAGATGTATTCGAAAAATATGATGTCATCGTGGGACCAACGACGCCTACACCAGCATTCAAAGTCGGTGAGAATATCAACGATCCATTAACGATGTATGCGAATGATATTTTGACGATTCCAGTCAATCTTGCGGGTGTACCAGGCATTTCGGTACCATGCGGATTCGCGGCTAATGGTCTTCCACTTGGTCTACAAATGATCGGGAAGCATTTTGATGAAAGCACGATTTATCGCGCAGCTCACGCTTTTGAGCAAGCAACAGATTTTCATAAACAATTTCCTAAGCTGTAAGGGGTGAAATAAATGGACTTTGAAACGGTAATTGGTCTAGAAGTACACGTAGAATTAAAGACAGATTCAAAAATCTTCTCAAGCAGCCCGAATCATTTCGGTGCCTCTCCAAATAGCAATACGACTGTCATTGATCTTGGTTATCCTGGGGTGCTGCCAGTCGTCAATAAAAAGGCTGTTGATTTTGCAATGAAGGCAGCCATTGCGCTGAATTGTGAAGTAGCAGAGATTACGAAATTCGACCGTAAAAATTATTTTTATCCAGATAATCCGAAAGCCTATCAAATTTCACAATTTGATCAACCAATCGGGGAACATGGATGGATTGAAATCGAAGTCGGCGGAAAGAAAAAGAAAATCGGCATTACCCGTATCCATATGGAAGAAGATGCAGGGAAACTTACACATAAAGGCAATCATTCTCTATGTGACTATAACCGCCAAGGTACGCCACTTGTTGAAATCGTATCCGAGCCGGATATCACGTCTCCAGAAGAGGCCTATGCCTATCTTGAAAAGTTGAAATCCATCATTCAATACACGGGTGTCAGTGATTGTAAAATGGAAGAAGGCTCACTTCGTTGTGACGCCAACATCTCCTTGAAACCGGTTGGTCAAAAGGAATTCGGTACGAAAACGGAACTGAAGAACTTGAACTCGTTCAACTTCGTTCGTAAAGGACTTGAGCATGAAGAAATCCGCCAAGCCGAAATATTGAATGAAGGTGGCGTCATTGAACAAGAAACACGCCGTTTCGATGAGGCTACTGGCAGAACGGTTCTGATGCGTGTCAAAGAGGGTTCTGATGATTATCGTTACTTCCCGGAACCGGACTTATTGACGATCCATATCGATGAGGAATGGAAAGCACGTATTGCTGCGGAAATTCCTGAACTGCCGGATGCACGGAAAAAGCGGTATGCTGAAGAGTTTGGCTTACCGGAGTATGATGCGGCTGTTCTTACCGTAACAAAAGAAATGGCCGATTTCTTTGAAGCATCGGTTGCGGCAGGTGCGGATGCGAAACTGGCGTCAAACTGGATCATGGGTGAAGTTTCTGCATTCTTAAATGCAGAAGGAAAAGAGCTTCATGATGTGGCATTGACTGCCGAGTCACTGGCAGGCATGATCAAACTTATCAAAGATGGCACAATTTCTTCTAAAATTGCGAAAAAGGTATTCAAGGAATTGATTGAAAACGGCGGTGACGCTGAAGCTATCGTTAAGGAAAAAGGACTTGTCCAGATTTCTGACGAAGGCGCGCTAAAGACAGCTGTTGAGGAAGCCTTGAATAATAACCCACAATCGATTGAAGACTTTAAAGCGGGTAAACAAAAAGCTATTGGATTCCTTGTCGGACAAATCATGAAAGCGACAAAAGGACAAGCCAATCCGCAACTTGTAAATAAAATCTTGATTGAAGAAATCAATAAACGCTAATCGATGACCGTATCACCTTCCAGGTGGTACGGTTTTCTGGTGAATAGGTACATGTACCACAAAATATTTTATTTAGGGGTTATCTGTAGGGATAACTCCTTTTTGTCTCGTCTATAACATGAGAGCTCAAATGAAAGGGGGGAGAGAAGTGACAGACGAGTTAGTAGAGAAGGTAAGAGGTGGGAATGATCATGCTTTCCGCATTTTGATTGAAACGTATAAAGAATCGGTTTTCAGGACGGTTTATTCCGTCCTGCACAATCAAAAGGATGCTGAAGATGCCACACAGGAAGTCTTCATCAAAATCTACACTTCTCTTCCCCAATATCAAAATCAAGGGTTCAAAACGTGGTTGACGCGAATAGCCGTCAATCATGCGATAGACTTGAAGAGGAAACGAGACCGGAAAAAGGAAGTATCGCATGAGGAACAGCCATCAGAGGGGCATCTAGGTTTATCCGAAGATGTTGAGGCACTATTCTTCCAGAATGAAAGAAGAAAACTGGTGCTACAAAAACTTGATGACCTTCCAGCTGGATACCGTGAAGTGGTGCACGACTTTTACATAAAGGAAAAAACCTATCAACAAATTGCCGAGGAACAGCAAATCCAAGTGAAATCGGTTGAAGTAAAGCTGTACCGGGCAAGAAATTGGATGAAAAAACATTGGAAAGAGGAGGATTTTTCATGAAACATGTTTCTGTAACAGAGTGGACTGCGTATATCGCAGATGAAATCCCGGATGCTCTAAAAGTAGAATATGAAAATCATCTGTACTCCTGTGACGATTGTTTAACGCATTATATGGAAGCGCTAGAAAGAGAGGAAAGTGTTCGGCCTAACGAGGAACTGGATATCGCGGATAGCGTGATGAACACGATTGCAGCACTCAAAACCGTGCCATCCGCAGAGGATGAAACAAAGAACACCCGTTCAATGAGGACCATTACAAAACACTATTTGATTGCGGCAGGCTTTACTGTGTTACTGATGGCGAGTGGAGCCTTTCACTCTTTGACTAAATACGTCGATAACGTGGAGTCTGGGGCTATAAAAGAAACGCCGCCGGTAACAGACGGACTGATTGATAAAACATTTAACTGGATGGATGATATCGAAAAGAAAAATAAGGAGGGGTTTAAAAATGAATAAAAGTCCGGTGTTAGCCTTTATATTGTCGTTTTTTCCCGGGGCCGGCCATTTCTACTTGGGCAGGATCTTCAAAGGGCTATTTTATTTTTTGGCTACGGTAGGATTAGGGGCTATAGGGATCCTACTAGCCGTAGTTAGTCAAGATGATGGTTTCCTTGCTATTTCGATTTTGGGAGTCTTCGTGTACCTCATCAGCATTTTTGATTTGGTGGTTACTTCTTTAAGAGGGGCAAACAATAAATCAGGCTCGGAAGGCAGTAGCATGGTTCAGCCTGAGGCCGAAAGGTTCTATGTGATCGTCTTGTCATTCGTACCGGGCCTGGGCCATTTTCAGCTCGGTCTCATGAATCGCGGGCTCACGTTTTTGATTGGGTTCCTGGGGCTCGGCGTTATGGTGATTTTCATAACGGCAATGACCCATATAGATGGCTTGTTAATATTCATGGCCCTTTTACCGGTGATTTGGGTGTACAGCTTTTTTGATGGCATCCAACAGCTGAACAAAAAGCAAAAAGGGGAAGAGCTGGTTGACCGGTCGGTTTTAGAAGATTTGGAAGAGAGAAGGGAATCCGGCAAGAAGAGTAAATCGGTTGCCACATTATTCTCCGTGTTCCCAGGTGCAGGCCACTTATATTTAGGCTTACAAAAACGCGGAATCCAATTAATGGCAGGTTTCTTATTCGCCATCTATATCCTGGATTTACTTCGATTGGGGTTTTTCTTCTTTCTCATTCCAATCATCTGGTTTTATAGCTTTTTTGATGGCTTGCAAAAAGCATCCAAAATGGATGAAGGACCACTGGTGGACACGCCAATCATTACAGGCATTGCCCATCAACAAAAGTGGTTCGGCTATGGTTTGGTGGCTATAGGCGTTTATTTCTTCGCGAGCAATATCATAGTACCCGCAGCAGTCCCATATTTACAGCAATGGCTAGGTGATAACTTTGAGTATTGGTTTAGGGATTATTTTCAAAAAGGGATTGTATGTGTCCTATTAATAGGCGGCGGAATCAAATTGCTGTCTGGAAGTAAGAAAGAGAAAGTTAGGGGGGAAACAAAATGAGAACATGGAGAGTTGGGACGGTGTCAATGGGAGTGGCCCTAATTGGGTTAGGCGTACTTTTGTTGCTCTCCCAGATTTCAGATATGAGTTTGACGATGATCCTTTTATCCTGGTGGCCGCTTCTTTTCATCATTTTAGGAGGCGAGATCCTCTTTTATATCTATTTTTCAAGGAAAGAGAGTTCTTTCGTGAAATATGATTTTATTAGTATCATTTTTGTGGGACTGCTTGGAATGATGGGCATTGCTTTACTTTTGCTAACATCAAGCGGCGTGATGGAACAGGTGACGGCAGCGGTGAAAAGCGAGGAAAAAACCGTCGATTTGCCTGGCTTCAATGAAAAAGCCGGGAAAGAAATTCAGCGGGTCGTATTGGATCCGGGATACTACCCTCTAACGGTTGAAGGAGGGAGCAATGAGAATGTTTCCATTTTTGGCACGTACGATGAACGTGTAATGGAAGATAGTGAGTCACTATTAAAAGAGGCTGAAGACTATCTAATGGTGGAAAGGAAAGGCGATACACTTTATATCAGTTTGAAAGATCTCCCCGTTCAAAATGGACTGCTGGGTGGAGATAGGATGAACCTTGAAGCAACGCTCATCATACCTGCCGACCTGGCTTTGGAAGTCGAGGGAAAAGACACAGACCTCACTTTAAAGCCGAGAGAACTAGTTAACGATTGGAATGTAGATGATGCAGGTTCTCTTACTGTCTATCTACAGGAAAAAAGCGATATAACGATACAGGCATTTGGAGTCGAAGAGCTGGAAGGGCCAAAAGATAGCTGGAAATCTGTCAGCGTGAAGACGGAAGATGATGAAGATAGCGACGTAAAGAATGGTACGTTGAAATTTGGCAAAGGACGTCATACCTTGACGATTTCAGATTCTTATAACGTGAACGTTCGGTATCATTAATTAAGACTAGATACTAGAATAAATTCATAAAAAGCTATATAATTTCTCTGATAAGATAGCAGATATGAATAAATAAGGATGGGCCAGCTTACGGTCCTTTTTTTTGAGGGAAATTGCTTTTCGTGAAGTGAAGGATTATTATGTAACTTATGGAATCAATACGTATAAGGATGATGGGAAATGAAAAGAGCGAGGTTAATTTATAACCCGACATCAGGACGGGAAGCCATCAAGAAAAGTTTACCAGCAGTGCTCGCCAAGCTAGAGGCAGCTGGATACGAGGCTTCGACACATGCAACTACCGGTGCTGGTGATGCAACGAACGCTGCCAAAATTGCCATCGAACGCGGATATGATATCGTTATCGCAGCGGGCGGAGATGGTACAATCTATGAGGTGGTAAACGGGCTTGCCGATGCAGAAAAACGCCCGAAATTAGGAATCATTCCGACGGGAACGACGAATGATTTTGCACGGGCATTGCATTTACCGAAATCCATTGAGGGTGCAGCCGATATCATTGCCAATGGGCATACGATGCCGATCGATATTGGAAAGATGAATGAGAAGTACTTCATCAATATTGCAGGCGGAGGACGATTGACCGAATTAACTTACGATGTACCAATCAAGCTCAAAACAATGCTGGGACAGCTGGCCTACTATATTAAAGGAATCGAGATGTTGCCTTCCATCAAACCGACGGAAGTCTCGATAGAATATGATGGAAAGCTTTTTGAAGGCGAAATCATGTTGTTTTTAGTAGCTAACACGAACTCTGTCGGCGGTTTTGAAAAATTGGCACCAGATGCATCGCTCAATGATGGGATGTTCACGCTGCTAATATTGAAAAAGGCAAATCTTGCAGATATCGTACGCATTGTTACGTTGGCCATGCGCGGAGAACATATCCATGATAGAAATGTCATCTATGTAAAAGCCAATAGAATCAAAATTACATCAAAAAAAGAAATGATGCTCAACCTAGATGGGGAATTCGGTGGTATGGCACCAGCTGAATTCGTTAACCAGTATCGTCATTTCGATGTTTTCATTCCACAAGGCATTTTGGCGGATGACCCGGAAAATAAATAATCAATAAAGGTCACTTCACATTGAGTGGCCTTTTCATTTTATTCTAGTAAGGAGATTGAGGAACGTGACTATCAGAAGAGCAACTAAAGAAGACGCAGAAAAGGCAGCAATATTAATACGTTTTGCCATCAAGGAAATAGCCGAAACACTTACCGGTGAAACGAAGGAAGAAAAAATACTTGCTGTTCTTGGGGATTTTTTCAGAAGCAGGGGAAACAGAATGAGTTATGAAAATACGTTGGTGTATGAACAGGATGGGCAAGTGGCTGGATTGATCATCGCCTATCATGGAAAAGATGCCGTGGCCTTGGATGAACCGATAGCGGAACGATTAAGAAGGAAAAAGAATGACCCAAGCATTAACATCGACAAAGAAGCGGAGATGGAAGACTTCTATTTGGATACAATAAGTGTGGATCCCGATTTTCGCGGCAAAGGTATTGGGACATCTTTAATTCATCAAATGGAAGCGTTCGGAGTAGAGAAGGGATATCCAAGTATTTCATTAATTGTTGAAGATGTTAATCCCGATGCAGGGCGTCTTTATAAACGATTAGGATACAAAAAGACGAAGATGATTAGAGTGAGTGACGGGGAATTTGCCTATATGGTCAAGGAACTAGAAAAAACCCCAGTATAAACTGGGGATCAGGCTTGCAGATGTAAGGATTGACCCTTCTATGTTTGCTGTCCATTCATGGCAGCCCAGTCGGCATATGCGCCGGAACCATTGCAGCCGGGACAGTCGTGGATATCTGAAAAATGATACTCCGTCGGTACAAAAGAGCTGTATCCCCGACCGTAACAATCTGGACAAAGGCCTTTTTCTTCCATGCTTGCTCGATGTTTTTCTAGCCTGTTTGAGTTCCAGTCTGATATGGAGCTGAATAAACCCATTTCTTCACCTCATTCACTTTTCCTTACTTTTCTCGATCCTGCGCCGTTTTATGCACAAAACGATGAATTAATCAGGAATTCTTTTTCTATATTTTTATGAGGAATAGCGTGAATTGGTGAGTCATTTTGTGGCAAGGCTATGTTTGTGGTAAAATACAGGTTAGCTTAAAAAAGAAAAGAGAAGATGATATGAAAACAACAACACCTGTTAATAAGAATGATATTATAGAGGTTTTATTCGAAGATTTAACGCACGAAGGTGCTGGAGTAGCTAAAGTTGATGGCTATCCGATCTTCGTTCAGAACGCGCTACCTGGTGAAAAAGCAAAAATTAAAGTCTTGAAGGCCAATAAAGGATATGGATTCGGACGTTTGATGGAAATTATCGAAAATAGTCCATATCGCGTGGAGATCCCTACTGAAGACTATAACAAGTATGGTGGCTGTCAACTGCAACATATGAGTTATGAAGGTCAATTGGAGTTTAAGGAAAAACAAGTGCGTGACGTGATGACCCGCATTGGAAAACTTGAGGATGCGACGGTTTATCCGGTTATTGGGATGGAAGATCCTACCCATTACCGTAATAAAGCGCAAGTGCCTGTCGGGGAGAAAGATGGCAAGCTGATTGCAGGGTTCTTTAAACCACGTACACATGAAATTGTGGAAACAAAAGAAAGCATCATTCAAAATGAAGTGATTAGCGAAGCGGTTCAGGTTGTGAAGGAAGTCTTTAGTCATCTGGGAATTCCCGCTTACAATGAGCAAACACATAAAGGTGTTTTGCGTCACATCATGGCTCGTTATGCTAAACAAACGGGTGAGCTAATGATCGTGCTTGTTACACGGACCAGGAGTATCCCATTCATCGAAACCATCGTGAAGGAAATCACTGACCGACTTCCACAGGTGAAATCAATCGTTCAAAACGTGAATACGAAGAAGACGAATGTCATTTTGGGAGAAAAAATGTTCGTGCTTTGGGGTAACGAAGTAATCTATGACATGATTGGCGACGTGAAATTTGCGATTTCGGCTAAATCCTTCTACCAAATCAACCCGGACCAAACGAAAGTCCTTTATGACAAGGCGCTGGAGTATGCTGGATTAACGGGAGAAGAAACCGTGATTGATGCCTATTGTGGCATTGGTACCATTTCCTTATTCTTGGCACAAAAAGCGAAAAAGGTCATTGGTGTGGAAGTGGTGGAAGAAGCCATAGAAGACGCACGCCGCAATGCAGAACTGAATGAGATTACGAATGCCGAATTCGTTGTTGGTGATGCAGGAAGCGTGATTGCTGAATACTATCAAAAAGGTAATACAGCTGACGTCATCGTCATGGACCCACCGCGCAAGGGCTGTGAAGAAACGCTTCTAAATACCATTATTGAGATGAAACCGAAGAAAGTCGTTTATGTATCTTGCAACCCAGGAACATTAGCCCGGGATCTTCATATTTTGGAAGAAGGCGGATATAAGGCTGTTCATGTCCAACCTGTTGATATGTTCCCGATGACTACGCATGTTGAAAATGTTGTGTTATTAGAGTTAAAGTGAATGTGAATAATTGTCTTTAATAGAAAATGAATGCCGAAGCAGGATCCAATAAGGGTCCTGCTTTTTGATTTTTTTTCATTTACCCATTCTTGTCCTTAAGATTTGGACATATATTAAGGAATATCGAATAGGGAGCAAGGTGGTTTTATCAATTTTCAAAAAGTAGTGGCAGTGATTGTTGGTAGCTTTTTGATTAGTGTTGGGATAAATGGATTCTTGGTCCCTTATCACTTGATAGATGGTGGGATTATCGGGATCGCTCTCGTTCTACATTACTTCTTTGACTTTCAGACAGGGCTTTCGATGTTGGTTCTTAGCATCCCTTTATTTACATATGCCTGGTGTTATGAGCGTTCCCTTTTCTATAGCAGCATCCATGGGTTACTATTGACTTCTCTTTTCATGGATTGGTTAAGCCCATTAAAAAGGGAATTTGCGGTTTCTATTTTCACCAGTTCATTGGTTGGTGGGGTAATTATCGGGGTGGGGATAGGGCTTATGCTCAGATATGAAACAAGCAGTGGAGGAACGGATTTGTTGGCAAAATTCATCTCCAAATCCTCCTCCATGGATATTGCTTTAATCATTATCATCATTGATACCGCAATCATATCAGCAGGTTTATTCATCTTAGGAATAGAAATTTTTCTGTTTTCATGTCTGACTATTATCATTATTGGTGTGATTACTTCCATAATGGAAGTGCGAATAAAAAATTAATAATTATTATTTCAATAGAAAGGCTACCTCATCGATGGCTTGTTGCAGTTTTTCGCTATTTTTGCTATACATTGCTCTGGCATCCTTTGAATCGGTAGAGAGGGAAAATACCTCTAAATCTGCTTGGCACTTTTTTAAAGTCGCAAGCAATAATGGCTTTTCTTGAGGAGAAGGGACTTTAATTTTATCGTCGTATAAATCAACCGTTAACTCTCCATTTGATTTTGCTTGCCCCAGAAAGACATTTTCAAGGAGTACATCTAGTTTCTCCAATTCCGTACTCAACCAATTACGATTCAGCCCAATGGCGGAGAGTGGTTCATCCAGGATTTCCCCATCCATGATGATCGTTTGAGGCTCCTTGATTAAATCAACCTTCATATTTATATCCTTTGGTGTGAGTGGTTGGTTTTCTTTCTTTAATAATACGGAAAAAACACCATTTGCCTCTAATAAGGCAAACTCCACCGTGGATATATCAAAAACGTCCTTACTTCTGAGTAGCCATAATAATTCATCGGTCGTATACTTTTCCTTTTTTAAATTGTCCTCCAAGATCTTGCCATCTTTAATAAACACGGTGGCTTTCCCTTCCACCAAATCACGGAAAATTTTACTTTTCAATGAAATCAAGCCAGCTATGAAAGGAGCAAATGCGAAAACGAGGATGCTGAGGACTCCATGAAAAATATTTCCTTCTACCTTTGTGGCTAACTCCGCCCCCACGTTTCCAATCGTAATCCCCGTGACATATTCGAAAAATGAAAGTTGGGAGATTTGTTTTTTCCCTAACCATTTCGTAATTAAAAAAAGAACGATCAAAAAAAATAGCGATCGTAACACCACCTGTAACCAATCAGGCATTATTTAGCACCTCCATACCCCGGTCTTATTGTAATCCTTCGCTCTCTAACTTTCCGACCCTCTTTTGAATATCTTTCCTCACTTCATTCACTTTCATCATCGTTTCGTGTAAGATTCGCTTCGATTCGTCATCCTGAGTTCGGAGTGCCAGGCTAGAGAGTCCAGCTTCCACTCCCTTAAGGTTGGCGGCACATAGTTTGACATCAGTTAAAATAGTCATCAAGAAGTCTCCTTATTCTTTTGTTGATACTTGACCTTCTAGATTATCTTGCTGAAATTCGAACAATATATCCAAGATAATATTATTCTGTCCTATTTGGTGAGCGGGCATGTTGTTCATTTTTTTCTCCTGCCATAAGTGGATAAAAGATGGAAGGGTATGACGCAAATTATTACAAAGAAGTCTAATGTAATTATTTACCAACTAAAACTAACCGTATTTTCACCGATACAATCATTATCACGTACTCGCGTAATAGAAAAATGCAACTTAAGTAGGAGATGGAAAGATGAAGATGACTGTAAAGAAAAAATTACTATGGAGCTTTTGCGGAGTATTGTCTCTTTTAGCTATCATAACGGGGATTACATTTTATCAGTTCAACAGTGTAGACGATAGTTATTCAAGTGTTATAGAAGACCGTGTCAAAAAGATTTCTCTTTCGACAAAAATGGTCGACGCGATTCGCACGGAACAAATCGCCCTCCGAGGGTACTTGGTCAATGATACGGATAAATATTTATCAGCGTTCCAACAATCGAAGGATTCCTTCAAACAAGCTTTCGATACATATAGTGGGCTTAGTCTAGATCCCGAGGCAAAGGAAATTTTGGACGAGCTAAATGGCTATGCTACCGAATATGAAACGCTGGCCGGACAGCTAATTGAATTAAAGGATCTAGATGATAAAAAAGGATACATCGACTTAATGAACAATCAAGGAGCTCCCCTTACAATAAAATTAAATGAAGTGAGTGAAGAGGCATTTAATTATCAACAGGCTGCCCTTTTAGAAAAAAGTGATGAATTGTCCGTTCAGGTTAACGGGGTGAAAAGGATTATTCTGATTATAAGCGTCCTAGCCATTATCACGGGGGTGGCGATTGCTTTAATCATAAACCGGAGCATCTCAAAACCTGTGCTGCTCGTTTCAGCTGCAGCGAAACAGATTGCAGCCGGAAATTTGACGATAGAAGATGTGAAAGTGAAGAATAGGGATGAAATCGGTGAATTGGCCAGCTCTTTTAATGAAATGAAAGGTAATTTGCGAAGTTTGATCAATACGGTGAATGTTGCAACGGATCAAGTTGCTGCTTCTTCGGAGGAACTGATGGCAAGCGCGGAACAAACCAATTCTGCGACAACACAGGTGGTAACGGCCATACAAGAAGTGGCCGGTGGGGCTGAAACTCAAAATAACTATGTAGAAGAGAGTTCAAAGGGTGTCCAAGTCATGGCCATCGGTACCAAGAAAGTTGCCTTAACGACTTCCGCTGTTACTGAATCGGCAATGGAGGCCGCAAAACAAGCCAATATCGGTAGCGAGTATCTTAACAAAGTGATTGAACAAATGAAATCCATTTCAACGTCCACAAACGAATCAAATGAAGTGGTGAAAAAACTGAATGATCAATCCAATGAAATTGGCAAGATCATCGAAGTGATCACGGGCATAGCCGACCAGACGAATCTCTTAGCCTTGAACGCGGCTATCGAATCGGCAAGAGCCGGTGAACATGGGAAAGGTTTTGCAGTCGTGGCTGATGAAGTCAAGAAATTGGCTGAACAATCTCGCCAGTCAGCTAAGCAGATTGCTGACCTCATTCAGAATATTCAAGATGATACGGTACTTGTGGTCAATACGATGAACTATGGTACCCAGGAAGTGACAGAGGGAATGAAACTTGTCGAGGAGACTGGGAAAACATTCGATTCCATCCTAGAGTCGATAGAAATGGTAAGTTCCGAAATACAAGAGGCATCCGCTGTATCGGAGGAAATGGCAGCGAGTGTAGATCAAGTGAGCGCGGCCATTGAGCAAGTAACCCGTATTGCGGAAGGATCGGTAACAAGTACGGCCGAAATTGCTTCAGCTTCAGAGGAACAGCTGGCTTCCATGGAGGAAATCACCGCCTCTGCTTCATCACTGGCGAGGATGGCCGAGGAATTGAAAGAGAAGGTCGTTGCTTTCAAAATTTAAGCAAACAAGAGATGTCCGGGAAACCGGGCTTTTTTTGTGGTTTTTTGTCAGAAAGTTATCTTCTGAACAAGAAGGAATCTACCAGGGAAAAAAGAACTATTGTAGTGAGACAAAAAAGGGTTAGGAAAAGGGGAGAGGAAATGAATAATAAGAAGAAGGCGGCAAGTATGTTATTAGCGGTGGCATTGGTGGCCACGCCATTTAGTGCAACGGCCAAACAGGCGAAAGTGGAGTATGTCGCTTTAGGGGATTCGTTGGCTGCTGGGCAAACACCGGATGGGGTCATCGATTATGGATATGCCGATTATATTGCGGATTCTTTTGTGAAGAATAAATATAAGCTGGCCGATTTCGATAATTTTGGTGTACCCGGGTATACCTCTGAAAAATTGAAGAATGATTTGGTTAAAAGCAGTAAGGTCAGAAAGGAAATTAAAGAAGCGACCCACATCACCATTGATATTGGTGCCAATGATCTCCTAGGTAAAATTAAGACGGACCCTTACAATGCACAGGAAGCAATCGATGTGGTCCGTATTAATTTGCAAAGCATTCTCCGTACGATCGATAAACTGAACCCAAAGGCCAAGGTATATGTGATGGGTTATTATAATCCCTTCCCCTACTATCCGAAAGAGCAACAGGAACTTCTTTTGCCACTATTGAAAAGTCTAAATGAACAAATCAAAGCGGTAGCAAAGAAAAATGGGGATACCTACGTATCGACTGAAACTCAAATAGGGAAAAAATATAAAGAGTATCTTCCGAATAAACAAGATATCCATCTGAGTAAGTCCGGGTATAAGGTAGTTGCCAAAGAGTTTTGGAAAGGCATAACTAAAAAGAAGTAGAAGGTCATCCTTTCAAAGACGTTAAAGTCAACATGTTAGTATGTTGGCTTTTTTTGTGATGAAGAAGAGGATGGTCCCTTTTAAAATTTAATCAATCGTTTGATTAATGGGGGGGAACGGTAGTATGCTTGGGTTTCATGATGCCATGAAAGAAATAAGGAGTGAATGATCATTGGGAGCATGCAATCTTAACCATACCAGGCAAGATGTCAGGATGAAGCTTAGTAGCCAACAGGATTTCTTGCCAAAAACGCTAGGCGAAGCTTTGAAGGAGTTGCTGGAAAAAGAGCAGACGCAAGAAATGCTTAATGAACTTTTCCATCTGCTAAAGAAGTATGATTTATCTTCCAAAGAAGAGCAAGACGCAAGAAATGAAAAATTAGCTCAACTTATAAACTGAGTTAGGTGAAACGGGAGCGCTAAGGTGCTCCCGTTTTTTTTAGCTTGATATGGGTGGTTTACCCGAAAACGGCATTTACAGTAATAATGTCAGGTTGGATGTACATAGGATAAGGCGATGTGTCATTTACACCGAGCAATAGGAATAAGAAAAAATTGAGGTAAGGGGTGATACGTAAATTGAATGGGTACTCATGCCTATTATTCCTGTAGGATTTGTCTTTTTTTGTCGAAAACATAGAATTATAGAAATATGTTGTTTATGATGATAAAGGACTAACGTTTTAGTAGTTTATGGAGTCATAAGCAGGATAAGGGAGAGAGAAATGAAAAATGAAAAATTGTAAAACATGTGGTAAGCCGGTGGATGCGGATGCAAAATTTTGTCCTTCATGCGGTGCGGTACTTCCGGGGGAAGAACAGCTCACGGAAAAAGAAATAGCCGCTGCAGAAATGAGGCAGGAGCAAGCTGAGGAAAAGCCCTCGAAGAAGCGATTTAACAAAAGAACGCTAATCATTGCGGCAATCTTAACAATCATCCTTATTTCCAGTGCAGCTGCAGCCATTATTCTTCATAAATCCCCAAAATAATTATATCTACTTTCTGAATATAAATCGTATCAATATGCAAAAGATCAATGGATGGATCAGCATGGTGATTCATTGGAATTCCAAGAGAAAACGATGCAGCAACCTTCCCGTTCGGAGATGACACTAAGTGGGGATGTCGACATGGATTCCTTAGGGAGCGATCCAGACTTCGAGATGGTCAAGGAACTATTGGGCCAGGCATCGATTTCCGCCAAAATGGATCAGGATCCCAAAACGAATCAGGGTCATTACACCGTCGCATTAAATATTGATAAGGAAAAAGCAATGGATGTGGAAATGGTCCAATCCAAGGACCAAGCCGGACTAAAGGTGCCCATGTTATATGATAAGTTCTTTTTCCTGAACTTTGATGAATATGGGGAGTTCATGCGGATTATGGATCCGTTATATGATGGACCGGAAACATTGGAAATATCAGACCTTGAATGGCAGGATTTGAAACTGACAGAGAAGGAACAGAAACATATACAAAAACGCTATGGATCTTTCCTGATGGATAATTTGGATGATGATCAATTCAAGGTTGAAAAAGGTGTGGAATATAAGCACGAAGGCGATGCCATGAAGGTAAGGAAAGTCACTCTGAAACTTTCTGCTTCTGAAACTAAAACATTCATAGACGACTTAATGGATGAAATGATTAAAGATACAGAGCTTCATAATATTCTAGTGAAACGGGCTCAAAAGGTGGCGGGTGCTGCTGCCTTAACCGAACAGGTAGATGAAGAGATGCAAGATACAAAGGCAATGAAACGCCAATTGGTTGACGGCTTGAAAGACGCTAAGGGTGAATTGAAGGATATCCGTTTTGCTGAAGGATTTACCTCCACTTTATTAATAGACAAGAAAGAGCGAATCATCGACCGTAAAGTAACGACATCAATAGGGGATAGCTCTGATCAAGTTAATGTGGTCATGAAAGGTAAAAACATTCCTTACGGGGATGATCAGGCATTCAAAGAATTCAGTATCAATTTAGCACCTGATAATGATCAGGATACAGAGGTAATGTTCAGTGTCACGAATGATGTTGCCGCAAAAAAAGAGAAGCGGACTGAAGATCTCAAGGCAGCCTTTATGTTTAAAGAGTTTGGTGATACCAATGAAATCAAGTTTACGATGAAGAGTGACATCAAAGAAGAAAAAGCTGGGAAACAGGATATCACCAGGACATTCAACCTGGACTTTGATGGTGCGGATTTCTCGGATATGCCGTCTGCATGGAAGGGAACGGTTGAACAGAAGAATGACCTGAACATAAAGGATGAGTATTCTAATTCAAAATTCAAGATGACAGTCGGACTAGAGGATGCTTCGGAATCGGGAAGCGTCACAATCAACCTGGATTCCAAGACGAAGCTGAAAGATAAAGTGGATATGCAGGATTTTAAGCTTGATTCTGGTCAGGGATTAAGTGTTGTCGACATTTCTCCTGATGAGATGTATGAAATCCAGCAAGAAGTAGGGACGAATCTTATGGAGCTCGGTATGAAATACGGGCTCATTTCTGAAGATATGTTCGATTACGATTATGGCGATGAAGCGAGTTATGATGGATATTATGATTTTGAAGATGAAGATTCTGATGATGCATTTTAAGTAGGGTGAGTTTTATATGAGGAACATGTTTGTATTTACTTCCTTTTATCTAAAGGTACTGTTGAAAAATAGGAAATCGGCCGCAGCATTGTGGCTGACTCCTATTTTCTTTTTATTGGGTGCGGGTGTGATTGGGAATCACTTTTTAAAAGAGGAGAGCCGAGTTCAAGCATTTCAGGTAGCTGTAATAAATGAAGACCCTACGGTAGAAACGAAGATGGTCATCCAGCAGCTTACGGATAGCCCGCATTTGAATGGGGTCATGACCACCGTTGATACCAGTCAACAAAAGGCATATGAACTCCTCCATAATAATAAGGTAGCGGCAGTTATTTACATTCCTAAGGGATTTAGCCGTGACGTAGCACGAGGCATCAATACACCCGTCAAAGTTACGGGAAACAGCCAAAGACCACTTCAATCCCAGCTTGTCCGTCATGTGATGGAAAGTGCGGCTGATTTTACTTCAGCTGCACAAGGCGGGATCAATACAATCGATTACTTCATGGAAGAGGCGGAGTTATCCGAGGGCATGCAGAAGAAACAATTCAAAAGGGATGTTCTTTCCTTCTCCCTCCATGTACTAAGTCGTGGGGAAATCTTTGATGAAAAAAAGCAAAAGAATCTTTTTCAGGAAAGTCTATTACATTATTATGCTATCTCTTTTTATATACTGCTTATCATGATATGGAGCTTTTTAGGGCTTCTATTACTGAAAAGAAATGAAAGTGCAGCCATAGAAAACCGTCTTTTGGGATTGGGTTTTTCTCATTTTCAATCCACCCTATCTAGAATGCTTGCGGCATATATCATGGTTTCGGTCAGTTCCATCCTGATTGCTCTTCTCTACTTATTATGGAATGGGATCTCTAAACCGATGGAGATAAGTATATGGATCGGCAGTACACTCGTGGCTGCTTTCGTATTTATAACCTTTTTTAGCTGGATGGAGGCGATGATACGGAATGAAAGATTTTATCAATTTGCCGGCATCGGCCTTATTCTTTTAGGGGCTGTCATTGGTGAGCATTTCATACCCGTCGTATATTTTCCGGATTGGTTACAAATCTTGAATTTATTTTCATTAAATGGATGGGTCCTCAAGTTCATGTTCGCAATGGTGCAGGAGGAAGCAGCCTATGCCCCTGTCGAAATTGGTTCTTGGCTCATCATTTTATCTCTGTGCAGTGTTTTCATCATAAAGGGGATTTTACAAATAAGGAGGAGTAGGTAATGGGAGTCATGATAGAGAAACTAAAGCATATGTTCAAGCCTATTACCCTCCTATTGTTTCTGCTACCGATCGTGGCCGCTGTTGGGGTGGGTTCGTTACTGGAGAAGCAACAAAAGGAATTGGTCATCCCGATTGCTATCGTAGATGAAGACCAAACGGATTTTTCAGGAAACCTCATCAAACAAATGGAGCTACAGCAACGCATCGTCGTGAAAGAGACCTCATTCGATGAGGCCGATACCCTTCTTTCCCGTAATGAGGTAGACAGTATATTCGTCTTAAAGAAAGGGTTTCAGGCGCATATATTAGATGACAAAAGAAAAGAGAGCATCGAGCTGTGGACTTCACCAACTTCCATAGCCTCGGGTATTGTTCGTGAAGTGGTAGCGAGTGAGGTTACGAAGGTGACAAGCTCCGTCAAAGCTGCCAATCGAGTGGAAAAGCTCTATCAACAAGAAAAAGGCATAAAGGCGGATGTGTGGGATGAGGCATTCGAATATACGAAAGATCAGTTGGATCCAAAACCGTTGATGACCATAAACTATGTCAGTGAAAATAGTATAGCGGGAACACAAAATAAAGATGTTCTATTTACTTCCTACCTAGGTGTTTGGAGTTTCTTCACCATGCTGTCCTGTTTCATTACATCGGATTGGGTCGTGAAGGAACGCTCCGTTTTATTTCCGAGAATAATGACGACGAATATAGGACTCGCCTCTTATTTAAGACAGACGTCAGGAGCCTATATTCTTTTTCATGTTCTTCAAGCTGCTTGCAGTTTAATGGTTTTAAGGTATTTTCAACTTATGGAAACTACACTTTTTCTATATCTTGGAATGGTTCTGTTCATCGTTTTTACAACTTCCATCAGCATGTGGACGGCGAGTCGGATGCATCATCTCGGAAGCTATTATGTGGCCGGTTCATTAATGGCATTCATTCTGGCAATTGCGGGGGGGAGTTTTTTTCCGATTGGTGATATTTCCCCAACGTTTGAATTTATATCCCTTTGGCTTCCTCAGAAAATTCTATGGGTTACGGCCTACCCGTTGTATACGTCATTTAGCGAGATTGGATGGACCGTATTATTTTCGGGAGTTTGCATAGCGTTGCTTTGGAAAACGACAAATTGGGGGCTGAACGTCAGATGATTATCATTAATAATATCGTAAAGAGATACGGAGATAACTTGCTACTTGATGATGTGTCATTGCAAATAGGAAAAGGAGAAATCTTTGGACTTTTGGGATCCAACGGGGCAGGGAAGTCAACACTCATTTCCATCCTTGCAACCGTATTACAGCCTTCTAGTGGCAACATCAGGATTAATGGGCTGGATTTAAAAAAGCAAACGAAGCAAGTTCGTCAACTCATTGGTTTTGTCCCACAGGATATCGCATTATGGGATGAGTTTACCGTCAAAGAAAATCTTCGTTTTTGGAGTAAGTTTGTAAAGGGAAAAGTAACGGAAGAACGTCTACTGGAGCTATGTGATGCCGTACAGCTTGAGGATAAGTGGGATGAAAGGGTATCGAGCCTCTCTGGAGGAATGAAGAGGAAACTGAACATTGCCGTTTCTCTGATTCACGATCCGGATATTCTCTTGATGGACGAACCAACTGTCGGGATCGACCTTCAATCCAAGCTTGAAATTAATCAATATGTAAAGAGATTGGCAGAGCAAGGGAAGACAATTGTATACATTACCCATGATATGAGTGAAATCGTGAAGTTATGTGACCGTATTGGTGTGTTGCAAAAAGGGGTCATGAAATTTACCGGGACTCTGAAGCAAGCGGCCGAGAGCTTCCGGGAAATGGGGTATTACAATATAGGGATAGAAGAAGTGGTGTATCGATTATTAAGGAAGACGGATGACACGGTTTCATAAAAGCTATACCCTGCGCTAAAGTATGCTTTACCTCTATTAATCAAACGTTTGATTAATAGATTCGGCAGGTATATCCATCCAGAATTAGTCATATGATGCCTTGGATGAAATAAATATACAACAGCAGGTGCAAGGCCCTGCTGTTTTTATGCATTAGTCTTCAACGGTATAGCGAAACGGGATAATTTCGTCGTCCCATGGATGTTTGGTGATTTTGTTATTTCGTTGCTGATCATGTTCACTGAGCCTATTCACAATCTGGTTTACCTGGTCCACGGCAGCGTTTATGCGTGAGACATCGTGATGAACCTGGCTGATTCTCTTCAGCTGTTGGCGTTCATTTTGACGTTCAAGTTCCAGGATTCTTCCTTCAATCGTTTGCGTTTGGGGGAGCTTGGCCTCGATATCCAGCTCTTGGAACTGGTGATTTCCGTTTTGTTGGGGCAACGGATAGAAACCGTGATGCTTCATTACTTCACTCTCCTTTAAAATCTGGATAGACAGATATCAATAGTCTATGTGGGAGTTAAGAAAGTGACAAAGATGGCTGCCTAGGGGATGTTCATATGAAAGGTTTCTGATTTGAGGAAAAGAAATCATTTCAATAAATTTGCAGAAATCCGCCAGTTCCTATATCGTTTAGGTAAGGAAGAAATCTTTCTTCCGTTATGAAACTAAAGTAGCGATCATCCGTATATATAGAAAAGAGTGTAAGTCAGGAGGATAATACTAATGAATCGATTTCTTGCTGATGTTGTTCCTATGCTGGTTGCAGCCCCGATAGCTTTGTTGGTGGGATTGATCAGCCTATTTGCCTTAGATCAATCCTTCATGCTTTCGGTGGTCTTTTCACTGGTCGGAGGGGGGCTCACTTACTGGTTGGGTTCACTTTATTTCACTTCACGATTTTTAAAAAAACATCAACTTACAAGGAAAGAATATCAATATATAAAGAAAAATATAGATGAAGCAAAGCCAAAAATCTGGCGGGTTCAAAAGGCACTTATTTCAGTGCGTCACCTTTCTTCCTTCAAACAGAGGAAGGATATGATTAAAATGATCAGGAAAATATATAGTCTGACTAAAAAAGAGCCGAAAAGGTTCTATAAAGCTGAATCGTTTTATTATTCTCATTTGGATTCCGCAACGGAATTGGCAGAGAAATATGTTTTTCTGGCCCAGCAACCGAGAAAGAACAAGGAGCTTGAACTGTCATTGACCGAAACTAGAAAGACGTTGAAGGATCTTACTAAAACGATAGAAAAAGATTTATATAAAGTCCTTTCCGATGATATTGATACCCTCAATTTTGAATTGGATGTTGCGAAACAAACCATTAAAACACGCAAAGAGTCACAAATAGAGGAAAGCAGGAGGCTAAAATGAATAATAAGGATTCTGATTTGTTGAATAATGCCAGTAGCTCTAATTTAATGGATGACCTTTTAGCCAATCCTTTTGCTGAGGTGAAGGAGCAAGAAACATTGTCCAAACAGGAAGCAAAGCCGGTCAAACTCATCGATGTGATTCCGGAGGAGAATCGGGAGAAGGCCTATCAGCTTGCGAAACAGATCGACCCGACGAATCATCAGGCCATGATATCGTATGGAACACCGGCCCAATCAAAGCTACTGTCCTTTTCCAATTCGATGCTTGAGCATGTGCAAAAGAAGGATGTTGGTGAGGTAGGCGACATCATCAGTGATCTAATGAAGAAATTAAACGAATTGAGCCCGGATGAACTGAAGGCCGAAAAACCCTCGTTCTTCGCTAGAATGTTCGGCAAACTGTCAGGCTCGGTACAGGAAGCCCTTTCGAAGTACCAAAAAACAGGCGCTCAAATCGACCGAATCAGCGTCAAGCTTGATCGTAGCAAGAATGTACTCCTATCGGATATTGTAATCTTGGAAAAGCTCTATGAAACGAATAAGGAGTACTTCCAAGCGTTGAATGTCTATATCGCAGCAGGGGAAATCAAGCTTGAAGAGTTATATGAGCAAACCATTCCTGCGCTTAAGAAATCTGCTGAGATGAGCAATGACCAGATGAAGTTCCAGGAAGTCAACGATATGCGCCAATTTGCTGAACGACTCGATAAAAGGCTGTATGATCTGAAATTGAGCCGCGAAATCACAATTCAAAGCGCTCCGCAGATCAGGTTGATTCAAAATACGAATCAGGCACTTGTCGAGAAGATACAATCCTCCATCATGACGGCCATCCCACTTTGGAAGAACCAGGTCGCCATTGCATTGACTTTAATCAGACAGCGTCATGCCGTGGAGGCACAAAAGCAGGTATCCAAAACGACGAATGACCTGTTATTGAAGAATTCGGAGATGTTGAAAGTCAATACGATCGAAACCGCCAAGGAAAATGAGCGGGGGCTGGTAGACATTGAAACGCTTAAGAATACACAGGCCAATTTAATTTCCACTCTTGAAGAAACGCTTAGAATTCAAGAAGAAGGAAGACATAAACGACGTCATGCTGAGCAGGAACTTGCCGTGATGGAAAATGAATTGAAGCAGAAGCTTCTGGAGATAAAAGGATAAGGGGGAATCTACGATGGATGCTTTTGAAGCCATTAAAACGAGAAGAAGTATTGGGCTGGTCAAACAAGATCCTGTGCCCAAAGAAATCATCGAACAAATTATCGAATCCGGAACTTATGCACCTAATCACTTTAGAACGGAGCCTTGGCGGTTTTTCGTACTGATGGGTGAAGGAAGAAACAAGCTTGGTCAGGTTTTTGAGGAAATCACTAAACTTGAAAATGTGGATGACACACCAGAGAGCCTAATAAGCAAAATGGAAAAAGCAAAGAAAAACCCACTGAGGGCGCCTGTCATCATTGCGGTAGGCATTGAGCCTAGCGATAAGAAAAATGTCATTCTAACTGAAGAGTATGGTGCGGTCAACAGTGCTGTTCAGAACATGCTATTAACGGCACACTCGCTGGGGCTGGGTGCGGTATGGAGAACCGGTAAAATTGCCTATCATGATAAGGTGAGGGAATTTTTCGGTTTATCGGCCAAAGGGGAAATCCTGGCTTTTATCTATCTGGGGTATCCGGATATGGAGCCCAAACCAGCAAAAAAAACGCCAATCGACCAATTGACGACTTGGATCGTATGAACAAGAAGCGGAAACGCTTCTTTTTTTTTTTTCAATTAGATTTAAAACACAAACATATGGTATTATCAAAGTAGTGGTCAATTACTATATTAGAAAACTAAAAGATCGTAAAATAGCATGTTGAATGAAGTGATGCTTTTTTGTTTGTGCAGAGTTAATAAAGAGGAGGGACATAGAGAGTGAACACACGTTCATTCTTTTAAATATGGGAAATATTATATTACTTCTTGCAGGAGCGACTTTATTCCTAAATGGAAAAATGACGTTAGGAAAAGCCGATGCAAGAAATGTTGCGGTATTTAATTTATTTGTTGGCTCGTTTCAGGTGCTCGGTGCGTTTTATTTAATTATTGTTTCAGAATCTAGCAATGCAATGTCTTTAGGACATGCATCGATATTCTTGTTTGGTTTTACCTACTTGTACTTGGGAATAACCATTCTAAAAGGGATGGATGGAAGCGGTCTCGGGTACTTTTCACTATGGGTATCCATTTTGTCCCTTGTGTACGCAACCGTAGAGTTTGCTCAATATGGTGACATGGTGAAGGGGTTGAACTGGGTATTATGGTCGTTCCTTTGGGGAATGTTCTATTTGACCAACTGTAAGAAGTTGCCCATTTCCGAATTCGTCGGGAAAATTTCGCTTGTACTATCATGGGTTACACTGACTATTCCATCATTATTGACCCTTACAGGTGTCTTTGATAACCAAACCATTTACAAAGCTTGGGCCATTGTATTGGTTGTATCTATTATCTACATCGGGTATCTGGGTTATTTATTATTTTACAAGAAAAAAGAAAAAACAAAAGCTATAGCAGCATAACTCATGGAGCAGTATCTCCGTTTGCCATAAACGGAGGTACTGCTCCTCTTATATATATACCTTTTGTAGTTGAAGAATAGGGATACGCCTTTGTCTGCTTCGTTTCAAGTGACGGTTTAGGATTTAGGTTGTACAATAAATGAGGTTAATAAATTTTGATGAATTAGGATGTGTCTAATAGATGAGAACGATTGATCCATTTGAAATTATTGATGGAAAAGCGATTAAATATTTGGATGTCTTTGGCGTTGAAAACGGCATTGCATTAAAAAGTAAGTATGAAGATAAAACGTATTGGATTTATGATTACTATTGCATGCATCAGACTTGCGATTGCCAAGAAGTCTATCTAGAGTTCGTTGAGGAAAAGAAAGATAATAAGCAAGCGGGGCAACATTTTGGAATACGTGTTTCTTTCCATGATAATCAATTTGTTCTAGAGGATTATAATACTTCCAAACAAAAGGCAATGGATATCGCCGAAGATACATTGAAATATAGCAAAGATATAATGGAGCTGTTTAAACAACGCTACGAGAAAATGAAGCAAAAGGGTACCCAGATCATTATGGAGAGTGCAAAAGCGGCGAAAATGCCACATGTACATACAGAACCTGTTATAGGTCGGAATGATCCTTGTCCTTGCGGCAGCGGGAAAAAATATAAAAAGTGCTGTGGCAGGGCTTAACTATATCGAAAAGGTGACTTCAATGGGAGTCGCCTTTTTTTATTGAAAAAATGGGAAATTTAAGTGGTATTTAAAGAACGTATGTTCTATAATGAAAAAGTAAGTAAATGGCCAGTGAGAAATAAAGGTAGTTAAATAGTTGGAATTTTATGTAAAACTATTTTTTATTTTCAAAAATCTGGTATATATAAGTTAAAGAGATTCTTTTTATCTCTTTAATGGTTAACGACAACCAGATGGGATAGGTCTCCCTCGCCGAGGATAGTCAAATTATTGACGAAGGAAGGGGTAATCAAATGTCGAAAGAAAAAAGATTAATTCCTTACAAAGTGTTAGAAATAATGGAAAAGGCCAATGAGAAAGTTCCTGAAGGTGTGGAGCTTATAAAGGCACCGGAAATATGGGAACAAGGCAATTATGGTGAAGGTGTGGTCATTGCTGTCATTGACACTGGTATAGATAAGGAACATCCCGATTTAAAAGAGAGAATCATTGACGGAAGGGATTTTACTGAAACCGGGGATTACCATGATGATAATGGGCATGGAACCCATGTCAGTGGTACGATTTTAGCGACCCTGAATGATGTAGGTGTAGTAGGTGTGGCACCGAAAGCGAGTATTCTAGCTTTGAAGGCTTTAAATGGAAAGGGCCAGGGAGATATCAACTGGATCAATGGGGCATTGGAGTATGCAATCAATTGGAAAGGGCCGCAGGGTGAAAAGGTCTCTGTCATTTCACTTTCATTGGGAGGGCCCCCGGATGATAAGGAACATCAGCTAATACAAAAAGCGATACAGAATGATATTCTTGTCGTTTGTGCAGCAGGGAACGGTGGAGATGGCCGCCATGATACGGATGAGTTAGATTATCCAGGAGCTTATTCAGAAGTGGTGGAAGTGGGGGCGGTGGACTTAAGCCGGAACTTGGCAGATTTTTCGAATACGAATGACGAAATTGACTTAGTGGCACCGGGTGTCGATATTCTCTCCACATATCCAGGAAGCAAGTATGCTAAGCTCAGTGGGACATCAATGGCTACACCACATGTGAGCGGAGCTGCAGCCCTCTTGAAAATCATCTCAGAAAAAGAATTCGGTCGTAAATTAACAGAGGCGGAACTATATGCCCAACTGGTAAAAAATACGGAAGATTTGGGGATAAGCAAGAAGGCACAAGGAAATGGAATGTTGAATTTATCAATGGTCACGCATAGTGCACAGAATGAAATTAGAAGAACCATTGAAGCAAGCAAGTCCATGGTTGTAGAATAATAAGTAAAAGATGCCCCAAGTGATTTTGGGGCATCTTCTTAAATGATTACTTCTTATTTTTACGTGCGGCTATCGTAAGGGCAATAATCGAGATGATCAAAGATAAAAGGCCAAGTATGATGATCAGTGTTTGATCGTTATTCTCTTCTTTGTCTGTGGACTCCTTCGATTTGTCTACAGAATCGGAATGAGAGTGATCACCTTCTTCGGCATGTTCATGGACTGATGAATCTTCATTGCTCTTGGAAGCTGCCGTAATTTCTGTTATGGAGTGTGGTAGGTCAGAACCTTCCTCTCCACTCCATTCGACAATCTCCCCATCGGCATAGTATTGAAATGCATCCCAAGCGATATCGGCCTCATCCTTTGGATTTTGGGCAACGAACGTGAATTGTTGGAACTGGCCTGCAGCAATGCCATCACCAGTCGCTTCCCAGGTTACTGTTTTTACATGTCCTTTTTTATCCTTTTCCGTTGTCACTTTCCAATCGGGGACTGGTTGGTAACTTGAAAAGGTGATGCCTTCAGGAACCTTTAAGGCAACCTTCGTGGTAGATGATTCTTTTTCAACCGGAACTTTCAGTGTATAGGTTTCCCAAGCTTCAGGTGCTGAAGAGCTTGGGTTGACCGTAACATGGGCATTTGCAGATCCAGCAAAGAGGAATAGAGATGCCAATGCACCGATAATTAGCTTTGTACCATTTTTCATGTTTATTTCTTCCCTTCTCATTATGAGTTTCCTACTACTATTACAAAATCCGCATCAATAGAGTGGAGTTCCCTCGTTAAACCATGAACTTGAATCTTCCATTTTCCTGACATGGTTATAAGCGACTTGGTTTTGAATATACCCTTTTCTTCTTCCTGAAGGTGCAATTTTACTTCCCCTGTGTCTTCATCTAAAGGCTCCATGACCACTGTAAGCTGTTCGATATCTGTATAAGGGATGCCCTCATTATTTATTAACTCCACTTGAATGAGGTTCTCACCGATTTCATTGGGGGTCACCGATAAAGTTACTTGATCATTATTTTCAGTCATTTCCGTTTTCTCTACAGGACCTGGAGAAGACTTGGCTGTCTGAACATTTGTTAAAAGAGCAGCAATAAGGAGAATGATGATTCCCAGGCTGAATTCTATTCCAGTACTGAGGCCCAGCTTCTTCGTTTTTCTTTTCCCACGGAGTAAATGAAATGCCCCAAACCCTAACATGATGGACATAAGTCCGATTTTTCCGAGTAATAATTGTCCATATGTCGTATTTAGCAATGAATGAAGAGTTGGGACATGTTGAAAACTACTGTAAAGTCCGCTGACGATCAGGACAATCACAAAGAGAACGGCCCATGAGGAAAACTTCTGTATGATTGACCAATAAAACGTTTTTTTATCAACATCAGTCAGCTTCGGATTATAGGACTTTGGAAGAATTATCAGTATAGCCAATAAACCGCCTAGCCATAATGCCATGGACATTACATGGAGAAAATCCATAGATACAGCCAGGTATTGATGAGTTGTATCCATGGTATGTCCGATTAAGGCCTTGCAAACCATCAAGGCAGATATAAGGATAAAGGATGTTAGGAGAGAAACCTTGTTGAAGTAATTTCTCCATATAGCCAAAATTGCCACAAGTAAGGCAATTAGCAACACCATTTCTATCATCCAAATATTTCCGAATTGGGTGGTCTGTAATACTTCTTTTAGGTAGATGCCATTGAAAGCATGCCACCAACCTACATCAGCGTCAATCGTAACTTTTAAAGGTAGACTCAATAGAATGGAAATCGCCAGTCCGGTATAAGATAGCCAGATATAGCGTCGGGCCCTATTGCTGATTTGATCAGGAGTAGGGCGTTTCACCAATGATAAATAAAAAAAGAGTGCACCAGTAAGAGCGGCAAAACAAAGATATTGAAGGCTTTGCAGGACTATTTGTGTTGTACTTGGAAAGCCTGCATGTTCTTCGCCGATCAGTTGATCGGATGGGATGTTGGATTCCCCATATTGAAAGGGAATTGTACCTTTGATGGGGTGACCATCACTAGAAACCACTCTCCATTTAATGATATAAACCCCTTCATCGAAAGAGCTTGACCATGTAGCTTCAAGGGTATTCCCTGAAACTTGGATATCTTGAAGTGGGATCTCCTTCCCCTCTTTGCTGTACATGGCAAGTGAGTGAAAGGAAGATTGTATAGTTTCACTGAATTGAATGCTGATCTTTTCAGGTATAGTATCCAAGCTCTCATTTGGGCTAGGATTCGAGCTCAAAACGGATGCATGGCCAAAGGCCGTTACCGGTAAGATAAACAAGGCAAGTAGACTGACGAACAGCCATATGTAATTCTTCATTTTGTTGTGCCAGCAACCTTTCTTAGTACTTCTATGAACTAGTATAAAATGAAAATGTGAAATAACAGTGAAAAAATGAAGAGAATCTCTCTACATTTTCTTGATCTATAAGCTAATTATTCTATTTCCTATTATGCATCATTAAGAAATAATTAAGCTTACCATGGTACTCTGACCTTACCATATTACAGGAAATGTAGGGGGGAGTACGTTGAAAAAGATAAAAAAGGCGAGAAGGTGATTTTAGCCGGTTCAATCGTGTGTATGGGGACGTTTACTTATATCCCGAACACAACAAAATAGGACAAGTAAACAAGTACTTATCCTATTTATATATCGGCAATTCAATTTTAACTTCGGTACCATGGTTTAGTTTGCTACTAAAGTGTACTTTTCCTTGGTGCGCTTCGATAATACGGCAACTTACGGTCAGACCAAGCCCAGTCCCTTTTTCTTTAGATGAAAAAAAGGGCTCCCCGAGATGTTTCATGCGATCTTTCTCGATTCCACAGCCATTATCCTTGATTGTAACGGAAATGGAATGGCTAATATGCTCAATTTCTATCGAAATATGGGATGCTGTTGCTTCCAGAGCATTTTTGACCATGTTGATGAATACTTGTTTAAGCTGGTTTGCTTCGCATAAAATAAGCGGTATATCGTTTTTTACCTCGATAGAAATTTGAGCGGAAGAAGAATCGGCTTCTACAAGAAGCAAGGCTCTGACTTCATCCATCAATTCTACGATCTGATTTTGACTGAACATGATTTCCTGAGGCTTTGCTAGGACAAGCAATTCGCTAACGATTAAGTTGATCCGGTCTAATTCGCTAAGCATGATGGTGTAATATTGATCATGGGGTTGGTCGTTTTTTTTCAGTAGTTGAACGAACCCTTTTAAGGACGTTAAAGGATTGCGCACTTCATGAGCAACACTTGCTGCAAGTTCACCGATGATCGAAAGTTTCTCGGATTTTCGTAAGCGTCTTTCTGTTTCACGAATTTGTGTTACGTCTTTTGCATACGTAATGATACCGGCTAATTCTTTGCCCACTAACATGGGAACAAAAGTACAAGAAAGTAAAATGGAATTCCCGTATTTGGTAACAAACGCTATATCTTTTCCTTTTTTAATCCCCTTTTGATTTTCCACGACATATTGACAGGATGACTGGATGAGCTCTTTAGCTTCTGCGGAAAAATCCAAATCTATAAAAGGGTCCCCTTGAACCTCACCTTTACGAAATCCAGTGACGGTTTCAAATCTAGGATTGACGTTTATGATGGTTCCTTTCAAATCAAGCATTAACATGGGGGAAGGGTTGTGATCAAACAAAGATTTATAACGCTGTTCACTAGCAAGCAATTGACTTTCCGCGGTAATTCTTTCTGAAATATCCCTACCTATGACTACTAACCCTTTTCGTGAACCATCTTCATGAAATAATGGGACTTTGATGGTATCGAAGGTCTTAAAATGACCGTTTGGCAGTGGAATATTCTCCTCACAACGGGTAATCTTCTTCATTGCCCATGTTTCTTGATCGGAATCTTCACAGTAAATCAATGAATCTCTGTAGAATTGGGAGTACTCGGCAAGCTCGCTATCTTTTTTTCCTTTATAGTCCACACTCTCCAATTGGAATAACTGAAGTCCAAACGTATTCGATTCTAGCCATCTACCTTCTCCATCCTTAAAATTCACAAAGTCTACCATTGAGTTAATAAGGGTACTTCGAAGTTGTTCTTCTTCTTTTAGTTGTTTGAACTCTTCTCTTTTAGATAAGTAGAGAAATAAAATCAAACCGATTAATAGGACAAAGATGAACCCTTCTGCTCGCTGGAGTTGAAGGAACGCCTCTTTAGTATTCAAGGAATTCGTTAAATAGTAATTGAAAACAAGTAATGTGGTCATTCCAGAAAGAATGTAGATTACTAATATGATACGTCTCGGCATATGGGTCTCCCTGAATTCTCCGACATTTCAAAGCTGAAATACATACACATTTTAACAAACTATTGGCTGAAAATATACGATTCCACACAAAAAAAACAGGCAGCAAGGTTACCTGTTTTTCTTAAAGAGTGATAGGTTCTTTTTTTTCTTGAAGCGCTTGTAGATAAGGAAAAAGGTTAAGAGCAGGAAACCGAGTACAATCAATGTATATTGATTCATCTCTACGGAAAGAAGTCCATATGGAATTAAAGAGAGAAAGAAGAAGTAGATGAGATTGCCTAATGCTGTTGCCATTAAGAAATCTTTGAAGGTGACGGAACTAACTCCAGCTGCAAGGTTTATTAAACTTGTCGGTATGAAAGGGAAAATTCTACCGGTAAAGACATACATAAACCCATGATCCTTGACGGAATCCTGCGAGTCGGTACCCATCTTTCTTAAAATCAATGACTGGAACCAGTGCCTGGCAGCATAGAAAATGGTTCCTGACGCGACCACGCTTGTTAACCAACTCCATAGATACCCGAATGCAAAGCCAAAGATCGTTACATTAATTGTTAAAAGTAAAATCAGGGGGATGACAGTAAAGGAGTTCTGAATAATCATCAAAACGAACGTCACTACAAAGGTAAGAAGGAGATTTTCTGTCAATATGGCTATCACGGATTCCAAGTCGCTATTCCAAATCATCGTGAATAATTCTGAATTTAGCCCGATGAATGTTACTACAATCAGAAGGACGAGTAACATCAGTATTTTTTTCTGCAAAAAGTCACCACCATTTATCAATTTTTTTGAGTATGGTTGAAAAAAAGAGCCGCTGCATGTAGCAGACAGCTCTTTGAATATAGAATGTTCTTTTACTTTATGCACAGTGAGTTCAAAGCAACTTTCCAAATTGAATTCTTTTATTCATCATATAAATGATGGGTGCCCCGATCAGTAGGACGAGGAATTCCCCGGCTGCTGTTGTTGCCCAACTTATTAAGAATGGCAATCCTAAGACTAAATTCAATTCTATGGCTATTAGGAACATCGTAACCGTGAATATTATGATGGTCATGGCCATTCGACCCTTAATGCCCGTTATGAAACGGGAAGAAAAGATGACAAGCAATAAGGCTATCAGAGATTGCCCGACCCCAAAAATCAAGTCATATGCCCCTAACTGTGAAAAGAAAAGGTTCGATATGAACACACCGACGACTATGCCGGATATATATTTCTTATTAAATACAATAAGATGATTCAACATTTCGGGAATGCGGAATTGAAGCACCCCAAACATAATCGGCTGAAGCACGAATGAGACAGCGATATAGATGGCAGCCAATAGACCATTTATCGCGAGCGTACGAATATTCATATTTTTCTCTCCCTAGTTTTTTATCGTGGGATGGTTACGAACCACGTTAGGCTTTTGCCCGAAGTTTAATAGTATCGTATTTTGGCCTCTTTCGTCAATTTCAAGATTTTATGCGAAATATTGAATATTTAGAATAAAGGAAAGAGATTTTGCTTTACTATAGTGAAGAATGGTACGATTCATAAAAAGAGTTAAAGGAAAGGGATGAAAGTAAATGTCAATCGAGAGTGTTAGGGCCCACTTTAAACAATGGAACAGGGAACATGATGTGATGGAATTCAAAACATCTAGTGCCACAGTAAACCAAGCTGCGGAGACAATCGGGGTTATACCCGCGCGCATTGCCAAAACGTTGTCATTTAGGGGAGAAGGAGACCAAGCAATTTTGGTCGTGGCCGCTGGAGATGCGAAAGTCGATAATAAGAAATTCCGGAAAATGTTTGGGTTCAAGGCAAGGATGTTATCTCCAGAAGAAGTTCTTGAACAGACCGGACATGCAATCGGGGGTGTCTGCCCATTTGGATTGGCAAATGAACTGGATGTTTACTTGGATGTTTCGATGAAACGGTTTGAGACAGTTTTCCCGGCTTGCGGGAGCGCGAACTCAGCCATTGAACTTTCACTCGGGGATTTATTTCAATTCTCAAAAGCAAAGGACTGGGTAGATGTTTGCAAGGACTGGGAACAAGAAGTGAATGAAGATATGCAGAAACATATCATTTGAATGAAGGAATAAAGTCCACTTCATGTGGACTTATTTCTGATAGTGGGGAGTTATTAGGTTCTAATGAATTAGGATAGAATGCTAATGATGGAGGGTCATGGATGTCCAATGTAGAGTACAAAAACAACAATAGTAGTTATCACAGTCTTAAAAATCTATATGAGGAAAATATCACGGTCAGAAGCATAGCCCAAGAGTTTGAGTTTTGTGGAAAAGATGAATCGGCCATTGATATCAAAAATGTAATGGAGGAAAAACACTTTGATACATTGGCCGTGAAAGACCAGGGGGAAATCGTTGGTTATATCGATAGACATGAACTTGGCGAAGGGAACATTTCGGATTATATGAAGCTCTTTTCCCCAAGGGAACTTGTATCGGATTCAACGCCCTTGATCCAATTGTTAGGCATTTTTAAGAAGAAAACGAGGGTATTCGTGTTAGAGAATAATTCAATCAAAAAGTTAATCACGCATGCCGACCTCCAAAAACCACCAATCAGGATGCTGATTTTTGGCTATATCACTTTATTGGAAATGAGACTTAGTGATATTATCATGCATCGATTCGGGGGTGAAAGCTGGTATCCGATGATTAGTGAGGATCGTCTACATAAGGCAAGTGAATTATATGAAAGGAGAATGGAGAAAAATGAGGAGATTAATTTAATTGAATGTCTACAAATTAGCGATAAATTCGACATTATTCATAAAGATAAAGAGTTGAGAACATTTTTTCAAATCCCATCCAAAAGTAAGGGGAAGAAAGATGCCAATGCCATCAGGAAGTTACGGGATAAGATTTCGCATGCTAATGAACTTGGGATGGATATGTCTTGGATTGAAATCATAGAAGTGGTCGAAATCTGTGGCCGCTTGCTGGAAATATCTGAGTTCTATCATTATGAATGGTAAACAGATAGAAGGATTGGAGAAAAAGGGAGAGTGCTGGTTGCTCCATTTTCAATATCCCGGAAAACCTTGAGGAAGTCGTTAGGAGAACCTGTTAGTATGCGGTTCTTTTTTTGTTGCGGAAAAAAGCTGCCTGAATGGAAGGCAGCTTTTCTCGGTCTTTAAAATTCAGGCAGTTCATCCAGATTATTTTCTTTAATGCCATCAGGCTCACTCCGCAAAATGTCCCGACCATATTTATGAAAGACATCTACGTTTGCGAGTGCACCAGCCTTGGCTTCTGAAAGAGCGGTGGGATAGTCCAGTTCCCTTCCGGTATTTGTCTTGATGGCGATGATATTATCCTCTTCATTCTTCCGTACGGCGACAATTTCTTCTTTGTCGTTCCCACCTTGTTGGTTTGCTTGTGGCGTTCCTTGTTGTTTGTAGGATTCATAGGCTTCTTCAAATGTGTCCATTGTACACCTCCTCTTTATAGGGTGAACCATTTTTCCAGCAATATACGAACTGGTTTTCGTCATCATTGAGCCGGATTTCTGTCATAATGGGCCGAATTTTCGGCTAGGATTTACGTTTGAACCTAACTTGATTGGACTTTTCTGTTTGGCATGGCACTTGCATTATAAATAAGTGGAAGTGAGAAAAACACGGACCTAAGGGAGGAATAGAATCATGAATGTAAATCAGGGGACAAGTACGGTGGAATCGAAAACATTGAAGGATGTTAAAACAATGAAGGCAGCGGTCGTCAATGAATTTAAACAAGAGCTTGAAATAAAGGATGTACCGATTCCGGATTTAGAGTATGGTGAGATTCTAGTTAAAATTAAGGCATGTGGCGTATGTCACACGGATTTACATGCAGCACATGGCGACTGGCCGGTGAAGCCAAAGCTCCCGCTTATTCCTGGACATGAAGGAGTAGGGATTATCGAGAAGGTAGCAGAGGGCGTCACAACATTGAAAGTCGGTGACCGAGTAGGGATTCCATGGCTTTATTCAGCATGTGGAGACTGTGAATACTGTTTGACGGGCCGTGAAACGCTCTGCTTGGATCAACTCAATGCAGGATATTCGGTGGACGGAGGATATGCGGAATATTGTAAGGCACCGGCAAAATATGTTGTCAAGGTTCCGGAAGGGCTAGATTTTGCCGAGGTCTCCCCAATTTTCTGTGCAGGTGTGACGACGTATAAAGCGCTTAAGGTTTCAGAAGCAAAACCAGGGGACTGGGTCGCAATCTATGGTATTGGCGGACTTGGGCATGTTGCGCTTCAATATGCGAAGGCGATGGGATTCAATGTCATTGCCGTCGATATTCAAGATGATAAGCTTGAGCTGGCAAAAGAACTAGGAGCGGATTATACAGTGAATGGGTTGAAGAATGATCCCGTTCAAGCAATTAAGGATAAAGTTGGTGGCGTACAAGCAGCTATTTCTGTTGCCGTAACGAAAAAAGCATTTGAACAGGCTTACAGTTCAGTCAAAAGAGGCGGAACACTCGTCGTGGTCGGATTGCCGAATGATGAACTTCCTATCCCTATTTTTGATACGGTATTAAATGGGGTAACTGTGCGAGGTTCAATCGTTGGTACAAGAAAAGATTTACAAGAATCTCTTCAATTTGCGGCAGATGGAAAAGTACGGACGAATATTGAAACAAGACCGCTTGATGAAATCAATGATGTGTTTAAAATGATGGAAAAGGGTGAAATTAACGGTCGTATCGTTTTAACAATGGAATAGAAAAAAATGAAAGGGTGTCCTATTAATGGGGGCACCCTTGTTCATATAAGAGTCAGGTATGTTTTTTTTCATTTAGTATATAACGTAATTTCCTCATTGAAATCTGTAGGCGCTTGGCGGCTTCATTCCGGTTTCCATACGTTTTTTGAAGGGTTTGCAGGACGAGCTCTTTTTCGATGGTAGATTCGAACTGTTTGATTTCCAAGAGTATGTTTTCAAGCGTCAGCTCATCTTTTTCATTAAAATCGGCTACAAGTTTCTTCCGCCATTCTTCGAGAGGGTTTTCAGGAGAGTGAAGATCCATTGTAGCTTGTTTCTTGGGTGAAATGACCTGATGGGTAGGGAGAACGATATCGTCCGCAGTGATATCCTGTCCATGATCTGCGAGGGTTAAGGTTCTCATCACGGTATTAGATAGCTCACGTATATTTCCGGGCCAGTCGTATAGCTGTAATTTTTCGATAGCCTCTTGTGAAAAGGATACATCTGCCTGACCATTCCTTTCGACCAGATGCTCGACAAGTAGAGGGATATCCTCTTTTCTATGACGTAATGCTGGTATTTCAAGAGTGACAACATTCAGGCGGTAAAATAGATCCTCCCGAAATTTATTGTTTTCTACTGCTTGCTGAAGATTTTCATTAGTGGCAGCTACCAATCGTGCGTTGGTCCGTAATGTCCCACTGCTTCCGACCCGCATAAATTCCCTAGTTTCCAAGACCCGCAGAAGCTTGACTTGGATGGCTGGACTGGCATCAGCAATTTCATCAAGGAAAAGGGTTCCATTTCCGGCTATTTCAAAAAAGCCTTTTCGTTGTTGGGTTGCACCGGTGAATGCGCCTTTTTCATGGCCGAATAATTCACTTTCAAGCAGGGATTCTGAAATAGCTCCACAATTAATCGCGATAAAGGGCTCGTGGTTACGCGGGCTTGCTGAGTGAATGAAGCGGGAGAGCACCTCTTTACCCGTTCCCGTTTCCCCTTCTATTAAGACATTAACCGATTTTTGAGCGACTTTGAACGCCATTTCTGTCAGTTCTTTCATTATGACACTTTCACCGACGATGAGACCGGAGTCCCTGGCCAGTTTCTGAAAGAAATGCTGATTCACATCCGTGTTTTCATTCAGGAGGTTTTCAATCTGCTTTTCTAATATCTCAATATCGGCAAAGGGTTTTTCCATATAATCACTTGCGCCAAGTTTCATTGCGCGGACGGCGGTCTTGACTGTGCTGTAACCAGTCATGATGAGTGCCTTGCAACGAGGTTGTTTTTGTTTGAGATGTTGTAAAAGGGAAAGGCCGTCACAATCGGGAAGCTTCAAATCAATCATCGCAGCATCATAATGCTCCTGATTAAAATCGATTGCATAAAAGTCCTTTCCACTATGTATGACGTGTACGTTGTATCCTTTCATCGTAAAAAGCCGGGATAAAAAGGTACCCACCTCTTTTTCATCGTCCACTACAAGTAAATGAATCATGTTATTCACTCCTCTCATCTTCTGTCGGTAGGGGAATCTTCAGTGAAAATATACTTCCTTGGCCTGGCGTACTCCATACGTCAATTTTGCCGCCATGATCTTTCGCGATGCCAAGACTAACAGACAACCCCAGTCCAGTCCCCTTGTCGCGGTCTTTTGTCGTATGAAAAGGGTGGAAAATAAGAGGGAGGCGCTCGGCTTCAATTCCTGTCCCATTATCAGCCACCTGGACGATCATATATTCCTCTTCTAAAAAGGTCTGGATGGTGATTGTTTTTGGGGCTGATTCATCAAGATCACTCAAGGCATCCTTGGCATTCAATAACAAGTTGATGATAATCTGTTCAATCTGCTGTTGGCTGCCCTTGATGTACGGCAGGTCTTCCTGTAGGGAAAGGTGAATGAATATTTGTTTCTTCTCGAGTTGGAACTTCAGCAAGTTCAAAACTTGGTGGATGGCTTCGTTCATAGAATAATAGTGGAACTTGTATTCATCCTGCCGTGAAAAGGTAAGCAGACTTTTTACGATTTGCCTGCATCGGTCGCCGCAATTTTGGATATCGGTTAGCAGGTTGTAATCATGGTGTTCCGGAAGTGTGCTTCTCAATAAAAGCTGAGAGTTACCAATGATGGCGGTTAATGGACTATTCAATTCATGGGCTATTCCCGCTGCCATTTCACCGATGGCCCCTAGCTTGTCGGCATGAAGTAATTGAGCTTCCATTTTTCTTCTTTCGGTAACATTTTTATAATAAGCGATAACACCGTATACTTGCTGTTCCTTGTTTTGAATAGGGTAGGCGTGCATTTCCATTATGACTCCTTGCTGAAGAAGGAGTTCCTGAAAACCTGGCTTATCAAGTGAGAAGGTTTCTTGAATGAGAGCTTGAGAGGCCTTTTTCAAAGGTTCTAATTCAAAAAAATCCTTGGCTGCATCATTGGATTTGTAGACCCCACCCTCCCGGTCAAAGACGACAATCATATCTTCTACCGCCTTAAAGGTATCCTCCCATTCCTGCTTAGAATGAAGTACTTCCATATAGAGCAGAGCATTTTCGAAAGTTAGCGCTAGCTGATTGGATAGTTGCTTTAGAAAATCTAACTCCTCTTTGAGCCATGCTGTGTTATTCTTCCTGCCGAAGGTTAAAATCCCGATTTCTTCATTTTTTCCGTACACAGGAATCAAGAGGAGCGTTTCTATCTGAAGGGACAGAAGTTGTTCTTTTTCTGGAAAAGCAGGGAGGATCTCGACGTTTATCTGGATCGGTTCCTTTATCGAATGTAATTGGTCTTTGGATTCAATGTTAAGCTCGCATGGTCCATTAGGGCATATATGGAGTAGAGTCGGATCTTCTTCATATAAAATAATGAAATGACAGTCATCAAATGAGACCAGTCGTTTTAGTTTATCGACTACATTTCGAAGAATAAGATGAATATCCAAGTCTCCGTTCATGTTCTTGGTAATATCATTCATGATTTCAAGTTGTAGATTCTTCTTTTTTAACTCATCGACGGTCTTCTTTAGTTCAGTGTAGTATGTTTTTTTCGAAGACCGTACACCGGTCATTAAATCTATCATTTCATTTTTGTTCATGGTTGCACCTCCTATAGGGCTGTAAGGAGCAATTGTTTAATCTGTTCTATGGACATATCACGAGGATTTGTAATCATGCAGGCATCATCAATAGCGGTCATGCCTATTAGTTCAATCATATCCGTAGTAATGCCGACATCCCCTAAACTTAGAGGCACGCCTATATCTTGGGATAACTCCCGAACGAAGGCAACAGCGGCGGCGCCTGATTGTTGCTCTGTTAAGGTCCGTGTGTCGATTCCCATGATTTCCGCAATATGGCTGAATCGCCTAGGGGAAGCAATTCGGTTGAAATCCATGACATGGGGGAGAAGGATTGCATTGATTTCACCATGTGGAAGCAGGTACTTTCCGCCGATGGCATGGGAAATCGCATGGGCGGCTCCTAAAATGGCGTTGGAAAAGGCAAGTCCGGCTTGTAGGCTAGCCATGGCCATCGCCTCTTTTGCTTCTTCATTATTTTTAGATGCAACAGAAGGGCGTAGGTAACGGGAGACGATGGAGAGGGCGTTCTGTGCTTGAACATCAGTAAGTGGTGTTGCTGCGATAGAAACATAGGCTTCAATGGCGTGAGTCAAAACGTCCATACCCGTTGCCGCAGTCAAGTCTGGATCCAAAGTTGTCAACGTAGCCGGATCGATGATGGCAATATCGGGTACGAGCGACTTTGAGATGATCGTCATTTTCTTCTCGCGGAACGAATCGACAATCACCGAAAATTGGGAGACTTCCGAGCCGGATCCAGCCGTGGTCATAATCATCACCATGGGTGGAAGAGGCGAATGGACTTTATCGACCCCTTCATAATCACTGGTGACTCCGCCGTTTGATGCCAATAAAGCGACCCCTTTGGCGACATCCAGCGCACTTCCTCCGCCAACCCCTATGATGGCATCACACTCATGATTATGAAACGTCAAACAGCCGGCTTCTATTTCACGGTCTTTAGGATTTGTCGTTGCATCGATAAAGGAAGCGTAGGCAAGTCCTGCATCTTGACAGGATTTTACGACGATATCCAGCCAGCCGGCATTGGCTACACCAGGGTCACTTACAATCAGCACCTTTTTGGCCCCTAAACGTAGGCATGCCTCTCCCGCTTGCTCTATCGAACCTTTTCCAAAAATCACTTCAGGCATCACGAATTTAGTAATGGACATTCTCGCCCCTTCTTCCCTGATTAAAGTCGTATTCTCTTTGTACTACTTTCCAGAAAAAAAGCTAAATTCCTGTATGTTCGAAAGAATTTTTATATAGGATGACAAAAAATAAATCGTATCCCAGCGTAAACGCTTATAAAAGGTATTATAGACTAGCGGGGAAATGGGATAATTAGGATGAATATACCTATTTTAAATATTCAGAATAATTTACAATGGATTATAAGAATCTATTGAAATTAGGAGGAAATCTATGAAAAAACCATTTCTATCTCTTACATTAGCTACTACGTTAGCGTTGGGAGGCGTTAGTAGTACCACTGCATTGGCGGCACCTGCTCATTCATCTCCGAGTGAAAAAGCCCCCTCCACAGATAAGCAAATTGTTAAGAGAATCAATGTCGACAAAATCTACAAGAATATTGAATACCTCTCGCAAACACCTCGCGTGGCTGGGACAGAATCGGAGTATAAAGCGGTCCAGTTCATCAAAAAGCAGTTTAAGTCATATGGCTACAAAGCGGATATTGAAGAGTTTCAATTCTTATCCTACACAGATCCTGACAAGGTGGAACTGGCTTTCGACGGATATGATGGGGAAGTTCAACCAAAACATTTAACCTATTCAGTAAATGGGGACGTTTCAGGTGATGTGGTATACGCTGGATTAGGAACGTTGGAGGAGCTTGAACAAGCCAATGTTGCCGGAAAGATTGCTCTCATACAACGAGGAAGCCTTTCTTTTGCTGAGAAAGTAGTGAATGCAGCTCAAAAAGGGGCTGTGGGAGTCATCATTTACAATAATGCAGAGGGAGATTTAAACGGGACACTCGGAGGAGTCAATGACCAATATGCACCGTCTGTCACAATTACGAAAACGGCAGGTGAAGCAGTCGTAGCAAAATTGGAAAATGGAGAAAAGGTGAAGGCCTCCTTGAAAATCGAGGGTGCTTCTTCGGGAGAAAAAACGTCCTATAATGTAGTGGCAACGAAAAAAGCAACCAAGAATATAAAGGCGAAGAAAAGTGACATCATATATGTAACCGGACATCATGATTCAGTAGCTGGGGCACCAGGTGCAAATGATGATGCATCAGGGACTTCTGTCACGCTTGAGCTTGCCCGTGTTCTGAAGGATCTGCCTACAGACACGGAAATTCGCTTCATCACCTTTGGAGCAGAGGAAAATGGATTGCTAGGTTCGCAGGATTATGTGGACAATCTATCAGAAGATGAAATCAACAGAAGTATTGCAAACTTCAATCTGGATATGGTCGGTAGTAAGGATGCTGGGGACTTGATTCTCTTGACGAACGATGGAGAACCGAATCTAGTAACGGATCTTGCACAGGCTTCTAGCAAGAGACTGAACGGTGTAGCTACCCCTTATGGAGAGGGAGGTCGAAGTGACCATGTATCCTTCTCTGAAGCAGGTATCCCTGCTGCCTTGTTCATACACAATCCATCAGAGCCTTGGTATCATTCCCCAGATGATACGATTGATAAAATCTCAAAAGAAAAGCTTCAAGATGTAGCACGAATTGCGGGGACAGCGGTCTATGACCAAGCAAAAGTGCAAGAGAAAAAACCGAAACATAAAAAAGGTAAGAAACAAAGAATGCCTCATTTACACTTCAAACAGGATATTAGATAAACAATGAAAGCCAAGAGGATGCAGATTGCATCCTTTTTTTGATTTATTTTAAAAAAAGGAGGTAAAAAGACTTAATGCTATATCGAGATTGTTGTGAGGGAATTCCTATGAAGCTACTAAAGTAGCGTGGTTATCCCTATTTATCTCTCGGACTTTAATCCTTATAATGAAAAATATGTAAAATATGACATTTGTTTATTCGAGGAATTATTTATGAGGTGATTCTTTTGGGATACGTACAAGGACGGAGTGACGCTCACTCTACGTTTTTCTTTAGTGAAATGGATAGTATGAATGGGAGGAATACCCGATTAGAACAGAAGGATACATGTAGAAGTATCCGATTTAAAGAGGTTGGTGTTGTAAATGACGACGATTAAACTGAATCATTCCGCCGTGACCAAGCAAGTCGGCCAGGTGAAAACGGCCGTGGATGGGACGACAATCGGAGCACTGCCGGTCGATCAGCTCGGCAATAACGATCTGAGCTTCACATCGAAATGGGAGGAAAGGGAAACCAATCTGGAAAAGACCTTCAATCAATATCTGACGATCGTCAAAAAGAATCTGGAAGACACCCGGGCCAACGTGGATTTACTGAAAGAGCAGGATGAAGCCATCACCCATACTGCACAGGGGTATCAGCCATTATGACGATATTCGAAGCTAAGCCTTTGAAGTCGGCCGTCAAGTCACGGGCCAAGCAAGTATGAGGACCTCAAGGGACAGGTCGAAACGCTTAAAAAGGAATTCCAGGGAATCGTCGACCTTGATGAAGAATTGGCCGGAGCCGGGGCGACGGCCATCAAGAACTTTTACCGGGCGCAGGTCACCGTGGCGAATGCCTGGATCGAATTATTCTCCACACAAATCAGTTTCCTAAAAGGCATTCCGGCCATATTGGAAGAAGCGGACCTATCCGGTGAGACCGTGGTCGAGGTGCCCTTTTTAGAGGGAGAAGTGGCCCATGGTCTTACCAATGCCAAGTCGATGGTGAACCAGCAGTCTACCGATCTCCAAAAGATTTTCCAAAACATTGAAGATATCCTTCAGCTTAGCGTATTCAAACAAGATGATTTCCATGAGAAAATGGAGAGTGCTGAAAAAGAAAAGAATACGACCATCAAGAAAGTGAAGGATGTAGACAGTAAACTGGTCGAGGAATATGAAGTGAGCGAGGACCAGGAAAAAGTGGCCATTGGACTTGTGCAGGCTCTCATTGAAGCCACCAGTCAGGACGGTACCATTTCCCCGATGAACTTCAACCAAAGCGCCTTTCAAGTGAGTGCAGCCTATCAAGTGAAGGATGAAGTGGCCGAGAACATGAAAGGCTACCGGGAGTTTAAGAAACAAGAGGCCGAAGCCCGGAAGCTCGAAAAGGAAATGGAAGCAATCTATGCAGGGCTGGCCAAACAGAATATTAAAAGCAATCGAAGCGATGATTCAATAATGGATTCAAATACTGGGGACTATGCTTTAACATTTGAAGGGAAAAGGAAGGTACTTGGTGGTAACGGTTCAGGAACTCCGGATGGCCTAGCCCCATATGCCATAGCGGCAACTGATTTCCTTCTAGGCGATATAGCTACTATGATTGGTCCCGGTTCCACTACAAATGAAAGAATAACAGCTGCAGCGTTCACTTTCATTAAACCCATAAAAGTCTTAGATAAGGGTCATGATGTGCTAAAAGGTGTTAAGATTAAGGATGCTGGTAAGGGTATAGATAATGCTAAAGATATAAACAAATTAACTGTTGATGATATACCAACTGCAAAGAGTGGGAATTTTAATAAATTCTTCAATTCCCTTACAAGTAATGAACTAGACGAACTTTGGAAAGATAAAAAGATTAGAAAGAAAATTGAACGTCAGCTTAGAGAACCTGGAGGTTTACATGAATGGCACTTAGTTTCAAGAGCTCCGCAATTTAAGTGTTGGAATATTGGTGCTGAAGAGATTAAAGACTTAAGAACAGCTATATCCGATGTCAAATTTGTCAATCCAAAGGGTGTTCACGGAGGATTAGGCTCAACTAAAGCACATAATGAATTGTTAGCAATAATAGATACTTCTAGCGACTATAATACATTTGTTAGACGGCTTAATAATTGGGCTAATTATAGATTAGAGGGTGGAGTTTCGTCTTTACCACAAGGTCTAAGATTAAAGTAGGAGGGTACTATAATGGAAAAACAAGGATGGGTTTCAATTTGGTTAGGGAATATTAACGATGAGGACCCAATAGGAGAGTATGTTGATTTAACGTATGATGAGGATGGCGAGTCTGTCCCTTCCCAATTCTTTATCGATTTTAATATTGATATGGATGAAACTGATGAGGATACAATAGAAAAAGCAGTCTATAAGAATAGTAGTAGTGATATATCAGCATTATTAGATGGGTGTTCGTATGAAGAAATTGTCATCCCAAAAATCCAGAAAAGTATAAACCTAAAGAAATCATATAATGCAGTAATTTTAATATATAATTTTGAATATAACAATGAAATTAGTTCAACTGGTGCTTTTGATTTTATTGCTACTACTAATTATGAATAAGAGAACTCTTAAAGGTTCTAATTAGTAAGTCTCCAGGCAAAGAGATTGATATACCTGAGATAATGTAATTTATGTGAAACCTTGATTGGCAAAGTTTGAAGAGATACCTAGTGACGAATGAACTATTTATTACTTACAGAATAGAGATAACCCTTGCAATCCCAAATTTGATGTTTTTACAAATTATATAGTACGTACAACACCTTTTAAACGTATGCCCAATTTACTCTTAATTTTGTTAAGTAAATAACCATAATATCATCAGTTACCACCATTTTATTCTCCAAAGCTATACCTAAGGGACAACTGATTTAGAGGATAATTTTCTAACTAAATATGATGAGGGATGTTTGGTTATCCGCAGACTTTTTAGTTTATCTTACTTGTGGACATTGAATAAATACGAAGGTAAGTAAAACATATTTGGAAGGAATAATTTTAATAGGCAAAACATAAAACCTAGACGAATAAGTGGTCTAGGTTTATATGTGTTTAATATACACTTCAAGGTTTTTAGCTTCAGAAGGATATATCACTTCTTTATAGGTTTTGATGAAGGGATAAAAACCCTCTACCTGTTTTATTTTAAATAGGCTTGGGTTGTTTTAAGAGCTCGAATATTGCTATTGTAGGGATATTCATATTAAGAAGCGGAGATGTGTTTCTTTGATACATATATTAATTGCAGATGATGATCGGCATATTCGAGAGTTACTGAAATTTCACTTAGAAAAAGAAGGATACATGGTGTTCGAAGCGAAGGATGGGAATGTGGCTTCCTTATTATTAGAGAAAGAACGGATTCATCTGGCTGTTGTGGATATCATGATGCCTTATAAAAACGGACTGGATCTTTGTAAGGAGATACGCGATCAATATGATTTACCGGTTATTTTACTTACGGCTAAGGATCAGCTCATTGATAAAGAAAAGGGATACTATGCCGGGACGGATGATTATCTCGTTAAACCCTTCGAGCCACAAGAGCTTTTATTTAGAATAAAAGCGCTTTTGCGACGGTACCGTATGGTGAATGCTGAGTTAATAACATTAAATCAAACCATCATCGACCGAAGAAGTTATGAAGTCCGAATTCAGGGAAATACATTGCTTCTTCCGCTTAAGGAGTTTGAACTGCTTGCTCAATTAGGGAGTTTTCCCGATCAGGTTTTTACGCGGGAGCAACTTATCGAACTTGTGTGGGGAGCAGATTTTGAAGGGGATGACCGGACGGTGGATGTTCATATCAAACGGTTACGTGAACGATTCACAGGACGTACGGATGATTTTGTCATCACGACTGTCAGGGGATTGGGATACAAGCTGGGGGTCAAAAAATAGTGAAAACACTCTATTTTCGAATCGTTGTCCAAACGATCTTAATCATGGTGCTTGCTAGCGTCATTGCTTTTTTACTTTCTAATGTGTATTACCATCAAGTTCTTAAACCCTACAATGGAGAGAAAATCAGCAAGGTCGCAAGGGAGATCGTTTCTTTGTATGAGGAAAATCCTGATCAGGATATTGATGCTTATTTAAACCATGTATCAGGATTGCATTACCAGCTGTACTTAATCAATGAACAGGGTAAGGCTACTTCTTATGGCAAATCGTTTCATCAAACGGATTTGGATGGGGATACGGTTTCTGATGTCTTGAACGGGAAAGTCTATGAAGGGATTGAAACCTATAATAACGGGCTGTTCATTACCGGTTTTTTTGAAGATGCATTAGAAAATAGTATTGGGGTTCCGCTGAACGTGGATGGCGAAAAATACGCCTTGTTCGTTAGGCCTGATATTGAAAAGCAGTTTGGGGAAATTCGCTTTTTCCTGGCCGTTTTGCTCGTTCTTATGATCTTACTTAGTTTCTTTTTCATTATTTTTAACACACGTTTTCTAGTTAAGCCCATTACCAAATTAACGGAAGCGACAAAAAGGATTGCTGATGGGGATTATAGTGGTGAATTGAACGTTACCCGTGGTGATGAAATTGGGGATTTGGCGAAACATTTTTCGAAAATGACTCAGAGCATCCAACGATTGGAAGACATGAGACAGGAATTCGTTTCCAATGTTTCACATGAAATTCAATCTCCGCTCGCCTCGATCCAGGGCTTCTCCCAAACCCTGCAATCGGAAGAGTTAACGAAGGAAAAACGAAAGGAGTACTTGTCCATTATTGAAAAGGAGAGTCGGCGTATGTCGGCAATGAGTAAGCAGCTTCTGATTCTCGCTTCATTGGATAAAGGAGACGATCCCCTACAGCGTACAAGCTTTGATTTAGCTCAGCAAATAAGGCAAGTGCTGTTCATGCTGGAATGGAGTTGGCGGGAAAAAGACATGGTGATTGAAATGGATCTACCATCCACCATGATTTCTGCAGACGAGAAGCTGTTAATTCAAGTATGGACAAACCTGATAACGAATAGCATTAAGTACTCTGAAAGTGGGGGTTCAATCATTATACGCATCAAAAAAATTGGCCGGATGGTCGAAGTGATCATTAAAGACACCGGTATGGGGATAGCTGATGAAGAGCTTCCTCATATTTTTGAACGGTTTTATAAAGTTGATAAAATGCGTAATCGCAGTGAGAACGGGAGCGGCATAGGTCTTTCCATTACGAAAAAGACGGTGGAACTTCACGGTGGAACGATTGCGGTTCAGAGTGAACTTGGGGAAGGGTCTACTTTTTATGTTCGTTTGCCGCTTATGTAATCAATTGTTCATCTTCCATTCATAATGATTCATTACAATCGATGTATACCACATGAACATAAGGGATTGGATGTTCAAACGGTAACAAAAGAATTGGGAGATGAAAAAATGTTTTTAGCAATACGTGAGCTGAAACATTCAAAGGTGCGTTACTTACTGATCGGGTTGATCATGGTTTTGGTCGCATGGCTGGTCTTTATCATTTCTGGATTGGCTAATGGACTTTCAGCTGAAAATGCTTCATCGATACAAGGCATGGATGCTGACTATTTCATGATGGAGTCTAACGTGGAGCATAAACTAAACCGATCTACTATTCCGCTGGATACATTAAGTGAGGTTCGTTCTTCAACGGGTGTTGAAGGAGCGGAGGCCCTGGGTCAAATGATGTTGACCTTCAATAAAGAAGGTACATCGAAAAAGACGGATGTCACGATTTTTGCAACGGATGCCAATGGGTTCCTTGCACCCAAAATCGTGGAAGGGAAAAGCTATGATAATAAGAAGAAAGGCGATATAGTAGCCAATGATTCTTTAAAAGAGGACGGCTATAAGGTAGGGGATACGGTAGTAGATGAATTATCCGGTAACAAATTCACTATCGTAGGATTCACCGAAAATCAATCCTACAGCCATACACCTGTTGTATACATGAACGTTAAGGGATGGCAGGGGATTAATCCTCGGTTGAAAAACACGGACGCAATTAGCACAATTGCGGTTCAAATGGATCAAGTAGGTCCGTTGAAGTCTGTGTCTGATGTGGATCTCATTACGAAGGATGAGATGCTTCAAAGTATCCCGGGATTTAAAGAAGAACAAGGTACATTGGCGATGATGATAGCCTTTCTGTTTGTGATTGCTGCATTTGTTCTTGCTGTGTTCTTCTATGTCATCACTTTACAGAAGACGAATCAATTTGGAGTCATGAAAGCACTCGGAGCAAGTACTGGCTACCTTGCAAAAAGTATCGTGGGCCAAGTGTTCATGCTTGCGGTGGTATGTATAGCAAGTAGTGTTGCACTAACATACGGGGTCACTTTCATCATGCCAGAAGGAATGCCTTTTGAATTAAGTACTTCTTTGGTCATTCAATATTCGATTCTTTTATTGATTGTTTCGGTATTGGGTTCCTTGTTATCACTATATCGAGTGTCAAAAATTGATGCCATTGAAGCCATTGGGAGGGTAGCATGATGAATCATAAACTATCATTCGATCACGTCAGCAAAATTTACGGTGAAGGTGAGAATATCGTGAGGGCTCTTGACGATGTTACCTTTCAAGTGAAAGCTGGGGAATTTGTGGCCGTTGTTGGTCCATCAGGTTCGGGGAAAAGTACTTTCCTCTCTATAGCAGGTGCTTTACTTTCCCCAAGTAAAGGTAGTTTGCTTTTAAATAATGAGGATATAACATCATTTTCTCCGAAGAAATTAACACGTGTCCGTCTAGAGAAAATTGGCTTTGTTTTTCAATCATCCAATCTTGTTCCGTACCTTACCGTACGTGACCAGCTTCTGCTTATTTCAGAACTGATTGGGCAACGTGACAAGAAAGCTGTGAAAAAAGCTGATGAATTACTTAGTCATCTCGGACTTAGTCATCGGTGCAATCATTTGCCAGAAGAGCTTTCAGGCGGTGAACGTCAACGGGTAGCAATTGCGCGGTCGTTGATGAATAATCCAGACATCATTTTAGCAGATGAACCCACTGCAAGCCTTGATTCAAAGCGGGGGCGAGAGGTAGTGGAAATGCTTGCGACCGAGGTGAAGTTAAGAAACAAGGCAGCCATCATGGTGACGCATGATGAGAGAATGTTAGATTTGTGTGACCGTGTCGTCAACATTACGGATGGCAAGATTCTTCTATAAAAGAGGTAGTATGCAGGCTACTGTATTCCGGTTTAGCGGGAGTACAGTGGCCTTTTACCATTCCTGATTTAAGAGATGAATTATTTTAACAGATTAAGAAAATCAATGAAGGAATCAATTACGTGTTACTATATAGCAAGGAAATTGTTTATATAAAGGCGGGTAAGTTACATATGAAAAAGACTTCTTTAGATGTTCTCATTATAATAATAGGTGCGTTCATTTTTGCGTTGGCAATCAATCTTTTCGTTATTCCCAATGATCTCGGTGAAGGTGGAGTAACGGGGATTACCATCATTTTATTCTATTTATTCCAGTGGTCACCGGGCCTGGTAAGTTTCATTATGAATGCATTCCTTCTGATTGTCGGATATAAATTTTTATCGAGGATTACAACCATTTATACGATTATTGCCGTCACCTTCCATTCTCTTTTTCTACATTTAACGGAGAATTGGAACGTTTCTTCGGATGAAATCGTAATCAATGCCATATTTGGCGGTGTGTTTGCTGGTGTAGGAATTGGTTTGATCATTCGGGTGGGCGGTACGACGGCAGGTTCTACCATTCTTGCTCGGATCACAAATAAATATTTAGGCTGGAGCATAAGTTATGGGTTATTGTTCTTTGATATAATCGTGGCCGTCTCATCCTATTTCATTATCGGTGCGGAAGGTCTCATGCTAACCATCCTTATGCTATATATTGGAACGAAAGTAATGGAGTTCATCATTGAGGGTGTAAACCCGAAAAAGGCAATCACCATCATCTCGAAAGAAGCAGATCTCATTGCGAAACAAGTAACGGTTAAAATGGATAGAGGGGTCACAGTTTTTGATGGACATGGCTACTATACGAAAGATGCGAAGGAAATTCTATATATTGTCATTAGTAAACAAGAGGTCGTCAAGTTAAAGAGAATTGTTCAGTCTACCGATAGCCAAGCTTTTATCGCGATACATGATGTAAGGGATGTATTTGGTGAGGGGTTCGTGGATATTTCGAAGTCATAAAATCATTTTGGGAGCCGGATTGGGCTCCTTTTTTTATATGGATAAACGGACTTTATTTCAAGGGGCCTAGGCAGGTCTTTTTTTATTTCCCTGAAAATGACAAAAAAATCTGTGAATTTTGAATAAATTGTTATATTATGTAAGTAAGAATCCAACCATCATGAGGAATACAGCCATTATATATGGAGGTGTTTAGCATGATTCTTTTAAAAGTGGATGACAGAAAGTTTGGGAAGAGCAATATTAAGTACAGCATAGTGGATAAGGAAACGGATGAATTACTTATTAGTGGTGTGTTCGAGGAATTTGGACAAGCAAGTGATAAATATTACGAATTGAAGGAAGAGTATGGGTCTTCCAACGTGAAAATGGTTTTGAAGTGAATGGAAGGGAAGCCTTTTGGTTTCCCATTTCTCTAATGAAATACAGCTTGCATTCTGAATGGTTGAAAAAGATGAAGAAATACCCAGAATGGATATCCGTTCAAATTATATAATCAGGAGAAGGAATAATTCTTGGGTATTCAATCATATAATTTAGAAGAAGAAACGTAATATATTCGTAGACTTATACATTTAATTGTAAGTAATGTCATTAAGTGGTAATATAAAGAAAAAGAAATGTAACCGATTACAATTAGGTTTGTAAGGTGGTGGTTTATCTTTCAATAGAATAGTGAAATGACAGTTTATAAGATATCTACTTTTCATACTTTATGCAAACGTTTTCTTAAAAGGAATAGGAAATTACGGAAAAAGGGAGAGTTGATAGGCATGAAGCGTAAAAAATGGTATGGGGGAATCTTTTCTATTTTATTGATATTTAGTGTGGTCTTGGCAGGTTGCTCTTCTTCTACTGGCGGGGACAGTGATTCCGATAATAAAGATAAAGTGACGCTGGATATTTTCCAATTTAAAGTAGAGTTTAAGCCGCAATTTGAGACTCTGGCCAAGCAGTATGAAAAAGAGAACCCAAATGTGAAAATCAAAGTATCGACAGTTGGCGGCGGGAATGATTATAAATCAGCCATTACCGCAAAATTTGCTTCCGGTGAGGAACCAGCGGTGTTTAATATTGGCGGACCGATCGATGTGGAACAATATAAAGATAGATTATCAGATTTGAAGGATACGAAAGCTGCAGAGGCAGCACTGGATGGGACGTTGGATGGCGTTGAAGAGGACGGGCAGATTCTTGGGCTTCCATTCAATCAGGAAGGGTATGGCCTGATTTATAACAAAAGGGTCTTTAAAGAAGCCGGAATCAAGGCGGAAGAACTTACAAGCTATACAGCTCTAGAGGATGCAGTGAAGAAGCTGGATTCACAGAAAGGCAAATTGAAGCTTGATGCAGTATTCGCGTATCCGGTCAAAGAGAAATGGGTAACGGGAAACCATTTATCCAATGTCTTTTTAGCACCGGAGTTTGATGGAAACGTGTTGACGGCAAGCAAGGCGGAAACCGTCAAGTTCTCGGATGGAGACAAGTTCAAACAACTGGTCGATATTCAAAATAAATATTCTGTTCAGCCAACGGCAAGCCTTGATTACTCCCAACAAGTAGAAGAGTTATTCTCCCTTGAAAAGGTTGCAATCATCCAGCAAGGGAACTGGGTGTATAACACAGTGTATGACATGGATCCCGAATTAGCTGAAAATGGCATAGGCATCATCCCTATTCCGAATGGGGACACGGCAGCCATGCCGGTCGGGGTACCGAACTATTGGGCAGTAAATAAGAAATCGGATGAGAAAGTTCAGGAAGAAGCGAGGAAATTCCTAGACTGGATGTATACATCCGATGCAGGTAAAAAAGCTGTATTAGAAGATTTTAAATTCATTCCAGCCTATGAAGGGTATGACGTTGAAAAAATTGCCGATCCGTTATCAAAAGAAATTTATAAGTATTCACAAGAGGGAAATACCATTGGATGGGTGTTCAATGGATATCCAGTCGGGTGGAACGATGATCTGGGTGCAAGTGTCCAAAAATATGTAACCGGTAAAATGACATGGGATGAACTCGTCAAACAAAACATTGAAAACTGGGAGAAAATCCACAGTAAATAGGCATTCCGTTAAATAGGGAAACAACCAATCGAGCCTAACTTGTGTCGATTGGTTGTTTGTTCTATAAATATATCCGCTACTTACACACTATATTAGGAGGTCGGTTTCAAATGCGAAATCGAGATGCTGCATATTGGCTGTTCTTGACACCTGTTCTAGCCGCGCTCATTTTGGTCGTGATCGTGCCGCTCATTTACGGGTTTTATTATTCATTTACGAATTGGAACGGTTTGGGTACGCCCGATTTCACGGGTCTCAAAAATTATATAAACCTATTCTCGGACAAGGGCTTCCTGGATACATTTTGGTTCACCATCAAATTTTCTGTAACAGCGATTGTGGTCATAAACGTTCTTGGTTTGAGCTTGGCACTTATCGTGACTTCAAAACTGAAATCGAGCAACCTTCTTCGGACCATTTTCTTTATGCCGAACTTAATCGGTGGATTGATTCTTGGTTTCATTTGGCAGTTCATCTTCATCAAAGTCTTTGGTGCCATTGGCGATGTAACCGGCATAGAGGCATTTAATGGTTGGCTTTCCACAACCGAGACTGGATTTTGGGGATTGATCATTTTAACGTCCTGGCAGATGGCGGGATATATCATGATCATTTATATCGCTTATTTACAGGCAGTTCCTGAAGACCTGATTGAAGCGGCTAAAATCGATGGGGCCAATAGCTTCCAACGTTTTCGCCATATAACTTTTCCGCTTGTGGCACCAGCCTTCACGGTTAGTTTGTTCCTGACGCTTTCACACTCTTTCAAAATATATGATCAAAACCTTTCTTTGACGAACGGTGCGCCATACAATTCAACAGAAATGGTCGCAATGAACATTGTTAAATCCGCGTTTACCGAAAATGATATGGCTTATGCACAGGCCAAGGCCGTGATCTTTTTCGTGATTGTGGCAGCCGTTTCCTTGACACAGGTATATATCAATAAGAAAAGGGAGGTTGAGCTATGATGAGAAAGAATTGGAAGCTTTGGCTGGTCGGATTGATCGGGTTTGTATTGGCCTTGTTATGGCTCACCCCTTTTTATTTAATGATCGTAAATGCTTTTAAAATGAAACGCGAGATTTTCTCTGACACATTGGGCTTGCCGGATACCTGGACACTAGAAAATTTCACTCAGGCCTTCGAACAATTGGATTTTCTTCGGACTTTATTCAATTCCATCTTTATATCGGTTGTCAGTGTCGTGATAATTATTATCTTTTCAGCAATGGCCGCATACGCGCTATCACGAAATAAAAGTAAATTTAGTTCTTTGCTGTTCTTCGTGTTTGTGGCAGCCATGCTTATTCCATTCCAATCGGTGATGATCCCGCTTGTAGCCCAATTTGGTCAGATGGGTATGTTGAATCGCACCGGATTGATCATCATGTACTTAGGGTTTGGATGCAGTCTCTCCATATTCCTATATCATGGTACTTTAAAAGGGATCCCCATCACGCTGGATGAAGCGGCTAAAATCGATGGAGCCAACCGTTTTCAAGTATTCTGGTATATCATTTTTCCATTATTGAAACCGATGTCAATCACGGTCGGGATCTTGAATGTCATCTGGATTTGGAATGATTACCTTTTGCCATCGCTTGTTATCGGGGGTGCGGGATCTGAGACCATTCCACTTAAATTATTCTTCTTTTTCGGTCAATATACGAAACAATGGCATCTTGCCTTGGCAGGACTTACCTTGTCAATCATTCCAGTTATCATTGCGTACTTTTTTGCCCAAAGACAAATTATTAAAGGAATTGCTGACGGTGCGGTTAAATAACTATTTAGATATAGGGAATAATAAGCCCTGTGCGATGAACGGGAGTAGATGAAAATGTCTGTAACGATCAAAGACGTTGCCAAGAAAGCGAATGTCGCTCCATCCACGGTATCGCGTGTTATTCATAACAGTCCTACCATTAGTGAAAAGACAAAGCGTAAAGTACGGAAGGTATTGAAGGAAATGGGCTATCATATGAATGAAAATGCCCGGAATTTGGTTACAAAATCCACGAAGACCATTGGAATCGTAATGAAAAATTCGGCTAGGGAATCCCTGTACAATCCATTCTTTCCAGAAGTGATCCGAGGCATTGGCGACTTTTGTAATAAAGAGGGGTATAGCCTTTCGCTAACGACTGGGGAAACCGAGGATGCCATTTTTGAAGATGTCGTTAAAATGGTTCAAGGTAGACGCGTGGATGGCATGATTGTTTTGTATTCGAAGCAGGATGATAAAGTGGTGCCCTATCTAGTGAAACAAAGCTTCCCATTTGTCTTGGTAGGGAAGCCAAGGACGGATATGAGTGGCATCACTTTCATTGATAACGACAATGTTCAAGCGGCTAAGGAATTATCGGAGTTCGTCATCAATCTTGGTCATCAACGAATTGCCTTTTTAGGGGGCAGTCCTGAATTCGAAGTGATCCAGGCGCGTTTAAGCGGATTCCGACAAGCAATGGAACAGGCAAGGTTAAGCGTGCCAAAGGAAAGTATTAAACTGATTCCATTGAATCGCGCCGATGGCATAAAAGCCATCGAGGAACTGCTGAATTTACCTGAATCACCAACGGCATTTATAGTCATGGACCTATTATTGGGTGTGCTGTTATTGGGCGTGTTAGCGGAAAAGAAGTTGAAAGTTCCGGAACAAATAAGTGTCGTCTGCTTTAATCACTCGGAGTTTATCGAATTCTTAAGTACACCACTAACCACGGTCGATATTCATACGTACCAACTGGGCTATGAAGCAGCAAAGTGCGTATTTGATTTAATAGCCGATCCTAAAATGATGGAAAAGAGTATCCGGGTTCCTACCAAAATCGTACAGCGTGAGTCACATTCCGCTATTGAAAAAGAAATTACAGAGAAATTGTAGAATTGTTTTAGCAATTAAAGCTTGATTTTTCCTAACATAAATTTACAATATAGATTACCAATGTATTTAATCTTATTATTCAAAATTATTTTTTTATTGTTTCTAACGCAAACGTTTGCGTAACAAAATAAGAGGTATTAGTTAAACATGCAGGGGAAGTCGCCGAAAAAACATATGGAGGAGATTCTGATGAAGGTTTTGGTATGGAACGAGTATCGCCATGAACAAACGAAGCCAGAGGTAGCAGAGATTTATCCAAATGGGATCCATGGCGCGATTGCCGAGTTCTTACAAGAAGATCAGATTGAGGTTAACACGGCTACGCTTGACGAAAAAGAGCATGGTCTGACGGAAGAGGTACTGAAGGAAACGGATGTACTCCTCTGGTGGGGGCATATTGCACATGATGAAGTGCAGGATGAAATCGTCCAACGTGTTCATAAGCGGGTGCTCGAAGGGATGGGCCTTATCGTCCTCCATTCAGGACACTTTTCGAAAATCTTCAAACAATTAATGGGAACGACCTGCGATCTGAAATGGCGCGTAGCGGATGAAAGGGAACGGCTCTGGGTCGTGGATCCCGCTCACCCCATTGTTGAAGGAATCGGTGAATATATTGAGCTTGAGAAGGAAGAAATGTACGGGGAGCATTTCGATATACCCGCACCAGATCAATTGCTCTTAATGAGCTGGTTTGAAGGCGGCGAAGTTTTCCGAAGCGGATGCACGTACCAGCGTGGAAAAGGAAGGATATTCTATTTCCGGCCTGGCCATGAAACGTATCCGACCTACTATAACCCAGAGATACAGCAGGTGATAAAGAATGCGGTCAAGTGGGTCAAGCCACGTTCTCACAACAATGTGGTTTATGGAAAAGCGGTACCATTGGAGAATATCTCATCCAAGAGATGAAGTGAAGGAGAGAGCAGAATGGTCAAAGTACAAGTGGGAGTCATTGGTTGTGGGAGCATTGCGAAAAATAGGCATTTTCCGGAATATGAAGCGCATCAGGAAACCGATATTGTAGCCGTTTGTGATATTGCGCAAGACAGGGCGAATGCAGCGGCACAAAGGTATGACGCAAAAGCATATACTGATTATATAGAACTCTTAAAGAATAAGGATATTGACGTGGTTAGTGTATGTACACCGAATTACCTGCATGCCCCCATCACGATCGCTGCTCTTGAAGCTGGAAAGCATGTTCTTTGTGAAAAGCCCATGGCGACCTCTTTAGAAGATGCGGAAAAAATGAATGAAGCAGCTATAAAAAGCGGCAAGATATTAATGATTGGTCATAATCAGCGGTTTGTCCCTTCACATCAAAAAGCCAAAAAGCTAATTGAGAGTGGGGAATTAGGAAAGATTTACAGCTTCAGGACAGCTTTTGGACATTCAGGGCCTGAAACTTGGAGTGTCGATGGGGAGAACAGCTGGTTTTTTAAAAAAGATCAAGCGGTCATCGGGGCGATGGGGGACTTAGGTGTTCATAAAGCCGATTTACTGCGATATGTGTTAGGCGAGGAATTTGTGGAAGTCGGAGCTTTTGTGGAAACGAGTGCAAAGCAACAGGCGGATGTTGATGATAGCGCTGCCTGCATCCTGCGAACGGGAAGCGGTATTATTGGTACCCTGACGGCAAGCTGGTCGTACGCAAAAGAAGACAACGCAACGGTCATTTATGCGGAAAAAGCCGTATTGCGTCTAGAAGACGACCCTAAATATTCACTGATTATCCATCATAAGAATGGGAAGACCGAAACCTTCGAATTAGGGGGCATCCAGACAAATGACTCTGGCGGACAGCATGATACTGGAGTAATCAGCCACTTTATAAAAAGTGTGGTAAACAATGAAGAGCCTCTTGTCACAGGAATTGAAGGATTACAATCACTAAAAGTCATTCTCGGCGCAATGGAATCAAATGCATCCAGACAAATCGTCCGCTTATAAAGGGGTTTAATAGTCATCATGTACAAATTGAAAATGGGTATTATCGGTGCTGGGGGGATTGCCCAAAAAAGGCATATCCCAGCCTTCCAAACATTACAGGATAAAGTGGTTTTATATGCAATTCAGGATATTGATGAATTGAAGGCGAGAGATGTCGCCAGGCAACATCATATTGAAAAAGTTTTTACCAATTATGAAGATATGTTTGCCGAAGTGGATGCGGTCACGATAGCCACACCGAACAAGTTTCATGCCGAGATTTCCATCGCGGCATTGCAGGCTGGTGTACATGTTTTATGTGAAAAGCCGATGGCCATCACGACTGAGGAATGTAAGGCAATAACCGATGCGGCAAACTTATCTGGAAAAGTGCTCTCCATTGCGTATCATTACAGGTTCATGAAGGAAGCCCAGGCTGCCAAAAAAATGATTCGAGCAGGTGAAATTGGAGAGCCATACGTGGCACGAGTTCAGGCCATTCGACGAAGGAAAGTCCCCGGTTGGGGCGTATTTACGAGCAAGGAATTGCAAGGCGGAGGCAGTGTGATCGATTATGGCTGTCACTTGCTTGACTTGGCTTTATGGCTGATGGATGACCCAGAACCAATCGAAATTGTAGGTTCGACATATAATTATGTCAGTAAGGGTGTCGATCAAGTTAATCTATGGGGCAATTTCGATGCTTCCGTTTTTGAAGTGGATGATCATGCAACGGCTTATATCAAATTTGCAAATGGAGCTTCTTTGTTATTTGAAACGTCATGGGCCGCGAATATCCGTGAAGAAGCGACAGTCTTGAGTTTATCCGGAACACAGGGCGGTCTAGATGTGTTCCCGCTCATATTGAATCAGGCGAAACACGGGATGCTTTTGAATAGTGAAGCGGTTTGGATGCCAGGTGAGGACACACCGGATCTTCAACAGGCGGCGAACTTTATCGATAGTTGCCTTGGTTTTGCCGAACCACTGGTAAAACCGGCGGAAGCCATGAAAGTATCGAAAATCATTGAAGCTATTTACCAAAGTTCCGCAAGCGGAAAAGTCATGAGCATCAATTAATGCAAAGGTGAGGTGAGGCGAGTGAAACTAGGCGTTTTTACAGTACTATTCGGACAAAAAACATTTGAGGAAATGCTTGATTATGTGGCAGCCTCTGGATTGAAAACAGTGGAAATCGGTACAGGCGGGTACCCAGGTAATGCCCATTGTCCACTGGATGAGCTATTGGAGAGTGAAGAAAAGCGGCAGGACTACATGGAAGCCATCCAATCAAGGGGGCTAGCCATCAGTGCGTTCAGCTGTCACGGCAACCCTATTTCCCCAGATGAAAGCTGGGCTAGGGAAAGTGATGAAAATCTAGTAAAGTCCATTAAGTTAGCTGCCTTGATGAATGTACCTGTCGTCAATACCTTTTCCGGTACCGCAGGTGATCACGAAGGTGCTAAATATCCGAATTGGCCGGTTGCTCCATGGCCGAACGAATATGCGGACGTCTTGAAATGGCAATGGGAAGAAAAACTGATTCCTTATTGGAAAAAAATCGCTGCGCTTGCTGATGAACATCATATTAAAATTGGACTCGAACTGCATGGAGGTTTTCTCGTCCACACACCATACACCTTGTTGAAGCTACGGGAAGCCACATCGAACGCAATCGGTGCCAACCTTGACCCAAGCCATCTCTGGTGGCAGGGAATCGAACCTGTCGGCGCCATTAAAATTCTTGGAAAAGCTGGAGCCATTTATCATTTCCATGCTAAAGACACCTATCTGGACCAAGATAATATCAATATGTACGGTCTCACCGACATGCAACCGTACGGCAACATCCAGACACGTGCCTGGAACTTCCGCTCAGTTGGTTGCGGCCATAGCCTTCAAGAATGGTCCGACATGATGAGTGCCCTTCGTACTTATGGGTATGATTACGTCGTCAGCATCGAACACGAAGATCCGCTCATGTCGATCGAAGAAGGTTTCCAACGAGCCGTGACGAACTTGAAAACCGTCCTGATCAACGAAAGTCCAACCGATCTATGGTGGGTATAACCGATAATGAGCAGCCTAATGGTTGCTTTTTATTTTGGAGTCGAATTGGACTTTGACCGAAAAAAAGCTGGATTAGACCGATATATCTTCAACTAGACCGATAAAATGTTGAAATTGACTGATATATTACGCAGTTTGACCGATAAAAGGAATGCAGCTGCTAAAAAAGATGCTCCCAAATCTGGGGGCATCCTCTTCACTCATCTTTTTCTTGGTGTGTAATTCAATTCTGCAAATAGTTCGTTTAATTCTTCTTTTGTCAGGTCGCGCCATTGACCGAGGGGTAACCTGTCCAAGTGGATGTTCATGATGCGAACGCGCTGCAGTTCACGGACTTCATAACCTAGTGCTGTACACATGCGGCGGATTTGCCGGTTCAACCCTTGCATTAAGGTAATGTTGAATGTATGGCGTGAAAGCGGCTTGACTTCACATGGAAGTGTTTTCGTATCCAAAATTTCTACGCCTGATGACATCTCTTGTAGGAAGGAATCCGTAAGTGGCTTATCAACAGTGACAATGTACTCTTTCTCATGCTTGTTCTCTGCCCGGAGGATTTCATTTACGATATCTCCGTCATTTGTAAGCAGAATCAAACCGCTTGAGTCTTTATCAAGACGACCAATATGGAAAATGCGTAGCGGATGATTAACAAAATTAACAATGTTTCCTTTGATATGTTTTTCAGTCGTGCTGGTGATGCCTGTGGGTTTATTCAGTGCAATATATACATACTGCTGCTCCACTTTTATCGGTTTGCCATCGACACAAACATCATCGCCCGGTTCAGCTTGGCTGCCAAGTTCTGCCACAGCTCCGTTTATGGTCACTCGACCTTCAGCAATCCATTTATCGGCGCCTCGTCTCGAAGTAATCCCTGATTCACTAATATATTTATTGATTCTCAACTAAAGCACACCTTTACATTCAGATTTTCTTCTATAAAGATAACGTAAATCATGCTAGATAAACAAGGGGAAAGCTAAAATGTCTACTTAAGCAGAAGCCACAGCTTTTTTATCCTTCTTTTTTTTAGTGGCTAAGTAGACACCGGAGAAGACAAGAAGGCCGCCAAGAATTTGGACTACTGTGATGCTTTGACCCAACATCAAGCTTAGAATCGCAGTGAAGACGACAATGAGATTAAGGTAAACGCCAGCTTGGCTTGCATCAATATGACGCAGTGAAATGTTCCAGAAAATGAAGGAACCAACGGATGGAAAGATTCCAATATATAAAATGCCTACCATCGCTTGAGTACTTACATCAAGGTTCAGCCCCGAACTAAAGGCGAACGGAGCAGCCAGAATCAGTCCAAGTAAAACGGATACGGCGGTGGCTGATATGGCCGGGATATTTTTTATCTTTTTGGCGATGAGTGAATAGAAGGTCCAGACAAGTATCGCCAGAATCATCAACAGATCTCCTTTATTGAAGGTAAGATGGAAAATGGTCTGAAGATGTCCATTCGTTAAGACCAATAATACTCCGAATAAGGATAGAATAAGGCCAATCACATGTAGGAATGAAATGTTCTCTTTTAATAGTAAGACGGAAAACAGGACGATGACCGCAGGGGTAATCGAATTAACGAGAGCGGCATTCATGGAAGTCGTATAGGTCAAAGCCCAATACAGGAAAAAATTATAGCCGATGATGCCGAGCATGCCCATCAGTAATAGTACTTTCCATGCTTTCCATACACTTTTCCAATCGGGTTTTTCAATCCAATGAGCAAGAGGAAATAATAGGATAACAGCAATTAGCCAGCGTGAAAACGTGAGTTGAATCGGCGAAAGTTCAGCAACGACGTATTTGCCGAAAATATAATTACCGGCCCAGAATAAGTTAGCCAAGATAAGAAATAAAAGAATATAAGATTTTTTCATGGGGTAGCCTCTTTCTTTAGTGATTGAATATTCAATAAATATACCAATATAGAAAAAGGGAAGCAATATAAATAGTGAAGATTACGTTGAGGGATTATTCTTGTCCAGGAAGGGATGCTATTCATTCATCGCGGGAAGCTTTGAATTATGAAATAAAGAAAAAAGAGGCTGTCTAATAAGTCCCTAAAATAAAACAGGTGGAGAAAAACGAGTTGTTTTTCTCCACCTGTTTTTCTATTTCTATAATAATTTACTGAAAGTAGCTGACGTAACCCAGCTATCTTCAGTAAATTATGTGCCATGGCTACGATGCCAAACTCCGTTTGTACTTTCGCTAAGCCCCGAAGCGAAAAGCGACGGAACGACCTATTGCCCTTGATATGACCAAAAACACTCTCTACCTCGATTTTTCGTCGAGCGTAAAGTTGTGCATTCGATTCAGACCAAAGGTTCACTTTTGCTTTCGCTTTTAATTCTTCATAAACTGGATTAACATGCACTTGGCGATTTCCTGTCGCCTTTGTACATTGAGATTTTAATGGGCAATCCGTACAATCCTCACATTCATAAATTTTAAAGTCACGTGTGAATCCATTTTTATCCGTACGGGTCGAGTAACGCTTAAATAAAACCTTACGGTTATTTGGACAGGTGTATTCATCCTTTTGTTCATCATATGCCCAGTTACTCGCATGACGAATATCTTTTTTATAGCTCCGTTTTTGTTCCGTTAAAAAAGTATTGTAAGGAATCAAAGCTTCAAATTCTTCTTCCAAAGAGTAGAGATAGTTTTCTTCACTGCCATAGCCGGCATCTGCGATGACGTTTTTCGGGAATGGTAGCGATGTATTCTTCAGTGCCTCTATATGCGGCTTGAAACAACGCGTATCAGTTGGGCGTTGATGTATCGTATAAAAAAGAATGAATTGATTTTCCGTTGCCATTTGAATATTATAACCAGGTTTTAGTTGTCCGTTATTCATATGATCATCTTTCATTCGCATAAATGTCGCATCCGTATCGGTTTTAGAATAACTATTTCGATCGCCAAATAGAGCATTTTGTTGTTTATATTTTACTAATCGTGGACCTAAGTCTTCGCGCACTAATTTCAATAGTTTCTTAACCGGACTGAGTTCCCGTCGTTTTTCTTTTCGTACCTGGACATCTTCTTCAAGTTGGATACCATTCGTTTCCTTTTCAACTTTTTCCACTAATGCTTTTTCTATTTGAGTTAGTTTTTCCTCTGCCGTTAATGAGGAGGTTTCATCTTGAGTAGACAGTTCAAGACCCTCTTCATTTGCAATGGTCTGAATCTGTTGGTACGTTTCTTCGATTTTTTCTTGCAGCTTCGCCTCAAATTTGGTCGTCGCCTTTTTCCACACAAATGAATACTTGTTTGCGCTTGCTTCAATCTTTGTTCCGTCTAGAAAATAGTTCTCCATTGTGACGTGCTTTTCTTCTATTAGTTGATGGATCATTTCTTCAAATAGCTTCGGAAGGAGCTTATCCATTTGTTGTGTGCGAAATCGATTAATCGTTCGATAATCCGGTTTTTGCAAGGCAGCCAGCCACATTGTTGGGATATTTTCTTTAACCAGTTTGGCGATTTCACGACAGGAATAGACTTTTTGAGAATAGGCATACAAAATGACTTTCGTCATCATTTTAGGATGGTAAGAGCTACGTCCGCCACCATTATAGTGCTCAAAAAAGACATTATCTTCTACTGATTCAATCATTTGATCAATCACACGCGCCACGTGGTGAACCGGAATGAGATCCTGAATGTCAAAAATAACAGTGGTTTGTTGGTTATCATAGGGAATAAAAGTAGGTGTAGAATTTCGTTTTTGAGGAACGGTAGTTTCCGTAGTTTCCTCTTGAATGGTGAGTGGTAGTATAGTTTGTTCCATGTTATAATTTTCTGTAGTGATCTTTGGATTGCTCATAAAAAATCGTCCTTTCGTAAATGGTGTGTGGTAACTTCATTTTACTAAAAAGGGCGATTTTTTTGTGCATAAATTTCATAAAAAAAGGGTTGCCCTAAAAGTCATTTTCCTGACTTTTGGGACAGCCCCTTCTCTCTTATCTTTTAAGCGAAAATCGCGCTGATTTCAGCAATATCATCGATGGTTAATTCAACGTCCAATGCTTTTAAATTACGCGAGACTTGCTCAGGCTTTTTGGACCCGGGTATCAAGACATCTATGGAATGACGTGTTAAATACCAGGCAAGGGCGACGTCCGCAACCTCTGCGTTTTTTCGGTTGGCGATTTCACGAAGCTCCTCGACTTTTTGCAAGTTGCTTGCATAGGCTTGTCCTTGGAAAAGGGGATCTTTAGCCCGCAGGTCGTCAAACTTGGATTCTTCATTATATTTGCCACCAAGCAGGCCGGATGCAAGTGGAAAATAAGGGACAAAGGAAATTTGATTTTCAGCTGTATATGGAAGCAAGTCTTGCTCGGCTCCCCGCTTAAACAGGTTATATTCGGATTGTAAGACGTCGACATAGCCGTCTTTATTGGCTTCTTTTAATTGCTCGAACGAAAAATTCGAGACGCCAATCGCCTTGATTTTTCCGGCATCTTTCAATTCTTTTAAAGCCCCGACAGCCTCATCCTTTGGTGTAGCTTCATCAGGGAAATGAATGTAAAATAAATCAATATAATCAGTCTGGAGCCGCTTTAAACTGGATTCTACAGACTCTCTAAGGAAAGCGGGAGAGTTGTCAATGACCATTTTACCATCCACGAATTTATGGGCACCTTTCGTAGCGAGTACCACTTCCTCGCGTTTGCCGGTATCCTTCAACACTTCGCCAATCAGTTCCTCCGAGCGTCCGGGCCCGTAAATGTAGGCTGTATCCCAAAAGTTGATGCCTTCTTCAAGAGCCGTCCGCAGGACATCTCTTCCGGTATCTTCATTCAGGTTAGGGAATAGGTTATGTCCACCAATTGCATTCGTACCAAGACCAATCTGATTCACATACAAATTCGTTTTACCAATACGTGTTTGCTTTGACATTTATTGATCATCTCCTCTATCCTTATCATAACAAAAATAGGGTGGAAATTTCCAAAAAATAAGCAATAGAAGGCGAGGAAAATGCAGATGAATCAACGGACTCATCTGCTCCACTTATTTGGTTACCATGTCTTCGGTGGGTGATGCTTTCCCTGCTTGGCTTAGTATAATGCCAATGACCGTGCCAACCAAGGCTGGTAGGACCCATTCCATTCCATGTTCAGAAAACGGAAGGGCTTCGGTGAATGTTTCCACGAGTCCTAATGGTACATCAAAAGCGCTCAGTCCATCGATCAGGGCAAAGATACCGGTGAAAATCATAGCGCTCCGGTATACTTTTTTTGGATTTTTAAAGTGACGGCTGAAGAACGTCAAAGCGACCAGGACAATTGTTAAAGGGTAGGCCATCACTAGGAAAGGTACGGATACTTTTAAGATTTGATTCAATCCTAGATTGGATAGAGTGAACCCGATTAGCGTAATGAGCAGGACGACCGTTTTGTAGCTGGCCTTAGGAATGAGATTGGAAAAATAATGTCCACAGGCTGTTGTTAATCCTACTACGGATGCGATACAGGCCAATAGGAAGATGATCCCCAAAAGGGTTTTCCCGCCTGTCCCAAGTAATAGGGTAGAAGCGGCGGTCAGGATATCGGTTCCATTTTCATAAGAACCGTTCGCAGCCATGCGTGCTCCCATGAAACCTAAGGATGTATACACAAGAGATAGGAAGATTGCTGTGACCATTCCAGCCTTTATGGTGTACTTAGTCAGCTGCTTACGGTCCGATACCCCTCTCTTTTGGATGGAGGTCAGGATGACAATCCCGAAGGCTAGGGCGGCTAAAGCATCCATCGTGTTATAACCTTCAATGAACCCTTTTGAAAAAGCACCTGTTACGTACGCCTCTGTTGGTGCCTGGAAGGGTGCATCCAGTTTTATAAAGCCAACGATACAAAGGATGACAATAGACCCTAATAGAGTGGGCGTGCTCCAACGGCTCATGATGGTCTCCATTTTTTCAGGATTCATCGATATGGCATAAACAATCAAGAAGAATGCAATCGTGAATAGGAATAAAAAGAGCGATTGGCCTATCGTGTCGCCAAGATAGGGTTTCAATCCCATTTCATAGGCGACGTTAGCATTTCTGGGTATGGCAAGGAAAGGTCCGATGCTTAAATAGATGACGATCATGAAAATCTTGCTGAAAGTTGGGTGCACACGCGACCCAATCGTTTCTGCCCCGCCTTTGACGAGGGAAACGGCGACCAGAACTAGAATCGGGAGTCCGACGCCTGTGACGATAAATCCTGCGATGGCCGGCCAGAAGGAAGTCCCTGATGAGGCTCCCAAAAATGGAGGAAAAATCAGGTTGCCCGCCCCGAAGAACATGGAGAAAAGCATAAGCCCGATAAATAATACGTCTGTTTTTTTCATGATGATGTCTCCTTTTTACGATCTAGTGAAAAACTCGCCGGATGGACTACGGGATCATGTGAAAGTATTACTAAGAAAATAAAAAAACGCCCCTACTTAGAGGGACGAGTTGTGTGCTCGCTTTACCACCCATATCCGCGTTTTTTTAAAAGCCACGGCAATCAGTCAACGTACGGTCCATACGGAGCTATTATAATCTAAAAATAATTTAGCAAATTCAGTATACTAAGTCAATAGGATGAATTCTTCTTTAGGACAGGATATTAGTCCTAGAGAATCTGCTATGGTTTAAAACGGTTTATGATCAATCGAAAGAATCGTAAAAACTCCCTATTATCTTTCTACCTTCATCTATATTATAATAGAAGTAGAACACTAAAGGAGACAATATGATGTCTGAAAATAAAAAGTTGAGCCTGGCGGATGCTGTCAAGCAGAAATTGGCGCAAAAGCAAGCTGAAACAAGTAAAGATAAACTAGAAACCGGTGTTGTGAAAAAAACAAAACCGCTTAAAAGCCAATTAACTAAAAAGCCCAATAATCAACGTAAGCGCACAGGGGTATAATCCCAATTTGTCAAAGGACAATTACTGTTCAATGCTTATCAGAGAGCAGTATCCTTCATGATCAAAGGTGCTGCTTTTTTTATATTATTTTATTTTTTACCATTTTAAGGTAGTGTGTGAACGGGGATTCTGGTAATTTAATGGTATAGGAAATATCCCTCGCATTGCTTCATATCCTGGTGAAATCCATAAAAGCATATTTTAAGGGAGAGAGTCGATTTGTTAAAAACATTACAAGCCTGGCGGTTTCTGTTTTAAACTTGTAAGAGTTATGACATGTTGTTACCATATTGTTTTGTTAAAATAATAAGTTGGAGCTTTGACAGATCATTTTCTTATCTAAAGGAACCTATTGATTTGATCCTTTACTTGAAAATATGAAATATATCGGGGGAATTACGATGGAAGAACAGCTGATTGGCAAAAAGTTCTATGAAACGATGATTGATGACATAAATAAGCATCCGATTCAAGCCTTGGGAGAAATGTTTCTCGTGGAACAAAAAAAGGAAAGATCGGATTTAACCACAATCAGGTTTGCCCAGGGGGAAGTGTACTTCCTGCATCATGACTTTGAGGCGGCCATATTTAAATGGGAGAATATAGAGGGCAATCTTGCTGAATGGGCTAAGAAGAATATTGCTGATGCCTACTTTGAGCTAGAGATGTATTCGACGGCAGAAGATATTTATAAAGCCATTAATACGAGCGAACCTGTATTAAAGACGGAAGTCCTTCTGCAACTGTTTTCACTATACATAGTAGAAACAAGAAATGATCTGGCATCCAAAGTGGTGAAGGAAGCAGTCGATTTCCAACCGGATTATCCAAATGTCACGGAAATTGCGCGTTCCTTCTTTGATGCGCAAAAGGATTGGAATAGCGCGATAGTTTTAGCGGCCAACGAAAGTATCCGTACGGAGTCAATGGCTTGGTTCGATGTTTTGAAAACATACATCCAGCAGGGCGTTGCACAATCGACGGCTCCGGATTATTTCGCGAACGTGCTTAGATCCTTATATAATCTTGACCAAGATCGTTTTGAGAAAATGACGGTAGCCCTTTGGAAGAACTATAAATATACGGATTCTTACTTTGAATGGCTTAAGGTCATCAATAAATTGATCGATGAAATCGAATTGAACAACGGGGATGTTTGGTATGAGCTTTCCGTCTATTATCGCGATGCCTATGCAGGATTACTAGAAGGTACGCATTTAGTCAAAGAGTTAAGTCCTGTCGTACCAAGACTGTTGGAAAATTGGTTAAAAATCGCTGAAGGGGAGATTTCGTTATTTGCAGCGGCATCTGTCCTTTCCTGGAATGAGATTTTCCCAGATACAGTGAGCGCACTTGTTGTTCAAGATGCAGAAAGTCTGTTAGCGAAATCCCCTAGATTGGGAGGCGGTCTCGAAGCAGGCGAAAAACTGATTCACTCCATCATTCAATGGGCAGAGAGCAATGATCTATCAGTCGGCAATAAGCTGAAATGGATGGTTGAGGGAATTAAGGATATGAGCAATTTCAATCTGCTTCTTGTTGGAAGTGCAGGAAATGGCAAGACATCCTTCATTCAATCGATAGCGGGTGAAAGCATTGCAGCGGAAGACCATTCATCTCTTGTGAGCGTTAAAGATGGCGATGACCTGGAAATCTATGAAATTACCGATACAGATCGTAAAATGGTCGAAGAGTTAACGGAGTTGGATGAAACGCGTCGTCAACGCGGAACGATTGTCGATGTGACACTCATCAGTGATTATTTGAGAAATAATCGCCTGCGTCTACTGGATACTCCAGGATTTAATGGAGAGAAAAGCGTAGACCCTGACTTCCAAAATTACTTACTGGAGAGCGATGGAGTGATGTTCGTTCTGGATGCACGGGCACCTTTCACGGGCAGTGAACGTGATTTGCTATTGGAAATGCAACAAATGGCCCCTAAACTTCCTATTCATTTCTTGCTGAATAAAATGGATACCATCTATAGTGATCAAGTGGCAGTCAGGATGGAAGATGAAACATGGGATAAGGTGAATGCTTATTTCCCGAACGCGAAGGTATTTGCTTTCTCCAAGCTTTATGACAGCAAACAGCAACTGCAGGATCTAGCTGTCTTCCTTCACGCAAACTATCAAGATAGCAATTGGAAGGAAATGAGGGCGGAGAAGCTCCTTGCCTTCACGCGTAAAACTTTATCCTATCTATTAGAAAAACGGGCAGCGAATGAACGGAAATGCGAGCATTCGATTTCTTGGAATGAACAGATGGAAGTGAAGTTGAATGGCGCTACGAATCAGTTGACTGATTTGGAAAAAGAAAAAACCGAAAACATTACAAGATCTTATCGCTTATTAAAAGAAGAAGTGAAAAAACAGCTTTCCACACGAATTCCTGAATTACTGCGTGATTGCTCTAAAACATTATCTGAGAATAGTGACTTTAGCCAAGTGCATATACAGTTGAATCAGGAAATGAACGATCGGATCCAGGCATTTATATCCGATAAAATCATGCCGCAGTATTTCCGCTCGCTTCAAGACTGGATTGCTACATCTGAGTTAGAATTCACGCAAAGCCAACAGTTCATGGATGAGATGAGCGCAGGCTTCAATGAGCTATACAAAGAAGAACGTATTGTACTGGCCGGGGACTTCCGGGTCTTGGATGACTGGCGCCGTGATGCGGACCGGATGACAAGCAGCATCCGGATAGAAAATGTAAACATATTACTAAGAAGGACCCCATCTCAGTTGATTCTTAAGGGAGCCGGGAAGCTATTTGGTGCGATTCCGCAAAATAAAGCGAATATGTACAATCGATATAAGAAGTTCTTGGAAAATGAAGACTTCCAGGATGTTGCCGATATGATCAGTGACAGATTCCTTACTCAGTTTGGATTGTTCGAAAAATCCTTGGAACGTGACATATCCCTGTTCTACCGCAGTCCATTTGCCATCCTTGAAAAAAATATCGAACAGACGAAAGCCGAAATCAAAGAACAGCAGGCTACATTGGAACATATGAGACAAAATCCTGAAGTCTACCGTGATCCGATTACCCTGTTCGAAGTGAAACTGCGCCAATTCGAACGCCTTGAAAAAATCGAGAAAAGACGCCTGGCGAAACTGCAAGGAAAATAAAACATTTAAAATATTCTAAAAACTATTGACTTAATGACTATATCCCTATAAAGTGGTACTTACCATAACGAAACGTAACACATTATATTCTCTTATCAAGAGTGGCGGAGGGACTGGCCCTACGATGCCCAGCAACCGTTCCAATTAGGAATTGGTGCTAAATCCTGCAAAACAGAAATGTTTTGACAGATAAGAGAGGGATAAGTCTGCAAACCAGCTGATTAAACCTCTCTATTTTAGAGAGGTTTTTATTTTGTGTTTATGCCGAGCTAACAGATAAGAATAATGTAAAAAATAGGGGGAATTAAAATGGGAAAATCAATTTTAAAAGGAGCTTTCGTTTCCGTCATCGCTTCGGCGTTGCTTTTGACGGGGTGTTCTTCGGGACAAAGTACAGGGGAAGCGAAAAAAGAGGAAAAGGTATCTTTTGAAAATGTTCCAGAACGATTTGCGAAAGGCGAGGGAGCTAAAATTAAAGTCATTCGTAAAATTGGCGGAGATGATCACACGGCCCAATACTTAGCAGGGGCGCAAGAAGAAGGAGAAGCACTTGGCTTCCAAGTAGATACTTTTACGGCCAATGGCGATACGGCTAAATTCCATGACGCCATCGCTCAGGCTCTGGAGGAAGACTATGATGGCTATATCATTTCCCATGGTGATGATGCAGCGACAGTGAATGACGTACAAAAGTTGGTTGATGCAGGGAAAAGCGTAGTCACATTCGATTCCATCGGCGATTTAACGAAAATTGATGGGGTAACAGTAACCTCACAAGATGACGAAGCATTGGCAACTCTTGCTTTTGACAAATTGATTGAAGAGCAAAAAGGCGAAGCGAACATTGCATACCTTTGGGTAGATGGTTTCCCTCCTATGGTGAGAAGAAATGCCGTGTATCAAGAAAAGCTGAAAGAAAATCCTGGCATTCATGAAATTGAAAGATTCGGAGTGGCATCTTCAGATACTTCTGTCCAGACGCAAAACGCGGTATCGGCGATGTTGAACAAGTATCCAAAAGGTAAAATAGACGCAATTTTCGCAACCTGGGATGCATTCGCTATCGGAGCAGCTCGTGCGATAAAAGAAGCGGGGCGCGATGAAGTGAAAATCTATGGTATTGACGTGTCCAATGCCGACCTTCAGGAGATTCAAACAAAAGGAAGCTCATGGTCGTATACCGCAGCGGTTGATCCGAAGTTGATTGGTGCAGTGAATATGAGACTGCTAGCGAAAAAACTAGCGGGGGAAGAAACGCCGCAAACCTATGATTTAGAAGCATCATTGATATCTCAAAAACAGCTTCAATCATCGAAGGACGCTGTCAATATGACCAATCTATCCGGCATTGTTCAAGGCTGGGGAGTATCAACGGAATTTGAAGAAGACTGGATGAAAGTATTGAAAGAACATTATAAGAAGTAACGATCAGAATCAGTAGACACTCTCTTTCAAGTTGAAGAGAGTGTCTGTTTAATGGGAGGGATTGGACATGGGCATTCAACTAGAAATGAAACAAATATCGATTGAGTTTCCAGGTGTAAAAGCGCTTAGTGAAGTTGATTTTTCAGTACAGTCGGGAACAGCACATGCATTGGTCGGCGCAAATGGAGCAGGGAAATCGACGCTAATGAAAGTCTTATCAGGAGCTCATGTCCATTATACCGGCGACATTTTTCTAAATGGCCAGGTACAGGATATCCGGTCGCCAAAGTCGGCACAGGAAGCTGGCATTCAAATTGTGTATCAGGAAGTGGATACGGCCCTCATTCCTTATTTAACGGTTGCGGAGAACGTGATGCTGAATGAATCCGTACAGAACATGGGGAGAAAACAAATCATCAAGTGGAAGGAATTACATAGAAAAGCGACGGAAATCTTGGAAGATATGAACATCCATGTGTCTTCGAAAAAACTGGTAAGGGACCTTACGTTGGCCGAAAAGCAGATGGTCTTGATAGCTAGGGCCGTTTCAACCGCATGTAAATTCTTGATTCTCGATGAGCCGACTGCTCCGTTAAGCCATACGGAAACAACGGAACTATTCCGGATTGTGAATGAGCTGAAGCAACGTGGTGTAGGCATTATTTTCATTTCTCATCGTCTACCCGAGATATTTGAAGTGTGTGAGGACATTACAATCATGAGAAATGGGAAGAGTGTGAGGCGCAGTAGAATTACGGATATCACACAAAACGAAGTGATTGAGCAGATGCTTGGAAAGTCAATGGAAGAACAGTTTCCCGTCGTGAATGCCGAGATTGGTGCGGTGATGTTTGAAGTGAACCGACTGTCGGATGCCGATAAAGTCAAAGATGTCAGTCTTCATGTGAGGGCCGGTGAGATAGTCGGTTTAGCGGGCCTTGTCGGGGCAGGGAAAACGGAGCTTTGTAAAACGCTTTTCGGTCATACGGCCATTATAACGGGGGAAGTTGTGCTGAATGGAAGGAAGCTTATTCTGAAAACGCCCCATCATGCTGTGAAGAGCGGCTTGGCACTAGTCCCCGAAGAACGGAGGAAAGAAGGCGTTCTCGTACAGGAGTCTGTTACTACGAACCTGACTGCTGCAAGTGTCGGGAAATTCAGTAAGGCATTCAGCTTCGTCGATCGCCAGGCAGAAAAGATAAAGGCGAAAGACCTGATAGCCACTCTTGGGATCAAAACGCCTTCAGAGGAAGCGAAGGTCGAAAACCTATCAGGGGGCAATCAGCAAAAGATCGCCATCGGAAAGTGGTTATTGGCTGATGCGGATGTATACATATTCGATGAGCCGACAAAAGGCGTCGACGTCGGGGCCAAGAAGGATATTTTTGAACTGATCGCAAAGTTAGCCCAAAAGGGGAAAGCGATTATTTATGCATCATCCGAATTGGCCGAAATCATAGGAATCACAAACAGGACCTATGTTTTATATGACGGAAGGATGGTCAAGGAGCTAGAGACAAGCAAGACAAATGAAGAAGAACTACTATTCTACTCAACAGGGGGCAAATAGGATGAGTACACCAATTCCGGTTCTTACAGAGAAACCAACAACGCCAGCCAGGAAAAAAGTTGATCTGTTCGAATTCTTTTATAAATATGGAACGATTCTGACGATCATCATCTTGATTGCCGTTTTTGCTATTGCGAATCCATCGTTCATTCAAACGAATAATCTTATTAACATTTTACGTTCCATCTCCATCGTGACGATCATCGCCATCGGGATCACGATTTCCTTGACGGTTGACGGCTTCGATTTGTCAGTTGGCTCCGTTGCCTCATTAGCCAATGCCATCGTCATCTCGATGTTTGTCTGGTTTTCCCAGGATACGTTGATTGCGATAATAGCGGCCATTGGTGCTTCGCTTGTGGTGGGCGCATTGAATTCATTCATGATTGTAAAGTTAAGGATCCCGGACATGCTGATGACATTGGCGACCATGTTCATCATTCAAGGGCTTGCCCTTACTTATACAAAAGGGGCCACGGTTTCACAAAACATGGTGATGCCTGATGGAACATTCGCTACAGGTTTAATCAGCCCATTTTTCGCCAAAATCGGACAAGTGCCTTGGATTATCCTGATCATGGGCGTCATTGTCGTTGCGACTCATATCTTTTTGACCTACACGAAGCATGGCCGTTATATGTACATCATTGGGGGAAATAAGGAGGCGGCTAGACTTTCGGGAATCTCGGTCAATAAATATAAAGTAGTGGCCTATCTTCTGTCGGCGCTGTTCGCTGCTATCGGCGGGATCGTCCTTGCTTCCCGCGTCATGACATCGGAAATCAATTCAGGTTCTCCCTATTTAATGGATGCGGTGGCGGCGGCCTTCATTGGTTCTTCTGTTCTAGGAGCAGGTAAACCGAATGCTTTCGGAACGTTCATCGGGGCCGTTTTGATTGGAATTCTGCAAAATGGGCTAATCATGATGTCGGTCCCATATTATGCAATGGACATCGTGAAAGGCGCAGTTCTCGCCCTTGCCTTGGCTGTGACCTATTATAAACAAAAACACTGAAACATTAAGGACCAGCAGTCGCCATGATTGCTGGTCTTTTGTTTCAGTGTGGCGAATTTTTCATTTGGGCTTGGATAACTTCATTTCATACTGCATATAAATCGTACCGGCCTGTTCTTGTGTAATCTCGAATTTGTTACTCGCCTTTTCCGTGATGGCGTCTTGAATATTCTGTCCTCCAGTGTTGTATAGTGACTTCATGTAAAGATAAATTTCTTTTTCTTTATCTGAACCGATTGCATCGTTTTCCCCGGGTGCCTGTGAATATCCTTCCGCCACTTGGCTGACCCCTTGCTCGAGGCCGCTTTCTTCAGAGGACTCTTCCGTTGTTGGGCTTGCTTCACTTTCCTCCACGGTTTTTTTACTGGATGGATTTTGCATGCATCCATACAGTAGACAAAGAGAGCAAGCCAATAGGACAAACTTCATCGCTCTTATCATCCCTACCTCCTTATATGAAAAAAGAAACAGAATCTTCATATATAAGATCCTGTTCTAATGGGGTGCTTATTTAAACTTCTGGATTTCACTGTCTCCCTCGAATTTGTTATCCTCCAATATGCCAATCTCCTCAATGTGATTCCGGGCGGCCTCGTCACCTAATCTGTATATGATCCGGTATAGTTTTTTCATGGCCGCATCATATTTATCATTGGCCCGGTCATGATGGTAGAGAAGATAAGGTACGTGAGAACGGGCAAAAGCTTCAAGATCATCTTTCAGATGATCGTCCAAACATTGCTTTAACTCGGCTAATTCGTCATCATTCGCTTGTATGGTGAAGCTTGGGTTTTCATCTAGTTTCTGTGCCAGAATATCCCCACTCACTAAATCCACATGATACGTCTGCTTTTCTTGACTCATTTATACCACCCCTTCAAGTGTTTAATTATGATGTACCACTATTTGTAAAAAAGTAACCCTAAAAATGAATATCCTATAAAAAAGTCGCTTTCATACATAGATGTCAGATATTTCTTATGAAATAGGGTAAGATAGATTTAGAGATTGATAGGACAACTTAGGACATTGAACAAGGATGGGGAGTGCTACTATGAAGAAATTATCCGTATGTATTTTATTGATGGTATTTATCGTTTCAGGTTGTGCAACGAGGATGTATGACTCAAACATGGAATTGGGGAAAAGCCAACTAAAGGAAGAGAATTATTTAGAAGCACATGAAGCATTTGAGTTGGCTTATGAAGATGATCCCACTGCGGAAGCGAAAGAGCTGATGGAGCTATCAGGCCTACTTTACGATGGAATGAAAAAATACGAAGAACAGGATGTAGAAGGAGCACAGGTCTTTTTCGAAGAGGCAGCCGCATATAAGGCAAAGTTTGAAGAAGGCAAGTTGATGGTTCAAAAGGCTACGGAAATGTTGGTGAAAACGGAAGAAGCCGACGTAGAACCAGTTGAAGAGGAGACGGATTTAGAGGAAACGACGGATGAACAATCGGGGGAGGAATCAGAAGCTATCCCCGAGTCGGAAGTTGAAGATAAACCGGCAGTAGAAACAGAAACGCCGAAGGAAGCACAAGAAGAGGAAAAAGCCGCTAAGGAAGAACCAGCCGAAGAAGGACCGGTTGAAGAGGAGAAGGACCAGGACCAAGCCTTTACAAAAGCGAAAGCGGAGCAGCTGGTGAAGGATTATGTGGATGCCGAAAACAATCCACATCTACAAATCCAATATGATCACGATGATGAAAAGGGAGACTATATTTTTCAAGTCTTTGAAGTCGTCAATGATAGTAACGAAGGTGGACATACTGCCACGTATGGCTGGTATGGCGTGAATAAGCAGAAAAAAGAAGTGTATGAAGTGATGTAAGGAGGGGCGCCTTTAATAGAGGCGTCTTTTTTTTGGTTGTAAGCAGTTTATCGGTCAAAACCGTATTTATATCGGTCAATTTGGATGTTTTATCGGTCAAAACCAGACCTTTATCGGTCCAAGCCGCAAATATATCGGTCCATCTAAGAAATTTATATTTTTTCAAGGTTTCTTAAGAATTTTTTAATAATTCCTGTTTATGATGGAGGCAGGTGAAAGTCATAAATAGGAGGGAAGAAGATGGAGAACTATAATGATGAAGGACAAGTCAGGGTGAAAGATAAACCGAAAAAAGTAAAGTCACATGTGTTTACTGGCCTTGTTTCAGGAGTGGTCGCTTCTTTAGTAACCTCTTCTGTATTTGTATTCGGGGGTGAGTTTGGGGATACCGAGAAAGAAGCTGTGAATGAAACCTCTCAAACCGCAGCCGTAGAGCAAACGGTCACTCCACAAAAATTGTCGACGAGTACAGATTCCAATCAGAGGGCTGATATGGTTGAAACAGCTTCAAAATCGATTGTAGGTGTCGTCAACTTTCAAGAAACACAAAGTCGTTATCCCCTCCAGCAACAAAGTACGGAAAATGAAACGGTGGAAAGTGGCACGGGATCAGGGGTCATTTATAAAAAAGACAATGGCAAAGCCTATATCATCACGAATAACCATGTAATCGAAGGAGCTAAGGAAGTGGAAATATCGTTATATGACGGGAAAAAGGCAACAGCAGAGGTGGTCGGTGCTGATGCCTTAACGGACTTAGCGGTGTTGACGATTGATGATTCAATTGCTCCGGAAGCCGTCAGTATTGGTGATTCTGATAGCATTCGACCAGGTGAGGAGGTATTGGCCATCGGGAATCCGCTCGGACTTGATTTTTCGCGCTCAGTAACACAAGGAATCATTAGTGCAACGGGAAGGGCGATTTCGGTTGATACTTCGGACGGCGAATGGGAGCTGGATGTGTTACAAACGGATGCGGCCATCAACCCTGGAAATAGCGGGGGTGCCTTAATCAATACGGCTGGTGAAGTGATTGGCATCAATAGCTTGAAAATATCGGAAAGTGGAGTGGAGGGCTTAGGCTTTGCGATTCCAAGTAACGAGGTCATTCCGATAGTAAAAGAGCTAATCGAAAAGGGAAAAATTACGCGACCCTATTTAGGTGTCAGTCTTACCAATACAGAGGAACTCCCGCAATATTATCTACAGAAAATGCCTGAGCCTGCAAAAGCCGGGGTAATGGTCAATAGTGTAGAACCAGGTTCGGCGGCTGCGGATGCAGGTCTCCAGCAACAGGATATCATCGTGGCGATTGATGGCGCCAAGATTGGCACGGCTGCTGAATTGAGAAAACAACTGTACAAAGATAAGAAAATAGGTGACAAGGTAACATTCAAGATCTATCGAGGGGCAAAAGAAAAGACGTTGACGATAACCTTGAAAGGTTCTTAATAGGAAAAGACTTCGGATTGAAAACTGTCCGAAGTCTTTTCTTTTAGAGTAGAATTTTTAGTATAGCTAATAATATAACCATGAGGGAACATATCTATATTCCCTTCCAATAAAGAGAAATGATTTGTCAAGGAAAACAACGTGTTTATAATGTAAAATAGTAGAAATGTTGACAAAAATGTGAAAATTGTTAAAATAGAAAGAAAAGGAGCTGACAGGATGGAAGCTAATCAGAAGATCATGGATGCATTGAAATGGGTATCAGGCACAGGATGTACAATCGGAATTATATTGTTTTTAATCAGTTTTTCTGTAAGCGGTTACAACGGAGGGTATGTGCTATCAACAATAGGGATAACCATAGCGTTAAGTGCAGCGAGTATTTTCTTGGTTGGTATATTATTTGTCTTGGCAGAAGAAATGACGGCGAACACCAAGAAAGGGGAAAGAATTATACCGGAAACAACGAAGCTTATAAAATTCAATTCCAAAACAAAAAGAAGGGGCTGTCCCAAAAGTCAGGAAAATGACTTTTAGGGCAACCCTTTTTTTATGAAATTTATGCACAAAAAAATCGCCCTTTTTAGTAAAATGAAGTTACCACACACCATTTACGAAAGGACGATTTTTTATGAGCAATCCAAAGATCACTACAGAAAATTATAACATGGAACAAACTATACTACCACTCACCATTCAAGAGGAAACTACGGAAACTACCGTTCCTCAAAAACGAAATTCTACACCTACTTTTATTCCCTATGATAACCAACAAACCACTGTTATTTTTGACATTCAGGATCTCATTCCGGTTCACCACGTGGCGCGTGTGATTGATCAAATGATTGAATCAGTAGAAGATAATGTCTTTTTTGAGCACTATAATGGTGGCGGACGTAGCTCTTACCATCCTAAAATGATGACGAAAGTCATTTTGTATGCCTATTCTCAAAAAGTCTATTCCTGTCGTGAAATCGCCAAACTGGTTAAAGAAAATATCCCAACAATGTGGCTGGCTGCCTTGCAAAAACCGGATTATCGAACGATTAATCGATTTCGCACACAACAAATGGATAAGCTCCTTCCGAAGCTATTTGAAGAAATGATCCATCAACTAATAGAAGAAAAGCACGTCACAATGGAGAACTATTTTCTAGACGGAACAAAGATTGAAGCAAGCGCAAACAAGTATTCATTTGTGTGGAAAAAGGCGACGACCAAATTTGAGGCGAAGCTGCAAGAAAAAATCGAAGAAACGTACCAACAGATTCAGACCATTGCAAATGAAGAGGGTCTTGAACTGTCTACTCAAGATGAAACCTCCTCATTAACGGCAGAGGAAAAACTAACTCAAATAGAAAAAGCATTAGTGGAAAAAGTTGAAAAGGAAACGAATGGTATCCAACTTGAAGAAGATGTCCAGGTACGAAAAGAAAAACGACGGGAACTCAGTCCGGTTAAGAAACTATTGAAATTAGTGCGCGAAGACTTAGGTCCACGATTAGTAAAATATAAACAACAAAATGCTCTATTTGGCGATCGAAATAGTTATTCTAAAACCGATACGGATGCGACATTTATGCGAATGAAAGATGATCATATGAATAACGGACAACTAAAACCTGGTTATAATATTCAAATGGCAACGGAAAATCAATTCATTCTTTTTTATACGATACATCAACGCCCAACTGATACGCGTTGTTTCAAGCCGCATATAGAGGCACTGAAGAATACATCGCTACCATTCCCGAAAAACGTCATCGCAGATGCCGGCTATGGCAGTGAAGAAAACTATCTCTACTCTTTGGAAGAAGAATTTGAAGCTTTGATTCCTTACAATACTTTTTTAACGGAACAAAAACGGAGCTATAAAAAAGATATTCGTCATGCGAGTAACTGGGCATATGATGAACAAAAGGATGAATACACCTGTCCAAATAACCGTAAGGTTTTATTTAAGCGTTACTCGACCCGTACGGATAAAAATGGATTCACACGTGACTTTAAAATTTATGAATGTGAGGATTGTACGGATTGCCCATTAAAATCTCAATGTACAAAGGCGACAGGAAATCGCCAAGTGCATGTTAATCCAGTTTATGAAGAATTAAAAGCGAAAGCAAAAGTGAACCTTTGGTCTGAATCGAATGCACAACTTTACGCTCGACGAAAAATCGAGGTAGAGAGTGTTTTTGGTCATATCAAGGGCAATAGGTCGTTCCGTCGCTTTTCGCTTCGGGGCTTAGCGAAAGTACAAACGGAGTTTGGCATCGTAGCCATGGCACATAATTTACTGAAGATAGCTGGGTTACGTCAGCTACTTTCAGTAAATTATTATAGAAATAGAAAAACAGGTGGAGAAAAACAACTCGTTTTTCTCCACCTGTTTTATTTTAGGGACTTATTAGACAGCCTCTTCTTTTTTATTAGGAGAGTAGAGCGTTTCTTCAATAGAAGAAACGCTTATTTACTTTAAAAAAACTGTATGCAGGTAATGATAAAAAAGTATGATTTTTTAGTTTCCACAATGGCTAAGGGAAAAACACTTACAATAATTTATATCAGAATAAAATAAGTAAGTGAAGAAAAAGGATGTTTATACCAGATTAGACATATTATCCTACTAATATTGTGAAATATTTAACATTAGAGGTGATTTTGAGGCATATTTCCCCATGATGTATAATGTTACAATTGTTTATTTCACTATATTAATATAAAATAAAATAGACATAGGTAGGGACAATCCTGTACTTTGGGAAGCTGTCTCGTTTTTCATTATAAGGATTTATTATAGGGCATAAGAAAAAAATAATACAATATAACTGCTCATTTACCACATATTTACGGTTTTTAAATGAACTTTTTATGACATTCTTCATTTCATATTGTCTTTTTTTCCACTTGGAACTAAGATATGAGAATAAGAGGTTTAAAGATTGGTAAATGTTTTCTCCGAATAATTACCAATGTCAAATATATTATACTAAGAGAGGGGTAGCACGATGAAAATAAAGTGGGCTTTTTTAACCATCCTTTTTACTGTTGCCACAGTGTTAACAGGCTGCGAACCATTAATGGTCTTAGATCCAAAAGGGCCTCAAGCTGAAACGCAAGCTAAGGACATAATGTTATCTATTGGATTAATGTCGATTATCGTTCTAGTCGTTTTTGGAATTTTAATCTATATGTTAGTCAAGTACAGAGCTTCTAAACAAAGTAAGGATTACGAACCGCCTCATATTGAAGGAAGTAAACTAGTAGAGACAATTTGTGTTGGTGTTCCAATTTTAATTGTAGGTTTCCTTTCTATTGTTTCTACTCAAAGTAACTATAAAGTAGAGGCAACACCTGAAGGATATGAAGATAAAGAGCCTTTGGTTGTTTACGCTTCAACATCTAACTGGAAATGGCATTTTAGTTATCCAGAAGAAAATATTGAAACGGTTAACTATTTATACATTCCAACAGACCGTCCGCTTGAATTCAAACTTTACTCTTATGGACCAATCACAAGTTTCTGGATTCCACAACTTGGTGGTCAAAAATACGCAATGAGCGACATGGTTAACACTCTGCACCTAGCAGCTGACGAACCAGGTGAATACATGGGTAGAAACGCAAACTTTAGTGGTAAAGGATTCGCTGAGAACACGTTCAACGTTACAGCAATGCCTGAAGCCGAGTTTGATGAATGGGTAGATGAAGTGCATCAAACTGCTAAACCTCTTACAGAAGATAAATTCGATGAGTTATTAGAACCAGGTCATCTTGGTACATCCACTTACACTGGAACTCATCTAGAATTCAGTCCTGCTCCTGAGGGTGAAAATGGTGGACATGATCATGGATCAGACGAAGGTTCACACGAAGGACATGATTCACACGAAGAGCACGAAGAGCACGAAGAACATAGCAATCATTAAGATGTGGGGTTAGTTATACAACTAACCTTACAGGGTAAACAATAAATTTCCAAAAGGAGTCACGATAGTATGGAATTCTTTGATCGATTTGCCGTACCTCATCCAAGTCTTGCGATTTACGCATCGATGGTTGCCATTGGTCTTACTACGCTTGCCATAATTGCTGGTTTGACCTATTTCAAAAAATGGGGTTATCTTTGGCGTGAATGGTTAACAACGGTTGACCATAAACGTATCGGTATCATGTATATAATTGCTGCTTTAGCCATGCTTTTCCGCGGTGGCGCAGATGCTATCATGATGCGTGCACAACTTGCCGTACCAGATAACACTCTTTTAGATGCACAGCATTATAATGAAATTTTCACGACACATGGTGTCGTAATGATCATATTCATGGCCATGCCATTTATCATGGCGTTCATGAACATCGTTGTTCCGCTTCAAATCGGTGCACGTGACGTAGCATTCCCACGTCTAAATGCACTAAGTTTCTGGTTATTCTTTATGGGTGCGATGTTAATAAACATTTCATTCGTAGTCGGTGGTTCTCCTGATGCAGGTTGGACTTCTTATTTCCCACTGGCAGGTAATGACTTCAGTGAGTCGGTAGGCTCGAATTATTACATGTTCGCTCTTCAGATTTCAGGTCTTGGTACATTGATGACGGGTATTAACTTCATCACTACAATCCTGAAAATGAGAGCACCTGGTATTACATTGATGAAAATGCCAATGTTTACTTGGTCAGCTTTAATCACTAACTTAATCATTGTTTTCGCTTTCCCTGTATTAACAGTGTTGCTTATCATGGGAACAATGGATAGATTATTCGGAACCCACTTCTTTACAACAACTGGTGGCGGTATGGATATGCTTTGGGCCAACTTCTTCTGGGTTTGGGGACATCCTGAGGTTTATATCTTAATCTTGCCGGCATTCGGTATTTATAGTGAGGTTATCTCAACCTTTGCCAAACGTAACCTATATGGTTATAAATCAATGGTAGCTTCAATGGTTCTTATCTCGCTTCTTTCATTCTTAGTATGGGTGCATCACTTCTTTACTATGGGTCAAGGAGCACTTACAAACAGTATCTTCTCTATCACAACGATGGCGATTGCTGTTCCAACCGGAGTTAAGATATTCAACTGGTTGTTCACGCTTTGGAAAGGTAAGATTACATTTACCACTCCAATGATTTATTCAGTACTATTCTTACCGATCTTTACTATCGGTGGTGTTACTGGGGTAATGCTTGGTATGTCAGCAGCCGATTACCAGTACCATAATACAATGTTCTTGGTAGCCCATTTCCATATGGTTATTATTCCTGGTGTTGTATTCGCGATGCTAGCTGGTCTGCATTTCTACTGGCCAAAAATGTTCGGTTTCATGTTAAATGAAAAGCTTGGTAAGATCTCAGCTTGGATCATTACAATGAGTACATTAGTTGCCTTTATGCCAATGTTCTTCAGTGGATTAGATGGTCAAGCACGTCGTATGTACACATATTCTGAATCAACTGGATTCGGGTTGATGAATATGATTTCATTCATTGGTGCAGCAGGACTTGCTGTAGGTTTTGTAGTAATCGTCTATAACGTGTACTACAGCGTACGTTACTCTCCAAGAAACATCGGTTCAGATCCATGGGATGCTCGTTCTCTTGAATGGTCTACTCATAACCCTGCACCGGAATATAACTTTGCCGTATTACCACAGGTTAATTCAATTGAACCTGTTTGGGATGCTAAGAAAAAGGGACATGACTTATTCCCAGGCAAGTACGAAAAAATTCATATGCCTAATAATAGCGGAATGCCGATCATCATGAGTGCGATTTTCTTTGTTTGGGGCTTCTCATTCATATTTGCACTTTGGATTCCTGCTATCGTTGCAACAATCGCGATCTTTGTTTGTATGGCGCTTCGGTCATTCGAGGAAGATCATGGTCACTACATTTCAGTTGAAGAAATTGAAGAGACAGAATCAAAATTGCGAGGTGCTAAATAATGAAAATTGATAACTCGCTGCCACTTGAATATAGTACTGAAGAGAATAGTCTGAAGATATTTGGTTTCTGGATTTTCCTTGGTGCTGAAATTATGCTTTTCGCTACACTATTTGCTGGATATTTCGTATTACAGGATCGTACTGCTGGAGGACCTGGAGTGGAGATTTTTGAAATCACTCCAGTTCTAGCTGAAACAATCTTACTTTTAACAAGTAGTTTTGTTATCGGTCTTGGTATCCACGCCATGCGTCTTGGCAGACAGAAAGCGATGATGACATTCTTTGCTATCACGCTTTTGCTAGGCCTAGGATTCTTATGCGTTGAAATTTACGAGTTTATGCACTATGTTCATATTGGGGCAGGATTACAAACTAGTGCTTTCACAGCTATGCTGATGACAACACTAGGTACACATGGAGCTCACGTAACTGCTGGTTTATTCTGGGGAACGTTCATTATCCTTCAGGTTAAAAAGCGCGGATTGACTCCGGCAACAGCTAATAAATCGTTTATCTTCTCTCTATACTGGCATTTCCTAGATGTAGTTTGGATCTTTATCTTTAGCTTCATCTATCTGAAAGGAATGATCTCATAATGTCTGAATTGTTCCCACGAAAACAAGTAATGGGTTTTGTATTCTCAATGATTCTTACTGCAGTGGCTATTGCGGTTTACTTCTTTGATATGTCATTCCCAGTTGGTATGACGGTACTTCTTGTTACTGCATTTATACAAGCAGGTCTTCAGCTTGTTGTATTCATGCATGCTGGTGAAACGAAAGATGGAAAAGCAATTTACGTAAACGTTTATTACGGTATGTTCATTGCATTATTCACGGTCTTTGGTACTTTACTAGCTATGACTTGGGGTTACTTGTAAGAGAATCTAATCAAAAGAGGGCGTCCTTCAAAAGGCGCTCTTTTTTTGTTTGTTCGGGGTAATTTCATATAGTAGGGTAAGGGGATACATTCGATAGGATTCTTTGAAGTTTCATAAAAAAAGGCAATAAAAAAAGCAGGTATCTAAGGCGATGCCTGCTTTTTTATTCCTTCCACTGTTTCTCGACTTGATGAAGCGCCGTTTGAAAAATTTCTTGCTCATTAGCACCTGGTTTTGCAAGAACATTCGTTTGATATGACTTTCCATTGTAATCCACTTTCACAGTAACTTTAACCATTTTCCATCTTCCTTTCTTTATCATGGTACCTTCAAAGTACACACTTACTATATACCCATTCTTACCGGGCAATCAAACATTTAGCCTATGCTGCTCTCTAAAATATTTAATATTCATAATTATCTGATAAATCAAATGAGATGTCAACACTTTTTGGGGTCAGACCCTATTTCCCAGAATTCATTCAAGTGAAATATGCTTGGTACGACAGGGGTCATGGCAGTTGGTTAAGGGGTCAGACCCCATTTCCCAAGGTGGCTCGGGAATGGGGTTTGAATTTTAGATTTTGGTTAGGATGATTCCGATCAGGGCTGCGAGGACGCCGGCGATTTGGTAGGTTTTTAGTTTTTCTTTGAATAGGTAGCAACCAGCGAACACGACGATCAGGCAGTTGAGGCTGACGACTGGAAAGATGATGCTTGCTATGCCGGTATTCAGGGCGAAGAAATAGCAGCCGTAGCCGATTACGCTCAAGAGGCCTACACAGGAACCAATCTTGATTTCTTTAGATTTAATTTTCTCATGTTTAATGCCCATCGCGACCATGAGGTAAACCGTTCCCCCTCCGTACATGGATACCAGGATATCAAGGGAGCTCAGGTGAAGGCGTGTCGTTGTCGTCATCAGGATGCCGAGTACGCCAAAGGAGAAGATGGCAAATAAGGTATGCATCATCCAAGGGACATACTGATGATTCCCTTTGGCATTTGGCGTGTACTGGATGATCAAGGTGGCGAGCAACATACAGATGACGCCGCTCCATTGCAACTGAGAAATGTGCTCATGAAAAATGAGCGCTGCACAGAGAATCGGGAAAATGGTATTCGCCGCGATTAAAGGGGAAGTCAGGCTTGCCGGTCCTTTTTCAAAGGCACTTGCCATTTGGATATTCCCATTAGCATTGAGGACCCCGATTGCCGCACCTAGCAGGATGGAGACCCAATTCAGGTTCAGCCCATCGACGAGCACACCATACATAATGGATAGAATGAAAGCAACAAAATAAAAGAAGAACTGGATATGTATTTTGGAATGGCCTTTTGTTCCACTCCATTTGAAAATGCTGTTATTGATGCCGAAACAAAAACTGGTGATGAGGGCTGCAAAAATCCACATGGCTGTAATCTCTTCCTTCATTTAGGATAAACTCTTTATATATTCTAGCTTAAGATAAGAAAGTTTCAAAGTTTGATATTGACAGAATTGAGTTTATCTACTATATTTACACATGATAAAATCAAATGAATTCCCGATAAACGGGAGAGGTTCATAGCATCACCCTCTTAAAAAAACTATGGCTTGATATTTTGCGAATCAACCATATCTTTAAGGAGATATGGTTTTTATTTGTGTAGAGGCCCCATTATGAACCTCCCTGGATACGTGGAAGAGGAGGACGTTTATATGTCTGGAAGAAAAGAAGAAGAATTAAAGGATATCACCCTACTAGGAAACCAGGGTACACAATATTCCTTTGATTATGCACCGGAAATTTTGGAGTCCTTTGATAATAAGCATCTGAACAGGGATTACTTCGTCAAGTTCAATTGCCCGGAGTTTACGAGTTTATGTCCGATTACGGGGCAGCCTGATTTTGCGACCATCTATATCAGCTACATTCCGAGTGTGAAAATGGTCGAAAGCAAGTCGTTGAAATTGTATTTGTTCTCTTTCCGCAATCATGGAGATTTTCACGAAGACTGCATGAATATCATCATGAATGATTTAATCGAATTGATGGATCCGAAGTATATTGAGGTCTGGGGCAAGTTCACTCCACGGGGTGGCATTTCCATTGATCCTTATACGAACTATGGAAAACCAGGGACGAAGTTTGAAGAAATGGCGAGTTACCGGTTGATGAACCATGACTTGTATCCAGAAACTGTGGATAATCGGTAAGTGAAATGTGGGCTTTAATGATTTAGCTTCTCGATTTTTCGGGAAGCTTTTTTATGTTTAGAACTTAAATTGGGCGGATAGGATAAGGCAATTTAACCATCATGAAAATTTCATTCGAATTGTCTTTATCAAAAATACATATGTCCTCATATAATGGAATTAATCCTTGATTGTTTCGTAAAAAAGCGTAATAATAGGGAGAGTTGATTTTGACAGAATATTTCTAAAAATAGGGGTTGTCGGGATGAAAGTAGCAAAGTTTGGCGGGAGCTCACTCGCGTCGGGAGAACAATTGAAGAAGGTATTCGAAATTGTGGTTTCAGATCCAGAGAGAAAAGTCATCGTTGTTTCAGCACCAGGGAAACGCAATTCTGATGATATAAAGGTGACGGATTTACTGATTGCCGCTGCGGAACGCCAGTTGCATGGGGATGATGGTGGGCTTTTAATAGAAGATGTCGTTTCTCGATATGCGAGTATTGCTGAGGAGTTAGACATTCCAGGAGAGGTCATTGCGGAGATACGTGACAATTTATATAGCCTGCTGCATGCAGACCAGAGTAAACCGAAGCGTTATTTGGATGCCTTGAAGGCGAGCGGAGAAGATAATAATGCGAAGCTGGTTTCAGCCTATTTTCGGAGTCGTGGGGTAGAGGCTCAGTATATGGACCCGATGAAAGCCGGCTTGATTGTGACGGATGAGGGCGGATATACACAGGTGCTTCCTGAATCATATGAGCGTTTATATGCACTTCGTGAGGAGCCGGGTATCGTGGTATTCCCCGGATTCTTCGGATATACAATGGATGGGGATGTTTTAACCTTTTCAAGGAGCGGATCGGATATTACGGGTTCGATTCTTGCAAATGGCGTCAAGGCAGACTTATATGAGAACTTTACGGACGTGGATGCCGTGTACGCAGTGAATCCACATGTGGTGTCCAATCCGAAGGGAATACGTGAATTGACGTATCGGGAAATGCGAGAACTGTCTTATGCCGGTTTTTCGGTCTTTCACGATGAAGCGTTAATCCCTGCATTCCGTGCTGGTATTCCAGTACATATACAGAACACGAACAATCCGAGTGCACAGGGGACAAGGATTGTGAGTACCCGTGATAATATGAATGGGCCCGTCATAGGGATTGCGAGTGACAAAGGGTTTTGCAGTATTTACATTAATAAATACTTGATGAACCGTGAAGTTGGATTCGGTCGTAAATTGCTTCATATTCTTGAAGATTACGGTGTATCTTATGAACATGCCCCATCTGGCATTGATGATGTCACGATCATCCTCCGTCAAGATCAAATGAGTGAAGAGGCCGAGGCGAAAATTGTTTCGCGCATTAAGCAGGAGCTTCATGCCGATCAAGTCATTGTTGAACATAATCTGGCCTTGATCATGGTCGTCGGTGAAGGCATGCGTCATAATGTGGGAACAACGGCTAGGGCATCGAAAGCGTTGGCCGATGCTAAGGTCAACATTGAAATGATTAACCAAGGTTCTTCCGAAGTGAGCATGATGTTCGGTGTGAAGGGTCATAGCGAAGAGACGGCCATCCAGGCGCTATATCATGAGTTCTTTTAAGAATAAGAGAATATGAGACCCTCCTGAACAGGGGGGTTTTTTCGTTTTCGGAAAAATAAGCTCTTTATTTTCTACCATAATTTAGGCATGATGGTAGAAGAGAGAAGGAAAGAGGGCGGACGGCATGGGGTGGTTAGTCAATCTACGGATTGTCATGTTCTTGATGATCAGCTTTATGTATTACTGGAGGATTCCGGATTCCAATCCATATGTAAAAGGCCTGCTCATCTTGATCGCTATTGGTTTTATCCTGAATCATTATTTGCTTTTTTATAAGGATTCAATTCAACATGATCTCCGAATCGTCTATTTCGATGGCATCCTCAGTTTTGTATATGGATTTTTGTTCCCCCAGACTACCCTTTATATGATTCTAGTCGGTGTCGTTGCGATTACTGTGTTTATCCTTGTCTCGGAGTCTAAGAAACATAGGATATTTGGCTTGTTTTTTGTATTCCTATGGGGGTTGGTTATGGTTTCGGCCTATTTACAAACAGGTACGCTGGATATCATGGATAACCTCATGAGTTTCTCATTTGTCGCCTTTACGTCTGTAGTCGGCAATTTGATCCGGAAACTCACTGAGGCCAGTGATGTGGTGAATGAGCAATACTTACAATTGAATGAGGCGCATGAAGAGCTGTCTGTGGCCCATAAACGGTTGCAGGAATATTCCCTTCAGGCAGAGGAAACGGCAAAAATCAGAGAGAGAAACCGGATTGCAAGGGAGATACATGATACGGTGGGACATAAGATGACAGCCTTATTCGTGCAGATGGAGCTAGCTTATGAACTGATTGACCATGACTTGGAAAAGGCGAAGGGTACGATGAATATTTGCAAGGATTTGGCCCAGGGTGCCTTGGAGGAGGTTCGCTATTCCGTTCAGGCATTGAATGAAGACGAGACGGCTTTCCTGACAAGTGTGAATAGGTTGCTGAATGAATTTCACCAATCGACAGGCCTGAAATCGACTGTAGAACTTTCGGGGGATTCCAGCCATATTCCCCATACCCTTCAGCCAACACTCATCCGTGTGATTCAGGAGAGTCTAACCAATGCAAAACGTCATGGAAATGCAACGGTTAGTTCAATCAGGCTGGTCTGCATTCCGGAAATGGTGAGGGTTGAGATCCAGGATAACGGCAAGGGTGCAAGCCTTATCATTCCAGGGTTCGGGTTGAAGACGATGCAAGACCGGATTAATGAAATGGGTGGGGTGTTGTCATATGGAAGCAAGGAAGCCCAAGGGTTCCATATGACCGCAGAGTTCCCGTTAAACGAGAAAAAATGGGCGATAGGAGGAACGTGATGATAAGGGTAATGGTGGTTGATGATCAGCCGCTCATCCGTGACGGTTTGGCGGCTTTGTTGAATTTGCGTCCAGAACTGGAAGTGGTTGGCGTGGCAAGTAACGGCATGGAGGCTTATGAACGGTCAGTGGAAATGAAACCGGATATTGTGTTGATGGATATCCGGATGCCACAGACGAATGGTGTGGCAGGGACAAAGTTGATTACATCAAAACTTCCCCATACAAAGGTGCTGATGCTTACAACGTTTCAAGATAGTGCCCTCATTTTCTCAGCATTGGAGGAAGGGGCGAGCGGGTATTTGCTGAAGGACATGTCAGCGGACATGATTGCAAATGCCATCAGGACCGTTCAATCAGGTGGGGTGGTGCTGCCCCCGGAAATCACCATACACATGCTTCGAGAGTTAAGGAGCGAAAAAGAAAGGAAAGCGAGTGAATCGCCTGCTGTCCTTGGTGATTTAACAAACAGGGAATATGATGTCCTTCGGGATCTTGGCCATGGAAAAAGTAACAAGGAAATCGCAGCCACTTTGTGCATCACGGAGGGCACCGTGAAAAACCATGTTTCCAATATCATTTCCAAACTTGAATTACGTGACCGCACCCAGGCTGCCGTTTTTGCCGTACGATATGGGGTCACTACGTTTACAGAGTGAAACTTCCATATCATCCAAGATAGATGACTTTCGGCATAGACGAAGGTCATTTTTTTTATGGAATTCTTCCTTGAGGCAGATGGTTTTTTTTTACTTTGGTCATAGAATTAGGGGGAAGCGTCATACGAGGGGGAATGTATCGTGTTAAAGGTGAAAGAGGTCAGGAAATCATACGGGAAGCATGTGGCCGTACAGGATGTTTCTTTTTCGGTGGATAAAGGGGAATCCTTCGGTTTGTTGGGACCAAATGGAGCAGGTAAGTCAACGACGATTGCCATGATTTGCGGGTTGTTGCCTTATGACTCGGGAGACATCCTTATCGATGGTCTTTCGGTGAAAAAACAGCCAAGGGACGTTAAAAAGAAAATTGGAATCGTTCCACAGGAAATTGCCCTGTACCCGACGATGAGCGCACAGGATAATTTACTGTTCTGGGGAAGGATGCAGGGACTGACGAGGGCACAAGGGAAACAAAGGGCAGGGGTTGTGCTTGAAATCATCGGGTTGTTGGATAGGGCCAAAGATAAAGTCGAAACCTTCTCGGGCGGGATGAAAAGAAGGCTGAATATCGGAGCCGCTTTAATGCATGAGCCTGAGCTACTGATCATGGATGAGCCAACGGTCGGAATCGATCCGCAATCGCGCAACCATATTCTAGAAACGGTGAAGCGGTTGAATAGGGAAGGGATGACGGTGATTTATACCAGTCACTATATGGAGGAAGTCGAGCACCTTTGCGACCGGATCGCCATCGTCGATGAAGGGAAAATCATTGCGCTCGGCAAGAAAGAATCCTTATGTGACACGTTGGCGGAGGGAATATTCATCAAACTACAGGTCGATACCCTCAATGGTATGTGGCTTAAGGAATTGGAAGGGATGGAGAATGTGGATAGAGTCGTGATCAATGAAGAAACACACACACTAGAAGTCATGGTGACCAATCACCCGAATATCGTCTCTGATATTATAGCTTCTGCTGTGAAGTCCACTGTTAAAGTGCTGTCCTTTGAAAGGAAGGAACCGAATTTAGAGAGTCTTTTCCTTCAATTGACGGGGAAATCGCTACGGGATTAGGAGGGGTGGAGAATGAAGAGCTTTCTGATTGCATGGAAGGATTTTAAGATACGGGCCATGGACAGGCGAGGTTTCATGACCATGCTGATTATGCCCTTAATCTTGACGTTGATTTTAGGGATGGCTTTGAAGGATATCTTTGGTGGAGATGAAGGGTTTCGGGAAACATCGGTCGGGCTGTACGTGGATAAAAAAGACCCGATGGCCGATGCATTGAAGCAAGATGTCTTAGAAAAGACGGAGTTCCTTACACTAAAAACGGTAGACAGTGAAGAGAAGCTTAAAGAAATGGTGAAAAAGGAGGAAGTTGAAGTTGGAATCCTTATCCCGGCTGAATGGGGTGCAAACCTTGATGAGGCCGTTCTTTACTCGAATCAAGATACTCAACTAAAAGCGACGGTCGTCGAATCGATCATCTCTTCTTTTACCGAGCGGGTACAGACGATTTCAAAGACATCTGAGGCTGTCATGAAAAATGCGACGCAGACACAAGCAGTCGCTACGGGCGAAGGCGCTGGCAAGGAAACTGCAGAGCGAGTATCCATGGAGTTGACGGAAAGTGGAAAGGTGGACATGGAAGTCGGGAATCAATCGGTCGGCGAAACATCCATTTCGTCGATGCAGTATTATGCGGCCGCGATGCTGGTCATGTTTTTGCTTTTTAATGTGACTCTGGGAGCCAAATCCATGATCCAGGAACGTCATACAGACACGCTGGCAAGATTGAACAGTGCCCCGATGAATCAATATTCAATCCTTATCGGGAAGTTCTTGGGCACCCTCTATTTCGCATTCATTCAATTATTGCTCTTTTACGTAGCCACTTCTCTCTTCTTCAACGTCAATTGGGGAGAAAGCCGAGGCCAGGTGGTGGCGTTCGGGTTCATGTATTCCGTCGCCGTCGCGGGTCTGTCCATGTTGTTGGCCGCCTTCATCAAGAGAGAGAAGACAGCTGACTTGATCAGCGGGATCGGCATCCAACTGTTCGCAATCGTCGGAGGGTCGATGCTGCCAATCTATGCGTTTCCTGAGCGGCTTAAAACCATTGCAGCACTAACGCCGAATAATTGGGCACTGACCGGTTTCTTGGACATCATGTCCGGCGTGGGCTGGAGTGGACTGTTGTTGCCGTTTTCGGTTTTGGGGCTAATAGGGCTTGTATCCATGCTGATTGGTGCTTGGCGCTTAAGGGGGAGATATGCTTGAGAAAAATCTGGAACATCTGCAGCTTTGAAATCCAGCGGGTCTTTAAGGAACGGCAGAGCTATCTTATCATGTTTGCTATGCCTCTTATTTTTACACTTTTATTCGGTACCTTAATGGGATCGGATGATCGAGATCCGCTAGCGGTTACATTCGTGGATGAAGATAAGTCCTTGTTATCGAAATCGCTATTTGAAGAATTGCATGAGAAGAATGCCCTGTTCACCTTGGAAAAGGGTTCTAACCAGGATGCGCTCACGGATCTTGATAATAAAAAGATCGTCGGAGTCATTCATGTCGGTAAGGGATTCGAAGCCAAAATGTTGGAGGGGGACCTTCCCAATGTCCGGTTTGAACATATTCCCGAGTTCACCACGAGTCAAACGATCACCGGGTATCTTTCAAATAAGCTTTCGAAACTGAATATTGAAATGAACGGCTCCCTCGTTTGGAGTGAACAGAGCGGCGAAGACTGGAAAAAACTATATGGAAAACTGAGAACGGAATCGGATACGGAAGAATCAGGTCTGAAACAGGTTACCCTAGGTGGAGGCCGGGTTAATGAGCAGGGCGGTTTATCGAGAAGCGCTTCCGGGTTTTCCATCATGTTTTTGATGATTACGATGATGAGTGTCACGGGTACGATTTTAGAGGCGAGAAGTAACGGCGTATGGTACCGTTTACTGTCCACCCCGGCCTCGCGTTTTGAGATAGCTTTCGGTTACCTACTTTCCTTTTTCATGATTGGCTGGATTCAATTTGGAATCTTGATGCTGGCGACTTCTATCTTTTTTGATGTTAGCTGGGGAAATCCCATCTATTTGGTGCTTCTCGTTTCTGCCATGTTGTTCGCGATTGTAGGCCTGGGCCTGATGATTTCGGGCTTTGTAAAAACGGTCGAGCAACAGTCTGCAATCGGAAACCTCGTCGTCATTTCCACCTGCATGATTGCCGGTGTGTATTGGCCACTGGAAATCGAGCCCGCCTTTATGCAGAAGATGGCGGAGTTCCTGCCTCAGAGGTGGGCCATGAAGGGGTTGACGGATATTGCAGGCAATGGGTCCCTCCCTATTGAATCAATCGCGATCTTACTGTTATTCGGACTCGTGTTTTTATTACTGGGCATACGGAGGATCCGATTTGAATAAGAAAGACGCGCTGGTAGGTCAGCGCGTCTTTTACTTAATTCAATACCCATTTGTCTTTCAAGAATAATAGTCTTGATACAGTGAAAAAGATGGCAATGGAGACGATAAGGCTACCTGCTGTCAGTACGATATTCTGGTAGTCGATAACGCCGTAAAGCAGTTCCTTAAAAAGGGCGAATATATTGAAGAATGGAATCAAGAAATGCTTGGTCGTCAATTCGTGCAGGCCAGTGCCTCCTAGGAATAGGACAGGCAGGACACCGAGCATCGTAATCGGCGATAGGTAGTTCTGCGACTCTTTCACGGTTTTGGATATGATGCTGGCTGACATTTGCAGGGCGCCAATGAATAGAGAAAATAAAATGGTGATCAGTAGGGCGGTAGGAAGAATCAACCATAGGTCGCTACCGAAATGAAAGCCCTTTTTCAATTCCTCCGTTAAAAACATAAGTTCCAAGGTGACGACAAGGATCGAGACGATTCCTGCCAGTGCGCCGATGGAAGAGATCGTCAGCCATTTGGCTAGCAGGATCTTTCCCCGGCTAACTGGTGTCATAAGTAAAGCTTCCATCGTTTTCCGGTCTTTTTCCCCGGCAAATGAGTCAGAGGCAAGCGGATAGGCACCCGTACTGATTGCCATCGTGATGATCATGGGGAGAAAGAGCGATAGTATGCTCAAGGAGGCACCATTATCGCTATCTATCCCGGCCTCTTTGAAGTCGACCTTTAGCGGGCTGATCATGTTAGTATCCACATTGATCGATTGCAAGCGCTCCTGGATGATTTGTTTTTCAAAGAGAGTTAAGGCTGACTCGACTTGTGAAAGGACGAAGGAGCCATCTTGGCTATAGGAGTCACCTGAAAGGCTGAATGTGACTTGTTCCCCCTTTTTGATTTGCTCCATGAACTTATCACTAACCTGTAGGGCAGCAGCGGCTTTTCCGTCTTGGACAGCGTCTATCGGATTCTTGAACGATTGGACATCAATTTGAGGGAAGTCCTTCAGTAGTGATTTGGCGTCCGTCGTGAATGATGGATCTACAGCAAGGGTATGGGTTTCCTCTTCATCCGTTGCCATCATGCTCTCATAAAATAACGTCAGTCCCGTCAACAAAAGGATGGGAAGAAATACACTTAATAATAGCGTCCGGCGGTCCCGTAAAGCTTCCTTCAACTCTTTTATATACATATTAAGAAACATGAGGCTGATTCCCCCTTACAAGTTTGGACATGAATATATAATTTAGATCACGGCTATTCTCTTCCTTATATAGAGATTCTAACTGGCCTTCATACACCATTTCCCCTTTGTGCATCATGGCTACAGAGTCGCATAGCAGGGTCACTTCCTCCATGATATGGCTTGAGAATATGATGGTTTTGCCTTGATTCTTTAGCCGAAGAACAAGCTGGCGGAATACATTCGATGAAGTGATATCGAGTCCTGTCGTCGGCTCGTCAAACAGGATGATTTCTGGGTCATGGATGAGCGTCCGCGATATGGCCACTTTTTGGCGCATGCCTTTCGAGAATCCGCCGACTTTACGATCGAGATAATCCTTCATCCCGAACATGACGGCCAGTTCTTCTATCCTCACCTTAGTTTCGTGCTTGCTCAAACCGTACAGAGTGGCGAAATAGGCGAGGTTTTCACGCGTGGTTAAGCGGTCGTATAGGCCGGTTTCCCCACCGAACAGGACACCGATCTTTTTCTTGATTTCATTGGGATGATCCAATGTATCGAATCCGGCCACTTTGATAGACCCTTCTGTCGGTGTCAGGAGTGTGGCAATCGAACGCAACAGCGTGGTCTTTCCGGCACCATTTTCTCCAAGTAATCCGACAATCTGGCCTTTTCCGATGGTAAGGGAAACGTGTTTAAGGGCGGTGATGAATGTTTTTTTATCTTGGAATGTTTTTGTGACTTCATGTATTTCAATCATTTTTCTAACCTCCTACATCTCTTTTGGTTAACTCAATCATACAAATAAAGGAGAGGGGAATCTGTAGTTATGTCGCGAAAGTGCCGTTTTATGTCGCGAAAGTATCGATTTTCCATATTTTGATGGTAAAATAAAGGTAATTTCAGAGAAGGAGAGTTGTAGATGAAGGTAGGCCTTGTGGATGACCGGAAGATTGATTTGGATAAGTTGAATGGGATCGTGGCCCAAATGCCTGGCATCGAATTGGTTTTTTCCACGGATTCCGCTGAATATGCGTATGAGCAGATCAAACAGGAAACGATAGATTTGCTGATTGCGGATATCGAAATGCCTAACTTGTCCGGATATGAAATGGCCGACATCATCCATTCCCATGCATTGAACATAGCGGTCATTTTCGTGACAGGTACGAGCGGGTACGCCGTCCATGCCTTTGAACTCAATGTGCATGACTATATCATGAAGCCCTATTCGAGAGACAGGCTCATCAAATCAATCGAACGGTTCCGGGAAAAGTCAAGAACCGCTGAAGTGGCGGGAAGGCTGTTTATAAAACAGAAAAATGATATTCATATTTTGCAGAAGAAGGACATTATTTTCATTGAACGTTCAGGGCGTTCAACGACCATACATACTAAAAACGGTCCTATCAAAACCTATCAAACATTGAATGAATTGGAGGGAGAACTGCGGGAAAGGGACTTTATCCGTTCACACCGTTCTTTCATCATTAATATTCATTTTGTGAAGAACTTTTCACTGTACGCCAAAAACTCGTATGTCGTCAGCTTTGACGGGATCGAGGAACAGGCGATGATCACGAAGGAAAGGGTGGACTTCCTGCAAGTCCAATACTTTTAAGGTGTGAAAACTATGCATGCATTCATTATAGCCATATTGGGGGTATGGCATCTCTACGAAATAATTAGACTATTACCTTGGCAGATCTCTCCTTCGATAGTCATCCTTCTGATTTGTCTGATTGGCATGGGACTTTACCTCAAGTTCCGCCCCTTATATAAAAAAGCTTCCCTAGGAATCTATATGGAAGGAACTCTATGGGGCATGCAGCTTGTCGTCATTCTTCTCTATTTTTCCATGCCACCCTCCCTTTCGTACTTAGGTTTAGCTGCGACTTTTATAGGAATCGAAACGGTCCGCCTCCATATGTCTGGAATGGGGGATCGTCTAGAAAGAGAGCAAAAAGGAATGGAAAAGGAGCGGTTGCAGGTCAATGAAACGTTCCGGGTGGTCCGCAGTCAGCGCCATGATTTCCTGAAACATGTATCAGCGTTGCAGTTTATGATGGAGCAGGACGAGATGGCTGCCGCGAAAGAATATATGAATGAGTTGGTGGATGGCTTTGAAGAAACGAATCTATCCATTAAAGGAGAAAAAGGGGTCGTCGCCGGGATCCTGCATCAAATGTTCCGTAAGGCCAAGGAAGAACGGATCCAGATGACCTATCACTTCGATGTGCCGCTCTCGTCCCTCCCTTTTTATGACCAGGACCTTGTCGCCTTGATTGGGAATGTGCTTGCCAATGCAGTGGAAGCGGCAAAAGGATGGCAGGAAGAAAAAGGGGATAATGCTCATGTCACGCTTCAGTTTTACAAACGAAGTGGGGTCTACATTCTGACTTGCACCAATCATTGCCTGGCGATTCCTCACTCCATCTTGGATACCATGTTTGAGAAACATGGCCAAACGACGAAGGGTGGGGAACATGAAGGAATGGGAACGAAAATCATCTATGATATCGTAAAGAAACATCAAGGCCATTTGGATTTCACATATAAGAACGAGGAATTCATATTGAAAATCAAGGTCCCGGCCATCGTGTAAGAGGTTATTTGTGCGAAAAGGGAGGAGGATGGTCATCCATATTCAAGGATTGAATCACTTATTATTTTCCGTTTCGGATTTAGAGAAGTCCATTGAATTCTATCAGGCCGTTTTTGGGGCGAAATTGTTAGTGAAAGGGAACCAAACGGCATACTTCGACCTGAATGGGATATGGCTGGCTCTTAATCTGGAAAAGGATATTCCGAGAAACGAAATAAAAGAATCGTATACGCATGTCGCATTTTCCATTACCGAAAAGGATTTTGAAGGCATCCAGGACCGGCTTGAGCGTTTACAGGTGAATATTCTTAGCGGCAGAGAGAGAAATAAGCGTGATAATAAATCCATCTATTTTACTGACTTGGATGGCCATAAGTTCGAATTCCATACGGGAACGCTAAAGGAAAGACTAGATTATTATAAACAGGAAAAGCCCCATATGAGGTTTTTCCAATAGACCGATATAATGCAGGGATTGACCGATAAATGGGACGACTTGACTGATAAAAAGTCCAGTTTGACTGATAAAGGACTTAATTTGACCGATAAAAGACAAAAACGGGTTGAAAAAGGAGCCTCCAATAAGCTTGGAGGCTCCTCCCGATTCAATCCATTATGGTGAGCAGTTCATCTATTGGTGTACGCGGACGGGGCGTAGGAATCATGTCCGGGTATCCGACGTGCAGGCTTCCTACGATTTTCTCCCCGGGTTTTACGCCTAAGGCTTCGCGGAATTCTTGGCTGTGGATCATGCCGTACGTTTCCCAAATCATGCCGATTCCTTGTTCCCAGGCAAGTAAACTGAAATTCTGGATCAAGGCGCTCGTGGCTGCATAATCCTCTTCGCGGGTCATGAGATTCGGGTTTTCCTCCATGATGACCGCAACGAACATCGGAACGCCGTTCAGTTTATTGTACCCACGCTGACCGGCTTCTTTCTTCTTTGACGGATCCTTTTCTTTACCTGCCATAAAGGCCCGTGTCGCTTCTGCTAGCTTCACGCGGCTGTCACCGTGAACAACGACGAATCGCCACGGTTGGGTCATTTTATGATTGGGTGCCCACGTGGAAGTTTCCAAAAGTGATTGAATGGTTTCGAGGGGAACGGGTTGGTCCTTGAATCGTTTGATGCTCCGTCGTTCTTTTATGATTTGTTCTAGTTTCATATTTGTATTTCTCCTTATTCTTAATGATCTATGTATAGGGATGTTTTTTGAAAAAAAAGGACCCCGGATGCCTAATATGCTTTAAATTGAATAAACTGACTTGAATAAAGAGGGGGCAATATTCTAGTGACTTGCATTCGCAACTAAGCATATAATTTTTACTAGGCACAGAGAGACCGGGGCGACATTGTATCTATGTACAATATCAAATGGGTACGATAAGAAATTATCGTAGTACTTAACAAATTTCAGAGATCGATAATGAAATTGAAAATCATTATCAATTAGAATTTTCTCTTATTTCCTGTTTTTTGTCAAGAGGATCTCGGAAAAAATTAAAAAACTTTTTCCAATGCTAACCAAGCTTGCTAATTCTTTTATTAAATCTGTATAAAAATGTATAATGAAAAGATAAAAATATTACCTACATATGAAGATTGAAGGGTGTCGTAGATGAAAAAACTGTTTTCGTTCCTTAAACCATATCGTCTCTTCATCGCTCTTGCTTTATTTTTAATGTTAGTCGAGCTCGGTGTTGAGCTATTACAGCCACTCTTCATTGCAAAAATCATTGATGATGGCATTTTACAAAAAGACCTTTCCGTCGTGATAAAGTGGGGAGCGATCATGGTCGGCCTGTCGATATTTTCTTTCCTTGGCGGAATCGTCAATTCCTTTACAGCTTCTCATGTGAGCCAAAGTTTTGGACATGAAGTAAGGAAAAATCTCTTCGGCAAAATCCAGGCCTTTTCTTTTGCCAATTTAAACAACATCCCGACCTCTTCCTTGATCACCCGGATGACGAATGATGTGACGCAGCTTCAGAATACGGTATTTATGGGATTGCGTATCATGGCAAGGGCACCGCTGATTGTCATTGGGGGCACAATCATGGCGATAACGGTCAATCTGAAGTTATCCCTTGTATTGATCATTTCGATTCCCGTTCTCGTGCTGTTCCTGGGATGGGTCATGAAACGTGCGGCAAAGCTGTTTCGACTTGTCCAAAAAAGGCTGGATAACGTCAATAGTGTCATGCGGGAAAATTTGATTGGGATGAGGTTGATCAAAGCATTTCTTCGTAAGGGTCATGAAATCGGCCGGTTTGACGGGGCAAACGATGAATTGAAAAAGAAGACCGTCCAATCGCTTCGCTTGATTGAAACGACGATGCCCGTGCTGATGCTGGTCATGAACGTGGCGATCCTTGTAGTCCTTTGGTTCGGTAGCGGCTATATCTCGACGGGAGATATCAAGGTCGGGGAAGTCGTGGCGATTGTCAATTATGCCACAAGAATCGCAGGCTCCTTATCGGTCTTTTCTTGGTTGATCATGGTCTTGTCCCGAGCAAAAGCGTCAGCGGACCGCGTGACCGAAATTTTCGAGACGCCCATTGATCTCGATGATGGTAGGGTGGAAAGCAGGGGGGACCTTATCAAAGAGGGGCATATCGAGTTCCAGGATGTGTCATTCCGCTATCCTGGCGGAGATGAACAGGTATTGAAACACTTGAATTTCACCGTCGAAGCGGGACAAACTCTCGCGATCATCGGTGCGACTGGGTCGGGGAAAACCTCCCTATTTCAGCTCATTCCACGTTTATTCGAAGTGGAGAGTGGAGCAATCACGATAGATGGACAGGATGTGAGGGACATTCCTCTGGACTCACTCCGAAAAAGGATTGGCTACGTGCCACAGGAAGCGATGCTATTTTCCGGGTCCATCCAGACCAATATCGCCTGGGGGAAAGAAGACGCGTCACTGGAGGAAATCATGATAGCGGCCCAACATGCCCAAATCCATGAAACGGTAATGAGACTGCCAAAGCAATATGAAACGCGGCTAGGACAAAAAGGAGTGAATCTCTCAGGTGGGCAAAAGCAACGGCTATCGGTTGCGAGGGCATTGGTCCGCAGGCCGAAGATCCTCCTTTTGGATGACAGCACAAGCGCCTTGGATCTAAATACGGAAAGTAGGCTGCTTACGGCATTGGAATCCTATACGTGCACGACGCTCATCATTACGCAAAAAATAAGTACAGCGATGAAAGCCGATAAAATCTTATTGCTTGAAGATGGCGAGGTACTCGCGGAAGGCAAGCATGATGAGTTGAGTAAAACGAATGCCCTTTATCGGAAAATCGTTGCATCACAATATGGGGAGGAGGAGATTTCCTATGAAACGAAAAACGTCTCCCGCTAAAAAGCCGTCCAATTCTGCAGGCACGGTCAAACGGATCCTCCCTTATTTAACGACGAATAGAAGTATGCTCGTCATGGTCCTGTTCATGGTCCTGGTCAGTTCAGTGTTAGGACTGCTTGGTCCATTTCTTGTCGGAATGGCCATCGACGATTATATCGTCACGAAGGACAGCGATGGTTTGATCAATCTGCTGTTTGGGCTCCTTGCGGTTTATGTGTTCTATTCACTGTCCATGTGGCTACAAAACTATTGGATGATCGGGATTGCCCAGGATACGGTTTATCTGATGCGCAACCAGCTGTTCAAGAAGCTCCAGCAGCTGCCGATTCCCTTTTTTGACCGTCGCCAGCATGGGGAACTGATGAGCCGGGTCACGAATGATATTGAAAATGTCAGCTCTACATTGAACAGTTCGGTCATTCAAATCTTTTCAAGCGTCCTGACTCTTGTTGGGACACTGGCTGTCATGCTGTATTTGAGTCCATTACTGACGATTCTAACCCTTTTCATTGTCCCGCTTATGTTCTTTGGGTTGAAATGGATTACGAACCGGACAGGCAGGCTTTTCAAGGAACAGCAGAAAAACCTGGGTGAATTGAATGGATTCATTGAAGAAACAATTTCCGGACAGCGCATCGTGAAGGCCTTTTCACAGGAAGAAAAAGTGATTCGTGATTTTATCACCCGCAGTGAGAACTTGAAAAAAGCCGGTTATTGGTCTCAATCCTATTCGGGATTGATACCGAAGCTGATGAATTTATTGAATAACTTAAGCTTCATCGTGATTGCTGCTGTCGGTGGCTATTTGGCCTTGGAAGGAATGGGTGGGGTCACCATTGGCGTGATTGTCATCTTCACCGAGTATTCCAGGCAATTCACGCGTCCGCTCAATGACTTGGCTAACCAGTTCAATACCCTGCTTTCGGCTGTCGCTGGTGCTGAGCGGGTATTCTCGATCCTGGATGAAGAGGAAGAGGGCGTGGATGAGAAAGATGCGGGTGAACTACGGGACATCTGTGGAGAGGTTGATTTCGAAGGGGTGTTCTTTTCCTATGATGATGACGATCAAACAATCAACGATATTAGTTTCCATGCTGAAAAAGGAGAGACCATTGCATTAGTCGGTCCGACCGGTGCGGGTAAAACGACGATCATTAATCTGCTCGCCCGGTTTTATGAACCGAACAGTGGCAGGATCCTGGTCGATGGACAAGATATCCAACACGTAACGAGGGCGAGCCTCCGTAAACATATGGGATTCGTTTTACAGGATTCCTTTCTATTTCAAGGAACAATTCGTGAAAATATCCGTTATGGCCGTTTGGAAGCCATGGATATGGAGGTAGTGGAAGCGGCCAAACTTGCCAATGCACATACCTTTATCATGAAACTGCCCAATCAATATGATACGGTTTTGACCCAAGATGGCAGTGGAATCAGCCAGGGGCAACGACAGCTCCTTTCAATTGCGAGGGCGATTTTAGCCGATCCGATTCTTTTGATTTTGGATGAGGCGACAAGCAGTATTGATACGATCACCGAAATCAAAATACAGGAGGCGTTACATCGATTGATGAAGGGGCGAACAAGTTTCGTCATTGCGCATCGACTGAATACGATTCAGCAAAGCGATCAAATACTGGTATTGGATGAGGGGAGAATCATCGAAAAAGGGTCCCATTCCGAGTTATTGAAGCAAAAAGGTTTCTATGCTGAACTTCATCGCGGTTCCTTAAATGGAAATCACACGGGATGAAAAAAAATGTGTGCCTCTTGGCGCACATTTTTTTTAGTTGGTCCAAAAAACTGGAACCTATGGGGTACATTCCGTTACCGAGGCAATTGCCTCATCCAAGAAGGTCAGCACATCTTCGTTTATCGGATACAAACCTGCGGAAGCGGATCCTTCCTTGGACTTTCGAATTTCCCAGAATTTCTCCTCAAGCTCTTTGTTTCCCTGAAATACCAACTCGGACAGCAGGAGGGAATCTTCGGCAATGAGCCGTCCTTCTTCCGATAAGGGGGAAACGCCCTTTTCAAGGGACCATTCGATTCTCTTCATGAGATTGATCCATTGCTTCATGCTGATATCATTTTGTTCCATTTTGGGTAGTTTATTGATGGTTTTCTGTTCTTCCTCGTTGAAGTGTGACCCTCGATTATGCTCTTTTCTTTTGAATAATGGAAGCAGTAACTCCCAATTGAATTCTCCTTCGATTTCGATACTGTTTAATAAAGTCTGGATGTTCTTTAATGTATTTTCCTCTTCTTTTATATCGGATTGTATTTGTTGTTGGTGCTGGAGAAGTAATTCTTTGAAGGATTCTTTATTCAATACGGTTTTGATATCGTCCAATGAAAAAGAAAGGGCTTTAAGCAGGCAGATTTTCTCAAGTCGCTTCAGGTCATTGGCCGAGTAATATCTGCGGCCATTGGCGTGCCTGTATTCAGGCGTTAATAATTGAATCTGGTCATAGTAACGGATGGTTCTTATCGTCACATTCGCTCGCTTAGACAATTGTCCAACGGTCAAAAATTCCATTGTCATACCTCCCATTCGTTCATCAGCTCAGGTGATGGCTAAACTTTCCTTTTTATTATAGCGGAATAGGCGATAGGAATTAAATAGGTAGTATGGAAATAAACGTTAAAAACGGAGTCTGGACGTAGGGGGAGGAAGTCTGGGTAGTCTGAAAAAATCGTAACGGTACATGCCGTGCTATTAATTTCGGCTAGTGAAGAAAACCTATTGCTTATTAACCATAAAATGACATATAATTCAGAATATATACAAAATTAACGTTGTTTAGTCGTTTTAAGGAGGCTGTGGAAAACGTTCAGGCACAATAATTAGTAAATACAATGGGGTAGGAGATGAAAAAAATGAAAGCGCTTAAATCAGTTATTCTTTGGGGAATCATCTCTGCGTTGGGAGCCGTGAGCTTCGGTGTTGTCGCCTTAAATCGCGGGGAAAGCATTAATGCTATGTGGATTGTTACGGCTGCTCTCTGTGTCTATTCGATTGCTTATCGCTTTTATAGTAAATTTATCGCACAGAAAGTATTCGAGCTTGATGATAAACGTAAGACTCCAGCTGAATTGAATAATGATGGTAAGGACTATGTACCGACGAATAAATGGGTACTGTTTGGTCATCATTTTGCAGCGATTGCTGGGGCAGGGCCACTTGTAGGGCCTATCTTAGCGGCACAGATGGGGTATCTGCCGGGCACGCTATGGCTTGTGGTGGGTGTCGTTTTGGCCGGTGCGGTACAGGATTTCGTCATTCTCTTCGGATCGATGCGCCGAAATGGTAAATCGCTTGGTGAAATGATAAAAGAAGAAATCGGTCCCGTCACAGGATTCATTGCCATGCTAGGGATTTTTGGCATCATGGTCATTTTATTGGCCGTGCTTGCGCTAGTAGTCGTGAAGGCCTTGGTAGGAAGCCCTTGGGGGATGTTCACGATTGCTTCGACCATACCTATTGCCGTCCTTATGGGTGTTTACATGCGGTATATCAGGCCTGGACGAGTCGGGGAAGGATCCATCATCGGGATTATCCTGTTGATGCTTGCTTTGTACTTCGGACGTTTTGTAGCGGAAAGTGCAACATTGGCTCCCATGTTTACATACTCAGGTGAAACGATTGCCATCCTCTTGATTGTGTATGGTTTTGTTGCTTCTGTGCTACCGGTTTGGATGCTTTTGGCTCCGCGGGATTATCTAAGTACCTTCTTGAAAATCGGTACGATCATCGCTCTTGCACTAGGCATCTTCATCGTCATGCCTAATCTTGAAATGCCTGCGGTCACGCAGTTCATTGATGGAACGGGGCCGGTTTTCTCGGGTAACCTATTCCCATTTTTATTCATCACGATTGCATGTGGGGCGGTGTCAGGATTCCATGCGCTCGTTTCATCGGGTACGACGCCTAAGATGATCGAACGTGAATCTCATGCACGTCCAATCGGATATGGAGCCATGCTGACTGAGTCATTCGTGGCCATCATGGCGATGGTAGCGGCCTGCGTATTAACACCGGGTATTTACTTTGCTATTAATAGTCCGGGTGCTGTCATTGGGACGGAGCCGGCTCAGGTTGCGACGACGATATCTGATTGGGGATTTGTCTTGACGCCTGATATGATTACGGACCTTGCCGATGATGTCGGGGAGGAAACGATATTATCCCGTACTGGAGGAGCTCCCACATTTGCGATTGGGATGGCGCATATTTTCTCACAAGTAGTCGGGGGTGCTTCCTTGATGGCGTTTTGGTATCATTTCGCGATACTATTCGAGGCACTGTTCATCTTGACGACGATTGATGCCGGTACCCGGGTGGGCCGTTTCATGATTCAAGATATTATCGGTACTTTTTATAAACCATTCGCGCAAACGAATAAATGGGTGCCGAACATCATCGCGACAGCCATTTGTGTTCTAGGGTGGGGATACTTCCTGTACCAGGGGGTCATTGATCCGCTTGGAGGAATCAATACACTATGGCCATTGTTCGGGATTGCGAATCAAATGCTATCTGCGATTGCGTTACTGCTTGGTACGACCGTCTTGTTCAAGATGGGCAAGAAAGCGTACACATGGGTCACACTTTTACCGACGACCTTTATATTAATTGCGACGATGACAGCGGGTTGGCAAAAGCTATTCCACGAAAACCCTGCAATTGGCTTTTTGGCGCATAAGGACAAATTCAAGGCTGCCTATGATGCAGGAGAGGTCCTTGCTCCGGCGGCGAATTTAGCGGAAATGAAACGAGTCATCTTCAATGATTATTTAGATGCAGCCCTTTGTGCCTTCTTTATGATCGTGGTCATCACTGTCTTGATTTCCGCGGTACGATTATGGATCAAAATCATCAAAAATGAAAAAATTGACATGCATGAATCTCCTTATATATCAAGGTGATAATGGAGGGAAGGAAACCATGTTAAAAAAAATTACCCGGATTCTTAGCTACCGAAAGCAATTCATTAGTCTACTTGTCGGAGTTCCTAGTTATGAAACGTATGTAGCCCATATGAAGCTGGAACATCCTGATAAAACGATTAAGACAAGGAAAGAGTTCTTCTGCGAAGCGCAGGACGAAAGGTATAATGCTAAGGATGGGAAGGTATCACGCTGTTGCTAGTCATATAGTTAGGAGGGGCCCTTATTATTAGGGCCCTTTTTTGTGCGGATTTTATAAGAAGAGTATGAAAGTATGTGAGGAAAGGACTAAGAATCTATTTTGTACCGTTCGGTTTCCGGTGCTTATTACATAGAATTCTCAAAAAAAGTAAATAAAGTTGTTGAATTTTTAGAAAATTAAGTATATGATAAATTACATCACATAACAATGTTATATAACATAACATATTAAAAATTTAAGGGGGAAAAACAAATGCAGATGGCAGATTCGGTATTCATGTTTTTAGCGACAATGATGGTTTGGCTTATGACTCCAGGAATTGCCCTATTTTATGGAGGGATGGTAAAAAGCAAGAATGTCCTCAATACGGCAATGCATAGTTATATGCCACTCGCTGTCATTTCTATTCTTTGGGTGCTGGTTGGGTATTCATTATCCTTCTCACCAGGAAATACTCTCCTAGGCGGTCTGGATTGGGTAGGTTTAAAGGATGTCGGCTTCGCTCCTGGCCCATACAGCGACACAATTCCTCATAGTTTATTCATGCTATTCCAAATGACATTCGCAGTATTGACCGTTTCCATTATCGCAGGCGGGATCGCTGAACGAATGAAATTTTCCGCTTTCTTAATTTTCACCATTCTTTGGTCTTTATTCGTATACGCACCCGTTGCTCACTGGGTATGGGGAGGCGGCTGGTTAGCTGAACTTGGTACACTTGATTTCGCCGGCGGTAACGTCGTTCATATCTCTTCAGGTGTTGCTGGTTTAGTGTTGGCTATCATGTTGGGGAAAAGGAAGGAATCAGGAAACAGTGCCCCGCATAATCTACCTTTAACATTCCTTGGTGGATCGTTGATCTGGTTTGGCTGGTACGGTTTTAATGTCGGCAGTGCCTTGACGATCGATGCAGTGGCGATGAATGTTTTCGTGAATACGGCTGTTGCAGCTGCGGCTGGTATCATTGGCTGGTTAATCGTTGAGTACATGACAAATAAGAAGGCAACCTTGCTTGGTGCAGTATCGGGTGCCATTTCTGGATTGGTGGCCATTACACCAGCCTGTGGGTTCGTGACGACAGCATCTTCCATCCTGATTGGGGTCATTGGCGGAGCGGTTTGTTACTGGGGTGTATTCTTCCTTAAAAACAAATTGGGCTATGATGATGCACTTGATGCTTTCGGCTTACATGGCATTGGAGGCACTTGGGGTGGAATCGCGACGGGATTATTCGCGACTACTTCGGTGAATGAAGGGGGAGCCAACGGTTTGTTCTACGGAGACTTCAACCTACTTTGGAAACAAGTTGTAGCGATTATCGCCACATATATCTTCGTGGCTGTAGTCACGTATATCATCGCAAAAGTCATTAGCTTGTTCGTTCCATTACGTGTCAGCGAAGAAGATGAAACAACGGGGCTCGATCTTACACTCCACGGTGAAAAGGCCTATCACGAATCAATTTAAAGGAGGGAATTCATATGTCTCAGGTATTGACGAAAATCGAAATCATTACGCGGCCAATCAAGTTTGAACAGTTCAAAGAGGAGTTGGCGAAGATTGGTGTCAGTGGTATCACGGTGTCAGATGCGAAAGGTACTGGGCTACAGAAGAGTTATGTCGAAACATATCGAGGCCGAAATCGGGAAATATCCTTACATGACCGAATGAAAATAGAGATTGTAGTATGTGAAGTCCCCGTTCAAGATGTAGTGGATGTTGCCAGGAAATTCTTAAGCACTGGAAAACCTGGAGACGGAAAGATCTTCATCTATGAATTAGCCAATGTGGTGAATATCCGGACAGGAAAAGAAGGGCACGATGCATTAAAGAACGACTGAGGAAAACATTAAAGGAGGGGACAGATGGGCAAGTTGATTGAGATTGTTTCCAGGAAAAAGCAAAAGATCGTGACTGAACTGATATCCGAAAACATTTACCAACCTACCGACAGGTCTTATTTATTAGAATTACCATTGAAGAATTTAGAATCAATCTTACTTCTCCGAACCAATTCCCCGTCTAAAAAAGCAGATGTCTAAGTTAGGAAGCCGTTTCTTCTATAAAAAGAGGAACGGTTTTTCCTGTGTTTTAGAGATAGTGGCAAACCTTTTCGGCAGCGTATTTGAATAGTTTATATCCTGGAAGTGAATTTTATAATAGAAGGACGGATTTTTTATTGGTTCCACCATAGAAATTGGTGGGAGTACCCACTATAATGAAAATGGGACAGGTAATTTAAATCCTGTTTTCTGGCTTTTTTCGACGATTTTCGCTTATTTACTTCCATTTTTCATTAATATGGGAAAAATCAGAAGAAAGTCTTTTTCTTTAGAGTGAAAATAATCAATCAATATGTTCTTTATGGGGTGGGGAAAAATGGATCAATTTACGGTTAAATCCGTTTTAAATATCATTAGTGAGTTTGTTCCAAAAAACGCTTCGATTGCAGTGGCTGATTCTGAGCAGTTTATCTATTATCAACCAAGCAAGCAAATCGATGTCGGGATTAAACCTGGAGATTTAATAAGTGAAGGGACGGCCGCTTTCAAGGCATTGCAGAGCCGGAAGAAAATTGCTGTGCAAGTTGAAAGTGATGTATTTGGCGTCCCGTATTATGGTTTGAGCGTTCCCATCCTGGAAGGTGAAAATCCAATGGGCGCCGTGACAGCCATCCTTCCCTCCAAGCCGTTCGTGTTGCCGACTTCCTTTTTAACCGTCAAGACGGAAGACAGATGGATTCCGCTTCCTTATGAGGAAATCATGTTTTTAGAAGCTCAAAATAGGAAGACAAGGATCCAGTCTGAACGCGTGAGTGGTTTCCATAAATTGAATTTAAGTGAATTGGAGTTCGTTTTACCAAGTGAAATGTTTATTCGGGTGCACCGTTCCTATATTGTCAACATTCATTTCATTGAGGAAATCTTGCCTGACTTTCACTCTACATTCTTGCTTGTGATGAAGGATCATTCGAAAATTCAAGTTAGCCAAACGTACGCAAGTCAGTTCCGAAGAGCACTTGGTTTTTAGAGTTTCTGTTTCGTGTAATAAAAATGCTGTTTTATGCTCCTTTTAAGGCTTTTCATTCATAAAAGAATGTGACAATTACACGTACTTGATAAAATTAGGTGTAAGAAAAGCGAAAATGGGGGTCTTTTGTATGAACGAAAGCGTTTTCAAAAAAATCCGCAATGAGCAACTTAAGGGGAAAGTTGTCACTGCAGAAGAAGCTGCTTCATGGATTAAAGATGGTATGAAACTAGGTATGAGTGGATTTACTCGTGCTGGTGATGCGAAAGTTATTCCAATGGCTCTAGTTGAAAGAGCGAAAACTGAAAAATTCAAAGTTGACGTATATACAGGTGCATCCTTAGGACCTGAAGTCGACCAACATATGGCGGAAGCCGGACTCATAAATAAACGTTTACCATTCCAAGCGGATAAAGGTATTCGTAATAAAATCAATGCTGATGAAATCACTTATGTCGACCAACATCTATCTCATACGGCTGAATTAGTTCGTCAAGGGATTGTTGGACCAATCGACTTTGCTATCATCGAAGCAGTGGCTATCACAGAAGACGGATTAATCATTCCGACAACTTCTGTAGGTAACTCAGCTATCTTCGTACAAGAAGCGAAGAATGTCATCATCGAATTAAACGTGTCTCATCCAGAAGGATTAGAAGGCATGCATGATATATATTTACCAGCTCAACAAGGTGAGCGCCAACCGATTCCATTGACGAGTGCAAGTGATCGTATTGGTTCGATCGGTATTCCTGTTGATCCTGAAAAAGTGAAAGGAATTGTTGTGGCAACAGTTACGGATGCACCTTCTACAATCGTGCCTCCTGATGAAGAGACTGCTGTCATGGCCAATCACCTTACTAACTTCCTTCGCGAAGAAATCAAGGCTGGTCGTTTAACTGAATCACTTGCACCACTTCAATCAGGTGTAGGTTCCGTTGCAAACGCCGTATTGAATGGTTTAATTGATTCTGAATTCAAAGATTTAGAAGTATACTCTGAAGTGTTACAAGATGCAGTATTCGATCTTATCGATGCTGGAAAAGTTAAATTCGCTTCAGGTTGCTCCATTACTTTGGCTGAAGAAAAAGGTAAGCAAGTATATGGCGAACTTGATAAATATCGTGATAAACTCGTTCTTCGTCCACAAGAAATTTCTAACCACCCGGAAGTCATCCGTCGTCTTGGTTTGATTTCTATCAACACTGCGTTAGAATGCGACATTTACGGAAACGTAAATTCAACACATGTTTCTGGTACAAGAATGATGAATGGTATCGGTGGTTCTGGAGACTATGCTCGTAATGCACGCTTGGGTATCTTCGTAACGAAGTCCTATGCAAAAGGCGGCAAAATCTCAAGTATCGTTCCTTTCGTATCTCACGTTGACCACACTGAGCATGATGTGGATGTTATCGTTACAGAACAAGGTTACGCTGATTTACGCGGTCTAGCACCAAAAGAACGTGTACATGCAATCATTGAAAACTGTGCACATCCGGATTACCGTCAACAACTTCGTGATTATTTCAACGAAGCTGTCGCTCTAACTGGTGGACACCAAACACCGCATGTTCTTGAAAAAGCATTCTCTTGGTATACAAACCTTGCCAAGAACGGTACAATGCTTGAAGCTACTCTTCAAGATCAAAAATAAGAAGATGGACCCCGCTCATTGCAGCGGGGTTTTTTTGTTTGCTGAGATGGGGTTTGACCGATAAAGTGCTGGATTTGACTGATAAATAGGTTGAATAGACCGATAAAAGCCAAGTTTGACCGATATATTGATCGTTTTGACCGATAAAAGGGTTTCCCGCTCTAAAAGACTGCCTTGAGAAGGATGATTTTTTACCAATGTAAATCCTGGAATTCATTGAAATAAATTTTATACAGAATTTTACGTTGTGGTAATGGAAGTATGGTAAACTTCTATCAATGATAGGTAGCATTATAAAATTTTACATACATAATGGATCATCTTTCTTTAGAAAAAGAAGAGTTATATAGGAGGAGATAACTTGTTCAAGGCTAAACTGCATTTTTGGACATTAGAGCTATTGCTATTGTCCGTGTTATTTTATGTGGGGACGAAGATTTCGTTTCTTTTTGAACCAATCGTAATTTTCACTTCAACTTTGTTCTTTCCAATACTCATTTCCGGTTTTCTTTATTTCTTGTTCAATCCGACGGTCGATTTGCTCGTGAAAAGGAGAGTGCCGAGGGGATTGGCGATTTTATTGCTGTATGTGATATTCCTTGGTCTAGTAAGTTTATTGGTCGGTCTTGTCGGCCCGTCCCTTTCACGTCAGGTCACGGATTTGATTAATAACCTTCCTGATTATTTTAATCAATCAAGAACGTTCATCGAAGATTTATCCAAATCAAGATGGTTCATGTGGACGATGGAACAGGATTATGTGTCTTTGAAAGAAGTGGGAGATTCCCTTCAAAGATACTTGACGGACCTACCGGGCAATATTACTAAAAGTCTGTCTTCTGTATTCAGCGTTGTCACGAATATAACCTTGGTAGTCGTAACGGTTCCATTCATCCTGTTTTATATGTTGAAGGATGGCGATAAGCTACCAAGCTCCATCATGAAATTTGTACCGGTCCGTTATCACAAACCGGCATTATCCGTTCTTAAGGAAACGGGGGAGACCCTTACGACATACATACAGGGGCAAATGCTAGTCTGCTTATTTGTTGGAATTGGGACGTTCGTGGGGTATTTAATCATTGATTTGCCTTATGCCTTCCTGTTTGCATTGATAGGTGCCGTTACCAATATCATTCCCTATGTCGGCCCATTTATTGGAGCCGCTCCTGCAGTGATCGTGGCCTTGATTCATTCGCCGACACAGGCGCTTTTGGTCATAGTGGTCATCACGATTGTTCAGCAGTTGGACGGTAATGTCATTTCACCGCTGGTCATCGGGAAAAAGCTAAATACGCATCCGTTAACCATCATCATCCTTTTATTGGTTGCGGGAAACATCGCAGGCATCATTGGGATGATCCTGGCTGTACCGACTTATTCCGTCATTAAAACGATTGTATTGAATATCGTTAAGTTCATCAGGATCAGGAAAGAGGAAAAACTCGGGGAAGATTTAATTGAATGAAAAAACGGGATCGACTCTTTGAGAGTTGGTCCCGTTTTTTTTGTACCAATATTTGATTATAGGCCTAGTGATATATATTTGACCTCTAAAAACTCTTCAATCCCATGATGTCCGCCTTCGCGGCCAAGCCCACTTTGCTTGAATCCGCCGAATGGTGCCTGTGGAACCGAAGGGAGGCCATCGTTCAAGCCGACGATCCCGAATTCCAGGGCTTCGGTGACTTTAATGCCCCTTGAGATGTTCTCGGTGAAGACGTATGCTGCCAGCCCGAAAATCGAGTCGTTTGCACGTTGTACCGCTTCTTCATCTGTCTTGAAGGAAGCAATCGGTGCAAGTGGTCCGAATGTTTCTTCATTCATGCAAAGCATGCTATCGCTGACGTTGGAAAGGATGGTCGGTTCAAGGAAGAGTCCGCCAATCGATTTCCCACCAGCTTCGAGTTTGGCTCCGCTATTGATGGCTTCGTCAATTTGCTTTTGTACCTTTTCGACTGCACTTTGGTCAATAAGAGGTCCGATGTCGACGCCTTCTTCCAAACCGTTGCCCACTTTCAGTTCGTTCACTTTGGCAACAAGCTTCTCGATGAAGACGTCCTGGATGGATTCATGAACATAAATGCGGTTTGAACACACGCATGTTTGTCCGGCGTTCCGGAATTTCGAACTAATGATGCCCTCAACGGCTTTATCGAGGTCGGCATCTTCCAGAACGATGGCGGGAGCGTGGCCACCCAGCTCAAGCGATATCTTCTTCACGGTTTCGGCAGAGCCCTTCATTAAAGTTTTCCCGACTTCCGTTGAACCGGTGAAGGTCAATTTGCGAATCCGGGTATCTTGAAGCCAAGTTTCGCCGATTTCCGATGATTTACCTGTCACTACATTGATGACACCTTTTGGAATGCCTGCTTCTTCAGCCAATTCGGCCATTTTCAAGGCTGTAATCGGCGTCAGATTCGCGGGTTTAATGACAACCGTACAGCCGACGGCAAGTGCGGGTGCCACTTTTCGCGTAATCATCGCCGCCGGGAAATTCCATGGGGTAATGACGGCTACGACACCGACTGGTTGTTTGGTTACAAAAAGTCGCTTATTCGTAGTGGAGGCAGGAATCGTTTCCCCATACACCCGTTTTCCTTCTTCGGCAAACCAGGATAAAAATCCATTCGCATAGTTCATTTCCCCAAGGGCTTCTTTCAATGGTTTACCTTGTTCCTCTGTCATGATTCTAGCTAGTTCTTCTTTATTGTCGTCGATCAATTTATGCCATTTCCAGATCAAATCCGCACGTTCATAAACCGAGAGGGCAGCCCAATCAGTAAAGGCCGCATAAGCTGCATCGGCAGCTTTGGCTGCTTCCGTGGCTCCTCCTTTTGGGACAGTGGCGACAATTTCATCGGTTGCCGGGTTTTTCACTTCGATTTTTTCAAGTCCGTGATCGGACCATTCCCCATTAATGTATAATCCGTAATCTTTCATGATAAAACCTCCCGTTTCGTATTATTTTGTTCTTTATTTAGAGTGAATGTCTATAAGCTAATATCATCTGCTATATAAAAGTATAAACACTTTTCGGGAAATCTTAAATGAATATGATTGATAAGTTTTTAGAAATGGTGGTGGGTTCAGTCAATAGGGATAATAAAACGGAGTGATGAAGTGTTTCAAGGGACAGTAAGGAAGTAAGAATGCATATGGAAAAGAGGATAGATGCGGGCAGAGAGTTCTGCTTCCCATCTATCCTCTTTCTTAGTGTCCGTTCTTCATCGATCTGTGGAGGCGGCTACTTCATCCAAATTGTTGTAGTTTGAATGAGTTGGATCAAATTCGCCTTCTGTTTTAGAAATGACAACTGTAGCAACACTGTTTCCGATCAGGTTCGTGATGGCACGAGCTTCCGACATGAAGCGGTCGACCCCTAAAAGAAGTGCCATGCCTTCAACAGGAATCATCGGGAAAGCAGCCAATGTTGCCGCAAGGGTGATGAAACCGGATCCTGTTACACCTGCAGCCCCTTTAGATGTTAGCATCAGGATTCCAAGAAGGGTTATTTCCTGCCAGATGCTTAAATCCACGCCATAAGCTTGGGCGATGAAAATGGCCGCCATCGACAGGTAAATCGATGTGCCATCAAGGTTAAAGGAATAACCGGTCGGTACGACCAGCCCGACCACGGATTTTGAACATCCGTAATTCTCAAGCTTCTTCATCACACTTGGCAATGCGGATTCCGAAGAAGAAGTTCCCAATACCAATAGAAGTTCCTCTTTTAAATAAGCGATGAATTTGAATATGTTGAAGCCATAGAATTTTGCGATGCCCCCAAGGACGATGATGATGAATAATGCCATGGTAATATATACACTAGCCATTAATTGTCCTAAAGAACTTAGAGAACCAAGCCCGAACTTACCGATGGTATAGGCCATGGCCCCAAATGCCGCCAGGGGTGAAAACTTCATGATGATCCCAACGATGCCGAAGAAAATATCCGCTATATGTTGTAAGAAGGAGACGACAGGTTGTACTTTTGGTCCGATCATTGCCATGGAGATACCGAACAAGACGGCAAAGAACAGAATAGGAAGCAAGTCGCCACCGGCCATTGCAGCGACAGCATTGTCCGGGATGATATTGGAGATAAAGGCTATGGCACCGTGTTCTGTTTCCTCAGCAGCGGTTGTATATTGCGATACATCTCCGCCTTCCACTGAATCGATGTTAAATCCTTTACCCGGTCCTAACAGGTTGACCACGATAAGACCAATCGCAAGGGCAACGGTGGAAACGATTTCGAAGTAAAGGAGGGCTTTCCCACCGATACGACCCACTTTCTTCATGTCACCCATGCCGCCAATGCCGATAACGACGGTTAAGAATATGATGGGTGCGATGACCATTTTTATCATTTTAATAAACAAATCAGCTAAGATTTTCAGCTGTTCACCGAAAGCAGGGAATAAGAAACCGACTGTAATACCGAGAATGATACCTATGATGACTTGGACAGTTAGATTTTTTAATAGTTTCATACTGTATTCTCCTTTGTTATATGATAGCGCTTTCTTTAATTAACTATAGTGTAACAGAAGGAAGAGTCAGAATATTCTTTTGGTGATATTGTTCTTTTTGGTCTTTTTGGTCTTGGAAAGTGAGAGAGAGGGAGAAGAGAGGAGGAACAAGAAAGCACCAGTTTTAAAACTGGTGCCTAAGAAAAATCATTGTTCAAAAGGCTTGATGAGTGCGTAGAGGGTTTCAATCACAGGAAGTTGGATATGGGCATTTTTGGCGAGCCTTAGGGCACCCCCTTGTAAATGCTCGACTTCAAGGGATTGATTTTTCCGACGGTCCTGATGCATGGAGGAGGTAGCTTCGTCGGGTAAAGCGGCTATGTCCTCCAGTGCCTGAGCGACATTCCTTTCCGTCAATCCAATGCCATGAGCGTTAGCGAGCATCTGCATTTCCACAAGCGCCTTTTCCAGTACCCGGTTCGTTTCTGGATAGTTGCGTATGGTCCCTATGGGAAGATTGGATGCTGTTGTCACGCCGGAGAAAGCAGTAATGAACATATATTTAATCCATAGACGAATTAAGATGTTTTCTGTCCTGCTTGCTCCCATGATGGCTGAACTAACTGCTTGTTCAAACTCATCGCAGATCTCTTGTTGAGAGGGATGAAGCGGGCCATAAATTAAGTCATGGTTCCGGTTAGAGTGTACGACATGGCCTTTTTCGTTTAAGGTAGCGATAATGAAGGCACTTCCCCCTATGACGTTCGCTTCGCCCAGTTCATCCTGAAGTATGGAGATATGCTCGAGTCCATTTAAAAGGGGAAGAACCTTTGCCCCTTTATCGACCAGGACCTTCAAGTCAGGCAGCGCCCCTCTCAGGTGGAACCCTTTTACCGTTAGGAGGACCAAGTCAACTTGTTGTATGTCATGTACGTCCTCTGTGAATTGAAGTTCGTTAAACTCATAGTTTCCATGAGGGCTTGTTATGTTCAACCCTTGCTCTCTCAATTGTTGGGCTCGGTTTTTACGGACGACGAATTGAACCTGTTGTCCTGCTTGCTGTAGTCTACCTCCATAATAGGAACCAAGTGCACCGGCTCCGATAACGACTATCTTCAATATGTACACCTCGCTTCTGATTGATGGACCAATCATACCATTAGCTGAATTTTCAGTAAATATGAATGGTGAAATAATGACTATAAAAGAAAAAAAGGCAAAAAAAAACAGCCTGAATTGTTACAAGCTGATTACTTTTTATTGATAGACTTTCACTTTTACTGTTTTTCTACCCCAGTTAAGAGCTTTTGTTTTAGAAGAATAGAAGACGTCGATTTTTTTTCCTTTAATCGCACTGCCTTTATCTGCTGCTACGGCATCTCCGTAACCTTCTACATGAACTTTTGTTCCTAGTGGAATGACTTTAGGATCGACAGAAATAGCTTTGACTTTAGGGTTTTTCTTCAGGTTAAGGCCAGTTGCCGTAATCCCGCTGCACCCTTTGCAATTCGCTGTATAGGCTGTAGCATTGACTGTGATAGTTTTATATTTCTTTGATGCTTTTTTTGCTTTGGGTTTTGCCTTCGTTGCAGTTTTCTTAACTTTTAAAACTTGTTTTGGTTTAATATGATCTTTTTTAAGGTTGTTCCAACTCTTTAGTTGATTGACCGTTATGTTATGTTTACTCGCGATGCCCCATAGTGTGTCACCACTTTTAACTTTATATGTAGTAGTAGCAGCTGATGAAACTCCGGAAAAACTAAATACCAGGAAGAAAGCAGTGATAATAGGAAGTAGTATTTTTTTCAATTAATATTCTCCTTTGTTTTAAAGCGTAGACTTAGAATAACAGGTCTATATGACAATAATGTTTCGGTGGCATAGTAATTGTGTTACAAAAACATTTCATTGAAAAATAAACTAGGTAAAAGGGATGATATTAATTTGAACTTTTATCACGAAATACTTCACGATTTTCTATAAAATTTGGAATATTGCTTGATTTCATAATATATTTTGTATGAATATGGAAAAATAAGTGGAAAAAGTATGGGCTTAAAAGCCTACTTTATGGTTTTATCATTTTAAGAGGGTATGACGAGTCATTTTTGAAAGAAAAGGCTGTCAATTATATGGGAAGAAGAGAATTTTCCGTTTTAAGAGGTTAGAAGTGACGTTCACGATGGATTCTTCTATAAAAAAGAAGCCGATAGATGGACATATCGGCTTCTTTCTATACTTATTTTTGTAAAATGAATTCAGAGGCAAAATCAACGAGCATTTTTTGATAGACTATGACGGATTCGAGATTGACGCATTCCCGGTCACCATGCCAATTCTCTCCTTTTGGACCGAATTCGATGGCTGGGATGCCGTACGCTGCAAAGAAGATGGTGTCAGCGGAGCCATGTTGACCGAAGACGACCGCTTCCTGTTTCGTGTTCTTTTCGATAATCGGCCGGAGTAGCGTGATGTAAGGATCGTTTTCTTCCGTGTTAACGGGTTTACTATACATGTTAATATGGACGTTCTTGCCTACCACGGTTTCGATTTGCTCGACGATTTCCTCCATTGTCTGGGTTGGAAGATAACGAATATCGAGACTGAGTAAACAAGCATCCGGTACTTTATTGTACACATCTCCACCCTTTATTTTTGCGAGATTGAGAGAGGGGGAAGCGTAAAGGGGGGTATGTTCCCGTGTGAAAGGAAGGGCCTTGATTTTCGTATAGATATCATAGGCCTTTTCGATGGCATTGACACCTTCCCATGGACGGCTTCCATGTGCGGATTTACCGGAAACTTCGATATCGAGGCGAAGGGAGCCCTTAGCCTGTAGGCCGATGCCTAACTGCGTGGGTTCTGCACAGATGACGAAATCGCCTCGATATCCATGCTTCGCTAGGTAGCCGGAGCAGTTCAAGCCCCCGATTTCCTCATCGGAAACGATTTGTAGCTGGATTTTCAACCCTAAGTCCCTATCTTTCAATTCGGCGAAGGCGCACATCATGCCTGCAACCCCCGCTTTCATATCGGCCGTTCCACGGCCATATAAATTCCCTTCATGCACCTCGGGGAAGAATTGATTAGGCGTCCCGCTCACTACATCGACATGGCCATTCCATATCAATGTTTTTTCTCCACTCCCGATTTCGCTAACGAGCATTTTGTACCCGTTATTTTCAATCACATCCACAGTCAATCCCTGTCCCTTAAGCCAACCGGCACAGAAATCCACTGCTTCATTGGCCCCTTCTTTGGAGGAACTGTCAATGGAGACTAAATCTTTCAGTAAATCGATAAGCATTAAAAAAAAACCTCCTATAAGTATGCAAACTATAATTTTATATACCCTTATAAATGGGCTTGAACCATAAATCTTTTCCGGTGGAAATGTGTTTAGTGCTTTGGATTCCGGGGGTATGTAAAGAGGGAGCGACAAACAACATTCTTTAAGGAGGATGATAGATATGGATAAACGTATAATTGGAGTTTATGATACTGGATCAGAGGCCATTCAGGCAGTTGAGGCATTACAGGCTCAAGGATATACTCAAGATGATATTTCGGTGGTTGCTAAAGATAAAGAAGAACTTAGAACGGTGAAAAAAGAAACTGGAACGAAAGTAGAGGAAGGGCTTGCTACTGGAGCTGCCACTGGTGGAGTTTTAGGCGGAACAGCTGGATTCTTAGCGGGAATCGGTGCTTTGGCCATTCCAGGAATCGGACCGGTACTTGCGGCTGGACCGATTGCAGCTACATTAGCTGGTGCGGCAGTAGGAGCTGGTACAGGTGGTTTGGCCGGTACATTGATTGGCCTCGGTATCCCTGAGCGTGAAGCCACTCAATATGAATCGGATGTTAAGAATGGGAAACTGCTTGTATTGGTGGATGCCGATGCGAAAAGGGGTAACTCTTCATACACAGGTATTACTGAAACGGATGAAACGCTTACGAATAGAAGAAGACCACTTTAATTTAGAGCATGTAAAAAGAGCAGGGCCTTTTGGCTTCTGCTCTTTCTTTTGTTTAGTAGCTGAATTTCTGGATCTCCTTATGCATTTCCTGCGATAGGCTGTCCAATTCCCCAGCCAGGGCATTTAATTGTTCCATGGAGGCATTCGTCTCTTCAATTGAAGCGGACACTTCTTCTGTGCCGGCAGCTGCCTCCTGACTAACGGAGTTTAATTGTTTCGCGTTGCCTGACATCACGGCAATCTGGGCAATCATTTCGTGCATGGTACTTGTTATTTCATCAAAGTTACTGAATGTGGTAGAGATGATTGATGCAATATCGCCAAAGGCCACTTCGGTGTTCGTGACGGATGTACTCTGATGATCGATTTTCTGGTTGACCTGATCAATCAAGCTAACCGTATTTGCGGTATCAGTTTGCATGGCAAAAATGATTTCTGCTATTTCCTTTAAGGAGTGTTCCGTTTGTTCGGCCAATTTTTTCACTTCATCGGCAACGACGGCGAAACCTTTTCCATGCTCGCCTGCCCTGGCTGCCTCGATGGCTGCATTCAAGGCGAGTAAATTGGTTTGCCCGGCAATCCCTGTTATGGTTTTGACGATATCGCTAATCGTATGGGATCGAACATCCAGTGACTTTACGGCTGTACTCATCTGGTTGGATATCTGGGCTGTAACATCGAATTGTTGTTTTAGGCCCTGAACGGTGATCATTCCATTTTCCGATGCCTTGAACATGTCACCGGAGGCAAGCGACATTTTTTCTGCCTGATTTTCCAGGTTGTTGATTTTGTCGGCCATGAGCTCTATGGCCGTTTCGTTATCTTGGCCGACTTCGATCTGATCAATGGCACCTGAAGCGATTTGTTCCATCGTCATGGCGACCTCGTTTGCGGCAGCCGAATTTTCTTCGGCACTGGCAACGAGCAACATGGAGGAATCGGCAACCTTATTGGAAAGGGCATGGACATTTTTAAGCATGGCACTCATATTCTCTGCTAAGGTGTTGGTGTCTTCTGCAAGCTTGCCGAGTTCGTCCCCACTGGAAATGGAAATCGTGGAGGCGAAGTCACCGCCAGCCATTTTCTTGATGGATTCTTGAAGGCGTTTAATGGGCTTTGTCAAAGAACGTGTGATGAAGATGGAAAAAATGGTAGCCAAAGTAAAAGTGACGATCATGGCCAGGATATTGTGCATGACCATAGAGCTTGCACGGTCCACCACTTCATCTCTATCCACGACTCCAACTATTTTCCAACCAGTAGTAGGACTGGATGAGTATCCGATGATTTGCCTTTTATCCTCAAAATCCAGGATCATAGATCCTGATTCACCTTTCATTTGCTGAAAAATGGGTTGAGCCGAAAGATCCTTCATGATTTTCGATTGATCAGGGTGGGCAAGGATAGACCCTTTCTCATTCAGTAGAATGGCATATCCCGTTTTCCCGAATTTCGTCTGATTGATCGTATTCAGTAACGTTTCCATCGCGATGTCGACACCAAGAACGCCGACCAATTTATCGCCATCATAGATTGCTTTTGCTGCCGTGATGATAAGGGAATTGGTCGCAGTATCCGTATAAGGCTCGGTCCATATGACTTCATTCTTTCCTTTCAAAGCGGCTTGATACCAATCTTGTTGCCTTGGGTCAAAGTCACCAGGTAAATAGGCTTTAGGGAAGATGATCGTCTGTCCTTCCTTCTCCGTCCCCATGTACAAGCTGATGATCTCTTCATTGGTCGTTTGGGTATTGGTAAACTCAGTAAGTATGGAATCAGCGTCTGAATGGGGTGTGGTCATGGCCACATCTTTGCTTATCCTGTCTAAATTCTTTTCCTTTTCTTGGAAGAAACGATCAGATACTTCATTCATTGATTTTACTTGACCTTCTGTCGTATTTTTCAGTTCATCTGTCGTTAGTTCAATGCTTTGATCATAGGCTACGTAGGATATGAGAAATCCGCTAATAATAATTAAAGCTAAAAAGGGTATCAGTATTTGTTTTTTAAGAGAATTGAAGTACCAGTTTTTCAGACGTTTCATAGGTTTGCTCCTTTATATCTACTTCTTATGAGTTCTCTAGATATTTCGGCTTAGTTTCCCTATCTTTTAGTTTTTTTAGAAAATTCATAAGAATGACTTATATTAGGAGGTAAAGTGATTGAAACAGGAAAGAAAAGATTATCCAAGAAAGGAATTTTACTGGTAGAATAATCAGAAAGCATAATGAAGGGGGAATGGTGAGTTGAAAAAAAGATTAGGATGCCTTCATGCCCATTATTCAAATATAGAATATATAGAAAGAGCTCTTTCAATCTATGACATCGATCTCATGCATTTTGTGGACTCTTCCATAATGTATCGAATGACTTCTGTTGGGAATTACGATAAAACAGAAGCAAAGAAAAAAGTAAAAGAGCAACTGGATTGGATCGCTCAATGTGAAGTGGATGCTATCCTAATTACTTGCACGAACTATATCGCCCTTTTACAAGACCAACGTATGGTAGCATCCGTGCCCATCATTAAAATTGATGAACCTTACTTCGAATACATCTGTACGCTATCTCAACCTCAGATTCTCCTTTTTACGAACCCAGCAACAGTTAACGGTACCGTGGAGCGTCTTGAAAAGTATGCGGAAATCCATCAAAAATCCTTGGATTTGGAGATTATGATCATGGAAAATACTTTCGAATTAATCATGAAAGGATTGAAAGAAGAGTACAATGCTGAAATCATCAAGGTCTTACATCAACTCGTTCAAGATGATCAAAAGGCAATTTCTGTTGCTCAATTATCGATGGTGGATGCAGCCAAGCGATTTGAACAGCAGACATCTCATGGAATGATGAATCCATTAAAAACAGTAGTGACCTCCATTGTCAGCCAATTAGACTTACAAAAAAAGAGCTGACTGGATGCAGTCAACTCTTTCTTCTGGTTGGTTATTCGACTTGAATGTTTTTCGTGCGATCAATATACCATGTGTAAAACTCGTCGGCATATTCAAGGGAAACATCTTGTAGCTTGGTATGATGTACCGGTTTGGAACGGTTAATGGTTTCGATCGATGCGAGCCCAAAGCGTTTTTGCAGTCTTGAGCGTTCGACTTTAATCTGAATGACCTTGCTTCTTTTCGTGATGAACAGGGACGTTTCCAAACTTCCTGATTTAAATTGAATGAATTCGTCATGTAATAAATAGCGGCCATTTTTGTAATCTATGATTCTCGATGTATAAATGAGTACGAAAAGAATCAAGGAAATATACCATATCGCTGGCTTGAAAATAAAAATGGCAACCGTCACAACTATCCAGATATAGCTTGGCCTTAGCATTCGCACGATGAAAGCTTGTTTCGATAAGGGATGCATGGAGCGTTCCACCTTGTAAGAAGGCAAAATCTCTTCGATTATGGCATGGGCACGGTCAACCGATAAAAATGGATAGAGCGTATTCGTTTCCAGTTTTTCATCTCCTGTACTTCCCGCGCTTATCAGTTTCACCTCCGCTAATCCAAGCATTCTTTTGATGAGGGATTGGGTGATTTCCACCGCCTGCACCTTTTCTTTCTGAATCGAAAAGGCAGATTCATCGAGCACCCCTTTTTTTATATACACACGTTTGGCATCCGATGAAATTTCATACTTCCCATACTTCACGAACGTCGATATAATTCCAAAACCAACGGCTAATATTACTAAAATGATGGAGGAGATGGTTATGGTTATCCATGAATTCAAAAACGATGCCACAGCCCCTTCGGCATTTTCTAGATTGAAAAAGTCATCAAGTGTTTTATAAATCGTAGCGACAATCGGAATGATGGCCAGGAAGCTTAGTGACGTGAAGGAAGCTTTTAACACATCCCGTTTAGTCGGTGTGAAATGTATGGTTTGTTCAGCACCCGTTTCTTTCAAGCTGTCCTCTTCCAGATGATTTTCTTCTACAGCCGGGATTTCTTGTGAGGAAAATTCCGTTTCAAGTCGTTGGGCTTCTTTTAAAGAAATCGCCTCAAACAAGACAGAACCTTGGTCACCAGTCATTCCCGTTTCGAACGTTAAAGAAGTTAAGTGGAAAAACTTATGAAGGACGGTTGTCCGTCGTTGGACGTTTTGTATTTTGTGAAGCGGAACTGTCCGATAGGACTTGGAAATAAGCCCGGACTTGATCTGAATGTTTCCTTCTTTTATATGATATGTATAGGTGAACCAGTTCAAAGTCAATGAAATGACCTTCCATACGAAGTATAAGAGATAGATGAGTTGCAGCACGATCATATAAACCTTTTCCGTACCAAAATTCAATACATAAAGGAGGATAATTAAAAAGAATTCCTTCTTCAGCACATTCCACATTTCAAATGGGATTTTGAGCGGGTGTAACCGTTTGGATTGTTCCGCCATGTCATTCCACTTCCTTTATCTTGGCGTAGTGCGCAATTTTATCTCGAAGTTCATACGCCTCTTTCTCCGGAATGGCGGGTATGGTATGTGAGTCGCCCATGGTTCCGATACTAATTGTATAAAGGCCATACTTCCGTAGAAACGGCCCCTGGTTCAACTCGACCGATTGAACTTTCGTCATCGGGATGAGTTCATGGGATTCGTACCACGCTCCATGTTTCGTTTGGATGAATTCTTCGCTTACGTCATATCGCCAATATTTTTGCAATAAAATGGGGGCGATGATGATGGACCAAATGGCGGAAAAGCATTCGATGATGGTCAGTCCGATTAAAACCCATCCAATCCACTCTTTCCAGGAAAAATAAGTATCAACGAATAATAAGATGCCGAGTATGACGAGAATAATGAGGTTGGTGATGGTTTCCGTCATCCGCCAAACCTTGATGGATTCTTTCGAAATTTTCTTTGTTGGCGCTTGAATCTTTGAATACATATGTTCACTCCTTACTGTGTCATTACTTTTATACGGATGATTCTTAGTAAAAGTTCCCTTTAGAGCTAAAAAAGTCCCTGAGGTGAGGCTTTCCTGGAATACGGAATACTGTGTATGCCTGATATGAAGGGACATGTGAATGAAATTTAAAAGTAGGTGAAATGGATTTGACCTTTATAAGGAAAGTATACATTATTTTCTTTCTGTTTTTGATGTGCTTTTTTAATGGGGAAACGATGCAGGCTGCTTATGAAGAGGAATCGATGGCTGGTGAAATCAAGCGTATCGTACATGAGTCGCCTGCTTTAACCGGGGCCTTAGCCGGAATTTCAATCCGTTCGGCAGATACAGGGGAATTGGTGTATGAGCATGATGCGGAGATAAGGATGAGACCGGCATCGAACATGAAACTTCTGACAGCGGCAGCGGCACTTGAAACGTTAGGGGAGGAGCATGTCTTCCAAACGGAACTATACATAAAAGGCATTCAGGTCGCGAACGTCCTTCAGGGGGATGTCTATTTGAAGGGAAAAGGAGACCCAACCCTTCTTGAAAAGGACTTTGATGGTTTGGCGAAGGTGTTGAAGCAACATCGAATCCACTATGTTCATGGAGATCTTATCGGCGATGATACATGGTATGACGATGAACGCCATTCGCCTGATTTAATACGAAGTGATGAGCAAGAGTACTACGGGGCGGCCGTTTCAGCCTTAACCGCCGCACCCGATGAGGAGTATGATACCGGGACTGTCCTTCTGGAGATATCACCGGGGAAAAGGGCTGGAAAAAAAGCAACCGTGACGATGCAGCCGGAAACGGACTATGTAACAGTCGTTAATGAAGCGATAACCGTAGCACCGGACAGAAAGCAGAAAATCAAGGTCGAACGCGATCATGAGCGAAATGTCTTGACGGTAACGGGGATTATGCCGGAACATGGCTTGCCGACAAAAGAATATATGGCGGTGATTAATCCTACCAAATATGCCCTAAGATTATTTGAACAATCGATGGAACGGCAAGGCATCAAGGTGTTAGGTACGACCAAACAAGGAAAAACACCCGCGCAAGCTAGGAAAATTGCCAGCCATGATTCGATGACCCTTTCACAATTGCTGGTTCCCTTCATGAAACTGAGCAATAACACACATGCTGAAGTTTTGGTGAAGGAAATGGGGAAGGCAGCGAAGGGGGAAGGCAGTTGGGAGAATGGATTGAAGATAGCAGAAAGTAAGCTCGAGCTGATGGGGATGGACACGCATTCGACCATGATGCGGGATGGTTCAGGGATTAGCCAGGTCAATCTGATCTCAGCGAACGAATTGACCAAACTCCTTTATTCCGTTCGGGAAAAAACATGGTTTCCTTCCTATCTCAATGCACTGCCGGTTGCTGGGGTTAAAGAAAAGATGATAGGCGGTACATTAAGGAATCGGATGGAAAAGACGGCGGCCGTGGGAAATGTCCGCGCTAAAACGGGGACGATTTCCGCTACGAGCACTTTGTCTGGATATGTGACCACCAAAAGTGGGGAAGGCATCATCTTTTCAATTCTTTTGAACAACTTCGTGGAGGAAAAGGGAATCAGGGACATCCAAGATAAAATAGTGGTATGGCTAGCGGAACAGGAAGATCTGTTAGAAAGAGAGCGTTGATATTCGTTTAAAAACATATGCTTGTAATTCAAAAAAATCCGCGATGAGAAGATCTGCTTCCACCAATTCATTGACAGCCGTAAAACCAAATGGACAGCTGACGGCCACTAATCCATTTTCCTTTGCAGCTTCGATATCGGACTTTCGGTCGCCAACCAGGACGGCTTCTTCAATGTTATAGTTTCTCAACAACATGTGAACTAGATCCGTTTTCGAGCCTTTCAATGACCTTTCGATACTGTAAATGTCCGTAAGGTATTCATGCAGATGAAAATATGTACAGATTTCTTCCAAATACTTTTCAAGTCCGTTGCTGGCTATGAATATTGGAATACCTTGTTGTTTAAAGACTGACAAGGTCTCGATGACGTTTGGGTAAAGCTGACCTTTTCCTTCTTTGATCTCTTGATTCAAACATTCAAGAAAGAGTCGGTCGGCTTGATTCCGAATAGACTCGGCGTGATTTGGCAATAAGGTTTCCCATACGACCTTTAGTGGAACCCCCATGATTTTTTGGTATGTGGCAAGAGGGGCTTCTCCCTGCCAATTTCCTTCTGACCGAAGGACTTTGAACGTTCTTTCAAGTGATGAACCTAAAATCCTATTGGTTTGAAACAGGGTGCCGTCCATGTCGAAGATGACGGCAAAGGGAATGGAATTCATATTTTGTACCTTCTTTCAATTTTTTTGCGCGCCCAAGGAGGGTTTCTTGGGAGGGTGTAGAGAAATATATAGGAAGAGGAGGGGTTTGATGAATTTCCCAACAATTCGTGGCCAGCACACGATTTCCCAACTTATTGCTGAAATCCAGAATTCCCCTGGAAACCGAAGGCCATATTTAGTTGCCATAGATGGTCGCGGTGGTTCGGGGAAAAGTACCCTTGCTGCCTATATAAAAGCTCATTGTCAGGATGTCACAATTGTTCATATGGATGATTTCTATTTTCCTTCTTCTCAAAGGGCCCAGTTGCCTCCAGTCGGGAATTTGATTGGTGTGAACTACGATTGGTCCCGTGTCTTCAGTCAAGTTTTGGAACCGCTTACCTCAGGGAAAGAAGCGGTCTACCAACGTTATGATTGGGAATCGGATGCAATGGCTGAGTGGCATACCATCCCAGTGGGTGGGACTGTCATCATTGAAGGCACATACTCCACTCGCTATGAATTGGCTGCCTTCTATAATTTTACCATTTGGGTGGAGTGCCCCCGGGAGAAACGATTAGGCCGTGGAATTGAGCGTGATGGGGAAGAGATGCGTTCCATGTGGGAAGATAACTGGATGGTCTATGAAGATCTCTATGTCGATGCACATCTTCCACGAGATAGGGTCAACCTGATTGTGGATGGAACGAGATGAATAGAGTCTCGTTCCTTTCCTTTCTCGCGGATGAAGGTCTTGTACCCCGCGTCCATTTCCCCTAGCTATCCTTCATCGATTCCGGTTTTTGTCATAGAATAGGAAGGATGAGGCTGCTTTTCATTGTAAGGGTTTACCTGTAAAATTCATATTGAATATTAATATTTAGATAAATTTCTCTAAGAGATAGAGATAATGGAGGAGAAGTATGTTTACTAATGATGAACAAGCTGGTGTATATAAAGCGATTTATAGCCGGAGGGATATCCGGAGTTTTTTACCCGATCCCATCTCAAGGGATACCTTGCATAAGATTTTGGAGGCGGGACATCATGCACCGTCTGTTGGGTTCATGCAACCTTGGAGTTTCATTGTCGTTTCGGACCAGGAGATTAAAGAGCGGTTGGCCTGGGCCGCGGATAAGGAAAGAAGGGCGCTTGCGGTTCATTATGAAGGGGAAAAAGAAAACAAGTTTCTTAGTTTGAAAGTAGAAGGCTTGAAGGAAGCCCCCTATACAATTTGTGTGACCTGTGATCCGACGCGGGGTGGATCTCATGTGCTTGGACGCAACTCCATTCCTGAAACGGATATTTTATCGACGGCCTGTGCCATTCAGAATATGTGGTTAGCCGCCTGTGCGGAAGGGTTGGCGATGGGCTGGGTCAGTTTTTACAAGAAGAATGATATCCGGGACATTTTGGATATCCCTCCACACGTGGAGCCTGTCGCGCTCATGTCTGTTGGCTATACCGATCAATATCCCGATAAACCGATTCTTGAAACGGCCAATTGGGAAAAGAGACGGTCGATGGATGATTTGATTTTTAAAGATAAGTGGGGCCAAAACTAGACCTTGTAAGGATCTTGTAGAAAGCTGGTGTTTCGTTTTGTATATCTATCGAGGAGAGGAAATAAAAAGAATCGATCGAACTGCAGCGGATCATGGACTTGAGACGTTTACGCTGATGGAAAATGCGGGACGTGCTTTATTTGAAGCCATTGTCAAAAATGTGAGCAAATCGCAGCGAATCTTGATTCTTGCGGGAAAAGGGAACAATGGCGGAGATGGAGTGGTTATCGCCCGTTATTTAAAGCAACATGGTTTCATGTGTGAGCTCGCTATCCCACTAGGGGAACCTGTTTCTGAGACTGCAGAGCGCCACTACCGCTATTATCTCCACTGCGGATTTGAGGTATCGGAAATCAGTGAGGATTATGATGTGTTGATAGATGCGTTGCTTGGGGTCGGAGCGAGGTTGCCACTCCGTAATGATATCGAACAGCTGATTGATTGGATGAATGAGCAAGAGGCCGTTCGGATGGCAATCGATATTCCGACAGGCGTTTTGGCGGATACCGGTGAAGTGGAAAAGGCTATAAAGGCTGACCGAACATTCACGCTCCACGGGTACAAACCATCGGCGTTTCTCGAAGGAAGTGTCGAGTATTATGGTCAGACCGAAGTGCTCGATATTGGCTTGCCACAGACATCCAATTGGCGGATATGGACCAAAGGGGACGTTGCCGCAAGCTTCCCGAAGCGAAATGGTGCCTCGCATAAGGGGACATTCGGGACGGGACTGTTGATAGCGGGTACGGATGAAATGCCGGGAAGTGCCATGCTGGCGAGCCTTGCAGCGATGCGGAGTGGAATCGGGAAATTGACTGTGGCGACAACAAGGTTCGCTTCAGCAATTATCGCGAGCCGGGTGCCGGAATGCACATTTTTACATGATGGACTGGAAAAGGTAGCGGCTGGAGCGATGCCTAAAGGGATAAGGGGAGTGGCAATCGGCCCAGGATTGGATAATGAGGAAAAAATCGACCGGGCGTTACATGAAGTAATGAAAAGGGACCTGCCGATCATTATCGATGCAGGAGCCCTTAAGAAACGCGACTATCCCATGCGTGAAGCGATGACGATCGTCACGCCCCATCCTGGTGAGTTCAGTAAAATGACGGGTCTTCCGACGAAGGAAATCCAGAAAGACCGCCTGCGCCTCGCATCTGAATATGCGATCTCGAATAAGGTGACCGTTGTACTCAAAGGAAGAAATACGGTGATGGCATTTCCCGATGGCGATGTATGGGTGAATTCGACCGGCAATGATGGACTTGCCAAAGGCGGGACAGGTGATACCTTGACTGGGATGATCCTTGCATTTATCTCATTCTATGAAGATAAGAAAGCGGCCGTGGCCAATGCTGTTTACTGTCACGGGGTAAGCGCGGAGCAATGGAGTGAAACGAGGGCGAAGAGCAGTCTGCTCGCAAGTGATGTGAGTGAAAACTTGGCCTATGTGTTGAAGGAATTCGAATAGGCACTCGCTGATGGACGACATGAAGTGAGTGCTCGATAACAATAATATATAAAGAAAGTACCATGAAAAGGTAGGGAATCAAAAACTAGCTGTCATCTTAGCAGCTAGTTTTTTTTTGCTCGTATCCCCGCCTTTTAGTGGGTCCCGGCATGCAGGTCTTCATGGCATGTAGCGATAGCCTGGCTAAAGATTTTCGAAGTTTATGGGATAAAAAAAATACAAGAATAATACAATGTTAAATGAAATATTTCAGGAAATTAACTAGATAGAGAGGTTGACTTATCTCCTGATTATTTCCTGAATGGTTATGTTAGAACACAGTACCCCGGCATGCATCTTGTTAGCAGAATACATATCTCTGTATTAAAAATATCAGTAGAGAAGGGTGTTTCTACATGGTGAAAGAAAAGACGGATATTCAGCAATTGATTGATTGGGATAAAAAGCATTTTATCCATCCAACAACAGCGATCGAACAACAGCAGCAAGATGGACCGAGTTTCATTTTTACAAGGGGTAAGGGGATTTACCTAACGGACATCATGGGCAGGACGGTTATCGATGGGATGTCTTCCCTTTGGAATGTGAATATCGGGCATGGGCAGGACGAAATTGCCAAAGTGGCGAAGGAACAGATGGAGAAATTGGCGTTCACCTCTAATTTTGCCACCTTCAGTAATGAACCAGCCATTCGGTTGGCTGCCAAAATCGCTTCCATCGCACCCGGAAATTTGAATGCCGTGTTCTTTACGTCCGGAGGGTCGGAATCGAGTGATACGGCGATCAAGCTTGCGCGTCACTATTGGATCTTAAAAGGCCAGCCCAACCGGCAAAAAATCATTTCCCGTTCGAACTCCTATCACGGGGTGGCGATGGGAGCGACTAGTGCCACGGGATTGAAGCCTTTCCGCGACTTCACGAATTCCCTTGCGCCGGATTTCTGTTATGTGGATGGTTCCTCCATTGAGGAATTGCGCAAGACCATTGTACAGGAAGGACCGGAAACTATCGCTGCTTTCATAACGGAACCGATACAAGGGGCTGGTGGCGTGAATATGCCTCCTGAAGGCTACTTCAAGGAAGTCAGGGAGATTTGTGATGAGTACGGCATTTTGTTGGTGACGGACGAAGTCATTACCGGTTTTGGCAGAACGGGTGCGTATTTCGGAATCGAGCACTTCGGGGTCATACCAGACATGATGTGCTTTGCCAAAGGCGTGACGAGTGGATATGCCCAATTGGGCGGTGTTGTCCTGAATGATAGGATGCATCAGGATTTCATAGCCCTTTCTAAAGGGACGCTTTTACATGGCTACACATACAGTGGCCACCCGATGGCTTGTGCCGTTGCGTTGAAAAATATCGAAATCATTGAACGGGAAAACTTAATTGAAAACTCGAAACAACGTGGAGTGGAATTGCTTGCAGGCTTTAACAAGCTTCAAGCTAAACATTCCATAATCGGGGATGTAAGGGCGCTAGGACTGATTGGTGGTATATCGATCGTCAAAGACAAACAAACGGGGAAAAAATTCGAAACCCCTTTGGCTCCACGGATCGTTTCGGAGGCCGCTAAAAATGGTTTAATCTGCCGATCTGTTACATTCGATCAAGATACGCTAGTGTTTGCACCACCTTTGATCATCACTAAAGCAGAGGTAGGGAGGTTGATCGAAATCTTGGACGATACATTTGCGGCTATCGAAAAAGAAGTTGTATAAGACGTGAAGAGGATGGCATTCGAATCAACCAGGGTGGTTCGGATCCACGAAAAAGGCTGCTTCCCCGGAGGGAACAGCCTTTTTTTGTGGAGCGAATGAATCCAGAATTTGAGTCAATATATTACAAGAATCGAGGATATTTCCCGGGAAACGAGTGAATGCGAGAAATAAAATCATCATTTACACTGCTTTTTCCACATCAACACGGCCGGAAAAGAAGACGGCACCATTTCCCATATCGGAGAGCCGGTCTGGCGTGAGGGCATTGATATGCTGCTTTCTGCCAGGTGTATTTGGCCATATGCCTTGGCTGACTAGGACACCGGCCAGGACATTTTCTCCTATGACGGCTTTTAATACACATTCGCCTCGTGCATTCCAGATACGGACCATATCGCCGTCTGTTATCCCTCGTTTTACTGCGTCTTCCGTATTCATATGCAGTTTTGGTTCTTTTTCCATCGATATATGTTTCTCGTTATTGGAAAAAGTTGAATTCAGGAAATTATGGTTCGGCGCCGGTATGAATAAGAACGGCAGGTCGCTGTCTTTCGCGATGGGTGTATAGGTAGGCAATGGTTCGTACCCATGCTGTTTCATCCGTTCGGAATAGAGTTCGATTTTGCCGCTCGGTGTCGGCAGTTTCCCTGGGAAGAGTGGTCGCATCTCGGCTTTTACAAACTGATGTTCAGAAAGAGCTTCATAGTTGATGTTTCCTAAATAAGGATTCTCGGGGAAGTCGAGTGCTTGACGGATCATGTCTGCCTCAGAATCTTGAAAAGCTTGGTCCTCGAATCCCATGTTAGCAGCCAACATCTTGAACAATTCCACATTTGATTTGGACTCTCCATACTTCTCCATGACAGGCTTTTGAATTTGTATGTAATTATGCCAGTAGGAAGTATAAAAATCCTCCGTCTCATAGGATGAAGAGGCGGGAAGGACCAGGTCGGCATACTGCGCCGTTTCAGTTAAGAATAAATCATGGACGACCGTGAATAGGTCTTCTTGCATAAGTCCTTCCTTAACCTTGTTTGCATTGGGAGCGACAAGGGCAGGATTGGAGCTGTATACAAATAAGGAACGAATCGGGTTCTCCTTATCTAAAAGGGCTTCTCCGATTTGATTCATGTTGACGATGCGAGTAGTCTTGTTTCGCAAAAGCTCAGGGCGTTGTAAGGCATCTTTGTTAAATGCCAAATAACCGGAGTTCCCTTTCATCGCCCCACCGCCTTTAACACCCCACTGTCCGGTAAGGGCGGGAAGGCAGGCAATGGTCCTTACAGCCATTCCGCCGTTATCGTGATGCTGCAGGCCATTACCGATTCGAACGAATGATGGTTTGGTCTGTCCATACATCCGGGCTAATGTATAAAGGTCTTCGATTGGAACGCCCGTGATCGTGGAGACGGTCGCCGGGTCATATTGGCGGACATGCTCACGCAATTCGTCAGAACCGACCGTATAGGCGTCTAGGAAAGGCTGATCGACCATATTTTCGGCATATAAAATATGCATGATGCCAAGGGCAAGTGCACTATCCGTACCAGGCAGGATGGGGATGAACCAATCAGCCCACTTCCCGGTCTGGTTTTTATGGACGTCGATCACCACAACCTTGGCGCCATTTTTCCGGGCCTGCTGGGCAATCGTCACTTGGTGCATATTGGTACTCACGGCATTAATCCCCCACATGATGAAAAGCTTTGTGTCGATCGTTTCCTCCGGATCGATTCCGAACGAACCGCCCATGGTATAACTGTAGCCGACCGAACCGGCAGAGTTACAAATGGAACGCTCCAGCCTACTTGCCCCAAGTTTGTGGAAGAAGCGACGATCCATGCCTTCAGCACTGAGGTTTCCCATGTTTCCATAAAAACTGTAGGGGAGGATGCATTCCGGTCCATGCTGGTCTATCAAGGCCTTCCATTTTGACGTGATCATCCCGATCGCTTCGTCCCAACTAATGGGGGCGAATTGCCCTTTTCCTTTTGGACCGATTCGCATAAGCGGTTGCGAAAGACGATGCGGATCATATAGACGGGCTGTCATATTCCGGACCTTGTTGCATATATTTCCTTTTGTGACCGGGTGTTTGGGATCCCCCTGGACTTTCACGATTTTTCCGTCTTTTTTGTGAAGGAGTAAACCGCATTGATCGGGGCAATCAAGTGAGCAAACCGATGGGAAGATTCCATCCTGTTGTTTGAAATAGGGTTGCATGACTTTGTCCTCCTTGTTTTTTGGAACGCTTTTTTGAATAGTCTATTAATTGTATATTTTAATATATTGGGTATTAGAAAGAACTACTTAACTTATGTTTTTTTTTCTGATAAGCTTATTTTAATAAAATGAGCCTTCTCTATCGAAAGGTTCGTAAGTAATGGAGGAAGAATTTTTGGAATATGGAGCAATCGTTTCAATTGTCATATACATGGCAGGTATGCTGTTAATCGGGTACCTTGCTTATCGAAGGACCGCTAACCTGACGGATTACATGCTCGGAGGAAGAAACTTGGGTCCGGCTGTAACCGCTTTAAGTGCCGGTGCTTCCGACATGAGCGGATGGTTGCTGATGGGCCTTCCTGGAGCCATGTACTTGAATGGCTTAAGTGCCGGGTGGATCGTCATCGGTCTGTCAGTAGGCGCTTATCTAAACTGGTTATTCGTGGCGCCAAGGCTTCGTACATATACGGAGATCGCGAATAATTCTATTACTATACCAGACTATTTGGGGAATCGGTTTAAAGATAGCTCCCGAATTTTAAAAGTGGTATCGGCTTTAGTCATTTTAATCTTTTTTACTTTCTACACCTCTTCCGGTATGGTAGCAGGCGGGGAGCTTTTCCGGACGGCCTTTAACCTGGATTACCGATATGGAATCTGGCTGACGGCAAGTGTCGTCATTCTTTACACGTTATTCGGTGGCTTCCTTGCCGTGAGTTGGACGGATTTTGTTCAAGGAACCATCATGTTCATTGCCTTAATTCTAGTACCTGTCGTCACCATTGTAAATATAGGAGGCTGGACTCCAACATTTACGGAAATAAAATCAATTGATCCGACCCTTTTGCATGCGTTTGAAGGAATGTCGACGATTGGGATCATTTCGTTGCTGGCATGGGGACTTGGTTATTTTGGCCAACCGCATATCATCGTCCGATTCATGGCGATATCTTCCGTGAAAGAATTGAAAAGTGCCCGTCGCATCGGTATGGGCTGGATGGTGTTCGCCATTGTAGGTGCCATGTTCACAGGATTGGTCGGGATTTCTTACTTTAGCAAGGCGAATGCGCCTTTGGGGGAAGCGAATGCAGAATCAGTATTCATCCTCCTTTCTAAAGAGTTGTTCCCGTCTCTAATTACGGGATTCTTGCTGGCGGCGATTCTATCCGCAGTCATGAGCACGATCGCTTCTCAATTATTGGTGTCGGCAAGTGCGTTGACGGATGACTTCTATAAACAGTTTGTTCGTCCAAATGCTTCAGATAAGGAATTAGTGCTGGTTGGACGGTTGGGCGTATTGGCGATATCCGTGATTGCCCTTATTTTAGCGTTCAACCCGAGCGGGACCATTTTAAAATTGGTCGGGTATGCTTGGGCAGGTTTCGGCTCGGCATTCGGACCGGTCATTTTACTGAGCCTTTTCTGGAGAAGAATGACAAAATGGGGAGCACTGGCTGGAATGGTCATCGGTACGGTAACCGTGATCGTATGGGAATCCATTGACAAGTTCGCGGAAGTCTACGAAATCATACCTGGCTTTATCGCAGGTACGCTTGCCGTCGTGATTTTCAGTCTGTTATCGGCGAAACCTTCTAAAGAAATAGACGAAGATTTTGATCAGGCTGTTAAAAACCTGACTAAATAGAATGCGCTGTTCAATTGAATGGATGGCACTCTCTTTTCAATCATTAGCAAAAACATGGTACAATAGCTGTAAAGTCCTTATGTGTAGTGCATGAGGACTTTTTTTTGAGTGAGTTGGGAATAATAAGCCAAAAAATAAATATAAAGGATACGCGATGAACCATTCACATAAAATTGCAGGTAAAGTAGCTATTATATATATGATCATTGGGGCCTTATGGATTTTTGTTACCGATTACATCTCGATGTCCCGCGCAAAAGAGAATGTTTACACCTATGCGATGTTCCAGCATTCGAAGGGGTGGATCTATATATTCATAACCGGGATCATTCTCTATGTCATCATCCGGTATTGGACAGGGAAAATGTTGCGGTCCCAACAGGAATTCAACTTGAAGGATGAGCAGTATCAATCCTTGTTTAAGCACAATCCAGATAGTGTTCTACAATTGGATCTTGAAGGCAGGATCATGTCGGTTAATCCAAAAGCCGAAAAGTTCCTCGGGGTCCGAGGTGAGGCATTAAAAGCAAAACAAGCGGGATACTTCATCGATTTGATCGAAAATGAAAAAGCATCTGATTATTTTATCAAGTCTTTGGAGGGAGAAGCTGTACACTTCGAAACGAATATCCAGAGGATGGATGACGAAAAGCGAATCATGCGTGTCACCTTTGTGCCCATCATTGTCCACAAGGAGTTACTTGGAATCTATGCCATCGTCCGGGACATTACCAAGGTCCGGCGTGAAGAGGAATTGATGATCATGTCTGAAAAGCTCTCCGTCATCGGGCATCTCTCGGCAGCCGTGGCACATGAAATAAGAAATCCGTTGACATCATTAAAAGGGTTCGTGCAATTAATGGATATGACCAAGGAAGTCGACCCGTTGCATACTGACATCATGTTAAAGGAAATTGAACGCATCAATATCATTTCGAGCGAGTTGCTCGTCCTTGGCAAGAAACAGGATGTCACCTTCCGTAAGCTGGACCTTGGGGATTGCCTGCATCAAGTGTATACACTCATGAAAGCTGAATCGAACCTGAACAATATTGAGATGGCCATTGAAGTGAAAGGGGCAGACCCCGTTTTAGTCATGGCCGATTCGATCGAGCTTAAACAGCTATTCATCAATCTCATCAAGAATGGCATCGAGGCTGTTGGTGAGAATGGAAAAATTGACATATCCCTGCAAATCATCGATGATCATGCTATAGTCATGGTCAGTGATAATGGGATCGGGATGGAGCCAGAGCGGTTGGAGCGAATTGGTGAACCGTTTTATTCGATAAAAGAAAAGGGAACGGGAATCGGGCTTACCATCTGTCAGAAAATTGTCCATCGATTGAATGGTGAGATGCGATTTGAAAGTGAGAAACATAAAGGGACTACGGTGACAATTCGGATTCCGTTGGCTACTACCCTATAACAAATGGTACTATAAAGGATATGAAAAGTTTTTTTATTAAAGGAGAACGATATGAGCGAATTACCTGTATTACTGAACGATAGAAAGCCTTTTATCCAGGAAGTCTGGAAAAAGTCAGGCTTTGCACAACTTACGCCGGTACAAACGAAAACGATTCCTGTCATTGCACAAGGAAAAGACGTCATGGCCGAATCTCCAACGGGGACGGGAAAGACACTTGCTTATTTACTGCCATTGCTTGAAAAAATAGATCCTGAAAAAAAATCCCCCCAAGCTTTAATCTTGGCTTCATCACGGGAATTGGTGATGCAGATCAATGAAGAGATTCGGATTTGGTCGGAAGGTAGCGGTATTTCTGGAGCAGCCTTCATTGGTGGTGCCAATGTGAAGCGTCAGTTGGACAAACTGAAGAAGCATCCGCAAGTGATTGCGGGAACACCAGGCCGTGTCTATGAATTGATTGCCCAAAAGAAGTTGAAGATGCATGAAGTGAAAACGATCGTACTCGATGAAGGAGATCAATTGATCATTCCCGAGCATATGCAAACAATCAACAATATTATCAAAACGACGCTTAAGGACCGCCAAATCATGGTGTTCTCGGCGACCCTTCCCGAAGAAACGGAAAAAGTGGCCCGAGGATTCATGAATGAACCGGAATTGATCAAGGTTGATAAAAGTGAAAAAATGGATTCGAAGGTCGATCATCTTTATTTTGTAGTCGAAAGACGCGAAAAGTCCAAAATCTTGGAGAAAATCACAAGATTGAAAGATGTGAAGGCATTGGCCTTTTTGAACGATATTGCCGAGCTTAGCGTGTTACATGAGAAGCTTAAGTATAAAGGCATCGAAATGGGCGTACTTCACGGGGAGTCGAATAAAGTCGATCGTGAAAAAGCGTTGCGTAAGCTTCGTTCTGGAAAGTCACCGATGTTGATTGCAACCGATGTGGCGGCCCGTGGACTTGATATTAAAGGACTGACAGCCGTCGTTCATATTGATATGGCTGAAAACATTGACCAATATATTCATCGGTCTGGTAGAACGGGACGTGCCGGAGCGGATGGCACGGTCATCTCGATCGTGACGGAAAGAGAAGAGCGTGAGTTGAAGAAAATGGCTCGCGAACTTGAAATCCCCTTAACGAAAGTCACTTTCTATGGTGGGAATATCGTAGAAGAAGAATAGGCATGAAGAATGGAGATGGCCATGAAGGCTGTCTCTTTTTTTATGTTCTGTAGCGTAATCCGGCTATCCTCATTTGACGTTCCTATTTGATAGATTGCAAGCTTTTTAAAGGAAAACTGGCCGCTTCACAAGCTTTGTGGATGATTAACAAGGGCAACAGGACTAAACCTGTACGAATGTCCAGGCGACTTACATTGAAAACGCTTCCAAAATATGTTTTTTTAACATATGATAGATATAGCTATTTGGATAGGGGGAGTTAGAATGGGAGAGAAATATAAGCATATTGAAACAGCTGTGATTCATGAAGGATATGATTCGAAGGAGCATTTAGGAAGCTTGACCACACCTTTGTTTCAAACCTCGACATTTACGTTCGATACGGCCGAACAAGGGGAAAACCGGTTTGCTGGTTTAGAAGATGGATATATTTACTCGAGGCTGGGAAATCCGACGGTTCGGGTGCTGGAAGAGAAGATTGCGGCCTTGGAAGGCGGGGAAGCGGGACTTGCGTTCAGTTCAGGGATGGCTGCCGTGTCTGCGGTCCTTTTTGCTTTGACCAAAGCCGATGACCATATCGTTTGTTCAAAAGGCTTGTATGGATGTACTTTCGGCCTTCTTCAACTGATGGAGGAAAAATACCGGATCACCCACGATTTTTGCGATATGGAAACGGAGGACCAGCTAAGGAGCATGATCCGTCCGAATACGACCTGCATCTATGTAGAGACGCCGATTAATCCGACGATGAAAATGATCGATTTAGCATTGGTCATGAAAGTCGCCAAGGAGAATAATGTGCCTGTCGTGGTCGATAATACGTTTTCCACTCCATATTTACAGAAGCCACTGGAATTTGGATGTGATGTCGTCCTTCATAGTGCTACGAAGTATCTTTGTGGACATGGGGACGTTGTGGCGGGTCTGATTGTCGGAAAGAAGGAGTTTATCAATCAGGTGGCCATGACAACACAGAAGGATATCGGAGGGATTATTTCGCCATTTGATGCATGGTTGCTGTTGCGGGGATTGAAGACGTTGCCAGTCAGGATGGATCGTCACGCTTCTAATGCAACGGAGATCTTTCGCATGCTGAAACAGCATCAACGGGTTAAGGCCGTCTATTATCCAGGCGACGCAGAATCAGGGGATTATCGGATCATGGAAAAACAGATGAAATCCGGTGGAGGCATGATTTCCTTTGAACTGGAGGGGACAAAACAGGATGCCCAACGATTCCTCAATAACTTGAAGCTTATAAAAATCGCGGTCAGCCTAGGAGACGCTGAATCCTTGATCCAGCATCCCGCTACGATGACACACTCGTCCATCCCAAAAGAATCAAGAACGCAGATGGGCATCACCGACCAACTCATACGGCTCTCCGTCGGCCTAGAATCCTGGCATGACATCTGGTCTGACCTTGAACAGGCGTTTTAGGGGTCTGACCCCTTTTATTTCCTGAATTATTTCCTGAGGTTCCTGATCAGGACGGTTATGGATAGGATGAGGATGAGGGGGGCCAGGATATAGGATGTGGTGGTGATTGTCGGATGGGGCGTGCTGTTCCTTACGCCGATTCCGATGATGGCCCAGACGAAGACGAGTGGGTAGCACCAGTCCTTGTTTTTAATGGCAAAGATGAATGCCAGAGCCGTGGCTACGAGTAAGAGGGCGATCGTCCATGCTACATCGGAAAACCCGAAACCATTCCAGCCGATATAGGTCAGATAGTAGGAAATGTTAGCAATGGTCGCGACGCTCACCCATCCTAGATAGACGGAAAAGGGCATCAAGTCGAGAAAGGCATGCCTCACTTTTATAATGTTTGTGTAAATGACAATCAAGGTCAATAAAAGTGTAATGATGATGATGACGGATAACAGGAAGTATTCGTAATGCCAAGCTAATAGCCAGGCTCCGTTAAATACACAGCTTAAGGCGAACCATGGGAAAGAGACCATATATGCGGGACTTGTTTTGTGTTTCCCCATAAACTGTCTGGCTACCCAGATGGCAAGAAGAAAATAAATCAATCCCCATATCGAGAATACATAGCCGGCTGGGGTAAAAAGAACGTCCAGTTTCCCGGAAACTTCTCCTGAGGTTTGGCCGTTGAAGGGAAGGTAATTAGCCAGGAAATTCATCGTGATGACGAATAGATAGGCAACAAGGTTGATAAGAACAATTAGCATGTGTCTTCCTCCTTTGAATGAAATTGGGACATATTATCTTATTCCTTTTAAATTGGAGAGATAACCTTTTTTAGCACATCGGAAGGAAGGATTCTTACTTAGTGGAGAAAAGATGTATTCAATTGTCTGTAAAGGGATAAAGGTACAACACGTCTAAAAAATAAGGACCTTGCTACTTTTACTGCAGCAAGGTCCTTTAAAGGTGTTTAATTAATTAGTGAAATTAGGATTTAGCGTTAACAACCGTTTCATCCTTTTTTTCGGGGGTTACATATTCTTCTTTTAATATGGAATAATAGGCGCTGTCTAATAATGTACCCTTCGTCATGTGGCTTTTACGGTGAATCCCTTCACACTTCATGCCTAAGCGATCCAATACTTTCCCGGATGCGGCATTTATCACATCACATTCAGCAAATACTCGCTCCAAATCCAAAACATTGAAGGCTAATTCCAGTATTGATTTTCCCGCTTCGGTCATATAGCCTTTACCCCAGAAATTCCGGTTTAAAGTATAACCCAGTTCTCCACATTTGTTCGATTCATGCACTCTGAATTCGATAGCCCCAATCATTTTGTTGTCTTCCTTTAACACGAGTGCATATTTGCCGATAGGCTCTTCCAAGAAATAGTTCGCTATGAAGTTCTTAGTCTGGTCCAAATCTTTATGTTTGTCGTAAAGGTAACGTGTCGTTTCTTCATCAGATGTATATTCATACATATCCTCAGCATCATCAAGCGAAACCGGACGTAAGATGATACGCTCGCTTTCGATATGATTGTGATGAACCATTAAAAGGTTTGTCTTTCCCATTTGAATTCCCCATTTTTTCTTATTTTTACAATTATTATATCATGATTCAATACATCTAATAAGAAAATAATGGAATAAATTTTAGCATCTCACTCAGATCGTGTATACGAGATTTGTATTATGGCAGGGATTCATTGATATGTAAGCACCACGGCTATAGTCGCTTACATAGGATGGATTCCTCCCTTTTCTTATATGATTTGCTTGCAACTATCGATTCATTTTAGGATAGGTGTTTTACATCCGCACTTTAGAGTGTTAAAATAATGGAAGATTCAAAAAAATAGTTAGTCCTTCGGGGTCGGGTGAAAATCCCAACCGGCGGTGATGAAGCAATTCTAAGCCCGCGAGCCTTATAAAGGCAGGATTTGGTGAGAATCCAAAGCCGACAGTATAGTCTGGATGGGAGAAGGACGTGTGAAATCCAAGTGTATACGTACGCCTATTTTTTCAGAATATGAAATGATGGGTTTATTAGGTATACCATTTTTTTCACTCATTTCTCCTGCTAACTCCTTAGGCGATCCTAAGGGGTTTTTTATATGTGTATAAAAGGGGGAGAAACTATGTTTACCGGAATCATTGAGGAGATCGGCACGGTTCATTCCATGAAAAAGGGAAGAAGCAGCATGGAACTGGCCATTTCCTCTAAGAAAGTACTGGAAGATGTCCATCTTGGAGACAGCATTTCCGTTAACGGGGTCTGTTTGACGGTGACTTCCTTCACACAGACTTTATTTACGGTCGATGTGATGCCGGAAACGATGAAAGCTTCATCGATCCGGACATTGAAACCAGGTTCAGAAGTGAATCTTGAACGTGCGATGAGTGCTAATGGACGTTTCGGCGGCCATTTCGTTTCAGGTCATATTGATGGAACGGGCACCATCATGAAAAAAGAACGAAAAGAAAATGCCGTCTATTATGTGATTCAGCTGGAAGAAGGGCTCAGTACATACTGTATGCCAAAAGGATCTGTTGCCATCGATGGGACAAGCTTGACGATATTCGGCATTGAGGGAAATTTGCTGACTGTATCACTCATTCCCTTGACCCATCAGGATACCATTTTGGGCAGGAAGGCGGCAGGCGATATCGTAAACATTGAAAACGACATGTTAGGGAAATATATCATACATCAAATGAAAAACAGCGAATCAAAACCAGGACTGGATTTAGCATTCTTGTCTAAGCATGGATTCTAATAAATGGAGGTGTACAGGATGTTCCATACCATTGAAGAAGCGATTGAAGATTTGAAAGCTGGGAAAGTAATCATCATTTCCGATGATGAAGACCGTGAAAATGAAGGGGATTTCGTGGTGCTTGCAGAAAAGGCGACACCCGAAGCCATCAACTTTATGGCCACGCATGGCCGTGGGTTGATTTGTACGACGATTACCGAACAGTTGGCGAAAAAGCTGAACTTGCATCCGATGGTCAATGATAACACCGATCATCATGGGACGGCCTTCACCGTAAGTGTCGATCATAAAAGCACGTCTACAGGTATCAGTGCGTTCGAACGGTCCCTGACCATCCTTGAGCTTTTGAAGGAAGATTCGGTTGCCGAGGACTTTCAACGCCCGGGGCACACTTTTCCGTTGATAGCCAAGGCAGGGGGTGTGTTAAGCCGCACGGGACATACGGAAGCCTCCGTCGACTTGGCCAAGTTATGTGGGGCTGCTCCAGCAGGTGTCATTTGTGAAATCATGAATGAAGATGGAAGCATGGCACGTGTATCCGACTTGGAACTAATTGCGGATAAATTCAACCTGAAATTCATTACGATTGCGGACTTGGTACAATACCGTAAGCAAAAGGAATCATCGCAAGAACAGGTATACATTCAAAATGCATGATGTTTTTAAAATGAGGAGGAAATAGACATGGGGAAAATTATCGAAGCACAATTAATCGGATCGGGACTGAAAGTGGGAATCGTGGTTGGAAGGTTCAATGAGTTCATTACAAGCAAGCTATTGGGCGGAGCATTGGATGGTTTGAAACGCCACGGTGTTGACGAAGATGACGTGGACATCGCTTGGGTGCCAGGAGCATTTGAATTGCCGCTCATTGCCAAGAAACTTGTGAACACGGGGAAATACGACGCAGTGATTGGATTAGGGACGGTCATCAGAGGTTCTACTTCGCATTATGATTATGTCTGCAATGAAGCAGCGAAAGGAATGGCCTCCGTTGCTTTGGATACCGGCATTCCGGTCATCTTCGGATTATTGACGACGGAAAATATCGAGCAGGCCATTGAACGGGCCGGCACGAAATCGGGAAATAAAGGATATGAAGCAGCGGTCAGTGCCATAGAAATGGCGAACCTTGGAAAACTGATTGAACAATAAATTAGATAGAAAGCCGCGGGAGGGCAACCATCCGCGGCTTTCTTCTTGAACAAATTACTTCTCGCTGACTGTCAGCTTTTCCAGGCTTCTTAAAAGGTCTTCAAAACTGGAGAAGTTACTTTCCATTTGGGTAATGAGGGTATTCTGATCCACCACGCTCGCGGCGACTTCCTCAAGGGAAGCGGCATTTTCCTGTACGATGCTGGCAATATTGGTCACTTCATTCGTTGCCGTACTCGAGTTTTGCGTCAAAGCTTGAAGCATGGTTTGAAGTCTGATCGATTGTTCCATGACTTGGAGCGTGTTTCCTTCCATCTCTTTGAAAACGTGTTCGACATCTTCGGACTTTTCCTTTATCATGCCTGCAACATCCAAGCTCTGATTCACGCCATCTGTCACCTCATTAGACTTGATGGAGATATGATGTAGGATTTGCTGGATTTGATTGGTCGCCTGTCGGCTGTTTACAGCAAGCTTCCTGATCTCATCCGCAACCACGGCAAAGCTCTTCCCATGTTCCCCCGCTCGTGCCGCCTCGATGGAGGCATTCAAGGAAATTAAGTTCGTTTGGTCCGAGATGTCTTCTATTGTTGCCAGAATCGTTTGGATCTGCTTATTTTGTTGATTCAATTCTTCCATTAAGAAGGCGGTCTGTTTAGCCTTTTCCCCCACGGATATAATATCTTGGGCAAGGATGATCATTGCCTGACGTCCATCTTTGGTGCTTGATTCATTTTCTACCGTATGGACTTTCATTTTATCGGATGCAAGGGTGGCTTGTTGAACTTCTACATCGAATGAATCGATGGAATCTTTCACTTCATTGGCGCTTAATGCCTGGGATTCAATATTCCTTGTGACTTCTATAAAGGCATTCGTGATTTCCTTGGAGATATTTCCAGTGACTTGGACATTGGCTTGCAGCTCATTGTAAAAGTCGGTCAATCCATGAACGGATTTGGTGATTTCGTCAAGCATATCCTTTGTCTTGATTTCCGTTTGTCGGCTCTTAGCAAGCTCGACCAAGGCGACATTAATCGAAGCACTACCGATTAAACTGAAAAAGACGGATAAAATGGCAGTTAAAATAAATAAAAGAATGATACCAAGTACAGTGACGCCCTTTTCAGATAAAACCATGGAAAAAGGTTCTGACCATAAAATCAGGTAAATCAGGAACCCTGAATATAGGACGATCGACAAGATGACATGATAATAATCGTAATAAATGGACGCAAAAAGAAGCCCTAGATATAACAGGACCAATGACAAAGGGCTACTGGACTGGATGATGATCGAAGCGAATAAAAGGTTGATCGTGATGCCGATAAGATAGGGCACCCCGAGTGTCCATTTTTTTTGCTTGATCAAAATGGAGGCCACAATGGCGGGGATGATGCTAAAAAGGGCAATGATTCCAATGTTTAGAGTCGGTATGCCGACTGTGAATGAAAATAGGAGGCCGGCAGCAATCGTGAATAGTGTATAGATGATGATGGCCGAGTGTCTTGAGTTATTTATTATTTCTCTTGATGCACGATCTGATCTGAACTGATACATTGTCATACCTCGATTTCTATTTAGTAACTCATCTATATTACGATGTAAATATTACAAAATAAAGAAAAAAATTGAAGGTGGTCGATTTTTTTTTACGTTCAAAGCGGTTTTGGGTGGAACCGTGTTAAAATAGTCGGATGTGATTATGCTACAATTGTAAAGATTGCAATTGAAAATCATTTCTTAGGGAAAAGTAAATATATTAGTTTTTAGGAGGGGTTTATGTGTACTATCTTTTTACACATAATGATTTAGACGGAGTCGGCTGCGGAATCGTCGCGAAGCTTGCATTCGGGGAAGACGTGGTAGTTAGCTATAATTCAATCGGCCGCCTTAATCAGAATGTCGAAGCATTTCTTGAGCAGGCGAATATCGAGGATACATTGATTGTTACCGATCTTTCGGTAAATGAAGATAATGAAAAAATGATTACGCAATTCGTTGAGGATGGAGGACATGCACTTTTAATCGACCATCATAAGTCGGCACTGCATTTGAATGAACATGACTGGGCATCTGTTACGGTTGAACAGGAAGACGGCAAACAAACGGCAGCCACTTCTTTATTCTATCAATATGCGGTGGATCAAAAGTGGCTGGAGCCTTCCCGGATTTTCTCTGAATTCGTTGAATTGGTTCGACAATATGATACATGGGAATGGCAGGCCAATAATAATGTAACGGCCAAACGGTTGAATGACTTATTCTTCATGATTCCGATTGAAGAATTCGAAACGAAGATTGCACATAAGCTCTCATCAGCTGAAAACTTCGCGTTTGATGAAGTGGAACAGACTCTTTTGGGAGTGGAAGAGAGTCGTGTGGATCGGTACATAAATAGGAAAAAAAGAGAAGTGTATCAGGCTACGGTCGGTCCTCATACAGTTGGGGTGGTCCATGCCGAGTCTTACCATTCGGAATTGGGTAATGAGCTATCAAAAGAATTTTCCCATCTGGATTATATTGCGATCCTTATGGTCGGAAGCAAAAGAATCAGTTTCCGCACCATCCATGATGAGATAGATGTAGCTGAGGTTGCAGGGAAATATGATGGGGGCGGCCATCAAAAAGCCGCAGGTTGTACGATGTCGGAAAAAGCATACAGCCAATTCGTCGAGAAGACATTCTTCTCTGAACCGATTAAGCGCGACGCTCATAAGAACCAATTGAATGTGAAGAATTCACCAGAAGGTTGCCTATATTCAACGAGAGATAAACAGGATATCTTCATTTATGAAAATGATGAAGAAGAAGAGTGGATCATTGAAGTGAATGGAAAACTGATAAAGAAATCGTTTGATACGTTCGATGAAGCAGAAAAATACACGAAACGTAAATATGTAGCCTGGCTTGCGAACGATGAAAGATACGAAGAGTTTGTGAATAGAGGGTAAGGCAATGCAGCTGTCCAAATTTGGGCGGCTGTTATTTGCAGTTGTTATATGGAGGGAAAAAAATGAGAGTAGTACCTTAGTTCTTTTCTCCTAAAAACGCTTGACAAAGATTCGATTATACTGAATAATCTTATTGTTAAGTAGTTGATAACGATTATCAATTTCAGCGTGAAAGGGGAGGTAATGATTACATGCGAATGAACGTTAGTAACGTTGAAGTTGGATACGATAAAAAAGTGATTGTTAACGGCTTGACGATTGAAATTCCCGATGGCCAAATTACTACAATCATAGGATCTAATGGGTGTGGAAAATCAACGTTATTAAAAGCTTTAACAAGAATCATTCCCTATCAAAATGGACAGGTCTTTCTTGATGGAGCGGAAATACAAAAAAAGAATACGAAAGAATTGGCGAAGGAACTGTCGATCTTGCCACAAACACAGGATAGTGCAGTAGGACTTTTAGTCGAGGAACTGGTTTCATATGGTCGTTTTCCATATCAATCAGGGTTCGGTGGCCTAAAAAAAGAAGACAAAGAAATCATTGATTGGGCCATGAAGTCTACTAATACATATGAATTTAGACACAACTCTGTAGATGAACTTTCCGGAGGTCAAAAACAGCGGGTGTGGATTGCCTTGGCACTTGCGCAAAACACGGACATCATTTTTTTGGATGAGCCTACAACCTATCTGGACATGGCCCATCAACTTGAAGTATTGGAGCTTTTGCAGAACTTGAATGAAAAGGAAAATCGGACCATTGTGATGGTTCTACATGATTTGAATCATGCAGCCCGGTTTTCACATTTCATGATCGCTCTTGAGAGTGGGAATTTAATAAAAGCGGGCACACCAGAAGAAGTGATGAGTCCAGATGTACTGAAGAAAGTGTTTAAAATTGACGCGGAAATCAGTAAAGACCCCCGTACAGGTAAACCAGTTTGCATCACATACGATCTAATAAAAGGAGAATGAACATGAAAAAATGGCTTTTATTCTTAGTTGCAGCATTAATGGTTATTTTAACGGCTTGTGGAAATGATGAATCATCGACTAAAGAAACATCGCAAGGCAAGGATGATGCAAAAAAATCGGGTACGATCAGCTATAAATCGGAAAACGGTACGGTTAAAGTTCCAGCTGATCCAAAGCGCGTAGTCGTTTTATCGTTATTCGTGGGAGATTTAATGGAAATGGGTGTCAACGTAGTCGGAATGGATTCATGGTCAAAAGATAACCCGGATTTCGCCAAAAAATATCCGGATGCTGAAGTGGTAGCGAGCACGGATTATGAGAAAATCATTGAACTTGATCCAGATCTGATCATCGGTTCTAATGATGTGGAAGACGTTAAAAAATTACAAGAGATTGCACCAACCATAATCTTCACATACGGTGCTTTGAATTACATCGACCAACGTATCGAAGTGGGTAAAGTAGTCAATAAAGAAGAGGAAATGACTAAGTGGGTTAAAGATTTCCAAGCACGTTCGAAAGTAGTAGGAGACAAAATCAAAGATAAAATCGGGGAAGATGCTACTATAACGGTTGCTGGTAACTCTGATAAGCAAATCTATTTATTTGGCGATAACTGGGGACGCGGAACGGAAATCCTGTATCAGGAAATGGGATTGAACATGCCAAAGGCTGTTAAAGATGTTGCCCTTGAGCCTGGATATTTTGGAATTTCCGAAGAAGTATTAGGTGACTATGTTGGGGATTATTTAGTCCTTAATTTAGTGAAAGAAGGACAAGATACTTCATTCATGGACTCAACTTGGTACAACAAAATACCGGCGGTTAAAGATAAAAAGGTATTTTATGCGGAAGGCTCTGCATTCTATTTCGCCGATGCCCATTCTTTCGATAAACAACTAGACTTCTTCGAAGAATCTTTTCTAGGCAAATAAGGGGAGATTCGATGAAAGTCTCCTATTCTATTATAAGTAAAATGGTTTTATCGTTCGTTGTTTTGATGGTGGTCGTGGTCTTGGCGTTAGGGTATGGTGCAGCAAATACGAGTTTTCAAGATTTATATGAAGCTGTTATCGGAAGAAGCGGTGGATCCTATTATGATGTGCTAAGAGAGATTCGGCTTCCTCGTGTCATCGCGGCATTCTTCGTGGGAGCCGCGTTGGCAGTTGCCGGGGCCATCATGCAAGGGATGACAAGGAATCCTCTTGCCGATCCGGGTCTACTCGGTCTGACTTCAGGTGCTACTTTAGCTCTTACCCTGGTATTGGCCTTCATTCCCGGAATCACCTTCTTAATGCTTATGTTCAGTTCTTTTATAGGTGCAATGATTGGTATGCTACTTGTATTTGGAATAGGTATCACGTCTAGAAACGGTTTATCTCCGCTAAAGCTCGTTTTAGCGGGAGCGGCCGTTTCTCTCTTTTTACAGGCCATTTCAAGTGGTATAGCCATTCTTTTCAATGTATCGAAAAATGTCAGTACATGGACGGCTGGAGGGTTGATCAGCACAACATGGGATGCTTTGATCATTGTCCCCTTCATCATCTTTGGTTTAGTGTTGGCGACTGTCTATAGCAAACCATTGACCGTCCTTAGCTTAAATGAAGAAGTGGCGAAAGGGCTTGGACAGAAGACGAAGAAGATCAAAGTGATTTTGATGTTCGTGGTCATCGTTTTAGCAGGAACGGCAGTAGCCCTGATAGGGAATTTGTCGTTCGTGGGCTTATTCATTCCACATATCGTCCGGAAGATCGTGGGGGCGGATTACCGTTTGATCATCCCGATGTCGATTATAATCGGCGGGGCCTTCATGGTTCTAACGGATTTCATTAGTAGAATCGTAATTGCTCCATTGGAAATCCCGATTGTTGCATTGGTCTCATTAATCGGGTTCCTATTCTTCCTGGTCTTGGTAAAGAAAGGAGGTCGAACTTTCTTTGCGTAAAAAAAATAATGTACGATGGATGTATAGCCTAACGAGCCTTTTATTGATCATAAGTATCCTTGCCGGCATCAGCTTAGGACCTTCCTCGGTCGGTATCTCTCAAATCATTCCGACGATATTGGGGGATGGGACATTCAAAGAGGAATTCATTCTCTTTTCCGTTCGGTTTCCTCGCGTCCTGGTCTTGACTTTAGCAGGGATGTCGCTGGCATTATCCGGTGCCATTTTACAGACATTGACCAAAAATGATCTGGCTGATCCAGGTATTATCGGTATCAATGCTGGAGCAGGGGTTGCGATTACCTTATTTTACTTGTTTGTCGACGCCAATTTAGACTCCTATACCTATCAGTTACCGGCAGTAGGTTTCTTAGGCGGGATCATTACAGCCGGGCTGATCGTCCTCTTCACGTTGGACAGGAAAAACGGTATCCAGCCGATCAAGCTCGTGCTGATGGGGGTCGGGTTTGCCTCAGCATTATCGGGATTAATGATCATCCTGGTTTCAAGCGCTAAACAGGAGGATGTCCAATTCATCTCCAAATGGCTTGCAGGGAATATATGGGGAGCCGATTGGCCCTTTATTCTAGCGCTTCTTCCCTGGCTACTGGTGGCGATACCGTTTTTACTTTGGAAGCAAAAGGCAATGAATCTCCTCGCTCTTAATGAAACGGTGGCGAAAGGGCTGGGCGTTTCCCTGAACCGGGATCGAGCCCTTTTGCTGATCATTGCGGTAGCATTGGCGGCTTCAGCGGTTTCGGTCGTTGGGAGTATTAGTTTCATAGGATTGATTGCTCCTCATATCGCCAAACAGTTGGTCGGTTCCAAGCATCAGAGCTTTTTATTCTTATCTCCCATAATTGGTGCAGCCACCTTAGTTTTCGCTGATACAATAGGCCGCATCATTTATAGTGAACAAACCATTCCAGCTGGAATCATCGTCGCTATTATCGGAGCTCCTTACTTCCTATACTTATTAAGGAAGACAGCTTGACCGGATTGAAAAACCAGGTTTCCATTATAGGAACCTGGTTTTTTCTTTATCGTTTTAAAGGTACGGGATGTACGAGTGTTCGAGACTTCTTTTGAGGTGTGGTATTTTGACGGTGTAGAATCGCATTGATTTCGCCGCCGAGCATTAAGATTAAACCGGTCAGGTACAGCCATAACATTAAAACGATGACGCCCCCTAAACTGCCGTACGTGGACGAATAATTAGCGAAATTGCTGACATAAAAGGAAAAACCGATGGAGATGACAAACCAGAGTATTGTGGCCGTAATTGCACCCGGAATGACGTGTTTGAACGGGAAGTTCTTATTCGGTGCGTAACGGTATAGAATGGCTAGCACGAAAGATATAACCGCAACGGCGATCACCCATCGCAATATACTGAATAGACTTTGTGTTTCTTCTGGAAGGGACACGACTTGTTCCATTAAATCGATGAGTACTTTCCCAAAAACGGGAAGAACCAGCATCACGATAAATGCGAAGACCAATCCTAATGTTAACAGGATGGAAATGAGGCGAGCCTTGATGAAGCTGCGCGTTTCTTCCACATCATAGGCAATGTTCATCGAATGAATAAATGCATTCATTCCATTCGAAGCGGACCAGATGGTACCAAGGATACCAAAGGTCAGCAAGCCGCCATTCCGTTCATTCAATATCTTGATGATATTCTCTTCGATGGTTTTCATCGTTTCCGATGGCATGAATGTCTTTAACGTATCCAAAGCTGTTTGCGTATCGATGTTCAAGTATGGCAAAATCGACAGCAATAAAATGAGTAAAGGGAATAGTGCGAGGAGGTAATAGTATGCCTGTTCAGCTGCCAATCCTGTGACACGATCCTCCTTGACTTCCTTGATGAGTTTCTTGCTAAAATCAATCGACTTATTCAATCGGCATCACTCCTGAAAAGTTTCTTCGTTTATCTGCTTCTTTTCCCTCAGATGGGGTACCTTAACCCTCCTGAGAGGAAATATTGTAAAGCAGTTACTCATTTACTATTCGAAAATCTCTTCCAACATGTCGATGGGATGGAAAATAAGAAGGGTGACTGGGTGGAAGGAGACACATATAGCAGGCTATCAATCTAAGTAACTCAGAGAATATCGAAAAAGGTCCAGACGTAGGTGTCTGGACCTTTTTCGATTAGCCTTCTTTTTGTTGTTCTTTTTGTTGTTCTTTTTGGACTTTTGGCGGCGTCCATTTGAAGATTTTATTGAGGATATTATATATATGCTTGGATTCTTTCGTAAGGACTGGTCCAAGAATCGCTAATGTCAGCACATATAATGCCGCAAACGGGGTTAGGATAGGCATCAAACCGCCGGCAATGCCTAGGTTTGCGAGAATGATGGAGAATTCACCGCGTGAAACGATCGTCAAGCCGATATTGGCTGAGGCTTTATGGGACAAACCGGATTTACGTCCAGCAATCATACCAGCAACGAAGTTACCGATAATGGTAATGATGACGGCTCCAAGAACCATCCAGACTGCTCCACCTAGCGTCGTCGGATCGATACTCAATCCAAAGCTGAAGAAGAATATGGCTCCAAAGAAGTCCCTGAAAGGAATGACAAGTTTTTCGATGCGGTCACTATGTTCCGTTTCAGAAAAGACGAGTCCAAGCAGTAATGCGCCGATTGCTTCTGCAACATGAATCGTTTCAGAGAAACCTGCGATAAAGAACAGTAAGGCGAATACGACAATGATGAAAATCTCATCAGAGGTAATATTGAATAATTTGTTGAGGAAACCGGATGCTTTTCGAGCGATTACGAAAAATAATAGCATATATCCGATTGCGATAAACGTAGATAATAATGTTCCCCAGACTGAACCGGATGAGCTTAATACCAATCCTGATACGACGGATAAATAAACGGCAAGGAATATATCTTCAAACATGATGATTCCCAGGATAAGTTCCGTTTCGTTATTACCGGTCCTTCTTAAATCAACAAGTACTTTGGCTACTATGGCACTTGATGAAAAGCTGATGATCCCGGTTAAAATGAGGACTTCTTTCAGTGGAAGACCCATGAGGAAACCATAAGCCATCGCTAAACCAACGTTTATGACAATATAGATGGATCCGCCTGTCACGATGTTTTTTCCGGATTTCATCAATTTTTTAACGGAGAATTCAAGTCCTAAATAGAATAGAAGGAATAGAATACCGACTCTTCCGAGGAAGGCAATGATCTCTTCACTTTCGATGAAGCGTAAATCGATCATTCCAAAATGCGGGGCATGAGGTCCTACCAACATGCCGACGATAATTAAGATGGGTACATTCGATATTTTGAATTTCCCTGCTATGAGAGCTGCGGCTGCAACCAATAATAGGGCCGTTCCTACTTCGAAGACTAAGTGATCCATATGTACTTAGTCACTCCTTTCGTCGGTCAGTAATTCTCTAATCAGATTTTTGATGTCTTTTCTTTCACCAGAGATGACCAGCGTGTCGCCTGCAGCAATGATTGAATCAGGGCCTGGGTTATTCAGTTGTTTTTTCCCTTTTTTCGAATGGGCGATAACCGTCACGTTGTAATTGTTACGAATGTCAATGTCACCAATCGTTTGGTTGATCGCTTTGGAACCTGGTTCCACTTTGAACCATTCGATGACCAAGTCACCCAATGACATTTCGATTGTTTCGAGTGCCTGTGGTTTATAAATCATACCGCCGATGATGGACGCCATTTGACGCGCTTCCTGATCATTGAGTGTGATGCTTGAAATAACATCCTCATGATCGGTATCAAAGTGGTATAACTCCCTACGGCCATCATCGTGAATGACAATCACTAATTTTTCATCATTTCTCGTGATAATCTCGAATTTCTGGCCTATACCAGGAAGTTCGCTTTCTCTAATTTTCACTTGAATTCCTCCTTAAAATGGTGGTTTGAGATTACAAAAGATAGAAATATGCTATAAATTCACGTCGATGATCGTCTTGAATTTACTCTCCTTGGAGATGCCAATGTACTTCAGTGTCTCGGATGGACTAGAATGATGGTAATGCTTTTGGATCAAGGCGAGGGAGACCCCTTGCTTATAGGCGTGATATCCAAATGTCTTACGCATTGAACTGGCCCCATATTTACCAATCAATCCGGCACCTTCCACGGCATCATGGATGATTCGGTGTGCCTGTTGGCGTGTGATCGGTTTTTTTGTCTTAGGTGATAAAAACAAAAATTGGCCTTCCATCACTTTCGAGTCTTTGATGTATTCTTGTAAAGCTGTCCGGACTTTCTGATTCAAATAGATTTGAGTGGCCTCGTCATTTTCCAAGCGGTGCTCATAAAACTCTTTAACTTTACCCGTTTCGTCGAGAACGCTTGCCACGGTCACTTCCAACATCTCATTGATTTTCATTCCCGTATTGATTCCTAAAACAAATAACAAATAATCGCGGCTGGAGTGAGATCGCAAGTAACTTTTGATCTTGCTGATTTCATTGACATCCTTAAAGGCTTCTACATATTCCATATTTCTTCTCCTCTTACCAATGTAACTTAATTATATTATAACACAAGTTATGTTACATTGCATCCGATGATGCTTGTTACTAAAACTCTGTTTTTTGGCGTTGCCCTTCATGGTCTTGAAAATGCTTCGTGGCAAGTAGTGAAATCAGGAGGATGAGTTCAAATCCGTTCATGTACGCATCGCTTTTGATGGGGAGAGGAACGGCGCTACCGATGGTCATGATGACCGTACCTAGCAAATACCATATCCATTTTTGTTTTCGCCAGATCAAGAACCCCGAAATAATCAGTACGAGGGAGATGATCAATACCATGATGGGCGGTCCGCTCGTCGGCTCTGAACTGGTATAACTTAAAACCCCATACTTCCAATCGGCCTCCAGTTTAAGCCCAATCGTTTCAGTGAATAATTCAAAGCATATTAGGGCGTTCACCAATCCGTAACTGATATACTTGGCCAGTTTTCTTTGGGCCCACGGGATGTCGGCCTTTTTCAGGGAATCCCAAGCAAAGAGAACTAATGTGGGCGTGAAGAGGGCATGTCCCCAAAAGCGGGCATAGCTGATTGATTCTAGAAAGAGCCCCGTTCCGATATACCGTCCGAGTGCGAGCAGGGTGTTATCCACGATTAGCCCGAAAATCACGAGTAAGAGAACGTTGGAAGCAGAGAGCCATCCGTATTTATTAGCGAGGGTGATTCCCCAAATGAAAAGGGCCACATATCCGGCTAGATAGAAGAAGTAAAGAAAAGTATCCAAATTCTGGCCTCCTTTTTTTATGTATTCTTTACTGAATGGAAAAGAAATATATCTGGCATGGCTAAATAGCTTTTTAGGCATGAAAAAGAGGGAACCCTCTAATAAGGATTCCCTCTCGCATACTATCAATAAACGGCTTTTTGTAATTTGGTAATGATCTCGAGTGAACGGCCTGTCCCAATGGCAACAGATTCAAGCGGACTATCGGCAAGCTCGACGGGCACGATGAGTTCTTTCATCAACCAATCTTGCATCCCGCTAAGCAAGGCTCCGCCCCCGGAAAGGACCACGCCTTGGTCGACGATGTCCCCACTTAATTCAGGAGGGCATTCTTCCAACGTGGAACGGATGGCTTCTAAAATATGAAGCAAGGATTCTTGAATGGCTTCCTGAACTTCCAAGGACGTAATCGTAATGGGCTTCGGAAGACCCGTCACGAGGTCACGCCCCCTGACTTCCATGGTCAATGGAGAATGGTCGATGAGCGCGTAGCCGATTTCCATTTTTATTTGTTCGGCAGTTCGTTCCCCAATCAATATGTTATGTTTTTTTCTTACATATTGACAGATATCCTCATCCAGTTGATCGCCACCGATACGGACCGAATTACATGAAACGACTCCACCATACGAGATGATCGCTACCTCAGTCGTACCTCCACCAATGTCGACGATGACATTCGCGACCGGTTCTTCTACAGGAAGTCCAGCTCCTATGGCAGCAGCAACGGGCTCTTCGATCAGATGAACCTGTTTGGCTCCGCAATTTTTAACCGCATCCTGAATGGCCCTTCTTTCAACGGATGTGGAACCGGATGGCGTACATACGACCACATTCGGTTTACGGATCGATAAGCCAATCGCCTTGCTAGCTTTTTTCATGATTTCCTTAAGCATTTGTGCGGTCACATCGAAATCCGCAATGACCCCGTCTTTCAATGGGCGGATGGCGACGATATGGCCAGGTGTCTTCCCAATCATATTCTTCGCTTCCAGGCCGACTGCCAATACTTTATTAGTCACTATATCTATGGCCACTACTGATGGCTCATTGAATATGATTCCTTTGTTTTTACTGTAAACGAGTGTATTTGCCGTTCCTAAGTCTATACCAATTTCTGTATTTGATAACATCTAGTCACCCCTCCATAAGAGTTTTGACCCCTATATAATGATTCTACCTCTAATGGTAAGTTTATGGGGGTAGGAAATGGAGTTAGATTATGGAATCTGGACTTTAGTCTTTTCATACAGGAAAAACATGATGAAATATAGAACGGCACTCAAGACGGCAAGGATACTGATCATGAGGAATGTCCCATTATATCCAATCCACCCTGTCATCGGTATGGCTAGTGGGGCAAGCATCCTGCCAATGGTGAAACGTAAGCTTGATGCAGCGAAATACTGGCCACGCATATGTGCTGGGGCCAATTTCGAAACAAATCCTTGCTGGATGCCGGCCGTTAATAGCTCGGCAATGGAAAATAAGGCGATGGCGATAAATAATCCCCAAACCCATTGGGTCGCACCAAATAAAATCATGGAAAAGCTGTATATCAGAGAAGAGATGATGAATACATTTCTTTCTTTATACATGGATGCCCATTTCGTGACGGTAATGGTTAAGAGGGCCACGAATAATCCATTTTCCGCAAGCAAGAACCCGAAAATCTGTTCTTCCTGTAGTGTGATCGAAAATATGGATTGCGGATCGACCATTTCATTAATATAGACAGGGAACAACAGGTCGAGTTGCATGAACGTTTGATAGACCAAGACGCCTGCGATGATGAAAAGTAGAAACACCTTATCACGGAAAATGACTTGATAGTCTCGTAGTTGGTTCAGTAAAAAAGAGAATCCGTTAACCCTTTTTCCTGATCCCTTTTCCTGAATGGATAGGAGAGCCGTTTCTTTGACCCATGTTTGCAGGATGAAACCTAACAGGATATTGATGATGGCAGCAAGGGCTAACAGTTCGAAACGGTGGGTCGCATAAAAAATCCCTCCCAAAATCGGACCTATGACCACGGCAATATTGATGGACGTGTAAAATACGGCGAAGACGCCACTGCGGTCTTTTTCTGGAATCACATCAGCGACCATTGCCTGGCTGGCAGGGTTATAAAAGGCGCTGAATATGCTGACGGCGGTGAAGCTGATAAACCCGATGCTGGGCGAATCCAGCCAAGGGGAGCTCGCCCATGCAAAGAATATGTAGGCAATGCCTTGGCCGAAGGTGGAAATGACCATCATCCGCTTTCTTCCGAATCGATCAGCACAATATCCCCCGAATAAATTGGCCACAACCGCAAAGAACTGCGAGAAAATCAGCAGTAATCCAGCAGTTGTTTTCCCGAACGATTCGGAGAAGTAAATCGCAAGGAACGGAAAAAACATCCAAAATGATATATTGACGACAGATTCCCCGGCAAGGCGAATCTTTAAGTTCGTATCCCAATCTCGTAAACGCATAGTAGAATTCCCATACTTTCTGTTATTTTCCCCATCATACTCTGAGTTTGAAATGAAGACAAGACAAGGGATAAATTCCGTCAAATAAGTTATGGTACTATGTAAGTGGAATTTTTATAGATAAGAAGGTTATGGAATTGAAGACATTCATATCGGATCATAAGAGTTTAAGAATGACTTTCACAGCTTTACTGGCGTTTCTAGGAGGGTACCTGTTCGACAAACTTGGCATCTATTTACCATGGATGCTCGGACCGTTATTTGTGGTGATGATCGCAAAAATCAAATGGGGACACTCGATGTTGTGGTCGAGAACGCTAAGGAGCACAGGACTGATCATCCTCGGCTTACAACTGGGCAGTTCATTTACGAAACGATCGTTACATGAAATGAGCGAATATTTGCCCGTCATGCTTTTTACCACGGTGGTGCTGATTTTGTTCACCGTAGTAACAGGCTTGTTCGTAGGAAAAAGAATGAACCTATCGATGAGCACCTCGCTTCTTGGAAGCTTCCCGGGAGGCCTGTCTCAAATGGTGATCCTGAGCGAGGAAATGAAAGACAGTGACGAAACGGTTGTCGGCTTCATGCAGACGCTTCGGGTCATTCTCGTCATATCGATCGTACCTTGGCTCGTCACCCATGTCATGTCCGTGGATTCCGAAGCAACGGCGACGATGGCAAAAGGGCAGTTCTTTATGTTTGATTATGACGGGACCTTGGCTCTCCTACTGATTGCAGCTCTGGCGTTATTCATTTTCATTGCCATAAAGGTTCATTTCCCACTTCCTTTCCTTTTAGGACCACTCATTGCGGCGGCTCTGTTCAATTTGACAGGATCTGAAGCACCACATATTCCTGGCTTCTGGTTGAACTTGTCCCAGGTTCTGATTGGTGCCCATCTGGGATTCACATTGAAAGTCGATAATCCACGGCTTTTCAGGAAGATGTTCGCGGTGGTTTTCGTGAGTAATGTTTTGCTAATCGGTTTTTGTTACTATCTTGCGGTTTACTTTTCACCAGTCCTATCCTTGCCGGCCAATGAATTGTTTTTAAGCATGGCCCCGGGTGGTGTGGCAGAAATGGCGGTCACGGCCATGTCTGTTTCCGTTGATGTATCCGTGGTCACAAGCTTTCACTTATTCAGGATTTTATTCATCTTGTTTTTAGTGTCGCCACTCATCAAAGTGCTGGATCGGAGACAGGGAAGACAGAAAAGGCGGGAGTGAGGGCTCCCGTCTTTTCCGTCTGCCTCAATGAAAAAGTTATCATCCATTGGTTTTAATTTCGTAAACGTCATGTGTTCATGATAAGATAAAAAAATTACATACTGGTAAGGTAGGATGTAGTCAGCCAAACCTGCCGCCAGCTTTCCTTTTGGCCACCTGATATATGGAGGTTTTTTTTTGAACATTATCGCAAATACAGTTAAAAAGATGGGATACAAGCAAATTTCCGTGTACATCATCATTGCCCTTTGTTTTGTCGCTTCCGTTTTCTTTGTGACTCATAATTATTCTTTCTATGAAGGCCCTATAGCCAAAGTCATCAAGACAAATCTGGAAAGTACAACGGAAATGGATGACATGTATCTCAATGAAGATCGGCTATTTACACAGAGTATCGTAGCCCAATTGCAAAATGGAGAAGAAAAAGGGCAGCTTATTACGTTAAAGAATGAATATTCCTCATCTGGTGCCTATGATCAAGAATACAAAGTTGGAAATGATTTATTCGTTTCGATCGATGCAAAAGATGGAGAGGGCCCGGAATTAGCCGGAACGATTAAAGATGTCAAACGTGATAAATATGTGGTGATTGTGGCATGGGTGTTTATTTTTACCCTCCTGATTGTTGGAAAAAAGCAGGGGCTGCTTTCCGTTATAAGTTTGGTGGTCAATGCCGTTTTGTTGTCCTATGCCCTGGACTTTTATATGAGTACATCAGGCATCAGCCTGGTCTGGATATGCGGCATAGCGATCATTCTATTTACGGTTCTTTCCCTCTTACTCGTTAACGGTTTTAATGAAAAAACATACGCAGCCATCATTGCGACGCTCCTAGGGACTTTTTCCTCGTTGTTCATTACCTATCTTGCTATGTGGGTAACGGGAGAAAATGGCCTCCGATATGAAGAAATGCAATTTCTCACCAGGCCTTATAAAATGGTGTTTTATGCAGGCTTGTTTATCGGATCGTTAGGAGCTGTGATGGATATAGGGATTACCATGTCTTCTTCGATCTTTGGGTTGTATGAAAAGAATAATGACATATCCGTAAAAGCCCTGAAAGCCTCTGGATTGGAAATAGGGAAAGATATTATGGGAACCATGACGAATATTTTGTTTTTTGCCTACATAAGCGGTTCCATCCCCGTGATTCTTTTGTATTTGAAGAATGCTTCCACGTTGGGATTCACCCTTTCCATGAACCTATCATTAGAATTGGCCCGTGCCCTTGCCGGGGGGATTGGCATCGTGTTAACGATTCCGATAGGTTTATATATTTCGATCTATTTCGTTAATCGAAGGAAGGGAAGAACATGAATGTATTGGTATTACTAGCAGGCATATTATTTATCTTGATGATCTCGATCGGTGGTAAAAAAGGGGCACGTTCATTTTTTGCTTTATTCTTGAACTTTGGTGTGTTGCTTTTTGCCATCTTCTTTATGAAAAATCCACATAATGATCCGTATATCGTCACATTGATTGCATGTACGGTGATTAGTTATATCACGTTGTTCTTTATTAATGAAGTGAACAGTACGACCAAGACAGCCTTCGTTTCTACGATCATCACGATTGTCATCGTCCTCTTTTTTATCGTCGTGGTGACGGAACGTGCGATGATCCAGGGGTTTGGTGAAGAAGAAATAGAAGAGCTTAGCATCTTTTCCCTTTATATAGGTGTGGACTTTTTGAAGGTAGGAGTTTCAGTCATTATCATGAGTACGATTGGCGCCATTATCGATACAGCCATGGCCATTTCGTCTCCCATGCGGGAAATGTTTCTCCACCATCCATCCAGCACCAGGAAAGATTTATTTAAATTTGGAATGAGCATTGGGAGGGACATCCTGGGAACCAGTACGAATACATTGTTCTTTGCTTTCTTTGGTGGCTATCTGGCATTGCTTATCTGGTTTAAGGACTTAGCTTATTCTGTTGGAGAAATCGTCAATTCGAAAATATTCAGTGCTGAAATGATCACGATATTTTGTGCGGGAACGGGTGTAGCCCTTGTGATTCCTATTACGGCATTGATAACGGCTTACTACTTAGTGAAAAAAAGGGGGAAGGTAAAGGTCGTGTAGTTTCCTAGGGTCCTAATGAAAAACGAATAGAGTGGAGAAGGCCGCCAATCTCAACGGGTGGCCTTTTTGCTGTTGTTACGGCTCCAGAAAGGGCATATGACAATCCTTATTCATCATACCTATAGAAAAAAAGATGAAAGTATGTGATTGGTTGACTACAAAAAAACAACATCAAATTGTATTCTATAGCATCAAAGGATCATCCATCAAAAACTTTATAATCATCGATCTCATAACGGGTACTGGGATTTTTTACGCGGTCAAAATTATTTCTGCCAGCGTAATAATGGGGATGGTAGGAAGTGTCATTGGAACGGAGGGCATCAAATGGGTACCTAAACTTTGGAGAAACAAGTGAACTCATCCAAAGGGAAGGGATAAACACGACTGTTTAAAATAACCTTTTCTTCCCTTTTTGTCATAAATTGTCCCTATATTGCGAAATATGCGATAGAATGGTTGCTGTATAAAGGATGAATATAGGGAGACTTTGTGAAAAAAGATAGAATTTTTACATTCAATCTATCGGAATAGTAAAATAATCCTCACTTTTTCCGAACTTTATCCGATATAAGGAGCAGACGAGATTTTATATGAATGGGTGAGTATGATGGATATAACATCGGTTGTAGGTATAGTTCTTGGTATAGTGGCTATTTTAGTGGGAATGGTTCTGAAAGGCGTAAGCGTAACGGCGCTGATTAACCCGGCAGCTATCATGATTATCATTGTGGGAACAGTGGCTGCGGTCGTAACGGCTTTTCCTTTATCTGAATTGAAAAGATTGCCAAAAATATTGAAGATCCTTTTCCTTGAACAAAAGTTGACAAAGCCTGAAGAATTGATTAAAACCTTTTCCGAATGGGCGGTCATCGCCAGGAAAGAAGGGTTATTGGCCTTGGAAACCATATCGGATCAGGTGGATAACACCTTTTTGAAAAATGGGTTGAACCTTGCAGTGGAAGGTCAGAGTGCAGATTATATTCGAGATATATTGGCTGAAGAAATAGAGGCAATGGAAGAACGTCACCACAGTGGAGCCGCCATCTTTAGCCAGGCAGGCACCTATGCCCCAACGCTTGGCGTGTTGGGTGCCGTTATCGGGCTGATTGCGGCATTGGGTAACATGGCTGATAGCGAGGCATTGGGGCACGCTATATCTGCCGCTTTCGTTGCGACCCTTATGGGGATTTACACAGGATATGTGTTATGGCATCCCTTTGCGAATAAGCTGAAACGGAAATCGCAACAGGAAGTCCGCATCAAGGAAATGATGATTGAAGGGATTTTGTCGATCATCGAAGGAGAAGCGCCAAGGACGATTGAACAAAAACTAACATCTTATTTGCCTGCTGGAGATCGTAAAAAGTGGTTAGAAGGCGATGTGAGAGAAGATGGCTAGGCGGAAAAAGAAACAAAAGCATGACGAACATATTGATGAATCTTGGTTGGTCCCCTATGCGGATATATTGACGCTGCTTCTGGCTCTTTTCATCGTTCTATTTGCATCAAGTTCGGTGGATGCAGTCAAATTCCAACAATTGTCCAATGTGTTTAACCAAGTGTTCACGAGCGGAACGGGATTCATGGAATACCCGAGTGACTCCCCCAGTAATAATCCCACGTCCCCTGAACAAATGACAGGGATCAAAGGGACGAAGGGGCAGGGTAAGAGCGAGGAACAACAACTTATGGAAGTACAGAAACGGGTTAATGCCTATATTCAGGAAAATGATTTAGTGGACGAGCTTGATACGAACCTTACGGATGAAGGCATGTTGATTTCCATCAGGGATAACGTGCTGTTCGAATCGGGAGTATCGGAAGTGAGAAATGAAGATAGCAGGATTGCCAAGGAGATTTCGAGTCTGCTTGTTATGGACTTGCCTCGGGGGATTGTCATAAGCGGCCACACCGACAATGTTCCCATCAAGACGTATCGCTATGATTCGAATTGGGATTTAAGCGTCATGCGTGCGGTGAACTTCATGAAGCTGCTCCTTGAGAATACGAACTTGGACCCTGAAATGTTCAGTGCTAAAGGCTACGGGGAATTCAAGCCGGTCGCATCCAATAAAACGGCACAAGGCCGGGCTAAAAATCGACGGGTTGAGATTTTGATCGTTCCACGTACCCCGATAAAAGAGTGAGAACCTGTCTGGAATGGACAGGTTTTTCTTTACGAAGGAGTTTTTATGGAAAGAGAATTTACTAATGTGATGGAAGAAATCGTAGTCACGTGGGTCCAGATACTAATGGCCGGTACGGATTATCAAACATTTTGTCCGTGTAATAAATGCAAGAATGATATCATCACCATTTCGTTGAACGCCCTTCCCACTTATTATGTAACGACGGATGAAGGGCGGAGGATCGTATTCGACAGGTTGAATACGGAAGAAAACAGGAAATGGATCAACAAGAGAATTATCAGTGCGATTCATGTGGTGGGCAAATACCCGAAGCACCAACTATAGACGACAATACGTGATAAGAGATCAAGACTCTTATCTCTTTTTTTATTTAGGCTGTTTTCTCAAAGGTTGTTGCTATGGAGAAAAGTGGGCCTTCTTCCACAATTGCGCCCTTTAACGGAAGACTTGATTTCAAGATAAATTTCTCTGGACTCATCATTCCGAAATCTTTATACTAAACTACATGAACGGAGGTGTTATAAATTGGGTAGAAATATTAGTTTTAACAAAGAACATGCCTTAGATAAAGCTATGTATTTATTTTGGGAAAAAGGTTATGACGCTACATATATCTCAGATCTTATTGAAACAATGGGAATAAGTCGGTCTACTCTCTATACTAGTTTTGGTGATAAAGATGAACTATTTAAACTCGTTTTAGAGCATTATAAAAACTTTGGCTCTCGAAAGAGAGATTTACTTTTTAATGGAATAAACACTAAAGTATCACTTAAATCTTTTTTTTATCAACATATTGAAAAATGCTATTCAGATGACATTCCTAAAAGTTGTATTATAACTAATTCTTCATTGCTTATTGGACACATTGATCCTTCCATAGAAAAAATACTTATATATGATTTTAATGAACTTGAAAAAGTATTTAAGCAAGTTATTGAAAAAGGAAAAGACAATGGAGAAATTTCACAAGAAGCAAACTCTGAATTAGTGGCATATTCTTTATTAAGTTTAAATCATAGTATTAATTTAATGTCCAAGTATAAAAAAGAAAAAAATCTAGCCTATAATTTAGTGGATAAGACTATTGAAGACCTATAGTCTTTCTTTTTTAAGCTTTTTGGAACGAACGTACCAAAAAATAATAAACAAAAGGAATGATGAAATTGACTAAGAAGATAAATTTTCTAATATTTATTTTGGCAATTAGTTGTGGTTCACTTGCTGCTAATATTTATTATGCACAACCAATTGTACAATTCATTGCAAAAGATCTGAACATCTCTTCTGATTTATCTGGATTGCTCACTACCTTTACACAAATTGGGTATGGATTGGGCTTATTTTTCATCGTACCAATGGCTGACTTATTTAAAAGTAAGAAAATAATAGGAATTCTTATCGGGCTTACTATTATTTCATTAATTGGTATGCTAATTTCGACAAATGGAATTATTTTCACAATATTAACAACCATAATTGGCATTGGAGCATGTGCGGCTCAAATGTTAGTTCCACTAACAATGAGGATTGTACCCATTGAAGAGACAGGTAAATATGTGGGTAAAGTGATGAGTGGTTTATTGATTGGGATTATGATTGCTCGCCCTTTATCTATCGGAATAGCTGACTGGTTAGGATGGAGAATGGTATTTCTTTTTTCATTAATCACGCTAGTTGCCGTATTACTGTTAATTATAAAATTTTTGCCCAACTATGAGGTAGTAACGTCTAGTAACATGTCATATCCATATTTAATCGCTTCTATGGTGAAGTTATTAATAAATACATCTCCTTTACAACAAAGAGCTTTTTATCACGCATGTTTATTTGCAACATTTAGTCTCTATTGGACGATAATGCCAATATTATTAAGGTCTGAGCCACTAAATTTTTCGAATAATGAAATTGCATTAATTGGCTTTGTTGCAATAGCTGGAGCTTTGTTAGCTCCTACTATCGGTAAAATAGCAGATAAAGGTTATATTTCTACAATGACGAATTTATCAATGGCGCTCGTACTATTATCTATCTTACTATTATTTTTTGTTCAAGATCATTCACTATTGAGTATAATTTTAATTCTTATCTCCGGAATTAGCATCGATATTGGGGTATCAGGAAATTTATTATTAGGTCAAAAAGTTATCTTTGGTTTGAATCCCGAAATAAGAAACAGACTTAATGGATTATATATGACTATTTTCTTTTTGGGAGGAGGCTTTGGTTCATGGGTTGGAAGTTATACTTACTATAAATTTAATAGTGAAGTAGCTTTACTCATTGGAACAGCCTTGCCTTTATTCGCCTTATTAGTTCATTTAATAAAAAATAATACAATAAACTTATCGAAAACCAAAAGCAAATACATGTCCTAACGCATGTCCTAACTATTAATGTACCCCAAAAGTTAGAGTGAAAATCTAATTTTCAGGGTACATTAGTAGCATTATCTTCTACATCATGAGCAAATTAATCACTATTATTGCTTATCTTTATTCGTTTTGGCCCATGCCAAAAATAAGATTATAACCAAAGCACCTCATAAATTTCTCCACTGCCTTATTGTATAATCCTATTCTTCAATTATTCTATAAGGTAGTTTGAGTATTTTTTTAGAATGTCATTTATATTCAGTTTTATTTAAAGTTGTTGCTCCACAATCTGGCTCGATTGTTGAATACCATTCTTTACCCAAAACAATAAAGTTTACGAAAACAGCCTTTATTTAAAAGGATTATAGTAGTACATGCTACTGAAGGGGTGCTTTTGTAAAAACAAGTTTTAAGAAGCAAGCATTCGATAGGGACTACCATGGGAGACTTCTATGAAGAGGGCAATTTATGTGTTTAATCCTGTCCAATCAGGGAATATAAATAAAGTAAGTTCATTCGATCAAAATTGAGGAGATGAATTTTTTTATGAGTAAGAAAATAGCATGTGTAGTAACTGATATGGTTGAGGATTCAGAGTATAGTGAACCGGTCAAAGCTTTTAAAGAAGCGGGTCACACGGTAACGGCGATTGAGATGGAAAAAGGCAAAACGGTTAAAGGGAAACAAGGTGACGTTGAAATTACAATCGATGAAAGCATAGATTCTGTGAAAGCGGAAGACTTTGATGCGTTGCTTATCCCAGGTGGATTTTCACCGGATATTCTACGGGCGGACGAACGCTTTGTAACGTTCACCAAGGCATTCATGGATGCCAAGAAACCCGTGTTTGCCATCTGTCATGGACCACAGCTGTTAATTACGGCTAAAGCCCTTGAAGGACGCCATGCAACAGGCTATACATCCATCAAGGTTGATATGGAATATGCAGGTGCAACATACTTGGACAAAGAAGTCGTCGTGTGCGGCGACCAACTTGTTACAAGCAGGACACCTGAGGATCTTCCGGCATTCAATCGGGAATCACTCAAGTTATTAAAATAATAAAAAAATCCTGGCAACCGCCAGGATTTTTTTATTTATAAGGTTTTTGGATTCATATACTTCTATCTTTGCAGTAAAATAAAAGAAGAATGAAAAAAGGAAGTGTAACGATTGATCGTAATAAAGTCTGAACGTGAAATTCAAGCGATGCATGAATCAGGGAAGATTTTAGCTGCTTGTCATAGGGAAATTGCAAAACTAATCGCACCAGGTGTGACAACATGGGAAATCGAAGAATTCGTGGAAGGATTCTTGAAGAAACATGGCGCCAAGCCTGAACAAAAGGGCTACAAGGGATATGAATACGCGACATGTGCAAGCATCAACGAAGAGATCTGTCATGGTTTTCCTCGCAAAAAGCCATTGAAAAACGGGGATATCGTCACAATTGATATGGTCGTGAATTATAATGGGGCACTTTCGGATTCAGCCTGGACATATACAGTCGGCAAGGTTTCCAAAGAAACAGAACATTTAGTGGAGGTAACGAAGGAATCCCTATATAAGGCCATTGAAGTGTCTATCGCTGGTAATCGTATTGGGGACATTGGGCATGCCATCCAATCTTATGTGGAGGCGGAAGGTTTCTCTGTCGTCCGTGACTTTATCGGCCACGGAATTGGGAATGTCATACACGAAGAACCGCAAGTCCCTCATTATGGCTTGCCTCATAAAGGCCCGCGCCTTAAGGAAGGCATGGTCTTCACGATTGAACCGATGGTGAACGTAGGTACATATAAGGCTACTCGAGATCCGAATGGATGGACGGCTTCGACTGCCGACGGGAAGTACTCGGCACAATTCGAGCACACGATTGCCATCACGAAGAATGGCCCGCTAATTCTGACGGAACAATAAGCAATAAAGGCAAGAGGCACCCTTCATTATAGGATGCCTCTTGCCTTTATTCGTGTTTTTTTACCTGCTTGATGAACCATTCAGTAAAACATTCGGAATCCAGTGGGAACACGGGAACCTCTGCCAAGCTTGTTGCTTGTTCAAGGCAGGCGGGCCAAGCCACCACGGCCTGAATATTGGTAAGCTGTTTCAGTAATGAAAAGTCCTCTTCCTCTTTAACAAGGATGACCTTAGGAAAGTCCTCCCGCTTATATCCCTCAATCAAAATCACGTCGGGGTGGAAAATCTCCAATAAGTGAAGCAACTCCGGGAGCGTGACCCCAGATTTGAAATTCCCCAGCAACTCAATGGAACCGTCTCCTTCCACGAGTGAAGCAGCCGCTCCAGTCTGAAAGTGCTTAGTGGAGTCTTTCTCACCTGTATTGTCCGGCTTGCCACCATGGCCATGATGCTTCAAGACGGCCGTCTCCAGATTTTCTATCCGAAGCGCTTGGATCAGTTTTGTAATGAAAGTCGTTTTCCCTCTATTTTGGTACCCGACTACTTGAAATAGGAACGGTTTCACCAAGGCCAGATTGATCCTTCTTGATCATCAAGAAGGAGGACATCCACGCTATCCCCCGTTTTAAATCCGCGTGTTCCGCCAGGGAGTACCGTAAGCGAATTCGCCCCAGCAAGGCTAGTGGTGATATTCGATTTATCGACGCCGCTAGGGACGACACGAAGCTGTCCATTTTCATAATACATGCGCGTACGAAGGAGGCGGGAGAATGGGTTGGCCTTCAGGAAATCTTCAGCCAGCACAGCCTGTTCCTTCCGTAAATGCGGTTGTTCGGAAAACAGCATGGTACGGATGATTGGCCGGGCAAACAATTCAAAACCGACATAGCTTGCGGATGGATTACCGGATAAGCCGAATAAAAACTTATTCTCGTGAACGGCTACCGTCGTCACGCTACCAGGACGCATGGCTACTTTATTGAATAAAACGTCAGCGCCGAGCTTCTTATAGATGTCAGGAAGAAGGTCAAAATCACCGACAGACACGCCCCCTGTTGTGATCAGGAGATCGACTTCTTCCAAGGCTGTGGAAATGGCCTCATAGCTTATGTCAAACTCGTCCTTGAGCTTCCCGTAGAAACGGACTTCCCCACCTGCTCTTTGGATTTGGGCGGAGATGGCATGAGAGTTACTATTCCGGATTTTTCCAGGTTGCAAGGGTTCATTGACATCAAGCAGTTCAGATCCAGTCGCGAATAGGCCCACGACGGGCTTCTTTGCAACCGGAACTTCGGCATACCCGAAAGTAGCAAGCAAACCGATGATGCCGGGATTGATCATCGTGCCTTTTTTGACTAGGATATCGCCTTTCTTTGCGTCTTCCCCTTTAATGGACACGTTTTCGCCTTGCTTCAGGGAACGTTTGAAAGAGATATATTTCTTTCCGTCTTTTTTGAATTCTTTCGTTAGCTCGAGCATGATGACGGCGTCACATTCCGTTGGCATTTGGGCGCCGGTCATGATGCGGGCTACTTGGTTTTTCTGTACAGGAATGGTTGAGACCATTCCTGCGGCCAACTCTTCAATGACCTCGAACTCCAGCGGATTATCTAGGGATCCTTCGGTTGTATCCGCGGATCGTAGTGCAAATCCATCGTAAGGTGAGCGGTTGAAGTGGGGAACATCATTGGTGGCGACAATATCCTGCGCCAAATAGCGGTAGTGGCAGTCCTCAAGAGGGACCATCTCCATTTGTCCTTCCAATGCATGTTTCATGATCTTTTCTAGCGCTTCACTCAGCTTGATGGGTGTTCTTCTTTCTACCATACTTATCGCTCCTATCTGAAATCGTTACTATGTATTGTTATTCAAGTATAGCAAAAAAATAAAAAAATCCTCACAAGGAAGGGAGGATTTCAAAGATTTATTTATTGCGTAATTTTCCAAGTTCTTCTGCAATGGCTTCCATTTCACGGACACTGAAATTCGTTTTCTTCATGACCAAAGTATAAATATCATGAAGTTCTTCATACATTTCGATATCGAAATGGGTGGATTTTATCGCACCAAAGTTCATTACTCTTAATTTGTCCTTTATTGCTTCGACCATGTACTCGACGCTCTCTGCCGTATTCTGTGATAAATCCAATTCTATCATCCTTCCACACATTTCTAAATTATTTTTATCTTTGCATGATTGCCCTTATAAGTCAATGGGAATTCATGCAGATATATCTTGTGACTTCCTGCTTGGAAACGTTTTAAAGCGCTCTGGTTTGGGAAAAGATAAAAAAACTAGGTAGTAAAATAGTATAATGGAAATATACATTAATTAAAATATGCCAAGGAGGAGAATATATGAGTTCGGTTCGAGAAGAATATAGGAGCGAAAAGAAAAGTAAGTTTATGCAAGCTGTTTTGATTGGGGCATTGGCCGGAGCCGCGGTAAGTCTTTTTGATAAAAACACAAGAAAAACGGTGATCTCCAATAGTAAAAATGGTTTGACATGCATGAAGGAAATGATTCAGAATCCTTCTAACTTGTTAACGCAAGTACAGGAAACATCTTCGGAATTCCGTTCCACTGTCGAGAAGATTTCCAATGACGTCTCCTTTATTTCCAAAAGGGTCGAGGAGATGAAGAATATTCCCTCACAGGTTGCCAATGTCGTCATGGAAACGAAGGAAGCTTTTACTTCGGAAGATATGCACACGACGGCTGGTAAACAAGATTCAGAAAGACGGAATCCTTTAAATTAGAATTGAGGTGAAGGGATGGCCAATAAAAAGGAATGGCTGAAATGGTCTTTCTATAGAAAGTTTATCAAGCAACTTCAGATAGATGAGGTAACGGGGCTTGCTGCCCAGCTATCCTTTTACTTTTTACTTTCCCTGTTTCCCTTACTTATTTTCCTTTTTACTTTATTGGCCTACCTGCCGTTTACTCAGGAGGATATTCTGAATCTGGTACGTTCTTACACGCCTGACGATTCCATGACGATCATCGAGGATACTTTGGGTGATGTGATGCAAACAAATGGCACGTTATTGTCGTTTGGTGTCATCGGGACGATTTGGTCGGCTTCTAACGGGATGAATGCCATTATTAAAGCCTTTAACCATGCTTATAGGGTAAAAGAAAACCGCCCCTTTTATATTTCCCGGGGAATGTCGATTCTTCTCACGTTTGCGATGATTTTCGTTTTCATTGTCGCATTATTGCTTCCTGTGTTCGGAAAGCAGATTGGAATCTTCTTATTCGACGGAATGGGCCTTTCCGAGGAATTTTTGTCGATTTGGAATAGCCTCCGTTGGGTGATCAGTACGATTGTATTATTCATTGTGTTCACCATGTTGTATTGGCTGGCCCCGAACAAGCGGTTGAAATGTTTGACGGTCCTTCCAGGTTCCATTTTCACCACGGCTGGCTGGGCACTCGTTTCGTTGCTGTTTTCTTACTATGTAGAAAACTTCGGTAACTATACAGCTACATATGGCAGCCTTGGAGGCATCATCGTCCTGATGATCTGGTTTTACTTATCCGGGCTCATCATCATCGTCGGCGGAGAAATCAATGCTTTCCTCAGTAAAAAGGATCCAGGTTGTGATTGAACGTCCTTGAACCATTTAGGCGGCGAATCCGACGTTCATCTGGATATTTCGACTTTGGACGGGATAATCCGACGGTGAGCATGAATAATTCGACATTCAGAAGAATAATCCGACATTCAACCACATACGGCAATAGTTACCGGACTAGCTCAATGACCTTCGACACACACTAATGATGAACACATCTTGTAAGTGGGGAGGGTTCATTCATGAGTAAGAAAGGGAAGCATAAAGGCAAAAAAGGGAACCACAAAACGTCAGGTTCCGCTAATGGAAAGAATGGCTATCACTAACTAGTTACAGGATACAAATCGAGTAGGAGGAGGCGCCTAGCCTCCGACCTCTCACACCACCGTACGTACCGTTCGGTATACGGCGGTTCAGTTTAAGTCTGACGTAGTTTTGTATATCGTTCATATAAACTTTCTAACCCTTGATTGTGCCAATAAGCATTGTCGAGGGTTTTATGTAGAATAGGACTTTGGGTAATTCGCCAGTAACCCTTTCTACTATTCCCCCATTCATATGCTTTTCTAGAAGGTACACCAAGCCCTTTGAGTTTTCGTACTCTCGTCTTTGGGAGTTTCCACTGTTTCCAGAGGCACATTCTGAGCCTTCTTCGAATCCATGAATCTAATTTTCGCAATATACTTGGAGTATCAATGAGAGAAAAATAACCTACCCATCCTCTAAGGTACTGTTTTAACCTACCTATTTTGAGTTCCATGGGTATCGGGGATTTCCTCGAGGTCATTTCTCTGATTCGGTTCTTCACTCTCTTCACCGTTTGTTGTGCCAATCGAACCTTCGGGTTCTTCTTTGACCTTGTGTAACTAAAACCGAGAAATGTTCGATTCCAAGGACGATCTACCTTTGATTTCTCATAATTAACCTTTAGTTTTAGTTTACGTTCTATGAAGGAGGAAAGGTTACTCATGGCTCGATTTGCCGCTTTTCTTGTCTTTACGAAGACATTACAGTCATCCGCATACCTCACAAATCGAAGATTTCGCTTCTCCAGTTCTTTATCTAACTCATCTAACATGATATTAGATAATAGAGGACTTAAGGGTCCCCCTTGCGGAGTTCCCTCATTACTCTTATGGAATAGTCCGCCAATCATAATCCCTGATTGTAAGAATTTACGAATCAGTTTTAGAACTCGTTTATCTTCAATTTTCAGCTCAAGCTTTCCCATGAGTTTATCATGATTCACTTTATCGAAAAATTTCTCTAAGTCCATATCTACTACCCATGTATACCCTTCGGCTATATACGATTTCGCCTTTCGAACAGCCTGGTGGCCCTGTTTATTAGGGCGAAATCCGTAGCTATTCTCTGAAAAGGTGGAATCGTATATCTTGTTCAATATCTGGGCAATCGCTTGTTGAATGAAACGGTCAAGAACGGTCGGGATTCCCAATAACCGAACTCCGCCGTTTGGTTTCGGGATTTCGATACGACGGACGGGTTGCGGTTGATAAGTACCCTCTAGTAAGGATGTTTTCATGTTATGCCACGCTGTTACGAGGTGCGGTCTCAGGTTTTGAACCGGCATTCCATCGACTCCATGGCTTCCCTTATTTCTCTCTACACGCTTTAATGCCTGTATTAAGTTGTCCCTTTCTAGTACCTGTTCCATTAACATCATTGATATCCTTTCTACGTGGATAAATGGTCTATTTGTGCCTTTATCTGCTCCGCCCTTTTGAAGTTCCCCGTGTATTCACCACTTCTTCCTTCAAATAAGTTCCGTTTGGAATTGTTTGCTTCTTTGCAAGATAACGAACGCCTAGTATTTATCCTCCTTAATCTGTTCGGTCCTTCCTTATCTTCTCGAGTAGATAAGTACTATGACCTCTGCTGACTTCTGATGATTCAGCTGTCCATCACTGGACAGGTTGCCAAGTTTACTTGGTTGTCACCAGACCTCCCCGGGTAAGAGTGCAATCTTTCCCTCCACCTATCTGCTTCATTTACTCTGTACCACCTTCGGCAGTATGGACTTTGTTTTGTGCAGCAAACTCATCCAATGATACCTAGCCTTATATGAAGTTCGTGTTCCTCAGACCGGAGGTTTGCCGCTTGCTTCCTTCAGATTCCACGTCACCGTGGACACCCTTGCATTAAGCTAACCATTACTACTGCCTTCATGGTTCGGGACTCACACCCTATAGATTGCACCCATGCCGGGCACACTACAAAAAAAAAGGAAGCCTTCGTCGGGCTTCCTTTTTTTTAGTTCCTTAGTAACCGTAAGCTGTTTAGGATGACGAGAATCGTACTTCCTTCATGACCGATGACGCCAAATGGTAGGTCAAGGAATTGCAGGAAGTTGGATAAAATCAGAATCATGATGACCGAAATCGAGAAAATCACGTTCTGTTTGATGATTCGATTCATTTTCTTCGATAACTTAACGGCTTCGGCAATACGCGGAAGGTCATTCTTCATTAGTACGACATCCGCCGTCTCCAAGGCAACGTCAGTTCCTTCACCCATGGCAATCCCGACAGAAGCGGTTGCCAGTGCAGGTGCGTCATTGATTCCATCTCCGACCATCGCAACTGTTCCGTATTGTTCTTTAAGTTTTTTCACTTCATTTACTTTCGTTTCAGGCAGGCATTCCGCAATGTAATCATCGATATGGCTTTCGGAGGCAATCGCTTTTGCCGTATTGTGACTATCGCCAGTCAGCATGATGGTATGGATGCCTTCTTCTTTCAAGGCTTCGATTGCTTTAATCGTTTCTTCACGGACCACGTCTTTCAATGTAAGGATGCCGGCAATCCCTTTATCATCTCGTGCATACACAACGGTCTTTCCTTGTTCAGCCAGTGTCAGCGCAATACCATTCTGGAATCGTTCAGCTTCATTACGGCCGACGAAATCGGCTTTTCCGACTTGCCAAAGGACCCCGTTGAAATAGGCTTGCACGCCGTTACCAGAGATATCTTCCATGTCCTCGGGTTTGATGATTTCTCTTTCAATCTTCGTTTTAGCATAGCGGACAATGGAAGTCGCCAATGGATGGTTCGAATAATTTTCAACCGATGCAATATGGAATAGGAAATCTTCTTCGTTCAAATCATCGCGGATGATGACATCCGTCACTTCAGGTTTTCCTTTAGTCAAGGTACCCGTTTTATCCAAGGCAATGGCCTTCAGGTTACCTAAGTTCTCCAGGTGAACGCCACCTTTAAACAAGATGCCATGACGTGCGCCATTCGAAATGGCGGAAAGTGTGGCCGGCATGATGGAGGCGACAAGGGCACAAGGTGATGCGACAACAAGTAAGATCATGGCCCGGTAAAAGGTTTCGGTCCAGCTCCACCCAAGGGCAAAATGCGGAACGAACATCATCAAGGCTACGATGGTTAAGACGATTTTTACATATTTCCCTTCAAATTGTTCGATGAATAGTTGAGAAGGGGACTTTTCGCTTTGGGCCGATTGAACAAGCGTGATGATTTTTTGAAAGAGCGTTTCGCTTGTTGGCTTCGTAATCTCCACGTTGATCGTTCCACGCAGGTTCACGGTTCCGGCGAATACCTCATCGTCGATGGATTTACTGACAGGAATGGATTCACCTGTGATGGCCGCTTCATCTAGATTCGTACGCCCATCCGTGATTTTTCCGTCTGATGGCACTCTTTCACCCGGTTTTACCAAAATGGTATCACCAACCGTCAAGTCAGAAATGGCCACGATTTCTTCATATCCATTCGTGATGCGAAGCGCTTCTTCCGGCTGCAGGTCCATGAGGGCCGAGATTTCCTTATGGCTTTTATTCATGGTGTAGGTTTCAAGCGCCCCGCTTAAGGCGAAGATGAAGATGAGAATCGCGCCTTCTGTCCAGTAGCCAATGATGGCGGAACCGATGGCTGCAAAGATCATCAACATTTCCACGTTCAGTTCTTTATCCGCGATGGTATCTTCAATGCCTTCCTTTGCTTTTGCATATCCACCGATCACAAAGGAGGCCAAATAGATGAGGATGGATGGTGTTTCCATTCCGTTCTTAGATAACAGCCAACCTACCAGGATCAATACACCGCTTAGTAGGGCGGCAATCAGTTCAAGATGTGGCTTTGTTTTCTCGAGCCAAGAGGTGTTGCATTCAGTTGGCTGGGTCAATTGTTTAGTGTCTGTTGTCATTACGTTCCTCCTGTAATCTTCTCTCTATTGTTCGTAACTGATATTAATTATCATTTATAGGATATCTAATTGAGAAAGATAATCAGCGTCATCTTTCGGGTCGATATTTAGGGTCAATCAATGAATTGATGATGAAATCAACGTTTTTAAGCGTTTTTTATCATCTATTTCGTATGGTAGTATTATCTTAACACATATATTAGGAAAAAATAAAGAAGAATGATTCTAATCTAGGAAAAAATATAAATAAACAGTAAAGCTAATTTTAGGATATGTAAAGAGAATGAACCTGAATAATATAAGAGGGAATCAAGATACTACAAAACAATTAGATACTGGTGGCAGACTGTTTTTCTTTGAAAAACATCAGCGCAAAGAAGATGAGCACTAGCATGATGCTGATTAGATAGAAAAAGCTTCCGCCTGGTAAGTGTTCGATGGCCAATCCACCGAAGTAAGGACCGGCGATGCTGCCCACGCTATAAAAAATGCTGCATAATAAATTTCCGGCTGGCATAAGATGGCGAGGCAGGATGTCAGCCATATAGCTGATGCCAAGAGAGAACGTCGATCCCACCATCATTCCTCCCAATAAAAAACAGATGAAGAGGCCACTGACCAAGGGAGTAAGTAACCCAGCCGCGGTAAAGATAAGGGACCCGGAAAAAATAATGATCAGCAAGATGTTCCTCCGACCGAAGCGATCACTCAGCATACCCAATGGAATCTGTGTGAGCAATGTACCAGCCGAAAAAGCAGGAATGATAATCGCTACGGCGGTCAGACTAATGCCGGAACGCAACGCAAAGACGGGAAAGTTGCTATTAAGAGATGCTTCAAGCACGCCAAAGGTGAATGGCAGTAAGAAGGCAACCCAGGCAATCCGGCTCACTTTCCAAAATCGCTTGAGCGTATCGAGGAAAGAAGTGCTCTCGGTATCATCGTGTTCGGGAATTTCGTTCTTAATCAGGAAAACGGTCAACCACGTAAGCAGGCTAAGAATGGAAGTGATGATGAAGGGCAAGGCTTGATTCACATCAAGCAACTTCGTCATAAGCGGTCCAATCATGAAGCCAAGGCTGAAAAATAATCCGTATATCGCGATATTCCTGCCCCTTTTCGCCAGGGGCGAAATGGCCGTGATCCATGTCTGCGTTGCAAAGTGTAACGTATGATCGCCGATTCCAATGAAAAATCGCAATATAAACCAAAACCAGAACGATTTCCAAAGCGGAAATAAGGCAAGCGAGAGAATGACCGTCAATCCACCAAACAAAATCAATGGTTTATAACCGAATCTACGGAGAGGCGCTTCCATAAAAGGTGAAATTAAAAGGATTCCAATATAGAGGGAAGCGGCATGCAGTCCATTTAAAGAGGAGCTGAGTCCATCATTTTCGAAAATGACGGCGATGATCGGAAGAAGCATACCTTGTGAGAAACCGGATATGCCGACCATGAAGATTAATACAGGAATAAGCAGTTTTTGATTCATATTTTTCGTCTCCTATTTTATGTATACTAGTTGATGTTACATGGAAAGAAGAGGATTAAGCAATAGAAAATCGGGTAAATATGGACATGAAGAGGATTTAGAAAAAATTTATCTTTTTCATTTAAATAAAGAAATGTATGATTACTTTTGTTACATAATAAAATGGACATGAGAAGTGAGGGGAAGTTTCTTGGATAAAATATTTTTGGGGCTCGTCGTATTAGGGGTGCCTCTATCGTTCATTGGGTCTTTTCTCCATTGGCCTAGCGTCGTGATGTTCATCGTCTATTGCTTAACGATCATCGCGCTTGCAGGATTCATGGGCCGGGCGACAGAAAGCCTGGCGATTGTGATGGGACCGAGGATTGGCGGTTTACTGAACGCAACCTTTGGTAACGCCGTCGAGTTGATCATTTCGATCTTCTCATTAAAGGCTGGGTTGATTGGCGTCGTATTAGCCTCTTTGACAGGATCGGTTTTAGGAAATTTATTGCTGGTCGCTGGACTATCTTTCTTTATCGGTGGGACGAAATACAAGCGTCAGAAATTCAATGTATTTGATGCGAGGCATAACGCAGGATTATTGATTTTTGCCGTCGTTGTCGCTTTTGTTATTCCTGAAGTGTTCTCTCAGAATATGAACGAAACAAGCACGATGTCGTTAAGTGTTGGAATTTCCGTTATTTTAATTTTATTATACTTAGCTGCCCTATTCTTTAAATTAGTGACACACCGCGGTGTATACCAACCGGCGGAAAAAAGAGAAGGGGAAGAACCGCATGAAGAAGAAGTTCCGGAATGGAGCAAGAAAAAGGCAATCATGGTTCTTGCCTTGGCCACCGTTGCAGTTGCTTTCGTATCGGAAAAACTGGTTCATACCTTCAGTGAAGTCGGGGAAACCTTCGGATGGACTGAATTATTCATCGGGGTCATTATCGTGGCCATCGTAGGAAATGCGGCTGAGCATGCATCCGCCGTCATCATGGCCTACAAAAACAAAATGGATGTTGCCGTCGAGATAGCCGTCGGCTCGACCTTGCAGGTAGCGATGTTCGTCGCACCGGTTCTTGTGTTGATCTCGTTAATGTTCTCAACGAATATGCCACTTGTCTTCACACTGCCAGAGTTGATTTCAATGGTGACCGCTGTTCTCTTGATGATCATGATATCGAATGATGGAGAGACGAACTGGTTTGAAGGGCTTACCCTATTGGCCGCTTATTTCATCATGGGAATTGGTTTTTATCTATTATAAACGTGGAAGGTCTTCCGTATCGGGAGGCCTTTTATTCATAAAAAGGCATACAAAAATGACTCTGCTGTGATTGAGACGTAGCAGAGTCATTTTTATAAAGGTATAGTACAATCCATAGATTCATCCAAAATCTTTCATCATGCTTCTGTTAAAGTAAAAAGATACTTCTGTTAAAGTTGTGAAATATTCTAGAGTGTTACACCGTCCTTTCGCATAGTGAATTTAAGTAGTGGCGAATACGTTTTCTGTCATCCTTTTAAAGGGCATCGTAGATTGAATCGATAAGCATACCTCCTGAATGGTATTAGGTATGAACGTTTTCGCCTCCTTTTTATAAGGTAGGTTAAGTATACTCCATCTTTAAAGAAAAGTAAATATTCAGAACTTTACAAATATGTTACAAAATAGACTTCCACCCAACATGTATAGAATGTTGAATAGAAACAAAATCTATAAACAAAAGATGGAACCCTTTAAAGGAGACGACAGCATGAGACGACTTATTCTTATCACATTGATTACAGTAGTGACTTTCATTCAGACGAATGCAGGTGTGGGAGCGGAAGACAAACAAACTCGGAACAAGGTGAATATCCCGCCTTCCGTTTTAAATGTCGCCAAGGAAAATACGTATCCGAACCCGACTCAAGATCTACCAATGCTTCAGGCAAGCAAATTTGCCCAACAATTGATTGATTCATCGGATATAAAAATTGAAAATCCAGAACTCATTCATATGCTGAATGAATCAGCGATTGCGAAAGCGCCACTTGCCTTTGGGTATAGAGCGACGATTTACCTTGGCCATTGGGCATTGAATTATGAATCATTGGAGACATCCCCTAATTGGGAGTATCAAAAGATCAACATGAACTACTATGATAATCGCGGCGGCGAGGTTCCATACCGGATCCGCTATGTCCAAGAAAGTCAAAAGGAAGTGACCGGGGGCTTGACCGCGAAAATTCCAAAGGCTGAAGATGTCCAGAAAATGATGCTGCTAAAAGCAACGGAAAAGACGAATTTGCCACTCGCTTTTAAAACCATCATCGGAGCCGGGACAAAAAAGGATGAAGTATACAATATTGCTTCCAACCGGATTGGTTATTTATCCAGCTATGCATCTGCCGTCAATGAAAAAGGGAAGGTCACCTATGGGGAAGTGTATCTGAACTTGAGGGGGAATAAGCGCACGATTGTGATTAAAAACATCACCTCGCAAGGCATCGGTGCATGGATACCCGTTCAGGACCACGTATCCTTCAGCTTTACGGTTACACAACAGCCAAGATAAAAAAAACTCGCCGTTGGCGAGTTTCTTTTATATAAGGGACTTTCTCGTTTTGAAGTCTTCTTTTGGATAGTAGGCATTTTTGACAAGGACGTTAGGTCCAAGGCATTTGACCGCCGGGCAGTGGCAATTCAATTCATTGGCCAGTTTTGAATTCATCCATGTTTCATACGATTCAGTCAGTGGCTGATCTTGGATGTTCCCCAATGTTGGAGCATCGCCGAAGTCGGTCACGATGACCTCCCCGGTGAAGATGTTGACGTTCAGGCGGGATCGTCCATCCGGGTCATTGCGAACTGTCACTTTTTTTGAGCTATAAAGGCGCTTTAAAAGTTCAAGGTCTTCTGGATGGGCATTACAAGGATAGAATGGTAGCGTTCCGAACAGCATCCAGACATTTTCGTCCCGGATATCAAGCAGATGATGAATGGCTTCGCGCATTTTTTCCAATGATAATGTTTCAAGGGCCGAAGCAAAATCACTAGGGTACATCGGATGGATTTCGTGGCGCTGACAGCCCATTTCCTCGACAATCTGTTTATGGATATGCGCAAGATGGGGCAGTGTGCTTTTATTCAGCATCGTTTCAGCCGAAACCAACACACCGGCCTTTGTAAGGGCACGGGAATTTTCAATCATTTTATCGAATAATTTCTTCCGCTGTTCACGGGTAGGTTTACGATCCATCATGGCAAAGCCGACATCAATGAATTCATCAATCGTTCCCCAGTTATGTGAAATGTGAAGGACATCCAAATACGGGATGATTTCTTCATATCTTTCCAAGTCAAGCGTCAAGTTGGAATTCATTTGGGTGCGAACGCCGCGGCTACGCGCATATTTCAATAGAGGCAAGACATAATTCTTCACTTGTTTTCTTGAAAGCATCGGTTCGCCGCCTGTTATGCTTAGCGAGCGGAGCGATGGGATTTCGTCAAGGCGCTGAATCAATAATTCCAAAGGAAGAGCATCGGGATCTTTCGGTTGCAGTGTGTAACCGACTGCACAATGTTCACAACGCATGTTGCAAAGGGTTGTGGTTGTGAATTCCACATTGGTAAGAGTGAGCTTTCCATATTGATCGACGTCCATATATGCTTCCCAAGGATCATACTTGGGTGTAATTGGTGTTAAGAGATCTTGCTTCAGTATAGACATGTTTAAAACTCCTTACGTAATAATGCACTAACCCATTATGAACAATGGGAACAAAAATTGTCAAATGGCTAACCCCGTACAATAGCTTACCATTGCACTTTGGAGCATTTTTCGTTACGATGGAAGGAAGAACAGAAGGAGAGTGCCTCATGGGAAAATCCATTACAGATAAAAACGACCAATTATCCTATCTTAAGGAACGCCTAACGATGTTCGTGGAGGTTCTGGACCATATCGAACCCGAGAGTACAGACCTGGAAGACATCGACCGTCTAATCGGCATGCTAGATGATCTTGAAGATAAAGTGCAACAATTCAAAACTCGTTCAGAAGAATAATACCTGTAGGATACTATGATTTTTTAAATATGAATATGCTCAAAAGGGATGACGGGATAAATCGTCGTCCCTTTTTATATGCCAATTTTTATGAAGGAAAATGAATTACTTGTTTTCGAAAGATTATGGAAGATGTATAATAAAACGGGTGTCAAGTCATGACTACTTTTGTCGTGATATATCTAGGGGATTAAGAGGGGGAAGAGAAATTTGGATATTCAGAAATTCCAAGAAAGCATGTACAGTCTTATCGTTGAAACTTCAACGAATCTTCCAAAGGATGTTCGTCGTGCGGTCAAGAGCGCGAAACAACGTGAAAATGCAGGTACGCGTTCAGCATTGAGCCTAGCGACCATCACGAACAATATTACAATGGCTGACGACAATGTATCTCCGATTTGCCAGGATACAGGTCTACCGACTTTTAAAATAAAAACTCCTGTTGGTGTGAACCAACTTGAAATAAAAGAAGCAATCCGCAATGCCCTTATTTTAGCGACAAAGGCCGGCAAGCTTCGTCCAAATGCTGTCGACTCTTTGACAGGCAAAAACAGCGGGGACAACCTTGGGGAAGGTCTACCTGTCATGAAATTCGATCAATGGGAAGAAGATTATATTGATGTGCGCCTGATCTTGAAAGGTGGCGGCTGCGAAAATAAAAATATCCAATATAGCCTACCAATGGAGCTTGAAGGATTAGGGAAAGCGGGCCGTGATTTGGACGGGATCCGTAAATGCATCCTTCATTCTGTCTATCAAGCACAAGGTCAAGGCTGCAGTGCCGGGTTCATCGGTGTCGGTATCGGGGGAGACCGTTCATCCGGATATGACTTGGCTAAAGCACAACTTTTCCGTAGCAATGAAGATGTGAACCCGAATGAAGATCTTCGTAAGCTAGAAGAGTATATTATGGAAAAAGCCAATGAACTTGGAATCGGAACAATGGGCTTCGGCGGCGAAACGACATTGCTTGGCTGTAAAATCGGCGTCATGCATCGCATTCCTGCAAGCTTCTTCGTATCTGTTGCATACAACTGTTGGGCTTTCCGCCGCTTAGGTGTGAAAGTGAACCCGGAAACAGGTGCAATCAACGAATGGTTGTATCAAGAAGGCGAGAAGATCGACTTTGCTCGTGAAGCTGAAAAAGCAGCACGTGAAGAAGTGGCCGTCTCTATCGAAACAGACGTGGAAGCACCACGTGAAATCACACTTCAAGCACCAATCACGGAAGAGCAGATCCGTGAGCTTCAAGTCGGTGACGTCGTCCACATTAACGGCAGAATGTACACAGGCCGTGACGCCATCCATAAGCACTTGTCTGAAAACCCTTCACCAATTGATCTTGATGGCCAGATCATCTACCATTGCGGACCGGTTATGCTGAAGGATGAAGAAGGCAAATGGCACGTGAAAGCAGCTGGCCCGACAACAAGTATCCGTGAAGAACCGTACCAAGGCGATATCATGAAACGTTTCGGTATCCGCGCGGTCATCGGGAAGGGCGGCATGGGACCAAAAACGTTGGAAGCCCTGAGTGAACATGGCGGCGTTTACCTTAACGCAATCGGCGGAGCGGCTCAATACTACGCAGACTGCATTAAATCGGTCGAAGGCGTGAACTTCACTGAATTCGGCATTCCTGAAGCCATGTGGCACCTGAACGTCGAAGGCTTCACCGCCGTCGTGACGATGGATTCACACGGAAACAGCCTACACAAAGATGTTCAACAATCATCATTGGACAAACTGTCTCAATTCAAAGAACCCGTATTCAAGTAACAGAAAAAAGACGCTCGCCGATTTGGCTGAGCGTCTTTTTAGTTACTCTTCCTTTTTGGGATTAGCATCAGACTTGAACTCTGGTTCTAGTTCAGTTGCAGACTCCAGCTCCGGTTCCGTTATAGAAGCAGATTCTTGAAAAGACTCAGATTCCGTTTCAGGTTCAAGAAAGGGATCGATTCGTGAAATGTCACTCGAATCAAACCCGCTTCTCACAAAATAGACGAACACTCCTGCACCAAGCGCGAGACAACCGATAAACCCCATCGTAATCAACCATTCCAGCATGACATACGCCCCCCTTTTCTTATGTATATGAAAAAAAGGGCGATTATTACCTGAAAGGAGTACAAACTAACGGAATTTACGGAACATATATTAGAAGAGAAAGGAGGGGATTTTATGCAGAACAATTACTTCCTATACTTCATCGCCTTGTTGACAGGTTTTGCGTTCATTCTTCTTCCTGTGGCAGGCACGATTTTCTCCGGTCTAGGAACATTTCTAGTCGTTATCGGAATCGTCATCGTCCTTGTTTTTGCCATCGCCATCATTTGGCAGGCAGCACAGGCATTATTTAAAGGATAAAAGACTTCGGGGGGCTGTCCCAATTTGGGACAGGCCCTTTTTTGCGAGGATTTTATACATACGGAGTGGGAATTCGACTGTTCCGACGATTAATTCGACGGTGGGCAAGCGGAATTCGACTTTCAGGGAGATAATTCGACCGTCAACCGAGATAAATTGACGTTTACCTCATTTGAAGCTGACCACCGGTGCAGGAATTCGACTTTCAGGGCAATAATTCGACCGTCAACCAGGATAAATCGACGTTTGAAGCTGGCAGCCGGTGCGGGAATTCGACCACGCGGGTAGATAATTCAACCACGGCGAGCCATAATTCGACCACGAGCAAGAATAATTCAACCACAAACGAGAATAATTCAGCCACACACAAAATCGTGCATATAAATCCTTCCGTTTCAAACACTAAGAAAAAGGAAAATGGGGGACGATTCAATGAAGAAGATGGCGATGGTGTCGGCTATTCTCTGTTTACTCTGGTCTTTGGCGGGCCCGGCTTTTGCAGAGTCCTATAATTGGGGCTTCAATAAAGGGAAAAATGGAACTCCGGCGGATGCGGGTAAAAATTTCAATGAGATGCTGCCTAAATATGAAGCGATTTATAAAGGAGATACCTCGAAAAAGGATATTTACCTGACATTCGATAATGGGTATGAAAATGGCTATACGGCGCAGATTTTAGATGTACTCAAGAAACATAAGGCACCGGGGGCTTTTTTCGTCACCGGCCATTATTTAAAGACGGCGCCTGAACTTGTCGTCCGGATGGCGAATGAAGGCCATATTGTCGGAAACCATTCATGGAACCACCCAGACATGACGAGCGTGACAGACGGAGTCATCCGCACCGAATTACTTCGGGTCAAGGATGCGACGGAAAAATTGACGGGGCAAAAAGGGATGAATTATTTGCGGCCACCGCGTGGGGTTTTTAACGAACGGACGATGAAAATTGCCCAACAAGAAGGCTACTACCATATTTTTTGGTCGCTTGCTTACAAGGACTGGGTCGTCGATGAACAGCGTGGAGCGGCTTTCGCCCATGATGAAGTCATGAAACAGATCCATCCGGGAGCGATTTTACTGTTGCATACGGTTTCAAAAGATAATGCTGAAGCACTCGATTCGATTCTGACGGATCTTGAGAAACAAGGGTACACATTCAAAAGCCTGGATGATTTAATGATTGAAAAACAGCTTCCGAACAGGATGTTGTATTAAAATGAAAGGCGGAACCTGACTAGGAAAATCAGGTTCCGCTTTTTGCCATTATCCTCAATAACAAGTAATATTTTCGAAAACATGCTATAATACCTGGAAAACTGCTAAAAGGATGGATCGCTTGTGTGGACGGAAAAAGTAGAGGTCCAAGGACCCTATAATTTTGATCTTGTACTCGAACGATTATCGTTAGACCCACTTCAAGTAGTTGATTTTATGAACAGGACGGTAAAAGTTCCATTATATATAGAAAAAGAACCAACCGTTATACACGTACAGGCAATCGGTGACACCGAAGACCCGGTCTTCGTCATCAAAGGCCAATCAGAGGAAAACAAACCAAAGGCGCTGCAACGCTTAAAAAAAGTTTTTCACTGGCATGAGCCATTGGCAGCCGTTTCCCAGCACTTCCAGGAGTCAGATTTACGGGACATTTTTGAAGAGCACCGTGGCACGGCCATTGTCCTTGACTTCGATTACTATAGTTGCCTCGTCAAATGCATCATTCACCAGCAATTGAACCTGGCTTTTGCTCATACATTAACGGAACGGTTCGTTAAAACTTTTGGCTACCAAATCGATGGTGCCTGGTTTTACCCGACACCGGAAACGACTGCGCAGCTTCAGGTCGAACAGCTGAGGGCGATTCAATTCAGCGGCCGAAAAGCGGAGTACGTCATCGGTTTATCTCAGCAAATCGCCCAGGGTCACCTTGATGTGGATCAGCTGGACAAGCTATCCGATCAAGAGATTATGGATACACTTATAAAAATACGCGGAATCGGCAGATGGACGGCGGAAAACTTCCTGCTATTTGGCTTAGGGCGACCGAACCTTTTCCCAAAAGCCGATATTGGCATCCAAAATGCCTTGAAACAATTATATGGCTTACCGCAAAAGCCGACCCAAGAAGAAATGGAGACCTACAGTGTGAAGTGGGCCCCATATCTAAGCTACGCTTCCCTCTACTTGTGGAGAAGCATCGAAAAACGGAGTGAAAAGAAATGACAAACTTTCAAGATACAACCCTAGAAGTAAACCAAACCTTACCCTTAACGATTAAACGCCTTGGCATCAACGGAGAGGGAGTCGGCTATTTCAAAAAGAAAGTCGTCTTCGTCCCAGGTGCCCTTCCTGGTGAAGAAATCGTTGCGATGATCACAAAAGTTCAGCCGAATTTTTCCGAAGCAAAAATCAAAACGATTCGGAAAGAATCACCACACCGCATTGCCGCACCATGTCCGGTCTACGAACAATGTGGTGGCTGCCAGCTGCAACATTTAAGCTATGACCAACAATTGGTCGAAAAACGCGATATGGTCATTCAAGCGATGGAACGCCATACGGATTTCCCAATCGATTCATTGGATATCCAAGAAACGATCGGCATGGAAGATCCTTGGAACTACCGCAACAAAAGCCAATACCAAGTCGGACAGAAAGATGGCAAGCTGATTGCCGGGCTTTACGGCTTGAATTCCCATACATTGATTGACATCCCGAACTGCCTTGTGCAGCATAAGGCAACGAATAAAATTACGCGTACGGTGAAAAAGATCCTGAAGAACCTGAATATCTCGATTTATAATGAGAGAAAAAGAAAAGGTGTCATCCGTACGATCATCACACGCGTTGGATTTGAAACGGGCGAAGTGCAAGTGGTCTTAGTAACGGGAGCGGAAGAGATTCCACAAAAAGATCAATTGCTTAAACAAATCCGCGACCAATTGCCAGAAGTGAAATCGGTCGTTCAAAACGTCAATAACCAAAACACATCGCTGATCTTCGGCGAAAAAACGATCCACCTTGCTGGCGAAAAAGTCATCAACGAAACATTGGGTGACCTATCGTATGAACTATCGGCGCGCACGTTCTTCCAATTGAACCCGGTTCAAACGGTTCGCATGTATGAAGAAGTGAAAAAAGCGGCAGCCCTAACCGGTACGGAAAAAGTCGTCGACGCTTATTGCGGCGTAGGGACGATCGGACTTTGGTTATCGGAAGATGCAAAAGAAGTACGCGGCATGGACGTCATCAAGGAATCGATCGAAGATGCCAAGAAAAACGCCATCAAACATAAACGCACCAACATGCACTACGAAACAGGTAAAGCCGAAAACATCCTGCCACGCTGGATCAGAGAAGGCTGGAAACCAGACGTATTGGTCGTCGATCCACCAAGAACTGGCCTTGACCAATCCTTATTGCAAACCATCCTGAAGGTCAAACCAAAAACCATTGTGTACGTATCATGCAACCCATCCACATTGGCAAAAGACCTACATGAATTGAGTGCTCTATATAACGTAGAAACCATGCAACCTGTGGATATGTTCCCGCAGACATCTCATGTTGAAGTTGTTACGAAACTTGTTTTAAAATAAGGCAGAAAGCCCTCTGAAAAGTGGGCTCTGTCTTTTATTTTTCTTCTTATGGAAGTACAAACAAAAAAATTCTTAAGAATATTGTTAATTTATAATCACAAGCAGTACGGGAATATAAAAAATCAGTTGTTGGTTAAAGGAGCTAATTGTATGACACAGATTACAGGAAATGCCGTCATTGTCCGTACACTTTTTAATAATCGTTATACTGTTCAGTATTATCAACGTGAGTACAATTGGGAGCGCAAGCAGATTGAAGAGTTAATGGATGATGTAACAAATGAGTTCTTGGAGTTTTATCAGCAAGGGGATGTCCAAAGGGATGTAATAAGATATGGTAGTTATTTTTTAGGGCCCATTATTCTGACTAATGAGAATGCCATAATAGATGGTCAACAGCGTCTTTCTTCTTTGACGTTGTTGCTTATTTATCTTAACAATTTACAGAAAAAATCGATTTATCCTAAAGTTAACATTGATAACTTGATTTATTCCGAGATGTACGGACAGAAAACTTTCTGTATCAATGTTGAGGAAAGAGAATCATGTTTGGCGGGGCTTTTCGATAATGGAACTTACGATATCAGGAATGAAACATCCGAAAGTGTAATGAATTTATATAATCGATATAAAGATATTGAAGGGCTATTTCCTGATGAAATTAAAGGAGAAGCTCTTCCAGTTTTTATAGAGTGGATAATTGATAAACTTGTTTTCATTGAAATACGAACTACATCTGAGCAAGATGCTCATAGAATATTTGTTACCATGAATGATAGAGGTCTAAGGCTCACTCCAACTGAAATGCTTAAAGGCTACCTTCTTTCTGAGATAAGTGATAATACCCTTAGAAATAAAGCAAATGATTTATGGAAAGAAAGAGTGCTTAAATTAAAAGATCTTGAAAAAGACGGAGATACAGATTTTATTAAAAATTGGCTAAGGGCACAGTATGCTGATTCGATAAGAGAAGGGAAAAAGGATTCCGAAAATAAGGACTTTGAGATTATTGGAACAACTTTTCATAAGTGGGTCAGAGAGAAAAAATCGGTAATAAAACTTGATAGAAGCGATGATTTTGAGCGGTTTATTCTAAACGATTTTAAATTATTTTCAGATATTTATATACAGTTGAAAAAATACTCCACTTCCTTCAATAAAGAGTATGAGTATGTTTACCATAATGCAGATAGAGGCTTTACCTTGCAATACCAAATTATCCTGGCATCAATTGATAAGGATGATACAAACGATATTATCAATAAAAAGATAAAATTAGTATCATGCTTTATTGACCAATTTATTGCGATTCGTGTCTTTAACTTTAGAACAGTGGACTATTCTTCTATAAGATATACAGTGTTTAATCTGACCAAAAAAATCAGAAGAAAAAGTATTGATGAACTTGTTGCTATATTTAAGGACTATATATTAAGCATGGAACAGTCCTTAGACGGTATTGATTACTTTTATCTGAATCAATTTACTAGGAGATATATGTTACATATCTTATCTAGGATGACTTACTATGTGGACCAAAGTTGCGGCATAAATAGTAGTTTTACTACATATGTCAATCGTAATCAGAAAAATCCTTACGATATCGAGCATGTCTGGGCAGATGACTACACACAAGGAAATCATCAGGGGGAGTTCTCAACAGAGGCAGAATTTAGGGACTTTAGAAATAGTTTTGGTGGGCTGTTAATTCTTCCAAAAGATAAAAATAGAAGTTATCAGGCTATGGAATACAGCAGGAAGGTTATGAAATATGATAGTGAAAATCTTTTGGCAAGGACTTTGAATGTCAATTGTTATAGCAATAACCCATCATTTCTACGATTTAAACAAGATACAAACTTATCTTTTCAATCCTATGCGCATCTTAATAAGGCAGACTTAATTGATAGACAACAGTTATATAAAGAGATATGCAAAAAAATATGGAATATTGACTTATTAGATGAAATTGCCAACTCATAATCTGAAATAGTAAATGGGAAGAATAACTTTCTAATTTCGAACGATTTTCAATTAATTTTCTTTTGGATTGTTAATTTAAATTTAAATATTCAAAATTTACTATTGTTTGATGAAAAGTGGAGAAACATGCTATAAGTGAAAAAGAATAATTTAAGAATAAGGGTTAGACCAGGTATCCCTAATGAGAGGACTTGAATCTGAAGATGAAAGATAATTTTTGGCGTGACTTACCGCGACCTTTTTTTGTACTGGCACCGATGGAAGAAGTGACGGATGTTGTGTTTCGCCATGTAGTGGCTGAAGCAGGCAGACCCGATGTATTTTTTACAGAGTTTACAAATTCGGAAAGTTATTGTCATCCTGAGGGGAGACAAAGTGTGCGTGGGCGATTGACCTTTACGGAAGATGAACAACCAATGGTTGCCCATATATGGGGAGATAGACCTGAAAACTTCAGGGAAATGAGCATTGGTATGGCAGAGCAAGGGTTTAAGGGGATCGATATCAATATGGGCTGTCCTGTTCCTAATGTAGCAGGGAATGGGAAAGGTAGTGGCCTGATTTGTCGTCCCGAAGTCGCAGCAGAATTAATCCAAGCAGCAAAAGCAGGCGGATTGCCCGTAAGCGTGAAGACAAGACTTGGTTACACGGAAGTGGACGAATGGCGCGATTGGTTAACACACATCTTGCAACAAGACATTGCGAACCTTTCCATCCATCTACGTACACGGAAAGAAATGAGCAAAGTGGACGCTCATTGGGAGCTAATCCCGGAGATCAAGAAACTTCGTGATGAAGTGGCACCCAATACACTTTTGACGATCAATGGAGATATCCCTGATCGCGAAACTGGCTTGGAACTCGCACGTAAATACGGTGTGGATGGAATCATGATCGGACGCGGCATTTTCCACAATCCATTTGCCTTTGAAAAAGAACCAAAAGAGCATACTAGTAGGGAGTTGCTTGGTCTCTTAAGATTGCATATGGACCTTCATGATAAATATTCAGAAATCGTACCACGTTCGTTCAAGCCCCTACCTCGCTTTTTCAAAATCTATGTCCGTGGATTCAGAGGGGCAAGTGAACTGAGAAATCAATTGATGAACACAAAATCAACTGATGAAGTGCGTGCCTTGCTTGATGCTTTTGAACATCCTGAACCTGAAGTGGTGGAGGAACAGTAGGAACTTTCCTATTCGAAGTAGCATAAACTTTTTTGAAGAATTTCAGAGAAGATTATACTAGCTGAGACATGCAAATTGGATAGATAAACAAAGCAGCGATCCGATAAGAATCGCTGCTTTGTTCTTTTTAGGTAAATCTTCTGAGGTATTTTTCCTGTTTTTTATACTTTTTCACATACATTATCAAGACCCCCATCTTCGATTAGCTATAGTGTTTTCTTCAGTCTAGCCTTGTATAAGGAGCGAATTATTATGATAGAATGAGCGTAATCCATAGGCTATTTTCAGTAAACTAAATGTTTTAAACGACTTTTATAAGAAACAGATGGGGGCTTTCAAATGATACATATCGTTTTCGGTGCATCCGCTTCAGGAAGCGTAAAGTTCTTTTTAAGGGAATTGGGTCTTGATAAAAGGGAGAAGGTTATTTCTTTTTGGGACATGTTTTCAATCGGGCCTGTGTGGCAGCTACATGAGGAAAAGGGGATTCAAGCTAGGTTTGAGTGGATGAAGACGTACATACATGACGAATTTGATGAATGTCCCGATTATGAAAAGAAATTTGAAAAGACGATCAAACAAATACATTCTATTCCTGAAGGAAGTCATCTAACCATTTGGACTTCTTCTAATGCACATGAACAGACAGGATTGAGGTTGATTGTTTATCTTTTAAAAGAAAAAAATCTGGATATTCGTCTTATTAACACGACAGAAGCGTACGAAGAACTGTTTCAAGGGAGAAAAGTGAAATATACACCACTTCATACAGGTGAAATTCCCTCTGAAAAGCTTCAATCCATATATGAACAGGGTAAAAGAACGTTATGTACTGACCATGATCGAGAGGATTTAGAAAAAGAGTGGCAATCCCTTTCAGATAATCAAGAAACGTTAAGAATATGGAGAAATGGAAGAATTCAGAGCGTTCCTGAAGATTACTATGATGAGTTTATTATGAAGAAAGCTAAAAACCTACATGGCCAACAAAAGACTAAGGATTTTATGATATCCGCAAGGCTCATTGGTGAGGTGTTGGGGCATTTAGATCAGTATGTTGGGGATTCGTTTCTTGAATCTCGGCTGAAAAAGCTGGTTGAACAAGGGGTATTTGAAACGGAAGGTCATCTTGAAGGTATGAGATTTTATAAGATTAGATTAAAACAGGATAGCTGAGAAAGAGAATAGGAATGGATCTCTTTTATTGAATTCAGGGGGGGAAAAGAATGAAGCGAATGAAATGGCTCGCGATTCCTTTAATGGGATTGATCCTTGCAGGATGTGTGGATTCCACAGCGCGGGTTGAAATAAATAAAGATAAAAGTGCGGATCTCTCGCTTGAAGCAGCCATGGACGGTGATATGTATGCGCTGGCTGGTCCCTATATTGAAAAGGCACTGAAAGGGACGGATTATAAGCTGGAACAAGGCGAGAATGCCATCAAGGTGTATAAACATTACCCTTCTCTTGAAGCGTTGAGCTCTACTCAGGACGGATCAGGTGAGAGTAAGATTTCCGTGGATGAGAAGGACTCTTTCTTTTATACAGCCTATGATGTGAAGGCATCCGTTGATTTACAAAGCCAGCTTAACCGGTACATAGGGGAGGTAACCAGCAACACCTTCATACAATCCATCATTCTTCAAAAGTTGGACCAATCGGATCTTAAACTGGAAGTAGCCCTTCCGTATAAGCTCTTTGAATCAAATAATGCCGATGAGGAGAATGGCAATACCCTATCCTGGGACATCTCGACAGCTACTGAAACGCCTGTCGAGTTTGAAGTGATTGTTCCGAAGGTTAAAACGATCGCCACTACGGCGGGAATTGTGGTTGTCTTCATTATCGGGGCCGTCATCTTGATTGTGAAAGGCAAGAGAAAGAAGAAATAATTAAGGGGAGACATTCATGTAGCATGTTATAAATGAGGGGAGTGGAAAGAAATGAAATTTAAAACAAAGTTTTATCTAAGTGCAGCAGCTTTAGTTGTTTTGTTGAGTATCTTTTTAGTTGCGACTAAGTCCTATTTTAATAATAAAGAAATTAATGTAGCCAGTGATCAGTGTTATGAAAAAGGGGGGCAACCGAATGTTAGTATGACTGCCCTTACTCTTAATTATTCTTTTTCTTGTGAAAGTGAACAATAATTACCTTAATAAAAATGAAACTTATATGACATCTATCAACCTGACAAGCTTTTTTTTGTCGGGTTTTCTTTAGTGTATTGGTCGTCTCTATTTACTGGATAACTCCTTCACCATTAAAATATGTGGGATTCCGTCTTCCATAAATAGATCGGATGAAGTCAGATACCCGAGGTTCTCATAAAAGCCTTCTGCCTGTTTTTGTCCGTGTAATTTCACTTTGGACACTTCATTTTTTTCTGCTATTTCTTCGAGTGCTTTAATGATTATTTTTCCATACCCCAATTTACGGTAAGCTTTTAAGATGCAAATCCTTTCTAATTTACCAAAGCCATCAACGGTTCTTATTCTTCCTGTCCCAACTGGTTGTTCGTTGTGATAAGCCAAAATGTGTTCACATTGACCATCAAGTGTATCGAATTCATCAAATTCATCTTCTAATGGAACGCCCTGTTCTTCTACAAATACCTTGCTTCTGATATGGAATGCCTTTTTTAGCTCTTTCTCTTCGATTATCTTTTTTACTTTCACTTATCTTCGTCCCTTTCTCAACTGTTTCAAGTTATATCGTACAATATTTTTTGTTGCAAATGCAACAAAATTCTATTACTATTTGTATTAGCAAATACGAGTGATTGGTGGTGTTGAACATATGAAGGAAGTGCTTCGTGAGATTGGAATGGTAGCAAGGGCCTTGGATTCTATTAGCAATATAGAGTTTAAAGAATATGACCTTACAAAAGGGCAGTATTTGTACCTTGTGCGCATATGCGAGAATCCAGGAATCATTCAAGAACGGTTAGCAGAAATGATAAAAGTAGATCGAACCACGGCAGCTCGTGCAATAAAGAAATTGGAGATACAAGGTTTCATTGATAAGAGAGAGGATACGCATAACCAAAAGATCAAAAAGCTTTTCCCAACTGTAAAAGGCGAAAGTGTGTATCCTTTCATAAAAAGAGAACATGATCATTCCAATAGAGTCGCATTAGCTGGATTATCCGAAGAAGAAGTGGAAACTCTTTTTTCTCTTCTTCAAAAAGTGAGAACAAATATAGAGGTAGACTGGGATTTTGTGAAAAAGGGAAACAAGAGAAATTATTAATAGGTAGAGGAGCGGAATATAACAATGACGATACATATACGAAAGTGTACCCTTGAAGATTTGCCACTACTCCAAGAGGTTGGCCGCGAAACATTTTATGAGACATTTAAGGATCAGAATTCCCCCGAAAATATGAAGGTTTATTTGGAAGATGCGTTTAATTTAAAGCAATTAGGAACGGAATTATCCAATCCCTCTTCGGAATTCTTTTTTATCTATGTTCATGATGAAGTCGCCGGGTATTTAAAGGTGAATGTCGATGAAGCCCAGACAGAAAAGGAGGGTGATGAGTCACTTGAAATTGAGAGGATTTATATAAGAAAGGAATTTCAAGGGCAGGGACTGGGTCATCATCTTATAAGTAAAGGAATAGAATTGGCGAAAGACCAGAGTAAGAAGAAAATCTGGTTAGGCGTTTGGGAAAAAAATGAGGGGGCTATCAAATTTTATGGAAAAATGGGCTTTACTCAGACTGGAAAGCATTCCTTTCACATGGGAGATGAAAAACAAACCGATCTTGTTATGACTAAAATACTTATGAATTAGAGGTTATTTTTATAAAGAAGAGGATGAAATATTCTGGACAAAACAAGAGTAATGGCTTATTTTAGTGCGTTCGGTGAGGATTTCCCTGTGGATATAGTAACGGATGTTCTTGATATTGAACCCACTAAAACCTTTAATAAGGGAGATATCATCAATCACCCTAATCTAACATCAACTACTAGTAAAAGAAGAAAATATACCGATTGGATTTTAAGCACTGGATACCAGGAGTCGTACGATATTAATGATCAGTTGGACCTTATTCTAAAGTCCCTTGAAGGGAAAACGGAAGAATTAAAACAACTCAAAAAGAAATATGATGTTGAGTTTCTTTTTATGATTGTCATAGAAATAGTTAATGATGAACAACCGGCAATGTATTTAGAGAAAAACATGATAGATTTTTCAAGCCGTATTCAAGCAGAAATCCAATTCGATTTATACATAGTTAGTTAAGGAAATCTAAATAGTCATCTTCACTCAACCTGACAAGTATTTTTGTCAGGTTTTTTTTAAGATAGAGATAAAGAAGCCATTTTCTTCAAGGGTTTCCTTACACTTCTCCTCATAATTTCCGATTATCACTGTTTCCATAGAATCTCCCCTTCCAGAAATTAATCGTTTTAAATCATACTCACGGGGTAAAGTATAAGAGAGTTAGGGTATTTTATCCTAAGAGAAAATATACGAGAATAGTGCCGGTTACCCGGTTCTTATTCATTACAACGGAGGTTTTTTCATGACAACTAAGAATAAAGTAGCGATTATCACAGGAGCAGGAAGCGGATTAGGACAAGCTACAGCGGTTCGAATGGCTGAAGAAGGAGTCAATATCGTTGTAGTGGACGTTAATGAAAAGGGTGGGAACGAAACGGTTGAAATGGTGAAAAATTTAGGAGTGGATTCTTTTTTCATCAAAACGGATGTTTCCAAAGCAGAAGAAGTGAAGAACTATGTGGATAAAACAGTAGAGAAATATGGCCAAATCGATTATTTCTTTAACAATGCAGGGATTTCTGGTAGCGGTAAGTATTTCTTGGATACGGACGTGGAAGAAATTGAAAAGATTGTCCAAATCAATTTAATGGGTGCTTTATATGGCGTTCGTTATGTAACTGAGGTCATGCTGAAAAATGGCAGTGGATCGATTGTTAATACAGCTTCAAGCGCGGGTGTGATTGGACAAGATTCAGTAGTGACATATTCCGCTACGAAACATGCTATTGCAGGGTTAACGAAGTCCATGGTGGCTGAATACGCAAAAGAAGGTCTGCGTGTGAATGCAATTGCACCAGGACCTACTGAGACACCGATGGTCAAGGCTTTCTACGAAGCTAATCCAGCCATGAAAGAGAACGCAACGAAGGGAATCCCTCAAAAAAGGTTGGGAACTCCGGAAGAGGTTGCGGAACTTGTAACCTTCCTATTAACGTCTAAAGCAGAATATATCAATGGAGAAGTTATTCGCATAGATGGTGGATTTACTAATACAAAATAATCATAGATCAGCAAAAAGCCTGTTTCGATTGGAACAGGCTTTTTGTATGCTCACTTAAGTCACCCCCTCAAATAAAGGCTGCTGCTAATTGATTATTTAAACTGGAAAACTCAACGGAGCGTTTGTTGCCGAATCGGACCTTACCTTTTATGATGTAATGAGTAGGGGGTGAATCAATGGATAGTAGCAAAGTGGGCCATTTGATTTTACGATTGCGGAGGGAAAAAGGGTTCACGCAAAAGGAATTGGCTAATAGGATGAACCTTTCTGACCGGACCATTTCAAAATGGGAGCGTGGCCAAGGGTGTCCGGATATCTCCCTGTTACCGGAATTGTCCTCCCTCCTAGGTGTAAACATTGAACATATTCTGGAGGGCGAACTCGCTTCCAATGATTTTGTAGGAGGAAATATGAAACGGTCAAACTATTTTGTGTGTCCATCTTGTGGGAATATTACCTTAAGCACGGGTAACGCATTAGTTTCCTGTTGTGGAAGAAAGTTGGAGGCACTTGTGCCGAAGAAAGCGACGGAAGAAGAGAAGCTGGAAGTTACACAGGTTGAAGAGGATTGGTTCATTTCAAGCGATCATCCTATGACCAAAGAGCATTATATTTCATTTATTGCCTTTGCTACAGGCGATCAGGTGCAACTAATCAAACAGTATCCGGAATGGGGGCTGCAAACCCGCATTCCGAAGCGGAAACACGGCATGTTGCTTTGGTACTGCACGCAGCACGGATTGTTTTATCAGTTGATTTAAGGAGAATAAAAGCCACCAATCTATAAAATAGTTCTACCAACAGGCAGTCAGCCCTTTAATAGGGGCCCTGCCTTTTACTGTGGATAAGTGAATTGGAAATTTGAGAAGTATTCACATGATATTGTATGATGAATGATAGGATCTTTTTAAATGATAGGAACGGTAATATGGTATGTAAACCATACATAGAGGGGGAAGGGCAATGGAAATTGGGTTGACTACATTTGTTGAAACGACGCCGGATGTAGAAACGGGTAAGGTACTTAGCCATGCTGAACGTATACGTGAGGTAGTTGAGGAGATTGTATTAGCGGATGAGGTGGGGCTGGATGTCTATGGAGTGGGCGAGCATCATCGGAGGGATTATGCGGCTTCCTCACCAGCTGTCGTATTGGCTGCGGCTGCTTCTCGGACCAAAAGGATTCGTCTTACCAGTGCGGTGACGGTGTTGTCTTCCGATGACCCGGTACGAGTGTTTCAGCAATTTTCGACACTTGACGCGATTTCGAATGGACGTGCTGAAATCATGGCGGGCCGGGGTTCTTTCATCGAGTCCTTTCCGTTATTCGGGTATGATTTGGACGATTACAATGAATTATTCGATGAGAAGTTGGATTTGCTGTTGAAAATTCAGCATTCCGAAAAGGTGACATGGAGTGGCAAGCATCGTCCATCCATTCAAAACCGTGGGGTTTACCCGATTCCTGTTCAGGATCCTCTACCTGTTTGGATTGCGAGCGGCGGAACTCCCCAATCTGTTGTCCGCGCTGGCATGCTTGGACTGCCACTTGTTCTCGCGATTATCGGTGGAAGCCCGAGGCAATTTGCAGGGCTTGTCCAATTGTATAAAAGGGCGGCCAAAGAGGCGGGGCATGATGTAAGCAAGTTGCCGATTGCTTCCCATTCACACGGATTCATTGCCGAAAGTACCAATATTGCAGCAGAGAAATTTTTCCCTTCTACTCAGAAAGCGATGAACGTGTTAGGAAGAGAGCGTGGGTGGGGAGAATACACCCGTGAAACCTTCGATTCGGCACGTAGTTTAGAAGGTGCCCTATATGTCGGTGATGCGGAGACCGTGGCAAAAAAAATCATTCACCTTCGTAAAAACGTGGGAATCACGCGCTTCATGCTGCACGTTCCTGTCGGATCGATGCCACATGGTGATGTGATGAAAGCCATCGAACTACTAGGTAAAGAGGTGGCCCCAATAGTACGGGAGGAAATTGCGAGATGGGAAGCAGAGGGCGGCGAGGAATCGTAAGCCTTTGAGGCGATTCACCCAAACTTAATGTCGGATCCATCTTTTTTAGGTATAATAAAACATACAGTACACTTACAGCATCCGGGAATCTGTAAACGATTCTCGGATTTTCAGTTGCCTTCGTTTTTAGTATTGGAAGAATTTACTCGGGCAATGATAAAGAGGAAGCTACTGAAAAGGGTGCGAATATAGGAGGTTTATGGATGCATAATCATGATATTTTAATCAGGGTGCGATATGCTCTCGATATAAAAAATAAAGATATGGTAGAGATTTTCAAACTTGGCGGCGTGAACGTGACACAAGAAGAAGTGATGGAGATGCTGACAAAGCCAAAAGAAGAAGACTATGATGAGTACGAAGACGATGATGTCGATTTTTACGAATATGAAGACGAAGAAGATACAATCAAATGCAATAACAAGATGATGGAGTCCTTCTTGAATGGCCTGATCATTTTCAAAAGAGGCAAACAAGAGCCAAAACCGGGACAACCAGAGAGCCCGGCACCAACTGGCAAGGAAAGTGTGAACAACGTCCTTCTGAAGAAATTGAAAATCGCGCTGAGCCTAACAAGCGAGGATATGATTGAAATCCTGGGAGACGCAGGAGTCAATATAACCAAAGGGGAACTAGGCGCCATTTTAAGAAAAGAAGGCCACCGGAATTATAAACAATGCGGAGACCGTTACGCTCGTAACTTCTTAAAAGGGTTAACTTTGAAATATCGGGGTTAAGCAAAACAAGACTTGAGTGATGAGGAGGGATTCTTATTGCTTGGGTCTTTTTTTTTATTTCCATATAAGTTCTGCATTGGAACCTTAGTGTACAATAATATAAAGTAGACAAAAGATTGTAGAACTACAATGGAAAAGGTGAGCCAGGGATGATTATATATGAGGCGATTAAAAGTGAATTCCTTCAAGATGTTTTTGAAGATAAATTAATAGATAATATCGTAAATAATTACGCGGAGAAAGTTGGCCGGATTAATAAAAGTGAATTAAGATCTTGGGATAATTCGATGAAATACATGCATCTTGTTCTGTTAGATAAGGAAATACCTGATGACGCTGGTGTCGCTATAGAGTTCAAGATTCCTTATACATCAAAGCGAGTCGACTTCTTGATATCTGGCAGTAATGATACGAATCAATCTATTGTAATTGTTGAGCTTAAGCAATGGCAGGATATTGAGAAAGTGGATGGAAAAGAAGCGATTGTTAAGACATTCCTTGGTGGTGGAGTGAGGGAAACCACTCACCCATCTTATCAGGCATGGTCGTACGCGGCGCTAATTGAGGACTACAATGAAAATGTCCAGGATAATCAGATGGAGTTGTATCCATGTGCTTATTTGCATAACTATATCAAAGTGGATGACGATCCTATTATTGATGAAGGCTATCAATATTATGTGGAGAAGGCTCCCGTTTTTCGAAAAGGTGATGCGGCTAAGCTTCGAGAATTCATCAAGACTCATATTAAATTTGGGGACAATAAGGAAAACTTGTACAAAATCGAGAATGGAAGAATCCGTCCCTCTAAGTCTTTGCAGGATTCCCTCCTTAATATGTTGAAGGGAAATCAAGAATTCGTCATGATTGATGACCAGAAGGTTGTGTACGAAGCAGCAAAGATGCTGGCAAAAGAAGCGCAGAGATCGAATAAAAAGCAAGTGTTGATCGTCAAAGGCGGACCGGGCACCGGAAAATCCGTGTTGGCCATCAACCTGTTAGTGGAGTTGACGGCTCAAAATATGGTTTGCCAATATGTGACCAAGAATGCCGCACCGCGGGCCATCTATGCTAAAAAGCTAAAGAAGGATTTCCGTAAGGGCCATATTGATAACCTCTTTAAAGGGTCTGGGAGTTATATTGATGTTCCGGAAAACACATTCGATGTCTTGATTGTGGACGAGGCGCATCGTTTAAATGAAAAGTCCGGGATGTTTAATCATCTTGGTGAGAACCAGATGAAGGAAATCATTGCTGCTTCTAATTTTTCCATCTTTTTTATTGACGAGCGCCAGCGTGTGACGTTAAAGGATGCTGGGAGCATTGAGACGATTCAACAATTTGCAGACCAATATAATGCCAGTGTATCGACTGCCTTATTGGATTCACAGTTCCGGTGCAACGGCTCGGATGGATATCTTGCATGGATTGATGATGTTCTTCAAATACGGAAAACAGCAAATGAAAGCTATATTGGAAGCAACTATGATTTTCGTGTATATAGTGATCCAGTCGAGATGAGGGATGAAATTTTCAGGCTGAATAAGGTGAATAACAAAGCCCGATTGTTAGCCGGTTATTGCTGGGATTGGAAGAAGGAAGGCAAGAACAACTCACAGATCCATGATATTGAACTGTCAGATCAATTCAGCATGAGCTGGAATCTCGGTAATTCTGACAGCTGGGCAATTGATGAAAACTCGGTTCAAGAAGTGGGCTGTATCCATACATCTCAAGGGCTGGAATTCGATTATGTGGGCGTGATTATTGGAGATGACATGTACTTCAGTGAAGAAAGAATTCAAACGGATTTTATAAAAAGGGCCAAAACCGACAGTTCTTTAAAAGGCATCAAGAAGCTATCAAAAGAAGAACCGGAGAAAGCGATGCAACTGGCTGATGAGATTATCCGGAATACCTACAGGACACTTCTAACTAGAGGGCAAAAAGGGTGTTTTGTCTACTGTACAGATAAGGATTTGGAAAACTATTTACTGAAGCGGCTTAGAGAAATCCAAGTACAGTACCAACCTAATGAGTTTTTCAAAAGGAAGACGACTGTAGCTGAGGAACCGGAGTCTTATGAGTGATAGGGGGTTTTATATTCATAAGAGGAACCTTCAAAAGTAAGTGCGGTTTATAAAAAGAATCACCTAGAACGTCAAAGTAAAGCATTTCAGGTGGTTCTGTTATGTAATCCCCCCAAATTATCCACTTTTTAAGATAAGGAAAACCCGACCATTGTGTAAAATTTGCCACAACGTGTGGATGAAGGCTTGAGTGATGAGGAGGGATTCTTGTTGCTTGAGCCTTTTTGTGTATAACTTTTTACATACGTCAATAATATAAATGGAAGAATTACATCAAAGGACAATCTCCCGTTCATACTAATGTTGGGAGGTATACCTACTTATGATACATATATGGATAACTGGTCTGTTATTATTTGCTCAACCTGTTGAGCTTTCTGACAGCTTAACGGTGACCCAACAAGGGCAACCCATAGCTAGTGTTAACCGTGAAAGTTTCACACTGTCCCTTCCTGGTACGCCGATGATTGATGACGAAAAAATTGGTGCATTCCTCGATAAGCTTGATCAACAAATCTACAGGGCCCCTATAGATGCCAGAATAAACAATCAGGGACAAATCGTCCCAGGACAGGTAGGGTATAAACTATATCGACAGGCATTTAAGGAACAGTTTTATGCCTATTTCTTTGGTAAAGGTCCTTCCAAAATAGAGGTACCCAAAATGGATGTTTATCCAAAGGTGGATAGTGAGCTACTTGCTAACATACGGATACAAAAGATTGGTCAGTACGTGACTTATTTTAATTCTAACAATAAAAGTCGTTCGCAAAATATTTCACTTGCCGCAAAAGCAATTGACAATCACGTTGTTTTTCCTAATGAGACGTTCTCCTTTAACCAAGTTGTAGGGAAGAGGTCTAAAGGCAAGGGGTACATGAGTGCTCCCATTATCGTTAGAGGTGAATTGTCTGAAGGGGTTGGTGGAGGGATTTGTCAGGTGTCATCAACCTTGTATAATGCTGTCGACCGTGCAGGGCTACGAATTGTCGAGCGGTATTCCCATAGCAGGCATGTACCATATGTTCCATCCGGCCGGGATGCTACGGTAAGCTGGTATGGACCTGACTTTCGCTTTCAAAACAAGTATAACCAACCGGTTTTGATTCGCGCTAAACGATATGGAGGAAGTATGATCGTTACACTTTACTCCTCTGACGTGATTAATAACGAACAAAAAGAAGTTCCCAAGGCTCCAGTTAAGTTACCGAAAGAAATCAAAATCAAACCATAATAAAGACAATGTGGGAGCGATTGCTGAACGAGAGCAGTCGCTTTTTTACTAGTCGGATCCGAGAGTTCTATTTCAGGTTGCTTTTAATTGTATTATGAAAAGGAGTGGTATCATTAGCAACGAATTATTATAAGAAGACAAATGTTATTGGAGGACAACAGAGATGAATTGGATTGAATTGAAAGAGGAATCGGATAGCAAGGATTTGCTAGAGCGATTCGGTTATTTTCATGATGGATGCTTGAGGGAAATGCATATGTGGACAGGAACTTATGTAGATGAAGATTTTTCCATGACTGTTCCTGGAGAATTAGATACGAATGTAAAAATGTTATTTCAACGTCAAGATAGCGATCCATCTGCAATTGAATTGCTTTTTGAAGGTGTAACGGGTATTCATATTATCCCGACGCCAGAAAATTATGATTCAATTATCAGAGATGCCATTATTTTAAAAAATAACGGTAATTTTTATTGGGCAGATGACACTGATTTTCACCCTGCAAAAGAAATGGATAATAGCGTGAATTGGGTTGCAGCAAAAAAGCTTAAGTGGAGAGAAGCAAACGATTGGATGGGCAAGCAAAATCGATATGGGGACAATGAATGAGAAAATTGATTTTTAGAAAGTTACGGAGAACTGTATCATAAATTGATGCAGTTTTTTTATTTGCATTATATTGTCTGTGTAATAATAAAATTAACCTTTTCATTAAAGAAATGGTTTCACTGTAAAAGATAGTATTTTATGAGTATTTATTCTTTTATAGATTGCAAAGTATACTAAATTAGAGTTTAATAAACAAAGTGGTTAAATCCTACTGCGTATTTTGTACTATCATTACAGTGTTAATAAAGAAAAGGGGTTTGTTTTTTAGTGTTTACTGTGTTCCTGAAAGAAGCTAACCAAGAATCGCTACTGGAAGTTGGGTCTAAAGCATTGCACTTGGCGAACATCATAAATGAGGGTGTTCATATCCCCAATGGATTTGTTCTCAAAGCAGGTGCTTTAAAAAGATTTATGAAAGAGAATGCTTTACATAATCAAGTACATAAAGAGGAATTCATTGATGTATTCATGAAGGCTCCTCTTCCGAAAGATATAGAAAAGGGAGTATTATCTTCCTATGAAAAGTTGAAGGAACTAACAGGATCCAAAGAATTGGCAGTGGCTGTTAGGTCATCATCTTCTGCGGAAGATTTAAAGGACGCTTCCTTCGCAGGTCAATATGAGACGATTTTGAACGTTTGTGAGGAGGAGCAATTGCTTTATGCAGTCAAACAATGCTGGGCATCCCTGTTCTCCGATCGTGTTCGTGAGTATGCTGCACAAAAAGATATTTCTTTAGATGCTTTTCCTATGGGAATTTTAATTCAGCAAATGGTGTATCCCGATGTGTCCGGCGTGATCTTTAGTCTGAACCCCATTACTCAAGATACGAATGAAATCATTATTAATGCGAGTTATGGCTTGGGTGAAGCCATTGTTTCAGGAATTGTGACCCCCGACACTTTCATCGTGAATAAAGAAACGAAGTCTATTATGAAAGATTTAGGTCTTAAAGAAGTGAAGATATTGCCTATAAATAATCAAATCATTGAAGTGGAAACTACGTCGGAAGAAAGTAACGCCTACTGTCTTAATGAAGAAAGCATCTTATCTTTAGAGTCTGTAACAAGTAAACTAGAGGCATTTTATGAATTTCCTGTTGATATAGAGTTTGCCATTAAAGATGACATGATTTTCGTACTTCAATCTAGACCCATTACATCTTAGAAATAAGGAGAGTGCGAAAAATATGTTGAATATTGAAAATTTCCGAAGTGAATTAATGCTTAACGAAGAGGATAAACAAAATGGATTTTGGTTTCTAGATGAATTGCATCTACCCGGTTCTTTAACCCCCCTGTTTGCGTCTTACATGGCACCAGCCGTTACAGAAGGGACAAAAAAGGCTTATGAAACATTGAAACTTCCAATCCATCAATTCCAAATCAAGATTTCTGATTCTCACTATTATCAGAATACCGTTTCATATCAAGGGGATATTGCAAAACGGTTGGAAGAAAATGCAACGGCTATAGAAGCATTGTTGCCAAACTTAAGTGATATATTCTGGAATTATATGAATCAAGAGTTAATCCCGTACTTTAACACACTGGACCAATACCGTAAAAATGGCTTTACTTTGGCAGAAGCAAAGGGAATCCTTATAGAATTATTTGAATTTTTCAAACATGCCTGGGAGATTCACTTCGAGGTCGTTATGCCTAGAGGCTCTGTTGGTTTACTTTTAGAAGATGCCTATAAGAATTTAACGGGTGACACGAATACGACCTATGTGTATGACCTCCTTGAAGGTGTGATGAACAAATCATTAGAAACGGATCGAGTTTTATGGAACCTTGCGAAGGTGGCTATGGCGTTACCTGAAATATCGAGCTGTTTTGCTTCCGTTCCTAATGAAGATTTAGTGACGGAGCTTAAAGCATCTCCTGAAGGCCAAACTTTCCTGGACCAAGTCCAAGATACGTTAGAAATTTACGGGTGGCGCATCGCGAATTCCCATGAGTTTTCTGATGAAACATGGGTGGAGAATCCTGAATATGCCTTAGCTGTCATTTCGGAATATATGAAGAAAGACTTCGATTTTGATGAAGAATTTGCACGTGTTGTAGCGGAACGCGAACATAAAGTATCCGCTCTGTTAGAGAAGTACCCGGAGAGTGAAGCAAAAGTAAGGTTCAAACAGATCCATGACTGGGCGTTAGCCTATTGGGGTGTTGATGAAGATCATCACTTCTACATTGATGCCATGCTTCCGGCTAAAGCTCGAATGGTTTTATTGGAAGTGGGTGCACTCTTAGTTGAAGCAAAGGCAATCGAAGAGAAAGAGGATATTTTCTTTTTATACCTGGATGAGTTAGTGGAGTTAGTGAATAACCCAAGAGATATAACCACCAAAATTGTTGAGCGCAAGGCTGAACATGAACAAAATTCGAAGAAAGAGATTCCTCAGACATACGGTGTGCCCCCACAAGAGGAAGCGGCGCCTGTTATCGAAAGAATCTTTGGAACAAGAGCGGCGGAAGTGGATGAACAAGAACAAAGCTTTAAAGGATATGCGGCCTCAAAAGGAGTCCATACGGGTACGGTGAAAATCGTTCGGGATCAGAATGATTTTTCTAAAGTTCAAAAGGGGGATGTACTCGTTTGTAAAACAACACTCCCGCCATGGACCGTGCTATTTTCTATATCCGGAGCTGTTATCACGGATGCAGGAGGAATCCTGTCTCACGCCGGAACGGTTGCCCGTGAATACAAGCTTCCAGCTGTTTTAGGTACAAAAGTGGCAACGCAAATGTTAGAAGACGGTGATATCGTACGTGTGGATGGAACAAACGGAGTCGTGTACATTGTTAAAGAAAAGTAACCATATTCCTTTGCTTGCGATTTTAACGGGGGCTTTTCTAGTCCCGTTGAATTCTACAATGATAACGATTGGTTTATCTACTATCATGGACTACTATCAGACGAATGTAGCCAATGTCTCCTGGATTGTGACGGTGTATCTCATTATCATGATCGTAGCCCAACCAATAGCAGGAAAACTCGGGGATATGTACGGAACCCGAAAGATGTTTCTAATCGGTTTGCTATTATTTTTGGGGGCTTCTTTAGTATGTGGCTATGCACCTAGTTTACCAGTTTTAATCACGGGTAGAGCGATTCAAGCTTTAGGAGGGGCTTTGATTACGCCTAATGGAACGGCAATCATTCGTTTCATTACACCTAAATCAAAGTTAACCAAGGCATTCGGTGTGTTTGGTTTTGCGATGTCCATTGGGGCGGCACTCGGCCCACTCATTGGGGCCATGCTAATTAGTGGATGGGGTTGGCATGCCACCTTTTGGATAAACATTCCCTTTACGATTTTGTCCTTCCTTATTGCCTATAAATACCTACCGAATATCGAACCGAAAATCCATACTCGATTAGATATTCAAGGATCCATTCTATTAGGTACATTCTTAACGGTTCTTGTCCTGATCGTGACAAATGAATGGTATAGAAATGGGTGGCTATGGTTGGTCTTCATATTATCTTTCGTTCTATTTGTATATAGAGAGAAGCGATATGGCAATCCAATCATCGATTTTTCACTCTTTAAAGACGCTAGTTTTACAAGTGCAAATCTATTGATCCTACTGAACAATGCCATCATGTATTGCACCATTTTAATAATGCCGATGATGCTAGAAAGAGATGTCGGATACTCTATCGGTTCGATAGGACTTCTTTTGTTTGTATTCTCGTTAGCTATCTCGATCGCATCATGGCTAGGTGGATATGTAGAAGGCAAGATTGGAAAGGGTAGGACCGTTGGAATATCTTTTGGCCTATTAATTCTGGCATTAGGATTATATGTTATCCTTCCAACGGTTGATACATTAGTCTTTGCTGGTTTGATTTTATTTCTAGGTGGAATTGGCTCGGGATTGGGCGTTCCTTCCATGCAAGCGGCGTCTCTTGAATCCGTTGCCAAGGAATTAACAGGGGTAGCTTCCGGTATTTATTCCATGTTTCGCTACTTCGGTTCAATAGCCGCATCTGTCATCATCAGTTTACAAATTCATTACTCAGTGACTATGTATATTTTGATTGCATTTTCGATATTAGGCTTGGTTGTATCGAAAGGCATGTTCATCCGTGTGAAAAAAGAAGAAAAGAATGCAAACACACACATTTTATAGCTTATGCAGAAAGTAGACAAACTTGAAAATCGGTTTGTCTACTTTTTTTGGTTTGTACCATATGGACGTTGATTTCCACTCCAGGCACTCGCTTTCCGCGGGCGGTCCGTGAGCCTCCTCGGCTTACGCCTGCGGTGTCTCACGTAGACACGCGTTTCCCGCAGGAGTCTCGTGCCTTCCATTCCAATCAACTATGTTTTATCTCGTAGATCGAACCTTTTTCCTAAAGTCATGAATGTTGAATATGAGGACGTTGATTTCCACTCCAGGCACTCGCTTTCCGCGGGCGGTCCGCGAGCCTCCTCGGCTTACGCCTGCGGTGTCTCTCGTAGACGCGCTTTGCCCGCAGGAGTCTCGTGCCTTCCATTCCAATCAACTATGTTTTATCTCGTAGATCGAACCTTTTTCCTAAAGTCATGGATGTTGAATATGAGGACGTTGATTTTCACTACAGGCACTCGCTTTCCGCGGGCGGTCCGCGAGCCTCCTCGGCTAACGCCTGCGGGGTCTCCCGTAGACACGCTTTCCCCGCAGGAGTCTCGTACCTTCCGTTCCAATCAACTATGTTTTAACTCATAGATCGAACCCTGTTTTCCTAAGTCGTGAATGAATAGGAGGACGTTGATTTCCACTCCAGGCACTCGCTTTCCGCGGGCGGTCCGTGAGCCTCCTCGGCTAACGCCTGCGGGGTCTCCCATAGACACGCTTTGCCCGCAGGAGTCTCGTGCCTTCCGTTCCAATCAACTATGTTCTACCTTGTAGCGAACCCTTCTCCCTGAACTGTTTTAAAGGAACGCTCCTTATTTAGGAACAAAAACTAAATTTGTATATTGTTGACAGTTATATCGAGTGCTGATACAATCAATATATCAACAGTCGATATAACGTTAGACGATAGGTGGGGGAATGATGGAAGATAAGGCTCCTTTGACAGAGGGTGTTTATTACATCCTTTTATCTTTATATGAACCAAGGCATGGCTATGGGATTATGCAATTTGTTTCCGAACTTAGCGATGGTCGTGTTGAGCTTGGTCCTGGAACGATTTATGGTGCGATTAAGACATTGGTTAAGCGAAAATGGATTGTTGCTTTAGGTGAGGATGGACGAAAAAAGGAATATGTTATTACGGATGCTGGGAAGCTGATGGTGGAAAATGAAATGAAGCGTCTCCATGAGTTGTATCATAACGGTTTGCTCATTACGAAAGGGGAGAACTAGCTGTGAAGAAAGTTAGGTATCGCTTTTACTTGGATTATGAAAAAGAAGAAAAGTGGATCAATGAGATGGCTGCGCACGGTTGGCACCTAAAGAAGTTTTCTTTGGGTCGGTTCACCTTTACAAAGGGAGAGCCTGGTGCATTCCTTTACCGCAATGAATTTATCATGGGAAAGTCAAAAAGTGAGATGAAGGATTATTTTGACTTGCTTAAAGACAGTGGGATTACCATTATTCATGAATTTGGTGGCTGGGTGTACATGAAAAAGGTAGCATCTGAAGGTCCGTTTGAACTATATACAGATACACAATCAAGGATCGATTATTATACCCGCATATTGAATATTTTCCTTTTACTCTTTTTTATTAATGTATGGTCGGGTATTGTGAACGTAGGTGTTTTAGGGGATCAATCACTGCCGGAATTTTTTAACTCAGCTGTTGGTATTCTTAACATTGCCGTAGCATTGCTTATCGCCATTCCCATTATAAAAATCATTCAGCGAAAAAGAGCATTGAAGAAAAGTCAGCAGTTTTTTGAATGAGTTCAAGGAGAAAATAAAAAGGTCTGAGTCCGATGAAATATCGAACTCAGACCTAACCATTAATCAAGGGATTACTTCACATGTTCTTGCTTTAGTCGTTTTGTTTAGGTGCTGGTTTGAAAATGGACAGCAGGTAAATCACTAAACCGACAATACCGATTCCTGCAATCGTGATGAACGATCCACCAGTGTAGAAGCCACTACCGAAGTAGAAGATTTCACGTAATCCTTCGGACGCAAAGCGGATCGGAACCCAAGGGCGAATGAAGTTCACGAAGAAATCGGGCAGCATTTCTAGTGGTGTCATTAATACACCCATACCTAGAAGCATGACAACCATGAATAACGTGATGGCTGGTTTGCCGATCCATGCCGTAATCGCTGATACTAATAGGAAGAAACAGAATGCTGCAAACGATACGAAGAATGCAACCAGTAAGTAACTTGGCATGTTAATACCGGCGATGGACGCTAATGTCGATACTGTAAAGCCAGAGAATAGGGCGATGATCACGCCAAATAATACTTGACTACCCATTAAGCGTAAGGTCTGTTTGCGTGTTAAGTTTTCTTTCTTAGTGATGTTCGATATCGCTAAGAATAGGATGAAACCACCGATTAAGGCACCTACCCAAGCAGGTACGGCCATTAATGTTGGTGCACTACCGTTTGCCGTTGAGGCTGTAATTTCATTAAACACTTTTTCTTCGGAAACGATTGGGTTCACTATAACAGCTGCTTGGGCTGCATCAATTTGTTGACCATCCATTTGCTTGATGAAATTTGTAGAATATTGATTATTTAATTGGGTAACTAAGCCGTTTAATGCAGTTTTCGCAAAGTTAGCACCCGTCATGTTATATCCTTGGTTAATATAGATTTTCAATTGTGCGGATTTGTTATTCTTCACGGCATTTTGTAAGCTATCGTTATAGCCTTCAGGAATGACCAATGCGGCATAGTACTGTTTATCATCGAATAGATCTTCAATATTTTCTTCTTTTTCCTTTGTAAAAGCTAACATCGGTTCTTCGCCATCCGTGACTTTACTCATTTGTTCAACGGCTGATTGGACAGCGTCTACATGTGTTCCTTCATCATTGACAATAAGGGCAACCGGTAAATTTCTAACTTTCGGGTTTCCTTGGGCGAATAAGTTTACCGAAAATAGAGCGATAATTAATATAACCGCGATGGGAGCGGCCCATGCTAGTTTATTTTTAAATAGTCTCAATGCATATCATCCTTTCTCAATTTCCAACATGTTGTTCAGTGGTATGTATATATCTTATAGTTTTTAGGACCATATAAGCAATGAACAAAAGTGAACAGATTGTTCAATTTTAAGGCGGAGGTGATGATGATGAGCACGTATGCAGAGAAAAATCGAAAAACTAAACAGCTCATTCAAACGTCGTTTATACATATCTTAGAAGAAAAGTCCTTTGATTCAATTACGGTAGGGGACATTACGAAATCGGCACAAATTAACCGTGGAACATTTTATTTGCACTATCAAGATAAGTTCGATTTGCTAGATCGAATCGAACAGCAGTTGTTTGAGGACTTAGGCAATCATATTGATGAATTGCAATCGCGCTATTCATCGACCCATACGTTTGAAAAAGGACAGGAGCAATTAGCGGCTGCCTTATTTAGCTCCATTAAAATGCATGCGCCCTTATTAAAGATATTTTTAAGCAATCATGGGAGAACAGGTTTCCACCTTCGATTTAGAGATGCCTTTTCCGAAAAAGTGCGTGTTAATTTAGAGAAAAATGAAAGCTTCCATGCATCCAATTTAAAAGTGCCCATGGACTACTTTCTATCCTTCATTACGTCTGCTTTTTTAGGATTGATCGAGCAATGGGTACAAAATGATTTAGATAAAACTCCTCAAGAAATGACCGAATTATATATTGATATCATTTCCTATATTCAAAAGAAATAACCAGATACGAAAGGACAGTTAATTAATAGTAGAAAAAATAAAAAACGACATGAGCTCTGAAATTTCATAGAGCTCAAGCCGTTTAGTCATTATCTGAATCCCGCTGTGAATTAATTATGGGAAGGTCCAGTAATAAGAGAAGTAATAGCAAGTACGATATGAATAGGACGCGTTATTCAGGGATATGAACGGTTAGGCTACCTATCACCCCATGTCATCCAACTCGATGTCCAACTAACTTTGATGTAGGGAGCATCCCTGCTTTTGCTTCACCAATCATTTTGTTTCCATCTACGTAAACGCTGAAATTCAAATTAAGACGCATGGGCTTAGACACTTTCATGGACCACTTTAATTGATTCGATTCTAGTACGGGATCGTCCATTGTGACAATATCATCTCCTTGCTTTGCTGTACCTACTAGTTTCCCATTTTGATAGGTTACAAGTAATAAAATCGGGATTTTTCCAATAGGAGTGGAGATTGTGGTATCCCAATTGCCTTGGAAGTCATCTCTTGAATCAGTTGGGATAACGGACTCATCACTTGTCACTCCAATATCATTTTCCTGTCGGATTTCTTTCGGTACATTTCCTTCATTTCTCCAAACCGTACCTCTACGTTCGTACTCAAACAGCTGTTCCACCGCGTGGGCTATAAGTGGGCCTAATTCTCGCTCAACCAGGTAAAGGGCAACATCGAGTCCAGAAGTAACGCCACCGCCAGTAACAATATCCCCATCATCTACAATTCGAGCATGAACAGGAATTGCATTCGTAGCACTTAAAAGCCCCATTCCCATGTGATGGGTAACGGCATGCCGACCTTCTAATAAGCCGCTCATGGCCAATATAAGGGAACCACCGCAAACTGTGGATAGCAATATATCTGGATTTCCGATGGCTTGTTTTAATAATTGTCTCAAGTTAGTTTCAGATGCTTGCTGGAGCCTAACCGGTATCGATTCGGCTCCAGTATCATGAACAGAACCAGAGCTACCCGGAATAAGAATGATTCCTTTACGAGTTACGTCAAGTTTCCCACTTGCTTGAATTTGTAAACCATTCACTCCACTTGTCACCATTCGTTCCCCTTCTGCAGAAACGAGTGTTACGGTTAAGTCATCTTTAAAGTACATCCCAGCAGCAGTAAACACTTCATAAGGTGCAATAGCGTCTAATAAATCAAATCCATCAAACAATACAATTTGGATATGCATAATTTTTCCTCCATAACTGAATTTCCTATGTTCCTATTTAGTAAGAAGTTCTTTAAATCTTTGGTATTCGGCCTCTGTCATTTCCCCTTTGCTTACCAGCTTTTTTAGATGGGTAAGTTGATTGGAATCCTTATAACGAGATCGTATGGCGAATATACGAACGGCTACAAAACAAAATAGTGTAAGACAGAACAATGCACCAAATGGAAAAAATGAATAACTTTGATCTTCAACACCCATTATTAAATCCCCCTCGAAGTTATTAGAATTGTGGAACGAAACATTACAATAGTTGAAGTTTGTTTCACAGTTAAAGAATAACCGTTAAATATCTCAAAAAATGGTATGAAACAATCACAAAATAATCACAATCCATCCTAAAACGTTTCCTTTTTCAAAAAAGTGATAAAATTGAATCAAATTGTAAGGATGGTATATAGGGGAGCCAATTAGAGAGGGGAATTAGATTTGTGAAGGATGTACATACTGTTTTAGTTGTGGACGATGACCATAGCATTGTTGAATTATTGAGGGATTTCTTAATAAATGAGGGATTTCAGGTGAAACTTGCTTATGATACTACTCAGGCGCTTGATGTGGTAAAGCAATGTAGAATTGATTGCCTTGTCCTTGATATCATGATGCCGGGACAAAATGGTTTTGAGTTATGTCGGCAGATTCGTATGAAAAGCAACGTCCCGATTCTTTTTTTGAGTGCGCTTAGTGATGATGTAGACAAGATACGAGGCCTTGCAATTGGAGGAGATGATTATATAGTCAAAACCGCTTCGCCTGGTGAGATTGTTGCAAGAGTGAAGGCGGTATTACGTCGCTCCAGTTCTCAGCAAGAGTTAAAGGGGAAGGTCTTGGATTATGGACGCCTCTCGTTGGATTTATCCACAAGAGAGGTATCTATAGAAGGGCAGCCCATCTCGCTTACACCGAAAGAGTATGATTTACTGCAATTATTCGCGGAACATCCGAAATATGTTTTTACATACGAGCAATTACTCGAAAAGTTTTGGGAAGGGATTGGGGACAAACATACTATTCGTGTCCATCTAAGTCGACTTCGGGAGAAAATTGAAGCGGACCCTAACGAACCGAAATTTATAGTCAATGTATGGGGTATAGGCTATCGTTTCAAAGGAGAATAAAATGAAAACCATTCGAATTCGTCATTTCACCATCCTCTGCCTACTCATTATCCTTACTTTCCCGTGGGTGTTTTATGTAGGTGGGCATATTCTTGAAACAAAGTCATTCAATCTCGGCATGGATGAACCACAACAGGAGAATATAGAAGCGATAACTCACTTGATTGAAACGAATACTGATAAATGGAAAAGTCCTGCTTGGCAAGACCAATTAAGCGGGCTTTTAGAGAAAGCAGACATGGGCGTGTCGATACTATCCAGATCTAATCAGGCGATTTTTCAATCGGACTCTGACCGAGGGCCGTCCTCTGCGAGCGTGGAACAGTTTTCAATCATACAGGATGGGCAGGTGCTTGGAAGGGTTGTCATCTATCAAGATCATTCAAAAATGACTCAAATAATGGCAGTCATTTCTGGCCTAATCGTGGCGATTTTGGTCATTACCTATGCAATGCGAAGATATATTCTCATTCCTTTGGAGAAAACGGGTCTATGTGCTCGACAGATTGCAGAGGGAGACCTGGATATCCAGTTACCTTCATCAAGGATTTCAGAAATTGATGAGGTACATGACGGGTTTACTATTATGGTAGATAGTCTGAAAAAATCTTTTCAGAAACAGGATGAATTGGAAGCTGAAAGGAGATTTGTCATTACTGCTGTTGCACATGATTTACGAACGCCTTTGTTTGCTTTGCGTGGTTACCTAGATGGTTTAGAGCAAGGCATTGCTGATACACCTGAAAAGAAAGCAAAGTATTTGGCGGTATGTAAGGAGAAGTCGGCGCAGTTGGATCGATTAGTAGAGGATCTTTTCACGTTTGCTAAGACGGAATACCAAGAAGTGAATCTGCCTGAAAACAGGATTGATCTGTGTCTTGTTCTCAAGAACTCCATAGAAAGCCTGCGCCTGCAGGCTCAGCAAAAGGGGATTTCCATCATGACAGATCATTTAAAAACGGGTTGCTACATCAAGGGTGATTCGCACTTATTGGAACGAGCCCTGAATAACTTGCTAGATAATGCGGTAAGGCATACACCTAGGAATGGAGAAATATTCATTACTTGCAATAGAGAGGATAACCAAGTGATCTTTACGGTACAAGATACAGGAAAGGGGTTCTCTATGGAAGACCTTTCGCGAGTATTTGAACCACTATATCGTGGGGAAGCATCGAGAAATCGCTCAACCGGAGGAGCAGGATTAGGTTTAACGATTTCTCAGCGAATCATTAGACAGCATGGTGGGGAGTTGGTAGTAGGAAATAACCCAGAAGGTGGTGCAATCTTAAAGGGGTGGTTACCTTTGGGAAATTCTTAGTGTAGCATGCTTTCCGCAAACAGCTGGAAGGTATATCGAAACAAATCATCCATGAAAAAGCAGAAGGTGCCTAAGCGCCTTCTGCTTTTTCCTTCATGTTCATTAACCTTTTAAGAAATCAGCTTTAGCGAAAGCAGGGTTCGGGTACTTGTAGAAGCCTTCTCCTGCTGCTCTGCCTGTTTTTCCTTTGTCGATGTATTCCGTTTTCAAGAGGTTAGCCAATTTCACGAAATGTGGATCACCTGCTTGAGCCTTGGCATTGGCAATGTTATAGGCGGTGGTGATTCCCACTACGTCCAAGATGGCGAAAGGTCCGAGTGGAGCGCCTGTTGCAATCATCCATGTCTTGTCGATGGTTGCAGGGTCGGCGACTTCATTCAATAGGAGTCCTTGGCCTGCTTCCAAGAACGGAACCAATAAAGAGTTCAAGATATAGCCGGGTTGCTCTTTATGTAATGGGAGGGCGACCATTCCGATCGCTTTTGCGAAATCAATCACTTCATCGAAGAACTGTTCATTTGTTCCTGGGTGCTTCATGACTTCGGCGGTATTGTTTTTCCAGATTTCATTCGCAAAGTGTAAGGCAAGGAATTTCTCGGGACGGCCTGTCGCTTCTGCAAATTGACTTGGCAATAATGTCGAAGAGTTCGTTGCAAAAACGGTTTTTTCAGGCGCAACTTTTCCTAATTCCGTATAAAAATCAGTTTTAATCTGAACGACTTCTGGAATCGCTTCAATCACAAGATCCGCATCCGCTACAGCTTTTGCAAGATCGGAATGGAAAGTAAGACGGTCATAAGCCGCATTCAACTCTTCGTCCGTTGCCCCTAAATCTTCTTTATAATACGGCTTCAAGTTCGTGATTCTTTCTTTGGCACGTTCTAAAGCTTCGTCGTTAATGTCATATATCGTTACATTGAATTTTCCTACGTAAGCGGTTTGGAAGGCTATCTGACTTCCTAAAACGCCGCTTCCGGCAACTGTGATGTTTTTGTAATTCATCATCGTAAAAACCCCTTTTTCGTTAGTTATCCTCGGTTGTTTAAGCTTTCATGAATGAAATGCAGGGATAGACTTGATGTTTTTAAGTATTCCCGTAAACGACCTTAATAAACGCAAAGACAAATTCGGATGCATGTCTAAAGTTCTATTTAATTTTAACAAAAAAGGGGAATAAAGTCCTTTTGAAAACCTTGTTATCCCTTTTTTAGACCCTGACTTATTTGTCTTTTGCCCTTGGGAAAAGCGTTATTTTGTTTAGGTCTATAGCAACGGGGAAGAAGAAATAATAGAGAATATCGATAGGAGGAATAGTAGATGACTAAAACGATTTTCATCACGGGAGCAGGCAGTGGGCTTGGAAGAGGAACAGCATTAGGATTAGCGAAGAGAGGGCACCACGTGATTGCGACGACCGAAATCACGTCCCAGAAAACGGATCTAATGCGAGAAGCACAGGAGCAAGGCCTGAATATGGACGTGCTCAAATTGGATATCACGAATGAACGGGACAGGGCTCTGATTGATGTGTATGATTTTGACGTGTTTGTGGCCAATGCTGCTATCAACGAAGGCGGTGCACTAGGGGAAGTGCCGATGGATCGGTTCCGGGCGATTTTCGAAGTGAATGTATTTGCGACACTTGAATCCGTCCAACATGCAGCAAGGAAGCTGGTCAAAAAAGGAAGCGGGAAAATCGTGTTCTTGAGTTCGATGGCCGGAATTATCACGACCCCATTCGGAGGTCCATATGCGACAACCAAACATGCCATCGAGGGTATGGCGTTAACCTTGAAGGATGAGCTTGAGCCATTTGGGGTGCAGGTGGCGACCATAAATCCGGGTGCCTATAATACGGGCTTCAACGACAGGGCTGCAGAGGAGAAATGGAAGTGGTTCGATGAGGAACGCAACTTTACACGGAAGGAAGATATGGAGAAACAGGATGCGGGATTAAAGAACCAACTTGATCCGGAAGACATGATCGAGAAGATGATTGAAATCATCCCGGCCGACCACCATAAATTCCGTACAGCCTATCCGGAAAAAACGGAAAAACAGATGAAGCAAACCGAGCAGGATCGTTGGGACATGGAGATTTGATGAAACGACTAAAAAGCACTCATTTTGAGCCATTCAAAATGAGTGCTTTTTTTATGTGGTCTTTAGGCACGCATGTACCGCCACATAGAAGAGACCTACTACCTACAAAAAAACCAAAGGTATTCAAATGTGGGTTTCATGCCCTATTACTTATTGCTTTTTTCAAAATACTCTGTTTAGAGTAAGCTGAACATACGTGCAAATGTAGAAGGCAGAGAATCTTTAGATGTTTTGAAGGAGGAATATGACTTAATGAACAAAGAAGTGATTCCTATTAAAGAAATTACGAATTTTCAATCACGTGCTGATGAGTTTTTCCCGATTGAATGGTACAAAGAAATGCTTCACGATCATCCTGTCTATTTCCATGAGGGAACGAATACGTGGAATGTGTTTAAATATGAACATGTTAAACAGGTGTTAAGTAACTATAAGGTTTTTTCAAGTGAAGGACCTAGAAGTGCTATTTTCGTTGGAGCGGGTAAGAAGGCAGAAAAACCTTCTTCCATAACGAATCTTACATTGGTGGATCCACCTGCACATCGGAAGAGCCGCTCCTTGTTAGCAGCCGCTTTCACCCCGCGCAGTTTGAAAGAATGGGAACCTCGTATTCACCAAATTATTAGCGACCTTGTAGATGACATTCCAGCTGACTCAACGGTCGATATTATAAAAGCATTCTCTGGCCCTTTACCTGCTATGGTTATCGCGGATTTATTCGGGGTGCCGATTCAAGATCAACACCAGTTCAAAGAATGGGTGGATATCCTGTTCCAACCTTATGACGAAGCAAGGTTGGAAGATATCATGCGTAAAAAGGAACAGGCGGCAAAGGAATATTTCCAATACCTATATCCGATTGTCGTTCAGAAACGTTCGAATCTGTCAGATGATATTATCTGTGACTTAATCCGGGCAGAAGTGGATGGGGAAAGGTTTACGGATGAAGAGATCGTGCAGGCGACGATGCTCCTATTAGGCGCGGGTGTAGAAACGACTAGCCATGCGATCGCGAATTCTTTCTATTCATTACTTTATGATGATCCGTCAATCTATGGAGAACTCCGGAATGAGCCTGAATTGATTCCGAATGCAGTCGAGGAAATGCTACGGTATCGGTTCCACAGCTCCAGACGAGATCGCACGGTTAAAGAAGATAATGATTTATTAGGGGTTCCGTTAAAAAAAGGGGATACCGTCATCGCTTGGATGAGCGGCTGCAATCTGGATGGAGATATGTTTGAAGATCCTTTCAAAATAGACATCCGCCGTCCAAATAATAAGAAGCATTTGACCTTCGGAAGCGGGCCACATTTCTGCTTAGGTGCACCGCTTGCACGATTGGAAATGAAATTGGCTTTGGAGCTTTTCGTCAAGAAATTCTCTCGTATCGAACCTGTCGAAGGGTTTGATTTAGAACAAAACTTAACCGAATCCGCTACTGGACAGTCCTTAACATATTTACCGGTCAAGGTCTATAAGTAAGAGGGGAAATTGCAATACTTTAGGAACATCAGAAAACTCTGATGTCAGAGTTTAGACAAAAGGGGGTCGGAAATATTAAGTTCCGATCCCCTTTTGAAATTCCTTTCGAATCTTCGCCTAAACTTGCCGTGTCCAATTTTCCATCATCTTTACATTCAGGGCAGGCTCCATTTTAAGAACTAATAATTCTATTGTGAAACAATCATGACTTAGGAAATAGGGTATTATCTATGAGTTAAAACAAAGTTGATAGGAACGGAAGGTACGAGACTCCTGCGGGAAAAGCGTGTCTACGGGAGACCCCGCAGGCGAAAGCCGAGGAGGCTCGCGGACCGCCCGCGGAAAGCGAGTGCCTGGAGTGGAAATCAACGTCCACATTGTACAAGCCATACAAACACGATTTTTATAGAGTTTGTCTACAGTCTGGCATCAGAATACTTCTGATGTTCTTTTTGCCATTATTTTCAGCTGGAGAATCAACAATCAGAAAACTTTCTTAATGCTGTGGTGTGCTCGAAATAGTCATGAATGAAACTGGGGGAAAATCGTAATCGCTAGGTTTATTATTTTGGATCGATTTTTTCTTCTTTGTTCTTTTTTGAAAAAGTTATATCTCCCCATAACCATAAAAAACCTGTAATGAATAATGGTAATCCGATAGATTGGAGAAGTACATGTTCCCAATCAATCGCCTTTTTATCAATGTATACGGCATTCAATGAATATAATATTGTTGAAAGAATCATTAATGTAATAGTGATTTTCATCCATTTTTTAAATGTTAGTTGTACCATTGGAAAGTGACCAAATCCTTATATTACCATTTTGACCTATCCTTTAAATGATTTGCATAGCAAGAGAAATATAAGAATATAAAACAAAATTTACGAAAACCTAATCAAGAAAATACTTATAAATGGTTTCTGCAAAAGGCCAAGCAGGCTTTTAGGAATATCCAATCCAAAATAGTATAATAGAACGTATATGAAAGTTGATTTAGAAAGGGGCTAACTATTATGGCACAATCATTAAAAAATAAAGTAGCAATTGTTACCGGTGGGGCAAGAGGAATCGGGAAAGCAACGGCTATCGCACTAGCTAAAGAAGGAGTAAACGTCGGTTTACTTGCAAGAACAGAGGCAACTCTAAAAGAGGCGGCTACCGAAATTGAAGGGTTAGGCGTTAAAGTGGCCTATGCAGCAGCTGATGTTTCATCAAAGGAACAAGTGGAAGCAGCGATTGAATCTTTAACAAAAGAGTTAGGGAATGCAGATATTCTAATTAATAGCGCGGGTATCGGAACATTCGGTACGGTTATGGAAATGGATCCAGAAGAATGGAAACAAATCATTGATACAAACTTAATGGGCACCTATTATGTAACACATGCTGTACTGCCTCAATTAATCGAGAAAAATGGTGGGGACATCATTAATGTGTCTTCCACAAATGGATTGAGTGGAGCCGCTACATCAAGTGCATACAGTGCATCCAAGTTTGCCGTAATTGGTTTTACAGAATCCTTAGCACAAGAAGTTCGCCGCAACAATATTCGCGTGTCTGCTTTGACACCAAGTACGGTGGCAACAGATCTTGCGCTTGACCTAAGCTTAATTAAGGAAAATAACGATACAAAATTCATCCAACCTGAAGATATTGCAGAATTCATCGTGGACCAATTAAAGATCAATCCACGTATGTATGTCAAAACAGCAAGCTTCATCGCAACGAACCCATTTTAATGCCGTTTATTTTCAATAAATTAAGAACTAAAAGAGTTAGTTATCCAAAAGGATAATTGACTCTTTTTTTGTTATGAAGGCATCTAAGTTAATGAGAATAATTTCTGGTTTTCTGGAGAAATTTATCAATTATAGGTTTTCTTTTTTCAAAACGAAGGTATAGAAGAAGTATTGTCTAATTAGTTAGTAAACGACTTTAAGAAATTAAGGGACGGCCCCTAATAGATAGATGAGTGGTTATCTAGTAATCCTCACTACTGAGAATATACGATATTTATTGAGAAAGAAAAATGTAATTCATTTTACGTGCATTCTTTACGTGCATACCCTATAATGGTTTTGTGTTGATTATAATAATTATCATTTAATATTTAATATAAATGATAATTCCCCTTATAAACTGGAATACTAGTGAAGTAAGGGCCACTATTTTTAAGGAGGTTTTCATTTTGGCAGAGAACAAAGATATGAATGCTCCAAAAGGACAGGATCAAGAAAAAGATGTGAAACGCGATACGTTGACCACGCGTCAAGGTCACCCTGTGACGGATAACCAGAATATCCGAACAGTAGGTAATCGCGGTCCCGCTACACTTGAGAATTATCATTTCATCGAAAAGATTTCCCACTTTGACCGGGAGGAAGTGCCGGAGCGTGTGGTTCACGCACGTGGTGCTGGAGCATTTGGCTATTTTGAAGCATATGGAAAAGTCGGAGATGAACCTCCAGAAAAATATACTCGGGCGAAAGTATTTTCGGGTGCTGGGAAGCGAACACCACTCATGGTCCGTTTCTCTACCGTGGCAGGATCGAAGGATTCGCCAGAAACAGCACGGGATCCACGCGGTTTTGCCGTGAAAATGTATACGGAAGATGGTAACTGGGATCTAGTCGGCAACAACCTGAAAATTTTCTTTATCCGTGATGCGATGAAGTTCCCTGATATGATTCATGCATTCAAGGTGGATCCAGCATCGAACGTGGCGAATCCTGAGCAGATGTTCGACTTTGTTTCCCGTTCACCTGAAGCTACGCATATGATTACATTCCTATTTTCTCCATGGGGCATTCCAGCTACATACCGCCATATGCAGGGTTCTGGAGTGAATACTTATAAATGGGTGAATGACAAAGGCGAAGCTGTGCTTGTAAAGTATCATTGGGAGCCTAAGCAAGGCATCCGCAACTTAACCCAAGAAGAAGCAGACGCTATTCAAGCGAAGACCGTCGCCCATGCGACACAGGATTTATATGAATCCATCGAGCGTGGAGAATATCCGGAATGGGAACTCTATGTGCAAATCATGGAGGATGACTACCATCCAGAACTTGATTTCGATCCGCTAGATGATACAAAACTCTGGCCGGAAGATAAATTCCCATGGTTGCCAGTCGGTCGTATGGTTCTTGATCGGAATCCGGTGGACTACCATGCGGAAATCGAGCAGGCCGCCTTCGGTACAGGGGTTCTTGTCGACGGAATGGATTTCTCCGATGATAAAATGCTCCAAGGCCGTACGTTCTCCTACTCTGATACGCAACGCTATCGTGTAGGTCCGAACTATCTGAAATTGCCTGTGAATGCTCCGAAAGTGCCTGTCCGCACGAATCAGCATCGTGGTCAAATGGATATTCGTGACCCGAAAGAGAATGGTGAAAATCCATCGATTAACTATGAACCTTCGATGATCGGCGGGTACAAGGAAGCAAGCAAAGAAGAGCGTCCACAGCACCGTCCGAGCTATAATGCGGCGGTAATGAGCGAGCCGATTGACCGTCCTAATAACTATGGTCAAGCGGGCGAAACATATCGCAGCTTTGAGGACTGGGAACGTGATGAATTAATCAACAACCTATCCAATGCACTTGCAATATGTGACAAACGTATTCAAGATGCCATGGTTGAGCACTTTACACAAGCCGATGAAGAATATGGCCGCCGTGTGAAGGAAGGCATCGAAATGAAAATGAAAGAAATCAAGGAAAAACAGGAAGAAGGCAAGATTCCAGGCCGTGAATCAGGTAAGTCGAAATATGGCCAAGGTACATTAGCGGCAAATGAAGCGACTAAAGATGCCGTGAAGAAAAGCCACGAAGCCGACCCTTATTAAGAGGCAATAAAACAAAGCAGCTGTCCCAAAGTCGGTGAAAACTGACGGGCGGGCAGCTTTTTTTTAGTCTTTGGTTAAAGAGTTCTTGTTATTTCGGTGTCCCCTTTATTGGTACCAATAAATGTCGGAAATTGGATAAAATATGTTAAAATATAAGGGGATTATAATCTCCTGATCAATATGTAAAAGAAATAACGAATAGGGAAATGGGGAATGAAAATGGATGTGAGATTTCCAATTGGGGAATTACAAGTACCTGAACAAGTAACACTAGAAAACATTCAAGAATGGTTAAAGGATATCGAAACATACACCATTCAATTAAGAGAAACTGTTGACTCATTAAGTGATGAGGAATTAAAGAAAACATATCGTGAGGGTGGCTGGAATGTTCGTCAGCTTGTTCATCACATTGCAGATTCCCAGTTGAACATGTATCAACGTTTGAAGCTGGCTTTGACAGATGAGAACCCAACGGTACCAGGTTTTGACCAGGAAAGATGGGCGATTCAACCGGACACTGAACTTCCAATAGAAAGTTCCGTTAAAATGCTAGAAGGGATAAATGAGCGTATCGTTGCTTTAGGGCATAGTTTAACCGAAGAGCAAGTACGTCGAACTTTCACTCATCAGGAAAATGGTGAAATAACAGTGGCAAAAAAAATCGCAAAATTGGCTTGGCACGAAAATCACCACTTAGCCCATATAAAAATCGCCTTATCGAAATAACAATTGGATGGGATCGGCTTATCGAAAGTCGATAAGCCATTTTTTTAAACGGGTATCCTCGAAAGGTTGTAGCAAATCAGCTAAATGTCTTCAATTTCTTGATTGAAAAATTGTCCTCTAATAAAGCCCAGTTTTGGGGGTAAGGGAAACCTAGTGCCCAGTAGCTGATGCCGCGGAGCTTATATTGCTTTGCGAGTTCAAACTTGGCTTGGGCGCTCCGTGCATCTTCAAACCATACTTCATGCGTTTTCCCTTTTTCGTCTGTATAGCGGAAAAAGGGTGATTGGGCGACCGGATCATATTGAATGGGTGCTCCGTGCTTAACGGCCCTCCTTACGGCTTCTTGTGGGCTGAATGTCTCCGCTTCCTGGCCTTTAACATGTGGGAGGAGCCAATCCCGTGCATATATTTGGAACCCTAAAAAGATCTTTTCTGCAGGAATCACCGTCAAGGCATACTCCACGACTTTCCTCATTTGGTCAAGGGGAGAGATGGCTTGAGGGGGACCCATCCGATATCCCCATTCATACGTCATGAGCACGACGAAATCGACAATCCGTCCATGCGCTTCATAATCATGTGCTTCATATAACACACCAGCTTGCTCTTCGCTCGTCTTGGGCGCAAGGGCAGTGGAAACCAAATAGCCTCTAGCATGAAGACGCTCAACCGCCAGTTGCAGGAATCGGTTGTAATCCTCGCGATTCTCGGGCAATACATTTTCAAAATCGATGTTTAGTGCGGTATAGCCTTTGTCATCCATCACTTCAAGCACATTCCGAATGACCTTTTCCCTTAATGAAGAATTGGACAAAATGACTTGGGCTAGGTTGGATCCAGCTTCCGTTGAAGTGAAGTTCGTAATCGACATCATGGGGACGATACCTTTTGAAATCGCGGCATCGACCATATCTTCATCGTTCAGTCCTTCTAATGTGCCATCTTCCTTGATTTTATACGCAAAGGGGCTGAGGTAAGTAAGTAGTTGGCCGATATCTTGGATGGATTGGACGGCTGCATCACTTGATTGATAGGTATAAGCATTCACTTCTATCGCTCGTTTCGACCTTGGGATGATGAGGTTCATTCCTACATAAATCGTGTTTGGGTCTTCGATTTGATTGACACTCAAGATGGCCTGAACGGTCGTGCCATACCAAACGGAAATGTCCCATAACGTTTGTCCCGACTGAACGACGTGTGTAATGGGCGGGATATATAGAACACTGCCTTGGTAAAGTACGTTTGGGTCGGTAAGTTGATTGGCTTGCATGAGTGCTTGAATGGTCAGTCCGTATTGCTGGGCAATCGACCATAAGGTTTCTCCGGCTTCAACGATGTGAGAGGTCCCGATGTGAGGAATAACCAATGACTGGCCAAGCGTTAATTGGCTTGGGTCGGATAATGCATTTAATTTAACAATTGAATCGATTGTTACTCCATAGCGGTTTGCAATTTTCCATAACGAATCGCCACTGCTTACTACATAGATAATCAACAGAACTCCCCCTTAAGTCATTTCATTCATGCATTCTATGTAATAGCCGTTTAAATGTGTATTTACCTATGGAGTTTTTCAAACGCGATTGCTTAAAAAGGGTCATCTTGATGTGGAAACGGTATAATAAATGGGCATATGCAGACATTAAAAACGTGCATAAGGACCATGCAAATGACTATTTTTGTTTTAAATATGAGGAAAAACCAGTACAAACATGACTAAAGAAAAGGGGATTCTATGACAAAAAATAATGAATCAGGATGGAACTTCGAAAATAGCTATGCTGGACTTCCAAAAGCTCTTTTCACCCTTACCGACCCGATTCCAGTAAGTGCACCTGAATTGATCATTCTCAATGAAAAGCTGGCTGCTACTTTAGGGCTGTCCGCGGAAGAATTAGAAAGCGATGAGGGTGTGGAAGTACTTGCTGGTAACAAGATTCCTGAAGGAGCCTTGCCTCTTTCCCAAGCATACGCGGGTCACCAATTCGGTCATTTCACAATGCTAGGTGACGGGCGAGCGGTGCTCTTGGGTGAGCAGATTACGCCAGAGGGGGAAAGGATGGACATCCAGCTTAAAGGTCCAGGAAGAACACCCTATTCACGCGGGGGGGATGGACGCGCGGCACTGGGTCCGATGTTACGTGAATATATCATCAGTGAAGCCATGCATGCGCTGGGAATTCCCACATCGCGTAGTTTGGCTGTAGTGAAGACAGGCGACCCGGTCTATCGGGAAACTGTGCTACCCGGTGCGGTTTTAACGCGAGTGGCTGCCAGCCATCTTCGTGTCGGAACTTTTCAATATGTTGCTAAGTGGAGGACAATCGAGGAACTGCAGGCCCTTGTAGACTATACTATCAAGCGTCATTTTCCAGAGGTGGAAGCTGCTGAAAACCGAGCTCAATCGATGCTAAGGGAGGTCATCAAACGACAGGCCAAGCTTATTTCAAAATGGCAGTTGGTTGGCTTCTTACATGGGGTGATGAACACTGACAACATGACCATCAGCGGTGAAAGCATCGATTACGGTCCATGTGCCTTCATGGATACCTATGATCCGGAAACGGTATTCAGCTCCATTGACGTTCAAGGCCGTTATGCCTATGGAAATCAGCCTTACATTGCCGCTTGGAACCTAGCCCGATTGGCGGAAAGCCTACTGCCACTGTTGCATGATGATCAGGAACAGGCCATTCAACTGGCGCAGGATGAGATCTCGGAATTCAATAAGTTATATCATACACATTGGTTCAAGGGCATGAGGGCGAAGTTGGGCATCTTTAATGAAGAGGCAGAAGATGAAGCGCTGATCGAAGGACTCCTCGACATGATGAAGAAGCATCGGGCAGACTATACGAACACCTTCCGTGCCTTAACGTTTGAAACAAAAGGGGACGCAGCCCTTTTCGATTCTCCGGAGTTTGAAGAGTGGCATAAGTTGTGGCAGGAGCGAGTAGGGCGTCAACAGGAATCGGAAGACTCTTCGAAGAAACTGATGCAAGAAAGTAATCCTGCGGTGATTCCACGAAACCACCGGGTGGAAGAAGCATTGGATGCTGCGGTGAAAAAAGGCGATTACAGTGTGATGGAACGACTTCTGGAAGTACTCTCACACCCATACGCGCATACGAGCGATCAGGAAGCATACGCAACAGTGCCCGAATCATGCGGCCCGTACCAGACTTTTTGTGGTACTTAATGAAAAAAATAACTCGAAAAGATGATTCCTATTGGAGTCATCTTTTTTGTATGGGTAATTGGATTGAAGAAAAATCGCACTCCATTAATAGTTTTTTAGATGCATTTTCCTATCGTTTTAGAAAAAAATTATCTTGCACTGTTACTTTTGGTATACGGGTGACGAATAAAACTTTAGAAAATTAATAGATTTATAAGGCAAAGGATTTATTAAAGTGATAGATTTAACTTTGGATATAATTTATCGAATAATCTAATCAAGATAATTTCGTAGTGTGAAATTCTTTCGATGAAATAGAGCACTTTTATTTTATAATTTTGTGTTAAGAAAGTTGTTTGATGATGATTAGTCGTGAATTATGAAAAATTGAAAGAAGGTTTTATATTTGAAAAGAAATATTTGGGTAAAAGTTATTTTCATGCTGATGTTAGCGTTATCGGTATCATTAGGCAGTACAGCTCAAGCGGAAAACACAGATTCATTAGTTGAGGAGATTGTGGCTCCTCAAAGCATTACACTAAACAAATCAACAGTATCAATCAAGTTAAATAAAACGGCTCAGTTAACAGCGACTGTAAAACCTGCTGCTGCTACTGATCAAAATATAAACTGGACGAGTGCAAACCCTAAAATTGCAGTAGTAGATGTAAATGGAAAAATTAAACCGGTTAATGCAGGTACTACAACTATTACTGCTACTGCAAATGGCAATCCATCTATTAAGAAAAGTATTACAGTAACTGTAATAAAAGTGCCAACAAGTTTGAAGTTGAGCAAAGCATCTTTAAATATCACAAAGAAACAAACAGTAAAAGTAACGGCGACCGTTGCTCCATCGGATGCTACAAATAAAACAGTTGTATGGAAAAGCTCCAACACTAAGGTGGCAAAAGTAGATTCAAAAGGTAATATCAAAGGAATCGCGAACGGTTCTGCTACCATTACGGCGACCGCAAAAGATAATAGTGACGTTGTGAAACAAGTAAAGGTGAAGGTCTCTACAAAAACTATAAAAGTAAATAAAACAAGCTTAACTGTAACAGCAGGTAAAGCAGGACAGCTTACCGCAACTGTTTCCCCATCCGATAGTATGGATAAAACAGTGAAATGGACAACCTCGAATAAAAAAATCGCAACGGTTAGCAGCAAAGGGAAGGTTACGGGCAAAGCGAAAGGAACCGCAACCATTACAGCAAATGTTAAAGATGCTAAAGCGGTTAAGGTGAAAGTAATGGTTAAATCACCAATTGTGGCAAAGTCTGTAAAGGTAAATAAGACTTCAGCTACCATCGTTCAAGGAAAGACATTAACCTTATCTGCAACAGTGAGCCCAAGTAATGCGGTAAATAAAACAGTGAAATGGTCGACTTCCAATAAAAAAATCGCGACTGTCAGTAGCAAAGGGATAGTTAAAGCCGTTGGTGTAGGGACAGCAAAAATTACCGCTACCACTACAAATGGCAAAACGACATCGGCAACGATCAAAGTGAAAGCAAAACCCTACGTGAAAAACTTAAGTGCCGGTACTTGGAAAGCAGGCAAGGATATTAAAGCAGGGCGATACAAGATCACGACAAATTCAGGAAGTGGAAACTTAGTTATTGGTATGGGCACAGATCGCTTTATAAATGAGGTCTTAACTAGTGAATATGATGATTTTGGAGTAAGAGTAGTTACAACGGATATAAAAGCTGGAGATAAAATTAAAATAAGTGGTTTGGACAGTGTAAAGTTTACACGTGTATCGAACGTTAAATCCAATACACTACATGCGGGATATTGGACAGTAGGTAAGGATATAAATGCCGGAAAATATAAAATGGTTACATCAGACGGAACAGGGAATTTAATCATTAAAAGAGGTAATAGCCTACTTGTAAACGAAATTCTCACAAGTGAATCTGATGGTTTTGGAGTTAAAAGTGTAACCAATACACTTAAATCTGGAGATCGTATTTATATTTCTGGTTTGAAAAAGGTTGTTTTTAAGAAAAAATAAATAAAATTGAACGAGATTTTCTAAGAAATAATCCAGTTGTTGATTGCAACTGGATTATTTTATACATGTATATCACTTTCAAACCTGTCAAAGAAACGAAGTAAATAATAATGAAAAGAGCATTCCCAATAGCCAAATTAGACTTTTGGGAATGCTCTTTAACATGCTATAAAACTTTTTTCACTTCTTGGTATTCTTCCTCTGAAAAAACCCGCGAGCGTGTGATGAAATGTTGGTCTTCCACGCTATCAAGTGAGAAATCCGGGCCTCGTCCTTCAGTTGCATCGATGATCAGTTGCGTGTGCTTCCAATAATCGTATTGGCTTTTATGCATGTAGAAGGGTACATCGCCAATCGCACCGAGATGGATGTCTGCATCCCCCAGTTGAAAATCTCCTTCTCTATAGCACATCGGAGAAGATCCATCACAACAGCCGCCGGATTGATAAAACATGATAGAGCCATGTATTTTTTTAATAGAGTCTATTAATGTAAGTGCTTCGTTCGTTGCAATAACACGTTCTACCATGTTTGATCGTATCCTTTCGATTTAGAAGAATCCTTGAGCGTCTTTAGCGTAGCTTACTAATAGACATTTTGTTTGTTGATAGTGATCAAGCATCATTAGGTGATTTTCACGGCCGATACCTGATAATTTGTATCCACCGAATGCTGCGCCAGCAGGATATTGGTGGTATGTGTTTGTCCAAACACGACCAGCTTCGATACCACGACCAGCACGGTAAGCGATATCTCCACTACGAGACCATACTCCAGCTCCTAAGCCGTAAAGAGTATCGTTTGCGATTTCCATTGCTTCATCGAAGTCTTTGAAAGTAGTAACAGCAAGTACTGGTCCAAAGATTTCTTCTTGGAAGATACGCATTTTATTGTTTCCTTTGAAAACAGTCGGTTTGATGTAGTTACCAGTTTCAAGTTCTCCATCAAATTTGTTTTCTTCTCCACCGATAAGTAATTCAGCGCCTTCTTCTTGTCCAAGCTTGATGTAAGAAAGGATTTTTTCTTTTTGTTGATTAGAAGCTTGAGCACCCATCATTACCTCAGTATCAAGTGGGTTACCAACTTTAATTTGTTTAACGCGTTCTAGTGCACGTTCCATGAATTTGTCATAGATTGATTCTTGGATAAGAGCACGTGAAGGACATGTACAGATTTCGCCTGAGTTCAATGCGAACATAACCATGCCTTCGATTGCTTTATCTAGGTAAGCATCGTCTTTATCCATTACATCTTCAAAGAATACGTTAGGTGATTTACCACCAAGTTCAAGTGTTACAGGGATGATGTTTTCAGTTGCATATTGCATGATTTGGCGACCAACTGCAGTTGAACCAGTGAAAGCAATTTTAGCAATACGTGGGTTTGTAGCAAGTGGTTTACCAACTTCGATACCGAAACCATTAACGATGTTAAGAACACCAGCAGGGATGATATCTTGAATTAATTCAACCAACACCATGATAGAAGCTGGAGTTTGTTCAGCTGGTTTCATGACGATACAGTTACCTGCAGCTAGAGCTGGAGCGATTTTCCAAACAGCCATTAGAATTGGGAAATTCCAAGGGATGATTTGTCCAACAACACCAAGTGGCTCTTGGAAGTGGTATGCTACTGTATCATTATCTATTTGAGTTGTGCGGCCTTCTTGAGAACGAATGGCACTTGCAAAGTAACGGAAGTGATCGATTGCCAATGGAATATCGGCATTCAATGTTTCACGTACTGCTTTACCGTTGTCCCAAGTTTCAGCAACAGCGATCATTTCTAAGTTTTCTTCTAAACGGTCAGCGATTTTGTTTAAAATGCGAGCGCGTTCAGCAGGAGTAGTTTTTCCCCAAGCAGCTTTTGCAGCATGTGCAGCATCTAATGCCAATTCGATATCTTCAACAGTAGAACGAGCAGCTTTTGTGAATACTTTACCAGTTACTGGTGATTTATTTTCGAAATATTGGCCTTTAACGGGTGCAACCCATTCTCCACCAATAAAGTTATCGTATTTTTCTTTGAATTGTACGACAGAACCTTCTGTATTAGGATTAGCATAAATCATAGTTGTATTTCTCCCCTTTAATTGGTTTAGAAAACTAACCCTGATGAACACGATTGTTTGAACAATGATAGAGGAATCATCCAGGTCTGCTTTCTATCTCTATAATCGTCTTTTTTCGACAAAAACACAAGCAATAAGAACTAGAAAAATAGATTACTAATAGCATTTTTGTAAAAATGTGGATAATTTTGAAAGGGAATCACCCTAATTATTCCATAATTTTCTCGATATTTCCTGTTCTTAGAAACGCTAAAAAAAGAAAGTTATTTCGGAATATTTCCTATTATTCTTTTAAATGATAGTGGCCGATCAATTCTCCCGAAGGGGCTGTCCATTGACGATTAAATCAGAGCCATCTAACTAGGAAAGCAAGGGGATTTCGGAAATAGTATCAGGAGCGTTAGTGATTTCATTGAATAACAAATCGATTGAGTAGTAACCAACCGTCCTTTCCCTTAGCATTTCTTATCTGGAAGAAACCATACGACAATAAGAAAACTTGAATGTAATCGAACTACCCATAAAGAATAACCAGTAAGTATCATGTGAATTTCTGCTTAATTAAAGGAAACAAAAAATACTTATACTGGATCAATACTTTTCTTATATAATGTTAAAGTGATTTGAAATGATTTTTTTACTTGAAGAATTATGATCGATCATACATATATAGGAGGGATACGGTATGAAGAAATTTGGGTTTATCTTTTTAATGGTAATGATGGCGATGCTTGCAGCCTGCTCATCTGATGATGATAATGCATCAAAAAAAGATGAAGAGGGGGCATTGAAGGTCGATAAAGGCCTCCTAAATGTAGAAGTGACATTGCCTGCTTCATTCTTTGAAGGTGAGGACATCGATAGCGTCATTGTTGAAGCCAAAAAAGATGGTGTAAGTAAAGTGACGAAAAACGAGGACGGATCATTAACGTATAAAATGCCGAAGTCTAAGCATAAGGAAATGATGAAAGACTTAGAAAAGAATGCGGAAGAGACAATGGAAGAGATGAAGAATGGCAAAGATTATCCATCCATTAAAGAGATCTCTCATAACAAGGCGTTTTCAAAGTTTACTTTAGAAGTGGATAAAGAAACATATGAGAATGGTTTCGACGGTTTTGCCGCCATGGGACTAGGGATAACTGGCATGTACTATCAAGTTTTTAATGGAGCAAGCCCGGATGAGTATAAAGTTACGATATCAGTTAAAGATGCGGCGACTCAAAAAGTCTTTGACGAAGTCGTCTACCCGGATGATTTAGAGGGTGAGGAAGAAGCCAAGTAACTTCCTGCGTGTTAAAAAGTATGATATGAAGATAAGAGGCATGAGAGTACAGGAGAAATCCATACATCTCATGCCTTTTTACATATACAGAAGTTAATATCGGTATATTTTTCCATATAAATATTAAAGGATGATGCGGTTTTTGACGAAATAAAGAAAAGGTCAAAGCGGGAGGGATTATAGGTGATAGGGTGGTTCATATGCTTATTTGCACTAGTGTTTATTTCTGGATTTCTTGTGGACAAAGCCAAATTTGAAAAAAGCACGTACAAAAAAGAAACTGATTTTTCGTACTGGAAAGTAAGGAGCGATAAAGGGTTATATGGGGAATATCTAACGGTAAATGAAATCGATAAATTGAAGGGTTATCATAAAGTTTTGGTCAATGTGTATTTGCCTAAAGTAAGGGGTGAAGGCACAACTGAAGTGGATATCGTCCTTCTTCACGAATCGGGAATCTATTCGATTGAGTCGAAGAATTACAGTGGATGGATATTTGGAAATGAGGAGAATAAAAACTGGACGCAAACATTCCCTAACGGAAAAAAGCAGGCGTTTTATAATCCAATCAAGCAAAATCGAAGTCATATCAATGCGCTAAAAAAGCAATTGAATGAGTTGGATGAGGGGGCTTTTAAATCGATCATCGTATTTAGTGAGCGCTGTGAATTAAAGAAAATCGTACTGACTTCCCCTGATCACAAGGTCATCAAAAGGAAACGTTTAAGAAATGCCATACATAATGAAGGAAGACAGGTTTTATCAGGAAGTGAGATTCTCTTGATATACAAGGTACTTAAAAGATATGCCAATGCATCATCTGATGTGAAGGTCGGCCATATAGAACGGCTTAAGAAAATTCAAAGGTAGATAGAATGAATCTTTTCATCATTCACGTTCCTTATAACAAAAAGAACTGTCCATGTCATGATGGGCAGTTCTTTTTGCATCATTCATAATTTCTTTCAATTACGAAATGGGAACGGTCTCCCCTGAAGTAGGTTTTGGAGTATTCGATGACGCTCTGGTCGGCCTCGTACGTATGGGTTTCAAGCGAGAAACAGGGAGATCCATTGGGAATTTCCAGTTTTTCTGCAATGGACTCGTCGGCGAGGGCCAGTTCCAGATGTTCGATGGTCTTCAGGACTTTGAGATTAAACTGGTTTTTAAGCAGTCGGAAAAGGGATGTTTCACAGGCCTTCATATCAAGACCGGGTGTTTTATGCCACGGTAGGTAGGCGACTTCGTATTGAAGGGGGACGGAATCTACATAACGCACCCGAACGAGTTTATTGATGGGATCACCAATATCAAGGTCAAATCGTTTGGCAAGGGATGCGTTTGCTTCAATGACCGTTAAACCCAAGACCTTGGTGGAGGGGTTTTTGCCCTGCATCATGACCTGATCGGAAAAGTTTTCAACCGTGCTGGTAAGTGTTTGGCGTACTTTATTTTCTGAAACGAAGGTTCCCTTACCTTGGATCCGGTACACATACCCTTCCACGGTAAGTTGTTGGAGGGCTGTTCGGACGGTCGTCCTGCTCACTTCGAATGATTTACAGAATTCTGCTTCGGTCGGTAATTTAGTGTTTGGCTGATAATCCCCATTCTTTATCATTTGAACGATGGATTCCTTTACGGCAGAATGAAGGGCTGTCACTTTATTCGTGGTTTTCAACATGCTTCCTCCTAGACATTTTTCGCTACTTCTAGAGTATATCTTGTTACAACAAGAATCAACTATAAAGTTATTTGTAGTAACAAATTTAAAATTTGTATTGAAATTAGATATAAATGACTATACAATGGAATATATAGGTAATGACCAATGTTCCACTCAAAAAGGAGGAGATACATTCGTAAAAGGTGAACATTAGAAAAGGAAACACCTATTTACATCAAAAATACAGAATATTTAGAAATGAAAAGGGGAGAAATCTATGAATATCTTATTATGTTGTTCTGCGGGAATGTCTACGAGTTTACTAGTGACGAAAATGGAGAAAAGTGCGAAGGAACAAGGCATAGATTGCCGCATATGGGCAGTGTCTTCTACTGAGGTGGACAGAGAAATGGATAAGGCAGATGTCGTTTTACTAGGGCCACAGGTTAGGTTCCTGCTTTCTAAGATGAAGCAAGCAGGCACAGCAAAAGGCATTCCAGTCGATACAATCAATCCGATGTTCTATGGTTTGTGCAACGGGGAAGAAGTGCTCAAACAAGCTGTTACTTTGATAAAAGGAGAATAAGGATATGATGACTTTCATTGATAAGTACATTATGCCGGCTGCAGTCAAGTTGGGGAATAACCGACATCTGTTGGCCATTCGTGACACGTTGATTGGAATGATAGCGATTACAATTATCGGATCGTTCGCGGTTTTATTGAATAATCTAGGGCAAATCATCAAGCCATACGGAAGAATGATGGAAGCCATTTTCGGTCCTACCTGGACGACGCTTGGCAATGACATTTCATTCGGTACCTTTGCATTCATGACCATTTTTGCCGTTTTCGGCATATCTTATAAACTTGCTAAATCTTATGGAGACGATGGATTCGAGGCGATGCTCATTTCGGCGGCCTGTTTCTTCTTATTGCTTCCACAGATGGGATTGGTCTCGCTGACGGTTGATAACAAAGTCGTATCAGGCGAGGCAGCTGGCTTCATCAGTACCAATTACTTTAATGCAACCGCTCTCTTTACGGGAATTGCCGTTTCCCTTATTGCGACGGAGATTTTTGTAAGGCTTTCCAAACTCAAATTCTTGGTGATCAACATGCCGGAGGGTGTACCTCCTGCAGTAGGGCGCTCGTTTGCCAAATTGATTCCAGGCATGGCAACCATTTTCATCATCGGGGTGTTCGGATTGCTTTTCCGTATCGCAACGAATGGCCAAATCGTGAATGACTGGTTAAGTAAAGTGATCGTATCTCCGATGCAAGGGGCCGTGGATTCACTGCCATTTGCCATCCTTCTTGTCTTTTTCGTCCATATTTTATGGATGGTGGGATTGCACGGACCGAACATCCTTGGTGGAATCACGACACCGCTTTTTGAAAGTTCAGGCGTAAAGAATATTGATCTGTATGCAAAAGGCATTACAGATATGGACCAATACGGCGTCTTGGCCGGCTCATTTCTTGATGCTTTTGTTTATCTAGGCGGATCGGGCGGAACGATGGGCTTGATCATTGCGATGATCATAGCCGGTAGAAGGCGGTATAAACAGATGATTGGGCTTGGTGGGGCCCCGGGACTTTTCCAGATCAACGAACCGATTCTTTTCGGGCTTCCCATCGTATTGAATCCAATCTGGTTGGTTCCATTCGTTCTAGGACCTATCATTACTACAGTCATTTCGTACTTAGCGGTGAGCAGCGGTCTGGTCTTCCCGATTGTAGCCAAAATTCCATGGGTGACCCCGCCGATTGTCGGAGGATTCCTGGCGACAGGTGGCCATGTTTCGGGGGCTGTCCTGGCAGGAATCAATCTCGTCATTTCAACCGTAATCTACTTGCCATTCGTGTATGCCCAGGTGAAAATCGATTCGAAAAATAAAACGGAGCTTACAAAGGATTCGGAATCAGAATCAGTAAGTCTTTAAGAAAGAAGTGGGGAACATGGAAAAAGAAGAATTATATCAGTTATCCTTCCAACTTGTTTTACACAGTGGAAATGCACGGAGCTTTGCGATGGAAGCCTTGCAAGAAGCCAAGAAAAAAGATTTCGAAGCAGCCAGGCAGAAGATAGCGGAGGCGGAGACGGAATTATTGCAGGCGCATAAATTTCAGACCCAATTGATTCATGCGGAAGCGGGTGGCGAGAAATTAGACATCCCGATTATCCTGATACACGCACAGGATCATTTGATGACGGCGATGACTTTGAAGGATTTGGCGGTTGAAATGATTGAGATGAGAGAAGAGTTTCTTGGAGCCAACAAGATCAAGGAGGGGACAGCGGAATGAGTAAGGGGTTGAAAATCGTTACGATAGGTGGAGGTTCAAGTTATACGCCGGAACTGATTGAAGGATTTATTAAATATTACAAGGAGCTTCCTGTAAGTGAAATCTGGCTCGTGGATATAGAAGCTGGCAAGGAAAAGCTTGAAATCGTCGGCGGGCTGGCAAGACGGATGGTGGAAAAAGCGGGAGTGCCGATCGATATTCACTTAACGCTTGACCGAAAAAAAGCTCTAGAGGGTGCCGACTATGTCACGACCCAATTACGGGTCGGGCAGTTGGCTGCCAGGGCACTTGATGAGAAAATTCCGCTGAAGCATGGAGTCATCGGTCAGGAAACGAATGGACCAGGCGGGTTGTTCAAAGCATTTCGGACGATTCCTGTCATTCTTGACATCGCCCGGGAGATGGAAGAGATTTGCCCGAATGCCTGGTTGATCAATTTCACAAACCCTGCCGGCATGGTCACGGAAGCGGTTCTGCGTCATAGCAACATCACTAAAATCGTCGGTCTATGCAATGTGCCAATCGGGATGGAACGTGGTGTCGCCGAGTTGATGAAGGTGGAACCGGACCGGGTGCGAATTGATTTCGCCGGATTGAACCATATGGTATACGGGTTGGATGTATTCGTGGATGGAAAGAGCGTGAAAGAGGAAATTATCGATATGATTTCAGACCCGGATAAAGCGGTGACGATGAAGAATATCCATGCGATGGGATGGGAGCCAGAATTCCTTCGTGCATTGAATTTATTTCCTTGCCCATATCACAATTATTACTACAAAACGGGAGATATCCTGGCTCAAGAGCTGAAGGATGCAGAAAATGGGGAAACAAGGGCTGAGGTCGTACAAAAGCTGGAAACAGAACTATTTGAACTATATAAAGACGTCGATCTAGACATCAAGCCACCACAGCTTGAAGAACGGGGCGGCGCTTACTACAGTGATGCCGCGGTTCGGTTGATCCATTCCATGTATACGGATAAACGTGATATACAGGCGGTCAATACGATGAATTATGGTGCGATTGAAGGCATCCCGTACGATTCAGCCGTTGAAGTGAGCTGTGTGATTACGAAGGATGGTCCAAAACCGATTACGGTAGGTGAATTACCGGTAGCCGTTCGCGGACTCGTCCAGCAAATTAAGTCCTTTGAAAGGGTGGCTATCGAGGCTGCCGTAACAGGCAACTATGATACGGCCCTGCTTGCGATGACCATCAACCCACTAGTTCCAAGTGACCGGGTGGGGAAATTGATTCTGGATGAAATGCTCTTGGCGCATAAGGAATTTTTGCCGCAGTTCTTCGAGAATAAGGAATTACAAGGAAGTTTTCATGATTGAAGTGCTGGTCAATGCTGATGATTTCGGGTTTTCGCGGGCTGTGAATTACGGCATATTGAATAGCCACAAAAATGGAATAGTCAATTCGGCGACCATGATGATGAATGCAAAAGCGACCGATCATGCCATCAGAATTGCCAAAGATCATCGCACGCTTAAGGTGGGCATCCATCTTGTCCTGACATGGGGACGGCCGCTGCTACATGATGTGCCTAGCCTTGTAGACAGAGAGGGAAACTTCAAAAAGCAAGATGAGGTATATGGGAACCCGGGTAGTATTTCCTTGGAAGAGTTGGAGAGGGAATGGTCTGCCCAGATTGATAAATTCATCGATTTGGGGATGATGCCGACCCACTTTGACAGTCATCATCATGTCCATGCGATCCCGGCCTTTTGGCCGGTCGTGAAAAAGCTTTCCGCCCATTATGGGCTACCAGTCCGAAAAGCGGGACCCCATTTTCAGGACATTGAAACAGTGACCGATACATTCCTTGACGATTTTTATGGGGAAAAGGCGGCCGTCGATTACTTTCAAACCCTTAACGAGCGGATTAGTGAGGGCAAAAGCGTGGAGGTAATGACCCACCCAGCCTACCTGGATGATGATTTGCTCCAGCATTCCTCCTACAATCAAGAAAGGCTCAAGGAAACGGCCATCTTGATGAAAGCCACATTGCCGGAAGGATTCATTCTCCGGTAATGATCGGTTCAGGAAGGCCCATTAAGACAAAAAAAGCAATCGGATCTCAGTTTTCACTGAGGTCCGATTGCTTTTTTTTATACTTCTTTAACCACTACGGATTTAACTTCGCCAACTACCAGCTTCTTGAATGCGAGGCTGACAACCATCATCACGATAAAGTTCACAGCCAAGGCGATGATTCCGACATTCAGATCCTTCGCCGCTTGTGGCAAGGATGGGAACAGCGTGCCGATTGTCGATTGGCTGATGGTGATGTAGGTGACGATGGCCAATCCACAGATGATACCCGCTATTGCCCCATATTTATTGATAAAGTTCTTCTTTTTCAGGCTGAATAACAGGGACGGGAATAGTTGTGTAATGAAGCTATATCCCATCAAGATCAAAGCAGACATCGTTTCTCCGCCATTTAAGGTGAAGTAAACGGATATGAGTGCAATCACGGGAACGAGTAACTTGGCCAAACGTACCACATGCCGGTCTGATGCTCCAGGATGGAGTTCCTTATAGACATTTTTCGCAAGGAGCGTAGAGACGCTCATCAACAGCATCGATCCTGGTACTAATGCCGTCAACATGCCAGCCGCACCGATGACTCCTATAAACCATGGATCAAAGGTCTGTATCGCAAGGCGCAATAAGGAAAGGTCGGCATCGGCGCCTTCCAGTCCAGGCACTTTCAAAATCGCTGCAAATCCTACAAAAAAGACAAATAGTAACATGAGCGTATACAGTGGACTGATGATGGCATTTTTACGAAATGTTTTTCCGCTCCGGGCCGTATAGACGGCACTGAATACTTGGGGCCACATGTAAAAACCAAATACGAGCAAGATGACGGTCGAGATGAACCACGAAACGCTAAGACCTTGTTCGGGCAGCGTCAGGAAACCTGGTTTGGCGGCATTTATGGTCTCAAACATCGGTTGAAGACCTCCAAAGTAATGAATCGGAAGATAAATGCCCAGGAATGCGATGATGACGATCATCATGATGTCCTTGATGACGGCGGTCCAGGCTGATCCGTGAATGCCGGAAATCATGACATAAATGGTCAGGCTGATAGCTCCAAGCCACACAGCGGTGGACATGGAAATGGCGCCATATGATGCTTCGGAAACAATGATCCCTAAGCCTTTGAGCTGTACGACGACGACCGGAATCATCGATACCACGCCGACAAGGGCAGCAAGAATCCCTAGAGTTGGGCTCTTGTACTTGCTTACGAAGAAATCGGATTGTGACATAAGCCGATTTTCTTTTGCGTATTTCCAAATGGCCGGAAGTAGCCAATAGGATAATACATAAGACAAGGTAATATAAATGAGGACGTATAAAGCGGGCGCACCCTTTCCATAAGCCCAGCCGCTTCCTCCAAGGAAGGAGAAGGTTGTGTAAATTTCCCCTGCCATCAATAGAAAGACGAATATGGCACCAAAACCGCGGCCGCCCACCGTCCATTGTTCCAGGTTCATGTCTTTTCCTTTTGTCGAACGGATCCCAAGAAAAATCGATAAAAGTAAAAATGCTAAAATAATGATAAGAGCAATATTCATTCTTCTTCACCTTCTCGGTTCCTAGGATCCAACTTATACATGACGGCTAGAGTGACGGAAGTGAGCACGACCCACATCGCCATCCAAAACATATAAAAAGGCATCCCCAATACATAAGGTTCTACTTTATTAACAAAAGGAAGAAACCCTAATATGCCGATAAAAGGAACGAGTGTAAGAATATATAATACTTTCATGAAGCAACCCCTCCATTCTAAATATGTTTCACAGATTATGATGTTTTTCTAAAAAAATGTTTCCGTAATACCTAGTACCTTACACTAATTCGATAAAAAAATTAATAGTGTGGCAGAAAAAAATATTCGTCACGCTTCATTTTACTCTCTCATTTAATCACAGGAAAATGGGATAGGAAGGTAGACTTCCGTATCCCAAAATTCCTCGTTCATTTTTTTCGATAGTTATATATGACAACTAAAAGAATGAACCAAAGCGGTGTCAGCAATAATGACGGCCTGGTCGCCTCAGCAAACAGCATGACGATCAAGATGAAGATAAACAGCCCTAAGATTACATAGTTGATGAAAGGTGTTAAGGGAGCCCTGAAAGTGGACGTAGCCCTTAAGTCCGGACGTTTTTTCGTATACCGGATATGGGAAATCAAGATGATGCTCCAGACCCATAGGAAGCAGATTGCACTAATCGTTGTCACGATGGTGAAAGCTTGCTCCGGTATGATTTTACTTAATAATGCCCCAATGGAGACAACGATGGTAGACGTAACCAATGCATTGCTCGGAACAGCACGTTTATTTAATTTCTTAAGTTTTGCAGGTGCTTCGTTATTGTTGCTCAAGGTATAAAGCATGCGGCTTGTTGAAAACAATCCACTGTTTCCGGCAGAAGCGGCTGATGTCAACACGACGAAATTGATAATCCCTGCAGCAACCGGAATCCCGATCAAGGCGAAGACCTCCACGAATGGGCTGCTCGCGGCATCGAGCTGTGTCCATGGATTGACGCAAAGGATGACGGTGATGGCACCGATATAGAAAAGCAATATCCGGACAGGGATCTTATTGATCGCTGACGGGATGTTTTTTTTCGGATTGGCGGTTTCGGCCGCTGTCACTCCAATGATTTCGACACCAACAAAGGAGAAGACGACTAGCTGTAGGGAAAGCAAAAAGCCGGATGCGCCGTTCGGGAACATGCCCCCATGACTCCAAAGGTTGTTGAGGGAAACGGTTCCTGTATCGGTTTGGAAGCCAATGATGAGTAAGACAATTCCCACAACGATCAAGGCGACGATCGTGATGACTTTAATGAGGGAGAACCAGAACTCCAATTCTCCGAATAGCTTCACGGTCAACAAATTCAATCCTAGTAGAATCACCAAGCAGGCAAGTGCAGGGATCCATTGCGGAATGTCGAACCAATATTGCATATAGACCCCGACAGCGATGATATCGGCCATGGCCGTCATGATCCAACAGAACCAGTAGGTCCAGCCAGTCACGAAACCAGCCCACGGTCCGATGTATTCCGTGGCGAATTCGGTGAATGAGGAATATCCCGCGTTGGACAACAGCAATTCCCCTAAAGCCCTCATGACGAAAAACAAGGCAATCCCGATAATCAGATACGAAAAGATAATGGAGGGTCCCGCCAACTGTATGGCTTTTCCGGATCCCAAAAATAACCCGGTCCCGATGGTTCCTCCTATGGCGATGAGTTGTACATGTCGATTTTTCAAATCCCTTTTCAATTCTTGTTTAGCCAATTTGTGCGCCCCCGTTGTTATAATTCTTGAATGTGAAGTACATGGTCCGTTGATTCCAATCGATCACCAGGGCAATGAATCTGTCCAGTTTAGTAGCGATTTCACTTCGTTTTTTTAGTGATGATTGAAAAAAGACAATAAAAAAAGAGATTGGAAGCTACCAATCTCGAAAGGTTAAAGAATAACAAATATTCGTTACTCTTCTGTCCTTTTGCCTGAGATTGTGAATCCTTCGGCGCTGCACGTGTGTACAGTCTCTCCAGAAGCTGCTCCTGCTATAGTGTGATCCATAGCATTCATCGCTTGCTTAGTATGTGGTTGTCAATAAATGATCGCTGTGAAAGATGAAATTCTTTTTGGCAACTCATTTATTCTTTTAAAATAATAATGGAATTCTATCACTATTTTGATTTTGGGTCAAAGGGATATATTGTAAATGTGGTGGGGGGTGAATCTATATGACCAGTTTGATGCCCAAAAACGATGCGAACCCCGAATCAGTTTGATAAGAACATTTTTTCATAGTCCCTTTTAAGAATGGCCATGATAATCTCGTCCGAATATTTTCCATTAACATATAAAGACTCCCGTAAAATCCCCTCTTTGACAAAGCCGACTTTCTCATAGGCTCTAATTCCCCGTAAGTTATGGCTGAATACTTCCAGCTGCAGGCGATTTAAAGCCAATTCTTCAAAAACAAAGGCTAAAACAAGCTTGATCGCTTCTGTACCATACCCTTTGCCGGTTAATTCAATGGAATTCATTGAAATTCTAAATCCTGCCTTTTTGTCCTCTTTATCGATATCAGAGATGGATAATTCCCCGATCATTTGGTCACTTTCGTTTAAGCAAATGGCTAGATCATGGCGGGATGGATCTTCATGTATATTCTTTATATGAAGTTGAAGCTGTTCTAAGGTGAATGTAGATCTTGTCCCTGTCATATACCGTATTTCCTCATCCTTTGTATTCTCTAAAAGGATAGGTGCATCCGATTCTTTTAAATAACGGAGATAGATTCTTTCTCCTATTAATTTCACTTTATTTCCTCCTCCGTCGATACTTACCATCAATCGTACATAGGTTTCCTTCACCCGTATAGGGAAAGAACAAGTACCAATCATGTTATCCCATCCATTGCTTTGGGTTAAAAAGTGTTTTTCCTAAAAGTACATTTGTGTTTTTGGGGAATATTTATTATTATAAGATAAGGAAATGCTTTTGTGGGTAAAATACTTAGGAAGCATCGTAAATCTACTAAATTATTTATCTCGTCATTTTATGCTTGTACATCTGGGGGAGTTATCATGTCAAATAAAGAATTAACAAGAGGGCTGGAGGCACGTCATATTCAGATGATTGCCTTGGGCGGTACGATCGGTGTTGGGTTGTTCATGGGATCTGCCAGCACGATTAAGTGGACCGGACCCTCTGTGATGCTGGCGTATGCCATCGCGGGCCTTTTTATCTTTTTTATTATGCGTTCGATGGGGGAAATGCTGTACCTGGAGCCTACTACGGGCTCATTCGCAACGTTTGCGAGTGATTATATCCATCCATTGGCAGGATTTGTAACTGCTTGGAGCAACTGGTTCCTATGGGTGTTGGTCGGCATGTCTGAAATCATTGCCGTAGGATTATATATGAACTTTTGGTTCCCTGAACTGCCAGCTTGGATTCCGGGAGTGGTGGCCATGGTCATCCTTGGCGCCGCTAACCTCATTTCCGTCAAATCCTTCGGTGAATTCGAATTCTGGTTTGCACTGATCAAGATCGTTACCATCATCTTGATGATCATTGCCGGTCTAGGTCTTATCTTTTTCGGGATAGGGAATGGTGGGGAGGCAATCGGCCTTTCCAATCTATGGGCTAACGGCGGTTTCTTTACGGGGGGATGGAAAGGTTTCTTCTTTGCCCTTTCTCTTGTTGTGGCATCTTATCAAGGCGTTGAACTTATCGGGATCACTGCTGGTGAAGCAAAGGATCCGAAGAGTACCATTACTAAAGCAATCCAAACGATCATTTGGCGTATATTAATCTTCTATATCGGCGCGATTTTTGTCATCGTCACGGTATTTCCTTGGAATCAATTAGATGAACTTGGAAGCCCGTTTGTATCGACCTTTGCAAAAATAGGCATTACCGCAGCCGCGGGCATCATCAACTTTGTCGTGATCACGGCGGCGATGTCAGGATGCAATAGTGGGATTTTCAGTGCAGGGCGCATGCTTTATACCCTTGCCTTGAACGGGCAAGCGCCAAAGATCTTTGCAAAAATATCGAAAAGCGGAGTGCCGGCCTATTGTACAATCGCTGTCATGTTGGGCTTGGCCATTGGTGTTGTCCTGAACTACCTGGCTCCACCGGAAATATTCCTGTATGTGTACAGTGCAAGTGTGCTGCCCGGGATGATTCCATGGTTCGTGATTCTTATTAGTGAGCTTAGGTTCAGGAAGGTACGAGCTGAGGAAATGAAAAACCATCCATTCAAAATGCCTTTTGCCCCGTATACCAACTATGCAACGATTGCCTTCTTACTATTGGTATTGGTCGGCATGTGGTTTAACCCGAGTACGCGACTCTCCTCGATTGTGGGCATCATTTTCCTAGCAATCGTTGTAGCCTGTTACTACCTACTGAAAATGGATAAGCGGGTTCCCTTAGACGTGAAGGCGAAAGAGGATGTATCTGCGTAATCTAGAGTGTCGGAAAAAGTTATGCTTCGTGCATAGCTTTTTTTGTTTGACCGATATAGTGAGGGAGTTGACCGATAAAAGCGGCCATTTGACCGATAAACCTTCCAACTTGACCGATAAAATGAGAAATTGACTGATATATGTAATTTATTGTAATGTTGGACGCTTGAATATAAGATGAAGAGAAGAAATATACATACAAAGAAGGTGATTCGATTGAGAAAAGTGGAGAGGATTTTTAGCATTAATTCTCTGGTTAAGGAATTATGGGAAAGTCAGCCGGATATGAGATTCCTTCAATTGTTGGATTGGATAGAATCGGAGTACTCGAAACAGAATGGGGGCTTTGGGCAAGGAAATTTGTTCAAACGGGATTCTTATCAAGCCGAGGAGCCTTTTTCTTATATCGATTTGTTTTATCTTGAGGACGAGCTGTTAGAGCAGTTTTTACTGCAGTTGGTAAAGGATACTGAGACTAGGCTTAGGCTTGAGAAGGTTCAGGCTGAAAAAGGGAGTAAACATTGGATTCAGCAATTCGTAAATAACAGGCAAGGGGAATTGAACCATCTTATTTTGATGAGTTCGCCTTCCTTGCTGACTTTCCTTGATAAAGAGCGGTCCATCCAGTGGAAGTCCCCATTGCGGGAAACGGGTTACCAAGAATACAGAAATGAATTTTTGGAGCTTGAAAGTGTGAGGCGGGGCAGACGAATCGAGCTGGAGAAATATTGGCCAAGGATGGGTCCGCAATGGGATGGATATGCCACGGTGGCAGGGAAAGATGGTCAAAAAGGGTTTTTGCTAGTGGAAGCGAAGGCCCATTTGAAAGAAATGGCTTCATCGATACGGGCAAAGGATCTGGACAGTAGATTCCTGATAGAGAGTACCATGAAGGAAACAATGGAGGCCATGGGTTCCCGGGCCCCTATGGAAGTCTGGCTGAACCGTTATTATCAGTTGGCGAATCGTTTGGCTTTTTTATATATATTGAATGAGAAAATGGGGATTCCAACGTGGCTGGTCCTTGTGAATTTTCTTAAAGATGATACCCATATACCTACCGGTTCTGTGGAATGGGTAGAACATTACCAAGAAGTTTTTAGCGAAATGGACATTACATCCGAATCGAATCCATTATTTGATAAGATCGTCACGGTCTATCCAAGTTGTAATTGATATGTGGAAAACTTAGGGAGAGCTTAATCCTCGGCTCTCTCTTTTAATTGGTACTTATTGACAATGGTAAAAATATGAATTATACTTTTAATTAACCAGTGGTCAACAAGGAGGATATCATGTCACCAAGAAAATCCGTTACACAGGAATTAACACGGGAAATGATAATGGACGCAGCACGGAATCTCTTTGTGGCGAAAGGGTATCAGCATGTTTCCATGAGGCAGATTGCGAAAGAACTAGGGTACAGCCATGGCGCTCTTTACTATCATTTCAAGAATAAAGCGGAGTTGTTTTACGCGTTAGTGGAAGAACATTTCGCCATGCTCGATCAAAAACTGGATGATGTGATGCACCAAGCCATCCCAAATGGGGAAAAGCTAGAGAACATTCTTTTGGGCTTCATTGAATTCGGGCTGACCCATCAAAGCCATTATGAAATCATGTTTTTGATCAAGGACGAAGAAGTACAGAACTTCATCAATCAAGGGCCACACAAAACCTATGAAAAATTCGCCCAGATTATTTTCACTTTATGTGAGAACAAAGTTTCCATCCAGCATATTTACAGCATCTTTTTATCCTTGCATGGTTTTGTCACGCATTATTGCCGTCATGTCACGACGTATGAGGAAGTAAAGAATCTAGCTGTGTTGCACGTGAAATTTTTAACAAAATCAATTAGCTGATTTTTTTTACCACGTATTGACCAGTGGTTAAATAAAAGGGAGGGCGTCCATTATGAAAAAAGCATTGGTAGTAGGAGCTTCAGGAGGAATGGGGTATTCAATCGTCAAGGAATTATCAAACAGGGGGATCTCGGTGACGGCCTTTGCACGCACCCGCAGTAAGCTGGAAAAACTTTTCGGAAATGATTCGAATGTGACGATCCATACGGGAGATCTATTTCAAGTGGAGGATTTAGAAAGAGCAGCCCAAGGTGTTGACGTCATATTCCAATCAGCGAACATTCCCTATTCAGAATGGGATGAGAAGTTAGTGGTCATGATGTCCAATATTATGGAAGTGGCAAAAAAGAATGAAGCGAAACTTGCCTTTGTCGACAATATTTATGCCTATGGACGCAGTTCAGGGAAAAGCGTGACTGAAATGAAGGTTAAACATCCCCACACGAAAAAAGGAAGCATCCGCCTGAATGTCGAAAACCTGATTAAGGAATCAAACATTCCTGCAATCATTGTTCACTTTCCTGATTTCTATGGTCCCAATGCGGAAAGTTCTTTACTGCATTATACGCTTAATAATGTCATTAAAAATAAGAAGGCCAGTTATGTGGGCGACCAAAGCATTGCCAGGGAATTCATATACACCCCGGACGGAGCAAAAGCCATCGTTGAATTGTCCCTTAACGAAGAAGCGTACGGTCAGAACTGGAATATACCCGGTCATGATGTGATTACTGGAAAAGAACTAATCAAGATCATTCGCGACATAACGGATTATCAAAAAGGAGTATCCACCATTTCAAAGAAGATGATTCAATTCTTGGGGATCTTCAACTCCCAGATGCGTGAAGCGGTCGAGATGTATTATTTGAATGAAGAACCGGTTGTGTTGAACGGGGAAAAATACGAAAAGCTGATTGGACCGGTGCCTCGGACTTCTTATCGTGAAGGGGTGATCGAGACGGTGGAGTATATGAAAAGCCATGCATGAAAAAAACACGGCGTAAGAACGCCGTGTCGGTAATCCCTATAATCAACCTTTCCCAGCTTCGAATCCAGGGTATTTGGTCATGCCGCCATCCGCATATAGTGTCAAGCCGGTGACGTAGCTGGATTCCTCGGATGCGAGCCAAACCGCACATGCAGCGATTTGTTCCGGTTTTCCGATATAGCCCATCGGAATCAGGTCGATGACTTCTTGTGTCGCCTTTGGATCATTGAATTTCTCGGCGTTAATCGGTGTATCGATCGCTCCAGGGGAAATGTTATTCACGCGGATTCCTTTTGGCGCATATTCAAGGGCAAGTGTTTCGGTCATCATTTTGACGCCACCTTTACTTGCTGCATAGTGAACAAAATGTGGCCATGGAATTCTGTCATGAACCGAAGACATATTGATGATGTTTCCTTTAATATCATGTTCTAACATATAACTGATTGCATCCCGACTTGCTAAAAACATGCCGGTAAGGTTGACGTCGATGACCTTTTGCCAATCTTCTAGCGTCAGTTTTTCGCTTGGCACTTCATTTTCAATGCCGGCATTGTTGACCATGATGTCGATGGTACCGAATGTATCCACTGCAAACTGAATTAATTTCTTCACATCTTCTTCTTTTGTAACATCGCCTTGAATGGCTGCGGCCTTCCCGCCTGAAGCTTCAATCGTTTGAATGATTTCTTTATAGTCGTTCTCTTCCGAATGATAATTTAAGACAACTCGTGCTTTTTCCTTTCCGAAGCGTTCCGCCATTGCTTTACCTAATCCTGTTGCGGCCCCTGTGATTACGACTACCTTGTTCTCTAAATCTGTATACATACTATATCCTCTCCCTTATTTATTCTTTTGTGAATCCAATCATGACGCCACCGGCGATGACTAAGATACAACCGATGATGACATAGGTCATTTGTTTCTTTGATTTTTTCTCTCCTAATAGGAAGATGCCGCCTAAAGTGGAAATGACGATACCCATTTGCGAGAATGAAAAGGCAATGGCAACGCCCACTTTTGGATTAGCGAGAAGGAGACCGATATTCCCGGTCGCCCACATGATCCCAGTTAAGATGTTGCGTCCGGCATATTTGTTGAATGGTTTATGTTTAATGGATAGAAGGAAAGCTGCAATAAACATTCCGATCGCTTGTGGCAAGATAGTCGACCACCCGTCAATGTCAAACCATCTGACGACGATGACATAGGTGACAAAACCAAGAGTGGAGACGATCAAGTAAAGGATTCCTTTTTTCATGCTGCCTTCATTTTTCCCTTTACTACCTTCATAGCTTGTCAGCAATACACCCGCAATCAAGAAAATGATAGCAATCACGCCAAGGATGATCGTCGAAGTGGTGTTCCACTCCTTAAAGACGATAACCGCAAAAAATGTATTTCCTAGTATTTGCAATCCGGTTGAAATGGGAACGGTTTTGGAAACGCCCATTTCCTTGACACTGTTGAACTGAAAAAGTTGACCGAACGCCCAGCCAATCCCTGAAATGATTCCGACAATCCAGATGAGGCTCGTCCATTCGGGGGGATTGATGACCGACATCACGATGGCAAACAATAAAGAGCCGATGGTGATACCGAGTGTTTGGTTATATGAGTTGCCCCCGAGTTTTTCGGAAACAAGTACCAAGCTTCCCCACGTTAATGCGGGGATAAGTGCATAGAGAAAACCTTCCACAAAATCCATCTCCTAAGTTACAAACATTTGTATTAATGAAAAGTACTGGTTATTTAGTTAGCTAATAATAAATTTCCCTTGTTTTCTAAAATGAAAACATTTTTTTAATATATTAATTTAGATATATGATTCGTTTCTCCCGAATCAATGGGCTGAAAAATAAACCGGTTTATGGTATTTTTAATTAAAATTAGTTAGGAGTGGGAACATGACGACATTACATGAATGGTTTGAAAAGGGGATACCTGCAAAGGAATTTGTGGAGTCGATGAAAGTGAATAAGGAAGGCTTGCAATCCGTATACGAGCGTTTTTCCATTTCGGAAGAAGACCGTGCATTTTTCGAAGAAGTAAAAGGGAAAGAGCTGAGAGCGATTGTCATTACAGAAGATTGGTGTGGCGACGCGATGATGAATATCCCGATCCTTTTGAACATCGCACAGGCAGCGAATATCGATACGCGGATGATTCTGCGGGATCAAAACCTTGAGCTGATGGATCAGTATTTAACGAATGGAACGGCACGATCGATTCCCATCTTTATTTTCATCGATAATCAAGGGAAGGAAAAAGCTGTTTGGGGCCCTCGAGCACCTAAAGTACAGGAGTTCGTAATGGAATTGCGCAAGGATTTGCCAGCTAAGGAAGACGAACATTTTGAAGCGGCACAAAAGGAGCTTTTTAAGAAAATCGGGGAATCTTATGCCCAAAACGAACAGCTTTGGCAAGAAGTGTACAGTAGCATTAAAGAAACATTGACGAAGGCGTAAACCACTTGCATCCCCGTTTTTAGCGGGGATGTTTTTTTCTTAACCTTACAAAGTTTTGATTCTTTCCTCTTTATTTTCAGTATGTGATGCGACCGACATGCCCAAAGCCGGGATAGCTGCCAGAGCAACGGTGATAGCGGATAAACTAAAAACCGTGAATAGCGAAGTTATTTTCAGCAATGGACCGGACGAAGCCGTTCCAATTAAGAGAAATAGAATGAAGATGGGCGTGATGATGCCATTTGTTCTACCGATGAATTTTTCTTCCACAAGTTTAATCATCATGGTGCTTAAGAGTATTTGCATGAACGCCATCATGAAGGCGGTGATGAATCTCATCGATGCCGTTAAAATAAAGGAAGTGGACAGTACTTCGATAACGGTGGAAAGGGCTAACAATAAAAACGTACCAACAAACGTCACCCTCACATGAAGACGATTAACTAAAGTGGCCGCGATGATTCCCCCAATCAGTAAACCAGCCCCTGCTGCAGCGGATAACCATTGAAGGGCTTCTTTTGGCAATTGTAGCCTATCCGTGATCAGAAAAACCTCGAGCGGTTGTACCAGGCCTGCTCCAAGACCCAAGAAACAAAAGGTCAGGGCGATTCTTTTCAAATTGTGATTATGGAGTACATAGTGAAAGCCTTGTTTAATTTCTGTAACGATCGTCGAGTCAGCCTGTTTTTCCTTTTTGGCATCCTTCGGTAAAAAGAGCGTGATGACCGTGGATAATCCAAATGTAAGAATTAACAAGGAAAGGGAAACCGAAATGCCAAAATTCGAATAGACGGCCGTACCGATGATGGGTCCCAGAATCAAGAACAGGGAACCAAGGCTTTGCACGATGCCTATCGCCGAACCGACTTGATCTTCAGGGATGTGCCGTTTGAAAATTTTCGCGGAAGAAGGTTGTGAAAATTGAGAGACGATTGCTGAGACGAATGTGGCAAAGAAAACGGCTTCCCACATCCCGAATGAGATGAAACCTAAAATGATCAGAATCGAAACGATGCTGAGCAGCCCGCCGCTAATGATCGTCTTCTTTGGATTCCAACGGTCGGCAAAGGTTCCGCCTATAAAGGAAAATAAGAAGATGGGGGCGTACTCGATGACAGTGATAAGGGATATCGCGACCGGATCCTGATTCGTTTTTTCGATAATGTAAAACAAAACGGCCATATTTCGAATCCATATGCTGATTTGATCAAGCATATCCGAACTCAACATGATCCAGAAAACCTTATTTTTCAATAATTGGTTCATCCACAGGCAGCTCCTTCTTAATTAATCTGACCGTTCGGTTTAATAAATTCCTAAAAAAAATCGTTCTACAGGACTATCGTTAAATAATCGAGGAACATCCTTTCTTGGGAAAAGGATAAGAAAGGGATGTTTGTTCCTCTAGTGTTTCGAAATGCCTTTTAAAAAGACGTCCACGCTTTTGTGATATAGTCTCCTGATTTCAGGAAATTCCATCTCGTAATAGGTGGCATGTAATCCGGCATGCATGCCAAAGAGAATGTACATAAGGTCTTTGGGATTATCTTCGATGAACGCCCCTTCTTTAATTCCCTGGTCAATGACGGCTTCATACGTGTCATAATACTGACTGCGATAAATTTCTAAAATATGCGCAAAAATCTCAGGGTCAGCCGTTTCACTTCCGCCAAATTCCTCAGCGGCTTTAATTAATGGACTTTGCAGATCTTCAAGATAATGGTCTGCCAATGCATATAATTTCTCTACACTCGTGCGGTAGTTCTTTTGCTTGATGTTCCAGGCGCGCTTCCACTCGTCGGCGTTATTCTCGACGATGTACAAGAAAAGTTTTTCCTTGCTTTTGAAATGATAATAAATGCTCCCTTTACTGCTTTCGGAGACGTTTGTGATGTCTTCCATTGACGTAGCGGCGTATCCCTTTTGGGCAAACAATTTTTCTGCTTCTTTAGCTATCTTAAGCTTAGTGGGAGAGGGGGTACTTTGTTGTTTCATGTCAGATAAGCCTCCAATGATAAACTGAACGTTCGGTCTATAATTAAACTATCGTAATTTCCTATAATTGTCAATGATGTTTTGTTATTCAAAAAAGCCAGTGTGCATTAAATGGATGCGCACTGGCTTAGTTATATGGATCAAATCAAAAACATCGCTACGATCGTCGTCACGAATAAACCGATGCATACCGGAAGCAAGTTTCGGCGGGCGAGTTCAAAGGGACTGACGTTACAAATGGCCGCCGCTGGGATAAGTGCCCATGGAATCAAGGTACCGCCACCGACCCAGATTGCCGTGATTTGGCCGAGGGCAGTCAACGTCGCAGTACCGCTTCCAATCGCCGTCCCGAATAGATTTGCGACCGAACCGGTCAGGGAAATACCTGAAAACCCGGAACCATCCAAGCCGGTAATCGCACCGATGCCTGTCAGTGTGACGGCAGCTATCTCTTTCGTCAATGGAACCGAGGCGGCGAGTGCTGCACCCAAATCGTTGACGATGCCGAGAGAGGCTTTCGGTAAGTAGTCCCCGATGATTTTAGTGAAGCCGGAATCGCCTAAATAGAAGAAAGCGGCAATCGGGATGACCGGACCGAAAACCTTGAAGCCAAATTGGAACCCTTGAATCAAGTAGCTCGTTGATTTTTCAAGGCCAGGATGGCCATGGGCCACGAGAGATAAGATCAGCAAGATAAAAACGGCGGTTCCGCCAACCAATGCTGTTGCTTCGCCGCCTTGTAATTTCAGAAGCCAAAGAGCGACGACATCCAGTAAAAAGGCCAATGGGATGAATATCGCAAAAAACCTCTTCTGTCCCATCGTAAGTAACTCTTCATTCATCCCATCCTGGTCTTCGTCGATTGCTTCTTGTACGGTAGGCTGAATGCGACCAAGCCGCATATCCCGCTTCAAGAAGATGAACGCAGAAACCGTAGTCACGACGCCCATTGTGATGACGAGCGGGATGCTGGCTGAAATGACGTCACCGACCGGAATCGAAGCCGCATCAGCCGTGAGTTTTGGTGCCGCTTGAATGACGAAATCACCCGAAAGCGCAATGCCGTGGCCAAATAAATTCATCGCCATCGCTACGCCTAGTGCAGGCAATCCGGCCCGCAATGCGACCGGTAGCAGCACGGCACCAAGCAAAGCGACGGCAGGAGATGGCCAGAAAAACCAGGAGATGCCCATCATGACGATTCCAATCACCCAAAAAGCGAGTGTGGGGTTTTTAATGAATCTAGCAAAAGGTGCAATCATGACATCATTGATACCTGATCTCGTTAAGACTGTACTCATGGCAACAATGATGGAAATGATTAAAATGGTCGACATTAACTCGGTAATGGCGAAAGCGAAACTATTGAATACGCCACTGATGGAGGAAGCCAAACTGCCTGTAGAGACGAGCGCCAAAATGAAGATGCCAACGATGCAAATGAGGGTGGTATCCCGACGCTTTACCATAAACCCGATGATCAACACGATGAATAAAACATAAATCCAATGGAGAGCCGTCAATCCCATCCCATAATCCATCTCCCTCAAAATCTTCCTGATACAGATTATGAAGGGGAGCCCAAATGGTGAGTTGTTTTAAAAAAAGTCATAAATCGGACTTGTTGGAAAGCTGTCCAAGCAATTGTTGAAAAAAAGACAAGAATGAGAACATTCAAATGAAAGAAAGTTAGAAACACATGATAAAATAAATGGAGGGTGTTAATAATTGTACCTAAGGGTGAATATAAAGAGTAAGTGCATAGAAAAAAGGCAGAAAGCTTAATTCAAAGCGTTCTCCCCTTCTTTAGAGTTAAAAATTATAATATTGGCGTAGTAAATAAGCTAGGTACTTGCAATGTGGATGAGCGTGAAGGTTCTCGAGCAATCCTTTTATGATGGCCGGTCCGAAAGTTTGTTCAATCAGTTGCTCCTTGAGCAGGAGTAAGGATTCTTTTTCAATGGACTCTTCGATTTCCTCAATCTTATTATCCATAAGATCGAGTAGCTGTTCCTTTGTCATTTCTTCGCACATGACAGGACTGATTATTTCCGTCAATTCTTGTGAAATAAAAGGAATAGTTGAATGCCTTGCCAGTATATTCGTTTTTTCCACAAGAGATTGCGAGAGTCGGACTAAATCCAACGGTATATTATAGAATAAAAATAAAACAGCATACTGTTGCAAGAATCCTTTTATACAATAGGTTAAATCATATTTTGTTTGAATGATATCGTCCCCATATAGTCGTTCAACCAATGAAAGGATACTCGTTTCATTGATTCTTTCATAGTGTTGAATTCGTGTTATGAGTTCTTCATTTAATGATTGTGCTTGTTCTTTAAAAATAATCTTAGCGAAGTCTGTATGGTTCAGATAAGATTTAAATGAGGTATAGAAAAATTCATATAAAAGGTCTTCATTTGCTGTGTTTTTGACTACGTGGTCAATATCTGAGACGAGCTGTATCATAAAATAATCGACCAGCGCTATAATCAATTCATCTTTGGATTTAAAAGATAAATAAAAGGCACCCTTTGAAATGCCGCAGTGATCGGTGATTTGCTGTACGGAGGTAGCGTTAAACCCTTGTTTTGCAAAGAGTTCGATGGCCGTTTCCATTATGAGTTCCTTTTTAATCATTCCATTCGCTCCTAGGTCATATTGTTGACAAATGACTAATTAGTCATTAGTATAAGTAAATATGTTTGATAAGTCAATTAAGGGTAGGTGTAAAGGTGAGAGGTTTAGTCAATTTTGTTCTAAGGAATAAACTAGCAGTGTGGCTCCTTACAATTATTATTACGGTATCTGGTATTTATTCGGGTACTCAAATGAAAACGGAGACAATCCCGGATATTACAATTCCCTATTTAACGGTGATGGGTGTATATCCTGGTGCTACTCCAGAGAAAGTGATGGATGAGGTCTCGATACCATTAGAGGAAGCGGTTGAAGGGCTTGAGGACGTGAAAGCCGTTTATTCCAATTCGTATTCCAATATGTCCAATATTCAAGTGGAATATGAATATGGGATCGATATGGATGAGGCGAAGCGTGCTCTTGAATCGGCAATTGACGGAGTAAAGTTACCGGAGAAAGCGGAAGAGCCGACGATTACAGCCATCAGCTTAAACATGATGCCTGTTATGGCATTGAGTGTAAGCAGTACAAAAGAGGATATTGTTGAATTAACGTCAACCGTGGAAGATAGTTTACTTCCAAAAATCGAGAAAATTGACGGGGTTGCTTCGGCCACTACCACTGGCCAGCATATAGAAGAAGTTGAATTAACATATGACGAAGCAAAAATGGCTAAACTGGACCTTACGGAAGATAAGGTAAAGGAAATGATTCAGGCAAGTGATTTAGCTGTATCATTAGGCCTTTACGAATTCGAAGAAGGGGAACAGGCCGTTTCAGTAGACGGTAAGTTCATGACAGCTAAAGAATTGAAGGGAATGCTTATTCCTGTAACACCATCAGCTAGCAATCCAGCACCTTTTGTGAAACTTAGCGATATTGCTAAAGTTGAGCTAGTTGGGAAAGAAGAATCCGTATCACGTACGAACGGTGAAAATGCGATTGCCATTCAAATTGTCAAAGGGCAGGAAGCAAACACAGTTGACGTGGTTAACGATGTGAAAGATCTAATTAAAGAAGAAGAGAAAAAGATTGATGGCCTTGTTGTCGATGTCAGTCTTGACCAAGGGGAACCAATTGAGGAATCCGTATCGACGATGATAGAAAAAGCGCTATTCGGCGGTCTAATTGCGATATTAATCATCCTTTTATTCCTAAGGGACATTAAATCGACGATCATTTCGATCATTTCGATTCCTGTTTCGATCTTTATGGCCTTCCTAATCTTAAATGGGTTGGGAATCACATTAAATATCATGACATTGGGTGCGATTACGGTGGCCATCGGACGGGTAATCGATGACTCGATCGTTGTTGTTGAAAATATTTACCGACGCATGCATTTAAAAGATGAAAAATTAACGGGTCGTGCATTGGTGCGAGAAGCGACAATCGAAATGTTCAAGCCAATCATGTCATCAACATTAGTAACGGTTGCGGTATTCGCTCCGCTTATCTTCGTTGGCGGTATGGTAGGCGAACTGTTCACGCCATTTGCATTAACCATGACATTTGCCCTTTTGGCTTCGTTAGTCGTTGCCATAACGATTGTACCGGCATTATCTCACTTCTTATTTAAGAAAAAATTATATGGTGAGAAGACCGAGAGTAATCATAAAGAGCTTGGCAAATTAGCTAAGGGATACAAACGTGTTCTTAGATGGACATTGAATCATAAAGTGATCACTTCCATCATATCTGTGGTTCTATTAGCCGGCAGTTTGGCCTTAACGCCATTAATCGGTTTTAGTTTCTTAGGTAGCGAAGAAGAAAAAGTGATGTACTTAACCTACACACCAGAACCAGGGGAGCTTAAAGAAGAAACATTAGCGAACCTTGAAGTGGTGGAAAAGAAGTTACTGAAACGTGACGAGATTGATATTGTTCAGTTATCCGTAACAGAGGATGGCGACTCCATGGCTGCAATGATGGGCGGGGGCGGAAGCGGTGCCCTCATGTACCTGATCTTTGACCCAGACATGAAAAACTTCCCGGAAGTACGGGAAGAGATTGAAGAATATGTCTTCAATATTGGTCAATCAGGCGAATGGAAGAGCCAGAACTTCTCGTCTATGTCTGTGGCGAGTGATGAAGTCAGCTACACGTTCTACAGTGAAGATTTAGGTAAATTAAATGACGCTGTAAAAACAGTAGAAGGCGTTATGAAGAAAAATAACGGCTTAAAGGACGTTTCTTCTAGTACAGAGGATGCTTATGTTGAATATACATTCAAAGTAGAGCAAGATGAATTATTGAAGTATGGATTAACTACAGCCCAAATCATTGGGATGTTAAGCCCTTCTACCCAAGAAGAAGTATTAACAACCATTGAAAAAGACGGTGAGTCAGTAGAAGTCATCGTTCAGCAAGATCAAGACGAACAGCCAAAATCAATTGATGATATGTTAGATAAAAAAGTACCAACCGCAACAGGTACGACGATGAAACTTTCTGAATTGGTCACGGTTAAAGAAGGAACCACGTTGAATACATTGGCCCGTAGTAAAGGTGAATACTACGCCACTGTTTCAGGAACCATCACAGATAAAGATATTTCAAAGGCTACTTCTGAAATAGATGAAGACATTGATAAATTAGACTTACCAAAAGGCGTGACAATCGGTGTAGCCGGTGTAGCAGCGGATATGTCAGAAACATTTACCCAACTTGGTTTAGCCATGATCGCAGCAATCGCAATCGTGTACTTCATCCTTGTTGTCACATTCCGTGAGGGTGTCGCACCATTTGCTATCCTGTTCTCCTTACCGTTTACGGTCATTGGTTCGTTTGTAGGTTTATTAATCGCTGGTGAAACGATCTCGGTATCGGTCATGATGGGACTTCTCATGTTAATTGGTATCGTTGTAACAAATGCCATCGTACTTGTAGACCGGATCATTCATATGGAACGTGATGGTATGAGTATGCGTGAAGCCATTCTAGAAGCTGGCGCAACACGACTCCGTCCAATCCTGATGACGGCCATTGCAACCATCGGAGCATTAATGCCATTAGCATTTGGCTCAGGCGGCGGTGGTTTAATATCAAAAGGTCTTGGTATTACAGTAATTGGTGGATTAGCAAGTTCAACGCTATTAACATTGCTTATCGTTCCAATCGTTTACGAAGTATTATCAAAACTATTCAAGAAAAAACGTAATGAAATAGACGAAAACTAAAATAGAGCCCTGCAGGATGATGATCATCTTGTGGGGCTTTTTTTGTGGATATGCATATAGTGCTGTGTTAGAGATACCTGAGAGTATGTATAAGGGATATACTAAAGTAATACTAGGATGGAAATATAATGGAGAGAGCTATAGACTCTTGAGAGCATTAATATGATGCATTCCGCATGAAGTATTAGAAAGGGATAGCAAAACAATACGAAACTCAAGATTAGAAGGTGCTAAAAATGAATTATTCAACAGTACAGAACTCATAAAGAAATATGGAGAGGATAATGATTTTACAGGTGGGGTAAGTGAAAAAAAAATTGAAGAAATCGAAAATGAATTAAAAGTTTCACTCCCTGAAAGTTACAAATGGTTTTTAAGAAATTATGGATATGGTGGTCTTTATGGTGTACGAATAATTGGATATGGTTTTTCAGGTCCAGCAGTAGTAGTAGATACCACTAAAAATCATCAAAAGTACTATAATTTAACTAAAGGAATCATCGTCATAGAAGATGTTGATGAATTCGCCTATTGCATTGATACTAACAAAATGAATAATGGAGAATGTCCAGTGATTTTGTGGGATAACCAGGAAGGATATGGGTTTACTGAAGCTGACAATTTCTTAGATTATATGATTAAAAGATTTGAAAAGGGAAAAGATGATTTAGATGAAGACGAAGAGGACTGGTGAAAGTTAAGAAAGACTAATTTTTAAATAACTTAAGGGATTTAATATAAATTGATAGTCTCTTTGAAGGGGCTATCATTTTTTTATTTTGGGTATTGTAAACGATTAAGGTCAGGAATATTCATATAATATAGAAGGTACCCTATATTAATTGGGTTCCTTTTATATTATATTGTTGTTTTTCAGTGAAAATGGATTTTAATCTATTAGAAGGGAATCAGGAAAAGTATATTATTAGCTTATAGGTATCCTTCTTATATTAAGGTGAGCTTAGAAGTTTATGGGAGCACTTGTTTTTAATATAATGAGCCATACATTAAGACATTTAATTTTTACAATTTAAGACGCGTTCTCTTAATTGCTCTATTGATAAATACAGTCCATTTTCCTTACGATGAAGCATCGCGTGGCAGTTTGGACAAACGGGTATTAGGTCTGTTATCGGGTTGACGATATAGCCCTGTTGTATTTTGTGAAGAGGTATAATGTGATGAACATGAATGAAATCTTTTCCAACTTCTCCGTATGTATCTTCGAAATGGAGATTACAAACTTGGCATTGGACTCCATAATGTTCTATACATTGCTTGCGAGCGATAGGATTGCGTTCATATACATTGACTGTAATAGTTTTTCGATTTCCTTCTTCTAAAGTTTCAGGGACTTCGTCAGGATAATAACCCTTTGTTAAATCACTTTTAAAGAATGACATGATATAATCCTGAAGCTCGCCAGTAAGTTTCATCGAACCTTGAATATTTCCTTTTAAACCATGTTCACGTAATTTAGAAAGAGATAACTCAGCAGTATCAACCACATCTACTAAGCGAACCCGTGTCCAATTCCACTCTATGGATTGATTAAATTTCTCTTCGTCTTCCCAAAATGTTTTATTGTGCATAACATCACTTGAGGGGACTAATCCTTTTATTACTTCAACTTTATAGCGAACTTTTTGAATACCAGATGAAACATACAAAAATAAGATATCCCCATTTTCATAATGATAAGAGCGTTTCCAGTCTAAGGTGTCGTATTGGCTAAATGCACTTGCTAAGTCGTATTCTTTTGGGTTAGCTGGAACCAGCCAAACGCGCCGGGCGTTATGATGTCCTTTCTCTTCCAATTCCTTACGACGATTAATCGCAATCTTTTCAGGTGCGACAAAGTGATATTCGTCTTCATTAACATAATAAGGAATGTTGTATACATAGCCTCTTTCAATTGGATCATAGCACTTATTTTTAGTTGTGTTCAGGTGATCTGCTAGAAATTTTGCAGCTTCTTGAATGTTTGTTGCTTCAAATAAAAGCTTATCATTTTTAGAAATAGTTATTGGGCAAGCCATAAAATAGTAATCTCCTTTAGAATTGTATAATCTCCTTTTTTTACTATACCGAAATACTCTTACATTCACAGAATTATTTCTGAAACATTAACAGTACTGAACTTATATTTAATATTGATTTTGAAAAAAATGGTATAATCAACGCGTGTAAAGGTGGGAGGGACACATAATATGAGGGAGAAGGGAAATAATTCTGATTGTTATTTAACTCTATTGATTTTGGCATCTCTATTGTTTTTTCAGGACCTAGTACAGGATGGTTTTTATAAGAGTACCTTGGATATCTTGCTCATTCTATTGGTCATGATCATAGATAAATCCATAGATATATATTCTCGGTATCTATTATCGAAGAAGATTGTGAAATACTAACTATTGCTCAGAACCAAGTATCATCCTATGATGGTGCTTTTTTATTTTTACAAAAAAGAGAGGAACTCCATGAAAAATATAGCAGGCCGTCAACCCTTTGAATGGTTTTAAAACCATATCCCACCGAATCAGTGAGGAATTTCAAAATAAAAAGCATTAGTTCCTTTATTTTCAACTATACATCGAGTATTCTTAATGGGAGATAACCACTAGGATAAAAGAGGGATAATTCGTGAAACACCTATACAGTGAAATACTACAATTTAGGGGTAAGCATTATGACTTTGGATTCATGCAGGGAGAGAAATTAAAGGATTCCCTCACTGTTAAAAATCGTGAAGATCAGTGGAAAGTAAGGCAGCCACGTTTTACGGTTGAAGAGGAAGAGGTCAAAAAGGCAATTACTTCATTTGCACCTGGCGTATGGGAAGAAATACTCGGGTTCCAAGAAGCATTAAAATGGCCAATCGAACGTGTTCTCCAGGAGTTCGGCGGCTATAGATTGGATTATGTTCGATCAGGTTGTTCGATCATGACAGGCGATTCGTATTTGGTGCGTAATTATGATTACCATCCGAAAACCTATGAGGGACGTTATGTGCTATTCCAGCCGACGGACCAGGGGTATGCGAGCATCGGTCCGAGCCAACGCGGGACTGGACGGATGGATGGGATGAACGAAAAAGGGCTATCGATAGGGTATAACTTCATGAATCGGAAAAATCCCGGCGATGGATTCATTTGCTGCATGATTGGCCGATTGATATTGGAGTCTTGTGCAAATGTCGAGGAAGCCGTTGCGATGCTGAAGGAAATTCCGCATCGACATTCATTCACATACGTCGTTCATGATGGAAGCGGGAAGAGCTTTATAATAGAAACGTCCCCAAGAAATGTGGAGGTCCGGACAGCGACTGCCTGCACCAATCATTTTGAGATCCTGAAGCATGAAAACCGTCATCATCTTGTGGATTCGAAACGGAGATTGGACACTATCCACCAACAACAGGATAGCATCTCGGATACATATGAAGCCTTTCGTTTGTTTAACGACACCAATCAGGGTGTTTTTTCCGATTTATATAGCAGCTGGGCAGGGACGATCCATACGTCGGTTTATTTGCCGCGTGAAATGAAAGCATGGATTGCACTGGGCGGCAATCAAGAGCCTACGGTTTTGGACTTTGCCAAATGGCTTGCAGGAGAAGATATTGAAAAAGAAAGAATCATGGGTGTGATTGATACCACCATCCCATTTGTACATATGGATGAAGGGGCGAATTGGTTCCGTGAGTAAGAGTGGATAATGGAGGCTCGATCTTTGGATTGGGCTTCTTTATTTATTCGTGTCTCCAAAATTGCGTGTATTTTTACATGATGAGGGATAATATGTAGGGATGACGACATCATTATTAGATTAAAACGAATGAACATAGTATGAAACAATGCTGTGTAAAGGGATAGTTGTATAATAGAATGGATGGTAAAGTGGATACATATAAAATCTAACAGAAGATTCTACCAAATGGGGAATAGAGGGAGATAAATCATGGAAACAAAAAAGGTATTACCCGTTCTTTTCTTAGTGATGTTTTTAGTCATGGTTGGGTTTGGAATCATCATTCCCGTCATGCCTTTCCTGGCTGAAAAAGTGGGAGGAAGCCCGACAGAGCTTGGTCTTTTGATGGCTGTCTATTCGTTCATGCAATTGATATTCGCACCAATGTGGGGCCGCGTATCTGACCGGATTGGCCGGAAGCCGGTTATGATGATCGGGATCGCAGGCTTGGCTGTTTCGTTTTTCATCATGGCATCGGCGGATTCTTTACTAGTGCTATTCATCGCCAGGATTATCGGGGGTGCCTTATCATCAGCGAATATGCCAACTGCCATGGCATACGTAGCAGATATTACGACGCCCGAAGAACGGGGAAAAGGGATGGGAATCATTGGGGCCGCTACAGGACTTGGCTTCATATTCGGTCCGGCCATTGGTGGGATATTCTCGGAGACGAGTTTGAATATGCCGTTTTACATCGCCGGCATTTCATCCATCATTACCCTGATCTTAGTCATGATATTACTGAAAGAATCGCTTACTGAAGAAAAAAGATCCCATCGGACGGAAGAAAAGGTGTCCATGTGGAAATCCTTTAAAGGCCCGATGAGCGTCCTGTTTATTCTGCAATTGATCATTACCCTTTCCATGGCGGGCTTAGAGACGACGTTTGCTTATTTTGCAGCCCAAAAGGCCGATATAAGTCTTGTCCAATTAGGCTATATCTTTATGATCATGGGATTTGGCAGTGCCATCGTTCAAGGTGGATTAATTGGACCGATGACCAAGAAATACGGGGAAGGGAATGTCATCCGTATCGGGATTGTCGTATCGGCGATTGGATTTGTGCTGATCTTATTCTCGACTGATTTCTGGACATCGGCGATTTTCCTGACGATTTTCGGATTGGGGAACGGTGTCATCCGCCCTGCCATCTCGGCACTGGTCACTAAAAGTTCAACATCCGGCCATGGTGGGGTCACGGGCTTACTTTCTTCCTTTGATTCATTCGGAAGGATTGCGGGCCCTCCTATAGGTGGTTGGTTATTCTCCATCTACATCGGTTTACCTTTTATATCCGGTGCGATCCTATCGCTGTTTGCATTGGTCCTTTATCAAGTGTTCCATGCAAGGAAACGATCAGTGGAAACAAGCAGCTAATCAAGAACATAAATAAGAAAAAACGAGTTAGGAAATTCCTACTCGTTTTTATTTTTGGCTGATGACTTTGATCTTGGAGAGCACCCAATCGTATTCCCCGCTTGAAATTACGCTATCGCAATATTCGCATTGTCCGGATGCGTTGATACTGACATTCGCTCCACAGTTTGGACATTGCGTCACATCATATTTCTCTTTTTGAGTCTCGGTCAATACTGTTTCCTTACGGATCAGTGTCCAGATATAAGACATGTGAATATCCCGGTCAGGATTGCCTTTGAGGACTTTCTTGGTGTGATCATCGATTACGTAATCATTCATCCGGGCTTTGATATATACATCGAGTTCGTCATTGGATCCGTCATTTTCATAGCGAACGATTTTCGATTCAAGGATGGCGATATTTTCAACCACATTCGTTTTATGCTGGTCAATATAGGACTGTAATTGCCGGTTATGCATATTGAATAATGAATCGGTTTCAAACGGTCTGATGCTGTTCCACTGTTTCTCCATCCAAGCTTGCTGTAATTGGAGAAACATATTATTGATTTTCGATAAAAACACTTCATCATGAAACAGAGGATCTTTCGATTTCAATCCTGCAAGATTAGCGTCTATAGGCCGGTAGGCAGGCTCTGGGCTTTTTACGGTATTCCTATTGGATGTGGTGCCTCTTCGTTGTGTTTGTTGGTTGCTTTTACCGAATTTTTTATAGGCAAAGAAAGCGACGATCAAAATGACTCCCAATACGGGATATTTTTTTAGAAAGTAAAACAAAAACCATAAGTCGATGCCTTCCCCTGAAGTCGTGGAAGTATTGACGAATTCGTCTTCCGGTTCCTCATTATGCGATACACCATTCCCCACATCGGCTAGTGTGGCATCGACGGGAAAGATGAGAAGGGAGGTGAAACAGAGAAGCAGTGTGATGATCCATTGAATGTTCCATTTATTCATCATCCTAATTTATTCCCGCATTCTGCACAGAATTTAGAATTCGGCGTATTGGGATGGCCACACTCCGTACAAAAAGTGGCAACAGCCTTTCGTTCTACTTTCGTTCCGCAATTGCCACAGAATTTTGCGCCTTTTTGATTGTCATGATTACACTCAGGACACTTTTCGGTTTGTTCAGACGGTGCCGTTTTCTCCGTGTGCAATGGTTCATTGTTCTGGTTGCCGCCTTGAAGAGATTGGGAAATGAGTTGCCCAAAACCGAGGCCGGCACCAAGTCCCATCCCGGCTTGCATCATATCACCGCCTGAGCCTTCCTTTTCAGAAACATTCTCTAAGGCATCAAGCTTTCTGACATCTTTGTAGTTGTTCATGCCACCCATCATGTTAATGCGCGTTCTTTCTTTCAAGAACTTCGTCAAATCTTCCGGCAAGGAAATGTTGGTGACGGTAAAGGAAACGATTTCAAGTCCCATATCCGTGAATTCATTTTCCAGTTCCTGTTTCATCGCATCGTTCATCACCCGATAGTTCTGGGATAATTCGGTGATCGTCACGCCTTGTTTGGCAACGACATTGGAAAATTCGCTTAAGACATATTCCTTCAATTGCCCTTTCAGTTCATTCAACTTATAGATCTTGTTTGTGGAGCTGACGGTACGAATGAACATCTTGGGGTCTTCAATCCGAAAGCCAAAGGTCCCGAAAGCCTTGACTTCCACTTGTTCAAACTTCGGATCATTTATCCAAATCGGATTGGATGTACCCCATTTCTGATCGATGAATTTTTTGGTGTTTACAAAGTATACATCGGCTTTGAACGGGGATTTAAATCCGAAAGCCCAGCCTTTAATGTCTGCTAAGATAGGGAGGTTCTTCGTCTCAAGCTTATACATTCCTTCGCTAAATACATCAGCCACTTTTCCTTCCTCAACGAAAACGGCGTTTTGGCCTGGGCGTACGGTCAACTGTGCCCCATTTTGAATCTCGTTATCTTTCATGGGGAACTTATAGACCAAGGTATCGTTGGTGGCGTCTTCCCATTCGATAATATCAAGAAATTGTTTACCCATAAAATCCTTAAAACCCATAGTGTCATCCTCATTTCAACATGTAGTACGTCCCGATTGCATTTCTATATATATTCATATATTGATAATATTTCCCATTACATTTTATAATAAATGGTAAATGGTGTAAATGATTAAGGGGAATCTATGAGTCTACCTGTTGGTTTATTCAATATTCAAGATATCCTTTCATAATGAAGGTTTTGGAGGTATTCGTGAACTAAACCACGAACTGTTTAGATAACGTAAAGAACAAATTCCACCTATAAAGCTGACAAGCTAGGAACAGGACATTTACTAAAGCACTAGATAAAAAACACGAGGTGAAGGGGACTTATCATGAAAATTACTCCATCTGCAAAAGTAGGGAATTTCGAAACGGGAATCTTTTCGGAGCTGGCGAACCGTAAACAAAAGGCGTTGAGGGAAGGCAAGGATGTTATTGATTTGAGTGTCGGAAGTCCGGATATGCCTCCGCCGGACTTTGTAAGAGATACACTTGTAAAGTATGCAAAAGATCCAACTGCATACGGGTATACGTTGAAGGGAATACCGGAATTCCATGATGCTGTTTGTTCTTTTTATGAACAGCGTTACGGGGTGCATCTTGAGCCGGATACGGAAGTATTGCAGCTGATGGGATCGCAGGATGGACTTGCTCATTTGGCGACTGCGATGATTGACCCGGGCGATTATGTGTTGGTGCCCGATCCGGGCTATCCGATATATGAAGCAAGTGTGAATCTTGCAGGTGGCGTGATCTATCCGATGCCGCTTACGCAAGAGAATCATTTTCTGCCCCAGCTGAGCGATATTCCGGCAGATATTTTGGCCAAGACGAAGATGATGGTCCTTAGTTATCCAGGAAATCCAGTCACGGCCCTTGCGGATGAAGCCTTTTTTGCCGAGGTCGTCTCCTTTGCAAACAGGAACGATATTTTGGTCGTACACGACTTTGCCTATTCAGAACTGATTTTCGATGATCATCCACAGATTAGCTTCCTATCCATTCCGGGTGCAAAGGAGATTGGAATCGAGTTCAATTCGCTTTCAAAAACGTTCAATATGGCCGGCTGCCGAATCGGATATGCAGTCGGAAATCAAGAGGCGCTGAACATCCTGGGGACTTTGAAGTCCCATATCGATTATGGGGTCTTTTATCCGATTCAAAAGGCGGCCGAGATGGCACTCACCTCCAACCTTTCCTTGTTGTCCGATCAGGTGGATGTGTATGAAGCCCGTCGTGACGCCTTGATATCGGGTCTCGCAAAATCCGGTTGGTACGTGCCGAAAACTGCTGCGACAATGTTCATTTGGGCCCGCATTCCGGCTGGATGGAAGTCACGCGACTTTGCCTATAAACTGATTGAAAAGGCGGGTGTAACCGTGGTCCCAGGAGATGCTTTTGGAAAACAGGGTGAAGGATATGTTCGAATGGCCCTGGTCCAGCCGGTTGAGAGATTGACAGAAGCGGCCGAACGGATAGGGGCGTTTTTGATAGACTATCAAATAGTGGCGCAGGATTAGATGGAAGATCCTAAGCCTAATGTCATTTGTTATTTCGGATTAGGTGTTTCCAGGGGCTGTCCCAAAAGTCAGGAATATGACTTTTAGGGCAACCCCTTTTTTTTATAAATTTATGCACAAAAAAATCGCCCTTTTTAGTAAAATGAAGTTACCAGACAACATTTAGAAAGGACGATTTTTTATGAGCAATCCAAAGATTACTACAGAAAATTATAACATGGAACAAACTTTACTACCACTCTGCATACATGAGGAAACTGTCGTTCCCCAAAAACGAAATGTCACACCTACTTTTATTCCCTATGATAATCAACAAACAACTGTGATTTTTGATATTCAGGATCTGATTCCAGCTTACCACGTCGCGCGTGTAATCGATCAAATGATTGAATCAGTAGAAGATAAAGTCTTTTTCGAGCACTATAATGGTGGCGGACGTAGCTCTTACCATCCCAAAATGATGACGAAAGTCATTTTGTATGCCTATTCTCAAAAAGTCTATTCCTGTCGTGAAATCGCCAAACTGGTTGAAGAAAATATCCCAACAATGTGGCTGGCTGCCTTGCAGAAACCGGATTATCGAACGATTAATCGATTTCGTACACAACAAATGGAAAAGCTCCTTCCGAAGCTATTTGAAGAAATGATCCATCAACTAATAGAAGAAAAGCACATCACAATGGAGAACTATTTCCTAGACGGAACAAAAATTGAAGCAAGTGCAAACAAGTATTCATTTGTGTGGAAAAAGGCGACGACCAAATTTGAGGCGAAGCTACAAGAAAAAATTGAAGAAACGTACCAACAGATTCAGACCATTACAAATGAAGAAGGGCATGAACTGTCTGCTCAAGACGAAACGTCCTTTTTAACGGCAGAGGAAAAACTAACTCAAATAGAAAAAGCATTAGTGAAAAAAGTTGAAAAAGAAACGAATGGTATCCAGCTTGAAGAAGATGTCCAGGTACGAAAAGAAAAACGACGGGAACTCAGTCCGGTTAAGAAACTATTGAAATTAGTGCGTGAAGACTTAGGTCCACGATTAGTAAAATATAAACAACAAAACGCTCTATTTGGCGATCGAAATAGTTATTCTAAAACTGATACGGATGCGACATTTATGCGAATGAAAGATGATCATATGAATAACGGACAACTAAAACCTGGTTATAATATTCAAATGGCAACGGAAAATCAATTCATTCTTTTTTATACGATACATCAACGTCCAACTGATACACGGTGTTTTAAGCCCCATATAGAGGCACTGAAGAATACATCGCTACCATTCCCGAAAAACGTCATCGCAGATGCCGGCTATGGCAGTGAAGAAAACTACCTCTACTCTTTGGAGGAAGAATTTGAAGCTTTGATTCCTTACAATACTTTTTTAACGGAACAAAAACGGAGCTATAAAAAAGATATTCGTCATGCGAGTAACTGGGCATATGATGAACAAAAGGATGAATACACCTGTCCAAATAACCGTAAGGTTTTATTTAAGCGTTACTCGACCCGTACGGATAAAAATGGATTCACACGTGACTTTAAAATTTATGAATGTGAGGATTGTACGGATTGTCCATTAAAATCGCAATGTACAAAGGCGGCAGGAAATCGCCAAGTGCATGTTAATCCAGTTTATGAAGAACTAAAAGCGAAAGCAAAAGTGAACCTTTGGTCTGAATCGAATGCACAAATTTACGCTCGACGAAAAATCGAGGTAGAGAGTGTTTTTGGTCATATCAAGGGCAATAGGTCGTTCCGTCGCTTTTCGCTTCGGGGCTTAACGAAAGTCCAAACGGAGTTTGGCATCGTAGCCATGGCACATAATTTACTGAAGATAGCTGGCTTGCATCAGCTACTTTCAATGAATAATTATAAAAATAGAAAAACAGGTGGAGAAAAACAACTCGTTTTTCTCCACCTGTTTTATTTTAGGGACTTATTAGACAGCCCCTTTCTTGTTATTTAATTCTTTCCCCATTTCGTTGGGACTAGGTAAGCTAAAGTGGCCGCTACTGTTGCAATCAATAAAGTCGGGATTTGTGACTGATCACCAAAAGTCACTTCCTGGGTTAATGGGAGGCTCAGTTCCCGTACGTTAGTGGGATTGGGAGTATATGTAGCGGTTAATAATAGACCTGCTGAAATGTGTAGCAAGGTAAAGAGTAACAAGAAGCTCAATATGAATATCGCATACTTTTTCATGGTACACCTCCTATTTTATTTACGGCTACCCTGTTAGAAAGGTTTCAAAAATTCCCATATACAAGTGCTAAGGGATTAAGCTTTTCTATGAGCCTATCAGTTTTTTTACCTAAAAATTACTTTTATGGTTGATAATTGTATGTATTTAACATATAGTGTGTATATAGATATAAACACCATAACAATTTGAGAGGAGTTTAGATGATGAATACATGGAAAGATGCTTTTTGGCTCGCAAGTATCGAATGGAGGAAATCTTGGTTCGGCACGCTATGTTTATTCTTTGCACTGTTTGTACTGGCTGCTTCCTATTCATGGGTTTTGGAAGTGGAGACTCAGGCACCATCACTTTTGACCGACATTGGTTTTATATTGTCATTTGGTTGTGTGGCCTTCATGGTAAGGCCGAAAGAATTGCAGCTTCAAAAGGTGGAGGGAGATGTTTGGGTGTCCCCGTTTTTCATGATGTTAAATATGTTTCCTATCGAAAAGGAAGTATTGATTAAAAGCCGGTTTGTTCACATGCTGTTCCCTAGTCTGCCTTTCCAGGTTTTGTTCTTGTTATTATTTACTCCAAGACTTCTAGAATCCATGGTTGTTTTGGAGTATGTTGCCTTCTCGATTATCTGGCTGGCTTTTGGTGTTTCGTCCTCTTTCGTTTTTGCAGCAAGTGATGTAGGGGAACGAATCACCCCGATTAAGTTAGGTATATATAGTGTAGTCTTTTATGGTGGAGTGACGTCCGTGCTCGTGTGGTTATCCTTGAAAACAGATAGGGGAGTTGTCGGTTGGGCGATGGAAGCCGCTAAGAACTTCGCGATCGGGTCGATTCTCATTTCGGCAGTCGTAACGGTCGGGGGCTATTACTTCTGGAAGCGATATATGAAAAAGAAAATGTTCCAAATTGATTATCTAAAATAATGATATATAGGGAGGAGAAGTAAAGTGGAGCTGCCGGTTCGTTTATCAAAAGAATCAAGAATCCCCATTTATCATCAGATAACGGCTCAAATCCAAGCTTTGATAGCAAGCGGACAGCTGTCTTCGGGTTCACCTTTGCCATCGATCAGGATGCTTTCTAAAGATCTGGAAGTCAGTGCCATCACGACCCGTAGAGCTTATCAAGATTTAGAAACGGAAGGCTTTATCACAACAATCCAGGGAAAAGGGACGTTCGTTGCAGACGTTGAGGAAAGCCTTCTCCGAAGTGTGAAAATAAAATCAGTCCAGGAAGCCATGAAAAATAGCATTGAAGCTGCCCTTCAACAAAACTATTCATTCAAGGAAATTGAGGAAATTTTTACGGGTTTAATAGAAGAGCTCAAAACGGAAAAAGGAGAGGAGAAACCATGACAACGTCGCTTGAGATTCATTCTGTCAAAAAGAAAATCGAGGACTTTTCGTTGGGACCGATTGATTTGACGCTAGAGCCAGGTACCGTGACAGCCTTGATTGGGAATAATGGCGCCGGGAAGAGTACACTGCTGAAGATGGTCATGCAATTGGCACGACAAGATGCTGGTGATATTATCATTTTTGGGAATAATACGAAGCAGGAAGATGAAGCCTGGAAACAAAAAGTCGCTTATCAGCCACAAGCTTTGATTGGCTGCGATTCGTTTACGGGGCATGAATTACTGCGGTTATCTTCTAGATGGTATCCCACTTGGGATCAGGTATTGTTTGACGAGGTGATCACAACCTTCGAGGTCCCCCTGAATAAGAAGTATGGAAAGTTGTCCCAGGGAAATCAACAAAAGCTAATAGCTGCGCTGACTTTAGCAAGAAATGCCGAACTATTGATCCTGGATGAGCCAACGGCTTCTATGGACATCATCTCAAAACAGCGATACATGAATTTTTTGATTAAGTGGATGGAGAGGGAAGGGAAAACCATCTTCTTTTCGACCCACCAAATGGAAGACATCCGCAAACTTGCTGATTACCTGATTTTCATGAATCACGGCCAGCTCATCGGTCATTTCGAAAAGGATCAGTTGGGACAGCAATATAAACGGTATTGGTTAACAGAGGATTTGCCGGCATTCTCCATTCCAGGGGAAATAGAAAGAAAGGGATTGCGGATGATTACGTCTAATTTGCCACTCGAAACAGAAGCGTATTTTCAAAATGAAAACATGCAGTGGCATACGGATGAATTTGTTGAACTAGAGGAAGCCGTCACCTATTTGTTAAAGTGAGGTGCGGTGATGCTATAAGGATCTAAAAGGGAGTTCTGTCTTTGGATGGATCTCCTTTTTTTGGTCTAAGGGATTTTCTAGGGGGGCATGAATTTTCCGAACGCTAAAAGGACAAGCAGCATATGATATAGCAAGTTCGTACCATTGTAGTGTGGACGGCACTGATAATAGGGGATAGAGAAAATTGATTAACTGGAAAGTTCGTTTTAAAAATCCTACGTTTATTTTTACTGTATTTTTGCCAGGTGTTTTGATGGTAACGCAGATGGTTGCTGCGTTTATCAATAACTTTATACACCCGATTGGCTTTACCATCACCGATGATGCATTGAACGGGGCTATGGGGATCATTAATTTCATTGCGCTTACGTTTTTTGGAATCGGCGGCGTAATTGACCATACGACACAAGGCATGAGCGACAGTGATGAGGCTAAGAAAAACGAGAAACCTAAATAGTAGATCATCCTTCTTGAATCAAAGAAAGCGGAGAGACCAGATACCACCGTCTATCTATGGAACGGTGATATCTGGTTTCTTTTTTTAATTTTGAATAGGATTTTTCAAACTTCCTCCAATGGAAGTCTTGCTTCCTTTAGAGAATGCCGTGAAGAACCAGATTGTATTGATGAGTATATTCATCCCACTGACGATGACCACGCCGATGAGTGATGAAGTGAAGCCTTCCATTACACCAAGAAATACGACTATGCCGATCATGGGTAATAAAGACAGTAAGGATAATGAGCAGAATACGGCCATTACATATTTCATCCACTCCAAGCCGATAACATACAGGAGCAATGGGACGAAATACAGTACCAGCATCATCGCAATGGAAAGCCACATCCCGATAGAATTAAATTGATTCGCATTTTTACCTGTATCCGCTAGTGGTGAAAGAGAACTCAAAACGATGACCATGCAAAATAGCAAAGCTGAAAATAATGTCATGATGATTATTTTCTTTTTATTCCTCATAAAAAACCCCCAGTCTATTATTGAAATTACTTACAATGGTTCATACATGATTATACTTAATTTAACATAATTTAACAGTGTCGTTTTTTATATTTGATCTAAGAAGTTTCTAAGTTTTTGTCTGGATTGTAGAGTTCATCCTCAATACAAAGCTTTTTTTTGAAAAAAAGGTGAATCAAGGAATGAAAGCGAATGTACTTCATATATTTAAAATTGTGTTTCATTTACAGATTGGGGGAGAAAAAAGATGAGTCTTAGATTACCTGTTTCAAAATGGCTTGTGGCCGTACTTGCACTTGCCGCATTGTTGGTAGCTTTCGTTTTCAGTCCGGCCAATGCTTCGGCGTCCATTAATTATGGAGACGAAGTGGCTGCAGTAGCAGCAAAACAAGTGGGAAGCCCTTATAAATATGGCGGAACGACACCAAAAGGATTCGATGCAAGTGGACTCACTCAATATGTTTATAAACAAGCGGCGACAGACATGAAAATTCCAAGAACCAGTGCGGAACAGTATAAGAAAGGAAAGGCTGTAAAACAGAAAAACTTAAAAACAGGTGATTTAGTGTTTTATGCGACCGGTAGCAAGAAAGGCAAGGTTTCCTTCGTCGGCATTTATAATGGGAACGGTACATTTGTCGGAACGACCACAAAAGGCGTGAAGGTCGTGAAGATGAGCGACAAGTATTGGAAGGATCGCTATATCGGGGCTAAAAGGCTCATCAAATAAAATAATGTGTGCCATAAAAAAGCATAGGAAGCATCTCATTCGATGCCTCCTATGCTTTTCGCATGTATAATCACGGTACGATGATTTCCTGCAATACCGCATTTCCGTTCTTCACTTTCACCACGGCCATGGCCGTTTTTGCAGCAGCGGACATTTCCAGTTCCAATGCCTTGTCTTTAGGAGCGTAATAATTATCTAAGCCATATTTAATGTGAATGGACGAGGCCCTTTGTAAATCATAGGGGATTTGTAATTTTCCTTTGAGATACATGTCTTCATCCGGTTTTTCCTTCGATACATGGTGGACGCCGTAATGCCCATTGCTGTCTTGTTTTAATGAAACATATACACTTTTGTAATCTCCGACATTCTTACTGTGGAAATCAGTTTTCACCGTCTCATCAAGTTGGTCGAGCGTGACGGATTCTATCTCATATCCTAATGCTACATAGCTTCCCCTGAACAAGTCCGTCGGATCGATCGGAGCCGTTCGGATTTTGATTTCTTCACCAAACATAGTTGTCCAGACGGGTGGAACCGCCAGGGCTATAAGAATCAAAACAGGAATGGCGAATACGATGAGCGGGCGCAAAAATTTATTACGATTCAATGGATTCCCCTCCTTTTTGGCGTTGTTTTTCAAAGAAGAAGCCAAACACAAGGAGCAGGAGGCCTCCGATGATGAAGGTCAGTGACTTCGGCAGGAATTCAAAGGAATCGATATAGTACCTGAATATCAATGCACATATGATCACGATACTGGTCAAGCTTCCTTTTTGTATCAGGTAAAGGAGAAAAAGAAAATAAGCTAAAGGAAACCATATGGCAAGCTCGTAAGTTAAGAAAATAGCCGCAACCCCGTGGAGGATATGTCCTTGAATATGTGTGATTCTCTGCAACTTAACTGGAACGCGAATGTAAGCGAGCAGGATTCCTACGATAAAAAGAATCGAGAGAATGATGGTATCCCCGTTACCCTCCACGAGCTTAGGTACGAATTCCATGAGAAAAAGGATGAGGGCATTGATCGTTAAGCCATTAACGATAAAGGATAGAAACCTAGGATAGTTGAGTTGCTTTACTAGAAAATATAAAGCCGGTAGAAGGATGATAATGGCCAGCGGGTAAGACGTTTCATCAAGAAAGATGCTGCCATTAAGGTAAACGAACAGTAAAAAAGAAGTGAATAGGAGGACAATGGCGTCCTTTAGGTAATATCCGATGAAGATGGCTCCAATCCCCCATAACAAAAAGGAACTGTTAAAATTGATGCTGATGTTAAACATCTGCTCGACTAAAAATATACCTGCTCCAAATAGGAGAATCCCGACATAATGCAGACTTCGGGAGGTTTTTGGAAAGCGTGTCTCCCACTTGACCCCGGCAACATTCACGCCAATCAAACAGGTGATGATCAATAGGAATTTAACGCCTTTACTTATATACATCCAGTTGCTGGCCACGAATGTTAAGACCCCAAGCCCTAACAGGATGGCCCCAATCGCTAATAGGATGGAGACGAAACTTAAAGAGGCCTTCACATCATAGGATGCTAACATCTTTTTCTTCTCTTCCTCGGAAATGGTCCCGCCATTTTGCAGGTAGGTAAATTCTTGTTCAAGAAATTCAAACTGCTTTTTGGTTATTTCTTTTTTGACCAAATCAATTCCCCCTTTCCATATCCTTCTATTATACGGATTGAATCGGGGAAGATGAAGTAAGAAGAAAAAACAACTTGAAAAAATTAACAAAATAATTTCCACAGTACCTTGTATTAAACAGTAGCATGTGGTAAATTATTGAATAAGATGTATTATTCGCTGTCAGGTACTGTTCATTAGATAGTACCGAGACATATCAGAAAGGAGTGATGGTGCATTGAATGTACAGTTTAAGAAGGGCGTCTTGGAGCTATGCGTACTGGTGTTGCTTGATAAGCAAGATCGATATGGCTACGAGCTAGTTCAGAAGATTTCAGACCAGATTGAAATATCGGAAGGGTCGGTTTATCCACTGTTACGAAGATTGACGAAGGAAGAGTACTTTACGACATATTTGCAAGAATCATCAGAGGGTCCACCACGTAAGTATTACAAGTTGACTGATAAAGGGCGGGAATACCTTCACGAATTGCTGACAGAGTGGAATGAATTTTCTAATGGAGTCAATCAATTAATCGAGGAAGGTGTCGTAAATGAATAAAGAACAATTTTTAAAGCAGTTGGAAGCTTCCCTAAAGAGGCTTTCTATAGAAGAAAGGCAGGATATCCTGCAAGATTACGAAGAGTACTTCACAATTGGAATAGAAAAGGGAAAGTCGGAGCAGGAAATCTCAGCGTCCCTAGGAAACCCAAAACAAATAGCCAAGGAGCTTCTGGCATCCTACCATCTTGATATGGTTCAACAAACGACTTCCACGGGAAACATCTTACGGGCAGTATGGGCCGTGATTGGATTGGGATTCTTCAATATTGTGATTGTCCTCGGGCCTTTCATTGCACTGGTGGGCGTCGTGTTTTCGGGATGGGTAGCATCTTTAGGGTTCATCCTCGCTCCACTTAGCATCCTTATTAATCTGTTCATGGGTGAATTTAGATTGTTTGATTTGTTTGCTTCACTTGGTATTTGTGGAATCGGAATATTCATCGCCATGGGGATGTTCATTGCAACAAAAGCTCTTACTAAAGGATTTATTCGTTACTTAAAATTTAACGTGTCTCTTGTAAAGGGTGGTGTGAAGCATGGGTAAAAAATTATCAATCCTTGCGTTGTTTCTATTGATCGTTGGCGGTATCGGCAGTCTCTTTACGTATTCACAAACCAATCATGATGAGATTACGACAGAGAAAAAGGTGAGTGCCGAAATGGTAAAGGATATCGAGGTCCGTTCGGACAATGCAACGGTAGAAGTTCTTCCGACTTCGGATACAGAGATTAAAGTGGAGCTTGTCACAAAAGGCGTGGATGTGTCTAAGTTGGATTTAGCTGCCGACGTGGAAGGAAAGAAGCTGACCATTAGATTGAAGGAACCTAATCTCTTCAGCATTGGATTTAACTTTCAATCCTCTCATTTATACGTATATGTCCCGCAAAAGTCGTATGATTCCTTTGTCTTCGATAATGATAATGGAAAGATGAAAATATCAGAATTGGAAATAAAGGATTTGAAAGTGAAAACGGATAATGGACGGATTGAATTAAATAAGATTGTAGCTGAAAACATTGATGCAAAAAGTGCAAATGGCAGGTTGGACCTTAATGATGTAGAGGGCAATCTCAAGGGCTCCTCAAATAATGGTAAGATATCGCTCGTTACAAAGGATTTAGATCGGAACATTCAATTAGAGAGCGACAATGGAAAGATTATCATTAAAACGGATAAAGAACCGACGAATACAACCTTCAAGGTATCTGTCGATAATGGTACCATCAATATCCTCGATAAATATGAGGGGAATACGGTCATTGGAAAGGGAGAAAATTTGGTTGATCTAGAATCGAACAACGGCAAAATTGAAGTGACCAAATAATGTAGTAACCCAAACGTCCCCCGCCTGGCAGGAATCCTGCCAGGCGGGGGACGTTTGTCCGTTCATGACAAAAGCACCCAACTGATCTGGTCGTTATTCGTTAGTTAAAATGGCTTGTATCCTTGGGGATGGATATACAAGTTCATGGAAGCTCAGTACGCATTACAGCTCAATCAGTTAGATGCCTTTACTTGTCTTCTACTGCGTCAAGTGCAGAGAAAATAAGGGGGTAGTAGGTTTGCAAAATGTGAAACCATGGTAAGTAATTTTCAAGTATCGTCTGCCTTGTTTGCTTCTCTACCTGTCAGCTCCTTTCTGGAATTGGTGAATCTACTTTATCACTTACCCAAAATATGAAAGGATTTGTCCGATTTTATGAATAAAAATAGAAATCGTTCACACCTCCTAGCTTGCATATGTGCTGAACTATCTAATTCATCTAGATCATCGTTACTTGCTACCTATATTTCTTATGGTGAAGGGGGGACTCTCGTTCATTCCCTTATTCATAACGATATTCAGAACTTTTTTTAGATAAGTGATTGAGACCCTTTCTTTAGACCCTTGGATAACTTTTATGAGAAAACCGTTGGTATGACTGGTTTCATCGATGCCTATCAGGAAAAAGTAGGGACGTTCCTTTTTTATTCACAGACAAGTATCGGATATGTGAAGGAAGGAGGTGGTTATCCACAACTGAATACAGGTTATTCATAGGAAGGGAAGAGAAAATCAGAGGAAATCCTATCGACTCTGACGATGTGGGAAGGAACATGGGGTTTTCTGAGTGAAAGGAAGGATAAGGATGCATGACAAAAAACACTCGCCCAAAAGCCAGTGTTCACTGAGTTATATGATTCACTTTATTTTTTCAGGCGCTCTTTCTGAATGGCGAAATAGGATTGGAGGGTTTCTTTCTTCTGTTGTAAAATGTCCAGAACATATTCACCATGATTGATGTGTCGGTACACTGACATGTGTCGTTCCAGTTGCTCGTATGTATGTTTTTTCAGGTAGTCGAGATAGTCGGATGGACTTTGGTTGTTTAAGATCCGTTTCTTAGATGATCCTGTTTCAGTCATTGCGGATTTTACCCGGGAAATCACCCAGTCTTCGCACCATTTATTCAGCGTCTGGTACATGTCCATTGCCAGGTTATACTTCGCACGAATGGGCTCAATATGCTCATCCACTTCACTATAATCTACATGCCGGTCCAAAATCTCGCGATGAAAGTGTTCGCGGTCTACAAGCTCATTTATGCAGGCAGCCTGGTGAGCATATACCCCCAATTGTTCTAGTGCTTCATTATATACGATCGTACTGAAATAAGCGGAAGCCTCTTTCGGCTCAGCCAATAATGGTTTGTTGCCGTTCAAGGCACAGCCAAACTTTTTAAGGGAAGACTGATAGATGAAGCGCGCTAGTTTCAATAGCTCGTCTTTGACAGGTCCTTCTGCAGCATGAAGAAACGAATGGAAAATATATTTTCCGACACGCTCCAGTTCGATACAGACTTTATCCTCAATATGTTCCAGAAACCCCGCTTCATATATGGTTTTTCTCAACATCATTCTTTCTGTCCGATTTTCGAGGTACTCGTTAAGTGTGCCCGTTTTGAAGGAAACCACGATGAATTCCTTACGGTTGAAAGTGGAGGAAGCCATGGAAAAGGCCATGGTGCCATTCAATGTTTCGTTAATGATCCTCATCGCTTCGTAAATATGCTTTCTTTTAGCCAGGGAACTTCCCGAGTGAATGACTTCCTCGTAATTCAGTGAGACAACTTCGGATTTTTTCACGGACATCGTGAAGGCAGCCATAAGTACAAGTCTCTTGGCCGCTAGGGGGAGACTGCGAAAGGCATCAGTATAGAAGAAACGGTATTTTTTACAATATCGATCTTTTCTGTTGGTGAAGCTGCCGGTTGGACCTAAATTGAATTGGTATTTCCTCACCATTCCCTGATCGACCGGAAGGAAGATTCTACGTCCGCAACCGAGCTGCGGCGATGATAGCCTCTTGATGATTTTCTTTAGGTATTTTTCAGTCGTTCCTATTCCTTTGGCCATTTGGTAAATCGGGCTTTGAATGATGCCATCCCAATCCATATGCAATACGGAGTATAAGCATGTGTCGAATTCAGTGGAGTTTACATTTCGTAATAAATAGCGATACGTTTCTTCATAGATCATTAGTTTTCGGCTCCTTTTTGGCCCATCGAGGTTTATTTTGAGTTCACTGTCTATATAAACTCTAAAAAGGAAAAAGTAGCATGCTGTTTAAAAAATTTTTCATGAAAAGTAAGGGGCAGGGAGAAATAAGGATACAAGGGGTCCCGTTTTGAACGGGGCGTTATAAGTTGAATCTTTTGGCACTTCAAAATTCAATTCGTCGCTAATTTTTTCCTTTTTTAGTAAACTGGAGATGACTATTTCGGATAGAAGGTGAAGTCATATGGGGGAACCATTAGCCGAGGAACGGGTTAAAGGTTCGGAAAGAATATGGACGCGTGACTTTGTCATGATCTGTTTGGCGAATCTATGTATCTTCATGGGTTTCCAAATGACGATGCCAACGATCCCGCTGTTTGTTGAGCAACTTGGAGGGGATGACCGCCTGGTTGGGGCAGTCCTTGGGGTATTCACGTTTTCTGCATTGCTTATAAGGCCATTTGCGGGCAAGATGTTGGAAACGAAGGGAAGAAGGAGCATCTTTCTGATTGGGTTGGCCATATTCGCCTTCTCTGTGGGTTCCTTCGGTTTCATGGGAAGCATCGGCTTGTTATTTTTGATGCGTATTGTTCAGGGAGTCGGCTGGGGATTGTCTTCAACGGCGTCCGGAACGATCGCTTCTGACATCATTCCGGCTAAACGTCGTGGTGAAGGAATGGGGTATTACGGATTATCTGGTAATCTAGCACTTGCACTTGGACCGACACTTGGCCTTTTTCTTGTGACAGTCCTTCCATTTCAACAGTTATTCCTGATCTGCTCGCTATTGGGAATACTGGCCATGGTAATGGCATCATTGATCACCTATCAGAAAGTGGAAAGAGATCCGGTTGCCGCATTGAGCACTAAACGGTTTGATATTTATGAAAAAAGTGCGTTGCAGCCTTCGCTGTTAATCTTTTTCATATCCGTCACATTTGGAGGAATTGCGACGTTCCTGCCACTTTATACGGCGGAAAAAGGGGTAAGTGGCATTCAGTGGTACTTTTTGCTGTATGCCCTGGCACTCATGGTTACGAGGTTGTTTTCCGGACGTTTATATGATCGGAGAGGCCACCGGACCATTTTCGTTCCCTCCGCATTGCTTATTATGTCGGGGATGTTGCTATTGGCATGGATGCCGGGTGAATCGGTTCTGTACCTCGCAGCCGTGCTTTATGGAATGGGGTTCGGTTCTGTGCAGCCGGCCTTGCAGGCATGGTCAATTGAGAAAACGGCCCCCAATCGTAAAGCGATGGCGAATGCCACGTACTTTTCCTTTTTTGACCTGGGCGTTGGAATAGGAGCCATCGTATTCGGACAGATCGGGTATCTATTCGGGTACCGAAGCATTTATGTCACGGCAGCTTTTTCGATTTTGATTTCAATCATGGTCTATTTATGGATCGTAAGAAGTGAGGATAAGTTAAGAACATTATAGAAACGAGGGGGTGATCGCTAGTAGGTCGCCCTTTTTGTGCTTGTATCCTCAATACGGTCCCGAAGGATTGTAACATTATATGATTCAATGAACCTATTGTGGGGGTGAACAGCGTGAGTAATGAAATGGCGGACTTTTTTTCGAGTCTTTTCCTAATCATAAGCTGGATTCTATTCGCGATTAGCAGCATTTTCTTTGTATTTTGCTTTTTGACGCCTTTTGCCATTCCTATTTTTATCGTACTAGTGGCATTGGACTATCTTTGTTTCTCTATTTCTAGGAAACTGGACACATAGGGTAAGGGGACTAACCTTGGCTGTCAAATCGATGGCTTGTTCGTTATTAAATGGTTTAATATTCTATAAATAGGTAATTTTTGTTATTATCAAAAGTAGTAGATACATAAAATGGGAAGAAGCTATGGCGAAGGAAGGGGTTTCTGGATGGTTGATTCTTCAAATGAGGAAATGGGTTTAGAAAGAAGGCAGCAGATTTTCCAAGAAGAGCTCCAAGCTTTATGGGAAAAGCGGCTCATTCCTAAAACCGAATATATCCGGATCAGCCGGGCATATGACCGGCATGTTCAACTGGTTATCTATCAGGAAAAGCGCCTGAATGAGGCAAAAAAGAAAGCTGAACTTGAGAGAGAGCCTGCAAGGAAAAGTCAGGAGCGTGAAGACGAAAAAACATCCGTTCACCCTGTGGATGACGTGACAGGGGAAGAGCAAACGGTACAAGAGACTCCTAATCTGCCAAATCTTCCACGAGTCGAGGAATCCACCGAAGAGAAAAAGGATTCAAGGCCTCTAGAGGAACCGGTCAACATAAGCGCTCCCGTGGAAAAAACTGTTCCCCAGCCACAGGTGACTCAGAAGAAAAAGGTGGTGCGCCCAGAAAAACCGAAAAAGACACCGGAGCAGATACGGGAGAGGAATATTTCCGTCGTTCTCCTTACCGGAGTCATTCTTCTCTTATTTGGCGGATTGATTTTGGCGACCAGTTCATGGGGGAACTTGAACGCGGTGTGGAAGGTCTTGTTCATTGGTATGGTGTCAGTCGTATTCACTGGCATGGCCTTTATCGCTTCCAAGCTGAAAATTGAACAAACGGCTTTTGCTTTTCTGACATTGGCCAGTTTATTTATCCCGATTACGATTTTATCAGCTTCCTATTATCAGATCTTCGGAGAGTATTTATCCCTGGAAGGCGGGGGAGGAGGCCTGCTTGGGTTTCTTGGCGGTCTCCTTTGCTTAGGGATCTATTACAGAATTGCAGCATACTTTAAGTCGAAAATATTCATTTTCATTTCCATTTTCACTTTTGCCATCACATGTTATTTCGGTTTTGCCTATTTGACGCCGACAATCGAGTGGTTGTTATTGATGGTCAGTATATTTAATTTATTGCTGGTATGGAACGTCGAATATCTGAAGAATCGAAAGGTGTTGGCCCTATTCAGGCCATATCTGTTTCGATTCATCCAGTTTAAGATCATCGTGGAAAGCTTTGTCGCCTTCACGTTATTTTCGAGTAACTTGGTCTATTCGATTACATTGATGGTCATCTCTATCTTGTTTTTAATATTGGCCGTGAAATTCCACAAGAAGTATCATGAGCTGGCATTCAATTTCATCTTCACTTATGGATATATCCATTTTGTCTTTAACTCTGTTCTAAGCGATTACATGGTCATCGCTTATGCGAGTATCCCGCTGATTTTCATGGCACTTTCAACTTATATGGCAAGAAGGAATGAGCCTGGGCTATCCAAAAGCTTCATGGTGACCAGCCTGGTCGAGGTCGGAATCGTTTTCCTATATATCAATGCGATGGCCTATCAGGAAAAATATGCCCAGATTTTTATCGCTCTGATGATCGTGACTGCCCAATTGGTTTATGTTGCCCTGCACACGAAAAATAGGAACTTCACCTATCCGGCGGTTGCTGTCTTTAATTTTGGATGCTTTTATCTTTGTTTTGCGTTTTCACTTGCTTTCCCCGCTGTTTTGAATCTGATGTTCCTTCTTCAGATCCTTTTGTATGTCGGTCTGTATGTATACAATCGCCATGCAAGGTACGGCTTGTTTAAACAGAGTGTCTTGCTTATTTCTTCCTTGATCATGGTGGGAATATTGACAATCAAATTTAGCGAGATGGCCTGGGTAGAAGTAGGCATCGGTCTTATCGTAGTATCTGGCACGTTCTTTCTTACCTATCTTAAAGGGGATGCTCGACAAATCAAGGAAGTCAGTGTATATGGATTTCCGATTTCCTTCTTACTGGGGCTTATCGCGTTTTACCCGTATTTGATGGAAAGAAGCGATTGGTTTCAGTCGAATATGGCATTCAGCATGCATCTAATGATGGTAGCCCTGATTTCCATCGGAGCAGCGTATGCCTTGAAAAAATCATTGGGGATCTTCTTCCCTCCCTTTTTCTTTAGTGGCCAGTTCCTGTCCTTCATGGCTTTCTTGCTGGTCGGATATGGTGCATTGAGTCCTTTGGAGGTCACCGTTTTACTGGCTATTGCGACGGCTATAAACGGGTGGTCCGTTTATTTGCATCGTACATCTCTTTATTGGCTTCCGGTCATCGTTACAAGTGCGGGATTGTATGGTTCTCTATATGAGGTCTTTGATTTCAGTGAGACTTCATACCAGATTGGTTTTGTGCTGTTTGGACCATTCATCTTTTTCCTTGTCGGGGAATGGATCGGGAGGCATTCACAGACTGGAAGAAAGTATTTCCTTTATTCGAGCCATTTGGCCAACCTTGTTGCCATACCGCTTGGATTCATCCTGATCACGATGTCTGATGTTTCACCCTTTCTATTTCTCACACAACTTCTCCTATATGTGAGTGCACTGCGAACCCAGGTGAAATGGGAAAGGTTCCTCTTCACATATCTTGGATTTACCGTCCTGTTTCTACAAATCCAGCTGTTTTTTACCGACATGGAGCCAACACGGTTCGTCTTTTCGATTTGCTTGATGATTACGGCGGGAATCATTACGGGTTTATGGGCGGTCTCCAAAAAAGAGTGGAAAGGCATCATCGAGTTTTATTTGATTCCTTTCATTCATATAACGGCTGCCCTGTCGATTGTTGAAACGGCCCTGTATGAATTCCCTCTTGATCGAGAAATCATTTGGGTAGGTTTGGTGACTATCCAGCTTCTCTTTGCTTGGTATTTACTCATGAGAAGGAACTGGAAAAATTATGTGGTGCTTCCACTCGGCATGGCTTTCATTTTCTATGTGATGTATGCGGGCACTTTATCGATACTTCTTGGAATGGCCGTCCTGTTTGCCTGTGCTGTTGGGATGGTGTTCATGAGTAAACGATATTTCACGGGCTTGGTCAATCAAGCAGGTGACAAGCAAATCATTGATTTTTATAGAATAGTCGGCTTGTTCTTTATACTTGATATGAATGGGGAAGTATTCTGGGATTCTACGGAATTTGAAATCTTGAAAATAACGGTATCCTTGTTGCTACCGATTTACTTTATCGTGATAAGAACCTTTACGATAGGCAGACAGGAAAGAGGGATCTATTCAGGTGTAGCGGCCGTCATCGGATTGTATCCGTTTTTCAACATATGGGATTACGTCCACTCGCTGCCGACCGTGACAGCTCTGGTTGTCCATTTCCTCTGTATGGTCGTGTTGCTGTTGTTGAGCAGGCAATACTTCAAAGGGCTGTTTAAGACGGACGAAACGGGGACGGCAATCGATGCATTCCGTATTTATGGGCTATTATTCTTACTTGCCATGAATGGGGAAGTGCTCGTACATGAACCATCTTATCCACTTTTACAAGTCCTTGTAGCACTATTGATCCCAGGCTATTTCATTCTGATACGAAGCTTTACAAATGGACGGAAAGAAAGGGAGGTGTATTCCGCTCTTGTGATGATCCTCAGTCTGTATCCGTTCCTTAGCATCGTGGATTACATTCATACGGTTTCGTTGATTACGGGTGAATGCGTTCTTTTTGCATGTATGCTCGTGATGATCCTGTTGAGCAGACACTTCTTTACAGGCTTGGTAAGGAAGGATGAATCAGGAATCAAGGTGGATGTATACCGGATATATGGCTTGCTATTTTTACTAACCATGAATGTCGAAGCATTTATGAATGAACCGACATATTGGCCACTCAAGGTCCTTGTTTCTTGTTTCTTGATTGGGTATTTTATCTTGATGAGGCACTTTACGATCCCTGCAAAGGAGAGGGAAACATACGCATTGCTTGCAGGGATTCTTGGATTGTACCCGTATTGGACCATCTTGACCTATGCAGGAACATTGGACATATTCATTGGCACCGGGGTCCTTTTCGGATGTACGGCTGCAATGGTGTTAGTAAGTAGAAGATCCTTTAGTGGAGTCGTGAAAAAAGGCGCGATCATTTTGCAAATCGATTTTTACCGGGTGTACGGATTACTTTTCCTTGTAGCGATGATGATGGATATTTACAATCGAGAATCTGAATCCATCATTCTAGACATTTTCGTTTCTCTTTTATTGCCGGTTTATTTCATCTTGATGAGGGCGATGACGGTGAGAGTAAAGGAAAGGGAAATCTATTTGGCAGCTTCCATAGTGCTCAGTCTATATCCATATTGGGCCATCATCGATAAGATTCCATTCCCGGATGTCCTGGAGGTAGAGGCACAGATCCTGCCGCTCTTTATCGTAAGTACCATCTTATTACGGAAAATCTTTAATAGAGGCAAATTAACGCAGTATATCGAGATGGGTGTCGTCTTCGTCCTCTTTATTATCATGATAGGAGATGCCATGGCAAGCAACACCCTATATGATGCCCTAGTTATCGGGACGATTTCTTTAGCGGCGATCCTCCTTGGATTCACGATGAAATACAAATCATATTTCTTGGCGGGAACCGTAACGATCTTGTTCAATATCTATATGAATACAAATTCGATGTGGGGACAGATGCCATGGTGGTTGTACTTAGTCATCGGCGGAGGGCTCCTCATCGCCATTGCTTCTTTCTTTGAATGGAAAAAACAAAAAGACAACCAAACATCGCAGGAAGTTCTCAAAAAGAATAAACAACGAATCAAAAATTGGTTCAACCGATGGAACTAATAGGGCAGCCTATTAGTTTTTTTCTTGTGGATTTATAAAAAGAAAGAATGAAAACGGTACCATTCGATAATTATTAGAAAAATCTAAATTATTAGTAAAAATATTGTTGGAAAAGAAGGATATCCCATGAAATTTGTCGTAATTAAATAGTCATTACACTTTACATAATATTATTTGGAGGCGTATAGCTTTGTTCAAAACTTATGAAACGGGCCCTTTTTTCGATGAAATGCTTCAGGAAAATGGCGAGCCAAAAGACCACTATCGATACTTCCATTCAATTCTTCAACGATTTTCAGAAGAAGAGTATAGGGAAAAGCATGAAACAGCTCAATCTAGTTTTTTAAGACAGGGAATCACTTTTACGGTGTATGGGGAAGAAAGCGGAACGGAGCGCACCATGCCGTTTGACTTCATACCAATTATCATCCCTGCTGAAGACTGGGAAGTGATTGAAAAAGGCATGATTCAACGAGTTGAAGCACTTAATCACTTCTTGGATGATATCTATCATGATCAACAAATTTTAAAAGATAATATCGTACCGAAGCATCTGGTAGAAAATAGCCCATATTACTACTATAAACAGGTAGGCGGGGTTGAGATCCCGTTACAAAATCATATCTTTCTGGCGGGAATCGATCTAATCAAAGACGAACATGGTGAATATCGAGTTCTTGAAGATAATCTCCGAAATCCTTCAGGACTTTCATATGTGTATCAAAATCGTTATGTTATGCGTCAGGTTTACCCCGAGTTTTTTTCTGAACATTCTCTCAATACACTTGAAAATCAAATTGCTCATTTACAACACTCCTTATTATCGCATGTTCCAAATAACATCTTAGAAAATACTGAACTTAGAGCAGTCCTCTTAACAGCCGGAATGTACAATTCGGCTTATTATGATCATGTATTTCTTGCACAACAAATGAATATCCAGCTTGTAGAAGGAAGAGATTTGATTGTGAAAGAAAACATTGTCTACATGAAAACCATTCGGGGATTAAAAAGGGTGGATATCATCTATCGCCGTATAGATGATGATTTTCTTGATCCGGAGGCGTTTCGTGAAGATTCCTTACTCGGGGTGCCGGGGTTGATTGCTGCTTATAAAGAGGGGAATGTCTCCATCTTGAATGCGATTGGAAACGGTGTGGCGGATGATAAGGCGATATATTCCTATGTACCGGATATGATTCAATATTATTTGAAGGAAGAACCGATCATTAAAAACGTGGATACCTACCTGTTAAGTGATCCAATCCAGAGGGAGTGGGTTCTAGAAAGATTGGATGAACTCGTCGTGAAGAATGTAGGGGCTTCCGGTGGGTACGACATGCTGATCGGTCCCCATGCTACCGAGGAAGAGAGGGAACTATTCCGTAAGAAAATCATTGAAAAACCTTATCAGTACATAGCCCAGCCTACCATTAAATTATCACGGGCTCCGGCGTACCAAAAAGGTCGATTCTATCCATGCCATGTGGATTTACGCGTATTCGTCATGAAGGGGGAACAAGTACAGGTGCTGCCGGGCGGACTTTCGCGAGTGGCTTTAAAGGAAGGATCACTCGTAGTGAACTCGTCGCAGGGCGGGGGAGGAAAAGATACCTGGGTGTTAAAGGAGGCGATGCAGCATGCTTAGTCGTGTAGCCGATTCTTTATTCTGGATGGCAAGGAATTGTGAACGGATCGAAAGCAATGCAAATATTCTTGAGGTTCAGCTAGTAAAAATGCTAGAAGCCTCCGAGCATGAAACCCTGATCAAACACGATTTGGAAGTGATCATCGGGATTTGTGGGGATAAGGAAGAATTTGATTCTCTTTATGAAGACATTACGATGAAAAATGTCGTCCATTATTTGGCCTTTTCAGAAGATAACTTCAATTCGCTATCGAAGATAACCAATTATATTCGGGAAAATGCCAAGATGACAAGAGATAGAATCCCCAACATGCTTTGGGAGGTCTGGAATGAGTTTTACTTAGAGCAAGAAAATGCCGAAGCAAGAGAGGATTGCTCCCTCCAAGAGATTCATTCGTATATCAGGCGTATTAAAACGACTTCAATGATAGCAACTGGAATCATTGATTCCACCATGTCACGAGATTTGCCCTATCATTTTATTAAGATAGGAAAATGGCTGGAACGGGCTGAAAAAACGGCTCTTGTCATGCAGACGATGTATCGACAATTCGTTCCCTATGGTGACTTGGAATTGAAAGGTTTGGACTGGCGTACAAGTCTACAGCTCATTAATGGATACGAAGATTATACTAAGAAATTCAGCCCTATGATGGAACCTAAACTTATCCTGCAATTCATGATATCCGATCATAACTTTCCGCGTTCCCTCTGTTATTGCATGGAACATGTCAGAGAAGTGATCAAAGGACTTGAAGGCGAAAAGGTGGCCCATTATTCTTGGAAGATGTATGCGGCCATTGACAATATGATCAGTGACTTCAGAGATGTGGATATCCAAAAAATGAATACGGAAGAAATTGGAGTCTTCATTGATTCGGCTTATAGCCAGTGTCTGGAATTTGGAAAGTTATTCTCTAGAACGTATTACTTAGAAGCTGATCCTGTAACATGAAAGGGAGCATCCCCAGAGAAACCCCTTCCTCTTACAGGACAGTAAAACCATTGTATCAGGGAGAGGAATGGCCATGAAATATGAAGTTGAGCATGTAAATACTTTTTACTATGATACAGCAGTAGACCAAAGTATGAATACCATTCGTTTGAAACCTAGGACGGATGAATGTCAGCGTTTATTGTCTTATAAAAATGAAATCACACCTGTATCGATGCCAAAGGAACATGTGGATTTATGGGGGAATCACGTGGAGAGTTTCTTCATCCCCCAAAAACATACGAAGTTGGAAGTGAAGACGACCTCCATCGTCAGCATTCAAAGGTCGCCATTCATTCGACAAATCGAGTATTCTCCAGAAATGAGATATATCTTTCATTCGAAATTATTTCATGAGCATTACAAGAGTTTTTTAAATGGAACCAACTATACCTTCTTATATCAGCATCAAATCGATCAAGTTATCCAAGCGGTAGGTGATATTGAAAGTCCTGTTGAATTCTCCCTTCAGTTAATGAGGTATCTTCATGAGGTCATGACCTATGACGGAGAATCGACGAATGTAAGCACAACCGCTAATGAAGCATTTGAGTTGAAAAAAGGCGTATGTCAGGATTATTCTCATATTATGCTAGGCGTTCTTAGAGCCAGGAACATTCCGGCCAGATATGTAAGCGGATATCTCTACGTCGGTGAAAACTCTGAGCTGATTGGTGATGCTGCCTCCCATGCGTGGGTTGAATTCATGGCCCCTGGTATCGGCTGGATTGGACTCGATGCCACGAATAATGTAGAGGCACTTGAAAATCACATTTGTCTTAGCGCTGGGCGGGACTATTCAGACGTCAGCCCGTTGCAGGGAGTTTACAGAGGTGGGAACCAAACGCTTGATGTAAAAGTACAGGTGAAGAAACTGGAACATGAATAAGCAAAACTGATATCCATTAATGCCTCCTTGAGTAAAAGGAGGCATTTTTAAATGGGTTGGGAAGGTGAAATGGTAACGGGTACTTTATTGATTGGACAAAGCCTGTTCAGCACCTAGATACCATCTAACAAACGGTGGTGCTGTTTTTATGAAGAGCACGAGCTACAAGAAGAACAACTCGAGGAATCAGATCCACTATCATGAACACTGCCATGACTGTCGGTACCTACATTTCCAGAATGGGAACCGTGAGCGGGATCGTCACCAAACAGATGCTTGAAGTCCGAATCACATGCATCCGCACTTGCATAAATGAAGTAAGCGGGTGCAGCATAATCCATTTGATTGTACCGTTTTTGCCAATCCACACTCCGTTCTGTGCGGTCACTTTTTATGAGGCCCGAGAACCTATCAAAAGTTTCTTCCGCTTCCACACTCGTCGGTTTTCGCATGTATTTTTCCTTTAACTGGTCAACTTCCAGTGTTTCGAAATCGTGGAGCAAGGAGGTTGCTTTATCATGTTTGAAGAACTTTCCCCAAGTTAGAATCGAGGGCGAATCAATAGTGAACAGCTGGACATAGTAAAAGTCGAACAGTGTCCGTTCCACTGGTTTAAAGACAGGCTCTGTGTGGGGATGATGTAGGATCATCTGGCCAAGGAAGTCCCGACAGAACCTATCATATTTCTGTTTATCATCCAGCATGATATGCCAGAGTTCATCGACGGTGGCATGAAACATTTCCATTTTACCGAACACGGCCGTCATGATGAAGTACCGTTTTAATTCCCGCCATAACTCGTTGAGATTCCCCTGCGTATAACGTGGGTATTTCATACGGAAAGCGGTATTGACCTTTTCCATATACTCGATTTCCATGGCTTGATTTAGCTTTTCTATTAAGGCTTCCGATACGATAGCATTCCCGCCTATGTCCAACGTCTCCTCATACCTTCTCCGGAATTCTTGCTGATACCGTTCCATTCTGACCGGCTCGCTTCTTCGTTTTACCAGGATAACCACAATGATCGCGAAAATGGCTGCAAGCATGACATAAAATAAGGTCATTTTTTCAATCCTCCTAGTCTATAGAACTCCTACATTAACACTATTTTACATTTTATGGGTTTGGTTTATAAGGTATAAACGCATTTTATTTTCCTTGATATTCACGAACCAGGAAATAAGGTGGACATATCAGGCTTTAGTCCCTTTACGTACAGAGTAATTATTAGTATATTTTGGTAAAAGATGGTTTATTTTCTTTTTGCATGTGGGTAGAGACAAGGGGAAAAGAAGAAAATCTTTTACTTTATTAAAAAGGGAGAGAACTATGAAAAAATCATTTGTTTTTATTCTGGCATTGGTATTCAGTCTATTTTCGCTTAATTTAGGGGCGGTAGGAGCCGCTACAGTTTCAGTTGAAAAGGGAACAGGCCTGAAAAGTCCTTTCGAGCGTGTACATAATCAGTCATACAAGAAGATGGCAAGTGAGTATCTCATTGAAAAAGAACCGAATAATACGATTAAAAAGTCTAACTCAATAAGCCTGAAACAATTTGGTTTGGGGATTTTCAATAAAGCGAACGATGTAGATTACTATAAAATCAAAGTGAAGCATTATGGTTTCTTATATGTGGTCGCTGCTACGGAGTTTAATAGTTCGCTAGACTTTTCTTTATATAATGCCAAGAATAAAGCGGTGAGCCTGGAAAGTTCCAACCGTGTAGATCAAGCGGATACTCAACTCTATTCCGTATCTCCGGGAACATATTATATTAAAGTGAAAGACACAGGGAGTTTAAAAAGCCAGGAAGAATACGCAGTAGGTGCAACCATGTCTGGGCCGACCATCAAAAAGGTCGGGGATAAGGATACAAAGATAAGCGGGGAAGCTGAACCGAATACCACAGTATATGTGAAGGTCAATAATAAAGTTGTCAATAAAAAGGGAACAAAGATAAAAGCGAACGGCAAGTATTCTGTCACGATTGGTAAACAAAAAGCCGGAACCAAAGTCTCTGTTTGGTCTACAGGAACCGTGGGTGGAAAAGAGTACCAGACCACCCCGGTCAAAACGACGGTAAAAGACGTGACGGCACCCAAAATGCTTACAGTCAGCGCAGTGACGAGTTCAAGTAAATCGGTTTCCGGTAAAACAGAGGCCAAAGCAACCGTGCAGGTTAAAGTGGGATCCAAGGTTCTCGGAAAGGCGACAGCCGATAAAAATGGCAAATATAAAGTGACGATGAAAAAACAAAAGAAAAAGACAAAGTTATCGGTTGTGGCAACCGATAAGGCCGGAAATGCCAAAACGGTCAAAGTGACAGTGAAATGATAGAAGGGCCTTTCTCAATCTGGGAAAGGCCCTTTTCAAATGGACGGAGGATATTGGGCAATAGGAGAAAAGCAGAAAAAGTGAACTACTGGTATAATAGCTATAAAGATAGTAGTAGGAGTGACGAAAACGTGTATTTAACAGTAGAGGAAACGGCTGATTACTTATCGGTGTCCATACCATATGTCGAAAGTTTAATCTTACAAGGAAAAATTAGAGTGGTGGATGACGGCGAGGGTGTAGTATTGATCTATAAGGACCAGTTCAAGACGCACTTTGAACAGCTGGAGAAATATAAAATGTTAGTCGAAGAATTGGCGAATGAACCGATTCCGGAAGATCTAGACATTAAGGACGAAGACTAAGTCTTCTTGATTGGGATGCATAATAGGTGCATCCCTTTTTTGTACCGGTTATAGTTAATACAAAGCCGGGGCTTTTGAGGGAGTCCGGGCAAGATATTTCGAATTATTATTTTTTGGAAGGTATTTGTAGTAGATTTCCTCCATTCCGTGTAAAATAATAAATACAAAGATAGATTACGGCAAAATGGTAGATAGGAGATAGGTAAGTGGTAAAAGAGTATTTACAAAGCGAAGGATTTTCAAGATTCATTACCTTACTTGTGCTGTTTTTATTTCTTGTAAGCATCGGAAGTATGGTCAATATCGTTTTATTCACATTTGTTTTCACTTTCCTGATGGGAAGGCTTGAACAATTCATCATGCTTCATCTGAAAAAAGTGATGCCCATCAATTCCAAAGTGGTCATAAGTTTCATTTATATAGTGTTCATTGCTTCTTTAGCTATCGTCCTTTATAAGTACTTGCCGGTTATTACGACACAATTTACTGAGCTGATTACGCAGATTGTATTCTTCTTTCAACATCCGCCTGATAGCAAGGTCATTCAATATGCCATTAGTTTAATGAATGAACTTGAATCACCTCTGGATCTTCAAAAGCAGATGAATACGCTCTATCTTTATATATCTGACTTTGGAAAACTGGCGTTTCAAATCTTCATTTCTATACTGCTTAGCTTGTTTTTCTTGTTGGAAAAGGATAAAATCATCCGCTTCACTTCCAAGTTTAAGCGGGGGAAATTCAATTCCTTCTTCATTAATATTGGACATTTCGGTGTGAAGTTCGTTAACTCATTCGGAAAAGTCATAGAGGTTCAATTCCTAATTGCCATTACGAATGCCATTCTATCCGTTGCGTTCTTATGGATTCTTGGTTTTCCACAGTTAATTGGTTTGGGGATCATGATTTTCTTCCTTGGTTTGATTCCAGTGGCTGGGGTCATTATTTCCTTGATTCCACTAAGCATGATTGCCTATAGTATTGGAGGCATGCCAAAGGTCATTGCAGTGTTGATCATGATTGTGGTGATTCATGCGCTTGAAAGCTATATTTTGAACCCGAAATTCATGTCGGCCAAAACAAATCTTCCTACGTTCTTCACGTTTATGATCTTACTGTTTTCCGAACACTTCCTTGGAATTTGGGGATTGATCATCGGGATACCAATCTTTATCTTCCTATTGGATATGTTAGATATTGATGAAGAAACTAACCGTGCACTGGACGAACCATAATAAGCAGCAACCCTCTAAATGGGTGGTTGCTTATTTTTTTATATTCGTTTTCAATATAATTTTCTATTTTTTATGGAAAAAGAAGATGAATCGATTGTTCACATGTTCAAAGTCCATTATGATACTTGGTTTTGTCATTTACTGTAATAAACTTGTATTCTACTAAAGTTATTTTTTTACTTTTTATTGCATGAAAACTCAAAAAAACGTATACTATTTTTAAGTAAAAAATACTGAATAATCATTCAAATCTAAATTGTTAGACTACTTTGAGTGAGAGTTTACGGGAGAAAAGAGGGGATTATGTTGAAAAGGGTATCTGTATACATGTTGGTCGTGATATCTTCTTTGCTTTTGATCATGACAGGATGTGGCAAGGAAAAGGAAGTTTCCACTACAAGTGATGAAGGGCCGAAGGAAAAGACGCTTAGAGTCGTGACGGATGCGGCATATGCGCCTTTTGAATACCTCGAAGGTGATAAAATCGTCGGATTCGATGTTGACTTTATCAATGCCGTAGCGAAGGAAGCTGGGTATAAAGTCGAGATTGAGCATGTAGGCTGGGATCCGATTTTTGTGGAGATTGAATCAAAAAGAGCAGATTTAGCTGTATCGGCAATTACAGTGAATGATGAAAGAAAACAATCGTATGATTTTTCGGTTCCTTATTTCCTTTCCACTAATAAAATCTTGGTTCCCGAAAAAAGTGATGTGGCATCGGGAGAAGATCTGAAAGGGAAGAAGATAGCTGTCCAAACAGGTACAACGGGTCAAGAAGCGGTGGAAGCCCTTCTTGGGAAAAACCATAAAGATATCAAGAAATTCGAGAATAATAACTTAGCCATTCAGGAATTGCTCAAGGGTGGGGCTGAAGCGGTCGTGGCGGATAATACGGTCGTTGAAGAGTACGTAAAAAATAATCCTGATCAAAAGTTGAAGGTTGTGGAAGACAGCAGCAGCTTTGAAGAGGAGTTTTATGGAGTCCTATTCCCTAAAGGCAGTGAGTTAAAGGCCGATTTCGATAAAGCGATCAATACCATGCTCGATAATGGCAAGTACGCCGAAATCTATAAAAAACAGTTTGGCACAGATCCAGATATCGAGACGGTAAAAGCACAACAATAATATAGGTTATGAGAAAAATTGCGTAACTTTACGTGTGAAGTTACGCAGTTTTTTTGGACTTTAGGAGGTACATAGAATGGGTTTTCGTTGGGATATTATTTTTGAATATGCGCCTTTCTTATTGAAGGGGACGTTGCTTACGATTGGTCTATCCGTTTCTTCGATTCTAATCGGGACGTTTCTAGGATTGCTGATTGGATTAGGGAAGATTGTAAGAAATAAATGGCTCGCCTTTCCATTTTACTGCTATGTCACGGTTTTCCGGGGGACACCATTACTGGTCCAGATTTTCTTGATCCACTTTGGGGTGGTTCCTTTCTTTACCGGCGAAACGAATGCCGTCGCAGCGGGAGTCATTGCACTTTCTTTAAATGCAGCGGCATATATTGCTGAAATATTCAGGGCCGGAATTCAATCCATTGATAAAGGACAAATGGAAGGGGCACGTTCTTTAGGTTTGACGCACACTCAATCCATGATTTCCGTTGTCCTTCCACAAGCATTCAAACGCATGATTCCTCCTCTAGGTAATGAATTCATCGTATTATTGAAAGATTCTTCCTTGGTTTGTGTCATTGCTGCCCCGGAATTGATGTATTGGGGAAAAGCGATGGGCAGTCAGTATTTTAAAGTATGGGAGCCATATTTGGCCTGTGCCTTCATCTATCTTTGCCTGACGCTCGTTCTAAGTTTCGTACTAAATAGACTTGAAAGTAGGTTGAAAACAGAATGATCAAGGTGGAAAATTTAAATAAGTCATTTGGTGACAATGAGGTATTGAAGAATATCAGTGCAACCGTTGCCCCACAGGAAGTCGTCGTGGTCATTGGTCCGTCGGGATCTGGGAAATCCACTTTCCTAAGATGCATCAATCAGCTAGAGACGATAACGGGTGGCCACATTTACATTGAGGGGCTTGATACGACGGATAAGAAAGTCGATATCAATAAAATCCGTACGGAAGTCGGCATGGTCTTTCAGCATTTTAACTTATTCCCGCATAAAACGGTTCTTGAAAATATCATGCTTGCGCCGATAAAAGTGCGTAAAGTTTCCAAGGAACAGGCAGCAAAGACGGGCATGGAATTGCTTAATAAGGTGGGCCTTTCGGATAAAGCGAACGCCTATCCGGACTCTTTGTCAGGAGGGCAAAAGCAACGTGTAGCCATTGCTAGGTCTCTGGCTATGGGCCCAAAGATCATGTTGTTTGATGAACCGACATCCGCTCTAGACCCGGAAATGGTCGGTGAAGTGCTTGAAGTCATGAAGCAATTGGCGAAAGAAGGCATGACGATGGTTGTGGTGACACATGAAATGGGATTTGCAAAAGAAGTGGGGGATCGAGTGATATTCATGGATGAAGGGTTGATCGTTGAGGAAAATGTGCCTAGCGAGATTTTTGACAATCCGCAGCAGGAAAGAACGAAGGCATTTTTGAGTAAAGTCCTTTGACGTATAGTTAAAGAAAAAAAACCTTCCGAATACGGGAGGTTTTTTTAGGAACATATCAGGGGGTATTATTTAATGTATGAAGCGCCTAAAAGTGATTCAGGGCTTTTACCGAGCACTAGCATACTGATTTTTGCATATCCAATATTTTCATTTTGGGAGAGGGTTTGTCGAAGAACCTCGATATTCGGATCATTCTTTAACTTTTGAACTTCCTCTTTATATAAAGTGATAACGGAGGGCATAACGAATTCAGGGGTGTATTCGTTAGGGTTTTCATCCATGATTAATGTGCCCATAAATTGATATTTAAATTGGAAAGCTCGTGTTAAGGCAACGACATGAAGCAGTTTTTTAAATAATTCGGGGTATGAATATTTAATTTTTTCCAACGCTTCTTCGGTTGCTTGTAACTCATCGACACTAGATAAAGTGATCATAAATATCTCCTTTCAGAAAATATCGATATATCGGTATTGCAGTGCTTTTTACTCACTACCAAGTCTAACTCGGCAAGTAAATAAAGTAAAATGGTTAGATGTTATCATGAAGATAACTCATATCTATGATAGTGCTTACATTATTTTCTTATTGAAGGTGTATGATCACTCTTTTTTAGCCAACGCTTCCTTTGTATATTTCAGCCATTCCTTTGCGGCGTATGAAAGGTATTGATCCTTACTCCAAATGAATGCCAGGTTCCAGCTCAGTGATGGATTTTTAACCTTAATGGTCTTAACACGACTATCCAACCGACAGAGGCTTTCTGGTAAAAGGGCGATGCCAAGCTTGCAGAAAACCATTTCTTCTATAAAGTCCCATCGAGAGCTTTCGGTAACGATGTGTGGAGAAAAACCTGATTCCTTACAAGATGAAATGATGAGGTCACGCAAAACATAATCCTTATTGAATAAGATAAAGGACTCATGTTGAAGATCTATCAAATCGATTTCATCCTCGGAAGCAAGTGGGTGAGAGGGATGAACGATCAACTTGATGTCTTCTTCTAAAAAGGCAAAATGGTGAAATAGAACGGTGTTGGTCGGCAGGACGATTACGCCTATATCCAGTTGGTCATTTTGAACGGACTCTTCAATTTTTTTTGAACCATCTTCAACCAATTGAAAGGTGATATTGGGATAATCCTCATGAAAACGGCTAAGAATTCGGGGGAAGAAAGAGGCATCGATAATCGGGGGTAAACCGATTCGTATATGTCCCTTTTTAAGGCCTAATAAATTATCCATTTCTGTTTCCAAGTTATGAAAGGCTTTATCAATCAATTTTGCCTGCTCTAATACGACCCGACCGGCATCGGTCAGAGCGAGTTGCTTGCGGGAACGATCGAAAAGTTCAACCCCAAGTTCGGTTTCCAGGTTCTTGATCATTTTACTGATGGTCGGCTGAGTAATGAATAAATGATCGGCTGCCCGAGTGAAACTGTTAAAATTAGTCACTTCTATGAAGTATTGTAAATGCTTAATATCCATCGCTTCACCTGCTTATCTCTTCAAAGTACTTTCATTTTACCCATAGAAATAAGGGTTTGTAAAATAAGAATCTCTTTGCCGTTTACATCCTATTGTCAAGCTAGCAGAAAAGCTGGTCTCAAGGAGCCCAGCTTTTTTGAAAACGAGTCGTACTATGTAATCACTTAACCAATAAGACGGGTACCGGGGAGTTCTGCACGATATAATGACTGACGCTTCCCAGGAATTCCTTGAACCCGCTTAAGCCGCGGCTACCCATGATGATAAGGTCGCAGTTTTGGGATTTCGCATGTTCCAATAACGTTTTGATGGCGGAGCCTTCCACGACAAATGTCTGGGTTTTATTCGGAATTTCCGATAATAGCGCATCCGCTTTTGAGATGACTTCTTCTCCATACTTCAGCATGGATTCCTCGATTTCTTGAAAAGCGTTTCCATATATACTTGGATGAATCGGTAGCGTTACAGCGTGTATCGCATGAATTTCAATGGCTGGATCCAGCTTGGCTAATTCAATCGCTTTTTCCAAAGACTTGAGAGCTAATTCAGATTCGTCATAGGCAACTAGTATTTTCGAGCAGATCATGTTGATCCATCCCTTCATTTACAAGAATATATCTTTAGTATAACAGGTAAAACGACCCTTTTCTTTTGATTTCATGAAATTTTATGAATATTTGTTGAAGTTTACGTTAACGTCAATGGTAAGATAAAGGTAAATAATCCCTTTGTAAAGTGTGGTTATAGGATGTACACGATTTCTGAGTTAGCCAAAGAGTTTGAATTGACGACGAGGACGCTGCGTTACTATGAGGAATTAGGCATGCTAAAGCCGAGGCGGACCGAAACAGGGAATAGAGTATATGGAAAGAAAGAATTCGCACAGCTTAAAATCATCATGCGTGGCAAGAAGTATGGGTTCTCTTTAGATGAAATAAAAGACATTGTGGTCCTTTTCGAGCAGGACAGAACAGGGGTCAAGCAACTGGAGAGAACGATAGAAAAAGCGGGACAGAAATTAGAAGAAATCAATGAACGAATGAGGGAACTTGATGAATTGAAGCGGGATTTTGAATATATGATCCATGATTTTAAGAAAACCCTTCATAACTTGAAGGTTGAATCATAAGCTTCAAAAACAAGGGGAAAGAGGTGGAGGACTTGAATATTCAAGAGACAGTGGCAGTAGTGACAGGTGGGGCTTCAGGACTAGGTGAGGCAACGGTGCGAAACATCATCCATAAAGGCGGGAAAGCGATCATCCTTGATCTCTCGGAAGAAAAAGGGGCCAGGCTGGTCGAGGAATTAGGGGATTCCGTCCTGTTCATTAAAACGGATGTGACGCAAGAGGATAGTGTCCAAGCCGCCATGGACCAAGGAATCGAAACATTCGGGACGATTAACACGGTCGTCAATTGTGCGGGGATTGCCATTGCCGAGAAGGTCGTCAGCCGAAAAGGCACACATGAATTGAAAGCGTTCTCAAAAGTGGTGACGGTCAACTTAATCGGCACGTTTAATGTCATTCGTCTCGCAGCGGAGAAAATGGTCCATAATCCAATGAATGAAGAGGGCGAACGGGGCGTGATCATCAATACGGCTTCCGTAGCTGCCTTTGAAGGCCAAATCGGACAGGCTGCTTATAGTGCCTCAAAAGGGGGAATCGTCGGCATGACCCTACCGATAGCAAGGGATCTTGCTTCTTTTGGCATTCGGGTCGTCTCGATTGCACCTGGCTTATTTCATACACCGATGTTCGATTCGCTTCCGGAAGAAGCGAGGACATCCCTTGGGAAAACGGTACCGTTCCCATCAAGGCTCGGGTATCCAAACGAATACGCGAAGCTAACGGAAAGCATCATAACCAACCCGATGCTGAATGGGGAAACGATCCGGCTGGACGGGGCCATCAGGATGTCACCAAGGTGACCATGACACCGGAGTAATGATAGAAGAAGAGAAAAGAAAGAGGAGCGAGAACAGATGAAGCATTCTTACTTAACAGAAGATCACGAGATTTTCCGTAAATCATTACGGAAGTTTTTAGAAAAAGAAGCGGTTCCACATTATGAAAAGTGGGAAGAAGAGCGACTCATCCCACGGTCATTCTGGGAGAAGATGGGCGAGCAAGGCTTTCTCTGTCCTGATCTTGATGAAGAGTTTGGTGGGTCAGGAGTCGATTGGGGCTTTGGGGTCATCATCAATGAAGAACTGGAAAGGGTGGGCTCGGGATTAATCGGTTTCGGGCTTCATAGCGATATTACGGTACCCTATCTTTCCGCCTATGGAACCGAGGAACAAAAAAGGCGCTGGCTTCCTGCATGTACGACCGGGGAAAGGATTACGGCTATCGCCATGACGGAACCGGGGACGGGATCGGATTTGGCCAATATTAAAACGACGGCGACTTTGGATGGAGATCATTATGTTCTTAACGGGCAAAAGACATTCATCACAAATGGCATCCATGCTGATTTGATTATCGTAGCTTGTAAAACCGATCCAAATGCTGTTCCGAAGCATAAAGGCGTTTCATTGATCGTAGTGGAACGAGATGCACCCGGGTTCTCACGGGGAAGGAAGTTGAAAAAGCTTGGCCTGCATTGTCAGGATACAGCAGAGCTCATTTTCGAGGATTGCCGGGTGCCAAAGGAAAACCTGCTTGGTGAAGAAGGCAAGGGATTCACCTATTTAATGGAGAAACTGCAACAGGAACGCCTTGTGGTCGCAATCTGTGCCCAAGCTGCATCGGAGGACATGCTTGCGGATACGATCGAATACGTGAAAAGCCGTGAAGCATTCGGCAAATCGGTGAGCCAGTTCCAGAACACGCAGTTTAAAATAGCCGAGATGGCAACGGAAATCAAAATGGGCCGAGCTTTTCTGGACCAACTGATTGCAAACCATATGGCAGGGGAAAACGTGGTCACTGAAGTGTCGATGGCGAAATGGAGATTGACGGAAACCGCCAGGAAAATCTCCACGGAATGCATGCAACTTCACGGTGGGTATGGCTATATGGAAGAATATAAGATTGCTAGACGCTACCGGGATATACCTGTAGCAAGCATTTACGCAGGAACCAATGAAATCATGAAAAAAATCATAGCCAAGAATCTTGGCCTCTAAAAAAGAATGGAAGGGAAGCGATTAGATGCGTGAAGTGGTTATTGTTGAGGGGGTCCGTACACCGGTTGGCAGAAGGAATGGGGTCCTGCGGGACTTTCGTCCTGACGAATTAGCTGGAGAAGTGTTAAGGAAACTGGTTGAAAAAGCAGGAATCGACCCAGCCATCGTTGAAGATGTCATTTTAGGCTGTGTAACACAGGCCGGGGAGCAGGCTGGAGATATTGCCCGTGTGGCTGCCTTGATTGCCGGTTATCCGATTGAAGTGCCAGGAACGACTATCGACCGTCAATGCGGATCAAGCCAGCAGGCTGTTCACTTCGCTTCCCAAGCCATCCTATCAGGCGATATGGATGTGGTCGTAGCGGGTGGTGTGGAAAATATGTCCCGTGTTCCGATGGGATTCAATTACCAAGGGGCGACTACGAGCCAAAAGTATGTTGACAACTATGAGGTGATCAACCAAGGACTCTCAGCTGAACGAATCGCCGAAAAGTGGGAAATCACACGCGAGGAATGTGATGCATTTTCCGTTGAAAGCCATGAGAGGGCAATACGCGCGCAAAAAGAGGGATATTTTGACCGGGAAATCATTTCCGTTACAGGTACGGATAAAGAAGGCAACCCGATTGACGTCACAGCAGACCAAGGACCAAGAGCTGGAACGACGGTTGAGGTTCTATCTGGATTGAAAACCGTTTTTAAAGAAGATGGACTGATCCATGCCGGGAACTCTAGCCAGATCAGCGACGGGGCTGCGGCCTTACTGTTGATGGAGAGAAGTAAGGCAGAAGAACTCGGTTTGAAACCACGTTTTAAAGTGCATACGCGTGTGGTTGTCGGCTCAGATCCGACTTTGATGTTGACGGGTCCGATTCCGGCTACGCAAAAGGCTTTGGAAAAGTCAGGCCTTTCCATCGAAGATATCGATATCTTTGAAGTGAACGAAGCGTTTGCACCTGTACCTCTTGCTTGGTTGAAGGAAACGGGCGCAGACCCGCAGAAGCTGAATCCAAACGGAGGCGCGATTGCCCTGGGACATCCCCTTGGCGGAAGCGGTGCCCGCCTGATGGTATCCATGATGCATGAACTGGAAAGGACAGGCGGCCGATTTGGACTGCAAACGATGTGTGAAGGGCATGGGATGGCCAATGCAACAATCATCGAAAGGTTGAGTAATCGGTAAATTCACGTGAAGGTCAAGTTTGGATGAAGTAGAAAGCTGTCATCATCAGGAATCCCCGGGTGATGGCAGGTATTGGAGGAGGAAAAAAGATGTCGGTTACGATTAACACCATATTCGATCAGACGGTTCAAAAATTCCCCATTAAAGAAGCTATCTACGACGTGAGAAGGAATGTCCGATATACATACATCCAGTGGAACGACAAGGTGAATAGACTGGCGGCTGCGCTCCAAGCAGAAGGTGTCCAAAAAGGAGACCGGGTTTCTACTTATTTATATAATAATGAAGAACTGGCCACCGCGTTTTTTGCCTGTGCCAAGATCGGAGCTGTCTTCAATCCGATTAACTTTCGATTGATGGCGGAAGAGCTGGCCTTCATCATCAGTGATGCAAAACCAAAGGTGCTGATCTTCGAGGAGGAGTTGCAATCGTCCGTGGCGGCGATTGAAAAACGTTTTCCAAGCATTGCTTTCTGGTTCATTGATAAGAAAGTTCCTAGCTATGCCAAGAGTTATCAGGAAAAACTGATCCATGCATCTTCCACACCGGTTGATGTAACCGTGGATGAAAATGATGTCTATGCCATCATGTATACGAGCGGGACGACGGGAAGACCTAAGGGAGTGATCCATCTTCATAAGGATATGGTCGAGCAGTCAGCCATATTAACAGAGGCGATGAGATATGAAAGTCAAGACGTCGGTTTGATTACCGCACCCATGTTCCATTGTGCTGAATTGCACTGTTCATTTTTACCACGCGTTCAGGTCGGAGCTAAGAATGTGATTATGCATCAGTTCAATCCCAAGATGGCACTTGAGCTGATCGAAGCGGAAGGAATCACCAAACTATTCGCAGCCCCGACGATGTGGAACATGCTGCTTCAGGAGAACCTGGAGAACTATAATATTCAAAGCCTCAAGCTTGGATTGTACGGGGCAGCCCCAATGGCCCCGACGCTTGTGCTCGCTTGCCAGGAAAAACTGGGCATTCAATTCATCCAGGCTTACGGGATGACCGAAATGGGTCCAGCCATCACCTTGCTGCTGGAAGACGATCAAATCCGGAAAGCCGGTTCAGCCGGCCAGGCATGCCGTGGCCATGAAATCGTCATTGCCCGTCCGAATGAAGATGGGCCAGCGGATCCCGATGATGCCATGGGTTCTGGGGAAACAGGGGAAATCCTCGTGAAAGGACCTTGCATCATGCAAGGGTACTTTCAAAGAGAGCCAGAGACCCAAAAAGCGCTTCATAAAGGGTGGTACCATTCCGGGGATATCGGTTTCCTTGATGAAGACGGTTTTCTATGGGTCAAGGACCGGGTGGATGATATGATCATTTCCGGTGGCGAAAATGTTTATCCACGAGAAGTGGAAGATACCCTCTATGAACATCGGGGGGTTCTCGACTGTGCAGTGCTCGGTCAACCAGATGATAAATGGGGAGAAACGGTGACGGCGTTTATCGTGGCGAAAGATCCATCGTTAACTGAGAAGGATTTAGAGGATTGGTGCAGGAATAGCATAACGCTAGCTAACTATAAGCGTCCACGACGATATATATTCTGTGAGGAGCTGCCGCGAAACGCCAGCGGCAAAATCCAAAAATTCATGCTTCGCAAACAGTTGGAAGAGAACGTCGTGGAAGAACAATAATTTGAGGATTCCCCTTAAAAGAAAAATGCGAATGGCCGATAAAATAAAGGACAACAGGAGAAAACACAATGGGGGGAACAAATTGAGTAAGTCATTTCGAATTACATGGCATGCGGTCGTCGATGAACATTCCATTCTCGAAGGACGCAGTTTAGTGAATGCCGAAAGCGATCAAGCTGCCGCAAGCAAATTGGTTTATGAAAAATCCACAGAATACCGTCTAAGGCAACAATGGGTGATGATCGATTCATTAGTTGAATTAGTGAATGAATAAGAAAAGGAGACTCCAGTCATAGGAGTCTCCTTTTAAATGTTATCCACATGTAAAAAGCTTACGATTCAAGGAATATAGCTTGTTATCCACATTATCCACAGAGTTATCCATAATTTACATTATTTTCATATAGCCAAGAGGTGTCGTATTACCCATTATTTATCGGTATATTCAGAAAATATCCACAATATTAACAGGGCTGTGGATAAGATGGTGTGTATAAGAGGAGGCTGCTGAATAAGCAGCCTCCTCTAAACGCTATGATTTACGGTTATGGGCTCGACGGTCAGCGGCATTGGCGCGCGCTTGAGCCTCCATATCATCTTGGTCGGCTAGTTCGGTAGAAAATTCGACATCAATTCCGTCACTTTTAAGGTTTTTAGGTACCTGTGGCAGTTTTTGTTTGTTTTTATCCCGATTATGGTGAATGTTATTTCGTCCCATGTTAGCGCCCCCTCGATGAAAGTAAATAAGCTGGAAATGATTTGATTTAAATCATCTCCAGCTTATTGTGTGTTGAATGGTAGATCATCATGTACGGAAAAAAGCGCCAAACTTAACGACGGGGTTTCTTTTCTGTAAAACCGCCGGCTCGATCTGCTTGTTTGAATTCGCGAGAGTAAGTGATCTCTTGCATGCTTGTTAGGAAACTTTTTTCTTTATCCGTTTTTTTCGCCATTTAGATCATCTCCAATTCATGTGATAATCCTATTTTTTCCCAAATAACTTCAATCATACATGTAAAATATCTTCTAGGGCCATTTTAAGAGTGGGAAAGGAGAAAGTGAATTCCTCCTTCATTAGTTTGCTTGGTAGGACCTTTTGCCCTTCAAGGACCAGGATGCTCATTTCGCCGAGTGCGGTTTTTAGAAGGAATGGAGGGACCGGGAACCAGTGAGGCCGTTTCATGACGGCGCCAATCGTTTTACCGAACGTATCCATTTGAACGGGGTTTGGCGCTGTGAAATTGACTGGTCCCTGGATATTCTTTTCCTTCATGCAAAAAGAAACCGCACGGGCGACGTCTTGAATATGAATCCAGGAAAGCCATTGGGTACCTTTGCCGATTTTTCCACCGCCGAAAAGTTTGTAGGGAAGGGTCATCATGGGGAGTGCCCCTTTTTTTTTCCCCAGGATTACGCCAAATCTTGTGAGGACGACACGTTCGCAGTAGGGGCTGGATTTCATCGCCTCTTTTTCCCATAGCTTGACGGTGCGGGCCAGAAAGTCCTCCCCGATGGAATCCGATTCCTCTGTAAAGGTTTCCTGGTCGGATATGCCATAGTATCCCACTGCGCTGGCATTGATCAGGCACGGGATTTTTTTCGGAAGCTTGGAGAGGATCCGGTTCATTTCCTTGGAAGCCTCGACCCGGCTTTCGACAATCGTCCGTTTCCGTTCCTGTGTCCAACGACCGCTATTTAATGACTCCCCGGCTAGGTTGATGAACACATCAAGATCTTCCAACTGTCTTTCAGGGCTTGATCCTGCGCTCAGCCAGCCTACGTAATGAATATGCTCTTGCTTATCATATTTATCTGGATGCCTGGTCAATATATATAATTCATGATTTTCTTTTAATAATTCGTCAATAAGGGCAGTGCCGACAAAACCGCTTCCACCGGCAATGGCTATTTTCATGAAAATCACATCCTTTTTCTGTCTTTCCTTCACTGTAACACGCTCGGGTTCTTTTTTCATTTTTGGACGTGCTTGTCTAGAAAAGGTTCACAGAAACGGGTAAAGTAAGAAGGGGGTGGAAAGTATGCCGAACATAACGAAAATAACGACCCAAAAGAAAAGGACAGACCGTTACAATATATTTGTCGATGAAAAATATGCGTTCAGTGTGGACGAAGAGGTCCTTCTGAAGTTCCAGTTGAAAAAAGGCACGGTACTCGATGAGTTGCTTCTTGCCGAAGTGCAGTTTCATGATGAAATACAAAAGGCGTTTACCGATGCCCTCCATTATTTATCCTACCGCATGCGTTCAGAATCGGAAGTCCGCCTGTATTTAAAAAAGAAGGATATCGAAGAACCGATTATAAAAGAAGTGATACATAAACTGTACAGCTTTCACTATCTCGACGATCTTGATTTTGCCAAGGCTTATGTCCGGACGCATGTGAACGGTGGCAATAAGGGGCCGATCACGCTTAAGCAGGAGCTGAAGGAAAAGGGGATTCAGGATAAGCTGATCGAACAAGCTTTGTTGGAATACCCCCATGAGATTCAAGTGGAGCATGCAAGAAAGCTTGCCGAAAAGTCGATCAGGAAAGAAAAGAATATCTCGGAACGGGCATTACAGCAAAAAGTGGAACAAACATTAGCCCGTAAAGGATATCCCCGGGACATCATACACGAGGCCTTGGAAGAGGTGGGCGTGGAAAAAGACGAGGATGAGCAATGGACCTCGCTTACGCATCATGCCGAAAAACTTCAACGCCGTTACCGGAACTATGAAGGCTTTGAGTATAAGCAGAAGATGAAGCAGGCACTATATCGAAAAGGGTTCCCCATCGAATTGATCGACCGCTATTTGAACGATTCTGATGTCGATTAAGGTACATGCATAGCCAAAACGCATAATTTTGTTTAATATAGAAGTACATATTATTAATTAAGGAGCCTTATATATGAGCGAGGTAAGATATAGCACGATGTCGGATTACGAGCTGCAGCAAGAAATTGCCACACTGACGGAAAAGGCGAGAAAAGCCGAGCAACTGGGAATGGTCAACGAATATTCCGTATTGGAACGGAAAGTGACCATGGCTAAAGCCTATCTGTTAAATCCGGATGATTTTAAAAAAGGTGAAATTTATCAAGTTGAAGGCGACCCAGGTGTCTACTTCAAAATTGATTATATGAATGGCGTTTTTGCCTGGGGATACCGTTTAGGTGGAAGTGGGAAAGAGGAAGCGTTGCCCATTTCGATGTTGAAATAAAAAAAGGAATCGTGACGAACCCGATTCCTTTTGGTAGTATCTTTATTCCGTTCTTTCGCTTGAAGCTTTCATACGTTCTTGTGGATGTGTATTGATGCTGCCATCCGCCCGTTTTGAAGCATATCTCGCCTTTGCGCGAGGTTCGCCTTGGAATTTATTATTGTTTTGGTTAGGAAAACCTTTTTGTTTATTTCTCAAGTTTTTCTCCTCCAAGCATTAGAATAAGTAAAAAAGTGTTTCTGTTCTCTACTAGTATGGGTAAGGAACAGTAAGATTCAGTCTGTAAAAATATTGGCAACGGGGTGGTTTAGATGAATGATTACCATGAAAGATTAACCAAGATTTTGCTCGAGAAAAATGATCACATAACGTATGAGCAGGCTCTAACTTGGGTTGAATTATTATGGGAAGATTTCGAGGCGACCTATGCGAAAGCGGGACATGAATATGCGGGCGAAGAAATGACATCACGAGTTGTCCAGACTTGGATCGACAACTACGGGGAACGATTCCACGAATTCATTGCAAAAAATCCTAAATATAAGCATTTACTGGATCAACAGAACCAAATTCATTAAAAAAAGCTGATTCCATTGGGGATTTCCCCCTCGGAATCAGCCTTTTTTTCTTATGAAGGTACTACAAAATGATATTCAATTTCTTCTTGAGTTTCGCTTCACTAAAGATCCAGCCGGTAAATGAATTCAAGATATTCAAGTCATCGTCTAAATGAACAACGGCGACAAAAGGATAATAACCGTTGCTGCGGTACCTTAAATCGATGAACCGGACTTCATAATAATCCTTGTTCTGCTCAATTTCCCATCTGTAGACGGGGGAAAAAGAGAGAAAGGCTGCCAAATTGATATCATGCTTGGCGGCTTCAAGAACTTTGCTTTCAGGAAGCGGGATTCGATCAAACGTATCAAGAATCGTCACGTAGCCTCGATCAGCCCGGGCCACATAATAATGCTTTTCGGCAGTCACGGCTATTCTCCAGCGGTGATAGCTCATCGTTGGTGATAAGAGAATTTTCCGTGCACCGGGAATCTGCTGTCTGACTGCCCTCTTTACGAATGCTCTTTCCCTGAAACGGGCGAGATAATAAAGAACGAGTATGGCATACATCGTCAGAAATAGATAACCAGGGGGAAAACCATATCCCCATAATATTAAGCCGCCAACATGGATCCCGAAGATGAACGGGTCGAACGTATTGATGACCCCAAGTGCCACCCAATTCGAGGAAATGGGCCGTAGCGCCTGTGTCCCATAGGCGTTGAAGATATCGACGAAAACATGCAGGAATACGGCCAGAAATGTCCATAGCCATAAATGAAGGTAATTCGTCTCAGGCATGATCATGTAAAGGGTGCCACTGATAAGCAGGGGCCAAAGTAACACGGCAGGAATCGAATGAGTGATTCCCCGGTGATTTCGTATATAAACAGCGTTATTTTTTAATTTTAGAATGGTGTCGATGTCAGGAGCTTGCGAACCCAAAACCGTACCAGCCATTACCGCACTGAAAGTAATGGGGCTTTGCGCAATAACAGGATCTAATGTGGCAAGTCCTCCAAGAGCAATCCCCATGACAAAGTGAGTGCCTGTATCCAAAGCAAAACCTCCCTGCCACAATATAGAAAAATATGTCTTCTTTCCATCATACCGTATTTATATATTATCAATCAAATGAATATATTTGACTTTCTTACCTTGCCCCTTACAATAAAACGAAATGAGTGCCTGTTAAAAAAGAATGCCCATTATGGTGTATTCCCTTTTTTAATAAGAGTTAACATCTTTGGAGGAACAAAATGGCGAAAGAAATAATGATCCCAACCATAGAAAAAGTAAATATTGAAGCGTTTCAGAAAGATTTGGTCAACTGGTTCCTTGAAGAACAAAGGGATTTGCCATGGCGTGAAAATAAGGATCCATACAGGGTATGGGTTTCTGAAATCATGCTGCAGCAAACCAGGGTGGATACCGTCATCCCGTATTTTAACCGGTTTATGGACTGGTTCCCCACTCTTGGTGAATTCGCGGTTGCCGATGAGGAAAAGGTATTAAAAGCGTGGGAAGGCCTTGGTTATTATTCAAGGGTCCGCAATCTGCATAGTGCTGTCCAGGAAGTCCAAGCATCCTATAATGGGATTGTCCCGGATAGCCCGGAGGAAATCTCGAAACTGAAGGGTGTCGGACCTTATACGGCCGGAGCGATCCTAAGCATTGCCTATGGAAAGCCAGAACCGGCCGTCGATGGAAATGTCATGCGTGTGTTGTCCCGGATCTTGATGATCTATGAAGACATCGCTAAGCCGAAGACGAGGAAAACCTTCGAGGTCGCCGTACGCAAGCTAATCGATCCCAATCATACGTCTGAGTTCAATCAGGCCCTGATGGAACTGGGTGCACTCATTTGCACGCCAGGAAAGCCAGCCTGCCTGCTATGCCCTGTGCAAAGCCATTGCCTGGCATTTGAGGAGGGAGTACAGTCAGAGCTGCCGGTCAAGATCCAAAAGAAAAAGTCGCGTGACGTACCGATCGTGGCTGCGATTTTGACGAATGAAAAAGGTGAATTCCTCATTCACAAGCGGGCGTCGGAAGGATTGCTTGCGAACCTTTGGGAATACCCGAACTTCGAGATTCACACAACCCTTCAACATAAACGGGAATTTTTTGAGGCGCGTTTTCTTGAGACTTACGGTAGCAAACCGGAATTGATCGATTCGCTCGTCAAAATTGAACACGTCTTTTCCCATCTGGTATGGAAGATGGATACGTATACCGGAGTGTTGAAGGAACCAATCGATGAAGACATCTTAGCTGAAAACCAGCTGAAGTGGGTGAGTAAAGAGGCGATGGAGGAATTTGCGTTTCCAGTCTCTCACCAAAAGATGATGAAAGCCTATAACGATAGGGGCTAATACGGTTCAGCTCGGCAGTATTTTGTCGAAAAATCGATAAAATCTATTTTAGTGAAGATAAACAGGTCTATTTAATAGATATATTTCAGATTTAGATGATAAAACCTATTTACCGTCGATATATTCAGTTTCCGGTTTCCATTCATAAAAAAGATGCCGTTTTCGGCATCTTTTTTGTTTGTCAATCAATCGGAAACGATTTCGGTACCATGAGTGTAATCGGCTTCCTGCCTTTTCAGCCCGCCCCTTCTTTCGATTTCTTGAACAATTTCCTTATGGATACTCTGTCCTTCTTGGTTCAAATAAGGTACCATTTGTTGAAGGGAGTGATGAAAATAGGCAAGCTCGCTATTTTCCCAATCCGATTTCTCCATCATGGACAACTCTGTCATATCTCGTCCAACATACATAGACACACACTCCTTTTTTATTCGTTATACTTTAATGTTCACTCAGAAAGGATGGAATAAACATATGGAACAAAAAGTAGCACTCGTTACAGGTAGCAGTAAGGGTCTCGGAAGAAGTACGGCATTACGGCTTGCAAAAGAAGGGTACGACCTTGTTATTAATTATGCCCGGAGCAAGTCCAAAGCATTAGAAGTAGCTGCTGAAATCGAAGCCATGGGGAGGAAAGCGCTTGTCGTAAAGGCCAATGTCGGCGATGTTGCAAAAGTGAAGAACATGTTCGCCGAAATCGATGCCCATTACGGGCGTTTGGATGTTTTCATCAATAATGCGGCATCCGGCGTACAGCGTCCTTTAATGGAGCTTGAAGAAACACATTGGGACTGGACCATGGATATCAATACGAAAGCCCTTCTATTTTGTGCCCAGGAAGCGGCAAAGTTAATGGAAAGGAACGGCGGAGGTAAAATTGTCAGCATCAGTTCACTCGGTTCGATCCGATATCTGAAAAACTATACCGCAGTCGGAGTATCAAAAGCTGCACTCGAAGCATTGACAAGGTATTTGGCCGTGGAATTGGCTTCAAGAAACATTTGCGTCAATGCGGTTTCAGGCGGTGTCATTGATACGGATGCCTTAAAGTCATTCCCAAACCGCGAACAAATGCTTGCGGAAGCCGCTGAACAAACACCTGCAGGACGGATGGTCGAAGTGGAGGATATGGTGAACACGATTCTCTTCTTGATAGCGGACGAATCAAGCATGATCCGTGGGCAAACGATCATCGTCGATGGCGGAATTTCCCTGCTCGTCTAAGTAATTGGTAAAAATTAGCCGGATAGACCACGGTGATGATGGATATCTTATTACCGTGGAGGTGATATCAATGGCTAATTACAACAACAAAACACAATCAGGTACTGACATCCAACAAGTTAAAAAACAAAACGCGCAATCTCAACAAGGCCAAGGCCAATACGGTACAGAGTTTGCGAGTGAAACAAATGTACAAGATGTGAAACAGCAAAATCAAAAATCCCAAAGCAAAAAAAGCCAAGGGTAATTGAACTCCAACCACGACCAGGCATCCTTCTTATGAAGGGTGCCTTTTATTGTGATCATTTGCCATGGAAAACCTACATCCTATAGAGTTCAACTTCACGCTTGGCGCCCTAGCTCCCGTCCACTTTTTAAGGTTACTCTTAACATTCACTCTTTCCCGCGCAGACGAATATAGATAAAAGGGGATTTTGTTAAAATTTAGAGAAGGGATAAGTTTTAAATTAAATGTAAAAGGAAATGCTGTAAATAAATAGAATATACATACTATGGGAAAAATACAGATGTAGGATGGTGCAAATATGGAGGAATTTAACCGGCTCATTAACGCCCAGTTGAAAACGATGGAACGACTTTTATATGTACAATCCGAAATCGAAAGATATCAAGATATAGAGAAAAAATTCCTTGCGAATCAGGAAGAAGATAAAGCGGTCACCATTCAAGAAGAAATTCAACATAGAAAAATGGAATTGAAGACGATTCATGAAACGTTCGAGCGGCAAACGGAGGATGTCATTCGATGTTATCAACAGGAACAAGCGGCAGTTCAATAAAAACATTGGCTAATTTTCAGATGAGAATGAGGAAAAAGATTGCTTTTTTTAATCTTTTTACACATTTTTACTGTAGATTAGCCTCTTTTGTTTTAAATTTCCGAATAAATCGCTATAATATAGGAATATAGGGTAAATGGAAAAATGTATATAAACGAATCCACACGATTGTAACGGAATAGGGCACAGTACGTTGAAGGTGTCTATAGAAAGTAGGGAGAGATAAATGGGGATTGTTCCTGCCGAAGGAGGAAAAATCCAAATCCAAAGCTATAAACATAATGGACATATCCATCGTATCTGGGAAGAAACCACCGTCTTGAAGGGAACTCAAAACTTGGTGATTGCGGCCAATGACCGAACGATCGTGACGGAATCTGATGGTAGGACCTGGATCACAAGGGAACCGGCGATTTGTTACTTTCATTCAAAGTATTGGTTTAATGTGATTGGCATGTTGAGAGAGGACGGGGTGTATTACTACTGTAATATCAGTTCTCCGTTCACATACGATCCAGAAGCACTGAAATACATTGATTATGACCTGGACATCAAAGTATTCCCAGATATGACGTTTAATTTGCTGGATGAGGATGAATATGAAAGACATTCGAAAGAAATGAATTATCCTGAAGCTATCGATAAAATTTTAAAGCAGAATGTAGACTATCTAATATATATGATTCGCCAGAGAAAGGGACCATTCTCAGCGGAATTCATTGATAGTTGGTATGAACGTTTTTTAACGTATCGATAACAGTGAGATTGCCTGCTGCTAACATTGCAGGCTTTTTCTTTTGCAGATGGTCGGTCGATCAAGGGTAATAGGGTATAGTAAGAAGAGAAAATAGATGAAAATGGAGGGACCCCGTGGGCAGCATTAAGAGATATATGCAATTCGTTAAGCCATATAAATGGCAGATTATCGGGACAGTCTTCATAGGTCTGTTAAAATTCGGAATTCCACTGTTGATTCCTTTATTAAGTAAATATGTTGTGGATGACATCATTAATGGAAATCTGACAACGGAAGAGAAAACCGAACACCTCCTGTGGGCGATGGGCATCATGGTATTCATTTTCGTGGCAATAAGGCCTCCAATTGAATATTACCGACAGTATTTTGCCCAATGGACCGGAACGAAGATTTTATATGATATTCGCAATAATTTATTCACTCATGTACAAAAATTAAGTTTTAAATATTATTCCAATACGAGGGTGGGCGAGGTCATCTCAAGGATGATCACCGATGTCGAGCAAACGAAGAATTTTGTGATTACGGGCCTGATGAACCTTTGGCTCGATATCGCCACCATCGCCATTGTCATTGTGATCATGTTTACGATGGATGTGAAGCTGACGATCGTCTCGATTCTCATGCTGCCTTTTTATGCGTTTTCAATCAAGCATTTCTTCGGCAAGCTTAGGATCTATACGAGAGTACGGTCACAAGCTCTGGCCGATGTGCAGAGTCATCTTCACGAGCGTGTCTCGGGGATGTCTGTCATCAAAAGTTTTGCGATAGAAGACCGCGAGCAGGAACTGTTTGCGAAGCAGAATAAAAATTTCCTCGATAAGGCACTCAAGCATACAAGCTGGAATGCAAAATCGTTTGCCGTCGTGAATACGATTACGGACATTGCCCCATTACTGGTGATTGGCTTTGCCGGATATCAAGTCATACAGGGGCAGTTGACACTCGGAACGATGGTCGCCTTCGTCGGGTTCATAGACAGGCTCTATAATCCTCTACGTCGCGTAGTCAATTCATCGACGACGATGACCCAAACATTGGCTTCCATGGACCGGGTATTCGAGTTCGTGGATGAGAAGTACGATATCGATGATGCTCCGGATTCAAAAGAACTGAAACATGTGGACGGACGGATCACCTTCAAGGATGTCTCGTTTGCTTATGACGAGAAGGAGGCACCTGTTCTAAAACATATCAACCTGGATGTGTTGCCTGGCGAAACCATTGCACTGGTCGGCATGAGTGGTGGGGGAAAATCCTCCATCGTCAGTTTGATTTCCCGGTTCTATGATGTCACGGAAGGGGCCGTTTTACTGGACGGAACCGATATCCGAAACTATCAAGTTCGAAGCTTGCGCGATAAAATCGGGATGGTGCTGCAAGATAACATCTTATTCAGTGAATCTGTGAAGGCCAATATCCTGATGGGGAAACCCGATGCCACTGACGAAGAGGTATTTGCAGCCGCCAAAGCAGCCAACGCCCATGAATTCATTATGGGATTGAAAGAAGGCTATGATACGAAAGTGGGCGAGCGGGGCGTGAAACTTTCAGGTGGCCAAAAGCAACGGGTAGCCATCGCCAGGGTCTTTCTAAAAAACCCACCGATCCTTGTCCTGGATGAAGCAACATCGGCCCTTGACCTGGAAAGTGAACATAATATTCAAGAAGCCCTTGATATATTGGCGAAGGACCGAACCACGATCATCGTGGCGCACCGTCTCTCCACCATCACGCATGCCGATCGAATTGTCCATATCGATAACGGGGAAATCACCGAAATCGGTTCACACGAAGAACTCATGCAAAAACAAGGTAATTATTATAAACTCTTTCAGGTGCAGCAATTGGATAACTGACATCAAAAAAAGATCATCTCGCTGTTGCGGGATGGTCTTTTTGATCATTTTGGAATACATAGGATGCAGATGAATTTCGAGGCAGAGTATTCTAATAAACTTGTGAAAAATACCATACAATTAGTTAATAAAGAGTATTGAAGGGGAGTTATACAATCATGCAGCGGATAAAATTTATGGTTAGACATTTCCTGAGAGCTCCATTGTGGTTTAAAATTCTAATCTTTGTAACTTTGGTGATTTCCGTTGTTTTTAGCAGTACTCTTTTTTCAGATCATGCTTATTTCAAAGGTTTTGCCAAATTAGCCGCTGCCATCTTCTTTAGTGCCTACGGATTTAATATGAGAAAGAATCTCAAAATTTCGGTCCTTTTCTTTACGTTAGCATGTATATGTCTATTATTATCCATCAAGGCATTATACTGAAACGGCAAAAAGGATAGCTGAGGCAAATAATAGTTGCTTCAGCTATCCTTCTCTTTTTTTCGTATGAATGTTACATTAAGAAACCCTTTTTTCGTGCAAAGGCTTTTTCTTGGTATGAGTCTTTTTCAACAAATACTTTAAATACTCCGGCAAGGCGATTCCGACGATAATCAAGAACATTCCAAACCATTGAAGGGATGTTACGCCTTCTCCAAGGAAGATGACGGAAACGACCATCGCGGAAGGCAATTCTGCGGCACATAGGATCGTCCCCAGGCCGACGCCGACTTTCGGCATACTGACGGCAAAGAAAAAGAAGGGAACCACAACACCAAGTGTACCGAGCAATAGACCGAATTGCCAAAGGTTGGTTTCGACAAGATTGGTGGCAAGCGTTACCGGATTGGTTGTGAATACCGCAGTCAGCATGGCACCTGTCGCAATGAAAAACAATCGTTTCATCGAAGGCTCTTCAACGGCGAACTTAGAGTTGCAGAACATGTAAAGAGCAAAGAGCAAGGCAGACAGAAGTCCGAATAATACCCCCGTCAAACTAAGGGCAGAGAGAGGCTGGCCAAAGATGGCACCTGCAAATAATGTCCCGATAAAGAGCAAGCAGATGGCCAGGACCTTGCTTCGATCTGGACGTCTTTTGTTTATGATGCTTTCAATAAGGACACCAATCCAGGTGAACTGAAATAAAAATACTACGGCAATGGAAGCCGGAAGCTCCGCAACGGCCACCGCGTAGGCTTTTCCGACAAAAGCGGACATCATCCCAGTAATGGCAAGCAAACCGGCATTTTTCCAAGAAATTTTATATTTAAACGAAAAAAGGAACAAAACGGCGACAATCAGCCATCCAATCAAATATTGACTGCCGACTAGGTCACCGGAAGAATGACCATCCTTGAATCCGAATTTCATCATGGTGGATAATGTGCCGTATGAGATGGAACCAATTAAAACCATTATAGAATACTTCAAAAGTTGCATGTTTTTTCACCCCTAAAAAATAAAAATCGCCACCTGCCTAGATGGCAAGTGACGAACGAAAAAAGGAAATCCTTTTAAAATTCCGTCTCTCAGCAAGTGCTGAGTTTAAACATTATTGTTGAGTTATCTTAGCTTAATTCGTTTGTGAATAAATGTCAATGGGGAATGATATTTTCTATATAGTTAGACTATTCACATATATTGAAGAGAAAATGTTGGGAGCCCAACATAAAAGAAGAGACGGTTATCTAGTGAACCGTCTCTCTATTAATCTTCTTCATATTGGATAGACACTTCATTCTCATCTTTATGGAAGGATTGGAAGCTGACAATCAGCTTTTCGAGATGCTCCAATTGTTCGTCATACTCAATGATGTAAGAAATCAATGGAACAAGGCGGGCGGAAAGATGCCCGAGGTCATCATGCATTTCGTCGACTTCGTTTTGTTGCTCAAAGAAGAGGGCAAGAAGGTCTTTGCGGCTGAGGGAACCCTGATCCCAATCATCGATTTCCTCAATGTTTTTGATTTTTTCGATATGCAATAAAATCAGTTGCTCATGCTTACGTATGAGGGAATCAAGATGATGTAAAATCGTCTTCTGGAAGTCTTCAGGCATATGATAGATTTCATTCTCGAATTTATGAATCCTTCTCAAGGTCTCAAACGCCTTTTTCGTCGTGATGATCATTTGACGATACACGACAAGCTTCCTTGATTTAGCTACACTTTTCTTTTTGAAATATTCACGTTCTTCTTTATACATGGAATAGATATGCTCTAAATCAAGCAAATCTTCTTTTAATCTGCTAATATCCTTTTTCAATAAGGTATGTTCTGTAGCATGCCTAGTGCTTATTCGGATCCATTTCAAAATATCTTCTGTCACATCGGTTATGCGCGTATATAGCTTTGCCTCATACTTTGGCGGGATGAAAACGAGATTGACAATAAATGAAGCAATAATCCCAAGTAAGACGGATGAAAGACGCACAAATGCAAAGTTTAAAAATTCTCCTTCTTGGCTTTCCATAATGGCAATAACCGTCACGATGGAAAGTACGATCGTCTTATCCATTTTCAATTTCAGATTTATCGTAATGACTACCATTACGGCCAATCCGATAATGAAAATATCATTACCAAATAATAAAACGAAGGAAATGGCGACTAAGGCACCGATGATATTTCCTTGAATTTGTTCCAGCACCGTCTGGTAAGAACGATAGATGGTTGGCTGGATGGCAAAAATAGCAGCAATCCCAGAAAGGACAGGAGCAGGAAGATTAAGCAGTTCCGAAATATAAAGCGCTAAAACAATCGCTATTCCTGTTTTGAGAATGCGGGCACCAAACTTCATATATAGGTAAATCCTTTCTTTGTGATGTTATTGTTCCTGAAAAGAAACACCTTCTTTATACAGGATATTCGTAAAGTTGTATTCTAACTTATATGTTAGTACTTTACACTAATTTTTAATGTTGTAAACAAAAAGTAATGGATCAAAGCAGCCGTAAAAGTAATTATAAGCTTTTTACTGAAGGGAAAAAATGAAGATTTTATGACATATGTAAATGAGATGCTTTTTTCCTCTTGCTGTGGGGAGTTACAAAGATGGAAAAAAGCTAATGTCCTGTAAAAAGACATTAGCTTTTTTATCATCACTCGGTTGATACAGATGGATCTGCTTGTTCCTTAACGGGAACAACTTGAAGGAAGTGGTTTCCCGGATTATGGAGCAAGGCCCCAAGAGAGGCTGCTTCCTCTTCTTGCCCTTGCTCTTTTAAAAGGGCAACGTATTTGCCAAGGAGCTCATTCACGTCCTGAAGTCCTTTTTTGGAAAGGGATTCAATCGACACTTTCGCACCCTTCGCAATCCTTCTTTGGATAACTTCTTTCGTTAGGCCGACTTCCGGCTGAAGCCTTAAATAAACGACACCGCCGGTCATGCCTGCACAAATCCATGGACCCGGATCCCCTAGAACCAATCCTCTGCCATTTGTCATATACTCAAATGCAAATCCCTTGATGTTCGAGGTTACCGCAATATTGCCATGTTCATTTTCTGGAATCGGCTTTTTCACTAGGCCACCGATAATCATGTCGGCACCTGAAAGCCGGATTCCCGCCCTTGCATCGGCATCACCTTGGGCGATAAGGAGTCCGTGCTGTGCCCCATACCCGAAACCTTTACCGACAGAGCCATTGTAAAGGTTGCCATCTTTGCCCTGTGATTTGAAAATGGCGATATTCCCACCGATTGACGTTTTGCCGATTCCATCCTGGGCTCCTCCATTTACGCTAATGGTGATTCCCTCGGTGTTATAGGCACCAAGGCCATTACCAGGGATGGAACCATCCTGATAGGAAAGATGAACGGGAGGCAGATTCTTATACGAACCATCCAATCTGTTACGGACGCGGTGACACGAAACACGGCTACCAAGGACCCGTTGCTCGGAAGTGATGCCGCTATAACTGCGGGATTGCTGTAATTCTTCAACATGCGAATCGAGATATTCCGCTCCCACCGCCACCTGTAGGGAACTTTCATTCAAATAAGCTTCTTTTTCCCTATTGGAGAATGGCGTGATATCAAGGTTCTTTAATAAATAGGTCAGATCCAGCGATTGTTGGCCTTTCACTTGCTCAAGCAAATCAGAGCGGCCGACGATATCCTGAAGGTTCTTCACACCCAGTGATCCAGTCAGGGTTTTTAGCTCCTGGCCGAATGCCGTGAACATATTCGTCAATCCTTGAACCGCCAAATCAAATTTTCGAGGAACAAAGCGGCGCAATCCATGTTCTTTTGCCTGTGCTTCCGATTCGATTTGGGTGGCAATCCCGACATGGCATGTATCCAGGTGACAACCACGGCATGTTGTACAGCCAACGGCAATCATCGATAGGGTACCGAAACCAACGCGGTTGGCCCCTAGCAACATCAATTTCAGGATATCCATCGAGCTTTTCAATCCACCGTCAGCCCAGATTTCGATGTTTTGCCGAATCCCGGATTCAAGCAACGCATTATGGGCGGCTTTTACGCCGATTTCGACAGGCAGACCTACATGTTCAAGGGCATGAATCCGTGCTGCACCCGTTCCGCCATCAAAGCCGGAAAGCGTGATGATATCGGCACCGGCTTTGGCAACGCCGACGGCAATCGTTCCGATATTGGGAACAACCGGTACCTTGACGGCCACCTTGGCTTTGTCGTTGGCCGTTTTCAGCTCATGGATCATTTGGGCCAAATCTTCAATCGAATATATATCATGGTTATTGGAAGGGGAGATCAAGTCAGAACCGATCGTCGCATTCCGTGCTTCCGCAATTTTTGCCGTAACCTTCGAACCGGGAAGATGTCCGCCTTCACCAGGTTTTGCCCCTTGCCCAATCTTAATTTCCAAGAGATTAGAAGAGTTCAAGAGTTCGGCGTTGACACCGAATCTTCCGGAAGCAATCTGCTGCCCACGTGATTTCGGGTATTTTCCGAGCATATCCTTAATTTCCCCGCCTTCGCCATTCATACTGATCATGCCCAAACGGTCTGCCGCTTCTGCGTACGCTCGGAAAGCTATTTCATTTTGCGAACCGAATGACATGGAGGCGATGACGAAAGGCAACTCCTGATCGCCAATGGATAGACTGACATCTTCAGCTGGGACAGGCGTGTCTGACAACTTAAGTGATGTCAGGTGACGGATTGTCGTCGGGTTTGATTCTTCTTGCTCCGTGATCTTTTCACGATATGCGTCATAATTTCCCGTGGAAGCGACTTCGCCGATGGATTTCCAAATCCGCGGGAATAGATGAAAGGTTTTACCCATCCGTTCTTTTTCATTATCATAATCCAATGCACGCTGGATGCTATCCTCTTTGATTTTGTCAAAATCATAGTCTAAATGGTTTGCTCCGAAGAAATTGGCCACATTCAAATAAGAGGCAATCTCCTCATGTAACCCAATGCTTGAGAATAGCCGGCCATAGCCGCGCAATTCATGAATCCCAATGGTGGAGATCACTTTTTCCAGTCCTTTAGTCAACGAGTTATATAGATTCATAACGCCTTTCAGGTCCCCGGAAGATAGTGAAAGGAACATGAAATAGGGACTGATCAAGTTGGCACCGAGGCCATAGGCAACGATGATATCATGCAGTGACCTTAGGGATGCAGAACGTAACAGGATCGAGCAATCGCGGCGCTTGCCGGAATTGACCAATGCTTGATCGACAGCTGACGTGACAAGATGAGGGTCAAGCCATAGGTTCCCGTTTTGATGAGCAAGGGCATCATCGAGGATGAGCAGCGTTTTCCCGGCATCGACCGATTTTACGGCTTCATCCGTTATCCTTTTTAACGCTTCAGGGATACTCTCCTTTTCTGTAAACGTGCTTGAAATGAAATGTGCCAGTTTTTGATCCTGGTTGTGACGGACAAATTGATCATAGCTTGGTTGTGAAAGGGTGGAGGAGCATTCATACCCTGTCAGTCCCTCGATTAATAAAGGTGTCAGAAGTTCGGTAACGTGACCGGCCTTCTTTGCTTCAAATAAAGAAGGACGTCTTCCAATAATGGTTCTCGTGGAAAAGTGCTCGGTTTCCCGGTCCCGGTCGATGGCTGGATTGGTTACGACGGCGACGCTTTCCTTAATGAAATCCGACAGGTTGGTCCGCTGTGGATTAAGGGCGGCAAGCGGTGCGTCATGACCCAATGAACGGATGGGTTCTGCACCTTTTTCAGCCATCTGCTCGACTAATTGAACGTGCTCCCTTTCCCATCCGAATGCCTTATATTGTCCGTTATGAATGGCCTGTGGCTGCGTCATGGTGATCACCTTCTCGAAAATTGGTGGCTGCAGGCGAACGAGGTCATCGGAAAGAACAAAACGTTCATTGAAGCGCTCATACACTTTCCCTTGATATTCTTTATAGTTATATAGTTCAATAAGGTCGCCATTCCATTTTAACCCGACCTTTTCCCCTGGTCCCATCGGTCTTGGGTCTCCCGTATATTCTGAAGAGGGGATGATCCCAGGCTCGGAAGTGAACATATAGGAAGAAGCCGTCTCGATATTCCAAAGCGGACGTAGGCCTAACGAGTCTACGGAGAATACGGCTTCATCTCCGAATCGGGAGATGATTCCAGCTGGGCCTTGTGCAAAATGCCCCCATGCTTCCCTTAGATACGTATAAAGGTTCTGCAAATGCTCAGGGTATTCCTTGATTTCGTTGATGATTGGCGGAAAAACCAGGTCGATTGCCTCGAATAAAGAGTAGCCGTGACGGCAGATGAATGTTTCAATCGTTTTATTCAAATCCTGGGAATCACTTCCGTCTTTAGCAATCGGAACCCCGATCATTTTGGCTTCATCACGCAATTTGGCAATGGTATTGATTTCGCCGTTGTGTCCAAGGACACTGAATGGCTGCACACGGAAAAAACTTGATAGAGTATTGGTGGAAAAACGGTTATGACCCAGTGTCATAGTTGAGGCTGCAAGGGGGTCGGCAAGATCATGATAGTAGGCAGGGAGTGTATCTCCGGCACCCATTACTTTGTAGATGGCATGATGCTGGCTTAAGGAAGCGACATGGATGTAATCACTATTTTCGATGTCGGACGTCAACTCGAAAAGGATGTTGGTGAGTTCCTGTTGATTGTTAGTCGTGGATGAACAGGCAATTTGCCAGAACACAGGATCTTCTTGGATGGCAATCGGGCCCAAAGCTTCAGAGCGGTATGCTTTATCCGTTTCAAAAACGAGCGATAGCCCACGTTTCTGCAACTTTTCTTTGACTTCGGTTTTTAATTTGCCTGCATCTGTTTTTCTGCTTAAAAATAGGTGACCGATTATGAAATCATCTTGATCGACGATGCCGGAATCGATGTTTTCCTTTTCAAGTTTCTTTTTCCAAAGAGCACGTGGAATATCAATATGGATACCGGCGCCATCGCCTTCGCCATTGATGAATCCGCAACGGTGATTCATCTTAACCAGTGCATCGATGCATGCGAAAATGTTCTCATTGGTGGGGATTTTCTTTTTTTCGATACGGGCTACGATACCGCAGGCATCATGTTCTTCTCTATAGAATTCTTTGAATGTAGCAGGTGTCCATTGTTGATTCATATGTTTGGCGTCAATAAGGATAACCCTTATTTGCTGCCGTTCACCCCCTGTGGCTTTTGATTTTATGAAACGTTCATATTAGTAAACTTAAACAACTGTTCAAGCTTTTTAACTGAATGATATAAAATAGAATAAATGGATATAAATGTATTGGTATCATATCATTTAAATATTCAGAAATCAATTTTTTATACAGTATATTGGATAGGGTGGAAGAGTGTGTTATTTAGAAAAAACTCCGTGAAAGCCAATTTGAAAGTTTTATTTAGCCGATATGAGAAAACCCCAAGATGGATATCCATCTTGGGGTTGAATGATTGGTGCATATTTATTCTTTTGTCTAGCTTAAATCAAGTTCTTGAATGCATGTTCAACCGCTTTTAAAGTATAAGCGATATCTTCATCCGTATGGGCCGTTGTCAAGAACCAGGCTTCATATTTGGATGGTGCCAAGTTGATTCCTTGATTAAGCATCAGCTTGAAGAATTTACCGAACATTTCGCCGTCCGTATTTTCAGCTTGCTCGTAGTTTTCGATTGTTTCTGTAGTGAAATAGATCGTCAAAGCACCTTTTAGGCGGTTGATGGTAATAGGTACATTATATTGACGAGCGGCTTTAAGGATGCCGTCTTCAAGGAGCTTCCCTAAGCGATCAAGCTCGTCGTAAACGCCTTCTTCCTTCAACACTTCCAAGCAAGCGATACCGGATAGCATGGAAGCAGGGTTTCCGGCCATCGTTCCTGCTTGATATGCAGGTCCTAATGGTGCGACCGTATCCATGATTTCTTTTTTGCCGCCATAAGCACCGATTGGAAGACCCCCACCGATGATTTTTCCAAGAGCGGTTAAATCGGGTTGAACGCCAAGTAAGTCCTGAGCCCCACCGTACATGAAGCGGAATGCAGTGATGACTTCATCAAAGATGACGAGTGCTCCAGCTTCATGAGATAAGGAAATCACATCTTCCAGGAATCCAGGGTGCGGTTCGACGATGCCGAAGTTGCCGACGATCGGTTCCACCAGGACGCCGGCAATTTCGTTGCCCCATTTTTTCAGGGCCTCTTTGAATGGCTCGATATCATTGAAAGGAACCGTGATGACTTCCTGTGCAATACTTTTAGGGACACCAGCGGAATCCGGTGTTCCAAGTGTGGAAGGACCAGAACCTGCAGCAACCAACACAAGGTCGGAGTGACCGTGATAGCAGCCGGCAAACTTGATGATTTTATCGCGTCCCGTGTAAGCGCGGGCTACGCGGATGGTGGACATGACGGATTCCGTACCAGAATTGGTGAAACGGACTTTATCAAGGCCAGGCATCGCCTCTTTTAACATCTTGGCAAAGGTGACTTCATGCTTTGTAGGCGTACCGTATAAAACACCTGTTTCTGCAGCCTTTGTGATCGCCTTTGTGATATGGGGGTGTGCATGACCTGTGATGATCGGGCCGTATGCCGCCAAATAATCGATATACTTGTTGCCATCAACATCCCAGAAATAAGCTCCTTTGGCATGATCCATGGCCACCGGCGAACCGCCGCCCACGGCTTTATAAGAACGGGAAGGACTATTAACCCCACCGACGATATGCTCCAACGCCTCTTTATGTATAATTTCCGAATTAGTAAAATCCAATCTAAAAACCTCCTAAAAATACAAACATAATCACTCCTAATCATAGCACTTTTCCACTTTAAAATCCCTGGGAAATGGGGCCTGACCCCCAAACAAGCTGACCGAACCCCATATATACCAAGCTTCCATGCTTTTTATTTTGTTTGGGAAATAGGGTCTGACCCCCATGGTCTGGTATATTCATAGTAGTAGGTAAGGGGAATGGGAGGGGGATAAGGATGACGAAGTTGATTATTAATGCAGATGATTTTGGGTATTGTAAGGGAATTAATTTGGGGATTATAGAATGTTTTCAGAATGGTGTCGTGACGTCGGCAACTTTGATGGCCAATATGCCGGGTGCCGAGCATGCGGCAGGGCTGGCTAAGGAAAATCCGAATCTTGGCGTGGGGATTCACTTGGTTTTGACCTGCGGCTATCCAGTGAGAAGTGATGTTCCTTCACTGGTGAGGGAGGATGGTGCGTTTCATCAACGCGGGGATATGCATAAGTTTGCTGAACCTGCGGATATAGAAAAAGAATTGAACAGCCAGATGGAGAGATTCCTATCATTGGGGATGAAACCGAGTCACATTGATAGCCATCACCATGTTCACGGCTTGGAGAAGGTTTATCCCATCGTTGAAAAGATAGCGAAAGCGCATAGCTTGCCGGTTCGGAAATTGGATGGGGCACTTCATGGTTATCAAGAGGTGAAAAGGACAGAGGGCTTGATAACAGATTTCTTTGGATCGGACCTGACGACAGATCATTTAGTTGATATCTTGGATACAAGTCTAACTTCCGAGACAGTCGAAATCATGTGCCATCCCGGGTATATAGACGAATCGATACTAAACGGAAGTTCCTACGCCCTGCCACGTGTAAAGGAAATGGCCATCCTGACAGACCCATTGATCCAAAAAGCCATAGCCGCGCGTGACATCGAATTAGTCTCCTATAAAGAGCTGGGAAATAGGGTCTGACCCCCAATACAAAGAGCGGTAACCCTTGATGGTACAGCTTTTTGGATGAATTATTTCGTTTGGGAAATGGGGTCTGACCCCAAAGTTTCACTTATGAAGGACATTATATCTAGGATGGTGCTTGGGTTTTCGATGTTGAAGGTTTGGCGTTTGATTTCGCCTTGGGCCTGGTAGTAGGTTGCGTGTCCTGTTCCTTTTTCTTCATTAATATGTAAATGAAAGCTTAGTGGGGTATTTTCGATGGAGCCGGACGAATCCCTTTGGACGATCTGGCACAATAGTTGGTCGTATTCGTCCTCGTACAAGAAATCATACCGTAATTCCAGTACGATTTTTTCGATTTGCGTGAGCAATAACTTTTTTATATTCATAGCGATTAGTCTCCTTTTTATAGGTAATACATACATCGTTGAAATTCGCCCAACCCAGGATATCCTGAATCCAGGCATTTTTATTGTTTAAAAAGCTGAGGTTGGCTAAACTATTTGATTAGGACAAGGAATATGGAGGAAAATAACATAATGAGCAATGCAATTCAGGTTAATCAATTACGGAAGGAATTCAAGTCGGTTTCAAGCCGTTCCGGATTAAAAGGGGCCTTCCGCGACTTACTTACAAGAAATTATAAAATCGTGCCTGCTGTCAACGATATCAATTTTACTGTAAAAAAGGGTGAGATGGTAGCGTATATCGGGGAAAATGGGGCAGGCAAGTCGACGACGATCAAAATGCTGACGGGGATTTTGGAGCCGACGTCCGGTGATATCATGGTCAATGGCATGAATCCGCATAAAGAACGGGAAAAGTTCACCCAGACCATCGGGGTCGTCTTCGGGCAACGCTCGCAGCTTTGGTGGGATATCGCCGTCCAAGAATCCTTCCGGCTGCTGAAAAAAGTATATAAGGTGTCTGATGAACAATATAACGATCATATGGCACATGTAATCAAGACGTTGGATATCGGGCCGTTACTCGATAAGCCGGTGCGTAAGCTGTCCCTTGGCCAGCGGATGCGTTGTGAACTGGCTGCTGCCTTGATACACAATCCACCGTTGCTTTTCCTGGATGAGCCGACGATCGGTCTTGACGTGTTAGTGAAAATGAAAATCCGTGAGTTTCTGAAGGAAATCAATGAAAGATACAACACGACCATCCTTCTGACCACGCATGACTTGGGGGATATCGAGGCCTTGTGCGAGCGGGTGATCATGCTTGATGAAGGTCAAATCATTTATGATGGGGAATTGCAAAGCCTGAAAGATAATTGGGCAGAGGAAAAACAGGTCCACTTCCAATTCATCGAACCTGTCGAACTGAATGAACTGCAATCCTTACCGCTATCCTTTCATGTCAATTGGGAGCACGATGAAAAGAATCATGCATACATAGCCGTGTTAAAAGAGGAAAGTGATCATATTTCACAACTTGTCGCCGCTGTCGTTTCACATTTTAAAATCAAGGACGTCAAAATCCATGAAACGTCCATCGAAGAGATTGTTCGTAATATTTATGAAGAAGGCACGGTCTGACTCTTTCAGAAAAAGTGTGTCTACCAAGAAGGGAGAGGACCATGGGAAAGTATCTTGCCATGATTCGCATGCGTTTTTTGATGATGCTTGCGTATCGAACCGATTATTATACCGGTATTTTAATTTATAGCATCAATATTGGTGCTTATTATTTCTTGTGGAATGCGATATATGGAGAAAAAAGTTCCATTGAAGGGCTATCCAGCATGCAGATGACCACCTATGTGGCGGTTGCCTGGATGGCGCGTGCCTTTTATTTCAATAATATTGACCGTGAGATTGCCGATGAGATCAAGGACGGCAAGGTCGCAATCGAGATGATTCGACCTTATAACTATTTAGGAATGAAGACGATGCAAGGCCTGGGTGAGGGGATTTTCCGTTTCTTTTTCTTCTCCATACCAGGTATGCTGCTCGTCGCCATCATTTTCCCCATCCATTTGCCAAATGAACCGGCAACATGGGGGCTTTTCGGAATTTCCCTGTTATTCAGCTTCATCATCAATACGCAAATCAATTTGCTAACGGGAATCACGACATTTTTCTTATATAATAATGCTGGATTGATCCGGGCAAAACGTGTCATTGTTGATTTGTTTTCAGGCTTGTTATTGCCTATCAGCTTTTATCCAATCTGGGCACAGGACATCATGAAGTTTCTGCCGTTTCAAGGAATCAGCTATGTCCCGAGTATGATTTTCACAAATGGATACGGAACGGGAGACATCGGCATGGCTCTTTTACAGCAATTGATCTGGGTCATCATTCTCGTTATCCCCATCCAGGTTTTATGGATAGTCGCAAAAAAACAGCTGATTATTCAGGGAGGTTGATGGGATGTTCTACGTATCAATGTTTTTTCAATATGTGAGTCAATATATGAAAACGAGATTGCAGTACCGGGCTGATTTCGTCATCGAGATTCTTTCTGATTTGTTGAACCAAGTCGTGAATCTGGTGTTTATCTTAGTGGTCTTCGGACATACGGAGTTCCTAAGCGGGTGGAGCCGGGATGAAATCATTTTCATATACGGTTTTTTCCTTATCCCGTTTGCGCTATTTTCATCCTTTTTCAACATCTGGGATTTCAACGATCGCTACATCGTCAAAGGGGAGATGGACCGGATTTTAACAAGGCCGATTCACAGCCTGTTTCAAGTCATCTTAGAGCGGATTGAGCTTGAATCATTATTTGGTGTCGTGACCGGTTTGATTATCATCTTCTATTCCGGTGTTTCGTTAAACCTGGAACTAACTTGGTATGACCCGATTCTCTTCATCATCTTTGCAATCGGCGGGGCACTCGCGTATGCCGCCATCTTTGTTGCGATTGCAAGCATCGGCTTCTGGTCTGATGCCAAAACGTCCATCATGCCGATGATGTACAACATCGGGAACTACGGGCGCTATCCGGTTGATATTTATAACAAGGTCATCCGCTTTGTTCTGACTTGGGTGCTGCCGTTTGCCTTTGTCGGTGTGTATCCCGCTTCCTATTTTCTTAGAAAAGAAGAGTGGTACGCGTATGCATTCGCCACACCTGTTATAGGGGTCGTCTTTTTCATGATCTCGATCTTCATTTGGAATCAGGGTGTGAAAAGGTACCGCGGAGCAGGAAACTAAAAAAAATCCCTTCAACAATTTTGTTGAAGGGATTTTTTTGCTTATATGCGTTTGTTTTTTCTCTCGGTATATCTAGCTTGTGCTTGGACGTACTGCCGCTTTTCTTCTTCCGTTTCCGGTTGGACCTGTGGAACCGGTATGGGCTTTCCATCTTCGTCTATCGCAAGCATCGTTAAAAAAGCGCGGGCGGTGAGTTGCTTTTCGCCAGTCAACAGGTTCTCCCGTTCTACTTTTACGAATACCTCCATTGACGTTCGATGGGCACAGGTGACATAGGCTTCCAAATTGATAGCATCCCCGGTCTTAATGGGGGCCAGGAAGTCAAAGGAGTCGCTTGAAGCGGTTACGACCGGTTTCCGGCAGTGGCGCATCGCTGCAATGCAGGCGATTTTATCCACATACGCCATCACTTTTCCACCAAAGATGGTATTGTGATGGTTCGTATCAGGTGGAAAAACGAGGTCCGTTAAAAACGTCCGTGACTGTTGAACGGGAATGCCTGTTGTTAAATCAGTCATTTTCCTGTTGGACCAATAGCTTATTCCGGACAACCGTTGCGGCTTCGACCATATTTTTCAGTGAAGCGACGGTTTCTGGAACGCCCCTTGTTTTCAGGCCACAGTCCGGGTTAATCCAAAATTGGTCTTTATCCAGTACCTTGATGCCACGTTCGATCATATCGACCATTTCTTCCACTGCAGGAACGCGAGGGCTATGAATATCATACACACCAAGGCCGATTCCTTTTTCATATGTTTTCTCCTCGAATGCGGAAGCGAGCTCGCCGTGGCTGCGGGACGTTTCAATGGAAATCACATCAGCGTCCAGGGAAGAGATGACATCCATGAAGCTATTGAAATCACAATAGCACATATGGGTGTGAATTTGTGTTGTGTCTTCGACGCTCGAAGTGGAAATCAGGAATGAATGGACCGCCCAGTTTAAGTACTCATCTCGGTCGCTTTTTTTCAATGGAAGGCCTTCACGCAGGGCTGGTTCATCGACTTGGATCATTTTGATCCCTGCTGATTCCAGTGCCTCTACTTCTTGTTTCAAGGCCAATGCCAATTGATAGCAGATATTTTCCCGTGAAATATCGTCACGGACGAACGACCAGTTCAGAATCGTAACAGGACCGGTCAGCATTCCCTTCACCGTTTTTTTCGTCAAGGCTTGTGCATACACACTTTCTTTGACCGTCATCGGATCGATGAAATGGACATCTCCATAGATAACGGGAGGTTTGACACAGCGGGAGCCGTAAGATTGAACCCAGCCTTTTTCAAGGAAGACGAATCCACCCAATTTATGGCCGAAAAACTCGACCATATCGGTCCGTTCAAACTCCCCGTGCACAAGGACGTCCAAGCCGATTTCCTCCTGGATATCAATCCATCTACCAATCTCCTCGTTCACGAATGCTTCATATTGATCAGCCGTCCATTCACCGCGTTTGAATTTCCCGCGGGCCTGTTTAACTTCCGCGGTCTGCGGAAAGCTTCCAATTGTAGTGGTTGGAAGGAAGGGTAGGTTGAAATACTCCTGTTGTTTTTGATAGCGCTGTTTAAATGGCAGGGTACGGCCATGGGTTTGCTGCTTAGCCTGTTCGACAGCGGCTTGCACGTCTTTATGGTTTCTGGCCTTTGAATTCTTTAAGGTCTGCCATGCAGCTTTGTTTGCCGCCACCTTTTCTTCGATTGATTCTAGACCTTCGTTGTGCCCTCTGACCAAAAGCGTGATTTCTTCTAGTTTCTCATCAGCAAAGGCAAGGGCTTCTTTCACTTTGCTGGCCAGTTCTGTCTCGTTTCGAACCGTCACTGGAACGTGTAGCAGGGAGCAGGAAGGTTGAATCCAAATCCGATCTTCGGATACGTGTTTCGTAATGGACTCGACCAACCCGATTTTTTTCGTCAAGTCAGAAAGCCAAATGTTTTTCCCATCAATCACACCGGCCCCAAGTATTTTATCTTTTGGAAAGCCGACTGTTTGAAGATTGCTGAGATTTTTTCCTTTGTCATGGACCAAATCAAGGCCAATTCCTTGAACGGGCAAGTCAATCACTTCTTGGTAGTGCTCTACAGCATCAAAATATGTTTGCAGCATGATGTTCAGGTTGGGGACAGCTTCGTTCAATTTTTCATACAGGTATGTAACAGTTTTCATCTCGTCTTTGGAAAGGGAAGAAACAAGGGAAGGTTCATCAATCTGCACCCACTTCACGCCTTCTTGTTCCAGCTCTCGCAAAATTTTTGTGTATAAAGGCAACAGGCTCAGGATGATGGCCGGAAGATCTTTTTTATCATAGCCTTTTGACAAAGAAATGAATGTGTAAGGTCCGACTATAACCGGCTTCGTATCGATTCCTAGTTTTTCCTTGGCTTCACGGTAAGCGGCAAGCGGCTTGTTTTCTGTCAACGTAAGCTGGGATTGTTTTAGCTCTGGAACGATATAATGATAATTTGTATTGAACCATTTCGTCATTTCAGAAGCGACTTCATCCTTGTTCCCACGGGCCATTGAATAATAAACGGAAAGGGGGACCATGCCGCCTTTATAAGCCGAATAGCGTTCTGGCACCAGGCCGAACATGACGGACATATCGAGCATTTGGTCATATAACGTAAAGTCGTTGACCGGGATGATATTGATGCCTTGATCTCTTTGTTTTTGCAAGTTGCCTAAACGGATCGCTTCCAATTGCGCCGTGAATTCCGTTTCGTTTAATGTTCCAGCCCAATAGGCCTCTAATGTACGTTTCCATTCACGATCCTCACCGATTCGTGGGTACCCTATATTACTACTTTTCAACACATCCATCTCCTTTTAATGAAATAACAACAAAAAAAGCACCCCTAACCGTCAAAAGAGAAAGTTAGAAATGCTCAAATTAAAGGGGCACGAAAATACCCCTTACCATTATAAGGTCCCTAACACTTCCCTATCTCCCGTAGGTTAAAACAGTGTTGTCGAAATAGGCAGGTCTCCTGACTCAGGGAACTCTTACTTAGCGCTAAAAGCCTTCCCAATCCAAAAGGATCAGTGGCATCAAACAAAAGCGCTATACATTCCCATTACAGTGGCGGGACCGTGCCGGAATTACACCGGACTTCCCTTTTAATCCTAAAAACTTAGGAACCTATCTCCACATATGAATTTCATAAAAAACTCCGTCCGGATAAACACGGACACTAAAATTTACAAAATATTATAAAAACTTAACCCATCTTAGCATACCCCGACCAAATGGGTCAACAAGGAAAAAGTCGGGAAATGGGGTCTGACCCCCACCATGTGGCACGAGATCCCATGCTGTATCTATGTTTCCCTAGATGGTGCAGCAGCTGGGAAATAGGGTCTGACCCCTAAAACGAGCATATATTGACTCGCAAAAGAGTATGTATAAGGGAAGTGGGTTGTTTTTGAAATGAGGCGTGGGGGATGACCTTTTATATTTTGATTGTGGGGATTATCTTTTGCATGGTGATGAGCATTCGGACCTTATTTCTTTCTGAGTCGGAGGCAAAGAAGTTTTCTCTTGAAGATATGCTGTGGCTCGGCAATTTATATGCGACATTATTAGTCGGTTTTGCACTGATTTATTTATTATACGAGCTTCAGAATCATTCGGTGATTCTTGATATGGGCAATCGCTTGGATGGGACCTTTTCCGAGCAGCTGAAGACTTCATTTTATTTTAGTGCGATGACGATGTTCTCCGTCGGATACGGGGATATTTCCCCAATCGGCATTGGCCGGATGATCGCGACAATCCAAGCATTCATTGGCTATACGCTTCCTGCGGCATTTGTGATCAGGGCTGTCATCGATTTTGAACAGAAGGAAAGAAAGAACAAGAAATGAAAGTTGTGTTTCTTTCAATTATTGGGTACGCTTACCATGATGAAAGAAATGGAGGGTTTAGAATGACGGTCAAAATTGGAGAAAAAGCACCAGACTTTCAACTGCCAGCAAACAACGGAGAACAAGTTACCCTATCAGGATTCAAGGGTAAACACGTTGTATTATATTTTTACCCAAAAGACATGACACCCGGTTGCACGACGGAGGCTTGTGATTTCCGTGATGCTATTGAACAATTCGAAGAGCTTGATGCTGTCATCATAGGCATTAGCCCGGACCCGGTAACACGTCATGAAAAATTCATTGAAAAACATGGGTTGCCTTTCCTGTTGCTTGCTGATGAAAAGCAAGAAGCCGCTGAATTATATGGCGTATGGAAATTGAAAAAGAACTTCGGTAAGGAATACATGGGCATTGAGCGTTCGACTTTCCTGATTGATAAGGAAGGAATGATCGTTAAAGAATGGCGTAAAGTCAAAGTAAAGGGCCACGTCGAAGAAGCGTTGGAAACTCTTCGCGACCTAGAAAAATAAGGTACAGGCTAATGAAGGATGAGCGACTTACCAAGCTTGCCAAGCAGCTGATTCATCATTCACTGAGGCTGCAGGCGAAAGAGCGGGTCTTGATCCGTGGGCCTGTTGCAGCAAAGGCCCTATTGAAGGAACTGATTGACGAAGCCTATAGAATGGGGGCCTATCCTTATGCGGAACTTGAAGATGACGAAATTACCAGTCATCTGCTAAAAGGGAATGTTAAGGAACAGCTCGATACCTTATCGAAATGGAATTATAAGAAATACGAAGATGTGGATGCAGTCATCATCATATCGGGCGATGGAAACGAAGGGCGAGGAGTGAGTGTCCCTCATGAGAGATATCGCCTTCAGGAGGATGCCATGAAAACGTCCACCATGTTCTTCGTCAATAACCGGCGCTGGGTGCTACTGAATTATCCGACCATTGGTTCTGCAAAAAAATCCGGCATGAGTCTTGAGCAGTATGAAGATTTCTTGTTAAACGTGTGCACACTGGATTATCACAAAATGGAAAAGTCCATGAAGCCTCTAAAGGATTTGATGGATCAAACGGATCAAGTCCGGATCATATCGCCGGGGACTGACCTGGCTTTTTCCATTAAAAATATCCCCGCTGTCATTTGCGCTGGTAAAAACAATCTTCCAGATGGTGAAGTGTTCACGGCACCGGTAAAAGACAGTGTCAATGGCACGATTTCCTTCAATACTGCTTCCGCCTATCAAGGAGAGGTATTTGAGGGGATAACCCTTACATTTAAAAAGGGAAAAATCATGAAAGCTTCTTCCAATCAGTCGGACCAAATGAATCGTTTGCTCGATATGGATGAAGGGTCCCGGTACATCGGGGAATTCGCCCTGGGAATCAATCCGTATATCATGGAACCGATGGGTGATATCCTATTCGATGAGAAGATTAGTGGTAGCCTCCATCTTGCCACTGGTCAAGCTTACCAAGAGGCCGATAATGGAAATCAATCATCGTCTCATTGGGACATGGTCTTGATCCAGCGACCCGAATATGGCGGCGGAGCGATCTACTTTGATGATATACTGGTTCGTAAGGACGGTTTATTCGTGCCACGGGAATTATGCGAATTGAATCCAAATCAATTAAAATAAAGCCCTTTTTAATAGGGAGAGGCGTTTGTCCAACTCAAATAGAGGACCCCTGAATATGATTTAGTAAGGGAATACCTCCTCATAGAAAGTTGCGCGGGACATTCAGTGCCCGTGTTTTTTTATGTAAAGAAAAGGAGAGATAATCATGTTAGTATTTTCAACAATCATTCCGAATGAAGACATTCAAAAGAAGATGGCACGAGCATTTCCCGATTTGACATTCATTTATCAAGAAACTTGGGCGGATGAAAAGCTCCAAGAGGCCGAAGTTCTTATTACATATGGAGAAGATTTAACCGATGAAATCATTGAAGAGGCAGTGAACGTGAAATGGATCATGGTCATGAGTGCCGGATTGGAGTTAATGCCTTTTGCCGCCATTGAGAAACGCGGAATCATGGTGACCAACGCTAGGGGCATCCATAAAATCCCGATGGCTGAATATACAATCGGCATGCTTTTACAGTATGAAAAGAAATTAAAACAACTAATTGAGAATGAAGCGGGAGAAATCTGGGACCGGAAGATAGAAGTAGGTGAGTTGAATGGAAAAACGATGCTTATCCTAGGAACGGGGGCAATTGGAGGGGAAGTGGCACGTCTTGCCAAGGCTTTTAGAATGACGACCCTCGGAGTGAATCGTAGTGGGAAAGCTGTCGAACACATCGATCATCTATACGCCCTTACGGAGCTTGAGAGAGCATTGCCTAAAGCGGATTATATCGTAAGCGTCTTGCCTAGTACGGATGAAACGAAGGATTTGTTAAAGAAAGAACATTTTAAGGCAATGAAACGTACAGCCGTCTTCGTGAATATAGGAAGAGGAGATCTGTTCAAGGAAGACGTGCTCATAGAGGCCATGCAGGAGCATGAACTCGCTCGTGTGATACTGGATGTATTCGAACCTGAACCGCTAGTGAAGGGCCACCCATTCTGGAATATGGAGCAGGTCACGGTAACCCCGCACCTATCAAGCAAAAGCGGCGAATATTTACCAAGGACCTTTTCAATCTTTGAGGAAAACATGAAAGTCTACCTAAAAGACGGAAAGGATTTCATTAATATCATCGACCCTAAAAAGGGATACTAGGACCAACTAGAAAAACAGGAAATAATTAAATGAATGAGGAATAAACTAAGGGTGTAGATATATTGACAAAGCTTGCTTATGGGGAGTACACTATTTATAAACATTACAATGTAATAATTCATACTTAATTAGAAAAAGAGGTGGATGACGGTGTCTGAAGTTCAGTTGAAAGAAGCGTTGGATTCCCTTAAAGATACCGGTGTAAGAATAACTCCTCAACGCCATGCAATTCTTGAGTATTTGATAGACTCCATGTCGCATCCTACTGCTGATGATATTTATAAAGCGTTAGAAGGCAAGTTTCCGAATATGAGTGTGGCTACGGTTTATAACAACCTGCGTGTGTTTCGTGAAGTGGGATTGGTCAAAGAGCTTACCTATGGCGATTCGTCAGCTAGATTTGATTTCGTAACAACGAATCATTATCATGTTATCTGCGAAAGCTGTGGTAAAATCGTCGACTTCGATTATCCTGCATTGGATGAGGTCGAACACTTTGCAGCACAGGTCACCGGATTCAACGTAAGTCACCATCGGATGGAAATCTATGGGGAATGCACGGATTGTGCAAAGAAAGAAGCGCATTAAAAAAAGTTCCGCCACTTGGTTGGAACTTTTTTTGTTGCAAAAGCACTGTAACTAAAATCCATTCCATTCAGTCGTTCAGGCTTTTGCGATTATATTTTTCGTCGAACTCTTCGCCTTCCAGCTTTTTATCAAGGGTCAGCGTTTCATTGCAATGCATACATATATCGACCCTACCTAATATTTTCGTAGGCTTCCCACAGTTCGGGCAGATAACCTGTACCGACTTTGTGGACAGCATCCCAATCCAAAAGTAAACGCCCGTGCTTGCGATAATGAATAGAAGTCCAAGACCCATGAAGAGCGTCATGACGATAGGGTGCGACTTAAAGAATAGACCGATATACATCACGATAAAGCCAACGAAGATCAAACTTAAAGCAAACGTACGGATTTTATTGATTTTGCTAGAATATTTAGCCATGTTAGACCCTCCTAAAATATAACTTTAACTATAACATAAACTAAGGTTGGAACAAAAAAGAAATAAAGGATACAAATGACTTATGGTTGACCCGAGGAAAAATAGGAAGGAACATCTAGGCTCAGAAAACAGGATTTTTGAAGAGAATTGTCGAATGTAAAAAGAAAAATGGTTTTGGAGGAATTTATAATGGAAGATATCCTTCGCCCGATTTATCAAGAGCGAGCAAGTTTGAAGTCCACACTAGGGATTTTGTTAATAGAAAAAAGGGAGCACAACAGCCCCATCACAGATACGTTTGATTATGTCCTATTTGTCATCGTGGATGATGCAGAGGAACCTGTATTTTTAAAGCACTATACCTATCAAGATAAGAAAGCGGCTTTACATGTTGTAAAAGAAGAGCAAGTCAAGGAATGGATTTTATTAGGGTCGAATCGAAAAGTCGTGGATTGGATTTATAATGGGAAGATTTTATTCGACCGAAATGAATACCTGGAGCATTTAAAAACCGAGATCCGTGAGTTTCCCTTCTATGGAAGAAAGCTGAAGATGGGAATGGAATTTGCCAAGTTAATTCGTAGGTATAGGGATGGAAAAGACTTTTTTGAGAATGGCCATTATCTGGATGCCTATAACCATATTGTTCACTCGCTACATCATCTAGCCCGATTGGAAATAATAGAACAAGGTTTTCATCCAGAGGTGACGGTTTGGAATCAAGTGAAGCAAATGGAACCTGAAATATATAAGTTGTACGAAGAACTGATAAGCAGTGAAGAAACCCTGGAGAAAAGGTTGGAGCTTCTTTTTCTAGCTAGTGAGTTCCTTATTTATTCCCGTACCAATGCCGGTTCTCAACACCTACTGGAAATAATGAATGCTAGAGAAGGATCTTGGACCATAGCGGAGTTAATGGAGCATCCAGAACTAAGTTATTATTCAATCGATCTAGGCGTTCTTTTAGAATACTTAATTGAAAAGAAAGTAGTGGATACCATTAGAGTCGAGACCAAAGGGCACGATGTTTATCACCGATTTTATAAAGTTTAAAAAAATATACTAAAAAATCATTTTTAGTATTGACCAATAATAATATAGGTGTTATATTAATACATGTCGCTGCGGGACATCAGCTTTCGCAGCTTCAACGAAGCTTTACGAAATAAAAAAACATCAAAAAACATGTTGACAACTTAGATGAAAACATGATAAGATGTATAAGTCGCTTACGAAGTAAACGACAACGAAATTGCTCTTTGAAAACTGAACAAAACAAAGCGCCAACGTAAATTTTGAGTGAGCACACACTATAAAAAAAGCAAAATGAGCAAGTCAAACATTTCTTCGGAGAGTTTGATCCTGGCTCAGGACGAACGCTGGCGGCGTGCCTAATACATGCAAGTCGAGCGAATCGATGGGAGCTTGCTCCCTGAGATTAGCGGCGGACGGGTGAGTAACACGTGGGCAACCTGCCTATAAGACTGGGATAACTTCGGGAAACCGGAGCTAATACCGGATATGTTCTTTTCTCGCATGAGAGAAGATGGAAAGACGGTTTCGGCTGTCACTTATAGATGGGCCCGCGGCGCATTAGCTAGTTGGTGAGGTAATGGCTCACCAAGGCGACGATGCGTAGCCGACCTGAGAGGGTGATCGGCCACACTGGGACTGAGACACGGCCCAGACTCCTACGGGAGGCAGCAGTAGGGAATCTTCCGCAATGGACGAAAGTCTGACGGAGCAACGCCGCGTGAACGAAGAAGGCCTTCGGGTCGTAAAGTTCTGTTGTTAGGGAAGAACAAGTACCAGAGTAACTGCTGGTACCTTGACGGTACCTAACCAGAAAGCCACGGCTAACTACGTGCCAGCAGCCGCGGTAATACGTAGGTGGCAAGCGTTGTCCGGAATTATTGGGCGTAAAGCGCGCGCAGGTGGTTCTTTAAGTCTGATGTGAAAGCCCACGGCTCAACCGTGGAGGGTCATTGGAAACTGGGGAACTTGAGTGCAGAAGAGGAAAGTGGAATTCCAAGTGTAGCGGTGAAATGCGTAGAGATTTGGAGGAACACCAGTGGCGAAGGCGACTTTCTGGTCTGTAACTGACACTGAGGCGCGAAAGCGTGGGGAGCAAACAGGATTAGATACCCTGGTAGTCCACGCCGTAAACGATGAGTGCTAAGTGTTAGAGGGTTTCCGCCCTTTAGTGCTGCAGCTAACGCATTAAGCACTCCGCCTGGGGAGTACGACCGCAAGGTTGAAACTCAAAGGAATTGACGGGGGCCCGCACAAGCGGTGGAGCATGTGGTTTAATTCGAAGCAACGCGAAGAACCTTACCAGGTCTTGACATCCTCTGACACTCCTAGAGATAGGACGTTCCCCTTCGGGGGACAGAGTGACAGGTGGTGCATGGTTGTCGTCAGCTCGTGTCGTGAGATGTTGGGTTAAGTCCCGCAACGAGCGCAACCCTTGATCTTAGTTGCCAGCATTCAGTTGGGCACTCTAAGGTGACTGCCGGTGACAAACCGGAGGAAGGTGGGGATGACGTCAAATCATCATGCCCCTTATGACCTGGGCTACACACGTGCTACAATGGATGGTACAAAGGGCTGCAAACCTGCGAAGGTAAGCGAATCCCATAAAGCCATTCTCAGTTCGGATTGTAGGCTGCAACTCGCCTGCATGAAGCCGGAATCGCTAGTAATCGCGGATCAGCATGCCGCGGTGAATACGTTCCCGGGCCTTGTACACACCGCCCGTCACACCACGAGAGTTTGTAACACCCGAAGTCGGTGAGGTAACCTTTATGGAGCCAGCCGCCTAAGGTGGGACAGATGATTGGGGTGAAGTCGTAACAAGGTAGCCGTATCGGAAGGTGCGGCTGGATCACCTCCTTTCTAAGGATAATACGAGAGCGCTTTTGTTTTGTTCAGTTTTGAATGAGTAATTCATTCAACCACGAAGGACTCATCACATCGTGATGACGATCTTTCTACATTGTTCCTTGAAAACTAGATAATAGATAGAAGGCAATTAATTTTTTTCAAAGCATCAGTAAGATCTTTTTAACGGTTAAGTTAGAAAGGGCGCACGGTGGATGCCTTGGCACTAGGAGCCGATGAAGGACGGGACTAACACCGATATGCTTCGGGGAGCTGTAAGTAAGCTTTGATCCGGAGATTTCCGAATGGGGAAACCCACTGTTCGTAATGGAACAGTATCTCTACCTGAATACATAGGGTATTGAAGGCAGACCCGGGGAACTGAAACATCTAAGTACCCGGAGGAAGAGAAAGCAATAGCGATTTCCTGAGTAGCGGCGAGCGAAACGGAATGTAGCCCAAACCAAGAGGCTTGCCTCTTGGGGTTGTAGGACACTCAATATGGAGTTACAAAGGAACGGGGTAAATGAAGTGACCTGGAAAGGTCCGTCAAAGAAGGTAAAAACCCTGTAGTTGAAACTTCGTTCCCTCCTGAGTGGATCCTGAGTACGGCGGGACACGAGAAATCCCGTCGGAAGCAGGGAGGACCATCTCCCAAGGCTAAATACTACCTAGTGACCGATAGTGAACCAGTACCGTGAGGGAAAGGTGAAAAGCACCCCGGAAGGGGAGTGAAATAGATCCTGAAACCGTGTGCCTACAAGTAGTCAAAGCCCGTTAATGGGTAATGGCGTGCCTTTTGTAGAATGAACCGGCGAGTTACGATTTCATGCGAGGTTAAGTTGATAAGACGGAGCCGCAGCGAAAGCGAGTCTGAATAGGGCGAATGAGTATGAGGTCGTAGACCCGAAACCAGGTGATCTACCCATGTCCAGGGTGAAGTTCAGGTAACACTGAATGGAGGCCCGAACCCACGCACGTTGAAAAGTGCGGGGATGAGGTGTGGGTAGCGGAGAAATTCCAATCGAACCTGGAGATAGCTGGTTCTCTCCGAAATAGCTTTAGGGCTAGCCTCAAGATGAGAGTATTGGAGGTAGAGCACTGATTGGACTAGGGGCCCCCAACGGGTTACCGAATTCAGTCAAACTCCGAATGCCAAATACTTATTCTTGGGAGTCAGACTGCGAGTGATAAGATCCGTAGTCGAAAGGGAAACAGCCCAGACCACCAGCTAAGGTCCCAAAGTATACGTTAAGTGGAAAAGGATGTGGAGTTGCTTAGACAACCAGGATGTTGGCTCAGAAGCAGCCACCATTTAAAGAGTGCGTAATAGCTCACTGGTCGAGTGACTCCGCGCCGAAAATGTACCGGGGCTAAACGTATCACCGAAGCTGTGGATTGACACCGTATGGTGTCGATGGTAGGAGAGCGTTCTAAGGGCGTTGAAGTCAGACCGTAAGGACTGGTGGAGCGCTTAGAAGTGAGAATGCCGGTATGAGTAGCGAAAGAAGGGTGAGAATCCCTTCCACCGAATGCCTAAGGTTTCCTGAGGAAGGCTCGTCCGCTCAGGGTTAGTCGGGACCTAAGCCGAGGCCGAAAGGCGTAGGCGATGGACAACAGGTTGATATTCCTGTACCACCTATACATCGTTTGAACGATGGGGGGACGCAGAAGGATAGGGTAAGCGCGCTGTTGGATATGCGCGTCCAAGCAGTTAGGCCGGAAACGAGGCAAATCCCGTTTCCATTAAGGCGGAGCTGTGATGGCGAGGGAAATATAGTACCGAAGTTCCTGATTCCACACTGCCAAGAAAAGCCTCTAGTGAGATGTAAGGTGCCCGTACCGCAAACCGACACAGGTAGGCGAGGAGAGAATCCTAAGGTGTGCGAGAGAACTCTCGTTAAGGAACTCGGCAAAATGACCCCGTAACTTCGGGAGAAGGGGTGCTTTTTAGGGTGAATAGCCCAGAAAAGCCGCAGTGAATAGGCCCAGGCGACTGTTTAGCAAAAACACAGGTCTCTGCGAAGCCGCAAGGCGAAGTATAGGGGCTGACACCTGCCCGGTGCTGGAAGGTTAAGGGGAGAGGTTAGCGCAAGCGAAGCTTTGAACCGAAGCCCCAGTAAACGGCGGCCGTAACTATAACGGTCCTAAGGTAGCGAAATTCCTTGTCGGGTAAGTTCCGACCCGCACGAAAGGTGTAACGATCTGGGCACTGTCTCAACGAGAGACTCGGTGAAATTATAGTACCTGTGAAGATGCAGGTTACCCGCGACAGGACGGAAAGACCCCGTGGAGCTTTACTGCAGCCTGATATTGAATTTTGTTACAGCTTGTACAGGATAGGTAGGAGCCTGAGAAGCCGGAGCGCTAGCTTCGGTGGAGGCGTTGGTGGGATACTACCCTGGCTGTATTGAAATTCTAACCCGCGCCCCTTATCGGGGTGGGAGACAGTGTCAGGTGGGCAGTTTGACTGGGGCGGTCGCCTCCTAAAGAGTAACGGAGGCGCCCAAAGGTTCCCTCAGAATGGTTGGAAATCATTCGCAGAGTGTAAAGGCACAAGGGAGCTTGACTGCGAGACCTACAAGTCGAGCAGGGACGAAAGTCGGGCTTAGTGATCCGGTGGTTCCGCATGGAAGGGCCATCGCTCAACGGATAAAAGCTACCCCGGGGATAACAGGCTTATCTCCCCCAAGAGTCCACATCGACGGGGAGGTTTGGCACCTCGATGTCGGCTCATCGCATCCTGGGGCTGTAGTCGGTCCCAAGGGTTGGGCTGTTCGCCCATTAAAGCGGTACGCGAGCTGGGTTCAGAACGTCGTGAGACAGTTCGGTCCCTATCCGTCGCGGGCGCAGGAAATTTGAGAGGAGCTGTCCTTAGTACGAGAGGACCGGGATGGACGCACCGCTGGTGTACCAGTTGTCTTGCCAAAGGCATAGCTGGGTAGCTACGTGCGGAAGGGATAAGTGCTGAAAGCATCTAAGCATGAAGCCCCCCTCAAGATGAGATTTCCCATGGCGCAAGCTAGTAAGATCCCTGAAAGATGATCAGGTTGATAGGTCAGAGGTGGAAGCGTGGCGACATGTGGAGCTGACTGATACTAATAGATCGAGGACTTAACCAACGCTTTAAAAAGATGAACACCTTCTGATATTATCTAGTTTTGAAGGAATGAAAATTTCTTCTTGCATTTTTTAAAAAAGATGATATAATAATAGATGTCTTGAAAAAATGCTAACCAACAATGTTTGGTGACGATAGCGAAGAGGTCACACCCGTTCCCATTCCGAACACGGCAGTTAAGCTCTTCAGCGCCGATGGTAGTTGGGGGTTTCCCCCTGTGAGAGTAGGACGTCGCCAAGCTTGTATTGTTCCGCAGTAGCTCAGTGGTAGAGCATTCGGCTGTTAACCGAACGGTCGTAGGTTCGAGTCCTACCTGCGGAGCCATATTGGAGAGCTGTCCGAGTGGCCGAAGGAGCACGATTGGAAATCGTGTAGACGGGTAACCCTGTCTCAAGGGTTCAAATCCCTTGCTCTCCGCCATTTAATACCTGGCCCGTTGGTCAAGCGGTTAAGACACCGCCCTTTCACGGCGGTAACACGGGTTCGATTCCCGTACGGGTCACCATTTCGATAACTTATTGGAGGATTAGCTCAGCTGGGAGAGCATCTGCCTTACAAGCAGAGGGTCGGCGGTTCGATCCCGTCATCCTCCACCATTTCTTTTAAAAAGCATCAAGTTGTTTCTTTATGAATGGAACACTTAACACGAAAACTTGAGGCATATAGTAACATTATTATTATCGCGGGGTGGAGCAGTCCGGTAGCTCGTCGGGCTCATAACCCGAAGGTCGCAGGTTCAAATCCTGTCCCCGCAATCTATGGTCCCGTGGTGTAGCGGTTAACATGCCTGCCTGTCACGCAGGAGATCGCGGGTTCGATTCCCGTCGGGACCGCCATTTTTAATTGTTTGGCTCAGTAGCTCAGTCGGTAGAGCAAAGGACTGAAAATCCTTGTGTCGGCGGTTCGATTCCGTCCTGAGCCACCATAGTAGTGCCGGTGTAGCTCAACTGGTAGAGCAACTGACTTGTAATCAGTAGGTTGGGGGTTCAAGTCCTCTTGCCGGCACCATGTTTCATCCGTGGAGGGGTAGCGAAGTGGCTAAACGCGGCGGACTGTAAATCCGCTCCTTCGGGTTCGGCAGTTCGAATCTGCCCCCCTCCACCATCTTACAGGGGTATAGTTTAAAGGTAGAACAGAGGTCTCCAAAACCTCCGGTGTGGGTTCGAGTCCTACTACCCCTGCCAATTTTATTGTTATGGCGATTGTGGCGAAGTGGTTAACGCACCTGATTGTGGTTCAGGCATTCGTGGGTTCGATTCCCATCAGTCGCCCCATTTTCAATAAAATGATGGTATAATGAATATAACATTAATGGGCTATAGCCAAGCGGTAAGGCAACGGATTTTGATTCCGTCATGCGAAGGTTCGATCCCTTCTAGCCCAGCCATATGCGAAAGTAGTTCAGTGGTAGAATACAACCTTGCCAAGGTTGGGGTCGCGGGTTCGAATCCCGTCTTTCGCTCCAAAAATGTTGGCGGCATAGCCAAGCGGTAAGGCAGAGGTCTGCAAAACCTTTATCACCGGTTCAATTCCGGTTGCCGCCTCCAACAAATTTTGCCCGAGTGGTGGAATGGCAGACACGCTGCACTCAAAATGCAGTGCCGCAAGGCGTGCCGGTTCGACCCCGGCCTCGGGTATCATACGGTCGAAGATATGTCATACAAAAAAGATCTCAACTTAACTGTTGAGGTCTTTTTTTTATTTAATAAACATGAGATTTAGATTATACGTCAGAAAGGATGTGAAATACGTCCATTCTCAATTCAGGTTATGCATTCTTCAATTACTTCAGACCGTTCCCCTTACTTGTGATTTACTATGTAATTGGATTATCAAAGATTTGAACCAAAACGTTTTTATATCCGTTTAACAAAGCATTAAAAGCAATACTCTTAGTAAACGATACTTATTGAATTAGGCTGAAACCTTAGGCGGTTTGCCCTGAAATTTTCTAATGACATGCTTAAATTAATAAAGAGTTCAGTATAGGCGTTCTTACCCATTATCCTGTAATATTATTACTAGAAGTAAAACAGGGGGTTTTTGGGTATGGGGATTTCTTTAAGGACTAACATAAGCACTCAAATATTGGATGAAACATCCGTTTTAGCTGCACTGGAGTCAAATTTAGCAATGATAGAATTCAATCTAAATAGAGAAGTAATATGGGTAAATGAAAACTTTGCAATGACCTTGGGATATACAATTGACGAAATGAAAAATATGCAGCATCATCAATTTTGTACAACGGAATTCAGGAATACCCGAGAGTATGAATCATTATGGGTTACCCTCAAAAATGGAAAAAGGTTTCAAGAAAAAATTCAAAGGGTCGGTAAAACCGGGAATCTCCTATGGCTCGAAGCCACCTATATACCCATCCTAAATGAAGAAGGTAAGGTCCATGCTGTTCTTAAAATCGCAACAGATATTACAGAGCGTGAAAACAACACAATAAAAATCATTTCTCAGCTAAAAGATATGCCTGAAAAATTAGTAAATATCGTTGTTGAGAATTCCAATGAGAAAATTCAAGCAGTGGAGTCACTAAAAAAACAAACGGGTTTAATAAGTGATGTATCTAAAATCATACAAACCATCTCTTTCCAAACAAATGTATTGGCCTTAAATGCAGCGATCGAAGCAGCTCGAGTAGGGGAACAAGGTCGAGGTTTTAAAGTTGTTTCAGACGAAGTTAGAAGATTAGCAGGAAATGTTGATAAAGCCATAAAAAATATAAATTCCAATGTAGAAAATATTACTTTAGACGTAGAGAAGGTTAGTGAGATAACAGAAGATTTACAAAAAATAATCATCGACACTCAATCCATATTCAATAAGACGATTGAAAAGTTAGAAGGGATGACTAAATAAATGAGAATGCTAGGTTTCCCTAAACTAAATATTATTAATTTTTAAAAAATGTGAATAAAGAGAAATCATTACTTGATATCATATTGGAGTTATTGAAAATCTCTACAGATTGGCCCTCTTAGTATAGGGCTTTTTTGTTTTCCAAGCTATGAGCTATATCAGGGCATGGGGCTGAATATTGAATCTAGGTATTAGGGATGATACTGCTAGATTTTTCGGAAAAATCATTGACAATGATAATCATTCTCGACTATGATGGTTTGGTGTGGTCCACCACATATACGGTAATGAGTAGGGAGAGAGCTTAATTTATGAGACAGAAAAAAACTTGGCTTCAAACGATGGCAGCAATTACGCTTGCCATATCTGCAATTCTACCAGTTGGTTCAATAGCTTCTGCGGAAGAGGAATCCAAAACAGGGACCGATCAATTAATAGTTAAATATAAAACGAATAAAGCCGCCTTATCAAAAAAACAAATGAAAAACATAGGTGTTGAAGATGTAGAAGAGGAAAATCAACTGGGGCTGTATGATGTAAAAGCTGAAGAAGCAAATACTGCCATTACAAAGCTTGAAAAGATGGATAACGTCGAATATGTTGAAAAAAATGTTACATATAAAACCGCTGAAACTATAGATGTAAATGATACATACTATAAAAATCAATGGAACTTAAGTGCCATCGATGCACAGGGCGCGTGGGAAAACGTCAAGGATAATAGCAATCTAGTAAAAGTAGCTGTGCTAGATACAGGTGTTCAAGGTACACATGAAGACTTAACAGGCCGTGTACTAGAGGGGAAAACATTCGTAGAAGGATATGATTCAGCGTTTCAAGGGGATGACCAAGGTCATGGTACATTCGTATCCGGGATCATTGCCGCGAATGCTAATAATGGAAAAGGGATTTCAGGTATAGCAGGTGAGGAGAATGTCCAAATACTCCCTGTTAAGGTCATGAATAAATTAGGTGTCGGGGATGCCTTCAATATCGCACAAGGTATTGATTATGCAGTTGAGCAAGGTGCTGATGTCATCAATATGAGCATAAGCGGTGAATATAGCGAAACAATAGAAAAGGCCGTAAAGAATGCCGCGGATAAAGGTATCGTGGTTGTAGCTGCTTCAGGTAACGGCGGCGGCAATGCAGATGCATCCTATCCTGCCGCTCTTCCGAATGTCTTATCGGTTGGTGCCATTGCTACAAAAGATCAAGTGTATGAACGCTCGAATTATGGGAGCACTTTAGATATCGTGGCACCAGGCGTCAATGTTTTAAGTACTTCATTACTTGGTGATTTAGGTACGGATGCAGGCCGCTACTCTACAGGTTCTGGTACATCCTATGCTGCTCCACATGTCGCTGCTGTTGCGGCGCTGTATAAGCTCAACCATCCAGAAGCGACTTCGAGTCAAGTCGAGGAAGCACTAACATCAACGGCAATCGATTTGAACGAAGAGGGCTGGGATGAGAAAACGGGCCATGGTAAGCTAAATGCGAAAGCCGCGTTAGCGGACGATGTGGAAACTCCCTCATTAGCATTCGTCTTACCGAAAAAGAATGCGAATGTCGTTGGCACCACGACTGTACAAGTAGCGATTAATGATGCGAATACAAGTAAGACTATTTTCTATACAGACGAAGTAAACGATGGAAATGTCATCGGTGAGGTAAAGACAGCGAGTCAAACCTCGGTGCAATTCAAATGGGATACGACTAAGGTGGCAGACGGGTCACATCAGGTAATTGCCGTTGCACTCGATTCGAATGGTAAAGAACTGTCCCATACTCAAACATCAGTGAAGGTAATGAATGCCCCGCAATCAGGCTACATGTTCACGGTTACGACACCAAGCGGTACAATCGCAAAAGGTGCATCCGTTAAATTGTATGAAAAAGTGGAACAAGAGGATGACACAAATGCTCATGGCTACAATGAATTGTGGACAGGCACGACAGATACGGAAGGAGCCGTTCGTGTACCGAGCCATGTGGGTACGGATTTGAAAAACTTACAAGTTGTTGTACAAGGGAAATTCGATACGGCAAAAGGTAACTCGTGGTTCATGTATTCACGTGAGGTGGCTTCATCAGGAACGATTACGTTAAAAAGTGAAAATACCGTTCCAGTCGCATTGAATACGGTGGATGAAGAAGGAAAAGGTATGCCAGGCGCACAATACTTCATCGCCATGAAAGATGCAAAAGATATGACATTAGGTTCAACGACAATGATTAATGAGGAAGGTGCGAAAGAGGAACCGACTGTCTATTTAGATAAGGGTGCATATAACATTTTCTCTTACCATAAGGCCGAGGGGAAAACGTACTTCCTATCAAATACAGCAGCCCAAGTAGGGAACGATACGAAGACTTTGGATTTTGACAGCCGGGAAGCTGGGGAAGTGGCCATTGATAATCGTGATAAGGGACTGGAAAATGGCGTGTTGTATTTATATAATGATGCCATTTCAGAAGCAATCGGTTCAGACGAAGTCATTACTGGTCAAAAATTCTTTGTCACACCGGGTGACTATGATTATATGGTTGATGCGGAAGTGAAGGATCCGGATGGCGGGGAAAACTGGGTTTACGTACTTGCGAATGATAAAACAAAAGCCGTCATCAAAAAAAATAAAAAGACGGTGATTAAAGCCGGTGGCTCAATCGATATTACAAAATTTGAACCGGATCAAGAATCACTTAAAAATTATTACAAGCAACGGGGCTTAACGTACATCGAACGTCCTTATCCAAATATTGCGTATAAACTAGATAAAGCATTTTACACGAAGCAAACATTTGGTGATGATTACGGCAATAAATTAGCGGGCATGTACCGAGGCTCCCTACATTCAGAAGATGCTTTATATAAAAAAGATGTGAATACGGGAAAAACCGTGACCACTGTGGATGATGAAGCACAGATCGAAACGATTAACTTCGGTGATATTTATTCGAAGTACAAAGTTATGCGACTATCTGATAATAAAGTGATGCTTGATAGCCATGCGAAAAACGCAACAAACCCAGCTAACCGCCAATATTATTTCTATTCTTTCTGGGTGACGAGCAGTTCGGACGTGACAGAAGGAAAATATGAAATTTCACTGACGTTAGATGAAAACCCTTTAGCGGAAAAGGGCTTATACAAGGCAATCAATATTGACATGCAGGATTCAGGCACGACGATGCAGGTAAAAAATAAGGGTGGTAATAATGTTCCATCATACATCACGATCAATCGTTTAGAGAAAACGGAAGATGGCGATTCGGAATGGGTCCAATCTCTGGGTCAGAATACGGATACGACGAAAAGTTTATCATTACCAAGCAATCTCGAATTAAGCGATGAAGAAAATGGTAACATGGCGATTATTCGTTATATGCAGCCATCAGGTGAATACTCGTATATATTCCGCCAGTTCACCAGTTTAGATGAATTAAAGAACATCTCCATTCCGGATAATATGCAAAAGGTTGCGGTGACGGCGATGGATGGGGACAAAAAGCTTGATGGTGTCTCTACAAGACTTTGGATGATTAAAAAGCCTGTTACAATAGGTGGTCAAACAACCTATATAACGGCGAATAACTTACAAAATTATAAGTATGATTCAGTTTATCTAGAACCAGGCAACTTCGTCATGGAAGGGAACTATGTTTCATTACCGGATGAAAACAACCAAAAGGCTAACTATTATTTCCTTGAACCAACAGTACAAGTAAAAGATGGTCAAACGAATGCAGTTATTTTCGATAAAGAGAAATTAGCCCAAGTGAAGGTCTCAGCTGACGCAACAGGCTACAGCGATGTACGAGGGGCCATTATTTATCCGTACAACGAATATAGTCAGTCCTTTATCAAAACATTACGCGTTGGTCATACCTTTTATGTACCGTCCAATTTAAAAATGGATTTACAAGTTCAACTAGGTCTTGGCGACAATGAATCAGCCAATATCATTTGGAACTACTTCCTATCAAAAGGTGAACAAACATTCCAAAAAGGGCAGCAAGTCCAGTGGCAGGTTGGAGGCGACTTCAAGGCTAATATTGCCCTCTCAAAAACTATACTGCTACAGGGAGACAAGCTTTCCGGTCATACTTCCATCAAGGATGCATATGGGAATACCGTATCTTCGGTATTAGTCAATCAGTCGACTGACTTCAGCATAGCCGACGATGCACTCATTGCCTATGAAAAACAAGCGAACGGCCAAATTGTTGAAAAAGCAGTGAAGAGCGACTATACGATTAGTCATGGTGGAACAACGGCTTCAGCATCAAGTGTCAAGCCTGTACTGCGCATTTACGATAAAGCGGATAATAAGGTATTCGAAGACGCCAGTCTGGATTATTACGGACATATCGATGATAAGGATGTATCATTGAAGGACGGTCAATATCGTGCAGAATTGGCACTGGCCGCAAGTCCTAAAGGACCAATCGCATCAGCGAAGAATACGGGTCTATTCCAAATCGGTAAAGATGCGGAGATCGTAGCACCGGTTCCGGGCATCAAAGAAGAAGTAAAGGTACCGACTATCTCACCGGTCACCGACCAAACAACCATGGTCAAAGGAAAAACGACGCCTAAAGCGGTTGTGACCTTGAAAAATGGTAAAAAGAATATCAAATCAGCAAAAGCTGATAAAAATGGGCAATACACAATGAAGATTTCCAAGCAAAAAGCGGGTACGAAGTTATCTCTTTCTGCGACACTAAAAGGCTATAAGGCTAGTAAGGTAAAAACGATTACCGTGCTCGACCGCACCTCGCCAACCGTTAAGCCCATTACAGTGACAGATAAAACGATGGCTGTCACGATCGTTACCGAAAAAAATGTGACGATGACATTCACAGCAAAAGGAATGACGTATACAAAGCCTGTTTATAAAAATGGCAAGTATACATTAAAAATCGCCAAACTCCCTGCCAAGACGAAATGGACATTGATCGTCAAGGACAAAGCCGGGAATAAAACGAAGAAAACAGGCGTTGTATTAGACCGAACTGCTCCAAAAGCAGCAACTGTGGAAAAAGTGACAACGACAACTACTGTCGTAAAGGGAAAAGGGGAGAAAAAAGCCACGGTCACCATATATAAAGGAAAAGAAAAAGTAGCATCGGGTAAAGTCAATGCGAAAGGCACATTCTCAATCAAGGTGCCAAAGCAAAAAGCCAATACGACATTGCATGTTGTCGTCCAGGATGCAGCGAAGAATAAGTCAAAAGTGGCGAAAGTGAAAGTTAGGATATAACTACGAATCAACCTCCGATATAGGAATATCGGAGGTTGATTTTTTTTAGCTGTAAACGATTTGGGGTTAAGCGGATTGAATGTCTTACAATTCAAATGAAGATCATGGAGTCCTATCAACATACTGAGAAGAAACAAATATCTGGGAGGCTCGTACTATCACTTATTTCTTATTAATTAACTTACTGGCTTCGCCTTGCTGATTTACGGGAATATCTTTTCCGACTGTGACACGGCGTACGACGCGTTGGTCTTCGTAGTCTGCTATTGCGTAATGTTGAGTGGCCAAGTTATCCCAGATTACGACATCCCCTTCAGTCCACTGCCAGCGTACGGTATTTTCCAAGCGCGTGACGTAAGAATCAAAGATGCTTAGTAGTCTTTCGGATTCGCTTGTGGAATAGCCTTCGATCCTGCCTGCAAATCCTCCTAGTAACAGATGTTTTTTACCTGTTTCGGAGTGCACATGAACTACGGGATGTCTTGTTTTATAAACGGTCGATGCAAATACGGCACGATAGTTCTTTTTCACTTCATCATCAATCGTTTCACTTGGTTTGAATTGTGCATAATCGTATTCATTTGTATGAATACCCCATGCTTCATCTGCAAGCTTTTGCAAACCTACCGGAAGGTCTTCGTATGCTTGATTCGTGTTCGCCCAAACCGTGTCTCCACCCACATTTGGAATGGTGACACCTCTTAGAATGGAGTATTTGGGAACTTCGGGAACGAACGTGACGTCAGTATGCCAACGGTTGGCTTTGGCACCTTGTTCGGAATCGAGCTCGAAGATATAGTTGGTATTGTCTTTTACGGGTACGGTTGGATGTGCGTAGGGTTCACCCAATAGACTGGAAAATGCTTCTTGGCCTGCATCGTCTAAGTGATGTTGCCCTCTGAAGAAAACCACTTTATGCTCGTTCAGTGCTTGTTTAATTTCGTTAAAAATAGCCGGGTCCAGGTCTCCGCTTAATTGAACACCTTGAATCTCCGCTCCGATTCTTCCTGCTACTGGTACCACTTTCACTTGTTTTGTCTTAACTTCAGTCATACTATATTCCTCCTCAATTTTTGAAATGAATGTCTCCTTGATATAACCTTATCAACTAAAAATATGGAAAAGTGGGGGACCACTGAAAAACCCACTACGCTTTATAGCTGCATGATGTTTCAGAAAAATCCACCTTGAAAAATTTCTTTTTTCTTTCCACTAACGAGAAGTCCCGTTTTTTTAGATAGGTTGATTTTCTAGTGAGGTTTCACTGACATTTACAATACATCCCACTAATACTAATCGAGAGACCGTACTTTTTTAACTGGTACTATTCCTTCAATAAGTCCCCTCCTTGTTTTAAATTACACTTTACCTACTTGAATAGTCGACTTTTAAGACGTAAGAAACAAAAAAGAGATCCAACAAAGAGTTTCCTCTTGTTGAATCTCTGGTAGACCAGTTGATTCCAAACGTCTAACTATATGGTCTATTCTGGAAAGTGGTTTGTGTATGAATGCATCTTACCAATGATTGGATGAGTTTGTCAATGACTTTTATATTATTCTTATAGTTTTAGTTGGAATAAATGGCAAGATTGTTTTAACGTCCAATAGAAAAGGATGACCTTATGATAGCGGGTCACCCTTTGTACCTATAGTATCAATACACTCATCCCTTATATACAGGGAAATAAATAATAAAGGAAGTTCCTTTATTCACTTGGCTTTCAACGACGATTTTCCCCTTGTACTTTTGGGCAATGGTATAGCAGACTGTCAGACCGATACCGGTTCCTCTATCTTTCAGTGAATAAAAGGGGGTGCCGATTATTTCAAGCTGTTCTTTGGATAGACCGACGCCTGTGTCGGTTATTTTGATTTTTGCCATGTCTCGTTCCTGACTGGTCTCGACGATGATAAATCCTGGATTGTTCATGGATTCAATGCCATTTTTCATAATGTTGACCAGTAGTTGCTTGAGCTCAATGGGATTGATCTTTATGATTAAATCTTCCTTGAATAGTAGTTGGAATCCTATATTACGATTGTTTGCAAAGCTGGTCAAAAGGTCAGAGGTCTTCTGGATTTCCTGATTCAGCTGGATGACCTCAATATTATCGGTATGGGGTTTTGCCAATGATAGATAGTCATTGATAATGACCTGTGTGAATTCCAGTTCGGTAAGCATCGTTTGTACGTAGAATTTTTCCGTTTTGCTCAATTCCTTTTCTTGATCCAATAGCTGGGCAAATCCCTTTACGACCGTAATTGGGTTTCGAATCTCGTGGGCGATGGTGGCAGCAAGCTGACCGACCGAATCCAATTGCTTGGCTTGTTGTAATTCGGTATGAAAGGCATTTATGGAGTTCATCCTGTTGTTCGTACTGATGAACACAAAGGCCAAGATGATCTGGATCGCGATGAAATTCAAGATATTTCCGAAACTATCAAGCGAGACGTACTTATATGTATATTGTAAATTTGTATGAGAAATGAAATGGATGAAAATTGGACCGAGTATGGCATTTGATGCAGCTACAATGTAAAATCCGATTTTATCAAATAAAAATATGGGGATTAAGGGTGCCATGGCAAACATGGCCATCATGATGGCGGTATCTGGATACAACCAGAATTTCAGGTAAAGGTAAATCGTCATGAGAAGAATGAAAATCGTTTTCCATTTGTTTTCGTCTTTTTTTATGAAAAAAAACAAAGAGAGTATGATGCTGGATATCAGGATAACTTGTATAGACATATCGATAGGGTCATGTTTCCAGCTTATTGGCGATACGGAAATGCCCACCACTAGTAATAAAGACAACACAATCATGAAACTCTTAAGAATGAATCGTTGTTGGTTTTGAAAATACTGATGGTTTTTTAACATACATCACCTTATTCTAAAAATTCTATTTAATTAATAGTAATCTTTTCCTGGTTCTTTGTAAATCAGAAAAGATAGGGTGTGTGTTCAGCTTTTGATTTCCTGTCTATTACTAGAGTATGAAAGGCAGGTCTGTAAGGAAGTTGTTAGGCGGCAATAGGAATAGGTAGGAATGTATGCCCTGATTGAATCGTGGAAGTTTATTTTTTTTACAAAATTTTCTTTGAAAATTTGCAAATGGGGACATATTAGTAAGATGGATGGGTATAAAAAAAGTAATAAGAATCCATTAGGAGGTTGAATATGAAGGCGGTAACTTTTCAAGGTGCAAAGGATATAAAAGTAAAAGAAGTGGAGGATCCGAAATTACAGCAGAAGGATGATATCATCGTACGGGTGACATCGACGGCGATTTGTGGGTCCGATCTTCATATTTATCAGGGAGCGCTCCCGACACATAAGGATTACGTCATTGGCCATGAGCCGATGGGAATCGTGGAGGAAGTCGGACCGGAAGTCACGAAGGTAAAGAAAGGGGACAGGGTCGTCCTTCCTTTCAATATTTCGTGTGGACATTGTTATTATTGTGAACATGATATGGAAAGCCAATGTGACAATTCGAACCGTAATGAAGAAATCGATACGGGTGGATATTTCGGCTTTACGGAACGTTATGGGAACTATCCAGGCGGACAGGCTGAATATTTGCGGGTACCATACGGAAACTTCATGCCATTCGTGATCCCGGAGTCGTGTGAACTAGAGGATGAGGCGCTTCTGTTCATGTCGGACGTGCTCCCGACCGCTTATTGGAGTGTGGAGAATGCGGGTGTGAAGGAAGGCAGCACGGTCGCCATTCTAGGGTGTGGACCAATCGGTTTGATGGCCCAGAAGTTTGCCTGGATGAAAGGCGCCAAGCGTGTGATTGCCATCGATAACCTTCCCTACAGGCTGAACCGGGCAAAACAGATGAACAAGGTGGAGACGTATAATTTCGATGAGTATAATGATATGGGTGCCTATATTAAGGAAATCACTTCAGGCGGAGTGGATATCGTCATTGACTGCGTCGGAATGGACGGAAAAAAATCAACCATTGAAGCCATCGAGCAAAAACTCAAGCTTCAGGGCGGAACATTAAGTGCCATCGAGATTGCGATGAACTCAGTCAAGAAATTCGGTACGATTCAACTGACCGGTGTATACGGATCCAAATATAATATGTTCCCGCTTGGTAATTTATTCGAACGGAACATTAACCTGAAAATGGGACAAGCTCCGGTCATTCACTACATGCCGATGCTTTTTGATAAAATTACAAAAGGTGAGTTCGATCCGACAGAAATCATCTCACATAAAGTCCCGCTCGACCAAGCGAGTGCCGCTTATCAAATATTTAACGACCATGAAGATGAATGCATCAAAGTCGTGTTAAAACCATAAAAATGCTTCATGCTTGCCAAAAGCCAATGTGTCTATCCATTGGCTTTTTTTGGCGTGTAGAGGATGACAATACGTGTATACGAGGTCCGGTTTTTCCAGTATGGTTGATATGGGAAATGGACATTTTGGTATGTTGTCTGGCAGATCGGAGCCAGGAGAGGAAGAGACCATCAACATTCACTTTCATGCTAAAGAGAAAAATGTACTGTTATTAAGAAAGAATCGCTTCGAAGGGAGATTGAATAGACGCGTCAGGGGGAGAAAATGTTATATAATAATAGCAAAAGCAAGGGGGAGAGTGCATGATAGTGAATACTGTAGCAGAATTATGTGCAGAAGTTGAGAAGGTGTACCAGCCGTTACATGTTACATTAACGATTGATATCCTAGATAAGAGATTCGGTCCTGTAAAGGCGGAAGCGGAGATTACTGTTTGCCCCGTTGAATCCAAGGGGTATTTCGAGATCCTGGTTGAGGAACTTGAATCGGAGCATATCTATGCTGCTGAAAATGGGTCCATTTATGGCAGCTTTGGCATTGACCAAAGTATCCAGGTTTATGATGAGGTATTGAACACGGTTCCATTCGATGCATTAATCGGAACGGGAAACTGGAAAGAAAAGATGGATTCATATTTGGCGGAAGATACATTAAAGAGTCAACTTGAAACCGTGCTGAAGAATTACCAGTTCAGCGATATGAGCGGGAAATATAAATTCAGAAAAATATGCACGATAACGGACTTTCACCTTGAAAAGTGAACAAAATAATAGAGAAGGCGATGTCGCCTTCTCTTTATTCTTTAATTAATTTAAATCCATTGGTATCCAGGATATATTGAATGCCTTGCCTAAAGGAATTGAAGGGACGAAAATCGATATCTATCCGAGTTCGGAGGATCGACTGAGCAAGTTTTGGTCCGATGCCGACCACGACGGGTTCCACACCCATTAAGGACAGGGCCTTGAATATTTTATTGATACCATCCAATTCGAACATATCAAAGTCATGTTTAAACGAAGTGAAATCCAGGATGATATACTCGATTTGGTGATCTCTACAATAGTTCAGGATTTTAGATTGAATCGTTTCTAAACGGTCGGGCGTCATTTTTCCTATGATAGGCACTAAAGCCGTTGAATCGTGGACGGTTGGGATTATCGGCGTATCGATTTCCATAAGCAGTTTTTTGCCTTCCTTGATCGTTTCCTCATATTCCGTTACATCTTGCCATGAGAGGATAAAGCCTGTTCGCTTTCCACTTTCATTCAGTATTTCATCCACCATGATATTGGCACTGAATTTTTTGAAAAGAACGATTTGTGCCGAGTGTGGAAAAGGACCATCCCGAAGTATTTTTTCCTGTCGTTCCCCGTGAAAGGAACTGACGTTTAGTCCAATGAAATCATCGGGATTTGTTATTCTCACATAGGGACCGATGGTTACTAAAAGATCCCTCGCATATTGGTTAAACCAAACAATGGTATGGTCGGAATCCGTTAAAAAGATGTTTTCTTCTATTTTATCCAACAGTTGGTACGTGTTGACGTTATTTAATATATCTGACATGGAGATACCCCTTTATGCGATTTCTTATGATGCTCGCTCGCCAAAAATCGTAACAGATTGAGATGGATCTGTCTATTCTTTATCATATGTTAGCGAGAATGAATAAAGGGTAGTAAAAAGGTATAGGAGTTAAAGCCAATCCCCATGCCAAACTACATCATTTATAAACCGACCCCGGGATTTTTATGGATGGGTTTCCGGAAGAATAGGGAGCTACTTCGTATTCCTGGAATATTAGATAAATTCCGTCTTTAGTGTAATAAAACTGGGAATGTTTGTTTACGGGAACATCACTTTGTTTATCGACAAAAAAGTCTTCATGTTTGCTCATGTATTTGTAAGCGTACTTCTGTACTTTCTTATATTTCTGTTTCGATGTGAGGATGTCGGCAATTTTCATTTGCTTGCCGGAAGATATTTTGAAATTATATGATGTTACAGCGCCGATTCCGTGTGCCCCGCCCTCATATACATAATTGTAGAGCAGGATACTTAGCTTTCCGTCTTGGTTGTACTTCACTTTATATTGGGTCGCATACATATAGTTACACGTTTTCCCATTGCACCACTCTTCATTTTTATCTTCCTTATTCGCTTGTTTCACTTTTAAATAGGATGTATAAGCTTCTTTGGCATGTTTAGTGAATGTTCGGTTGATTTTTTCCTGGGCTGTTTTACTTTTTAGTCCGGATACTTGAGGATACGATAAGTCACTGATACTTTTATACTTCTTCTTGGTAATCTTCACGGGGCTGAACGCTAAATATTTAGTGGATACGTAGGATTTTTTGTCTTTGTAACGAATTTCCGACCATCCCGATTTGGTTCTGGAATAGACGGTCACTGATTTTCCTTTCTTTAGGGAGCCGACTTTTTTATAGTTGGTCCCAGGACCGCTCCTGACGGTCAAATCACTGTTCTTCGTATTGACCAAGGCATTTTCGGTAGTGGCAGCGGAAGCAGAGTCAGTTGATAGCAGAAAGTATGAAAAAGTTGAAAAAGCTAGTATGGTAGCGAGGACGATTTTTGAGAGGTTTTTGATTGGCCACATGCGCATTCCTCCTAGTGTTATATTTTTACAGTTCTATTATATAAGGGTATTGATTAACTAGATAGTGTTATTTACGTATCAATTATATTACACAGATAATGAGGGGAATAGGATGAAAATTGGACTTGTACGACATTTTAAGGTCAATCATGATTTTCCAACCGGAAAGTATGTGACGGCCGATTTCATGGACCAATGGTTCAAGGATTATGATGAAGCGGATATTGTTTATGGGGAAACTCCACTATTGGACGTGGAGTGGAAGGCTTGCTACACAAGCGATATGTCGAGGGCAGTGAAGACGGCCGAGCATATTTATCCCGATAAAATCATTCAAATGAAGGAACTGCGTGAAATTCCTTCGCCCCCTCTTAAAGGGAAAGTGAAACTGCCCTTCATTCTATGGGCCATCTGGATTCGGTGCTCCTCATTCTTGAACAAGCAAACGAGACTGGAAATCAAGAAAGCTGAAAAGCGGATCAATCAAGCACTGGATCAAATCTTGGCAAATGGGGAGCAAGATACCCTGATCGTGAGTCATGCGGCTCTCATGGTGTATATAAGGAAAGAGTTGATCCGAAGGGGGTTCTCTGGTCCGAAGTATGCAGTCGCCAGCAATGGGAGGTTATATATGTTCGAAAAGGTCCCCTTTCCTAAATAAGTGAAAAATAGTTTGTAAGGGGCCATAATGATAGTGGTATGGGTGGTTTGTATCCGTGTAAGTAATGCGAAAATCTTTTTATTATTCCAGAAAAAGATGTAGGTAATTTCCCCAATAGTTATTCTTTTTCCAACCGTTGTGGTTTATTATTGTAATAGTGCAATTTTTTCGAATATAACGAATGGAAAAGAGGGTGAACGTCTTGGTGAAAGCTATATTTTTTGATTTGGATGATACATTACTCTGGGATCAGAAAAGTGTGAAAGAAGCTTTTGTAGCAACATGTGAAGTGGCAAAGGCGAAGTATGACGTAAATATTGGCGAGTTTGAGGAAGCGGTACGCAAGGAAGCACGTGAGCTTTATTCTTCTTATGATACATACGAGTTTACAAAAATGATTGGAATCAATCCTTTCGAAGGGCTTTGGGGAGATTTTCAGGATGACCATGATGAGTTCCGGAAAATGGCCAAGATTGTGCCGATATACCGGAAAGAGGCATGGACAAGAGGGTTGAAGGCCCTAGGAATTGATGATCCGGCATTCGGGGCGGAACTTGCAGAACGCTTTCCGGCTGAGAGACGGAAAAAGCCGTTCATCTATGAAGAGTCCTTCTGTGTGTTGGATGAGTTAAAAGGAAAGTACAAATTGTTATTGCTGACGAATGGTTCACCCCAGCTTCAAAATACGAAGCTTGAAATCACGCCTGAACTTGTTCCATATTTTGATCAGATTGTCATTTCCGGAGCGTTTGGACGCGGAAAACCGGATGCTTCCATTTTTGAGCATGCACTTGAACTCATGAATCTTGATAAGGATGAAGTGCTCATGGTCGGTGATAATTTAATGACGGATATTCTTGGTGCCACACGTGCCGGCATTCAGTCGGTATGGATCAATCGTCATGACAAGGAACGGAATGAAGTCATCCCTACCTATGAAATCAAACATCTAGAAGAACTATATCCTATTCTTGAGGGGTTAAAAGAATAAAACAGAAATCCCCCTTTATCCGGGGGATTCATTTTATTTCGTTTTATTAAAATGGAGGGGTGGTGGGACCAACCATCCTTTTTTCTTGTTCAAATGAAGGAATTTGGCACCCATAGCTGCATGTTCAGCATGGAATTGTTCGAACATCCCTGCAATATCCTCCCGTATGGATTGGGCTATCATATTGCTGCAAGCTATTAAACCGGCTGCAATATCCATGGATATGGAAGCGGCGATTTCCGGGTCCTGAAAGCGGGCGCCAACGGGGATTTCATCAATATCGACTTTTGATCGATCAGGTGGCGTTGGCGGTAATCCGATACCATTTTCCTTCAATAGTGCTTCCACTTCGGCGATTTCCTGTTTCCCTCGTTCGATTTTTTCTTAAATCAATTTACGCAGATCTTCATCACCAGCATGGTTGAGCAAGGTTTGATGACAAGCGACACAGCCCTTTGTCGTTACTAAATAGGTCCACGTTCCAAATACTTCTCCATAGTGCATCGGTTCTTCTTTTGGATTTCCACTTAATATTCCCATCGTCAACCTCCTTATGAAATAGGCAATCATATTGTAATGTACCCCGATATCAAACCGTTATTCATCGCAACGAAGAACGATATATCAATGAGAAATTTGGTCAATGGAAGGGAACAGGCATGAATATTCCCTATCGGTTTACCCATACTAATATTGGTTCCAACATCATACAAGGAGGGGATGTAAGTGCAAAATCAAAATCAACAACAGGGTCAAACACATCAAAATATGCAAACAGGCGCGGTACCTCCGCAAATGAATCATGGTGGTCATGAACTATTTGATGCACACGAAGTGCTAGCGGGGACGATTAGTGTTTTGGATACCTATATGTTGCTCCGTCAACATGTACAGGACCCAGAATTATTGGATATCCTTGATCGTCAATATCAGTTCATCCAACAGGAATATAATACTTCCTTAGAGGCTTTCCAGACGGGGCAAAAACCTTCCGTCCCAACCCAAACCTACAATATGAATCAAGGCAATGATTTTATTTATGGCCTAAAACCATCGAAGCCGAAGAAACCTTACCAATCGGTGTCAGAGATTAATGATCAAGGAATTTCGGGCTTGATGCTAGGGGCTTTGAAATCCAGTGCAACGTTAAAAGCCATGTCCGCACTTGAGATGACAAATCCAGTACTGCGTCGGGTCATCGCTGATTCCGTTCCGAATTGCATAGAGATGGCCTATGAGATTTCGCTTTATCAAAACAAACATCATTATTACCAAGTACCACAGCTTCAACAGCAGGATATGCAACAAATGATAAACTCATTTGCTCCTGCAAGCGGGAATCCAACCAATACCAACAACAATATGACCCATTGATCGGACCATAATCATTAAAGAAGGCGAGCATGCAATATGCTCGCCTTTCCTTGTTTCGATTGTTATTGTTTGAGCTGGTTCAAATCATCAATGCACGTTTGGATGAGCGTGACTGCCTGGCTCATCGCTGCACCACCACCAAATGCAACGGTTACGCCTATTGTTTCAAGTATTTCCTGTTCCGAGCAACCTTGATCGAGGCAGCCTTTCGTATGATAGATTATGCAATATTCATCCTGGGAATATAAGCTTATCCCTAAAGCTATCAGTTGTTTCTGCTTCTTCGATAAGGTGCCTTCTTTAAAGCATTCTTCCGTTAAAGAATTGAACTTTGTTGCAAGTTCAGGCATCTTTTCCGTAAAAGAGCCAATTCCAGCTTTATATTCATGAAGAGCGGCTTCTGTCGTGTTCTTCGTTTCATATTCCAAGTTCCATTCAGCTCCATCCCTAATATTCTTTTCCTAGAAATTAGTATGAGCCAAATAGGGATGATTAAACATAAAATCATAGGGATTAAAATTCCGTATTTAGCGGCGGACGGGGTCTGGCGGTTTTATACCATTGAAAGCAAAGCAAACCAATGAGTACGAGGTCGATGGCATCCCCGGCATAGTACATGAGGACGGCTCCGGATTCCGCCTGGTGAGACATGACCCCGATTGGAGGGTTTGCATAGATGTACTTGGATAGGATTCCATGACCGGCTAAAGCAAGGACGAAGATAATGCATCGGAATACGAAACTGAACCGGTGCGGGGCCGGATCGATATAAACCATGGAAGCCGTGAAAAGATAGCCGGCAAGGAATACATGGATATGCACCAACAGATAGAGAGAGGCATGTTGATGCATGGCCGCATACAATTCCGTCGTATAAAGCACCCAAAGCCCTCCGATATTCAAGGTGGACGCTGTGATGGGGTTACTCAAAATGCGTACTGGCCAGGTTTTCAACAGACGTGAAAGACGCCTTGCGTGAGGTACTTTTAATGTGCGGAGCAGAAGAGTCATGGGTGCTGCAAGGACCATCAGCAGTGGAGCAAGCATGCCAAGGAGCAAATGGCTGATCATATGTGCGGTGAAACTAATATGACTCCGGTCTGCTATGGGTCCAATCACTGAAGCGGCAGCACAAGTCACTCCGAACACCCAAAAGAACATTCGGTAAAGTGGCCACTTTTTATGCTTCCGGTTGGAAAGGATCATCGCTGCTATATATAGGACTAAAATGATGGCGAGTAGAATCACCAGAGGGAGTCCGGTAGAAGGCCCACTAGTGATATGGTGGATATGTTCATCCTTTGTCATGATGATTTAGATTCTTTCGCTCTTATTATCGTGCTTCGTCTTGTTCGATAGATAAGGTAGACACCGACTACAATCAATGCCGCAGCAATTATATTCCAAATCATATCGTACGGGAGGATATCCACATCATAACGAATTTGATGCAGCCTCATCAGCTTATGTTGGATGATCCCGTCATATAATTGGAAGCCACCAGCCCCTAGAAATACACCGCCTTGCCATCTTTTCAACCATAAGGCATTCCGCCTGCGAAGGTCAGCGAACATGAATAAAGAACCGATGGTCGCAAACCAGCTCAAAGCATGAAATAAACCATCAGAAACGAGTCCGATATTGGTCGTCGACTTATCATAAAAATGATGCCAATGCAGGAGTTGATGAAAGACCATTTCATCTATGAATGCGACAAGGCCGATGCCGAATAAGATGCCCGACCAAAGATTGCGGGACGAGTAGATATAGCGATTTTCCGACATGGATTTATTTTTATGGTGCCGTGGTCTAACGTCCATATATGTATCCTCCTTCAATGAATCGTAGGTATACTATACCGTGAATCCTCTCAGTTTTTTTGAAACTATAAGTCCCCCCTACAGTTAAGTATCTTCCATATATTGATAATATCCATTGTTTCTACTATACCACCCGAAGGACAAAATGAACCTCTTATTCAACCAGTATTCACAAATTTTTTTGTGAAGATTTTTGTGGTTTTGGGGCAGGAAATCCGGGTAATAAAATAAACGTGACAGTAATTAGTAACCTTCCATTCGGAAAAAGGAAGGGACGATGTCAACCTAACAGCAAAGAAAGATTCATAAAATAGCACGGATGAAAACTCTAGAAAATTAAAGGAGGAATCATTATGTTTCGTCATCAAAAAGAATTGCAATTTGAAGTGAAACCAGATCGTCCGGATCCTATGCTTGCCCGTCAAATCCAAGAGGTATTGGGTGGACAGTTCGGGGAAATGACAGTCATGATGCAATATTTATTCCAAGGCTTTAACTGTCGTGGAGAAGAAAAGTATAAGGACATGTTGATGGACATTGGTACGGAGGAAATTGGACACGTTGAAATGCTTTGTTCCTTGATTAGTCAATTGCTGGATGGAGCTTCACCCGAAGATCAAGCAGAAGCAGCCAAAGACCCGGTAACAGCAGCCATCATGGGCGGCATCAATCCACAGCATCTGCTTGTAAGCGGACTTGGAGGACTGCCAACGAACTCAAATGGTGTTCCTTGGAACGGTTCCTACATCGTAGCGAGTGGTAATTTATTAGCGGACATGCGTTCAAACCTGCATGCTGAGAGTCAAGGACGTTTGCAGGTAGCGCGTTTGTACCATATGACAAAAGATGAAGGTGTACGTGCGACCTTCCGTAAAATGCTTGCACGCGACCGTTATCACCAATATCAATGGATGGCGGCCATTGCAGAGTTAGAAGAGAAAAATGGTGTGGTCGTGCCGGCTTCCTTCCCACCTGAAGCCGAATTGGAATCACAGAAGGAAGCCTATGAATTCTGGAACCTTTCAGAAGGACAAGAATCAGCAGAAGGTCTATGGGCGACAGGAAGCGCTCCGGATGGAACAGGAGATTTTGTCTATGTAGCCGAGCCCGTTGCAAAAGGTCAAATCCCTAATCCAAAGGTTCCCGCTACTCAATTGCATCATGATCTGGATGGTAAGGCCGTATTGAAATAAGACCTTTTAATTATCAGGTTTTGTAACCTGTCCCTCGGGGGGCAGGTTTTTTCTGATTAGGAAGCAAGGGAATCATGCTTATTTTAACGCTTTCCTAGTTTTGACATTCAATGATTTGCCTGATGCTTTTATTTAGAGTAGCATATAGCTCACAAAAAGGACTGGGGGAGATTATAAATGAAAGCAGTGACAGTGAAGCAACCTGGAGGTGCGGATCAATTAGAATTTGATGAATTTTCCATTCCACGTATAGGTCCTGGTGATTTGTTGATCAAGGTGCAGGCCTCTGCAATCAACAGAACGGATATCATAGCCAGGGAAGGAAAAGCAGGATACATGACCAATCCCATTTTAGGCATCGAAGTGGCCGGTGTAGTATTGGAAGCAGCACCTGGAACCCGTATCGATTTAGGAACAAGGGTAATGGGACTCGTTAATGGTGGGGGATATGCAGAATACGCCGTCATGCCCGCGGACCGGGCAATGTTGGTACCGGAAAACCTCACATTTGAAGAAGCTGCAGCCATTCCCGAAGTATTTCTGACAGCTTATCAAACTCTGTTCTGGTTAGGACAAATAAAAGATCAGGATACCGTGTTGATTCATGCCGGAGGAAGCGGAGTCGGTACGGCCGCTATCCAATTGGCTAAACAAATGACCCAAGCAAAGATCATCACAACCGCCGGTTCGGAAGAAAAACTGGAGTTTTGCCAATCCCTTGGGGCGGATGTATGCATCAATTATAAAAAACAATCGTTCGACGAAGAAGTACTGAAGGCTACTGATAATAAAGGCGTGGATGTAATTCTTGATTTCGTCGGTGCTTCATACTGGGAGAAAAATCTTAGAAGTATAGCCACGGATGGACGCTGGGTGTTAATCGGCATCCTGGGCGGAACCGTGGTGAATCAAGTGAACCTGATGGATCTGCTGCTTAAGAGGGTCCATTTGAAGGGTACCTTATTGACTCCAAGAAGCGATGCGTATAAAAAAGAGCTGACGGAAGAATTCGTCCAAAAAGCGATGCCGTTATTCAAACAAGGAAAAATCAGGGCGATAGTGGATCGAGCCTTCCCGTTTGAAGGCGTCCAAGAGGCCCACCGACATATGGAACAGAATAAGAATACAGGGAAAATAGTCATGAAGGTACATGAATAGAAGCAAAGGGGCTGACCAGAAATTTTCTTGGTCAGCCCCTTTTTCATGATCATCAGAATGTCGATGCAAGCTTTTGAAGGATGCGTTCGATCACTTCATGGATCTGTTCATCCACTTCGCCGTCAATTGCCTCAGGTTTTAGCACTTGTACTTTCTTCGCTTGATAATGATCATAAAGGACATGCTTCAAGGAAAGTCCTTCTTTTAATAAAAAGGAGGAGTGCGTCATGACTTTCAGTGCAGCTTCATCCTGAATGATCAGGATTGTGGGATTCAGCTCATGGAAAATTCCAGCTGCCATTCCCTGTGAATAGAACGAGTGGACGGTAGCCAGCCGCTCTTTTCTCGCCTCCATCTTTCTTGAATAGAGTGCGGGACAGCCAATCTTTAAGTCATTCATGAATATGTCAGAGGCATAAAGCGCCGATAAGACCGTTTGCTCATACACCTTTTGAAGCCGGATCTGATACGATAATGACTCATCGGCAATCATCTGATCGGCTTCATGGATGTAGGAAAGGTAGTATTCGATCACTTCTAAAAGGATTTCTTCTTTTGAGGAAAAGTAATTATATAAAGAAGCCCGGCTCATATTCATCAATTTGGCCATATCTGAAATGGTCAGGGATAGGAACCCTTTCGTACGTACCACGTTCATGATTCTTTTCACATAGGATTTTCTCAATAATTGTTTTTCTTCAGGTGCGATTTTTCGCAAAAACGACACCCCCTTCAATACGAAAATTATATCATACTCCCATTTTCCATGCCTTGAGGCGGATAAGTTTACAAAAAGACGTAAGAGGTTTAAAGTATGAATATAAACACTTTAGACACAATCTATCCATTTAGTCTAAAATAATGGGCGGTTGCTTAAGCACATGAACAATCCCCTCGAAGTGAATGACACAATAGATACATGTAAAGGAGAAAACATAAATGATGAATATAGATTTTACTCGTATGTATATAGATGGAGAATGGCAAACAGGGAATAGTGACAAGTCGATGACGAACGTCAATCCTTTTACAGGTGAAGAACTTTTCACCATCCAGGCCGCTACAAAAGAAGATCTGAACAGGGCCTATGAAGCAGCAAGCCTTGCACAGGAAAAGTGGGCTAACGAACTTCCGCAAGTTAAACGGGCAGTGTTGGAAAAAGCCATCCTTGTCATGCAGGATAATAAGGACCTGATCACCGAGTGGATCATTAAAGAATCAGGAAGTACCTTCATGAAGGCTCAGTCTGAATTCCAAGCTTCCCTCAACATCTTGAAAGAGGCTACCACTTATCCATATCGCATGGAGGGGAAAATCCTTCCTTCACAAGTACCAGGAAAAGAAAATCGTGTGTACCGAAATCCATTAGGCGTAATCGGCATCATCAGCCCATGGAATTTCCCTTTCCATCTGGCGATTCGATCTATAGCCCCGGCACTAGCTACCGGAAATGCGGTCGTCATCAAACCTGCTACAGATACACCGGTCACTGGCGGTTTGATCTTTGCCAGCATTTTTGAAGCGGCAGGCCTTCCAAAAGGCTTGTTGAATGTCATTGTCGGGCGCGGATCTGAAATCGGTGATGATATCGTTACCCATCCGACCCCACGCCTGATTTCCTTTACGGGCTCCACGGAAGTGGGCAGGCATATTGGAGAGCTTGCAGGTCGGGGACTTAAGAAAACAGCATTGGAATTGGGCGGAAATAATGCCTTCATCGTGCTTGATGACGCAAATATCGAGCAAGCCGTCGATTCCGCATTATTCGGGAAATTCTATCACCAAGGACAAATCTGTATGGCAATCAATCGGATTTTTGTCCATAAAGACATTTATGACGAATTTGCTGAACGATTCACCCAACTTGCAGGAAAACTTAAATACGGAAATCCTGCGAATGAGGATACCAATGTAGGACCGCTCATCAACCGAGATCAGGTCGATCGTATCTTAAAAGATATAGAAGGAAGCGTTGAGCAAGGAGCCAAGATTCGCTTGGGCGGACAAGCGAATGGCAATGTTCTTCAGCCGACCGTGATCACTGGAGTGACAAATACGATGCCACTTGCTGAGAACGAAATCTTTGGACCGGTTGCCATCTTGATACCTTTTGAAAATGATGAAGACGCAATCCAAATGGTCAATGCGTATCCATACGGCCTAAGCGGATCCGTTCATTCTTCAAATCTTGAACGTGGCACACAAGTCGCTCATAAAATCCACACAGGCATGATTCATGTTAATGATCAATCCGTTAACGATGAGCCGCACATGCCTTTCGGAGGAGAAAAAGACTCAGGTCTTGGCCGCTTCAATGGAGAATGGGTACTTGAAGAATTCACGACGTTAAAATGGCTGTCCGTTCAACATACCAGCCGTAATTATGGTCCATTCATCAATAGATTGAAATGAATGGGATAAACCGAAAACATCCAAAGAGAAAGTTCTTTGGATGTTTTTTGCGCGTATACATTTTTAGAATGATTAAAGGAATGAATTTTCCAGCGTTTATACAAAGTGTGGATATTCATATTAATATTTTTCGATTTCACGGGGGATATGATAAGGTACAAGACATATACCACATATCTTATCAAAACATTGAATAAGGAGAGTCGAACATGGGACAAATCAATGAATTGTTTCGAAAAAGAATTGGAATCTCGGATAGTGAAAAAGTAACGTTTGGAAATATTCCCAACATACTTGAGAAAACGGCCAACACGATTCCCTTTGAAAACTCATCGGTCCTTGCCAAACAATCAAGTGATATCTCCGAAGAAAACATTATGGAGAAAGTCCTGATAAGGAATGAGGGGGGCGTTTGCTATGAACTGAATGCGGCCCTCTATTTTTTCTTCCTCGAAAATGGATTGGAGGTCTCCTTGGTTCGCGGAGTGATATACAACCAAGGATGGTCGATAACCGGAAGAACACATGTAGCCATACTATTAATGCATGAAGGGAAACCCTATTTAGTGGATACGGGTTTTGGAGGGAACTTACCGTTAAGGCCAGTACCGTTAAACGGGGAAACCGTTCACTCTAACAATGGGGAATTCCGGGTGAAACGGATGGATACCGATCATGGCGATCATATCCTGGAACTGAAGCTGAAGCATAAAGATCCTGAATGGAGAATAGGATATGCCTTTGATACGGCACATCCTGTAGAACATATGAGGGAATTGAATGAGGTACAAACCATCATCAGGCAACATCCGAATTCACCTTTTAACAAAAGCCGACTGATCACACGACTTACCGACAATGGGAGTATCACGTTGACGGAAACTTCCTTTACCCGATGGGCAGACGGGAAAGTAGAAAAAGAGGAAGTCGATGAGAAACGTTTTAAAGAGATACTGAACCAATACTTCGCATAATGATGCAAATGGTGATAGGCTAACATGACCTGCGTATCACCATGTCTGATTTAATTTGTCACTATAAAAAACGATGGCTTCTTTATACTGTAAAATGGATTCGTCAGATGTCGTTTCGACTAAAGTGTTTAGAAGGACTGCCATCGCTTTTTCATATTGCTTTAAATTATATAAGGTCATGGAATAAAAAACTTTTATTTGCTCAGAGTCTGGGAATAATAATAGCGCCTCTTCAAGAAGGTTCTGTGCCTCTACATATCTTCCTATTGATCGATAAGTACTTCCCAATCCTAAATAGGCTCCTTCTAAGTCTTTAGGAGGGAGTCCTAATTGAATGGCTTTTTCGTAATGAGGGACTGCCTCAGTTTCCAATCCCAAATTATCGTAGCACCAAGCCATTTGATACTGAAATATGGCATGGTCAGGTTCTTTATTTATTAATGTTTTCATTACGTTTTTAGCATCTTCAAATCTTCTCGCTTTTCGATATGTGAAAACTTTCATCAGTAAATCATTCATAGTAAAAATCCTCCTGCCTCAGGTTGATTTGGTATAGATTGAAATATGACCATTTATATCAAACTCCATAAAAACCCGCAAGAGAAAAAGAGACCAGGAATAAACGTTTTTATTTTTATATTCACCATATAAGCAGGACTATCATGTATCTCTGTCGAATAAAGTACGTTAGGTGAAAAGAGGATGATGAAAAATGAGTAAAGAGAAATATAAGTTTTATTATGTAAATGGAGTAACGGAAGAGTTAGAGGCAAATGAGCCATTAACTGATCATGCGAGCATCATTAACCTGCAGTTAATTCAGAATGCGACGTGGCTTCAAGTCGGCGGCAAACATATAAATTTGGCAAATGTCATTAGTATTGAGTTTGTTGGGGAACAAGATAGACTGAAACAAGACCCAATCCAGTATAGACCCAATAAATAAAGCGCGAGTGTTTTTATTTTGGAGTGGAAACTTTACGAAAAAGAATAATCGAAGGATGGTCATTTATGATCGTCCTTTTTCTTATGGGATGAAATTGGGAGGAAGGACAAGGCATTAAGGTAGCTAGCCCTAGTAAGGTTATCGTACTATTCACCGGTACGAGTGTACTCCTCCCTAGTAATTAAAACTTTTCATAAGAAATCTAGCCCATCATCGAAAAGATTCTACTGAACCAGTAATGGATGATCCAGCGGATGTTTTATATTTATCCAGACTACAAATATAACATTTTTTTATATTTATGTTATATTATAGGATATAAGTAGTTAGTGAGAAAATACCTAAAAAGGTATATCGGAGGGATTTTATGAAGAAGCTTGGTTTACTTAGTTTGTTTTTCATTCTTACTCTTGTAATCTCAGCATGTGGAACCAATGACACAACAGCTGTAAAAGAGAAAGGGAATGGTACCGGAACAGAAGAGAAAAATGAAAAGGTTTACAAAGTGGGTGTGGATACAACCTACCCACCATTTGAATTTAAAGATGGAAATGATTATAAGGGTATTGATATTGATTTAATCCAGGCGATAGCGAAAGACCAAGGCTTTACGATTGAACTTTCCCCAATGGATTTTGGTGGGATCATCCCGGCACTGCAAGCGAATCAGCTTGACGTGGCCATTGCAGGAATGAGCATCACCGATGAAAGAAAAAAGGTAGTGGATTTCTCGGAGCCATATTTCGATGCCGGATTGACGGTGGTCGTCAATAAGGATAATACGGCCGTTAAATCTGTTGATGACCTTAAAGGAAAAACCGTGGCCGTGAAAAAAGGAACGACGGGTGCCAAATATGCACAAGATAATTCTAAGAAACTAGGAATTAAAGTTGTTCAGTTCAATGACAGCCCAGCTATGTTTCAGGAAGTGTCGAACGGAAATGCAGAGGCGCTTATCGAAGATTACCCGGTTATCTCCTATGCAATCACTCAGAAGGACCTAGGCCTACAAATCGTGGGAGATCGTTTGAATGGTGATCAGTATGGCATTGCCGTATTGAAAGGGAAGAATCAGGAGCTGCTGGAACAAATCAATAAAGGGCTTGCCAACCTTAAAGAAGACGGAACATACGATGAGATTTTAAAAACATATCTTGGTGAATAAAGGATGCTTAAGGCGCGCTTAAAGCGCGCCTTCTTTTTTGAAAGGAGATGAAAAGAATGGATATCATTGTTTCAGCGTTACCCTATTTATTACAAGGACTGCAAGTGACGCTATATATATTTGTGATTGCTATCATATTAGGTTTTTTAATCGGTTTAGTCGTGGCCATGCTGCGCCTGGCCCCACTCAAGATATTGAATTGGATAGCAAAGATCTATGTAGACGCGATTCGGGGAACTCCCTTTATCGTTCAATTGTTTTTCATCTACTTCGGGATAAACTCCTTGCAATGGATCTCCCTGAACAATACAACGGCTGGGATCATCACCGTTGCAATCAATGCAGGGGCATACTTTGCCGAGATAATAAGAGCGGGCATACAATCCATTGATAAAGGACAAACAGAAGCAGCGAGATCCATCGGATTCACAAGTCCACAAACGATGCGCTATATCGTTCTTCCGCAAGCTTTCAGAAGAATGCTCCCTACTATCACGAACCAATCGATCATCAGTTTAAAAGATACCTCTCTTCTATCGATCATAGGCATTGCGGATTTGACCCAGCAAGGGCAGATTCAGGCGTCGGCGACATTTGAAGCGTTTAAGATTTGGCTGACTGTCGGTGTAGTCTACTTTATCATCATTTACCTGTTAACCTTGCTTGCTAATTTCATAGAGAGGAGGGTCCAATTAAGATGAGCATGATCACGGTGAAAAATTTGAAGAAATCCTTCGGTCAGGTGGAAGTCCTGAAAGATATCAATGCAGTTGTGCAGGAAAAAGAAGTGATTTGCGTTATTGGTCCTTCGGGTTCTGGAAAGAGTACATTCCTTCGTTGCCTTAACCTCCTTGAGGATGTTACGGGTGGGGAGGTAGTGATTAATGGGCATGAGATAACGAATAAAAAAACGAAAATCAATATAAATAAAGTGAGACAAGAGGTAGGGATGGTTTTTCAGCATTTCAATCTATTCCCGCATAAAACCGTTTTGGAGAACATTACATTGGGGCCCATTAAAATAAAGGATATCGAGAAAGGAAAGGCGGAAGAATTCGCATATGGATTACTGGATAAGGTAGGGCTTAGAGAGAAAGCGAAAAGTTATCCCGGAGAGCTATCAGGCGGGCAAAAACAACGGGTGGCCATTGCGAGGGCACTAGCCATGAATCCAAAAATCATGCTTTTCGATGAACCGACTTCCGCACTTGACCCTGAAATGGTGGGGGATGTTCTAGAAGTCATGAAACAGCTGGCCAAAGAGGGGATGACCATGGTTGTGGTCACCCATGAAATGGGCTTTGCCCGGGAAGTCGGGGACCGTGTCCTATTCATGGACGGTGGGTATATCGTCGAAGAAAACGAACCAAATGAATTATTTGGAAATCCTCAGCATGAGCGCACCCAGTCCTTTTTAAGCAAGGTGCTTTAATAGAAAGGGCTTCGTTAGGGGGCTGATGTCGATGTGTAGCGAAAACGATGCGTTTTAAGGAAGGCAACTTACCCTCAAGGGAAGTTGCCGTTTTTGCGCTGGAGAACTTTTTTATGAAGCCTTTTGCATCAACAGACAACCTCTTCTCTACCATGACAAATTCCGAGTTTTTTTGCCTTATTATTTTTGATTTTTATTGATTTACGCTATACTTTATAACAGAACAATAAAAAATGTTATCGTTAAAAGCCACTTGCACCATGGGCTGGAGACTGAAAAATAAGTAGGAACGAAGCGAAATGAAACGGGGAAATTATATGCATAGTAGAAAGAAAAGAAGTAATAAACTGAAGGTCGTTTCCAAAGTAATCCTTATCATAATCGGTGCGCTTATTGCAGCATACGGTTTGGAAGCCGTATTGATCCCGAATAACGTATCGGATGGAGGCGTAACAGGGTTAAGCATCGTTGGTTCCCAATTGTTTGGATTACCGTTAGGCGTTCTGATTGGAATCATTAATATTCCTTTTGTTTGGTTAGGGTATAAGCAAATCGGTAAGAGTTTTGCTTTTTATTCCGTTATCGGCATTGCCTCGTTGGCAGTCGGTACGGTCCTGATGCATCATGTCCCTACAATCATTGAGGGTGATACATTGCTCGTTACCGTTGTCGGAGGGATCATCATCGGTTTTGGTATGGGGCTAGCATTGCGTAATGGTGGGGCATTGGATGGGATTGATATGTTAGCCGTATTACTTTCTAGAAAATTACCTTTCGGAACAAGTGACCTTATCCTATTCTTGAACACGTTCGTGTTTATTGTCGTTTCCACAGTATTTGGCCTACAGGGGGCTATTCTATCGGCAATCGCATACTTTATTGCATCTAAAGTTATTCATATCGTGGAAGAGGGTTTAAGTGGTTCAAAAACTTTCAAAATCATTACGAAACAACCAGAATTAATGGTAGAGACGATTCGCGATCGCTTAGGTCGTGGTGCTACTTATAATGATGCTTATGGGGGTTATTCAAATGAGCTATTCAAGGAAATCACTTGTGTCATTAACCGTTTGGAAGAAAGTAAAATGAAAGAAATCATTTATGAAATTGATAAGAATGCCTTTGTGACCGTATATGACGTAGCTGAAGTCAAAGGCGGCAGTTTCAGGAAGCAAGATATTCATTAAAAGTATCTATACAAGGCAACAAGAAGATGACCTCCGTGCTTTATACGGAGTGTCATCTTTTTTTTCTTTCTTATGAATCATGAAGGATTAAGTATATTGCTAGTATTAAAATAATATCTTAGAACATACACTCTTATTAGGATGGAAAGGAAAGAAGGGAAGGGGAAATATGAATTTCGAGATGCAAATGGCGAGAATGCTGGCTGAAAATATAGATGGTTTTGTGAAGTTTGTCCAAGAACAGTACCAAGACGAACGTAATTGCTTTACATTGAATCGGGATAAGCTGTATCAGGTGAAGCTTCTAATAGAAGAGTATAAGTTTCAAATATTAGCGGATGAGCTCCAAAGAATAAATCGATTCACATGGGATGAAACGTACACCTATTTATTGGTTGATAGATTTAGGGAAGGAATGGCCATCATCGATGAATATGTCGAAAATAACTATCAAGATTTATTCATCTTAACCGCTAGAATCTATACCTTGACTAACTTCAGCCTATCCATAGGCAGGAAGGAATCATTCAAGGAAAGTTGAAAAGGGCCCTGATAGGCCCTTATGTTATTTATATGATTTCATCTTCCTTTTTGGATTTAATTTTTCCTAATTTTCTTTCGTTACGCTAGCCTCTTGAGCTTAATGGAGTCCATATTCATCCTCTGCAGCCTTCGATTTTACCTTATTTAGGTTTAAGGACTTTAGGTAAAGTGATGTTCACTTCCGTTCCTTTCCCTACCTCACTTTTAAAATCAATGATTCCCTGGTGTAGCTCGATAATGCGTCTATCAATCATCAGGCCTAATCCTGTTCCTTTTTCCTTCGTCGTATAAAAAGGTTCAAATAGCCTTTTTAACCTTTCTTTCGTCATGCCTGAGCCCTTATCCGTTATTTGGATTAAATAGTGCTGTTGGTTGATGTCTTTCAATGATACTTCTATGTCCCCACTATTTTCGTTGGTTGCTTCCAAAGCGTTTTGGATAAGATTCTTCAAAACCTTTGCGATGAGGCTTTGATCACATTCTGCTGTAATCATCGTTTGGTTATGAAAGTTGAGCTTAATGCCCTTTATAGCAACCTGACTTTCCAAACTTTTTATAACAGAAGCGATGATAGAGTTAATGGAGCATTCACTAATATTCATAGTTTTATCAGGTTGTGCTATAAACATGAATTTATTGACAATGTCGTCGATTCTATCTAATTCGTTCCTCATGATATCCAGATAATCTTGGATGGAATCATCATTCACATGTTCTTTAATGACTTGGGTGAACCCGAATAGTGAAGTTAATGGATTTCTGATTTCATGAGCGATTCCCGCTGCCAACTCACTAACTACTGATAGTTTCTCTAATTCCTGTATTTTTGTTTCGCTTCTTTTCTGATCTGATATATCGATGGCTGTCCCGATAACCTCCATGACTTGTCCATCCCTCATCATTGGATTTAACGAGGCAACATATTGTACGTCATCGATTTGCCCTTCATATGTAACGCTTTCCCCATTCCACGCCCTTTCATAGTATGTTAGCTTCTCTAAGGCTTGTTTCTGGGGTAAGAAGTCCTCTAAGGTATGACCCACAACCGTGGCAGAAGGGGTGAGCGCATCTGTAATGAACGAACCTTCAACGAAAGTATGAACGAAGTAGTTATCTTTTTTTATGAATTTAAATATAAACCCATTCCTTGGGATGAGTTCGCGGTAGTCAAGCGTATCGAAACCATGTAAGTCTTTATTTTTCATGTTTTTCATCCTTAAAGGTGTTTTGTTTTAAAATCCCACATGTTTCAGGGTAATCCTTCATTATGGAGTATTTTATTTTATCAAATGTAAAAATGGGAATGAAAGAAAGTACTCTTCCATTACGTGTTTGGTGGAAAGAAAAGGTGGCACTTGGCTACTGTTAAAGACAAAATCCCCTGACATGCAAACATGACAAGGGACATCTTCATCAGGAATTATCGAACATTCAAATTCAATTCATACATATGGAAGGAAGCACATCCACTTTTATTTTATGTTATTTCTCCAGTCTTTGAAAATGTCCAAATAGTGGCTATATTTTTCTGTATCCGTGATTTCCCCACATTCATGCAACACCCAGGGCTGTGGCTGATGAGGAATGCCAACCTCATATCCTTTTTCTATAAATTGCAGGCATTGCGATATATCGTATAAATGCCAACCATCAAAAGGGACTTCTGCCCATGGAAGATCATATTGAGTGGCCATTAAAACGCCATCCAAAGCCTGGACTTCCTGATAAGCGTAGTCCGCCTCTTCAAATAGAAGATATCTGTATGTTGAACGATGCTCAATGATTTTTCCTGCCGTTCGAGGACTTTCCCACCAAATACCGTTGTCTGGGATGGACTTGGCACCAATGACGCCAAACATCCCAAGCCGAGGATGCTTTTTAAACAAAAATAGTAAATCAAATAAAAAGCGTTTGTTTAAAATCAGCGTATCTTGATGCAAATAGACTTTATATTTTGCATCGGTTTGATTCATCGCTGCATTATAACCAGCGGCCATGCTAACTGCACCACGTATGGGCAGGATTTCAATCTGTAAATGTACGGGTACAGTCAAATGGTGAATATGTCGGAGACACTCCTTATATTGTGCTTCATCATTCACGCAAGATATAAAACATACCTTCTCATAAATAAAAAATCCCTCCCTATCTTAAACGGGCCTTGCCTTTATCACATATTGATAAGCGGCGGCTTCTGTTTTAAAATGCTCGTTATTCATTTGGAAGCTCCGGTTCACTGCTTCAAGTGCTTCGATCATCTGATCGTAACGCGGATTGGAATAGGGGATGATCGTCAGGTTCTCCACGGCGTAGCCACTAGTCTCAAAGAGCTTCACGATTTCCCTCCGTGTAAAAAAGCGATAATGTGTCTTATCTAATAGTCCGGCATCTGTATAGGTCCATGCTCCGGCTAATAAACTCTCTATGATGGTAATATGTCCAACGTTAGGGATGCTGGCCAATACACACCCAGTGTCAGATAGCAGGGGTTTAACCTTTTTTAGTGCTTGATCAGGATTAATCAAGTGTTCCAGAACATCCCCGAAAATGATGGCATCGAATGGTTTCCGGCTTAGAGGTAGATCTACTGGATCGACCATTTCAATATTTTCTACAATGACTTCATCAAGTTTACCTGTAGCGATTTCTGCGGCACTTGGAAAAAGCTCAATTCCCGCAACAAACGCTCCCGTTTCAGCCTTAATCGCTGCTCCTAGGTTTCCTTCAGCACAGCCTATTTCGAGAACCTGTTTCACATTCGATGGAACCATTCCTAAAAGTGTATTATTTACTCCTTGATAATACTTCACATTTTTAGAAGCATAGTCCTCAAAACTTGAATGATCATTCAATCGCTTTCCCTCCTTGGACCCAAATGACATTTTCTCGTTTTTTTATAATCATAACAATAAATATATGCATAGACGTTTTTATATGTGAGAGAAGCTGACTTTTAAAGACTACTAACTTCATTTGACCTGCAATAAGTCGCTAAGTATGCTTAGCAGACTCCAAATGGGTTTGCTTTTTTTCTTTATTTTGTATAGGACAATCTTGTATCCGTAAATGCTGAAAGAAAGGAGGCGATGAAGGAATGGGCACTTTTGAAGTTCTGTCTCTCATGCTTGGTTTTGGGATGTTTGTCATTGCGATTCTTGATTTTAAAAATCATGATAAGAATTCTTGAATGGGTGGATATGGATCACCAGCCCTGTGAGATAGGATTGGCCATGGATTCTTTATATAACGGCACCTCACTCTGGATTGACAAAGCACAGGGCTACCCTTATTGTACTAGTAGACCGGTTGTTATAATTTTCAAGGAGTGATTCAGTATTGTCTGAAAAACCAACTTCCAAAGACATCCTTATTGAAGCGGCTTCTCGTCTTTTCAGAATCCGAGGTTATTATGGTGTAGGGCTAAAAGAAATCATTGAGGAAAGCAGTATTCCCAAGGGTTCACTTTATCATTACTTTCCAAAGGGGAAAGAAGAACTGGCTATTGAAGCGATTAACCATGCTAAGGATCTAGTCTTACGGGAGATAAAACATGTATTCGACAGCAATGATGATCCTGTCAAAGCACTTCAAGATCATGTTTATGAATTATCGAAGTTATTCGGTGAGAATGGGGATCTCGTTGGCTTGCCGATAGGTACGATAGCGGGCGAGACATATTCCACGAGTGAGCCAATAAGATTGGCCTGTCAAGATGCGTTTACACAGTGGCAATCCATTTATGTGAATGAGTTTCTGGATGCGGGATATAGTAGAGAGCGGTCGAAGGAGCTAAGTTTTGCCATTAACGCTTTGATCGAAGGGGGCATCCTGTTATCGTTAACAGCGAAAAGCGCAGAACCCCTACAAGCAATTTCCAAGCTTATTCCGTCATTATTCATGAACAAGTAAGAGATACAGAAAAACTATGATTAGCTAGGTCTATTCAGTTAGTAATTGGAGGGAATTATTTTTATGTCAGATGCAACACAGCAACAAAATTCGACACCCGTCATTAGAACGACCCCTATTTTGATTGCTTTCCTAATAGCGGGATTCATCGGATTATTTAGTGAAACAGCTTTAAATATGGCACTGGGCGATTTAATACAAGAATTCAGTGTCAGCCCTTCCACAATCCAGTGGTTAACGACAGGCTATCTGTTGACCCTTGGAATATTAGTTCCGGTTTCAGGGCTTTTGATCCAGTGGTTCAGTACTCGCCAATTATTCTTTGCTTCATTGGTGTTCTCCATCATTGGAACGCTCATCGCCGCCTTAGCGCCAGGTTTTGGTCTTTTGCTACTAGCCCGTGTGATTCAGGCAATTGGCACAGCGCTGTTATTGCCTCTTATGTTCAATACGATATTATTGATATTCCCAGTTCATAAACGGGGAGCAACGATGGGTCTAATGGGGCTCGTCATCATGTTCGCACCAGCGATCGGACCAACGGTTTCTGGCTTGATTCTTGAACATCTTACTTGGAATTGGATTTTCTGGATTTCGTTACCTTTCCTTGTGTTCGCATTATTATTTGGCTTGATATATATGCAAAATGTCTCTCCAATCACTAAACCAAAAATTGACGTGCCATCGATTATTTTATCGACGATTGGTTTTGGCGGAATCGTATATGGCTTCAGTATGGCCGGGGATAAAGGATGGGGTAGTGCCATCGTCTTGATTACGCTCATTGTCGGATTGATCGGCCTTCTCTTATTCTCGTTAAGACAATTGAAAATGGAAAAGCCGATGATCGATTTAAGCGTGATGAAATACCCTATGTTCACGTTAGGGCTCATTACCGTTTTCCTTGCTTTCATGGTCATCCTGTCTTCCATGATTCTTTTACCGATGTACTTACAAACGGGTATGGCATTGGCTGCATTCACAGCTGGACTTGTACTTTTACCTGGTGGTGTCCTGAACGGGATCATGTCGCCAATAACGGGACGTATCTTTGATAAGTATGGTCCTAGAGGGTTGGTCACTCCAGGATTCATCATCATGATTGTCGTGTTATGGTTCTTATCGAACGTCACGACAGAAACGACGATCACCATGATCATCATCCTGCATTCTTTATTGATGGTAGGGGTTTCCCTTGTCATGATGCCAGCACAGACGAATGGTCTTAATCAACTTCCGAAAGAATTGTACCCTGATGGAACGGCTCTAATGAATACATTACAGCAAGTGTCGGGTGCAATTGGTACGACAGTGGCGATCACCATCATGTCTGCTTCCCAAAAATCTTATATGATGAAATTGGAAAATCCATTAGACCCAGCTGCCATAGGAGCTTCATTGACAGCAGGTGTTCAAGATGCTTTCATTTTCGGTCTGCTTCTTGCGGTCGCCGGACTGGTTGTTTCCCTCTTCATTAAAAATGCACGCGAAAAGTAAATAAAAAAAATTAGCCAGAGAGAGAGTGATTCTCCTCTGGCTAATTTTTTTATATCGGTAGTAATCAAGCTAGCTTAGATTTCTTAAGTTCTTCCATGGCGGCATGTTCTTTTTTACCATGTAAGAAGTAGTATAGGACGGTAGTGACAAGGACGGTAATACCCAGGATGACGTACAATGTACTGTATCCCACTTTTGGAATGATGTATCCAAGAAGGTAAGGCCCAAATCCGAGCCCTGCATCAAGTGCAATGAAGAACGTTGATGTGGCTAACCCCATACGGTGAGGCGGTGTCAGTTTGACTGCGATGGCCTGTGTGCTTGATTGCATGTTCCCAAATCCGAGTCCAATCAAGATACCGGACAATAGTAATGTAAAGCTATTTGTTGCTGTACTAAGGAGTAACATTCCCCCGGCAAAAATGATGAATGTAGGATACATAATGTAGTTTGCACCTTTGGAGTCCATCAATCGGCCTGTGAAAGGACGCGATACCAATACGGCAACAGCGTAGACCAGGAAGAAGAAGCTGGCTGTGCTGACCAGGTCGATTTCAATCGCATAGAAGTTAATATAAGAAAGGACGCTGGAATAACAAAATGCCACTAACAAAGTGATGATTGCAATTGGGACGGCATTCGGTTCAATAAAGCTAGAAAGCTTAAAGCCTTTCACCTCAGCTGTTTTAGTTGAGATCTCTAATTTCGGTACATATATGAAAAGAGCCGTCAGTACCCCGATGATGCCCAAGGCTACACAGAAAATCAATATCACTTGGAAGCTTGTATGCTGACTTAAAGATAGCCCGATGAAAGGTCCGATTGCTGTGGCTAATGTTGCACTCATGCTGAAATAGCCGATTCCCTCCGCTTTACGCGTAATCGGTATGATCTGGGCGACGATCGTTCCAGATGCAGTTCCGGCCATCCCCATTGTAAAACCATGAATTAAGCGGTTGGCGAGGAGGAAAGGAACCCCGAAATCCACAAAGTATAAAAGGGTAGCCAAGGTGAAGAAGACTAATCCGATCAATAATGTATTCTTCCGGCCAATGGCGTTGATGAAGCGACCGATCAAAAGCCGTCCAATCAATGAACCGATGATGAAAATTCCGGTAATGAGTCCTGCCTGGCTCGTGGTAGCACCATATTCTTCTACGGCATAGACCCCGATCGTGACCATTAATAAATAAAAGATTAACGTAATGAAAAAGTTGACGGAAGAAACGATGATAAAATCTTTCGTCCATAATTTTGGTTTAGCAGCTTGTTGCAATTTTTTGTCTCCTCACTTTATAAGTTTATTTCTTATGCTTTCCATGACGCGTATAGCTTCTTGTTGCTCAGCCTCCGAAACGCCTATCAGGATGTCCTGTTCGAATCGGTCAATCGTTACACGCACTTCCAGATAAACGGTTCTCCCCAGCTCAGTAAGATGCATGATTTTTTCACGCTTATCCTTACCAGGAATCTGTTCAACGTACCCGAGTTCTTCTAAGCGGTTAATCGTCCTTGTGACGGTCGGTTTTTCCACACCTTGATAATTGGATAACTCTACAAGCGTCGAAGGTCCGTCATTAAATAGGCGATATAAGATCGTCCATTGGGCCCTGTATAGATGGTGTTTACCAAGCTGTATATTGAGGTTGTTTTCAAAGGGTCTATATAACAACATTAGTTGATGGAAGAATTTACGATATGTCTCGATTTTTATTGCCTCCTCACCGATAATAGTTACCCTTGGTAACTATAGTAGTGTACCAGATATGGTAATGGTCTGTATAGTGCTATTTTTCTTGTTTTGTGGATTGGGAAATTCATTTGATGCAAAATAAGAAAGTTTAGGATTTACAAATAGGGCTACATATAGAATAGTATTGGAAAAAGTAAGCAGAAACTTTGACCGTTAATCTGCATCAATGCTACGCTAACTTTTCTATAGTATGTAATAAAAATCAAGGAGGAACATGCATGACACAATCAACGCAACAAACGATCACACTGGCAAACCGTCCAAAAGGGATGCCTTCCAAAGAAGATTTCAAATTTGTGGAGAGTGAAGTTCCCTCACCGAAAGAAAATCAGATTTTAGTACGGACGCTTTATTTATCCGTTGATCCTTATATGCGTGGAAGAATGCAAGATACTAAATCCTATATTGCCCCATTTGAGTTGAATAAAGTCATTACTGGTGGCGTCGTGGCTGAAGTGGTGGAATCCAAATCGTCCAGCTTCAAGCAAGGCGATGTCGTTGTGGGAAATATCGACTGGGCGGAATATACGGTCGTGAATGAAAAGCAAGTCAGGGTGATTGATCCTAAAGTGGCACCAATCACGACTCATTTAGGCATACTGGGCATGACGGGATTGACTGCATACTTTGGGTTACTGGATATCGGTAAACCGCAAGAAGGCGAAACGGTCGTCGTTTCCGGAGCGGCTGGAGCCGTCGGTTCTGTCGTTGGACAGATCGCAAAAATCAAAGGTGCCAAGGTAGTGGGGATTGCCGGTTCGGATGAGAAAATAGAGTATTTAACAAAAGAACTGGGCTTTGACGGAGCTGTTAATTATAAGAAGGAAAGTTTTGAAACGGATTTGAAGAATGCAGTCCCTGATGGAGTCGATGTGTATTACGATAATGTTGGCGGCGAAGTAACGGATGCCGTTTTCAAACTGTTAAATATGAATGCGCGTATCCCATTATGTGGTGCAATCTCTTCTTATAATGCAGAAGGTAAAGATTTTGGGCCACGCCTGCAATCGGCCATGATCAAAACGAGCGCACTTATGAAAGGCTTCACGGTCGGGAATTATGCAGATCGTTTCCAAGAAGGAGCTTCAGATTTGGGGCAGTGGCTGCAACAAGGTAAACTGAAGTACGAAGAAACCATTGTGGAAGGGTTCGAAAACACCCCTGAGGCATTCTTGGACTTATTTAAAGGAAAGAACCTAGGGAAGCAGCTTGTCAAAGTTGCCGATCCAGAATACGCAGTTCTTTAAGTTTTTATACTGGGCATAGTGGAGGGAGACCTTTACTATGCTTTTTTTTATGGTCCATGAAAGGGAACAAGTTAACTATTTTATAGGGAATGCACGAAATATGTGTAAAAATGCCATATTTCGTTATAAAATGTACATACAGACAGAAAGGGTGAGAGATGATGTCAAATGTTGTGAAATTTCGAGATTTTTTAATGCGTGAAAAAATCCATATGAATGAGTTCAAAGAGGAAGATATCACCTTTTTCAGAGTGGAACAGAAGTTGAAGGATGGATGGAAGGTCCTGTTAGTCTTTTCATTTAATCAAGATGAAAAAGTGGCGGATTTATTTTGTTTTAATGTAACGGAGCTAAAGAATCCCGATAAGAAGGCAGCCGTTCATACGTTATTAAATGAATATAATGCTCAATTCCGATTTTCAAAGTTATATGAGGAAAATGGGACGATTTCGATTCGCTATTCGTATTCCCTTGATGGTGAATTTTTACCGGACTTGGCATTCCGAAAGCTGATCATGTTGCTTGAAACAGCGGAACAAGTTTATCCAAGGCTTATGGAAGTGATCTGGTCTTAATGTTTGGAAGAATCCTTTTGCCGGGAACTTTTTAACATCTTTATTGGGCCGAAACATATACTAATTCTATCTCCAGGAATTATTATTATTTTTTTTGAAAAGACTATTGCACTTTTGTGAAATTAGCTATATAATTATTTTTGTTGTTAGTAATTCGACAAAATTCTACAAGGATATGCGGGTGTAGTTTAGTGGTAAAACCTCAGCCTTCCAAGCTGATGATGAGGGTTCGATTCCCTTCACCCGCTCCAATTATACATACTCATAACGCAGGGTTTCGTTACCTGGAGAACGAAGCTTTGCGTTTTTTATTTTCAAACAATAAGTGGGTATGAAAAAAGTTTCATTTAATGGTTGCATATTTTTCTATTAAGCTATATAATTATTTTATTAGTTAATTCGACAAAATTCTACAAGAATATGCGGGTGTAGTTTAGTGGTAAAACCTCAGCCTTCCAAGCTGATGATGAGGGTTCGATTCCCTTCACCCGCTCCAATCATACATACTCATAACGCAGGGTTTCGTTACTTGGAGAACGAAGCTTTGCGTTTTTTATATTTTTGAACAGAAATCCTACTGATTACAGCAGGATTTCTTTTTATTGTACAAATTTGTAAGTACCTGTTCTTTTGCCTATAATTTAGGTGAGCGCAAATGGAGGAATGAGGTTGTACATGGATAAGAAGCTGAATGTGAAATCATTTTTTTCCTTGTTAAAATCGGAAAAACTGCCAATGGGAATGGTGTTATTTGTCGTAGTGTTAAGTTTGGTGGAAACGGTAGCGAGTCTCGTCGTCCCGTTGGTTACGAAGAATCTGGTTGATATGATATCTGGAAGCGGGATCGAGCGAACAACGATATTCCTTTTACTAGGAGCTTTTATTGTCCAGACCGTTGCGGGAGGTTTTTCCTTCTACTTTTTGAGCTATATCGGTGAAAATGTTGTAGCTGGAATCCGTCGGAAATTATGGGATCATATTTTACAATTGCCCGTATCGTTTTTTGATTCCCATCAGTCCGGTGAAACGCTTAGCCGGATCACTCAGGATACGAATACGATTAAGACGATCATCACGAATCATTTCGTGACATTCATTTCAGGAATCATATCGATTATCGGGTCGATCATCATCTTATTCCTGTTGGACTGGAGGATGACGGTCATCATGCTCAGCATCGTACCACTATCCATGCTGATCCTGATTCCGCTTGGGCGGAAGATGTATAAAGTCTCTAAGCAGACGCAGGATGAAATGGCCACCTTCAGCGGAAATCTAGGGAGGGTCCTAGGCGAGGTCCGTCTAGTGAAGTCGCATAATGGCGAAGAGTTGGAACGTGAAAAAGGCAATCGTGGCGTTGGTGAGCTCTTTCGTTTTGGATTGAAGGAGGCTAGGATCCAAGCCATCATTTCCCCCTTCATGACGACAATCATGATGGTGATTCTCGTGATCCTTATTGGATATGGGGGAGTTCGGGTGGCTTCTGGTGCACTGACAGCGGGGACACTTGTTGCCATCATTATTTATATGATCCAAATCATCGTGCCCTTTAGTCAGATGGCCTCATTTTTTACGGCATTTCAAAAGGCGATGGGAGCGACGGAACGAATCCAGGGCGTCCTTTCAATACCTGGTGAAACCTATGAGGGGAAGCATGACACATTGGTCACAGCTGATCTGACGTTTAAGGATGTATCATTTTCCTATCAAGCGTCTAAGCCCATTTTAAATGATCTATCGTTTACGGTTCCTGCCAACAAGACGGTCGCCCTGGTGGGACCCAGCGGTGGTGGGAAGACGACGATATTTTCGTTAATTGAACGTTTTTATGAACCCACGAATGGGATGGTCTCGTTGGGAACGGTGCCAATTAAGGATATTGAACTTTCCATATGGCGGTCGCAAATTGGGTATGTGTCACAGGAAAGTCCAATCATGACGGGGACGATAAAAGAAAATATAGCGTACGGGCTAGGCCGTCAAGTTGAAATGGATGAAATCATCGAAGCAGCAAAGATGGCAAATGCCAACCAGTTTATCGAAAGGCTTCCGGATGGCTTTGATACGGAGGTAGGGGAAAGAGGCGTGAAGTTATCGGGTGGTCAACGGCAGCGGATTGCCATTGCCCGGGCTGTGTTGCGCAATCCGAAAATCCTGCTATTGGACGAAGCGACATCCAATCTCGATAGTGAATCGGAACTTCTTGTTCAGCATGCTATCAAGAACCTGATGGCAGGCAGGACGACCCTGATCATTGCCCATCGGCTGTCGACGGTCATTGATGCGGATCGATTACTGGTTGTGGAAGAAGGACGGATTACTGGTGCGGGGACACATGAAGAATTGCTTGCAAGTCATGGCTTGTATCGAAAGCTCGCCACGCAGCAATTGCAACTGCAGAATTGAGCACTTCAGGGGAGTAGCCTCCGAATCTGTTAAAAAATACACAAAAAAAACATGAGCCATTATCTCGATATGACTCATGTTTTTGCATTATCCTTCTAGGACGGAAAAAGATCCTTCTCCGCCGTGAATCTCGAGGAACATATCCATCAATGACTTTGTGAGCTGTTCGGCTTCTTTGATGGGTGTCTTTGCTTGTAAATAGATGATCTGGATGGCATGTTTGGTGTCTTCGGTGACCTTCGTCCGTTCCGAATCGACGTAGGGACTCCCGAATGCGCCGTCATCATCAGCTGAAACGATCATGTTTTCCATCGAGTTCACCCGTCCGTTCAATCCAGGATAATGGTCCATACTTCCGCCAATTTTAATGGAGAGATCACCTGATAATGCGTCTGCATCATAGATGCCAATCGGGACCTCGTATAAAAGCGAGAAGAAGTTATTCAAGTCGATGGCTGAATGGATAGGGGGTAGATAATTCTGTTTTTTGACCCGGCGGTACAGGGCCTCGACGGAAGGACGGTAGCGTGAAGGGTTCGTCCCGGTCATTTTGAAAATCTCCCGCCATTCTTTGATACCCGGAAAATCCGTGAGTTCCTTTTCTTCAAGATCGAAAAATAAAGCTTCTTGAAATAATTGAAGTCTCCCTTTTACCATTTGCGGCGAGGGGCCGACTTCGATGTTTTCGTATGTAATGAAACCAATCTTGAAATCGGGAACTTTGCTTGCTAGATTAGAGGAAATCGTAATTTCCAAGTGATACACCTCCAAAAATGATTGAAATTAGTTTATCATAGATACCAATGGTTTGATATGTTACAAGCATCAATGGGTAGAATGAAGAGAACGAAGGTGATAGAAATGGATATGCATGCACTCAAGCAAGAAGTGATTTTATATAGTAAGGAAATAGGCATCGATAAAATCGGGTTTACATCGGCCACGACGTTCACGGAGTTGAAAGGCAGGCTGATCCGGCAGCAGGAGCTGGATTATCAGTCCGGCTTTGAAGAAAAGGATATCGAAAAAAGGGTCAGGCCCGAATTGATCTTCGAAAAGCCGCAATCGATCATATCAATTGCGCTTGCCTACCCTTCGAAATTGAAGGATGCCCCTCAAAGCAAGAAAGGGGAGCGCCGCGGGATTTTTTGCCGGGCCTCATGGGGAACGGATTACCATACCGTGCTCCGTAATAAACTGCAGCTCCTTGAAGAGTTTATAAAAGAGAAGGTCCCTGGAACCATGGTGAAATCGATGGTGGATACGGGCGAGCTTTCGGACCGGGCCGTTGCTGAGCGGGCAGGAATCGGATGGAGCGCTAAAAACAGCATGATCATCACTCCGGAATTTGGTTCATATGTATATTTGGGTGACATGATCACCAACTTGCCGTTCGAGCCGGATCAGCCGATGGAGGATCAGTGCGGTACATGCAATAAGTGTGTGGATGTATGCCCAACAGGTGCCCTTGTGCAAGGTGGACAGTTGAATGCCAAACGCTGTATAGCCTTTTTAACCCAAACGAAAGACTTCCTTCCTGATGAATTCAGGACGAAAATAGGCAACCGGTTGTATGGATGCGATACGTGTCAGACTGTCTGTCCGAAAAACAAAGGGATGGATTTTCATTTTCATGAAGAAATGGAGCCGGATCCCGAGCTTGCCAAACCGCTGCTGAAGCCATTGCTCACCATCTCCAATCGCGATTTTAAAGAGACATACGGACATGTTTCTGGATCATGGCGTGGCAAAAAGCCGATTCAGCGGAATGCCATCTTGGCATTGGCTCACTTTAAGGATGAAACCGCCATGCCGGAACTGATCCAAATCATGCAAGAAGATCCCCGTCCCGTTTTGCGTGGCACGGCCGCATGGGCCATCGGGAAAATCGGTCGGGAACGGTCGACCTCCATTTTGGAAGAAGCCAGGTTGAAGGAAAAAGACGAAGAAGTGCTCGCGGAAATTGAAAAAGGATTACAGTTCACTTACCATAATGAATAAAAAGGAAGGCCCCGAATGCAACCATTCGGGGCCTTTCCATTTTTAGCAGTTTGACCGATAAAAAGTGTGATTTGACCGATAAAAGTGGCAAAACGACCGATAAAAAGCCGAATTGACTGATAAAACTACCCCATGGACCGATAATTGCTCCTCAGTTGCGCTATGGCCCGAATGAAGTTGTGTTTTTAACCAAGCCATCCTTCATACACATTAGAAGAGGCGCTATGAAGGAGGGCTTGATTTTGAGGGAACAGTTGAAACGGCTTTTACAGGAAAGGGTTGAACTTTACACTTCCAATGAGCATGTACGGGGAGAGGGTAAGATCTATCTGAAAAAGGAAGCACTGAAGAAGCATGATACGGAAATTGTCCGTGTGAATGCTGCTGGAAAGGTTGACTCGGAACGGCAGGAAGGGGATTTGAAAATCCTGACCTATCAAGTGCATCTGCAGTATTTAATGAAGCAGGAGGATGGCTTCTATATAGAAGAGGAGATGGAAGAGAGGGAGGCGCGGTTTCGGGATGAATACTTAATCGAAGAACGGGAACTTGAACCTGATTTAGAACCTGACGGGGACCCGGAAAATTGGGAAGTGGGTTTGGATCGGCTTACTTATAAGTATGACCGGATGAAGGCGGTTCAGTATGCGGAGCGATGGTGGAATGAGTTCAATCCACAGTATTATAAATTCACGGATGACTGCACCAATTTTATTTCCCAGTGCTTGCATGCCGGGAACATCCCGATGTGGGGCGAGCCGAACAAGAATAAAGGATGGTGGATCAGAGGAAAGAATTGGAGCTATACCTGGACGACAGCTCATTCTTTGTATCATCTGCTTAAGGGAGGGAAAGGGATCAGGACAAAAGAAGTGGAGACGGCACAGGAATTGAACCTGGGTGACATCCTGTGCATTGACTTTGAAGGTGACGGGCGGTTTGATCATAACTTGATTGTGACGGCAAAGGACCAAAAAGGCATGCCTCTTGTGAATGCCCATACGATGAATAGTCGCCATCGATATTGGACGTATGAGGATTCGACTCGATATACACCGAACATCGTCTATAAATTTTTCGTGATATTAGATGGAGTGTGATTGTTTTTAGTCTGTTTGTTTAATGCTATAATTAGTTGAAGTTTAAACTAGAGGTGAAAATGAAGTGGCAATACATGTAGTTTTATATCAACCACAGATTCCAGCAAATACAGGAAATATCGCAAGAACATGCGCAGGAACGGATTCACACCTGCACCTTATCCGTCCGCTTGGTTTTTCAACGGATGACAAACAGCTTAAACGGGCTGGGCTCGATTATTGGGAACATGTGAAGATTCATTATTATGATTCATTGGAAGAGTTTTTTGAAAAGAATGCCGGCGGTGCATTTTATTACTTAACCAAATTTGGTGAACAGCCGCATACAACCTTCGATTACAGTGATCAAGATAGTGAAATTTATTTCATTTTCGGACGCGAAACGACAGGACTGCCAAAAGATTTGATCAAAGAGAATATGGACAGATGTCTCCGTATTCCAATGACGGATAAAATCCGGTCACTGAACCTTTCCAATACGGCCGCCATCTTGATTTATGAGGCGTTAAGACAACAGGATTACCGTGACTTGGAATTAAAAAGAGAATATTAAGGAGTTATTCGTCAGCGGGGTGGGGATGCTTTGCTGACGAATGCTTATACATAATTAGGAGGTAAAGCAATGAATAACATCATCGAGAAAATTCTGGACCACCGTTCCGTCCGTTCTTTTGAGGACAAGCTATTGTCTGCGGAACAAATTTCCACGATTGTTGAGTGTGCACAGGCTGCATCAACTTCAAGCTATATCCAGGCCTATTCGATCATCGGGGTGACCGACCCGGAAAAGAAAGCCAAGCTTGCTGAATTGGCTGGACCTCAATCATATGTAGAGAATAATGGACATTTATTCGTGTTTTGTGCCGATTTACATCGTATGGACATAGTAGCCGAGATGGAAAACGAAGATCTTACTGCACCAATTGAAAGTACGGAAAAATTCATGGTGGCCTGCATCGATGCCGCACTCGCTGCTCAAAATGCGGCGCTTGCTGCTGAATCAATGGACCTCGGCATTTGCTATATTGGTGGTATTCGTAATGACCTTCAACAAGTTTCGGAAATCCTGGACATCCCACATCGTGTCGTTCCTCTATTCGGCCTTGTTGTCGGGTATCCCAAAAAACGTTCAGACAAAAAGCCAAGACTTCCTCAAGCCAATGTATATCATGAAAATGGCTATCAAACGGATAAACAGACCTTCATCGGTCAGCTAGAAGCATACAATGATACGATTTCCGACTATTATGAGCAACGGACCAAAGGAAAACGGAAAGAAACCTGGACGCAACAAATGGCGGACATGGCCGGCAAGAAAAGCCGGATGTATATGAAGGACTTTGTGGAAAACCAAGGATTGAAAAAACAATAATCATAGGTGGATGATTCTATACTTCATGTTGGAGCATCCATTAATTATATAGAGCTTAAAAATAAGAGCCTGACACTAAGTGTTGGTCTCTTATTTCTTGTATAAATTAAAATAATGCAGATATTCTTTTTCTGGTAGGATGTAAAAAAATTTCCGATGAATTATTTCGAAGTTTCAAGGAGGCATGTCATAAATCAAGGTATAAGGTGGATTATCCGCTTTTTAACAAGTAAATATTAACAAAGGTAATAGTGAGAAAACTTTACAGCCTATTTAAGTATATAATAATCACTTGTACTGATTATTTCGTAATAAGAAAGGAAGTAACAATTTGCAGGTATTAGGTGGTATTTTATTTTTTTGTAGCTTCATATCTATCTTGGTATTTATCATTTTAGGTGTAGTGGCACTACTCAAAAAGAACGGAAAGGCTAAATCACGTTTCGTTGGAGTGGGTGGTTCATTTATTGTAGCCATTATTTCATTTATTATTATAGGAGCAAGTGGGGAATCTGAAGAAACCACAACAGATAAAGAGAAGCCAGCTCAAGAACAGAAAACAGAAAAGGCAGAAACACCTGAAGAGAAAGCAGAGAGAGAGGCCAAGGAGAAGGCCATTGTTGAGGAGAAAGCGAAACAAGCTGCTGAAGAAAAAGCTAAGGCTGAAGCAGAGGCTAAGAAGAAGGCTGAAGCTGAGAAGAAAGCCAAAGAAGAAGCGGCTGCTAAAAAAGTAAATGCAAAACCTATTGAATATAATAGGTTGAAGAAAAATCCAGATAAAATGATTGGTGAGTATACGAAATATACGGGTGAGGTTATTCAGATCCAGGAAGAAGAGGACTTTACGGCCATCCGTTTAGCTGTTACAAAAACATCATATGGATATGATCCTAATGACATTATAATGGTCATGTATGCAGGTACGACCGATTATATAGAAGATGATGTTATTACTGTGTACGGAACTATTTCTGGCGAATACAGCTATACTTCCCAAGCCGGTTGGGAAATCTCTATTCCAAGCATGCTAGCTGAAGAGTTTGAAAAGTAAAAGGAAAGTCACTCTTAGTGGAGGCACTTATATGGTGTCTCTTTTTTTATGCTTTTCTTCCAAAAAAAGGGGCTACCCCCACAAGTCATTCCCATGACTTGTGGGATAGCGCCCTTTTTCGTATGCTCTTATTTATTTTTCACACCTGGTTTGTCGGCATATCCACCAGTGAAGATGGCAGCTAAAAACGCAATTGTTACGGCAATGACAATAACTGTTCCCATGATGTAACCTCCCTTTACCCATATTGTCCCACTTAAGTATAGGCTTAGTATACCCCAATTTTTAGTAGATGTGCACGTAAATTTTCTTGCCTCGTGATTTGTCACCAAATATTCAAGACTTTAAAGGAAAACCTTGGATTGGGCAGCCGGACAAGATGAACCTCTTTGGAAAGTCTGACATGTTTGTCAAACTCGGCGCATAGATTTAAGTATTCTCTGAAAGTGATAGGGGGAGGTTCCTAGATGGATATTTTAAAGAAAATCGAAAAATTTAGAGAAGATGAACAGAAGCTGAAGTGGGAAGGCACCTTCGCAGAATACTTAGAGATACTGAAAGAAAAGCCATTAGTTGCACAATCTGCTCATTCGCGTGTATACAACATGATCAGAGATGCTGGGATAGAGGAAGTAGATGGAACGAAGAAGTACAACTTTTTCAGTGGTCAGCTGTTTGGACTTGAGGATTCATTGGAGAGGCTCATCGAGGAGTATTTTCATCCCGCCGCTAAGCGGTTGGATGTCCGAAAGAGGATTTTGCTTTTGATGGGACCGGTATCAGGTGGGAAGTCTACATTGGTTTCACTCCTTAAGAGGGGGCTTGAAAGTTATTCGTTAAATGACTCAGGGGCGATCTATGCGATAAAAGGATGTCCGATGCATGAAGATCCACTGCATCTCATTCCTCAAAACTTGCGGCAGGATTTCTTTGAGGAATATGGCATCCGGATTGAGGGGAATCTGTCACCGCTGAATGTGATGAGATTGGAACAGGAATATGGCAGCCGGATTGAAGACGTGATGGTTGAGCGTATCTTCCTTTCAGAAGACAAACGTGTGGGGATTGGTACATTCAGTCCATCCGACCCTAAATCACAGGATATTGCCGACTTGACCGGAAGCATCGACTTTTCGACGATTGCCGAATTCGGATCTGAATCAGATCCGCGAGCCTATCGCTTTGATGGTGAGCTCAATAAGGCAAATCGCGGAATGATGGAGTTCCAGGAAATGCTGAAATGTGATGAGAAGTTTTTATGGCATTTGCTCTCACTGACTCAGGAGGGGAATTTCAAAGCAGGAAGGTTCGCATTAATCAGTGCAGATGAACTGATCGTTGCCCATACGAATGAAACGGAGTACAAGGCATTCATATCCAACAAAAAAAATGAAGCCCTACATTCCCGGATTATCGTCATGCCGATCCCGTATAACTTAAAGGTGAGCGAAGAAGAGAAGATTTATGAAAAAATGATCCATGAAAGCGATGTTTCCGATGTCCACATTGCTCCGCATACCTTGCGGGTGGCAGCCATTTTCAGTATCATGACCCGTTTAAAGGATCCGAAAAAAGGTGATATCGATTTATTGAAAAAGATGAGACTGTACGATGGGGAAAATGTTGAAGGATTCAACTCCGCGGACATCAATGAGCTGAAGAAGGAATACCAAGATGAAGGCATGAGCGGGATAGATCCACGGTATGTCATTAACCGGATATCCTCCACTATCATTCGGAAGGAAAACCCGTCCATCAACGCACTTGACGTATTGATGTCGTTGAAGGCAGGCCTTGACCAGCATCCGTCGATAACGAACGAGCTAAGGGAACGATATTTGAACTTCATTTCGCTTGCACGTAAGGAATATGATTCGATTGCCAAAAATGAAGTGCAAAAAGCGTTTGTGTATTCCTATGAAGAGTCGGCGAAGATCCTTATGGACAATTACCTAGATAACGTCGAAGCATACTGCAATAAATCAAGACTGCGCGATCCACTGACTGGGGAGGAAATCAATCCAGACGAGAAATTGATGCGCTCGATTGAAGAACAAATCGGCATTTCTGAAAATGCCAAAAAAGCCTTCCGTGAAGAAATCCTGATCCGTATCTCGGCCTATGCAAGGAAAGGAAAACGATTTGATTATAATTCCCATGACCGCCTACGTGAAGCCATTCAGAAAAAGCTGTTTGCTGATTTGAAGGATGTTGTCAAAATCACGACTTCAACCAAGACACCGGATGAAAGACAACTGAAGAAAGTGAATGAAGTCATCAAGAGACTTATTGACGAACATGGGTATAACTCGACTTCCGCCAATGACTTACTTCGCTACGTAGGAAGCTTGTTAAACCGCTAAAAACAAGAAGACCCCTGCCTTAAAAGGTGGGGGTATTTATCGAAAGAAAATATTGTAAATAATACCAATTCGTGATATCTTTTAGCTGAAGCAGTTATTCTCCGATGTTAATAAAACAACCTATTAAAATCCTCTGAAATACTTCGCGCTTCGGATATTTTCACATGATCGTCCAACATGTACATGAAGAAACGTTGTCGTTGTCATGGATCAGTAAGGTTTTTTCTGTTTTGTAAGCGCAATCATAAAAAGGTTGATGGAGGGATTTCAAATGAGTGTAATCGCTGAATTGAATGAATTGGCTGGTAAAATCAACAGTAATCCGGAGCATATCCAAAACGAGGAAAATCGTGTGTATCAATTCAACATTGAAGAGATTGGACCGGTTCAGCTGTTGATTAATAATGGACAAGTTGAAGTGATCGAAGGTACGACAAATGATCCAGAAGTGACATTGAAATTATCAGAGAAGAATTTCTCCAAGTTATTAAAGGACGATTTAAATACAACGGTCGCTTTTATGACAGGTGGCCTAAAGGTAGACGGAAACATCGCTTTGGCATTGAAACTGCAGGAAATTGTAAAACGTTATAAATGAAAATACCGAACTCTGCCGTTCTTGGGAGAGTTCGGTGTTTTTTGTGTTGTGGGTTCTTTTATTCAGTGACATTTAATCCGTATTGTTCGATGAGTGTGACGAGCTGGCTTGGTGATAACTTGTCTTCGCGGTATTCGATTTTGATTTCGCCGTCATCCACATCGATGATGGCACGCTCGACGCCTTCCGTACTCAATAGGATGGACTCTAAATTTAAAATTGGGCCCTCGGTTGTCGCTTCCCTCACATAGAGTGTAGTGGTTTCCATGCTCCATTCACCTCCTGGATTTTTTCCATATAGATTATCTATACCCTTTATCCATTGGACATATGTACGGTTTGAAAATTGGAAATATAGGGTATCAATAAGGTAGAGGTGATATAAAATGAGTAAAGAAGAATTGAAAAGAGAACATGTTCCAGAGAACAGTTCGATGGCGAAAGACTTAGACGAGATGAAAGAACTTGGGAAGCAAATGGAACGGCAGAGAACGAACGAAGAACTGAAGGAATGGGATAAACGACCAGGTACCGTCCAACATGAAGTCGAGGAAAAAAAAGAGTGAAAAGGCGTGCCATTGAAATCGTTCCATCCATGTAAAAAAGGGTATCCAAGGAAGTTACAGGATGCCCTTTTATTTGTGTCAATGCCTATCGAAAAACCGCATTGATCGGGATGGGAGATCGACATCCCCTGCAACTCCTCCTTTTATAGATCCTTCTAATCTTAATAACCCGTAACGTAACTACTTCATTCTCTTTGTTTTCTCTCTAAAACAACGATTCCGCCCGCTTATATCATTTCATTAGCACCGGTCACTCACTGAGGATATTGAGTTTCTTGTTGTTCAGGTTTATCCTTCCCTGTTGACCTGGGACAGCCGCAAAGCATGTCCAATTTCTTTTATCGCGTAGGAACCCGTCTTATTTTTTGGGCAAAACAACCATTAATGAATTTTTGTGTAAATTATCCTTCGCCGCTGCATAGGATAGAGTAATACTTTTATTTTTATCCGATTTTTCTCGAATTGTATATTTGAATAGCTAAACCTGTGTTGCTGTGGGCTTTCTCACACTAATTTATTATATGAAGGAATGATGAAAAGCGTGCAAACATTTTTAAGGGGGGAAGAGAATGTCAGAAGAGAATAATAAACAATACGTGATCTCAGAGGAAAACTGGTCCCTCCATCGGAAAGGCTATGATGATCAACAACGCCATCAGGAAAAGGTGCAAGAGGCTATCAAGAATAATCTGCCTGATTTGATTTCTGAAGAAAGCATCGTGATGTCCAATGGTAAGGATGTTATCAAAATCCCGATTCGCTCCTTGGATGAATATAAAATCCGCTATAACTATGATAAAAACAAACATGTCGGTCAGGGGGACGGGGATAGTAAAGTCGGGGATGTCATTGCAAGAGATGGATCGCCATCGAATGCCGGTTCCGGAAAAGGGCAAGGTGCTGGGGACAAGGCGGGCGAGGATTATTATGAAGCCGAAGTGTCGATGATGGAGTTGGAGGAAGCATTGTTTAGCCAATTGGAGCTGCCGAACCTTCAGAAAAAGGAACATGCGGAGCATACGCTTGAGCATATTGAATTCAATGATATCCGGAAAACCGGCTTGATGGGGAATATCGACAAAAAGAAAACGATGATATCGGCCTTCAAACGGAATGCCTTAAGCGGCGATCCAGGCTTTCATCCCATTTATAAGGAAGACTTCAAATTCAAGACATGGAATGAGGTCGAAAAGCCGGATTCCAAAGCGGTCGTGCTGGCGATGATGGATACATCAGGAAGCATGGGTCTGTGGGAAAAATATATGGCCAGGAGCTTCTTCTTTTGGATGAACCGCTTTTTACGGACAAAATATGAAACCGTCGAGATAGAATTCATTGCCCATCACACCGAAGCGAAAGTTGTGCCTGAAGAGGATTTCTTTTCAAAAGGGGAAAGCGGTGGAACGATTTGTTCATCCGTCTACCGTAAAGCATTAGAACTTATCGATCATAAATATGACCCTGTGAAATTCAATATCTACCCGTTCCATTTTTCCGATGGTGACAACCTCACATCCGATAATGCCAGGTGCGTCAAGCTCGTGGAAGAACTCATGAAGGTCTCCAATATGTTCGGTTATGGCGAAGTCAACCAGTATAACCGCCATTCCACCCTCATGACTGCCTATAAGAACATTGACAATGAAAAATTCAGGCATTATATCCTTAAGCAAAAGGCCGATGTATTCCATGCGATGAAGAGCTTTTTCAAGGAAGAAGAAAGTAAGAAATACGCGTAAAACAAAGAAAAAGAAGCCTGTGATGGCTTCTTTTTCTTTGTTGGCTTTAGGCCTCTACGAGAGAGGGTTCCAGCTTAGCTTTTGAAGAATCTTTCTTATGGGTGGTAAGTGTTACAACTAAACAGATGCCTAGGAATACAACAAATAAGCTGGAGATGACCCATAATGCCGTACCAAGGCTGGCTTGCATATTACCACCATAGTAAAGCAACGACCTCATTCCATCGACCATGTACCTCGTTGGAAGGAAGATGCTTGCGATACGGTGGAAATCCGGTAGGTTTGCGATAGGAACCGCCCCACCACTGCCGAAAATACCCATGATGTTGAGCGGGAACATTATAAGCATTCCCCATTTGCCAAAGAATAGGCTGATTACTTTAAACATGAGGAACATCGTCATACTGCTTAACAAGGTAAACCAGAATATTGGCCATATGCCAATGGAATGCACACTCCCGAAAAATCCGAACACAGCGAGTTGAAGCATGGCTGAAACCAGTAGTGTTACGATTAAACCGAAGAGCAATTCTGTAATGAGAATTTTTGTGTTGCTGATCGTGTGTCCCTTTGAGTTAAGAGTTTCACTGATTTTATTAATATAGCCATTTATCATTTGTACACCCAGCAGTCCTGTTATTGATGTAATCAGCACAATCATGAAGGGGGTCATCCCTTTATTTAAATTGGCTGGCAATCCAAGGACATTGGTTGATGTATAGTGGATGGGTTGATCTAATACAGAAGTTGAAAGTGGAGATACTTGCATATTTTTTGAAACCAATGCGGATTTAATTTGGCCGCTTAGGCCATCGGATGCTGATGATGCCATCGTTTGTAGCACATTAGAAGCAACTGCAGTAGCCATCTGACCACCAGCTTCATTGATCAAGATTTCCACCTCGGCCGCTTTTCCATCCGTCTCCCCTGAAATGAAGCCACCCTTCAATTCGTTAATGGAAGCTGAGAAGTTTTCAGGTATAACGATGGCTCCATAAGCATTATCATCCTTAATTTGATCGATTGCTTTTTCTTTGCTTGTCACCACAGACCATTGTAAGGAATGCCCGTCTACTTCTTTGGAAAGGTTACTTAGCAGACTTTTACCGAATGCAGAAGAGGTGAACTGTTCGTCTTCATTCACGATGATTAACGGAAAGTTGGACAATTTTGGATCGGCTCCACTGAATACGGGCAAATAGATGCATATCATGCTTAGCATTAGCAAGGGTACCGCCCAGATGGGAAACCAGGTCATTTTAATTTTTAATAATTTCTTCAAATCAATCATTCTCCTCAAACTAGTGAAACGGGTCAGTCATCAAGTCGGTCATTTGATTCTGCCTTTGAAAATACCTTTTTATTCATGATTTTTACCATTAAGTACAGCACTTCCCTGTCTTCCAGATCCATTTCCTCAAATATCTTAGAAGCATGGGAGTTATCTACAGAGTAAGAAACGACGCTATATCCAGCATCCGTTAATTGGATGAGTTGACTCCTTTTATCCAAAGGGTTTTCCACCCGTATAACCAATTCTTTTTTCTCAAGAGAATCGACTAAATAAGTGATCGATGCTGCTTTTAAGTTTAAATGCTGTGCCAATTGAATCGATAAGCAAGCGTTCTTCCGTTCGATATAGCTTAATATGGAATATTGATTGAGCGTCAACTCTTGTTTTCTCAAATGGCTGGCGAATGCCTTTAACCGATTGTTTGCCATTTTCTTGGCCAAATCATTATAAACACTTATTAACATGTCGACTGTAATCCCTTTATTCTCCTCCAAAAAAACACAACTCCTTAAAAGCGATAAAGTCAATAATACTTTAAATATTCTAAGTTGTAAAGGAGTTAAATCCGCTGATAATAAGGAAAATATTATAAAGTGCTTTGAATCATCAAAGTTTATTGTGTAAGCGTTCACAAACTCTCCTAAGAAATGATGGGTAATGGTCTTTTCCTAGGAGCAGTTATAAATAAAATTATAATGTGAGTGTGCTGGTTGCATTAACTAATTTCTTGAAGTGCCGATATAAGAAAAGAATGAAGGACTTTATACCTAAAAGGGGAGAGTTTTAAGAATAATAATAGTATACGGAGGGAAATAAAGTGAAGATGTATAGGAACTTGAAGATAAAAGTAAAATTGATTGTGGCATTTTTGTTAATGAGCATAATTCTAGGAGCTGTCGGAATATACGGATTAACGAATCTAAGTCATTCTAACGATGATCTTGAATCCATGTATCATGACCAGCTTGTGCCCCAGCAATATCTTAATGAAATCGAGGTTGCGTATCAAGATATTCGAATCGGTGTCCGTAATTTGGCATTTGTCGCAAAAACGCCTGCAGAAAAAGAAGCGGGTGAGCAGGTAATCCTTGAAAAGATGGACGAAATTGATGCATTAACGAAGAAATTTGAAAGCAGTAATATGAATGCTTCTGAAAGAAGCCTTGTTGAAGAATACAAGATAGCCCTGGCGGATTTTTATGTCCTGACGGAAAAAAATATGGCATTAGGGAAGGCGAATGATATAGAAGGATTCCTCCGAACATTAAAAGAAAACAAAGGGAAGGGCGACCAATTGGAAATAAAGATTGAGGAGCTAAATATCATGACGGATGAATTGGCCCGTGATGCTTATAAAAGCGCCAATGATTCCTTCACCCATACTAAGAGTACTACATATATCCTTATCATTTTTTCAGTATTGCTTAGTATTGCTCTAGGCTATTTTATTTCTCAGGTGATATCGAAACCGTTGAATAAGGTCGTGCAATTGGTCGTGGATATCTCAAAAGGAGATTTAACCCAAACATCGGATATTGATACGAAAGATGAAGTGGGGGTTCTTGCCAAATCAATGAATGAAATGGTAAGCAATCTTAGAAATATGATGAAGGGGGCATTCCACACATCCGATCAGGTGGCTGCCTCGTCAGAAGAGCTGACAGCAAGTGCTGAACAAACAAGTAAGGCAACGGCGGATATCTCCAGTGCCATCCAAATGATAGCGGATGGAGCCGGCAGCTCTGCAGCAAGCCTTGAGGAAAGTTCGACGGAGTTAGGGGAAGTATCGCTTTCCATTCATCATATGGCAGAAAGTTCCCATGCCATTGCGAAGTCTGGATTACATGTCGCTGAGCAAGCGAAATTGGGTGGCGAATTCGTTGATAAAACGGCGCTACAGATTCAGACGATTTCCCAATCAGTTGATAAAAGTGGAGAAGCAATTCAATCACTGGATAAAAGGTCTCAGGAAATAGGCGAAATAACAAAAGCGATTACAGAGATAGCGAATCAGACGAACCTGTTAGCATTGAATGCGGCCATCGAAGCAGCTAGGGCAGGAGAACATGGGAAAGGGTTTGCCGTGGTCGCTGATGAGGTCCGTAAGCTGGCTGAACAGTCTCAGCACTCTTCGACTCAAATCGCTGAACTTATTAAAGAAATTCAAGAAGACATGATGAAATCCAATCAATCCATCAACCAAGTCAAATTGGACGTGAAAGAGGGACTTGGTATCGTCTCGAAAACAGAGGAAAGTTTCAAAGTCATCTTGGATTCGATTAGGGATTCTAGTGATCAAATCGAAGAAATGGTCGCAACTTCCGAGCAAATGTCAGATAGCGCTCAAGAGGTTTTAACCAATTTAACGAGCATCACGACCATTGCAAGAAATGCAACAGGTCATAGTCAAAACGTTGCAGCTGCCACGGAAGAACAATTGGCATCCATGGAAGAAATAGCTTCTGCCTCAAATAATCTTTCGAGGATGGCCAGTGACTTACAGGAACTATTAGGTACGTTCAAACTATAAAAACGTCCAGCTCCGCCATCCCTACACTTCATAGGGATGGCATTTCCATTAGCGGTTTGTTTTCAAGTACGAAGCTCGGCAGGGAATAGATAAATAAAAACAATAAACAGCCGATATTATGGAATAAATTGATAATGAATGGACGTTGGGATGAAGAATGTCATCGAGAAAATCAGGGGAAGAATCATAGATATAGAGGTGAAATCCACTCTTTTAATATATGTAATGAAAATTCGGCCAGATGAAAGGATCAAAAATGAGTGAAGAAACTAGGTATATGGAAAATGAATTATTAAATCTTTTAGATGCTTTCAAGGAGTTGAATTCAGATTTAGATGTGAAGGTTGTCTTTCAGAATATCATTCTCCAGATGGCCAAGCTTTTGGATGCAGAAGCAGGTACGTTATGGGTGACAGATCCCGATCGTGATGTGATAAAAGCCACTGCCGTATATGGGCCGACTTCCTCTAACATTCTCAAAGTAGAATTGAAAATGGATGAGGGAATCGTCGGAAAAGTGATTTGTTCAGGAAAACTACAGTTGATTTCTGATGTATCAACAGATCCGGCTTGGGCACCGAGAGTGGACAAGGATAGCGGTTTTACCACCAAGTCCATGCTTACGGTTCCGTTAATTGCAAAAGGGAAAGCGATTGGTGCCATGCAGCTTCTTAATAAAAAGAACGGCCAAAATTTCACTAGGAAAGATGCCCAAATGGCCCTCGTCTTAGCCAACCAGTCAGCATTGGCACTGTACAATAGCCAAATGTTCGAGGAAATTCAAAATATTAATCTAAGCATGATCCGCACGCTTGCCAAAACCCTGGATAAGAGAGACCCATATACTGCCGGTCACTCGGAAAGGGTGGCCACTTATTCTAAATGGATGGCTCTAAAAATCGGCTTGGATACCAAAACATGTGAGGAATTGTATAAAGCGGCCTTGCTTCATGACATTGGGAAAATCGGTATCCCCGATGAAATTCTACGAAAGCCTACTAAACTTTCGAATGAAGAATACGAGATCATAAAAAAGCATCCTGAAATCGGCGCGGATATTTTGTCGACCATGGAGCCAAAAAGAACAATCATGAATGCGGTGGAAACGGCAAGATACCATCATGAAAGGCTGAATGGAAGTGGATACCCTGATCAATTGGCAGGAAAGGAAATCCCTCTCTTTGCGAAAATCGTCGGAATTGCCGATACATTCGATGCGATGACGACGGATCGACCATATAACAAGGGACTTAGTTACCATGAAGCGGCAAAAGAGCTGATGACATGCAAGGATACACATTTCGATGAAGCATTGGTTATTGCTTTTCTGACCGCCTTGGAAGAGCGGAAATACATAACGATAGAAGAGGGACATGCATTGGAGGGAAGGTAAATGAATCCATTTGATTTCATGCTGATTGGGCATTTCGTGGGGGGACTTTCTGTTTCAGACCGGTGGATTGGCTAGCAACAAAGCCACAAAGTGGATTCCTCTATTCACGCATGTGACTGTCTTACTTCATCGTTTTTTTATTCGGTCTATTGGCAGGAGGAATCTTACTTTGGGGGCTCACAGTCATCTATTTCGGACATATCGTATTGGATCGGCAAACCTTCGTCTCTTTCTGGGGGAGGAATATCCAAATGGCCGATGAAGATCCAGGGTTGGTTATCGATCATGGTCGATGAAATCTTCCATATCATTCTACTGGCCATAGCGATTTATCTTTCATAAAGGGGGAACAGGGAATGGAACGTTTTATAAGAAAATATAGCATCGAAAAAGATTTTCCTTTATCTAGGTCCTTCGTTTGGAAGGTGTTGGGGGACAATGATCGCTTAAACCGGTTCATTGGTTTATTCCCTGTCGAATTCGGTAAAGTGGAAAACAAGCAAGGTGGGATTTTTTATCGAGATGCAATAGCAAAGGTAGCTGGATTCGTCGATATCTTGTGGAAGGAATATCCCTTTCAGTGGGTGAAAAATGAACAATATACCTTTGAACGCATATACGAAAAAGGTCCTTTTACTAAGTTGGTAACCACTTTTGAATTTTTGGAATCAACGATATACGAAAATGGATGCAAGGTCTCAATCAAGAGTGAATTTACTCCTCGTAATCTATTGGGTTTGGCGGCGATCCCCCTCATAGGAATCAAATCAATGAAAAACACGATCCGGTATGTGGACGAGCAGATGCTAGTGGCCAACGGTACCATTGAAAAAATCCACTATCAGAAAAAATCAGTAGGACAAGTAAATCTTGAGGAATTGAATCGCTTAGAAACGCTGCTTGATGAAGCACCTGTTAACCCGGATTATAGGATAAAGTTGCATGGATTATTGAGGGATGGCGAAAGCAATGATGTAGTCAAGATGAATCCTTATAAAGTTGCAAGCGAATGGGGAGCGGAGCCACTAGAGGTCTTGCGTCTTTTTCTCTACGCAACAAAAGCGGGCCTCTTAAATTTAAGCTGGAACCTGATTTGCCCGAATTGTCGTGTCTCCAAGGTGGAATATACGACTTTATCAAAGCTGGAAGGTCAATTTCATTGTGATTTATGCGGAATTGACTATAACGCGGACTTCGGTAAATATGTGGAACTGAATTTTTCCGTGCATCCATCCATAAGGAAAGCATATGACCAGGTTTTTTGTGTAGGCGGGCCGATGATCACCCCGCATGTACACATGCAAAGGGTGATACAAAAGGGGGATTCCTTTGCCTTCCCTCTTCCCGATGGTTTTGTGAAAATGAGGATACGCGTGTTGCAGGCGAATCATATTGTTACATTCGATGAATGGCCGGAAGATGAAAATATTAAGGCGATGGCCTATACATATGAGGACAACGGTTGGCATAGAAGCGGAGAACAATATAATCTAAAGAATGATGAAATGATGATATCCAATGAAAGTTCGTCGGATATCGTCGTTGTCATGGAAAAAGCCGAATGGAACCAAGAAGTCGTAACAGCTGCTTGGGTCACCTCTTTGCAGGAATTCCGGGACCTGTTTTCGTCTGAAGTATTATCCCCCGGGCAGCAGGTTGGCATCGAGAGCGTGACCATTTTATTTAGCGACCTTCAAGGATCGACATCCTTATACGAAAGCATAGGGGATGCAGACGCCTACGGGCAGGTTCGCAGGCATTTCGAGTTTCTGAGCCATTGGATTTCAAAGAATTCCGGGGGTGTCGTCAAGACGATCGGAGATGCCGTGATGGCGGTATTTCATCTGCCGGAGGATGCCCTGAAAGCCGCCATTCAAATACAAGAACATGTGTCAGAGTTCAATGCCACGGTAGGTGATCCCATTGTCTTGAAACTAGGTTTATATAGTGGCCCAGCGATTGCCGTGAATTCGAATGATCGATTGGATTACTTTGGAAGGACTGTGAATATGGCTGCACGCGTACAAGGTCAAAGCGCCGGTCATGATTTAGTGCTTAGTGAGGATGCCCTTCAAAATGAAAAAATGCAAGCAATCATCATGGGGCTCGAAAGGTTTGAGATAATTCCATTCAAGGCTTCTCTAAAAGGAATCAATGATGATGTGGCGTTAATTCAGCTAAAAAAAAGAGTACCAGGCTCCCTTATCGTACAGAATGAAGAAGTGAGTGATGTATAATAAATACAAAAAATCCCAGTAAAATGAAGACTACTGGGATTTTCAGGCTGAGTATTACCGATTATGCTGGTTAAACCAAGTAATGAAATTATCGACGACCATATCCAAAAACTGTACAGTCGGTTCATGGGTCAGGTTGCCTTCTTGATCGAATTTTTCATGCACGGCCCCTACATACACTTCATTTCCAGGAAGAAGCGGAGACGAGACGCCTGCGGCAAATAAGATATCCCGTAAATGCAATTGGGCCTTAACCGTCCCCAAATTCCCCATGGAAGCCCCGACGATCCACGATGGTTTACCAATCAAGACTTTATCCACACGAGACATCCAATCAATCGCATTGACTAACACGCCTGGCACTGTCCCGTTGTATTCAGGGGTCACCCACAAAACCGCATCCGCATGGGCCACTTTGTTTTTAAACTCTTTCACAACGACTGGCGGGTCGTTTTCGATATCCTGGTCGAAAAATGGTAGATCCCGAATGTTCAAGATTTCAAGTTCGAATTTATCTTGATACCGCTTTTGAATGTATTTAGCGAGTTTCAGGTTATAAGATTCCTTTCGAATGCTTCCAACGATGGCAACAACTTTCATCATAAAACCTCCTATTATTTGTTTGCACGAGCTGATTCTTCATTAATAGTATAATTGTTATTTTATTGAAAGGGAAAAGAGACGCTCATATGCTTTGCTCGAATGTCTCCATTCAAGAGATAAAAAATCTATGCCTCGTTTACCCTTCGATGGTAATACTTATCAAGGAAATAGCCGAAAACGGATGCAAGCATTTGTTGAAAGAGCATCCCGAGAATCACGGGCACGGCAACGGCTGCAGGGAAATAGGTGGTGGCAAGGACTGCACCGGCACTGATATTGCGCATCCCCCCGGTAAAGGTCAAGGTAATGACGTCTTCTTTTTCCCAGTGTAGTAGTTTACCAATCCACCAGGAAAATGCATAGCCTGAAGCGGCGATGAAGAGTACCAAGAGTGCCATGACCAGTAGTTTCTCGTTGAAATGGGTCAGGTAGGGTGCGATTTTTGAACTGTTCAAGATCACGACAATCCCTACGCTTAGTTTGGAAAAAGGAGCCAGACGGGGGGCAAGCCTCTCTTTTATTTTCCCTTTTGTGGCCTGGTTCAAGAACATCGCAAGCATCGAAGGTATAACGATCATCCCGATCAGGCCTTTCACCATGGGCCATATCTCTATTTCAATCGTGCCTCCCCCAAAAAGTGAAACGCTATAAGGCACAATGAAGGGGGAAAGAAGGGTGTCGATAAGGATAATCGTCAAAGCTAACGCGGCATTCCCTTTATAAATGGTGATCCAGATGATGCTGGTGACTCCGGTTGGAATGACGACACCAAGGACCAATCCGGTAATCGTGAAAGCGTCCCCTTGAAACACCAGGTGCCCGAGGGCCCAGGCCCAAATCGGCATGAGGATATGCAGGATCATTAATACTATGAAAATGGGTAAAGGATGATAGATTGCTCGTTTCAAGGATTTGAAATTGGAGCCTAGGCTACCTGTAAAGGTAATGAAAGCAAAAATCCATGGAACCAAAAATGTATAATCGGTTAGCCGTTCGGCCAACAAGACACCGATGACAACGCTTATCGGTGTGATGAATGGCATGGCTCTATTTAAATATGTATTGATTGACTGCAGCGACATCCATCCACTTCCTACCGTTTAATTTCTTCGTTTTTAAGTGTACCATATTCCAAACAATGAATATCGGAACAAAAATCCTTAGCTTATCACACTTGTGTATATACAAAAATAAACCAGTTTAGTAAAATATTTTTAATAACTAATATTTTGGAGAGAAAGGGGATTTCATGAAAAAAGAACTTTTTTCTTGGGTAAAATCGGTACTTATTGCATTAATCGTCGTTTTCATTTGTCGTCAGTTTTTATTTGTTCCAGTGACTGTAAAAGGTGAGTCCATGGAGCCCACTTACGAAAATAATGACCGGATTGTCGTTACGAAAGTCGGAAACATCGAGCATTTTGATATGGTTGTATTTCACGCTCCGGATGCAGAAAAAGATTATATTAAAAGAGTCATCGGACTTGCGGGCGATAGTGTGGAAATGAAGGATGACGTGCTTTACATAAATGGGAAACAATATAAGGAACCATATGTGGAATCAAAAAAAGAGGAAATCCAATCTGATGAAAACTTGACTGAGAATTTCGACGTGAAAGTTCCAAAAGGGACTTTATTCGTAATGGGAGATAATCGCAGGCATAGTTGGGATAGCAGAAGGTTCGGTGTCATCCGCGAAGATTCACTTGTAGGGAAAGTGGAGTTTCGTTTCTTCCCTTTGAATGAACTGGGTGCCCCTCAATGACATGATATTTTGTTGGTTAAAAAGAATCCTATTGATAGTATAGACTAATTCGAACTTTTAGAAGATGATAGGTAAAGGGCTTTTCCATTGGGTAAGGTCTTTTATTTGATATGTGGAGGTTTTTTGAATGATGAAGAATGGGCTAGCCACTCTATCCATCCCAGAGTTGGATGAAGAGATGGGAAGGCAAGTGAAAGGGTACGTGGATTCGCTGACTGTTCCGCAGGGAAGTTTGGGAAGGCTTGAGGAATTGGTTATCGAACTGGCGAAGATGACAGGCGAGGCCTTTCCAGAGGTGTCTAAACCAGGCGTGATCGTGTTTGCGGCAGATCATGGGATTACGGATGAAGGGGTATCCGCTTATCCAAAAGAAGTGACCGAACAAATGGCGCTCAATTTCCTTAATAACGGAGCGGCAATCAATGTATTCAGCCGTGCGATATCCGCTTACTTTGACATTGTTGATATCGGGATTGATGCGGATATTGAAGCACCTGAATTGACGTCAAGGAAAGTTCGTCGCGGAACTCGAAACTTTTATAAAGAGGACGCGATGACGCTAGAAGAAGTAAACCAAGCGCTTGAAGTCGGGTATGAACGGGCAGAGGCCATGATCGAGCAAGGTGCGAAATGTCTGATCCTTGGCGAAATGGGAATTGGCAATACGACAGCGAGTTCTGCCATCATCTCGGTCGTTAGTGGAAAAAGCGTGGAATCACTAGTAGGTCAGGGGACCGGCCTGAAAAGTGAAGGAATCATACATAAACAAAGAATCATTGAAGAGGCCATTTCGTTAAGAAATCCTAATCCGAAAGATCCAATCGATATTTTAATGAAAATCGGTGGACTCGAGATTGCCGGTATGGCAGGGGCGATGCTTGCAGCAGCCAACAAACGAATACCGATTTTGCTTGATGGGTTCATTACGACAACGGCTGGTGTGATTGCAAACTTGATTTCGAATCGTTGCGCTGATTATATGTTCGTTGGCCATCAATCGGCAGAACCCGGCCACAGAACGGCCATAGAATGGCTTGGTAAAGAGCCGATTCTCCAATTGGACATGAGAATTGGGGAAGGAACCGGTGCTGCGATTGCATTTCCCATTCTTCAGGCAGCGACGTTGGTCGTAAAAGAAATGGCAACATTTGAATCGGCAGGGGTATCCAATAAATAATGAAAACAAAGAGGTCTTCTTGATGGAGGCCTCTTATTTTTTATGTTAAAAATCCAGCTAAACGAAGCATAAGCCAGATGATCAGGGGGTAGGAAAGTAGGCTTCCGGTAAGCGTTATACACAAACTCCATACTCGGACTACCTTATTTTTTAATACGTGTGCAAGAAGAATCATAGAAAAGAGACAGATGAAATAGGCTGTAATAGCTCCTGGATTATACGAGCCAAAGTAAAAGAATAAAGCAAGATGCTGTACCGCATTGAAGAAAATGGCACCCTGTGTGAAGATGATCCAATGAATGGATGATAAGACCTGAATCTGATAAAGACAAATGATGAGGAAAACTAGAACAGTCAAGATAGAAGCGGCAAGGATGAATTGAGATTGACTGATAAAAGGTATATGAAAGTGTTTTGTTAAGTATTGGGTCATACTTAATGATTCTTCCGAGTTGTGGAGGAGAAATAATAAAGGAATGAGCCATAACGTTTTGTTAATAGAAACACCTCCTTTAGGATGGAGAAGAAAACAAAATGGATAGAAAGAAACCCGGACGATGAACATGTGAATGTCCATGAGTCCGGGCCGGTTGATCATTTACAGATTATAAGCGTCGACGTTGAATCCTTTTGCTTTGTAATAATCTAGTGTACCTTGATAGATCGCTTTGGCAGCCTGTTGTTTGTAATAAGTTTGTTTCAGTTTGGCTGCATCGCTTGCATTATCGATGAAGCCGGCTTCCACAAGGGTAGCGGGCATGGAATTGTATTTGAGAACATAGAAGCTAGCTTCTTTTGTCCCTCTATTTTTAAAGTCCATATAATCTATCAATCTTGCTTGTATTTTTTGAGCCAAGAGTTTGCTATCAGCATTGTATGGATTGACGGCAGCCCTGCTATACGAACTATAATAGTACGTTTCGCCGCCAGTCCCGCCGCCAGCATTAATATGGACGCTGACAAAGACATCATCTTCAGACTTCTTATTATCAGCTGCGAAGTCCATGCGCTTTTGCAGGGATTGGCTGGTGGAAATTTTGCTTCCCGCCGTAACACTGCTTGTCTTTGAAGTTCTGGTCATAACCGTATGGATGGGTGTTTTATCAAATAAATCTTGTGCTCTCTCACTGATTTCCAGAGTGAGAGCGGCTTCTTGAAGACCATTACCCACTGCACCAGGGTCCGTTCCGCCATGACCGGGATCGAGAATGATGTTAAGCCCGCTTAATGGGGAGACGGTGGAGAGAGAATTATCCCAAACCCAGCCTTGAAGATTACCAGCCTGGATGTATCTCCAACCATTTTTCTCCTGAAAATAGCTCACGGTAGATCCTTTTGGGATAAGACCAATCGTTCCTAATGACTTTGTGGCAGATAAATATACATTTATATTATATATAGATTGAGAAACACCCTCAGATTTGGAGGAAATCTTCATCGTTTCATTCAGGTACTTATCTTCAATCCAACCCGTTGTATTGCTGCTTCTCACAGAGCGCCATCCGTTTTTCAGCTCTTTAATGGCAACTGTTTTATTTTTCGCAAGGGTTTTACCTGTGGTTCCGCCGATCTTATTAGGAATTTTGTAGATTTTAGCCGAACTCGTACCAGTGATTTTTGCGGTAGCTGTCGTGTCTACAAGAGAGTCTGACCAAACCCACCCTTCATTTGATGAGGTTTGGATATATGTCCAATTTCCCATCGTTGCTAACGAAACAAGCGGTGTACCGTTGGTCACTTTTGTTTTAGCACCAGAACTTTTGGCTGGTCCTTTATATAGGTTGGCATAATTTTTTGAGATGACAGTTTGGTGTGAAAGGGTATCGTAATCGGTGTTAGTTAAATGAGCGTTCCAAATCCAATGGCTCTTTCCATTTACAAACACATGACGCCAACTATTTTTCACTTCTGCATAAGCGACAACACTACCGTTGCCCAATTTTCCAGAGGTACCGTATTTCTTGCCGGCTCCATTATATAGATTGACATAACTAGCTTTGACCTTTCCTACACCGTATGTAGGCTGAATGTATTTCTCAGCTACCCATGCTTCCTGACCATTAACGTAAATATGACGCCAAGATCCGGACTTCTCGAATAGGATCGCGGTAGTGCCCGCTAAAGCGGAACCGCCTTTTCCATAGCTCTTGGCTGGTCCTTTATATAGATTATAAGACGCTTTTCCGTTTGTCAGTACAGCTTCACCAAGAGAAGACTGTACAAACCTTGACGCAATCCAGCCATAATCATCGTTACTTTGGAAATACGTCCAGTTGCCGGAGGTTTTGATGATTGTCACCAATTCCCCTTTTCGCACTTTTCCGCCCGTTGTCCCATAAGCCTTACCAGGCCCTTTATAGACATTGGCACTTTTTATTGTATGGATAATTCCCGTGTCATTGGATTCTGCAGCATTGACCTTAAGCGAAGGGCTGAGTGAAGTGGTCGTTATGAAGAATACGGCCATTGTAAGTAGTAGGATTTTTTTAAACATAATGGGTGACCTCCTTAGTTATAAGGACGCACAAAGAAAATGACTAATAATAACAGTCAGTTATGGATTGATCGTTATTATAAAAATGGCAACAAAGATTATGATTGTTCGAAAGGCACCTCCATTTATTTCAGCCGATATTTTTTCCATTTAAAGCACGTCTCGACATAATATAACATATTTAAGAGGTTTTGTTCAAAAAAATGTTAAATTGTGAGTTCTAAAGTTTCATGGATTTTAAGAATTGCTAGTCTAAAAGACTGGTTGCCTTACAAACATTTCCTTGAGACAGTGAAGACCGGTCAATTGAACGCATCAGGAATAAAAAAGGGAGGTGAATTGGTGGATGGGAATATAAATGGTAAAGGAGGAGGGAAGAGGAAGGGATTAGCCAATGTACTTTTAGCAGGTAGACACTGGCTTTGCTTGAGAATGTCTCTTTCAATAAAGAATGACTGCTATTTAATGGGTAAGAGAGGCAAAAAAAGCGTGGGGAAGCCAGCAGGCGAAAAGAAATGTGTTCCGACCGTTTTTTGTGCTAATCGGGACATTTCAAGGTTTTCAAAGCTTAGCTTTCACCCGCAATTTCTCTGCATTCGCTTTTGACATGCTAGCGTGAAATAAAAGGACTGCCGGTCACCCAAAAGCGCCAAGGATAGTCTTTCGCTTCCCCCGAGTTCCCGATGCCGATACGGGGTCCGCTTGAAATATGATCGGGTCGTTTGCCGGAAGCAAGATAAAGTGGGGGTTCTGTAAACATATGTCCGTAATCTGACATCGTGATGCCAAGTGCCTTGGATAACTTCCCGGGTCCGTTCGTCAGTTTGCGGACATCAGAAAGACCACGCCTTTCATGCATTAATTCCACTCCCACATAGGGCTCCACTGCCCGAATCAAGATGGCTTCCGGAATTTCGGGACCGCCACTCACGACATTCACAAGGGTATGGGTATGCATGGAATATGTATAAATCATGCCGGATTCACCGAACATGACTTCCGTCCGCTTCGTCCTTCTATTGCCAAAGCTATGAGCTGCCCTGTCTATGGCCCCCATATAGGCTTCGGTTTCGACGATAAAACCAGCAGCCGTTCCTTCCGGGGTCTCTTTCACAAGCAGGCAACCCAAAAGGGATTGGGCCAGCTCAATCGTCGGCTGGTTGTAAAATTCCGGTGGCAAAATGGATGGGATGGTAGGTTCTTTTTGCATCGTATCACTCCAATAAGTAGGTTACAGTTAAAATTCCCTTATCGAAGAAAAAGAAACCTCAGGATACAAAATGAAAAAATCGACTACGCATGCAGCCGATCCATTAGCTTATAGGCTCCTATCGCTTTGCATTTCTTGATCCCGCTTGATTTTACCCGGCCCCACGGAAAGAGCGACCAATATTCCGGCAAAAATAAAAAAGACACCGGTAATGAAGACACTGGAAAAGGCATCGATCCAAGCATGTTCAATCGTCTTGATCAGGACTTGGCGGGCTTCATCCGGCAGTTTCAGGTTTTCAGGATAAAGCATGATATTGAATAGCTTATCTGTCTGATTGGCTAGCCCTTTCAAGGCTTCATGCAGTACAGGGTTCTTTTCGCTCAGCACGGCATCATCCATATTTTGTTGAAGATGATGGTTCATGACGGCATTCAAGATCGTAATCCCCATCGTTCCGCCAATGGAACGAAAGAAGGTAGAGGCTGCGGTGACCGAACCAAGCTGCGACTTTGGGAATTCATTCTGAACGGCAATCATCAACGTCGGCATGACTAGCCCCATTCCCACTCCAAGGACTGCCATGAAAATAAAGGCGGTCAGGATATTGGTTTCACCATCCATCGTACTCATGAGGATGAATCCAAGCGTTGCAAAAAACATTCCGGAGGTAAGCACCGTACGAAAGCGGAAGGTTAACAGCAGCCGGCCCCCGACGATACTGGCGAGAATCATGCCGATCATCATCGGGGTCATGGTCGAACCCGCTTTAGTCGGTGACACGCCAAGCACGCCCTGCATGAAAAGCGGAACGAACATGATGGCCCCAAACATGCCAAGGCCCAGTAGAAACCCTAAAATGTTCGTGGTGGCAAATACCCTATTTTTAAATAGGGATAAATCCAGGATTGGTTCAACGGCCCTTCTTTCAAACACCACAAAAAGGGCAAGGAAAACGAGAGTACTCCCAAAGATGGATATAGAGTCGAACGACATCCACTCGAACTTATCACCTCCGAAGGTCAAGCCCAACAAAAGCAACACGATGCCAGGGATTAAGGTGAAAATCCCTAGATAATCGATGTGAACGTTCTCTTTTTTCAAGATGGTTTCATGCTTTAATCCGACGTAAATCATCCCTGCTGATAATAAACCGGTTGGTACATTGATGAGGAAAATCCAATGCCAGCTAATATGGTCTACAATCAGTCCACCCAAAAATGGCCCGATAACGGCACTTAATCCAAAAATGGCCCCGAATACACCTTGCCATTTAGCTCTCTGTTCAGCTGTGAAAATGTCTCCGATAATGGTCTGGGATAAAGGCATGATCATCCCGCCCCCGATTCCTTGAAGGCCACGGTAAATGATGAGCTGCTCCATTGAAGTGGCGGTGGCGCATAAAAAGGAGCCAATCGTAAAGATGATCGTTCCTAGCAGGTAAAGGGAACGCCTGCCATATAAATCCGATAATTTCCCGACGATAGGAACGACGGTGGTGGAGGCAATTAAATAAGCGGTCGTCACCCAAGCGAAGATGGTGAAGCCATTCAATTCCCCGATGATCGTCGGCATTGCTGTACCGACAATCGTTTGCTCCAATGAGCTGAAAAACATCCCGATGATCAATCCGGTCAAGCCAAGCGTGGTATTGATTGACTTTTTCTCCATGTCCATTTCGCGTCTCCATTCTTGTAAAGTTCAATCTCCATTGTAAGATATTGACTAAGTGGCCAAAATTATAAACTTTTTCTGACTATATAGTCAATCCATATTTTTCGCTAAAAAAATCACTTGATTGGGATGGAATCTTAAAGGAATGGATCCCGTTATATTTTTCTTTTACACACACTAGGAAGTCTTGGGCATGTTTCTCATTTCTGAATCCGTTATAATAAGATACTAAATGAAGTTATGATTGGAAGTGGGAAATATGAATAAAAAAATTGGATTCATTGGATGCGGTAAAATGGGAGAGGCGATGCTGGGAGGCATGCTTCGTTCGGGCGTCGTATCTTCAGAAATGATCATGGTCAGTACGGCAAGTGTAGGGACCTTGACTAAAGTCACTTCAAAACATGGAGTGCAAGGGTGTTTGGACAATAAGGAAGTGGCAGGATTTGCCGATATGCTTTTCCTTGCTATTCCACCGTCCATGCACGAGCGGGTGCTATCTGAAGTGAAGGATTATATAAAAGAAGATGTTGTGATCGTTACGATGGCCGCTGGAATCACCTCGTCACAAATCGAAGAGGGCATCGGAAAACGGGTGAAGGTTGCAAGGACGATGCCGAACACTCCATCACTTGTAGGGGAAGGCATGACAGTAATCAGCATGAATGATGAAATCGATACTGCCGACATAAGGGAAGTCACAACACTATTGAACAGCTTTGGAAAAACGGAGCTCATCCAAGAACACCTGATGGATGCGGTGCCGGCAATCAGTGGATCTTCACCCGCCTATGTGTACATGTTCATCGAAGCCCTCGCGGATGGCGGTGTACGTGATGGTATCCCGAGGAAGCAAGCTTATCGGATGGCTGCCCAAGCTGTTTTAGGCGCGGCTAAAATGGTACTTGAAACGGAGAAGCATCCAGGAGCGTTGAAGGATGATGTGTGTACCCCGGGTGGTTCAACGATTGCGGCCGTTGCCACTTTGGAAGAGAATCGGTTCAGGGCAAGCGTTTTGGAGGCGATGAAGGCCTGCACGGATAAAACAAAGGGAATCAATCACTGAGAGAAGGGAATTTGCCTGACAAATGGGTAACTTCCCCGGGAACTTTAATCAGAATATTTCGTTAAAAAACAGGGGGAAAAGACATGAAGGAACATATTGAACAATTAAGAAGCATTTTATCGGCAGGACAAATATCCGTGAATGAAACGATACTGGAACAACATAGTCATGATGAATCGTATCATGCGCCAAGGTTACCGGATGTGGTCGTTTATCCGAGAAATGCCTTAGAAACGAGTGCTGTCGTACGGTACGCCAATGAGCAAGGAATCCCAATCATTCCTTTTGGTTTGGGGTCGAGTTTGGAAGGGCATGTAGTCCCTGTAAACGGAGGGATCTCACTTGATTTATCCTTGATGAATAAGGTGCTTGAAATCAGCGCAGGCGATTTTTTAGTGAAGGTCCAACCGGGAGTAACACGGACACAATTGAATAAAGAACTGAAAAAATACGGGCTCTTTTTCTCGGTTGACCCAGGTGCCGACGCAACATTAGGTGGGATGGCGGCAACGAATGCAAGTGGGACGACTTCTGTTAAATACGGGATTATGAGGGATCAGGTTAGGGATTTGGAAGTGGTGCTTGCGAATGGGGAAATCATACATACCGGAAGTTCAGCGGCAAAATCTTCATCCGGGATTCACTTGAATGGGTTATTTGTCGGTTCGGAAGGCACGCTAGGGGTATTTACCGAATTAACGTTAAAGGTCTACGGGATCCCGGAAGTGACGATGGCGGGGAGGGCCTCATTTCCAACCGTCGAAGCTGCGGTAGCAGCCGTGAATGGCATCATGGTTGCCGGAATTCCCATCGCACGAATCGAGCTAGTGGACTCGGAATCTATGAAAAAGGTAAATCAGTTCTTGGATAAGTCCTATGATGTAAAACCTACATTATTCTTGGAGTTTCACGGGAATGCAGCGGGGCTTGAGCAGGATGTGACATTCGCAAAGGAAATTGTCCGGGATTTAGGGTGTGAAGATATCCAGTTTGAAACGGATTCGAAAGCGCGTAACGAATTGTGGGAAGCCCGCCATAATCTTGCTTATGCATTCATCCATAGTGCACCAGGCAAAAAATTGATGGTGACTGATGTAAGCGTGCCTTTGAACGAATTGTCTCATGCCATTTTGGATTCGAGGGAAAAGATCGAACGATCGAAAGTGGAAGGTGCGATCGTCGGTCACGTGGGTGATGGGAATTATCATGTCTTGTTCATGGTGGATCTTAGTAACCCAGAGGAAGTGGTGGAAGCAAAGCGGATAAATGAGGAGATTGTCGAATACGCACTAACTAAAGGCGGTACGTGTACGGGGGAACATGGAGTGGGACTTGGGAAAAGAAAATATCAGCGGAGAGAGCATGGCACTGCATACGAAGTGATGAAAACGATCAAGCAGGCTTTGGACCCGAAAGGCATCATGAATCCTGGCAAAGTATTTGAAGACTGATCACACATAACGGTGGGTCGAAAATGATCATGTTCTTGTGCGTGTAGAAAAATACAAATACAGAAAAGGCTCCAGGACGTCATGAACGTCACTGGAGCTTATCATTTTAGGCATTAATATTATTTTGATCCAAGGCACTTACTACATTGACGTAATTATATCCAAGGTCCGTCGCAACAGCCTCAAACGTGATTTCGCCGTTGGCCACGTTTACCCCTTTTGCAAGGGCTTCATTTTCAAGAATGGCTTTAACAGCCCCCTTATTGGCAATTTGCAATGCGTAAGGAACGGTTACGTTCGTCAACGCTGTGGTCGATGTTTGAGGGACCGCACCAGGCATGTTCGCCACTGCATAGTGGACAACTCCGTGTTTTACGTAAGTAGGGTTGTCATGTGTTGTGATATGGTCAACCGTTTCAAAGATACCGCCTTGGTCAATGGCTACATCGACAATGACTGATCCCGGCGACATGGATTTGACCATTTCTTCCGTGACAAGTTTTGGAGCTTTTGCACCTGGAATCAGGACAGCCCCGATGACTAGGTCCGCATCTTTAACGGCTTCCGCTACATTGAATGGATTGGAAATGAGAGTGGTCAACTGATTTCCAAAAATATCATCCAGTTGGCGAAGACGGTCGGGACTTAAGTCAAGGATGGTTACATCCGCTCCCAGACCGATGGCGATTTTGGCTGCATTCGTTCCAACCATACCACCCCCGATGACCGCTACTTTACCGCGTTTGACACCAGGTACACCGCTTAGGAGGATACCTTTACCCCCGTTGTTTTTCTCAAGGAATTGAGCCCCGATTTGTGAGGCCATGCGTCCAGCGACTTCGCTCATTGGCGTTAATAATGGAAGTGTGCGATTTACGGAAACGGTTTCATAGGCAATGGCCAATACACCATTTTCCTTTAATGCTTTTGCCAATTCCGGTTCGGCGGCAAGGTGAAGATATGTGAAAAGAATCAAGTCTTTACGGAAATATTTATATTCAGATGGGATAGGTTCTTTTACCTTCATGATCATGTCCGTGCTTTCCCAAACGCTTGCAGCATCTTCGACCATGATGGCGCCGGCTTCCTGGTAGGATTCATTGGTGAAACTGCTTCCTAAGCCTGCGTTTACTTCTATAAAAACTTCATGTCCGGCATTGGCTAATGCCATAACACCAGCGGGAGTGATAGCTACACGGTTTTCGTTGTTCTTGATTTCTTTCGGAATGCCTATTCTCATCTAAAATACCTCCAATGGTTTCTTTTAAGTATTACCTAAAGTATAAACGCGATTGGAAAAGGTTAGTATGTGGAAATCAGAAAAGTGGAAAAGAGGCCTTTGTGGAATTCCACAAAGGCAGAGTCAAAAGGTATGGGTAACTATTGGATACGAGCCTGGATGACCAAGGTGTACGTAAGAAAATCTGACATGGAACTAATCAGTGGAACCGATTTCCTTCATTCGTTCTATAATTCTTCTTTTCTTATAAAGCATCATGCCTGTATCGGCCATATCGGAGATCATGGAACGATTGGTGAATGCACCAAAGATGATGCCTGCGACGGGAACCATCTGCAAAAGTTTCTTCCAACCGAATTGATCGCGATATGTATAGACCACTTCCCGCCAGCCTTGAAGCTCGGAAGCAATTTCTCTTTTAGATTCGGACCCAGGAAGGACCATGTTCTCCATTTCCTTTAAAAGCGTCTTTTTCCCGACGACATCAGATGTAGTGAACTGTAGGCATTTGACGATGAAAACCCGTTCCTGCTTGTCCCGTGGATTGTAACCATAGGCTACGGCCATGTCTTGCAGGGTTTTAATGGACATGCCAAGGAGGAGGGGGATATCGATGGCTAAAGTGAAAACTCCGCCTATTCCTGTACTGGCCCCCTGGACCGTCGCTAAATGACTACCCGATTTTTTAATATCTTGACCAACTTTGTCCATCACTTGGAGTGGCACATCCCTGGAGATATCTTCAATGGTAGTGATGTTCAAATTTGGGCTATGAACCTCCACCTTCCTGATGATGGCAGATTCCTTCGTTAGGTATTTGCCGCCTGTTTGTATGTAGCTACCTATTTCATCGAGCAGGGCATCCAACCTTTTTTGAATGAAGGACGGGGTCACTTTGTCGAGTATCTTAAAGGGGAGGCGACCGATCCGGTCCCAAAACCATAGACCTTTCTGTTCCTTTTCCCACTTATTTATGATTTGCAATTCTTTCTCAAGTTCTTCTCTTGGTTCCAGATTCATGGTGGTCATTCTCCTTTCCGTCTTCCTATCTTTACCCGTAATCTAAGATTCATCGTGCTTTTTTTAGAAATTCTTTATATTGTTCGATCTTGATGTCTAGAAAGAGGGACATCTTTTGAATCGGGTCCTTTAGGCGGATATTCCCGATTTCACTTATCCGTTTTAATCGGTAGTTCAACGTATTCACATGGATATGGAGAGTCCTTGAAGCTTCATTGGGATTGCCGTCTTTTTCGAGATAGACGGTCAGTGTGTGCAATAATTCGGTCTGATTTTTCATATCGTATGCTTTGAGCTTTAAAACAGAAGGATGGACCGTTCGCTGTTTGTTGTTTGCAAAGACATCAAGCATTTGAAACATGCCGAGCTCTTCATAATGCAGGATGTGATTCATATCGTTTGGAAAAATCGACTTCATTTTCAGGGTATATAGCGCTTCCTCATAACTTGATTTCACGTCGGTCAGGTTTTTATACATGTTCCCGGATGTTCCAAGGATATGTTCCACACCAAACCGTCGTTGCATTTCCAATATGAAGTAAGGGATGAATTCATAAGTGGAGAAGGCAGATTCATTCTCCTGATTGAATCCAGTAAAAAGGATGAGCCTATTCTGGTCTATGGCAAAAAGGAAACTATGAATCTTTTGGGTGGTCGTTAGCATATAGGAAATGAAACGTTCGACTTCACGGTTGATTTCGTTTGGGAATTCAAATACCAATATGGAAAAGACGACTGGGACATGGATGGAAAACTTAGTGAAATGCTCGAGTATTTCCGATTCTTCCTGATAGTGTCCCGTCAACATGCGCCAAAGAAACTCCTGGTGTCCCGCTTCTTTCCTTTTCTTTTTCAATTGCAGTTGTTGTAGTTGATTTTTGGCTTCCTTGGCAGAGAAGTGGAGAAATTCCATATCCTCTTCAGAGAAAGGTTCGTTTACTTCCAATGCCCAGATGAAGCCCAGGACTTCATTGTTTTTCCGGATGGAAACCGCTGCCCGATTGCCAAGCCCGACGTCATGCCTGGCATCTATTTTTATCGGCATCCCATCTTTCAACAAGGAAGGGATGATGCCGTCTTTCCATAAGCTATTGATGACTTTTTCGGGTACCCGTCTGCCAATGATGGTCATGATCCGGGCTTGGTCTGTTGTATCATCATGGGTACTATAGGCAAGGAGACGATGGTTTCCGTCTTCTATTGTAATCGGACAACCTAAAACGGAACTGATTCTATCAGCAAACTCCATCATATCCCCATAAAGGTCTTTAAAAATATCTCTATTTTTCGTAAATTCCTTCATACTGCTAAGGCACCTCGCTTAAAAAATTCCTTCTTATACAAATTTTAAACGATTATCCTTATTTAACATAGTGATAGGATAGAAGAATTCCAGAAAATGAAAAAACCTGCTGAATCAGCAGGTTTTTGGAAACGTTAGAAAAAGAAATTAATAACCATGTAAATCAACCCTGCTAATGTAGCAGAAATAGGCAAGGTAATGAACCAAGTGATTAGCATTCTTTTTGCCGTTCCCCATTTAACACCCTTAACCCGGTGGGATGCACCGACTCCTAGGATGGAAGATGAAATAACATGAGTCGTACTTACTGGCATATGAATCAAAGTGGCACCGAAGATGATGAAGGCACCCGTTAAATCAGCGGCAACCCCATTGATAGGGCGAATCTTCATGATCTTACCACCGACGGTCTTGATGATTTTCCATCCACCGATCGATGTTCCAAGACCCATTGCCAAGGCACAACTGAATTGAACCCATAAAGCGATATCCGTGCTTGATGCATATCCATTGGCGATCAGGGCCAGTGTAATGATCCCCATCGCCTTTTGAGCATCATTCGTTCCATGTGTATACGATTGAAGGGCTGCTGTAGCAATCTGGATCGTACGGAACCTTTGATTCGTTTTCGTCAGGTTGTTGTTTTTGAAAACAACTTTAAAGATGCTATAAACGATATACCCTATCACGAAAGCGATGATAGGAGAGAAAATCAACGCTTCGAGAATTTTCAAGAACCCTTCCCACTTAATGGAGGAGAATCCGGCTGCTGCAATTGCGGCACCTGCAATCGAACCTATCAATGCATGGGAGGAACTGCTTGGTATTCCGTAATACCAAGTAAGAAGATTCCATATGATGGCCGAAAGTAGGGCAGCCATGATTACATAAGAACCATTCGGGAGGGTGAACGGATCCACAATATCCTTCGTGATCGTCTTCGCCACGCCTGTGAAAGTCATGGCTCCAACAAAATTCATGATAGCTGCTAAGATGATAGCATGCCTTGGTTTTAACGCTTTTGTTGAAACAGATGTAGCAATGGCATTCGCTGTATCATGGAAACCATTGATGAAGTCGAATGCAAGTGCTAGGAAAACAATGATAATCGTTAAAATCAATAAAGTATCCATTTTTGGGGGTACTCCTTAGGCGTTTTTCATTATGATTGTTTCAAGTGTATTGGCAACGGCTTGACAGTTGTCGGCAATTTCTTCAAGGCTCTCGTAAATCTCTTTATATTGGATGATTCTGATTGGATCTTTCTCAACCGTAAACAGGTTTTTGATGGATTGGCGTTGGATGCCATCACAAACAGATTCAAGTTCTTTAATCTTAATCGCGTTTTCACGGATCATTGGTAATTTTTTAGTAGATAGCGTATCGACAGCTGTTTCGATTTCATAGGTGCATTCTTTAATGGCATCGACGAATTTAAGCATGTACTCATCGGCATTAACGATAGAATACATTTCGAATAGAGCGGAACAATGCTCCAAACCGTCTATCACATCATCCATTCTCATGGTTAATTCAAGAATATCTTCACGCTCTATAGGAGTAATGAAGGCGTTGTTTAATTCTTTAATGATGGTGTGAACCATTTCATCGCCCTTGTGCTCATAATCTTTCATCGTATCTGAAAAAACTTTTAAGTCGCTGATATTTTTAAGCTTATAATCTGCGAAATAGTCCGCACTTTCTTTGATGTTTTGAGCAATATTTAATAACATCACTGCAAATTTGTCTTTTTTAGATTTAAAAGCCATGGTTAATGCCTCCCAATTAGTCAAGCGTAATTTTACGTATAGATGTGTACGCTTTAGTATTAACAACTTGATTGTAACGAATTCATCTAGCAATAGGGAAGGTTTTTCGACGAAAATTTACAAAATCTTAATAAAACTTTACAAAAAGATAAAGGAAAAGTGAAATTTGGGAATATCTACAATGATGAAGAGAGAAAAGAGAAGAAAAAAACCTTTCCGGATTGGAAAGGTTCAAGTGTTGGATTATAAAAATAATGAAATAATATAGTATATGGTTGCAGCCAATCCTGCGGAAATTGGTAACGTGATGAACCATGTCACCAGCATGCTTTTGGCGGTTGTCCATTTTACCCCTTTGATTCGGTGAGCTGAGCCTACACCAAGTATTGAAGAGGAGATGACATGGGTTGTACTTACAGGCATATGAATGAAGGTAGCCCCTAAGATGATGGCGGCACCCGACATATCAGCGGCCACTCCGTTTATCGGGCGGATCTTCATGATTTTCCCACCGACCGTCTTGATGATTTTCCATCCGCCGATTGAAGTACCTAAGGCCATAGCAATCGCACAGGAAAGTTGTACCCAGAATGGGATGTCGGAGCTATGAGCAAATCCATTAGCCATTAAAGCCAATGTGATGATCCCCATCGACTTTTGCGCATCATTTGTTCCGTGTGTATAGGATTGAATCGCAGCCGTAAGAATTTGAATCCTCCGGAAACGTTTATTGGTCTTGCCTAAGTTATTATTTTTAAAGATGATCTTGAAGATGCTATACACGATAAAACCGACTGCAAATGCAATGATAGGAGATAAGATCAAGGCTTGGACGATCTTAGAAAACCCACTCCACTTGATGGAATCGAAACCACCTGATATTATGGCAGCTCCAGCAATGGATCCGATGATGGCATGGGAAGAACTGCTTGGAATGCCAACGTACCAGGTGACCAAATTCCAAATGATTGCAGATAGTAGGGCAGCAAGAATGACATAAGAACCATTATTTAAGGTAAATGGATCAACAATGTCCTTCGTTATGGTTTGGGCTACCCCTGTAAAGGTCAATGCTCCCAATAAGTTCATGATCGCAGCCATGATGATGGCGTGCCGAGGTTGTAGTGCCTTAGTTGAAACAGCGGTAGCGATTGCATTGGCCGTATCATGGAACCCATTGATAAAGTCAAAAACTAAAGCAAAGAAGATAATTGCAGCTGTTAAAATGAATAGACTACTCATGCATGTAAGACTCCCTTAATGTTCAAGTATGTAAATATAAAACCTAGTTTGCGGATACAAAGTGGACGAGAGATTAGTCTTGAAACTCCTACTATTTAGAATGGGAGTTATATCGATTGATTATTCTTTTGAAAAGGTGGCACCTACTTTTAACATTTTTTTGCCCAACTATTCAATTGTAACGAATTTCTTATCTATAAGGATAGATGTTTCGTCATTTTTTTACAAAATATTTTATTCATTCGATGAAAAATTACCTATTCATTCTTTTTTTAAATAATAATGGATAGTTTACCAAAGGATTTGGTGGATTGAAAGCTGAAAATTCCGAGGTGAATGGTTAGAAATGCAAGGTATCTGATGCTATAATTGGAAAATAAAACTAAGGGGGAATGTCACGTGATTTCAAGTGTTGGTGAGAAGATAACTTTACATAATGGAGTGCAAATGCCGCAGCTGGGCTTCGGTGTCTTTAAGGTGAAAAACGGTGAGGAAACGGTTGAATCAGTCAAGAAGGCGATTGAGGTAGGTTACCGTGCAATCGATACGGCCGCCATCTACGAAAATGAAGAAGGTGTGGGGCAGGCGATTCGGGAAAGTGGCATCCCACGTGAAGAACTGTTCATTACGTCGAAAGTATGGAATACGGAACAAGGATATGAAACGACCCTTCAAGCTTTCGAGGATAGCATGGAACGTCTAGGTTTGGAGTATTTGGACTTATATTTGATCCATTGGCCAGGTCAGGATAAATACCTGGAAACATGGAAGGCACTTGAGAAACTTTATCATGATGGAAAAGTGAAAGCGATCGGCGTAAGTAATTTCCATGTTCACCATCTGGAAAACTTATTGGCAAACAGTGAGGTTAAGCCTGTCGTCAATCAAATTGAATTACATCCATTGTTAACTCAAACCGAAATTCGTGATTACTGCAAAAAACATGATATCAAGGTAGAGGCGTGGAGTCCGCTTGGACGCGGGCATTTAATCGATGAACCTACAATCAACCATATTGCGAAAAAGCATGGGAAAAGCGCTGCACAGGTATTGATCAGATGGCACCTACAACATGATATCGTAGTTATTCCAAAGTCGATTACACCTTCGCGTATCGTAGAAAATGCTCAAGTGTTCGACTTTTCATTGAGCCTTAATGAGATGAACCAAATCGACGCCTTGAATAAAAATGAACGATTCGGTAGCAACCCGGATGAACTGATTTTTTAACCAGTTTCACGAACCCTAAAAAGAGTGCCCAGAGAAATTCTGGACACTCTTTTTTTTAACATATTATAGATGGAAACTGTCTATACTAACAGTGGAAGACGAAATGAAAAATAGTATATACCCCTTTCTCTACATCGATAATCTCTTTTTCGGTTCCAAAAAAATTAAAATAAAATAAGGTTTTAGATTTAGAATAAGGGGAAAATACTTAGTACAACAGCAAACAAGAAGAAAACACACACAGACATTAAGCGGTGTCCAATCAACTTCATTTTAAAATGACAATTACCTTTTTAAATAACCAAAAACATTCGCATTATTAAGATATGCGTACCAGGCATTATACCTTTTGAGTGTAAAGGTTATGGTGTTGATCGGACACGAATAATGAAAGTGATGAGTATTTCTTCAAGTCTGTTGAATAAAATTCATTTACTCAAGGAGGAAATATATTATGGGATTCTTATGGTCATTAATTATCGGTGGTATTATCGGTTGGTTAGCAGGTATGATTATCGGACGTGACGTACCATTCGGTATCGTTGGTAACATCATTGCAGGTTTTGTTGGTGCATGGTTAGGTTCATTAATTCTTGGAACTTGGGGACCTTCAGTAGCAGATTTCGCTATCATTCCAGCATTAATCGGTGCTATCGTATTTGTCTTCATCTTAAGCTTAATCTTAAGAGGAACAAGAAAAGCTTCATAAATAAAGAAAATGTAGCTGGCCTAAACGGCCAGCTTATTTTTTTGGGGGAATTTCAAGGCAATCGCTTTTAGCAGTTGCCTTATTTCCGTTAATTAGTATGGAAAAAAGTAATATTTGCTATTTAAATATATAAAAATTATTGTCATTTACTTAAGAAAAAGGATAAATAATCAATATATAGGATGAATGTAAAATTATGATGTTTTTAAAATAATAATAATTGTATACTGAAAAATGGGGAGGGAGAATGAGAATGATGAAAATGATGGGGATGCTTCTTGCAGTCACGGGCTTATTATTAGTGGCTGGCTGCGGTAGTGAAGAGAAAGTTCAAGAACAGACGATTAAAGTGGGCGTTTCCGCGGGCCCTTTTGAAGAGGTGGCCAAAAAGGTGAAAGAGGTGGCCAAGGAAGAGGGAATCAAAATGGAGATTGTCCCATTCAATGATTTCGTCACGCCTAACCGCGCTCTTGAAAATGGGGACTTGGATGTAAATGTATTCCAAACCAAACCATATTTAGAACAATATAACGAGAATCACAAAGCCAATATCGCAACGGTGGGGAAGGTTTTCACCACGAATATGGCTTTTTATTCGAAAAAATACAAAACGATCGAGGAAATTCCTGAAGGGGCCACTCTAGGAATCATGAATGATCCTCTTAATCTGTGGCGTGGTCTTTTGTTATATGAAGAAGCGGGTTTAATTAAATTGAAGCCGGGTCTTGAAAACTACGCAACCATCCAGGACATCGCAGAAAATCCAAAAAAATTGAAATTCAAGGAGTTAGAAGGCGGTATGCTTGCTCCAGCGATGAATAGCCTGGACGTTGCGATTATCCCTAGTAATTTTGCAATCCAGAATGGATACGACCCGAAGGAAGATCCATTATATATCGAACAAGGGGACAAGTTCCCGATTTACTTGGCAACCGCAGAAGAAAATAAAGATAATGAAGACTATAAAAAATTAACTGAATTATATAGTTCCAAAGAAGTGAAAGCATTCATTAAAGAAAAGTACGATGGTGTGTTCAAAACGGTCGATCATCCTTTTGAATGAAAGGAGAGAAAGGCACAGTAAAGAAGGCTCTTTGCTGGTCCAAACCTGGAAATGAAGGATAAGTAGGGGGGCTAGAATGATCCAGCTGACTGATATACACAAAACATATGTAGAGGGAAAAAAAAGCATTCATGCCTTAAAGGGTGTATCCCTTTCCGTGAACAGGGGAGAGATTTTCGGTGTGATTGGTTTTAGCGGAGCCGGAAAGAGCACGTTGCTTCGGACGGTCAATCTGCTGGAAAAGCCGACTAGCGGAAAAGTCATCGTGAATGGAGTCGATTTACTGCAATTGAGTGAACGGGAATTGCGGTCATCCCGAAAGAAAATCGGGATGATCTTTCAGCATTTTAATTTGCTGGATTCCTATAATGTGTTTGATAATGTCGCAGAAATCTTAAGAATGAATAAGATGTCCAAACGAGAAATCAAGCAAAAGGTGGACGGTTTGCTTTTGTTAGTGGGCTTGCAGGATAAAGCGGGGGAATATCCTGCCCAGCTGTCAGGAGGACAAAAACAAAGGGTGGGGATCGCTCGCGCCTTGGCGATGGACCCCGAACTTCTTTTATGTGATGAGGCCACCTCCGCGTTAGATCCACAAACGACGGAATCCATTCTTGAACTTTTGCTTGATATTAATGAAAAAATGGGATTGACGATCATGCTGATCACCCATGAGATGGATGTCATTAAAAAAATCTGTGATCGGGTGGCTGTCATGGAGCAGGGGGAAATCATCGAACAGGGGTCAGTTCATGATATTTTCAGTACACCTCAAGCCCCGACGACGAAAAACTTCATCCGAACCGTTTTCGATGATACGGTTCCAAAAGACTTGTTGAATAAAATGCAGCATGGAAGTTCGTCCTATAAAGTGGTCAGGATCTCATTCAGGGGAGACGATGCACTTAATCCTGTGCTACATTCTCTTGCCGTACGGTTTTCCGTGGTCACCAATGTGCTAAGCGGTTCGATGATTTCAGTGAAAGGAATGCCACTTGGGATGATGGTGCTACATATTTCAGGTAAGGAAGAATCGATTTTACAGGCCATCGATTTTCTCGAACAGGCGGTTCATCATGTGGAAATAAAACGGGATTCAGAGGTGATGATGTCATGATGGAGAGTTTGGTAGGGATGTCGCCGTTATTTACACAGTCGCTGTACGAAACAGTAATGATGGTTGGGGTCGCTCTTTTCGTGGCCACCATCATAGGCATTCCACTTGGGGTGTTATTGGTGATAACAAGAAAAGATCATCTAGCACCGAATAAACTGGTCTTTCTTATATTGAATATACTTGTTAACATCATCCGGTCCGTGCCGTTTATCATATTGATTGTGGCCATCATCCCTTTCACTGAATGGGTGGCAGGCACGGCGATAGGCGTTAAGGGCGCGATTGTCCCACTGATCGTATTTACCGCCCCGTATATCGCACGATTGATAGAAACGGCCTTGCTCGAAGTGGACCGCGGCATCATTGAAGCCTACTTGGCCATGGGAGCGACACGGACACAAATCATCTTTCGAATCATGTTACGTGAAGCTAGACCAGGGATCGTCCTTTGTTTGACGATTGCAACGATAGGGTTGATCGGAGCAACGGCAATGGCCGGGGCTGTGGGAGCGGGGGGACTCGGTGATCTGGCACTACGGTATGGGTACCAACAATGGGATCTTCCTGTCATGTTCCTGACGGTCCTCCTATTGATCTGCCTCGTTCAGCTAATCCAATCTTTTGGGAATTGGGCGGCCGCTACATTAAAAAAAGGATCATAATCAAAAAAAGCTGGCTCAAAGATGATGAGCCAGCTTTTTTATGGTTTATAACGTATCAAAGATACTGGGCTTATCCAGGAAAGGCGCTTCGATGGCGATTTTTTCTTCGGAGATAGGATGGATGAATTCCATTTTCCTGGCATGAAGGGCCTGACGTGGAAAGGACCTCTTTCCGCCATACAGAGTATCCCCGGCCAATGGATGATTCAAGTGGCTGAAGTGCACCCGGATTTGGTGGGTCCTGCCACTTTCTAATGTGCAGCTGACAAGTGTCCGATTTTCTTTAGGGTACCGTTCAAGGACTTGATAATGAGTGATGGCTGTCTGTCCGGATGGAGATACTCTTCGTCTCGTCGCATGATGCCGGTCCCGCCCAATCTTTTCTTCGATTTTTCCTGCGTTTTTTTGAAGGATCCCTTCCACTAAAGCATAATAGGTTCTCTTGATGTTCCGTTCTTCAAGCATTCTATCGAGCATGGAGCCGGTCAGTCGCTCTTTAGCAAAAAGGACGGCGCCGGTGGTATCTTTATCGAGTCTATGAATATGTTTTATCATGCAGGTTTGGCCGGTTACCTGAAGGTGGTGGGCCACCCCGTTGATCAGCGAATTCCTATCACCGGAATGAGAGGGGTGGGTATCCATTCCTGCCGGTTTGTTTGCAATCAATAACAAATCATCTTCATATAAGATGGTGATTCCCAAATCTGTAGCGGGTACTCGATCATCATCAACGTGAAGCAACGGAATCTGGATCGTATCCCCTTCAGAAATTTTACTTGTCCAAGGAGTGATGACATCATTCACTTTTACTTCCTTACTCATTCTCCATTCATGAACAAGTTTCTTTGGAGCCTTCCAATGGTCTCTAAAAAGACCTTCTAATGTAAAACCATCCAATTGTTTATGTACAGTGATGAATAATTCATCGTTTTTTACTGTGAAATGTTTCAAATTTATTCCTACTTTCGTTGGATTAGATTGTATTTTTAAGAAAAAAATATATAATAATTACAATGAACTGTGAAAAAAGAATCATTAGACCTATTGAAAATGAGTCGGTGGGTTAAATTACCACATTATTTTTACAGTTTTTATGTTATTCTATTAAAAAAAGGATGAACCTCTAAGATTAAACAAACAAAGATAGGACCAAAGTATTTGAAAAAGGTGGTTTTGTTGTGAAGGTTGTCTCTCCATCAACGGAAGAACAAGAGCAAGAAATTGCTGATCTTGTTGAACGTTTCTACGAATCTGTATTTCCGAGTTACTTCACAAAAGATGAAATCCTTCATTTTAAAGAAATAGGCGTTTTACAGCCTAATAAGGGCCGTTTCACCTACAATGGTACACTGAGGGAAGCGTATCAGGTGATGACATGCCTTCAAGTCCTCCTAACCATTTTGGACAAGGAGGAGAAGGTGAATACAAAGGCAATTGAACGTAAATCAGATGAATTGTTCAAGCGTAACATTACACTTTTGAATGAATGCGGGATATTCTTCCCCTTTGATTCTAATCATTTTAACCGAATGAGCGAACATGTGGGAATGGAAGGTTTGCCCATGTACAATGTTCAAGTGGCGAATTCATACTTAGTATAAGGCAAATAAAAAGAACCGGCTATAACGGACTGTTCCCGTTATAGCCGGTTCTTTTTATTAATTGATGTCGTTTTCCTCGAACCATTCTTTAAAGTCTGACTTTTCATGGTAGCCAACTAACCGGGCTTTTTCTTTTCCATCAACATAATGGACAATGGTCGGCGTGCTCTTTATCCCATAATCGCTCCATCCTTGCTCGAATTCCAATAAATTGTATTGAACAAGGTCAATGCCCATCTCTTCGGCCAGGGGTGCGACGACTGGGGTGGTTTTTTGGCAATGCACGCATGTAGGGCTATAATAGTAAACCGTCACTGCTTCTTTTTCCTGCAGGTCATTCTCTAACTCGGCGGGGAGAATCAGATTTTGATAATTGGGATCATCCAATTGATCGACGGTGGCGGATTTAAGACTATCTTTTCCGTAAGGATTGCCCTTTGCCTTTTCTTCTTTTTTCATATTTGTCACAACGCCCAATACGATAAATAGGGCGACGATTATTACTAAGAATATCGCAATCTTTTTCATTAAGCTGAAGCCTCCTTGGATCTTGTCCATACGATGTAGCTGCATAGGAATATAATGATGAATGCAACGAGAGCTAGGGCAGGGATTGTAATAAATCCAAACCAGTTAATATATTGACCTGTACATGGGACCCTTCCGCACGCAAGGGAATGGTCGGAAAAGAATGAAACCTTTTGAATCAAATAGTGATAGGTTGAAATGAGTGCACCGATACCGGACAATATCATGGTATAAAAGCTGATCCAATGGTCCTTACGAATGATGGCTATACCTAAAATGACTGTAAAAGGATACATGACGATCCGTTGATACCAGCAAAGTGTACAAGGTTCGTATTGCTTAATTTCAGAAAAATATAAGCTTCCAAACATGGCAATGATGGAAGCAGCCCATGCAATAAATAGCCAGTTTTCTTTACTGTCTTTTGTCTTGTTCATCGCTTCCCTACTCCACCTTCTTTTTCTTTAATAAAAGTATAGTCTGTATCGATGGCGTCTGTAAAATATATGTTCTTAAAATATGCTTCAGACGGGGTTTTTTCCAGGTACATAACAAGGGAATTAGGAGTTTCAAGTGTTATATTTTTAAATTTAGGGGTATAATCTTCGATGAAGAGAATAAAGGAGCCTGAGAAAAATGCCTAATTTAGACCTGCATAAATTTGAGAAAATCATGGAAATACGAAATATGAAGCTAGGGGACATAGACGAAATCATTGCTATGCAAGCGTCTTGTTTTCCAGGGATGGATCCATGGAAACGAGATCAGCTCGAGAGCCATTTGGAAATCTTTCCGGAGGGCCAATTCGTAGCTGAGTACGATGGCAGAGTGATTGGTTCTTGTTCAAGCCTCATTATCAATTTTGACGAATATGATGATCGCCATACTTGGGATGATGTAACGGATAATGGCTACATCACGAATCACAATCCAGACGGTTATAATCTATATGGAATTGAAGTCATGGTTCATCCAAAATTCCGCAGGATGAAAATAGGACAACGACTATATGATTCAAGAAAAGAACTAGCTGCACAAATGAACCTGAAAAGTATCATTATCGGCGGCAGAATTCCAAACTACCATAAGTATGCGGATGAATTGCTACCGAGAGAATATGTCAAGGAAGTGCAACTGCATAAAATATATGATCCAGTCTTATCGTTCCAGCTTTTAAATGGGTTCACCCTTATGAGGATCAATCCCAACTATTTGCCTGATGATCTGGCTTCCAATAAATACGCGACACTCATGGAATGGAATAATTGGGATTACCAACCGAAATCGAAGCGTTATTACAAGACGTCCGAACCTGTTCGGATATGCGTCGTGCAATACATGCTCCGTCGTATCGAATCATTTGAAGATTTCGCGAACCAAGTGGAGTATTTCACGGATGTAGCGTCCGACGCCAATGCTGATTTCGCTGTATTCCCAGAGCTGTTCACAACCCAGTTGATGTCGTTCTTAAATGAACGGTCTCCAAGTCTGGCAGTCAGGAAGCTTTCGGAATTCACGGAACAGTACATTGAATTGTTCACGAAGCTTGCAGTAAGATATAACGTTAATATCATCGGTGGTTCTCATTTCGTTAAAGAGGAAGATGACAATATTTATAATATTGCCTACTTGTTCCGTCGCGACGGAACCATTGAGAAACAATATAAAATCCATATTACACCAAATGAAAGAAAATGGTGGGGGATTAATGCGGGAGACCGCGTACGTGTCTTTGATACGGATTGCGGAAAGATCGCCATTCAAATCTGTTATGACATCGAATTCCCGGAACTTGCTCGTATAGCGACAGATATGGGTGCCAAAATCATTTTCACACCTTTCTGTACGGAAGACCGACAAGGATATCTGAGGGTTCGCTATTGTGCCCAGGCACGTGCTGTGGAGAATCAGGTCTACACAGTCATCTCCGGAACTGTCGGGAACTTGCCACAAACGGAAAACATGGATATCCAATATGCACAGTCTGGAATTTTTGCCCCTTCAGACTTCGAGTTTGCCCGTGATGGTATCGTAGGGGAAACGAGCCCTAACCTTGAGATGGTGCTTATCGGCGATGTCGATTTGGAAATCTTACGACGGGAGCGTCAATCCGGTACGGTAAGACAATTAAAAGATCGTCGCCATGACATTTACAAATTGCATTACCAAAAAGGAGATAAATAAGGATTTACATGTGCTCGTGACGAAAAAGCAACAGTTGCTTTTTCGTCACGAGCCTTTACTTCATTTATGGGGAAAAATATGTTAATTTTATAATAGGGTTAATACATAAAATTCAAAATATGGGCGTTGAGAGGAGATGTTGGAGATGGAATGGAAATCTTTCTACACCGCTTGGGCAGGTTACCAGAATTTAAATGGGGAATTACGTGTCCTGCTCGAGGAAATGCAACGGGATGAAGCAAAACTCGAAGATGCCTTTTATAAGAACTTGGAATTTGGGACAGGTGGCATGCGTGGGGAAATTGGAGCTGGAACGAACCGGATGAACCTGTATACGGTTCGAAAGGCAACGGTGGGACTGGCACAATATATTTCATCATTCGGGGAAGAGGCAAAAAGTAGAGGGACGGTCATCGCCTATGATTCGAGGCACAAGTCACCGGAATTCGCACTGGAAGCGGCTAAAACATTGGCGACTTTCGGTGTGAAAGCCTACTTATTCGATGAGCTGCGACCAACTCCTGAATTATCGTTTGCCGTCCGGGAGCTGAATGCCTTTGCTGGAATCGTGATTACAGCAAGCCATAACCCTCCTGAATATAACGGATACAAAGTTTACGGGCCGGATGGTGCACAGTTGCCTCCAAAAGCCGCTGACCAGGTCATTCAGTACGTGAATGCCATTGAAAGTGAACTTGATATACAAATTAAAGAAGTGGAAGCGTTAAAAGAGAAGGGGCTTATCGAGATCATTGGGGAAGAGTTGGATATCGCTTATAATCGACAGCTTTTGACGGTTCCTGAGAATCCGCAATTAGCCGAAGAAATGGATGTGTCACTTGTCTTCACCCCTCTTCATGGGACAGCCAATAAATCGGTTAGGCGCGCACTTAAGGACCTGGGGTATCACAATGTCCATGTCGTCAAGGAACAGGAATTGCCCGATCCGGACTTTTCGACGGTGAAATCTCCTAATCCTGAGGAGCCAGCCGCATTTGAAATGGCCATCGAACTTGGCAATCAGGTGGAAGCCGATCTATTGATTGCAACGGACCCTGATGCCGACCGGTTAGGGATTGCCGTGAAAAACGAAGCGAATCAATATGTCGTTTTAACTGGTAATCAAACCGGAGCCTTGTTCTTGGATTACTTATTGAGTCAGCAAAAGGAAAAAGGGACGATTCCTCAGAATGGAGTGGTCTTGAAAACAATTGTGACTTCGGAAATCGGGAGGACGATTGCAAAGTCCTACGGGTTGGAGACGGTGGATGTTCTGACTGGCTTCAAGTTCATTGCCGAGAAAATAAATGAGTATCAGAAAACCGGGGCACATAGCTTCGTTTTCGGGTATGAAGAAAGTTACGGCTATCTAATCAAGGATTTCGCCCGTGATAAAGATGCCATCCAAGCAGCGGTTCTTGCTGTTGAAGTATGTGCTTATTACAAAAAGCAGGGCTTGACCCTTTACCAAGGCTTGATGAATGTCTTTGAAAAATACGGATTCTATTTGGAAGGGCTACGTTCATTAACCCTAAAAGGAATGGAAGGGGCAAAACAGATCCAAGGAATATTGGATCGATTCAGGCAGAACCCACCTACTCAAATCGGGGGTATCCCCGTAGTCATCGCCGAAGATTATCAAAACGGTAAAAAGTACGATTTGAGAACGACTGATGAGGAAACGATTGAACTTCCGACATCCAACGTTTTAAAATATTTCCTCGATGATGGAACATGGGTATGCCTCCGTCCTTCAGGTACCGAACCGAAAATTAAATTCTATTTCGGGGTCCAAGGAAGCTCCCTGAAGGAATCGGAAGATAAGCTTTCCGCTGTCATTAAGGATTTCATGAGTGAAATAGAAGCTTTGGTGTAATAAATAAAGGGAGAGCGAAGGCAAGTTCTTCGCTCTTTGTTCCGAAATAGGATAGAAATGGAATGTCTCAAATTCAAGGAAATTACGCATGGACTTTGGTATACTGATTGAGGATAATGGGATATTTTGATGAAATATATTTCAGACCTATCATTTCAAACTTACCAAGGAGGGGAATATCCATGAAATTAGTCATCATTAATGGTTCACCACGTAAACAAGGACGTACAGGGATTGCTTCACGCTTCATATCTAAACAATACGGAGCAGAATTAATCGATTTAAGCAATAGTGAAATCCCTTTATATACCGGGGAAGGCGAGCAATACCAATTGAAAGTGATTCAAGATCTTCGCACAAGCATCGAAGAAGCGGATGGTGTCATTTTAACGACGCCGGAATATCACGGTTCTATGAGTGGTGCCTTGAAAAATGCGTTGGATTTCCTAAGCAGTGATCAATTCACACATAAACCAGTCGCGCTTCTTGCCGTTTCAGGCGGAGGTAAAGGTGGAATCAACGCGTTGAATTCCGTGAGAACGGTAGGCCGCAGCCTTTATGCGAACGTGATTCCAAAACAACTAGTACTTGATCCGCACTGCTTCGATTACGAAAATGACGGATTGAATGAAGAATCCGCATTGCTTGTCGACGCTTTGATGGATGAATTGAAAATGTATGCAAGTGCATATGCGACAATAAAGAAATAATGGAAAAAGGGGTCAGGTATTTTCATACCTGACCCCTTCCTTGTTTCCATTAGGGTTTCACCAGCCATAGTTTAATCCCTGATAAGCAACTTGCATAATATTTCCCATTTTGTACAAACTATTGTTGAACTTCCGTTACATATTCATATTCACTCGTCTGTTCAGCAGCATGATCAAGATAACGAAATAGGGCATACAGCTGAGATTGAACGATTTGGTAATCATGCTCAAACCGATATGCGTGTAAAAAATGCTCAATTTTCTTCGAAAGAATGTGATCTTTCGTTCGTACCATCAAAACTAAAAGGCTGTCCCAATCCGAGCGGTGAGTATGAAACAACGCCTGGTCATAATCCGCTATCCTCATCATCATTCTCCTCCTTACTAAGGAGCTATTTGTATTTTGTACAGAATGGGCAGATGCTCTCCTTACAATAAGTGGCGATATAGAAAAACCGCGTTTGTTGTTTTTTACCTGAATAATAATCAAAGGTGAGTTCATGAAAAAAATCATTTTGCTTTGGTGGATCTGTTTTCTGCTTTATCCTTCATACGGATTCTCTGAACAGTCATATTCACTGGAAACAATGGAAAAAGACCTTCTGGAAATGGAAAAAAAGTATCAACTAAAAACCATAATAATCGGTGAAACTGAAAAAGGAAAACCGATAAAGGCCGTTAAACTTGGTAGGGGGCAGAAGTCGATTTTAATGGTCGGTGCCCATCATGGACGGGAATGGCTTAGTACGATGATTCTGATGAAGATGCTACAAGATTATGCCTCCGCCTATCAAACAGGTGAGCCAATCGGTGATATCCCCACGGACTTATTGGATGAGGTCAGCATCTGGTTCATCCCGATGTTAAATCCTGACGGGGTCAGGATCCAGCAGGGTGATTTCTCTCACTTAAATGTATGGGAGCGAGTGGTGGTCTGGAAAATGAACGACTATAGCACAGAGTGGTCCCGGTGGAAAGCCAATGCGAATGGCATCGATTTAAACAGGCAATATCCAAGTGGTTGGGATGACATAATCAATGAAGCGAAACAACCCACGTATCAGTTTTATAAAGGAAAACGTCCACTGATGGCATCGGAGGCAAAAGCACTTGTGTCCTTCACGAAGAAGCTCGACCCCCTTATTGCTGTTTCCTACCATACGTCTGGACGGGAAATATTTTGGCACTATCACAATAAACCTAAGAACATGGCAAGGGATTACGGCATAGCGAAGAAAACGGCAGAGCTAACCGGTTATGAACTGACCATCCCGGAAAAGGAAGCAATAGGCAGTGGATTTACGGATTGGTTCATTACCGAATTCGAGCGGCCGGCGCTGACCATTGAACTTAGTTATTTAGTGGAGGAAACGAATCCACCCTTGTCCGTATTTCCCGAAGAATGGGACCGGAACCGTCAAGTGGGGATGATGCTTGTCCAAGAAGCGAATCGATTGAATAACTATTGAGATGTTATACATAATAAGACTAACAAGTGAGAATGGTGGGAGGTAAAGGGATGAAAAAACTTCTGATGCTGGTCATGGGGCTCATGATACTAACGCAAATGGCTCCAAGTGCACCACTTGCTGCAACCCCGGATTACGAGAAATACGGGAAGATTGCCATCACTGTCGTTCAGGCCGATTATCCTGGAGACGATGTGACCGACTATCAATATAAAGGACGTAAAAAGTTAGGCAATAAACAAGTGGAAGACGACTTTGTATTCATAGTGGTGGAAAATGGCAAGGAATTCAACGTCATCGTTACCGTCCAGCATGATCTGGAGAATAAAAAGCTTCTGAGCTTGAAGGTCATGGAACAGAAAAGAAAATGAATGCAAAGGAATCAGCACCTTCTTTTTATCGAAGGTGCTTTTTTCTATGTCCGTAGTTGCATCTGCATCCATATCTAGATTGTTTTGGTTCTGACCTATGATACACTAGAATTAACATAGTTTTCCTGTGAATAGTTGCATGATCAGTGGAGGTGTATCTATGCCCGATCTTTCCAATGAGGAAGAGTTAACAGGTGGGAACGTTTCGAAAGTATATCGTGCAGGTGATACCGTCAGACGGGAAATGAAGCCAAATGGCCAAAGGATTCATGCGTTATTAAAGCACCTGGAGGGAAAAGGTTACGAATATGCCCCTAAATTCCTTGGTATCGATGATAAGGGCAGAGAAATTCTATCTTTCATTGAAGGAGAAGCGGGGAATTATCCTCTACAAACATACATGTGGTCAGAAGATGTCTTACGGGAAATCGCGAAGATGCTCCGTCTTTATCATGATGCTGTAAGCGACTTTACATTGGATGATCATTGGCAAGCAATCGATAATACCCCACAGCAAGCGGAGGTGTTATGCCATAATGACTTTGCCTTTTACAACATCATTTTTCAAAATGAACGGCCGATTGGCATTATTGATTTTGACGTGGCTGGACCTGGACCACGACTTTGGGACATCGCGTATACGCTTTACACTTGTGTTCCATTAAGCAGATTGTATCTTACTGAGACGGGTGAGACGGTCCATTATCATTCCGTTCACGATGCTTCCCGCATAAAAAACAGGGTTAGATCATTTTTTGATGCTTACGGTGAAGGAATTGCGGAGAATTATATCGAGATGATCCTGTTACGATTAGAAGGATTATGTAAGACAATCACAAGAAGAGCAAGTGAAGGTGATCTTGCCTTTCAAAAGATGGTGGAGCAAGGTCATCTTGAACATTACCGAAACGAAATGACATTCATTTCTGAGCATAGGAAGGAATGGACGTAAACATAAAAGAAGCTTAATAGAAGATTGAAGGGAACTTCTTAACGAGGAAGTTCCCTTCATTTTGTTCGGAAATCCATTTTTCCATTGCATTTATAAGGAAGGAACAAGTATAGTTAATAACAGATTAAATACAGCAAGATTTTAGGGGAATTATAATGAGAAAGTTTAAAAAAGTATATGTCGAAATAACGAACATATGTAATCTGAAGTGTAATTTTTGTCCGAGTTCTAGCTTGCAGAGGACATTGAAATTTATGAATCCAGAAGGTTTTACGCACGTGATTGAAAAGATAAAACCACATACGGACCATATATATTTCCATCTAATGGGTGAACCATTTTTGAATAAAGATTTGGGCACGTTCCTGGATATTAGCGCCGAGAATGATTTGAAAGTGAATATTACGACAAACGGCACACTGATTCAAAAGGTGAAGGATAAGCTTCTGTCCAAAAAAGCGCTTCGTCAGGTGAATATTTCCCTTCATAGTTTTGAAGCGAACGATACGAGCAATAGCCTGGAAAGTTACGTAAGTAATATAACGGATTTCATTAATGAGGCAAATGCAACGAGTGAAGTGATCTGTGCCATACGACTATGGAATATGGATTCAGATGAACTTAAAGCGAGTAATGGGTTGAATGATGATATTCTTTCGATGTTGGAAGAGAAGCTTTCACTAGACATTCGTTTAAGTGAAGCCCTTCAGGAAAAGAATAATATCAAACTGAAGGATCGGGTTTATATCAATATGGCGGAAAAATTCGAGTGGCCGGAACTTGACCGCGATATCATTGATGAAAATATTTTCTGCTATGCATTGAGAGATCAACTAGGAATCTTGGTGGATGGTACGGTGGTTCCTTGTTGCTTGGATAGTGAAGGAAAGATACCACTTGGGAATATATTCGATTCATCCCTAGAAGAAATCCTGGATGGCGAACGGGCGAAGAATATGTATGATGGCTTCTCGAGAAGATGCGCCGTTGAAGAACTCTGTAAACGATGTGGCTACGCAAAGCGCCACAAAAAATAAAAGATAGATGTAACCCACGGAGATACTCTTCGTGGGTTTTTTCGAATTCATTTTGATTATTTTATTAAAATATTCAGAATATTATTGATTTATCGAAAGGTGGGTGTTAGAATGTTCTCTATTATCAGTGAAGTTAGAACTTCGAATCTATTTAAAAAAAGTATACGATTCATTTTTGTTACTGAAGGGAAGGATTTTATGGATGTTCAGCAAAAAGCAAAAGAGATATTCCCGGCATTAACGACTGGGCAAAAAAAAGTGGCCAAATACTTGTTGACTCATGCCCATACATTTGCCGTCAGTCCAGCTCAAGTGTTAGGGAAAGAAATTGGCGTGAGTGAGACCACGATCATTCGCTTTTGTTATTCGCTAGGGCTAAGTGGTTTTGCTGAACTTCAAAAACTGATTCGCAATCAGCTGATTTTCGAGAGCAGTAGCTTGAATGAATACCATACTTCTAAACTCGAAGTCGCAAACGAGCCAAACTTCATGGCACAAGTGATGGAACAAGATATCGAGAGCATCAAAAAGACCATACATAATCTATCAAATGAGGATTTTACAAAAGCGGTGGACAAAATTACGTCAGCCGATAGTATTTTAATTTCCGGACATCGTTTATCCTTTTCGGCCGCACATTGGCTGACGTTCACACTAAGGCTTGTGAAGGAGGATGTTCATTTATACCGGCCGGATACAGACGATATCTTTTTACAATTGGATAAAATGACGGAACGTTCCGTTTTCATAGCGATATCCTTTCACCGTTATGTGAAAGAAACGGTGAAAATTACGGAGATGGCTAAACAGGCTGGGGCCTTTGTGATCGGGATTACCGACTCCGAACTTGCCCCTCTTGCAGATTTCGCGGATGTCTTATTACCGGTATCAACGCCGAAGACTTCGACCATCGATACAGCACCTGTTTTATTTTCCTTATTGAATAGTTTAGTAGCGGGTGTCTCAATAAAAGACGAACAAGGATTCAAAGATAGAAAGTCTAAATACGACACATTTAAACAGGATGATTTTTTCTTCTGAAGGGGAGTTGGAAATGGATATAACACAATCGCTTGTAAAGTTAAGACCACGGATCATCGAGATATTTGACCATCTGCACGCTCATCCAGAAACGAGTTGGAATGAAGTGAAGACAACAGACTTCATTGCGGACATTTTAACGGAAAACCAATGTACCGTGACAAGATTTTCCGACTGTACCGGCGTGATTGGTGAGATGGGGGAAGGCCGGTTCACGGTGGGCCTACGATCGGATATCGATGCATTATGGCAAGAAGTGAATGACACATTCCAGGCCAACCATTCATGTGGCCACGATGGGCATATGACTCTGGCTCTTGGCGTTTTCCTTGTATTGAAGGAAATGAACTTTCAACCAAAAGGGAAACTCAAATTCCTTTTTCAGCCTGCAGAAGAAAAAGGAACGGGTGCCTTGAAGATGATTGAGGAAAAAGTCGTCGATGATATAGATTTTCTGTATGGCGTGCATGTAAGGCCTGCGGAGGAAGTGAGCGATGGCCAGGCGGCACCAGCCATCGTTCATGGCTCAGCACAGTTCATAAAGGGCGAAATCCTAGGAACGGATGCACATGGTGCAAGGCCCCATCAAGGTCAAAATGCAATCGAGATCGGGGCCTCTTTCATCACATTGTTGAACAGCATCCATCTTAATCCTTCCATCCCTTATTCCGTGAAAATGACGCAGTTTTCTGCAGGCGGGGAAAGTTCGAATATCATTCCAGGGAAGGCTACTTTTTCGCTGGACTTGCGCGCCCAGGATAATGATGTCATGAAGGAATTGACCATGAAGGTGAAGAAAATCGCACAAGCTCTGGCCATTGCCAATGGCGTTGAAATTACCCTTGAACCAAGTGCATATGTAGCCGCTGCACATGTTGACGAACAAGCCCAAGCCATCATGGCAGAAGCCATAACAGATACACTCGGTATAGAAAATTTGGTGCCTCCCGTCATTACGACTGGTGGAGAGGATTTTCATTTTTATACGTTGAAGAAACCGACCATTAAAGCGACGATGCTTGGATTGGGTTGTGGCTTAACGCCAGGCCTGCATCATCCACTTATGACCTTTAATAAAGAAGCGCTGCTTTCGGGGATCGAGATTCTGACGAAAGCCATCCTTCTTACTTTCGATAAATATGGAGAAGGGGATCGCCATGACTCATGAATTACACATCAAATCATTATCGACATTAGAAGAGTTACAAGAGGTGCAACAATTGGAGACGCTTGTATGGGGGATGGATTCCATACCAACCCACCAGACGCTGACGGCAGTTAAAAACGGGGGGCTTGTCATAGGCGGTTACCTCGATGAGCAGTTAGTGGGCTTTCAATACAGCTTCCCTGGTTTTAAGGATGGAAAGGTCTTTCTTTGCTCACACTTGTTGGCGATCCATCCGGAACATCAAAAGAAGGGGTACGGAAGATTGCTTAAATTGGCACAAAAAGAAGAAGCACTGAAAAAGGGCTACGACTTGATTTGCTGGACATACGATCCGTTGGAAAGCGTGAATGCGAATTTAAATATCGGAAAACTTAAAGCAGTTTGCCGTACCTATATGGAAGATTGCTACGGAAAGCTTGAAGGCTCACTTAATGAAGGGCTGTCGACAGATCGCTTCATGGTGGAATGGACGATCAATCAAGATTTGCAGGCAGATGCGAATCTCCCTAGTGAAGCGGCACAACTAGTGACGGTAGAAAAGGATGAACAAGGTTTTCCAGTCATCACGGAATATAGGCTGGATACATATGCAGACATCATTGCCATTCCGATACCAACGGAGATACAAAAAATGAAGAAGGAAAATCTTTCGTTGGCGATTGATTGGCGTTCGAAAACAAGAGAGATATTCAAATACCTCTTTGCCCAGGGATATGCTGTAGTGGGAATTGAACGGATCAAAGAGGACAACATTCAACATTACATCTTACAAAAACAGAAATAAGTGGGGGAATTAAACATGAAAATAAAAGAAGTGCGTTTACGTCATCTGAATATGGATTTGATTGCTCCATTCACAACTAGCTTTGGTACATTCGTGGATAAAGAGTTTATTTTAGTAGAGGTGAAAAATGAAGCGGGATTATCAGGATGGGCTGAATCTGTAGCTTTTGCCGCGCCATGGTATAACGAAGAAACCATCAAAACGAACTGGACGATGCTGGAGGATTTCCTGATTCCGCTCGTGCTTGATAAAGAAATAGAGCACCCGGGTGAAGTAGCGGAACTGTTCGCTCATATTAGGAAAAATAATATGGCGAAATCGGCAATCGAAGGAGCTATTTGGGATCTGTACGCGAAAGAAAAGAACATTCCACTGAGCACGGCACTAGGTGGAGAGCTGGATAAAATCGATGTCGGCATCAGTATCGGTATCCAAAAAACCGTTCCAGATTTATTGAAAAAAATCGAGAATGGACTGAAAGATGGTTATAAACGAATCAAGATAAAGATTCAGCCGGGCTGGGACGTCGATGTTATCAGGGAAGTACGTAATCGTTATCCGGATGTACCGATCATGGCGGATGCAAACTCGGCTTACCGTTTGAAGGATATCGAATTATTGAAACAGCTGGATCAATTCGATTTAATGATGATCGAGCAGCCTTTGTCATCGGATGATATTGTCGATCATGCGACATTGCAAGCGAGCATCACAACACCGATTTGCTTGGATGAAAGCATACATTCCGTCGAAGATGCCAGAAAGGCGCTGGATTTGGGAAGCTGTAAAATCATCAATATCAAGATTGGTAGAGTGGGTGGCTTAACGGAAGCTAAGAAAATTCATGATTTATGTAAAGAGCGAAACGTGCCAGTATGGTGCGGTGGCATGTTGGAATCTGGGGTCGGTCGTGCACATAATATCGCATTGACCACACTTGATAATTTTACAATGCCTGGAGATACGGCCGCTTCTGCGAATTATTGGCATAAAGACATCATTAAGCCGGAAGTGACGGTGGAAGATGGGGTCATCACCGTGCCAAAGACGGCAGGTATTGGATACGAAGTAGATACGACCATTGTCGATGAATTTACCTCCTATAGTAAACGATACAAAAATTGAGCAGGTTGAGTCCGCCAAGCTTTGGTATTTTCTTACTGAAGACTGGCGGAGCTTTAAACGTGAGGTAGCCAAAAGCTACCCATGCACTAAATTGTCAGAATTATCTTTAAATTGGGGTGGATTTCCATGAAGAACAGTATCAATCTAGCAGGCGCATATATTGGAATCATCATAGGGGCAGGTTTTGCTTCAGGACAAGAAGTATTGCAATTTTTCACGAGCTTTGGAATCTATAGTGTATTGGGAATTGTCGTAGCGACTGTATTATTCGCTTTCCTTGGAATGCAAGTTACGGAGTTAGGGAGCTCGCTTCAAACACGCTCTCATAAAAGCATAATCGATCACCTTTGTGGCCGTCATCTAGGCAGGGTTGTCGATGTGATCATTACCTTTTTCTTATTTGGCGTAACGGTGATCATGATTGCAGGTTCCGGATCTATTTTCGAAGAACAATTTGGCATCCCAAGTATCGTGGGTGCCGCGATCATGACGATCCTCACCATTGGAACGCTTTTGCTTAAAGTCGATAAAATCATGTCGATCATTAGTGCCGTAACGCCATTCTTATTCATCATCATGATTGTCATTGCGGGTTATTCATTCTTTACATCAAATCTTAGCTTCAGTGAAATCATTGCCTCATCCAGTAAAGAAACGGCCGCAACGGGAAATTGGCTAATGGGTTCATTGCTATATGTTTCTTATAATATGACGGCTGGAATCGCGATGTTGGCCGTAATGGGAGGCACAATGAAAAGCAAGAAAGAAGCAGGAATGGGAGGCATTTTAGGCGGGATAGGTTTAGGGATTTTATTACTTCTAATCAATATGGGGATGATGTCCGACCTTAAATCGATTGAGGGAGTAAGCATGCCCACTCTTTATTTAGCAAATGAAATCTCGCCTTGGTTGGGAAATATTCTGTCCGTAGTGCTGTTAGGCATGATTTATAATACGTCAGTTGGTATGCTGTACGCATTTACTGCTAGACTTGTACCTTCCGAAACAAAGAATTTTAAAATCTCGGTCACCGTCGTAGGGATGTTAGCTTTCCTTGCCAGCTTTGTTGGCTTCATTAAATTGGTTGGTACGGTATATCCTCTTACAGGATATTTAGGTTTTGTCATCATTGCAGCTCTTATCATTTCGTGGGTTCGCTCAAAAACGAAAAAACGGGCATTACATGCAGAAATAGCCAAGTAATAGTAAGAAAGAGTGCCTGTTCTACTGATTCCTGACATCTTCCCTTTTGGAGGATGTCTTTTTTCTATGTACGATTGCCCTTTAAGAAGGAACAAAGCATTTTTCCGCCCTTTTTTCATACATTAGACTAAAGACAAAAGACTAGGGGGATATAAGATGAATGGATCGGAGCAGAAGGCTCTGGAATATGCCATCAGTGAAATCACAGAAATAGCCACTGGATTCGGATTGGATTTTTACCCGATGCGTTATGAAATTTGTCCATCGGAAATCATTTATACATTTGGTGCGTATGGAATGCCGACCCGCTTTTCACATTGGAGCTTCGGGAAACAATTTCATAAAATGAAGCTGCAATATGATTTCGGATTAAGCAAAATCTATGAATTGGTCATTAACTCTGACCCATGTTATGCGTTCTTGCTGGATTCCAATTCACTTGTGCAAAACAAATTGATCGTGGCGCATGTTTTGGCGCATTGTGATTTCTTCAAGAATAATGTCCGTTTCCGGAACACCAAGAGGGATATGGTAGAAAGCATGTCGGCCACGGCTGAAAGAATCCGGGAATACGAAGTGTTGCATGGCAAGCGGGAAGTGGAAACTTTCCTTGATGCCCTTCTGGCCATCGAGGAACATATCGACCCATCACTGATGAGGCCGAAGCTTGCCTGGACGATGGAGGATGAGGAAGAGGAGGAGGAAATCAAGCCGGCAGCGACGGAGTATGATGATTTATGGAATCTCGAAGACAGAGATGTGAAGAAGCATCCGACCGCTAAAAGGCGTAAGAAGTTCCCGCCACGTCCTGAAAAAGATATCATGCTATTCATTGAACAATACAGCAGGGATTTAACCGATTGGCAAAGAGATATCATGACCATGATCCGAGAGGAAATGCTCTATTTCTGGCCACAGCTCGAAACGAAAATCATGAACGAAGGCTGGGCATCGTACTGGCATCAGCGCATCATGCGTGAACTGGATTTGACCTCTGGCGAATCGATTGAATTTGCAAAACTGAATGCCGGAGTCGTGCAGCCATCACGAACGAGCATCAATCCTTATTATCTAGGGCTGAAGGTGTTTGAAGATATCGAAGAACGCTATGATAACCCGACAGAGGAAATGCTCAAGCTCGGCATCAAGCCAGGAACGGGCCGAGAAAAAATGTTCGAAGTCAGGGAAATAGAATCGGATATTTCCTTCCTCCGTAACTATTTGACCAAAGATCTCGTCATGCGGGAGGATATGTACTTATTTCAAAAGCAAGGCAAAGACTACAAAATCGTTGATAAGGCATGGGAACAGGTGCGCGATCAGCTCGTCAGCATGCGGGTGAATGGCGGCTTTCCGTATATCACGGTCAATGACGGCGACTATATGCGAAATGGCGAGCTGTATTTGAAACATTGGTACGAAGATATTGAACTCGACCTGAAATATCTCGAAAAAGTCATGCCCTATATCCACCAGCTCTGGGGACGTCCTGTGCACATGGAATCGGTCATGGAGGGGAAAGAAGTCATGTTTTCCTACGACGGAAAAGGGATTCACCGCAAGTATTTATAAGGAATGGAGGCTGCCGGGAGATCGGCAGTTTTTTTTCATGAAGGCAATTCGAGAAGTACTCTGATAAAATCTCTCCAAGCCAAAACCCTTGCAACGGTCAAACCTATCGTGATAACATAAGCATTATATTATATAAGCGTTTAATTATGTATAGTGGGAGGACACTAGATGAACCAAATCGAGGAGATGTCTCGTCAATTAAAGGCTGTGAGCGACCCGAACCGGTTAAAGTTGCTGGCATGTCTGAAACAAGGTGAAGTTTGTGTATGTGATTTTGTGGATATCCTGCAGATTTCCCAGCCAGCAGTCAGTCAACAAGTGAAAAAATTAAAAGACGCAGGAATCATTTTAGAAAGAAAAAAGGGAACATGGAAACATTTCCGATTAAATGATGTTCAACAGCCCTATATTCAAGCCATCATCGATTCTTTAGAACCTGTCCAGGCTCCATGTTGTTCAACGGAATGCTAATTCTTCATCATGTTAGGGGAGAAGCGGATGGAAAATAAAAGTTTAACAAAGCGATTATCCTTCTTGGATCGCTATCTTACTCTATGGATATTTGTGGCGATGTTCGTCGGAGTCATGATTGCGGTATGGGTACCCGATTTTAAAACGGTGTTGGAAACCTTTTCGGTAGGGACGACTTCGATACCGATTGCAATTGGGTTAATCGTCATGATGTATCCACCGCTTGCAAAAGTGAAATACGAAGAAATGTGGCGCGTGTTCAAAGATTGGAAAGTGCTTCTGCTCTCCTTATTTCAAAACTGGCTGTTAGGGCCGGTCTTGATGTTTTTCCTTGCGATTCTCTTTTTACGCGATTATCCGGAGTATATGGCCGGATTGATCATGATTGGCTTGGCCCGTTGCATTGCTATGGTCATTGTCTGGAATGATCTGGCTCGGGGAGATAGGGAGTATGTCGCGGGACTCGTGGCGTTCAACTCGATATTCCAAATCCTATTCTATTCCGTATTCGCCTACTTTTTCTTGAATGTGTTACCTGGCGTATTCGGCATGGAGAACCTATCTGTCGTGATATCGATGTGGGAAATCACGAAAAGCGTCATGATATATCTTGGCATCCCCTTCGTAGCAGGGATGTTGACCCGATTCATTGGCTTGAAAGTTAAGGGGAAGGAGTGGTATGAGAATAAGTTCTTACCCAAGATCTCCCCATTAACTTTGTTTGCTTTATTGTTTACGATCGTCATGATGTTCTCTTTAAAAGGGGACACCATCATTGCCTTGCCGCTTGATGCAGTGCGGATTGCGATACCGCTTTTCATCTACTTTTTAATCATGTTTGCCGTATCGTTTTTTGCATCAAGAAAGGCGGGTGCGTCCTATCCGGTCACTGCTTCCCTTTCCTTTACTGCAGCAAGCAATAACTTTGAACTGGCGATTGCGGTGGCCGTTTCCGTATTCGGAATCAATAGCGGTGCGGCGTTTGCGGCGGTCATTGGCCCGCTCGTGGAAGTGCCGGTACTGATCGCTCTCGTCCATGTCGCCCTTCGCTGGGAAAAGAAATATTTTAGAACCATTAAATTATAACTGTTTGTTTTCAATACAGGAGGAAACCTTCATGACACATAAAAAAACCATCTACTTCTTATGCACAGGCAATTCGTGCCGCAGTCAAATGGCTGAAGGCTGGGCTAAAAAGCTCTTACCGGAATGGATTGTAAAAAGTGCGGGTCTCGAAGCTCACGGGTTGAATCCCAATGCTGTTAAGGCGATGAGGGAAGTAAACATTGATATTTCCGATCATACATCGGATGTGATTGATAGGGGAACCTTGAATCATGCAGATTTAGTGATTACATTGTGTGGGCATGCAGACGAGCATTGCCCAATCACGCCTCCACAAGTAAAGCGAGTCCACTGGGGTTTTGATGATCCAGCCAAAGCGGAAGGAACCGATGAGGAAAAGTGGTCCTTCTTTCAACGCGTGCGTGATGAGATTGGCGAACGGATCGAAGAATTCGCTGAAATGGGAGAATGAGCCTGCAAATAGCCAAGGCAAATTACTTAGCTATTGATTTATCCGTAATATAGGCATCTGCTTATTTATATAAAAAGGAGTGACTTCAATGAAAGAAATACAGATTTTTGACCCTGCCATGTGTTGCCCTACAGGTGTATGCGGTCCTTCAATCGACCCTGAGCTATTAAGGATGTCTTTTGTGATAAGTAATCTGAAGAAAAAGGATTATCCGATCGAACGATATAATTTAACCAATGATACCGAACAGTTCATGCAACATGAACAAGTGAGCACGTTATTGAACGAAAAGGGTCCGGATGTCTTACCGATTGTTTTCGTTGATGGAAACGTGGTACGAACAGGGAGCTATCCAAGTAATGAGGAGTTGGGAAGGTGGACGGGGTTCTCTGTTGAGGAACTGATCCAAAAGCCGAAAGTGCGATTGTCACTGAAGACGCAAAAAGATGGGGAGAGCTGACATGAAGTTATTCACTGATGAATTCTTCCCACAAACGCGATTTATATTTTTCACAGGGAAAGGTGGAGTGGGGAAAACATCCGTGGCAAGTTCGCTTTCCCTTTCTTTATCGAAGCAAGGAAAAAAAGTTCTATTGATCAGTACAGATCCCGCTTCGAACTTACAAGATGTATTCGGGCAACCGTTAACCAATCATCCCCAATTGATCAAGGGCACATCGAACCTGTATGCCCTGAACTTGGACCCTGTCCAAGCGGCAACCGAATACAAGGAACGGATGGTTGCCCCGTATAGAGGAAAGTTACCAGATGCGGTGCTTGCAACGATGGAAGAGCAAATGTCAGGGGCTTGCACCGTCGAAATTGCGGCATTCAACCAATTCTCGACCCTTTTGACGGATTCAACAATTACGGAGGAATATGACCGGATTGTATTTGATACCGCACCAACTGGTCATACGCTGAGGTTATTGCAACTACCAACTGCATGGTCCGGTTTTTTAGATGTAAATACAAACGGGGCATCTTGCCTGGGTCCGTTAGCGGGATTGGAAAGTCAGAAGCAGATGTATCAGAAGGCCGTCAATGTGTTGGCGGACAAAGGGCAGACTACACTAGTCCTTGTAAGCCGGCCTGAAGAGGGGCCATTGAGGGAAGCGGCACGTGCGTCGGATGAGTTGAAGGAAATCGGGATTGCCAATCAACTCTTGATCGTGAACGGTGTCTTCGAACAGACGGATCGAGGTGATCGTTACGCAAATGCCTTGCATGACCGACAACAGCGGGCATTGGAAGACATTCCGAATCCATTGAAAAAACATCCGACTTTTTATTTGCCTCTTGTTTCATTTGCCATCACAGGAATCAATCACATGGAGAAATGGTTCACTCAAACATATGGGGAGTCTGAAAACTTATTAGATGAAATAGAAACGATCCCTCATCACTCTATTAAAGATTTGGTGGATTATTATGAATCAAACTCCCATCGGGTCATCCTTACGATGGGAAAAGGCGGGGTAGGAAAAACGACAGTAGCGTCACTTGTCGCCTTGGGACTCGCCGAAAAAGGGAAAAAGGTCCACTTAACGACCACGGATCCAGCCGCTCACATTGCTTGGACTTTTGATGATAACACCTTATATGACAATCTAACGATAAGCAGCATCGATCCGAAGAAAGTCGTGGAAGAGTATAAAGATGAAGTGCTTTCCAAAGCAAGTGAAACGATGGATGAAGAAGGCTTGGCCTTCATAAAAGAAGACCTGGAATCTCCTTGTACCGAGGAAATCGCCGTTTTCCGGGCACTCGCCAATGTTGTGGCGCAGTCCAAAGATAGCATGGTCGTAATTGATACGGCACCAACAGGTCATACCCTTCTATTATTGGATGCATCTGAAGCCTATCATAAAGAAATTTCCCGTTCTTCTGGTGATATACCAGAGCCGGTACGCGATTTGTTGCCAAAATTAAGAGACGGGTCCTATACGAGCATCATCATTACGACACTTCCTGAGATGACACCTGTTTTGGAAGCAAAACGATTGGCAGAAGATTTGAAACGGGCGAATATATCCATCCATTGGTGGCTCATCAACCAAAGTTTTTTCGTCACGGATACAATGGAACCGATGCTTACCAGGAAAGCAAAGGGAGAGAAGAAGTGGATCGAGAAAGTGAAAGAACTATCCGGCAACCAAACTGTCATCCTTCCTTGGAGCCGGGAAGAGCCAAAGGGAATCAAGCAATTGCATCAAATTCTGGACATGTAAAAATGACATGCGAAACCTATTGGAGGAATAGAACATGAAAATGACCAATCAAGCAAAAGAGTATTTACAAGAAGCGATGAAGGCAAATGACGTATCCACTCTACGATTTTATGGAATTGCAGGGTGTTGCGGAATGAACCTTGGCGTTGCCTTACAAGAAGCAGAAACAAATGATATGGTGGTAGAAGTGAATGGGGTGAACATTGCCATTCAACCTGAGATGAAGGAACAGTTATCAGATGTAACCATAGATGTAGAAGAGGAAAATGGTGAAATGGGCATAGTGCTTACAGGATATAATGAAAACTCTTGCTGCTAAATATGAATAGGAAGGATATGGAGAGAATGAGTGAAATGAAAAAAGATGAAATTCGCGAAAGCGTACGAAGTAATTATAAAAAAATTGCCCTTAAAGTCGTGAACTCTGACAGCTGTTGTGCGCCAAGCTGCTGTACACCTGAAGAAAACCAAAATATTTCCGTCGAAGAGATTTCTAAAAAGATGGGCTATACCACAGCAGAGCTTCAAAATATCCCGAATGGCGCAAACATGGGATTAGGTTGTGGAAACCCTCAGGCGATTGCGGACTTAAAAGAGGGGGAGACCGTCCTTGACCTTGGGAGCGGGGGAGGGTTCGATGCTTTCTTGGCTTCTCCTAAAGTGGGGGAAAAAGGAAAAGTCATAGGCGTTGACATGACACCGGAAATGATTAGCAAAGCTCGGAGCAATGCCGAAAGAAATCAATTCGTAAATGTCGAATTTCGTTTAGGGGAAATCGAATATCTGCCTATTGCCGATCAATTCGTTGATGTAATTATGTCGAATTGCGTCATCAACCTATCCCCGGATAAAAGAAGAGTCTTTCAGGAAGCGTATCGTGTTCTGAAAAAGGGCGGGAGATTAGCGATTTCCGATATCGTGTTGACTGCGAATCTGCCTGAAGCATTGCAAACGGATATGAACCTCTACTCCGGATGCATCGCTGGAGCATCTTCAATTGAAGAATTGTCCGAGACGATGAAACAAGCTGGATTTAAGAACATCTCCATTATCCCTAAAGATGAATCCAAAGAATTCATCAAGGAATGGGCACCGGAACATAAGGTAGAAGACTATATTGTCTCAGCGATTATCCAGGCGGAGAAGTAGAGTGGCTGAATACTAGAAGTTAGTTATATGTAAGCAGTTAAGAAGAACATGACCAGCTGCATATAGTCTATTATTGTCGAGGAAGGAACTGATATGCAGTTCCTTGGGCATGAGTTCGGTATTGTACCGGGCTCATGCCTTTTATTTTTCCCGGTTCGTTCAAGAAATGGTTTTATCTATTTGAATCTCTAATATCCGTAACCTCATCGCATTTGTAGCAATCTAGCCCACAGACTTCCATGTAGATACTTGGTTTTTTTGAACGTGTTTCTACTATTATATGGTAATTGATTTCACCATTCATCAGATTCGAAAAACGCCCCACTGAATGAATTTCAATCATCGGAGCGTTTTATCCATAGGTATATAGATTTTTACATGAACCATGATCGGTACTTTACTACATGGCTCTTTTGATGCTAGGCAATTTCTTTTTTCCTTGCCAACGATAATACATTTTCATCAAAGGCATAATTAAAATAAAAATGAACAGGAGCCTGAACGTTTGGAACATTGAAACAAGCGAGACATCTGCATGCACTGCATTCGCTAATAACACCATTTGATCTAAGCCCCCTGGGGCGGTGCTTAGGAAACTTGTAGCGAAGGTTGTATCCAATGCAAAGGACATGAAGAAGCTTGATCCAAATGTTAGCGCAATTAGTGCGAAGGCACTGAAAATGCCCCCTACAAGTATGCGTACCGGCAGTTTGATCATATGCGGCTTGAGCATGAGTCCGATATGGGCACCGATTAGTAACTGAGCAACATCCATGATTATACCAGGTATTTGAGGCATTGCCAGTGGTGTTGTGAGTTGCAATGTAATGAATAAAAGAATGGGTGTAATGAAAAATGCGACTGGCAAATGGATGCGTTTCATTAAATGAGAGCAACCCCAAGCAAGTGCAATTAGAAGTACTAAACTGATTGTTAGCTTAGCGTCAGTTGGTGGCTTGCTCATTACTTGGCCAGCGACGATAAATGGTACGAAAACAACGACCAGTAAAAGTCGAATTACTTGAAAATAAGAAATAACGCCGATTTCTTTAACTTTTTCTTCCTCGGCAAAGACGACAATTTGTCCTAAACCGCCTGGGATGGCGCCTAATATGGCAGCTTTCACCGGAATTTTTGTCCATTTGCTCGTTAAGTAGGCGATGCCGATTGAACCGCCGATCAAAATGACGTTTAGGGTTATCATGTAAAGTAAAATGGAGCTCATCATGCCGAATAAATCGGTGTTGAATTGTACACCAATCGCGGTCCCGACCATGACGACACCTAAATCACGCATTTGGCTGGACCATCTAAGCGGTCCTTTATAAACAAATTGAGCTAACATGACGACAACAATTGGGCCAAGCATCCAGGGAATAGGGATGTGCAGCAAGCTAAAAATATAACCGCCAATGAAAGATAAGATTAACACTTTTAACATTGCCTTCAATAGAGACACCCCTTCCTATATAACATTCATCGCATAAGAACCACCAGCATCCTTCATCATGAATGGCTGGTGGTCAAGTGATTATGAATTCGCTAATTCCTTAACTTGTGCTTCACGATCTACGTCATCGCGGCGACGGTCCCCCCAGTAGGCAGATCCGTTTTTCAAGTACTCTTCATACGTCCATTTCACTGGCTCCCAGTCTGGCTCGAAGATTAAATAGCTGTTTGTAAAGATTTCAAGACGTAAGCCACTTCCTGGATCTTTTACGTAAATGTACATGGCTTGAGAAATACCGTGTTTACCAGGGCCTACGAATTGTACATCAGCTTCGCATAAAATATCCGCAGCACGTAGTAAGTCTTGGGAGTTGTCTAACCAATAAGCGATATGATGCATTTCGTTTGGTTCTTTTGAACGGGATGTAGACATGATTGCCACGTCATGAACTAAGTTTGTTACGGATAACCAGCTTGCGACTTGTACATCGTCCGGATTTACGAAATATTCACGTAGCTTGAAGCCTAATGCTTGTTGTAAGTAATTTACGATCACAGCGTTATCTTGTGAAGTTTGTAAGTTAACATGGTCGATGCGACGTGGTGATACACCTTTGGCCCAAGATTTATACGTTTGGTTTTTAAGCACCGATTTACGAGATTCATCAGCAGGTGTTTTTTCCATATCGTAATACAGTTCAAAGCGGTGACCACTTGGTAATTCGAAGCGGACTGCTTCCCCTTGGGCTACTTCTTCGCCTGCTTCTATCCAACGTACTTCTGTACCAGCATCTTCTAATAATTTAGCGAAAGTTGCTACGTCCTCAGGACGTTTTGTACGCCAGCCAATGTGATCGATGTAAGAAGTTTCACCAGCTGTAATGGATAATGTATGGTGTTCGAAATCGCCCCAAGCGCGCAAGTAATGTACACCATCTATCACTTCGGTTTCTTCTAACCCGATTGTGTCGCGGAAGAACCATAAAGATTTTTCAAGATCTGATGATACTAAAGCTACGTGTCCTAATTTTGCAATTTCCGGTGCGTAAAGAAATTTTTCCATTTATATTCACCTCATAGTCATGTTTTTTTAATAAGAGGACAAGGAAAATATGATTTCAATCTTTATCCATCATACTTTCCGATGTTGAAATTACCCTTGAATGTTTGTTTGAACGCCGAATAAATTTCTACCGTATCCTAATATGCCGTCTTCATATAAAGAAGTAATGTGTGTGGCGATTGCCATCAGGTCACGAGTGTGCATTTCTACCGGATGACCTTTTAATAATGCGTGCCCACCTAAAGTCAGTAGGGCCTTAACACCGATTTGTGTACACTTATCGATGATTTTTGCACGAATCGCTTTATATTTTGCTCCTTCGTATGGACCACCTTTATCTTCTTCCATCATCCGGATGTATTCGTTCAATAAGCTTTTTGCAGAAATCATTTCTAGCTTTAACTCCGAAAGCACGCGTTGGCTTGTGGGAGAATCCTTTTCGTTTATGCCAGAGAAGCGGACGCGGCCGGCTGTATGCTTTTCGAACTCGTCAACTACACGCTCTGCACCTCCAACAGCCATTGCGGCGAACCCTACATAGAAGCCAGGATAGAATGGTGTATTGTAATATAAATAGTCTTGATCGAAATCTTCATATGGCGGTTGGCTCTTTTCGATTATTTTGCTGAAGCGTAAAATGGCATCGGGCTTAACGAAAACATTATCAATGATCAATGTATTACTGCCTGATCCACGAAGACCAAGGGAATCCCAAGTTTTTACCACTTCCAAGTCAGAAACCTTCAATAAAATGCCGACACGTTCGGGCTTGTCATTGTCTTCGAATTTCATCATGGCGCCAACGCCAACCCAATCACAGTAATTGATACCGCTTACAAAATTGTACTTTCCGGAAACGACATAGCCATCTTCAACTGGTTCCACTTTACCGATGGGGGCAAATACGTCAGCTACAAAGCCACCTTGGTTAATGACTTCATCACGAATGTGCTTAGGATAGTAGCAAACCCAAGAGTTATGCACGGAGAAGAAGTAGGTTAACCATGAAGCTGATAAGTTATGGTAACCAACTGTGCTTACCATATCAACGAATGTATGCCAATCGAGTTGTGGATAACCAAACTCTTTCGGTAAAATCAAACGGTGAATGCCTTCCTCACGAATAATTTCCGCGATGCGTGGGGACACGGTCGAATTTCGATCAGCTTCGATTGCTTCTAACTCTGCGGCTTCACCGATGCGTTTTGCCTTTTGTATAATTTCTTCATACAGCCCTTTACTTTCAACTACTGTTACCATTTGATCAATCCTTTCAAAAATAGTTTATTGTGATGTAACGGCTTGATCTTTTTCCACTGCCAAAAAGTCAACGACAAGTTTGTTCACGATTTCCGGTTGGTCCGTTTGAGCTTGATGACCGCAGTTTTCTATATATTCAAATGATATGTTCGGTAATAATTTCTCGAGTTTATAACCTGTCTCCACTGGTGCAACGGCGTCTTGCTTACCCCAAATGAATAGGCCTGGAATTTTCAATTTTGGTAAGGTATCTTTCATGCAGTAACGATCCCAAAGCTTAGGCTCTTCGTTCATCCTCGCTAAGTAGGCATCGAACGCCTGATTGGATTCTTTAACGCCTGGGCGGGTTGCCGCTTGATGACGTAGTTGAATCAGTTCTTCAGGAATGACCGTGTCTTCGCTTGAATTACGGTACATGAATTTACGTAAGGATTCTTCTGTATAGTCATAACCAATCACTTCTAAGAATGACCGCAGCTTTCTCTCAGGTACTTCATGCATCGCTTGATAGATGGTATTACTACCGATGTAAACAATTTTATTTACTTTTTCGGGGTGGTCTATGGCATATTTAGCTGCAACGTAAGCACCTTGTGAATTGCCGACAAGTGATACTTCGTCGAGGCATAATGCTTCAATGAAATCATGTACATGATCCACTAGGCTTTGATGACCATTTACAGGCCATGCGTGAGGGCGGGCGTCGGTAAAGCCCATTGAAAGTTGGTCTACTGCATATGCTCGGAAGCCAGCTTTAGCTAATGCAGGTAACATAAAACGCCAACCTGCTGCGCCGCATGCTCCAGGTCCTGCACCGTGCAGTAAAATTACAGCTGGTCCTTCTGTTCCAGCCCAGGAATAATGTGTACGTACACCGTTTGCCAATATGTAACTATTATGAAACCCTTCAAGAATTGTCATCGCTTTGCCTCCTCATACTGATGTGCTTTTATTTTCTGTTTTGAGTATACCTGTTAATAATTTCAAACGTTATACTGATTTTTATTGAAAGAATAGTGTTAATCTTTAAAATTTATTGAAAAATCAATTTCACTTTTGTAATATGAGGAATAGATAGTCAAAGGGGATGTGATTTTAATGAGCGAAATTGCATTTGATTCCAGCGAAACGAAAAATATTTTAATGTCGGCAAATGCCTTCCATACATTAAAGAACAGCTTGTTTAACAACATTGGTTCTCATAAAACAAAAGGCTTTTTATTTCGATTTGGGAAAGAGTTCGGGATGGAATCAGCAAGAAAGATGCTTCAAAATAAAGACTCGATAGATCCAGTCGGTAAGAGACATTCACGCTTAGGTCACGTGAAGGATGTAATTTTCATGGGGGAAATTGTGCGACATCCAGATGGCACGGTTGAATGCATCGATACGTGGGGACAATGGGTAGAATCATTCGAAGCCGCGTTACACCTAAAAAATTATGGTGTAGCAAACGAATGTGTTTGTCATATGTTATGTGGGTTTGCAAGTGGTGCATTGACCTATGAGTATGGTGAATCGATTATTGCCGTTGAGTACAAGTGCGTCGCAAAAGGTGATCCGTGCTGTGAGTTTAAAGTGCGCTTGGAGAGCGATTGGCTCGAAGATGAGGAAGAGCTTATCCACCTTTATCAAAACGACAACATTTTATCTGAACTTGAAATGACTTATGATGCACTTTTACACCATAAGCAAGTGCTCGAGAAAATTTCATTGTTTAATAGTCAGCTCACACAAAAAGTAACAGATAAACATTCGATGGATGAAATTGTTCAGGTTGCGTCCGAGCTGTTGAACATATCGATTTTGATTGAGGATATCCATGGCAATGCGTTAAGCCATTTTGGTTTAACGGAAGAACAGCAACTAGCAATAAAAAAAGATAAGGTGAAATTATCGCATTTCGACGATACGCATAACGTTTCGCATTACAAAGGCGAAACATTCAGGAAGTTGACGGCACCTGTTCTTATTAACAAAAGGAATTATGCCACTTGTTCATTTTTCTACTTTGATGAAAAGGATATGGATGAAAACGACCACTTATTTTTAGAGCGGATTTCTACGGTGGTGGCCTTATGTATTTTATATGAGGAGGCGCAGTTTGAAGAGCAACAAAGGATGCGTAGCTCACTTTTGGAGCGCTTAATTCATAATCGGAAAATTAAAGATATCGAATCTTACTATAAATTTTTACCATTTAAATTTCAGCCGCCGTTCTCTACGGGTATTATCAGTGTCAAAAAGAAAAAGAAAAATAAAGAAATCATCGACATTCATGACCAGTTGACACAGCTGTCCAAGTTGGCAAAAGAGTGGGATTTGCCTTGTATTTTTGCAGTGCTTGGTGAGGAAATTGCGCTCCTCAATTCGCTAAATAGTGATAAGCAAGGCTGGAATAAGAAAATCACGAAAATTTTTCAAAAGATGGAGAAGCAAAATGCCAATTATAAATATTCGATCGGGCTTAGCGGAACATTTAGTAACTTCAAAGATTTCGAGCGTTCGCTACAAGAGGCGCGTGTTGCACAGCGCTTTCCCAACGATAAGCTGCTAACGGATTACGAAGATTTAGGAATGCTTGGGGATATCGTAAAGAACATGAGTATGGAGCATCTGCACGAAATGGCGAAGAAGACGTTAAAAGACTTATACAATTTTGATGATCCCCGTAAAAAGGAATTATTGCATACGCTTTACGTCTATTTATTAAATAGTCAGCGCTTGAAAGAAACGATGGACGAGTTGACGTTATCTATCGGCGGTATCCAATATCGTATCAAGCAAATCGAAGAGCAACTACAAATTTCACTGAAAGACGCATCGACTGCAGCGTATACCTTATTAGTCATTCAGGTACTGATCTTGTCGGATAGCTTAAGCTTCGAGGAATTTGCAAGATAAGAGCGGAGTCTATCAACCATTAGGCTCGAGATGGATGGAAAGCGTTACGTAAACGCTTTTATAAACAAAACAGACTGAAGACAAACTCATTCTTTGAGTTTGTCTTCAGTCTGTTTATATGTGATAGACCCATGGTAGACTATTAGCGCCCTGGGGCGATGTCAAGGTTTATCTGCTCTTCTTCTGTAGCACGACGAGCATCTTCTTTTTCAGTTGCGGTGATTTTCAATTTACGTGTGGCTACTAACACGATGGCCGTAACAACATATAAACTAACGATGACCAACACACCTAAGTTGAAGCCTGACCGCACGTTATCGCCTGCTTGTGTAATCAAGTACCCGGTAATCCATGGCCCGATTACTCCAGCCATACTTGAAATGGATAATGAGACACCCGTTACGCTACCTACTAGATTTTTCGGAATGATCAATGTTTTAATCGCTGTATTTAACGGTAATAAGCAAGTGTTTATGATTAAGCCCATCCCTAGGAACAAACAGGCTAGAATTGGTGAAGCGACAATCGTGGTCATCGCATAAGAAGCAGCGCCGACCAGCAATACTGTAATTAATACACGATCATAAGATTTGATAAGGCTTTTATTTTTCTTGAATAAGTAGTCTGTGAATTTACCTATACAAATTGCGAACACTGTTCCTGAAATGCCCATTGCAGCGAAGATTAAGCCCATACGCTGTGGCTCAAGACCCACGATTTGTGTTAGGTAAGTTGGTGCCCATGTAAGGACCCAAGTTGTAATCCACATGGATACGAAACCTACAACTAAAATCGATAATACATAAGGGTTGATGAATACTTTAAAGATATGTTTGAACGGTACTTCCTTGTTGGAGGCTAAACTTTTTACGTCTTCGATGAGGGGTTGCTTTGGCTCGTCTCTCATGAAGAAGAAGAGGATCGCCCATGCAAAGCTTGCTATCCCTAATAATGCGAAAGTGTGCTGCCAACCAAAATTCGTGATGCCTTTAACTAAAAGTGGTGCAGCCAAGTACGTTCCAACTGTTGTACCAGAAGTCATGATAGCTGCAGCGACGCCACGTTGTGAACTAGTGAACCATCGTGCTAAGTGCACGATGCACAGACCGAGCGTACCACCTTCGAAGAAACCTAAGACAACACGCAGTAAAATTAAGTGTGTTAAAGTTTCTACAAAATAAGCGCTTGCTAATGAAATGGTCCATCCAGTAGCAATCATCATTAATAAGTATTTTGTGTTGAAGCGATACGTTAAGGTACCTAAAACGATACTTCCGACAGCGTAAGCAGCGAAGAAACTACTTCCTACTAAACCAAACTGATCATAAGATAGATTCAGTTCAGTCATGATTGGTTCTGCGGCTAATCCTAAAACCGATTTATCCGTATAATTTAAAACAGATAGTAAGAATAGAAAAGCTAATACAACCCAACGCATGAAAATCCCCCTTGTATTACCGTATTTTCCCCATCCACAATTGTTTTTCAAAAAAGTATTGGTGGTCTGATACTTCTGTCTTTTTCTGAAAAGTAGTGATAGCGCTTTCAATTTGGCATTGGAATCATCAAACACCTCCATTATTGTAAGTAAAGGCACACATTTCACCATTATTTTCACTTTTCTCTACAAGAATAATAGTGAATGGTGGGAAAATTCGGAAATTTTTCTTCCGTGAACAGAATTCTATTTGAAAAAAAAGAGATTTACAAGCAAAAAAATAAGGATACTAATTTGTGTTTTGAAAGAGAACAAAAATGAAAAAGAAAAATTTCCGATTTACAATGTGGAATTTTTAATGGAAGGATATATGATACAGCTGATTTTTTGTAAAAATAATTCACAAAGAATTCAAATTTATTTTCATGTGCAATTTTATTGTTTTTATCTGAATTTTCAATAAAAAATACAATGATAATTTTAAATGGACTGATTTATGATTGAATTATTCAGTTACGAATGGAGGAATTAGGATGGATGATCGTTTATTTAGAGATGCAATGGGAAAGTTTGCGACAGGTGTAACCGTTCTTTTAACAGAAAACGAAGGTGAAACACATGGAATGACGGCAAATGGTTTCGTGTCAATATCATTGGATCCTAAGCTTGTCTTAATTTCCGTTGGACATAAAGCAAAATTCTTAGAGAAAGTTTCACAATCCAAAAAATACACAGTTAATATTTTAGCCGAAGACCAAGAGCATTATTCACGTCATTTCGCTGGGAGACCTGGTGATGCAGTAGAATTCGAAGCATTGGCTGAACAACCTGTATTAAAAGGGGCCATCGCCCAAATTGCATGTGAAGTCGTATCGGAACATGTAGAAGGTGACCATACATTATTCATTGGTAAAGTAATCGACTTACATCTTGAAGATAAAAATCCGTTATTGTTCTTCAGTGGTAAATATCATCAGTTGAATGCGGTAGAAACAGTCAATTCATAAAAGGAGAATGGTCTATGAATACACAAAAAATGGCGGAAGCATTGCTTGAAGCGGAACGTACGAAACAGCCCATTGCACCATTAACTGAAACTTATGAAAAGATTACCCCTGCTGATGCCTATGCCGTGCAATTGGCGCAAATTCGTCAAAAGACGGACAACGGGGCGTCTGTAAAAGGGCTGAAAATTGGGTTGACGAGTAAAGCGATGCAAGAAATGTTGAATGTCTATACACCGGATTACGGCTTCATTTTAGATACGATGGTTTACGACGAGGCTGATGGTTTAAGGACTGAGTCCTTCATTCAACCAAAGGTGGAATTTGAAATCGCATTTGTTTTCAATAAAGAGTTAAAAGGACCTGACGTGACGGTGCAGGATGTAATCGATGCCACGGCATATGTTGTGCCAGCAGTGGAAGTGATCGATAGCCGGATTGCGAATTGGGAAATAAAGTTCGAGGATACAGTGGCGGACAATGGCTCTTCGGCAGGTGCCATTTTAGGAGAAAAGCGGACCCTGCTTGAAGAGATTGAAGACATCACGAATATACCAATGACCGTGCATAAAAATGGTGAATTCTTAGATGAAGCAACGAGCGCGGCCGTGTTAGGCAACCCGCTCCAAGCGGTGGTATGGTTAGCAAATGAAGTGAGTACATATGGGATCTCCATCGAGCCTGGCATGTTTGTTTTATCAGGAGCCCTATCAAAAGCCGTGACCTTTGAAACAGGCGATAAATTCGAAGTGGACTTCGGTCAGCTCGGAAAAGTAAGCGTTAACATTTCTAAGGAAGTGGTGAAAAAATGACGAAGCTTAAAGTGGGAATCATCGGGTCAGGAAATATAGGCACCGACTTAATGTACAAAATCGAGCGCAGCCCCGTATTGGAAATGAGTGTGATGGTAGGCATCGACCCGAATTCCGATGGTTTAAAACGTGCAAAGAAGCGCGGATATGAAATAATTTCAAATGGGATTGACGGACTCATGGAACGTGTTGATTTAGTGGATATCGTTTATGACGCGACAAGTGCGTATGCACATAAGCATAATAGCGATCGATTAACGGCTGCCAATAAAAAAGTAATTGATTTAACACCAGCTGCAATCGGACCATTTACAGTTCCACCAGTAAATTTAAAAGAGCATATCGATAAACCGAATGTGAATATGGTTACGTGTGGCGGTCAGGCGACAATTCCCATCATTCATGCCATAAATCGGATTGTTTCCGTAGAGTATGCTGAAATTGTCGCAACCATTTCAAGCCTTTCTGCCGGTCCTGGTACACGCGCAAATATCGATGAATTCACAAGTACAACTTCTAAAGCGATCGAAGTGGTAGGAGGTGCGAAAAAAGGGAAAGCCATTATCATTTTGAATCCTGCGGACCCACCAGTTATTATGCGTGATACCATCCATGCTTTGGTCGAAGAAGAAGGTCATGAAGAAGCGATCACCAAGTCGATTCACGACATGGTAGCGGAAGTGCAAGCTTACGTACCAGGTTATACATTAAAAGTGTCGCCGATTTTTGAAGGTAGGAAAGTATCCGTATTTGTCGAAGTGAATGGGGCAGCAGACTATCTACCGGCTTACGCTGGTAACTTGGATATTATGACGGCAGCTGCCGTGCAAGTCGGCAATGAAATGGCACGTCATTTACAAAGAGGGAAGGAGGAGGTCATCTCATGACATTAAATATTTTAGATGTATCGTTACGTGATGGAAGTCACTCTGTCCGCCATATGTTTACAGAGGAACAAGTACGTGCTGCAGCAAAAGGTTTAAATGCGGCGGGTGTTCGCTATTTTGAAGTATCACATGGAGATGGCTTGGGTGGTTCTTCCTTACAATATGGTTTGTCAGCAACCGATGAACTGAAACTGATTGAAGTGGCTGTATCAGAATGTACGACTTCAGAAGTCGCTGTATTATTGATTCCTGGAATCGGTACAAAACATGACTTGGAAAATGCAGCGAACTTAGGGGCGAAAATGGTTCGTGTAGCAACGCACGTAACAGAAGCCGATGTAGCAGCCCAACATATTGAATTAGCACGCAAACTCGACTTGAAAACAGCTGGATTCTTAATGATGAGCCATATGGCGCCTGTTGAAAAAATCGTGGAGCAGGCAAAATTATTTGAAAGTTACGGAGCAGAGATCGTATATGTAACAGATTCGGCTGGAGCCATGTTACCAAAAGATGTAACCGAGCGAATTACAGCGCTTAAACAAACTTTACAATGTGATATCGGTTTTCATGCCCATAACAATTTATCGATGGCCATGGCTAATACAGTTGCAGCGGTGGAGGCTGGAGCCACTTATATTGATGGAAGCATGCGTGCATTAGGTGCAGGGGCCGGTAATACACAAACAGAAGTAATGGTCGCTGTTTTAGAAAAACTAGGTTTTGAAACGGGCATCGATTTATATACATTAATGGACACGGCGAATGATGTAATTGCGCCCATCATGCAACAATCACAAGAAATAACTGGCGGTAGCTTAACCTTAGGGTATGCTGGCGTGTACTCAAGCTTCTTATTGCATGCACAAAAGGCCGCAAAACAATTTGGTGTCGACGAACGGGACCTTTTAATGAAAATCGGCCAAATGAAAGCGGTTGGTGGGCAAGAAGATTTAATTTATGAAGTGGCACAAAATCTAGCAAGATAAAGAAAAAGGAGAGAATCGCAATGAAGGTAATCTATGTGAATGCGAATAATTTACAAGAGATTAAGCAAACCGCTCCCCATGTAGCGATGGCCCTTGGTTATTTTGATGGTGTGCATTTAGGGCATCAAAAAGTTATTCGAACCGCTAAAGAAAAAGCAAAAGCACAAAACTTATCTCTAGCGGTTCTCTCTTTTTTTCCGCATCCTAAAAGTGTGCTATTTTCGGATAAAGAAGTTTCCTATCTTGAGCCGCTAGAACAAAAGGTTGAGAAACTAGAAAGGCTTGAAGTGGATATTTTTTATATCGTGGAATTCACAAAGGAATTAGCTAAAGTAGAAGCGAACGATTTTTTAGATGATTATATTATTGGGTTGAATGCTAAGGAAATCATTTGCGGTTTCGATTACACATATGGGGCAAAAGCGAGTGGAACTGTTCATACCCTGGCAACTTATGCAGCAATCCAGCAAGTAGGCCTCTCAGTTGTCGAAGAGCTAAAGTGGAATGATCAAAAAATCAGTTCGACCTTGATTCGGAGGTATTTATCAGAACGAAAGCTTAGTGAATTACCGAGGCTATTGGGACGCTTTTATAAAACGAAATATTGTCAGAAAAATGGTCTACTACCTAATTATTCGTTACCGAATGTAGGTAGCTATAAAGTATTGATAGAAGATCAACATTCTATTATTGAGTGTGTTGCGACAGTGAAGTGCAAAAAATATATTCAGATTCATCATGAACTGTCGACTCTGCCGAATTTATTAACGATACAATGGGTTGATCAAGTTGATCGACTAGAAACAATACCTAGCTAGCTGAATACTCTTTGAATCATGTGGCAGAACCATTACTGAAATTGTTCTGCTTTTAGTTTTTTTGAATGCAGATCCCCTAAAAACACTTATTTCAAATCTTTCCTCATGGACGACTTTCTTCTATTATATATTAACTGCAAACGCTTCCGATTTTCCCATATGAACTTTCCCTTTCAAGAATTCAGCAGACTCTAACCATCTCGGAATAGGGGCTGGAAACTATTGAGATTGCTATAAACAAACGAATCAATTTTAGTCCGAACAATCGGGTTAAGGAATCAATATAAAGAGATAGTGTTGTTCATCATGTCATATAATCCATGTTTATGGTGATTCTAATGGGGTAAAAATATAAGAGAGACAGGATACTTACACATGTAGTAAGGGTGAGCAGAGTACATACATATATTTTAGGCTAGCATTCTGTTTCGACTTATTAAATAATCTATTAGGAGTGACTACAACTATGAAAAGCAAAAAATTAGCAATTGGTTTGGTTTCTTTGGCATCAGCTTTCGCATTATCCGCATGTAATGATGATAATGAGGAGAAAAGCACGGATCAAACACCGAAAACGGAACAAAGTACGGATACAGATACGACTAAAGAGGAAACGAATCATATGGACCATGCTAAAGATACTTCCAATGAGGCAGAGGTTCCTGATGGTTTGAAAGCTGCAGAGAATCCAAAGTATGAAGTGGGAAGTAAAGCAACGATTAAATCAGATCATATGGAAGGCATGGATGGAGCCGAAGCAACAATTGTCGGAGCCTATGATACGACAGCTTATTCCGTTACGTATACACCTACAACAGAGGATAAAAAAGTTGAAAATCATAAATGGGTGATTCATGAAGAAATCGAGGATGCTGGGGAAGTTCCGTTAGAACCAGGTACTGAAGTGACTCTTGATACCGATCATATGGAGGGTATGGAAGGCGCAAAAGGTGTCATTGAGGAAGCCGATACCACTACCGTTTATATGGTTGATTACAAACCTACCGATGGTGGGATTGAAGTGAAAAACCATCAATGGGTAACAGAAAGTGAACTATCATCTAAATAATGATGATGAGCTGTCAAAAGACCTTATCCCTTTACCGGTAAGGTCTTTTTGGCGTTGAGTTCATTTAGTCATTCATGATATTTAAAAAAACATGTCCTGCTAATGGAGGACATGTTTTTTTATTTTATCTCATTCATGATCAATATTCGCTGCTTTCTGTAGTCATTTCGAAAATTTCGCCTTGTGAAGGGGGAGGATGATTGACTGATTCTGTAGAATACCAGCGAAATTCAGCGGTTTATTTCCCTGTTTTTATAATAGTTAAGGGGATTTTGTCGATATAAGTAGAGGCGTCTTTTAGGAGAGTAGAATCTTCTTAAAAGCTCTCTAAAAGACCGAGGACTAGTAAAAGGATGATCCTTGTATTTTCAAAAGATATCAGCATATGTAGGGGGACAAACGTAAATGGTGCAAATAAAATCCGCTTATAGTAGTAAAAAAACTGCATTAGAAGCCTTTCGCGAATTGAAGAGCGGTATACATAGTGAACCAAAATTACTTCTTTTTTTTGCAAGTACCACTCAAAACTTCGAGGAATTAACGGGGCTTTTTCATGAGTCGTTCCCACACTCCGAGATATTGGGATTAACCACTGTTGGTGAAATAGGTCCCAATGGGATTACGGAACATGGGGTTTCGGCCATGAGTTTTAATGGAAGTAATTTCTCGGCAAAAGGTGTGATGATCAAAGATATCATCAAATATCCGATTTTTTATCGCGATCATTTAATTCAAGGGTTAAGTGAGGTTGGGATTGATCGAAATAGTAGGAATATCGAGACGGAAGGCATCGGCCTTGTCTTTCCCAATGGGTTAGTGGGGGCGGAGGAAAAGATGCTTTCCGTTGTGAACTCGGTATTTAAACAAGAAGGGTTTCCACTGTTTGGCGGTACGGCAGGGGATGATGAAAAGTTTCTAGAGACAATGGTTTCTTATAACGGGGAAACTTCGAATACGGCCGGTCTGGTTGCTTTCATTAAAACGGATGATGAGTTTGTCATTCTTAAGGAGAATATCTTTAAGACGACTGGCAAGGAAATGAAGATTACTAAGTCGGATACGGAAAGTCGCACGGTTTATGAAATGAATGGAAAAAGGGCAACGAGTGAATATGCCCGATTATTGGGAGTTCCTGAGAATCAGCTCTCCAAACATTTTATGTCCAATCCTTTAGGTCGTGCGGTCAACGAGGAAATCTATATAGCATCTCCTTTCCAAACACAGCCGGACGGATCCATACAGTTCTACTGCCAAATATTCCAGGACTCGGTTGTAGAGATATTGGAGCCGAAAAATCCAGTGGAAACGCTGAAAAGTACAGTGGCTGATTTCAAAGAAGAGTTTTCTCAATTGGATGGCGTACTGGGCATCAATTGCATATTACGAAAACTACAATTTAAAAGTCAAGGAATCGTCGCCACGTTAAATAAGGAATTAGAGAAACTTCCTCATTTGGGTGGGTTTTGCAGTTACGGGGAGCAATTAAATAACATGCAATTAAATCAGACCCTTATATTACTGGGGTTCGGGAAACGCAAACGAGGAGATAGAAAATGAGTATTCTAGATTTGCTTCGTAAGGACAACGTCGAGAAAGTGACGAAGAAAGAAATCATCGAGCTTGCGACCACGATGGATAAACAAGACTTCGATCAAGTTGTAAAGGGATTAGAAGACTTGGTCGGACTGTTACGGGATACCAGTAGCGACAATTCCAAGCAGGATAGCCAGTTGAATCATTTCGTCCATGATTTGAAATCTAGTATCGAAGTTCAGAATCTGGCCTTGGGAGAGACGGTTTCTAATATTCGTCATGTAGTAGGCAGTACGGAAAACATCGAGACGATTACGGATGAAGTATCTATACAAACAAAAGAAAGTATGGAAATGGTCTTGGCTGGTAGTGATAATATCGATAACTTGGTCAACCAAATGACGAATGTTAATGCGATGTTCCAACAATTCGAAGAAACCATCATGAGTTTACAAGAAGAAATCAAAGAGATTTCAAGCTTTGTCGTGGTGATTGAATCGATCGCCGATCAAACGAATCTTCTCGCCTTGAATGCTTCGATTGAGGCAGCTAGAGCCGGGGAGCACGGACGAGGTTTTGCTTTAGTGGCACAGGAAGTAAGGAAATTGGCAGATAAAAGCAAAGCCTCCCTGACGGAAATCAATCTGAAGGTAAATAGTATCGTGAAGAATGTGGACACTTTTTCAAGTAGTGTTTCAGAGAAAACGAAAGAAATTGAAGCGGTTATCCTGACCACTGAAAATACGAAAAAGTACTTTATTGATATTTCCAGCAATGAGAAGAAATTATCCGAGAAAATGAACGAAATCAAAAAGGCCACGGGTATTACCCTTCATGAAATGATCGGTTTCTCAGAGGGACTGGATGACGTGCTGAATGGTTTTATCGACAATAACGATAAAATCAAGGCACTCCATGCTCTATCACAGGAAAAGTTCATTTTTTCTACAGAAGCTTTTTCCTATATTACACAAATGAAAGACTTGGTTCATTCTTTGAAGCAGGGGAAGCTGTAGACCCTGCAACTAATTGTGAAAGATAGAGGAAAACTGCCATTCCAAGGGCAGTTTTTTTATTTTAGTTTATACAAATTATTTTGCCTCAAGGAAACATTTTGTCGGAATTGCATAGATTATAAAAAAGGAGAGGATTCATATGAATTTTACGAACCGTACCCAAAAGAAAATCATTGGATATTCCACCTTGTTCAAGAAGTTGGGAATTATCAATGATAAGGAATATAAAAATATAATGAATACTGTTCAATCGAAGGATTAAGCTGTGGATACCTATAACCGCGGTTTTCAATAAAAGGTAAGACCCCATCTTTATTACTAAGTAAGGTGGGGGAGGCTGCGGTTACAAAAGAGATGGGATATGGTAGAGTGATTATATTACATTTAATAGGTAAACATCCGTAAAGTGGTGGGAGGATGAGTTGAAAATGAAGCAGAACGTGTTTGTACATATGCCCTCTTTTATTCTATTAGTCTTCAGTTATTTACTTATTGCCCTACTATTCTTTGTTGTTTACAAAAAACAACAGAATCCGCCTAAGGTATGGAAAGGGCTCCTAGTTATGCTCATTGGGATTTTTTCTTTCAGTATTCATTTTAATTTATCAAGTGAAGTGACAAAGATACCAATATTGCCATTAGGGGTCGTCTTTTTATATTGGTTTTTGAGAAGAAAGGACAATACAGAGCGTTGGCCGCGGTACCGTCGTTATGCTTGGTTAGGGTTTTGGGTGAATTTCATCTTTTTTGCTTCTTCATTCTTAAACTCGCCGCTTGAACATTTAATGTTCCCAAAAGATCAACCCTCGACCTATATCCAGGACGTTGAAAAAGCTTCCCTGATTATCACTCACCCGGCTGGCAAGGATGTCACATTGAATAATGAAGTGTTGCAAGTACAGGTGGACAAGATGAAACAAAATCAAATCAAAAGTGAATCTTGGTATTATAAAATTAATGAAAAGAACGGGTATAAAGAACGGTTCCCTTATCTTTTGATAGGAACGGTTCCTGAAAAGGGAAGCGGACTTGAAACGGTCATTTATGTAGAAGATGATGGAAAGGGTTTCCTCATTACACCGAATAATGGAGGCCAGGTTTACTTCCGGTCTGAAGAATCTGTGTTGATCGGAGGTGCTGAAAAATGAATAAAAAAACGAAAATCATCATTTTAGTGATGGTGATTGTCCTTATAGTGGGAGTCCTTTTGATCATTCGAGCTCCAAGAGAACCTGAAGCATTTCTTACAGATAAACAGGTGATTAAACGAATCAATTCTTTTTTTCCTGAATCAGAGCCTAAAATCATTCAAGACGTTCTTTACTTAGATGAAACCCATGTTTTTGTCCCTTTCATCAATGAAAGCAAAGAATACGGGATGAGTTTCTGGGTATGGAAGGACAATAAATGGAGAGCGGCTTCCGTAGATAATGGGGGTGAGCCAAAGGCCTGGAATGGAGAAGGAGATTCATTTTTTATGTGGAATCTAAATCCAAAGGACGAAGTGTCTGAAATTAAGGCGTTTATGAAAAAAGATAGGAATTTTAGTGTATCAGGGGATGAGGCGACCTATGAACCCGGTTTAGAAGTGATGCACAGTATCACGGTTGAGGATAAATCATATGGAGTGGAAAAATATCCGGATAGCTGGCGGACTCTTATGGATCAGTATGCAGAAGTACAGAAAGAATCCAGTTTTGATGAATTCTTTGAGGATAGACAAACATTTAAAATAGGTAATAGATTCTATGACAAGGACGGCAAGGAAGTTTTTCCGACGGTGCCTACCGATGGAATCGGGTATTCAACAGGGAATGATTATGTGGATGTGCCTTATCTAATGGATTTGGTAGATGATGAATTGGAAGGCTCATATTAACAGGGGGCTGCCAAGAAATTGGTGGCCTTTGTGCGTTGTGTAAAAACTAGTATTCTTATATAGTTAAGGGAAGAAAGTTTTATAGAAGGAGTGGCTTAGAGGTGCTGGCATCATGAGTTCGACGTTTTTAGCTCTACTTATTTTTATGATTACATTAGTGTTGGTCATCTGGCAGCCAAAGGGTCTGGGAATTGGCTGGAGTGCCTGCGGAGGGGCGATCATCGCTCTTTTGTTCGGTGTTGTTTCATTCCAGGATGTAAGTGATGTGACGCAGATTGTTTGGAATGCGACATTGACGTTCGTGGCCCTGATTATCATTTCGTTAATTTTAGATGAAATTGGATTTTTTGAATGGGCTGCGCTTCATATGGCCCGATATGCAGATGGTAAAGGCTTCCGTCTCTTCATTTTGGTGATGATTCTAGGAGCCATCGTTTCGGCGCTTTTTGCAAACGATGGGGCGGCATTGATCTTGACGCCGATTGTGCTAGCGATGGTGCGAGCATTGAAGTTCGATGATAAGATGGTGCTCCCATTCATCATGGCGAGCGGATTCATTGCCGATACGACTTCCTTGCCATTCGTCATCAGTAATCTGGTGAATATTGTGTCAGCGGACTTTTTCGGGATCGGTTTTGGTGAATATGCCAGCCGGATGATCGTTCCGACTTTATTCAGTTTAGGAGCTAGCATTCTCGTATTGTATTTGTTTTTCAAAAAGGATCTACCTGTAACCTATGATTCCTCTCATTTGAAGCGTCCTGCCGAAGCGGTAAAGGATCCACGTATGTTCAAGATTTCCTGGTTCGTCCTGGCTATTCTTCTAGTCGGCTATTTTTCAAGTGAGTTTGTAGGTGTACCCGTTTCGTTTGTGGCTGGTGCAATTGCCATTGTCCTTTTGATTTTGGCAAGAAGAAGTCCAGCCGTGAAAATCCGTACCGTTTTAAACGGTGCCCCATGGAATATCGTATTCTTCTCGATTGGGATGTATGTGGTCGTATATGGACTGCGAAATGTAGGACTGACTAGTCTGTTAGCTGACGTCATTAAGGCAACGGCCAATCAAGGTTTGTTTTCGGCGACGATTATCATGGGATTCATTGCGGCTATTCTATCTTCATTCATGAATAATCTGCCAACGGTCATGATTAATGCCTTGGCCATTGCGGAAGTTCAAACAACGGCGCCTATTAAGGATGCTCTGATTTATGCCAACGTCATCGGTTCCGATTTAGGACCAAAGATCACGCCAATCGGCTCTTTGGCCACACTTTTGTGGCTCCATGTATTAAAGCTAAAAGGTGTCCGGATCACATGGGGATATTATTTTAAAGTAGGAATCATCCTGACTGTTCCAACACTATTCATCACTCTGTTTGGACTATATATCTGGCTATTGATCCTTCATTAACGAGACTGCCGGTTTTCTGGCAGTTTTTCTTTTGCATGAAAATAATTGGTGAAGGGCCCTATCCTTTGAGATAATAGAATAAATGATTCGAAAAGGAGTTACATAGATGGCAGAGGACTTTAGCATTCCAAGCACCAAGGTGGATGAAATCGATAAGAAAATCATTTCAATCTTGCATGAAGATGCGCGGATTTCGTATACGGATTTAGCAAAGCAAGTGGAACTGTCGAGAGTGGCGGTTCAGATGAGAATCAATCATTTAGTGGAAAAAGGGGTGATTGAACGTTTTACCGCTGTCATCAATCCGGCTAAGATAGGCATTCATGTTTCTGCATTTTTCAATGTCGAGGTGGAGCCTAAATATTTGGAATCGGTGGCACAACAACTGGAGGATGAGCCTGCAGTAACGAGTTTGTATCATATGACGGGGCCTAGTAAGCTGCATATGCATGGAATCTTCACGGATAATCAGGAGATGGAACGCTTCCTCAATGAAAAGTTATATCCGGTCGTCGGGGTTGTCAGCGTCGATTGCCAACTCCTTATTAAACGCTATAAGAGCCGGATGGGAATGAAGCTCTAGGAAAAGCTCCATGTAGAGATAAAAAAAGATTGTCGAGAAGATATAGTTATCTCGGCAATCTTTTTTTTGGGCGCATAATGCCTACAATTCTATTACTATTCCATTTCTTCCACAATTCCTTTGACCAATCCAACGAATTGCGTTCTAACTTTACTTGCAACTTCAATCACTTCATCATGACTTAATGGTTGATCTAAAATCCCGCAAGCCATATTCGTTAAGCAGGAAATCCCTAGCACTTTCATCTTGCCATGGACGGCTACAATGGCTTCCGGAACGGTTGACATCCCTACAGCGTCTGCCCCCAGCGTACGAATCATTCGAATTTCCGCTGGTGTTTCATATGCGGGACCACTCCACCAAGCATAGACGCCCTGTTGCAAGGAAATGTTCTTTTCCTTAGCTACTTTGGACGCAATGTTTCGCAAGTCAGGATGATAAGTTTGGGAAAGGTCAGGGAAGCGAGTACCCAATTCATCATTATTAGGTCCTATGAGAGGATTTGTACCAACTAAATTGATATGGTCGGTAATGAGCATTAAATCACCTGGATTAAAGTCTGTATTAACTGCGCCACAAGCATTGGTAATGATCAATTGCTCCACCCCTAATGCCTTCATGACACGTATGGGAAAAGTCACTTCATCTAGTGTATATCCTTCATAATAATGAAAGCGTCCTTTCATAGCCACTACAGTCTTACCTTTCAATTGCCCGATTACTAGTTCGTTTGCGTGTCCGATTGCTTCGGATTTTGCAAAGTGAGGAATTTCACTATATGGGATTTTGAACGGGTTCTCAATTTCATCAGCAAGAGATCCTAACCCCGATCCTAAAATCATACCGATTGTTGGCTGATTGTCCGTTTTACTCATAATAAAATCTCTGGTCTCTAAAATTTCTTGTAATCTTTGCATACAAAATTCCTCCTCGATAAATGAAAATCCAAGTACTCTATTTGAATATGGATGGTAACCAAAAGTTTAAGGGCTTTACTGGCTAATGTAAATAAAATATTTAGATAAATGGTAATATTAAAATAACTTTTTTTAAATGAACGGGGGAGTTGTTGATCATATTTGCTAAAGAATAACTAGAAATTATTAGTGAAATTAAAACTGAACAAGCAGATCAAATCTAAAACTCAATGGCTATCAACTAATTTATAAGGAGACAATTTAATGTTTGGATTTTTCCGTATGTATCGATTTACATTATCAATTTTACTATTATCAATTATTGTATTAAGTGGTTGTGGAACCACTAATAAAATGGATTTCTATGAAAATACTGATAGCACAAGTTTGTCAGAGGAAGTAAATACAATTTCTTTAAATTCAACAGAAGATAAGATTAAAGAAGTCTTAGGAGAACCAGACTTTGTTGAAGAGGTAGAAAAGTCAAAATCCACCTATTTAATATATGGGAAAGATAGAGATAATAGTGATATAGAATTTCAAATAGTTAATGGGCAAGTTGCTAGTTATTTTTTTTCAAGCAATACATATAAAACATCAAAGAAAATAACAAAGGGCAGTTCAAAAGAAGATGTTATACAAGAATATGGAGAAAATTACTACGAAAGAGATGATTCTGGTGCTAAAATAATTGGTTACTTTGATAAAACCCAAAAGGTTAATATGGAATTTTCTTTTAATGAAACGATAGAGGGGATAATCATATCAAAAATTAATTAATTTAGTAGTTTAGTTATTGTATCAAATGGTTTTCTTGCCACCTTAATAAAAAAAACCACCTTTAAGGTGGATTTTTTTATGTGATCGGGAGGATGAACCCTCCATAGGCAAAGGCAAAAATGATGACGAAGGCAGGGTGAATCTTGAATTTCCCCAATGCTAGGAAAGCAATTCCAGCAATGATTAAGGAATGAATATATCCAATGGAGCCGACAGCGTCAGCAGCCATCTGCCATGTAAGCAATAGCATCATGATGGCGATCACGGGCTGAACGAGTAAGGACATGCCTTTTACGATGGGCGACTGCTTGTATTTTCGCAAGATTTTCAATAAATAAATCAAGGCCACGGCAGAAGGAATGATCGTCCCCGCCAAAGCGACGAAGAACCCGGGCCATCCGTAAACATCGTAACCGACATAGGCGGCGATTTTTGTGGCAATCGGTCCTGGGAGGGAGTTTCCAAGCGCAAGCATTTGTGAGAATTCCGTATTAGAAAGCCAACCATAGCGGGTGACAATTTGGTCGTACATAAGCGGAATCGAAGCCGGGCCTCCTCCATAGCCAAGGATATTCGCTATGAAAAATGCCAAGAATACAGCTATGCCAATCGGGATGAATAGGGCACCCATTATGCTGATTCCTCCTTCCTATCCTGTTTCTTATTTTTCAATCTGTTCTTCAATTTAAAATGAAAGGCGCCATATAAAAGGAAAATCATGATGACGATTCCAGGATGCAGGGAAACGACCTGAAGAAGCAAGAAGGAGATGGAAAAAAATAAGATGCCAAGCACTTTCCCTAACCCTTTAACGGCCTTTTCACCAAACTCATATGCCATTTGTCCAAGCATGACAGCAACGACTGGCATCACGGCAGCAATCATATTGGTAATCATCGCCGAATTACTGAGGACGTTTATGAAGGCGATCAAGAATACCATGGCAAAGGCAGATGGTAAGATATGCGCCGCCACACTTACGATGGCACCAGGCCATCCTTTCAGTTTGTACCCCAGATAGGCGGCCATCTTTGTGGCAATCGGACCAGGGAGTGTATTGGCAATGGCCAATGTATCACCGAATTCGTCATCATCTAGCCAATGATAACGGGAAACTGCTTCATGCCGGATGAGTGGAATGACCGAGGGACCACCACCGAACCCTAAAATCCCCGTCCGCATCATTCCCACGGTTAATTCGCCATATGGATTGTTCACATTGGTTCCTCCTCTGTTCGAATAATAATTTCCATGATTATCTATTAATCATAACAAAATAGGTTTCGAAATGCTCATAATATTTTAATAAAAGTATCGAATTGTATGTAATTATATAACTTATTAGTTCAATAGATGATTTAAAGGTGAAAATGATTTCTATTTGTTAATAAAAACAAAAAAGTGGATTACGTATTGTGAGTTAATGGTTTATAATACAAATATAGTTAATTTTCAGAAAAATAAAATAAATAAAAGGAGCAACTGTATGACACAATCGATTATCGGAACGAAGAGCATGGTAGTGAGCCCCCACTATTTAGCATCGATGGCGGGAAATCATATTCTCGAAAAAGGAGGCAATGCTTTTGATGCAGCGGTGGCTGTCAGTGCCTGCCTGGGTGTTGTTTATCCGCATATGACGGGACTTGGCGGTGATATGTTCTGGCTGAATTATGAAAACAGTGACGGGAAAATAAGTGTTTATAATGGTAGCGGACGATCTGGGGCAAATGTCAGCCGTGAAACGTATGCAGGAGAAGCGGCCATTCCCTTTCGTGGCATAAGGAGTGCCATCACCGTTCCAGGAATGGTAGATAGCTGGGATGCTATATTAAAAGAATTAGGTACCTTATCATTGGCTGAAGTTCTTGTACCGGCAATCGAGTATGCGGAAAATGGTTTTCCCATTACGAAGAACCAAGTGGACTATACAAAGCAGAACTGGGACTGGCTTTCAAAGATGCTGATCACAGCCGATATTTATGCGCCAGGAGGAAGAATTCCGGAAGTGGGGGAACGTTTTTTTCAAAAAGACTTGGCCCGTAGTTTAACCTTGATTGCTGAACGGGGGAGGGATGTTTTTTATCATGGCGAACTTGGTCAATCCATCGTTACTTATTTGCAGGAACAGGGTGGACTGTTAACCGCTGCTGACTTTGCCAACCATGAAGGTAACTGGGTCGAACCTATATCCACTACCTACCGCGACTATACCATTTATCAAGTCCCACCCAACTCTCAAGGGTTCGTCGGTTTGCTGGCATTGAATATTCTAGAAAACTTTGACTTGGAAAACATGGAGCATGGTTCTGCCGATTATTATCATCTATTGGCGGAGGCATTAAAAGCAGGGTTTCGTGACAGAAACGAGGTATTAACGGATCCTGAATTCTTTGATATTCCCCTGGGTAAGCTCCTTGATAAGCGATATGCTGCCAAGATTGGGGCAGCCATTCAACGAACGAAGGCAGAAAGGGTAGCCAGCCCGCCGATGGGCAGTGACACCGCTTATGCCGCCGTTGTAGATAAGGATGGGAATTCCGTATCATTCATTCAGAGCCTGTACTTCGAGTTCGGATCGGGTGTCGTTGCCGGGGATACAGGAGTGATTCTTCAAAACCGGGGGTCCTTTTTCTCGCTAGATTCCAACCATGTCAATACTTTGGAACCTAACAAGCGTTCCTTCCATACCCTGATGCCGGCAATGGCCTGTAAGGATGGAAAACCTAGCATTATTTACGGAACGCAAGGTGGGGAAGGTCAACCGCAGACGCAAACCGCGATCATTACCCGGATGATCGATTATGGGATGGATCCCCAAACGGCCATCAATGAGCCTCGTTTTGTCTGGGGCAGGACCTGGGGAGAATCTAGTGAGGCGTTACGCATCGAAAGTCGTGTCGAGAAAGATACCATTAAGGAACTCCAAGAAAAAGGGCATCTTGTCGAAGTCGTGGAGGAGTTTGATGGGGCGATGGGACATGCGCAGGCCATCCGGATCGATGAGCATGGGTTCCTTAAAGGTGGAGTCGACCCACGGGGAGACGGTGCAGCCATCGGATCTTGAAAAGAGTACGAACGTAACCTCGATATAACCTGATTTCATTTCATGAAAAACGTAGGGTCCCGGCTTAAAAGCCGGGGCCCTACGTTTTTTACTATTACCTTTTTAAAGTTACCAACTTTTTAGTATTCACTCTCACTATATATATTTTAAATGAATAAGATGTTAGTTAGTTCCTACAGAAAATACTACTTTAGTCTAGTGATATATTGAATATAGGAAAATAATACCATTTTAACCATTGCTGACTATCATTAAATATACGGACCTAGCAATTCCAGCGTCATTTTAAGATGGCAGTCGGAAGCTCTTTCTCGCTATTTTCCTACTTCTATACAAGGATTAACCTTGGGAAAGTGTCGAAGACTAAGGGAAAAGTGGATAATTTAAAAGATAATATTTTTTGAAATCCTAAAAAGATTATAAACATATAAGACTATATACAATAATATGTAAAATTAGGTAATATTATGTAAATACATTCTTTATTGAGAACAAATAAATCTTAATAAGGAATATTATGGAGTGAATGTACTCCTAGATTAGTATTGTAAGGTTGCTTCAAGGGTACTCATACGAGTTAAAAAATAAAAGGGAGGAGATAATTTACTTTATATTCCATATTATATAACTTGCAACATGAAGAAGGCTACTAAAGATTTTTAGAAGTAAAAATAGAAATGCGGGGGGAATTGAAGTGGGTATGAAGAAAAAGTTAGGTTTAGGTATTGCATCAGCAGCATTAGGACTATCACTGATTGGTGGGGGTACATATGCTTATTTCAGCGATCAAGAAGTAACCAATAATACGTTCGCAGCCGGTACATTGGATTTGTCCATTAATCCACAAACAATCGTCAATCTTGAGAATATGAAACCTGGTGACTCGAAAACAACTGAATTTAAATTAGCGAATAATGGTTCGTTGAAAATTAAAAACGTCAATCTAAAAACAGCGTATTCGGTTGTCGATGCGAAGGGTGACAATGGTTCTGAGGATTTCGGGAAGCATATCCGAGTGAACTTCTTATGGAATTGGGACAAAGAGAATGAACCTATTTTTGAGACAACACTGCAAGAATTGAAAAATATGGATCCAGACCTTGTTAAAAAGAGTGTTCTAGACCCTTTCTTTGCAAAAAATGGTGGGCTTGAACCGGGTGCTGAAAACGATCTTTGGGTACAGTTTGAATTTATCGATAATGGTGAAGATCAAAATGTATTACAAGGCGATCAACTTAAACTTGACTGGACATTTATCGCCAATCAAACGGCTGGTGAAGCTAAGTAAAATTTCTCATATACCTATGAGAAGTAATTTAAAAACTATTTATCAGGGAGATGAGATAATTGAAAGTAAATAAGAAAATGGTTTCTACTACTTTAGCTCTATCCGTTTTTTTAGGGACGTTCGGTACAGCTGGATCACTTGTAGGTGCTCAGGATACTATTAAATATAATGATGAATATAAAACTCCTTCTTTTATTGGTGAAACCTGGTCCCCAAAAGGGAAAAGTGGCTTAAGTAAGAAGGAAATCGCCTATTCTTTCCTTAATGAAAATAGTAAGAAGTTTAAACTAAAAGGTGATATGAAAAAAAACTTTAAAGTAATAGACGAACAAGCTGATAAAGAGGTCGGAACCCATCACTTTAGACTGATTGAACAGTATAAAGGAGTTCCTATATACGGATCGGATTCGACGATAGCGATTGACGAGAATAATAATGTTACGTCGTTCTTCGGTGAAGTAGTACCTGATCTAGAGAATGAAAATATCAAGACAGAGGTTGCCATTTCTGAAACAGAGGCGATTGAAGTAGCAAAACAGGATCTTGAAAAGAAAATTGGCAAGGTAGATCAGTATGATGGTGACATTGCCGTTGAACAGTATATTTATGAATTCGATGGAGCATTCCATAATACTTTTCTAGTTAAAGCTTCTACTATTGAACCCGAGGTTGGATACTGGCATTATTTCATTGATTCTACCAATGGAAAAATTGTAGATAACTATAATGCTTCCCATGAAGTTACGGCATTTGGTAATGGCGTATTTAATAACAAGCAGATGTTTGAAGCGCAATATGCTAACGGGGTGTATGGTCTCACTGATGTGACGCGAGGTAAAGGTGTAGTCACCAATGATGCAAAGAATGGCAATCGACTAGTCACAAGTCTTATTAAAATGTTTAAAGACGGTGCTGCTGTAGATGCACATGCAAATGCACAAAAGACCTATGATTATTTCAAAGGCACATTTGGGCGTAATTCGGTTGATGATAAGGGTCAACAGTTAATTTCTTCGGTCCATGTGAATAATAATTGGAATAATGCATCCTGGAATGGAAGAACGATGTCATATGGTGATGGTGATGGCATCGCCTATCATAATTTCGCGGGAGGTTTGGATGTTGCTGCGCATGAGATGGCGCATGGTGTGACTGAACATACGGCAAATCTAATCTATCGAAATGAATCCGGGGCCTTAAACGAATCCATGTCAGATATATTTGCTGCCATGGTAGACAGAAGTGATGAAGAATGGCTAATTGGAGAAACAATCGTTAAGGATGGAAGAAAGGGATTGCGTTCCATGAGTAATCCGGCAGAAATCGTTGACGTCAGAACGGATAGCGGCTATTCTCCAGATCATTGGAGTAAAAGGTATACAGGTACTTTAGATAGTGGTGGCGTTCATATCAACAGTAGTATCAATAACAAGGCAGCTTACCTGATCTCAGAGGGTGGAACTCATTATGGAGTTACCGTGAGTGGGGTTGGTCGTGAAGCGACAGAACAAATTTATTACCGCGCCCTTTCTAAATACCTGACAGCCAGTTCAAACTTTACAATGATGAAAGAAGCAGCTATTCAGGCTGCAACGGATTTATATGGAGCTAGCTCAAAAGAAGTAAGAGCTGTAAAAGCTGCATATATCGCTGTTGGTGTGAACTAAGAGTTTAAAAAGTGGAGGTGTCCCAAAAGTGTTCTTTTGGGCACTTCTTTTATATCGAATACTTGAAGTACATTCTATACATAGGAGTTCCAGAGCATTAGTCTAGGAATCGTAAATCTGAAAGGCAGCAAGCACTATAAAGAATGAAGCCTAGGAAGAAGGGGTTTCCAATACTAAATAAAAAGGGAATTTGGAAGAGAAAAAAACTATTATGGACATTAACCAAGCTGGTGGCTATATGGTATTTATTTTTAGGAACAGTGGTGGCTGTTACGGGGCAAACGAATGCCTATTACACCGACATGGAACTAGTAAACCAAGAGATTCAAATTGGGACTTGGGAGATAGCCGAGGACATGGATTGCTCTAACGCAAAAGAGAATGAGAATCATGAAGAATGTGAAGAAGTGAAGGAACCGATCGACGATGAGCCAGATCCAAATGAAAATCAGGAGAATGAGAGTGCTGAGCCCGAAACTGAGGAGAATGAAGAAGCAAAGGACTCTGATGAAAAAGTAGAGGATTCCACTAAAGACGAAATTGAAAATAAGCCTAAAGAAAACGAGGCTATCGATAAAGAAAAAGAAGAAAGTGAGTTACCGATTAAAAAGGACCCTATTACAGAGGATCAGAACACAGATGGTAAGGTAGATAATAAGTCAGGAGGCGAAGAGTTTGAAAAGAACGCTGAAAGTAATAAGTAATTTGATTACAGTGGTACTATTTTTAAACTTAATGGTAATGGTATTTCTTGTCATATCCTCAAAAGCGTCTGGGGGGGAACCCCAGGTTATGGGGCATCAGCTTAAAACGGTTTTGTCCGGGTCGATGGAACCTACCTTTCAAACCGGGTCAGTTATAGCTGTCAAGCCACTAAGTTCAGACGAGAAACTAGCCCTTAAAAAAGGGGATATCATCACCTTCCAAACAAGTGAGGAAATACTCATAACGCATAGGATCACCAAGGTGAACAGTAGCGGAGAGCATGTTCTTTACGATACGAAAGGTGATAATAATAAAACTGCAGATGCTGACCCGGTTCTATCCGATAATATTGTAGCTCTATACTCTGGATTCACCATCCCTTATGTAGGATATTTCATCGATTTCACCCAATCCAAAGAAGGCGCTGCCCTTTTACTTATAGGTCCGGGTTTATTGCTCTTAGGGTACTCAGGTTTTTGCATTTATCAAGGATTAAGAGAAATGGAATCGTCCGAAAAACTAACATCCAAGAAAAAAATAGTGTAATGGTTTAGGGACTTGAAAAGACTAATGAATCAATAAGCAGGAAACCCCCGGCAAAGGGACAATGTATATGCCTCTTTGCCGGGGGTTTATTCTCGGTATTCTCCAGAGTCATTAACTTCCCCGGTATACCTGATAGCCCCATGGGGAGACGAGTAAAGGCACATGATAGTGGGAAGCGGGGGACGCTAGACCGAAGCGGATAGGAACTTGGTCCAAAAAGGGAGGGTCAGGTAGCTCAATTGATTGACCGCGGAAGTAATCGCCGATATGAAAGACGATTTCGTACTGTCCGGTTTTTGCTTCTTCCCCGGTGAGGAGAGGGGCATCGAGCCGCCCATCCGCGTTCGTGACAGCTGTTTGGAGTAGCTGCCAGGTAGAGGATGATGATTCGGAGTAATATAATTCAATCGTGACGTTTGCAGCGGGTTTCCCGTGTGTTAAGTCCAAGATATGCGTTGTTAAACCAGACATATATGTCTCCTTATCCCTTGCATTCTTCGGCCAAGGCCGAGACTATTTAGCTTTTGATTTTTTCCTGTAAACGAAAGAACGCTATTTGATAAATCTCTGCTAAGGCCGTTTCAAACTCGGTTTCTTCTGTATGGTGAATCCTCAATTCCATTGCTTCATATATGTCATGCTTATCCTTGCCGCGTACTGCGAGGATGAAGGGGAAGTTAAACTTTTTTTGATAACGTCTATTTAATGAAAGGAAATTTTCGTATTCCAAAACGGTAAGGTCCTTTAATCCCGCTCCTCGTTGTTCCTTGGTCGAGTCAGCTGTCATTTCGACTTTGTCACCTAGGTTTGGGTGCTTCCTTATTAAATCCATTTGCATTTCCTTAGGTGCGTGGTTCACGATATCGACCATGCATTGATGAAGGCTTAATAAGGAAGAAAACGGCCTGGACGCTGAGGCTTGCTCTGGAATCCAAGGTGAGTGCTCGAAAGTATCCCCGAGAATCTCCGTGAATTCCTTATGGCTTTTTTTCTGTAACATCTCCAATGTGATCATGTTCTAGACTCCTTTTATACGCTTTTGGCTAAGAGTTGGTCCGTTTCAGGCACGACTCTAGGATCTGATTTTTTATTCCGGGGAGTTAAAATTAAGTTCAGGATGATGGCTGTCAGGCTACCGGTAATGATTCCATCGCCGACAACAATACGAATCGCTTCCGGCAGGCTCGAGAACAATTCGGGAACGACCGTTGCGCCGAGACCCAATGATACCGAACATGCGATGACCAATAAATTCGAGTTATCGGAAAAGTCTACATCGCCTAACATCTTGATTCCTGAGGATACAACCATCCCGAACATGACGACAGTGGCTCCACCAAGAACGGCTGTAGGAATCAATGTAGCGAGTGCTGCAATTTTTGGAACCAGTCCAAGCCCGATTAAAATGAAACCTGCCGCGATGGTGATGGATCGTTTTTTCACGCCGGACAATTGAACCAGTCCGACATTTTGTGCGAATGTGCTATAGGGAAAGGCGTTGAAGATTCCTCCTAAAGTGAAGGCAAGCCCTTCTGCACGATAGCCCCGTACAATATCCCGTTCCTTTAAGTCACGCCCGGTTATTTTTCCAAGGGCAAGGAAGGCACCGGTCGATTCGATTAGGATGACCGTTCCGACTAGCATCATCGTCAGGATAGGCGCGATTTCAAAGGTGGGTACGCCGAAGTAGAATGGAGCTGGGACATGAAACCACGAGGCTTCCATGACGGTGGAAAAATCCATTTTTCCTGTAAATGCGGAAACGACCGTTCCTGCGATGATGCCGACCAATACGGAAATGGCACGGATGAATCCAGTGAAATACCGATTCATCAGTAAAATGATGGAAAGGACACCGAATGAGAGCATGAGGTTTTCAGCTGAACCAAAGTCTTTGCTTCCTGCACCGCCAGCCATGTTTTTAATGCCGGTGGGAACTAAGGATAATCCAATGATGATGACGACTGTCCCAGTCACGACAGGAGGAAATAACTTTAGTAGCTTGCCAAAGATATTGGAGAAAAAAATGATGAACAGACCTGCTGCGATGATCGATCCATATATGGCGGAAATGCCATAGTTACTTCCTATGGAAATCATGGGAGTGACCGCTACGAAGGAAGTCCCTAAAACAATCGGGAGCCCAATGCCGAAGAATTTGTTTTTCCATGCTTGGAGTAACGTCGCGATTCCACAGGTTAATAAGTCAATGGCAATGAGGTAAGCAAGCTGTTGAGGAGTGAAGCCTAAGGCGCCTCCGACGATGATGGGCACCAGGATTGCCCCTGCATACATGGCGAGGACATGCTGTAGGCCTAAGGAGAAGACCTTGGACTTGCCAACTTTTTCATTCATATAAGTAAAACTCCCTTCTTAAAAAAAATGTCATATAATATAACGCATTCTTGTTATGATTAATATCATCATAATAAATATTCTGATAATTGTCATTGGGTATTGTAACTAATTTTCAGAGGGGATTATGGACAAACTATATAAAGAAAGAAGAAGGTAGTCCAAAGAATGATAGAGTATTTTCCTGCTGGCTTACTTGAAAAGTGGGGATTTGTCGTAATATGCGAAATATATTGACAGATTCATAATGAACATATTAGTATATATGTAATCATTTGGTTGGAATTTAGATATCTCCATATATACCTGTTGGATGTCTGTATGACAGGAGGCCACTAAGGATGTTTCAGGAAAATACAGTGTACATAGTGGGCGAGTCAAAGGCGGCGTCCAATAATCCGATTACTCAGCAGTTTAACTGCTTTTTTATTGGATTGGTCATTGATAGTGATACACACGAGATCGTGGATGCGGAATGTTCGACTACAATATCGCTTACATCCAACTTCATTCGCTCCATGTTGAATGGACATTCCATTCTTCAACCTGATGTGTTGGAGAAGGAAATTGAGAAACGGTATTTTGGTTCTTCTCAGAAAGCTCTGACCGTTGCCATAAGGAATGCAAGTATTAAATATCTTCAACTTAATAAGGTATAGCTGCTTCTTTTGTTAGACGCAATTGAAATCCAGCTGTTAAAGAGTGTATTCGTGCGCTCTTTGGCAGCTGGATTTTTTTATTAGGGACATGTTGACTAAATCATAGTTTAGTAGAACGGAATCCCTTGAATATAAGGAGGTATGGGAAATGATTCAAGATGGTGTGATGTTTGTCTGTTTTTTATTGGCATTTACTGCTGCGATTGCCGTAGTGGAGAAGAAAGTAGGAGGAAAGTTCTTCAAGTATGTACCTGGCATTGTCCTCATTTATATTGGAGCGGCCTTGATGAAGACATTTGGGCTCTTTTCAGACAGTGAATCAGTCGAAAATGCATATGGTACTGTCAGGGGTCTCCTGCTTCCAGCCATGCTAATGCTCATGTTGTTGCAATGTGATATGCGTAAAATACTGAGACTTGGACCGAAGATGCTTTTAACTTTTTTTGCGGCGTCAATCAGTATCATAGGAGGGTTCACTCTAACTTACGTCTTGATGAATGGTTTTTATGCGGAAGGAACTTGGAAGGCATTTTCGGCTTTGAGTGCAAGTTGGACAGGGGGATCGGCCAACATGGTGATCCTGCAAGGGATATTGGATGTACCTGAAAATATCTTTGGTTATGCGTTAATCATGGATACAGTCAATTACTCCATTTGGGTTATGTTTTTGTTCTGGTTGGTACCTCTAGCCGGGAAATTCAATTTTTGGACCAAAGCGGATACTTCTTTCATTGAACAAATGACCTCCGAGCTTGAAGCGGGAGAAACGACAAAGACGGAATTTGGCTTCGTGGAATTGATCGGTTTCTTGGCGCTCGCTTTAATCGTATCAGCAGGGGCAACGAAAATCGGGGAAAATCTGCCAGTGTTGGGTGCTGCAGTGAATGGGACGACGTGGACCATCATCATCGCGTCGACTGTAGGGTTGCTTCTGGCCGTCACGAAGGTTGGGCGCATCGCGGGCTCCATGGAAATTTCCAAAGTCATGCTGTATATAGTCATTGGTTTAATTGCCTCCCATGCCGATTTTTCACAGCTGTTTCAAGCACCTGTGTATATTCTATCCGGTTTCATGATTCTATTCTTCCATGGATTGATCATGGTCATTTTGGCAAAAGTCTTCAAGTTGGATCTATTTACAATGGGAGTTGCCTCATTGGCTAATATAGGAGGGGTTGCTTCAGCTCCGATATTGGCGGGCGCATTTAACCGGGCTCTAATACCTGTCGGAATCCTGATGGCTGTTTTGGGTAGTCTTCTGGGTACCTATTTTGGAATATTTACGTCATATATACTATCAAGCTTTTAAGGAAGGAATGTTACGATGAAGATTGAAAGTTTACAAGTATCAGTGGAAACTCTACCACTCATCAAACCATTCAAGACTGCCTTGCGCACTGCAATGGAAATTGAGAACATCATGGTTTCTGTGAAGTTGGAGGATGGTACGGAAGGATTGGGTGCAGCAGCCCCGACGGTTGCCATCACAGGAGATTCCACTAATGGAATCATGACGGTCATTGAAGAAGTGATCGCGCCACATCTCATTGGCCGTGACATTGAGAGTATTCATGTATTGTCTCAGGTAATCCAACAATCCTGTGTAGGCAATACAAGTGCAAAAGCTGCTGTTGAAATCGCTTTGTATGATGCAGTCAGCAAAAGGTGGCAGCTCCCTTTATATCAATATCTGGGTGGGAAATCGAATGAGCTGAAAAACGATATGACAATCAGTATTGATACACCTGATGAAATGGCAAAGGCGGCCTTGTCTCTAATAGAAGGTGGATTTTCAACGATGAAAATCAAGCTGGGGAAGGATTGGAAGAGTGATGTGGAACGGGTCTCCCGTATTCGAGAAGCTGTGGGGGATCAAGTCATCATCCGGGTCGACGCGAATCAAGGATGGACAACAAAACAAGCAATCTCCATCATTCATGAAATCGAGGAGAGGAAGCTGAACGTTGATTTGGTGGAACAGCCTGTGCAAGCACATGACATCGATGGTTTGAAAGAAATAAAGAGGTCGGTGAACGTGCCGATCATGGCCGACGAAAGTCTGTTTTCCCCTCGTGATGCCTTGAGACTTTTAAGTGAACGGGCTGTTGATTTACTGAATATTAAATTAATGAAAACCGGAGGAATTCGGCGTGCACTTCAGATCGCGGATATGGCAGAAGTAGCCGGGGTTGAATGCATGATCGGAAGTATGATGGAATCAACCATAAGTGTAGCGGCCGCAGCACATCTGGCAACCGCACATCCAAACATCACGAAGATTGATCTGGATGCACCATTATGGATTAAGGATGAACCATTTGAAGGACTTCAATTTAAGAAAGACCACCTCTTCATTACCGATAAACCTGGACTAGGGGTCAAGAGGAAATCCTCTTTTACTCAATAAAAATTTTTGGAAGGGTGATTATGTAGATGGAAAGAAAAAAGGTATTGGTTTTAGTGCTATCTTTCTTTGCACTTAGTATTTTACTATTCAGTTCAAGTGAAGCAAGCGCAAAAGAAAAAGTGAGAAGTGCCTATGTAGATGTAGCGGTTGCCACTCTGTGGACGGAGCCGGACCTATTAAGACAATTGGATGCTCCTTCTGCGTCGAACCCCGTTGATTTGAATGCCTGGATCAAGTCCATGAAGTATGAGGACAAGCTGTGGCTTGTGGGTAACCTGGAAACACAGGCGTTATATGGGTCAAAAGTGACCATACTCGAAGAACGAGGAAATTGGGTGAAAGTAGCAGTAGCCAATCAGTTGACACCCCGAAATGAAGCGGGTTATCCAGGATGGATGCCAAAAGGGCAATTGAAGACAGCAAAGGCCTTTGAAAAACAACTCTCTAAAGGGTTAGCCCTTGTGGATGCTCCCAAGACTTGGCTTTATTCGGATTCGAAACAGCGGTCGAAATTCATGGAAGTCAGCTTTGATACACGCCTTCCACTTTTGCAGGTGAAAAAAGATAAGGTAAAAGTTATGACACCAAGTGATGGAGCCAAATGGATAGATAAGAAAGACGTAGAGATCTATCAAAATGACAATCAAATTCCAAAACCGACGGGTACGGACATCGTGCAAACGGGCAAAGGATTTTTAGGTCTTCCTTATCTATGGGCCGGAATGTCCGGTTTTGGATTTGACTGTTCCGGGTTTACCTATACGATGTACCACGCTAATGGAATAACGATTCCAAGGGACTCTTCCGTTCAGGCGCAACAGGGGGAAATGGTGAAACGGGAAAACCTTGAACCAGGCGATTTACTCTTTTTTGCCTATGATAAAGGAAAAGGGAAGGTCCACCATGTAGGGATGTATATAGGAAAAGGGAAGATGATTCATTCACCAAACACCTCTACACATGTAAGGATAGATGAAATCGATACATCGGGTTACGGTGAAGAATATGCTGGGGCAAGAAGATATCTAGATTGACTTAAGGAGTTATGATAGTCAAAAGGGGTTCGAAATGAAGATTTCGAACCCCTTTTATTTTGATATTCAGTTCGTCATCCTGGGCATTATTTTATAATGGCAACGGCAGGATCTTTTTTATCTTGATTAGCATGTATTTTTACCATGGCCATTCTTGCAAGGGGTTGAATGACTAAACTCTCAGCAAGAAGAACGATGAAGAAGTTTCTTGGCCAATATGAAATAAAGTTGCTAAAGGTATCCGAATTAAAACCGTTACCGATGATTCCGCCAATGAAAGTCATGCACATGGACATGCCGAATACAGTGAATACGATACGGAATAAAATCTTTGCGTTAAAGCTATCTGTTGGTTGAGTGAACTTTTTAACCATGTTTTCTGCAATGCGTCCTACAAGGACTGGCTCAATGACCATGGCGATAACAAACATGATTGGCCAAATTTTGATAATATCCATTGCAATTTCCCCGTTAAATTCACCAGTTACTGTAATGATACTGAATGATGACATGAATAAAGAGGTAAGAAAACAGATGATACCTCCGTATAATGCGCCCTCTTTGCCGTTTCTTGGTAATCTAGTTTCGTTTTTCAATGTTTTCTTCCTTCCGAAAATACATATTTAGACGTTGTGGTTACGTGAATACACGTGTTTACACTACTGATTCTAAGGCGTAATGAAAATCCCTCAACAAGCAAGTCGAGAGGATTTGTATGGACGTGATTATATTACATTAATACGCCTTTAATAGATTGGGCAATCCCTTCGAAATCGTTCTTAATGGTTCGCTCGAGTTTTTTGTTAAACAAAGCATGATCCCACCTTCGATGGTAGCGGTCAGCATTAATGCCAGTGCCTGAGCTGCTTCTTTGGAAAAGCCATCTTCTATTAATTTGATTGAATAAATATCTTGAATCTTTGTGAAAGTGAGAGCACATGTGGTTCTCACTGGTTCGCTTAGTGATCCCATTTCGCTTACGATACTACTGAATGTATAACCAGTAATCATCCCATCACGATCATACTGAACGGCCAGTTTTTCAATCATCGATTGAGTAGCCATTTGTGTAGTTGGATGTTGTTGGAAAATGTCTTTCATATCCGAAGTGATCATAGTATTCAAAGATTGAAGACAAGCGATGAGTAATTCTTCTTTTCCGTTGGGGAAATGGTGATAAAGTGAGCCTTTTGAAATGTTACATTTCTTTAAGATTTCATTTAATCCTACGCCTAAATATCCTTTTTTCTGAAAAAGGTTTGTAGCGATGTCAATGATCAGTGATTTTGTATCCAATCGCAGGAAACCTCCTCTAAACCAACCGGTCTGTTTTTAAATATATCAAAATAATGTTTTATAAGTCAAGATAATTATAAATTCACATTCTTAAGAAATTAAAGTTTATCCCCATTCCACAATCCTACTTGGATACCGCATATGTGGATGTGGATACAACGATATATTCTGTGCTTCCATAAAAAAGAGAGCCCTTAACAGGCTCCTGAATACTCCCAATCATTCTTATTCTTTGTAAGTTCGGTCGAATCTTGGACGGTATTTAGCTTTTTACCCGTTCAAGCAATTCCATGCGGTTACCGAAAGGGTCGGAAATGAAGAATCTTTTAACACCTGGGATTCTATCGTCCTCCATGACTTCGATTCCATTTGTTACTAAATGCTGTTTTAAAGCTTCTATATTCTCTACTTCAAAAGCGGGATGAGCTTTTTTTGCCGGATAAAATGGTTCTTCGATTCCGATATGTATTTGGTGATTGGCGAATTCAAACCAAACGCCACCGCGTTTCTTTAGGGCTTCAGGTTTCTCGACTTCATCAAAGCCTAGCAGGTCCTTGAAAAATGTTCTTGCCTTGTCCTCGCTGCCTTTAGGGGCGGCGAGCTGAATATGGTCAATGGACTTAAAAGTAAATGGCATGTAAATCAATCCCCTCTGGATCCAAATGGATAGTATGTTCTTGATTCAAATCTTACACCTATTGTAATAATAAGGAAATTATAAAGTTGTTATTTAAGTTGATAAGTCTTGCTTATGGTTAACGATCCTAACGTGTTTGTAATGGAAGGATGTAATTGGAAAGATGAAATCTAAGTAGTTAGCAGGGTGTTGATCCTTAAGGCAAGTCGTATTTGCAGTGTGGTTTCAGGGTCTTTCAAGCTCTTCCCAAGTAGTTCCTCGCATTTCTCGAGTCTGTATACAACGGTGTTCCGATGAACAAATAATCTCTTGGCTGTTTCGGAAATTTGGCAATGGGTCTCCAGGTAGACGGATAGTGTCTGCAATAATGGTTCTTGCTCTTCGTTCTTTATTTTCGAAAATCCTTGTAGGGCGAAGTGGTTAAAGTTCTTTAGGTCTTCTTCAGGGATGATTCGTAGCAATTCCATGATGTCTTTTGTCCGGAATGTCTGGATATATCCAGCCCTTTTTGATAGACCGCCTTCCTTGAGGGAGTCATTCGCTTCCTTGAAGGCGTGTTTGATCTGAAGAAATTTCGGGGCCATATGGCTGACTCCGAACGACATGGTACAGTCAAATTGTTTATTCACTGTTCTTTGCAAGGCATGTAAGGAGGATTCTACATATTGAAGGGAACGGTTTGAATCTTCGTTTACCTCATATAAAAGAATGCACTTCTTTCCTTTTGTAAAGAGGTGGATAGGGAGGGTTGAGTCGAGAAGTTCCTCTTCTAAAAATGCATAAACCGAATCGGCTTTTTCCTGTTGCTGTGTATAGTTTTTACTTTCATGGGTTTCGTCCATTTTCCCAACGACGCATATATATGTTTGTTCGTTATGTAAGGAGAACTCTTTTGCCCGGTTTATGATTTCCTCATGTGAGGAGAAGCTGCCATCAAGGACATGGAGGAAGAACTCGTTTCGAATATTTCGATCATGCTGTTTGAGTGCGTGCTCTTTCATTAATGCGAAGGAGATGACGTTTGTGGCCTGTTCGATTGTTAAGGTAATCAAATTGTCGCTAGACTTGATTTCTCCTGAAATGGTCAAATATCCAAATGTTTTTCCATCCAGATAGATGGGGAAAACAGTATAGGTTTGCTGATTGGATAGGACTGAAAATGAGCAAAAAGGAGACTTGGTTAGTTGAAAATTGTATCCTTCACTGATCATTTTTTTGATTATTGAAAAAACCGAAGAGGTGCGATATGGATGAATCATCGGTTTAAGGTATTGATCAACCAATGTGATGGGAAATTCAATCATATTGGATAAATGATCAAGTAATTTCTGAATTCCTTTTCCACGCATAATGAGATTGGTGAATTGTTTATGTGTCTCCATCGCGTGCGTTAATTCATTGGCGCGTTGATCGAGAATTTGCCGGAGTATGAGATTGGTGATTTCACCGAGAGACAAGTCTGCGGGAAGATCGATTATAGGAAGAGAGAGTTCGTTGGCAAGTTGAAGTATCTCCTCAGGTACTTCCTTCAAGTACCGTCGAGTCTTGATGCCGAGTGCGGCACAACCTTGTTTGGCCATGCCTTCGATGAGAGTCTTGAATAAGAGTGGCTGGTCCTTCAGGTGGTACGCGGTCGTTACGAGAAATTCATTAGGTTTTAGAAAATGGATGATATCCGGGGCATCCATCATGTTGACCGTTTGTACTTCCCCATCCAAACCTAATTCTCCAGCGATAACGTGCATGCCGGGTAAAAACGGCAAATGTAAAAGTTCGGCTACCTTCATCTAAACACACCTCATTCATTAAGATTTTGATTATCTAGGGGTGCGCGAGTGTAATAGTCTTTTCCTATAGAACGTGCTGTGGACTATCTCCTTATCGCCTTCATGATGTCAGTTTTTTTTCTATCATATCATACAATTCCTTTGACAATCCTTACAAATTTTCCATTTTATTTTGTTGAGATAGCCAAAATTATATTTTAATGTAAGGTTTTATAACATTGGTGGTGACATAATGTCTGAATATTGGTACTATTTATAAAAAGCTATGAATGAAAAAAGGGGAGATGAAGGAATGAAGGAAACCAATGTTGCTACGAAGAAGAAAAAAAGAGTGACACCCTATCCAAAAGAATGCACGTTCAGTAAAGAGGATTGGGATGTATTGACGCAGTATTGGTTTCCGGTGGCGGCGGTCGAGGAAGTGAAGGAAAAGCCCCTCGGCATTAAATTGCTGGATGTCCATCTTGTGCTTTACCGTGCGAGCGGAAAAATCATTGTGGCTAGGGATCTTTGTCTGCACCGGGGGGTTCCGCTAAGCATGGGGTGGGTGGAAGAAGACAATATCGTTTGTCCTTATCATGGATTTAGATACGGGCCAGAGGGGAACTGCACGGGAATTCCCGCACACCCTAATGCGAAAATATCTCCTCGTCTTTGCATTACCATCTATCCGACGGTAGAACGTTATGGATTGGTCTGGACTTCGATAGCAAGTGATATTGAGGATATCCCGCCATTGCCGGCATGGGACGATCAGGCATACCTGAATATTCTGCCTCCGTTCATCGACATTGCTGGTTCTGCAGGAAGACAGATGGAAGGGTTTTTGGATGTATCTCATTTTGCCTGGGTTCACTCAGAAAGCTTCGCTGATCGTGATAACCCCGTTGTGCCAAGTTATAAAGTGGGTAAAACGGAATACGGCTTACATGTCGAGTATAGAAGTTCGGTCAGCAATTACGGAAAAGACCTGAAACATTTGGAACCGCCGAATTTTGAGTGGCTACGCGTGTTTGACATTTATCCTCCATTAGCGGCGAGGTTGACGGTCCATTTTCCGGAAGGTGGGAAATTATTTATCCTGAATTGCGCTAGTCCAGTCTCGGCTAGGAAAACAAGGATGTTTTCCCCGATGGCGCGAAATTTTGATTTAGATGCACCTCTTGAAGACACTTACGAATTCAATTTACAGATATTTAATGAAGATAAGGAAATGGTCGAAAACCAAAAGCCGGAGGAGTTACCGCTCGATCTTCAGGCGGAAGCCCATATCGCGGCGGATAAGACTTCGATTGCCTACCGTCAACTATTGAGGGAACTGGGGTTAGGCTCAAATTATACAAGTTGATGTGTGAGGGTGTCCTTGTGGATGCTCTCGCTTTTTTTCTACCAAATAAGTTTGTTGTTTAGTGATGGTGTACAAAAATATCTTTGATTTCTAACAGAATTGTCAATGAAGTTCATCATGTAAGCAAGTAAAATAATCTATATAACATAATTTTGCGAAGATTCATAACATACAGTAGGGCTGAATAAGAGGAGGTAAACGTGATGGCCATCCAAATCAAGGAATCTCTTTATGAAAAAGATAATGTTGCTTCTATGATTGAATGGTTGGCTTCTTTCGGGTTAACGAAAAAGCAGGGAGTAACTCGGTTATTATATTCCAAGGCATGGGTGCAGGCCCAGCGAGCATTGAAAATGGAAATGGAAAAAGTGGGTTTACAGACGCATTTTGATAGCGTAGGTAACTTGTTTGGAAGATTGGAAGGGACGAATCCCGGAAGTAAAACAATCCTGACGGGGTCGCATATTGATACCGTTGTCGAAGGAGGGAAGTATGATGGTGCATTTGGGGTCATCGCTAGTTTTCTAGCGGTACAAAGGTTGCATCAAACCTATGGGCCTCCCCGGAAAACGATCGAAGTCGTTTCCTTTTGTGAAGAAGAAGGGAGCCGTTTCCCCTTGACATTCTGGGGATCGAGGAATGTCCAAGGGGTGTATGGTCTGGACCAAGTGAAAGGGCTGATGGATTCAGAGGGGTATCCATTTTTGAGAGCCATGAAGGAAGCAGGTTTTGACCCTGATACATATATAACGCCAGTCCGTGATGATATTGAGGGATTCGTCGAGATTCATATTGAACAGGGAAGTATCTTGGAAAAAAATCAAAAGACGATCGGGGTCGTCAGTCATATTGTTGGGCAGCGTCGCTATACGATTAGGGTTCTTGGTGAAAGTAATCATGCAGGCACCACTCCGATGCATGATCGAAGGGATGCAGTCAGTGCAGCTTCGGAATACATTTCTTTTTTAACGAGTAAGGCCAAGGAAATGGACCCTCATTTAGTGGCGACGGTCGGTAAAGTGGATGTGTTTCCAAACGTTCCGAACGTCGTGGCTGGTGAAGTGGCATTTAGTTTAGATATCAGGCATCACCAAGAAGATGTCCTTGATTCGTTTTGTCGGGAGATTTTCTCTACCTTCCAATCTCATGCTGATGGTAACGAGATACAGTTGGAAGTTGCACAGTGGATGGATGTCGTGCCGGTTGAATTAAGTACAGAGATGAATTCCTTGGTTCGGGAAATTACCGAAAACCATAAGATTCCTTATCAAGATATCATTAGTGGTGCGGGGCATGATGCACAGGTGTTTGGTTCGATTTGTCCGACATGCTTGCTCTTCGTTCCAAGTCGGGATGGAATCAGCCATTCGCCGGGAGAATTTACGAACATTCAGGACTTAGAAAAAGGAATCGATGTGTTAAGCGACCTATTATATAAATTAGCCTATTAAAGGGGGAAGATGAAATGGCATATAAAGAATTATGCACACCGGTCAGGACCATCATGACTCCAGGGCCAGTGGAGGTGGACCCCCGGGTTTTACGGGCGATGAGCACTCCGATTTTAGGGCAGTTTGATCCTGCCTTTACGAATATTATGAATGAAGTAATGGAAATGCTTCGTCTCGTATTCCAGACGAACAATCACTGGGCTTTTCCAATCGACGGGACATCCCGATCCGGAAATGAAGCGATACTATGCAGCATTATTGAGCCTGGCGATAAGGTCCTGGTTCCCATTTTTGGGCGGTTCGGTCATTTGCTGGTTGAAATTTGTGAGCGATATGGTGCGGAAGTGCATACGATCGAATGTCCGTGGGGGGAGGTTTTTGATCCAGCGGATGTCATTGCGGAAATCAAGAAAATATCCCCGAAAATAACGGCAATTGTTCACGGGGAAACGTCCACAGGATGCATGCAGCCGTTAGCGGAAATCGGTAAGGCCTGTCGGGAGCAAGATGTTTTGCTTGTGGTCGATGCGGTTGCGTCGATTGGAGGAACGGAGGTAAAGGTGGATGAATGGTATATTGATGGGTTGATAGGCGGTACGCAAAAATGCCTGTCCGTTCCTTCGGGTATGGCGCCAATCACATATAATGAAAGAATTGAAAAGATCATTCAGTCCCGTAAAAAGGTGGAACGGGGGATTGAAACAGAAGAAGATCGTCAACGTATTTCTAGCCATCGTCCCATTCCCTCCAATTATTTCGATTTGGGCATGCTGCAGGATTATTGGGGACCACGTCGTTTGAACCATCATACAGAAGCAACTTCGATGATTTATGCATTACGTGAAGGACTACGCCTTGTGCTCGAAGAAGGATTGGAACAGCGATTTGCCCGCCATAGGCATCATGAGTCCGCACTTGTTGCTGGCATCAAGGCGATGGGGCTTACGTTATTTGGGGATGGGAAAAATAAATTACCATGCGTAACTTGTGTTGAAATTCCAGAAGGGGTGGATGGAGAGCAAGTCCGGTCGATGCTATTGAATGAATTTAGTATCGAAATCGCATCCTCGTTCGGTCCCCTTCACGGGAAGATTTGGAGAATTGGAACAATGGGATTCAGTTGTCGGAAAGAGAATATTCTCTTTGTGCTGGCTTCTTTGGAAGCGGTCCTTTTACGCCAAGGGTTCGAGGTGAATCGGGGGGGAGCTTTGCAGGCTGCACTCGACATATACGTAGGGGAATCGGGAAAACGGATCGGAGTGAAATCATAACGGGAAGGTGACTTTCTGTATCTTTTGCCAAACGATTTGAAGGAGTGAACAAGATGTCCACATACGAACTCATTATCCGTAATGGCTACGTGGTAGTGCCTGAAGAAGTGAAAAAAGCCGATGTTGCCATCCGGGACGGCAGGATTGCCGAGATTGGCAATCTGATCGATGATAAAGGGCTCGAAGAATATGAAGCATCGGAACACTATGTTTTTCCTGGAATGATTGATGTTCATGTCCATTTCAGTGAGCCGGGACGTGCCCATTGGGAAGGGTTTGAAACCGGTTCGCAGATGATGGCAGCAGGCGGATGCACGACCTATTTTGACATGCCATTGAATGGGATCCCTTCCACGATTGATCAACTGGCGCTTCTTGAGAAGGCGAAAATCGGTGAAGCGAAGTCGGTTGTCGATTTTGGTTTATGGGGTGGTTTGGTACCCGGAAATATAGATGAATTGGAAGGGCTAGCTAAATCAGGGGTCATTGGTTTTAAGGCCTTTCTTTCTGCGACGGGCAATGATGAGTTTGAACGGGCGGATGATTTAACTCTGCTTCATGGTATGCGGGAAATCGCCAAGTTGGATAAGATCTTGGCACTGCATGCCGAAAGTGATTCAATTACTCGCTGGTTGAAGCAAGTGAAAGAGGAGCAAGGATTATACAGCGCTGACGACTATGCGGCGACTCGTCCCGTATTAGCAGAAGCAGAGGCAGTCGAACGAGCCATTACATATGCAGAATTGACAGGATGCCGACTGCATTTTGTCCACATCAGCAGTGCATTGGCGATAGAAAAGATAGAACGGGCCAAGCGACGTGGCCTGGATGTAACGGTCGAAACCTGTCCTCACTATCTACTATTCAATCAAGCTACACTCATCGAGAAAGGGTCGGTAGCAAAATGCGCACCTCCACTTCGTGAGAGGGACGAACAGGAAAAGTTAATTGCTTTATTAATAGAAGGAAGGTTTGACATGATTTCATCAGATCACTCCCCAAGTCCTTATGAAATGAAGGATCCTGCGGTGCATAACCTGTTCGAGGCATGGGGTGGAATAAGTGGCGGGCAGTTTTCCTTACTATCGATGATCGAACTGGCCATTACATACGATATTCCTTTACCGAAAGTGGCTGATTGGATAGCGGCAGCACCTGCTGAGCGATTTGGACTTTCTTCAAGGAAGGGACAAATCAAGGAAGGAATGGATGCGGATCTTGCTGTTATTTCCCTGAGTCAAAACTATACAGTCAGTAGGGACAATTTTTATGCCAAGCATAAGCAAAGTGTCTATATGGGCCACACCTTCCCCTGTCAAATAACCGCCACCTTCAACAAGGGAAAGCTAGTCTATGATAAGGGCGAAATCAGGAAACAGGCGCGGGTAACGTGGCTAAAATAGTAGGGAAATCGAATTGCACATCTAATATTACAATATTATATGAAGTGGAAAGAAGGTGATTCTCCTATATTTGGATCGCCTTCTTTCGTTGTTTTTGCGGAAAGGGTGAAATGAAAAATCTATATAGTGTAGACTAGTATAGGTATAAGTAGCGATGAATGCAGGGAAGAGACTATCCTCCAACGGTACTAGAAAAATATCCCGGTAATAAAACGTTGACTCTTTATGAACCGTTGTTATAGGATTACGGTATGAAAAAATGTGTAATAGGTATAAAATCCACACGATAGATACCGGTAACTGTCCTTTTAGCAAACAAAGGGTGCCCGTGAACAGCGGGGGCATCCTTTTTTATATGTAATTGTCAGAAAGGGGGAAACCTCTATGGAATCTTTGATCATGGATATGATCGAAGCGTTTAAATCTTTATCTTATTTCGGGGTGTTGCTTGCGTTAACATTTGAATTCATCCCAGCTGAAGTCGTTCTGCCGCTTGCCGGCTATTGGGTATATCAAGGTGAATGGAATTTAGTCTTGACGATACTGGCTGGTTCAATTGGTGGGGTAACGGGTCCATTGACACTTTACGCCCTAGGAAAGTATGGGGGAAGGCCGCTAGTAATGAAGTTTGGGAAGTACTTCTTGGTGAAAGAGGAACAGCTGAACAAGGCTGAGTACTTCTTCGATAAGTATGGAGCGGGAATTGCCTTTTTCGGAAGATTTGTTCCCGGAATCCGTACGGCCATTTCATTACCTTGTGGTATTTTGAAAATGAATATCTGGAAATTCATGCTTTATACATACTTGGCGATGCTTCCCGTGACCACGATTTATGTATATCTAGGATATAAGTTAGGGCCGCAATGGGAGCAAGCTGGAGCGATTTTCGCGCAATACGCGAATTTCTTGCTCATCCCAATCGTCCTGATCGTCATTTGGCTGTTCTTCAAAGCAAAGAAAAGAAAAACGAATCAATAACAAAGAAGGCGCCTGGTATAGGCGCCTTGTTTTATTTAGTTTGTTAGCAGCATCCGCCGTAACCTCCGCCGCCATAACCTCCGCCGCCGCCGAAGCCCCAGCTACAACCAATGATGACTAGTAAGATGAACAATACGATCAATAAGGCAAAGCCGTTATCGAAACCTCCGCCACCGCACCCATCATTGCATCCATTGTTACATCCATTATTATTATAACCACCCATTTAACTTCCTCCTCATAACATTTATGATTTACATACCTAGCAAAACATCTTTACTGGGAATACTCCATACTATGTATTCTAGGCCGAAGTGTTTGCTTATTCATTAAAAATGGGCGTGGGTAGACAGGGGGAGATGAGCCCGAATAATTTTTCCTGGATTTTAAAGATGTTATAATATACCACATATATAGAAGGGGGCTGGTCTTCTCCGTGAAAGTTGCGATTATGACAGATATACATGGCAATGCTTCGGCATTGAAAGCCGTTCTTAAGGAAATTGATGATAGAAATGAAGTGGAGCGAATCTATTGTTTGGGGGATATGATCGCAATAGGACCCGATACCAATGACGTCTTGGATTTGTTATTTTCGAGAGATGACCTAACGATGATCAGTGGAAATCATGATGAAGCCGTATTGGCCATTGTTAAAGGGGAGGAACATCCAACGGGACATGTCCATGTTAAAGAGCACCATGAATGGATTGCGAAAAGGATGGACCCACTATTCGTGCCGCTCCTGGAAAAACTGCCTCGCACCCTGGAGGTTCCGGTTCATGACCGCACTCTTTTCTTCACCCATTATCATATGGAAAAGGAAAAGAGGAATGCACACATCAGTGAAAATCCCTTCAGCAAGATCGTTGAACCCAATTTAGCTAACTTGGAGGCCCTTTTTAGAAATCGGTCAGAAGATTTGATAGGATTTGGGCATCATCATCCTCTTCATCACTTTCAAAACGACCAAACGATTTTCCTGAATCCCGGATCGCTTGGGTGCAATAGTGAACCAATTGCACGGTATGCCGTGGTTACCATCGAGGACAACGGCATTCAGGTTCATCTGGGAAATGCGTCGTATGATAATGCTGCCTTTCTTTCGTCCTACAAAAAGTTACAGGTCCCGGAGCATGAATTCATTATACGTGCCTTTCATGGAAATCAGATGATATAGATCCAAGCATAAAACATCTTCCTGAGGATATGATAAAAGTCAAACTGTTACATATTCGAGGAGGAGAGTCCCATGAAGGATTCGGAACAGAACCGTCATCTTCAAGATCCCGAAAATGCAGAGCAGCAACATAGCCTCGTCTGCAATGATGAATTATTCAATAAGGACCTGCGTGCTATCGTCGATGATACCATGCAAAATGAAGGATAGCTTGTTAGGACACTGTAGGACATCGCCTGCAGTGTTTATTTTTGCCCTCCCGTACCTTTTACGCTTTAAATGGGTAAGTCAATCATTTGAAACCATTCTGAAATTATCCCATACTATATATAAGGTTATAGATACGAGAGGAGGGGAAATCATGGGACATCATGAGGGTCACTCCCATGACCACGGACACCACCATCATCATTCAGATAATAAAAAAGCTCTGCTGGCGTCGTTTGTGCTGATCTCGACATTCATGGTAATCGAAGTGATTGGAGGGTTCATGACGAATAGTCTGGCCTTGCTATCGGATGCAGGGCATATGCTGAGCGATGCAGCGGCTTTGGGGCTCAGTTATGCAGCGATTAGGCTAGGCGAGCGAAAGGCGACCCAATCCAATTCCTTTGGATACAAGCGTTTCGAAATCATTGCCGCTTGTTTAAATGGTTTGACGTTAATCGTAATCTCGGTATTCATTTTCGTAGAGGCGATTCGGAGGTTTGTAGATCCGCCTGAGGTTCAAAGTTTGGGAATGCTAATGATTTCAATCATTGGCTTGTTTGTGAATATCATTGCCGCATGGATTCTAATGAGTGGCGATAAAGAAGAGAACCTGAATGTACGGAGTGCTTTTTTACATGTAATCGGCGATATGCTCGGTTCAGTGGGCGCCATTGTGGCAGCACTATTGATTTACTTTTTCGATTGGGGAATGGCGGACCCCATCGCGAGTATGATTGTCGCAATTCTAATAGTTATAAGTGGGTATAGAGTGGTGCGCGATTCTTTCCATATTCTAATGGAAGGCACACCAGAACGAATCGACATGGAAGAAGTGAAAGAGAATTTGAAGGAATTGCCGCATGTATCGGATGTCCATGACCTCCATATCTGGACGATTACCTCCGGATTTCTCTCGTTAAGCTGTCATGTCGTCATTGATGCTGGTGGAGACCACGATTCAACCCTTGCTGTTGCCCAAAAACTGCTTCATGACCGACATGGGATTGAACATAGCACGATCCAAGTGGAAAAACAGGATGTGGGGTGCCCGAACCCGCATGAGACATGTAATTGAAACAAGGCCGGCTCATCGATGAAGCCGGCTTTTTTGATGTGTCGTATTTCGGATGAAACCGAGAAGTGTCCAAAAATGTCGAGGAATGATTAGATGAACATATTCCTGACACATTAAGGGGATATGATGGGGGATAAAAGACTGATGCACAGTTAGGTTGGATAATGCAATATGATTCAACTATAATTTAAGAAGGAGGAATTCCTTTATGAAAAAAATTCTAGTCGTTGAAGATGAAATTGCCATTTCGATGGTGTTGAAAGCATATTTACAGCGTGAAGGGATGGAAGTCGTACAAGTTTTCGATGGACTCAAGGCTATTCCGACCTTCGAAGAAACGAACCCTGATCTGGTTCTACTTGATGTGATGCTGCCTGGTAAAGAGGGCTGGGACATCTTGAAAGAAATCAGGGAGAAGGATATGTGTCCCGTGATCATGCTGACGGCATTGAATGATGTGGATTACCGCCTATCCGGCTTTAAGTCGGGAGCGGATGATTATATTTCCAAGCCCTTTGTGGCGGAAGAAGTGATGGCCCGGGTGCATGCCGTTTTAAGGAGGAGCTCGACACCTGTCGTCGAAGAAAAACATGTACATCAATTTGGCAGCTTGTCCATTGATAACAAGGCCTATGCGGTGCACTTAAAAGGGGAGGAAATCAGCTTGACGCCCCGTGACTTGTCATTGCTCATTTTTTTCGCGAAGCACCCCAATCATATTTTCACGAGAGAGCAACTCCTCGATCAGGTGTGGGGCATAGACTATGACGGAAGTGACCGTGCCGTGGATTTGGCCATCAAACGAATCAGGAAAGCCCTCGATGCCTGGCCATCATCTGAAGGGGAAATTAAAACGTTGCGTGGATTGGGGTATCAATTGAGTGTCTATGAAAACTAGGAAACGGACTACCTTGCAGCTCTATTGGACAAAAAGATATGTATTGACGTTGATTTCGGGCTTATTGCTATTATCTGTCTTTTCCTTATGGTGGATGGAAAAAACGGCCCTGGAATATAGGCTGAGCCTGCTTAAGTATTTAGCGGATGAAACGTCCGACCGGGCAATGAAGGAGAATGGCCAAATTGTCGTCGGTCCCATCCTTTCCGAAATCGTGGAAGAAAGGGAAAAAATCCTTCAGCTCAATAAGCAACCGATCATCTATATCGTTGACCCTGATGGCAGTATCATCTATACGATGCCTCAATTATATCTTAATGAAGATAATAGTAAGCTTCCTCACGCCATCATGGATAGTCAGGAATTGATCCAGAAGGTCAAGATTTCCGAAAACAAGGTATTTGTCGTCAAGTCGCCGATCACATTTGAAGGCGAGACAAAGGGGTGGGTCGTCATTGCCCAGGAAGAAGGGGCATTAAAGGAAGTCAACCAGGATCACGGTTTGCTTGCATTCCTGATAGGAGGTTTGCTATGCCTTGGGACGGGCGTCATTTATTTTCTTTCAAGAAAGATATCGAGACCCATCCAAGATGTGGCTAACGCTGCTGTCCAAGTGCGGGAAGGCAACTATGATATCCATTTTAAAGAAGAAGAGGAGATACGCGAAGAAGAGATATACGAACTCGTGGAATCCTTCAAGGAAATGACAAACCGGTTGAAACTCATGGAGAAATTACGGGCCGAATTGCTTGCTGGTGTCACCCATGACCTGAAAACACCGGTCACATCCATTAGCGGGTTGATTCAAGCGGTAAGGGATGACGTGGTTACTGGCGAGCAAAGTAAGGAATTTCTTGATATATCCTTGAAGGAAACTCAACGCCTACAGGTGATGATCGAGGATTTGCTGGATTATAATGCAATGTCGGCCGGTGCCTTTAAAATTCGATTGGAAAGAGAAAATCTAAATACATTCATTCAGGAGATCGCTTATCGTTGGCAGATTACCCAGGAGGATCAGAACTTCACCCTGAATGTGCAGGTTCCCGATGAACCGATTCATGGGCAGATTGATTCACTGCGGATGCAGCAAATTATCATAAATCTGTTGAACAATGCGAAGCATTCCCTGGATGGCAATGGTCAAATCGAGATAGGTCTCTATGATCTGGAAGATTCCCGAATAGGAATCGACGTGAAGGATAGTGGACGCGGCATTCCGCAACATGAACAACAGTATGTGTTCGAACCCTTTTATCGGGGCGAAAACAAAAAACTGAAAGTGCGTGGATTAGGATTGGGCCTTCCCTTCAGCAAGATGCTTGCTAAAGCACAAAAGGGAGACCTCGTGTTGAAAGAAAGCAATGAACAAGGGACGATTTTTACCATTACAGTAGAGAAATCAGCGCGGGTATAACAAAAAAAGGGTTGTCCATTTCTAGTGGACAACCCTTTTGTCAGGTATAGTTGATTAGGCGAGTTGGCTGATGGCACGCCACAATTGAATGTGACGGACTTTTCTTGGAAGGAAGCGGCCCATTTCTTCTTCATTATAGCCAGCATGCAAATTCTTATGATCAAAAATGATCGGGCGACGTAATAAATCTGGATTTGCTTGAATGAGCGTACAAAGGTCGTTAAGTGGGGTATTATTTATATCGATATTCAAGCTTTTGAATTTTTTGGAACGGGTTGAGATGATTTCATCTGTACCGCCTTCCGTTTTACGTAAAATCGCTTTGATTTCTTCTATAGATAAAGGTTGAGAATATAAGTTCCGTTCATTGTAGGAAATTTCATTTTTTTGAAGCCAAGCTTTTGCCTTACGACATGCTAAACTGCTTGGTGTAGTATAAATTGTAACCATTAAAATCGACTCCCTTAAGGTTTCATATTTTTTATAGGTTTTTTTTGGGTTTTTGCTTTTTCGGTTTATGGGTTAAAATTATTTTGTATTTGTTATACTCTTACTTTAACGTTTGTATGTGTCAGCAATATGTCAAGAAAAATAAACTTAAAAGTTTTTTTGGAAAAGGGAGAATTCGAATGTGGATGTTTAAAATATCGGGAGTGCCTGCATCTGAAGGAAATCCGGGGAATAGGATGAGGGTGGCTGAGCCGTTTTTAGCTAAGGAAAACTATTTCTTAGAAGAGCAACTGTTGCGTTTTCCTTCATTGATGATGTCGACTGTGGGGCAAGGATCATGACCGCGGACTTTTGGTCACCTGTCAGACTGTCCGTTCAGATAGCCGGAATCTCGGGAATCCTCGTCTTTATTATAGGAATCATGCTTGCCCGCATCATGGCCAAAAAGCGCTTCAGAGGAAGGGTCATCCTGGAAACCGTGTTTTTGCTGCCCCTTGTATTGCCGCCTTCCGTCGTCGGGTTTTTACTGATCGTGTTTTTCGGTAAAAACGGAACGCTAGGTCAAGTCATCGAGAAGGTGTTTAGCCAACCAATCATGTTCACCTGGTGGGCGGCGGTTATTGCTTCTACCGTTGTAGCCTTCCCGCTTATGTACCAATCGGCCAAAACGGGTTTTGAGGGCATAGATGAAGAAATAGAAAATGCCGCGAGAGTGGATGGAGCGGGTGAATGGAAGTTATTCTGGTATGTATCCCTTCCATTAGCCGGCAAATCCATCCTGACCGGAGCGATATTGAGTTCAGCACGAGCCTTGGGGGAATTTGGGGCGACACTCATGTTTGCTGGTAACATCCCGGGACAGACCCAGACGATACCGACCGCGATATATATAGCCATGGATTCAGGGAATATGACTCTAGCTTGGCTATGGGTCGGTGTGATCATCGCCATCTCTTTCATTATGCTTTTCATCGTGACGTACATAAAATGATTATTTTTCGTATAAACTAATGAAAAATTGAGGTGCGACTTCTACGTCTTTCTTATGTATAAAGCCATTTTTTTCATACAGTTTACGTGCAGGCATGTTCAAGGTACCGGTCGAAACGGATAGCTTCTTCCATGGAATCGTCAGTTGTAGGTGGGTAAGAAGGGCCTGTGCAATGCCTTTTCGGAAATGATCTGGGTGTACGACCAATCGGCAAATCTCTATCAGTCCATTTTCACTTTTATAGGAAATGGCCCCGGCAACCGTATCGTCAACAAAAAAACCGATAAATGCTTCTTTGCAGCGTAAGAATTGGTCAAACGTTTCTACCAATGGAGGTATTTCGTCAAACCCAACCAATTCCGCTTCCACTGCATAGGCTTTTTTTTGAAGGGAAAACAGTTGTTGTCCATGGATGGAGCGTAATTCTGGAATATTCATCATCATGCGTAAATCATCTCCTTATAATCCATTATAATAGAAGTAGGTAAACAGAATGATGGTTTCTTGTGTTATAATCGACAAACAAGATGAACTAATGAAATGAGGAAGAAATTTGTTAACATTTGAAGAAAAATTAAGTATCATTGAAACTTTCCCGGAATTAGAACGGAAAGATGTTTCACTAGGACGCGTCAATTTCCATTTTCCCGGCAGTGTTCAGGAGAAGAAAATTGTCGTACAGCACCTGCATCCGAATGGCAATGGCTTCGTATACGCAGGGCATTTGAAAAAGAAGGAAACAGACCGCAAAGGATTCATCAATATACGTGACTATTCCGAAGAGGAATTAAAAGCATTGATCAAAACTGCCCTATCCTATTTATCCGAACCTCCTGTTATGCAAGAAGAGGAGGCGGACGATGAGTTCGCTAGGTTGGAGGGAACTTGGATTGGCCGTGAAAAGCAGGAGCTTTCGCTTGTTAGAGAAGATCAGCTTTGGAACGTATACTCAGGACCGAACTTAGAGGAGTGTTTCGAAAGTCCGATCGAAGCGGAGCGCTACCTATTGGATGAAGGATTCCGTCAAAGTAAAAAAAGAAAAATGTAGAATTTTAGGATAATTTGTCGGCAAAATTACTCCCATTAATATTGTTTTCAGTTAATTACCCATGATATAATATGGGTAATTATTTTTGTTCGGAATAAGTTGTTTGATAGAAGGATTTACCGTTTTAGGGTTCCTCTTGAGACATTATCCAGAACCAAAAATAGTATAAAAATGGATTTTTTCCAAACACAGGAGGAACTAACATGGTACAAGGTAAAGTAAAATGGTTCAACGCAGAAAAAGGTTTCGGTTTCATCGAAGTTGAAGGACAAGACGACGTATTCGTACATTTCTCAGCTATTCAAGGTGAAGGTTTCAAAACACTTGAAGAAGGCCAAGAAGTTTCTTTCGAAATCGAGCAAGGCGCTCGTGGACCACAAGCTGCTAACGTTCAAAAATAATTGAATGTTAATAAAGACCCCAATTTGGGGTCTTTTTATTTTGTATTTACAAGCTTGGGAGTTTGTTAGTTTGTAAATAGAGAGGCGAACTTTTTTATCCTGGGTAGGTCCGCTTCTTGATACATTTGTTCGATTTTCAATGTAGCGACCAATTGGCTCTTGGCAAATAGCATGTCACGAAATTGGTCGACGGCTCCGCAAAAATGATTGTAATTGGTTTCACCCGTTCCGAAGACTCCTGTTTTCAGGTGTGAAATCGGCATTTGCTCTAGCTCCGAATAGAAGGCGGACATTCTGGCAGGAAGCTCGCCATTTCCCCAAGTATAAGTACCGACAATCAACGAATCATACTCATGCACTGTACGTATATCAAATTCAAGAACCCGAAATAGCTCTGCTTCGGGCAAAAGGGATGCAAGGACTTCAGCAAGCGCCTTTGTATTGCCTCCTGCCGAATGATGGACGATGGCGGTTTTAAAGCTCATCGAACCCGTTGCTTGCATTTACTTGGCTATAGGTCCTTGATTTTTGCTCGAAGAAGTCGGTCTTAGTCAGCCCGATGGATTCATCGTCGAACGTTTTGATCCAGGGCATCGGGTTCTCACTATACTCTTGATACAAGTTTTCAAGTCCAAGCATGCGTAATCGTTTGTTGGCGATATATTCGATATACTCGTTGAACTCTTCCAAATCGAGATCTGCTTTCGTTTGGATATCCTCAAGCATATATTCGGACCATTCCTTTTCAAGCTCGACGGCCTTTTCAATCGTCGTATAGATGAACTTCGTATTGTCTTCATTATTCAGTTCCGGATATTCATACATTAAAATTTGTATAAGCATGCCAATGAAATCGAAATGGACCATTTCATCGCGATGAATATAGGAAATCATCGTTGCCGAACCGGTCATCAGGTTTTGACGGCCCAGATTGTAGTAGAAGGCGAAAGCCAGGTAAAAATAGATCCCTTCAAGGTTCGTGGAATGGATGAGCGCCTCGAATAAGTGCTGAGGGCTAGGATCGTCCACGAATGTTTGGTAGGCATCCACGATCGGTTGGTTCCGCTTGATCACTTCCGGGTGTTCTTTGATCCGGTTAAAAAGCTGTTTTTGCTTGCCGACAGGAATCAAGGAAGCAAGGATGTAAGAATACGATTCATTATGAATGGATTCCTGCTGGGCCATGTTGGCGAGGATCGCCTTTGCTGCCGGATCCTTGATGTATCGAAGGATTTCCACTAAAGTCGGTGTCTGCAGGCTGTCCATCCCGGCAATCATCGTGAGGATGTCGAGGAAAGCGTCCTGGATATCCTCATCCAATTCACCCCACTGCTTTTTATCCTGAATCATGTTCACACTCGATGGCTTCCAAAAATTGTTGATGAGCTGTGTATAGGTATCATAGAATTTTTCATACTGAATGTCGTTCCAAAGGAGAAAGCCTGAAGCTTCTCCTTTGAAAACGCCGGTTGCCTTGGTAGGATGGGTTGGTTCGAGCATCCTGATTTTCTTGATATGGTTTGTCATCTGTAAAATCTCCTTCAATAAAGTAAATTCCATTCCCACTCGTTAACTGGAGCAGCTCTCACAGGCATTGTCGTATTCGGATGAAGTGGAACGAAGATAATAAGTCGATTTCAATCCGCTTTCCCATGCTGTTAGGTGGATGTCCAATAACACTTTAGCCTTGATCGTGTTTTGTACATACAGGTTGAAGCTGATGGCTTGGTCGATATGACGTTGACGTGCTGCATTTTGCCTGATGCTTTCCTTTTGGTCCAAATGGAAGCGCGTTTTTTTATAGTATTCATACGTAGTGGGCGTCAATCCAGGCGCTGTCACTTTAAATTTGAAGTTTTTCTTTTCTTCATAAAACTCGATTTCATATAACGGGTCGATGCCATCCGTGGAATGACCGATTTTGGCAGTCGATGAATTGGGGGCGATTGCCATTAAATAGCCGTTTCGTGTACCATACTGCTTTACTTCTTCTTTTAATTCCAACCATTTTGGATCTCTATAGTCACGAAGGTCGAAATACTCCCCCGTTTGCCAATCGGACCCTTCGAAGTATGGGTAGGTTCCTTTTTCCTTGGCCAATTCATTGGATGCTTTAATGGTTAAATAAGCGATTTTCTCATATAAGGTATCGGCGTACTGAACGGCTTCATCGGACTCCCAGTAGATATTTTGCGTCGCCAGTAAATGATGCCACCCGAAAGTTCCTAAGCCGATGGAGCGGTAGCGTTTATTCGAAATGGAAGCTTGCTTGACCGGTAAGGTATTCACGTCAATGACGTTATCGAGCATGCGGATCTGAATCGGGATCAGTCTCTCCAATACATCGCTGTTCACCGCGCGAGGCAGGTTGATGGAAGAAAGGTTACAGACAACGAAATCCCCGCTTTTGCGAACTACGACGACATCGCCATCTTCCGTTTCATATTCGTCGGTGATCGTTGAAGGGCTTAAGTTCTGGGCGATTTCCGTACAAAGGTTAGAACAATAGATCATCCCTTTATGCTTGTTCGGGTTCTTTCTGTTCACTTCGTCCCGGTAGAACATATAGGGTACGCCTTCTTCTAATTGTGAAATCATGATACCTTTCATAATGTCCATCGCTTTGATTTTCTCGAAACTATAGCCTGGAAGTATGCCATTCTCCGCCGCCTCTACAGCAAGGGCGTAATGGTCCCTGAAACTGCCTTCCCCTTTTTTCTCGTCATAAAAATCTTCGAGGGAGAACCCAAGGGTTTGCTTCACGGTATGCGGGTCGAAGAGATACCAATCTTTCCGGTCACGCACGGCTTCCATGAATAAATCGGGGATGCAGACGCCCGTGAAGATGTCATGCGCCTTTAAGCGGTCGTCGCCGTTTTGCGTCTTCAAGTCAAGGAAGCTCATGATGTCCTTATGCCACGCATCCAGATAGATGGCGATTGCGCCTTTACGTTGCCCCAATTGATCGACGCTGACGGCCGTTTGGTTAAAGAGGCGAATCCAGGGAGTCGTGCCTGAACTGTTACCGGAAAAACCGCGGATATCAGAACCAAGCGAACGGATTTTCCCGACATATAGACCAACGCCGCCCCCGAACTTGGAAACTTTTGCGGCATCATAGTTTGATTGATAAATTCCGTCGATGGAATCCTCGATTGCATCGATGAAGCATGAGCTCAATTGCCCGTGTGTCTTTCCGGCATTTGAGAGGGTAGGGGTCGCTACCGTCATATATAGGTTCGACATTGCCCAGTAGGCTTCTTTAACAAGCTGCAGTCGGTGTTCCGTTTTTTCCAGTCTCATGATTTCCATGGCAATGATCATGAAGCGCTCCTGGGGAAGTTCATAGACCTTGTCTTTTTTTGGACGGGCCAAGTAGCGATCATTCAAAAGATAGATTCCGATATATGAAAATAGTTTATCTTTTTCCGGATCGATGACCGAACCCAATTCTTCGATTTCCGTTTTTGTGTAGGAGTCGAGAAGCTCTGCTTTATAAACAGGGTAACGTTGGCCTTCATGCTGCTGAGAGAGTTCTTGAATCAATTCATAGAAAGGTCCATAGTTCCGGCCTTCATAGCCCCGGTTCTTTTGGGCATCACGATACATGGTATTCAATAGTTCCCTTGCGGCGACGAATGTCCAGTCCGGGGCATCGATATCGACACTTTCAAGTGCAAGCTGGATCAACTTTTTCGATGTTTGTTCTTCTGAAGCATCACCATTTCGATCGAGCCATTTAGTAAAACGCTTTTTGAACTTTTCCATATCAAGACGGCCTTCGAAATCCTTGGATAACATGTCCAGCTGGATTGAATTTGTTTCTGTGTCATCTTTTATGGTAGGGTTATATGTTTGAGTCATAAATGTTCCTCCTCTTAAATGTACGCGAATAAAAAAAAACCGCCCAATAAATTGAGCGGATCAAACGATAGGATAAAAGAGCCATGAAAAAATAGCCATTACACTATCGTTTCATCATCTCAATCCCCGAAGAATAAGAAACTTGAAAAAACCAGGCAGGTCTCCTGACTCATGATCATCCTACTTTGAGTCCTTCCCGTATAGAGAGCTATACAGTGGTTTTCTCATTTCGTCACATTTACAGTTGCGGGGACAGTTCCGGGTTCACACCGGATTCCCTTTTCAGCCATCTCTGGCACCTTGGTTAATAATTCTATATATAGTTATTTATGTTGTTATAAAAGTCAATATCTAGTATGTATGCTTATATTATCGTAAGCCATCCATGCTGATAATTCAACATATATATTTGTGAAAAACTGATTCATATCTATTGACAAGGTCGGATAAAGGAAGAGGATGATGAAAGAATATAGGGAGGAATACAAAATTCCATCGCGGAATGTCAGGGTTTTTGTGTTAAAATAAATTGCATAGCAAAACTAGGGATTCTGATTATGAAAAGAAAAATCCCTGCCAAATCATTTAGGAAAAAGGAGAAAAAATCGTGGAAAAAATATTAGTTTTTGGACATAAGAATCCGGATACCGACACTATCTGTTCAGCAATCGCTTATGCTGACCTAAAAAAACAGCTGGGCATCCAAGCTGAACCTGTTCGTCTTGGTGAAGTGAATGGCGAAACACAATATGCGTTGGACCAATTTAAATTCGAAGCACCCCGCCTTGTTGAAAAAGTGGCTGGGGAAGCGGATGGCGTGATTTTAGTCGATCACAACGAACGCCAGCAAAGTGCCGAAGACATCGACCAGGTACGCGTATTGGAAGTCATCGACCATCATCGTATCGCTAATTTCGAAACAAGTGATCCTTTATATTACCGGGCAGAACCAGTTGGCTGCACGGCTACTATTTTAAATAAGATTTATAAAGAAAACGGAATTGAAGTGCCTAAAGCCATTGCAGGACTTATGCTTTCAGCCATCATTTCCGACTCTTTATTATTCAAATCGCCTACTTGCACAGAGCAAGACGTCGCAGCTGCTATGGAATTAGCGGAAATTGCCGGCGTGAATGCTGAAACATATGGCTTGGAGATGCTAAAAGCGGGTGCTGACTTGAGTGACAAAACCATCGATCAGCTCATCACACTTGATGCAAAAGAATTTTCAATGGGAACGGCAAAAGTTGAGATTGCTCAAGTGAATGCTGTTGACCCGAATGAAGTGCTTGCAAAGCAATCAGAAATTGAAGCAGCGATTCATGCAGTTATTGCCGCGAAAGAATTGGATTTATTCTTATTCGTCGTAACGGATATCTTAACGAATGATTCCGTTGCCTTGGCTCTAGGAGCATCAGCGGATGCAGTGGAGAAAGCGTATAACGTAACATTGAATAAGAACATTGCTGTATTGGAAGGCGTCGTATCACGTAAAAAACAAATTGTACCAGTTTTAACAGATATCTTCGCTAAGTAATAAAAAAAGGACCCGATGCCACTTTGAAAGTGTCTTCGAGTCCTTTTTTCAATTCAACGCTTCTTTCTCTTTTTCATACGCAATCACGATAAGCTCTTTGTTTGATTCCTCACGTATTTTGCCTTCAAAGAGTTTTAACTCATTGAGAAGGTCAGGTGATAAATCTGCAGCAGTATAATCCTGTTCGGATGACATGATTTTCCCTCCAATCCAGAGTATCATTCACTCTAGTTTGGCGGTTCAGCAAGAATTTATGCAGGGAAGCCATGCATCCTTTTACTTTTCATATGAGGCGAGGTTCTTTAGCAGCTGAGAACTTTCCTGATCAAGTCCGAGCACTTGAACCGTTTTCCCCTGTACTCTGTATTTTAAGATGACTTTCTCGACGGCGCCTACAGCCGAGGCATCCCATATTTTCGAATTGGAAAAATCAATGATGATGGAATCTGCTTTTTCCTTCGTATCAAACTTCGAAATGAAGTCTTGGACCGATGCAAAAAACACCTGGCCTTTTATTCGATAAGTGATTTGCCGATCCTGGTTGTCCGCTGTTTTCTCGACAGACACTTTTGAAATTTTAGCCGAGAAGAAAATCATACTCAAGAGTACCCCGGCGAATACGCCTTTGGATAAATCATGCGTATAAAGAACAACGATAACCGTTACGATCATGACTATCGCCTCGGTTTTAGGCGTGATACGGAGCCTCTTCAAGGAGGACCAATCAAACGTCCCGATGGAAACCATGATCATGACCGCAACAAGGGCGGCCATCGGAATTTTAATGAGGACATCATTCAATAACACGATCAAGATTAACAAAAAGGCCCCGGCGACGAAAGTGGACAGCCGACCTCGTCCCCCGGATTTGATGTTGATACCGGATTGTCCAATCATTGCACATCCGGCCATCCCGCCGAAGAAACCGGCCACGATGTTCGCTATTCCCTGACCTTTGGCCTCCCGGTTTTTATTGCTATCCGTATCGGTCATTTCGTCAACGATTTGAGCCGTTAGTAAGGATTCAAGCAATCCGACAAACGCTAGGGCAATGGAATAAGGAAAAATGATGGTCAATGTCTCGAATGATAAAGGGATATCCGGAATCAAGAACATGGGAAGAGCCTCGCTTAATTGCCCCATGTCGCCTACGGTCCGTACAGTAGCCCCTGTTGCAACGGCCACGATGGTCATGAAGATGATTGCGACCAGCGGGGAAGGAACGACCTTGGTTATCCGTGGGAATAGGTAGATGATGGCGAGTGAACCAGCTGTCATGACATACATGACCCACGTTTCCCCTTTGAAATGAGTGAGCTGGGCCATGAAGATCATAATGGCCAAAGAATTCACAAAGCCAGTCATAACCGGCTTCGGTATAAACTTCATGAGCTTCCCAATCTTAAAGACGCCCAGTAGAATTTGAAGGATCCCAGTTAATATGGTTGCGGCAAGTAAATAGTTCAAGCCATGATCCTTTACAAGGTCAACCATCACGAGTGCCATCGCCCCGGTCGCCGCTGAAATCATGCCTGGTCTTCCACCAACAAAGGAGATGACGATGGCGATGCAGAAGGAAGCATACAATCCCACCATCGGGTCGACCCCGGCAATGATGGAGAAAGCTATTGCCTCAGGAATTAAGGCCAGGGCAACGACGATTCCGGAAAGTACGTCTCCGCGAACGTTGCAAAACCACTCCTGTTTTAATGTAGATATATTCAAAACGACACTTCCTTTTTCTCTATATAAGTATGGATTGGCTATTGTAACGTACTAGATTATAGCATGACTTCATTATTCTATCTATGGATTCATAATTGAATGGAAATTTCCTTATTTATATCAATTAGGCCAAATAGAAAGATTCAAGTGGGCCACCTTCAACAAAAAAAGACCAGTGATGGTCTTTTTTTGTTGAACTTACGAGTCATAAGTAAATTCCGGTTCCTTACACTGTGGGATGAATGAAATAATACTATGAAAGGGGTGGACTTGATTGCATGAGTATGTAGAAGCATTAGAGAGAGGAGGGGGCATGTCCTGCTTATTCTTCTTTATGTATAATGCTAGATTTACATGCTGTACAGGTAACTTCTTTGTAATGCTTGAAGATGATCTTTCTAAGATCTCTTCTGGTTAACATAGCGAATACATTGTATCGCGTACCACATACACACGTATGTTTGTCTTTTACGATGTGTCTTTCATCCGTTTTGATAGTAGGAAAAAGCATTTTAACCCTCTTTTAAACTAATTTTAGGCGAAAAAAAACCAAGAAAAAAGTAAATCTTGGAAATCTACCCACCGCGACAAAAGCTTGATATGTCTGGTTTGTGGATTTTCACCTTAAATAATCTTAACATAAAAAAGAATCAAATCTATAAATATACAGAAAAACACGATAATGTTTAAAAAAACAGAAGGAGGAAAACGAGGGAATGAATAGATATCCCTAGGACTTAGGGTTTTCGTTTAAGAACTTTTCCCGACAAGATCTGCAGGTGATATCGGAAACCGATTTAAACTTAACCTTCTTCAGGTCTTTTTTCTCGAATATTCCCCGGTAGTTATGAATAATTCCACATTCACAATAACGCTGATCCTTGATGATGTGAACTTTTGCATAATATGTGAAGGTCGGATACATGTTGACACCCCTTGTTAGGTATATATTACTAGGTATATTATACTATTTTATTATAGCTATGTAAAAAATAAATTTCTAAGAAATTGGGCAAAGAAAAGTTCTGTTACAGAGAGGGTCCAACCATCTTGTTGGGTAAGTTTGAATGAAAAAGAAGACACCCGTTAGATGGATCATCTAACGGGTGTCTTCTTTTTGCTAAAGGTCTTCTAATCAATGTGAATGCCGGGCCAACTCCGGGTTGCGATGCAACGCCAAATACAGGACCAGTCCTGCTAACAGCAGCAGGAAGCTGGTCGTTATAAAAACGGCTGAAAATCCATAAAATCCTGCAACCATCCCTCCCATTGCCGGGCCGATGATATTGCCTAAAAAACGGAGACTAGTATTATATCCAAGCACTTCCCCCTGCATGGCAACGGGAGCCTCTTGGCGGATATAGGCAATCCTTACAGGGATAATTCCCCCTATGACTATACCTAATGCAAACCGTACAAATACAAGTTGCCAAAAGTGATTGATGAAAGCTCCAGGCAAATATACGAGTGCTGTGAGGAAAAGAAGGAGCACCAGAATCTTTATATGCCCATGGTGGTCGCCTATCCTGCCCCAGTACCTGGCCATCAATAAGTTTCCGAGACCAGCTGCGGAAAAGGCGATGCCTGAGTAAAAAGCCAGATTAGTAGTTCCGTGCAGTTCCCCGACATATAAAGATAGAATGGGTTGGATGCTGAAATGAGCCACCTGGACAATCGTTGATATGAGCATGACATTCACTAGAATGGGGTTCCGTAAAATGTGCGAGAGGACCTCCCGGCTCGAATACCTGGCTTTTGTTCCTTTTTGTCGCTGAACTTGATATTCCTTGGTTGCGAATACAAGAAGTCCAGAGACGAAAATTGTGATGGAAGTGAACTTAAACGCTGTTGAGTAGCCGAGAGTATCCGCAAGTACGCCGCCAATCAATGGTCCGAAAAGGGAGCCGGTTATATTCCCCGTTTGAAGAGTACCCAAGACCCTTCCGGCAATCTCTTTAGGTGTCTGTGTGGAAATGAAAGCTTGTGACATGGAGATGAAGCCAGTGAATATGCCCATGAACATTCTTAATAAGAACAACTGCAGGACATTTTCTACAAATCCCATCAAGAAAATCGATAGGCCCATACCGAAGGCGCAGGCAATCAGGATTTTCTTTCTACCATAACGGTCCCCGATTCGTCCCCAAATGGGGGAAAACAAAAAGGCGGTCACAAAGGTAATTCCGAATGTCCACCCCGACCAATGCTGGACATATTGTGCCGAATAATTGCCAAATGTACCGATGTATAACGAGATGAAGGGAAGAACCATCGTCATGCTACCACCGATGAAGAAGTTGGCAAACCACATGATGAAAAGATTCCGTTTGGCCAATTTAACATCCATATACATGTAACACTTCTTTCTACCTGATATTTACCATTCAGTATACAGATTTACCCTATTCTATTAAATGTATTTGATTCAGACATGCTTCAGGGCAAGAAAAAAATCTAGTTTGAAAAAGTTGTTTTTTAATGAAATACCCAGTGTTATACTAACTAAATACTAATTTTTCAGAAAATATAAAATATTTGATGAAAGTTAATATTTCAAATAGTAAGGGGAGAGTCTACATGTTATCAATTCTTGGATTTTGCATGATTTTTACATTTCTTATTTTAGTCATTTCAAAGCGACTTTCTGTAGTGGTTGCCTTCATTTTCACTGCCATCATTTTTGCATTGATCGGTGGGTTTGCGTCGGAAATGGGAGAAATGATGATGGCGGGGATTATAAAGGTAACGCCAACGGCCGTTATGATTGTATTTGCTATTTTATATTTTGGCTTGATGCTAGACGTTGGTTTATTTGAACCTATGATTACCAAGATACTAAGCCTTGTGAAGGGGGACCCACTAAAGGTTGTGATGGCCACTGCCATCATCACGATGCTAGTAGGGTTAGATGGTGACGGGTCTTCCACCTTTATGATCACCGTAACAGCCATGTTGCCGCTCTATATAAGGTTAGGGATGAATAGGCTTATATTGGCGTGTGTGGTTGCTTTAGCTGCAGGCGTCATGAATATCATCCCTTGGGGCGGCCCGTTGGTAAGAGCAGCAGCCAGTCTACAAGTGGAAGTATCAGACTTATTCATTCCGCTCATTCCGGTCATGATTGCAGGGCTGATATGGACGCTGTTTTCCGCCTATATCCTTGGGAAGAAGGAAAGAGCTAGATTGGGCATCACTTCATTGCAGACACCAATGCCTTCAGGGTTAGGTGAACAGGCTGCTGCGGTTGAAGCTACTAATGGTACAACCATGAAGTTTTGGTTTAATTGGTTATTGACGATCGCGTTAATGGTATTTTTGGTAATGGAAGTGTTGCCTCTACAAATCTTATTCGCTTCGGCTTTTGCCATAGCATTATTCGTTAACTTTCCAAATCCAAAAGAACAGCAGGAAAGGATATTAAGCCATGCCAATAGTTTTGTTATGATCTGTACACTTATCTTTGCAGCGGGTATTTTCACGGGCGTCTTCACGGAAACGAAGATGATGGATTCGATGGCTTCTTCCATCGTGACCGTTATTCCGGATTGGCTTGGTGCACATCTACCTGTTGTTGTGGCACTTACTAGCATTCCGATGGGCTTCATTTTTTCACCTGACGCATATTACTTTGGAATTATTCCCATCATTAGCGAGGCTGCGGCGAACTTTGGAATTGCCCCAGTTGAAATCGGGAGGGCCGCTTTATTAGGTCATTCCACAACAGGCTTTCCCTTATCCCCCTTGGTTCCTGCCACATTCATTCTGATTGGGCTGGTTGGTGTGGACTTTGGTGATCATCAAAAGTTTCTATTTAAATGGGCGTGTGGGACAACGATTGTAATGACGATCGTGGCTATCACTCTTGGGGTGATTCCATTATAAGAGGTGAGTCTAATAAACTAGTATGGAAAATTTTTTACTGTGAGATTAGTTAGATTTTTATCATGCTCATAGAATCTATTTTCCCATTTATCCCTCTCTCTGTTTATCCTTTCAAAATAGTGGAAATGATTAAGAAGACTATACATAAATGAAAGAGAGAGGGTACTGATGATGAACTATAAGCAAAAGCTGCTGTTGCCAGCATGTGCCGCCTTTTTGTTGTATGGATGCAATTCAGAGGATAACTCAACGAATGCAGACAAAACCGTGGAAGATTCAAAACCGGTACAGGGAACACAAACGGAAGTGGACCCACAAGCACAGGCGGAAGTTAAGGATACTGCGGGTAAAACTTTAGGTACTGTCAATTTTTCCGCGGAAGAGAATTCCGTCTTGATCGAAGCGGTACTGGAAGGGTTAGAACCCGGTTATCATGGGTTCCATATTCATGAAAATGCAGCATGTGAAGCGGATGCAAAGGAAGGCCCTTTTACTACAGCCGGGGGGCACTTCAATCCAACAGATGAAAAGCACTCCCATCATGCTGGGGATATGCTTCCTCTTTTTGCTAAAGAAGATGGAACAGCCAAATATACAGCCACGTTGGATAACATGACAGTGGAACAACTGAAGCAAGAAGAGCTTTCGGTCATCGTTCATGCAAATCCGGACAACTTTGCCAATATTCCTGACCATTATGAAGCGGATGGAGAAAAGGGACCGAATGAGGACACGTTGAAAACAGGTGATGCCGGTGACAGGCAAGCATGCGGGATTGTAGTAAGCACAGATAAGTAAGGGCATGAGCGATTCTTCTATGGAGGAATCGCTTTTTACATACTATTTGTAGCTTAGCTTAGCCTAAATCAACCACGAACGGCGATAATTCGACCGCAATCCGAATTATTTCAACCATACCAAGCAATATTTCAACCACGCAACATATTAATTCAACCATAGACAAAAAAGCTGAAAAAAAAGGATTTTTCTATCGTGATATAGAAGTAAGAGAAAAGCATGAAAAAACCCGAATCAGGACAAGGAGTCGATTGATTCGGGTTTCATGGCTTATTCTGCTGTAGCGGTTTCTTTAATAAGTTGTAGTCGTTCTGCCACTTCTTCTTCAGACAAGTTATGCTCGACTACATAGCGATTACGTGGGTGCACCCGACATTCGTGGGAACAGCTGCGTAAGTGTTTGTGCTCGTTTTCTTCACTGCAAAGGATTTTCTTGTTGCATTCCGGGTTCGCGCAGTTCACATAACGCTCACATGGTTCGCCGGAGAAGATATCCCTGCCGACGATGACATGTTCCTTTTGATTGATCGGAACGGCAATTCTTTGATCGAATACATACATTTGACCATCCCAAAGATCGCCTTGCACTTCAGGGTCTTTTCCGTATGTTGCGATGCCTCCGTGAAGCTGGCTGACATCTTCAAAGCCTTCTTTGACAAGCCATCCGGAGAATTTTTCGCAACGGATTCCGCCTGTGCAATACGTAAGGATTTTTTTACCTTCAAACATCTCTTTATTCTCACGTACCCATTCCGGAAGTTCACGGAAATTCGTGATATCTGGCTTGATTGCGCCGCGGAAGTGACCCAAATCAAATTCATAGTCATTTCTCGCATCAAGTACGACTGTATTTTCATCTTGCATTTGCTCGTAAAATTCTTTTGGGCTTAAGTAATTCCCTGTCGTCTGGTTTGGATCGACGTCATCTTCCAATCGAAGCGTAACCAGTTCATTTTTTGGACGGACATGCATTTTTTTGAAGGCATGGCCATCGGCTTCATCGATTTTATAGACCATATCAGCAAAGCGGGGATCGCTTTTCATCATGTCCATGTATTTTTCGGTTTGTTCGATTGTACCGGATACCGTACCGTTGATCCCTTCCTGGGCAACTAAAATCCGGCCTTTCAATTCAAGTTCTTTACATGCCGCAAGATGTTCGGCAGCGAACTCTACGTGATTCTCGATTGGTGTATACAAGTAATACAATAAAACTCTATATGGTTTTGTTTCCATTTTTTAATTACCACCTATGATTTATATTTGCAAGATATAAAGGGTGATCAGTTAAGACACTTTTCTCTTACAGACAATCATTATACCAAGAAAACATAACTTTGATAAGTGAATCATGAAAAATGAAAGGGGCCTCTTAAAAATGCTTCAAGATTTAATGAAATATCCCATCATTCAAGCCCCAATGGCTGGAGGCGCATCCACACCGAAACTGGCCGCAACGGTTTCTGCTGCAGGAGGATTGGGGTTTCTCGCAGCTGGCTATAAAACTGCAGAGGAAATGAGAAACGAAATGGAAGAGGTGCGCCGATTGACTGGGCGGCCTTTTGGCGTGAATGTGTTCGTGCCAAGTAAAGAGGTTGTGGATGAATCCAGACTCACCGCCTACCGGGAAAAAATACAAAAAGAGGCGGAAAGTGTAGGGGCTTCAATAGGGGAACCCATGAGCGACGATGATGACTGGGTCAATAAAATAGCCGTGTTAAAAGAACTCCGGGTCGCCGTTGTGAGTTTCACATTTGGGTGTCCAGAATCCGGTATCATCAAGGAACTCCAACATGCCGGTACGCTTGTTACGGTATCGGTGACGAACCCTACAGAGGCACAAATTGCAGTGACGGCGGGAGCGGATATCCTTTGTGTACAAGGGATTGAGGCAGGCGGCCATCGTGCCAGTTTTGATAACGAGTCAGAAAGTGACCAAGCGCTTTTGGAATTGATCAAGATCGTAAAAAAAGAAACGAACGTGCCGATAATTGCCGCAGGCGGATTGATGGATGGAAAAGACATTGCCGGTGTTCTTGCAGCAGGGGCAGTAGCGGCACAGTTGGGAACCGCTTTTCTATGTTGCCCGGAAAGTGGCGCAAGCCCAGCTCATAAGGCAGCGCTCCATAATCCACGGTTTACCGATACGGCGATCACCCGGGCATTTAGCGGCCGCCGTGCTCGGGGATTGGTGAATCGCTTCTTAATGGAATATGACACGGTCGCCCCGGCAGCCTATCCTTATGTTCATCACATGACGAAACAGATGCGAAAGGTGGCGGGACAAAAAGGCGAACCTGAATTGATGGCTCTATGGGCAGGAGAAGGATACAAACGGAGTCGAACGCTTCCCGCCTCGGTATTGATGGGAGAGTTGGTTGAAGAAATGAATATAGAATCTAGGAGAGTATGTCATGAAAATTAGACCCTTGAATCCAGATGAAGTACCACCGATGGAGTTACTGTTGCTTGCTGATCCTTCAAAAGAATTGGTTGAGACCTATTTTGAGAGGGGAACGTGTTTTGTCGCTGAATCGGATGGGCTGATAACCGGCGTGTATGTCTTGAAGGGATTGACCGATGACACGATAGAAATCGTCAACGTTGCTGTCGCGGAACAATACCAAGGTGAAGGCCTGGGGAAAAGGCTGGTCAATCATGCGATTCATCATGCGAAATCACTGGGGTATCACTCCATCGAAATCGGCACGGGTAATTCAGGGATGGGGCAGCTGGCCCTTTATCAAAAATGTGGATTTAGAATAACCGATATCGATCGCGATTTTTTCACGAGGAATTATCCAGAGCCCATTTATGAAAATGGGATACAGTGCAGGGACATGATTCGTTTATCTCAAACCATCGGGAGCACCTAATGCCGTTAGGGAAATCAATCCAATGTAGGCATCCCATCTTACTGGATAGAGCATAGGAGGAAAAATCATGCTTTTCGGCGATTCCATTTATCTATTGTTTGCGTTGCTCATGCCACTTTTTTTCGCTATTGTCGTATTCATATTCATTCGTTCTATTAAAAAGCAGAATGAATCTTTACAGCAAAAGGAGAAGGAAAGTACAACTCATAAACAATCATCCGAAAATTAATCCATGGTCAAGAGAGTGTCCAAATGAATGGGCACTCTCTTGATTCATTTCCCCAAAAACCCTTCCAACTTCTGCTTCACATTCGGCCACTCTTCTTTGAGAATGCTGAACACCACGGTGTTTCTGACTCTCCCATCTTTCAGTACTTTTTCTTTTCGTAACATCCCCTCTTCAACAGCTCCAAGCCTAGCAATGGCCGCACGTGAAGCACTGTTCAGCTCATCTGTCCTGAATTCTACACGATTCATGTGCCACGTTTCAAAGGCATGCTGTAAAAGTAAATATTTGCATTCGGTGTTGACGGCTGTCCTCCACTTTGAAGGGTGATACCAGGTCGAGCCGATTTCCACTGTTTGATTATCGAATCGTATATCCCTTAGGCTTGTGCTGCCGATAACCGATTGAGTCGAAGAATCGATTACCGCAAAGGGATGGTGCTGATTCTTTTCCCTTGATAAGATGCCTTGCTGTACAAATTCCACAGCGTCTTGATGAGACAAAATCTTCGTCGCACTCCATACCCAGATTTCTTTGGGGAGGGAGGCTGTGTAAATCGGTTCGATATGATTTTCCATCAGGGGTACCAGTGAAACGTATTTCCCGGTTAATTCAAACGGCTTCATGTTCATTCCTCCAATCAAGTAATATCTTGATTATAAAAAAAATCTGGTACTATAATAAGAACCAGAACTGTTATAATTTATGGAACCAGTAAAAGGGGTGGGCGCCATGTACGAAATCACTTTTCAACTCGAAAAAACAAAGGATCGACCATTATATGTTCAACTGTATCACTATTTGAAAAAGGAAATTCAGAATGGGCAAATAAAGGCTGGAATGAAGTTACCCTCAAAACGAAAGCTAGCCGTTCATTTAGGTATTGGCTTGAATACGGTGGATTCAGCTTATCAGCAGCTAATCGTGGAAGGGTATGTGGAGAGCCGGGTGAGAAAAGGATATTTCGCAGCGGAAATCGATCGGATTTCTTCCATTATGGAGCAAGTAACCACGACTAGTAATCCAGAGACCATTTTGCCAATTGTAACCAACATGATAGATTTTCATTATGGCCATGTGGATATCGACTCCTTCCCACATACCGTGTGGAAAAAGTGCATGAATAATACGCTGTACCTTCAGGAAAGGGACATGTTCATCAGCGGGGACCCTCAAGGGGAGCATGGTCTTAGGAACGAAATTGCGGACTACCTTTTTCAGTCAAGAGGGGTGCGGTGTGTCCCTAATCAAATCATCATCGGAGCGGGTACACAGTATTTCATTCATCTTTTGCGTCTTCTTCTTGGCAAGGAGAGAGTATTTGGGTTGGAAGACCCCGGGTTTCATCGGGTGAGAGAAGTATTGAAAGTGGAGGGAGCTGAGATGAGGTTCATTCCTTGTGATGAAAGCGGGTTGTGTGTGGAATCATTAAAGGAAAGCCAAGCTGATATCGCCTATGTTACCCCTTCTCACCAATTCCCGTTAGGAATGATCATGCCCATATCACGAAGGGTGGAATTATTGAAATGGGCAGGTAGAAAGAATGGCTATATTATTGAAGATGACTATGATGGGGAATTCCGACATACAGGCAAACCTATACCGTCTCTGCAAGGTCTGGATACAGGTGGAAGGGTGATCTATTTAGGCACGTTTTCTAAATCATTGATTCCCACGATTAGAGCGGGATATATGGTACTACCTCCTGAGTTAGCCGATCTTTACCAAAGGAAATTACAAGGATACAAACAGACCATTTCCAAAATGATCCAAGAAACGGTCTGTCTTTTTATAAAAGATGGCCATTGGGAACGGCATCTGAATAGAATGAGAATCCTGTATCGAAAAAAGAATCAAGTGTTGCTTGCTGAACTAGAAGAAACCTTCCATGATCAAATAACGGTAATAGGAGAGAAGTCCGGACTACATATTCTAGTGCAAGTCCATAGTGATAAATCCGAAGCCGAGCTTATTCAAACCGCTGAAAGAAAGGGAGTGAAGGTATACCCCACTTCGGTTTATCATTCAAAGAAAGACAACCATCCAACCATTTTGATGGGATATGGCGGTTTATCTGAATCAGATATCAAAGAAGGGATTCGCCTGTTAAAAAAGGCGTGGCTCTAGCTTTTGAATCACTTATATAAAAGGGATTTAAAAGAATGATGGCAATTAATCTCTAATATTATTTAGAATTTTAAGCAGTGTTTGGAAAAATAAGTCCTGCTCCTCTTCGGAAATGCCATCTAAGGCTTTTCCTTCGATCTTATCCGCAATCTTCATGCATTTCATATGTACTTCTTTTCCTCTGGGCGTGAGTTCAATTCGCTTTTCCTCTTCATCCTTCCCAGGGACTTGTTTGATCATATGGTTCTCTTCCATGCTATTCACGGAACGGGTAATGATCACGCTATCAACGTCTAGATAATTGGATATGTCATTGATGGTAGAATAACCACAGTTCTTTAAATAATTCAAGATTGTCCATTGGTTATGATAAATATTCAGGCTTGTGATCTGTTCGTTCATATTTTTTACGATAGTTCTGGATAATTGTAAATGTTGATGGAATAGCTGATTTTGTTTGTTTTTCATATAATTCTCCTTCATAATGAACGGCCACTTCATTATAATTTATAAATTGAAAAAGTCTAAGATAAAGAAAGATTCATATGATTCATTTTACTCATAACCGATTTTATCTTCAAGACATGTAAGGGGTATCATTTGTCGTACTTTGTGAGTAGTTGAACATAAACAAGTGCCAAAAAGAGAACGACCCTTTGTATTATACGACAAACATACAGAAATTTTAAGTATCGTCTTGCAAATCATGGGGAACTATCTTTTTCCAATTTGCCCTTACAAAAATATCAACTAAAAAAACCAGCATGGAAGCTGGTTTTTTGTCGTTAAATTCTTTCGCTTGCGGAGCGGTGTTTGGTTTCTTCTTTATTTCGTTCTTCTTCTTTTTCGTATTTAATGTCTTCTAGTGGCAAATCGTCGATGGGCATGACAAGCTGATCACGTTCTAGTTGTTTCTCTTGATTTTCTTTGAAAGCCTTGGATTTATCATTACGTTCCTGCAGAGTTTTATCTTTTTTTAAGTTATCCATAATCGATCCCTCCATCTCTTTCCTTATCTTTTCCCTTGAAATGAGAAAATAAAACGTATAACCGAAATATATGGGAGATTCTTTCATAAATATAGGAGAAATAGGTAAGGGCAAGGGGGTGTAGTAATTGAATTTCGCTATGTTTTTTCGCTGGTTTTGGAAGGCGGCTATCCTTTTAGGGATTATATTCTTGATTCCTTACTCGTGGGCGCTGATTTTTGCTCTAGTAACCGCCATCATATTGGATGGATTAGTGAACTTTATAAGCAAAATGTTAAACGTACATCGCCTCTGGGGCGTGTTGGTTTCCTTCATTATCTATGTAGGTGGCTTTATCGGCTTGATTTATTTCTCGCTTTCCGTTCTAATCAAACGGATTATCGTCCATTCTGAAAAGCTACCGATTTTAATTCGAGAAATTTATCTCACGGCAATTTTGCCGGTCATCAGGCAATGGGAGCAATATTCCCAAACGTTGCCGCCTAATCTCATTCAGTCAATCGAACTTACGATGGAAAAAGGAGTCATGGCTCTTGAGGGGTTTACGAAGGACTTTGTCCAGGACATGGTTCAGCTTGTTACACTCGTACCCGCCTTTTTTATAGATTTCTTGATCTATTTAATTGCTTTGTTCTTAATCAGTCTTGAGCTACCGATGTTGAAGAGAAAGCTAGTTTCTTTTTTAAGGGAGTCAACCTACCAAAAAATCACCATGGTTTATCAAGATCTTAGTATGGCGGCTGTCGGGTTCTTTAGGGCGCAGATTGTATTGAGTTTATTCACGTTCTTGATGGCCTATGCGGGACTATGGATCCTAGATGTGAAATACACCTTGATCTTGGCTCTTTTAATCGTCATCGTCGATATTCTCCCGATATTGGGAACAGGGTCAGTGCTCGTTCCTTGGGCTGTCATTGTATGGACGCAAGGAAATCATCACCTTGGCATTGGTCTAATCATCTTGTTCCTGGTCATAACCGTTGTCAGGAGGACCATTGAGCCAAAAATCTATTCAGCAAATATGGGTTTAACCCCGCTAGCGTCGCTTGTCAGTCTTTATTTAGGATTTAAAGTGCTGGGGGTAATCGGACTTTTCCTAGGGCCGGCTATCCTCATCGTTTATAATACATTGAAGAGGGCTGGTGTCATCAAGCTTCATCATTTTAAAATATGAGCCATTGTTAGAAATTCTTAATGGAGTTTACTGAATTGGACATATCTTTAACCGTTTTACCTTTTCCTTTACAATGATTGCAGTTCCGTGAAAAGAACTGTAGATAGCGAGTTTTGCCTTTCCCTTTGCATTGCTGGCAAATGGTTATAACTTTCATCAGTCTTCACTCCTTAATTATGATGATGTTTCTTTAACAGTATGAAACAAGAAAGGTAGAACTATACCTCAATCACTATAAATAGAGGGGGATTTCTTACTATAATATGAAAGTTTTTTGTCTCATGTACCATAATGAAAGTGAAATCATGGAAGATGCCATGATGTAGGGTAGAAAAAACCCCGTCCTAATAAACTAGGGCGGGGTTTTCCATTAAGAAACGATTTCAGTCTGCGACATTAAAGGAAATTCCTTTACTTCGCTTACTGCTTTTGCAGGTTTATAAATCTCGATATAGCTGATATGGTGGTCTTCCATTTCTTTTATTTTAAAATGGTAAGGTCCATAATTCAGAATATCGCCTTGTTTGGCTTCGTAGTTCTCGGTAAGAATCCAGCCACCCATCGTATCGATATCTTCATCGTTGATATCGATGCCAAGTAAATCATTTATTTCACTGACCAATACCTTTGCATCGATAATATAATGATTTTCCTTCACTTTACGAACGTCAGGGACTTCATCTAAGTCGAACTCATCCCGAATATCACCGACAATCTCTTCCAGGATATCTTCAACGGTCACTAATCCCGATGTGCCGCCATATTCATCCATGAGGATTGCCATGTGTACACGTTCTTTTTGCATCTTTAATAGTAAATCGTGGATGGGGATGCTATCGATGACACGAATGATCGGACGAACATAACGATTGATCGTAGATGTTGCCTGATTTTTCTTGTCTATCATTTCCGTGAAAAGTTCCTTGATATTGACCAGTCCGATGATATGGTCTTTATCACCATCGATAACTGGGTATCGAGTGAAGTTTTCTTCAGCCATGATGGAAAAAAACTGCTGTATGGTATCATCTTTGGAAATCGTGGCGATTTCGGTACGAGGAACCATGATTTCCTTTGCTATGCGATCATCGAATTCAAAAATTTTATTCACATATTTAAACTCAGATTGGTTAATTTCGCCGCTTTTATAGCTTTCTGAAACAATGATGCGAAGCTCTTCTTCCGTATGAGCCAAGTCATGCTCAGAAACTGCTTTTAATCCAAACATTTTTGTTAGCACTCTTGCAGAGCCATTAAGTACCCAGATGAAAGGATACATGACTTTGTTAAATCCAATTAGCGGTTTGGCAATGAATAATGTTACTTGCTCTGCTTTTTGAATGGCCATCGTCTTTGGTGCCAGTTCTCCCACCACCACATGAATGAAGGTGATCAAAGAAAAGGCAATCGCGATTGAAAGGATATGTGAAGCAGATTCAGGGATATTTAATTGAGTGAGAAGCGGGCCCAAAATACTTTCAACTGTCGGTTCTCCCAGCCACCCCAGTCCTAATGCCGTAACTGTAATTCCCAGTTGGCATGTTGACAGGTATTCGTCGAGATTGGATGTGACCTTCTTTGCTGCTAGGGCATTCGGCTTACCTTCTTCAATTAATTGATCGATCTTCGTGCTCCTCACTTTAACAATCGCAAACTCCGAAGCTACAAAAAATGCTGTTAAAGCAATTAAAATGGCAATAAGTACCAAGTTTATTATGTCCAAAAAGTCTCCCTTACATCGCCTATGAGACGAATAAGGAGTCCACCTCCTACATTTTTAAAATATACAAGTATATTTTTTTTGTCGTGCTAAATAGCTAAAACGTACTGGAGTCGTGCATGAAGGCTGCAAGTTTACACTCCGTTTTTAAATGAATAGAGTACTAGTATATGTGTATTAGCGATACGTAGACGGGAAATAGAAGAATTTTGCAAGGAAAATGCAATCAAGATTATTTAATACCGTGCACTTTTTCGCCAGGCAAAGCAGCGTCCGTCCGTCACAACGAACGTTCTTTAATGTCCCATCCAATCACCTCAGTTTAATTGATTTAAATACTTTCATTATAGAAAGAGTTAGTCATCCAGTCAAATTGCCTAATACTCGCAAAATGGTGGAAATGGCTTGTAAAAGGTTCATTTGTTTCACTATTTGACGGTTTTTGACCAATTCCTTTCCTATAACCATTATATAATGGAATATTCAGAAAATTAAAGGTCTATGCCTATAAAAAATAAAAAAGGCCTTTTATTAATTTTTAGCTTCTCTGTACATAGGATATAGGATTGGGACAAGATTATCCATTATAAAGGATGTGGGAGTCATGATGATCATCGAAAAGATGGCAGCCATACTGGCCGGAAGTATGCTTGTGGGTGTAGGAATTAATTTTTTTCTCATTCCTTATCACTTGTTGGATGGTGGCATGATTGGGATTGGTTTAATCATTCATTATTTTCTAGGGCTTCCAACTGGGTTAGGCGTTATTCTGAGCAGTATTCCCCTATATATATATGCTTGGTATTACGAAAAAAAACTATTCCTCAACAGTTTGCATGGCCTACTTTTCTCTTCGTTATGTATCGATATTTTTTCCGAGGCTGTCATCGATTGGAATCTTCCCATCTATATAAGTGCCATAATCGGAGGGGGATTAATCGGGCTGGGAATCGGGCTCATGCTCCGGTATGGTACATCAACAGGCGGGACCGACATGCTTGCACAGATCATTTCCAGGAAAAGCGGGCTTAATGCCGGCATGTTAATTTTCTTCATAGATGGATGTGTCCTCATTGTGGGCCTGAGCGTGGTGGACCTGACTGTGTTTTTCTATTCATTTTTGACCATCATCGCGGTGGCGATGCTGACTTCGGTAACCGTGATGCGGACCGCAACTTAATAGAATGTATATATTTCAGTTATCTGGGAAGGATGGTGTATAAAACGACCGTCTTATCGGTTAATTATGAAAAAGAAGGAAGTTTTCGATGAAGAAATTTTATTTGTCAGCCATATTATTGTTTGCGTTAGCAGGATGTCAGGAAACCGAAAAGCCAGAAGATAAAGAAGTGAGCAATGCCATACCTGAAACCATGGAGGCCACTATATCCGTTAAAGGGACATTAGTCTCCGGAAAAGAGGTCATCCTTGAAACCACAGTGAAGGAAGGAAGCCAACTTGTAAATGAAGCTGGTGAGGTTCTTTTTGAAGTGAGGAAATCCGGACAGGATAAACGGGAAATGTTAGATGCAAAGAATACGGGAAGCGGGACATATCAAGTGATGCACACCTTCAAGGAACAAGGGAAGTATCATGTAATTGCCCATGTAACAGCTAAAAATCAACATGTGATGCCGGAAAAAGAAGTGGTCATTACTGATAATGAAAGTGAAAACACCTCGGTACACCCAAGGTCGAATGTCTTGATCGAGTTTCATAACAATCCTGTGACGGCGGGGAACAGTTCCACCTTTGAAGCCAATGTGCATTTGGATGGGAAGGCTTTGACTGATGCAGATGTAAATTTTGAGGTGTGGAAAGAAGGCAGTGAAGAAAGTTATTTCACCAAGGCGAAAGAAGAGGGAAAAGGGACTTATCTAAATAAATTGTCCTTTGACGAGGCGGGAACTTATAAGATTCAGGTGCATGTGGAAAAAGAAGAAGTGCATGAACATCAGTTACAAACGATACAGGTTAATTGATGAGAATATCTACCCTTTTTGGCGAGTATTTATCCAGATAGGTTTTAGCCTTACTTTTAATGGGAACGTAAAGGATAACGAATACAGCAGGAAGGGAGGGTAAGCATGAAAAATGAAATAATCAACAAGTACAAAAATCTCGGGGTCCATATTCAAAAAACGAAATCACGTCAGGAGATTTTCACGAATATTTCTCACACTGATTCATCCTTACTCACCTTAGAGTTCGCAATTGCTTTTTCAAACGATGTACAAAAACAGGAAATAAAAGAATATTAATCACAAGGAGACCGGGAAAGACAAGCTGGTCTTTTTTTTGTTATCTAAAATCATATCCCAATCTGACTGTTCCTTTTTTCAGGAAAATGAATAGAACGGATTTTTCCGCAATAGGATAGAAGGACAACCAAGTCAAAATTAGCGGAAAAGGGAGTCATTACATGATGTCAGAGCTGATTATGAAGATACTGAATTGGTTTGCGGAGATGGGATATATCGGTATTTTATTGGGGTTGATGGTGGAAATCATCCCCAGTGAGCTCGTACTTGGATACGGTGGCTATTTGATCGGAATGGGTAAGATGAACTTTTTGGGTGCCGTTATCGCAGGTGTAGTGGGAGGTACGATTGCCCAATTATTCCTTTATTGGGCTGGTTATTATGGAGGACGGACATTCCTTTTAAAGTATGGAAAATATATATTCATTAAAGAAGCTCATATGATAATGGCCGAAGAATGGTTCCAACGGTATGGGGTGGGGGTGGTGTTCACAGCTCGCTTCATTCCTGTCGTACGACATGCCATTTCCATACCAGCTGGGATTGCCCGGATGTCCGCCTGGACATTCACTTTTTATACAGTGGCAGCCGTCATCCCTTGGACGATATTGTTCTTGTCATTGGGTCGGATTTTGGGGGAGAATTGGCAACAAATTAGAGAAATCACTGCACCTTATTTGATTCCTGTAGCAGGTTTTTCATTCATCTTGATCATGTTGTATATCATTTGGAAGAAAAAGAGCCCGCCGCCAATCGTGACGGTCAAAAAGGTTGGGTCTGATAAAAGAATATAAAAAAATGGCCCCGGTAAGAATACTAGGGCCATTTTTCTTATTCTTAATCTTGTGGAAGGTTCTCCTCAAGTGTCAGCTGTTCTACTTTTTTTGTCACTTCAATAAAACGGATGGCGTGTTCATCCATCTCAATGACTTTGAAACAGAAACCATCTTTTTCCATGATGTCGCCAACTAGTACATCATAATTTTCCGTTAAGATCCAGCCACCGATTGTATCTACATCCTCTTCATCCAGGTGAATGCCAAGTAAGTCATTCACGTCTTTTACTAGAAGTTTGGAATCCAAGATATAGTGTCCATCCTTGATCTTACGAATGGAAGGAACTTCATCGATATCGAATTCATCACGAATTTCCCCGACGATTTCCTCAAGGATATCTTCAACGGTGACGAGACCGGAAGTACCACCATATTCATCCATCAAGATGGCCATGTGAATCCGCTCTTTTTGCATTTTTAGCAGTAATGTGTGAATGGGTATATTCTCCATGACCCGAATGATCGGGCGGGTATATTGTTCAATGGTTTTGGACTGGATATCCCGGTCCTTAATTAGGTCAGAAAAAACTTCTTTCAGATTGACCAAGCCAATCACATGATCCTTATCACCTTCGACAACGGGGTAACGCGTGTATTTTTCCGTTTTGGCAACATCGACGAAACCTTGTACGGTTTCATCTTTGGAAATGGTAAGGATTTCTGTTCTTGGAACCATGATTTCCTTGGCTACCCGGTCATCAAAATCAAATATATTGCTTACATATTTGAATTCGGATTGATTGATTTCCCCACTTTTATAGCTGTCCGAAAGGATGAAACGCAATTCTTCCTCCGTATGAGCAAGCTCGCTTTCCGAAGCGGATTTGAAGCCGAATAATCCAACGACAAACCGAGAGGAATGATTCAATAACCAGATGAACGGAAACGCGATCTTATGGAAAAGGATCAGAGGTTTGGCGATGGCCAAGGCAACCTCTTCCGCTTTTTGTATGGCAACCGTTTTAGGTGCGAGTTCACCTACGACGACATTCAAGAAGGTCATTAGGGAAAATGCAATGATAAAGGACAAAATACCTGCCACTTTGTTCGGAATATGTAATAGCTCGAATAAAGGTTCTATCAATTTATAGATTGTCGGTTGCCCAAGCCACCCAAGTCCAAGGGCGGTCACGGTAATGCCGAGCTGTGTTGCAGATAGGTATTCATCGAGATCGGATGTCACCTTTTTTGCAGCTAAGGCTTTCCTGTTTCCTTCTTCTATCAATTGGTCGATTCGCGAGCTTCGTACCCTAATGATTGAAAACTCGGAAGCAACAAAAAAGGCGGTTAAAGCGATTAAGATAATGACTAAGGCTAAACTAAATATGTCCAATAGTGAGGGATGTAATTGAACCGTTTACTTTTACCAAACGGGTTAATTATCCCAGTCACCTCCCAAAAACAAAAATGAATAAAATGTATAATGACTGTAAAAAAAGTAGATGGAATGATCTTGAAATGAATGTCTTCGAGCTTTTATTTACCAATCTTTAGATTTATTCATCACGATTATACAAGTCACCTAATTATAGTATAAGGAACTACCAGGGAATCAGTCAAAAATTACACACTACATCCCCTTGATTTGGTGACTTTTACTTATGATTTTGTTTTTACGCGTATGGAGAATGTAGTTAAGAAGTCTGTTGAATGACAAGTCAAGGTGCCCTGATGCTTCAGGATGATTTCCTTGCAAACGAATAGTCCCAACCCTGTGCCCCTTTTTTTCGTTGTGATGAAGGGTTCAAAGATGCTAGGAAGCACCTCGGAAGGTATCTTTGGACCGTTATTAGAAATATTCAAGGTTAAGAAACCTGATGCGACCGAACCGGAAATGTCTATGGATGGATTTGGCGTTTCCGTAACCACATCCAGGGCATTCAATATGATATTGAGTAATACTTGCCTGAATTCCTCCTTGGAGCCGGCCAACTGGGCATCGCCCTCGATATTACAGGAGACGGTAGCATTTACTTCCAAGATGCTAGGGTATAGGAATTCAATCACTTCATCTACCAGGGGGGCGATTGGAAATATTTCATTTTGTGTAGTATCCGTTTCCCTCTTGGAAAGGTTAAGAAATTGTGTAATCCGATAATTAAGCTGATCCAATTCCTTTGAAATGATGTCCAGATACTTAATCTCTGGCTGTTCGGCTTGTAATAATTGAATGAAACCCATGATGGAAGTAAGGGGATTCCGGAACTCATGGACAAAACTTGATGTCATCTGGCCTAAAAGGGTCAAACGGTCTTTATGATTTGGATTGATCAGCTGATATTGCTCCGCAATCTGCTTCGTCTTTAAATCGGTATAACTGGATAAAGCGAAATAAATGAGTTTATCGAAGTACGCATTTATTTGGTGGATAACCGCAGATAGTTCTCCTTTGATGGCTTCGTAAGCGAGAAATTGATCAATGATGATCGATCTTCCGGTAGAGGTTATGGAAAAGAACATATCCATATTCAAATGCTGTTTAACCCGGCCGGCTGAAATCTTTTCCCCTAAATCCTTCAGCATATCATCTATGTTAGTATCTGTATTTTTCAGTTGTTTCATCAGTGAATTTAGAATTTTTTCTATTTCTTCTTCAAAATATTCTATATAGCCATCTGATAAATGCTTTAATCGCTCTTTCCATTCGGTAAGGATAGTAGTTTTATGAGAAGATAGGAAGTGAAGAGTCATTTCTCGATTCAATACCATTTTGCCCTCCATGTGTAGGAAAATGAATTTATCTTACTTAATTATGAATGAATTAGAATATAATTCCAAAATGTAATATATGGTTTTAATAATAACAGATTGAAAGCGTTCTTTAAATACTCATTCATGCGGTAAATGATTGGTAAAAGGGGAAAGGCTTTGTTTATATTAGGTAAACATTGTATTAATAGGGGGTTTACACATATAAAAAAGGCACCGTTCATTATTGACGGGTACCTTTTTTTTGAAATGTATAGGGTTCGATATGGACAATGACATGTTTGATGTCATGTTCCTTTAATAAGTTTTCTTCAACTTTCACTGTAATGTCATGACTTTGGATGACGGTCAAGAGCGGATTGACATGCACGGTTGTTTCAACCAGAATTTCATTCCCATGCATCCGAGCTTTAATTTCACTCATGTCTTTCACCCCATCCGTCAACAGGATGGTTTGACCTATTTGTTGGAGATGCTGTTCATCGAAACCGTCGGTCAAGGAAAGTGAAGCGTCGTGGAAAATATCCCAAGCCGTTTTGCAGATCATCAGACCTACCACTAAAGCCGCAACCGCATCCAACCAGTCTATGCCGATTGTGGTACCGATAATACCTACGAAAGCACCGATACTGACAAGAGCATCAGAACGGTTGTCCTGTGCGACAGCATGGATGGAGGCGCTGTTTATTTTTTTGCTTAAAGCCAAGTTGTAACGATAAACCCCGTACATGAAGATGGCGGAGAATAAAGCGACATAAGCTGTGAACATATTTGGTACAACTGTCGCGTCCTGCGAAAAGAATGATTCGATGGCGCTGTATATGACCTGTAATCCGACGGTGATCATAATGAAGGCGGCAACCAGAGAAGCTACGGTTTCAGCTCTCAGATGACCGTATGAATGATTATTATCAGGTGGTCGCCTTGATATTTTTAAGCCTATTAATACAGCGACAGAGGCAATGATATCGGTCGTGTTGTTTAAACCATCTGCCCAAAGTCCTTTCGAGTCTCCAAAGTAACCAAACGTTAATTTGAGGGCCGACAAGAATATGTATGCGGCTATACTGATATAGGCGCCCTTTTCAGCAGAAATTGAATGTTTATCCATGTCTTTTCCCCCTCGTGCAAAATAACCTTTATAAAGATATCAAATTGAACCCTAGTGAGTCTATAGAAAAATTGTCGTCTTTATCCATCTAACTTGGCATATGGCATGTGTATTGAGGCCATGTAAAGAAGTTGGCTGGATGAAAAAATATAACCAGTAATAGGGAAAAACGCTCGTGGATATAATAGTGTTATTTACTTGTCAATTAGAGAAACTAGTAGTATATTCTAACCGAGGAACAAAAATTAAATACTTCCACAAGGGGAGCCAAGATGGCTGAGAGTGAACGGTTGAGTTCAGACCCTATGAACCTGTTAGTTAGTACTAGCGTAGGGATGTGGTTTTGGATAGCAATACTGGGCATCCATTACCGCCCTGGTGTTGCTTTTTTGCATGCCGAAAAAGCGACACGGGACTCATGGGCACTTTTGCACGTGGAGAAGGGTGAGAGATGATGAAACATAAAACATTATTCATGACAGAGGTCGCGATTTTTTCTGCATTGGCATTACTGCTGGATATAGTATCCGGTTTTGTCTTTGCAAGGATATGGCCACAGGGGGGATCGATTTCCATTGCCATGGTACCGATATTCTTAATGGCCTATCGTTGGGGAATCAAGGGCGGAATGGCCACCGGTTTACTATTGGGGCTTTTACAGATTGCCACTGGTTTGGCATTTCTGGCAACGCCGCTTCAAGGATTTATCGAATATTTCCTTGCTTTTACCGCCGTGGGATTATCCGGGTTGTTCATGAATAAATTTGTGAATAACCGTAAAGGGGGAAAACGGTTAAGAGGGGATATATATGCGGTTTGTGGCATGTTTGTGGGGAGCTTCCTGAGGTTTCTTTGCCATTTTACAGCAGGTATCGTTTTCTTTGGGGAATATGCGCCAGACGGGCAACCAGTCGTCCTCTATTCCTTGATTTACAATGGGACATATATGCTGTTTAGTTTTATTTTATCAGCAATCGTGGTAATGGTGCTCTATTCGGCTGCTTCGAATGTCTTGTTGAAGAAAGCCATCTAAAGACAGACCTTTTAAAAGGGCCGGCTCGATTATGAGCCGGCCCTTTTCTCCATTATTTTGCAATAAATACCGAGCATGGTGCCTGCTTGGCTATGGAACTGCTGGTGCTTCCGAGGAAGAACTTTTCCAGGCCGCTTTTTGCACTGTTGCCGACGATGATTAAATCGGCGTTCGCCCGCTTTGCATAGTCACATATGCTATCCGTGGCATTTCCCTCTAAAATCTCGATATTTCCATTAACCTGGCATTCACTGAGCAACCTCATCATATTGCTTTCAGCCATCCTCACATTGTTTTCATGAACGGTGGGAGTATCGTTCATGTGCATTTGACTTTGTTGTTCTACTTCTGTTACGGGATGCGTTTGTGAAGGGTCGACATAAAATCCTGCTGCCGGTACGAACCCAGGAGCGGATGCACTCTCGATGATGCGGCTTTCACCTTTTGGATTCAGAACTTGAACAATGGTCAATTCAGCTTCCGGAAAGGCCTTTTTTAATGAAGCTCCATATTCCACTGCGCGGTTGCTCTCTTCATTTCCATCATAAGCGGCGACGATACGTTTTAATTGTTTCATCTAAGATCATCTCTCCCCATAATTTGTCATTATAGGTTATATACCCGTTTTTATTGGTTTCATGCCTTTTTCAGGTGTATATTGATTTATAAATGTGGGTAAAGGGTATGGAAAAAGAAAAGACTAGGCATGAAAGGGAGAAATATTGTAGGCACTTTGTATGGAAAAGGATAAGGGGAAAAATGTTGTGGAATTTGTTTTCCCTTTTAGCCATTGCAAGAGTTTTCTTTCATAAAAAGGGCAAAATATTTTTAATGGAGCATGTCGCATCTGGGAAAATGGGGGTACAAATGAGAGCGTTATTGAAAATAGGTCTTATAATTATATCAATCATTGTCGTAGTGGGAGCCGGTTTGTTCATATATTTTAAACAAACTGTGGATATAAGCAATCTCCAGGATCAACTTCAGCAACCGACCAAGATTTATGACGAGGATGGGAACTTAGCCAGTACCGTCACGGCTAATAAATCGGAAGGCGTCGCGATAGAGGAGATCCCGGAACATCTCATTCAAGCGGTCGTATCCATTGAGGATCACCGTTTTTATGAACATCATGGCATAGATTATCAAGCGATCATGCGTGCGATGGTGAAAAATGTCAAGGCGAAAAGCGTTGTTGAAGGTGGGAGCACACTTACCCAACAACTTGTAAAAATCACCATGCTTGAATCAGATCGGACCTTGAAAAGAAAGATAGAAGAGTTTTTCATCGCTCAAGAATTGGAACGTACGTATACAAAGGATGAAATTTTGGAAATGTATGTGAATCAAGTTTATTTTGGACATGGAGCATGGGGACTCAAAAAGGCAGCGAACATATATTTTTCAAAAGATGTTTCTGAGTTAACCGTCGCCGAAGGGGCTTTGCTTGCTGGGGTCATTAACTTGCCTTCCAAGCTTGATCCGTACAAAAATCCAGAAGGGGCGGTTAAACGACGGGATTTGGTACTGTCTAGAATGACCGAACACGGATATTTGACCGAAGAGGAAGCGGCTTCTGCCAAAAAGGATGAAGTATCACTACAGTTAGGTGAAGATACAGATCCTTTAAAAGGGAAGTATCCTTATTATATAGACCATGTCCTATCTGAAGCCTCCACCATGTATGGATTGGAGCTCCAGCAATTACTCACTAGGGGCTATAAAATATATACCACATTAGATCAACCGATGCAGCAGGCTGCCGAATCAGTCTATAGTCAGGATGCCAATTTCCCTTCTGGGACAAGCAATGACATATTGGTGCAAAGTGGGACGGTCCTTCTTCATCCTAAAACAGGCGGCATTAAGGCACTTGTTGGGGGGAGGGGCGAGCATCAATTCATGGGATATAATCGGGCGACGCAACTGAAAAGATCTCCTGGTTCGTCGATTAAACCGCTCGCTGTTTATACACCGGCAATTGAAGAAGGATATGAAATGACCGACTCTTTAAAAGACGAGAAGATGGAGTTCGGGAATTATGAACCATCGAATTTGAGCGGCACTTATAAAGGGGAGGTCCCAATGTATGAAGCCGTGATGAATTCCTTGAATGTACCAACCGTTTGGCTCCTGAATGAAATTGGAATCGACAAGGGGCTGGATGCGCTCAAACGGTTTGGGATTCCTTATGACAAAAAAAATGACCGAAATCTATCGATAGCCTTAGGCGGGATGGATAAAGGGGTGTCCCCACTCCAAATGGCAGGAGCTTATGCGGCGTTTGCAAATGAAGGAAAGCGAAACGAAGCGCATGCCATTATAAAAATAGAAGACACGGATGGGAAAGAAATAGCAGCCTGGAAGGAAAAGAAGACAAAGGTGGCTTCGAAGGATGTCGTCGATAAGATGAATGCGATGCTTCTTGGGACAGTTAACTATGGAACGGCTAAAAATGCCGCGGTCTCTGGCTATGAAATCGCAGGAAAGACAGGATCCACACAGGTCCCGATCGAAGGCATATCAGGTGTGAAGGATCAATGGTTCGTGGGATACACCCCTTCTTTAGTAGGAGCTGTATGGGCTGGCTACGATAAAACGGATAAAGAACATTATTTAACCACTAACAGCAGCCAGGGAAGTACACTCATCTTTCAAAAAATCATGGCTCAGGCCTTACAGAACGAAACGGCTGAATCATTTCATGCAGAAGACATCGGACCATTGATAGCAGAACAGCAGGAAAAGGAAGAAGAAGAGGAAAGGAAGCAATATTGGATTGATAAGGGGAATGAAATCAAGGAGGGGCTTGGTAAGTGGAAAACATGGGATTTTCCTTGGTGATGATATATTCCCAGTAAATGAAAAAAAGCTGTCATTATTGACAGCTTTTTTTCCCTCATTAAAAGATGAAATTTACAACTAAACCGATAACGACGATAGCCCCGATAATCATTAAAATGGTTCTCATATCTATACACCTCATTTATATGTAATTTTTTTTTCGTATATTAAATCCCAACGGTTTGGTTGGAGTGAAATCCTATTTTTTCATCATTTTCTTTACAAATGGCCTGAACCTTTTCCAGCATTGCATGTACATTTTGTCCTTCTAGGATCACTTTCATATCCACACACTCTTGTAGAATGAGAACGAATGATACAAATGTTGAAAGTTTTGTGGCATCGACCATTTTATGATTGCAGATAAAGTAGATGTTTCCTTTGAATTCTTTTGTCACTTGGTATAAGTTCATGATTTGACGCATGGATAATCGTGTATTTGTTTTAATATCAGCAGAAATTACTTTGTTCATGGTTGTTTACTCCTTTAATTTTTATATAATTAAATGTTTGTGCCGTAATACTTATAAGATAGAAAAACTAAGTTAAGTTCTTTTGAATTCATGTAATTGGGTTATGGTGTATATTTACCCGCGTATATCGTTTTGAAACCTATTAGAATATTTAAACTTGGAGGGAGTTTGGCCCTATGCTGACACTGATAAAGAATGGTGAGGTTTATACGCCGGAATACATAGGTAAGAAAGACGTTTTGTTGGTCGGAAAACAAATTGGCTTCATCGAGGATAAAATCGACGTCCCTGCCAATTTCGTTGAAATGCAAGTGATTGACGCGAACGGTCGAATCATTGTACCAGGTTTTATCGATGCACATGTTCATATCATCGGTGGCGGCGGTGAAGGGGGATTCAAAACAAGAACGCCAGAAATTCAGTTGACCGACGCGACGCTAGCCGGTATCACGACATTAGTCGGGGTCATTGGCACGGATGGAACGACAAGGACGATGCCGGACTTGCTTGCTAAAGCGAGGGCCCTAGAAGAAGAAGGGATTAGTTGCTTCGTTCAAACAGGTTCGTACCAAGTCCCGGTGAAGACCCTAATGGACAAGATTGAAGATGATTTAATCTTAGTGGATAAAATCATTGGAGTTGGTGAAATTGCCATTGCCGATCACCGTTCTTCACAGCCAACCGTGGCAGAGCTTGCAAAACTTGCGTCGCAGGCCAGGAATGGAGGACTTTTGTCCGGGAAAGCCGGTATCGTTAATATACATGTCGGGGATAGCCTGGATCATGTACAGGTAATCGAGGAAGTCGTCAGGACGACGGAAATACCGATTACACAGTTCTACCCTACACATATGAACCGGAACCCGCATTTGTTTGAGGCCGGGATACAATTTGCCAAAAAAGGCGGGTACATCGATTTCACGACAAGTACCATTCAAAAATTCCTGGATGAAGGGGAAGTAAAAGCAAGCACGGCAATAAGGAGAGCCCTCGACGAAGGTGTTGATATCCGCAACATCACGCTTACATCAGATGGACAGGCTAGCCTTCCGGCATTTGATGGCAACGGAAATATATCCGGACTGAGTATGGGGACCTGCATGTCGCTGTATGAATCGGTTGTCGATGCGATTATCGATGATGGAGTTTCGATAGAGGATTCCATCCGTGTGGTCACGGAAAATCCCGCGAATATTTTGAAGCTAACTAATAAAGGACGGGTGGAAACGGAAAGGGACGCAGATATACTGATTTTGAAAAAAGAGACCTTTGAAATAGATACCGTCATCGCAATGGGTCAGATTATGGTCAGTGAGGGCAAAGCGATGGTGAAGGGCACATTTGAAAAATAATTCATTGATTTCTCTTTCTTGAATTGGAATTTTTGGGTAAAATTAACCAGAAAGTCGGATGAAGGGGGATAGAAAGATAAAACTTTTTAACAATCGAAATTATACGAAATTATTTTTAGCGAACGTAACATCACAAATGGGCGGGACCATCGGCATGACTGCATTTATGTTTTATTTACTGGACCGCTTCACCAATCAGCCGATTTATGCGACGGTTACGGAATTAATGTATTCTTTGCCTACCCTTGCTGTTTTCTTACTGGTGGGGGTTTTTGCTGATAGATTGGACAGGCAAAAGATTGCTTTGTATTGTGATTGGATTTGCGCAGGGTTGTCTGTTTTATTCTTACTTTCGTTAGAGCTAGATGCTCTCATGGTATCGTTTGCCGTCATTTTTCTGAGAAGTGCCGTCAGGAATTTCTTTGTGCCAGCGGAGTCAGCGTTGATTCAAGGCATTTTGCCTAAAGAGGATTATACGATGGCGGCTGGTTTAAATCAGATGGTATCGAGTCTGTTCATGCTTTTCGGAAACGGAATCGGCATTTTTATCTATTGGTCAGTCGGCATCGAGGGAGCCATTATCTTCGATGTGAGCGGATTTATAATCAGTGGTTTCTTGATCCGTTCCTGTCGGATTTCAAAAGAAGTCAGACAGCCGAATGGAGTTTACAATTTGAAGGAACTGAGTGTAACAGGCGTTTGGGCAGATTTTAAAATTGGCTGGCAATATATATGGCAGTATAAGCTATTGTTCACGTTAATCAGCGGTTTTCTAGTATTTGGGATTGTGAATGGTGGATTTTCCGTGATGCAGGTTTTTATCTTGAAGTACAAACTTGAACCTGTTGATTATGAAAAGTATGCCGTCATCTTTGGTGTCATTTTCGGGACTGGAGTATTGCTGGGAAGCATCTTAGCTTCGGTACTGGCCAAAAAAATGAAGCTTCATCATATGATGGTCGTAGGCTTGCTGATATCGGGAGTGGGCACGGTGGCCAGTGGCCTTGTCGAAACAACCCTGCAATATATGATTGGGTTAGCTATCGTGGCTCTATCGCTTCCCATACTTAATGTGTCCCTTGGCGGGTGGCTGCCAAGCCTCGTTGCTCCCAAAATGATGGGGAGGGTCCAAGGATGGATCAACCCCTTGGTGATGTTATCGCAATCAATCACGTTATTCTTGATAGCCGTTGGATTCCCCACCTACATAGCAGTAGAAACGTTATATTGGGTAGTGGGAGGGTGTCTGATCTTCGTAGGCTTTCTATATATGGCCATCATACCGAAGTTCATCCATGAAAAGGCGCCAGAAGCTACTGTGATGATGAAGGATCAAGCGAAGTAATTAAGCAAGTAAGGAATGGAACAAGGAACTTCTTGTTCCATTTACCTTTTCTAAACGGTACAGGTTCAACTTCAATCCGAGAAAATGTCTTGCTAACTATCGGGGTTTATATAAAGAGCGCAAGGTTATGGGGGGAGACCATGAAATCGAAGCTAATCATCATACGAGGGAACTCTGGCAGTGGAAAAACAACGATAGCAAAGAGCCTTCAAAATCAGTTAGGAATAGGTACCCTATTGGTTTCTCAGGATACTGTTCGCCGGGACATGTTGAATGTTCGTGATAGAGAAGGCAACCTTTCAATTGATTTGATCCGTCAAATTACGGAATACGGAAAAGGAAAATGTGAATATGTCATTTTGGAAGGAATCTTACATAAAGATCTTTATGGTGATATGCTACATCACTTAATACGGTTCTATAACGGAAAGGTTTTAATTTGTTATTTTGATTTATCCTTTGAAGAAACCGTCAAACGTCACAACTCTCGTTCAAAAAAGATGGTGTTTGGAGAAGAGTCTTTACTTGCTTGGTGGAAGCCGAATGATTATCTAGGTATCAAAAATGAAATGATATGGACTAACGAAATGTCACAAAGTGATGTATGGACTCTGGTTATGGATCATGTAGAAGATTAATTGATGTAAAACGAGAATGAATATAAAAGCAGAGTGAATTCACTCTGCTTTTATATATGTATAGCGAAACGGTGTGTACCTTCTTACACTATATTCAACGCATGTACGAATCAACTGCAAATCCCAGAAATTGTGACTGAATGCAGACGTTATTTTAATCCCATCATGGCCCCGAAGTATTGTTGTGCAGTGGAAAAACAAATGAAGGCTATTAATTCTGATATTTCTTCGTCGCTGAATACTTCCTTTAATACTACAAAAAAACGTTCTTCTGTTTTCTCGCGTTGCAATAAAAATACCTCTGCAAAGGCGATTGCGTAGCTTTCTTTTATATCGGCCGGTGCCATTGGAATGCCTTTGGCCTGACAGTACGCACAGCCATTTCCATAGGCTAGAATTCTTCTGACATTTTCCTTCAATTGCTTTGTAAGCACTCCATCAGCAGAAATGGTTTCTGAGAGGTCATTCCAATTATGCGCAATTCCTTCGTTATGAAACAATTGCTGAAATGGACTTGTTCCAAATTGTGAACTTTTAATTCTTGGCATCGATATCTCCCCTTTGAGATAATCATAATCTAGAAGAAATGAAAAATTAATCGCATATGAAAAGTGATAGGAACAAAAAAATACTAGATGAATGGAAAATAAGGAGAATAGTATTCATATGAAATTAGACGATAAAGACCGCAGCATTTTAGCCGTACTGAAGAATGATAGCAGGGTTTCCATGAGAGAATTGGCAAAGAAAGTGGAGATGTCAGCACCCGCCGTTACAGAACGTGTCCGGCAAATGGAGTCTTTTGGTATCATCAAGGGTTATGGAGCCGAGATTGATTATAAAAAAATGGGCTTTCCGATAGAATGCATGATTGAAGCGACGGTGAAAAATGGGGAATATGACCGATTCAGAAAGTTTATCTTGGGTCAAGAAAATGTGGAATTTTGCTATCGAATCGCAGGAAAGGCTTGTTTCATGCTCAAAATTCGCTGTGAAAGCCTTCAAAGAGTGGAAGAATTCATTAATCTCGCCATTCCTTTTGCATCGACGGTGACGCATGTAATTCTTTCTGAAGTAGAGAGACTTTCTGAATGAAAAATTTTTTTACAAGTCAGTGAACGAATTCATTTCCTTAACCGTCATATAAGTAACAAGCTAAGGATCAGGGAGCAGGTGATGATAGATGGAAGAACGGGAGCTGATTAAAGCGGCGAAAAAGGGGGATGATCAGGCGTTAGCCTCACTATTTCAAAACACGTATCCTTTTCTGCTAAAATACTTGCTTAAATTGACTTATGATTTACAAACTTCAGAAGATGTAGCTCAGGAAACCTTTTCTAAGGCCATCGAGAATCTTTCAAGGTACAAAGGGACTTCCAAGTTTTCCACATGGCTGATTTCCATTGCGACTCGGGTTTACTTGGATCAGAAGCGGAAGGAGAAGCGAGAAGAGTCCTGGTTAAGACAAGAACAATCGGTCAGAAAGCTCAAATGGGAGACGCAGGCCAACAATCAAGCATGGGATGATGTAATGGAAGCATTGGGGAATGTAGAGGATGATCTGCGAATTCCAATCATCTTGAAGCATTATTACGGATTTTCTTACGAAGAGATTGCGAAAATCATCAAGATACCAGAAGGTACCGTGAAGTCACGTGTCCATATTGGATTAAAGAAGATTAGAAAGGAGTTGGTCAGTAACGATGAAAAAGAACCATCCGGTTTATCAAAACCACTCAGACAAGAGTGATCAAGAGACGGTTAGTCAAATCAAGAAAAGCTTGGAGGAATTTGACGATACGATTTCCATCGATGTCCCACAAGTATCTTTTTTTGAGCAAACCATTAAACGAAAGCGTCAAAAATCCAGAAGGGAATGGCGGAAAGAAGTGCTTATGTTTCTAGTGACGGCTGCTCTCATTCTCTGCTTCTTGTTTCTATCTTTATTTCATCAACCTGAAGTATTTCTCACATTACAAGTGTTGAGCGTGATTTTCATCGGCATATATACGTTTTATGTAAAAAGGAAGGTGGAAAGCAGTCATGGATAGAATGCAGATGTATGTATTGATTATGTGTGGGCTTATCTTGTTGGCCCAAAGCATATATTTATTCACCGATGCAAAGAAGAATGGTTTCAATCATTGGTTATGGGGCATTCTTGGTTTGATTCAAGCACCGGTTCCGCTAATTTTTTATTTAATCGTAAAAAAAATAAGAAAACGGGAAGAGGATGAGCTCAATGATTATCGTGACTACTAATGAAGTGCCAGGTAAAGAAATAAAGGAACTGAAGGGACTCGTTAAAGGGAACTCGGTCCAATCAAAGCATATCGGGAAAGATATTATGGCGGGTTTGCGGACCATTGTCGGTGGGGAAATTTCCGAGTATACGGAAATGATGAAGGAAGCTAGGCAAAAGGCCATTGGCAGAATGGTGGATGAGGCGAAGGAAAAAGGAGCGAATGCCATCGTTGCGATGCGCCTTGAAACATCCGCTATCATGCAGAACGCTTGTGAAATCATTGCCTATGGAACTGCCGTATATGTTGAATGAAGGTATTTATAAGTAATTAGTCATGGGCATTTAAGCTTATTTCTTTTGTTCCTTCTATTCCTATCGTATAATTCTAGATAGAAATATAAGGGGGAATGAAGAGTGGGGATTTATGAATTTTCTGCAGAGCGAATCAATGGACAGGAAGTTTCTTTAGAGAAGTATAAAGGTGAGGTCCTTATCGTCGTCAATACGGCAAGTAAATGTGGGTTTACCCCGCAATACGAGGATTTACAAAAGCTTTATGACCGATATAAAGATAAAGGATTGAACATTCTTGGCTTTCCTTGTAACCAGTTTGGAGAACAGGAACCAGGTCAAAACCAAGAAGTGGAAACATTTTGTCAGTTGAATTACGGCGTGAATTTCCCACTATTCAGTAAAGTGGATGTCAGGGGAAGCCAGGCACATCCATTATTTCACTATTTAACAATGAATGCGCCATTTACGGGACTTGTCGATAAGCCAGGCGGAAGAATGCTGCATGCAAAATTGCAAGCGGAGCATCCAGAGTTTTTGATAGATGATTCAATTAAGTGGAACTTCACGAAGTTCCTTATCGACCGCGAAGGGAATGTCGTGAAGCGTTTTGAATCGGTAGAAGCCCCATTTGATATGGAACAGGATATTGAAGCCCTTTTATAAAACCCTTATGGAAAAACGGCAGCGCTTGGATTCTTTCAGGCGTTTTTGTCGTTTTCACGTTAAAAATATCTGCATATGGAAATAAAGAGAAGGACGATGTGTTATCCTGCGTTTTATATGGAATAGACAATCGAGATTGAGGGTACTGGTAAAAGATAACTTTAGCGGAAAGAAGGGTGATGAACGTGGAAAATGAAAAGGCAAAACCCGAATTAGCTAATCAGGCGGTGGATGCCATTGAAAAAGTCGTGGGTACGTTTCCGGGTAATCGTCGAGCTCATGCGAGGGGGAATTACTATGAGGGCGTGTTTACCCCAAATGGTCAAGCCGCATTGTTAACTGACGCACCACATCTTCAGAATCAGGCAGTTAAGGCCACCATCCGATTCTCCAATAGTTCCCCGAACCCCAATCATACGGATGCCCATTCTCCCGTAAAAGGGATGGCTGTCAAGTTCCATTTGCCTGATGGGGAGGAAACAGATCTTATTGCTGTGACGATTCCTTTGTTCTTCGCGAAAAAACCAGAAGCGTTTGTTGAGATTCTTGAGTTTGTCAAATCGGCCAAAGATGGTTTCCCGAATTTGAAAGAACTCGCAACGATTGCGATGAAATACCCTGAAAGCAAAGCGGGTCTACAGATGATTAAAGAAATGCGTTCCCCTGCCAGTTATACAATGGCACGATACTTTTCCATACACGCCTATTATTTCGTGAATGAAAATGGGAAGCGCCAGGCCATCAAATATCAGTGGGAGCCGGATGCCGGGTTAAGTATGCTGGAAAAGGATGAATTGGCCAAGCTTCCACCAGATTTCTTGACTGAAGACATGGAAGAAAGGCTGAAACGAGGACCAGCCAGCTTTAATTTAAACATTCAAATCGGTAAGGAAAATGCCCCGACTGATGATCCTACCGTCGTATGGCCGGAAGATAGTCAAATCATTACGGTTGGGAAGTTATCCATCACAGGTAAATTGGACTCGCAGAATGAGGCAATCCGGTTCGATCCAACGAATGTGACGGATGGGATTGAGTGTTCGGAAGATCCCATCTTGAATTTCCGTCATAGCGCCTATGCCGTATCATATGACAGACGCACACATAACCAGTGAGTGGGCAGGCGAATTTGTGAATGTCCATGAAAAAAAGAGAAAATGCCAAGAAGGGATTTTCTCTTTTTTCATGATGAAACTACATTCTCCCCGATCTAAAGATGGTATAGATCATCAATAAGAACATGAGGGTTGCGACGACAAACCCGATTTCGATGGCCGGTATATTCCAAAGGATGTTTGCTTGGCCGGCAATGGCAGAGCCGACGATTAGACCGACCATGATGATGCTAAAGGCCAACAGGATTATACTGAAAGACAGCCGATTCGAGATTTGATCAAGTTTATGTAAGAAAACCTGGAGTTCGGGGATGTTGATGTCCAACCGTAACTTTCCTTTTTTGATGATATCTGAAACGTCCCTTATATCCTTAGGAAGCTCGGAAATTGCTTCTGCGGATTCAATAAATTGATTCCATGTTTTCTTTGCAAGGTTCTTAGGATGGAAACGCTCTTTCAATAGCCTTTCACCAAAAGGTTCTGCGGCTTTCATGATACTGAAGTTCGGGTCCAATTCTTCGACGATGGCTTCCATGGTGAGCAAAGCCTTGCCAAGCATCGTGAATTCGGGTGGAATCATGACCTTGTGTTCATTGGCCACGGAAAACAGATCATTGACTGCACCACCCAAGCTTATCTGGCTCAAGGGGATGTCATAATATTTATTCCGCAATTCATCAATATCATATCGTAACGAAGACATATCCGTTTCGTCCGTGAGAAGTCCCATATTGGAAAGGGTATTGATCAATCCAGTGGTGCTTCCTCGCTTTAGATTTATGACAAGGGAAGCAAACTGATACTTCATCTCTTCCTCAAGACGGCCGACCATACCGAAATCCATCAGAGACACTACATTCCCAGGTAAGATGACGATATTCCCTGGATGAGGGTCACCGTGATAAAAACCATCAATCAAAATCTGCTGAAGAATGGAATTGGCTAATCTATCCGCGATTATCCTGCGATCATATCCTTCTTCATCAAGCTGTTTGTAATGATTGATCTTTATGCCTTTGATGAAGTCCATCGTCAGGACCTTTTTGGTTGAGTAATCCCAGTGGATCTTCGGTATCTTGATACCTTGATTGTCGATGAATTGCTTGGCTATCCTTTCTCCGTTCCGCCCTTCTGAATTATAATCGAGTTCAGCTCGTAGAGACTTAGCGAACTCATCAATCATTTTTCTGATTTGATATCGCCTTGCCCAAGGTATCCGGGCTTCCATAAGCCTGGTCAAATCATCGAGGATTTCCAAATCCGTTTCCACGTTTGGCAAAATGTCGGGTCGTTGGACCTTGATGGCGACCACTTCCTGTGAGTGAAGCCGAGCAACGTGGACCTGACCGATTGAAGCGGTCGCAAGAGGGGTTTCTTGAAATTCAAGAAAAAGGCTTTCCAAGGAATCCCCCAATTCAGCTTCAACAATCTGGCGTGCTTTTTCAAAAGGGAAAGGTGTGACCTGATCCTGGAGCTTCTCTAGCTCGCGGACAATTTCTTCCGGTACAATGTCACGTCTGGTACTGGCAATCTGACCAAGCTTGATGAAAGTCGGGCCTAAACTTTGTAATATCTTATGTAGCCGTTCCCCGATCGACCGCAGGTTCAGGTTTTCTTCGGGTGCGACTTTCGATGTGGATTTTCCATCAGATAATCCCAATCGATAGATGAAATAACCCATGCCGTTTTTTAAAAAGGCATTCGTGATTTCCTGATACCGATGTGCATGTTTCAATCGCTTGCCAAACATTCATTTTCCTCCAGATCAAGGTTGTATGGATTGGTTTTTTTGTTCTAAAGCAGCTATCCGGCGCTCTAATGCCTGAACTTCTTCTCTTGTGGCCAAATTGAGGCCATTCAAAGCCTGGTTGACTTTCACTTTGACTGAATCATCGATTTGCTTTTGGGCCTGTTCTCCTTTTTCTACCCACTGTTTAATAAGGTCCTTTGATTCTTCTTTACTGATATCGCCTTTTTTTACCAGGGTATCCACCGTTTTCTCAATCTGCTCTTTCGTTGCTGCAGCAGCACCTATGCCTAAGGAAAATATGTGTTTTATTAAGTCCATGTTTACATTCCTCCAATATAAAGTTTTTTACACCTTAATCTCCAAGAGTAAACCATGCTTTTCTTCTATCATACATGAATCATGAACACTACTAAAATATTATGGGTCAGAGTATTCGAAATGATGGGAAGAATGTGTCTACAAGGTGAAAGGTGAACATGCACTAAAGATTTGTTAGAAACCGACTTGATACGGAGAACCATTCAATATGAAAGCCACTGACAAGATAAGTAGAATGAATGTCATTTTTTACGGTAGAGGTATTGCCATTCGGTTCCGAGCTCCCGGTTAAGCAGTCGTTCCATTTGTTCGAGTTCGTTTCTGCCAACAGGCTCATCGGCAGGTGTCCACTGAATGGTGTAAACAAAATAGTACTCTCTTATTTTTCTGAAGATGACGGGGGAGTTGGGGTATTGGTCAAAAATCGCTTTGATATTGTATCGTCTCATGTAGGACCATTTAACAAGCTGCATGTCGATTCCACCCTTTTCTGCTAGATGATATCTGTGGCCGAAAAGCCTGCCGGCCACAGACTGCATCAATTATTTATCGTTGAATAAGCCGAACAAGCCTTTTGCTATGCTTCCTTCATCGGATGACCCGCCATTTTGTGGCATCGCAGCAAACACACGGCTGGCCAGGCGGCTGAACGGAAGGGATTGAATCCAGACGGTTCCAGGACCCTTCAATGTCGCAAAGAAAAGACCTTCTCCGCCGAATAGCGCAGTTTTTACACCTTTGACGAATTCGATGTTATAATCCACCCCGCTGGTCATGGCGACTAGACAGCCGGTATCCACACGGAGTACCTCACCTGGGGCCAATTCCTTTTGGTGGATCGTACCCCCTGCATGGACAAAAGTCATTCCGTCTCCTTCGAGTTTTTGCATGATGAACCCTTCACCACCGAAAAAGCCTGTCCCAATTTTCCTCTGAAATTCGATTCCAACCGATACACCTTTCGCTGCCGCTAAAAAAGCATCTTTTTGACAAATGATTTTTCCGCCGAGCTCACTCAAGTCCATAGGGATGATCTTACCTGGATAAGGGGAGGCGAAAGAAACATGCCTTTTTTCATGACTTTCATTGGTAAAGGTGGTCATGAATAAGCTCTCGCCTGTAAGCAGCCTTTTACCGGCACCAAAAAGTTTTCCCATCATCCCTCCATCACTGCTAGATGACCCATCGCCAAAGATCGTTTCCATTTTGATTTGATCTTCCATCATCATTAAACTGCCTGCTTCGGCAATCACCGTTTCTTTGGGATCCAATTCGACCTCGACAAACTGCATGTCATCCCCGTGTAATTTGTAATCTATTTCATGATTATTCATTGTTTATCCTCCATTCTTATCTTATTTTCATTGTAAAAGAAATTCATCCAATCTTCCAATATTATTCAATGATTTGTTTTACGGAAAAAGAGGGGGCTGATTATCCAATAAGAGGGTGGGGCAGATGAAAGTAGAAAAATTGACAAAGAATGCACAAGTACCAATGTTTTTTAATGGTATGATTAAATGGAAAGTAAGTGAAAATATAGATATTGGAAATGGAAAATCAACTTAATAAAAGGGGTGGTTGGATGTTAGTCAAGGATTATATGATCAAAGAGGTATATGTGGCTCGCCCGAATTTTACATTAAAGGAAATCATGGGGCTCTTTATAGAAAATAAGGTTGGTGGGGTTCCTGTGGTCGATGATCAGGATAAGCTTCTAGGGATGGTATCGGATGGAGATATTTTACGTTACCTGGCACCCGCGGAAGAATCCGTCAAGGGATATTACACGTACATCACGATTTTGCCTGGCGAAAACCTGGACGAAAAGGTCGCCTCTAAAATGAATGATAAAGTCTCGCAAATTATTAAGAATAAGAAAATCACGAAGTTATCCCCGGAAGATCCATTGTCTGATTTGATAAAGGTTATATCTAAACACCACTTCAAGAAAATCCCGGTGGTGGATGAACATAATAAGGTTGTCGGGATAATTAGCAGGGGAGATGCGCTACGGGCCCTTTATAAAGAGTTCGTCCAAAAGCTATAGTATTAAGTATGAAAATGAAATGGCCTGCTCGGATGAGCAGGCCATTTTTGTCGATTCACCCGATTTGGATCACTCGGGATTTGAATCAACCGCCTTGTCTTTCTCTGTATCTCCTTTTAATCTTTTTTCCTTTAATTTGAAATAAGCATCCATCGCCCTTTCACCAATCCGCTTGTTGATATCATCTGCGGCGGAACCTTGGTAAACCCATGGTGCTACGACGGAAAACGCCACTTCTGGTTTATTGTGTGGGGCGTAGCCTACAAGCGTTAGATTGATAGTTGGTTCGGGTTCGCTATATTCATTTCTTCGAGGCCCGTCATAAAAGGCCTGGGCCGTCCCTGTTTTCGCAGCCGGGCGGTATGACTTGCCGGCAAAAGCACTATATGCCGTTCCACCAGGTTCCTGTGCAACCTGTCTAAAGCCTTCTTGGACACGTTGAATCCAAATTTCTTCCCCGCCCAGATCGTTTAAAACTTTCGGACTCACCGATTGAAATACAGATCCCAATTCCCCATGCTTATCGGAAGGATTCCTGATTTCCTTAACGACATGAGGCTCAAGTCTTTGTCCACCATTAGCAATCGTCGATACGTACTGTGCCAATTGCATCGGTGTATAGGTATCATACTGTCCAATGGATAAATCGAGTAGCAATCCATCTGTCGAAGTATCGACCCCTTTAAATCCTGCCGATTCATTGGGAAGGTCGATGCCCGTACGAACGCCTAAACCAAATTGGGCATAATGGTTTCTTAGTGTGGTAAAGGACCCACTCTTAAGACCTAACTTTTGATGTGGACTATAATGACCCCCGCCAATCTTGATTGCCGTTAGGAACATATAAACGTTCGATGATTTTTTTAATGCAGTTACATCTGATAGATACCCCAAGTTGCTATATGACTTTTTGGGTTTAGCCCCAGCCAGATAAAGTGGCTGGTCATACAAGGTTGTCCCGGGAGAGATGACCCCTGTTTGAAAACCTGTGTAAACCGTCGCCCCTTTTACAGAGGAACCCATCGTATAAGATGTGGTAATTGTTCCAAGGGCAAAATCGTTAATCTCGGTCACACCTGTTTTAGCGTTGTGCCCGTATTGTTTCCCGGACATTGCCAGGACTTCGCCAGTATTAGGATCCATTAAAACGACGAAGGCACGATCTAACAAATATGTATTACCCTTTGCTTTCGTTCTTCTTAACTCCGTTTCAATGATTTCGTCTACTATTTGCTGCAGCTCCATATCGATGGTCAGGACCAGGTCCTTTCCACTTTCTCCGTCAGTCACGGGAATCGTGTCAACCACTTCGCCTTTACTTAAGATGTTTTCCACTTTCGCCTTTTTCCCACGGAGGACATCTTCATATTGTTTCTCAATATAACTTTTTCCGACTCGATCATTCCGGGTATAGTCACGGGCTAGATAATAGTCTAGATTTTCGCTAGGAAGCCCTTCTTCGGAAGAGGACACTTTTCCGAGTACCGACCGCAACGTTTCATCATATTTATAGGTCCTATCCCAATCCGTCGTAACATCGACACCAGGGAGGTCGGATAAATGCTCACTGACCCTGGCGAATTCTTTTTTGGTCACGCCTTTATTCTTAACGATGGATGGGGTAAGTGCGTATCCACTATTAAACTCTCGAAAAATTGCGAGAACTTCCAATTCATCCTTGGTGAATTCTTTGATGTTTTCTTCGGTTATTCGCTCTAATTGAAGTTCATATAACTTTTTTTCTTTCCACTTATTTTCTTCGACTTTCTTCCGTTCCGCTTTTGTAATCAAAGCCTCCGCTTTTTTAGGATTTTTTAAGATCCAGAAATCCTTCCTATCCCGCTCCGTAATTTTTTTCGTATCCTTTTTTATCAAGGTAGCGAGGATTTCGGCCGTTTCTAGCATTTCTGCTGTCTTTGTATTTGGATATTTCGTATAGGTGATCGCATTAAGAGGATCATTATCGACGACTGGGTTCAAGTACCGGTCGTACATTTTACCACGGGGAACGGGGCTGTTGACCACATCATTTTCGGTTCGATCCACCTCGCGTAAATAATTATCTCCATAAACAATTTGAACGATACCCAGCCTTATAACCAGGGCGGAAAATAATATGAATATGAAAAAGAACATAAAGTTCAGTCGGAAAGGAATTGGATTCTTTTTTTTCTTTTCTTTCTTCATTTAGGTCATTCCCTTCTTAATCAAAAGTAAAAAATTCCTAAATCTAATGATATATAAAAACAGCCTATATATCTATGGTTATTCCATAAAATTATTTAATTAGAAAAAATAGGTCGGAAGAATAAGAGAATAACAGGATAATTCGGGAGGACGAGAAGAAAGAAGCAGAGGATGAGGGGGAGTATGTACCCTTTTAGATGGGGGCTGGAACGCCGCCAAATTAACTGCGAATTTCCCTTCTTAAGGAATTATAAGGAATATACGGAATGCGAGCAATGCCTAATTGGCTTCTTTTCCCTTTGGTGTTAGCGAATAACTCATACGGTCGGATACGCTGATTACTTCATTGAAATATCCGCAAAGTTCAAGCCACTTTTCAGGATAAATCGTGATAAAACGTTCCATTGTTTCGATTGAATGCAGGACAAGGCAATCAATTCGCTTTACTTGTTTATTCTGCAGGTTAAAGAGAAGTACATGAGGGATGGTGTAATACGGATAGAGCTGATATGGGTTCAGTATGACCGGGGAAATATTCTTTTCTTCTATATACTTGTCCGTCATGATTTTTTGGATTGCAAAACTCTCACTCGGATGTAAGTCTCCTATGGCGTGATTCGGATTTATCAGTACAATGCCTCTCATTTGGTTTCTCCCCTTCTTTTTGGTACTCATTGTTTCCAAATGATGGGGGTTGTATTCGTAATGAGAGGCATGGATTCAAATGAAAGATTTCAGTTCATTGATGGTCTTTAAGTGTTGGACATTTTCTAACACCTTGCTTGTCAGGTCCACCTTTTGAACAAGCGGCAAGTCTTGTAAATCATAAATGAAGGCTTCTTTCGTAAACCAATCAGTCCGGGGCAAAGGGAAAACCGGACGATCACTCCAGGCGGTGGGGAGGGTTGGGCTGTATACCTTCGATTCCACGCCGGAAATGGATGTAGAGGTATACACTTCATCCCAATAGTCTGCCCGGGAAGCGGTGTGGGGATGATTGGTTGCGAATTGCTCGACACCTTGGAGGATCATGGGGTGCTGAAAGAGAAGCTGGTATAGGGTCTTGCCGGTCTTGATTCGTTGAAGCGGATCAGCAAATCGCGAAACGGTCAGGCCGGTTAATGAATAGCGCTTTTTCTGGTATGCATAAGGAAAGAGCACCGTCGTAAAGCCTAAAAGTTCCTGTAGCCGGAAATCGAGCCTCCGGAGGATTTCACCATGACGGGAGCGTTTCAATACGCGTTCTTCCATCATCCTTTGTTCATTGATAATGAGGGCGTTTGTTAAAAGTGGAGAATGGGGCTCATGGATAAAGGATTCCCATATGGGGGCCATGAAGTTGGAGATATGGAAGATCCGCAAATATTTCCTTAAGGGAATATTTTTTTGTTTGGCCTTTTCATATAAAAGGAGCTGTGGAAAGGCATCGGCAAAAATGGCCGAATTTGCCCGTTCTAGGAAAAGGAAGAATTTTTGTCGATCCTCGCTGTTGAGAAGATGGGTCATGGAAGAACTGGCCAAGTCCGTCATATGATAGCCACCGTTCCTAGAAACCATATGAGCTAAAAAAGACCAATGCACCTCGGGGTTTCGCTTGTAATAGGAAAGGTAAGCTTGAGTCCTGGTCACGTTATTCCGGTTCTGGTCCGCAGTCTCGGCCCGGATGTTTTTTATAAGGGAGGATTCTTCAGGAAAGAAAATGATGGATTCTTCCGCAGGCTGCTTAAGCTCGAGTTCCAATCTGGATTTCAATGCATCGAAATTCCCGGCATCCAAGACGGGTTGAATCTTTTGTGGAGCTCCACCAAACAGCTTCTGCACATATTGCGAGAACATACAATCACCACGAATGTTTTTCGGTTAGTATATGCAGAGCAGTCAAGAAAGGGGCGTTGCTCCTGCAGAGCCATCGTACTAGATCAACGGTTCTTTTTCTTCTTATTCAAATACATGATGATATAGTAGACGACCCAGAAAAGCCCAACTGGAATGAAAGCTAACGGACTGTATTTTTCGGGAACGACAAATGCAATGAAAATAGATAGTAATAAAAATGGAACAGCCAGTAGTATATAGCTTCTCCAATTCATAGAATGAACCTCCTTTAGGGTTACGTTATCCCTATAGGATAAATGATTATTCAACAATAATCTAGAAAAGTCACAATTGACAAAAATATACACCCGTAGTAATCTTTAAAAACAAGTTAATTATTTCCAATGTATCTTTAAAAGGAGGAGGACGTCATGACGAAATTCGATAAGCAAAAAGAAGCAATGATCGTATATTTTCATACGTCAGCCTGGCCCGAAACATTGTCTATATAAGTAATAGACTTATATGTTTCTTTGGATAGCATGTGCGCAGGTTGTGGATATTCGCGGCCTGCTTTTTGATGCGTTTTCTTACGCATATTGAAAGCTTCTGCTAAATGATGCGGGAGCTTTTCCTGTTTAGAGAGCATGTGGGCAGGCCAGTATCCTTTCCGTATACACGTGTAAGAGGAGGAAGGTCAAGGGGGGCAAAGCTTTGGGATATCTGCTTCGAGCGGGAGAGCCAAATAGTGGCCAATCAACCTTGGTGGTGACTACATAAGGAGGAGGAATTCATGTTTGCGATATTCAAGAAGCTGAGCTGGTTCTTTAAAGAGCAGTGGCGGCGGTATACCTTGGCTATTATCTTTTTATGTTTGGTAAATGTAATGGAAGTCATCCCCCCACGGCTCATTGGGAATGCCATCGATGATATGAACAATGGCAATATGACCCAAGATGCCTTGGTGCGGTATGTTACTTATTTGCTTGTTCTTATGTGTGTCAGCTATTTATTTGGATACTTATGGAGTTACCTTTTATTTGGTGGCGGGAATTTGGTCGAAAGGAAGATCAGGTCAGGATTCATGGGGCATTTATTGAAGATGACACCGACCTTTTACGAGAAAAACCGTACTGGTGATCTGATGGCAAGGGCGACCAATGATTTAAAAGCCATCTCGCAAACGGCTGGTTTCGGAATATTGACACTGGTCGACTCGGTCGTCTTCACATTCATGGTCGTCATCATGATGGGCGTGACCGTCAGTTGGCAGCTAACGATCGCGGCTATACTGCCCCTACCCATCATGGCCCTCATGATGCAGATTTATGTGAAGAAAATTTATAAGCGATTTACGGATGCACAATCAGCATTTGGTGAGCTGAATGACAAAGTGTTGGAGTCCATTTCCGGCGTCCGTGTCATACGTGCATACGTCCAGGAAAGGGAAGATGAAAAGAGATTTGATGAGATGACGGAGAATGTTTATCGCAAAAACCTGGCAGTGGCAAAGATCGATGCCCTTTTCGATCCGACGATCACCATCATCATCGGCATTAGTTACTTAATCGGCCTTGGATACGGAGCGTACCTTGTTTTTCAACAAGCCATCACGCTTGGAGGCCTTGTATCATTCAATGTATACCTAGGCATGTTGATTTGGCCAATGATTGCCGTAGGCGAATTGATCAATGTCATGCAAAGGGGGAATGCATCTTTAGACCGTGTTCAAGATACCCTTTCCTATGAAGCCGATGTGAAAAATCCATTGAAGCCCGGGCAATCTTTGAACGGGGATGATATCGCGTTTCACCAAGTGAGTTTTACCTACCCTTCTTCAAAAGTGGTGAATCTGTCTGACATATCGGTTCAACTGGAACAAGGCCGCACTTTAGGGATTGTCGGTAAAACAGGAAGCGGGAAAACGACGTTCGTGAAGCAATTGCTGAGGGAATACCCACTGGGAAGCGGGGAAGTCGTATTTGCGGGAATGCCGATTGAACAGCTTGAACTCGGGGATGTCCGCGGCAAAATCGGGTATGTCCCACAGGATCACTTTTTATTTTCAAGGTCCGTGAAAGATAATATCCTCTTCGGAAAACTGGACGCCTCGGAAGAAGAGCTTGCAGAAGCAATCCGACTTGCAGATTTCGAGAAGGATGTAACGATGCTACCTAACCGGCTTGAAACGCTCGTCGGTGAAAAGGGGGTCGCTCTATCAGGAGGACAGAAACAGCGGATATCGATAGCAAGAGCCTTGATTAAAAATCCGGAAATCCTGATCCTGGATGATTCCCTTTCAGCCGTGGATGCTAAAACGGAAACGACGATCATCAAAAATATCCAAAATGAACGGGCGGGGAAAACGACAATCATCACGACCCACCGCTTATCGGCCGTTCAACATGCGGACCATATCATCGTCCTCGACAATGGGACGATTATCGAAGAGGGTACACATGCAAGTTTACTCAAGCAAGAAGGCTGGTATAAGGAGCAATATGAGCGGCAACAAGTTAATGAAGGAACGGAGGTCGGGGCATGAAGGTTGTAAAAAAACTCGTTCAATATGCTTCCTTTTACAAAAAAATAATCATCGGAGCACTGATCATGCTGGCCCTTTCCGTTGCCGCCGATTTAAGCGGTCCATTCGTCGCTAAAAAAATCATCGATTCTCATATAATGGGAATCGAATCATCTTGGCATGAAACGGAAAAAGGGCAAGATGCCGTGGAATACGAAAATCACTGGTACAAAAGGGATGCCTATTTTTCAAAAGGGGAAGAGAAAGGGAAAGAGGTCCGGGTGCTACAGGTCGGTAGCCAATTCGTCTTCGTCGATAAAGCGGTCCCGGTGGATGGGCGCCGCAGTTTAGATGGAAATACATTAGTCATTGAAAAAGGCGGAAAAGAAACGAGGTCGGCATTTGAACCCTTATCAACCCAGGAATTGATGGGGTTTTATCAACCGGAAATTCCAAGGATATTGGGACTCGTCGCTTTTTATTTCGGTCTAGTCCTCATTTCCTCCGTCTTTCAATACGGACAGAGCTTTTATTTACAGAAAGCCGCCAACCGGATTATCCAGCGGATGAGAAATGATATTTTCACCCACATTTCCCGTTTGCCAATCCGCTATTTTGACAATATGCCTGCTGGTAAGGTCGTTGCCAGGGTCACAAATGATACAGAGGCCATCCGCGAATTATATGTAACCGTCCTGGCCAATTTCTTTTCGAGTACGATCAACATCATCGGTGTACTCATTGCCTTATACATTTTGGATGCACGTGCGGGTCTCATGGGTCTCCTACTTGTTCCCATCATTATTATCTGGACGAAGGTATATCGTAAATTTGCCTCGAAATATAATCATATCATTCGGGAACGAGTCAGTGATATCAATGGGATGATCAATGAATCGATTTCAGGAATGAATATCATTCAAGCATTCGGACGTGAAAAGGAAACGAAACAGTCATTTGAAACCTTGAACCAAGATCATTACTTTTATCAAAACAAGATGCTTCATTTGAATTCCTTGACGGGGGGAAACTTGATTGGAGTCATCAAGGTTATCGCACTCATCGCATTTGTATGGTATTTTGGCGGGATGTCGCTTACAGCGACCTCAGCCGTTTCACTCGGGATGATGTATGCCATCGTCGACTTGATCAGCCGACTGCTTCATCCGTTACATGGAATCGTCAATCAGTTCGCGAACCTGGAACAGGCATTGGTTGCGGGGGAGAGGGCTTTCAGTCTGTTGGATGAGCCGGGCATTCAGGTCAGCGATCGAAACATTCCCAGATATAAAGGCAATGTGGCATTCGAACATGTATCGTTTGGCTATAAGGAAAATGAATATGTCTTAAAGGACATATCCTTTTCAGCTAGTCAGGGAGAAACGGTCGCATTGGTGGGCCATACTGGTTCAGGGAAAAGTTCCATCATGAATTTACTGTTCCGTTTTTATGACAGCAATGAGGGGACCATTAAGATTGATGGAAAGGATATTTTGGATATCCCCCATCAAACCTTAAGGGAACATATGGGGATCGTCCTTCAGGATCCTTACTTATTCACGGGAACGATTGCTTCCAATATCAGTCTAGGCCAGGAAAGGATCACAAGGGCCACCATAGAAAAAGCGTTAAAGGATGTTGGTGGAGATAAAGTGTTGCGGCATTTGCCATTAGGGCTTGATGAACCGGTGATTGAAAAAGGTGGGACATTGTCCTCGGGACAACGACAGCTGATTTCCTTTGCTCGCGCCCTGGCCTTCGATCCGGCGATTTTGATATTGGACGAAGCAACGGCGAGCATCGATACGGAAACAGAAGCCATCATCCAAGAAGGCATGGAAGTGTTGAAAAAAGGAAGAACGACTTTCATCATCGCGCATCGATTATCCACGATCAAGAATGCCGACCAGATTCTCGTATTGGATAAAGGGCGGATAGTGGAACAGGGGACACACGAAGGGTTGATGGAACAAAAGGGGAAATACTATCAAATGTATGAACTGCAGGCTGGACCTAATAAGGGGATGGCTGGATAGATTCATAATATGTAGGATGAGAAAGAAGAGGGGCATTTGCTCCTCTTCTTTCTCATTTGCTCATATAGATTACATTTCCTTGTAAACAAATTCTCGGTATTTTACAAACTCATTCTTCTTATTCTCGTTATTTAACCAATAGCTCAGTGCTCAATCCGATTATTTAGTAGAAACGGCCTGTCTTTCTGCACTTTTCTTAAGGGCTAAATCAAAGTCCCTGATCAAATCATCAGGATTTTCCAAACCGACGGACAAGCGAAGCAAGCTGTTCGTGATGCCGCGTTTTTCCCTTTCTTCTGCAGGCATGGCCGCATGGGACATTTTAGCCGGGTAAGATAGAATCGATTCGACGGCCCCGAGGCTTACAGCAAACACGGGTAACTCGACATGGTTTACAAACGAGCGAAAAATTTCTTCGCTTTCCAATTCGAATGATAGAACAGCTCCTGCTCCCCTGGCTTGATTTTCCTGGATGCCGTGTTGTGGGTGGTCGGAAAGACCAGGGTAATACACGTTTTTCACTAACGGTTGCTGTTTTAAATATTCCGCAATTCTTTCAGCACCTTTTTGAGAGTGCTCCATCCGGACGGATAGGGTTTTCAGACCTCTCATCACAAGCCAGGCATCCTGAACACCGAGCACCGCTCCAAAAGAGTTTTGGAGGGAACCAAGTCTATCGGCAAGGTCCGGGTCTTTTACGACGGCAAGGCCTGCTACGACATCACTATGTCCAGACAAAAATTTCGTTGCACTGTGCAGGACAATATCGGCCCCGAGGTTTAACGGCTTTTGGAGGGCAGGCGTCAGGAATGTATTGTCTACAAAGCTTAATGCGCCAATGCTTTTGGCGATATCACATACCGCTTTAATATCGGTTACTTTAAGCAAGGGATTGGAAGGCGTTTCAATATAGATTGCTCGCGTATTTGGCTGGATGGCCGCTTTTACACTCTCAAGATCCGTCATATCCACGAAGGTATGTTCGATGTTAAAACGGGTCAGCACGGTTGTTACCATTCGGAATGTGCCTCCATATACATCTTCAGAGATGACGATATGGTCACCGGCAGAAAGCAGGAGGAAAGCCGTTGAAATGGCAGCCATCCCGGATGAAAAAGCGAATCCGCGCGTGCCTTCTTCCAGTTCCGCAATGATATCTTCCAGTGCTTCTCGCGTCGGATTCCCGCTCCGGCTGTAATCGTATTTGCCAAATTGATCAATGTCGGTTTGATGGAAGGTGGAAGCATGCTGAATCGGAACACTCACCCCACCTGTTGTTGGATCGAATTTATGTTGGTTGTGTAGTAATTTGGTTTCAAAACTGAATTCTTGGTTTGTCATCGTATTGCCTCCTTTTTAACTTGAGCAAATGCCTGCTGCAGGTCTTCGATTAAATCTCCGCTGTCCTCGATGCCGACAGAGAATCGAAGGAGTCGATTGCAAACTCCATTTGCCGTTCTAACTTCAAGAGGCATATCGGCATGTGTCTGTGTCGCCGGATACGTGATGAAGCTTTCGACGCCACCAAGGCTTTCGGCAAATGAAATCAATGAAAGGGACTGTAAAAATGGGTTGACCACCGCTTCATCATTGACCCGGAATGAAATCATGCCGCCACGACCTGGATAGAGAACATCCGTTACACTTTCATGTTCCGTCAAATAATCAACGATAACCTTGGCGTTCTTTTCATGACGTTCCATTCTCAGTGCCAAGGTTTTCATCCCGCGCATCAACAACCACGAATCAAATGGGCTCAAGACCGCTCCCATACCATTATGGTGGAAAGCAAGGGACTCACATAACTCGGCGCCTTTTGCCACAATCAAGCCGGCCAACACGTCATTATGGCCACCTAGATATTTCGTTGCACTGTGAATCACGATGTCAGCACCAAGTAAGAGGGGCTGTTGGATGATCGGCGTGTAAAAAGTATTGTCAACAATCAATAGTAAATTGTATTGTTTGGCAAGAGCGGCGACGGCTGGAATGTCCGTTTGCTGCATAAGAGGGTTTGTGGGAGTTTCAATAAAGATGGCCTTTGTTTGAGGGGTGATTGCTTTTTCAATTTCCTCCAGGCAACATGTATTGACATATTCGCATTGTAGCCCCCATTTTTTAAAGCCATGCTCTAATAAACGATATGTACCGCCATATAAATCTTCGCTACTGATCCATGCATCCCCTGATTTGAATAAGGAAAGGATGGTGGCAATGGCAGCCATTCCCGAACTGCATGCATATCCTTGATCGCCATGTTCTAGTTTGGCGATCGATTGCTCCAATAGCTGGCGTGTAGGGTTTCCTGTTCGTGTATAGTCGAATCCTGTTGATTGACCAATTCCTTCGTGACGGAAAGCCGTCGAGAAGTAAACGGGCGGATTGACCGTTCCTGTCGCCGTTTCACTGCGGTTTCCAAGCTGAGCAAGATAGGTTTCTGTTTTGTACATAATTTTCACTGCTCCTTTTAGTTAAATAAAATAAAAAAAGTCTTCTTTAAGAAGAAGACTTGAATAAGTAGGATAGAGTCATTCTTCTTATCTTCCAAGTTACACAAACTTGTGGAATTAGCACCTTTTCATTGGTTTGAAACAAATGAAGGTTGCTGAGGTGTCATAGGGCCATTCCCTCTACCTCTCTCGATAAGAGTTTTGATTATTCAATTTCTTTTGAATTTACTATAAATATAGGATTCTGTCAAGGACATTCCTAATAGACGGTTATTTGGGACTAGCTATTATGGAACATGTATCAGATTTATCATTATAAAATTACGAATTCAACAGAGTAATAGAACCGGATTCAGATTAAACGGACTTTTCTGAAGGAATAGGTCATTTGTGTTCCGTTTTTTTTGCTTTACAATAATAAAGTTTGTACAATATATAGGGGATCATATAAAACGTCATTATTCATTACATATACATATTGTTTCTCAGTGGATAGTGCGAATATAGGAGGAGAACACATGGAATATAGAATCGAACGAGATACAATGGGGGAAGTAAAAGTTCCTGCTGATAAGTACTGGGGTGCACAAACGGAAAGAAGCCGTAATAACTTCAAAATCGGTTATGAAAAAATGCCGATTGAATTAGTTCATGCATTTGCTTACGTAAAACAAGCGGCAGCAAAAGTGAACTTTGAACTTGGCGATCTTTCAGAAGTGAAGAAGGATGCCATCGTTAAAATTTGTGGTGAAATCCTTGAAGGGACGCTTGACGAACATTTCCCACTTGTCGTCTGGCAAACAGGTAGCGGCACACAAAGTAATATGAACGTGAATGAAGTGGTCGCAAACAAAGGGAATAAATGGTTAGAGGGAAAAGGCGAAACTGAGATGCTTCACCCGAATGATGATGTTAACAAAGCGCAAAGCTCTAACGATACATTCCCGACAGCCATGCATATCGCAGCTTATATGGAAGTTGCCGAAAAATTGGTACCGGCCATTAAAGTGCTTCGTGACACATTCGAAGCCAAAGAAAAAGAATTCTGGGATGTCGTGAAAATTGGACGTACCCATCTTCAAGATGCGACACCACTAACTCTTGGCCAAGAAATCTCCGGTTGGAAAGCAATGCTTGATAAAGATTTGGCGATGATCGAAGAAAGTAGCCAAAAATTATTGAACCTTGCATTGGGCGGTACGGCTGTAGGGACTGGAATCAATACGAAAAAAGAATTCCCGGCACTTTCTGCTAAACAAATCGCAGCGGATACAGGACATTCATTTGTCACATCGGATAATAAGTTCCATGCTTTAACAAGCCATAACGAAATTGTTTATGCACACGGTGCTCTTAAAGCGTTGGCTGCTGATTTAATGAAGATTGCCAATGATGTTAGATGGCTGGCAAGTGGCCCAAGAAGCGGAATCGGTGAAATCGCCATTCCTGAAAATGAGCCAGGCAGCTCCATCATGCCAGGTAAAGTGAATCCGACCCAATGTGAAGCAATGACAATGATTGCGACACAAGTTGTCGGAAATGATGCTACAATCGGTTTTGCAGCAAGCCAAGGGAACTTTGAATTGAACGTTTTCAAACCGGTCATCATATACAACTTCCTGCAAACCGTTAAATTATTGACTGATGGCATTCATTCCTTCAATGATAACTGTGCGGTAGGAATTACAGCGAATGAAGATAAGATCAAAGAAAATGTTGATCGTTCTCTTATGCTCGTAACGGCATTGAACCCACATATCGGGTATGAAAAAGCGGCTAAAATTGCGAAAACTGCATTCAAAGACAACTCCACTTTGAAAGAAGCGGCGTTGAAACTTGAATTCCTAACGGAAGATGAATTCAAAGCATGGGTTGACCCTGCTAACATGGTCAATAAATAATCAACAGGTAAGCATCCTTCCTCGCATGTAGGGAGGATGTTTTAATGTGTTAAAATGATGGAATAAACGAATACTTAAACTAGATAAATCGAACAGGAGGAATGGTCATGTCTTTATGTCCACTATGCAATGGTCTTAGAAAAATGCATTTGGAATGCCCTAAATGCAGCAGTGACCTTGAAGATCAAGGGAAATTGATGGATTATGCCGATGATTACAGTGCTTATATGGATATTGATACATTGAAAAAAAATGACGGTTTTCCCGAATCCCTTCAAAAGGGACAATGCCCGCATATTATGAAGTGCCCCAACTGCGGACACGATGAAGTGATTTTGGTACAGGAATAGAGTTCTTGAATAATAGGGTGAGATCTAAGAATAATTAATGATCGAGACTTTTTCATAAAAATGAGAAGTCTCTTTTTTATGTGGATCATTTTTTCATGAAAAGGAGGTTACCTAAACTTGGATTTGGAAATTCATAGTGGAAAAATAGAGGGATAGTGGGCTTGTCTCGCCGTATAATGTTATGGTAGTGAGTTATTCGTCGAGAATGGAAAGTAGGGTGGTATCCTTGGCAATGCTCTTATTGGTTATGATTTACTTGGCTTTCATAAGCCTGGGTCTTCCAGATTCCTTACTGGGTGCTGCCTGGCCGGTCATGCAGTCTGATTATGACCAGCCACTGGAGACTGCGGGCTTACTTTATATGATTGTTGCAGCAGGGACCATTTTCTCAAGCCTGGCTAGCGGCTGGCTAAATAAACGACTGGGGACGGGAAAGGTCACGTGTATAAGTGTGGCCCTGACAGCGGTGGCCTTATTTGGCATTGCCTATTCTCCCTCTCTGGATTGGCTTATTATCTGTGCGATCCCTTTGGGGCTGGGTGCAGGAGCTATCGACGCTGCGCTGAATAACTACGTGGCGTTGCATTATAAAGCCCATCATATGAACTGGCTTCATTGCTTTTGGGGAGTGGGGGCAAGCATAGGACCCATCATGATGTCTTATTATATGGCTAATCAAGGCACATGGAGAGCTGGTTATGTAACCATTTCCTATATCCAGTTCACCCTAGCCCTTTTACTCGTGTTAACCCTTCCATTATGGAAGCTAGTCTCTCGGAGGGTGCCAATCGATGAAGGTAGCACAGTGAATCCGGATTACTTGGAAGAACGGGTATCCAAGGAAAGGCCGCTTAAAATCAAAGGAGTCAAGTATGCATTGTTCACGTTCTTTTTCTATTGCGGCGTTGAATCAACGTTAGGACTGTGGGGAAGCAGCTATCTTGTGAATAGCAAGGGAATGTCAGCTGCTTTGGCCGCTCAAGGAGTCTCTTTTTTCTATACGGGTATTATGCTAGGACGGCTTATAACAGGATTTATACTTTTGAAGGTCACCAACCATCAGCTGATGATCCGATTGGGACAGATTGCAGCACTTATTGGGACGGTACTCCTTATCCTGCCCTTGCCGGTTACGATGTCGCTTGTCGGTTTTATTATAGTCGGATTGGGCTTGGCCCCCATTTATCCTTGCATGATTCATGAGACCCCCGCCAGGTTCGGTAAAACCCATTCACCGTCCATCATAGGATATCAAATGGCTGTGGCATACACGGGGACCACCCTTTTGCCGCCCTTTCTAGGGTTAATTGCTTCGTACACTACGCTTGATGTATTTCCGTACTTTACTCTGGCTTATGTGATGGCCATGCTGTTCGGATCTGAAAAGTTGAATGGAATGTTGAAGAAGCGTTGGGCTAATTAAGATCCCTACTTTGGATGGGAGGACTACCTTATGAATCGTTATGAGTGATGAACATGAATGCCATATTATAAAGTCTTATTGCTTCGTGGTAGGCAGGCGATTAGACGCAGGATGATGAAGCTGAAAAAAGAAACGTGGAGCGGGTCGATAGAAGTGGATGAGGTAAGTTTTTGGAATAGAATAGTGCGGCGGATCGTCCATATATCGAGGAAAAGAGGAGTATAAAGGAGCATGTAATGTGAGTTTAGCGAGCTATATTGGGTGTAACGTGGAACTCCTTCCTTGTGAAGATGGGGAGCATAACGCCTTAATTCAGATTGGAGATTGTTTTTCAAGTAAGTACGACAAACAACATGTGAAAAAGTATCAATTCACGGCACAGTTTGTTTATGAAGTGTCATCCGACTGGGGAATTGAAATTTCAAAAGATATGAGTCCAAGCCAGTGTTTTGAATCAAAAAAGAAGCTTACAGCATTATGCGAAATGATGAATGACTATCTTGAAAAAGATGAGTATTTCGAATTGTATAGTTGCTGGGTAGGGGAGGAGAAAGAAAAACGAGTAGGTGAGTTAACGTTAAAAATGGATACTTTGAATGTTGATTCGATTGAAATGCCTGAAAAGACATTGGTTCGATTTGAGAAATAAGTTGAGGGAAGCCTTGGTCGATAAGGCTTCCCTCAGTTGTATGCAAATCAAAATCAAAAAGTAATTACTTAAGCCATCTTCGTTTGCTGGTTGCCTTCCATTTCTGATTCTTCGTCAAAAATGCGTTGCTCGGACTCTTTATCGAAGAAATGGGTTTTATTCATATCAAGGGCCAGGTCAATGGCATCACCAGCCTGGATGATATGTTTGGCATCCACCCGGGCAACAAAGTCCTGTCCTGCGAATGTCGAATAAAGCATGATTTCGGCACCCATTAGCTCGGCCACATCGACTTGAGCCGTGAAAGTTGAAGTAGGCGATGCGGAAATGAACGTTTCTTCGTTATGGAAATCTTCAGGCCGGATGCCAAGAATGATGTCTTTTCCGATATAGCCTTGATTACGAAGCGTATCCAATTTGAAAGGGGGCACCTCAAGTGTTTGCTCCCCAATTTGAATGAATCCATCCTGCAAGGTACCCGTAAAGAAGTTCATGGCAGGTGAGCCGATGAATCCGCCTACGAAGACATTTACAGGCTTTTCATAGACATCTTTCGGTGCGCCCACTTGCTGGATGATGCCATCCTTCATGACTACAAGCCGTGTGGCCATGGTCATGGCTTCTGTTTGGTCATGGGTGACATAAATCGTTGTTGTATTGATCCGTTTGTGCAGTTTAGCGATTTCTGCGCGCATTTGTACCCGAAGTTTTGCATCAAGGTTGGAAAGGGGCTCATCCATCAAGAAGACTTTGGCATCCCGGACAATGGCCCTTCCAAGTGCCACACGCTGGCGCTGCCCGCCAGAAAGGGCTTTAGGCTTCCGTTGTAAGAAGTCTTCAAGTCCAAGGATCTTGGCAGCATCATGGACGCGTTGCTTGATTTCCTTCTTCGGCGTTTTCCTTAGCTTCAGTCCAAAAGCCATATTGTCATAGACGGTCATATGAGGATATAAAGCGTAGTTCTGGAAAACCATCGCAATGTCCCGATCTTTTGGAGGCACATCATTGACCCGCTTGCCATCTATAAAAAGATCCCCTTGGGAGATGTCCTCAAGGCCGGCAATCATCCTTAAAGTGGTCGACTTTCCACACCCCGAGGGTCCGACGAAAACAATGAATTCCTTATCGGCCACGCTAAGGTTGAAGTCTTTAACGGCTGTCACCTTATTATCATAAATCTTGAAGATATGATCCAATACTAACTCTGCCATGAACTATTCCTCCTCTTAAACTCCTAAATTCGTAATGATATTTATAGTCTACTCTATCAATGCTGAAATAAATATGGGCACACTGCACAAAAGGGATAATTATCCTTTTTGCTCATTTAAGAGAATGAGGAGGTAGGCAGCCAAAGCATGCGGGAAATTCCGTACATCCAGTCCTGTTTTTTCAGCGAATTTATCTATCCTGTATTGCAGGCTGTTCCGATGGATATAAAGTTGTTTAGCTGCCGATGAGGCGTTGGAATTACATTCGATATACGTTTTAACCGTTTTGATCAATTCATAATCCTGCCGCATCTTGCCAAGCAATTCATTGATGTACCATCTTTTATCCATGTCAGTACAGGCATTCATGAGTGCGTAGGGGATAATATTGGGTAATTCCGTCACCTTAACATCGGATAGATGGAGCAAAGAAAGTGTGAAACATTTTCTCTCTTGTATCAGATGGTGATGAAGATCCTCATCGACAGGGTGAAATCGACCGGCATAGACCCTGATCTTCACGTAAAAGTCACTCTCGAGTGTGGATGAGATGGCGAGAAAATCATGCGTCGATAAGGGTTCATCCATGTCTGATTCAATTAAGGTTCCCGCCGTTCCATTCTCCCAGACCAGGATGGAATCGGATGGTACGAATGAGAGAATCGCTTCCTCGAAATGATCGTGTGAAAAATCCCCATGGGCAAGGTTAAAGTAGGTGAACCGGACATTCTCCCAGTTCGTTAGGGGCTGGGAGGCACGCGGCCCAAATAAAAAATCATTCCAAGTAGTTTGGGTAGTGGAGGTGTTTGGACTTTGGAGTGATGGAGTGTCAAAGAGTAGCGTAAGCAAACGGATTTCCTCCGCCGATATGTCTGAGCGGGGAATGCCAATTGTATGGCCGAATGGATCTTCCAACCAGAAATATGCCGAGATGTCCTGTGCATCTTTTTTATCTGAAAGGGAGTTCGGGAATGTATGTTTAAGCTTATTAAGCATCATGTTCACCTTCTTTCCATTCCATTATATCCAAAAAGGGCAAAGCGGAAAAGAAAACAATGACTGCGTTCATAGGTATTGTTAATCAGTAAAGGCCTGCCCCAGACAGGAGCAGACCCATACTTGCTGTTTCCTTATTTCATCCAATCAGGTTTACCGAAGCCTTGGAACTTGTCATCAATCACCTTTTCAAATTCGGCACTTTCTACAACTGATTTGATATCTTTTGCAAATTGGGCGTCTTTATCCTTAGTGTTTACAGCCACGACATTGCGATACGTATCTGGCATGTTTTCTAAAGCAAGAGCATCTTGAAGGTCCATTTTGGCGGCAATCGCAAAATTACCAGGAACGGCCGATAGGTCAACACTGTCCGTTGCACGAGGTAATTGTGCCGATTCCAGTGGTTCGAATTGAATGTTCTTCGGATTCTTTGTTACATCTTTCTCAGATATTCTTAATGGGTCAACATCCGGATCCACTTCAATCAGGCCCTCATCCAATAAAACTTTAAGTGCACGGGAGAGGTTGACTGGGTCATTGGGAACGGCGATGGTCGCACCATCTTTAATATCGGCCAATGATTTGTATTCCGTGGAGTAAATGCCCATCGGTGCCGTTGGAACAATAATAAGGTCAGAGAGTTCTAAATCATGTTCCTTTGCGAAATTATCCATATACACTTTATGCTGAAAGAGGTTGGCATCGATCGAACCATTACCAAGTGATTTATTCGGCTGGATATAATCACTGAATTCGACGATGTCCACTTTGTAGCCAAGGTCTTCAAGTCCGGGTTGTATGGCCTCTATGACCATGTCGGCATAAGGTCCAGTCGTTGCCCCAATTTTTAATTCTTTTTTGTCCTCCGTTTTAGTTGTCGCATCGTCATTTCCGCAAGCTGACAACCCAAGGGCTAATGCACATATAGATAATAATGAAGTGATTTTTTTCATGAAAAATTCCTCCTTGTTTAATGTAGTGTCATTGTCAATATTCATGAATCTAACGTTTGTTTACATAGTGAGAGGCCTTATCGCCTATCATTTGGATGATTTGGACAAGACAGATCAGAACGACCACCGTTGTGATCATGATCGTGTTGTCATAACGGTAATAGCCGAAACGAATCGCGAGGTCACCGATTCCTCCTCCGCCGATTGTTCCTGCCATAGCCGAGAAGCCGATGAGTGATATCGTCGTTAATGTCACGCCTTGGATGATTCCAGGCCTTGCTTCAGGAAGAAGCACATCCTTGATGATCATCCATGGGGAAGCGCCCACTGCAATGGCGGCTTCGATCACTCCCTTATCTATTTCCCTCAATGCAGATTCTACGATCCTAGCGAAAAAAGGAATGGCGGAGACTGATAGGGAAACGGAAGCCGCTAGCGGTCCAATCGTTGACCCGGTAAGGAATTCGGTTAAAGGAAGCAAAGCGACTAAAAGAATGATAAACGGAATCGAGCGGACTAGATTAACCACGAAACCGAGGGATCGATTCAACGTGATATGTTCAAAGAACAAATTCCTGGTCGTCGTAAACAGCAATACTCCTAGAGGCAGTCCAATCAGGAGGGCAACCGCAAGGGAAATTCCGACCATATAAATCGTTTCCAGAAAGGCTTTATTAAGGTCAGGTAAAATATTGATGATGGAATCAAGCAGTGACATGCTTTAACACCTCCACAGATTGGGTCCGGCTTATTATGTATTCAAGGGCTACTTGCACTTCTTCAGGCTCACCAATCAATTCGATGATCAAGATTCCTAGAGGGACATCCTGGATATATTCAATTTTCCCATGCAGGATATTCCCTCTGACAGAATAGTTTTGTAGAGTATCCGAGAGAATCGATTCACCAGCGGTTTGCCCTTCAAATTGTATTTTGATAATCGTTCCTTTGTTTTCCCTTATAAGGTGGGGAGGAAGTTCAAAATCCAACACGCTGCTGATGAACTGCTTAGTCAGTTCTTGTTTGGGTTGGGAAAATATTTCATAAACAGGGCCATCTTCGATAATTCGTCCATCTTGCATGACGGAGACACGATGGCACAGTTCCTTGACCACTTCCATTTCATGGGTGATCAACACGATGGTGATGCCCAGTTCTTTATTGATCTTTTTCAACAACTGTAAGATCGACTTCGTAGTGGTTGGATCAAGGGCTGATGTCGCTTCATCACATAATAGGACGGTAGGGTCATTCGCTAAGGCCCGTGCAATGCCTACCCGCTGTTTTTGTCCGCCACTGAGTTGAGCCGGATAAACATCTTTTTTATCACGAAGGCCAACGATATCCAATAGTTCCAGCACGCGGTTAGTAATGACCTCCTTTGGTTGATGGGCGGCTTTCAAGGCGAAGGAGATATTGTCAAAAACCGTTTTGGAACTGACTAGGGAAAAATGCTGAAATATCATGCCGATTTTCTGGCGTTGTTTGCGAAGATCCTGGCTTGATAAGGTTGTTAAGTCGACGCCATCGATGATGATGCTACCATTGGTCGGACGCTCAAGAAGATTCAGACAGCGAATCAATGAACTCTTTCCCGCGCCGCTATACCCGACAATCCCATAAACCTCTCCCGTTTGAATGGTTAAAGATACATTATCCACTCCGATAACTCGGGTATTCTTCGAGATATATTCCTTTCGAACTGAACGAATTTCAATCATGATGCTATCCTCCTTATACATAAAAAAGCTACCTCTATCATTCAGAAAGAGGCAGCGAAATTATATCCCGTCTTATCTTTCAGAATGGTATTTCATTCTGCAGGAAGGGGCACCATTCCCGATGTGGGGCGGTTGCCGGACGTCATAGGGCCTGGTCCCTCAGTCACTCTTGATAAGTTAATTACTATTTTAGTATTTTATTATTTTTTTAATATAATCTATATTATTTGTTAAATACAGTAATGTCAATTATTTTTTGAATTTTATCAAGATTATGAATCGAACGATCTACTTGCCCAGATTATAGTGGCCATTTGCTAAGTTACACGGAACGTCCCGGATCTTACATGGCCTGTCTGCGTAAGAATATGGACTTTGATCACTCCCATCATTAGAAAAAATATTATACTTGTAAAAAGTATGGAGAGATAATACATTTATTGTAAGTAAATTAGAAAATAAAGGATGATGAGTTTTTCCAAAAAAATGATTGGGGTGGAAAGTCATGCTGGAAATGAAAACGATAAATGATGTGGTTTGCGTAAAAGGGACACCGGAAGGAAACAAATCAGGCATGAGCGTGAATGTGTTCTTAACCGATGGCATGTTAGTTGATACGGGGGCAAAAATCTTGTTGAAGGAACTTACTCCATTCTTTGAAACCGCTGATTACGATATGGTTGCGCTGACGCATTATCATGAGGACCATACGGGTGGGGCCGCATGGATACAGGAACATAGGAACGTTCCCATCTATATTCATCCGATGTCCCTCGATATTTGTGCAAAGGATGCAGAATATCCCGATTACCGTAGAGTTTTTTGGGGAGATAGGGATGCCTTCAAGGCAGAACCATTAGGAGGGGTCGTCCATTCACGCACTCAAACATGGGAGCCAATCTTTACGCCAGGGCATTCGAGGGACCATATGGTTTACCTGAACCATAGTAATGGCATGCTGTTTTCGGGTGACCTGTTTGTAACGCCGAAAACGAAGCTAGTTTTAAGGGAAGAATCTATCCCGGTCATCATGGAATCCATCAAGAAACTGCTTCAGTATGATTTTAAAGAGGTCTTTTGCTGCCATGCCGGATATGTCCCGAACGGAAAGGAAATGTTTGAAAGAAAGCTCAGTTACTTGGAAAATCTGCGCGGTGAAATTCTGCGTTTGCATGATCAAGGATTGGAAGTCCATGAAATTCAGCAAAACGTGTTGCCTAATCGGTATCCGCTTATCGAGATATCCGGTCATGAATGGGATTCGGAGCATATCATTACATCGATCCTGAAAGAGAGTAGGGTGTATTCAGAGGACAGGAAGAAATGATGAATAAGAGGAAAGAGGATAGATAGGGCCCAAGAACAAGGCAGGAGCCTCATTGTAATCCTAGTGAAAATTTGATACAGTTAAACTGAAAAATAGTATTTCGTCTAGAAATGGGTGCAGATAAGAAAGTGTAGCTTATCTGCTTAAAAGGGAAGTCGGTTAGAATCCGACGCTGTCCCGCAACTGTAAATGAGAGCGATTCGAAGGAATGCCACTGTCTTTTTTGCAAGAAAAGATGGGAAGGTTCGAAAAGCGATGATCATGAGCCAGGAGACCTGCCCGTTTTTAGCACAACGCCAGAAACCTACGAGGATAGGGGGTGTTAAGTGCGAAAAATTAGCAAGAACATGCTTTCTTATTTTTGTAGAAAAATGGGGAATCATGGTCATTTTTGTTATGTTTCGTTTGCACTCTAACAACTTCTGAATGGGAAGTTGTTTTTTGTTTTTTACAAGTCCATATTGGACAATATTCAAAAAGAATCCTGTTAATTAGACAGGACAGCTATCATAGGGGGCCATATCATTGTTTGGTACAGTTGAGCATTTTACGGACTATTTAAAAGCGCAAATCATGCGTAACTTTTGTGTGGAAGAAATGATATCTTTAGATGATTGCCGAGCAAGCTTGATTGAGGAAATCCAGGTTCATGGCAAAAACGTAGAAGATAGGAAAGAATACGAAGCAAATCTTGAAAGAGCCTTTAGCCAAGTGAATCTAGAAATATTCGGCTATCAAGAAATCAAGTAAAGAGCCGCCCATAAGGGAAGCCCTTGTTTTCAATCTTTATTGATGTTCGGTTCCGTTTCATCATGAAAGTCATGGGCTTCCTCAATGTTCAAGGTGTCCGCGGCTTCATAGACGTTTCCGCCAGCAAGTCCTTCATTGATGATACGATCGATATCGAGATATACAGAATCCTTACCGTCATACTCGGTATCCTTCAGAAATGTAATCTTTTCTTTATCCAAATGAAATCCCTCCTTGGCTTTTTATTAGTGTTAGCCAAAGAGGGATTCTTTATTCTATTTAGTCGTACACGTGGTACACCATTAAATCATGAATCATGCCCTTGAGTTTTTCTTCCTCTGACTCTACAGGCGGATTGGTTAACCACTCAATGGACCCATCTTTATGATAGAGGGCTTGGACGGCCAATTTATTGAAGTAAAAGGAAATCTTCCAGCCAGGTAAATTCTTGTGCAACGGCTTCCATTGAAAATGCGTAATCATATGTATAACCTCCATATCGCTGTTTCTCATTTCATTATAATGGAAAAAGCAGGATGGAGGTTATTTTCTTATGTGATTCGGAAAAGTTAATTCAATGAACAGGTTTTTTAAATGTAGTAGGCGGCTCGCTTCAATTTCCTCTTCATCAAATTGCATGGGTTTTGAATTGACTTCATAAATGAATAGAGCACCGGATGTATCTTCCCCGATATCAATGGAGAATTCCCCAAGAAAGCCAAACTTCCTGGAGAGGATGATTCCACATCTTTGCGCAATGTTCGCCAACTTCCTGTTTAACGGCCTCGTTTGTAGCTGCTGATAGGGAAAAAGCTTTCCCCCCCTTGGTGTATGGGTTGTGATTTCCTGGGTTTGCGACATCCTCACGCCCTTGCCGGTCACTTTATAAAACCCATTTTCATAATGAACAAGAATACGGTAATCGTATCGGTGTCCATTCAGTTTCTTTGGAATGACCGCTCGTTGGGCCAGATACCCCCTCTTTTTGAGCGACGCCTTATTGGCTTCCCAAAACGCGGAGAAATCAGAATACAATTCCTGATGTTTCAGGCTATTGAATTGGAGGGTGCCATCAGGTTTTTCTAGCAGGGTGTAGATGCCCTTACCTTGGCTTCCTTTGCATGGTTTCAAATAAATATGTTTGTGGAAATGTAAGAAGTCCGCTAGTTGGGTAGGGTCGGATAGGTCTATGGTCGATGGAAGATGGCGGGCTAGAGATCCATCTTCCGTCAATGCTTCGTACATCAAGTACTTATCTAAAAAATGAGGGTTGAATAAAGTGATACGATGTTCTTTAAAAAAGGAAAGGAGTTCTTGAAAACTTTCCGATGCTTCGAATCCCCTTTTGGGAATGCGATTATAAACGATATCGGGCAGTGGTAATTTTACCTCATTCCATGTGTTCGTTTGTGGAGAAAAGATGAAGCCTTTCATGTAGTTGGAAAGCAAGGATTCAACCGTGAATACATAGGCCAATATCCCATGATTCGATAAATATTGAGATAAATTCTGAAAAAGTGTCAAATTCCCCCCTATACCTGATTCCTTCTTTGGATCTAGAGAGGTCAAGATACCAACGACTAGCACCCGGTTTCCCGGAAATAAAGTAATCGGAAAAAGTGTCTGATCCTGGGTGTCCTGCTTAAAAGGGATTTCCTCATTCGCGGCTCCCGCATATAGCTGCATATCTTCCTCGTTATGGCTCCATCTCTCAGAGGGAACATCATAAAAAATGTTCATTTCTGTGTACCAATCGTTTGTGAAATCGTCTGTTCGGTAAGATAAATGGCATAATCAAGGCTGAGCTTCCTGGTTAAAAGTTCAAATTCCTTTAACTTTGGATGGGAAAAGATAGAACGGCCTGGTTTAGAATTAGCTTCGAACATCCATACTTGCCCTTTTTTATCCAATCCGAAATCGAAGCCGATTTCTCCTATGATGCCATCTAGGTGCTCCTCGATGCTTTCACTTAATATAAGAGCGGCTTCTGATAGCTTTTCCTCGATCCGTTTAGCTTCTTCGTCATCTCCGTATAGTTCGGCAACCGTCTTGATGACCCCGCCGCTTTTAATATGGGTCGTCACACTGCCAGCCCCGGAAACTTTTGCGGCGATGGCCGTCACTTGCCAAACCCCATTGCTGTCCTTGTTCGTATGGACCCTGAAATCCACTGGCCGCTTTGAAGAGCGGATTAACGGGATGCCTTGTTGAACGATCAGGTTCTCAAGCGGTCGATTATGAAATACATGTTTGAGGATGGATTCGAGTGTGGAAAACTTTTGTAATTTGTTTTCCTGTTCCTCATTTTTATACCGGCAATAGTAGACATTTTCATGCTTATCATACAGAATTTGATGAATGCCGAGGCCAAGGCTACCATGAATGGGTTTGATATAGACTTGGCGATAATGCGACAGAAGCGTCTCGACGACGGATAGAGATTGAAAAGGGTAGGTCTCCGGTAAAAATGGCAAAGCCCGATCATCCGCATTCAACCGTTCGTAAACATCCCATTTATTGAAGAAACCAGGATTGTACCAAGGAATCTTATATTCCTTTTGGAACTTTTGCTTCACTTCCTTTGGCCCCTCACGGTTTTCCGTCATTCGGTTGGGAAGCCGGTCATATACGACGTTGGGAAAAGGGAATTCATTGATCTGCCAGTTTTCCTTCTCATATACATATCCTTTAATCGTTTCTTGATCCCAATTGATGACATTCTCACCGAAAACAAAGGGGATACAACCGGTTGTTTGACTGAGAGAAAGTAATTTCGAAAAAAAGCCGGAACGTTCCCCAAGCGGTTTATTGGAAATGCCTGTGAAGCCTGATGAGAAAATTCCAATGAGCGGGCCGATATGAAGGCTCTTCCCGTATATAAATAAATGAAGGGGAGTATCGATCTCGTTGAACATCAAAGAATCTGCAAGACTATTCGAGAGTACGATTGATTGCTTGATGGCTGGATTTGGCTTGACGGCTGCAGGGCAGGAATGCTGCCCAAAATAAATTAATTCGATATCCCCCAGTTCCCCAAGGTCAGACGGATAAAAAAGGACGTGGCCGGGGATGTTGGCAATCTCTGCAGGGTATGTCTTTCGCATGGGTCATTCACCTGCTTTCAGAAGATGTTCGGATAAATATTGGCAATATTTGAACGGGGCTTGATAAATTTCTTTCATGGACTCTGGTTGGAGTGTTTGGATGATTTTTCTTCCGGGCTTGGAGTTAATGTCCAAGATCCAAATTTTCCCCGCCTTATCGATGCCTAAATCGATTCCAAGTTCGAATAGCCTTTGAAAAGCGCCTTCCGTCTCCACAGGGAGAGTCCGGAGGATATGCTGGATGGTTTGTTCGACGGTTACCGGGATGGAATCAGGATTCTTTTTCATGAAGTCTTCAAGCGATAAGGCCTCTCCGCCAGTCGTCAGATTGGAAGTGATATGATCTTGTTTCCCAAGACGAATGCCCCGCCCCCGTTCCAGCCACTGGTTTTTTTCGTTTTTCTGAAGCAAAATCCGTAAGTCGAATGGTTCGTTCTTCTGGTTGCTCAATTCTAAATAAGGTTGACATAGGTAACTATAGCGAGTTAATAAGTGCTGTAGCCATTTATTCAGTTGCGATTTTGATTCGAATTGGCGGTCATATTTCGTTCCTTTTTTGGTCATGGAGACGGTTGTGCCTTCCTTAGTTTTCGTCAGAAGGTAAATGCCAAGACCGCCTGATCCAAACTCGGGCTTAATGATGATTTTTTCCAGGCGTTCCATGTGCTCGATTATTTGCTCAGGTGTCGTGACCCGCTCCGTCTCTGGGAAAAAGGCTTGAAGCAGGGGATTGGTTTTCAATGTTCGGTAAACATCCCATTTGCCAGGGAGGCCAAGCCCAAGAAAATTCGAGTTTTCTTTTAACCAATTTATTTTCTCACGTATATCATTGTGCTCACGGGAAATGCCATGAAAACAACGGTCATATACAAAATCAGGAAGGTCAAGTGAAGCAGGAAGCCAAACTTCTTTTTCCCCATCAAAGCGCTCGCCCTTGATTTTCTTCGAATCAACGTCCATATTTTCCGGTACGAACTTACAAACATTCATGCCAAGGGTTTTAGCCGTCTTGGCTAGCTCGGTGAAATAATGATTTTCTTGTGTATCTTTCGTGGACATTAGCCCTATTAACACGTGCCAGCAACTCCTTTTATGGATGGTCTTCACTCATTTATCGCATACATAAACTCAATAATCGACTTTACAGATGGCCGGAATGTTTCATAGGTACCTTGGAATTTTTTTGAGGGCTTCGAATTCACTTCTATGATCCAAGGATGCTTGTTACTATCAAGGGCTAAATCGATACCCAGCTCCCCGAATAATTCCGGATGGTTGTCATCAAGCGCAACTGCCGTCTTCTTGGCTAAACGGATGAGGCTTTGATATAAACGTTTGGCTTCTTGGTGATCCACGATCTCTTTTAAAAAGTCGAAACCGTTCTTCATGACACCACCTTGTGCGAGGTTGGAAACGATATTTCCCGAATCCCCGATTCGTGCAACCATGGAGGTGACCTTCCATTGATGCTGTCCGTTTTTATGAAGCAGGATGCGGAAATCCACTAATTTCTGATCGATCTCGAATAAGGAAATCCCCTTTTGAAGGATGTAAGCTTGATTCCGGCAAAACTTTTTCAAGGCTGAGAATAATTTCTCCTTCGTTTCGATAGTATGGATATTGTTTTCTGTTCCGGCATGCTCGATTACCCATCTGCCCGATGATTCGGTCAGCTTGCAGATATTCCGCCCCTTACTGCCTGTCGAGGGCTTTAGATAGCTTACTGGATGCTTATCTAAAAATGTCATGAAGGGTTCCTGTTCATTAAACAGCACCGTCTCGGGTAAATGTGGAAGCAGGGTATAATCTGAGAGCAGAAGCTCATGCACATCATGCTTGGAAAGGAACCGCCCGTTGAACATGGGAATGGCAAGGGATTTCAATTCCGATGAAAAGTTTTCGAATAGTGGTGTTCCTTCCACCTTCCGGGAGTGGATCCGATTGTAAAACACATCAGGAATGGGGAGCTCAAGGGTCTCCCACCCATTCGCCCCTGGCCAATATCCTGTAAGGATCCCGTCCGCAAGTGGCTGTGGTTTTGCCAAAAAGAAAGGAAAGCCTTTTTGATTACAATAGGCTATCATCTCCTGATAAAATGGTTCCATTTCACCGAATGTGCCGCTCTGCAAGGGCCCCTGGTTAATGAGGACGGCAAGGAAAGGCGCTATTTGCAACGTTCTCTCCTCTGCATGAAAGGAAACGGAGACCGGCCCCGAGAAGGGAGGCAGAGATAAGAATTGGTTCGTATCATGTGAGATCTTTATGGTGGATTCCGGTGAGGCGAATGTTTGGACAAGTACCGGGACAGAACGCCGTCCGGCAATGAGAGTAAGAGGTTCTCCATATTGAAGGTCCCATTCCTGAAATAGTTTTTCTTCGACAAACAACAGTGCCTTCTTTCTTGTAGCAGCTGAATTTACCGTAATAAAAACTTTTTGGTATTTCAAGGTCATAATAATTCCCCGTTTGCACTAAGTTTGATATCCTTTTATAATTAAATGATGGGCAAAAGTGGATATCACATTCTATGTTTTTCAAAGTAGAACGTGTCATATAGCCCCTATTTCAAGCAATAAAAGGAGAAAAACATCATGGATGAGTTGTGGGTAAAAATACTGTTTATGGTCGTTGTCGGTGCAGTCATAGGAGGGTTCACCAATTTATTGGCAATCCGCATGCTGTTCAGACCCTATAAGCCCATATTTATTTTTGGAAAGCAGGTGCCGTTGACACCGGGTTTAATTCCGAAGCGGCAGGATGAGTTAGCCAAGCAGTTAGGGAAATTGGTCGTCGAACATTTAATCACACCCGAGAGCATTCAAAGTAAGGTTATTAATGATGCCTCTATAAAGAATATGAAGATTTTCGTACAGTCAGAAGTGAAGAAGGCGTTGTCCACGGAAAAAAGTACGGCACAACTGTTGGACCAATTGGGGATGAAGAATTCTTCCCTGACAATGGAACAGCGTTTACAGACATTCGTCCTTGGTAAATACGAAACATGGGCAGCGGAAAACCGAGGAAAGAGTCTACAAGACATCATTCCTTTGAATATCCAGCAAAAAGCGGTGAAATCAATCCCGGACATTTCGAAATATATCGTAACGAAGGGGAAAGAATACTTCAACAGTGCCGATGGCAAGGGACGACTCGAAGAAATGCTTGATGATTTTTTCAAAGAGCGAGGAAAAATGATTAACTTGATTCAAATGTTTATCGGAAATGAAAAGTTGATCGATAAGATTCAGCCGGAGATCATTAAATTCTTTGATCAATCCCGGACGGTCGACTTATTATCGGTCATGATGGAAAAAGAGTTGAGAAACCTTGAAAAATTGGATATGGAGAAAGTGGAAGGATTAATTGGAAAAGACACGATCCGCACGCTGATTACAGAAAAAACGGGAGAATGGATTCCGGTCGCTTCCATCATGGAAAAACCGGTTCGTGAACTGACGGCTAGTTTTGCGGATACCATCGTCAACAAAGGTGTTCCGATTTTTGTTGAAAAAGCCGCGGACTATTTAATTGTCCATTTCCAGCCACTCTTCCAACGACTGCATTTGGATGATATCGTGGAGGAACAGGTATCTTCCTTTTCCGTTTCACGCTTGGAGCAAATGGTTGTCTCCATCACTAAGAAGGAATTATCGATGATCACATATCTAGGTGCCCTGCTTGGTGGAATCATCGGTCTATTCCAAGGATTTGTGACCGTTTTATTAGGATGACGTGTAATTAGTAAAGGGATTTGTTATAGTGGGAAAGGTGTAGGAATACAATGATTACCGGGAGGGGAAAATTTTATGAGTAACGTGTATGATGCAGCATATGAAATGGAAAAAGCGATTCGATCAAGCAATGAATATGCAGACTTGCAACGGTTATATGATTTAGTCAATTCAGACCCAGCTACGAAAGGGATGTTCGAAAACTTCCGTAACTTGCAGATGACATTGCAACAAAAGCAAATGATGGGGCAGGAAATTGATCCCGAAGAAGTGGCACAAGCTCAAAAAACTGTGCAACTTGTTCAACAGAACCCAACGATTTCTCAATTGATGGAAGCGGAACAACGGATGAGCATGGTCATTGCCGACCTTAACAAAATCATCATGAAGCCACTAGAAGATTTATACGGCCCAGCTGAACAACAATAATACCAAAAAAAACTCCTTTGCCTTATGGCGAAGGAGTTTTTTTGAAAAAGAAAGACAAACTGATCCTGTTCTACTCTACAAATTTTAGTCATAAATTTGAAAGAGGATATTACAGATGGGGGAGATCTACATGGTATATCGTCTATTAGCGGTTAACATTGATGGAACATTGCTTCAGTCCAATGGCCGTTTAAATAAATCGACCAAAGAGGCCATTGAGTATGTTCACGATAAGGGTGTCCATGTTGCACTTGTAACGTCAAGAAACTACCATTCTGCCAAAAAAGTGGCCAAAGCCCTAAAAATAAATCCAATGATTGTTGCCCAACACGGAGCTTTTGTCGGTGCATCCATCGAGAAACCCATCATGGTAAAAAGAATGTCAGAAGAATTGACCGTGGAACTCGTGCAAATGCTGGAGAAGACCAATTCCCAAATAATGCTCCATCATGAAAAGTACTCCCTTGGCAATCGAGTTAATCTCCCGGAAAACTTACTCGGTAAAACGGTCATGTATACGAATGACCAAAACATTTATGCCCAAAACTATGTGGATGACATAAGCGAAGAGCTTATGGATCATCCTATGTCCCCGACAAAAGTTGATATCATATTTACTGAGCAGAAAGATCAAGTGGAAATGCACAAACTGGTAAAAGACATGTTTCCGGAAGTTGAAGTGACTACAAATCCTGGGCACAGGCTGACAATCGTTCCGAGAGGTGTTTCAAAATGGAGTGGCGTTTTGTATTTAGCGGATCATTTAGGCGTGAAGCGGACCGAAATCGTATCGATTGGGGACGGACTGGATGATATAGAGATGATCGCGGGATCAGGTTTGGGTGTTGCCATGGGAAATGCGGACCCTGAAGTCAAAAAAGCTGCCAAATGGGTCACCCGCTCGAACGATGATGACGGGATTGCCTATATGTTGAAAGAGTTCTTCCGCAAGCAGCACCCGATTGGATTCTTACAGAAGATGAATATGCTCAAGTGAAAGATGCTGCTCCCTTCCATCATGGAGGGTTCTTTTTTTTGTTGATCAGGTTTATCTTTCCAATAAATAATTTCGTTCATTATCCGTAAACTAAGTAAATCCCTAAGGAAAGGAAGAATGTAATGGACGTTATTAATGCAAAAGAAGTACAAGTTGGCGATGAGGTGTTTGTCATTTATAATAATCCGCACGTTCCCTCAGTTTCAAACGTAAGGGCTGCAGAAATTGTGCAGCATCCGAAAGATCCTAATGCAGTCGCTTTATTCCTGAACGATACCTTTCATACGATTGAAGATGATGATGCATTATTTTCATCAGAAGCGGCTGCGGAACAAGCCTATAGTAATTTCATTAATGATCAATTGACATGAGAAAAGTAAGAAGCCCCCGCTTAGGATAGCGGGGGCTTCTGTTTATGTCATTTTGCAGCGTGAATCACACGTAGCATCGCATGAATTTGGCCCATATGGTAAGTTTCATGGAAGAGGGCAAGGTTCACCATTTCCCCATATGTTTCGAACCCTTTGAATGGTTCTTCGAGTTTTTCGGCCAAACGCTCTTCAGGAATGGCAAGAAGACGATCAAGCTGTTCTTTAAATTGCTCAATTAATACTTCAACAGAAGGGACTTCATCCGTCCAATCAGCAGGACTGGTTCCTTGAGCAAAGAATTCAGCGTAATTGGCGGGCAAGTTACCTGCTGTAGGATGGTCAAGCAAGAACTTTTCCGTTACAAATAATGTATGGCCAAGATGCCAGTGAATATTATTATTAAATCCTTCGGGTTGAATATCTGTCAGTTCAGGGGTAATCCGGTCGATGACCCTCTCGAAGAACTTACCTCTAATTAGGGAAAAACGTTTTTGTAATGGGTTCATGTTAGTAGCTCCTTCTAGTTGTCGCAATAAAAACGTCCACCGCCAACGACAATGGTACGCTTGTCAGCTTGTAATGAGATTTCAGTCTTTCTAATGATAATCTATTTATGAATTAAATCAAGTGATGCATTAGCGTGCTTTTCTTATTTCTGATAAAAGGTGGGGCGCCGCGTTTTGTTATCGTGCATCAATATAAATGAAAATATCCCTATCAAGGCTCGGACGAAGCCTTGATAGGGATAGGTTGAATAGCTATGAATGAACGATTAAGTAAGTACAACTTGTTTTTTGTTTTCTTGTTTCTCACCTAAATCGTTAAAATCATAAGCATATTCTATATAAATTTGATGCCAAATCATAAATACAATGATGGTCCATAACTTCCTGCTATTATCCTTTTTGCCAGCGACATGTTCCTGCATCAAGTCAAAAATCGCTTTTTTATTTAAAAGATAATCTGTGGGGCTAGTACGAATCAAATTGTTGGCCCAATCATACATTTCATCCTTTAACCAATGGCGGATAGGCACAGGGAAGCCTAATTTCTTCCGATTTAATACATGGTCAGGGACGATCCCCTCGGCTGCTTTACGAAGTATATATTTAGTCGTATTGTTTTTGATCTTTTGCTCTGAATGAATCTTTGTCGCGACATTAAACACTTCTTTATCCAAGAAAGGAACGCGTAGTTCAAGAGAGTGAGCCATCGTCATTTTGTCGGCCTTCAACAGAATGTCTCCTTGCAGCCAAGTAAGAATATCTAAATGCTGCATTTTCGTAACGGCATCATATGATCTGGATTGATTGTAAATGGGATCAGTCACGGTCGTATAGCCCAAGTTTGGTTTATATTCCGAAAGCAATGATTTCTTTTCACGTTCTTCAAATATTTTTGCATTACCGATGTACCTCTCTTGCAAAGGGGTGACACCACGTTCAATGAAGTTTTTCCCCTTCACTCCATCCGGTAAAATCCTACTCATCACTTTTAACAGGTGTTTGATCGGATTCGGGATATGGTTGAACATTTTCAATGATTGAGGTTCCCTATAGATATTATAACCACCGAAAAGCTCGTCCGCCCCTTCACCGGATAATACCACTTTTACATGTTTTCTGGCTTCACGAGCCACGAAATATAAAGGGACGGCCGCTGGGTCTGCCAGTGGGTCATCCATGTGCCAAATGATTTTAGGGAGTTCAGCAAGATATTCCTCAGGCGAAATGATATAGCTGATATTCTCTAGATTAAGAGCGTGGGCTGTTTCTTTCGCCACGTCGACTTCACTGAATCCATCCCGTTCAAAACCGACAGAGAACGTTTTTAGTTTGGGGTTGACCTCCTTGGCAAGGGAAACGATGATCGAAGAATCAATGCCTCCGGATAGGAACGATCCCACCGGTACATCACTTCGCATATGCACATTCACCGAATCTATTAAAACATCACGAATTTCCTTGGAAAGTTGTGTTTCGGATAGGTCCATCGGTTTGAAAGTCGGTGCCCAATATCGGCTGATATTCATCTTGCCACCTGGCTTTTTCGTGAAGCAATGGCCTGGCGCTAGTTTTTTAATTTGGCTTGTCATCGTATCGGGTTCAGGTACATATTGAAAGCTAAGATAGTGCTGTAAGGAGTCGGAATCTATCTTTCCTTCCATCGCTAGAAGAATACTCTTCTTTTCTGAAGCAAAATAAGTTAATTCTTCTTGTTCTGAGTAAAAGAAGGGCTTGATGCCAAACTGATCTCTGGCACCGAATATCGATTGCTCCACTTTATCCCAGATGACAAAAGCAAACATGCCTCTTAATTTGCTCACCATACGTTCCTTTTGGTCACTGAACAGGGCAATGATGACTTCTGTGTCCGATTCGGTAGTAAATTCATAACCTTTTTGGATCAGTTCTTCGCGTAATTCTATATAGTTATAGATTTCACCATTGAAGATGATCCAATACCGATCATTTTCATAAGAAAGGGGCTGGTGTCCACTTTCGATTCCTATGATACTGAGTCGTCTGAAACCAAAATTGACATACGCATCATTATAATAACCTTCATCATCCGGACCTCTATGTGTAATAAGCGTATTCATTTTATTTATTTGATCTTTCATGTCTATATTCATTTGATTGGGTTTTTGATGCATACAACCAACAAATCCACACATTTTGGGGGTCACCTACCTACTTAATAGTATTAATCTCTGATTCTCGTTTTTTTTAGGAATGATCCATGACTGACAGTAGTTCATCTACATTACATTCGAGGGAAGAGGAGATTGAAGAAAATTGAAAATCCATACATTTTTATCCTAAGATTAAATATTATTACAAACAATCTCATCATTATAATGGAAGAAATTACATTTTTCAACCGTTTCACCATTTTTTATACATCACACGCTGGATAAATTTTGTTTTGGTGTCTAGATTTGGATTCTTTTGTCTGGAATATGAAGGAAACGTAACGAGGAGTAAGTTTCCTACATGACGCGTGCTTGTGGTTTCTATAATAGAAAGGGTTAAAATAGAACGGCTTCTTATCGTGAAGATCGACATGGGCATGGGAAAAAATTGTGAATGGGATGATCGGAGGGAGTCGATCCATCGATTTGCTTTGATGACCATAATATAAAAAAGCCAGGCACCCGGATTTTCTGGAAAATCGGTGTGCCTGGCTTTTGAGTTATCAGTTAGAAGCTTGAACGAGAAGCTTCATCGCATGAATTTGTCCGATATGATTCGTTTCGTGTAAGACGACAAAGCTAATGAAGTCCTCCACTGTTTCCATCCCCTTGAATGGATTTTCCACTTTATCAGCATATTTTTCTTCTGGAATCGCAAGAAGGCGATCGAGTTGCTCCTCTAACTGTAGCTTCAGTGTATCAGTGGATGGGACATCCTCTGGCCAGTCAGCTGGCTTTGAACCATATCCGAATAGTTGTCCATAGTTGTCAGGTAGGTTACTGCCATTTGGAGAGTCCAATAAGAATTTTTCCGCTGCACTCAATACATGACCAAGGTGCCAATGGATCGTATTGTTGAATCCTGAAGGCTGGACATCCATAAACTCTGGCGATAATCCCTTGATTTCACTTAGTAAACTGCTCCGGGTGACTTTTAACTGGTTTTTTATGTAATTCAATTTATATTCCTCCACATCTTGTTAGAAAATTTCTTCTAAATAAAAGTATAACAAGGTTATGGATATTCACCAAGTTTGAGTGAAAGGGTTTTTACGTTTTTCATTTTTCTTCTTGAAATTGTCAGAAAATTATTTATAATGAGAATATGTTATAAAATCTTACATTTCTGTGTTATATATGTGGGTTGACTCGTTTGTAAATCAGTTCTTTTAGAATGATAGAAGGAGAGAAGTCATGCGTTTAACGGCAAGGGAACAGGAGAAATTAATGGTCGTGGTTGCAGCGGATTTAGCTAGAAGAAGAAAAGAGAGAGGAGTGAAATTGAATTATCCGGAGTCCATTGCCTTGATCACGTATGAAATCATGGAAGGGGCACGGGATGGACGCTCTGTTGCGGAGCTTATGCAATTTGGCCGGATGATTCTATCCAGTGAGGATGTAATGGAGGGGATCCCGGAGATGATCCACGATATTCAAGTGGAAGCGACGTTTCCGGATGGAACAAAGCTTGTGACGGTCCATAATCCAATTCAGTAAGGAGGCTGGGGCATGATACCAGGTGAATATATCTTGAAAAGAGATTCGATTGTGTGCAATGAAGGGAAGCTTGCGACAGGCATTTCTGTCATCAATCGGGGAGATCGACCGATTCAGATTGGCTCCCATTTTCATTTTTATGAAGTGAACAACGGGTTGGAATTTACTCGTGAAGAAGCCTATGGGAAACGGTTGAACATTCCTGCGGGAACGGCGGTCCGCTTTGAACCAGGCGATGAAAAGGAAGTGGAGCTGATTCCTTTTGGCGGCAAAAGGGAAGTGTACGGATTAAGCAATCGAACGAACGGACCGCTTGATGTGGAGGGTGAAGGATGAGTCATGAAATGTCACGGAGGCAATATGCCGACATGTTCGGTCCGACGACCGGGGATTTAGTCAGACTGGCAGATACAGAGCTTTTCATAGAAATAGAAAAAGATTTCACTAGATATGGAGATGAAGTGAAGTTCGGCGGGGGGAAGGTCATACGTGATGGGATGGGACAGCATCCAACAGCTGAAAGGGAAGGGGTCATGGACCTTGTCTTCACGAATGCAATCATCGTCGATTATACGGGCATCTATAAAGCGGATATCGGGGTGAAGGATGGGCAGATTGCGGCAATCGGTAAAGCAGGAAATCCCCTATTGATGGATGGGGTGACCATGACGATTGGTGCGGCGACTGAAATCATCGCGGCCGAAGGAAAGATCGTGACCGCGGGAGGCATTGACGCACATATTCATTTCATTGCACCCCAGCAAATAGAGACGGCATTATCGAGTGGGATCACGACGATGATTGGCGGAGGAACAGGACCGGCAACCGGAACGAATGCCACGACGTGTACACCCGGAGCCTGGAATATCCATAAAATGCTTGAGGCGGCTGAACATTTCCCCATGAATTTCGGTTTTTTGGGAAAAGGCAATGCCTCGGCAAAAGAACCACTCATCGAGCAGGTCAAGGCAGGGGCCATCGGGCTGAAATTGCATGAAGATTGGGGGACCACGGCAGCGGCCATCGATACAAGCTTGTCCGTCGCGGATGAATATGATGTCCAGGTAGCCATCCATTCCGATACCCTTAATGAAGGCGGCTTTGTCGAGGATACGATTGAAGCCATCAAGGGCCGTGTGATTCATACCTATCATACCGAGGGAGCGGGTGGCGGACATGCACCGGACATTATTAAGGCCGCGAGTTATCCGAATATTTTGCCTTCTTCCACGAACCCGACGCGCCCGTATACCATCAATACGCTGGAAGAGCATTTAGACATGTTGATGGTATGCCATCATTTGGATCCCTCCGTACCGGAGGATATCGCCTTTGCCGATTCCCGGATAAGGAAGGAAACGATAGCTGCTGAAGACATTCTCCATGATTTAGGCGTCTTCAGCATGATCAGCTCGGATTCTCAGGCAATGGGCCGGGTGGGAGAAGTCATCCTGCGGACATGGCAGACGGCGGATAAAATGAAAAAACAGCGGGGAAAGATGATGGAGGAGAAAGGAGATGGCGATAATTTCCGTGTGAAGCGATATGTCGCCAAGTATACGATTAATCCAGCCATCACCCATGGAATCTCCGATGTTGTCGGATCATTGGAAGAAGGGAAATTTGCAGATTTGGTGGTGTGGGACCCGGCCTTTTTTGGAGTGAAACCGGATATGATCGTAAAAGGGGGCATGATTGCGCACAGCATCATGGGAGACCCCAATGCCTCCATTCCGACCCCACAACCGGTTTTGTATCGTCCGATGTTTGCGAGTTTTGGGCAAGCCGTTTCTGGTACATCCATCACCTTTCTATCCAAAGCTGCTTATGAAGCGGGAATCCATAAGGAAATTGGGTTGAAGAAAATTGTGAAAACCGTCTCGAATATCCGGAATCTTACAAAGAAAGACATGAAGTTAAACGGGGAAACACCCGTCATCGAAGTGGATCCACAAACATATGAAGTGACGGTCGACGGTGATTTAATTACGTGTGAGCCGGCAGAAGACCTGCCAATGGCACAGCGATACTTTTTATTCTGAGGTGAATAGCATGATTGTCGAAAAGGTGATAGGAAACGTTGAGTCCATTCAAAATAAACCGAAACATACGGAACGGGTTTTTCTAGAAAGCGATGCTTTAAGAAAAAGAATTCAACGTGTGAAAACGGATCATGGCCATGAGATTGGAATAAGGCTCAAGGAAAACAAAGATTTAATGGATGGCGACATTTTGTATATGGATGAAAAGAATATGATCGTGGTTCAGACGATCGATGATGATATCTTAACCATCACGCCTACATCCGTCGGGCAGATGGGCAATATCGCACATCAATTGGGAAATCGCCATTTGCCGGCACAATTTGAGGGGGATGAAATGCTGGTTCAATATGATTATCTGGTTGAAGAGCTGCTTGCAGAGCAAGGCATTCCCTTTCGTCGTGAGAAAAGAAAGGTAAAACAGGCATTCCGTCATATCGGACATTCTCATGAATGAACGGTTGTTTCCGCTCATCCAGCTTTGTGATTCGAATTTTCCGTCTGGTTCGTTTTCCCACTCCTTTGGGATGGAGACCTATATACAGGAAGAGAGGATTCATGATGCACACTCTTTCAAAGAATTTTTAAAGGTCTATATCTTGAAGTCCTTATCTTATACCGATGGCCTGGGGTGCCGTATCGCATATGCACTCATTCTGGATCAAGATGAGGAAGGGATTTGGGATTTGGATGAAAAGCTATTTGCGAGCTGTTCTGCCAAAGAATCAAGGGAAGCCTCAAGAAGGATTGGGCAGCAGATGGCAAAGCTTTGTATGACACTGTACCCATCCGATATGTTGTCAATCTATCTAATCAAAATCAAAGAAAAGAAATGTTACGGTCATCCGGCGATCGTCTTTGCACTTGTTTGTACGGAGCTTGGCATTTCCGTGGACATGGCCATCACAGCTTGCCTGTATGCGGCCGTTTCTTCACTCATTCAAAATGCAGTCAGAGGAATCCCGTTAGGACAGACGGCTGGACAATCATTGTTGTTATGGACACATGGCATCATACAATCAGCGGTGGTAGTAATCAAGGAAATGACAGAGGATGAGCTTGGGAGGACGTTACCGGGATTGGAAATCTCCCAAATGAGGCATGAGCAATTACATGTAAGGCTATTTATGAGTTGAATAGAAAAGAGGTGAAAGGTTTGCTCTTAGAAGGGACAAACCGATTATGATGAAGCAGGTTGTAAAAATTGGTGTAGGTGGCCCGGTTGGTGCCGGGAAAACGATGCTCGTCGAAAAGTTGACGAGGGCAATGGCAAATGATTTCAGCATGGCCGTCGTCACGAATGATATTTATACGAAGGAAGATGCTCTTTTTCTCATGAAAAACGGTGTGTTGCCTGAAAATCGAATCATCGGGGTGGAAACGGGAGGCTGTCCGCATACGGCGATTCGGGAAGATGCTTCGATGAACTTCGCGGCGATTGATGAATTGGAGGACCTTCATCCTGATCTTGATTTAATTTTCGTTGAAAGCGGCGGTGATAATTTAGCAGCCACATTTAGTCCGGAGCTCGTGGATTTTTCGATTTATATCATAGATGTGGCCCAAGGGGAGAAAATCCCGCGAAAAGGCGGACAAGGGATGATCAAATCGGATTTGTTCATCATTAATAAAACGGATTTGGCCCCTTACGTTGGAGCTAGTCTTGAAGTGATGGAACGCGATACATTGGCAACACGCGGAAATAAGCCCTTCTTTTTTACGAATTTAAAAGATGAAAAAGGATTAGAGGATGTGGTGAACTGGATTAAATCCGAGGCCTTTTTCATAGGGTTAGAGCAATGAATTGGACCGGTAGCATCCGCTTGACGTCAGTACTGAAAAAGGGGCGGACGATTGTGAAGGACAGTTATCATGAGGGAGCTTTCAAACTGTCCCGTCCTGTTTTTCTGGATGAAACTTCACCCACCTACTTTCTCATTCATGTCGGGGGTGGTTATGTCGGAGGTGATTGCTACCAACAGTTTTTCTGTTTAGAAGAAGGAGCACATTTGACGTTGACGACCCAGTCTGCGACAAAGGTATATAAAACTACGGGAGAACCGGCAAGGCAGGAGACTGAAATGGTATTAAGAAAGGGAAGCTTCCTTACCTACGTTCAGGACCCGTTGATTGCATATGAAGGTGCACGGTATATACAAGATACGACCATACATATGGATAAAGGGTCAGGGCTACTGCTCACGGATATCTTCACCCCGGGATGGTCCAAGAGTGGCAAGGATTTTACATACGATTGGATTCGTTCGAAAATGAATGTGTTTTATGATGGGAAAAGGCTGATTATGGATCATGTATTATTGCAACCATCCGATCAGATGGAATCCATTTTGTTATTGGAAGGATACAGCCATTTTGGTTCATTATTGTTCATACATGATGGGCTAAGTGAGGACATGATAACGCAATTAGAAGAATCGCTATCTGATTTCGGGCAAAAGGCAAGAATCGGTTTTTCGAGATTGCCTATACGAGGACTGATGGTAAGGGTATTGGCGAATCAAACTCAGTTAATCGAGAAAATATTCGCCGTTTCCGAGAATCTTTTACGGAGCCTTGCATTGCAGAAAGATGTTGTGTTTTACCGTAAATACTAACTTATTAATAGACGGGATTGAGTGGTATGGAAATGAGTTTATTGCTAGTTTTAGGAATCGGATTTTTATTAGGCATCAAGCATGCTCTTGAACCGGATCACGTGATCGCTGTTTCGACCATTGCCAGCCGAAGCAAGAAAATCTGGAGGTCGTCGCTCGCCGGGGTGTTTTGGGGAATTGGTCATACACTGACACTCTTGGTTTTCGGTGTCGTCCTGATCCTGTTGAAAGATGAGATACCGGAAGCTTGGGCAATGTCACTCGAGTTTCTTGTGGGAATCATGTTGGTGTATCTAGGAATGACCACGATTTTTTCCTGGAAGAATGCTCATGAACATGACCATTTTGAAAGAAATACCTACCTGAAATCGATGTTCATTGGGGTCGTCCATGGACTTGCCGGAAGTGCCGCGATGGTCCTTCTTACGATGAGCACGATAGACTTTGCCTGGCAGGGAGCTTTATATATCATTGTTTTTGGGGTGGGGACCTGTTTAGGCATGCTCTTGTTTACGACCATATTGAGCATTCCGTTTGTGACTAGCGCTTCCTCAAAAAAAATGAATCGCTCTCTCGTTCGGTTGACGGGTGTGGTCAGTACGGTTTTCGGAATTTATTATATGTATAACCTTGGTGTGAATGAACAGCTATTTACGATTTGGTTTGGTTGATTCACTCAAATAATCGAGACGGAAACTTTCAGGCAATCAGCTTGGAGGTTTTTCCTCTTTCAGCTTGAACAATCCTATTATTTTCCATGGGTGAACGAGTATAATGACTATATGGGAAAGTAGTTTGCATAGGGGGTGGAGGTAATGAAGTGGAGATTAATTTTATTTGCACTATGCCTAGTATCATTAACGTTTGCTTCGGGTTGTTCTGATAGGGAAGAACGTATTTCAATCCAAAAACGAATAGGAAAAGATACATATAGATTTGAAGCCTATAAAGAAAACATAAATATGAAAAAGACTGTAAAAACAAAAGAAATTTTGGAAAATGTGACGTGGAAGGAAAATCCCATGGAGAAAGATGACCGGAAAGCAGACTTCATCTTCTACTTTAATGATCGCAACTTTGGGGATGAAATCCCTGTTTACTTTGTGTGGTTGGGTTCCGGTGAACATGCGCTGGAAGTTACGAAAGATGATCAAAACAAGTATGTGCAATTAAACGAAGAAGACTCTGCTGTCATCTTGGACTTACTACAATAACCGATTCTTACTATAAGAAATGGGGGAGGAAAACATGAAAAGTAAACATCCGGTTTTACATTTTCCCAAGACGGGCGTTGAGAAAATGATGGATATCGTTTCACTTCTCTTCATCGTAATCAACCTGGTTTATTTAATCAGTGTATGGAACACATTACCCGCCGAAGTCCCGATTCACTTTAATGGAAAAGGAGAAGTGGATGGATGGGGAGGAAGAGCGTTGATTTGGCTCCTTCCTACCATCAGCCTTTTTTTATGGGTTGGCTTGACGTTGTTGGAGAGGGTCCCGCACCTTTTTAATTACCCAATCGAAATAACCGAAAAAAATGCTGCATTTCAATATAGAAATGCTCGAATGATGAGTTTGTTTTTGAAGGTGGAGATCATCCTCTTTTTCCTGTATACGAGTTGGGAATCGGTTCATGTGGCGATGGGGAAGGAAGAAGGCCTCGGAACATTAGCTCTGTCCATTTTCCTGATCTTGCTTTTAGGTTCCGTCGCTTTCTTTGTAACCCAATCGGTCCGTAATGCAAAATAAACCGGGTCTGCCTTGATGAAGACCCGGTTTAAACACCCTGTTTTTAACGGAGTTCAGTGACCTTACTTTTTGAACGTAAAAGTGGCATCGTACAGCAGCGGAAAGAGCCACCGGATTTGATGATTTCACTTATATCGACTTCAATTACTTCATATCCCCGTTCTCGAAGCTGATTGTTGACCTTTTTATTGCAAGGAAGACTGAACAATTTCTTATTTCCGATGGAAAGAACATTCGTGCCCATTGTGAATTGTTCATCTCCGTTTACTTCGATCAGATCGTAACGTGAACCTAAAAAGTCTAGTTCCTTCTTGGTAAGGGCATCAGGGAAAACGAGAGCCTCGGTCGGTGAAAGAATATTGAATATGCAGTCCAAGTGGAGATACTTTTCAACGAAAGGAACCGGTATGACCTCGTATTCGGGTAATAGGCCTTGTAGTTCCTTAATGGCCTTCTCATTGGTTCTATCGCTAATTCCTATATATACCGTTTTTCCATCAAGAATAACATCACCACCCTCAATATTCCCTTTACTTACATTGAAATAACGGATTTCATTTAATTCAAGCCACAGTTTCAATAATAGTTCTTCTCCTGAACGTATCGCATTTGCCATTTCGGCAACATAAACAGTATTACCTATGGTAAAGCCGATATCCCTTGTGAAGACCTGTTCTGGATATGTAGATTGGGGTGGTAGTTTTATGACGTCTACTCCTTCATTCCTAAGTGCCGTCACAAAATTTGTATGCTGTTTCATCGCTAGTATCCTATCTATGTTTTCCTCTTTAAATTCTTTTTGAGTTTCATTGATGACTTCGCGTATTTCCATATACCTTGGTTCACAGACGATTACCTGAGAAAGGATAGAGTATTCACTTGTACAGGAAGCATCGAGTTCCTCATTAAGATTGTTAGCCATGGATTAACTCCTCTACATATCATTTATCTATACTTTACCTCTATTTTCTATAAAAAAAACAAAATAGAAGTCGATTTATAAAATAAAATGTAAAATCCTGATCAATTGAAAAAGGATTATTTTTGATGTGGTCGAATATATAAATGGAAGCGTTTTCTATATAAGGAGGAGATTGTTATGATGGACACTCCATTGATTATGACGCAAATCATTGAGAGAGCTGAAAAGTATTTTCCGAAAAAAGAAGTGGTCTCCCGTACGGACGGCGGAGTCCATACATTTACGTATGCAGAAACTGCCCAGCGGACAAGAAGGCTCACAAGCGTCTTCGAAAAAATGGGCATCAAGACCGGTGACAAAATTGGAACACTGGCATGGAATCATCACCGACATCTGGAAGCTTACTTTGCCATCCCTTGTCATGGAGCGGTCCTCCATACAATCAATATGCGTCTATCTCCTCAGCATATTTCTTATATCGTCAATAGTGCGGAAGATCGCCTTTTACTTATAGATCCAGATGTGATTCCATTACTGGAAATGATCAAGGATGAGCTGACTACGGTTGAGGGATACATCATCATGACCGATGAAGAGGTGCTTCCTGAGACTACTTTATCACCCGTCTATCATTATGAAACATTATTGGCTGAAGGAAATCCAGCACAGCCATTCATTAAGGATTTGGATGAAAACGCTCCAGCAGGTTTGTGTTACACATCGGCCACAACAGGGAACCCAAAAGGAGTCCTTTATTCACATAGAGGGATTTTATTGCACGCGATTGCATTGGGCCTGGCTGATTCGACGGCAATAAGCGAGCGGGATGTAGCGCTTCCGGTCGTGCCGATGTTTCATGTAAATGCGTGGGGCATGCCATTTGCAAGTGTTTGGTTCGGAACGAAGATGGTCTTGCCGGGACCGAACTTCACACCGAAAATTTTGGCGGAGCTCATTGAAACCCAGAAGGTCACAATTGCGGCCGGCGTTCCGACAATCTGGCTTGGGCTGTTGAAGGAGCTTGAGACGGGAAATCATGACACAAGTAGTATGCGCACCATTTTATGCGGTGGGTCGGCTGCCCCGAAAAGCATGATCAGGACATTCGAGCAAAAATACAATATCCCATTCCTTCATGCCTATGGAATGACTGAAACAAGCCCGCTTGTATTCGTTGCGAAACCGAAGAGCTACCAGGATGACCTGCCTGAGGAAGAACTTTATGACCTGAAGGCCAAACAGGGACTTGTCGCGCCCATGATTGAAATTAAAGTCGTAGGCCAAGATGGTGAAGTGAAGCCCGATGGAAAAGAGATGGGTGAGTTACTTATAAGAGGACCTTGGATTGCCGATGAGTATTTTAAGGATGAACGATCAGAGGAAACCTTTAAAGATGGCTGGCTCTATACCGGTGATGTCGTCACAATCGATGACGAAGGGTTTGTCAAAATTGTCGATCGGACGAAGGACTTAATCAAAAGTGGAGGCGAATGGATTTCCTCGGTTGATATAGAAAACACCTTAATGGCCCATGAAGGGGTTTTCGAAGCAGCTGTCGTTGCCATGCCGCACGAAAAATGGCAGGAACGGCCAGTCGCCTGTGTCGTTTTAAAAGACGGGTACAAAGACCAAGTGACGCAGGAAGACATCCTTGAATTTTTAAAACCACAGTTTGCGAAATGGTGGCTACCGGATGAAATCATTTTTATGGATGAAATCCCAAAAACGGGTGTAGGAAAGTTCTTGAAAAGGGCGCTTCGTGAACAGCTTAAGGATGCATACCTGCAAAGTTGAACGCTAAGAGAACCATGGATAGGAAAAAAATGAAGGAAAAGAGGAGGAAAATTAGTGAATATTGAATCGACTTCATCTACAGGTACTGTTTTAGTTACATGCACGGAGAGAACGGCGACGGTCACTTTGAATCGCCCAGAGTCCATGAATGCAATAAATCCAGCCATGCTAAACGACTTTATTTATGCCCTTAAGGAAGTGGGCGAGAATGAAGATATTGACGTCGTCATTTTAAAAGGGAATGGGAAGGCATTCTCTTCAGGTGGAGATATCAAGATGATGCTTGAATCCGATGAGGAAAATGGTTTTGATAGCCTCATGGATGGAATAAGTGAATTGGTTACAACCTTATATTTCATGCCTAAATTGACCATCAGTGAAATCCACGGTGCAGTGGCAGGTCTTGGCTTAAGCATTGCCCTTGCAACGGATTACCTCATTGCGGACTCACAAAGCAAGGTGGCCATGAACTTTATTGGTATCGGACTGATCCCAGATGGCGGAGGACACTTCTTCCTTGAACGCCGTCTTGGTGAAGTGGGGGCGAAGGAATTGATTTGGGAAGGAAAAGTCCTTACCGCCCATGAGGCAAAAGAAAAAGGCCTCATTCATGAAGTGGTGGAAGGGTCCTTGGAACAGGCGGTCGAGAAAAAAGTGCAGATCTGGCTGAAAAGTCCGGTACAGGCGATGATTAAAACGAAAAAGATCCTCAGTGAAAAAAATCGTCCCTTGTTAATAAAAATGCTTGAAATTGAAAAAGCGGCCCAAATGAAAATGCGTCAAACAGAAGATCATAAAGAGGGAATCCGTGCTTTTGTCGAGAAAAGGAAACCCGTTTTTATCGGGAAATGAAATCAGAGAGACCGTCAGGATGACGGTCTCTCTATTTTTATCCCATTCTTAGAATATCCAAAATATAAAAAAGCGCTTCCACTTTTCAACCGTTTAACGATGAAAGAGTAATAGTGCCCCTGCAGGTGAGGTGCAGCGGTGCGTTTGATCTTGATAATTTTTTTCATTCAGGATTTTTTGACCGATTTCTTTTGCCTGTTGATCACTTTCAGCAGTGAATGATTCGTCTAAAAGCTTTTCCCCTGTCGGTTCAAAAACGGTTAATTTGTATACTTTACTCATGTTAAAACTCCCCTTTTCTCATCAATGACCGTTCAATCATTTTTCTGTATAGCATATAACCTGTTAATGAAAATTTTATCATTTTATGTCATTTTTGACCATTATTATATAAGGACGTGGAACCTTTACCGAGAAGGCAAGGTAAAGGTTCCAATTTATGTGAATATCTTGGGTAACTAAATTAATCCTATAGAATATCAAGTATTTCCTTTACTAAACAAAAATTTATAAATGATATAATAATGAAGAAGTAAGTAAATGATGAATGTGAATGAGTTGAAAGGGGATTTTTAAGAAATGACTGTAAGAATCGTAAATAATGTTACTGAATTGATTGGGGATACACCAGTCGTAAAACTTAATCGTTTAACCGCGGAAGGCGATGCGGATGTATATGTCAAACTGGAATATTTCAATCCAAGCCGAAGTGTAAAAGATCGGGCAGCCTTTAATTTGATCCGTCAGGCTGAGCTGGATGGGCTAATCCAACCTGGGGCAACGATCATCGAGCCGACTTCAGGGAATACGGGAATTGGTCTTGCCATGAATGCTGCTGCCAAAGGCTACCGCGCGATCATGGTCATGCCGGATAATATGTCAAAAGAGAGAATCAATATACTGAAAGCCTATGGGGCGGAAGTGGTCCTTACTCCAGCGGCAGACCGGATGCCAGGTGCGATTCGAAAAGCGGAGGAGCTAGCCGCAGAGATTCCTAATAGCTTTATCCCACAGCAATTTGAAAATAAGGCCAATCCAGATATTCACCGGGTTACGACTGCAGTCGAGATATTGGACCAAATGGATCGGAATCTCGATGTGTTTATCGCAACTGCTGGTACAGGTGGAACAATTACAGGAACAGGTGAAGCTTTGAAAGAAGCGCTGCCTGAGCTAAAGGTTGTTGTCGTCGAGCCCCAAGGCTCACCTGTTCTTTCAGGAGGGAAGCCAGGTCCTCATAAGCTTGTCGGAACAAGCCCAGGTTTTGTTCCAAGCATTTTAAATACGGATGTCTTCGATGAAATCCTACAAGCAACGGATGAAAATGCCATATCGACAATGAAGGACATGGCTGCGAAGGAAGGTATTTTAATTGGGCCTTCAGGTGGTGCCGCTGTCTGGGGTGCCCTTCAGGAAGCGCGCCGCCTTGGAAAAGGAAAACGTGTACTGTGTATTGCACCGGATAATGGCGAGCGATATTTAAGCATGGATATCTTCAAATAAAAACAAAGACCGAATGGAGTGCATCTAAAAATGCCTGCGATTCGGTCTTTTTATTTATAAAATGGTCTATACTGTTTTCACCTAAATTAACTGGAATCATTCCTGTCATTAATATGGGAAAGTATGTTCTGGATATGATAAAATAAAAGTAAATAAATGTTAGGGGACGAGGTGGTTTGGTGAGTGCCGTTACGTTCATTCATGCGGCAGATCTTCATTTGGACAGCCCTTTTTCAGGATTGAGGGATTTGCCGGCATCCATATTAAAAGACATCAGGGAAAGTCCATTTAAGTCTTTTCAAAGAATTGTGGAGAATGCGATCTGTCGCCATGTCGACTTCATGGTGATATCAGGTGATTTGTTTGATGGGGAAAATCGGAATCTTCGGACACAGGTCCGTTTTCGGAGTGAAATGGAAAGACTTCAGCAACATGGGATTCCGGTTTTCATCGTTCATGGGAACCATGATCACCTTAATGGCTCTTGGATTAAGGTGGACTTTCCTGAAAATGTGCATATTTTTTCAGACGAAATGGAAGTCAAGCGGTTTGAAAAGATGGACGGAACGAAAGTCCATTTATATGGCTTCAGTTATCCACGGAGGCATGTAACGGAACGAATGATAGAATCGTATGTAAAATCAGAAGCTGCCGATTATCATATCGGCCTTCTTCACGGGAATTTAGAAGGAAATTCGGATCATGGAAACTATGCTCCCTTTTCATTGAATGAGCTTACTGAAAAGGACTTTGATTATTGGGCATTAGGTCATATACATAAGCGCCAGGTCGTTTCAGAATATCCACTTGTCATCTATCCGGGAAATATACAAGGGAGGAATCGGAAGGAGTCGGGTGTAAAGGGCTGTGTGTTGGTCGAAATGGACGGAGAAGAAAAAAGGCACTCCTTTATCGAAACTTCCGAGCTGATATGGGAAAGTGTACTGTTTAAAGTCCCGGCAACCGCTGGCTTTGATGATCTTTATAAGCAGTTCAAGGAGATGATCGGGCAAAAACGTTCGGATGATAAGGGTTATCTCATAGACATCCAGCTGGATGTCGAGGATCCTTGTGTCTTCTCACGTGAATTACTAGAAGATTTAACCCGTCTTTTACAGGAAGAGGAAGAGCAGGAGCAATCATTCGTGTGGATACATAAGATCACCCTTCAGCCATCTTCCTTACGTAAAGCGGGAAAAAGGCTGACACCTTTTACAAATGAAATATCCAAATTGACTGCTGATTTTGCCGATATAGAAAAGGTCCTAGCGCCACTTTATAAACAGGCTGAATCAAGGAGATTTCTCGATGCCTTGAGTCAGGAAGAGGAGCAAGAGCTCATGAATGAGGCTGAAAGATGGCTGTTGCAGGTATTTGAATCATAATGGTCAATTGAAGGAGGAAACCGATTTGAAAATTAAAGACCTCCATGTTTATGGCTATGGGAAACTGGAAAACCAGAGGTTCTTAGAAATGGGGCAGCTGCAGGTCTTCTTTGGGGAGAATGAGTCAGGTAAATCCACAATCATGTCATTCATACACAGTCTTTTATTTGGTTTTCCGACAAAGGTTCAAAATGTTCGGCGATATGAGCCTAAACTTCATGCCAAGTATGGCGGGAGACTCACGCTTATTACAAAAAAAGATGGTGAAGTCATCATTGAACGGGTGAAGGGGAAGGCAACGGGAGATGTGAAAATCACATTCCAGGACGGGAGAACCGGAGGCGAAGAAGAGCTCAATGAAATTCTTCATGGCATGGATAAAAACTATTATCAGTCCATCTTTTCTTTTGACCTTCAGGGGTTACAAGGCTTGTCAGCCCTTAGTGAAGGGGACATGAGTAAATATTTACTTTCGGCAGGCCTGATAGGGAATGATCGGTTGCTGGAGGCTGAAACGAAGCTACAGAAGGAGATGGATCTCCGGTTCAAACCTTCCGGGCAGAAACCACTATTAAACGTGAAAATAAAAGAGCTTAAGGAATTGGAGAAACAAGTCAAAGCTGCCGAAGTGGAACAACAGTCTTATACTGTTTTGTGCCAAGATGAAATCGAGCTGAATAGTCAACTGGCCAGCTGTCTGGAACAAATCCAAGAGATGGAGAGAAAACTTGTTGAATCGAGATCTTTTTTACGAATTAAGCCATTATTCGAGGAACGCCGGGAAATTGAAGCAAGATTGAATGACATCGGGGACATGAATTTTCCTTCGGATGGTTTGAGGCGGTTAGAGCAGCTGCAAGCCGTTGAAGTTCCATTAAATGCTCAACTGGCGGCCTTGAATGAGAAGGTGCGTAAAATCGAAAGGGACCTTATGCAAAATGAAAGTGGTTCGTTCCTTAGAAAGCATAAAGAAAAGGTCGAATTTGCCATCGAACAAGGGGCGATGCTGGATAAGCTAGAGCTGGAAATAAGGAAAGTAGAACATGAAATTCAAGCTGAAGTAAAAAAAATCGAAAGGATTAAGCAGGATTTATTTTGGGATGCTGCTGATCAACATATCAGTAAGCTTGATACCAGTACGTTCATGAAAGAAAAAATAAAGAGAGCGGAAAGGGAAAAGCATCATTTGCACCAAAGTGAAAATCTGCTTGATGAAAAATATAGTCGGCAAAAAGTGGGTCTGGACACGACGGAAGCACGGATGAAGGAGTTAAAGTCAAAGCTTATGCCTTCGGAAAAAAGAAACGAGTTGGAAGCCATCGTCAACAAACGACAGGATTCCAACTTTGACGAAGTGAAAAGGCAATTTCTTGATGAGCAAATTTCAGAGCTGGAGGGCCAACTAGACTCCCGGAAGAAGCGACAGGATCATCATAAGCGCTTCCACTTACTAACTGGCGGATTGATTGTCCTCATATGTGTGATTGCGATAGGAAGCTTCGTCAAAGGCCAGAGCCTAGGCGGATTTATTTTACTGAGTGCAGCCATTGTATTGGCTGTTTCTCGGTTCCTTTCCAAAGGTGACGATAGTTTGGTTGGACAGTCTGCGCAACTTGAGCAAGCGAAAAGGAAACGAGCAGCGTTGGATCGGGTCGATAAATCTCACAGAGACATGAGTGCAGAGACGATGGGGCAGCTCCTCAAACAAGATGATGACCTTCAAAAACAGCTGGACCATGAAATGTTTAAATATAAAGAACGGGAGGATGCCTTCGAATCCACCATCCAGGAATATGCCGCATGGGAGGAGAGAAAGGCACAGCTACAAGAAGCCGTGAATGCCATCATGACTTCTTGGGGCTTCCCGCATTCAGGTTCGGACGTCAATCTGGAGTCTACCTTTGACGAGTTGGTGAAGTGGAAGGCAGCAGTTGAAAGAAAGAATGAATATATCGAGACCCATCGCTTATTAAAAGCCGATTTCCATAGTATATCGGATGCATTATTTGATTATTCCTTACAGATCGGCAAAGAGCCATCCACATGGAGGGAAGCCATCCTAACGTTGAAAAAGGAAGTCCACCTCATGGCGGAACAAACAGCCAAGTTGGTGCAATGGAAGCAGGTACTTAGAGATTTAATGAGTGAAAAAGAAAGCCTGATGCTGGAAAAAGACTATCTTGAAAAGGAGAAGGACCAGCTATTTACGAAAGCTAAGGTGGATAGTGAAGAAACATATCGTGAAAAAGCCATTTTGGCTGATGAAAGAATTATGCTGCAAAAGCAATGGGAATTACTCAACATTCAATTGAGCCAAGTGGATATGCAACCGGAACGAATCCAAACACTTTCCGAACAAGGAATCAGCGTTTATTCGGTTGAAAACTTGGAACAAAGACGGAAGGATCTAGTAAAGGAAAAAACAGTTTTACTGGAGAACCAAGCTGATACCCGATATAAGATCAAACAGTTGGAGGCAAATGGCGTTTATGAGGAGTTGCTGCATCGTTTCCATGAAGCAAAAGCCACTTTTAACGAGGAAGCAAAGGGATGGGCAAAATTGGCATTGGCTAAAGGCTTATTAAATAAAACCCTGGACCGATATAAAAGGGAACGGCTTCCAAAGGTAATCGCGGAAGCGGAGCGACATTTAGTTTTTCTAACGAATGGTCGCTACCAAAGAATCATCCTGGAGCCAAAAGGTGAAGGGTTACGTGTAGAGCGGAGCGATGGGTTGAATTTCGAGGCCGAGGAAGTCAGCCGGGGAACGGCTGAGCAGATTTATGTATCCTTAAGGCTAGCACTTGCCGATCATACTTTTGCGGATGATCCTTTTCCCCTTATCATCGATGACAGTTTTGTTAATTTTGATGGGAAGAGGACAAAACGGATGCTTGAGCTGTTGAATAAGGTATCCCAAAGGCGTCAAGTTTTATTTTTTACGTGTCATGATCATAATTTGCACCATTTCGAGGGAAATGACGTGATTCATCTGTCCAAGCAAGTTTTGACTCCAAAATGATCATATTTTATCCTCCCCGACATAAAATGAAAAAAACCTATAATAAAGAGAGTGAACGAATTTGGACATGCATGATTTTTTGAATCGATATGATGCTTCGCTACAGTTACTCATCGAGGATGAATTTCCTGACAGACGGTGTGTTGGCGGGAAGTATTCGGTTTCGAAACATACCATCACGTTATATAAAAAAGATATCGAAATCCAATTGCAACGTTTACTTGGTTCCCTCGAAAGGCTTGAGGAATATGTATGGATCATCTTTGCCCATGAGATGGGCCATGCATTGGACCCGGACCTTTCCATGTTGAGCATGGAATTAGTTGGTCCGAGTAAACGGGAAACGCTCTATCAAATAGAACTCAATGCCTGGAACATTGCAGGTGAACTGATTCCATTCATCGATCAAGGCTTATTTAGTAGAGTTAGGGATGAGTCGCTGAGCTATTGTACAAAAGACGTACTTGTTGGTTGAAAACCCTCCGGAATTGGAGGGTTTTTTGATTTCACATCGACTCATGACTTCGAATGGAGATAGTTGAAGGGTCTTCGGGATTCCTATGGACGCGTATGTCGGTTTCCAGTATATAAGCTGAAGGATCTGAGCGTAAATGAAGGCATCTTTCTTTTTTTTAATTGACATTGAGAATCATTTTCATTAAACTAGGATTAATAGACTAAAAGGGGAGTAGTATAATGAGTCCATCTCTTAAAACCCAGTCTTTATCATGTGGTAATGCTGAAAAATCAATTATAAATGGAATGAATATAGAAATGCCTCAACCTCATAAGGTGTCACCATCAATCGAAGAAGAGCTGCAAACGTATCGGATTTCCTTTAAAGAGGAGATAAACAATCCAAGAAACGTGGAGGATATAGAAGAATTGATTGGTTATGCAATAATCCGCTCTGGAGCAGATACTCCTAGGGTTGCCGCTTCCATGTGGTTCAGGCGTTATGCATTTTTTATTACGGCACAATTGTACATGATCAGTAAGCATCGGCTTGTTTGGAATGGTTCGCTTTCTGATTTGGCCATTCTGGATGATCCTGCAGATGTGCAATGGTTTCCAAAATTCTGGCTGAAAGAAAATAGTTGGAGCGATGTTCCGGAGAAGGAAAGCCAACAAGCATTACATACTGTATTAAATAAATTTGGCGCTGATGTCATAGTCCCACTTTCTAAATCTACTAAAGTATCAAGACTTATACTTTGGGAAAATATATGGGGGTATACGGTCTGGATGTATTCAGAGTTGTTGAAGCAATGTGATATCAAAGAAAGAGTGGAAGCCGATATCGAAAATCTGCTGGATGATGAAATCTGGCTGGGGATGGAAAAGCGGTCACCATTCAAACGCTTCATCGGGGAAAAGACGGTACCTGAATCCATGAATTCTTATAAGCGTGTGACATGCTGTTTATATTATCAAATCGAAGGTCAAATGAAATGCCCTTATTGTCCCAATAGTAACTGTTGAATGATTTGTCTAGGAACCAGGCTGTAAGTAAAGCCTGGTTTTCTTATGTGCACTTTAATAGAAACTAAACGCACTAACCAAATTGGTATGTTATAATGTTGATATTTAATTGAACGGAGGCAGTCGCATGAACAATGGGATCATTCATTATGGAATTGGTGAAGTAGTAGATATATATATGTACATCAAAACGAGTACAAAGGCGGTTGCGAGTAATGGCAAGCCATTTTTGACGCTGATTTTGTCTGATAAAACGGGTGAAATCGAGGCTAAACTCTGGGATGTATCAGAGGCTGATGAAAAAACGTACAGTGCCGAGGCTACGGTGAAGGTACAAGGAGAGGTTCAGAATTATCGCGGTCGGAGTCAATTGAAGATTCGTCATCTTAGACTGACTACGGATGCTGATGGCGTCACAAAAGGCGATTTGATTCAAACGGCACCTCTAAGTCAGGAAGAAATGATGGAGACCATCACCCAATTCATCTTTGAAATGAGAAATCCGAATATCCAAAGAGTGACTAGGCATCTGGTCAAGAAGTATCAGGAAGAACTCTTAACATTCCCTGCTGCCACTAAGAACCATCATGAGTACATGTCGGGCCTAGCTTACCATGTCGTGTCCATGCTGGGGCTTGCAAAGGCCATTTCAGGCTTATATCCATCCCTTGATAAGGACCTTCTATATGCCGGGGTCATTTTACATGATCTAGGTAAAGTCCATGAGTTATCGGGTCCTGTGTCAACTGTTTATACGGTTGAAGGGAACCTGCTTGGCCATATCACGATCATGGTGAATGAAGTGGGCAAAGCTGCAGAAGAACTTGGAATCGATACCGAAGAAATAATGATTTTGAAACATTTAGTTTTGAGTCATCATGGAAAAGCGGAATGGGGAAGTCCGAAACCGCCTATGGTGAGGGAAGCGGAAGTCCTTCATTATATAGATAACATGGATGCCAAAATCAATATGATGGATCGGGCCCTTGAAAAAGTGAAACCAGGGGAATTCACCGAAAGAGTCTTTGCACTGGATAATCGTTCATTCTATAAACCAACCTTTAAATAATGAATATGCTTCTTTCCTAACCGGGAAAGAAGCATATTTTTTTATCTCCTGCATATGCTCTAGTAAAACGATGGGGGATCTTGAAAGGAGAATGGACATGCCAATATGGATCTGGTTCGTGTTTATTGGAATCATTGTCAGTGCCGTTATGTCAATATGGACAGCGAGGAAAGAACGCATGATAGACGAAGCGTGGATTGAAAAGGAAGGGCAGAAATATATAGACCGTATGATAGAGGAAAGAGAGAAACGAAAAGAGGCCTAAGATAATAGTAAAAAGCGACAGGGGGTGGTCCCTGTCGCTTTTTAGTGGTGACTATTATTTTTCTGTAGCAGTTTCGGATGTGATGGAATCTTTCAATTCTTTATCCTTGACCTTCACGTCTGCTTTTTTAATTTCGGAATCTAAAATATTTTGAACTTTAGTTTGGTCAATTTTAGCCACTTTTAGTTTATATTCAAGATCCTTTTTCATATCTTTATACGATTCTTTTTCTTTCTTATCCTGCAATTGGATGATATGGTAGCCAAATTCAGATTTTACTGGCTTGGAGATTTCGTCTTTTTTCAGCTTAGCTGCAGCTGTTTCGAATTCCGGAACCATTTCACCTGTACTGAACCAACCAAGATCTCCACCCTTTGCAGCCGTTCCTGTATCAGTGGAATATTCTTTCGCAAGTGCGGCGAAGTCTCCACCCTTGTCCAATTTAGCTTTGACTTCTTCAGCCGTTTTCTTGTCTTTCACAAGAATATGTCTGGCTTTAAGGTCTGGTTTGTAGTTTTCGTAAGCTTCTTTCACTTCCGCTTCCTTCACGTTAATGTCCGCGATGGCCGCTTTTTCTTGAAGCATGCCGATTCTAAGTGCACGCTTAAGATCTGCTTCACTATTATATCCAGATGAAGCTAAAGCCGAGTCGAAGTTTTCGCCCATTTGATCTTTAAGCTCTTTTACTTTAGCTTTAACTTCTTTATCCGTTACCGTGTATTTATCTGAAAGAACCTTTTCGTATACCATTTCCTGAAGGACTTGGTCACCGTATCTGTCTTTCATCACATTGTAAAACTCTTCTTTTGATATATCTCCAGCTTTTGATTCCACTACTGCTTCTTTGTCGCTGTTGCATGCTGTAAGTCCGATCAGTCCAGCAGCTACGGCAACCGATAATGCCCACTTCTTCATTTAGTAACAACTCCTAATTTTTAAGTTTCTTTTTTTTGTAATTATTCGATTATCCACAAAACTAACTATAACATATTTTGGCTGTTTTACAAAAAATAATATATTGATGTACCTTTAAGAATTTCAAAAAAACTGGGTGTATGCCCACCCATATCCTGAATCCCTACATATGATAAATCGAAGACAACAATGGAGGTAGTTTTATGGGTAATCGATATGGCAGTGGGTTTGCTTTATTGGTTGTTTTATTCGTCTTATTAATGATTGCTGCGGTCGCATATTGTTAGCCGAACACAACATTAATATGAAAAGTGCCCACTCCTTTTGGAATGGAGATGAATAGGATAGGGTAGCCGCTCATGAAATTTACACATGGTGAATAAACCTGATGAAATGTATTTTTTTTACGGGTTATAAGAGTGTGCATGAAAGTAATCTTAATCTGGAATGGGAAGGAGGAAGATCAATGTCTGGAGGAGTTGGTGGGGGCTTTGCCCTAATAGTCGTTCTTTTCATCCTATTAGTAATCATTGGCGCATCCTGGTTATAAGAAAAGACAAAAAAGACGAAGCCGTGTGCTTCGCCTTTTTCTTTATGTGGATAGAAGCGTTGGAATACCACATTAATGCAGGTATGTAATGATTATTATCAGTATATACGCAAGGGCTTCCCTTTACACATATAAAACTTCAATATAGGAGGATAATAACAAAATAGTGATCAACACATTAATGGTCCTGAATACTTTAGGTTGCTTTTCTTCAGAGATTTCCTTTTGAATACATAAAGAGTTTGTCATTCTATTAATATTATAAAGAATCACAATAGCAAAAATAATAAACCAGAACGAGATCAAAAAATCCCTCCTTGCATAACATCATGTATAAATACGATACCAAATATTAATGAAAAAAGATACCTAAAAATCTTGGTAGCGTCGGAAGGAGGCAATATTCATTTTTGGACTAGGATATCGTATCCTTCTCCGTGCTCCTCAATGAAGGATCGCCCGGGTGATCCTATCAGGTTCTTGACATAAATGAAATCCGACACGCACAAACCTGTATGCAAAGATAGTAAAATGGTGAAATAATGGGTGTAGTGTGGGAAAGCCACGGCGCAACCGATAAAAATAAAGGACATGATGAAAAAGGGTAGAACCAAGGTGATAAGATAGAGATTTTTCCGAATTGGGTGATGCACGTATACTTTGCATGTAAGTACGAGATGCCACCTGAGGGACCATGATGTTTTTACCTTTTTACATATTAATCTCATAGGTAAGTAGTGTAATAATTTGTGAACAGGATATAATAAGAGCAATAAGCTAAAAAATCCCATCGTTTGATCGTCATACAAAATGACATGGGGTGAAAATACGCTTAATAATGTATATATTAAAACAAATGACATCATTATAGTGAAAACTGTAAATAGGAGTAGACGGCAACTCCCATACTGTTTTGAAAGGTCAATTGTTTTCCATGAATTCATGTTGAAATCAGCCTCCATAGACCCTTAAATTTACTTACATACATTACGATGAATGAATGGAAAAAGCAATAGGTTTTATGGATTTTGTTTTTAGATAAAAAAGGATGGAGTTTCCAGGCTCAGGATTGGTGGGGCATTTCGTGGAGTAACGAAAATTAACAGAAAAAATAATAATGGATTTTGTATGCATATGCTAAATAATGATTGATTGGGGACTATAGAATGAGAAGTGTAAATGAGGAAATCGAAATACTCCGTTTTCACCAGCGACTGCTACTAAAGTTAATTCATAATCCACAGGCAAAATTGGATTATCTTTTCGTGGAAAAAAATTTCACGAAGAGGGAAGCCGAAGAATTACATGCCTTATGTGATGTATTGAGCAAACGCTTTGAAATAGAAAAAGCGGAAGGGTACATGAATTTTCGACCGCTTTTTAGTCAACTGGAGAAAAATTTGAATCCCAAAACAACTATAAAAGAATGCATTGAGGCTTGCCTCTCACAAGGTATATATGTATCGTTCATGAAGGAAATGGCTAAAATGTGAGATTAAACGGCCTCAGTTTCTTTCTCTATCTTTTTTTTTGTAATTTTGCCCTCCACGTCAGTAAAGTCCCGATCGATGTTAGCAAAGGATTTTTCGAATATTTCCATGAAATCTTCCCCATAGATATTACGGATGACAGCCATCATCTCAATCATTTCGGGGAACTTACCGTAAAGTTCACGAAGGGGCATCGCTCCGGAGAAAGCGGAGTTATTACTTGGTTCATAAGTCTCCATTAAATCAAGTATGACTTTTTCTCCCTCATCGGTGATTTCGATATACGTGTTTCTTTTATCATTCTCTTTTTTTGAGAACGTCAAGAATCCACGTTCTTCCAATTTCTTAGAAAAGTTAAAGGCAGTAGAAACATGCATGACCCCAAACTTGGCCACATCGGAAATGGAAGAGCCATTAAGATGATAGGCAATCCATAGAATGTGGTGCTCATTAATGTTTAAATCATGAGGCTTAATCCATTGTTGCCAGTCTTTTTCAATTGATTTCCATAAAGCTTTACTTAATTGAGCGATTCGCTGACTGAATATCATTGCTTCTTTCATAGAATAATTTTTATTCTGCATCTTATGGGCTCACCTACTTATCAGATTCTGTATATATTATTATGACAATAAAATAAAAATTAATAAAGAGAATATTAGCAAAATTTTTAGAAAATTTAATAATTGCCAATGAATTCTCCATTTTTCCCTAAAATAAGATGTATTTTTATGGTAAAAATGGAGATTCGACAATGTGCTTCCTTTTGCCTTCAGTTTTTAGAAGAGGGTATGGTTGTTTCCAATTCTCTTAAAGATTCCTCTATTTCTTGAACATTCCTCAATAACTCCGTTTTATTCGGTTCGATGTCCTGCTTCCAGTTCTCTATGACGACTTGTACATCCGAAATGAAAGTTTTCACCGTTTCTTTGCTAATTTGAGTCGCTTCCATCGTGTCCTCTTTAATATTCAGCAATTTAACCTTCAACTCTTCAATCGTTGTTTTAATTTCATCGGAATTTGTTTTAATGCGACTCCGTAGGTCTTTCCCTGAAGTTGGTGTAGAAAGTAATGTGGCTGCACCCGCTACAACTGTTCCGGTAATAAAGCCGATCAATAATGATTTTGCCTTCATTTAGAATCACCTCATTTTATAATTATTCATTTCGCTTAACATGGCCTAAATCCCTGCTAGGAAAAACATCAATTGGAAATTATGTTATATAGGGATATAAATGCTATTGATAACAAAATACCATAATTTTCTTCCTTATGGAAGAGGATCTACCATTTTATCTTTATATCACAAAAATATTTTTTTAAACTTCTTTCTTTCAATAATGATAGGGAAACCAAGCGTGAAGACTCTGGAAGTTTACATATAAAGGGAAGTTCAGCATATAGATAATAAAAAAACATGCTGTCGGCTCTGTTGATGGCATTGGTGGGTTTACAATGAAAATGATATTTTTATTAGGTCTACTATGCCTGTGCGGGATGGGGTATTTTTTAGCAAGAGCAAAACATCCAGGGAGTTATCCCCCTAAGAGGGTGCTTCAGTCCAATGCAGTCATGCTGGGGGTCCCAGGTGCCTTTCTGCTTTTGGTCTGGTTATTATGGGTGCTTGTTCATTAAGTGCCCGAGTGGTTTTAGGATGAGTTGGCGAAATCTAGTGGGTGTTGGTTCGAATCCATATAGGAGTGTAAAAAAAAGCACCGGGCATCCGGTGCTTTTTAAAGTATGTTAATCCTGCTGATTAAGCATGAACGGGTATCTTTGTTTTTTTTACAATGCCATTCACAATTGGATAAATAACGATGATTGCCACTGTGTTAAGCAGTACGGCAGGAAGTACGACAGCTCCGAATAGTGCAACGAAAGGTCCTGGCAAGGAAACGATGTAATAAGCCGAACCAAGGAAGACAGCACCAGATATGATGGTTCCTAAGGCAGTCAGGATACTCACGCTGATAACGGAAGTTGAAAACTTCCTAATCCCGATGAATAAAAGGTAAAACAAAAAGGCTGTGACCAACTTATCGATGATATTGGGGATTTGTCCTCCAGGGAATGTCGTTGTCATGGCAGAAATGGCTCCAGCAGCCAGGGCGACGATGAATACATTCTTTTTCTCGGGAAACAGTACAATCGCCAAAAACATCATCAGCAACATCATGTCAGGCTTCATTCCTAAGAAGAATCCAGGAATGATAAAATGGAGGGCCGCTCCAATCCCAATTAATAGGGACATCGACACAAGGGTTTTCGTTTTCATTTACTCATCTCTCCTATTCTCATCTCAACTAAATTTCTTCAACAATGCACTATTGCTTGTTGCAAGAAGTTTAAAATATTATATCATAGGACCTAGCCTTTTAGAAGTCAAAATTACCTACATATCAAAGGGCTTGAGTTTCTTTTGCGCTGTAAGATTCTTGGAACTTTTTCATGAACGCAGCAAGTTCCAGACAATGGGAAAGTGGAACGGCATTATAAATGGATGCCCTGCAACCTCCGATGGAGCGATGTCCGTTAAGCCCTACGAATCCAGCTTCTTTTACTTCCTTTAGGAACTGCTTTTCAGCTTCTTCTGTTGGAAGCGTGAACGTAACATTCATATGTGAACGGCTATCGGAAAGGGCGTGTCCTTTATAGAAGCCATTGCTGTTATCAATGGTATCGTAGATGGCTTTAGCCTTTTCTTCATTGATTTGTGCGAGTTTTTCAACACCGCCTTGTTCTTTTGCCCAATCCAATACAAGGGATAATAAGTAAATGGCCAATGTTGGCGGTGTGTTGTATAAAGAGTTACTTTTAGAATGAATAGAATAATTAAGCATGGAAGGAATCTTGTCATTATCAGTTATTAAATCTTTACGGATAATCACGACCGTGATTCCTGATGGTCCCAAGTTTTTCTGTGCTCCCGCATAAATGATGCCGAACTTACTAACATCAATTTTTCTGCTAAGGATATCGCTCGACATATCAGCCACGAGTGGGACGCTTCCTGTTTCAGGGAATTCCTTCCATTGAGTGCCGTAGATGGTATTGTTGCTTGTAATGTGCAAATAGGCAGCATCTTCATTGATTTCGATATCAGTAACTTTGGGAATGAACGTATATGTATCATCTTTAGAAGAGGCAACGACCGCTGTTTCCCCAACTTTCTTGGCTTCCTTTAAAGCCTTTTCCGACCAAGAACCAGTCAGGACGTAATCTGCACGTTTCCCATCTTTCAATATATTCATCGGAACCATGGAAAATTGGAGGCTGGCTCCACCTTGTAAAAGCAAGACTTCGTAATTGTCCGGAATTTCCATGATTTCTTTCAGCGTTTGGATCGCGTGATTGTGGATTTTTTCGAATTCTGCGCTTCTATGACTTAATTCCATGACAGACATGCCAGAATCCTCGATATTCAACCATTCATTTTGAGCTCTTTGTAAAACTTCCAATGGAAGGGCGGCAGGCCCCGCGTTAAAATTACGTGCACGTTTCAATGTGTGTTCCTCCTATACAGTAATGTGTGAAAGTATGTAAGACTATATATATCCTAACAGAAAACGAATTTAAATAGGAGGAAAATTTAGAATTTTTAGTGTGGGAAATCATTATGTAAAAACATGTAAAAAATAGGCCCCTAAAGGAATCAGGAACCTATTTGGTCTTGGCATTTCCCGATATAAACAAAAAAGGGAAATGTTATTTGATGTGTTGCGAAATGGAATCGGCAATTCCTTTTAAAGCTTCAGGAGTATACTCGCTTGTATGGGTTTTCCAAACGGCACCGAATCCATCATGCTCACCATGGCGTGGAATCAAGTGCATATGGAAATGGAAGACGGATTGTCCGGCGGCCTCTCCGTTGTTGTTTAGGATATTCAATCCTACAGGCTCGAATTCCTGTTTCATGGCACGGGCAATTTCCGGTACGACTTCAAACAGATTCTTGGCGATCTCAGGTGTTAACTCATAAATGTTTTCCTTATGTACTTTCGGAATCACCAGTGTATGTCCTTTTGTTACTTGGCTGATATCAAGAAAGGCAAGTACATGTTCATTTTCATATACTTTCGTACTTGGAATCTCTCCATTGATGATTTTGCAGAAAATGCAATCGCTCATATAAAACACTCCATTCACTATTTTGGTTAATCGTACCATAGCATGATTCCCCAGGAAAAGAAAAAACATAAAAACAGGATGCAACGAAAACGTTGCACCCTGCCTGTTTGAAAAAGGGGAAGTGGGCTTCAATTATATATTCGCATTAGCATCTAAATTCTCTGCGACAAACACCTCATCTACAATAGAGTAAAATTTTGATCATCTGATTAGAGATTCTGCATTCAAACCAACCATCTCCTATATCTTTAAAGTTTTTTCAACTTCCAAAGTATATTCGATAATGAATGAATGATTTTTCAGCTTTTACGTGCAAGAGAACCATCTCCTTGCTCGAAACGATTTTAATAATGAAGCTTCTGGTATCGTTCAGTTATACGTCTTTGACTGACACCTCATTTACAATTTTGAATGTGAATAAATTGTAATGGAACTTCTGGGTATTTCAGTGTTATACGTCTTTAACTGACACCTCATTTACAATATGACGTGAATCACTTGCAATGACTAGCCCCTTCTTCCTTAATTATGATGGCCCAGAAGTAAGAAAAATATAATTGGTTATTTTAGGAAATTTTAAATTGGGTGCACTCGACTATATAAAAACAGGAGAATTTGGTAAAATGGTAAAAAGAACGTTTATATAGAAAGGATCGTTTATATGTCCTTATTGGAAATTAAGCAACTAGTTGGGGGATACACGAAATTACCCGTACTGAAAGGAATAAGTTTCGATATTCAGCCTAATGAGCTTGTTGGGTTAATCGGACTCAACGGTGCTGGGAAAAGTACGACGATAAAACACATTATTGGACTCATGGAGCCTAAAGGTGGAAGTGTCTCGATTCATGGAAAAACACTTGCCCAAGATCCTGATACATATCGGAAACAATTTACATATATTCCGGAAACGCCTATTTTATATGATGAATTGACACTTGAGGAACATTTGAAACTAACGGCCATGGCTCATGGTCTGGAAGAATCCGAGTATAAAGAGAGAATGACCGGTCTCTTGAAGGAATTCCGCATGGAGAAAAGGCTTAAATGGTTTCCGGCCCATTTTTCTAAGGGCATGAAACAGAAAGTCATGATTATGTGCGCCTTTTTAATACAACCATCATTATATATCATCGATGAGCCATTTGTTGGACTGGATCCACTAGGCATTCAGTCTTTGCTTGATTTGATGAGGAAAATGAAGGAGAGTGGGGCAGGTATATTGATGTCGACGCATATCCTGGCTACTGCGGAACGTTATTGCGATTCTTTCATCATCCTGCACAACGGAGAAATACGGGCAAAAGGTAATTTGGAGCAGCTTCGCGAACAATTCTCCATGCCTGGAGCCACGCTTGACGATTTATACATCCAGTTAACGAAGGAAGAGAACGGTCATGAATAGTCAAGGTCTCTGGAAGGAACGGTATATTCTCTACATCCAGGAAATGCAAAAATACCTTCGTTACATTTTTAACGGCCATCTCGTTTTCGTGATGGTGTTGGTTTTAGGCGGTTTGGCTTATTATTACAGTGACTGGGTGAAAACACTGGATGGTGATTTTCCGGCTGAACTGATCATGGCCTTTGTGTTGGGCATCCTTGTAACTAGAAGTCCCATCAATACATTCTTAAAAGAACCGGATACCGTGTTTTTACTGCCGCTTGAAACGAAGATGAAAAGCTACTTCAAAAATTCTCTGATGGTCAGTTGGGTCATGCAAGGATTTTTGCTATTAATCATGTTAATCGTATTCGTACCATTGTATGCAAAAGTTACGGGTGCAAGCGGTAAGCAGCTAGGGTTCATACTCGTTGTGTTACTCGTATTGAAGTATCTGAATTTGTCCATGTGCTGGCATGTGCTGAAGTACCAGGATGTATCAGTGAGCCACTGGGATTCGATTCTCCGCCTGGTACTTAATGGCGTCATACTTTACTTTGTATGTTCCAGAGCCCATATCCTATATGTACTGGTCACCTTCGTATTACTGTTTGGCCTATATCTGTATTACCGCAGTGCCACCAAAAGCCTTGTTTTGAAGTGGGAACGTTTGGTGGAACTTGAAAACAAACGGATGACATCCTTTTACAGAATCGCGAATATGTTCACGGATGTTCCTCACTTGAAAGGGAAGGTAGCACGCAGGAAATGGATGGACTGGCTTTTAGCTTTCATCCCATACGGTGAAAAATCCACCTATAATTACCTGTATGCCCGCACATTGCTTAGATCGAATGATTATGTAGGTCTATGCATACGGTTAACGGTAATAGGCGGCATCATTCTGATGGTGTTTACTAATATCTGGGCGCATTTAATCGTCACTTTCTTATTCCTATTCATGACAGCCCTTCAGCTTTTACCAGTTTGGAAGGTGCATGAATGGAAAGTCTGGGTCTCCTTATATCCATTGCCCGCAAAAATGAGGGAAACCGCAGTCATTAAACTTATATCCTATTTCCTTTTATTTGAGGCTGTACTGTTTTCCCTCATCCTTTTAATAAAAGGAGAATGGGTTTCCACTTTAGCCGTATTGGTTCTAGGGATCATCTTCATTCTGGGATTCAAAAAGTACGCCACCAAAAAAATCAAGAACTTTTAAACGCGAAGCTGATTTTTCTTTTGAAAAATCAGCTTCATTTTTTAGAAATTAAAGCTAAAACTTGTATGGACGGTATATACATGAAATATGGAGGTGGGAAAAATGGATGCATACGAGCAAAAGGCGCTATCTGAACTCGCCTCATGGACAAAGAAAGTCAATAAGAAGTCAGGCAAGTTTGAGCGGGTTTCCAAAAAGGTTCAACTCAAAGTGAATAGTTATATCCCGACAAAGGTTCATAAAATGATTTCCGAGAGCATTAGAAGCATGGTGGGGGCTGTGTTGTCAGGATCTAAGTATATATCCAAAGAAAAAAACGTCATACTGTTATCTTTGCAACAAAAAGAAGAGTGGGTAAAAGAAAAGGTAACGAGCCATCGTAGAACGGCGGTCATTGAAGGGGTGGGGACGGGTGCGGCAGGCCTATTGGTTGGGATGGTCGATTTCCCCCTGCTATTAAGCATAAAAATGAAGCTATTATTTGAGATTTCCCGCCTATATGGATTTGACCCAAACGAATATGAAGAACGATTGTTCATCCTTCACGTCTTCCAAATGGCTTTTTCAAGCGAGAAAAAGAAAATGGAGACTTTAAGGGTCATACAGGACTGGAATAGGGGCAATCACCCGGAAATCAATTGGCAGGATTTTCAGCAAGAATATCGCGATTATATTGATGTGGTCAAAATGTTCCAGCTTGTTCCGGGGTTTGGCGCGGCCGTCGGTGCCTATGCCAACCACCATTTACTTGAACAGCTTGGGGAGACGGCGATCAATTGTTATCGGATTCGTCTTTTATCCAGTAAAGAATGATTAGAGTACCCGTCGGTTTCTATTTAAAACTTCGTTTCACTTTTATGAACAGACATGAATATAGTTATTTTTCATACTATATATTGAGGTGAAAACATGCCAAGAGTAACATACCGAAGTTCGGATGTAGATTTAATGGCAAGGATGATGAGGGCAGAGGCCGAAGGTGAAGGGCTCCAGGGAATGTTATATGTCGGGAATGTCATTGTGAATCGTGCTGTAGCAGATTGCTTAGACTTTAAAAATGTTAGAACAATCCCTGAAGTCGTCTATCAGGTTCAAGGAGGAAATTATTCTTTCGAAGCGGTTCAAAAAGGAAATGTATTTTATCAAAGATCGAGAGAGGCTGAAAGAAGATTAGCAAAAAGGAATTTGGAAAGTTGGAGAGAACACCCAGCGAAATATGCTCTTTGGTACTTCAACCCATATGCTGCGTGCCCTCCAACATGGTATGACCAGCCTTTCACCGGCCAATTTAAAAATCACTGTTTTTATGAACCAAAACCTGGAACATGTGAAAGTGTTTATATGGGATAGTTTTTGGATGTTCCGTCCATGTTACAGTTTTTTAAAGAACACGCTTGTAGGTGCTTCATTTCGTGCAAAAGGGAACCCCTGGAATTAATGGGGTTCCCTTTTGCTGTTCGGATAAGTCAATGCCAATCCTTTATTCGCAATAGTGTCTTGTTCTTTTCGTGGTTGTTTTTTCTTTTGATAAGTGACTGCCGCGGTACCTAATGTCTTGGCAGCTATAAGCATGGCCCGTTCATCAAAGTCGAATAGGGGATGATGGTGTGGATAAGTAGGGTCTTTTCGTGGTTGGGCACCAGTAAAGAAGAATGTTCCTTTGACATTCTGTAAATAATAAGAAAAGTCTTCACCTGTCATGTTTGGCTCAACTTCCTCTAGGAATTGGACTTCTTTGATTGAGCTGGTGCAATCGATAAGGAACCTGGTCTCCTCTTCATGGGTGACGACCGCTGGATAGCCTTGATGGAATTGGTAGTCATAGGTGCAATCGGAAGAAAGGCAAATCCCTTTAACGACCCTTTCTATTTCTTCACGAATGAAAGAACGGACATCTTCTTTGAAAGTTCGGACTGTCCCAACTATCTTTGCTTTGTCTGCAATGACGTTAAAGGCATTATCCGCGACGAAGGAACCGATGGTGATGACGGCTGAATCCAATGGGTTAATGCGACGACTGACGATTTGCTGTAAAGCGACCACGAGCTGGGAGGCAGTCACGATGGCATCCCGTGTATTATGAGGTTGTGCACCATGTCCTCCTTGACCTTGTATCAGGATTTCAAAACGGTCGGCTGCCGCCATTAGCGGTCCATATGCGTATTGAATGGTTCCTGTCGGGGCCGTTGCCCATAAATGAGTACCGAAAATCACGTCCACCCCATTTAAACAGCCTGCTTCGATCATTGGTTTAGCCCCGCCAGGAGCATACTCCTCTGCATGCTGATGGATAAAGACATATTCACCTTCCAATTCATCCTTCAGTGCATAAAGGGTCTTGGCAAGAACCAGAAGAGTCGCGGTATGGCCATCATGTCCACAGGCATGCATGACGCCAGGAACGGTGGACTTATAAGGAACTTCCTTTTCATCCTGAATGGGAAGTCCGTCAAAATCGGCTCGCAATGCAACGGTCTTACCGGGTTTACTACCATAGATCTTTGCCACTACTCCGTTTCCCCCGACGTTGGTTCGAACATCTATCCCTAGTTTCCGATAAAACTCGGCGATAAAGGCAGCTGTTTTGGTTTCATGAAAGGAGAGCTCAGGATATTGGTGAAGGTATCGTCGGATCGATACCATCTCCCCGTAGGACTCCTCGAGAAGAACATCTAATTGTTCAATCATCACAAACCTCCTAATCATTGGATTATTTGTAAATAGTATATCATAATTAGAGGGAGTAAAAGGGAAATCGGTCATACATAAAGGAGCATTTATGATGATTAAATATTCGAAGCTTGCTGCCATACTAATATGCTTGTTCATTTTCATTATGATCATGAACGAAGTAGAAAAAGGAGTCATATTACCCTTTGACAGTACTATTTCGAGAATCTTTACAGGGGTGGATACTACATATTGGTTTCCTTTTTTTAAAACAATCACTTATCTCGGCTCATCCATTTTTATAGGTTGTGGCAGTCTTGTTCTCGTTCTATATTTATGGTTTGGAAAGAAGGATTACACGGCAATGGCAGTCGTCTCGATAGGAGTAGCTGGAGGCGACCTCTTAAAGAGATTGATAAAGAAATGGATCCAAAGAGATCGTCCTGAATATAGCTTGGTGGAAGCTCCGGGTTTCAGTTTTCCAAGCGGGCATTCCATGGTAGGGATGATCTTTTACTGTATGGTTGCTTATTTCACCATTAAAGCAATAAAGTCCAAATCACTGAAATGGGTAGCCGGCATTGGATTTCTTTTGCTAATCCTTCTCATCGGAATGAGCAGGATCGCCCTTAGAGTCCATTTTCCTACCGATGTCTTGGCTGGCTTTGCCCTCGGGGTGGCGTATAGCGTAGGTTGTCTATCCATATATCAATGGTTTAAGAGGAAAGAGGTTAGGGGAAAAGAGGGGCCTTGAAACCAGGGGCAAGGGTGATTCGTCCGTTTTTTGCCAGTCTTAAAAAAGAAAAGGCCGATACCCAAAAATGGGTGGCCTTTTCATGTATGGTTGATGCCTATTCATCGGAATCCTTCACTAAAGTGTATTGGGTCAGATAGGCTTCGCCTGAGAACATTTTCTGGCTTGAATTGGTTACCGGGGAATTGGATCCATTATTATGGAAGGCTTGCTCGAAGGAGCTTGAGTTCTTCCAACTTAAAAAATTCGTTTGTTTTTCCCAAATGGTCAAGATGACGTATGTTTCGGAATGGATTGGCCTTAGGATACGAAGGGCGACAAGGCCAGGTTCCTTTTCAATGAAACCAGAAATATTTTTAAAGCGATGCTCGAATACAGGACGGCCCTCTTCGCTGACAGGGATATTGTTCATGACGACATACCCGTTTTCAGGAAGTTCGCCCGTGCCACCCACGACTTCGTATTTACGTGGCGAGGCAAAAATGGTTTTACTTGTTGTCTCATGTAAGAGAACGGTAGTTTCCGCATTTTGCATGAGCAATATTTTTTCAGCTGGATGCTTATCTTTTTTTATTTTCATGAAATTGAATGTGCCTGATGTGATGTATATATTCATATTTTCCCCTCCGGTAGTTAATAGTAGTCTCTATACCCATTTTACCCAACAGGTAATGTTTTTACCATGATCCTTCAACTGGTTTTGTCACTTCGTTTGCTCAGGTTTTTATCGAAAAAGGTCGAATTTCTGACAAATACTTAGGTTGGCTATACTTCTATATTAGAAAAAGCTATAGTTTAAGGAGATTCAATTTGAAATTCAACTACCATCTGATATTCTATGTAAGTGATACATAAAAAAAGGAACGTTGAGTGTGTGAAAGGTGGATATTAATGAGTATGGATATTAAGAATGATACATTTTTAAAAGCTGCTAGAGGAGAGAAAACGGATCATGTGCCAGTTTGGTATATGCGTCAGGCAGGTCGTTCACAGCCGGAATACCGTAAATTGAAGGAAAAGTATTCTCTTTTTGAAATTACACATCAGCCGGAATTATGCGCTTTTGTAACAAGATTGCCTGTTGAACAATATGATGTGGACGCAGCGATTTTATATAAAGATATTATGACACCGCTACCAGCATTGGGCGTGGATGTTGAAATCAAGTCAGGAATTGGTCCAGTCATTTCCAATCCGATACGATCATTGAAAGATGTTGAAAAATTAGGGGAATTGACTCCGGAAGAAGATATTCCTTATGTACTGGATACGATTAAATTATTGACGAACGAACAATTGACTGTCCCATTGATAGGGTTTTCTGGTGCACCGTTTACGATCGCTTCCTATATGATTGAGGGTGGTCCATCGAAAAACTATAATAAGACGAAAGCATTCATGTATTCCGAGCCAAAAGCATGGTTTGCGTTAATGGACAAGTTAGCGGAAATGATCATTGTCTATGTGAAGGCACAGATTAAAGCTGGCGTTAAAGCCGTGCAAATCTTCGACTCATGGGTAGGTGCTTTAAATGTCGAGGATTATAGGGTGTTCATCAAACCTATCATGAATCGTATATTCACTTCGTTACGTGAGGAAAGTGTACCGCTAATCATGTTCGGTGTCGGGGCAAGCCACTTGGCATTGGAATGGAATGACCTTCCTATCGATGTAGTAGGACTGGATTGGAGATTACCTATTTCACAAGCAAGGGAAATGGGCATTCAGAAAACGGTTCAGGGGAACCTGGATCCTGCCATTTTATTATCATCATGGGATATCATAGAGGAACGTGCTAAAGAAATCCTTTATCAAGGTATGCAACAGGATGGCTATATCTTCAATTTGGGACATGGAGTATTTCCTGATGTGAACCCGGAAACATTGAAGAAGTTGACCGCTTTTATACATGAATATTCATCAAGCATGAAAAAAGGCTGAGCGAATCATTTGAAACGTAATGGCTGAAAGATGCAAAATAGATTGATCGAAATTTTCTAAAGAGGTGTAATTTCATGACAACGAAAAAAATGGGCCTTTTAGTCATGGCTTATGGAACTCCGTACACAGAAGAAGATATTGAAAGATACTATACGCATATCCGTCACGGAAGAAGACCGAGTGATGAATTAATGGATGATCTTAAAGGGAGATATAAAGCAATTGGAGGTTTATCCCCCCTTGCAAAGATTACAGCAGGACAAGCTGAAGCGCTTGAAAAACAATTGAACTCCATCCAGGACGACATTGAATTCAAGGCTTATTTAGGCCTTAAGCATATCGAACCATTCGTCGAGGATGCGGTTAAACAAATGCATGATGACGGCATCACGGAGGCGGTCAGTATCGTATTGGCTCCCCATTTTTCAACTTTCAGTGTGAAGTCCTACAATGGACGGGCGCAGGATGAAGCGGCCAAATATGGCATAAACATTCAATCCGTTGAAAGCTGGTACGATGAGCCGAAATTCATCCAGTATTGGGTGGATCAATTAAAAGGCGTAATCGGGAAAATGACGTCAGAAGAACGTGATAATTATGCGTTGATCGTTTCGGCACACAGTCTTCCGGAAAAGATTTTACAATTGGGCGACCCATATCCGAAGCAGCTTGAAGAAACGGCAAAATTGATTGCCGAGGGCGCAAGTGTCTCCAATTATGCGGTAGGTTGGCAAAGTGCTGGACAGACGCCAGAACCTTGGCTTGGCCCTGACGTTCAAGATCTTACAAGAGACCTTTATCATGAAAAAGGATTTAAGGCTTTCATTTACATTCCTGTAGGATTTGTAGCGGAGCATCTTGAAGTCCTATACGATAATGATTATGAGTGTAAAGTGGTTACTGAGGAAATCGGGGCTGGATATTACCGTCCTGATATGCCAAATGTAAAACCGGCATTTATCGATGCCTTGGCTACCATTGTTTTAAATAAGCTGGATGAGAAATAATTATTTTTAAAAAGAGGGCGATGAATGGTGGATCAGCCTATAAAAACGATTGCCATAATCGGCGGAGGGATAACCGGACTTGCTTCAGCTTATTATCTTCAAAAAAGGTTGAAGCAGGAAGGTCTTCCTCATGAAGTGCTTTTAATAGAAGCTGACCCTCGCTTGGGCGGGAAAATAAAGACCACCGTAAAGGATGGCTTTATCATCGAAAGAGGACCAGAATCATTTCCAGCCCAGAATTCACATGTAGTCCGCCTGGCGAGAGAAGTAGGTATGGAGGAACAGCTTGTAAGCATGAAGGATGGCAGTCTTTCCGTGTTAGTACGGGAAACGCTCTATCCTTTACCAAAGGGTACTTTAATAGGAATTCCGATGCAACTTGCTCCCTTTTTAAGGACCCAATCCATCAGTCTTTTCGGAAAGTTGAGAGCTGTGGCGGATTTAATCCTGCCTCGTTCTAAAGAAAAGAAAGATCAGTCATTTGGCGGTTTCATCAGAAGACGACTGGGTGATGAGGTATTTGAGAACCTAACAGAACCGGTCTTATCGAACATTGTTGCGGGGGATCTGGACGGAATCAGCCTAATTTCCACGTTTCCTGATTTCTACGAAACCCAGCAGAAACATCGTAGTCTCATCATGGGCTTGAAGAAAAATACCGCTTCCAAGGAATATTCCACGACAAGAAGAGACCAGCAAACCTTTAAGGCAGGGATGGAGTCGTTCATTCAGGCGATAGAAGGAAAACTTGCCCCTGAAACTTTCCTTAAAGGCGTAAGGGTAAGGGAAATTGACAAAGTGAACGATGAATATGTCATTCAATTGAATAATAATTCTACGGTTCATGCCGCCTCAGTCATTGTGGCAACGCCCCATCAGGCTAGCTATAACATGTTTGCGAATTACCCCTACTTTGATATGCTAAGGGAAATGTCAGCCATCAGTGTGGCTACAATCTCTTTGGCATTCGATGAAGACGCATTTAATGTGGAATTAATGGGTAGCGGTTTTGTGGTGTCACGAAACAGTGATTATACAGTTACTTGCTGTTCATACACTCATAAGAAGTGGCCACATATGGCACCGGCCGGAAAAATTCTACTTCGCTGTTACATCGGACGCTCCGGTGATGAAACGGTGGTGGACTTATCAGATGAAGAAATCATAAGGATTGTATTGGATGATCTGAACAAAACGATGTCGATCACCAGGGAGCCTGACTTTGCATTGATCAGCCGATGGAAAAAGACCATGCCCCAGTATACGGTCGGTCATAAAGAAAAGGTTGAACAGTTAAAGGAAAGCATCAGAACTGAACTACCCGGTGTCTTTCTTGCCGGCAGTTCTTATGATGGTTTCAGTTTGCCAGACTGCATCGGTCAATCCGAGAAAGTGGTGAAGGAGGTCTTTGACTTCATTCAACAAGTCGATGCCACTCCCATAAAAACAGTGTCTGTCCATTGATGGGTAGTCACTGTTTTATTGATAAACGGGAAGGCCAGTGAATCATATATTGGTAAATCGATTGAATTACAAGAGATGTTTTGGTAAGATATAATAGAACTTATTGACCGTTTCTTTATTTTGGTCAGATTTGGGGTGAGGAATGTCTGTTGATCGTAAAAAATTGATTTTAGAAGCTGCTACTAAATCCTTTTCTCTCTTTGGATACAAGGCAACGACGATGGATCAAGTAGCTAAAATTGCCAATGTAGGTAAAGGTACGATCTATACCTTTTATAAGAATAAAGAAGAGCTGTTCAAAGAAATTGTCCAACGGATGATAGAGGAAATGAAGTATGAAGCTGAACAATCCTTCGATCAAGAATTACCCTTCTTCGAGAATCTGCATAGAGCTGTGTATCGTATTCTGGAATTCAGGCAGGAACATCAATTATCCTTGAAACTTCTTCAGGAAGAAAGGGAAATTGGGACGCCGGCTGTTCAGGATATGGTGAATGAAATGGAAGAGGCCATAGTGTCGTATATTAAAGAAAAACTAATAGCGGCGATTAAAAAGGGTTACATTCAGGACTGTGACCCGGAGATAACCGCTTTCCTCATGTTAAAAATGTATCTTGCCCTCATTTTTGATTGGGAACGGTATCATGAACCATTAGGGAAAGAAGAAATTGCCGAGTTATTCAAAGTATATTTATTCAAAGGGTTATCAGTTACTTGATAATTCTTTTTTTGGCTTTTGACCTTCATACCTGTGTTCATATGTTGTAAAAGAACAGATAAAAAGACGATTCCAAAAAAGGAATCGTCTTTTTATCTGGGGATAGGTCAGTTGGTGTAACCCTATATGGATCATCCTACTGGATGGTAAAACACTTAAACTCTCATTCTCCAGTAAGGCAATGATCACATTGGTTTCCGTAACATTCGTGCTGTTCTTCAATTTTCTTTCCACAATCCACACACTGCTTTGGAGGTAAGTTTCTAAAGAACTCTACGCTACTTTGAATCATGAACATCATCTCCTGAATTTTTTTATTAATCTGATTTCTATAGATTTATTGTATTATAACAGAGTGATAATGTCAACTAATGTTTTATAACATATATGAAAAAGATGAAATGAGGGGGAGAATAGTTTATATTTATGGGGAAGTCATGAGAGAATAAAGGAGTGCCAAAGATGAAAATCACCGTAATTGGCTGCTGGGGCGGCTACCCAGCTAAAAATGAGGCAAGTTCCGGCTATTTGCTTGAATATGAAGATTTTCGCATTCTACTCGATTGTGGAAGCGGTGTTTTATCGCAGCTACAAAATCACATGAAACCTGAAGAACTTGATGCGGTCGTGCTATCACATTATCACCCAGATCATGTAGCGGATATTGGTGTCTTACAGCATGCGGCACTAATACAGCAAATCTTGGGCAGTGAGAAAAGGACCATTCCTATATATGGCCATGATTTGGATACTACGGAATTCGAAAAGTTAACATATAAGGATATTACAAATGGAGTGGCCTATTCCACTGATGAACCTTTAACGATTGGACCGTGCACTTTTACTTTTATGAAGACGAAACATCCTGTGCCATGCTTTGCCATGAGAATCGAAGCTGAAGGTCATGCCCTTGTTTATACGGGGGATAGTGCCTATATGGATGAATTGGCTGAATTTGCGAAGGACGCCAATGTTTTATTGTGTGAAAGTAATTTTTACAGCAACATGGACGGCACGAAGGCTGGTCATATGACGGCAAGGGAAGCGGGAATGCTCGCCGATAAGGCCGACGCCCAACTTTTGTTGTTGACCCACCTCCCACATTATGGAGACCTCAACCAACTCAAAAAAGAGGCTTCCGAGGTTTTTAAACGGGAAATTGCTATAGCCAAAAGCAATCTTGAATTTCAATTATAAAAATATTTGAACGAACAAATGGATGAAGAACGCCGACAAGGGGGAGCTACGTTGCTTTTTATTGATAATAAAGGTATTACAGATCCACAGATTAATTTAGCTATTGAAGAATATGCGCTCAAACACTTGAATATTGATGAAACTTTTCTTTTATTCTACATAAACCGTCCGTCCATCATTATCGGGAGGAACCAAAATACGATAGAGGAAATCAATTCGGATTATGTTGAAGAAAACGGGATTACCGTTGTCCGCCGACTTTCAGGGGGAGGGGCTGTTTATCATGATTTGGGGAATCTTAATTTCAGCTTCATCACGAAAGATGATGGGGACAGCTTTCATAATTTCAAAAAATTCACTGAGCCGGTCGTTCAGACGCTCGAAAAATTGGGAATACATGCTGAACTAAGCGGACGTAATGATATCCTCGCCGAAGGAAAGAAAATTTCCGGTAATGCGATGTTTTCAACGAAAGGCAGGATGTTCAGTCACGGTACCTTGCTGTTTAATTCGGAAATGGACCACATCGTTTCGGCCTTGAAGGTGAAGAAAGATAAAATTGAGTCAAAGGGCATTAAATCGATTAGGAGCCGGGTTGGAAATATTGCCGACTTTCTTAAAGAACCGATGTCAGTGGAAGAATTCCGTTCTTTCCTTTTGAAGAATATTTTTGAAGATAGTGAAGTCATTCCGGAGTACGTTCTAACAGAGGACGACTGGAAAAGAATACACGAGATCTCAAAAGAAAGATATCAAAACTGGGAATGGAACTACGGGAAGTCCCCTAAATTCAATGTGCAGAATTCTCATAGATTCCCCGTTGGATCGGTGGATATCCGTCTAGAAGTGAGCAAGGGAATCATTAGGAACTGCAAAATTTATGGTGACTTTTTCGGAGTGGGGGAAGTTACGGATATCGAGCAAAAACTGATCGGCGTCCGGTATGAAAAGGAATCGATTAATCGTATTTTAGATGAAATTGATGTCCACCATTATTTTGGCAATGTAACAAAAGAAGAAATTTTAGCACTCATCTTTTAATGATTACAAAAGCTGTCCTCGTAAATGGGGACGGCTTTTGTGTCTATTTATGACAATAATTGCTTAAAAATGGATAAAATTGTTGATGTTGGTTCTTTCTTTTACTATAATAAAAATGTATTTAGTTTGCGTTAAAAATGAATGACTGCTCATTCATGCTATGTACACAGGGGGAGGGAGAACGATGAATTTATCTGAACAGCTTCATCAAACAGCTTTAATAAAGGCTGATAAGCCAGCTTATTACTTTATGGATCAATCCACTTCATATAGAGAACTGGATGCGGCCGTATCAAAGTTTGCAGACGAACTACATAAGCTTGGTGTCTCAAAAGGTGATAATATTGCCTTGCTTCTCGGCAATTCTCCACATTTCATTATTTCGATGTATGGCGCACTACGAACAGGGGCCACTGTCATACCTGTTAATCCAATCTATTCGCCAGATGAAATCGGGTATATATTGAATAACGGTGATGTCAAGGTAGTGGTGGCTTTAGACAAGCTTTCACCATTATTGGAGAAGTTGAATCCGATTCTTTCAAGTGTTGAGAATTACGTCATTTGTGAAACGCAACCAGATAATGGGGAGATGAGTAAACTTAGCATTTACCCTAAAATGAAATCGTTTACACAGATGATAGCATCAGGGGATGTCCAGTTCAAAGGACCCGATTTAGATCCGGAAGACACAGCCATTATTCTATACACATCGGGTACTACTGGAAAACCAAAAGGAGCCATGCTTTCCCATAAGAATATCTACTCGAATGCACACGATACGGGTGAGTACTTAAACATTACGGAAGATGACCGTGTAGTGACAACGTTGCCCATGTTTCATGTATTCAGCCTGACTGTCGTCGTGAATGCCCCATTACTAAGCGGGGGCACACTGTTGATCGTTCCACAATTCAGTCCGAAGGAAATTTTCAGGCTAATCAAAAAATATGAGGCGACGGTCTTTGCTGGTGTTCCTACCATGTATAATTTCCTGCTTCAATATCCTGATGGTACGGCTGAAGAACTTGAATCATTACGTTTTTGCATTTCGGGAGGCTCGGCTTTGCCTGTATCCCTTCTTGAATCCTTCGAGAAAAAATTCAATGTGAATATCTCAGAAGGGTATGGTTTATCCGAAGCTTCTCCCGTAACCTGCTTCAACCCCTTGGATCGCCCAAGGAAAGCAGGCTCGATTGGAACCAATATAGTCAATGTCGAAAATAAAGTCGTGAATGAATTAGGAGAAGAAGTAGGGGTCAATGAAGTTGGCGAGTTAATTGTCAGAGGGCCGAACGTAATGAAGGGGTATTATAAAATGCCAGAGGAATCGGCTGCCGTTTTAAAAGATGGCTGGCTTTATACCGGAGACTTAGCCCGTATGGATGAAGAAGGGTACTTTTTCATTGTGGACCGTAAAAAGGAACTCATTATTGTCGGTGGATATAATGTTTACCCGCGTGAAGTAGAAGAGGTTCTGTATGCCCATCCCGAAGTCGTGGAAGCGGCAGCGATAGGTGTTCCAGATCCGAATCAGGGCGAAGTCGTCCAATGCTTTGTAGTGAAGAAAAATGACGCGTTGACCGAGGAAGAATTACTTGCTTATTGTTTAGAGCATTTAGCCAAGTATAAAGTTCCGGCCAAAATCGAGTTTATAGACGAGCTCCCGAAAAATACGACAGGCAAGATTTTGCGTCGTAGCTTAAAAGCCCATGTAACCCAAGTATGAATGATACCTAATTAGATAGGAGACAATGGCCTTATGTGCTATTGTCTTCTTTTTTGTACAGCCGATTTGACTAGTAAAAGCATAAATTATATGAAATGAGCCTTTATCTTGCTTATTTTTTTCAAAAGAGATATTATGGTTATTAAAAATTTCCCTAGATGAAAGGAGAAGAGGAAGAATGAGAGATGTAAAACTTTTAGATATTTTCACCCACCCCATTGCTCAAAAATACCTGAACCGTTCAGGAATGGCCCATGCGATAGCCGTATCCTATCATGCATTTCATATGGCAAAAGAATACAATGTGGATCCTGATATCGCCGCAAAGGCCGGACTTCTGCATGATATGGGCCACTTCACATGGTACAGCAATGGAAAATGGGACTATGACCTGTATAAACAGAACGACATCCATCCAATCAAAGGGGCTGAGAGAGCCCATAAGTTGTTAATCCGGCTTGGAGAAAACCCGATTAAAGCCAAGACCATTTCCCTCGCGATCCTATTTCACACCGATTCATTTTTACCTTCAAATGATATAACTCGAACGCCACTTCAGCAGGTCGTCAAATGGGCCGATGAGAAAGATGAAGAAGAAGGCGGAAAACACCATTACCGAAAAATTGATTTCCTGCGTGCAAAAGAAAGCATCATTCAATTAGACACACTAATTGATGAAGAGGAAAGGAAAAAGCTATCATCCTAAGTATCGACGGATGATAGCTTTTTCTATTACAGAAAGTAAGTTTATGATGAATTCAAGTGTTCGGAGTCATCGGCATTTTCATCTTTCTTTTGAGTGGGATGATCTTATTCGACTTCCTTCATAATGGCTTGATATACCTCATCTTTATCAAAATCATATTCCCCCATGCCGAAAACTTCAACAACACGATTATCAGCATCTAGTAAATAAGTGGCCGTACTATGAACGAATTCCCCGGTCCCCGAATCCCGAAATAGAAAATCGAATTGATCCGTGAGTTTTTTCGTATCCTCGGGTGTACCCCGTAAGAACTCCCACCCTTCCGTTTTGTTCATTTCAAACGCTTGGGCATATGATTGCATTTTATCTATGGTATCCATTTCCGGATTAAACGTAACGGTCAAAAACTCCACTTCCTTCCCAAAAATATCCTGATTCACAAGTTCATCCCGAATTTTTTGCATTTGATCGGTGGTGTTTGGGCATAAATCTGGACAATCAAGGTATATGAATTCTAATAGGCGAACTTTGGGCTTTAAATTGGAGAAGCTGTATGTACCCCCGTCATGGGTATTCATTGTAATTTCTTCGGGAAACGCCATTTTTGCCTGGCGGTACTCTGTAAAATAGTAGATGCCCGATCCAATTCCAATGACCAATAATGTAGTGAAAATAATATAAATCTTTTTCATCGTATCTTCCACCTCGAGTCTGATATTCTATCTTCACTATACAGGATGAAATTCCTATAGAAGGAATAAAATTGGGTGTAATCATGAACATTTATGGACAATTATTTATCAAAGGGATTGGAAATACGGTTCTAACCTGTCCATTTTGGATTAAACTATAAAAAAGGCACGATTGTTTTAAAGGAGGGGCTTCATGGTAAGGAAATGGGCTGGAAGAGCAATTCTTATATATATCCTTTTTGTAGCCGTTATGTTTTGGTATATATTCTATGGTGCAGATACGGCAATCCCTCAGGCATTGCGCGGTACGGCGGCCGATCCTGCAGAATTTCTAAGCGCCAGGGAGCTTCAACTTAGTGAGGAGTATTCCGGGCTGCGAAACTTCATCTTTTTTGTTGCGACTCCCTATGAATGGCTAATGTATTTTTTCATGCTTTTATTTGGACTTTCAAGGGGTTTTGAAAAATCGGCTACCACGATTTCTAAACGAAAAGGAATTCAAACGACCATATATCTATTTTGGCTCTCATTGATTTCCTATGTAGCGTTGTTTCCAATCAGCTTCATGGGCTATCAGATGAGTAGACGGTATCATATAAGCACTCAGAGTTTTTCTTCATGGATGAAAGACGATATCATCGATTTTTGGGTAAATTTCGGTACGATGTTCATCATCGTTTCCGTGCTATATTGGCTGATGAAAAAAAGTGCAAAGAAATGGTGGCTTTATGCCTGGTTACTATCCATTCCCTTTACCTTATTTCTCATGTTTGTCCAACCGGTATTAATCGACCCTTTGTATAATGATTTTTATCCACTGAAAAATAAAGAGTTGGAAACTGAAATCTTAGCGCTTGCAAAGCGAGCAGATATTCCCGCAGAACATGTATACGAAGTGAATATGGCAGAAAAAACAAATGCTCTCAACGCCTATGTAACGGGAATAGGTTCGAACTCCAGGATCGTTCTTTGGGATACCACATTAAACAGGCTGGACGAAGATGAAATCTTGTTCATTATGGCACATGAAATGGCTCATTATGTGGAGAAGCATATTTATATCGGGATAGCAGGATATATCGGCATGACATTGGTGGGGCTATGGCTGACAGCAAAAATCATGAACTACGTCATAAGGCGATGGGGCCATTTACTTAAGGTACGATCCGTTGATCGAATCGCTTCATTGCCTCTTTTTCTCTTGATTATCTCTGTACTGCTGTTTGTTTCCAGCCCGCTATCGAACTATGTATCCCGTTACCAGGAAACGAGAGCGGACCGGTATGCGATTGAAATGACAGAAGACCATGAGGCTGCCATCACTTCATTCCAGGAACTTACGAGGTCAGGGCTTAGCCAGGTGAACCCTCCGCTCCTGGTAAAATGGCTTCGTTATTCACATCCCACGATGCTTGAAAGAATATCTACGATAGAAAATGAGGAAACAACGGGTGATTGAAAGCTAGCTTAACAGGCTGGCTTTTTTTCTTGCCTAACTTCAGGAAAAAGGAAAATTTTGAGTTTATTTTCAGAAAAAACTATCATTTTATAAATTTACCGTTCTCTACTATAATAAATGAAAATTCCCAGTGCGTTTTTAAGGAGACCAGCTATGTATAATATAATTTTAATCACGTTAGGATCAGTGCTTGTTGCCTTAGCCTATAATTTATTCTTGATTCCCCATTTAATTTTGAGCAGCGGACTCAGTGGAATTGCGATCATGTTAGGAATCATCACCCCAATCAATACAGGGGTATTGAATTTTATATTGAACCTTCCGCTACTCATTGTGGGCTATTTAAAGTTGGGGAGACGTTTTATTACTTATACGATATTATCAGTTGTCGTGATATCGGTGAGTTTGTATGTTATACCGATTCATGGCGTTTCGACTGAGCCAATATTATCTTCTTTGTTCGGGGGAGTCATTTCGGGCGTTGGCATCGGCATTATCTTTCGTGCTTCAGGGTCATCGGGAGGATTTGATATCATTGCCATGCTCCTGGCTAAGAAGAGGGACTTCCCGCTTGGGACATTGCTATCAGGGATGAATGCGGTTGTGGTGATTGCTTCTGGATTCAAGTTTGGATGGGATGCGGCATTATACACATTGATTTCGATTTACGCGGCAGGCAAAGTGATCGATACGATCCATTCCAATCATATTAAATTGACGTTAATGATCGTCACAAAAAAAGGTGATGAGATGAAGGATCGGCTACTTACTAATTTATACCGTGGCATTACGGTCATGGACGGGCAAGGTGCCTATTCGGGTGAGCAGAGCAAAGTGATGATGACGGTCATTACACGCTATCAGTTAACCGATGTGAAGGCGATGATCAAAGAAGTGGATCCGGATGCCTTCGTTAATATCACGGAAACGACTGAAGTCATGGGAATGTTTCATAAAGAATGATAAACGGATAAAAGCCCCCCATATAAGGGAGGCTTTTTTGACTTTATATTTCACATGGCTGCTTAATTTCCAAATTGTTTCAATAGAGTATTCATTTCATTACTCAGTTTTAGGAATAGAGGTTTGTCTTTAGTATCTAGAGCAAGATCGATTTCTTTTGCCAGGATATTTTTTTTAGTAGTGAGAATGGATTCCATTATAATCATATCGATTAACATTTCCTGAACGGCAGCATCATTTTTAACTTCACTCATGGATAAAGACTTCACTGACTCTGAATATGATTTATCATTTTTCAAAGTAACCACCCCTGACCCTTTTTATTAGTATATGGATTTAGAGATGTAAAATCAACAGAAAATTTAAAATAATTAGAAAAATATAAATGTGTCGTTAAAATGACGAGGTAACACGGCTACTAAAAGAATTCTTAATTTTTTGTGAACTTAAATGTTACCTGTATTATTTATGCTATTATAGTGGAGAATTTAACAAGTTTTCGGATAAATCTTTCATGTGGAAGTCATCATCCTTTTTTGCAAAGTTGATATTCCATAAAAATAAATGAGGTAGAGGTGGATGTAATTTGAATGAAAGCACTCAGGGATTAATCGAGGAATATGAAATCACCCCGTATACACTTATGGTCATGCCCATTAATTATGGAAGTAAAATTTACTCCCGGATCATTGAATTGGAAGATGAGTTCATTTCCCCATTCAAGCCTTTGGATATAATCAAGAAAAGCTGTGAGTACTTTGGCTCCAGCTATGGAGGAAGGAAAGATGGTACAAAACAACTCATAAATATCACCCATAAGGCACCGATAGCAATCGATCCAACCAGTTCCATTTTCTTCTTTCCGACTACATCTCCCTTGCGCCCCCAATGCACCTGGTTAGCACATGAACATGTAGTCTCCTTTGTCCGACTCAATTCCAAGCAGACCACCGTCACATTCAGGAACAGGAAAACATTCGACATAGATGTATCAAGCAGTTCATTTGAAAATCAGCTGCACCGGACCTCCTTTTTGAAATCCAAGTTGATTCAAAGGATTGAGGAAACGAAAAGGAAATCCTTTTACTTATTTACCGAAACGGATGGTCTTAAAGCTTCGGAAATGACATCGAAATATCCATTGCTAAAATAATCAGTGTGTTCAGGAAAAGGCGTTGTTTCTCTAGTGGAGGCAATGTCTTTATTTAGGTTATTTTCAAAGGGGAGGAGGACCTCCTTCGATTCATGATAAAGAATAGGGGGTGAAAAAATATTTACTAAAGGGGGAATCTTTGGTAATATTTAGCCTTAGAATAAGGATGGAGTGTTACAGCAATGTATAACAGAATGTACGGAAAAGTCGAATCGCTAGAAAGTTTAGTAAATATGGTACCTATAATTAAAGCTGCTGTGCCTTCTGATTTGTCGATTGCCATATGTGATTTAGAGAAATTCATTGCTTATTTTCCAGGTGAAAGTATAAATATGCATATCCAAAAAGGGCAGCCGTTAAATCCAGAAGAACCCCTCGCCGTGGCATTGAGTGAGGATAAACCATTAAGGGCTGATGTACCAGCTGATTTTTATGGGTTCGAGTTTACTGGAACGGCCGTGCCCCTACATGATAAAAATAATCAAGTCATCGGTGGCATAGCTATCCAGTTACGCAGGCAAAGTGAACTAAGAACGATTGCGGATCAAATTTCTGTATCGCTGAGCCAGGCCAATGAGCGGATTACGGATATTGCAAAGGGATCCTATACCTTAGCGGATGTTTCCAACCAACTTCTTACATCTTCCGAAAAAGCCGAAGAGGACGTTAAAAATACGGATGAGATCTTGTCAATGATTAAAAGGGTGGCGACCCAAACCAATTTATTGGGATTAAATGCCGCCATAGAGGCCGCACGAGCTGGTGAAAAAGGCAAAGGGTTTGAAGTGGTGGCTAAGGAAATCAGGAAGTTTTCTAAAGAAACTGTCGCATCCACGGAATTGATTCGTGAAAAACTTGTGCAAATCCAAGAAGTGACCAAACTGATGGGGACCTCGATTAATCGAATAGCTTCCGTGGGTCAAGAGCAGGCTGCTTCCATTCAGGAAATTTCAACTTTTGTAGAAGAAATCAAAAAGATGTCTGATGAGCTCAATCAATTTACCGATAAGTTATAAGAGGAAGTCAACAGCTTTTGTTGGCTTTTTATTTGTTCACCGAAAAAAGCAGGGGTGTTAAATTTTTTCAGGTTTATACACCCTTTCAAAAAAGTAATAACACAGAATCTCTTCCGTTTTATTACGAAGGCGGGGATTGAAATAGTTATGATGCTCTTCATACCCTTTATATAAAAAGCAATACATCGTGAATGATTCGTCGCCGTTTAATTTGCTTACCTTGATATTCCCCTTGCGCAAATAGCGACGAACCTCGACGAGATCCTCCTGGACTGACTTTAGAGCACGCTCAATAAGTTTTGAATAGGGCCTTTTTAATTTAAACGGACTTGATTCGATGACCTTGAGATCCCGGTTTAAGATTGTAATCACCATGGGAAGGTAGATGGCTTTTTCAATCATATTTCGGTCAGCCTCTGGAATACGGGTCATCATGACCGCCCCTTTCTAATTAACGTTCTCTTATTTTATGTATGTCGGATAATTTATAGAACGTACGTTCTGTTTAATATCCTAACTTAAGTGGATTTGATATGCAAGCGCTTTTGTCAATCACGTGAAATTTTCGTTAATAAGATTATGATTTCCTGAGTTAGGGAAAGTATGATGATAGATGGGTAATTATTCTTGCAATTTAAGAAGAAAGTGTTATATCTAAATTAGAACGGTTTTATTATGTGATGCTGCTTGAATAGAAAGCAAGCCAAGGGAGATAGTCATGAATTTGGATACTATATTTGAGTGGATTACTCTTGAACATATATCAGGGCTTATTCAGCAATATCGTTCATTCGGCCCGATTCCAGGAATTTTGTTGCCGATGTTAGAAGCGTTTTTGCCTTTTTTACCTTTATTTGTATTTGTCGTGGCCAATGCTACAGCTTTTGGCCTATGGTGGGGTTTTTTATTTTCTTGGATTGGGGCGGTAGGTGGAGCGTTTCTGGTCTTTTTTGTTTTTAGACGATATGGACAGATGAGATTCTTCCGTTTTCTTCAGAAACATAAACAGGTGCAAAGATTGATGAACTGGGTGGAAAGCCATGGTTTCAGTCCATTGTTTCTCTTGCTTTGTTTCCCCTTCACGCCATCTGCCCTCGTTAATATCGTTGCAGGGCTCTCGAAGGTTAGCACGTTACAATATGCGCTGGCGGTAATCGGCGGAAAGGCAGTGATGATCTTTACGATCAGTTTCGTCGGATACGATATTGTATCATTGATTCAAAAACCATTACGTACCGTGATTGTCGGAATCATCATTTTCATCCTTTGGGTTGTCGGAAAAAGATTGGAAGTAAGGCTAAATAAAAGCATGAAAAAAGAAGAAGGGAAATAACTTAGAATATACAAGTAGTAGGGGTTGGGGAATCTGAGAAAATCAAAAAATCATTCTGTATCCGACTGGATAAAATCAGGCGTGCTAGCCTTTATCATTTACATCTTGATCCGTACCTTTTTCTTTTCAAGCTATGCCGTAGAAGGGGAGTCCATGCAACCTACACTGGGTGAAGGTGATAAACTCATTGTAAATAAAGTGAAATACCAAATCAGCGATATCAATCGATTTGATATTATAGTTTTCCATGCGCATGTCGGGGAGAATTATGTAAAACGGGTAATAGGTGTTCAAGGAGACGATATTCGTTATGAGGATGATTGGCTATACATAAATGGTAAGAAAGTGACTGAGCCTTACCTTGATCATTTAAAGGTAGGATACCCGGGCCAGGATTTTACGGGTGATTTTACATTGAAAGAATTGACGGGCAAATCCATAGTTCCTGATGGCAAGCTTTTCGTTATGGGTGATAATCGACTCGAAAGTGAAGATAGCCGGCACCTAGGTTATATTTCAATGGATAAGGTAGTAGGCAAAGTCGATGTAAGATATTGGCCAATACAAGATTTCAATGTGGATTTTATAGGTGAATGACTGTGGGAGCCCTCGATAGGAAGGGCTTTTTTTTTGAACGGAATACGAACGTATGGTTGGTGTTCGTCGTTAGAAAGCGGTAAACTATAGGGAAAAGAGACATAATTGGAAGAAGAATCGTGTCAAAAAATAGACAGTATTTCTGGTATGATAGGTCTAGAGATATTGAAATAAAAAGGGGGGGAACAGATGTCACTCCGGTTTTTAATTGGAAGGTCTGGCACAGGTAAAACATCGAAGGTATTGGATGAAATCCGCAACGGGCTAATGGAGAATCCTGAAGGGAATCCGATCATCTATCTGGTTCCTGATCAGATGACATTTTTATCAGAATATAAATTAATTAAGACGCCGGGACTCGAAGGAATGATTCGGACGCAAGTATTCAGTTTTAGCCGGCTTGCATGGCGAGTTCTCCAGGAGACAGGTGGCATGAGCCGAATCCATTTGGACAGTGTCGGCGTTAATATGTTGATACGGAAAATCATGGAGGATAAAAAAGATGAATTGAAAATGTTCCGCCGATCAGCGGACAAGCAAGGATTCGTCTCCCAGATGGAGCAGATGCTTGCCGAATTCAAGCAGTACTGCATCCAGCCGGGTGATATTCGGAGGTATTTGGACGAAAAGTCACCGGGTGGTGGTGGAGTACAAGATAAATTATCTGATCTTGAGCTCATTTATCAGTCATTTGAGGATGAAATGATCGGAAAATATTTAGATTCAGAGGATTATTTCACTTTACTGATAGAAAAAATGGCAGAGTCTTCGTATATAAAAAATGCAGATATCTATATAGATGGTTTTTACAGTCTGACGCCACAGGAATTAATGATCGTGGAGGAAATGATGAAGCTATGTAAGAGTGTGACCATCGCATTGACGCTCGACCAGCCTTATAGGCAATTTGCGCCGGATGATCTGCATTTGTTCAGGCAAACGGGAAATCTCTATAACCAACTTTATCAAGCGGGACAAAGAACGGGGGTCTTTATCGAAGAGGACCACATTCTGAACAGCACGGCGAAGTTCAATCGAAATCCTGGGCTGAAACACCTTGAAACATATTTTGCGCTTCGTCCCGCACAAAAGTACGATCAGCCATCTGGTGTAACGATTGCTCAGGCCGTTAACCGAAGAGCGGAGATTGAAGGGGTGGCTCGGAACATCCTGACGCTTGTCAGACAAGGTCAGTGCCGTTTTCGCGATATTGCGATTCTAATGCGAAATGGGGATGCGTACGAAGATATCCTCCAGACGGTCTTCCGTGATTATCAAATTCCGCTTTTCGTCGATTCCAAACGGACGATGCTCAATCACCCATTGATTGAGCTGATCCGGTCAACACTTGAGATCATCAATGGGTTCTGGCGTTATGAACCGGTCTTTCGTGCCATTAAGACCGAACTTCTATTTCCCCTGCAACAAAGTCATGACAGAATGCGCGAACAAGTGGACAAACTTGAGAACTACGTGCTTGCCAGGGGAATCAAAGGGGCTGGATGGACCACAAAAGATCGTTGGACCTACCGTCGCTTCCGTGGATTGGAGCTTGAGGACCGTCCCCAGACGAGTAAGGAAATGCAACTGGAGCAAGAGCTCAATGATTTGAAACACCTATTTACAGAGCCCATCATTAAGCTATCAAAACGGGTGAAGAAGTCGGCGAATGGAAGAGAATTGTGCGAGGCCCTTTATTTGTATTTGGAAGAATTGCATGTACCGGAAAAATTGGAAAAGATGAAGCTTGAAGCAGAAGAGGATGGCGATCTGGTGTCAGCCAGGGAACATGAACAATCGTGGAATGCAGTTGTTGATTTGCTTGACCAATTCGTGGAACTGTTAAGTGAAGAGGAAATCTCGATGAAACAGTTTGCAATCATTATAGAAGCAGGTCTGGAATCATTGGAATTTTCCTTAGTGCCACAGGCAATCGATCAAGTCCTTGTCGCTAATCTGGACCTGTCCCGATTGGATGACGTGAAGACGGCTTTCGTCATTGGCCTGAATGAAGGGGTCTTACCAGGAAAAGCCGTTTCTGATGGAGTGTTTTCCGATAGTGACCGCGACATGCTTTTGGCGAGCGGGCTTGATGTTGCTCCAAGTTCAAAAGTTCGTCTTTTGGATGAGGAATTCACGGCCTATAAAGCCTTCACTACACCTTCGGAATCCCTTTATTTATCTTATCCACTCGCTGATGAAGAGGGAAAATCCCTTCTCCCGTCCTCTTATTTAAAACGAGTGAGGGATGTATTGCCTCATGTGAACGAGGCTTTTTATATGAACGATCCATCTGATCTGCCTGCCGGGGAACAGGTGAAATATGCAGCGAACTCAGAAGTGGCCCTGTCTTATCTGGCTGCGCAATTACAGTTGAAAAAACGGAACTACCCAATCCATCCGCTTTGGTGGGATGTCTATAATTCCATCATGGAGGACGAGACGGTTGGACCGACAGCCACTAAGGTGCTATCGAGTCTTTTTTACCAAAATAAAACCATGAAACTATCAGAGGAAACGAGTAAGCAATTATATGGCGAAACTATTCTGACTAGTGTATCGAGAATGGAAATGTTCAATAGCTGCCCGTTTTCCCATTATGCCGCACATGGCTTGAAACTAAGGGAACGACAGGTTTTCCGTTTGGACGCACCGGATATCGGTGAGATGTTCCATGGGGCGTTAAAAATGATTTCGGATTATTTAAATGAGCATGATATCCCGTGGTCTTCTTTGACCAAGGAGCAATGTTTGGAGTTGGCTAGGAAAGCGGTGGAACAGCTTGCACCAAAGCTCCAGAATCAAATCCTGCTAAGTACGAACCGCCATCATTACTTGCGCAGAAAGCTGGAGCATGTGATTGGCCGGGCTTCGATTGTCTTGAGTGAACATGCCAAGGTTAGTGGGTTTGCCCCAATCGGTTTGGAACTGGGCTTCGGAAAAAATGGAGAACTGCCCCCACTTTCGTTCACTTTGAAAAATGGGACGAAAATGGAATTGATTGGTCGGATAGACCGTGTTGATAAGGCCGATGAGGATGAGGGTGGCGTCTATTTGCGTATCCTTGATTATAAATCGAGTGAAAAGGAATTGAACATGAGTGAAGTCTACTATGGGCTTGCCCTGCAAATGCTGACCTATCTCGATATCGTCGTTTCACAATCCCAATCGCTTATCGGTAAAGAGGCGATTCCAGCCGGCGTCCTTTATTTCCATGTTCATAATCCGGTCGTGAAATCAAAAGGCATGCTTAGCTTGGATAAAATCGATGAAGAAATTTATAAGAGTTTTAAAATGAACGGCCTAGTATTAGATCAAACCAACGTAATCAAGATGATGGACACGTCCCTTGATATAGATACTTCCAGTAAATCGGATGTCATACCTGCCGGATTTAAAAAAGACGGTTCTCTTTTAGCAGCCTCTAAAGTGGCCAGCCGTGAAGACTTCTCCTTGCTTAACCAGCATGTTCGAAAGGTCTATCAAGAGTCAGGTGACCGAATGGTCGACGGGGATGTTGGCATAACCCCATATAAAATGAAAGAAAAAACGCCATGTACTTTCTGTTCATTCAAATCCGTCTGCCAATTCGATCAGTCGCTCGAAGAGAATCAATTTAGGAATTTGCCACAGAAAAAGCAAAATGATGTTCTCGATTTATTAAGGGGGGAGGGTGAAAGATGAGTAAAACGATGATTCCCGCCATTCCTGAAGGCGTGACATGGACAGAAGAACAATGGAAAGCAATTTGGGCGAAAGACCAGGATATTTTGGTGGCCGCCGCTGCAGGCTCCGGGAAAACAGCGGTGCTTGTCAACCGGATTATCCAAAAGGTCATATTGGAAGATAATCCAATCGATGTGGATGAGCTATTGGTGGTGACCTTCACGAATGCATCGGCCGCCGAAATGCGCCATCGAGTTAGTGAAGCATTAGAAAAGGAAATCAATGAAAATCCCCATTCACAGCATTTGCGTAAGCAGTTAAGCCTGATTAACCGTGCGTCCATTTCCACGCTTCATTCTTTCTGTTTAGAAGTGATCAGGAAATATTACTATTTGACGGATATTGATCCTGGATTCAGGATTGCCGATTCCACGGAAGCGCAGCTTCTGCGCGATGAAGTGATGGAAGAACTTTTCGAGGAGCAATATGGCCAAGGTGACAATGAAGCATTCTTTAAATTGGTCGATGCCTTTACAAGCGATCGAAACGATGATGCACTGCAAAATATTGTCCGGTCATTGTATGATTTCTCCCGTTCGAATCCAGATCCCGATCAATGGCTAAATCATGCAGCCCAGATGTATGATCTGGCGGAAGGGGCAGGGATAGATGATCTTCCATTTATCGAGTCCCTACAATTCGATATTGGTTTGCAGTTGGATACGGCAAAGGATTTGTTGGAGCGATCTCTAGAATTGACAAAGGTTCCGGGTGGTCCTGCTCCAAGGGCAGAAAACTATTTAGCCGATCTTGATTTGGTCGCGAAACTGGCCCGCGTGAAAGATTCTTCCTGGAATGCTCTTTATGAAGAAATTCAAAACGTGAAGTTTGGAACGGCAAAGCGTTGTACGGGAGAAGATTTTAATAAGGAAATTGTGGATGAAGCCACGAAGCAACGTGATAAAGCGAAGAAAATTATTAAATCTCTGCAAGAAGAGCTTTTTTCACGTAAGCCTGAAAGCTATCTACGTGATATCCGGGAATTGAAGGGGTATGTCGATACACTCATCATGCTCGTAAAACAGTTTGAACAAAGGTTCTTTGCTGCAAAGTCCGAAAAGAACTTGGTCGATTTTGCCGATTTGGAGCATTATTGCCTTGATATTTTGACGGGTGAAACCATAGATGGGGAACGCACGCCGTCAGAGGCCGCCATTGAATATCGGAATCAATTCAAAGAGGTGCTTGTCGATGAGTATCAAGATACGAATCTAGTTCAGGAATCCATTTTAAGATTGGTGACGGCAGATGGTGAATATAGTGGAAATCTGTTCATGGTGGGCGATGTTAAACAATCGATTTACCGTTTCAGGCTTGCTGAACCGAATTTGTTCCTTGGAAAGTATGCGCGCTTTACCCATGATGGCGCTGATTCGGGATTGCGAATTGATCTAAACCGTAATTTCCGGAGCCGGAGAGAAGTGCTTGATGGGACGAATTTCTTGTTTCAGCAACTAATGGGGCTGACTGTCGGTGAGATTGATTATGATGAGGATGCGCAATTGAAAAAAGGTGCGCCATATCCCGAAGATAAGGAATATCCCATTGAACTTCATTTAATTGATGGAGCAGCAGATACAAGTGAAGCCAGACAGGATAACGAGGATTCAGAGGTAGGTTTTGAAGCCGAGGAATTGGAAAAAGCGCAACTGGAAGCTAGGATGATGGCGAGGCTCATAAAGCAGGCCATAAACGAGAAACAGCAAATCTATGATACGAAAACCAAGCAATACCGTTCTGCAACATACCGTGATATGGTCATTCTTCTTCGTTCTATGCCATGGGCTCCGCAAATTATGGAGGAATTCAAGAAGCAAGGGATTCCTGTCTATGCCAACTTGTCCTCTGGATACTTTGAAGCTACCGAAGTTGCTATCATGATTTCTTTATTGAAAGTAATAGATAATCCGCAGCAGGATATCCCATTGGCATCCGTTCTCCGCTCTCCGATTGTAGGAATGGATGAGGAGGAAATGTCTCAAATTCGTTTATACCACACAGGTACGTATTATGAGGCGTTAGCCGATTTCTATAGGAAGGGTGACCCGGATGAGCATCCGGACCTATATCGTAAAGCTTCTACCTTTTATAAAAAGCTGGTGAAGTGGCGGAAACTGGCTAGACAGGAAGCCTTGTCGGATTTAATTTGGCTTTTGTACCGCGAAACCCAATTTTACGATTTTGCTGGTGGAATGCCGGGCGGTAAACAGCGCCAGGCCAATTTAAGGGCCTTGTATGATCGGGCCAGACAATATGAAGCGAGTTCATTCCGTGGGCTCTTCCGTTTCTTGCGTTTCATCGAAAGAATGCAGGAGCGTGGAGATGATTTAGGTGCGGCACGGGCTTTAGGTGAACAGGAAGATGTCGTCCGCCTGATGACGATCCATTCCTCAAAGGGATTGGAGTTTCCGATTGTATTCATTGCAGGCCTTTCAAGACAATTCAATATGATGGATTTGCGGAAGCCGTATTTATTGGATAAGGATTATGGATTTGCGGCGAAGTATGTCAATTCCGAGTTACGGATAACGTACCCATCACTCCCACAGCTCGCTTTCAAGAAAAAGAAACAGTTAGAGTTAATTGCCGAAGAAATGCGTGTTCTCTATGTAGCGTTGACGAGGGCGAAGGAAAAGCTCCATCTGATTGCCAGCATAAGTGATGCCGAAAAAACACAGCAAAAATGGATAAGTCAAGCAACGCATGGAGAATGGCTCCTGAAAGACCATGCGCGGGCAGGAGCTAAAAGTTACCTCGACTGGATTGGTCCATCCCTTGTGCGTCATCGTGATTTTCAGGGCTTTACTGGGTTTGGTTTTGAAATGGAATCCCATCCGTCAAATTGGTCAATCTCTGTCATTCCAATGGAGGAATTGACTGTTCTGGATGAGGAAGAAGCTATTTTACAGGAGCAATTGCTGGAACATGTTCGGAAATCCGAAAAGGTGGACTTGGAATCTGAGTTTGTCGATGCTGTTAAGGACCAACTGAACTGGGAGTATGGGGAACATGAGGCGACTGTGCATCGATCCAAGCAATCCGTTTCAGAGTTGAAGCGTCAATATGAGCTGAGAGACGAGCAGAGTTCTACTGAGTTATTACGTAAATTCAAGAGCCCGATAACGAAACGCCCTGTCTTCATGCAAGAAAAATCTCTGACACCCGCTGAAAGGGGAACGATTACGCATCTAGTCATGCAGCATATCGATTTGACATCGGACATCACCATTCCCTCCATTGAGCGATTACTCGTTGACTTGATTCAGCGCGAGCTGTTGACTGAAGAACAGAGAGAAGCCGTGAATCCGGAAACGATTATCGATTTCTTTGAAAGTGATATTGGAAAGAGGCTGCGTAAGGCGCCGACAATTCGACGTGAAGTACCGTTCACGATGTCACTTCCAGCTAAAGAGGCTTATAGTGATTGGGAAAAGGGTGAAGAGGAAGTCTTGATCCAAGGTGTCATTGATTGTATTTTTGAAGATGAACAAGGCCTTGTTCTGCTGGATTATAAAACGGATGCGATAACTGGACGTTTTGCTAGTGGATATGAAGGTGCGAAAGACATTCTTGCCGACCGTTACCGTATGCAATTGGAACTTTACACAAGGGCAGTTGAAGGGATTTTGAATAAAAAAGTGACAAGCCATTATTTATTTTTCTTTGATGGCTCGCACTTATTGGAAATGTAAAAGAGAAAGGGGGGGTCTGCAGCTGAGGGACACCCCTTTTTTTGAATGGCTGTTTTCGTAGGTAGGTATTTAAATTTCATAAATGAAGGAGGAAGGGAACCATTGATTCCCTTCCTCCTTCATTTTTTTACACCAATTACACGTAATCTTTTATAATCAGCTACCCAATTTTCGTCTTTATACAAAGTATCTTTTAAATTATTCTCAACGTTTGTAATGATATCTTTTATCCTATGTTCAGGAACATCATCAAATAAATGATTACCAAACATAGCAATCCAATTTTTCAGCCCTTTATCTCCGTCCAATTGTGTCGGCCTATCGTAGTGTTGAGCAAAGGTTACTCTAAATCCTACCTCTTCCATTAAAGTTGCGTATTCAGCAATACTAGGATAAAACCACGGGAATTTTTCTTTTTTAAACGTTATCCCTTCTCTTTCGATTTGTTGAATGATTTCATCTGTTATGATTTGAACGTTTCCTTTTCCTCCGAACTCAGCTACAAATCTTCCCCCTGCTTTTAAGCTGTGGTAAATACATTGTAGGGCTTGGATTGGTGGTTTTACCCAATGAAGAGTTGCATTAGAGAATACAGCATCAAATTCGCTATGGAAGTCTAATTCTACTGCATTTTGAACCATGAACTTTATTTTTGGGTATTTGTGTCTTGCTTGAGTAATCATATTTTCTGAGTTATCTATACCAACGATATCAATACCGAAATTAGATAATTCATTTGCTAAATCACCCGTCCCGCAGCCTAAGTCAAGAATTTTTTCACCTTGCTTTGGTGCTAATAAATCTACTAAGTCCTGACCATACTCAGAAACAAATGAATGCTTTTTATCGTATAAATCTGCATTCCAGCTATCATTCTTATTTTGAAGTGTTTTCAAGTTAATTCCCCCTTTGTCAATATGGATATATTTAGTAAATTAATTATACATGAAAGAATAAATGAAAGTTAATGATGAAATTTAATTACCACAATGGACATAGGCTAACCCTTCGTTGAAGCGTGTTTCTCCACTTGCAGTAAATGCATCTTTCATTTCTTCCTCTTCATCGGAGAAGAATTCGTGTTTTGGCAAAACGGTAAAGTTAGCCTTTACGTCTTTCCAAAACGACCATTTTTAGGTATATATACAAAAGAATTTGAGAAAAAGCGGTTCGTTCACGTATACTTGAATTGTAAAATAAAATAGTGCATGCAAAGGAGAAGAGTTGAGTATGACGAGAGAACAGACGAGCAGAGGATACTTTGGAGATTTCGGTGGGAGTTTTGTACCTAAAGAACTTCAAGAAGTAATGGATAATTTAGAAGCGGCTTTCATGAAATATAAAGATGATCCTGAATTTAAAGAGGAGTTTCAATACTATTTAAAAGAATATGTGGGAAGGGAAAATCCGTTGACCTTTGCACAAAATCTAACAAAAAAAATAGGCGGTGCAAAAATTTATTTGAAGCGGGAGGACCTGAATCATACGGGCGCTCACAAAATCAATAATGCCATTGGGCAAATACTGCTCGCTAAACGGATGGGGGCAAAGCGTATCATTGCAGAAACCGGAGCCGGACAGCATGGTGTAGCGACTGCGACGGCTTGTGCGATGTTCGGCTTGGAATGTGTCATCTATATGGGCAAGCTGGATACGGAACGGCAGGCATTGAATGTATTTCGAATGGAATTGTTAGGGGCTAAGGTCATACCGGTGGAAAAGGGCCAGGGCAGGTTAAAGGATGCGGTCGATGAGGCGCTGAGTGACTTGGTTCAAAACTATGAAAATACGTTTTACCTCCTGGGTTCTGCTGTCGGGCCTCATCCTTATCCTTCAATCGTCAAGTATTTTCAGTCCATCATCAGTGAAGAATCGAAAAAACAAATCCTTGAAAAGGAAGGGAAACTGCCAACGGCAATCATTGCGTGTACGGGTGGTGGAAGTAATGCCATTGGTGCTTTTGCTCACTATATCGATGACGCAGAGGTTCGTTTGATTGGTGTAGAACCCTCCGAAGCCCCGAGTATATCTCAGGGAGTTCCAGCAGTGCTGCATGGATTTAAAAGTTTGACGTTATTGGATGAGGAAGGGGAACCACAGCCGACTTTTTCCATTGCGGCAGGCTTGGATTACCCTAGCGTAGGTCCGGAACACAGTTTCTTGAAGGAAAGTGGCAGGGCCGAGTATCTAACCATAAAAGGGGAGGAAGCGCTCGAAGCCTTTCAAGTACTATCCAAAACGGAGGGAATCATCCCGGCGCTTGAAAGTTCGCATGCCGTTGCGTGTGCCCTGGTCTTGGCAAAAGAACTATCAAAGGATGACGTGTTGATTGTGAACTTATCAGGACGCGGCGATAAAGACGTTGAGCAAGTATTCAAGATGCTGAGTGAATGATGTATAGAGACAAAAGGGTTTCGGGATGAATTCGTCCTGAAACCCTTTTTAATTTGCTTAAAGATTAAGAGTCCAAGAGTTTTACCTACATATGAATCGTTTGAAGAAGCATCGCCGCCACCCGAATTTGTTGTTGAAACAAGGTCGAGAAGCTATTTAGTGTTGATGAATGAGATGAATCTTTTGCCCTGTCTTTTCTCTATCAAAATAATTCGGCTAAGATCTACATAGGTATTTATTCTATTTTCATTCTTGACGATAAGATTTCTGAATATTTTGTCGTATTTAGTCTTATCACATGTCTTTCAAAGTGAGGAGTCTAGACTAGTAGTCCGATTATTTGTGCGGAAAGCAGGTGGCTTTACCTATATTTGTCCTGTAGTGTAATTGAGTGTTTCGACTGATAGTTAATTAATGGCAAATTAAAATAAAATAGTTTTACAGCTTGAGAGCTTCATACATAGCAAATACAAAGCGAAAGCGAGAGAGGGGAAACGAGATGAAGACTGGAAAAAGGATTGGAATGGCTATGCTGTGTTTCGGGATGAGCTTCTCCATTTTTGCCAAAGGAGCGGATGCCAAACAAAGCGAGAAGGTACAAAAGGAAGATATTCGCGTTTACCTAAAAGGGTCTGAGAATGAGATAACGCAAGCCAAGAAGAAGTTTGGGCATGAGCGGAGTTTTGGAAAGGAAGGCTTTACGGCAAACGTAAGCAGCGAAGAATATGAAGCGTTGACTAAGAATGGCAATCTAGAAGTTGAAAAGGTAAACAAGTATACAACTGCGCAAACGGTTCAACCGACTAGCCAGGCCACGACTGCTGCGGTTCCGTCCGCGAGAACGCCATGGGGCATCAAGGCTATCTACAATGATTCGTCCATCACTAAAACATCGGGGGGAGACGGTATTAAAATCGCAGTATTGGATACTGGAACAACGGTTTCGCATACGGATTTGTCAGCAAATGTGGAGCAATGCAAAGATTTCACTACCTCATCCACCTACACCAATAACTCTTGTACAGACAGGGACGGACATGGAACACATGTATCCGGAACTGTCTTGGCAAACGGTGGCTCTGACGGACTTGGGGTATATGGAGTGGCTCCTGAAGCCGAACTTTGGGCATATAAAGTACTGGGTGATGATGGTTCGGGATATTCCGATGATATCGCGGCAGCTATCCGTCATGCAGCCGATCAAAGTGTGAGCACAGGGTCTAAGACCATCATCTCGATGTCCTTGGGTTCAAGCAGGAAAGATTCCTTGATTTCAAGTGCAGTGGACTATGCTTATGGCAAAGGTGTCCTGGTCATTGCGGCTGCCGGAAACAGCGGATATTCAGCGAATACAATCGGTTATCCAGGAGCTCTTCCCAATGCAGTGGCTGTAGCGGCTCTTGAAAATGTTCAGGCTAACGGGACATATAGAGTGGCTAATTATTCTTCCAGAGGGAATCCGAATACGGACGGAGATTATGTGATTCAGGAAAAAGATGTCGAAGTATCAGCTCCGGGTTCAGCCATTGAATCAACTTGGCTAAACGACGGCTATAACACTATTAGCGGAACTTCGATGGCAACACCACATGTTTCAGGGTTGGCGGCTAAAATCTGGTCCTCTAATAAGAACCTGACTAATGCGCAGGTGCGAGCTCAATTACAAACAAAAGCAAAAGCTTATGACATCAAGGGTGGATACGGTGCAGCGACTGGTGATGATTATGCATCCGGTTTTGGATTTGTCCGTGTAAAATAACGGAACCCTTATACAGATGATATCACTGAGGGATAAATGCCTTTGAACGTGTATCATTTCATAATTCATTCATCATCTATATTTTTTTAATATAACAGAAACATCACTATTAAACTTTATTAATAAAATCATCAATTCAACAAATTGAAGCCTCCTAGAAATAGGAGGCTTCCATGCATTAATTATTTCCGGCGATAGGCTGATCTACCCCATTAACATCAAGGACGTTGCTTCCGTTCAGACCATTGGCGGTAAAAACGAATGCACCTGTGTTAGATGAGCCGGAGCCGGTGACGGACTTGCTGGCGGATTTCGGTGAAATGACGGCCGCATCCCCGAATAAGAGGTTTCCTGACCCGACATTAAATATTTGTACTGGACCTACAATGGCTGGCATATGATTTCTCCTTTATACAGTTTCTGTTCCATCCGATGTATTATCGCCTGTTCCTGCCTCATCGTTTTTCCTCGGAATCTGACGGATGTGTTTAATCCTTGATTCCATGCGGATATGACCTACGTTTCCTACGCCTACGATAGCAGATGAAGATATCCCGATGATATCGACATTCCCAACACGAATGAAGGGGTTGGGATTCGAGAATGTTGTCGCGACTGGTTCAGAAATCCTCGGGATATAGAAAGGACGTGTAAAGACTTCATAATCACTGAAGTCGGGTTCCGGTTCGGAAAAGCTATCACTTTTTTTCTGGACTGCCAATGCTTTGGCGGCCCCATCGATATAAGCAGTGTCTCCAATTTGTAGGTTGGATGAAAATGAGACGGTCTTGGCTGACAAAGACTTCACTTTCGATATTCTTGTGAACATCTGATTTATCCTTTTGGAGTGAGTGGAACGAATGGTCCGATGATGAGTGATTCGGGGGGAGTATCGAATGCTGAGGAGAGCTGGATGGTTTGTACGTCCCCAATGAGGAATAAGGCGGAACTCGCTACCCCAGTCACTTTAATATCACCGACACATAGCTGGTGGTTTGTTACATTAAACTCCATTTGGATTTCCTCCTGTCTCGGAATGTGAGTTGGTAATGAATTGTATCAACGCTGTTTGAATATCCGATCTTACTTTTTCCGTGATCTTTTCTTTCACATTATCACGCTGCTGAGGTGCACGTTCAGCATGTGAAAGGTTGTCAAAGTACATATTGATACGCTGATGAAGCTGGCGTTCCACATCCTGTCTCATGAAGTCGTGATATGAGGGTTCCAATGTGATCTGAAGCTGGCCTTCCGTATCACGGATCATATCCTCCAATCCTGAAAGAATGTCATTATAAATCTCCTGAGCGACAATTTCACGTCCTGGAAATAGAAAAGGGGCAGGTTGGATGGGTTGATTGTTGACAGCGAACTCCTCAATATTATTTAAATCATTAGGATTCAAACCGATATTCAACGTTCCATCTAATGACTCGACTTTTAACTGATCAAATTTATATTCAATTTTATCCACATGGATTGGGGGTTTATTCTTCATTTCGGCAAGTTCATCTGTCAGGCGTTTGAGTTCGTGTTCAAGCTTCATAATTCGTTTATCCTGGGCTTCAAGAAATCGCTGCATTTGTATGGAATACGAATATAAATCATGATTCACGATTAAACACCTCACCTTCACCTAATGATAATTTCATATATGGCAGTATATGAAATTGCCTCATGTAGGTGAATGCCTATGGATTACGGATTAGGGAGGGCTAAATGGGACAAAGCTAGTCTCTGGAACCATATCCTCTTCAAGCATTGGAGCGGGTTCAGTGAATCCACCTGTATTGGCTAAGGTGGAGTATGGCTTAATCACTCCGGCACTCCCTATTTGAAAAACAGATGAATTGGTTATGCTTTCGATTTTTATCATATTGATTTGGATCGTTTGGTGGATATTGAAAATCATGATGTCCTCCTTTCAAAAAAATGCTAGAGGTTCAATGCTACTGGCTGATCGACGCCATCTGAATCGTTTGTGTTAGTGGTACTGTAGGCGTTGTAAAGTGAAATGGATTCGCCTGTATTAAAAGAGCCAGCTCCCGCAAACGTTTTTGAAGCGGAATATGGGCTGATCTTAAAAACATCGCCAATATGGACAACGCCACTGCTCCCGACATTGATCACTTGAATAACTCCTACGATGGCCGGCATGAAAATCACCCTTTTTTATTCTGGTTTATCACGGATTTACAAGCAGCAAGTCTATTTTGAATGGATGCTTCACTGTATTCTATGTTTTTTCCTTTATTGATGTGATTCAATTGCCTATACCTTAGCAGCTTAGAAACCTGTGATGTTTGGTGTTGGTAAATAATATACAAATATGGTAATATAATGATAAATTCATAATTTTCAAACAAATTGAATGAGGGGTGATTGGATGAATGTGCCTTTAGTGCTATCACATTTTCTGGACAGGGCAGCTTCACTTTATGCTGACAAGAAAGCGATTATCGGGGACGATAAGGTCCTGACATATCAGGAGCTGAATGGAAGGGTCAACCAGCTTTCCAATGGATTGAGTGACCTAGGGATTAAAAAAGGGGATAAAGTGGCTTATCTTGCACCGAACTCGATCGAAATGCTTGAAGGTTTTTATGGGGCGTTCCAGCTTGGGGCTGTAATGGTGCCTTTGAACATTCGGTTGACGCCGGCGGATTATGTATTCATTTTGAATCATAGTGAATCAAGGGTCCTTTTTGTGGATCAGGATTTGTATCACCTTATCTCATCGGTTAAGGACCAGCTGAAATCAGTGGAGCATATCATCGTGCACTATAAAGCAGGCGATACAAATGAAATCGATTACAATGTCTGGCTGGAGAGGTTTGACAAAGAAGGCTTCTATCGGGAACAAGTGGATGAGAATGACGTATCGAGTCTCTTATATACAAGTGGCACAACCGGTAACCCTAAAGGGGTCATGCTCACCCATCGCAATAACTATTTACATGCCCTTAGTGCCATGCACCATTTCAGGGTCAATGATCGCGATACATATATGCATGTCCTGCCGATGTTCCATGTGAATGGGTGGGGTGCTCCTTTTTATTATACGGCCAATGGTGCGACGCAAGTTTGCTTGAGAAAAACAACACCAGATTCCATATTCAAGGCGCTTGAGAAACATAAGGTAACCATCATGCATATGGCGCCAACCGTCCTTAATTCATTGTTCCAATATTATGAAAAGAATGTACCGAAGCTGGAACAGGAAATTCGAATCGTCGTGGCTGGTTCGGCACCCCCGCCCGCCTTTGTCACTAGGGTGGAAAAAGAGTTGGGGTGGGAGTTCATCCAAATCTATGGCATGACGGAATCCACTCCAATGAGTTTGCTTTCGGTACCCCGCTCTGAATTCGATGGACTTCCGGAAAGGGAAAAATACAAAATGAAGGCGAAAGCCGGTTACCCCTCCATAGGCAGTGAGGTAAGGGTGGTACATGACAATGGTGACGAAGTAGCACGTGACGGGGTTGATGTCGGTGAAGTCATTGTTCGCAGTCATGGAGTCATGTTGGGATATTGGAAAAATGAAGAGGCCACGATGCAGGCGTTGAAAAATGGGTGGTTGCATACAGGTGATATGGCGACCATGGATAGTGATGGGAATATAGATATCGTAGACCGCAAGAAAGATATTATCATAAGCGGTGGGGAGAATATCTCATCCATAGAAGTGGAAGGGACTTTATATGAGCACGAGGGCATCTTAGAAGCGGCAGTCATCGCAGTGCCCCATGAAAAATGGGGGGAGACACCACATGCTTTCATCGTGCCAAAACCAGGCGTTCAATTAACGGAAGCCGATATTCTGGCTTTCACAAGAGAAAAACTAGCCCATTTCAAGGCAGTGACCAGCGTCTCATTCGTAAGGGAGTTGCCAAAAACGGCATCGGGAAAAATCCAGAAAATCCATCTTCGTAATGATTATTGGGAAGCTAAAGGGAAAACGGGAAGATTCGTCAATTAAAAGACGGTCCGCGCTGCTCTATGATGAGCAGCGTTTTTTCTAGTAGTTTGTAAGCCATTAATGAATGGGAAAGGAAATATACAACTAAATTTTCCAGGCTCATTTATAATGGAGTAATTAGTGAATGAGGATGTGAAATGATGAAAACTGCAATGGCCCCTTTACAGGAAAGCAAAAGGATTGCCAGTATTGATCTATTAAGAGGTTTGGCCATTTTAGGAATTTTTTTAGTGAATATGCCTTCGTTTCATACACCCATCTTGTATAGTAGTGGTGTTGAATATTGGGATGAAGGCTGGGATCGTATCTTGTACATATGTAGCGATATTATCGCCCAGGCGAGTTTTTACCCCTTGTTTGCATGTTTGTTTGGATTTGGGGCCGTTATCTTGGCTGCACGGAGTGAAGATAAAGGCATCTCGTTTCCTTTGCTGTTTACGAAGCGGCTTTGCTTTTTATTAGGGGTAGGGTGCATACATGCCTTTTTCATTTGGCATGGAGACATCCTTGTTAATTACGCAATGTTCGGGTTTGCGTTTTTATTATTCTATAAATGGAAAGGGAAGTATCTGATTTGGCTTGGATCGTTCTTATATATTGTTCCTTTCGGCGTGTTCGGGCTTTTTTTCCTTATTATGAGCTTTGTGGATAGTGGATTGATGAAAATTCAAAATGAGGTCGAGTTAATCAAACAATCCCAAGAGATATATTCTGCGGGTTCTTTTATGGAAGTGACGGGACAAAGAATGGCAGACTGGTATATGGTTAATGGTCCAACGAATGTCATCTTCCTCTTCCTCTCCATTTTTCCTTTCTTTTTAATTGGAGCTGGTGTAGCCAAGCAGGGATGGCTTCAAAATCCTGCCCGTTATAAACGGCCAATAAGGAAGATAGTGATTATAAGCCTGTTAACAGGGGTGGCGATCAAGATCCTACCGTATGTGACGGATTACGATTATGGGACGACATTCATCCAGGATTACTTTGGCGGACCGCTGCTGACGATGTTTTATATTACCGCAATCACACTGTTGGTTGAAAAGGCGTGGGCTTACAAGTTGCTATATCCCTTATCTTTGGTAGGAAGGATGTCGATGAGCAATTACCTATTTCAATCGATTGTCTGTACATTCATTTTTTATTCATATGGTTTTGGGTTGTACGGGAAAGTGACTTATACGGAAGGGTTTCTCCTGATGATCGTTGTCTTTTCTATACAAGTCTTGCTAAGCTTCTGGTGGATGAAGCGATTCCGGTTCGGTCCGGTGGAATTTGTCTGGCGATATGTTTCGTATGGCAAAAAGCCCGTTATGATACGGAATGATAAGTGAGGGGGAAGAATGTTCGCAGAACTGCCTTATTTGAGCGAGATACTGGCACCTTACTTTTGTTTTTATGTAAAAGCCTATGTTATGATGAAATGGATATTGAACGAGGGGGCAAGTAAATGGGAACTCACTTACACATAACGACTTGGGTTATCGGAATCATTCTTTTCTTTGTAACATATTCCATGCTTAAAAATGGAAGCCCGAAAGCCAAAATGATGCACATGATCACACGTGTATTCTTCCTTTTGATTTTCCTTACAGGTGGAATGCTAATTACTGACTTTGGTGCATATGCAGTGAAAATGATTGTAGGAATCATCGTGATTGCCGCGATGGAAATGGTATTGGTCCGTAGGAAAAAAGGAAAAGCTGTAAGCGCGATGTGGGCATTATTCGTCGTTGCTTTTATATTCGTCCTTTATCTAGGATTATCCCTACCACAAGGTTTTGACTTGTTTTAATCATGATTGAAAAAGGACAAATGGGTTTCATCTCATTTGTCCTTTTTTGTATGCAAACTTTACAAGGAATTAGTGGGAATTCACTTTTTCGATGATGATCCGTTTCCCTGTATTAAGGGTGAATTCAAAACGGTCATGATCCTTTTTACCATAGGAAAAATGGTGCTGGACGAGACAGATTTGGGTCTCGTTATCAAAAGTGAAGAAATTCACGCCGGATTGATTGGTGAGCTCCCTTAAAAAAGTGAGCTGATTGTAGCTATATATACAATCATAAATAGAGAAGTCCAGCGAATTCAGGGTCGTGACAAACTGGAAAAAAGAATCATCGTTCAATTCCTCCAATAAACGTTCAAACGAATATAATAGTTTTTTTCGAATCCTTATGGGTTCATTGTCCCTCAGGAAAGTGAAATCCCTGTGAAGGTGGATTTTCCCCTCCGCTTCCAATAAACCCTGCTGCCATCTTCCCCCTCTATAAACTTCAATGATGCTCTGAACGTGATCTTCAATCGATGATGCCTCATCGGTTTCATCGTCAAAAAAGATCCATTGCTGATTGATATTTTCCACAGTTCCTTCGGTAAACGCTCGTGTTTGTCTGTTCATTAACTTCGTTCGATGTTGCTGACTCATGCTTATACCTCCAATAGGGGAATCCTCACCTACTTTTTAGTCAAAATCCAATGAAAATATAACGGTATATTTTAAAATATTATGGACAAATAACCAACTTTCCATCTTTGCATAGGCTATGTTAAACAGGGATGCCTTCCTTTCCCACTCTTTTTTGTCACAACAAGGGTGGGGGCAAAGGGCTTCTACGGAATGGTGCTGTAACGATACTAGGATTTGAAGCCAGAACATAAATATGGATACCTAATTGCTTAAAAGGCAGAAGGCTATATGATTTGATCGTCCAGATGGAAAGGGTGAAGTGTGATGTGTGGAATTACAGGTTGGGTGCATTTTCAAAAGAATTTAAGGACGGAAACTGAAACACTCGAACAGATGACGAAAACTTTGGCTAAGAGGGGTCCAGACGAGGAGAATGTATGGAGTGATACCCACGTCGCCTTTGGTCATAAAAGATTAACGGTTGTCGATGCAGAGGGTGGAAAACAGCCGATGACAAAGGAACATGGAAACGGAAGATATACCCTTTGTTACAACGGCGAATTGTATAACACCGAAGACATTCGAAAACAGCTATTATTAAAAGGATATTCCTTTAAGGGGCATTCTGATACAGAAGTTTTACTAACTTCTTATATAGAATGGAAAGAAAAATGCGTCGAACTGTTCAATGGGATTTTCGCCTTTTCCATTTGGGATGAAAATGAACAGAAATTATTCATTGGAAGGGACCGAATGGGAGTTAAGCCTTTCTTCTATGCTGAAAGGAAAGGCGGGTTCATTTTTGGTTCGGAGATAAAAGCCATTCTAGCCCATCCCGATGTCAAAACAGAAATTGATAGGGAAGGCTTAGCCCAAGTATTAGGGGTGGGCCCATCCCGGACGCCCGGTTCTGGTGTCTTTCACGATGTTAAAGAATTAAGGCCGGCCCATGCCCTTACTCTATCAAGAAAAGGGATGAGAATATGGAGATACTGGAATGTTCAGAGTGAGGAACATCGTGATTCACTAGATGAGACATCTGAAAAAGTACGCTTTCTGGTAAAAGATGCCGTGACCAGGCAACTCGTCTCCGATGTTCCGCTATGTAGCTTTTTGTCAGGTGGGGTGGACTCAAGCGCGATTACGGCCATCGCGGCGAATGCCTATTTGGATGAAGGTAAAGGAAGGCTTCATACGTATTCCATCGATTATGAAGATAATGAAAAATACTTCAAGGCAAATGAATTCCAGCCTAATTCAGACGGACCCTGGATCAAAAAGATGTCGGATACATTCAACACCGTGCATCATTCCGCCGTCATCTCTCAAGAGCAGTTGACCGACTATTTAATCGAAGCTGTCCAAGTCCGGGACCTACCGGGAATGGCGGATGTCGATTCCTCTTTGCTTTGGTTCTGCAAAGAAATAAAACAAGATTTCGTGGTGGGGTTATCAGGGGAATGTGCGGATGAAATTTTCGGTGGCTATCCATGGTTTCATCGTGCCGATGATTTAAATCGCACTGGTTTTCCTTGGATGAGGTCGACTGGTGAACGGCAATCTCTGTTGAAAGAGGGCTGGCATGACAAATTAAAACTGGAGGAATATGCAAATGATGCGTATTTGACCACGGTTCTAGAAACTCCTAGATTAGAAGGGGAAAGTGGGGAAGATGCTAAGCGCAGGGAGCTATTCTATGTAAATTTATTATGGTTCATGACAACATTGCTCGATCGGAAGGATCGGATGAGTATGGGCGCAAGCCTTGAAGTGCGCGTACCGTTTGCGGATCACCGACTTGTTGAATATGCTTGGAACATCCCTTGGGAAATGAAGATGACCGGTAACCGGGAGAAGGGGATATTACGTAAAGCATTAGAAGGAATGTTGCCAGATGAAGTGTTATACCGCAAGAAGAGCCCGTATCCCAAGACACATAACCCTGTCTACACGGATCGAGTTCAGACGTGGTTGAAAGATATCCTGACTGACAAAAGCTCGGTTCTTCACGAGTTATTCGATCAACAGAAAATGACTGATATAGTTGATTCGAAAGGCGCCGCCTTTAAGGTCCCTTGGTTCGGTCAATTAATGTCAGGTCCTCAGTTACTCGCCCACTTGGCTCAAATAGATGTATGGTTCAAGCAATATGATATCCAAATCATTGAATGAAAAAAAGGGGCTCAGCGTATCGTACGCTTTGCCCCTTTTCGTTTGCTTCAGTGATCAAATGCAAGAATTCTATATTGATAGCCACCCAATTCAGAGTGGTCTTCCTTCGCGATTTCCTTCGTTCTTAAATCAATCATTGAGTCCTCTTTTACATCAAATGGGAGTTTATAAGACTGTGACCGGTCTGTCGGGTTAAGAAGAATGACAACAGAGCGTGCCTCATTGAACTTTCGATAAGCGACGATGTTTGTGTTATTGATCTTTTCAAGGAATTCGAAATGTCCTTCATTTGCAAGCAAGCCTTCCTCTTTCCGTAAAGCAATCAATTCTTTGATTTCGTTATGGAGTTCGCGATTCTGTTTGTCTTCCTCCCAGACCATACATTTTCGACAACCGGGATCCTGGTCGCCAGTTAAACCAATTTCATCTCCATAATAGATGCAGGGACTGCCCTTGAACGTCAGTAGAACGGCATGAATGAGCTTTGCCCTATTCACATCTTCCCCGCAGTCTGTGAAAATCCGTGGTGTATCGTGGCTTCCAAGAAGGTTGAAGGTGACATCGAATACATTGGTCGGATAGCTGTGATAGACAGCCGTCATTTCTTCAATAAACTGCCGGGCATTGATTTTTTGCGAAGCAATGAGGCGGAACACGTTATTGGTAAATGGATAATTCATGACTGCATCGAATTGGTCGCCTCTTAGCCATGGCATGGAATCATGCCAAATTTCCCCGAGAATATATAGATCAGGTTTAATGTTTTTCACCGTATTCCGGAACTCCCGCCAAAACGGTGAATCGACCTCATTGGCAACATCAAGTCGCCAGCCATCGATATCGAACTCCTTAATCCAATAAGCGGCGGTTTCCAAAAGGTATTTTTTGACGTCAGGATTGGCTGTATTCAATTTGGGCATCGATTCAAAAAAACCGAATGTTTCATAATTGGGACGTTCTCCTCCTTTTAAAGGGAAGCCGTGGGGGTGGAACCAATCTTTGTATTCTGAGTCCTCACCTTTTTCAAGGAGGTCTTGAAAGGGAGGGAAATAATAGCCGCTATGGTTAAAGACGGCATCGAGCATCACACGGATATTCCGTTTGTGGCATTCTTCCACAAGGGTTTTCAAGTCCTCTTTCGTCCCGAATTGGGGATCGATTTCCATGTAATCGATCGTGTCATATTTATGGTTGGAATGGGCGTGGAAAATGGGCGTGAAATAGATGCCATTGATGCCGAGGTCCTCTAAGTAATCAAGATGCTCTAGGATCCCCTCGAAATCCCCTCCAAAAAAGTTGTCCACTTTCGGTTCTTCACTGCCCCAAGGCTTTGCACCTTCAGGATCATTATCGGGATTTCCATTCGCGAATCTTTCCGGGAAGATCTGGTACCAGATTGTTTCTTTTACCCATTCAGGCGTGTTAAACACTTCATTTCGATGAAGATAAGGTATGGCAAAATAACAGCCTGTATCATCAGGAGCCTCATCAAAAAAACCTTTTTCCGTATAAATGAGTTCTTCCTCACCCGATTGTAGCTTAAATCCATACCTTATTCTCCGGTAAGGTGGCTTCACATAAATATGCCAGTAATCATAATGGCCATCACTGCCAGAGAGGTACATTGGCACTTGTTCATACTGCCAATGACCTTCATCAAGTATATTGGGGTCTCCAAAGAGGAGTCCAACGTAAGAAATATCTTGTTTTTTTGTACGAAGGCGGATATGAAGAGTTTCTGCATCGATGCTATAAGCAAAATTGTCTGTAGGCCGGTGCTGGATGGACGAACGTTCCATAGAAAACCACTCCAATTCTAGTCAGGTTAATTTTGAAAGCTGAATGAACTTTAAGACTGGAGATTGAGAGGACATTACTTATGTACTGATGAAAAGTTAAAAAAATTAAATATTTCAAAAACTATCCAGTCATTTTGATTATATACCCATTTTATATAAAAAAAGCACCTGGTTCTTAAAAAATATGAAATAGAACGCTTCCATTTAAGAAATAAAATTGATAAAGGAAAATGTTGTAAAAATTGAGTCCTCTCATATAATGATAACAATAAAGATTGATATCGTTTTCATCGTGAATCCACGTTCTTTCCTTTCGATTTTCTAACGGTGGTGTAAACAATTCGAAGCTTTGGGACATGATAGAATCAAACATTTTTAAAAGGAGAATAAAAGTGAAGAAGTTGATGATCTATTTACTCATGTCCCTCATCTTTATCGCTATCGGAAGTGCTTGTGATGCCAATACAGATAAGGAAAATGAAGTGGTGAAGGAAAGGATGCCGCGAGAAAAAGAAACCACGAATGAAAAAAAACCGGAAAAACTGATTGTTTGGGAAGAGGAGAATAAAGGGGAAGCCCTAAAACCGATCCTGAAGGAATTCGAAAAAGAATATGGAATCAAAGTGGAATATAAAGAGCAAAAAGTGAACGATGGGATGTACACACAATTACGCCGAAATGGGCCTATCGGGACATCCCCGGATATCGTGACACTTACCCATGAAAAAATAGGTCAGCTAGTGGAGGAGGGACTGATACAGGAAATCAAGGTGAATGATGAAGTTACAGATGCCTTTTTAGAAGCTTCCATATTCGCCGAAATGTATCAGGGAAAACTATTTGGGCTGCCCAAGTCTGCTGTCACTTCCGTTTTGGTGTATAACGAGAAGATGATGCCGAAGGTCCCGGACACGATGAATGAATTGTATAAAAAAGCAAAAAAGGCTAGGGCAGGTAAGGAGTATGGATTTGCGGCTGAATGGAACGATTTCTATGATGCATATGGAATTATGACGGGAATGGGAGGGTATGTATTCGATCGGGATAAGAAGAAAATAAATCCTTTGGATATAGGATTGAACAATGAAGGTGCAGTGAAAGGTGCGCAATTCATTCAAAAATGGTATAAAGCGAGTGCCATCCCAGAGGGTGACAAAGAAGATATGGAAAAAATGTTTAGGGAGGGGAAGGTAGCCTCCATCATGAGTTCAAAAACTGCATGGTTGGATGGGAAGAATGTCGGCGTCGCTCCGATGCCCCAATTGCCAAATGGAAAGCCAATGAAAACAATCATGGAAATACAGGGCTGGCATATTACCGCATTCACCAAATATCCCTATTGGTCTACAAAATTTGTGGAATATGTATCAAATGAAAAAAATGCAGTGCTCCGTTTTGAACGAACGGGAGAAATCTCCCCTATAAAAACAATCAAAGGGCATGAGGCAATAAAAGATAGTGAAAGGGCACAAGCCATCGCCATACAATTACAATACGCAGAACCGATACCGAATATTCCAGAAATGAATAAAGTCTGGGGACCGATGAATTCCGCGATGCAGGACATAACGGCGATTAAAGCCAAACCGAAAGCCGCTTTGGATGAAGCCGTAAAGAAGATCGAAAAAAGTTACCAGGAGGAATGAAACGGGAAATATGCCCCACTATCAACTGCTCTCCATTTTATCTCTTTTGTGTAAAAAATTTTATAATATGGATTTGACGTCAAGGGGGCAAAACGCTAATCTTAAAGGCGTAAAGAGATAGCTAGGAGGAGAGCGGATATGAAAAAAAGGGTGTTATCACTCGCTTTAATTCCGTTGCTTCTTTTTTACGCCATTCCTGTAGGAGCAGCTGAAAAAGAACAACGAACATGGAAGGATGAAATCGCATACTCATTGATGATAGACAGATTTTTTGATGGAAATCCTAAAAACAATGGGGATGCAGATGTATTGAATCCTTCAGCTTTTAATGGAGGAGATTTCGAAGGAGTCACGAACAAGTTAAATTACCTTAAAGATATGGGGTATACCGCTATCATCCTATCACCTATTTTTGCTAATGAAGATAATGGCTACCACGGGGAATGGGTGAAGGATTTTTATAAAACGGATGAACATTATGGTACGAAACAAGAATTCAAGAAGCTCGTGGATGAGGCCCATAGCCGTGAGATGAAAGTTATTGTTGATTTTCAGGTTAATCAGGTGGGGAAGAATCATTCTTGGCTAAACGAACCTGATAAAAAAGACTGGTTTCACGAAAAAAAGGACATTTCCAAGGATAGCAATCAGCAGAACATGGAAAACGGCTGGGTGAATGGCCTGCCGGACTTAAATCAAGATAACCAGGAAACTCGGGAATATTTGTTGGATGTTGCCAAGTGGTGGATTGCAGAAACGGATATTGATGGGTATCGACTAAATCAAGTTCAACACGTTCCAAAGGACTTTTGGAAGGAGTTTGTTGAAACAGTCAAGTCTGAAAAATCAAACTTCTATACAATTGGCGATGTCCAAGGCAATGAGGATTTGATAAAAGGATATGAGGAAACGGGAATCGATGCTTTCATGGATTACCCACAAAATGCTGAACTGAGAAAAGCATTCGCTGCACCGGATCAGGATCTGGCACCTGTTTTCAATGCTATCGGAACGAGCGGTACACAGGCTTTATTCATGGATACCCAGAATATGCCCCGTTTCACCAAGGATGCTGCCGATCATAATGAAAACCCTGGGGCAAGATGGAAGATGGCCTTATCCTATATGTATACCACTCCAGGTGTACCCATCGTGATGTATGGATCGGAAATCGCCCTTAATGGTGATGAAGCACCGACCAATCATCAATTGATGAATTTTAAGACAGAGCAAGAGCTAGTGGAGTATATCACCAAGCTTTCCGATCTTCGGGAGATGTACCCTGCATTATCAAAAGGGGATATGGAGCCTTTGTACCAAAAGGGCGGTACGGCGGTTTTTAAACGTGTGTATGGCGACGAAACAATGGTGGTGGCCATGAATAATACAACCAAAACGCAAACGATTAATCTCAGTGAAAAGGATCTTGACGAGAACAAAGAGTTGAGAGGTATGCTGAATGGAGATTTGGTTCGTAGTAAGGATAATGGCTACTCGATCGTAATCGACAGGGAGTCAACGGAAGTCTACACTCTTGCATCTAAATCGACCATCAATACTCCCTATTTGATCATTATCGGGTTGGTCCTTGTCATTTTTGCCATTTTCATTGCTTTGGTCATTAAACGTTCAAAAAGGAATCAAGTAAACTAACCATGTACCTCTCGATTTTTGGCTGCAAAACAATGTCCCTTGGCTTTGTGGAATACAGAAACGGGAGGCTACAGCATGAGCAAAACCTGGTGGAAAGAGGCTGTTTGTTATCAAGTTTACCCCCGCAGTTTCATGGATAGCAATGGAGATGGAGTGGGGGACTTAAGGGGATTGATCTCCAAACTGGATTACTTGCAGGAACTTGGGATCGATGTCATTTGGATTAGCCCGTTTTATAAGTCCCCCAACGCAGATAATGGATACGATATCAGTGATTACCAATCGGTTTCTGAAGAATTCGGCACGATGGAGGACCTGGAACAATTGCTGGACGATGTACACCGACGTGGCATGAGGGTGATTCTTGACTTGGTGCTTAACCACACTAGTGATGAGCATCCCTGGTTCGTGGAGTCGCGTTCTTCAAAGGATAACCCGAAACGAGACTGGTATATTTGGAGAGATGGCAAGGATGGTAGGGAACCTAACAATTGGGAAAGTATATTCTCAGGAAGTGCCTGGAAATTCGATGAAAGGTCAAAACAATTCTACTTACATTTATTCGCAGAGAAACAACCGGACTTAAATTGGGAATGTAAAGAAGTCCGGCAGGCTCTATACAGCATGGTGACATGGTGGTTGGATAAGGGCATCGATGGTTTCCGGATTGATGCCATCACCCATATTCACAAGCGTGAGGGGTTGCCGGATATGCCCAATCCATATTGGCATCAATATGTCCCTGCGTTTGAGATGCATACCAATCAGGAAGGGATATTGGATTACCTTCAAGAGCTTAAGGAAGAAACTTTTGCGAAGTATGATATCATGACGGTTGGTGAAGCCAATGGCGTAAGGATTGAACAAGCGGATGATTGGGTCGGGGGAGAAAACGGTAAGTTCAATATGATTTTTCAATTCGAACATCTGGGCCTATGGAATCGGGGACATGATCATCATGTCGACGTCTATGAACTGAAAAGGACCATGACAAAATGGCAAAAGGGACTTCAGAATAAAGGCTGGAATGCTTTGTTTTTTGAAAACCATGACCAGCCGAGAAGTGTGTCCACTTGGGGAAATGATCATCAATATTGGTTGGAGAGTGCGAAAATGATTGGTGCATTGTACTTTTTTATGCAAGGGACACCATTCATTTATCAAGGGCAGGAAATTGGGATGACAAACGTACAATTCGACTCTATCGATGATTATGATGACATTGGCATGAAAAACTTTTATCATATTGAAACCTCCAAGGGACGTTCACATGATGAAATCATGCAGATCATTTGGCATAACGGTCGGGACAATTCACGTACACCCATGCAATGGAATGATACGGAGCATGGAGGGTTTACAGAAGGAACACCCTGGATGAAAGCAAATTCCAATTACCGTGCAATCAATGTGGAAGAGCAAAGGAATAATCCTTCATCCATCTACCATTTTTACAAAAAGATGATTAATCTTCGAAAGAAGTACCAGGTTTTAGTTTATGGAGAATATGATTTATTATGGGAAAATCATTGTGAACTTTATATTTATACAAGAAAAATGAATAGTGAATCAGTGAAAGTCATATGCAATTTCAGTACGAATCACCATTCCATCGATATATCTGATTGGGGGAATATGGAACTATTACTGGGCAATTATGACAATGTGGAAGACGAATGTGAGATTCATTTGCGTCCTTACGAGGTGAGGGTCTACCATCATTAGTTGAAGCTATGTAGTCGTTGGTGCTACTGTAGTTAGTCGTCTGACTTCTGTCCTCTTCTCTAAACAAATCATACGTTTCAATGAAGGAGTTGATTTAAAATCAACTCTCTTTTTTATGATAAAAGTGAAGGCTGACTCTAAAAGCCGATATTTTCTGAAAAAAATAGAAAATTTAAAAAAAGTAATGGATATAAGCATTGAGTTGAGTGTATGATAGATACATATAATTGTATATTTATTTAATATATTGGAAAAGTATTTATTGACTTTACACAAAGTTGTCCAAAAAGTCTGTAATACGATGAGGGGAGACGGGAAATGCATGGCTATTACGATTAAAGATGTAGCTCAACTGGCGAATGTAGCACCTTCAACAGTTTCTCGAGTGATTGCAAATAATCCTCGAATTAGCGAGAAAACGAAAGTGCGCGTGCGTAAAGCGATGGAGAAATTGGGATATCACCCAAATTTCATTGCCCGCAGCCTAGCAAACCAATCAACGAAAATTATAGGGTTGGTCTTACCAAGTTCATCGAATGTCATCTATCAAAATCCATTTTTCTCAACAATCTTGCAAGGACTTAGCGAAGGGGCCCAGGAAAAACAATATTCGCTATTGCTCAGCACGGGAAAAACGGAGAATGAGATTTATGAAGGAATCGTGAATATGGTCCAGGGGGGGATGGTAGATGGTATCGTCCTGATGTATTCAAGGATGAATGATCATATCCTTACTTATTTGCGATCAAGGGATTTCCCATTTGTCATGATTGGAAAGCCATACGATTTTATCGAGGAAATATCATATGTGGATAATGATAACGTCTTGGCGGCTGAACAGGCCTCAGATTATCTAATCCAATTGGGGCATGAAAGAATCGGTTTCATCGGTGGGGATATAAAGTCTGTGATGACACTCGATCGCCTTTCTGGATACGAACGGGCATTAAAAAGGGCTGGGATCGTTCCAAGAAGTGAATATACGATACTTGAGAACTTTGTACATAATGGGGAACTGGAAGTAGCAAATAGGTTGCTATCCATTAAGGAACCTCCGACCGCTTTAATCGTCAGTGATGACTTAATGGCACTTGGAATTGTCCATTCACTAAGGGAGATGGGCATACGCACTCCTGAAGAGATATCAATTGTCAGCTTTAATAACCTTCTTTTCACTGAAATGTCACTACCTGCCCTAACTTCTGTCGATATTAACATTTTTGATCTGGGTTATCAGGCAGCCAAATCGATCATCCAAAAGTTACAAAAGGGAGCAGAGCCGGGGGGAATCATCATACCCCATCAGTTTGTGGAAAGAAGTTCCTGCCGACCTTTAAAGCAAGAATCGTTGGTCATGAATTATTAAAGGGAAGAGCATTGTGTGTCACAATGCTCCTTTGATTTGCATGCATATCCTTAAAACTGGACGCTGAAGCTTCTAAATGAATGGATGCCTGTTCCGTGTCTGTCCAAGTTATGTTTCCGAATGTAGTGGACCGCATCCATCACGTCAAAAAGGATGATTGGCTCGAGGCCTAGCTGATTATGCCCTCCATATATTTTGGTGATGTCTTTTATTTGAGCCACCCTCTCTAAAGAATTAACGAGATCAACCGGGTTCGTGGATGGATAAAATGCGTAGATAGGAGTATCAGCATACAATAGGTCTCCGGTAAATAAATAACCTGTTGATTGGTCGAAAATCGAGATGTGACCCGGTGAATGCCCGGGGGTATGGTAAATGGTTAGGTCACGTTTCCCGAGGAGAATGGTGTCCCCGTCTACAAGCACATTATCAGGAATTCCTTGAAAAGGATGATATGTAAAAGGATTAAATGATTTCGGTACAGGCAAGGTGATGTCACGGGCCATACCTTTTCGTATTTGGTCTAAAGACAATCCTTTAATTCCATTCATCAACCAGTCAGCATCATCTTCATGAACATAGAGCGTATCGAACTCTCCATGGCTTCCAATATGATCAGCATGGACATGTGTAGTGAGGACAATGATGGGAAGTTCTGTTATTTGATCGGTTATCCGTTTTATATGGTCTATTCCTAATCCGGTATCAATCAAGGCAGCCTTTTCCTCGCCTAGCAATAAAAAGGAATGAACTTTTTCCCAATGTCCATATTCACTAATTGCGAATGTTTTCGGGTCTAATTCTGTAACGGTGAACCAAGGATCGATAATAAGAGTCAAAAAATCACACCTTTCTTGTCCTTATATTCGTTACGAGCTTTCTAAATCCTTCTTAATAAAAAAGCAGCGGATCTCAGAAATGAAATCCGCTGCTTCCTTCTCGTAATTAACCGTTTACCACTGAACCGCCGTTGACATGGATGACTTGTCCGCTGACGTAAGATGAATCATCACTTGCTAGATATACATAGGCAGGTGCTAATTCTTCTGGCTGTCCTGCACGACCCATAGGTGTATTTTGTCCAAATTTGGCCACATCTTCTTCACCGAATGAAGCGGGAATAAGCGGTGTCCAGATAGGACCTGGCGCTACACCATTCACTCGAATGCCATCTTTTGAAATGGAATTCGATAGAGCGCGTGTAAAGGCTAAAATGGCGCCTTTAGTTGATGAGTAATCGATTAGCTTTGGATTACCCTGGTAGGCTGTGATTGAGGTTGTATTGATGATGCTGCTCCCTTTTTTGAGGTGCTTCAAAGCGGCTTTCGTTAAGTGGAACATGGAAAAGATATTAGTTCGGAATGTTTTTTCCAACTGCTCGGCTGATATGTCGAGAAGGCTTTCTTGCACATGCTGTTCGCCGGCATTGTTGACAAGGATATCCAACCCGCCGAATTCTTCAATTGTTTGCTTGACGATATCCTGACAAAACGTTTCATCACCGATATCCCCTGCAAGTAGCAAGCATTTTTGTCCTTCTTGTTCGATTAATTCCTTAGTTTTCTTTGCATCTTCGTGTTCATCCAAGTAGGCTACAACTACATTGGCTCCTTCTTTCGCATAATAGATGGCGACCGATTTACCAATGCCGCTATCTCCGCCGGTTACAATCGCTGTTTTTCCTTTTAATTTCCCACTACCTTTATATTCCGATTTTACAGACTCAGGATTCGGATCCATCTTCGTTTCTACTCCGGGTTGATGTTGTTGATGTTGTGGTGGAAACCCTTGTTTATTTTGGTTTGTCATGATTACCCCTCCTATATTTTATTGTATTTTTTATATTCCTTATTTTTGAATTGCTTAAACATAAGAGCAAGAATAGCATCTCACAACTCCTTGGAATCGATACATTGGTTTGAATAACAGGAAATGTGAAGGCGTTATGTGTGAGATATCCAGATAGGGTGTATGGGGAGGAATGGAGGGGGAAATAGGCATGGGGAAACGGGCACCTTGTGCCTTCAACTAAATGAAAAAGGGGCTGTCTAATAAGTCCCTAAAATAAAACAGGTGGAGAAAAACGAGTTGTTTTTCTCCACCTGTTTTTCTATTTTTATAATTATTCATTGAAAGTAGCTGATGCAAGCCAGCTATCTTCAGTAAATTATGTGCCATGGCTACGATGCCAAACTCCGTTTGGACTTTCGTTAAGCCCCGAAGCGAAAAGCGACGGAACGACCTATTGCCCTTGATATGACCAAAAACACTCTCTACCTCGATTTTTCGTCGAGCGTAAATTTGTGCATTCGATTCAGACCAAAGGTTCACTTTTGCTTTCGCTTTTAGTTCTTCATAAACTGGATTAACATGCACTTGGCGATTTCCTGCCGCCTTTGTACATTGCGATTTTAATGGACAATCCGTACAATCCTCACATTCATAAATTTTAAAGTCACGTGTGAATCCATTTTTATCCGTACGGGTCGAGTAACGCTTAAATAAAACCTTACGGTTATTTGGACAGGTGTATTCATCCTTTTGTTCATCATATGCCCAGTTACTCGCATGACGAATATCTTTTTTATAGCTCCGTTTTTGTTCCGTTAAAAAAGTATTGTAAGGAATCAAAGCTTCAAATTCTTCCTCCAAAGAGTAGAGGTAGTTTTCTTCACTGCCATAGCCGGCATCTGCGATGACGTTTTTCGGGAATGGTAGCGATGTATTCTTCAGTGCCTCTATATGGGGCTTAAAACACCGTGTATCAGTTGGACGTTGATGTATCGTATAAAAAAGAATGAATTGATTTTCCGTTGCCATTTGAATATTATAACCAGGTTTTAGTTGTCCGTTATTCATATGATCATCTTTCATTCGCATAAATGTCGCATCCGTATCAGTTTTAGAATAACTATTTCGATCGCCAAATAGAGCGTTTTGTTGTTTATATTTTACTAATCGTGGACCTAAGTCTTCACGCACTAATTTCAATAGTTTCTTAACCGGACTGAGTTCCCGTCGTTTTTCTTTTCGTACCTGGACATCTTCTTCAAGCTGGATACCATTCGTTTCTTTTTCAACTTTTTTCACTAATGCTTTTTCTATTTGAGTTAGTTTTTCCTCTGCCGTTAAAAAGGACGTTTCGTCTTGAGCAGACAGTTCATGCCCTTCTTCATTTGTAATGGTCTGAATCTGTTGGTACGTTTCTTCAATTTTTTCTTGTAGCTTCGCCTCAAATTTGGTCGTCGCCTTTTTCCACACAAATGAATACTTGTTTGCACTTGCTTCAATTTTTGTTCCGTCTAGGAAATAGTTCTCCATTGTGATGTGCTTTTCTTCTATTAGTTGATGGATCATTTCTTCAAATAGCTTCGGAAGGAGCTTTTCCATTTGTTGTGTACGAAATCGATTAATCGTTCGATAATCCGGTTTCTGCAAGGCAGCCAGCCACATTGTTGGGATATTTTCTTCAACCAGTTTGGCGATTTCACGACAGGAATAGACTTTTTGAGAATAGGCATACAAAATGACTTTCGTCATCATTTTGGGATGGTAAGAGCTACGTCCGCCACCATTATAGTGCTCGAAAAAGACTTTATCTTCTACTGATTCAATCATTTGATCGATTACACGCGCGACGTGGTAAGCTGGAATCAGATCCTGAATATCAAAAATCACAGTTGTTTGTTGATTATCATAGGGAATAAAAGTAGGTGTGACATTTCGTTTTTGGGGAACGACAGTTTCCTCATGTATGCAGAGTGGTAGTAAAGTTTGTTCCATGTTATAATTTTCTGTAGTAATCTTTGGATTGCTCATAAAAAATCGTCCTTTCTAAATGTTGTCTGGTAACTTCATTTTACTAAAAAGGGCGATTTTTTTGTGCATAAATTTATAAAAAAAAGGGGTTGCCCTAAAAGTCATATTCCTGACTTTTGGGACAGCCCCTACTAGTTTAGCGGTAATTTAGGAATTGTACATCAATTGATAATTCAGCACCACGGATGGCAGAGATGATGCCTTGCAGGTCATCCCTGTTTTTTCCGGTAACGCGAATTTGGTCGTCCTGAATTTGACTTTTGACTTTTAACCCACTGTTTTTAATGATGGTGTTGATTTTCTTTGCTTGTTCTTTATCGATACCTTGAATGAGTTTAGCGCGTTGACGGACAGTACCGCCGGAAGCCCCTTCTATTTTCCCGTAATCGAGGTTTTTGACGGGAACTCCACGCTTTATAAGTTTACTGATTAAAACATCTTTTAATTGATCAAGTTTATACTCGTCATCAGAAACCAAAACGAGGTCTTCCTTATCGATGGAAATCGTACTTAAGCTGCCCTTGAAATCATAGCGCGTTTGTATTTCTTTCATTGCCATGGTTACAGCATTTGTCACTTCCGAAAAATCTACTTTGGATACTATATCGAATGAATTTTCCTTTGCCATTACTTACCTCCAGCAGGTTTTATTTCTTTTATTATAGAGAAGATAGGTAAGGAAGACAACCATTCATTCTGTTAAGCAAGTGGACTTTGTCAAGGGGATACAGGAAAAAACGGGGGATGTCCCCCGTTATTTATGATCTGTTTTTTTGGAGTAGGAATGTTTTCCCGCTTTAAGATTTTCCTGGTAGGCAATGTTTTTTTCGGCGTTTCTCGCTTGGTTATCTTCGGGTCTTTTATTGTTATCTTTAGTGTGTGACATAATAAAAACTCCCTTCATAATCATGATCAATATGTATTGTTCACAATTATAAGAGGGAGTATGCATATTTATGATTTCACAGGGGTATCGTTTAAGAAGAAGATACCTACAGTACCAGGACCGGTATGTGCCCCGATTACTGAACCGATTGAATGGATCATGAAATTTGTCGTACCAAATTCATGTTGAATCACTTCTTTCCATTCCAATGCGGATTCTTCGTCATTGCCGTGAACAATACCAATTGTTTGAGTAGATAGATTTATGCCACGCTCATGCATTAATTCCATCGCTCTTTTCACTAATTTCTTTTTGCCGCGAATCTTCTCAAGAGGAACGAGTTTTCCATCCTCCACATTTAGTAGCGGTTTAATGTTTAATAACCCGCCAACAAGGGCAGATGTTTTGGATATACGTCCACCACGCGCCAAGTATTCAAGGTCACCTACCGTGAATAGGTGTTCCATGTGCTTGAGGAGAAAATTTATATGTGTTAAAATTTCTTCTTTAGAAGCTCCACTCTGAGCTAACTTGGCAGCTTGTTCAACGACCATGCCAATGCCTAATGATGCGCATTTCGAGTTAATGATCTCTATGTCCAAATCAGGGTATTCTTCCTTCACCTGGTTATGAATCATAACGGCTGTTTGGTACGTTCCGGATAGTTCAGAGGAAAAGGCAATATAAATGCCCTGTTTTTTTTCTTTGGCAAACTCCGTGAATATTTCCAAGAAATGTTCCGGAGAAACTTGTGAAGTTTTTGGAGCCTTGCCATCAAGCATGGCTTGAAAAATCTCCTTAGAATTAATGGTAACGATGTCTTCATAATTTTGCCCATCCAAATGAACTTGTAGGGGGATCAATGTTACATTGTTTTCTTGATAGAAAGACAATGGCAAGTCACATGCACTATCCGCAAGAATCGTGATAGCCATAATACACCCGCTTTCTTTTTACATATTTTAGTAAATGTGTGTTTTACTCTATTTAGTTTAGCATGTAACGGTGAAATTTCAATCACTACGACTATAGAAAGAGAAAATAAGGGGAATTGGCCACTAAAAATAGGATATATTGGAGGTTTTTTGGTTGTATGGTAATGAAATAAAGAAAATTCTAATTGTCATAATTGGTGCATTACTGAATGCTGTTGCAATGAACTTTTTTCTGATTCCTGCAAATGTTTATGCAAGTGGATTCACAGGGGTAGCGCAGTTATTATCAAGTATTATTGGATCCTTTGCACCATTTAATGTATCGACTGGTATCTTACTCTTTCTATTGAATATTCCAGTCACTATTCTTGCCTGGAGGAAGGTTGGGAAGTCCTTCACTTTTTATAGCTTCCTCAGTGTTATATTAATGAGTTTATTTATGGAAATCATCCCGCTAACACGATGGTCCCCAGACATTTTGTTGAATGCTGTCTTTGGTGGTGTGATCGCTGCGGTCGGAGTAGGGATTACATTGAAATTCGGGGCATCGACAGGTGGTATGGATATTATCGCCATGCTTTTATCACGCAAGAAGGACAAGCCTGTAGGAACTTACTTATTTCTTTTGAATGGAATCATCATCGTCACAGCCGGAGCGGTATATGGACCTGAAAAGGCCTTGTATACCCTCGTTACGCTTTATACTTCAACACGCGTGGTAGATGCTATACATACTCGCCATGAAAAGTTGACAGCCATGATCATAACGAAGCAAAGCGAGGAACTGAAGCAAGCCATCCATGCTAAATTGGTTCGCGGCATTACAAGGCTCCCTGCTAAAGGAGCTTTCACCAATGAAAGTAAGGAAATGTTGATGATCGTCATTACTCGGTATGAATTGTATGATTTGGAGAGGATTATTCAAGAAGTCGATCCTCATGCCTTCACCAACATTATTGAAACGTCGGGAATCGTTGGTACGTTCCGAAGGGAATGAACAGTAGGATTTTTACCATATTTTTCATTACTGTTACACTTCATTGACAAATGGATAAATATTGGTGTTTTACGTTTGAGGCTTATCCCAAACGGCTAATGTACTAGCGTATCGCCAATAAATCTTGTTGAAGGAGTGATGAACAATGGCTAAGAATGAAAAGATGAGTAGGGAAGAAGCTGGACGCAAAGGCGGGGATGCCACTTCGAACAATCACGATAAGGACTTCTACCAAGAGATTGGACGCAAAGGCGGAGAAGCCACCTCCGATTCTCATGATAAAAGTTTTTATAAAGAAATCGGTAAAAAAGGCGGAACAACAAGAAATAACGATTAAATACGAGAAAAGCCTCCAGGATCCTGGAGGCTTTTCCTTTTTACTTTAGATGGTTTTCCAACTTTTCCTGAAGTTCACGCAACTGTTCTTTTTCGGCATTATTCGTATTGGCATTAGCCGAAGAAAGAGCATTTTTGGCGATTTCCACAGTTTTTTGCTGGTCGCCACCAGGCTCAGAGTGGAGAGCTTCTTCAACAAAGTCCCGAGCGTTCTGGAATAATTTGTTTCCCATTAGAAGCCACCATAGCTTTGTTCTGACATAATACGTAATCTGTCTTTTTCAGCCTCTGCATACGTAGTGTGATAAGGGATTTTTTCAGCGTGTTTGGCAACACTTTCTTTGCCTTGCTGTACAAAACGTTTTGATTTTGTTCCCATTATATCTCCTCCGAATCTGAGCTTTTTGACAACGATGTTTGCTGTTGTCCCTACTAGTGTGGCTCAATGAATGGAATTTATGAAGGGAAAAATGTGTTATTTCAGATTAAATTTTTCCTCAAGGAAAATGGCAATGCCATCTTCCTCATTGGTCAAGGTTGTCGTGTTGGCTACGTTTTTCACCAATTCTATGGCATTACCCATGGCGACACCCGTTCCTGCGTAGTCAAGCATTTCCAAGTCGTTGTCCTCATCCCCGAATGCGATGATCCGGTCTTTTGGAATGTCCAGGTAATTGGATACACGTTGAAGCCCAACAGCCTTGCTTAATCCACTTTTTATGATTTCGATGATGTGAAAGGGCTCTGACCAACGTCGGTGATCAACCAATTCAGCATGAACATCCGATAGATGCTGCCGAATTTGCCCGACATATTCGCTATCTGTATGGATGAGCATAGAGGTAGGCGAATCGTTTAGGTAGTTTCGCAGGTCCCCGCTAGTCATTTTTGGATTCCCTACATTGAACATATTCATCAATTTTTCGTCATGATAATGGACATATAAATCATCCCTAACCTCTGCAATGATGTTATGATAGCTAAATTGGTCACAGGCCTCGACTATCTCTTTTGCAATCTTGATGTCGAGAGGTGAATGATACGTCCCCCAGCTTGTCTGCAAGGGATGGTGGACAAAGGCACCATTGAAATTGACGATAGGCGTTGTCAATCCCAACTCACGATAATAGAGTTCGCTTGAGCGGTAGGGACGGCCTGTCGCAATCATGACTTCATGTCCATCCTCTTTCAGTTTTAAAAGGGTCTGTTTAGTGCGGGGGGAAATGGATTTTTTATCAGTAAGTAATGTTCCATCAAGATCCAATACAATTAAATGCTTGTCATTCATCTATGGCACCTTCTGTTCTTTTTTGATTTTATTATAGGCGAATATTGTTAAGTTTAGTGTACTGAAATTGTAAATGTTTTTCATTCTTTATGCATTCTTGTATGATATTACTAAATGAAAGGGTTATAATAATCCCGAGATTATACGACTTACTTAAATAGGTTTTTTAATAAAATTTTGGTTGTTCCATATAGGGGCAATCAGCATTATAACATGAATGATTCGGAGGGGTCGAATTGGTGATCATCGAAAAAGAAGTAATAGGGCACATTCCTGTTTTACATGTTAGCGAACGGTCCATTTTCAATAAGGAACTGCCGCTAGTCATTTTTATACACGGATTTCAGAGTGCAAAGGAACACAATCTCCATTATGCATATTTAATGGCTGAAAAGGGCTTTCGCGTGATTCTTCCCGATGTTGTCTACCATGGAGAGAGGGAAACGGGGGAAAGCGAATCCGAGTTGATGCCTCGTTTTTGGGAAATGGTATTACAGAGCATCAAAGAGTTGCCCCTACTTAAAGATGATTTACTTTCCCGTAAATTAATCGATCCTAAAAGGATTGGCATAGCCGGCAGCTCAATGGGTGGGATTGTGACCAATGGGGCGTTAGCGACTTATGATTGGTTATCGGCGGGCGTGAGCTTGATGGGGAACCCTTCATATGTTTCGTTTGCCGAGCTTCAAATAGGGGAGATGAAAAAAAGGGAGATTAGCTTTCCCCTATCGGAAGAGGAAATCACACAAGCGATTGCACAACTTAAACCATTTGACCTAAGCTTGAATCCCGACAGGCTCGCTAATCGGCCACTATTGTTTTGGCATGGAGCAAAAGATCATGTGGTTCCTTATCAATATGCATATCGCTTTTATGAAGAGGTTAAATCAAGTTATAATGAAGGGGATAATAGAATTAATTTCATTCTCGACAAGAAAGCATCTCATAAGGTAAGCAGAGAAGGTGTGCTTCAAACGGCGAACTGGTTTGAGAAACATTTATTGCCAACTATACAAAAAGCTTAATGGAACGCGAAAAATCTGTTATGATTCTAATATGTAGATAGTGTAAACCGTTTTAACTATCAGCACCCGGTATGAATGACGGGGATAATTGATTATAAAAGGAGTGATTAAGATGGATCAAGATACAAAAGACATTATTATGGGAGCTTTGGAACAGGTTATTGACCCGGAGCTTGGAATAGATATCGTCAATCTAGGCTTGGTATATGATGTGGATATGGACGAGGCAGGACTAACGACTGTGAAGATGACCTTGACGGCTATGGGCTGCCCATTAGCTGGTACAATTGTCGATCAAGTGAAATTGGTGCTTGAAGATATTCCGGAAGTGAAAGAAACGGACGTGCAAATTGTGTGGAGTCCACCATGGTCCAAGGACCGCATGTCCAGATATGCAAAAATCGCATTAGGCATAAAATAAATTCCATGTAAAAGAATGAATAGAGAGCCAGTCAAAAAACGGTGAATCCGCATTTTGTGGACCAGCTTTTTATTGGCTTGGCTTTTTCTAATACATGAGGGCTAGGAGTGGTTAATTGACCAGTCAAATAAAAGATTCTTTAGATAGGCCATTAAGAGATTTGAGAATTTCCGTCATCGATCGTTGCAACTTCCGTTGTCAATATTGTATGCCGGCTGAAATTTTTCATGAGAATTTCCAGTTCCTCCCGAAGAGCGAGCTTTTATCATATGAAGAAATTATAAGGATCTCTAAAATATTCGCAAACTTAGGTGTGAAGAAGTTAAGGTTGACGGGCGGGGAACCGCTGTTACGCAGAAATCTTACCACGCTTATTTCCGAACTTGTCTTGATTGAAGGAATAGAAGATATAGGGTTGACCACCAATGGCGTGTTCCTGAAGAAGCATGCGGCCGATTTAAAGGCAGCAGGTTTACAACGAGTGAACATCAGCCTAGACAGTCTGGATGACGAGTTGTTTAAAAAGATGAATGGCAGAAATATCGGGATAAAACCGGTTCTGGAAGGCATCGCCGCTGCTAAAAAGGCAGGACTTGGCGTCAAGGTCAATATGGTGGTGAAAAAAGAAACGAATGAATCTCAAATCCTGCCAATGGCTCGTTTTTGCAAACAGGAAGGCATTCAACTGCGATATATAGAATATATGGATGTTGGCCATACAAATGGTTGGCAACTAAAAAATGTGGTAACGAAAAAGGAACTGCTCGAGATGCTACAGCAAGAATTCGAATTGGAACCTGTGGAAGAAGATTACTTTGGGGAAGTTGCTAAGCGTTTCCGTTATAAAGGAACAACAACTGAAGTAGGATTCATCACGTCGGTTTCGGAATCATTCTGTTCAAGTTGCACGCGTGCACGTCTCTCTGCAAACGGTAGCATATATACTTGCTTATTTAATGGGAAAGGCCATGACTTGAAGTCATTGGTTCGTTCAGAGATGTCGGATGAAGAATTAACAGACCACATCATCTCGATTTGGAATCATCGAGATGACCGTTATTCGGACGAGAGGGTAGCGGGCACTTTGAAAAAACAAGAAAAAATAGAAATGTCCTTTATTGGTGGTTGATTTTTAAAGGACAAGTTAAAAATACGGGATGGCAGATGCCATCCCGTATTTTTTTGTATGTGCATCGTTTGGTTAATGAATAAATTATACGGGTTTTATGCATGTATATGATGGAACAAGATATTAAATGATCCCTGGGTCAATACAATTGGATGGATACCGTCGATATCCCCGCAACCTTTTCATGTTGTAGGCATATAATTGCTGGTGGTCGGGGGACGGATATGGAGGTTGTGAAATGAATAAACAAGGCAATGAATGAACTACTGGTGATTTTAGCAACAAGAAAGGGTTAAATCTAAGACGTTGTTCATAAATGGGCTGTGAATGGAAAAAAATATATCAAAGAATAGTAGCAAAAGATAGAATTTTGTATATAATTTAATAATTTTATAAAAATACATTTGATTTTATTTTTATTCAATCATATAATAATAGAATCAAAGAATGACAGGGACTAGAATATAGGAGTGGTTTTATGAACGTTTCAATTGTCGGAGCTACAGGATATGGTGGATTGGAGCTAATAAGGTTCCTGGCTAATCATCCTCATTTACAAATAGAATCATTACATACTTCATCCCAATTTGGTCGGAGTATCCATGAAGAAAATCCGCATTTAATGCATATGAAAGATAAATTGGAAGCCATTGATCCGGAAAAAATCGCAAAAAAATCTGATATTGTTTTTCTCGCTACGCCTTCAGGTGTTTCCTCACAACTGATTTCGCAATTTTCTGATCTTGACTTGAAAGTAATCGATTTGTCAGGGGACCTCAGGCTTCAAACTCCAGGAGAATATGAACGTTGGTATAAAAAAGAGGCTGCCCCTCAATCCATCCTTGAAAAAGCTATATACGGTCTAGCAGAATGGAATGCCGAGGAAATCAGGCAATCCACTATTATTGCAAACCCAGGTTGTTACCCCACCGCTACATTGCTTGGCCTTGCCCCTTTATTTACGGAAGGATGGGCTACAGGTTCAGATGTCATTATCGATGCTAAATCAGGGGTGTCCGGGGCAGGGAAGTCTCCTTCGGTCGTAACGCATTATAGTGAAATGAATGAAAATTTCAAAATATACAAGGTGAACCAGCATCAACATATACCGGAAATTGAGCAACAGCTTGGACGCTGGTCGAAAGATTTACAGCCGATATCTTTTAATACCCATCTTGTCCCGATGACGAGAGGGATCATGGCCACAATGTACGTTAAATTAAACCGGCAAACTTCAACGGCCGAATTAAGGGATTTGTATGAAACCATTTATGATAAACATCCATTTGTTCGAATACAGCCAATAGATCACTTTCCTTCTACAAAACAAGTATATGGCTCGAATTTTTGCGATATAGGTGTTGCTTATGATGAAAGAACAGGAAGGGCAACGATTGTTTCGGTGATTGATAATTTAGTGAAAGGCGCTGCTGGGCAGGCCATTCAAAACGCAAATCTTTTAATGGGGATTGAAGAAACAACAGGATTATGGAACACCCCGCTTTATCCATAAAATTTCTTGGAGGGAAATAATGAATACATTACAGCAAGTTGAAACAATCAAACAAATTGAAAAAGGAAACATCTTAATTCCACAAGGATTTAAAGCGTCAGGCGTTCATGCAGGTTTACGTTACTCCAAAAAAGATATTGGCGTCATTTTTTCGGACGTCACGGCCTCAGCTGCTGCCGTTTATACACAGAATGTCGTTCAGGCGGCCCCAATCGATGTGACGAAAGACAGTATTTCCGTCACCGGCAAAATTCATGGCATCATTGTGAATAGTGCCTGCGCGAATGCATGCACTGGAAAGCAAGGGCTAAAGGATGCGCTTGAAATGCGAAAGCTTACGGCACAAAAGTTTGGCTTGGAAGATCATGCTTTTGCTGTTGCTTCAACGGGAGTCATTGGTGAGTACTTGGATATGGAAAAGATCAAAAAGGGAATAGATTTACTCGAGATAGCTGATACACCAGGAGCCGCAGAAGACTTTGGTACCGCTATTTTGACGACGGATATCGTAACGAAGAGCTGTGGGTATGAAGCGGTCATTGACGGCAAGGTCGTAAAAATGGGCGGTGCAGCGAAAGGGTCGGGGATGATTCATCCTAACATGGCTACGATGCTTGGATTCATTACGACGGATGCAGCCATTGAACCGGCCGATTTACAGCAGGCGTTATCTAGCATAACCAACGATACCTTCAATCAAATCACGGTTGATGGTGATAGTTCCACGAACGATATGGTTCTGGTTTTGGCAAATGGAGAAGCAGGCAATGAACCATTATCCAAAGCACACCCGGAATGGTCCGTCTTCTTGAATTTATTGAAACAGACATCTGAAAACCTTGCTAAGCAAATTGCAAAAGATGGAGAAGGGGCTACGAAGCTAATTGAAGTCAATGTCCATGGAATGAATGAGAAAACCGATGCACAGATGATGGCAAAAACGATTGTGGGTTCAAATTTAGTGAAAACCGCAGCGTTTGGTTCTGACGCTAACTGGGGTCGCATTATCGCGGCCATGGGAAGAAGCGGAGTGGCCTTTCAACCTACACAAACAACAATCGCCTTTGGTGATATCGTAGTCCTGAAGGAAGGCGAACCGGTACAGTTTTCCGAAGAAGAGGCGAAAGTCTATTTAGAAAATAAGAGTATAACGATTAATGTCTATTTACAAGATGGGAACGAATCAGGTACGGCATGGGGCTGCGATCTAACCTATGATTATGTGAAAATTAATGGGAGCTATCGATCATAAGGGGGATGAATGGGTGGACACTTTAGTCATCAAATGCGGCGGCAGCATTATTAATGAGTTATCCGAATCATTTTTTACGAGTATAAAAGAATTACAAAGCCGTGGGTATCAAATCGTCTTCGTTCATGGAGGCGGTCCGGATATCAATTCGATGCTTGAGAAATTCGAAATTGAACCAGTGTTCGAAGATGGGTTGAGAAAAACGACAACAGACGTGCTGGAAGTGGTTGAACTGATGCTGGCAGGTAAGTCTAATCGTTGCCTTGTACACAAGTTGGAAGAACACGGAATCAAAGCAGTTGGCCTCAATGGATCGGATGGCGGCATCCTGACCGGTGAGTTCATTGATAAAGAAAAACTAGGGGCTGTCGGTGAAATTCATCAGGTCGATACAGAACTATTGGAATTGTTTTTCGACAAAGGCTTCTGCCCAGTGTTGACGCCTATCTCCTCTACAGAAGATGGAAATAAACTGAATGTGAATGCCGATATGGCTGCAGGTTCAGTGGCGAAAGCCCTTTCGGCGGCCATGTGTTTATTTGTAACAGATGTTAAAGGGGTAATGAAGAATCATCAAGTCATCGAAAAGCTGACCGAATCGGAGACGCAAGATTTAATTACAGATGGCAGTATATATGGAGGAATGATTCCAAAGGTAAAGACTGCATTATCCGTGTTGAATAAGGGCGTCGAAGAAGTGATGATTGTAAGTGGAAAAGAGATCTTCTACGAGGATGGACAGTTCATCGGTACGAAATTTTTACAGAAAGAAGGGGTATTCAAATGAGTTCTTTATTTCCAACGTATGCAAGATGGGACATAGAACCAGAAACAGCGAACGGTACGAAGTTAATGAGTAAGAATGGGAAAGAGTATCTGGACTTTACATCAGGAATTGGAGTGCTGAATCTTGGTCATTGTCACGAAAAAGTGAAGAATGCCGTTACCCAGCAGTTGAATAAGTATTGGCATGTATCGAATATGTTCCAGAGCTCTGCACAGGAAAGGGTTGCGGGCATGCTGGCAGAAGCATCGGGATTGGACCACGTTTTCTTTGCCAACAGCGGTGCGGAAGCAAATGAGGCAGCAATTAAACTTGCCCGTAAAGCGACAGGGAGAAGTAAGATCGTCACTTGTTTACAATCATTTCATGGGCGTACTTTCGCAACAATGGCAGCAACCGGGCAAGATAAGATCAAGAAAGGTTTCGGCCCGATGTTAAACTCTTTTGAATATGTTCCATTTAATGATAACGACGCTTTAGCCGCCGCAGTAGACGGTGACACGGCAGCGGTCATGATTGAAATCGTTCAAGGGGAAGGTGGCATTCATGTTGTTCAGCAAGCTTATTTGGATGCAATTGCTGCCGCATGTAAAAAACATGGAGCCCTTCTTATCGTTGATGAAATTCAAACGGGAATTGGCCGGACAGCTAAGCCATTCGCTTTCCTTCATTTCGATATCCAGCCAGATATCCTTACTTCGGCCAAAGGGCTTGGAAACGGACTCCCTATCGGGGCAATGATCGGTAAAAGGGAATTGGCGGAATTCTTTGGTCCTGGAAGCCATGGGTCCACTTTTGGAGGAAACCCAGTGAGTGTCGCAGCTGCCGAAGCGGTTCTAACTGAAATATTCCAACCGGATTTCTTAAAAGAAGCAGAGGAAAAAGCTGAGTATCTGAAAAGTGAATTGACCAAGGCGTTAGAGGATCTTGACGATGTAATAGAAGTCCGGGGTCTTGGGATGATGATTGGCATTGAATGCAAACAGGAAGTCCAGGGCTTTATATTGGAGATGCAAGAGGCAGGTCTACTTCTATTGAGTGCCGGGCCGAACGTACTTCGCTTGCTTCCACCGCTTACGGTGAATCAATCAGAAATAGATCAGGCAATCGTGAAAATTAAAAGTGCAGTGGCAACAAAACAAATAATCTAAATTATTTGAATTTTTATAGAATGAAATGAATAATTATGCTACTATGTATATAAATATACATCATCTACCTAAGAGGTGAAAAACATGAAAAATTATTTATGCTTAGAAAATGGTTCTGTATTCGAAGGGAATCTGTTAACTAAATCGACTCAGAAAACAATTACTGGAGAGATTGTCTTTTTTACCGGAATGACCGGATATCAGGAAGTATTGACTGATCCGTCCTATAAAGATCAAATCGTCATCTTTACGTATCCCTTAATTGGGAATTACGGAATCAATCCATTCGATTTCGAAAGTAAGAAGCCTCATGTGGCTGGCGTTATTGTGTATGAAGGCACTATGAATCATTCACATTATCAAGCCGAATATTCACTTGCTGAGTATTTGGATAAATGGAATATTCCTCTATTGAGTCATGTGGATACAAGGGCTGTCGTCAAGAATATCCGTCAAGAAGGTTCCATGCAAGCGGCGATCTCCATGAATGAAAACTTTACCTTCGAATCCAAGCTCAATGGTATAGCCGCACACGTCGCTGTAGTTTCCACGAAAGAATATGAGGAATTTGGAGAAGGCGGCAAGCATATTGTATTGATGGACTTTGGCTATAAAAAATCCATTTTAACTTCATTGATCGAGCAGGGGTGCCATGTTACAGTCGTTCCCTTCGATACGAAATTCGAACAGATCGTGAAATTGAAACCGGATGGCATTTTGCTTTCAAATGGGCCTGGGGATCCAAAACAGCTTGAATATCTGTTGGATAATATAAAGAAAATCATTTCGAATTTTCCTACCATGGGCATTTGCCTAGGTCATCAATTGACCGCACTTGCTTTTGGGGGCAATACGAAAAAGATGCTGTTTGGGCACCGAGGTGCGAACCAGCCCGTGGTCGATTTGAAAACGAAAAGGGTTTATATGAGTTCACAAAACCATAGTTATGAAGTGGATGAACCAAGTTTAGAAGGAACATCGCTTCAAGTCCGGTTCCGTAATGTAAATGATCATACCGTTGAGGGCCTTATGCATAAAGACCTTCCAATTTTCACAACTCAATACCATCCTGAAGCAAATCCAGGACCGGTTGAAAGTTCACTGTTGTTCCACGACTTTTTACAAATGATAAATGATTATAGCGGGAGAGAAAAAGCATATGCCTAAAGACAACACGATACAGACCATATTAGTAATTGGTTCAGGGCCAATCGTCATCGGGCAGGCCGCTGAATTTGACTATGCAGGAACACAAGCCTGCCTCGCCTTAAAAGAGGAAGGCTATAAAGTCATTCTTGTCAATAACAATCCGGCAACCATCATGACGGACGAAATGAACGCGGACGCGGTCTATTTCGAACCGTTGACGGTGGATGTACTGGAAAAAATCATTGCGAAAGAAAAGCCAGATGGCTTACTTGCCACTTTAGGCGGTCAAACGGGATTGAATCTTGCCTATCAGTTAGATGATGCTGGGATTCTTGAAAAATACAATGTCAAATTACTAGGAACACCGATTGACTCCATCAAAAAGGGAGAAGATCGTGAGCTGTTCCGTCAACTAATGTTTGAAATAGATGAGCCAGTGCCGGACAGTAAGATTGTCCATACTTTGGAAGAGGCGGTAGCTTTTGCTGAGGAAATTGGCTTTCCCATCATCATCAGACCAGCCTACACACTAGGCGGAACCGGTGGTGGAATCGCAGAATCCATGGAGGTTTTCAAAGAACTTGTTCGGGGTGGTCTTCAGGAAAGCCCGATCACTCAATGCTTGATTGAACGAAGCATCGCGGGCTTTAAGGAAGTCGAATATGAGGTCATGCGTGATGGAAACAATACATGCATCACCATCTGTAATATGGAAAATATTGATCCAGTCGGTATTCACACAGGTGATTCAATCGTGGTTGCACCATCACAGACATTGTCTGATGATGAGTTTCAAATGCTACGTTCTGCCTCTATTAAAATCATTTCCGCTTTAGGGATTATCGGGGGCTGCAATATTCAATTTGCACTTGACCCTAACAGTAAACAATATTATTTGATTGAAGTGAATCCGCGTGTCAGTCGTTCTTCTGCATTGGCTTCCAAAGCGACTGGGTATCCAATTGCCCGTATCGCTGCAAAACTGGCTGTCGGCTATCATTTATCGGAAATCATCAACCCAGTAACGAAGAGCACGTATTCAAGCTTTGAACCGGCGTTGGATTATGTAGCAGTTAAGTTCCCGCGTTGGCCATTCGATAAATTCAAGACGGCACACCGTAAATTGGGCACACAGATGAAAGCGACAGGAGAAGTAATGGCCCTGCATCGCAATTTCGAAGGCGGAGTACAAAAGGCTATTGATTCATTGGAATTAAAGACAAACGGGCTTCAGCTCCTGTCATTAAAGGATAAGTCAGTATCCGAGCTTTGGGAAAAGCTTGCCGAGAAATCGGATGAAAGAATCTTTGTCATTTTTGAAATGCTTCGTAAAGGTGTGACGATGGAGGAAATCCATGAAGCAACCGCCATAGATTACTATTTCCTTCACTCTTTCGCTTCGCTGATCGAGGAAGAAAAGGATATCTCTTCCAAGACTGCTGAATTGGTCAACAAGGAAGAGATGCAGCTTTACAAGGAGAAGGGCTTTTCAGATCGCTACCTTGCCTCCGTATGGAATATAAGTGAATTCGACGTGAGGGCACTTCGTAAAACACTGGGTATAACTGCCGTTTACAAGACGGTGGATACTTGTGCAGCCGAATTCGACTCACATACGAACTATCATTATTCGACTTACTTTGGAGAAAATGAACAGCTAAAAACAGATAAGAAAAAAGTTCTGATGATTGGCAGCGGGCCAATCCGAATCGGTCAAGGCATCGAATTCGATTATTGTTCCGTTCATGGCGTTTATGCCCTTCAAGGTGAAAATGTGGAAACGGTCATGATCAATAATAACCCCGAAACGGTCAGTACGGATTTTGCGACAGCAGACCGTTTGTATTTCGAGCCTTTAACTTTGGAATATGTCTTGAACGTCATTGAAGCGGAAAATATTGAGGATGTCATTGTCCAGTTTGGCGGTCAGACGGCTATCAATCTGGCAAAAGGATTGGAAGACTACGGAATCAATTTGCTTGGTACTTCATTTGACATGCTTGATCAGTTAGAAGATCGCGATCGTTTTTATCAACTGTTACAAAAGCTGGACATTCCGCATGTCCCAGGAACAATGGCTGACAGTGTGGGACAGCTCGTTGAAAGTGCTGAAACAATCGGCTTCCCTGTGCTGTTGCGTCCGTCTTATGTCATCGGTGGACAAGGAATGGAAATAATCCGTTCAAAGGAAAGTTTGTTGAACCGAATCGAAAATGGTGCAGAACTTGTGTATCCCGTATTGATCGATTCTTATATTCCTGGTAAGGAAGCAGAAATCGATTTGATTGCGGATGGTAAGGAAGTTTATATCCCAATCGTAGCCGAACATGTTGAAAAAGCAGGGGTTCATTCAGGAGATAGCCTGGCTTTACTGCCTTCACAGTCCTTATCGGATGATATTAAGGGGAAAATGACCATTTATGCAGAAAAGCTTGTGAGAGAGCTTGGATATAAAGGACTCATGAATATCCAATTCGTCATTGATGGCAGTGATGTATATGTACTGGAAGTGAATCCACGTGCCAGCCGTACGATTCCAATCATCAGTAAAGTCACGAACGTCCCATTAGTGCAAATGGCGACAAAAATATTGCTTGGGAAATATTCTTTAGCAAATTTGGTTGAAAAAACAGGATTAATGGAAGATATTCCGTATTCGGTCGTCAAATATCCAGTATTCTCAACCTTCGCTTTAAGTGGACTGGATTCAAAAGTCGGTCCGGAAATGAAGTCTACAGGTGAAGGCATCGCAATCGGGGAAACCATGATAGAAGCGTTAACGAAAGTATTTCACGCTCAAAAGGCTAAACATACGACAGGTGTGTATCAAGCCGAATCAGCCCAATTAAGCGAAGGACTACTTAAGCTAATCCATGATGCCGACTTGGAAATCACCCATACGGACTTTGACCAATGGCTAAAGGCAGGCAATGCAGCCGTCGTCTTGGCTTACGGAGCAACGGATGAAGATAAGCAGTTACGGTTATTAGCCGCCAAATACAGACTATTGGCCTTTTCGGAAGAGGAAACATTTAAAGCGTATTTACAATCACTGAAGCATGCGGATCCAAGCGTTACCTCATTGCAGGAATGGCTTGCAACTTATTCGAAAGGGGTGTCACATGTATGAATGCACTGATGGCACAGTCGCACTCGAAAATCTTGGGTGGAAAAGACTTCTTGACGATGAAGGAAACAACATCAAAGGAAATTGCAGCTTTATTGGAGTTGGCGCAAAATATAAAAGCCAAATTACAAGCAGGCGAGGAATATAAACCTTTAGCTGGTAAGACATTAGGGATGATTTTTGAAAAATCATCGACTCGTACCCGGGTCTCTTTTGAAGTGGGAATGCTACAGCTAGGTGGCCATGCATTATTTTTGAGCAGTAATGACTTGCAAATCGGACGTGGAGAACCCATTTCCGATACGGCAAAAGTCCTTTCCGAGTACCTTGATGGTATCATGATTCGTACTTTCGGACATGAAAAAATCATGGAATTGGCTGATCATGCAACCATTCCAGTTATTAATGGGTTGACTGACCTTGCACATCCTAGCCAAGTGATGGCGGACTTCCTGACCATCCTAGAATTGAAAGGGAAATTGAAAGGATTAAAAATGAGTTACATTGGCGATGGGAATAATGTAGCCAACTCATTGATGGTCGGTTGCGCTAAAATGGGCATGAATTTCTCGATTGGATGTCCGGAGGGGTATAAGCCTGACGAAGAAATCGTTGCCTACGCGAAGGAAGTAGCAGCTGAAAACAATTGTGAAGTAACTGTTACGACCTCAGCGGTTGAAGCCATTAAGGACGCAGATATCGTATATTCGGATGTATGGACCTCCATGGGGCAAGAAATTGAGAATAGCATCCGTTTAGAAGCGTTTAAGGGCTATCAAATCAACGGTGAACTTGTTAAACATGCAAAGAATGATTATCTATTCATGCATTGCTTACCCGCTCATAGAGAAGAAGAGGTGACTGCAGAAGTCATCGATGGGCCGAATTCGGTCGTATTCCATCAAGCGGGGAACCGTCTACATGCCCAAAAGGCGGTTCTCGTAGATTTACTAACATAATAAATTTAAGCGTCTGCTCTATAGCAGGCGCTTTTTACTTTTGCCACCATCCTCTTTTCCCCTTTGAAATTTTCGGTCATGAAAGAAAAAAAGGTGGCAATAATAATAGGGAAAGCATGTAAAGGGGTGAAATACATGGGGCAAAATCGTCAATTTAAGCCAGGGCAAAAAGCACCTAATAATGGGGCATACGTAGAAATCGGTGAAACAGGAAGTATGGTAGTCAATCCGAAAATGGTCAAGCTCGAAGCAGGGGACACCTTTCCTGAGACCTCGAATCATAACCGGCTATGGACCTATCAAAGAAAGCCATAATGAAATGGAAAAGCAGGAAAAGGATGATCATTCCCTTTCCTGCTTTTTTGTAGAAAAGAAAGGGGCTGTCCCAAAAGTCAGGAAAATGACTTTTAGGGCAACCCTTTTTTTATGAAATTTATGCACAAAAAAATCGCCCTTTTTAGTAAAATGAAGTTACCACACACCATTTACGAAAGGACGATTTTTTATGAGCAATCCAAAGATCACTACAGAAAATTATAACATGGAACAAACTATACTACCACTCACCATTCAAGAGGAAACTACCGTTCCTCAAAAACGAAATTCTACACCTACTTTTATTCCCTATGATAACCAACAAACCACTGTTATTTTTGACATTCAGGATCTCATTCCGGTTCACCACGTGGCGCGTGTGATTGATCAAATGATTGAATCAGTAGAAGATAATGTCTTTTTTGAGCACTATAATGGTGGCGGACGTAGCTCTTACCATCCTAAAATGATGACGAAAGTCATTTTGTATGCCTATTCTCAAAAAGTCTATTCCTGTCGTGAAATCGCCAAACTGGTTAAAGAAAATATCCCAACAATGTGGCTGGCTGCCTTGCAAAAACCGGATTATCGAACGATTAATCGATTTCGCACACAACAAATGGATAAGCTCCTTCCGAAGCTATTTGAAGAAATGATCCATCAACTAATAGAAGAAAAGCACGTCACAATGGAGAACTATTTTCTAGACGGAACAAAGATTGAAGCAAGCGCAAACAAGTATTCATTTGTGTGGAAAAAGGCGACGACCAAATTTGAGGCGAAGCTGCAAGAAAAAATCGAAGAAACGTACCAACAGATTCAGACCATTGCAAATGAAGAGGGTCTTGAACTGTCTACTCAAGATGAAACCTCCTCATTAACGATAGAGGAAAAACTAACTCAAATAGAAAAAGCATTAGTGGAAAAAGTTGAAAAAGAAACGAACGGTATCCAACTTGAAGAAGATGTCCAGGTACGAAAAGAAAAACGACGGGAACTCAGTCCGGTTAAGAAACTATTGAAATTAGTGCGCGAGGACTTAGGTCCACGATTAGTTAAATATAAACAACAAAATGCTCTATTTGGCGATCGAAATAGTTATTCTAAAACCGATACGGATGCGACATTTATGCGAATGAAAGATGATCATATGAATAACGGACAACTAAAACCTGGTTATAATATTCAAATGGCAACGGAAAATCAATTCATTCTTTTTTATACGATACATCAACGCCCAACTGATACGCGTTGTTTCAAGCCGCATTTAGAGGCACTGAAGAATACATCGCTACCATTCCCGAAAAACGTCATCGCAGATGCCGGCTATGGCAGTGAAGAAAACTATCTCTACTCTTTGGAAAAAGAATTTGAAGCTTTGATTCCTTACAATACTTTTTTAACGGAACAAAAACGGAGCTATAAAAAAGATATTCGTCATGCGAGTAACTGGGCATATGATGAACAAAAGGATGAATACACCTGTCCAAATAACCGTAAGGTTTTATTTAAGCGTTACTCGACCCGTACGGATAAAAATGGATTCACACGTGACTTTAAAATTTATGAATGTGAGGATTGTACGGATTGCCCATTAAAATCTCAATGTACAAAGGCGACAGGAAATCGCCAAGTGCATGTTAATCCAGTTTATGAAGAATTAAAAGCGAAAGCAAAATTGAACCTTTGGTCTGAATCGAATGCACAACTTTACGCTCGACGAAAAATCGAGGTAGAGAGTGTTTTTGGTCATATCAAGGGCAATAGGTCGTTCCGTCGCTTTTCGCTTCGGGGCTTAGCGAAAGTCCAAACGGAGTTTGGCATCGTAGCCATGGCACATAATTTACTGAAGATAGCTGGGTTACGTCAGCTACTTTCAGTAAATTATTATAGAAATAGAAAAACAGGTGGAGAAAAACAACTCGTTTTTCTCCACCTGTTTTATTTTAGGGACTTATTAGACAGCCCCTTTACCTGGAATTGTAAGTATCATATCGTATTTGCACCGAAGTACAGAAGACAATTGATTTACAAGAAAGATAAAAAAGGATATCGGTCAAATATTGCGCACGCTATGTGAAAGGAAAGGCGTGGAAATCATTGAAGCAACGGCATGTAAAGCCCATGTACATATGCTCGTGAGCATCCCACCAAAAATAAGTGTAACTTCATTTGTGGGTTATTTAAAGGGAAAAGTAGTTTGAATATATTTGACCGTCATACGAATTTGAAATACAGGTATGGAAACCGAAAGTTTTGGTGTACGGGATATTATGTAGATACAGTTGGACGAAACAAGAAGGTATAGAAGAATACATACGGAACCAGATACAAGATGATATAGTCGCAGATCCATTCACAGGTGAACCAATCAGGGGCCCTTTAGGGCCTGGTCAGTAATAAAGGCTTTCAGCCGCAGACCACCCATTATCACGCGGGTGGTCGTTATTATTGGAACATTATTCTTGAGTATATCCGAAAATATTCGAGATTTCTAAAAAACTCTTCCGCAAATATTTACTTAAAGGATCTTCGGGATGATTTGGCCTTTCTTCTTGATTGAAGAGAGGTTTTTGGCTTTGTACTTTTAACTTTTAGAGTAAACAGATTGTATAAACCCTCTGGTAGGGTGGGTTGTAAAGGGTTAATAGCAGAAATTATCAATGTCCCATATAACTTTTCTTTACAAGGGAATAATAAGCAGTATAATTAAAATATAAAGGTCAAAGTTGGTCAAACATTATAAGCATTCTTTTGGAAACAATGAATGGGAGGTTTTAAGATGGATTTTAATACGATGACGGAAAGAACCCAGCAGGCATTTATAAGTGGGCAGGAGCTGGCCAAGGATAGGGAAAACCCGGAACTTACCGAGCTTCATCTATTAAAAGCCCTGATGACACAGGATGAAAGCCTACTCATTAGAATTTTGTCGGAAACGAATCAATCGCTCAGTCATTTCGATACGGAACTGAATAAAGAAATAAATAAGTTGCCTCAAGTTAGCGGAAGCACCTCTCAAGTTTATATGTCGAATTCCCTTCAAAATGTGCTGTCGGCAGCTGAAAAGGAAATGAAGAGCTGGGAGGATGAGTATCTATCAGTTGAGCATATTTTGCTTGCTTTGTTAAAAGAAGATAAACCGAACATAAGAAAGCTATTTGCGGACTATGGGATCGACTATGGGAAAGCGAAGCAAATTATCCAAACGTTAAGGGGGAATCAGAGAGTGACTAGTCAAAATCCGGAAAACACATATGAAGTTTTGAAAAAATATGGAAGAGATCTTGTTGCTGAAGTGAAGGCGGGGAATGTGGATCCTGTCATTGGCCGTGATACGGAGATCCGGAATGTCATCCGTATTTTGTCACGTAAGACAAAAAATAACCCCGTATTGATTGGGGAACCTGGTGTTGGTAAAACGGCCATTGTCGAAGGCCTGGCCCAACGAATTGTCCGAAAAGATGTACCGGAAGGGCTTAAAGATAAAACGGTGTTTTCGCTTGATATGAGTGCGTTGGTTGCCGGGGCTAAGTTTCGCGGTGAATTTGAGGAACGACTGAAAGCGGTTCTGAATGAAGTGAAAAAGAGCGATGGGAACATCCTATTATTCATCGATGAATTGCATACCATTGTCGGTGCTGGTAAAACGGAAGGGGCAATGGATGCCGGAAATATGCTGAAGCCAATGTTAGCGCGTGGTGAATTGCATTGCATTGGTGCAACCACACTTGACGAATATCGTAAGTATATTGAGAAGGATCCCGCTCTTGAACGGCGTTTCCAGCAAGTGCTTGTTCCAGAGCCAGACGTAGAAGATACCATTTCCATTTTGCGTGGTCTGAAGGAAAGGTTCGAGGTCCATCATGGGGTCAGAATACATGATCGATCCATTGTGGCAGCAGCTGTTCTATCAAATCGCTATATCACGGAACGCTTCTTACCGGATAAAGCAATAGACCTTGTGGATGAGGCTTGTGCAATGATCCGGATGGAAATCGACTCGATGCCAGCGGAACTTGATTCGATTACGCGGAAAGTCATGACGTTGGAGATAGAGGAAGCCGCCCTTAAAAATGAAGAGGATGCTCAAAGCAAAGCAAGATTGGAGGTACTCCAAAAAGAACTTTCGGAATTGCAGGATCAGGCTACCAGTATGAAGGCCAAATGGCAAATGGAGAAATCGTCCCTTCAAAAAGTCCAGGATCAAAGGGAAGAACTTGAAAAGTTAAAGCATGAGCTGGAACAGGCGGAAAATGACTATGACCTGAACCGTGCAGCTGAACTTCGACATGGGAAGATTCCACAGCTTCAAAAGGAATTGGAGGCCATGGAAGAAGAGGTGGAAAATGGGAAGCAGGAATCCCGTTTGCTCCGCCAAGAAGTGACCGAGGAAGAAATTGCCTCAATCGTTGCTAGATGGACGGGTATTCCGGTAAGTAAGTTAGTGGAAAGCGAAAGGGATAAATTGCTTCGTCTTTCGGATATTCTTCATGAACGGGTAATCGGTCAAGGGGAAGCGGTGGAACTTGTATCGGATGCTGTTTTACGGGCTAGAGCCGGGATCAAGGATCCAAACAGACCAATAGGTTCCTTTATTTTCCTTGGACCGACAGGGGTCGGTAAAACAGAATTGGTCAAAGCGTTGGCAGAGACGCTATTCGATAGTGATGAACATATGATACGGATTGATATGTCTGAGTACATGGAGAAACATTCTGTTTCCCGTTTGGTCGGGGCGCCTCCCGGATATGTAGGGTTTGAGGAAGGCGGTCAGTTGACGGAAGCGATTAGGCGAAATCCGTACTCGGTTGTGTTACTTGATGAAATCGAAAAGGCTCACCCGGAAGTCTTCAATATTTTATTGCAAATGCTAGACGATGGCAGGATCACGGACTCTCAAGGTAGAACGATCAACTGTAAAAACACGGTGATCATTATGACTTCCAATATCGGTTCACATTTCTTGCTTCAGTCCAATCGAGAAGATGGAGCCATTGAAGAAGGAATAAAAGAGCAGGTCTTCACGGAGTTAAGAGGACATTTCCGTCCTGAATTTCTAAATCGTGTGGATGATATCGTTCTGTTCAAGCCACTCACAAAACTAGAGATTGTCGGTATTGTTGAAAAGATGATTCAACAGTTGCAAGTAAGGTTGACTGAACAAGATATCACGCTTGGTGTGACGGATGCCGCTAAGGAATTTATTGCTGAACAAGGGTATGACCCAGTATACGGAGCAAGGCCATTGAAACGTTTTATCCAAAAGCATCTAGAAACGATGATTGCCCGTAAAATTATATCGGGGACGATTGGTGATCATGGAAGTATGACGATAGATTATGACCAAGAGGGATTGGTTTTGAGGTAAATGTAAGTAGTTAGTTTAGAAAATAGCTGAAAACGGTATATGAAAGAGGACATCCTAAAAGGATGTCCTCTTTTGCTTCTTAATGTTGATGTGAGTCTTTTGATGGCCCTTCAGGCATAACAGCAGGGATGATACAAACTAGAACAGCCGTAATAAGTCCTAAAATTGTTCCCTGTGTAGCATCGTATGAAACTCCGATCATGGAAGAAACAACATATACAAGCATATGCACTAATACGAATGTCCAAAGAATTGTCCAAGCATAACGCATCGAATTTCACCTCATTCCACTACAGTCTTTTTTATCTTACCATAATTAATATACAGTTAAAACGGCTTTTTCATAATAACTGATAAATAATTCATCGTTGCCCTTTCATGTCTTTTGAACGACGGGCGATATCAGTCACGAATCCAGCAGGCATGATTCCTGAAAATTAATGGAGAAAAGTAATTTAAGACTCGAAGATAGGCGTCCCCCCTTACCCTTTTGATATCTCGACATAAATTAACTAATAGTAATATTCCTAAAAGGAGTTAGTTTAGATGGAACAGAGAACTTTTCAAATCGAAGACCAATGGAATATCGTCTATTATCCAGAACAACCCAGTGGATTTTCCGTCATGGTAATTGGGGACCGAAGTTCTTTTGTAGATAAGGACAGTAGCTTTTGGCTTCAGCATCCGGGTAGGTTACGTATATTAGAATATTTGAAACAAACCGGTTACACCCTTTTTTCCTCGAATTTTTACGGGGCGAACTGGGGGAGCCCCAAAGCTCTTGATCTTTCGTTGAAGTTATATATCCTCTTTATGAAAAATGAAATAGTCAATCGGAAAATCCATGTTCTTGCAGAGGGGACAGGAGCCCTGCTGGCATTGAGACTAATGAAAGAGATGGGAAGCCAAATCCGTTCGGTTGTCCTCATTGACCCGATTTTATCTTTGAAGGTTCAAATGGAAAAAGAAAAGGATAATAAGTTCTTTTATAAAAAGTGGCTATCGGAAATAGCCGCAGCATATGAGGTGGATCCAGCTGATATGGAGAAAGAAATTTTGGATTCCAATGTGCAGGCATTCACGGAGCATATACCGGTGAAGGTGATCCTTGTTTTCGGCAGTTTTCGAAAAGAACAAGCCTCATTTTATCGGAGGATTCAGAGAACCAGGAAAGACCATTTGCATTTAACCTATTTGCTAGCAGAAAAACGGTATAAAATCCCTTATCAAATCCAGAAGTTTTTTCATGAAAATGAAGAGTCTTTATGAGAATGGATATATTTTCGCGGTACTTTGCATACGATACAGCATCCGAAAAAACTTGCGGTGACGGATAAGCGAGCCATTGCATAAGGGGAGGCTGTATTTATGGGGACATATATTGTTGTTGGGGCTTATCAATTTGTAGGTTTTCATGTGACACAATATTTGTTGGGGCAGGGGGAAGAGGTAATCGGAATTGATTGGGAGGATACAAAGACCAATCGATATATTATAGAAGAAAAGGAGCTCGAAATAGGGCGTAACGCTAACTTTACTTATCTGCCATTTAATAAACTTCGGTTATTGGATGTTTCCGAGCCATTCACCATTCTATTATCTTTTTATGATAGTAGAAGAGGTAAAACGGCTTTAAAGGGTCTTCATATAAATGATATTGTTTCTTTTCTTGAAAAATGCAAGAAAAACGGTCATGGCAATAGCCTGAAAATTGTGGTGCTCCTTCCAATCGATGCTGATACGGAAGGATTTCAGACTGTATTAAACGCTTGTGAAGGCTTCGATTCAGTCAAAACAGTATATTTACCGACGATATATGGTCCTTGGCAACCAGCAACCATGGGATTTGAAGCGGGTATCAGCCAACTAGAGCAATCCACTATCCAAGCTACACTCGCTTCAGAATACAGGGAGGATGCGCTTTTTATAGCCGATTTCATCGAGGGTCTTGAACAGCTCCTTTCTTCCACTGATAGATGCCTTCACCTCAAAAGCAGCATTGACGACCACTGGAATACATGCGCCAAGCTCATTTTTAAACAAGAGGTGATCGACTCACTTCCCCCACAATCTCCAATCAAGGCAACGAAAGGAACCGTATATGAAGTGCCTAATAAAACGAGTCCAGAGGAAGGCATCACCTTGCAAATCGAGCAAAATAAACGGTTAAACCTCCTTACAAAGTGGAGGATGCGCGATAAGAAGGACTAAACATTATCCAGGAGTGCCCAATGTGTGGAATTAATCAAGAAAGTCATAAAGTGAAGGGGGAACTCATACCTTAGTAACTGGGAATTGTTCTGTACTTTCAAGATGGCATATAGCATGAAGAATATTCATTCAGGCAAGTTTCGGCTTTACGAATGGACTTTGGGGAATTATGATAAGAATGAACCTGATTTTTGGTTTATGGGATACCCATTTGTAGAATCATGTTCCAAGTGTCATCAAAGGATACTAATAGAGCATTCAAAATGACCAAGTATGGTAAGGAGGCAAAAAAATGAGTTCAGATAAAACCCTTGAATTTATGGGGATTGCTATGAAGTACTTCCCGGAAGCAAAAGCAAAGTTAGAGGCAAGCGGGATTCCATTTTCAATGGACATGGCAGAGCCATTCATGGATTTATTTAAGAAAGTGATGCAAGAAGCTTATGACCTTGGCAAACAAGATGCCCAACGTTAAGTAAGAGAAGGCTGTCCGGATAATCGGGCAGCCTTCTGTTTATTCTTCTTTTTTCAGCATCTTTGAAATGATGGGGTTCACTTTCTGGATGGTAGGCTTAAATTGATCGTACAAACCCACTAATGTCTCTACGCTTGCCATCAACTGCATATAATCAATCTGGGTCTCTTCTTTCTCAGGTTCTTCTTCGGGCTCGTTGTTACGCGTGCCAAACATCATTTTGGAAAAGGGATCGTCCTGGTTCCTTCGATTGTTGCGATTAAAAATATCCATTGTGATTCCTCCCTTCTTTTACTATAATGTATGCACGCTTGCGTCCTTGGATTAGGCCCTTGTCCGACTTAAGATGCAGATTAATTAGACTTTCAAACTGATAGCTCTTGCAAGAAAGCGTATTTTTCTATAAAATTAGTACCAGGTAATAATAGATGATAATAATAACTCATTAAAATATAAGGGGTTGGCTGAAATGAATGCTGGTATATTAGGGCTTGGTCGTTACTTACCCGAGAAAATTGTCACAAATGCGGACTTAGAGAAAGTCATGGATACGTCGGACGAGTGGATTCGTACTCGGACAGGTATCGAACAAAGAAGAATAGCCAATGATGAAACAGAAACTTCCGATATGGCTTATGGCGCAGCAAAAGCTGCTTTAGATAATGCAGGCATTTCAGCTGAGGATATAGATTTAATCCTTGTCGCAACCGTTACACCCGATCGGCCTTTTCCTTCCATAGCTTGTATGATCCAGGAAATGTTGGGTGCTACGAGGGCAGCTGCAATGGATGTTAGTGCAGCATGTGCTGGCTTCATGTATGCTATGATTACGGCGCAGCAATTTATTAAGACAGGTGCTTACAAGCATGTATTGATTGTTGGGGTTGAGAAACTATCCAAGATCACTAACTGGGATGATCGCAATACCGCTGTCCTTTTTGGGGATGGAGCTGGGGCTGCTGTCGTGGGACCTGTATCAGAAGGCAGGGGAATTCTTTCTTTTGAATTAGGTGCAGATGGATCTGGTGCTAAGCATCTATTCCAAGATGGGGAATTCATCACGATGAATGGACGAGAAGTATTTAAATTTGCTGTCCGTCAAATGGGAGAATCCAGCCTGAATGTATTGGATAAAGCAGGATTGACCAAAGAGGATGTGGATTTACTAATCCCACATCAAGCCAATATTCGAATTATGGAGGCTTCAAGAGAACGTTTGGGCCTACCCGTTGAAAAAATGACAAAGACCGTTCATAAATATGGGAATACTTCATCAGCATCCATACCAATTGCTCTTGTGGAAGAAATGGAAGCAGGTAGAATCAAAGAAGATGACTTGCTCGTCATGGTTGGTTTTGGTGGAGGACTCACGTGGGGAGCTATTGCCCTTAGATGGGGAAAATGAAAATAAAAGAAATATTTGAGTAAAGGAAGGAGCCATTGTAATGACGAATCGTCGTGTTGTTGTAACAGGGATTGGAGCTATTTCTCCAGTTGGAAATGATGCAGAAACTGGATGGAAGAATATAATTGAGGGGAAATCAGGGATTGGACCATTAACTCGTCTTAATGCTGATGATTTTCCTGCTAAAGTGGCTGCAGAAATAAAGGACTTTGATATCGAAACATATATTAATCGTAAAGAAGCACGCAAAATGGATCGTTTTACGCATTATGCGATTGCCGCTTCAGTCATGGCTTTAAATGACAGTAAATTAGAAATAACGGATGAAAATGCAACGCGGGTAGGAGTCTGGATCGGTTCTGGAATCGGTGGGCTTGAGACACTTGAAACCCAGCACGAAAATTTCTTGAACAGGGGCTATAAGCGGGTTAGTCCATTTTTCGTACCCATGATGATACCAGATATGGCAGCGGGCCAGGTATCCATTTTACTGGGCGCTAAAGGGATCAACTCTTGCACCGTGACGGCTTGTGCAACGGGAACGAATTCCATCGGTGATGCATTTAAGGCCATTCAGCGTGGAGATGCCGATGCCATGATTACTGGTGGTGCAGAAGCGCCGATTACAAAAATGGCAGTTGCAGGATTCTGTGCGAACACAGCTCTATCCACCAATCCAGATCCTAATACGGCGAGCCGCCCATTTGATGCTAACCGTGATGGATTTGTCATCGGGGAAGGAGCAGGTGTGATCATTCTTGAGGAGTTAGAACATGCGTTAAACCGCGGAGCGTATATTTATGCTGAAATAGCTGGATACGGAACGACCGGAGATGCTTTTCATATTACGGCTCCAGCGCCTGGTGGAGAAGGTGGGGCAAGGGCAATGAAAATTGCGATTGAAGATGCAGGGTTAACACCGGAAGACATCCAATATGTTAATGCCCATGGTACAAGCACACCTTACAATGATAAATATGAAACGATGGCGGTCAAAGAAGTATTTGGGGAGCATGCTTCTAAACTAGCATTAAGCTCTACCAAATCAATGACAGGCCATATGCTGGGTGCAGCAGGTGGTATAGAGGCCATCTTTACGATTCAAGCAATCAGGGATAGTATCTTGCCCCCTACCATCAATATAGAAACACCGGATCCTGAGTGTGACTTGGACTATGTGCCAAATCAAGCAAGGGAATGTGAAATTAAGGCAGCTATCAGTAATTCATTAGGATTTGGCGGTCATAACGCCACTATCCTATTCAAGAAATATCAATAATCAAGAGTAATGAAGAGGAAGAGCAAATCTTGGGATTTGCTCTTTTTATGTTGGGAATAAGTAATGGGAATGATGTATCACTAAGCATTTTTGGAACATACAATAAAAGAGGATGAAGTAGTGGGGGCGAAACGGATGGGAGTTATTTCAACTAATGAGTGGATGGAAAAGGATTTTGACCATCCGGTTAAGATGATGGAAAAGTTGAAAGGGGAATTCTATGAACAGGTTAAAGAAGACATGATCTACCGCCATTTACAAAACCATGGAATGTACCTGCCCAATCCAAAAACGAAAAAAACCTTCGATGAACTGAAACAAAAAAATGTATGGGTCAAAACACAAAGTTTATTTACAACTTATAAGAAATTATGGGGGGGACCCGATATCCCCATTTATATCTTTCCTCTCGTAGCCTCTGGAAGGAAGCAACCGAATGAGAGTAAATCAGGATTGGCCTTTAAAGATAAATTATTTCTTTTTTACGATATCGATATAACCGAAAAAGAGATGGAAGCAGTGCTGATTCACGAATACCATCACGTCTGCCGTTTGCACCATTTAAAAAAGGCGGAAGAAAACTATACCCTACTCGATACAATGATCATGGAAGGACTCGCCGAGAGGACAGTCGGTAAGTATTTAGGAACGAAATACCTGGCAAAATGGACACAATTATATTCAGAAGAAAAGCTCCAGCATTTTTGGGACAGCTATCTAGTAGAAAACCTGAACAAGAAACGCACGGATCCGCTACATGATGCCCTTCTTCTGGGGAAAAAAGGGTATCCGGAGATGTTGGGGTATTGCAGTGGTTTTCATTTAGTGAAACAATTCAAAAATTTCTCCGTCAAAAAATCCTTTGCTATCCAATCTGAAGAATTCATAACAGAAAAGAGTTAATTTATACGTGTTTTATTTCAAAATCTGTTTTCTGAAATAGGAATAAATTGTATGGTTCCTGCCTATACTGATTGACAAACAGAAATTTGTTTAAGTGAGGGATGGATAATGTTATATCTTCATGATGTATGGGTTAACTGGTTTGAAGGAGAGGAAAATGGTTATAATATTTGTCATTTTCATGAATGGAGGAAGGATGATGGCATTGAACTGCTAGATCAAGTTCCTCTGATGAAAGTTTCAACAACTTTGTTTCACTACATAGAAAATGACCTATCTGAATTACCGAAGGCATTACTGAACGATGTCTACCAAAAAGCATATGCAAGGAAAAATCATGAACGCATTCAGCTTGACTACTGTTTTGTCGTGACCGATGGACATGGAATACTTGCTGTGGATACAATAGGCTACCATATTCCCATCCGGAAAAGCAGAATTATTCCTCGTCAGGAACAAATTGTTTATGACATGATCGAAAATCACGAAGTGATGGATTATACTTTTACGGAAAATCCTGAAAGCGAGAAAGAATATCATATTCTGTCTCCATCGCCCTTATTTATGAATGGATTGACAAGAAAAGAAAGGCAATTGAAACAGCTCCTTTTCATGGCCATGGATCAGTTATTCACAGCAAAGAATACGGCTGAAATTCGATACTGGTATACTGAATGGGCTCCTGAGAAATATGAGAGCATTCAGGATATGGACTTTCAGATAGCGTGGCTTGAGTTATATGAGGAAATGAAAACAGGTTGGTCTGAAAAACACCTTCAGCTATGTGAAAATTTAGTGAAAGGGCAACCCTTTTTCGAAAAACTTTGGCAAGTAGAAGCCGGCGATAGTCCATCCATATTATAGGTTCACAAAAAAAGACGATCCGTTGCGGATCGTCTTTTTCCATTATCTTTTTCTTCCAAGTCCCATGCCGTTGTACATTTTTCTAATCATCTTATTGGCTTCGATATTTGCCTTCTCTGCCCCACGATCTAAAATTTCATCAAGTTCAGGGGAATCGATCAAGCTATAGTAACGCTCTTGAATGGGTAGAATCTCTCCTAGTACCACTTGAGCTAAATCACCTTTAAAGTCGCCATATCCTTTTCCTGCATACATCTCTTCAATTTCAGCGTATGTTTTTCCACTGAAGATGGAGTAGATGGACATTAAGTTCGATACGCCCGCTTTATTTTCTTTATCATAACGAACGATGCCTTCAGAATCAGTTACTGCACTCTTAATGTTTTTCTCGATTTGTTTAGGATCGTCAAGTAGAGCAATCGTAGCTTTTTTATTAGGGTCGGATTTACTCATTTTCTTAGTCGGTTCTTGAAGCGACATTATTCGCGCTCCTGCCTTTGGAAGGCTGATTTCTGGTATTTTAAAGATATCGTTGTACCTATTATTGAATCGCTCAGCTAAATCTCGCGTTAATTCCAAGTGTTGTCTTTGATCTTCCCCAACAGGAACAACATCTGTATTGTACAGGAGAATATCTGCAGCCATCAGTGGCGGGTAGGTAAGAAGTGCAGAAGAAACGCCTTCCTTGCCGGCTGATTTATCTTTAAATTGGGTCATTCTCTCAAGTTCGCCAATATAAGCGATGCTTTGCAAAATCCAGCCTGCCTGGGCATGCGCGGGAACCTCTGATTGAATGAAGATCGTATTCTTTTCAGGGTCAATGCCGATTGCCAAATATAAGGCAGCGAGTGTTTTAATGTTTTTTCTTAATTTAAGTCGATCCTGCGGAACTGTAATTGCATGTTGGTCAACGATACAAAAGAAACAGTCATATTCATCCTGTAAGTTAACAAATTGCTTCATTGCTCCGATATAATTTCCTAATGTAACAGAACCAGATGGCTGAATGCCAGAGAAAATCCTTTTCAACTGCTAGTCACTCCTCTAAATACGTTTAATTAACTAATTGGATATTCGCTCTTCATTATTGTAAGGATAAATAGGGAAGTAATCCACTTCCTGTACAGCAAGTGTAAGAGAGCTCATTTATGTCTTGCAAGGCAGTACTCGCCAGGGAATGTCTACCTAGAGATACGAATTTTCCACTATACCTGTATTTTAGCATTTATTCTTAAGAAATGTAATCCAAACAGCATGCCCTTATTACAACTAATATATACGATGGGGTAAAAAAAGAAGGATTCGTAACTTATTGATTTTTAACCATCAATGGGGAATCGATTTTAGGGTAGGATAATGATATAGGAGATTGTTACACACCATTTTTTTAAAAAAAGTTTATTTTATAGGAATAAAGTTTTGCTGTTGTGGTATTAAACAAAAGAGTCTGTTGTAGATTTGAAGGGCGAATGAGGTGAAGATGTGAAATCGTTAAGTAAATGTATAGTGGCAGGAATGTGTTTGTTTTTGGTTCAGCAACCGGTCCATGCTGAGGATTTGGAACAAGCAAGAACTGTGGCGCTTGAGCAGAAAGAACTACCAAAGTTGGCCCCTAGATTCGTATATGATTCTGGATTGAAGTTTGATTATCCTGATGCAGTACGAGGGCTTTATGTTACAGGGCATGTAGCTGGTGGAAATAAGTTAAATGAACTCATACAATATGTGGACGAAACCGATTTGAATGCAATGGTCATTGATATTAAGGATGACAGAGGGAATGTTACCTATAAACCGGAAGACAAGGATTCCCCTTATTCGAATATTGGAAAGGATTACATAAGGAAACCGGTGGACATGTTAAAAAAACTTGAGGATAAAAAGATTTATCCGATTGCCCGTGTCGTCGTTTTCAAGGATACCCTTCTTGCAAAGGAAAAACCACAATGGTCGTTTAAAGATGGCGATAAGGTCTGGAAGAATGGACGTGGTGAATCTTTCGTGAATCCATTCCTGAAAGAGGTATGGGATTATAACGTGGGGATTGCCATAGAAGCTGCGAAGATGGGATTCAAAGAAATTCAATTCGACTATGTCCGTTTTCCTGAAGGGTTCGAGAATAAAGAGGATGACTTAAAATATGATATGGGAGAGTATGAAAAAGGCAATAAGACCCATACTGAAAAACGGGTACAGGCCGTAACCGACTTTGTGGCCTACGCAAAAAAACAATTAGAGCCATATGGTGTGGAAGTATCAGTCGATATTTTCGGCTATGCCGCTACATTACCTGAAGCTCCTGGTATTGGGCAAAATTTCTCCAAGATCTCTGAAAATGTAGATGTCATCTCTTCGATGATTTATCCAAGTCACTGGACATCCTATTTCGGGATCGAAAAGCCGGATTTAAAACCGTATGAACTTGTTCGGGAATATGCAAAATTGGAGAACAAGAAATTGAAGGAACTAGAAACGCCGCCTACCTCTAGACCGTGGATTCAGGACTTCACTGCTTCATACTTGGGTGAGGGGAATTATCAAAAGTATGGTAAGGAACAAGTGGAAGCCCAAATTAAAGCGTTAAATGATAACGGAATTGATGAATATCTATTATGGAATGCTGCAAACCGCTATACAAAAGGGGTAGACTACACCCCATAAACCATCAGATGACCGATATGTACACAATCGGTCATCTGGACTCCCGAAGAATCATCGCTTATGTTTCTTCCCGCCGACTTGATTCCATCCCGACTGAATTCGTTTTGATTGATTGAAAATGTGGGAATGATTTTTACCACCAAACCACTTTTCCCCAATGGCATTCGTCAGGACACCATTTATGGCTGTGATCCCAATTACGCAGACAGCAACTAAAATTAAGTCTATAAGGTAAGTAAGCATGGATACCCCCTTGAGAATTTCAATTTATTTACAGTCTATTGTAAACGATAAGCAAAAGCGTGGAAAGATAAAATTTGAAGAGGAGATGAAATCGTGAATTGGTATGATAAACTAAATCAATATTTTCCAATTGAAGAAATGAAGTCAAAAGAACATATAGAAATTTTATTGAAGGATAAACAAGACATCTATAAAAAGGATGAAGGGCCTGACCATGTTCTACTATATGTGGAAGGTAAGGAATTTATTTTCGTCGATTATTTATTCGTCGGCAAAAATGCCCGGGGTCAAGGCCTTGGAAAGAAATTGATTCATCAATTGCAAGAAAAACAAAAGACCATTTTCCTTGAAGTCGAGCCAGTGCAGGAAAATGACGTGGACACGTCAAAACGATTAAGATTTTATCAAAGAGAAGGCTTTTTACATGCTTCTTCTATCGCCTATAATAGAAAATCGTTGGCTACTGAAGAAGATACGCCGATGGAAATCCTTTATTGGCCGGCACATGATGCTGTTAAAGAAGAAGATGTATTCAATTATATGAAAAAGATTTACTCTGAAATTCACACGCATAAAGATAAGCATCTATATGGAAAATCGTATCAATCAGTAGACGAAGTATTGAATATAGAAACAGAAGTGGGAAGTGATAGGGTTTAAAAAGATATGAAATGACACAGGAGCCGACTAAATTCGTCGGCTCTTTTATCTCGTGGTGCGGAATGCATATTTATTTTCCGTCCCTGTAAATGATCATTTGTATGGAGCATGCATTTAATTTAATTGATTTAAGCAGTCAAAAGGAGGGTTTTTAAGAAGGAAGAAGGAATTAAAGGATACTTAAAGAAATTATAAATGATAATCACTAGTTTATAGCTAAAAAAAGGGGGTAAATAAAAAGTAATGAGCAAATGAAAAGAATAAAGGGAAAATGAGGGGCAATTTGCTACTTAAATGAGAATAATAGGTGCGTATTTTCAATTAGAAAATAGCGTTGTAATGTATTACATAAAAAAACGAAGTGCCTATAGTACAGATGAAATAGGAAGTTATAAAGGATAGTTTCAATTTTGAAAAAGGGTATTCATTTTAAATGAATTAGTGTATAATTAATTAAAAGAAATGCTTATTTAAAATTATTTCAAATTAGAATCGTAGTTGTGAATGATAATAGATTTCCCCTCATAGATCACCGATTCTATATTTAGGGAGTGTGGGTAAACATGGTAACATTATATACATCCCCAAGTTGTACGTCATGCAGAAAAGCAAAAGCATGGTTAGAGGAACATGAGATTGGTTATACAGAAAGAAATATTTTCTCTGAACCTCTTTCAATAGAGGAAATCAAAGAAATTCTACGTATGACGGAAGATGGTACGGATGAAATCATCTCAACCAGATCAAAAACGTTTCAAAAGTTAAATGTTAACTTAGAGAGCTTGCCTCTACAAGAGTTATATAAATTGATTAAAGAAAACCCTGGTTTGCTAAGACGTCCGATTATTCTTGATGAGAAGCGCCTTCAAGTTGGGTATAACGAAGATGAGATTCGTCGTTTCTTACCACGGAAAGTACGTACGTTCCAATTATTAGAAGCACAACGTATGGTAAATTAATGAATAAGTGTTTTCCAAGCTCTGCTGAGAATAGTGCAGAGCTTTTTGTTTATACATATATCTTTTTCTCAGGCCACAAGGCTTTTATGACAATGGTCAGGGCGGGATTGGATAAATAAAGCATGTAATTAACCATTAACTGTATACAATATAGAATATGAATGAAATAAGGCACTGTCTTCGTGAAAGTTGCATATGAACGATTTTTTTTATAAAATGAATGGAATATTAGGCAAACAATTGTTTTTATGATATTGATGTTTTTTATTTCCCTTCTTCAAGGTTTTGTCATAAAATGAGGTAAAATAGTCTGTTTTAACGTAGCATGATTTATAGTATGAACTTTTGGGTAAAGAGCTTTTAAGAGCAATTTTCGCTTGGGGGTTATTATCCCTTCAAAATGAGAAAGGAAGGGAGAGGGGAATCATGGAAATCGAACGTATTAATGATGATACAGTAAAATTTTATATATCCTATATAGATATCGAGGAAAGAGGCTTCGACCGGGAAGAAATTTGGTATAGCCGTGAGAGAAGTGAAGAACTTTTTTGGGAAATGATGGATGAAGTGCATCAGGAAGAGGAATTCATGATTGAAGGTCCGTTATGGATTCAAGTTCAAGCATTGGAAAAAGGCTTGGAAGTCTTGGTCACAAAAGCCCAACTTGCCAAAGATGGTCAGAAACTTGAGTTGCCTCTATCGGATGATAAGTTAAAAGAGTTAAGTGTAACAGACAAAGTAGATACGCTTCTTGATCAACACTTTGAAGGTAAAGATGAAGAGAGCACCATGACATTTGAAGATGGGATGATTGAATTCATTACAATATTCGAGGATTTTGAAGATGTCATTTCTTTAAGCAAGCGTTCTGGTTTGGATACCTGGACAACGAAGCTTTATGCTTATCAAAATAAATATTATCTATATATTGAATTTTCCGAAGCTGAAATTGACGAGGAAGAAATTGATAATGTCTTAAGTCTATTGTTGGAATACAGCGAGGAATCCCCAATAACGGTACACATGCTTGAAGAATACGGAAAAGTAGTCATAGAAAATGATGTACTCTCCACAGTAGATAAATATTTCGCATAATATTTTTAGGCCGATTTCTTAGAAATCGGTTTTTTTTACCCTTGATAAGTCATGCACCTCAACAGAAGCTTTTACGTGCACCTGCGTTTTGTAATTGGAGGTAGTCATAAATGAACGGGAAGGTTGGTTTAAGTTTACTAGTACTTGTACTCATGTTAGGTAGCCCATGGTATCTCCTACTGGAAGAAGTGGGGGTTAGGGGGTATCTAAGTCTGTTGTTGGCCCTTTCGTTGGTAATCATTGGATTTAATATTTTCATCGAAAATCGTCATCCCATTCAAACGATCACATGGATCATTGCATTTGGGGCTTTTCCTGTTATCGGGTTCATCTTTTATTTGTTGTTTGGCGGGAATTTTCGAAAAGAGAGAAAGTTTCGTAGGAAGTATTTTTTGGATAAGCATGAGTTCCTTAAACGCGGCACGGAAGTAGATACCTGGGAAAAACGGGGAGTGAAGTTGCGTCATCGAAGGTTATTTTCCCTCGCTGAAAAGCTTGGAAACAGTTCCATTTCGTTTGCATCGAAAACCCGAATACTAACAAATGGAAAAGAGACGTATGCTAGTATCCTGAAGCAACTGAGGAAAGCTAAACACCATATTCATTTGGAATATTATATTGTACGGGATGATGACAGTGGTGGCACTTTGAAGGATATCTTGATCCAAAAGGCAAAAGAAGGGGTGCGGGTACGCTTTTTATATGATGCGGTGGGATGTTGGTCCCTGGCCCGCCCTTATATTGATGAATTGAGGGATTCAGGCGTAGAGATTGTTCCCTTTGGACCCATCCATCTTCCTTTCATAAATAGTACATTCAATTTTCGGAATCATCGAAAAATGATTATTGTCGATGGGACCATTGGTTTTATCGGTGGCCTTAATATTGGCGATGAATATTTGGGGCTTAATGCGAATTACGGGTCTTGGCGTGATACTCACCTTTTGGTAGAAGGTGAAGCGGTCCGAACGCTACAGCTCATCTTTTCACAGGATTGGTACTATAGTACAAACCAAAGCTATTTGTCGGATGCCTATATTGGTACAAGTCAGCCAGTTTTGCAGGACCTTGGTGGCGTACAAATGATAGCCGGTGGTCCTGATTGTGAATGGACGGTTATTAAGAACCTTTTTTTCACCATGATAAATTCGGCGGAAAAGTCCATCTGGATTGCATCTCCCTATTTCGTCCCTGATGAGGATATTTTTCAGGCATTGAAGGTGGCGGGCCTGAGTGGATTGGATGTGCGAATACTGGTCCCGAGGAACCCAGATAAGTGGATTGTATTCCATGCTTCAAGGACGTACTTTTCTGAGCTCTTGGAAGCAGGGGTCAGGATATTTCAATATAATGAGGGCTTCATGCATAGCAAGATTGTCATAGTGGATAACGAATTGGCTTCAATTGGCAGCGCTAATATCGATATGAGGAGCTTTCATTTGAATTTTGAAGTCAATGCCTTCCTTTACCGTACAGAGAGTACACAGACTCTAGTAGATGATTATTTGAAGGATCTAAAGGTATCACAGGAGATACAGTTGAAAGTATTTTCCAATCGCAACTTAGGTCTGAAAGTATTGGAATCCACTTGCAGACTATTGTCACCGCTTCTATGATGATTCATTTATGCCATCACGGCATTTTTTTTATTTTAAAGGAATTTTCCAGGCCAAGGGAGAATGGATATAGTAGGAGGGGAGGAGAAATATGCTTAGCGCAATGAAAGAGGATGGGACATGGATCACCCTTCCTGAAAAACTGACGGGAAACCAGCTCCTGGCAATGAAGGCATCAAAAGGTTATTTCTGTCCTTGCTGTAAAACAGAAGTGATGATCAAAGCCGGAATGATAAAAATCCCTCATTTTGCCCACAAGAATAATACTTCGTGCCATGCTTCATCGGAACCTGAATCCACTTATCATTTAATGGGAAAAAGAAACCTGTATCAATGGTTGGTATCACATAAGTTTCATGCGAAGTTAGAAGCCTATATTCCCGCAATCAAGAGAAGGACGGATATATTGCTGACAATCGATGATCAGCGCTACGCGATAGAATTCCAGTGCTCCGTCATTTCCGAGGCTGACTTCCATGAAAGGACTAGAGCCTATCAAAGTGTGAAAATCATACCCATTTGGATCATGGGCGCCAAGCAATTGAAACGAAAGAGTAAATATGAATTCAGCCTATCTACCTTTCAGTGGCTATTTGTCAGTGGTACCTATCAGCATCCATTTCTGTGGATGTATTGTCCTGAATCTCATCAACTATCCGCATTGAAAAACATGACCCCTTTCTCAAAAAGAAGCGTTTTGGCAGAACTGACCACAGCACCTTTAAACCTTCTATCCCCCAATCAAATGACACCTCGATATTGTGATGCCTTTCCTTTTTTGATGGCTTGGAGAAAGAAACGGAAAAGCTGGTGCCTCCACCGGGTAAGAACAGCAAAAAGGAGTGATCCATTCTTTTATGACCTCTATACCCATCACCTTTCTCCTGCAACGATTCCCATAGAAATCGGTGTTCCAATTCAAGGCATGCACCTAATCGAGACACCGGCAATCGAATGGCAAGCTTGGCTATACATGGATGTGTTTCAAAAGAAAAAAATCGGGGAAAAAATTGAAATGAATGAAGTGCTCGGTCATTTTAAAAAGCGAATCAAGCTGGGGAATATCAAGCAGCGCCCTTTACCACTTATCAAGGAGAAAGATATGGGAAACCCTGTAAGAAAATATGTTCAGTTATTAGAAAAGCTGGGATATTTAAAAGAGTGGAAAGAAGGAATCTTTACGGTTACCACTCCGTTTACTGTGCCGATTACAAGTGATCAAAGTGAGGCTTTAGAAAGAATTTTCTATCAACAGAGCAAGATTATGATAGAAAAGGCATATATCCATTATAATGGGTTATAACCACTCTATTCCTTTTGACTGGGTTGTAGCAGGATTATGATGGTGAACGCAGAATAGTATGGAGTAAGAGAAGTATCGTTTTGCATGGGAAATGCAAATGGTTCAGGAAGTAAATAAGTTGTACATGCCCTGGTAAAGATAAGGGTAAGTTTTATTAGAATGGAGAGGAATTTATTATGACACAGGAAACTAAAGTGAACACATTACCTTCAAGAAGTGAGATTCCGGCTGAAGATACATGGAGACTTGAGGATATATATGCGACGGAGGAAGATTGGGAAGCAGCCTTCAAAGATGTAAAAGAACAGCTGTTGAAAGCGGAAGCATATAAAGGAACATTGGGTGAAAGCGCTGAAAAGCTATTTGCGGCACTGCAATTCCAAGATGAAGTATTTGAAAAGATGGGTAAAGTGTATGCGTATTCACATATGCGCAACGACCAGGATACAACGAATCCCTTTTATCAAGGAATGGAAGACAGGGCGAAGGCTCTGTATGCTCAGGCTGCCGCAGCCTTCTCATATATCGTTCCAGAACTGTTAAGCATTGATGAAAACAAAGTCCAGGAATTTTTGGAGGAAAAAGAAGAACTAAAGTTATATAAACATTCTTTGGAGGAAATCAACCTACAGAGACCGCATATTTTAAATGCAGAACAGGAGTCATTACTGGCTCAGGCCTCCGAAGTACTCGATAATTCCGGCAATATCTTCAGCATGTTGAATAATGCGGATTTGAAGTTCCCCGTTATTAAAGATGAAGAGGGCAATGAAGTGGAAATCACTCACGGAAGGTATATTCGTTTCCTTGAGAGCGAAGACCGCCGTGTCCGTCAAGACGCATTTAAAGGCATATACAGCAAGTATGGAGAGTTCCGTAATACATTTGCTTCTACCTTATCAGGTGAAGTGAAGAATCATAACTTCAACGCAACAGTACGTAAATATGAATCCGCGCGCCAGGCGGCATTAAGCAATAATAATATTCCAGAAAGTGTATACGATAACCTCATTCAAACGGTCAATGACAATTTGCCATTGTTACATCGTTATCTCGACTTACGCAAAAAGGTTCTCGAGTTAGACGAGCTTCATATGTATGATTTATTCGCTCCGCTCGTAAAAGAAGTGAAGATGGAAGTGACGTATGATGAGGCGAAGGAATATGTACTTAAAGGACTTGCCCCACTTGGAGAAGACTATATAAATGTCTTAAAGGAAGGGTTTGAGAATCGCTGGGTGGATGTACAAGAGAATGTAGGGAAAAGAAGCGGGGCCTATTCCTCTGGAACATATGGAACCAATCCGTATATTTTAATGAATTGGCAGAATAACGTGAATAACCTATTCACCCTTGTTCATGAATTTGGTCATTCGGTCCATAGCTACTATACTCGTAAACACCAACCGTATCCTTATGGGAATTATTCGATTTTTGTAGCGGAGGTTGCTTCTACTTGTAACGAAAACCTGTTGAACGATTACTTGCTGAATACGATAGATGATGAAAAGAAACGTATTTATTTATTGAATCATTACTTAGAAGGCTTCCGTGGTACACTGTTCCGTCAAACGATGTTTGCCGAGTTCGAACATACCATCCATAAAAAGGCACAGAATGGGGAAGCGTTAACCGCTGATATGTTGACGAAGGAATATTATGAACTTAACAAGAAATATTTTGGAGAGAATGTAGTAATTGATGAGGAAATCGGTCTTGAATGGGCACGTATTCCACACTTCTACTATAATTACTATGTTTATCAATATGCGACAGGAATTAGTGCAGCTACTGCTCTAAGTAAACAGATTCTCACAGAAGGAGAACCAGCTGTCAAACGATATTTGGAATTCTTGAAATCAGGAAGTTCAGATTATCCGATTGAGGTATTAAAAAAGGCGGGCGTCGACATGACGAAGGCTGAACCTGTACAAGAAGCGTTAAACGTATTCGAAGAAAAGTTAAATGAATTGGAACAGCTTTTAACAAAATAAATGGCAAAAGAGCCAACCGCCTACAGAAAAAGTCGGTTGGCTCTTTTATGTATGTTGCTATAGACCTTTAAATCGATTTCTCTGATTGAAGCTATGAAGAATAATGAAAAAAACAAAAAACAAGATGGGGGAAGTGACATACAAAGGAATGAGCTGCATGATTCCAAGTAGTTGGATGAATAAGGAGCTGATCAGGAGGATAAGTAAAATCGTACTTCTCAAAACTAGCACCTCCGCTAAATGGAATGGAAAGATGTCGGTACACTTTCTTTAAATAATATGTTTTGAAGAAAGAGGTTATTCGGAGAATATGACAATAATGTGAAATGAAACACAATCTACTTGCACTGTTTAGATGAAATCTGATATAGTACAGATATAGAAGTTATCACATCCAACTTATACCCCTTTGTTGATTCGTGAAATTTCTCCCATCCCCTTATTCGTATAAATAGATAAAAGCCCGGCAAATTTCGCGATTTGCCGGGCTTTTATCTATTTATCAAACTCTAGAAAAGTGAGTAAGGAAAAATAAAAGAAAATGAACTTGACTATAGAATGAAGCGAGATTCATTCTCGAAAAATTTGAATTATTCACTTGTGAACAATTTGTGAAATAAGACACAAAGTAGTTGAAAGTGGGTCGCTCACCTGGTATATTACTGACATGAAGTAATTCACATCTAAACTTATACCCCTTTGTTTGATCGTGAAGATTTCTCCCATCCCCTATTGTTCGTATTAATAGATAAGAAAACCCGGTAAATTCCCCAATTTACCGGGTTTTCTTGTTGTTGGATGACTTCATCCGGTAATTTGGAAAATGGTGGATGAAAGACCAACGGAAAAAAAGTGAACAAAATGTGAATTTATGCACAAAGTGATTGAAATATGGTCTAGCTATCTGTTATATTACTAACATGAAGTAATCACACCAAACTTATACCCCTTTGTTTGATCGTGAAATTTCTCCATCCCCTTTGTTCGTATAAATATACAGAAAACCGGTGAATTCCCCAATTCACCGGTTTTCTTGTATTTAAATGGAGGAAGAAGCTATTTCTTCCGAATTCATAAAAGAAAAAGTGAACATATTGTGAACTTATACACAAATCAGTTGATGAAATGATGGGAAATCTGTTATAGTACTAAATGAAGTGAATCACATCTAAACTTATACCCCTTTGTTTGATCGTGTAAATTTCCCATCCCCTTTTGTTCAAATATATGAATAAAAAGAAAAAGCCCGGCAAATTCCCCAATTTGCCGGGCTTTTTGTGTAGATGAGAGGGGGCGTTCGATAAGACCGTCATTTCGTCGGCTTTTCGGTGTACCTCCAAAATGTTCCGTACTTAGCAGGTATTTTTTCTGCCACTTGTTTTAAAACGAGCTTTTTCATTTCCAGCTCCACGGTACTTTTACTCATATTATAGACCGTTTCAATTTCTTTGGTGGCCACTAGTTTAAAACAACGTATAAACTCCTCAAGAGAAGGTGGCTCAGCTGGGTCTGGGAGACCATTTAAGATGTCCCTCAATATCTGAACGTATACCTCATAGGAATATACCCCAGAAACCTTAATTCCTTCTTCCTCAATATTTTGATTGAAGAATACGAGTGAAGGAATTTCAGTGACCTCCATTTCACTTGTGATTTTCAAGTCACATTGAAAGCCTTTGGATGCACTGGAGGAGTTTATGTCATGAAGAAATTCTTCTACATCCAACCCTACGCTTTGAGCACATTCGGTCAGTACCTTGATATTGGAAATATCCTTTTTTCCAATGAATACGTATTCTTGAAGCTGCCTTAAGAAACGAATGGCTAGTTTTCTACCCTGTAATTCGGCCGCTTTAATGGCTATGGATGCAGCGTAGGGAGAGGAAATGGGATTTTCGGTCCATAAGCTTCCATCACAAGACATTCCAGAACGGCTGGCTGTCTTTTCCCAAACTTGGGCGATGTTTTCAAAGTTTTTATGATTGCCGATATTTAGTGAATTAATCTTTCCACTTAAAACATGACGTAGGCTGAATAACTGGCCATATTCCACCTGCAATTTTCTTATGATTGGTTCAAGGCCCCAGCATTCAGGGCAAAGTGGATCAACAAAAACATAGATTTCTAATGGTTTCTTTCCTACATCATAACAATGTTGTGTTTTTATCCAATCGGAAATATTGAAAACTGGTTTTTGTGTGCTCAACTGTCTTCTCCTTTCCCGTCTATACCGGATGTATTGATCATATGCTGTGCTGTCAAATAGAGGCGATGGTAGAAAAATTCGCGAATTTCACCTTCAAGACCAATTTCGTCCATAGCGTGATACATGCAGGAAAGCCATGCTTTTGCACGATCTGGTGTAATTTCAAAAGGTATATGTCGAGCCCGCAACATAGGGTGACCGTGTTCCGAGGTGTATAAGGATGGCCCACCTAAATATTGCGTCATGAATTGTTTTTGTTTACGGACTGTCTCTGATAAATCGTCAGGAAAAATCGGTTTCAGTTCCGGATGTTGACTAACGTTGGAGTAAAATGCATCAATTAACTTGTGTAATTGTCCCTCTCCAATTAATTCATATGGTGTAGGGTTCTCTTTCGTCATGTTGATTACTCCTTTAAAAGAAAGATGTTTGATATTTAATCATATTTTAACAATCGCTTACTCATATAACAAATATCTAGCTTCAATAATACTTCCCCATAATGTTTTTTCACAAATGGAGGAGGGGAATTTTGTAGTCGTTCAAGCTGTTTTCGAAAAGATATCAACGATAAAAATAGCCGACCCAGAAGAAGGGTCGGCTAATGATTTCAGCTCATAAAGTTATTGAACACTTTCTGAACATAATTTTGCGTTTCGGAAAAAGGCGGTATGCCGTTGTATTTATCGACGTTACCAGGTCCGGCATTATAGGCTGCAAGGGCCATTCGGACATCCCCGTTATAACGGGAGAGCATCTGGCTTAAGTATTTACTCCCACCCATGATATTTTGCTTGGGATCGGTTATGTCTTCTACTCCCAGACTTCTTGCGGTCGCAGGCATCAACTGCATGAGCCCTGCTGCCCCAGCGTAGCTTGTCGCTGATGGGTTAAAATTGGATTCCTGTTTTATCACTGACTTAATCAATTTTTCCGGAAGGTTATATAGAGTCGCGGCCTCGCTGATCATATCATCAAAGTTCGTGACCGTCTCGCTTGTCTTTTTTTCTGGGAGAGCGGTTGTCAACGGGTTGTTGAGTGAATGTATCGTGTTGGATTGAAGGATGGACTTTGCCTCAGTTTCTACGTTAGACAGAAGGGACCCCAATGATTGCGATGTGTTTTCCAAAGTATCGCTTGACATGAGTCCCGTCAGCATTTCCTGAAACATTGATCGCGACGAGGATGTATTCGTGATAGTGCCTGTCGAGAATTGTTGTATGGCTTGCAAATCCATCAATGTCCTAAAGTCCTGAACTTTCAAATGTACCACCTCCATATCTATTTTTGGTCGGATTTAATCACTGAATTTCGCCCGATAGAATCTCTTTACTTTATTTTCGGTTTTCCGTACCGGAATTTGAAGTGATTCTAGAAGTTTAAAAAACTTTTTTTGCCCATCGGCCCGATCCGTCACTTCATATTCGAGCTCGTAATCCTCATGTCCCAAATATGAGCTATGATCTAAAACAAGCAAACCTCCCTGGAATGGGAATTCTGAACGGTCCGTTTGTAAAGTGCCAAAACATGTGAAATCCTCTGGAATTAGATTATTTTCTATAATCAGGTCATGAACAGGGCCTTCAGGGAAAATTCCTTCTTTTAAGAAGGAATTTGCGATATCCTTCGTGATCGCTTGATTGGTTTCCAATAGACCCTCGCTTGCGGGTTGCTTCAAGGTTAACTCGTACTGGCCATTTTTCTCCCGTATACGGAGGGCTGAGTTCTGACTTTTCAACTGAAATTTCGCTGTATCAAAATAGTGATTTTGCTGAGTTTTGAAGGTTGATGAATGTACTTGAAAATGGTCCAAAAGCTGTTTGAATTCTTTTTCATTCAAAAGGTTCTTAAATTCAATTTCGATATGTTGATCCATGATTTATCCCTCTCTAAGCTGTTATTTTAGTTTAATCATATAAGAACCATTCGAGCTGTCAAATCGAATGAATATTTTTTCATTATCATACTTGAATATTTAGGAATCAATTGCCGAATATGATAAAATATAAACATTGAGCATATAAATTAGTTCAGTATACAGCAACATCAAAATTATACATATTTTTCACTATACATATCCTTGGGGAGAAGCAGTGGTAAGAACTGCTGGAGGAACTCATACAGATGATTCGAATCGTTCTGCCCATACCAGATTTGAACAGGCGTTTCGAAAGAAGTGGGTGGTGTGGCAATGGAAAGTTGGGATGATTTCTTAGCACCTTATATACAGGCCGTTGAGGAATTAAAAGTTAAATTAAAAGGCTTAAGAAAACAATTTGAGAGAGAGAATATTCATTCTCCCATAGAGTTCGTAACGGGTAGGGTGAAGCCGATTGACAGCATCTTGAACAAGGCTAGTCAGAAGGGTATTCCCATCGATAAGTTTGGGGCTGAGATACAAGATATCGCCGGACTTCGGATGATGTGTCAGTTCGTCGATGATATTGAACAGGTCGTAGGACTCCTGAGGAGCCGGAATGATTTTGAGATTGTAGAGGAAAGAAATTATATTTCCCATAAAAAAGCAAGTGGCTACCGTTCCTATCATGTTGTCATTCGCTATCCTGTCCAGACCATTCATGGTGAGAAAAACATATTGGCCGAGATTCAAATCAGAACCTTGGCTATGAACTTTTGGGCAACCATTGAACACTCTTTAAATTATAAATATCAAGGGGCTTTCCCCGAAGATATCCAATTACGATTGAAACGTGCTGCAGAGGCTGCGTTCCTGCTTGATGCGGAAATGTCACAAATCCGTACTGAAATACAGGAGGCACAGCGTCTTTTTTCAAGGAAAAAGGATTCCTGAAAGTGGTAAGGATAAAGACGGAAGAATTCAAACAGAGTTAGGTGGTATTGTATGAAATTTGCGATTACTTCAAAGGGAGATGCAAAATCGAATACGTTAATGCAAAGGATGAGGACGTATCTCCAAGACTTTCAATTGGAATATGATGAAGATCAGCCGGATATCGTCATTTCGGTCGGCGGTGACGGTACGCTGTTATATGCTTTTCATCGATATAAGAATCGGCTCGATAAGACGGCCTTTGTCGGTGTGCATACGGGGCACCTCGGATTTTATGCGGATTGGACTCCCGATGAAATAGAGAAACTAGTGATTGCTTTAGCAAAGACTCCTTTTCAAGTCGTCGAATATCCTCTGTTGGAAACGATTGTGCGCTATCAGCATGGTGGACGGGAAGCAAGATTCTTATCATTAAATGAATCAACGGTCAAAAGCGTCGAAGGGACATTGGTCATGGATGTAGAGATACGTGGTCAGCACTTCGAAACATTCCGTGGGGATGGACTATGCATTGCCACTCCTTCTGGAAGCACCGCTTATAATAAAGCGCTGGGAGGGGCCATCGTCCACCCTTCGATAGATGCAATTCAAATAACGGAATTGGCGTCGATTAATAACCGGGTGTTCAGGACGGTTGGATCTCCACTTTTACTGCCTGCGCATCATACGTGCATGTTCAGGCCAGTCAATGCTGTCAATTTTCAAATCACGATCGATCATCTGACTCTACTACAAGAAGATGTGAAATCCATTCAATGTCGGGTGGCGGATGAAAAGATTCGTTTTGCAAGATTCCGGCCGTTTCCTTTCTGGAAAAGGGTCCATGATTCATTCATTGCCAATTAAGGAGATTATATTACCTCATGTCTAATCAAAAATTTTCTTTAAGTTGGGCGGTTTCTGAAGAGGATTCTGGCTCTTTATTGAGAGATTTTCTCGGCAAATGCGATATCTCAAAACGGGCGTTAACGGATATTAAATTTAAAGGCGGTTCCATCATGGTCAATGGTCTTGAGGTGACAGTGAGGGAGCGCATAAAAACTGGTGATGGCATCACCGTCATTTTTCCACCGGAAGAGGGAAGCGAGGGGCTATTACCTGAAGATATTCCCCTTCAAATCCGTTATGAAGACGATTATGTATTAGTCGTAGTCAAGCCTCAATCCATGAACACCATCCCTTCCCGTGAACATCCGAATGGGAGCCTTGCAAATGGATTAGCTGGTTACTATAAAAAGAGGGATATACAGGCAACGATCCATATCGTTACTAGACTTGACCGCGATACCTCGGGATTGGTCTTGATTGCGAAGCATAGGCATATCCACCATCTTTTAAGTGAACAGCAAAAGTTGGGGCAAGTTAAACGGCGCTATCAAGCGGTAGCTGAGGGTCAAATCGAGGGCCCCGTTGGAAAAGTAGAGGTACCCATCGGTCGGAAATCGACAAGTATTATTGAACGTGAAGTACGGGAAGACGGCCGTTATGCTTGTACACTCTTTGAAGTACAAGCCCACACTGAAGATCATACGTTCCTTAAGCTGGAACTTCTGACAGGCAGGACACATCAAATAAGGGTGCACATGGCCCATATTGGACACCCGCTTGCAGGAGATGATCTATATGGCGGCCACAGGGATAGGATTGACCGTCAGGCTCTCCATTGCTATGAATTGAAGTTCCTGCATCCCTTTACAAAAAAGGCGTTGAAGTTCCAGGAAAACCTACCCCTGGATATGTTGGTTCTTTTAGAAAAGAATTAGTATGAAAAAACTCAAACCCAAAAAAACTCACCAAAACCGGCGAGTTTTTTTGGTTATTTAGAAGAGGACCTGAATTTATCTGCTACATAGGGTAAAGAAGAGGGAACGCTCTGCAATTCCATTTCCGGGTAGCGAAGGGCAGTGAGCTTCCCACCGAAAACGCACCCGGTATCAATGTTGTAGGTGCGATTGACACAGATGGCTTCAGGAACGGGAGTATGGCCATACACAATCCACGCTTTCCCTTTATAGGATTGGGCCCAGTCCCTTCTGACAGGGGAACCGTCTGGATGCTTGGCCCCATTGATATCGCCATAAAGGACAAAGGTTTTTGCCTTGCTGCCATATTGACCGATTAAATCGTGACGGATGCCTGCATGAGCTATAATTAAACGGCCTTCATTGATTAATTGATATAGGGGAGATTGTTCATATAAATCCATGAACTGTTTACGGATTTTCTTCTGTTCACGGTTATTCAATGCCTGGTACTCCGCTAGAGTTGTCTCCAGTCCGTGAGATACCTGTACCTTATTTCCTGAAAAATACCGATACAGTTTATTGCAGTGATTTCCTGGTGCATAAAGCGCAATTTTTTTGTTGATGACCAATTCGTAAACGACTTCAATAACACGGAGTGATTCTGGACCACGGTCAGTCAAATCACCCACAAAGCCTAAGATTCTCCCGTGGGGATGGACTGGAATTCCGCTTTCCCAGCCATAGCCCATATTCAACGTCAATTCCTTAAATTCAGTGAAGCAACCGTGTATGTCTCCGATGATATCAATCTTCATACTACACGTCCTTTGTTTGTTTTATTTATATTTATGGTATTAGTATAGTATTATTTCAAAAAATAATATATTAAGTACAAAATAAAAAAATGTTTGGGAGGTGTAACCTTGGAAGAGAAGATGGAAAGAGAAATCAATAAACAGAATAGAGACCTTTTGGTTAATGCACTTAAACATGAAAATCTGGATCAGTTCCGTATAGAGTTCCTTGATATGCATCCTTATGATCAGGCCCAATTTTATACGAGTTTAAAGGAAGAGTACCGGCCAGTATTGTATCGCTACTTATCACCGGAAGAAATGGCGGACCTTTTTGAAAATATAGAAATAGATGAAGAAGAATACGAAAACCTTCTAGCTGAAATGGATCCTTCGTATGCAGCCGATATGCTTTCCCATATGTACGCAGATGATGCGGCCGATGTCCTGAACGAAATCAACGATGAGCAAGCCGTTAGCTATTTGACGATCATGGATGATGAAGCGGCCAGTGAGATTCAAGAACTGCTGCATTATGAAGAGTCGACTGCCGGAAGTATAATGACCACCGAGTTCATTGCAATTGAAGCAAACGAAACGGCGCGTTCGGCCATGCAGATTTTAAAACGGGAAGCCCCGCAAGCAGAGACGATTTATTATGTGTTTGTTACGGACCAAGATAAAAAGTTACTTGGCGTGTTATCACTGCGGACATTAATCATTGCGGATGAAGATGCTTTGATTGGTGATTTGATGGATGAACGGGTCGTTTCCGTCCCTGTCTCAGAGGACCAGGAAGAAGTGGCGCGTAAAATTAGGGATTATAATTTTCTAGCCGTGCCGGTTGTGGATTTTCAGAACCATCTATTAGGGATCATAACCGTCGATGATATCATTGATGTCATGGACGAAGAAGCATCGGATGATTACTCCAAATTAGCAGGTGTATCCGACCTTGACCATGTAGATAAAAGTGCTTTTTCAGCTGCGAAAAAGCGATTGCCGTGGTTGGTCATCCTTTTATTTCTAGGTTTATTGACTGCGAGTCTGATCGGGAGGTTTGAAGAGACGCTTAGCCAAAAAGCCATCCTTGCCGTTTTCATCCCCTTGATTGGCGGGATGGCCGGAAATACGGGGACACAGGCTCTTGCTGTCGCGATTCGAGGAATTGCGACAGGTGATTTGGAAGAGGAAAGTAAATGGAAACTGATCATCCGAGAGGCTGGGACGGGGTTTATTACCGGTTTGACTTGTGGAATCGTTATAACGGGTATTGTCTACTTTTGGAAACACGATTTCATGTTAGGGTTATTGGTCGGCATTTCGATCTTCATTACCTTGATTGTGGCGACGCTAGCCGGATCGTTGGTCCCGTTGCTCATGCATAAAATGAAAATTGACCCTGCCGTTGCATCTGGTCCTTTCATTACAACCATTAATGATATCATCAGTATTCTCATCTATTTCGGATTGGCCACTTTATTGATGGGGTATTTATTGTAAGCGAAGGATTCGACTTTCGCTTACATTTTCAGTAGGTTAGAAAACGGTATTTTTCTTTCTTATTATTTGTTATAATGGAAATTAGTATCAGGTACTAATAACTTGTATTAATTTTAGGAGGATCATATACACATGACTTTTTCATTAGAAGGAAAAACGTTCGTCATCATGGGTGTCGCCAACAAAAGAAGCATCGCTTGGGGAGTGGCCCGTTCCTTACATAAAGCGGGTGCCAAGCTGATTTTTACATATGGAAAAGAACGTACAGAAAAAAGTGTCAAGGAGTTGTCTTCCACTTTGGAGGGCGAACCTTCAATCATCCTGCAATGCGATGTAACAAAGGATGAAGATATCGAGAAGTGCTTTGCTTCCATTAAGGAGAAGGTGGGAGTCATTCATGGTGTCGCTCATTGTGTGGCATTTGCTAATAAAGAAGAGCTAGATGGTGATTTTGTCAACACTAGCCGTGAAGGATTCTTGCTTGCACACAACATTAGTTCCTTCTCATTAACGGCTGTGGCTAAGGCGGCGAAAGAAATCATGCCAGAAGGTGGAAGCATTGTCACCATGACCTATCTTGGTGGCGAAAGAGTCATGCCGAATTATAATGTGATGGGTGTGGCTAAGGCGTCACTTGAAGCCAACGTACGGTATTTATCAAGTGATCTTGGTAAGGATAATATTCGTGTCAATGCCATATCTGCAGGGCCAATTCGCACCCTTTCCGCCAAAGGCGTTCGTGACTTCAACACCATCTTGAAGAAAATCGAAGAAGAAGCACCGCTCCGTCGTACAACTACTCCGGAGGAAGTCGGGGATACTGCCGTTTTCCTTTTCAGTGACATGTCACGCGGAATCACAGGGGAAAATATCCATGTGGATTCAGGTTACCATATTATTGGATGAGGAATAGGGGGCTTCAATAGACAATCTCGTCATTGATGCCCCCCATATTGCCAGGATGCTTTCATGTATAAGCATTCTGGCTTTTTATTTTCTTATGTTTTCGACAACGATAACCTTTTATCGGTCCATATGCCCCTTATCCTTTTGGTCTTCAAAAATTGGAGTCAATTTATCCTTCCCGGTATTTTGTAGGTTCACTTCGATCTTTATCGATTTAATCGTGTCATCTTCTAATGGAATTTCTCCGTCTTTTTGAATTTCCTTCCACTTTTTAATGTCTTTTCGATAAAGGGTTTCAGAAAGTCTGAATAGATCGACTTTCTTTTCTTTTGCATATTTATAGGTGTATTTGATTTCCTTTTTGAGAATACGCTTTAATTCTCTTTCATATTCCTTAGGTGATGAATCCACCTTCATCGTCTCGATGCTCGATTTCAGTTTCATCTTGATGTGAAACCGTACCTTTCCATCCTTCTCTATAACCGGTTTCATTTTAACCTTTTTTTCGTAAACAATGACAGAAGTGTCCTGCCTGGTCCCCGGGAAAAGTGTAACACTATCGCGAACAAAGTTCTTATTTACCAGTCTTGCCCCTTTCATTGCACGAGTAGGAAAAATGGTTTTAATCTTATTTTCTGAAATGACTGCAATGCTATCCAACAGCAAGTCTTTCTTTTTTTCTTTCTGGCCGCTCCATTGTTTTGTCACTTTCATTCGGGGAATGGAAACAAAATAAGCTGGTTCGTCCATTTCAATGATAAGTTCCCTCAAGTTTATGGGTGGTATAAATGAGCTTTGCTTATAGTTCCCCTCGGGATCGCTTAATTTAGAAAAAGCCAGGGAAATATTTTCGATAGGACCAACCAGCATTGCTTCTTTAACTGATTCCTTGGTCATATAAAAGAAAATGCGGTAACGCGTTTCACGATAGCGGTCCAGAAAATCCACTGTCTTTTTGAATCCCCCTGCATTAAGGGCTTCATCAGAAAAAATGACAAACGAAAGATGACCCCAATAAATGCGACGATCTGACGTATGATATAAATCGAAAATGGCTTCTTCCAGTGTATCCCCGGTTCCAGTTCCAACATCACTCGCATTTTGTGAACTTGGATCGCCACCCGCTTCGGTTTTAGCCAATCCCTGTAAGTTGATGATTTGAAGGTAAACGACGACCTTGCCGTCCTTATAATCGACTCCAACCCCATGGGCATATACAAGCCGTTCCGGTTCATTCGAATCCCAACACCCAGAAAGAAAGATGATAAGCACCAGTAATGGGATGAACTTGTACTTCATTTTTTTTCATCATCCCCTTTCCTCGTGGAGTCTTTTGGCGCAATGACGGTAGGCCTTCTTTTATCGAAAGTGGGGGGAACTCTAAAAAGGGTTTTAAATATATTGGTTGGACTTAAGTTAGCGGTCACTTCCAAGTAAGGGACCCCTAATATTCGGATATTACTCACGTATGCACATAAAAATAGAGCAAGAAGGAAAAAAGCGAACAGACCTAAAAAGGACGCAGAAGCAATCGAGAGAAGCCGGACCAAACTGATGACCCCTATGATGGATTGGTTAACGAGCGTGAAGGTAGCTACCGCTGAGCCTGCAATCACGACCAGCATGGCGGGGCTTGTCAATCCAGATCGGATTGCAGCATCTCCGATAATTAAGGCGCCGAGGACACTTAATGTTGGACCAATCGAACTTGGAAGGCGCATGCCGGCTTCCTTGAAGATTTCAAATACGATGACCATGGTTATGGCTTCGAGTGCAGTGGGAAGCGGTAATCCCCGCCTCGATTCAACGACAGTGGCAAGAAGGATCAAGGGAAGCTGATCTTGATGAAACGTAGTTAAGGCAACCCAAAAACCCGGTAAAAGCGCAGCAACAAAGATTCCGAAGATACGAAGTCCTCTTTCAAAGGTGGCGTAGGTTGATGTATATTCATTATCTTCTGAGGTCTTTAAGATAATAAAAAGGTTGATAGGAGTGATCATGGTATAAGCAATCCCATCGATGAGCAACAATATCCTCCCCTTTAATAGGCACTGTACCGCAAAATCAGGCTTTCCTGAGTAGTGATGCCTCGGAAAAAGGATAGCAGGTTTTTCCTCGATTAATTCCATGAATTGATTCCCACTATAAATTCCGTCGACATCAAGTGATTCGATTTTCTTGGAAAGTTGATCCACCATCTCGGGATTTGAAATATCATCCATATATAAAAGAGCTACTTTGGTCAAGGTACGTCTGCCTACTTCAAAATGCTTCACACTTAAGGAATTGGTGCGCATCCGCTTCCTGATCAAAGCGACATTGACTGATAAATCTTCTATGAAATTATCCCGAGGTCCTTTAATTGTAACTTCAGCTGATGTCTCCTCGGGACTACGTTGTGGACGGTTCGCTATATTGGAAGATAATAATCGATTCGTACCTAATACATGGATGATCAATTTCCCTGAGTATATCTCGGCAAATAGTTGTTCCGTTGTTGTCAGTTCTGTTAACTGTGGGAGGTGAAGGGAGGATTTTAAGTCCTCGACCGTAATCTTTCCTTTTTTATATTTCTGGAAAAAAAGAGTTAACCTCTCGAACACAAGATTATTCAATAATTCATTGTCGATCAACCCTTCACAGCCAATTAATGTGACTTTAACAGGGGCATCATCACGATAGAAAGCGTTTTGAAAAAAAACATCCTCAGAATTTCGGAAAACCTCTTTCAAATATTCTTCATCTGTACGAAGAGGCTCTTTGGAAATCGAGTCGTGCTTAATCGGTTTGGATGCTTGCTTTTCCTTTTTGTTGAACATCGCATTTGGTCCTCCTTTTTCGGCGATTTTTGAAAAAAACGAAAAGGCTCAATAGAATGGATACCGCTAAGAAGTAATAGAAAGTTCCAGGCATAATAAATGTTTTAATGATGAAATATAAATCGATATCACTGATTCTATATAAATTAGAAATGATTAAGACTAGGGAAAAGATGATGAGTAGAATCGTCTTATTCCGCTTCTTTTTTATGGAAAGGACTTCAAGGGATAGAAACAATAAAAAGGAGACCCTTATAAAAGCACCGGTTAACCATTGATAAATCGACAGAAAGTCAAGGTGCTCGATGAAGCGGCCCAATGTGACCAACCCCCATTGCTCAAATGCAGGATACTTTTGTCTGGCAGCTTCCTTCGGTCCAAACTCAGTAATGGAACCGATGAGCGGTCCCAGTATGAGTAAAGTAAGGATTAAGGCATTGAAGAAAAACACCTTATATTTTAACGGTCCATGAACTTTTTGCTGCATGAACAGAAGCGCCATCAATTCTATCAATCCGGATAAAGGATAGATGATACCGGAAAAAACGGGTTTCCACCCATGTTCCAGCACCGGTCTCAAAAGTGTATAGTCCTTGAATTGAATATTGGTGAAGGCGACAAACAATCCGAATGCAATGACTGCAGTCAATACGAAGGTATTCACGATGGCGATCGTTTGTATGTTTGTATTTGCGAGAAAAAAACATAATCCCGTGAATAGTATGATTTCAATGAAGGGAGGGGTAACCGGTAAGTAGGATACCTTGGTCCATACCACCATCTCTTTCAATGAGACTGCCGCTAATATGACGAAGAGCATGCTTAGGGAAATCGCTAGTACCTTCCCAGGCAGCTTGCCAATGTTCATTTCGACCCATTTGAAAACATTTTCATGTGCCGTGGCTTTGTGAATAAAGTACAAAAGCACACACCAACCCACAATGAGAAAAAAGGAAATAAGGACAGTGATCCACCCATCCCGTTTTGCAGCCGGTAATAAATGAGGGAGGATTGTCACATGATTCTTTAAACCGACAGCAGTCATTATGATCAAAGATAGTTGTACAGTTGAAATTTTCCCGTTTTTTCTCATCTTTGTTTACTCCTTTACTATCATTCTTCGTTTAGTTATCTCCATTTCATTCCGGAATATCCAATAGTGGACGTTTCTCCTTTTTTGGAAGAAGGTTACTTACCGAGCATAAAAAACGGAGTGCTTCATATAGATGATACATAGAGCAGATAAAAGCCTGTAGTGTGAAAAATCGGTGGGAACCCCTTTGAAATCCATTGTTGAATGAGTGAAGGAGGGAAAGTTATGGACGTGAAAAAGCGTCTGTCTTTTACCAATGGGGTGCAAACAGTATGTGAGCATCCGGTCAAACAGATAAACCCTACCAGTAAGAGACTAGATGGTTCCTATAATACGGAGGAATTGCTGGAATTATTGGGGAGACTGCCTGCTTTTGCACCTAAACCTGTTTGTAAGTTCACCATTAATGGCCGCACTCTATTCGGAAAGTTGGAACAAAAACAGGAATCCAGTCTTTTTATCAGGCATCATTTTGGTAAAAAGGTCGTCAAATACCATATAGAGCAGCTTCAATCCGTGGTTATCTTGAAATATTAGGAGGATTTGCATGTCAGAAAATAAAAATGATAAAAAATCAAAACCTTTACTATATGTCGATCAAGTAGAAGTGAAGGCCCAAAGAGGGAACATGCAAAGTGATTACCGGACAAAAAGAAAAAAGAAAGAAGTGTCAGCAGAGCCTGAAGTAGTCGAAGATGACCGAAAGACTCAAAAAATAGAAAAGATAAAACAGGAGTTCGGTGTGTACGAGGCAATGAAGGAAATTGAATCGGAACTGAGTGAAATAAAAAAAATAACGGACCAATACGTACCTGAACCAGAACAAGAACATGCGCCCGTAGAAACTAATGAGGAAATTCCTATAGATCTTGAACCAGAAAAGAAAAAAACCAAAAGGAAGAAAAGGGTGGAGAAGGTTTCGACAACTGACCTCATAACACGCCTTTCCCAACATAAAGGATACCCAAAACCAGTTTGTGAAGCAGTTATCCATGGTGAAACGGTTAGGTTTCAAGTCATGGGGATGAGGGGGGAGTCGGTAAAGATCAAAAGGGGGAACCATATCCGGTTCGTCAGATTGTCGGATATAATGAATGCTACTATTATCGAAGAGTCCAATTAGTGAAGGAGCAAAATATACATGTTTCTCTCGCAGTCTGATTTGACAATCGTGCTTCTATTAGGTCTGGCTTCATTTAGGCTTACTCGATTAATCGTTTTTGATAAAATAACCGAACCTTTGCGTCGTCCATTCTTTAAAGAAATTGAAGAAAAAGGTGAAGATGGGACGGCTGAAGTTTACCTAGTTCCAAAAGAAAAGGGATTGAGAGGTTGGATTGGCCAATTGCTTAGTTGTTTTTGGTGTGTAGGTGTGTGGTCCAGCCTCTTTCTGGTCATCCTTTATCTTGAGCATGTGTTCATGGGGCAAGTATTGATCTTGGTCCTTGCCGTTGCTGCAGTCGGTTCCATAATTGAAGTGATTATCAGTAAAATTATGGATATTTGATGGAGTACAACTTGTCTTTTTTATCATATAGTATGGTATAGATGATAAAGGAGGGTCACAAATGAATTATAAACAGAATCCTTGGCAGTATGCTGCGAAACCAATCAAAAAAGATCAGCCTGTCAAAATTAAAAAAGATTGTGGCTGTAATAAAAGCAAAAAAAACAAAGCCTATTAAATAAACGGAACCCTTCCTCTTTGGAAGGGTTTCTTTTATTTCCTAATCCTACCATTCATAAAAAATGGGATAAACAAGAAGATAATAATAGAACGTTAAATTAGGATGTGATTCTATGTTCAGAAAACGGAGAATTTTATATGTTAGCTGGATGTCTCTAGCAGTCATTATGCTCCTATTAACTGGCTGCAGCAGTAAAGATGATGGGAAAACAGAAGGATTGGCTTTAATCAAGCGAACGAATCCGGAACCGATGGATATCATTCACGGAGAAGATGAAGAAGATGAAAAAGGACTCATTACGAAAGTTAAGGAGATGGTAAGTGATGAAGACGAAATTTATGATGTGATCGTTGTGAAAAATGGTAAGAAAATCCTCGTGGCCTATAAAGTAAAGCATCTACAGCGTTTTCATATGAAAAAAATCGATAAAAACGTGACAAAAAAATTGGAAGACAAGTATCCAAAGTATAAATTTATCATTTCCAGCGATTATAAAATCTTTTTGGAGTCAGTAAGGTTGGATGAATTGCTTAAGGAAAAAGATGTACCAGAAAAGAAAGCGAAAAAGAAATTCAAAGAAATAGTTGAGCTTCATAAGGAATTAATATAAGAAGGCGAGGTTTCAAAGTATGAGCGGAAAGGAAAAGACGACCCCACAGCAAGATGAATATAAACAGCTTCAAGGCAAGCACGAGATTAAAAGGCCTGTCTTGACCAATTGTCTAAAGGCTTTTTTGGTAGGCGGTATTTTCTGCATAGTGGGACAAGCCATTTCTTATTTCTATATTTACTTCTTTAATTTCACGGAGCAGACGGCCGGGAGCCCAACCACTGCAACCATGGTATTTCTTGCTCTTTTAATGACGGGCTTCGGATTTTATGACCGGATTGGGCAATTTGCTGGAGCTGGTAGTGCCGTACCTGTTACTGGCTTCGGTAACGCGGTCATCTCAGCGGCCATCGAGCATCGTACGGAAGGATTCGTCCTTGGTGTGGGTTCCAATATGTTTAAATTGGCGGGATCGGTCATTCTATTTGGTGTATTTTCCGCTTTCGTCGTGGCTTTAATCAAAACGATTATTCAGATGATAGGGGGTTAATCGATGCTAAAGGGGAGACAAACTTGGACGTTCGCTAATAAACCAATCATTTTAAGTACGGGTGTAACGGGTGGCCCTTTTGAAGCAAATGGTGAAATTCCGGGTGACTTTGACATTCTGTACAGCGACCTGTGGATGGAGCAGGATTCGTATGAAAAGGCCCATCGTCATTTGATGGAAAAATCAGTGGAGATTGCCCTGCAAAAAGGGGGAATTGAAAAGGAACAAGTGCAATTTTTTCTGGCAGGGGATTTAATCAACCAGATTACACCCACCAGTCTGGCAGCTAGAACCAATGGGATTCCGTACTTCGGTTTGTTCGGTGCTTGTTCAACATCGATGGAAGGTCTTGCCCTGGCAGCCTTCATCACCAATTACGGTGGGGCTAACTATGTGCTGACAGGGGCGTCCAGTCATAATGCAGCCGTCGAAAAACAATTCCGTTATCCAACAGAGTATGGGGGACAGAAACCACCTACTGCTCAGTGGACGATAACCGGTGCGGGGGTAGCTTTGGTGACTCCAAATGGTACGAGGCAGGAGGCATACCCTCATGTTGTTTCCGCTACCATTGGAAGAGTCATTGACATGGGGTTGAAGGATCCTTTCAATATGGGGGGGGCAATGGCACCCGCTGCCGTAGATACGATTATCGCTCATTTCAGAGACACGGGTCTTACCCCTGACCATTATGACTTGATTGTCACTGGTGATTTAGGGCAGATAGGAAGGTCCACGGCGTTGGATCTTTTGAAGGAAAAAGGATGTAGGATCAACCAGGAAAAATTCAAAGACTGTGGATTGATCATTTATAAAAAGGATCAGCCTGTTTTAGCTGGTGGAAGTGGTGCCGGTTGTTCCGCAGCCGTGTTATACGGTCATTTATTAAATGAAATGAGTCAGGGGAAATATAAACGGATATTATTGATTGCAACAGGGGCATTATTGTCACCGTTAACGTATCAGCAAAAAGAATCGATTCCGTGTATTGCCCATGCGGTGGCCATTGAGTATGGGACAAATACATGAAAAAGGAGAGATCAGGATGTTAGCAATGTTTTTTTGGGCCTTTGTCATCGGAGGCTTGATTTGTGTAATCGGCCAGCTTTTATTCGACTTGGCTAAGCTAACCCCGGCACATACACTAAGCTTATTCGTTGTAATAGGAGCCATACTGGGAGGCTTCGAATTATATGAACCGCTTATAGACTTTGCAGGAGCAGGAGCAACCATTCCCATTGTTTCCTTTGGGAATTCCTTGGTGAACGGAGCCATGTTAGAAGCAGAAAAGCATGGGATTGTCGGCGTCCTTACCGGCATGTTTGAAATCACGAGTTCAGGAATCTCTGCAGCTATCATCTTTGGATTTATCGGAGCTTTGGTCTTCAGACCGAAAGGATGATCCATACATAGCGGAAATGGGCATGATGTTTAGGGCATGGCCTATACATATTGTCCCATCCTACATATATTATCAGTGAGCTCAATTTGAGAGCGAGGTGATTGTAATATGTTTGGTTATGGTGGCTACGGATGTGGCGGTTGCAATGAAGGCTATGGCTATGGAGGCGAAGCATACGGTGGCGGCGGATTTGGCGCTGGATCCACGTTCGTCTTGATCGTAGTATTGTTTATCCTATTAGTGATTGTCGGGGCTTCTTTCTGTTAGTGTAATTGGAATAGGCTGTATGAGCCTATTCCTTTTTTTATTGATTTTTATGGTCCTTGCACATATCCTACATCCTTCCATAAGATAGATACAGAAAAGGAGGGGCTTAGGCATGGATAACAATTTATTTAAAAACATAGAAGGAAAAACGGGTGTGAATATGAAAGATGTGATGGAATTGGCAAATTCACTTCAGGGTGCGAATTTCAAAGATGAAACGACTGTAAGGAACGTGATCAAAAGGGTATCTCAAATAGCCAATAAACCAGTCAACAAGGAAATGGAAGACAAAATCGTACATTCTATCGTTGCTGAGGGAAATAAACTGGATTTCGGGACGATTTCCAATATGATGAATAAAAAATAGTAAGCGAAACAGGAGTCTGCAGCATTGCAGGCTCCTGTTTCCATGGATATTCTTAAAGATTAAGGAACCGTGATGGATGGGCCGTCCTTCCACGCCTGGTTTGCGGGATAGAGATATAAAGATCCTTTTTGGCCCGGGTCGCAGCCACATAAAGCAATCTCCTTTCCTCTTCGAGCGGGCCTAGTTCACCCTTACGATACGAATCCAATGCAAAATCATGGGGAAGGCTGCCATCAACCGCCGCCAGGATATAAACAGATTGATATTCAAGGCCTTTAGAGCGGTGAATCGTCGTGAGCTGTATGGCATCTTTAAAGTGCTTGGACAGCTGTTTTACTTCCTGCACCATGGCAGTCATATGATCGACATGGTCGAGGAAGGAAGCAACTGTAGGAAACCGGTTAGCAGCCACTTTCAAATCACGGATATCGTCCGAACCCTTTTCCAGGTTGGCCTCATTTCCCCTCTTCTTTACATACTCTTGATAACCCAAATCCTTCTCGATGATTTCTAAAGCCACGAGCGGGGACATGGTCTTTATAGAACGGATTTGACCCGGTATTGCTTTTAATTTACGTTCTTGAAACGCATGTCCCGTTTTTACAAAGGCAAATGCATCAATAAAGTCACAATCTTGCAGGATCGTCTGGGCCTTTAGCTCTTGTAGGACGCTCTGCTTTAAAAATAAAGAAGAAAGGACGTCGGAAGCTGCTTTGCTATCATGAGGGTGCAGGCTCAAGCGCATGAATGCAAGCATGCCATGGATGACTCGCCGTTGATAAAACGAATCCGCATCCTTTTCGATCACGAAGGGAAGGTTAGAAGATGCCAGTCTTTCAAAAATGGCCCGCGACATCGTATGGGTCCTGTAAAGGATGGCGAAGTCACCAGGATTGGCACCTTTGGATATCTTCTCTTGTATGTCGGTCACGATCATCGTCGCTTCGAGCTCTTCATCATGCGGATAGAATAATACAGCCGGATTCCCTTGATCATGTTGTGCCCGCATCGTTTTATCCATCCGATGCTGATTTCGTTTTATCATTCTGTTTGCCGTAGCGACAATCTCATGGGAGGAGCGGTAATTTTCGGTCAACTTCACGACTTGGGAACCAGGGAAATCCCGGTTAAAATTCAGGATATACTTTGGATCACTCCCTCGGAATGAATAGATGGCTTGATCGTCATCACCAACAGCACAAACATTTTTTGTATCCGCTGAAAGGAGTTTTATCAACTCATATTGAACTTTATTAATATCCTGAAACTCGTCCACTAAGAAATAGCGGAACCGTCGTTGATATTTCAGTAACAATTCAGGATGGTTCTTCAAAAACACGTAACAACCTACCAGCATATCATCGAAATCATATTTACTTGTTTGCTCTTTATACGCTTCATACTTTTTATATAAGAATAAACAGGATTTCTCCCAATCATCATTCGGTTTGACATCGTCAGGAAAAATCAACGAGTTTTTCCATAGGCCAATTTGCTGAAGTGCCTGATCGTAGGCGAATTCCTTTTCATCAAGCTCTAACTCCCGACCGGCCTGCTTCAATATTTTTTCTTTTTCCCAATTCCACTTCAACAGGAAGTCCCGTTGCCATTTTTCCGGCTCATGAAAAATCAGGATTTTATAAAAGATGCTGTGGAAGGTACCACTAACAATTTGAGAGACGAGGGAAGGGGACATATAAGGATAGCTGATTAGCCGTTGCTGCATCTCCTTAGCGGATTTCGCTGTAAAGGTTACAAGCATGATGCTTTTAGGATCTACTTTTTCTACAGTGAGCATATAGGCAGTCCTGACCGTCAATACTCTCGTTTTACCGCTTCCAGCTCCGGATAAAACAAGGACGGGACCTTCTATCGTTTTAACTGCCTTTAACTGTTCGGCATCAAGCATGATCCCTTTTTCAGATAGTTCCTGAAAGTAAGGGTCCAAAAGTTCAGTGCGGACGGATGGTTTATCCAAATAGGGAGGATTGCCTGTAATGGTCCGGCTTTTCAAAAATGGTTCGATAACTGGCTTCGTTTCGGTAATGGTGCGGGATTTAGGAATTCTGAATCCGTTTTGTTCCATGTATTCTAAAGGTTTAGTTTCTGGTTTTGATATAGGATTTGGCATTTCACAAGCAGGTCGTGAAGGGTCACTGTGATAAAAATAGGGTGTTTCATGAATGCCAATGAATAATTTCACTGGCTTATCACATATGACACAAGAGAGCTGATCACGTTTTCCTTTTTCAAAGAGTGTCTGCAGCTCACTAGCCGAAACAGTAAGTAGATGTATGATTTCATTTCCCGATTTGGCTTGATTCATATAAATGGATACCTCAAATCTATTAAAAATATCGGCAATCTCCATTTTACCAGAGAAATAGAAAAAAAGAATCCGGGAAAAGATGTTTCGTTTCATTTTGATTTGGGTATGTAAATGACAAGAGAAACTATATAGTGAGGAGGGTTAATGATGGGATACATAGCGCCAGTAACGCAATTCGAATACATTCAATACGCAAACCGGACAATAGAAGCGGAGAGAAAACCAAGAATCGTTGATGGAACGACACCCATTCAGCCAATTCGTTTTGACCAAGTACTGGAAGACGAAACGAAGCGGTCGGAAAAATTTGACCATGTCACGAATATGAATCAAGACCGATCACCAAGAGCAGGTGCGTATAAGAACCATTTACTAATGAGGGCTCATGAGGAAATCACGGCTGAAATGACAGGGAAAGGCGGATATGTAAACGAAATGGTCTGAACATTCGGTAGAAATACAAAAGGACACATTTATGTGTCCTTTTTGTGTTCACTCTTAAAGAACGTCTAATTCTACAATTAGAGCTAATAGCAATTGAAGTAACAATTGGATGTTAACCGCAATTTGAGCATCGGTTGTAGTAATTTCGATATCACGGCTATTTTCAACAATTGTTTTTTGACGTGTAATTTGTTTAACATTAGAAGATTGGATCAATTCTTGAGTTATGCGGTCGGCTTGGTCAGTGTCTGCAATGGAAATGCTGACGATGACAGCGATGGCTGCTTGGATGGCCGTCTGTAAAGAAAGGGCCGCTTTAACATCTGTAGAGATTACTCTTACATTACAAGAATCTTTAATGTAAACAAGTTCTTCAGAAAGTTGGAGTTGCGAGTTTTCCTGTTTAGCTTCTTGTTCAATTTCGTTTGCAGATTCTTCACAGAATGATGTTAGGGGATGGTTGGTATTATTGTCTAGAGCCGACCATGATCTTTCAGAATGCTTGGTTGTATTGCAATTGTTGCTATGATATACATTTTGGTTCATGTCGTTTTTTCCTCCTTAGGGTTTAATTCCCTATTAAAATATGCTATGCATGTAAATTTGGTTGGACGAATAAATCAATTCATTCGTTTATTTTTAAATATTTTTTTGAAGAGAGTTTGTGCGAACGGATATGAAGCATCATAGAATGCCTTGTAAGCAAGGTCTACGCTTCATACCGAAAAAAGTGTAATTGAATAGGAGGAATGTTAGTTATTTGTCTTTTGTATCGGAATAACTAGTGTGGTGAGAATTTGTGACGGGATTCACATCGTTTTCTGTAATGCTTTTTTCTTGATTGATAAGCATTTCAGATTGTTTCTGTAAAAACTGTATGGTCTCTTTTAAGTGATTTCTTTCTTTCTCACTCAAATCAACTTTATCCTTTTTGACACCATGCTTTCTCAAGGTCCTTGAAACGAGTAGTTCCATTAATCTTTTTTGAGATTCATCCATGTTAAATTCATTGTTACTCATGAAATTTCCCTCCTTCTTGCTTTCTATATATAGACTATGTTTATTTGTAGAATTTGACATAGAATGGGAAGGGATTTTTATGAGAATGGTATATAGAAAAAAACGCTGTCCCCTGTGGAAAACCCAAGGGAACAGCGTTTTTATTAGGAAATCTTTTTTTTCATCGTTTTATGGGGAATGCCTGCATCCATAAATTCTTCGGAAATGATTTCATACCCTAACTTCGAGTAAAAGGGGATGGCGTGCAATTGAGCATCAAGCTTCAATTGAGTGACGTCATGAGAAACCGCAAACTCTTCAATGGCATTCATGATCATGGCCCCAGCCCCAGTCTTACGGGAGTCAGAGAGTACACAGATGCGCTGGACCTTACCAATCCCATCAATGATTCGAAATCTCCCCGCGCCAATAGGCTGATCTTCATCGTTATATAAGACAAAGTGTGTGGAATCTTCTTCATATTGGTCAATCTCTTCTTCAAGTGGGACATGTTGTTCCTCTACAAACACTTTTTTTCTTATGGTGTAGGCATATCCACGTTCTTGCTCGTTCTCAACAATTTTTACAAACACGAAATTATTCAGCTCCTAAACGAAATGTTTCATATACAGTCCAAGTTCCATCTTCTAATTGATACAATAAATGAATTCTTTTGACTTCTTCTTCGTGGCTTACATCAAGCATGCTTAATTGGCCTAACACATCTGAATGTTCGTTATCAGATAAATCTTGTGCAATCGTTATATGTGGCACAAAAGCATGTTCTGTTTCGTTTTTGAAGAAGTTCTCATCATGAAGCATTTCGTGTAAGTCTTCCAATTCCTTTGACAGCTCCACTTTAAAATAAATGGTGTTGCTGACGGGTTGGAAGGATTTCGCTTTCGTCACATTTAAGGAGAAAGGCTGGAACTTCCGTGCAATGTCTTTCAAGCGTTCTGCAACTGCTGAAATTTCCGTTTCAGTCGCTTCAAACGGTTGTTTAAGTGTAAGATGTGGTGGAATGAATGCGTACTTTGTATCATACCGTTTCCGGTAGGAGTTAGCTAAATCTTGAAGTTTTTTTGAAGGGAAAATTGCAACACCATATTTCATATTGTTACCTCCTAAGATTATAATTTAATTTTGCGAAAACTCTAATCCAAATGCATCATTTCTACCATTCCAATCGAGATTAAAACATTTCAAGAAGGGCCCTTTTTAAATCTGCCTGCCAAAACTTCCATGTATGATTCCCTTCAAATTCTTCATAGAAGCAAGGGAATCCTTTTTGTGTTAACAATTGATGAAGTTCCCGATTGGGTTCTATGAAATTTGCCCGGTTCCCGTCTGTAGTGGGTACATCGGTCTCTTCCGTTCCAATCACATGATACAGTTCGAGGAGATGAGGATTCTCAAAACTACGGACAGCATCCATCACTTCTTCATTGGCAAGCGGAGATTGCATGATACATTTACCGAATGTATGTGGATATTTAAGTGCAGCGAGCAGGGAGACCGTGCCACCAAGGGAATCCCCCATTAACGCCCGGCCATGTCCCATTTGATAGGTCGGGAATTCCTCATCTAAAAATGGAACGAGTTCATGGGCCAGAAATCGTATGTAGGCTTCGTGCTGTTCACCATCAGGATGATATTTCCGTCTGCGGTCAAACCGATCTTTATATGGAATGCCGACGATTATAATATTCTCTATCTCGCCATTTCCCAGAAGTTCATCAGTCACACGGCCTATTCGACCCATTTGGAAATAATCTCGACCATCTTGAGCTATGACAAGCGTATATTTATAAAGTGGTGAAAAATTAGCCGGTAAATATACAAGTAGCTCTAATTCCTCAGATAATGCCTCACTTTTAAACATATATTCTTTTATCGTGCCTTTGCGTAAACTCATTTACCCGCACCTCTATGAATTTATAATGAAAATAATGTTCTTAGTTATTTTAGCATAGCCATCCTTCTTTTTCCTGTCTGAAGGATACAGAAAAGTAATTTTTCTATTATTTTCTAAATATTTAGAATACTTAATGGTATAATGGAAAGATATCAATAAAAGGGGAGGCAGATAAAATGGCAGATGTACGCGTCCATAGTAGGGAAGTCACAAGAGCGGCTAAACAAGCATTACTAGATCGTGGTGTAAGTGTGGAAGATATTGCTGAGATTGTCTTTGAATTACAATTCCCTTATAAAGCTGATTTGAAAGTAGAGGAATGCATTAGAAGTGTTGAAAGGGTGCTTTTAAAGAGAGAAATCCAACATGCCATTTTAGTTGGCGTTGAACTTGATCGACTTGCAGAACAAAAGAAGCTATCGGAACCGCTCCAATCCATTGTCGAATCGGATGAAGGTCTGTTTGGAGTGGATGAAACGATTGCCTTTGGTGCCGTACTTGGTTATGGAAGCATTGCCGTGACAACCTTTGGGCATTTGGATAAAAATAAAATAGGCGTCATTCACGAATTGGATAAGAAGCAAGAGGGAGTCGTACACACCTTCCTTGATGATATTGTTGCAAGCATTGCAGCAAGCGCTGCCTCAAGATTGGCACACCGTCTAAGAGATGATGAAGAATCCTTGACGGAACAAGAAAAGGATATACAGGAGGAAGAGGAGATAATCGGATAAGTTTGGATCTTTTAAACGATGCGTTAGGCACTCATCGGCATTATCCTGACCTATCATACCTGGACTTAATAAGGCGGGCCGAGAGGATGTTTTCTATTTTGAACGTTCGCTTTGTCCGCCGAAGAAAACAAAAGGCACGGATGTAACCTGAATATACTTCAAGAACTTCAATTCTCCGCTGTGTAATCTTTCCATTTTCAGATAGGTAAATGATTTCTAAAGGAACCTTTTCATCCATATGTTTCCTAATGATATATTTCATTCCGGTGGCCTCCGTTTCTATCTTTATTGGTTATATTATATGCGAACATTTGTTTGTTATGCAAGAAAATAAAGAACATTTGTTCTGAATTTGTTCATGCCCTTTATTTAAAAGCTAACAGTAAACTTTTTTTAAAATAATTCGTTGACTTTTGTCGAAAAAAACTTATAATAAATTATGTACTTAAGTAACAGAGCAAGCCAACTTTTACATACGACTTGTTAGCTCAGTGGGAGAGCACTTCCTTGACAGGGAAGGGGTCGTGGGTTCGAATCCCTCACAGGTCATCCAACGGCGTAAGCATTGTACAATCAATGTTTTCGCCGTTTTTTATTATGGTTTTACTGGATTTGATCCTAAGAAACATATAGGATTACTCCATTTTGATCATTTATCATTAACCCCTTTCATTGATATCCACCCTTTTTTCTTTTTTGGGGTAATGGTTTTTGCCGTAGAACAAAAAAGACTTCCTTATAGAGTCGGACCGTAGGCATCACTAAATATTGAAAATGTGGGTAATGGAATAAATGGCAGGTCATAATTAAGTGTAAATCGTTGTTTTTCACTTATATCAAGCATAGAATGAAACATCTAACGATTAATGTGTACAAAAAGAAATGAAATGTTTGTTCTTTTTCTAAAATATTTAATGGGAGTTTGTATAAATGAGTAAACAAATTTTTTTAGATCTTCAGGGAATTGTACATCCAAGTAATGTAAGAATGAATGAACCGCTACACCAATATACGTTTACGAAAACAGGCGGCAAGGCAGATTTCTTCGTAATGCCTAAAAATTATCAAGAAGTCCAAGCGATATATATTTATGCGCTCAACAATCATTTACCCTTAACGATCGTGGGGAATGGTTCTAACATGATTATTAAAGATGGGGGCATACGTGGTATCGTCATGACCCTTATTGATATAGCAAGCATGGAATTGGACGGTAACAAGCTCACCGTACAAAGTGGTGCCGCTATCATTCAAGCCTCTCGATTCGCGTTACAAAATAGTCTGACTGGCTTAGAGTTTGCTTGCGGGATCCCCGGCTCTGTTGGAGGGGCTTTATATATGAATGCAGGGGCATATGGTGGAGAAGTTTCAGATGTACTACAGGAAGCCCTTGTCATCACCCGTTCAGGAGAATTACAGACTTTGAAGAAGGATGAATTAGATCTGGGCTATCGTTCTAGCCGTTTTTCAAAAGAAAAACTATTGGTATTAGAAGCTACCTTCTTATTAAGAAAGGGAGAATACGAAGAAATCAAAAGTAAGATGGATGATTTTACTTTCCAGAGGGAATCTAAACAACCGCTTGAGTTCCCGTCTTGTGGAAGTGTCTTCAAACGTCCCCCTGGACATTTTGCAGGTAAACTAATCCAGGATAGCGGCTTACAAGGGAAGCAAATCGGTGGAGCTCAAGTTTCCACTAAACATGCCGGATTTATCGTAAATGTTGATTCCGCGACGGCCACCGATTATTTGGAACTCATTCAATATGTTCAAGATACCGTTAAAAGGAAATTTGACGTGGAGCTTGAAACCGAAGTGAAAATAATTGGAGAAGACTAATATCCTACAAAAGAGACTTTCGTTCATTAGAAAGTCTTTTTTTTTATCAGATTGCGGATGAAATTTGAATATGGCACGTAAAGATAAAAGTGTACGTGTTACCAAAACGGGGAAGTATACCTTTAAGTTACGGGGAACAAGTGATAGAAGGAGAGGGATATATGCGCTTAGAAGGAAAGAAAATAATCAGTCTTGTGCATCATGATTTCGAAGATTTGGAGCTTTGGTATCCAATTTTAAGATTGAGGGAAGAAGGGGCCATCGTTCATCTTGCCGGAGAAAAGGAAAATGAGACGTATATTGGTAAATATGGTGTGCCAGCCGTTTCAGATTTTGATTATGGCAGCATCAAAGCGGAAGACTATGATGCGATCCTAGTTCCGGGAGGTTGGGCACCCGATAAGATTCGCCGGTTTCCTGAAGTGATTTCTCTGATTCAGGGCATGGACGAAAACAAGAAGCCGATTGGCCAAATATGTCATGCGGGTTGGGTCCTGGTTTCAGCAGGGATTTTGCAAGGTAAGAATGTGACAAGTACGCCTGGCATCAAAGATGATATGGAGAATGCCGGGGCACATTGGATGGATGAGCCTGTTGTGGTGGACGGAAACTTGGTATCGAGCAGACGTCCACCGGATCTTCCCGATTATCTACGGGAATTGATTCGGGTGATTGAACAGAAATGAACACAAAAAAAGTGGTTTTTCCAAACGGAGAAATCACTTTTTTTGTTTCCTGTTCCCTATTGAATTTTTTTCTCTAAATTGTTCTTCAGGAAGTTTTCGATTACATGAGCCGAGACCCCTAAGGAAGGGGAATAGGAAGATAAATCAGAAAAGCTGATATGCAATTTTTCTTGGTTGAACGGGAGGGCATGGCTTTCAACAGTCTTGACGATGGGGTCCCTTAACCATTCCTTGGCCAAGGCCAAACGATTTCCAATGATAATCTGCTGCGGGTTGAAGGTATTGGAAATATTGCTAATGCCAATGCCTAGATAATGCCCGATATCTTTGAAAAGCTCACGGATTTCTTCTCTATGGCTTGCCTGGTCAACTAGGGATTTGAGCGTGATTTCTTTTGGCTGGAAAAGTACTGATGCCCGTTCAATCAAAGCTTTTTCGGATGCGTATAATTCCCAACACCCCTTGCTTCCACACTTACAGGGCTTTCCATGAACGTCAATGATCATGTGGCCCATTTCTCCGGAAAATCCATTCGCCCCGCGATACAGTTCGTTTTCCAGGATAATGCCTACACCAATCCCCATACCTGCGCTAACGTAAACAAGATGTTCATGGTCTTTGCCGGCCCCAAATTTCTTTTCTCCATAGGCCCCGGCATTTGCTTCGTTCTCTACGATGACAGGGAGACCAAACTCTTCTTCCATGTCTTTTTTTAGGTCAACATTCTTCCAACCTAAATTCGGAGCAAGCAGAATTTCCCCTTTATTATTAACGACTCCAGGAATGCCCAACCCGATTCCTACCACTCCATAATGGCTTTCGGGAGCAGTTTTTATTAAAGATTGAATCATTTCTTTCATGCGCTCAAACGTTTCTTCGTAGTTCCCATTATTCGTATTTCTACTAATTTCACTTACGATGTCACCATTGAGATCAGTAAGGATCCCTAATATATAATTTACTCCAAGATCTATCCCAATTGAGTAACCGGCTTTTTCTTGAAACAATAATAGAACGGGGCGCCTTCCACCGCTGGATTCTCCGGGACCTGATTCAAAGGTTAGATTAGCTTCCAACAGTTCATTGACGAGAGAAGATACAGTTCCCTTCGTGAGTCCGAGATGCTGCGAAATGTCTGCCCGAGATATAGGTGCACGTTTCAGGATGGTTTCTAAAATGGCCTGCTTGTTATTCACTTTCATCAGTTGCTGGTTCCAGGTCATCTTTCTACCTCCTTTTAATAATAATGGATTTTAGGTAAGTTTTATTATAACAAAAAAAATTCAAAAAACTTAGTATATTCATTAGACAAACTAAGTTATTGCTGTTATTATTATTTTCATAAGTAATGAAAGCGATTTCAAATTCATTTTATCTTAGGAGGAATACTAATATGAGTTATTTTGAAACTATCAATCAAGTAAAATATGAAGGTTCAGAATCTTCAAACCCTTTATCCTTTAAATATTATAACCCGAAAGAAATGATTAACGGACAGACAATGGAAGAGTTTTTGCGCTTCGCCGTTTCTTACTGGCATACATTCACTGCAGATGGCACAGACCCATTTGGACAACCAACAATGCTTCGTCCATATAATAAATTTACGGGAATGGACCTTGCCAAAGCACGTGTGGAAGCTTCCTTTGAATTTTTTGAAAAAATGAATGTTCCATTCTTTTGTTTCCATGATGTCGACGTCGCTCCTGAAGGAGACACATTGAGAGAGACAAATAAGAACATGGATGAAATTGTGGCCTTGATCAAGGAATACTTGAAGACTAGCAAGACGAAATTACTTTGGAATACGGCGAATATGTTCTCTAATCCCCGTTGGGTTCATGGTGCAGCCACTTCACCGAATGCGGATGTATTTGCCTATGCGGCAGCGAAAGTGAAAAAGGGATTGGAAGTAGGGAAGGAATTAGGTTCGGAAAACTATGTATTCTGGGGCGGACGTGAAGGCTACGATACCCTTCTTAATACGAATATGAAGTTAGAACTGGATAACTTGGCCCGATTCTTCCATATGGCCCTCGATTACTCTAAAGAAATTGGTTTTGATGCGCAGTTCTTGATTGAACCAAAACCAAAGGAACCGACGAAGCACCAATATGACTTTGATGTCGCGACGGGTCTTGCCTTTTTACAGACGTATGGCTTGAAGGATCATTTTAAATTCAATATCGAGGCGAACCATGCAATTTTGGCAGGACATACATTCGAACATGAATTGCATGTTGCCCGTACTCATGGCATGCTTGGTTCCGTCGATGCGAACCAAGGGGACTCGCTACTTGGATGGGATACCGATGAATTCCCGACTGACCTCTACGCAACGACGTTGGCGATGTATGAAATCCTGAAAAATGATGGTCTTGGAACGGGTGGCCTGAACTTTGACGCGAAAGTGAGACGTGGTTCCTTCGAGTATGAAGATTTATTCCACGCTCATATTGCGGGGATGGATAGCTTTGCAATTGGTACTAAGGTCGCTAAAAAGTTACTCGAAGACAAAGTGTTGGAAGACTTCATCGCGGACCGTTACAGCAGCTATACAGCTGGAATCGGCTTGGAGATCGTTGAGGGGAAAACGGATTTCCGCAAGTTGGAAGACTATGCACTTGGTCTTGGTGAAATCCAAAATAAATCGGGCAGACAAGAATACTTAAAAGGCATTTTGAACAAATACATCCTTAAGGCAATTGCAGAATAAAAGATGAATGGGAAGGAAGGAACTAGCATACGATTTAGATTCCTTTATGGTCATATATTCTAATTCAACTAGAGGGGAGTAAGGAGAAGGAGTATATGGTGGAAAGAAAAGAAACAGCTGGATACCTTGGCACTTTTCTTTTGCGGGCTTATTCTGACTCTATAAAACTATGAAAAAAAATCGTAACTCACTTTATATTTTTTCACTTACACTAGTAGCGGCACTTGGTGGATTGCTATTTGGGTATGATACGGCTGTAATATCAGGGGCGGAAAAGTCCCTGGAAGCCTATTTCATTACGAGTTTAGGCATGGGGTCTTTAGCCCACGGGGCGACGACTTCAAGCGCATTGATTGGTTGCATCATTGGAGGGTTGCTGTCCGGGATGATCTCATCTAAACTCGGGCGTAAGAATTCATTGATCCTTGCTTCTCTTTTATTCTTTTTTTCTGCTTTAGGGTCCGCTTATCCGGAGTTTTTATTTTTCACAAAAGGCGAACCGACGTTAGGGTTATTACTCACTTTTAACGTATACCGGATTATAGGCGGCATCGGAGTGGGTCTGGCTTCAGCAATCGTCCCTATGTATATAGGGGAGATTGCTCCAGCAGATATCCGAGGTAAATTGGTATCGTTTAATCAATTTGCGATCATTCTTGGGATGTTAGTCGTGTACTTCGTAAACTGGAGCATCGCAAATGGCCAGTCAGTGGAATGGATTAACGATATTGGTTGGAGATATATGTTCGCTTCAGAAGCGATTCCGGCTCTATTGTTTGGTCTGCTCCTGCTGTTTGTTCCAGAAACGCCACGATATTTAGCGTTGAAACATCAAAACGATAAAGCGCTGGCGATATTAACGAAGATTAATGGGGCTGCTGAGGCCAAATCCATCTTTAATGAAATTAAACAAACGGTGAATGTATCCAGTGGGAGATTATTATCTTACGGTAAACTGGTAATCGTCATTGGGATCCTTCTATCCGTATTCCAACAATTTGTCGGGATTAACGTTGCATTGTATTATGCACCGCGCATTTTTGAAAGCATGGGGGCAGGAAAAGATGCGTCGATGATGCAAACCATCATCATGGGAATTGTAAACGTTATCTTTACTGTGATTGCTATCATGACCGTGGATAAATGGGGACGAAAACCATTACTCGTAGTCGGTTCCATAGGAATGGCGATAGGCATGTTCGGGGTAGCGGGAATGGCGTACGCCAATGTGATTGGAATTAGCACGTTAGTATTCATCATTATATATACGGCTTCATTCATGATGTCGTGGGGACCTATTTGCTGGGTATTGATTTCAGAAATATTCCCGAACAAAATTCGAGGCCAGGCGGTTGCCATTGCTGTAGCAGCCCAATGGATCGCCAATTATTTAATATCAGCCACATATCCTATGATGATGGAGTACAGTGGTGCCTTAACATATGGGTTCTATGGTTTAATGAGTGTCCTTTCGGCAATTTTCGTATGGAAATTCATACCGGAAACGAAAGGAAAGACGCTGGAGGACATGGAAAAAGTCTGGATGAAATCGGCTTGACCCATAAAAGAATACGTAACATGATTATGTGCTGGGTCCTAAAGGACTTCCAGCACATTTTTCTAAATTGAATAAAGGATGGTGGAACATGAAATATGTCATCGGCGTGGATTTAGGGACGAGTGCGGTAAAGGTTTTATTGATGAATCAACAAGGAAAGGTGTGCGACGAGATTTCAAAGTCATACCCCCTCATACAGGTACAACCAGGGTTCAATGAACAAGATCCCAAGGGATGGATTGATAAGACGACAGAAGCGCTCAGAGAGTTAGTCAGGAAATTCGATGGGGACACAAATGACATTGAAGGAATTAGTTTTTCCGGGCAAATGCACGGTCTTGTTTTATTGGACCGAGAAGGGAATGTCCTTCGAAATGCGATTCTATGGAATGATACAAGAACAACGGAACAATGCCGTCAAACTTATGAATGTATTGGCGAGAAAAGGCTATTGGAAATCACAAAAAATCAGGCGCTTGAAGGATTTACCCTACCGAAATTGCTTTGGGTCAAGCAATATGAACCGGAAATCTATCATCAAGCAGATGTCTTCCTGCTGCCAAAAGACTATGTTCGTTATGCGATGACAGGAACAATACATAGTGAATATTCCGATGCTGCCGGAACTCTTCTAATGGATGTGGCAAAAAAACAATGGAGCGGTGAAATGTGTGAACTTGTCGGTGTCGACGTAACACTATGTCCGCCTTTGGTAGAATCGAGTGAGTGTGTCGGAGAAATCACAGCAGACTTTTCAGTCCAAACGGGTTTGGCGAAAAAAACAAAAGTGTTTGCTGGGGGAGCCGACAATGCATGTGGTGCAATCGGGTCGGGTATCCTTTCCGAAGGGAAAACGCTTTGCAGTATCGGCACTTCCGGTGTGGTCCTCTCCTATGAAGAAAAGAATGACCGCGATTTTGGTGGAAAAGTTCATTATTTTAATCATGGTGAAGAAAATACTTATTATACAATGGGTGTGACCTTATCTGCAGGGCATAGCTTAAGCTGGTTTAAGGATACTTTTGCAAGTGGGGAAGAATTCGATACGGTTCTGGAGGGGATTGCTAACGTTCCGATAGGGGCAAATGGTCTCCTATTCACTCCATATATATCGGGCGAGAGGACACCGTATCCGGATGCGACCATTCGTGGAAGCTTTATAGGCATGGATTCTTCTCATAAGCGGATTGATTTTGCCAGGGCCGTCCTTGAAGGCATTACCTTCTCATTGAATGAATCGATCGACATATTCAGAAAAAGCGGGAAGTCAATTGATACGGTCATATCCATTGGCGGAGGGGCCAAAAATGAAACATGGCTACAAATGCAGGCAGATGTTTTCAATGCGACGATCGTTAAATTATCAAGCGAACAGGGCCCGGCAGTTGGCGCTGCAATGCTTGCTGCATATGGTAGCGGCTGGTATGATTCCTTGCAAGCATGTGCAGAGGTATTCACTTCAGAAGAAAAATCCTATAAGCCGATACAGGCTAATGTCGAAAAGTATGCCTTGCTATTTGATGTGTATAAAAAGGTATATAATCAGACAAAGGAACTGAATGAAGAACTGAAGATTTTCCGCAATCATTAATCGAGAATGGGCGACCGAGGTTTATCCTTCCGGGAAGAAATATTCTTTCGCTTTAATAGAAGAAAAAATGAATAATCTCTGAAAGAAGTAGCTGTCATTTCGATGGCTGCTTCTTTTTTATATAAAGGGATGGATATGTTTACATGGTATTGAAGCATCTTCCTACCCTCATACTATTATGGAAAATGAATACCGGAGGTCTATCTTGAGAAAGATTTGGGGAATATTCATAGAGGATTTAAACAGTATTTATAAGAATTTATTTGTGTGTGTCGTTATCTTTTTTCTCATGTTGATCCCTTCCATTTATGCGTGGTTTAATATCGTTGCTTCCTGGGACCCATACTCCAATACGGGAGGAATCCTCGTTGGGGTTGCCAATAACGATAGGGGAGCGGAGTTGAATGGTGAATCGATAAATATAGGAGAAGAAGTGGTGCAAGGGTTAAAGGGAAATTCAGACCTTGGCTGGAGATTCACGACGGAGGAAGAAGCCATTTCAAAAGTGAAGAATGGCGATTACTACGCATCAATCATCATTCCGGGAAACTTCTCTGAGCATATAGCGACCATCATGACGGAAGATCCCATCAAGGCCGAAATCGATTATTACGTAAATGAAAAAATCAATAGCATCGCACCGAAAATGACGGCTGCAGGGGCCAATAGCATTGTAGACAATGTCAGTAAAAGCTTCGTTAAAACGGCCAGTGGAAGTATACTCTCCATCTTTAATGAACTGGGAATCACATTGCAAAACGAGCTTCCGACGATACAAAAAATGAAGAATATGGTGTACGTTTTAGAAGGAGAGTTGCCCGAACTTGAACAAAGTATGAACACAGTCCATAAGCATGTGACTAAAGCCGAAGACTTAATTGTAAAGGTCAACGATAGTCTGAAAGCGGTAGAAAATATTTCATCACAAAAAGAACAATTGGTATCCAATATTGCCGTTTATATTGATTCAGCCCAAGCGGCTTTTCATGCCATTAATCCACTCCTGGAAGATGATCTTGCAATAGTAAGGAGTGATAATGAATCGGTTATTGGAATAGCCGGCCGATTGAAGGAGCAAGGTTTAACCGACGATGAAGTATATGGACTGACAGAGCAAGGAATAAGCAGGCTGAAAAAGGATAGGTACTTATTGGATAGTATGTATAATCTATTGGTAAGGGTCAATCAGTTCAATGGGAAAAACGTGTTGCAACCAGAAATATATTCTATTAATGAGTTGCGCGAAAATACGAGAAAACAAATGCAGTCATTGAATGAACAAGACACGGATTCACTTACCGGTCGTGGAGAAAGAAACCTTAGTGTATTGAACGAAATGCAAAGCGATTATCAAGACCATACAGGGGTGAAATTTGAAAAACTAGGGGATGAAGGGCATGCACTTTTAGAAAAAGTGCAAATGACGCTAGAGGAAGGGGGACAAGCCCTTCCTGAGGTTAAAGCACTATTGGGAGAGAGCAATCAAACCATTTTAGACCGGAGAGAGGAAATCGATAGGTTACAGAGTAACTTTCCAGAGGTCGAGAACAAGATTCGAGGGCTTGCAAATAAAATGAGAGAGATAGACAAGAGTTATAATATCGAGGATGTCATTCGCTTTTTGCGAAATGATATTGAGAAAGAAAGCGACTTTTTTTCAGAACCGGTCCTTCTTAATCAACATAGCCTTTTCCCAATTCCTAATTACGGTTCGGCAATGTCTCCATTCTTCACAGCGCTTTCGCTTTGGGTAGGGGGGACAGTATTAATCTCGATACTGAGCGTGGATATTTCTCAACAAGGGTATAGTCCATATCAGATCTATATAGGAAGGTACCTGATTTTCTTAATCATCGGATGCATGCAGGCATTAATCGTATCCATAGGGAATATACTTCTTCTTGATGTATATGTTGCGGATAAATGGGAGTATATCTTGTTTTCGGTATTGATTAGTGCAGGATTTACACTACTTGTCTACACATTTGTATCCGTTCTCGGAAATGTAGGCAAGGGGATCAGCGTGATTTTGATGGTCCTTCAAATTTCAAGTTCCGGTGGGACCTTCCCCATTCAAGTGACGCCACCTTTTTTTCAACATATCAATCCTTTCTTGCCATTTACCTATGCCGTTAGCTTACTTCGTGAAGCTGTCGGTGGAATCACTTGGACCACTGCCACTAAGGATATTCTGGTGTTGTTACTCTTTATTTTGCTCACCCTTTTGTTGGGGGTGATTTTGAAGAAACCTTTCCACCGTCGAACACAAAAAATGAAAGATAAATTATATCGAAGCAGATTATTTTAAATCAGACGTTGATATGAAATATAGAAAAAGTTTCCGGATCCCAGGAAACTTTTTTTGTATGCAGAGATTGGAGATTATTATTTCGAAATAGTCGATTAAGCTATAGGAAAAACGGATTTTCCTTTCTCATCATACAAAAGAATACATTTTACTAAAATATGTAGTATTGTAGTATATCTCCATTATTCGGTGGGAAGTAGAAAAACACAAAAAAGTTAGAATTCTCGCATTTTTATAGTTGACAAAAACGATTGGATTAATCATTATTAAGGAATAATGTCTAGTCAATTAGTGTGATTTAAAAGTGGGGTGTCTTCAGTGTATTTAACAGTAGACGGAATTGAAAAAAGCTTTATGAATGAAAAGAAAGAAAGTATAAAGGTACTTGATGATATCAATATAGAGGTCGAAAAGGGAAGCTTCGTTTCAATCGTTGGGCCGTCAGGTTGTGGCAAATCGACCCTACTTTATTTAATAGCCGGACTCGATAAAGCAGATTCAGGCGACATCCGGGTGGCTGGGAAAAAGGTTTCGAAGCCGGGACCCGAACGAGTGGTTGTGTTTCAAGAAGCAGGCTTATTCCCCTGGTTGACGGTACTTGAAAACGTCACGTACGGGTTGAAGTTGAAGAAAATGCCTAAAGAAAAAGCGAAAGAAAAGGCGTTGGATATTCTAAAAATGGTTCATCTTAGCCGCTATGTAGATTCCTATCCACATCAGCTTTCAGGAGGGATGAAACAGAGAGTCGCCATTGCCAGAGCCCTTGTAATGGAACCGGATATTCTATTGATGGATGAGCCATTTTCTGCACTTGATGAGCAGACGAGAATGGTATTGCATAAAGAGTTACTTGAAATCTGGAGAAAAACTAAAGTGACGATCTTTTTTGTCACGCATAATATTCGTGAAGCCGTTCAGCTTTCGGAGAAAATCGTGGTTTTTGCAACCCGACCGGGAAAGATCAAAGAGACGATTTCCGTACCGTCCATGAAAGATGGGGTCATGCCGGATAGTGTGACGCTGCACACCGAACAAAGGGTATTATCGATTTTACAGGAGGAAATTGAAAAAGTGCTGAAGGAGGAAATGGGGAATGATTACAGCTTTAAGACGAATCATATTCATCGCGATGATAGCGGGGATATGGGAAGTCACATCTAGATTATCAAGCCTTCCGGATTTCATGTTTCCTAGCCTGACTCAGGTCCTTGAAACCCTGTTTAATGGAATAGTGAGTGGACAAATCACGGAAGCTGTCGGAAAGAGCATGGGACGCATCTTGATCGGGTTCACCATCGCCATCATTATCGGTCTGATTTTAGGATACTTCATCTGGCGTTATAAGCTTGTAGAAGACACGCTTGGTTTTGTGGTAACAGCCTTACAATCCATACCAAGTATCGTATGGTTTCCGTTAGCGATCATCTGGTTTGGCTTGAATGATTTTTCCATCCTTTTCATCGTTACCATCGGCGCGACCTGGACAATGACAGTCAATGCAACGAGCGGGTTCAAAAATGTGCCCCAGCTCTATCAAAGGGTGGCTAAAACTTATGGGTCAAGCGGATTCCATTTCTTAAGGACCGTGATTCTGCCTGCATCTGTCCCACAAATCATTTCTGGTCTCCGAATCGCTTGGGCTTTCTCTTGGCGTGCTTTAATGGCAGGTGAGTTACTCGGAGGAGGCGGAGGTCTCGGGCAACTTCTGGAAATGGGAAGATCGCTCGGTCAAATGGACCTTGTTATTTCCGTCATGATCATCATTGCGATTATTGGAACCATTGTAGATAACGTCGTTTTCTCCCGCCTGGAACGTAATGTTCAAGTTAAATGGGGAGTGAACCAACGATAAGTTCATATAATAATAGATTAAGAGGAGAGAGACAAATGCTGAAAAAAACATTATTTACTCTTATTATGTCCGTATTGTTAATTGGAATAGTAAGTGGTTGCACAGAATCTTCGACTAACGAAGAAGGAAAAGATTCAGAAAAACAAACCGTGAATATCGGGTATTTCCCTAACCTGACTCATAGTGCAACAATCATTGCGCTTGAAAAGGGCTACTTTAAAGAAGAATTTGGTGAAGACGTAACCATTAAAACGAAAACAGTGGCCAACGGTGGGCTATTTATGGAAGCGATGGCTACGAAGGCTATCGATGTCGGAACAACCGGTCCTGGTCCGTTACTTAACTTTTACGTGAAAAATCCGGAATACCACTTAATTTCCGGGGCTGTAAACGGTGGAGCAGTTCTTGTGTCAGGTGAAAGCAGTAAAATTTCGGATTTAAAAGATTTGGACGGTAAAAAAGTTGCGATCCCTGTCATCGGAAGCACTCAGGACGTCATGCTTAGAAAGGCCCTTAAAGACGTTGGGCTTAAACCGACTACAAATGGTGGTACAGTGGAGTTATTTGCTTCAGCACCTGCTGACACAGCAGCACTTTTTGTCCAAAAAACAGTCGATGCAGCTGCTACTCAGGAACCTTGGGGATATGTGTTGGAAAATCAGGCCAACGGGAAGCTATTGCTTAACTGGGATGAATTCGCTTGGGGCAAAGATTCACCGAACACAGTGGTGGCTGCAAGCCAGAAGTTCTTAGATAAAAAAGGTCTCTCCACTGCCTATTTGAAAGCTCACAAAAAAGCGGTTGATTTCATCCAAAACAATCCGGAAGAAAGCCAAGAGCTAGTCATTAAGCATCTTAAGGACTTGACTGGAAAAGAATTAAGCAAGGAAGAGGTGGCCGCTGCCTTTTCACGCTTGGAAGTGACAACGAATGTTAATGAGGACGTCATTCAGGAAATGGCTGATATTAGTAAAGAGGCTGGATACATTCCTAGCGCGGATATTAAAGGGATGATTGATTTATCCTCTCTTGAAGAAGTATCGAAATAAGAACATAACGCCCGGGCCATATGGCTCGGGCGTTTCTCTTACGCTCCTTTCATCCAACCAGCTCAGGGACAAACTTGGTTCAAAGCGTGTATGACCTGATCGACTGCCTCCCATGAAGGGATGTTCGCTCCGGAAGCGAAGGGGTGCCCTCCCCCGTTAAACATGCGTGCAACTGAATCAATCGGGATGTTTCTGGAACGGATCCTGACTCGGATTTCTTCGGGATATTCAATGAAGAACACCCAAATTCTCACCCCTTTTAACCCAGAAAGCGTATTAATTAAATTCGCGGCTTCGGTCCGGTCCATATCATACTTGCTTAACATCTCCTCGGTCATGACGAAGTAGGCCACCCCTTTATCGGTCCTTTTATAGCTCATCATGATATCCCTTTGAAGATGGGAAGCATGCTTGGTTTTTATATTCAACAAGTTGTGGATTCTTTCTGGCTGAATATTATACGACCGTAAAATCGATGCAATTTCTAAGGTCCCGGGAGATATTTTGCCTTTTTGGAAATTTCCTGTATCACCAATGATGCCGGTATAAAAGGCACGGGCAGCTTCTTTGTTTAATTTAAGGTCATCAGGGAAACCCAAACACAGTTCAACAAGCATCTCACTTGCAGAGCTGAAAGAAGGATCCACCCATGAAAGATCACCGAAGGACTCTTGAACGGGATGATGATCGATCTTAATCAACCTTTTTCCCATTTTGTATCGTGAATCACTAATGCGTGAAAGATTAGCGGTATCGCACACAACCACTAATGCATCTCTATACACATCATCGGGGATAACATCCATCCTTCCAATAAATTGGAGCCGACCTACTTCTTCTCCCACTGCATGAACAACCTTGGATGAATATGAGTGCTTTATCACGTGTTGAAGTCCGCTTTGAGACCCCAGTGCATCCGGATCTGGATTAAGATGGCGGTGAATGATGATCGTAGAATATTGCTTGATGGCTTCAACGATTTCTTTCTTTATGTCGTCCACTCTTAAATCCCCCTTACCATTAATGGACTTGTCGAACTATAGCGTTTATATCTTTGAATTTTATAGACAGAAGGGGAAAGAAGCAAGGCGAGAGCTTCATTCTCCATACCTTTAGTGTAAAGGGGGAGGAGAACAACAATCATGATAAATTTGCGAACGATCAATATCCATAAAGTGAATTTAATTATTGCAAAATTCAAATAACTATTTTATACTTAATTTACCAAACCGATGACAGCGACTTACCTTGCTGCATGGCCGGCTTGTTTTAAATGAGTATTCATAAAATTGACTTTGTTCACTTGATCTTCCTTTGTCGGGAGACAAGCCATGGATAAGAGTCAGTGAAACCTACAATGTAATCACATTGTTTGTTTTACTGGCTCTTTTTGTATATTTCAACAATGGAAAAGGGGTGAACGGATGAATGGGGCCTTGGAAGGAATAAGGATCATTGACGTCTCCCGTGTATTGGCGGGACCGTTTTGTTCAATGATTCTTGGTGATTTGGGAGCCGAAGTTATTAAAGTGGAACATCATGAATCAGGAGATGAAACGAGAGGATGGGGTCCGCCTTTCGCCAAAGGGGAAAGCGCTTACTATTTATGTGCCAATCGCAACAAAGAAAGTATAACATTGAATTTAAAGTCAGAACAGGGAAAAGAAATATTTCGTAAGCTAGTGTCGACAGGTGATATTGTCGTCCAAAACTTCAAGGCAGGCACACTGGAAAAAATGAGTGTGGGATATGAACAATTAAAAGAAGTGAATCCGCATTTGATTATGGCGTCAATCACCGGATTCGGATTAACCGGTCCTAATAAAGATCTACCAGGCTATGATTATATCATTCAAGCGATGAGCGGCCTGATGAGCATCACGGGCGAGAGTGATGGAAGCCCCATGAAAGTGGGGGTGGCGATAGCTGATGTCCTGACAGGGTTATATACCTGCATTGGAATTTTGTCAGCCCTGCATCATCGGAACAATACGGGGGAAGGTCAGGAGATTGACATTGCATTGATGGATTGTCAAGTCGCTTCCTTAGTGAATGTCGCAAGCAATTATTTGTTCAGCGGGGTAGCTCCTAAGCGGATGGGAAACCAACATCCGAATATCGTCCCCTATCAAGTTTTCCATGCAAGTGATGGGGAACTGGTCGTCGCTGTTGGGAATGATGAGCAATTTAAGAGATTCACGACAGTTTTAGGAAGGCCGGAATTGGCGGATCATGAGCCTTTTATGCACAATAAAGATCGTTTGCAGAATAAAAAGGAGTTAATACCGATTATAGAAGCTTTATTAAAAAGCAAGACGAAGAAAGAGTGGAAAACGCAACTGGATATCGCCGGGATTCCTAATGGCCCTATTCAAACCATTGCCGAAATGTTCGAGGATCCCCAAATACACGCAAGGGAAATGTTAGTGGAGATGGACCACCCAAAGATTGACAACCTTAGAATGACTGGGTCGCCTTTAAAACTCTCAAAAACACCGGTCACGATGAGAAAGCATCCACCGCTTTATGGAGAGCATACAGAATCCACTTTAGCCGAATTGGGGTATAGCCCGGAAGACATAACCAAATTCAAACAAAATAAAATTATTTAGGAGGAATTTAGATGATGAATTTCGAATTAACAGAAGAACAGAAAAGTGTAAAAAAAGTGGTTAGGAAATTTGTTGATAAGGAAATCATTCCATATATACAAGAGTGGGACCGACAAGGAGAGTTTCAGCCACATATCCTAAAGAGATTGGCCGAATTGCAATTGATGGGTGTGTGCATTCCTGAAGAATATGGCGGAGTCGGCATGGATTATAATACACTGGCCATCGTGTGTGAGGAATTGGAGCGCGGCGACACGGCTTACCGGACGGCGGTGTCCGTACATACCGGGTTAAATAGCATGACACTGTTGCAGTGGGGAACCGAAGAACAAAAACAGAAGTATTTAGTGCCACAAGCAAAAGGCATGAAGATTGGTGCTTTCGGCCTCACTGAGCCTAATGCTGGGTCAGACGTTGCAGCCATGAAATCAACGGCTAAACGAGATGGTGATTATTACATTTTAAATGGATCGAAAACATGGATTTCTCTTTGCGATTATGCGGACCATTTCCTCATTTTTGCGAAAACGGATCATGACCTAGGCTCCAAAGGAATTACGGCATTTATCGTTGAGCGTACGTTTGATGGCGTTGAATCGAAAGCAATCAAAGGAAAGCTAGGGATTCGTGCCGGTAATACAGGGGAAGTCTTTTTAACGGATGTTAAAGTTCCGGTTGCCAATAGATTGGGCGAAGAAGGGGAAGGGTTTAAAATTTCCATGTCTGCCTTGGACAATGGACGGTTTACGGTAGCTGCCGGCGCAGTAGGCCTAATTGGAGCAAGTCTGGAAGCGAGCTTAAAGTATTGCCATGAGCGCAGTACATTTGGTAAAGAGATTGGCAGACATCAGCTTGTACAACAGATGATAGCCAAAATGTCGGCGAATTTAGAGATTGCAAGATTGTTGGTCTTTAAAGCAGGGACTTTAAAAAATCAAGGAAAACGAAATACACAAGAAACGTCACTTGCTAAATGGATTTCATGTGATGCAGCAAATGAAGCGGCGAATGATGCGGTGCAGATCCATGGAGCCTATGGTTATTCAGATGAATATCCGGTGGAACGGTTCCTAAGGAATTCAAAAGCTCCGGTCATTTATGAAGGAACACGAGAAATCCATACGGTCATGCAAGGAGAATATGCATTGGGGTACAGGCAGGATAAAGAACTTCGCAAGCAATTGCCTGCATGGCCATTTGAGCAGGTGTCTGTCCATTAATTACAAATAAGGAGATCAGATGATGAACACATATTTTATTGCAGGGCATGCTAAACTCCCACAAGGTATGGCGGCAAGAAATCTCTATGACTCCATCACGATCACGGTAGAACTGGACCTTAAATACGGCGTAATTGTCGATGCCTCCTGTACGCTTGCTACAGAACATGGTAGGGAATTCATCCGCCAGTTACTTCGTGGTTATTGTTTAAATGATGGAATTGACGAATTGATTGAACGCGTGCAATTGTATTATCGAGGGAAGGCAGGTCAAGCCATTCAAGCAGGTCTGAAAGATGTCTATGGTCAGTTCGAATTGATCTCCATTAAATAAGAGATGAGGTGGGTTTTCCAGGGTAATAATCTGGTGAATCCATCTTTTTTAATGTAAGGGTTTGGCATTCAATGTTTAGGTTTATGCTTTCACTGCTAGATATAACACGTTCAGGGAGCTCTATGATTATGTAAAAAGAGGTGATAATAAATCTATCACCTTTCAAAATGGGTCTTGATGATCCTATATTAATTCTGTTTATTTGCCTGTAATCAGAAATTCCATTTCCAGTTCTTGTGGAAGCCGAAAGAACCTTTTCCATGGAATCTGTGGTTTCTTGAAGTTCTGCGGTTCCTAGTGGAACGACGATTTCTGCTAGTACGACGTTGAGTGCTGCAAGTAGAACGGTTTCGGCTAGTGCGACGACGAGTGCTGCAAGTAGAACGATTCCGGCTAGTACGACGTTGAGTGCTGCAAGTAGAGCGGTTCCGGCTAGTACGACGTTGAGTGCTGCAAGTAGAACGGTTCCGGCTAGTACGACGTTGAGTGCTGCAAGTAGAGCGGTTCCGGCTAGTACGACGACGAGTACTGCAAGTAGAACGGTTCCGGCTAGTACGACGACGAGTGCTGCAAGTAGAGCGATTCCGGCTAGTACGACGACGAGTACCACAAGTAGAGCGGTTCCGGCTAGTACGGCGTTGGGTACCACGTGTTGAACGTCTAGTACTACGCTTTTTATTATTTTTCTTGTTTTTCTTATTCTTCTTCCGTGATGACCGGTTTTTTGAACGTGGGTCTTGGAATAGGAATTCATCTAACCCAAACGAATTTACCATTTCCACCGCTTTTTGAATTTCTTTAAATTTAGTTGACATACATTCATTCCCCCTTTTCACTAGCTAAAATATGCGGCTTGTACACAAAGTGATAATGGTAAACGCACATACTTTCAAAATAAATTGATGGCTTAGTGGCAGCCTTCGTTTTTTTTTCATAAAGTAAAATGAAAATGAAAGGGAAGGTTTTTATGAATACTGACAAGAATCTACCGATTTATCACCTTTTTATTCCCCCTGTAAACTTGATCGAGCTTCGTAGGGATATTTGGAGTAATGATCCCGTCCCTGCAAAATTATCGATAGAAAAGAAAAAATTGGATGTCGATATCGTTTATCGGGGCTCCCATATCCGGGGTTTCCGGAAAAAGTCCTATCATGTGGCCTTTTATAAACCGAGTATGTACCGAAAGGCTAAAGAAGTTCATCTGAATGCTGAATATAAGGATAAATCTCTGCTGAGGAATAAACTGTCTTTAGATTTTTTCGCAGATATCGGAACTTTATCCCCGAGATCCCAATTCGTTTTCCTTAATCTTAATGGAAAGGACGAAGGGATTTATTTAGAATTGGAATCTGTGGATGAGCATTACTTGAGGAACTGCCATTTGCCTGAAGGATCCATTTTTTATGCGGTGGATGGAGATGCTAATTTCTCATTGATGAGTGATCTGGATAAGGAAGTTAAGAAATCCCTGGAATTCGGGTATGAAAGAAAATGTGGGACAGCTCAGGATGAGTTGTACTTACACGAGCTGATCATAAAAATCAATACGATACCAAGAGTGGATTTCGAGAAGGAAATTGGAAAGCTGGTCAATGTGGAAAAATATCTCCGCTGGTTGGCAGGTGTCGTATTTACACAGAATTATGATGGATTTGTCCATAATTATGCTTTATACCGGAATGGAGAAACGGGACTTTTCGAAATCATCCCTTGGGATTATGATGCGACATGGGGCAGGGATGTAAATGGTAAAGTGATGGAAGAAGATTATGTTGGAATCAGAGGCTTCAATACATTGACCGCAAGGATTCTTGATATAGCTACATTCCGCAAACGGTATCAAAGTCTTCTTAAAGAGATTATGAATAACCAATTCAACGTGAGGTATATGGAACCCATCATTCATGAAATGCATAGCCTGATCAAACCGTATATTCCAAGAGATCGATATGTCAGGGACAATATCGAGACATTTGAAAATGAACCTGACTTTATTCTAAAATATATAGATGCCCGGGCACAATATATTCGTAGTCAATTGCATAAGTTGGATTAAATGGATCGTGTGAATTCATTGGGGTGGGCCAAGTATTTTCTACCTTCATTTCTTAAAGCAAGTGGAAGGGTGACGTATTTATTAAAATAGCAGGAACACTGAAAAATCAGTATTCCTGCTATTTTTTTCATTTGCATTTCCATCCACTTACGGCTATGTTTGATAGAAAGATATAATCTAAAGTGGTGAAGGATGGGAATAGTTTGAACAATGAAAGCCGTATACCGGCGTATATATATACTTTTACGTGCACTCCAGACGAACGTTCTTTATGTAATATGGAAACGCGCTCGCTTTTTGGTTGTAAGACCGAAGTCAATATTTTAAAAAGTGACATCAAAATTGATCCGAGCAGAAGCCCTTTTATCAAGGGACGTGTCGATATTATGTACGAAGGGGAAAGCATATCTGAAATCGTTGAACAGGTAAAGCAACTTCCGATTACCGATTCAACATTTAAAGTCCTATTCATTAAAATAAATGATTTGAATATAGAAGAAAAAATTGATTATGATGGACAACGTGCCATTGAGAGGGAAATTGGCTGGCATATCCAGAGTAAGGCAGATGTGCGCAATCCAGATCAAACTTATGGGATTGTGCCATTCGAAGGACGTTGGTACTTTGGGGAATTCGTCAAACCCGAACCGGTTTGGTTACATCATTTGAAGAAACCCCGTGAGTATTCAACGGCACTTAGTACCCGGGTCGCAAGAGCGATTGCCAATATTGCCGTACCACATCCAGAGGGGGTAAAAGCCATTGATCCATGTTGCGGAATAGGGACGGTATTGGTGGAAGCATTATCCATGGGAATCGATATTGTTGGTCGTGACATCAACCCTCTAGTTACGGATGGGTCTAGGGAAAATATTGCTTACTTCGGGCTGGAAGGCGATGTAACAACAGGACCGATTTCAGAGGTTACGGAACACTATGACGCAGCCATCATAGATATGCCGTATAATCTTTATACACATGCTACGCCGGAAGACCAACTTTCGATTCTTAAACATGCTCGTCGTTTTGCGGACAAGGTGGTTGTAGTAACCATCGATACGATGGATGATATGATTCATGAAGCGGGCTTTGAAATTGCGGATCGTTGTCTAGCGAAAAAAGGTGTATTTTCTAGGCAAATTGTGGTGTGTGTATAAAAGCCTCGTTGGATATGTAGAAGTATCCCTAATCAAGTTGTCTATTAAAGTTAATAGATAAGAAAGGAAGAGTGGTGCATACTCTTCCTTTTTTATATGTCTGTTATTCCTTAGCATCAATCGAAAACGACCGAAATCATCGTGCTTATCGGCTGTTTTGTGTGAAGCAAATCCTTGCGTTCGATGGCATAGCCTCTAGGTTGCCAAGACCGGATGACCAGGATATTACCCTTATCTAGCGGTATAGTGAATCACATTTCCACTAGAGTATTTGTCGATTTTTCCTTGGTACTCCAAGTAATCTAAATGTCCGATGATCTCCGACATGACAAGTGGGAACTCTTTTAAATATTTTTCTTTGTAATAGTTTTTTGCTAACTCATTCCCTGTTGTTATTCCAGCTTCAATTAAAGCGAGGATTTTCTTGGATTTTGTTTCAATGTTACGGAGCCTTTTTTCTATTAATGGACCTGCTTGATAGATGATGTTTCCGTGTCCAGGGTAAAGGCTGTCCACCCCTAATGCCAAACAGCGCTCCAACGATTCAATATGGTCTACTAGAGTCCGCATCCTTTGGCCGTTTTCATCGGGCTCCACCAATGCATTACTAGAGATATGTTCAATTAATAAGTCTCCAGCAAGAAGTCGGTTCTCGCTTTTATCAAGAAAGGCAATCTGGTCTGGTGCATGACCGGGAAAATGAATCACTTCAAAATTTAATAATTGGCTTTCCTTAATCTCGATGATTTCACTATTGATTTTTTGATCTTTGTTATTATTGACGGCATTGAATAAATAGGCCACTTGTTTATCTCCAAGTTCCCCACAGCCCATCTGAAGGTAAAGTCGTTTATAGAACTCAATCCTCATGCTAAGAAAATCCGGATCTCGCTTTAACCTTGGTATGGATTTAGAGTGAGCATAAACAGGAATCGGGTGAAGCTCAGTGATACGGTTAACGAGTCCCACGTGATCCCCGTGATGATGGGTCAAGAGAATCTCTGTAATATTTTCAAGCTTTAGGCTATTTTCCTCTAATGTGTGTTGTAAAGCGTCCCAACAAACATCATCATTCATGCCAGCATCCACCAGCGTAAGGGACTCATTCTGTTCCACTAAATAAAAGTTTATACTTTTCAATGCGAGTGCACTTGGCGCTATAACTGGGTGAATCTTAAGTGTTGACCGGTTTTTCATGAGCATCCCTTGTTCCCCCTGAAATGAATGAACTTTTGGTAGGAAGGTTTATTCATTTATGCTGTATCAATGAATCGCTCAAGCTTATAAATGAATGAACGATCCTTAAAGTTCAATTTATTAATAAACGATAGTTATACCTTTAGCTTACTATTTGTTTTATTTAAAGTAAATTCTGAAAAATGAAACATTTATATTATAATAGCAAGATAATTTTCCTGAATCGTTTCTCATACTGGTGGATTTTTCTACTATAACTAAATTTACCTTTTTTATATTTTTATGTAAAATAATCTTCTCGCCATGCAAGTTTTAGTATATGGTTAATTTAACAGATTGGATGGCCATTATTCCATGTAAACTAAAAGGTGATAATCGGAATGACAGAAGAAATGAGGGCATGTATGGATCAAGATAAACAAAGGCTCAGTATTGCGGCTGCAAGACTATACTATGAATCGGATTATAGTCAACAAGAGATTTGTGCACGCCTTGGCGTGTCGCGACCAACGGTTTCTAGGTTGTTGCAATATGCGAAGGAGCAGGGCTACGTAAGTATACACATTAAAGACCCGTTAGAAGATGTGGACGAACTCTCAAAACAGTTAAAGGAACGGTATGGATTGGATCATGTAAGCGTTTCATATTCCCCACTTAATGAGTATGAGGAGATAACTAAGCATATCGGGCGGACTGCCGCCGAATTTTTACACAAAATCGTAAAAGACGGAGATATCATCGGCATTACCTGGGGTACCACATTGTTTTCAGTGGCCTCACAACTTAAAAGCAAGCGAGTGAAAGGTGTAGAAGTAGTTCAGCTAAAAGGCGGTGTAAGCCATTCGTATAGCCTTACTTACGCCGTTGAAGTTGCCAATCTATTTGCCGAAGCTTATTATACGGTCACCCGCTATTTACCTTTACCTGTTATTTTTGATAAGCCAGAACTTAAGCAGATGGTTGAGGAAGATCGGCATATAGAACGGATCATCGAAATGGGTAGACAAGCGAATATTGCATTATTTACGGTCGGTACGGTCAGAGATGATGCTTTACTTTTTAAACTGGGTTATTTAAGTGAAGGGGAGAAAGCTGATCTCCAACGCACGGCCGTAGGTGATATTTGTTCTCGTTTTTTTGATGAAGAGGGGAACATCTGTAATGAAGTTATTAATAGCCGCACGGTGGGCATTGATTTAGAAGAATTGCAAAAGAAAGAAAGAAGCATTTTAGTTGCTGGAGGCGAAGATAAGATCAAAGCCATCCAGGCAGCATTAGTGGGAAAATATGCCAATACACTCATTACAGATCAATTCACGGCTAAAGCTCTATTAGAGTGTTAAAAGAAAGAATATATGGTTGGCGCCTAAAAAGCGCTGGCCTTATTTTTTTATGTCTATAAACATTTAGTTGAATAGGTTGTAAAAATATTTGAACAAAATTTCAAAATAAAATTTACATATGTTCCACACCGTGGTATTATTTGGTTGTGAAAGCGCTTTTCTTATTGAAAAATCAAAAAATATAAAAAATTAGAGTGAAAAATAATAGGATAAGGGGCCGTTAAAAATGAATAAGGCTAAATTAATTGACCATACACTACTGAAAGCTGATGCAACTGAAAAGGAGATTGTTAGATTAGCAGAAGAAGCCAAGGAATACGGTTTTGCTTCCGTTTGCGTGAATCCGCAATGGGTGTCACTTGCAGCGAAAGAATTAGAGGGAAGTGACGTAAAAGTTTGTACAGTCATTGGATTTCCTTTAGGCGCGTCTACTACAGCAGTAAAAGTATTCGAAACGCAAGACGCTATTTCAAACGGCGCAGAAGAAGTAGATATGGTAATCAACATTGGCCTCTTGAAAGCTGGCAATGATGATGCAGTTGAAGCTGATATGAAAGCGGTTGCTAATGCTGCACATGGAAAAGCTCTTCTGAAAGTGATTATTGAAACATGCTTATTGACAGAAGAGGAAAAGGTCCGTGCATGTCAACTGGTCGTTAATGCTGGAGCTGATTATGTTAAAACATCCACCGGATTTTCTACGGGAGGTGCCACTGTCGAAGATGTAATGTTAATGAGAAAGGTCGTTGGACCGAATTTAGGTGTAAAGGCATCTGGAGGAATTCGGGATAAAAACGATTTAGAAAAGATGGCTAAGGCGGGAGCTACTCGTATTGGCGCGAGCTCAGGTGTCAAAATCATGCAGGGGGAAGCCGTTAATGGAGGCTATTAATTTAGATAGCTAGTCCCTCGTTTGAAAACCGAATGCAATTGGACTCATTAGTGGGTAAATATCAGTAGGGGTTCTTACTTGAATAAGGAGATTACAAAAATGGCAAAGACAAAAATAATTCAACTGTCGGATGGATACCTTAATCGGACTCCTATTCTACAATTCATTCTCTTATCCACATTATTTTCCATGTGGGCAGTGGCAGCTAGTTTGAATGATATATTAATTACTCAGTTCAAAAGTGTGTTCGAATTAAGTGATTTCGCTAGTGCTTTAGTACAGAGTGCTTTTTATGGAGGCTATTTCTTGGTAGCCATTCCAGCTTCGATGGTTATTAAGAAGACGAACTATAAGTTTGCCATCATAACAGGATTATGCTTCTATATCATTGGATGTTCTTTATTCTTCCCAGCGTCACACTTGGCGACATATACTATGTTCTTGTTTGCACTTTTTGCTATTGCAATCGGTTTAGGTTTCCTCGAAACGGCAGCCAATACCTATAGTTCCATGATAGGTCCCAAGCAATATGCGACGCTCCGCCTGAATATTAGCCAAACGTTTTATCCCGTTGGATCTATTTTAGGGATTTTGCTAGGAAAATATCTAGTTTTCCAGGAAGGCGAAAGTCTTCATGTTCAAATGTCCAAAATGTCTCCTGCAGAAGCACAAGCTTTTGGAATCGAGATGTTACAGCATACACTAGAACCATATAAATATATGATTTTCATACTAATCGGAGTGCTGGTGATATTCCTCTTCACTAAATTTCCAACATGCAAACCGGAAAAAGTCGAACAAAATGGCACTAAACCGGCTCCAAATATCCTAAAAGCGTTGAAACACCTGGCTGGAAATAAACGATTCCGAAATGGAATCATCGCAGAATTTTTATATGTGGGAATGCAAACCACGGTTTGGGCTTTCACGATCAGGTTAGCCTTACATCTAAATCCACATATCAATGAAAGAACCGCTTCAAACTTTATGATTTATAGTTTTATAGGATTTTTCATTGGGAAATTCATTGCAAACTTTTTGATCGCTAGATTTTCGTCTTCTAAAATCTTGGTCATTTATGCAGTTTTCGGATCAGCTTTATTGGCTTACGTGGCAGTCGTGCCGAATATGACTGCTGTATATGCGGCAATCGTTGTTAGTATGCTTTTTGGACCATGTTGGGCCACGATTTATGCAGAAACTCTAGCTGTAGTTGATAAGCAATATACTGAAGTGGCGGGTGCCATCTTAGTAATGTCCATTGTGGGGGGAGCCGTTATACCGGCTGTTCAAGGGTTAGTGTCAGACACTTTGGGATCAATGCAATATGCGTTTGTCGTATCCATGCTATGTTTTGTATATATAGGCATTTACTTTTATCGAGAAATGAAAAGGTCTGCAAACATGAAAAAGGATGCAGAACAAACAAGCGAATTAATTTCTTAAATTTTGGGTTCGAGCTTTGCTTATGTCCTCAATTATATCGGCAATCATTTTTGACAAAACCAGTAAGCATAATAAGAAAAAAGGCAGGGGGCCCTGAAATGAACTCTGGATGTAACAGGGTTTCCTAAGGGGACCCTGTTAGCTGTTATTCGAAGGAAGGAAGGATAAGTATGGTAGGAACGATTGAACTACAAAGAGGATTCTTCAAAGAAAACCCTACAGTATTTTTTAAAAGTACCGAGTTTACTGTTACTTTATTTCGTTATCCATCTGGAGTTGAAGCGATAGAAGTGACAAATTCCCGTGGGAAAATGGTGGTTCTTCCTTATTTAGGTCAAATTGTTTGGGACTTAGTTTTTGATGGAATTGAACTGAAGATGAAAAATATGTTCACTCAACCGAAACAAGTAGATGAAATTGTCGATACATATGGATGTTTTGCTTTTCATTCCGGTTTGATTAGCAATGGCTGTCCAGGACCTGAGGATGATCATGTCTTACATGGTGAGATGGCCTGCGCGAATATGGACCATGCCTGGCTGGAGGTTACGGAAAATAGTGTGAAAATTGGTGGATTGACAGAATACATAAAAGGGTTTGGCCATCATTATATCGCTAAGCCAAGCGTCAAGATGATTGCTGGGGAAGCCAACATCGAAATGGGCATGTACGTGAAAAACTTATCTGGCATAGACATGCCTCTACAATACATGTGCCATACCAACTACGCCTACCTGGATCATGCAGTAATGAAGCAAAACATTCCTAATAGTGCGTTTGAGTTACGTGCCTCCATCCCTGACCATGTGAAACCTACTGAAAAGTGGTTGGACTTTAATAAAGAAATCCGTGAAGGCAAGGAACCTATATCGATTTTGGACCGTCCAGATATGTATGACCCGGAAATTGTTTTCTTTATGGATGGATTGAGTAAGCATCAGAAAGAAGCAAGTTTTGAAATGACTTCGCCGGAAGGAACTACTTTTTTCACCACGTTCTCTACGGATGAATTTAATTATGCGACAAGATGGTTACTGTTTAATGAGGACCAGCAGGTTGGAGCATTTGTATTGCCCGCTACATGCCGGCCTGAAGGGTTTTTGGCAGCCCAAGATTCAGGAAGCTTAATTAAGTTGGCCTCAGGTGAGGAAAGATCATTTACAATTGTAACTGGAAAGAAATAAGGAGGAAATAGAATATGGATATAGCAGTTATCGGATCCAATATGGTGGATTTAATTTCATACATTGACCAAATGCCAAAAGAAGGGGAAACCCTCGAGGCACCAAGTTTCGAAATTGGGTGTGGTGGAAAAGGAGCCAACCAGGCAGTGGCCGCAGCCAAAATGGGCTCTAAGGTCATGATGCTTACTAAAGTCGGAGATGATCTATTTGCAGATAATACGATTAGCAATCTAGAACGTTATGGAATAGATACTGAATTTACAAGTAAGATCCCGGGAACATCAAGTGGTGTGGCACCGATATTTGTGGACCCACAATCGAGGAACCGGATATTAATCATCAAAGGAGCAAATGAATATCTTGTACCCGAGGATATCGACAACGCGGGGGAAAAGCTGAAAAAGTGTTCCTTAATCATTCTTCAATTGGAGATCCCCTTACCAGCTGTTTATCGTGCCATTGACTTCGGTAAGGAGAATAATATACCGGTTATATTAAATCCTGCTCCTGCCTCAAAAGAGTTGAATTTTGATTACGTTTGCAAGTGCGATTTCTTCATTCCTAATGAAACGGAACTGGAAATTTTAACCCAGATGCCAGTAGAAACGGATCAACAAGTGCAGGAGGCAGCTTTAACCCTTATCGAGCAAGGGGTGAAAAATGTTATAGTGACACTTGGAAGCCGTGGGGTGATGTGGGTTACAAAAGAAAAAGTGGAACGGATCGATGCATATGAAGTCGCCGCCATTGACACTACTGGAGCCGGAGATTCATTCATTGGATGCTTCGCCCACTATTTTGTCAAAAATGGAGATATCCTTCACGCCATCAAGATGGCCACTGGATTTTCTGCCTTGAGCGTAACAAAACGCGGAACGCAATCCTCTTATCCAGATCAAGACCAGTTAAAGGGATTTTTTGAGAAACAGGTTTGAATATCATAGTATTAGGGGTGCTTCCACAATTGTTGGAACATCCCTTTTTACGTTCGTGTGGAACGAGATGGGTAGAGATAAGATAAGTATAAATGAATAGGTAGAGAAGGAGATTAATGTTCAATTATCGAAATTGTAGATATGTAAGTAAAAAGTACATAACTATCAATCTGTAAGTAGGAGGGCTATTTGTGAAACCTAAAGTGTATATAACGAGAAAAATGCCAGACCAAATCGTGAATGGCCTAAGTGAAAAGTTTGAGGTAACGATGTGGCAAGATGAAACGACTCCGGTTCCTAGGGAGGTCCTGGAAAAAGAGATAGTGGAGGTTGACGGTCTATTTTGCTTGTTGACGGAACAAATCGATGAATCCTTGATGGAGAAGGCGACCAACCTAAAAATCATTGCGAACATGGCTGTGGGGTATAACAATATTGATTTACAAAGCGCGACAGATAAAGGAATCATGGTGACGAATACACCGGGGGTTCTGACGGAAACGACAGCGGACTTAACTTTTGCCTTGCTGCTTGCAACGGCCAGAAGATTGGTAGAGGCGACAGGTTATCTCAAAAGTGGTCAATGGAAAACATGGTCCCCGATGCAGTTGACTGGACAGGATGTACATGGCGCAACGATAGGAATCATCGGATTGGGAAGGATCGGTAAAGCCCTGGCGAAAAGGGCAAAAGGATTTGATATGAATCTTGTATACTATAATCGTAGCCGTAAACTTGAAGAAGAAAAAGAGTTGGGAATCGAGTTTGTATCACTTGAAGAGCTCCTTAAGATTTCGGATTTTGTCTGTGTCTTGGTGCCACTCACTTCCCAAACTAGCTATATGATCGGTGCTGAACAATTAGCCTTAATGAAAAAGACGGCCGTACTCATCAACACGGCAAGGGGCGATATCGTCGATGAAAGGGCATTGTACCAGGCTTTGGTAAACCAAGAAATTTGGGCTGCTGGATTGGATGTATTTGAAGAAGAACCGGTTCCTTTAGATCACCCTCTCTTGACCCTACCTAATGTGGTGACACTCCCACATATCGGCAGCGCCAGCATCGCCACGAGAATGAAAATGGCAAGCCTGGCTGCAGAAAACTTGATGGCAGGCCTGACGGGCGCCCTTCCTGGCAATCTAGTGAATCCAGAACTAACAAGTGTGCAAAAAGGGAGAGGACATTCATAATGGAATTGAAAGAAACCATATATACTAGCAATAAAATGCCGACAACAAAAAAACTATGGATGGCACTTATGCTCGGTTCTTTTGCGGCAATTGGGCCTCTGTCACTTGATATGTATTTGCCTGGTCTACCAACACTTGCAGATGATCTGCAAAGCAGTACGTCTTTGGCTCAGCTCAGTTTGACCGCTTGTTTACTAGGATTGGCATTAGGACAAATATATTTAGGCCCCCTGAGTGATGCGAAGGGGAGACGGACCCCGTTAATCATCTCTTTGTCGATTTATAGTGTGTCTTCTCTGCTATGTGCCTTTGCTCCCTCCATTGAAATGCTTTTATTATTACGGTTCATCCAGGGAGCTGCAGGTGCTGGGGGAATTGTCATTTCCCGGGCCATTGTCCGCGATCTTTTTTCTGGTACGGATTTGACCAAATTCTTTTCCATGTTAATGCTTGTGAATGGGGCGGCACCGATTTTGGCACCGGTTTTAGGAGGGCAACTGCTACAATTTACATCTTGGCGGGGAGTTTTCATCGTCATTTTTGCTCTAAGTGTTATTATGGTTGCCGCTGCTTTTTGGGGGATAGAGGAAACGCTCTCATCAGACCTACGAAGTACAGGGGGCATAACCAATACAATACGTACATTCGGTGATTTACTGAAAAACCGTGTGTTTATGGGATATGCACTTTCTCAAGGGTTTGTAACGGCGGCTATGTTTGCTTATATCTCAGGTTCACCTTTTGTAATTCAAAATATCTATGGTATTTCTCCGCAAACATTCAGCCTGATCTTTGCGATGAATGGGATAGGGATCATTGTTGCATCCCAAACAACTGGCAGACTGGCTGGGAAGATAAAAGAAGAAAAACTCCTACAAATAGGGTTGGGTCTTGCGTTATTTGGCGGGATCATTCTGCTCATGTCCATCATTCTGGGAGTTGGAGTTGCGGGGATTTTAATTGCTTTATTTCTATCTGTCTCGAGTGTCGGGATCGTGGGAACGACAAGTTTCGCATTAGCTATGCAGGACCAGGGGAAAACGGCAGGGAGTGCCTCGGCTTTAATCGGTCTTCTGCCTTTCGTACTAGGTTCGCTCATGGCCCCTTTAGTAGGGATTGGTGGAGGTGATTCACCTCTGCCGATGGGAATCGTGATGGTAAGTTGTCATGTTATTGCCCTGTCCTCTTATCTATTTATCGCCCGAGGCGGTTTGAGAAAAGCTGTTGCATAAGGAAAGTGGCCAACCCATTATAGGAAAAGTTCAAAGTAAGAGGGGTGGCTCTTTAAGAAAACATGAAAAGCAATCCCACTCTCTTATGTATAATTTCTATTGGTAGGGAACAAAAAAGTTCAACTAAAAACTTTGCCCAATCTTTTTTAATTTAGTAAGAAGAGGCAGAAGTGTGGTCACATCATACACTTCTGCCTCTTCTCAAGTCTTTCGATTCTTATAAGAGCGATTCAGCTCCGTCAATATACACTTCAGTCCCGGTAACGTGGGAGGACATGTCCGATGCAAGGAACAAAACAAGGTCTCCTGCTTGTTCAATCGTTCCGGCTTTCTTTGCAAGTGGTTGAGAACCTTCGGGATACTCAATCGGTATTTTGATTTTTTCCAAGTTTTCATCTTCAGGATAGGTATTGTCGTCGATGTTGGTGTCGATGGAGCCTGGGCAGATGATATTCACGCGTATTTTGTACTTGGCCAATTCAAGTGCAGCCATCTTGCCGAAAGCGACCTGACCGGCTTTTGATGAGCTGTATGCGGAAAAACCAAAGTTCTTGAAAAAACGGTTTCCGTTAATGGAACTGTTAATGGTGATGCTGCCGCCTGTTTCCTTCATATAGGGAATGGCGTATTTTATGGTTAGGAAGGTTCCTTTCAAGTTGATGTTGAGTGTTTGGTCCCAATCTTCCGGCTTAATATCTTCAATGGGGGCAATTACCCCGTTAATACCAGCATTGGCAAACACAAAATCAATTTTTCCAAAATGCTCGAAGGCGGCCTGGAAAGCCTTCTCAACCTGTTCGGGTTGGGAAACATCCGTTTTGATGATTAAAGCTTCTCGTCCGAGGTTTTCGACTTCTTCCTTGACCTTTTCGGCATTTTCAACTGTGCGGTCAAAAAAAACGATGTTTGCACCGTTTTCCGCAAGTTTAATGGCGGCACCCCGGCCAATTCCGGATCCTCCGCCGGTAATGATGGCGACTTTATTCTTCATCAATTCTGTCATTGATTTCACACGCTCCTTTTTAATGTACTTCCCATGAGGGAGTATGTAGAAACATCAAGTCAGTAGTAATAGGAAAAGTATAAAGGAAAATAGATTGAAAAATCCAATATAAACCAAAATTTTTTTTGGCATTTTTCTTTATTTTTTTGCAAAGTCTGGTTATATTGAGGACAAAGTCTGTTTATTAAAAGGAGAATCTAGCGAATGATACGTTATGGGATTATCGGTACAAATTGGATTACAGAGCGTTTTTTGAATGCGGCAAAACACGTGGAAGGCTTTTCATTAAATGCGGTCTATTCGCGCACAGAAGAAAAGGCCAGGGATTTTGCAGATAAGTATGGAGTTAAACATACATTTACGGACTTGGAGGAGATGGCGAGCAGTTCCGAGATTGATGCGGTCTATATAGCCAGTCCCAATTCTCACCATAGTCGCCAGGCAGTCATGTTTTTACAGCAAAAGAAACATGTCTTATGTGAAAAACCATTGGCTTCGAACGCCGATGAAGTGAGGGAAGTGATACAGGCCGCACAGCAAAACGAAGTGCTGCTCATGGAAGCGATGAAATCAACGGTCATGCCAAGTTTTGAAAGCCTAAAGGAAAACATCCATAAAATTGGTGAGGTTCGCCGTTATCAAGGAAGCTACTGTCAATATTCTTCCCGGTATGATTCGTATAAATCAGGTACCATACTGAATGCATTCAACCCTGAGTTTTCAAGCGGCTCTTTAATGGATTTGGGTATCTATGCCGTTTATCCGCTTGTCGTTTTATTCGGTAAACCGAATAGGATCCAGGCATCTGGAACATTACTAGAGTCAGGAGTTGACGGTCAGGGTACCATCCTCCTTTCATACAACGACATGGAAGCCATCGTGATGTTTTCCAAGATCACTGAATCTACTCAACCTTCAGAAATACAGGGAGAAGCAGGTACCATCCTCATCGACAAAATTTCCAGTCCGAACGAAGTGGATATTTGCTACCGTGATGGAACAAGGGAGAGTCTCTCGGTTAAACAGGAGTTCCCTCCGATGTATTATGAAGCGAAGGAGTTTGTAGAATTGATCCAGCAGGGGAAAACGGAATCGGATAAGAATACATTTGCCCATTCGTTATGGTCGATGGAAATCATGGATGAAGCTAGAAAACAGATAGGTGTCATTTTTCCCTCAGACCGAAGATAAGCATTTTATTAGACATGATTCGGCAAAAAGCGTATAAATGGATGTTACAGAATGCCTATTTTTGGGTAGATTTTTAGTACATAGAAATTTCAGATGTTGGAGGAATTAATATGAAATGCAAGATTAATCGAAATGCAGCAAAGGTCTTACAAAAGATGTTGAGTAGCGAAGAAGCGGAAGGGAAAATGATTCGGGTGTATATCACGCATATGCACGGCGATCATGCCCACTATGAGATGAAGCTTGATGTTCCGACGGAGCATGATGAAATTGTCAAGACGGATAAGGATATCGATATACTGCTGGATTCACGTGAAAAATTCTTGGACGGAGTATGGATTAAATATTTTTATGTGCCAGAAGAAGGTTTCGAAATAACCAATCCTTCGAAAGAACCTCATGGCCATCACCATCATTAAAAATTAGGGGGAATTAGGCATGACAGAATTATACGAAAAGCTTTTTCAACCATATAAATTCTCTTCTGGGGTCGAAGTGAAAAACCGTATCATGCTGGCACCGATGACGCATTATTCTTCAGATGACCAAGGATACGTGACGGAAGAGGAATTAGCTTATTATGCAGAGCGTTCGGCAGGAGTGGGTACGGTAATCACAGCGTGTGCCTATGTAATTGCAGGTGGAAAAGGATTCCCTGGCCAATTCAGTGCTGATGATGATGCATTCATTCCATCACTCCGAAAAGTGGCAGAAACCATTCAAGGCAAAGGGGCCAAAGCCATTTTGCAAATTTATCATGGAGGTCGCCAAAGTCCGCCGGATTTATTACCAGATAATCAACCTGTTTCTGCAAGCAGCGTTGCTTCAAGCGAGGGTGCACCTGTTCCTCGTGAAATGACGGAAGATGAAATTCAAGAAGTGATTAAAGCGTTTGGAGAGGCAACGAGAAGAGCCATCGAAGCAGGATTTGATGGTGTCGAGATTCATGGGGCGAATACATATTTACTTCAGCAGTTCTTCTCTCCTCATTCCAACCGTCGCACAGATAAATGGGGGGGAACGCTTGGAAAACGTATGATTTTCCCACTTTCCATTGTTAATGAAGTAGAAAAGACTGTGGAAGAGCATGCGAAAAATCCGTTTGTCATCGGCTACCGCATTTCTCCGGAAGAGGGTAGCGAGCCTGGCATCACTTTGGATGATACGCTTCAATTCGTAGACCGGCTTGCGAATCAAAACCTGGACTACATCCATGTATCGGTAGGCCATTTCTGGAATGGCTCATTCCGTGAGAGTGATAGAACGGAATCGAGAATCGTTAAAATATATGAAAAAGTGGGCAATCGGATTCCAGTAATCGGAGTAGGGGCCCTTCATACACCTGAAGAAGTGGCAGAGGCCATGGAAACGGGCGTTCCTTTTATTGCACTTGGCAGGGAGCTGCTTATGGAACCGTACTGGATTGAAAAAATCAAGGCCGGTAAAGAAAAGGAAATACGCACGACACTTTCGAAGAAGGATCAAGATGAATTGGTCATTCCAGATCCCCTTTGGGAAAAATTAATCAATGTAAAAGGCTGGCTTCCAGTCGTGGATTGAGTATGAATAATAAATGAGCCCGTCCTTTGTTAAGGACGGGTATTTTTTTGGATGAAATTTATCTATCGATTGTAACCGATGAATGAGAATGAGAGCTTATCTTCTTTTTTCTAAACATAAGCAAACCAATGATATAAATGATGAGAAAAGCTATTAAAATAATATCCGTCATTCGTATCGTGGCAACATCTGATACAATTCGACCGGTATATTGCAAAAGGTTATGGAGGAAGTGAAAGATGATCGGAATGATGATCGATTGAGTTTGAATAACGAGTAAAGCTAAGACGAGACCTATTAGTAATGCATAGAACACTTGTATGAAAATAGAAAAGGATGGATTTTGAAATGCCTGGGCAAAGTGCCCAATCCCGAAGAATAAACTTGAAATGATGATGGCCTTGATCTCTCCCTTTGGTAGGAGGATCTTCAGCATCAAGCCACGAAATACGGATTCCTCGACAAAGGCATTTGTCATAATCCCCAAACTTAATAAGACTAGATAAGAAAAGGATTGAATGGACACTCCTTCGTTGAAGATGACAAGAAGGATTAAAAAGAAGAGCAAGGGCGTATATAAAACCCATTCCCGGACGGATAGCTTCCGGAGTGAATGAAAATAAAAGGTGCCCCATCGATTCTTTATAGTAAAATAAAAAATCAAGAGGAGTGCTAGCGGAATGAAGCCCATAAAAGGCGCAATGGGGTTACTCATCTTTGTTATTTCAGTGATGGCAGCCCCTGTTGAAACGAAAAGCAAAGTGATGATTTCAAGTCCGATAAGAGTTAAATAAGGTCGTTTGAACGTCATTTCATTTTTCATTATATAAGTCATCATCTCCCCTGGTTTGTGTTAAATATTCGTTGCTCGATTGGATTAATCCTGCTACCTTTCAGGCTGAAGATTAACATACAAGGCGCCGAAAGAAATCAGCTTATTTCTTTTGCGCCTCTTTTATTCGCATCTCTACCATCGTTACTCAATACGAAGACGACAAGCCCTTTCATTTGTCCAGTTTTTGTTTCAGGTATATGGACTCGCATTCTATCTTCCTAAAACTCATTAATAGGTCGGGCACCTAATTTACTAGTGTAGAGGGATGGTCCTATTTTGTAATCAAAACGTAATGAATTGTAAAGAATTGTTTACAATGTAAGTAATGTACAGTTTTACGTTTTACTATATAATATGGGAACATGGTTCGAAACCATGAATAAACCCGACAAAGGAGATTACATATGAGAGTTACTTCTTACAATCTATCAAATCCTCAAAGGGTTACCGTGAAAAGAAAACTCCCCTTACACTTTTTCTTTTTCTAAGATGTAAGGCGACTACGTCGCTACCCCAAAATATGTACACCTACTTTTTTTCAATAACCGTTTTCAATAGAGTGGACTAAAAAAATGAAGGATGTGAGGGTGAATTTATGATGAAGGATAGTAGATTCCAAGGATACAACATGAAAGGATTTCAAAAAGACCTGACGGCAGGCCTGGTAGTGGGAGTGGTAGCCATTCCCCTTGGACTAGCTTTTTCCATTGCATCCGGAGTGGAACCCATATATGGCTTGTATACGACGATCATTGCAGGAATTCTCATTTCGCTTTTGGGTGGGTCTAAGTACCAAATTGGTGGGCCGACTGGAGCCTTTGTTCCATTACTATTTGGAATCGTCATGCAATACGGTTACGAAAGTCTTCTCATTGCCGGGTTTTTAGCCGGGATTATGTTGGTGGTGATGGGACTGCTTAAATTAGGGAATATGATGAAATTCATTCCCCGCCCCGTTATCATTGGTTTTACGACAGGCATTGCGATCATCATCTTTTCCGGCCAAATTGCTAACTTCTTAGGCATGAAGGTGGAAAAGCATGAAACGTTTTTAGCTAATATGAAAGAATTGGTGGTTAAAGCAGATACGATAAATGTCTATAGCATAGGTGTGGCACTAATATGCTTTATTGTGATCCTGTTAGCACCGAAAGTACTTCCACGAGTACCAGGACCTCTTCTTGGATTACTTGTTTCCACAGTGGTAGCCTTCTATTTCTTCCCTAGTAAGGTGGCTACGATTGGATCTACATATGGAGCGATTCCAAGAGGTTTCCCTGAATTTAAAGTGCCAGAGCTTTCGGTGGAAATCATTATCAACCTTCTCCCAGTGGCGATTACAATCGCATTATTAGGTGGAATTGAATCATTGTTATCGGCAACCGTGGCAGATAACATGGGTGGATCAAAACACGATAGCAATAAGGAATTAGTCGGTCAAGGCATAGCCAACATCGCTACACCATTCTTTGGCGGAATCCCGGCTACAGGTGCTATTGCCAGAACGGCCACGAATATTAAGACTGGGGCCGTTTCACCAATGTCAGGGATTATCCATGGAATCGTGGTCTTGATGGTCCTGCTCGTCTTATCTCCTTATGCCACACATATTCCTTTAGCCAGCATGGCGCCAATCCTCATGTTTGTCGCTTGGAACATGAGTGAACGGAAGGAATTTGCCCATGTCTTAAAAACAAGGTCGGCTGATTCTGTTGTACTGTTTGTGACATTTCTTGTCACTGTTTTAACGGATTTAATCATGGGTGTCGGTATCGGTTTATTGATTGCCTTCATCACCTTTATCATTAAGATGAGCCACTCATTAAAGATCAGGGAAAGAAGTCACGAAGTTTATCCGGAAATTATTCCAACGACTGCAAGCTCGGATTCAAGAATCGATGTTTACAATTTGGAAGGTCCCTTATTCTTTGGATCCATTGATGTACTGGAATCTAATATTTTGGAAAATTTGGATAATAAGACGGGCGTTTTAGTATTGAGCATGCGAAGGGTATCCTATATGGATACGTCAGCCGAGGCCGCTCTGCTGGCCATTGTCAATCGAATAAGGAAATATAAAGGGAAATTAGTCATCTCCGGAATTCAGCAACAACCTAAGGAGTTGCTAATAAGTACCGGGTTATATCATAAAATAGAAAAACAGCATTTCTTTAAATCCAAGGAAGAAGCTTTATATTTTGCCAAGCAATATGTAAATGTCAAATCAGATCAAGTAGTCTTATAGATGTAACCCTAAAGTCATCCTTTCGGCTTTTTATGGTATAGTTACCGTAATGAGAGATTATAAAAGAAGGTGACTGTCTGGATGGATTTATATCGGATTGGCCAGCTTGCTGAACTAGCTAATGTATCAAGGAGAACCATAGACTATTATACACAATTGGGATTGCTCACCTATGAGAAGACTGGATCGAGGTATCGATATTATACGAAGGATGCGCTCAATCGACTTAGTATGATCGATCGATATAAAGAGCAAAACATGCCGTTGACCGAAATCAAGGAGCGGCTGCAGATCTGGTCTGACAAACCTGTGGATTCGGGAGAGGTACTAGCAAAAGTCGATAAGATTTCTTTAAACCTGAAAGAACTGGAGCGGGAAGTTCTTGAATTAAAGCCACTCTTGGAACAGCTGGATGAACAGCAACTGAAGTTTGCTGTTCATCAGCTCTCCCTAAGAGGCGGATCTTTGATTAGTATCATGAACGCGCTTACATGAACAAGAGTTTTTCCTCATTCAAAAAAGACCACTTTGGTCTTTTTTTATTTTTTCCGTAGCTTGTAAGAGTAATAAAAACTTTTTTTCGGCAAAGGGGAAGGAGATAGGGGAATGGGAAAAGAAGAACTATAATATATAGATTCAGAAAGGGTGAGTGGATGATTGGTTCAATTGTAACGACGGCAAAAGGGCATCTTCAAGGAACCGTAGAAAATGGTGTAGGCGTTTGGAAAGGCGTCAGGTATGCGAGAGCTCCAATCGACGAATTGCGTTTTCGCTCCCCGGAGCCTGTTGAAAGATGGAACGGTGTCCTGGATGCAGTCAATTTCGGCGCTGTGCCACCACAACCTTTGGAAAGGGCAGCCAGGATGGGGATGACAGGCAGTGAAGAAATGGATGAGGATTGTTTATTCCTGAATATCTGGTCTCCTAATGCTGATGATCGGAAGCGCCCGGTCATGGTTTGGATTCCAGGTGGAGCATATATTACGGGATCGGGTTCGATTGATATGTACAACGGTCATGTGTTAGCCAAAACAGGAGATGTAGTGGTTGTAAGCATCAATTATCGGTTAGGTGCTTTAGGATATTTGGATTTTACGGAGTGGAATCATGAGGAGGAACTCTTTGATTCCAACCTAGGTTTACGTGACCAAGTCGCTGCGTTGAAATGGATAAAAGAGAATATTGTAGCATTTGGAGGAGACCCGGAGAATGTTACGGTATTTGGTGAATCAGCTGGTGGAAATGCCGTTACGACTTTACTCACAGTACCTTCTGCAAGAGGGCTTTTTAAACAGGCCATTGCCCAAAGTCCTGCTCCTACTTCAGTTTACGGAAAAGGTTTTGCACGACAGTTCAGTAAGAAATTTCTCGATATTCTCGGGATTGAAGAGAATGAAGTCGATGTGTTAAAAACACTTCCCGTCCAGAAAATCGTTACAGCTTCATATGAATTATTACAGCAAAACTCTCAAGATCTCCCTGGTTCGCTTTCTTTTGGTCCAGTCGTTGATGGTGACTTTTTACCTGACTATCCATTGGAAGCCATTCGTTCAGGAGCCACTGCTGGAATTCCCCTTCTTATTGGTACAAATAAAGATGAAGCGACTTTATTTGACCAAATGGATCCCCCGTTAATTCCGACAACCGAAGAAATGATTCATAAGATGTTCGAAAATACAGATCCTGAAGCGGAGGAGCGAATCACCAACGCTTACCTAACCTTCCCTAATAAAGAGGCTACCCTAGGCTTGGGGCGTGATGCGACTTTTCATATGCCTTCGGTTTGGTATGCAGAGGCATACAGCCGTCAGGAGAAAACATGGATGTACCGCTTCGATTACCAAACCCCCTCTTTAAAGTTTAGCAAACTAGGGGCGACGCATGGGATGGAGATTTTATATGTTTTCCAGACTTTCGATTCTATAGTTGGAAAACGGATTACTGCCTTTGGCGCTAAGCGTGCTGCCTTGAAATTATCTCGACGGATGCAAGGTCACTGGATTAACTTTGCGAAATATGGGAATCCCAATCCGCCGGAAGGAGAAGTCTGGCCGAAGTATGACGAAACGAATCACTATACGATGATTTTTGATAAAAGGGATTATATAGAAAAGGATCCCAATAGGGTTCACCGGTTGGTTTGGGAGGGTGTAAGAATATATAAATGAAAGAAAAACAGCATGGAAGAAACGGAGGAAAATAAACATGGATACATATCATTTTCAGCCAACGAAAGAGTTTGCAGGAAAATTGGACCAATGTGATGCCTTAGCCATTTATCGGAAGGAATTTTACTTGACTCCCGGGACCATCTATATGGACGGAAATTCATTGGGACTATTATCGAAGCGGGCGGAAAAAAGTCTTTTGAATTCATTGGAAGACTGGAAGAGATATGGAATCGAGGGATGGACGGAAGGTGATAACCCTTGGTTTTATTTCTCTGAGAGATTGGGAGAGTTGAGTGCCCCTTTGGTGGGGGCGTCAGGTGATGAAGTAATTATGAGTGGCTCGACGACAGGGAACCTTCATCAGCTGGTGGCAACTTTCTTTGAACCGAAGGAAGGACGGAACAAGATATTGGCCGATGAGCTGACGTTTCCGAGTGATATTTATGCGCTTCAAAGCCAGCTTTTGCTACACGGGCTTGATCCGGAAACACATTTAGTGCAGGTGAAAAGCCGTGATGGTAAACTTCTTATGGAAGACGATATCATTGCCGCGATGTCAGAGGAAGTAGCCTTGGTCGTGTTGCCAACGGTTTTGTACCGCAGCGGACAGATTCTGGATATGAAACGATTAACAAAGGAAGCGCACACTAGAGGAATCATCATTGGGTTTGATGGGTGTCATTCAGTGGGTGCTGTTCCACACCAATTTGACGAGTGGGAGGTCGACTTTGCATTTTGGTGTAATTATAAACATTTGAATGGAGGACCGGGAAGTGTTGCAGGCTTATATGTCAATCGAAAACATTTCGATAAAAGGCCAGGGTTGACTGGATGGTTCGGGTCAAAAAAGGATGAACAGTTCGACATGAAACACTCATTCTCCAAGGCTGATTCAGCAGGGGCCTTTCAGATCGGAACGCCACATATATTAAGTATGGCTCCACTAGTCGGTTCGCTTGAAATGTTTGCCGAAGTGGGTATCGAACAGATTCGTACAAAATCTTTGCTTTTGACACAATATTTTATGGACTTGATTGACTCTGAACTTATGGAGTATGGGTTTTCATTCGGGAACCCTCGAGATGATTTTCGAAGGGGGGCTCATATTATCCTTGAGCACCCAGAAGCAGCACGGATATGTAAAGCGTTGAAGAATGAGGGCGTCATTCCGGATTACCGCGAACCGGATATGATCCGGCTTGCACCTGTCTCCCTCTATACCTCCTATCAGGAAGTATGGGAAACGGTCCAGGCACTAAAAAAAATCATGCAAGGGAAGTTATATGAGAGTTATGAAAATATACGGGGAATCATTGCCTAGTTTGGAAAATAAACATGGAAAATAATAAATTGAAAAGAGAGTTATCAACCAATCAAATCACGATGATCGCAATGGGATGTGCGATTGGGACCGGCTTGTTTTTAGGGAGCGGTCTAGCGATATCGATAGCCGGTCCAAGCGTATTGATTAGCTATGCTGTCGGTGCGTTCGTTGTTTTGTTATTAATGGGATGCTTGGCGGAAATAACGGTCGCTTATCCAACTTCCGGATCCTTTGGGACGATTGCCGAGAAGTACATCAGTCCACTTGCAGGCTTTCTTGTCCGATATTCCTACTGGATAGCCAATGTCCTTGCCATTGGGGTCGAAGTCAGTGCAATCGCTGTTTATATGAAATACTGGTTTCCTGATGTACCAGGGAGTGTGTGGATTTTTCTTTTTGCCGCCTTACTCATCTATGTAAATGCAACCAGTGTCAATACTTTCGGGAATTTTGAATATGTATTTTCCTTGATTAAAGTCAGCGCCATCGTCATTTTCATCTTACTGGGAGCTTATGTTTTGATTGGTGCCGAACCAGCCTCGGGAATGGGGATGGAGAACTATGTGAATGCAGGGGGGTTCATGCCTTTTGGTTTTTGGGGATTATGGGTGGCTGTTTTCATTTCTCTCTTCAGCTTTTTAGGGACAGAAATGATTGCAGTGACTGCAGGAGAAGCCAAAGATCCTGATATCGCTGTACCACGAGCCTTGAAGGCAACCGTTTTCAGGCTGTCGACTTTTTACGTACTGACAATCGGCATCATGTTGATGATCGTTCCATGGCAGGAAGCGGGCGTTGAAGTGAGCCCATTCGTGAAGGTCATGGAAATATTAAATATCCCGGGAGCCTCCGGAATCATGAATTTTATCATTTTGACGGCAGCTTTATCAGCAATGAATAGTCAGCTGTATGCTTCCACAAGAATGATCTTTTCACTATCCGAACAAAGGCAGGCACCGCCTTTCTTTAAGAAAGTGAGTCGAAAAGGAGTACCGGTCCGCGCCTTGCTCATCTCCACATTGGGTATTTTTCTGGCTGCGGGGATAAAGGTCATTCTTCCCGATACATCTTATGCATTCATGATGGGGATATCGATGTTCGGGGCCATTTTCACTTGGTTCATGGTGTTCATCTCCCATCTGTTTTTCAGGCGAAACTGGGAAAGAACAGGGGGGCGGAAATTACCTGTCAAAATGTACGGTTATCCTTATTTAACGATACTTGGAGCGGTTTTTCTATTGGCCTTAACGGTAACAACCTGGTTTACCGAACCCTTTAAAATCGTTTTGCAGTTCGGTATTCCTTGGTTGATCTTTCTATGGCTCACATACATGTTGATGATGAGAGTAAAAAGAAGATAAAGGGAGTGACGCATGCATGGATAAGGAATCAATCGAAGAAAGTCGCTTGGAAGAAGGAATGGTAACGAATTTTGAAAAAGAGATGTCCTACGGTGACTATCTGAATTTGGACCAAGTATTATCGAGTCAGAGGTTGCTTTCCGGTCATCATGACGAAATGCTATTTATCGTTATCCATCAAACCAGCGAGTTATGGATGAAATTGATTCTTCATGAATTGACTGCGGCTACGGAGCATATCACGGAAGGAAGATTGGAACCTTCCTTCAAGATGCTATCACGGATTTCGAGAATTCAACAGCAGCTCGTTCAGTCATGGAATGTGCTCTCGACCTTGACCCCATCCGACTATATGGAGTTCCGGGATAAACTCGGAAACTCATCGGGCTTCCAATCCTTTCAAAACCGAATGATTGAAAGTGCAATGGGACAAAAAAACAAGCCAATCTTGGCCGTGTTTCGTCATCAGCCTGACCTTTATGAATCCCTGGTGTCCGAGTTGAATAAGCCCAGTATTTACGATGCGGCAATTGGAGCCTTGGCCGCGAGGGGGTTTTCTATTGAAGAATCGATGTTGAACAGAGATTGGTCAGAACCTTATGTGGAAAACGAGAGTGTCGAGAAAGCCTGGCTCGCGGTGTACAGGGATGTACATCAATATTGGGATCTATATGAATTGGCTGAAAAACTGGTGGATATCGGCAGTCAACAGCAGTTCTGGAGATTCAATCATATGAGCACGGTGGAGCGGATTATAGGACAGAGAATGGGAACTGGAGGTTCTACTGGCGTGAACTATTTAAAGAAGGTAGTGAATCAGCCATTTTTCCCCGAACTCTGGACACTTCGGACAAAATTGTGAACGGAATGATTGGAGAGGTAACGATGCATAAATGGAAAGATATTTCTCAGCCGCTTAATGAAAATACGCCATATTGGCCAGGAGATACACCATATTCCTATCGCTTGAATGCTGAGATAGCCAAGGGATCTTCCGTAAATGTTGGCGAAATTCGCATGAGCACACATTTAGGTACACATATTGACGCACCTTTTCATTTTGATGAAGAAGGAAAGAAAATCCTGGAGCTGGACTTGGATTTATATATCGGGGAAGCACTTGTCGTCCAGGTCGATGTCGATAGAAGTATTGGGATAGAAGCTTTAGTTGACATCGAATTGAATGGGATCGAGAGATTATTGCTGGCAACGGGGAAGTGGAAGGACCTCAGCCAATTCCCTGATGCAATTCCGGCAATCGAACCGGGCTTAGCCTCCTTCTTAGCTGAAAAAGGGGTGAAATTGCTCGGATTGGATTTGCCTTCCGTCGATTATCTCGACAGTAAAGAATTACCTGCTCACCATGCCCTGGCAAGTTGCGGGATTCACATTCTTGAAGGCCTTGTTCTTCAAGGCGTAGAACCGGGTCTGTATGATTTGGCCGCACTGCCACTCGCTTTGGAGAAGGGGGATGGCAGTCCGGTCAGAGCGGTGTTGAAACGAAAGGATTAGGTGAGGAGAGATAAGGATGAGCAAAATCGGTATTTATGGATCTTCCTTCGATCCTATTACGAATGTACACTTATGGACGGCATCGACCATTGCGCATCGAGCCAAGCTTGATAAAGTCATTTTTTTACCATGTGCCAATAATCGGATTGATAAACAGATGAAAACAAGCAATGAGCACCGCTGTAATATGCTAAGTCTTGCCATCAAGGATAATCCGTTGTTTGAAGTGAGTGATTATGAGATATATGAACGAGCAGGAATCAGCAAACAGTATACATGGTATACGATGGAGTACTTTAAAGCGCAGTATCCGAAGGATGAGGTATATTTCATCATGGGGGCCGATTTGCTTCAAGATATGGATAATCAGGAATTACCGGTGCATCTTCGCTGGAAATTCAGAGAAAAATTGATTGCGAATCATAAATTCATTATCATGGCCCGAGAAGGAATAGATATGCTCAAGGTCATCTCCAAAAGCCCTTTACTGAGAAATTATGATAATGGCAATACATTTCACCTAATTGATAAAGGTCTTTCCATGGAGATCAGTTCAACATATATAAGAGACGAGTTCAGCATGGGCGGAGAGCCAAGATATTTACTGCCAGATGTTTGTTATCAGTATATTGTAGATCATGGACTCTATAAAACAACTCAAAATGTTTAAGGAAGGGGCCCAATCACTTAGGTGATGTGGGCTCTTTCCTTTTTTATTTAACTCGTGTGATTTAGATTGAAAATGAAATTTAATCACAATATTATAAAAAGTTGAAGCGGTGCTAAACGTAATAGTATAGGGCTTTTGGAAGGGAGCATTCTTAACGGGAATGCTTAAAACGGTCTGGAAGACAAATAACACAGTTGACAACTTGGGATACTTTGCTTTAAGGTAGGGATACGTAAAAAAGAAAACAGAATATTTGCTGATCAGAAAACTGAAGGCATACTATTTCCTAACTTTAAATGAGGAAGTAGTATGCCTATTTTGTTTAAAGAAAGTTAAAAACAGGGGGAAAGATTATGAAAAGGTTATTGGCGTTTTCAAGTTTGGTTTTAGCATTTGGGGTGCTAGCCGGTTGTAGTTCCGAAAAGACTGAAGGAAAAGAAGGAAAGCCTAAATCCGTAGAATTACTGAACGTGTCCTATGACCCGACCCGTGAGTTGTACCAAGAATATAATAAAGCATTCGCGAAACATTGGAAGGAAGAATCAGGTCAAGATGTTACGATTCAGCAATCGCACGGAGGCTCTGGTAAGCAAGGAAGAGCGGTCATTGACGGATTGGAAGCGGATGTCGTGACGCTTGCATTGGCTTATGACATCGATGCCATCAATGAAGCCAGTAAACTTTTGGAAAAAGATTGGCAAACGCGCCTGCCGGAAAATTCAACACCTTACACGTCAACCATTGTATTTCTAGTAAAAAAGGATAATCCGAAAGGCATCAAAGATTGGGATGACTTAATCAAAAAGGATGTTTCCGTCATTACTCCAAACCCAAAAACAAGCGGGGGGGCAAGGTGGAATTATTTGGCTGCATGGGCATTTGCCGAGAAGAAGTTCAATGATGATGAAGCGAAAGTAAAAGAGTTCATGAAAAAACTTTATCAAAATGTGGAAGTGTTGGACTCCGGTGCTAGGGGTGCCACGACTACATTTGTGGAAAGAGAAATCGGTGACGTACTAATTGCTTGGGAAAACGAAGCGTATTTAACGCTTGAGGAATTCGGCGATGATAAATATGAAATCGTCAATCCTTCCATAAGTATTTTAGCCGAACCTCCAGTGGCGGTAGTCGACAAAGTGGTTGAGAAAAAGGGAACGAAGGAAGTGGCGGAAGCATATCTAGAGTATTTGTATACGGATGAGGGGCAAGAAATTGCGGCTAAGAACTTCTATCGACCAAGGGATGAAAAGGTTCTGGCAGACCATAAAGAACAGTTTGCCGACATTGACATGGTAACGGTTGATGAGAAGTTCGGCGGCTGGAATGAAGCCCAGAAGACCCATTTCAATGATGGTGGTACATTCGACGAAATATATCAACCAAAATAAGTGTAGAGGGGAAGAGGGATGTTTGATTCTTCTTCTCCTTCACTAATTAAGTAGAAAGAGCTGGGGAGATACCATGAATATTGTGACTGAAGTCAAGCGGAAGAGAAAAAGGACGATACCTGGTTTTGGGTTGGCGATGGGATTGACATTACTGTATTTATCCATCATCGTCTTGATTCCCCTATCCATGGTTTTTTTAAATACATTTTCAATGGGAATGAAGGATTTTTGGGAGACCATCACTGAACCAAGAGTTGTTGCCTCCTATAGATTAAGTTTTCTGACGGCTTTAACTGCGGCATTTGTGAACGCAGTTTTTGGCGTTTTAATTGCCTGGGTTCTGACACGTTATGAGTTTCCAGGGAAACGGATCATCGATGGCCTGGTCGACTTGCCTTTTGCCCTTCCAACGGCAGTTGCCGGCATTACGTTAACCACTTTATACTCACCGAACGGGTGGATTGGACAGTTTTTTGGATTCAAGATTGCCTTTACCCCTATCGGGATTATCATTGCCCTCATTTTTATTGGTCTTCCCTTCGTTGTACGAATGGTTCAACCCGTGCTTGAAAATATAGAAAAGGGGATGGAAGAAGCATCTGCTTCACTAGGGGCAAACCGAATGCAGACATTTATTAAAATTATTTTTCCTGAATTGATTCCCGCAATCTTGACGGGGTTTGCCCTATCATTTGCGAGGGCACTTGGCGAATACGGATCTGTCGTGTTCATTGCCGGCAATATGCCTTTTAAGACAGAAATTTCCCCTCTTATCATCATGACGAAGCTTGAACAGTATGATTACCAAGGGGCAACCGCCGTGGCGACGGTTATGCTTGTCATTACATTTCTGATTTTGCTCACCATTAATATCTTGCAATGGTGGACTAGTAGAAGATATTCCGCAAAATAGGAGGGGACCGTGTTGGCCAATCATCATCCTGTGGCTACAGAGCCAAATAAACCAGTCATCTTAACAAGAAACGCTACGAAGGAGCCAAAACTTATCCAATGGACCCTTATTTCCATTGTATTGCTATTCTTGACGCTTTTTTTGGTCGTTCCGTTGATTGCTATCTTTGTAAAAGCCTTTGAAAAGGGAGCGGAAGCGTATGTTGCGGCGATTGCTCACCCAGATTCTTTGGCTGCCATTAAATTAACGTTGATCGTTGTCCTGATCACTTTACCTTTGAATGCCATATTCGGGGTAGTGGCGGCATGGACGATTACAAAATATGAATTTAAAGGGAAGAACTTTTTAGTTACGTTGATCGATCTTCCATTTTCCGTGTCACCGGTCATTGCCGGTTTGATATTCGTCCTATTATTTGGTCTGAATGGAGCGCTTGGTCCATTTTTGCAGGCGTACGATATAAAAGTGATATTTTCCATACCGGGCATTGTCATTGCTTCCCTATTCATTACCTTCCCTTTTATAGCACGGGAATTGATTCCACTTATGCAAAGCCAGGGAACCTCTGAAGAAGAAGCCTCCCTTACCCTTGGTGCTGGCGGGTTCAAGACTTTTTGGTATGTAACGTTGCCCAATATTAAATGGGGCTTATTATACGGAATCATTTTGTGCAATGCGAGGACGATCGGGGAATTTGGAGCCGTATCGGTTGTATCAGGCCATATACGCGGCATGACGAACACGATGCCACTTCATATTGAAATCCTATACAATGAATATCAATTTTCAGCGGCATTCGCCGTGGCATCGTTAATGTCCATTTTTGCAATTATAACGTTGGTTTTAAAGAGTCTAATAGAATGGAAAACGGACCTGAAATCTACAAAAGCTAGGTAGGGGGATGTACAATGAGCATCATCATTGAAAACGTTACAAAATATTATGGGTCGTTTCAGGCCCTACAAGATATCAATCTAGAAATAAAAAGTGGGGAGCTTGTTGCGTTACTGGGTCCCTCGGGTTCGGGGAAAACTTCGTTGCTCCGCATCATAGCTGGTCTTGAACAGTCAGAAAACGGACATATATTATTTAATGAAGAGGATTACACAAACAAGCACGTGAAGGATAGGAACGTCGGTTTTGTCTTCCAGCATTATGCCCTTTTCCGAAACATGACCATTTTTGATAATGTTGCATATGGTTTAAAGGTACGGCCCAGAAAAACAAGACCTAGCAAAAAAGCAATTGAAGAAAAAGTTACGGAACTGCTCCAACTGGTTAAACTGGAAGGATATAAAGATCGCTATCCCTCTCAATTATCCGGGGGCCAGCGTCAGCGCGTGGCTTTAGCCAGGGCACTGGCCGTAGAGCCAAATATTTTGTTGCTCGATGAACCATTTGGGGCACTGGACGCCAAAGTCCGTAAAGAACTTAGGCGTTGGTTAAGAAAGCTGCATGACGAGTTCAATGTCACGAGTGTCTTTGTAACACATGATCAGGAAGAAGCGATGGATGTTGCCGATCGGGTCGTCATCATGAATGAGGGGAAAATCGAACAGATTGGAACACCAGATGAAGTATACGAACATCCAAAGAATCCATTTGTTTATGACTTTCTCGGCAGTGTTAACCTATTCAAGGGAAAGGTCCATCAAGGAAAGCTTGCAACGGGGAATGTGGAAATTCACGTACCGGATAGTGAGGACGGAGATAGCACAGGATATGTAAGATCTCATAACTTCATTATCGAAAAAGGTCCATCCAATGTCGATTCGATTGAATCCGTCATCGATCATATTCATGCAATCGGACCGATTGTCCGTATTGAAGTGATTCGTCAGGACATTCAGGAACCGCTCGAAATCGAACTTACAAAAGACCAATTTAATCAGCTTTCTTTAAAAAAGGGAGATATTGTGTTTGTTCGTCCAAAAGAGTTGAAAGTTTTTGTTGACTATATGGCCGGAATCTGAAAATGTAAATGAATCATGCCGATAAGAACTCCCTTTGTGAAACAGAAAAAATGTAAAAAAAATATGGTCCGGAACCTAATCAAGGTTTCGGGCCATATTTTTTTAAAAGTGATAAGTTCCTTTTTTTGACAATGTCGAATCTATTGACTATCATAAGTTGTGGTTCTTCTATACTAATAATTGGATAGATTATCATGTGGGAGTTTGTCGTTTTACTAGAAGGGATTTGTCAAAAATTGGTCTATATATCTCGTATAAATGTCGAAAAAATATGTTTACTGTTAAAAATGAAATATAAATGTAATATTGCTATTACGTATTTGACAAAAAGCGGTGATATACTACGTATTAGGTAATGAGCTCAAAGAAATTCTGTATTTTATGTAATATGAAATCAATCCTAGAAAAGTACATAATGCTTTTAAAAAATAGAGAAGAGATTCCTGTGGTTCAATTTGATTGCTATTTTCTTAGATAGAAAGAAGTGGGTCAATTGAATTGCTAGGGAAGAAAGTAGGGGAAATGAGTTTGAAGAAAAAGTTAATCGTATTAAATACCACTATTATGCTCGGTTTAGGAAGCATTTTTGCCGCACCGATGGTCAATGCGGAATCTGTTTCAGATATTCAATCAGAACGTGCCGGAATTCAATCCGATATTTCAGATGCTGAAAAAGTCATTCAGGACTTACAGAAAGAGCAAGCGAAAATGGATTCCCGGATTAAAGAAATCGTTAATGCAATGGAAGAAAACGATAAAAAAATCAAGAAAACCAATATAGAAGTAACTGAAACGGAAAAAGATATTGATTCATTGAAAAAAGAAATTACTGCTTTAGAGGAAAGAATTGCAAAACGCGAAGAAATCCTAAAGGAGCGTGCCCTTTCTTTCCAAGAGAGCGGCGGTGACGTTAATTACCTTGAAGTAGTTTTAGGATCTACTAGTTTCCGTGATCTTGTTGACCGTGTAGGAGCAGTTGCGGCTATCGTTGAAGCAGATCAGGAGATTCTTACTCAGCAAGAAGCGGATAAAGCTGAGCTAGAAGCAAAACATGAAGAAGTAGAGAAGAAATTACAAAGCCTTAAAGAGATGCAAGTTGACCTAAAAGGTATGAAATCTCAAATTAAGGAACAAAAAGCAGCTAGTGTAAAAATGAAATCTAAACTTGAAAAGAAACAGTCTGAAACAGAAGCTCTTAAAAAGGCCCTACAAAATGAAGATGCAGATTTAGCGGGCAAATTAGCAACGATTCGTGAAAACATTAAAAAAGAAGAAGAACGTAAAGCGGCTGAAAAGGCCGAACTAAACCGTGTGGCGGAAGAAGTTCAGAAATCTTCTACTAACCATGTAGATGATCATGTAGATAGCAATGTAGCGCCTTCTACTAGTTCTTCTAAAAATGAATCATCATCAAGTGCACCAAAAAGTGCACCAAAAAGTGCACCGAAAAATAATGTTTCAACAACTCCAAAGAGTGAAAGCAAGGCTACAGCAGCGCCAAGCACAGCTAACGTAGGTTCTGCAATCACAGCAGGTTATAAATACATCGGTAATTCAACATATGTTTTCGGTGGCGGAAGAACGGCATCCGACATTGCTAACGGCCGATTCGATTGTTCAGCATTTGTTGCATGGGCTTACAAACAAGCAGGTGTTAGCCTACCAGCAAGCACAGGTGCCTTGACAAGTGCAGGAAAGCAAGTTTCAAAAAGCCAGATGCAACCGGGAGATTTAGTATTCTTCAACACGTATAAAACTGATGGACACGTTGGTATTTACGTTGGAGGAGGCAAGTTCATTGGCTCTCAAAGTTCAACAGGAGTGGCTGTTGCTAACATGAGTAGCGGATATTGGGCAAGTAAATTCAATGGCCGTGTAGTTCGGGTGAAATAATAGTGTCTTAATGGGCAGGGTGATCATCACCCTGCCCATTTTTTATAAAAAATACGGATAAAAACAAAAAAAGTGAAACTTATTTTGATTAATATCGTAAATACTATTAAGATGAAATAAGGATAGGTGATGTGGATTTAACTTGTAAACTTACTGACATTTAATGAAACAACATTCCTACTACTAAAAAATGGAGGCAAAAAACACATGATGAAAAAAATTATGGCTGCTTTACTAACTATCACATTAGCTTTCTCGCCAGTTGGTGCGTATGTATTCCAGGACCATACACAATCCGCCGATGCAAGGGGTTATAAATCCGGGAAAAGAAGCTTCAACAATAATAACTCGAATAACAATACGAATAACAACTCGAATTTCCAAAATAAACAAACGAATAAATCCGATGCAAATACAAACAAAGCGAAAACCGATACAAAAAGCGGCAACTCATTTACTAAGGGCGGCTTAATGAAAGGAATCATGCTTGGAGGGCTTGCAGGTTTACTTTTTGGTAGCCTATTTGCCAATATGGGAGCTCTTGGTTCCATTCTTGGACTATTAGTCAACGTTATTGCGATCGTTGCCATCGTGGTCATTATCCGCAAGATTTTCGTTTACTTCCAAGATAAGAAGAAAAAAGAGGATCCAAACCCATGGAGAGGCTAAGAATTTCCGAACAAGATATCATTAATGCAGTATGTGTATACATTGCTCGTAAAAAGCAGGTCGAGCCCAATGAAGTGGAAGTTGAATTGATGTATGATGATGATTATGGCTTCTCAGCTGAAACGTTCGTTGATGGCAGGAAGCAAGTATTGATCACGATCAACTTGATCGAAGCGCTTCGATTATGGCTGGATGAATACTTAAATATCGACCCATATTCAGGCATTGAGCTTGTCTTGGATGACGAAGAAGGCATAGTCGCCTTAATAAGCGAAAGCAATAACTAAGCAAAAAAAGGATGTTCCTAGGGGAGCATCCTTTTTTTATCTATTTTAGAGGCCAAGTGGCCAAGTTATATTGGAAAGAATCAGATTATGGAAAAGTGGTGAGCGCCAGTTGTCAAAAGGGTACTAGACTAGTAGGATGAGTGTAAGTATATGGAATCTAAGGGGAGGAAAGAAGATGGAATCCTATATAAAAGACCAGATGTTTTTAAATGAAGAGGCTATAATCTTTGGCAATGAAATCATTGAAGCAATGATCGTTCTAGCTTTGGGAAGTAATCTACTATCGCTAAAATCCAAGAAAAAAGATGTAGATATATTGAGGACTCCAAAGTCGTTGGATGACTACAAAAAAGTGCCGATCCTATACGGCATGCCAATCCTGTTCCCGCCTAACCGCATAGAAGATGGGACCTTTACATATAAGGAAACAACCTATACATTTCCGGTAAATGAATGGGAGAAGCACAATCACATTCATGGTTTTTTGCATGATAAGCCTTGGAAGGTCCTAAAAAGAGAGGCAGGCAAGGAGGGAGTCGTAATCGTTACGGAATTTTTGAGCAGTGATTTTCCTTCCATGTATCCGCATTTTCCTCACGAGTTCAAAGTGAACATGACGTATATAGTAAAGGAAGAGAGACTGGATATCCAAATGAACATTCACAATATCGGTCGCGAGTCATTTCCGTGGGGTGCAGGGTATCATACGATCTTCAATTTTCCGTTTATATCAAGAAATGACTATTCGGATTGCGAGATTTCCTTGCCCGTAAATAAACAGTGGGAGCTGAATGGAAGGTCATTGCCGACTGGAAAATACATCACGTTGCCAAATAAGGATGAAATTCAAAGGAGGATAATAGGAGAGGGACGGGAATATGATGACATTTTTAGCTATGATGAGGAAAAAAACCGAACAAATGAAGCTGTCTTAACCGATCCGAAAGCTGGTATACAAGTGCGTTATCAAGCGGATCGCCGTTTTAAATATTGGGTAGTGTTCAATGAGGACGGGTTCTTGTGTCCCGAGCCTTACACATGGATCACGAATGCCCCCAATCTGAAATTACCAGTGGAAGTAACGGGTTTGCAGGAGTTGCAACCAGGAGAATCCATACATCTGGATACAAAAATAATTCTGGATGAAATATAGAAAACGCCCTGGCATATTAATTAATGCCAGGGCGTTTTCCTGTTAAGCTCTCTTCCGCATCCAAAGCGGGTATAGAACAAAGCCTAGAACATATAAATAGATACCTAACATGAACGTTTCCATGTCGGCTGTGCCTGTCTTGATGACCCATATGGAGTATATCAATGCCAGGAAGGTGATGATGCCGTCGCGAGTCCTGGATCCCTTCATGATATCGTACGTTTCTCCAGTCAAAACTAACTTTAATTGATACAAAGTTGATACGAGATAAGGGACCAAATAAGCAAGAGTTGCAACGATCATGGAAAATTTGTATGCGACTAAGATGGTTCCTGAAATAGTGGAAAACAAGAACAGCTGCGTCATTAAATTCGTTATCGTCATGGAGCGTACCGGCGTTCCATTTTTATTTGCCTTTGCAAAGTAAGCTGGGAATATATCCGATTTCGCTGCTTGATAAGGAACTTCCGATGCAACGACGACCCACCCTATCGTTGAACCTAATAAGCAAATGACAGCTAGTGCTCCCATAAGATATGTGCCGCTGGAACCGGCCACAGTCTGTAAAGCATCGACTAGTGGTTTCTGAGATGCCCTCAATTCCTCTTGCGATAAAGCACCCATCGTCAAGATGGTAATCCCTATATAAATGGCAACAGCGATAAGCAAGCCAATGATCGTCGCCTTTTTGACATCATTCTGTGATTTCGCACGGTTTGAAAGCATAACGGCTGCCTCGATGCCGATGAATGCCCATAAGGTAGAAATCGCTGCATTGTTAATTTGGGAACCTAAGGAAAATGATGTACCCGCTTCGTTATAAAATTTAGCGCCGTCTCCCAGGTTAGAAGAATCAAAGATGAAAATAGTAACGATGATGAAAAATAAGAAGCCAATCACTTTTGTGACTGTTGCGACAAGGTTAAGTTTACCAGCACCATTAAAACTTCTGACTAAAATGAAGTGTATGCCCCAAAGTGCCAAGCTACAAACACCAAATGTTAGTGCCTTACCAAGTTCAAGGTCAAATGATCCTGCTGTATAGAGCACTTTCGTACTGTGCATGACTGGGAAAAACGTCGATAAATAACCTGCGAATGATATGATGACGGAGGCCGTAGCCGCCCAGTTAGCCGCCCAATAACCCCAGGCCATGCTATATCCAGCAAATCTGCCTTTTACAGGTGATTTAAATAATGATTGTGCATAACTTTGTGGTCCGGCTTTCAAATCTGGTTTTCTCACAGCCAAGTTACCGAAAACGAGTGCTATTAAAAATACTCCCAAGCCCGTGACAACCCACGCCATCGTGGCTCCCAACGGACTTGATACTTGCGCCAATTGGGCAGGAAGCATGAAGATACCGCCGCCCACCATATTGCCAACTACAAATGTGGTTAGGATCAACAATCCCCATTTATTATTTTTCATATTTATAATCGAACCTTTCTATAGGACAATGATTGTAATGTTCAATGAAAAACTTATTTTAAAATAGTATATCGTAAATAGTTTAGTTTGGTAAAGTGCTAAATAGGCAGAATAAAATATACGAATTAGTCGGAATATTATAAAACGTCATTGACAAATAATGAAAGACGGATTATAGTAATAATACCAAGTTTATAGGTAAGGATAATAAAGTATAGTTTAGTGTGTATTAAGCCATCGTCTTTTCCTTAGTATGTTCGATTACCAGCCATAATGACAAGCAACTCTCATAATGCCGATTAGTCAACTAAAGGCACCTTTCCATCTAATAATAGATAAAAGGTGCCTTTATCTTTTGGAAAAGAAGAGAAGGATGGAATGATTTGACCGCTAGTATAGAAAGCGTTAGAGGTAGATCGATCGTTCCTTTATCATGGGTTTTCTTCATAAACATTATTCAAGGGGGCCACTATGGAAAAAAAAGAGGAGTTAAAAATCAAACATATCATTTCCAGTTTGGAAGAACTGCAATATGGGTCAGTTATCATAACCGTGCATGATGGGGAAATCACCCAGGTAGATACCACCGAAAAGAAGCGGTTTCCAATAGTGAAAGGAAGACCGATGAAAGCAAGATAAGATTATAATGTACCTGAAAAGGAGCTTTCTCATCGAATGCTCTTTTTTGTTTGGGAATTTTAATGCCTTTTTACGTTCTATCTTGAAAATAAATCAATAAAGCATATATAGAAGATAGTGATGCTTTTACATGGTAGAATTAGTAAGGTGTTACATAATTAATGAATCGTTAGAAGGGAAGGGTTAACCATGTCTTTACAAACCATTGAACACAAGATTTTGGATGCAGTGGGATCATTTAATGGACGCATTGCTTATAAAATTGAAAATAGTGATGGGGAATCCATCGCATATCATGAGGATGAATCTTTCCAATCAGCCAGTTTGATTAAAATTCCGATGATTATTGAAGGATATCGTCAGAGCGAAGAAAAGAAGATTTATTTGAATCAGCCGGTGACGATCCCGCCTGAAGAAGTGACGGGTGGATCAGGGGTTCTGCATGTTCTATCGAATAAAGTCTTTTTAACGGTTGAAGATCTTTTGTCATTGATGATTACAGTGTCCGATAACACGTCCACCAATATGATGATGACCTTGCTTGGCCAAGATGAAATTAATCAGTGTATAAAGGATCTTGGACTTAAACAGACTATTCTTCAACGGAAAATGCAGGATTTTAAAGCGTTGAAAGAAGGCCGGGATAATACCATCTCCGCAGCGGATACCATTACCTGTCTAAAGGCGATACATACTGGAGACTTTTTAAAGAAAGAGAACCAGGAAAAAATATTGCGTATAATGGATAATCAACAGTTAAGGGATAAGCTTCCGTCACAAATGGGTAAGGGTGTGAAAGTGGCAAGTAAAACGGGGGGGATTCGTGGTGTCGCCCATGATTGTGCGATCATCCGTTCAGACAAACAAACCGTCTACGCCGCAGTCCTGACTGAGGACATGAAAACCGAGGAAGAAAGCCGTCAAGTCATTAGTCTAATAGGAAAGTGGATTTACGAAGACATGATGGGGGAAGCTTAAAACTTCTAGTACACTTTTAATTTCACCTTTTTGTCAGATTAATAATTTATTGATTGCTCCACTTTTGTAATGTAGTTTGGAATAAAAAGGGAAAATGGTAAGCGAAAAAGAAACGGAGCGGTACTATGAAAAAGGGGATAAAGCTTGGCGGTATGGGTATGGTCGTGCTGCTCGTATACTTTGGAATCTTACATATGAAGATCATGGAAAGCAGCCATCAGCCAATCCCTGAAGATGCGGGATACCTTATCGTTTTAGGAGCAAGAGTAAAAGGGAATGTTCCATCTTTATCATTACAATACCGGATTGATAAGGCAGCAGACTATTTAAAATCGAATGGAAGTACGGTGGCCATCGTCTCTGGTGGCAGAGGTCCTGGAGAAGACATTTCAGAAGCCGAGGCAATGAAACAAGGGCTTATCAACCAGGGAATTGAAGAAGGAAGAATCATCATGGAGGACGAATCAACATCAACCAGTGAAAATATTGCTTTCTCGAAAGAGTTCATTCCGGATCCTTCATCGATTGGATTGATTGTGTCGAATGATTTTCATCTTTATCGAGCCGTGAAAATGGCTGAAAGAGAAGGATTGAAAGTGACAGGGGTTCCTGCAAAGACGCCGCGAATCGTTTTAGTGAAATCATATATCCGTGAATACTTGGCCATAACAAAGTACTATTTGACCCAACTGTTTTGAGACGTTCATTCAATATTTATGAAATGCCCCCTCGTGAAAAGGTGGGCATTTCAAATTCACTCGACTTCCACTACTATATTAGGCACCTCCCAGAACTCATTCTCTTGATAGATTTGCTCAATCGTCTTATAAACAGGGTATCCAATATAGGAAACCTCAACTTTTTCTTCAGCATCGACTTCTTCTATATCTATATCATCAACAAAACCAAGTTGATCATCGATCTCCATTAAATAAAAGCCAAGCGCTTCATAATCGCTACTGGCGGCAATGACCTTACTATCGAATCCTCTATTCGAGACCTTATAATATTTCATTAATAAACCTCCTATGTTGTTTAATCTGTACGAAAGTAAAAGAACGGTTTCTTATACTCTGATATACCCCTAATTAAAAATCTAAATCATATAATTGGAAAAATTATGAAAAGCAAAAGAGCGGGCAATCTCTTCATAATTATTTGCTAGTGGCCTTTTATGAAATAACAAATTTAATTCTCTGCAGCGTAGTTGCTATTTTTATCGTTTCGTGTTATTCTAATAAAGAATTGTTTTTGGTAATGAAAAAAGGTATTAGTATCTTCTTGAAAAATCAAAAATAGTAATACAATGTGTGTTATGCACTAGGAGGCAACAAAAATGGAACAAGGTACAGTTAAATGGTTTAATGCAGAAAAAGGTTTTGGATTTATCGAACGTGAAAACGGAGACGACGTATTCGTACATTTCTCAGCTATCCAAAGCGAAGGTTTCAAATCTTTAGACGAAGGTCAAAAAGTAACTTTTGACGTTGAGCAAGGTGCTCGTGGAGCTCAAGCAGCTAACGTTCAAAAAGCTTAATTTTAAAACTAAATCGTAACCTATATGAACAGACTCCCCTAGGGGAGTCTGTTCTTTGTCGTCGTCGTTTATACATAAAAAAAACCTTACTCCGTTGAAGAGTAAGGAAATCATTGCATACAAAAAAAGTGAAAGCTTATGCTTTCTCCAGTTCTTCTTCAAAGAAGAATGTTGTTGGATGTTCTTTGACTGTATAAGAATATCTTTTCATGTTTTTTACATATGCCCATTTACTAATTGTAACTAATTCATCAGTTTCAAGGATCGTTACGGTTTCGCCACTATTGTATTTATTACTTTTCAATTTATGCACCCTCTTTACTAATAGTATAACATATTTCACGATAAAAAATGTGTCCAAGATATTCCAAAGGGGCCATTAATGGAAAGAATCCTTATATTCATGTAGATTATGAAGAACTTTATTATTTTATTCGAAGTAATTCATTCTTCCAAAAGTCATATAATTATGCTGTAATAATAGATCTTCGCCGCGATGATGAAGGGAATGAGATGTGAGAAGAATCCCTCTTGTATAGTCTAAATATTTAAATAATGATTGACCTATAAGAATTATCGTACTATAATCTTGTTAATTAACATATCGAGCGAGCGACGAAAAGAAACCCATTAAGCCGGTCTCCCTGTTATATAGAGAATCAGTGGTTGGTGAAAACTGATACAAAGACTAGGTGAATTTCATTCTTGGAGCTTTTTTATACTGCAAAAGAGAAAGTGGTATAAGACGGGTTAAACCGTTATTTTAACAAGTGGGAAACAGTATTGTTTCCAATTAGGGTGGTACCGCGTGAAGCCACGTCCCTATCGTTACAGATAGAGACGTGGCTTTTTTGTCTTTGATTTGTTTTTAGGGAACCATAATAAAAAGGGATAAGGAAGGGTTAGCATGCAAACAACAGAGCAATGGTCATCGAAGATTGGTTTTATTTTATCCGCAGCTGGATCAGCGATAGGGGTAGGTGCCATATGGAAGCTCCCATATGTTACTGGGATGAGTGGGGGAGGGGCATTCTTTCTTCTTTTTATTTTATTTTCTTTGTTTATGGGTTTTCCCTTATTATTGGCGGAATTTATCATAGGCAGGAGCACACAAAAGGAAGCCATCAGTGCATATCGTAGTTTAGCTCCCAACAGCAACTGGCATTGGATTGGAAGATTAGGGGTATTCACCTGTTTTCTTCTACTATCTTTCTATAGCGTAATTGGTGGATGGATTGTCATCTATTTCGCCAAAGGTCTGTTTGGTGGAATAATTAGTGAGGGTGCAGATTATGGCTCTGTCTTTAACGGGACAATCGGCAATCCGTTGTTGGTCCTTGCAGCTCAATTTATCTTCCTAGCCTTTACCGTTTTGGTTGTAGCGAAAGGAATTCAAAATGGGATCGAAAAAGTGAGTAAAATATTGATGCCTGCTTTATTTCTGCTTTTTATTGTTTTGATCATTCGCTCACTTACATTAGATAACGCTCTGGAAGGTGTCAAATTCTTTCTAGCACCTGATTTTTCTAGCATGACTTCTCAAAGTGTCCTGTTTGCGATGGGCCAGGCTTTCTTCTCCTTAAGTGTTGGAGTGTCGGTCATGGTGACTTATAGTTCATACCTTTCAAAAAAGGAAAGCTTAATCCAACCAGCCATATCCATCGTCGCGATGAATTTATTGATTGCCTTATTAGCAGGATTGGCCATTTTCCCAGCTGTATTTTCACTAGGATTAGAGCCAGCTGAAGGGCCGGGTTTACTGTTCGTTGTATTGCCTGCGGTGTTTGACCAAATCGTGTTTGGAGAAGTTTTCTTATTAGGGTTTTTAGCATTATTCCTATTCGCCACTTTAACGTCGGCCTTCTCCATGTTGGAAATTATCGTGGCAGCCATCGTTAAAGGAAAAGAGGAGATGAGAACCAAATATGCCTATATCATTGGCATCTTAATCTTTGCAGTAGGCATTCCCTCTGCATTATCCTATAGTACTTTTTCTGATATCTTAATCTTCTCGAAGAACTTGTTTGATTCAGCCGATTATTTAGTCAGCAACATATTAATGCCACTAGGCGTGCTATTAATCTCGATCTTCGTTTCATATAAGATTAAGAAAAGCACGTTGAGAGAGGAACTATTACAGCATTCACGCCTAGGCGCCCAAGCATTTAATATATGGTTCTTTATCATGAGGTTCATCATTCCTCTGGTTATTATCATCGTGTTTCTTGATGTTACTGGGATACTTGATAGGGTAGTGGGGCTCTTCTAATGGGATTGAGGTTATAGAAAGCCACCTATTGGACAGTAAATGGATTTGCGTAAATGATTAAGGTAGTAATTTTACGTATAAAATAATAGCCACGTGCATCTTAGCACGTGGCTATTAAGCTTGATGTTTAAAATTTATTTATAGGCAATAAATTTTTGTTATCATAGCTAAACGCAAAATAAAAGTACTATTAAGCCGATTAGATCAGCCGATTAGACTTTTAAAACTCTAAAAATTATCCTTGCCTTTCTAGCGATTAAATTACATGCTCTAGGTACTTATGTTGTATATCCAAAATTCTTAATACAAGATTCTATTCAAATTTAACATATAGTCACTTTTTCTAAGATGAGAGATACATATATTTTTTTACAGATTAGTATAATATGGTTTTATATAAGCATATTATATTAAAAATGCGGGTACGAATATAGAAACCTTTTATAAATGGGGGGTAGGAATATGGAAACCTTTATACAACAAATTAAAGCGCTATCAACTAGGATAGAACGAATAAAGGATAACATTCAAACTGAGGAAGCAACTAAAACCTCGTTAATTATGCCGTTAATACAAGCATTAGGATATGATATTTTTAACCCCGAGGAATTAGTACCAGAATTCATAGCTGATGTTGGAATAAAAAAAGGTGAAAAAATTGATTATGCCATAATGGAAAACGGACACCCTGTTATTTTAATTGAAGCAAAATGTGTGCATGAAAAACTACATAAACATGATTCGCAATTATTTAGGTATTTTGGAACTACCAAAGCTAAGTTTGCAATCTTGACCAATGGTATTGAATATAAGTTCTTCACCGATTTAGAAGAACCTAATAAAATGGATGATAAACCATTCTTTATATTTAATTTACATGAAATAAGAGAAAATCACCTTCTGGAGTTAGCCAAATTTAGAAAAAACTTTTTCAATGTAGAAAATGTATTAACTACTGCCTCCGAATTAAAATATACAAATGAAATTAAGAATTTTTTAACTCAACAATGGGAGGAACCAAATGAAGAGTTTATCAAATTCGTATTAAATGATGTTTATCAAGGTGTAAAGACAAAAAAAGTAATCGATAATTTTCGGGAAATAGTAAAAAAATCCCTTAATCAATTCGTCAATGATAAAGTAAATGATAAGCTTCAAAAAGCTTTAAGTTCAACTGATGGAAATGAGTTGAATACGACGGAAAAAATAAATGACGATATAGCACCAACAAACGAAGAAGAGCTAATTGATGAACTGGAAAAAGTAGTAGATGGACCTGTGATTGTGACAACCGAAGAAGAAATAGAGGGATATGTTTTAATAAAACTTATGCTTAAGGAAAACCTAGATGCAAATAGAGTTTACTATAGAGATAATAAAAGTTATTTTAATGTTTTACTGGATGATAATATCCGTAAATGGATTTGTAGATTAGGTTTTAATACTAGTAATAAGTATATCCAATTAAATGATGAATTAAAAACTACCCATAAATTAGATAGTGTAAACGATATTTTATTATATAAAAATGAAATATTAAGGGTTACCGAACAATTTAACTAATAGGTAAAAATAGTTAGTCATTGGATAAATTTATAATATAACAAATATAGCCACGTGACTATAAACACGTGGCTAATGTATTTTTCTAAAAAATGTGAAATCCAAAGTTTTGAAACCTTTAAAATCCTCTATATCAACACTATTATTAAAACGCCCAATCCCCATTACGGAAGACAGCTTCTGAAGTGCCGTCAGGAAGGATGCCGTCGATGTTCATTTTATCCGAACCAATCATGAAATCAACATGGGTTAGACTTTCGTTCAGACCATGTTCCGCCAGTTCCTCGGGGCTCATGTTTTTTCCACCTTCAAGACAGAATGCATAAGAGCTTCCGATTGCTAAGTGGTTGGATGCATTTTCATCGAATAATGTATTGAAAAATAATACGTTTGATTGGGAAATGGGCGAATTGAATGGGACTAGTGCCACTTCTCCTAGATAGTGTGATCCTTCATCTGTATCGACCAATTGTTTCAAGATTTCTTCGCCTTTTTCAGCCTTCACTTCTGTGATCCGGCCTTCCTTGAATGTCACGGAGAAATTATCGATAATATTGCCGCCGTAACTAAGTGGCTTTGTGCTTGAAACCGTTCCATTGACACCATTTTTCAGTGGAACCGTGAACACTTCTTCCGTTGGCATGTTAGCCATGAATTCATGTCCTTGCTCATTGATGCTGCCAGCTCCGCACCAAAGGTGTTTTTCAGGCAATTCGATGGTTAAATCCGTACCTGGTGCCGTGTAGTGCAATTTCTGGTAATGTTTTTCATTTAAATAATCCACTTTTTCATGAAGCGTGTCGTCGTGTTTCTTCCAAGCCTCGACAGGTTCTTTTACATCAACCCGGACTGCTTTAAAGATCGCTTCCCAGAGTGCATCGATGCGTTTCTCTTCAGCAACTTCAGGGAAGACTTTATCAGCCCAAGCTTGTGAAGGGACTGCGACAATGGACCAACTCACTTTATCGGACTGCATATATTGACGCCACTTTTTCAGTGCGGTACCCGATGCCTTTTGGAAATTGGCGATCCGTTCAGGTTGAACATTCTTCAAAAGGTCAGGACTTGAGGAGATGACCGATAGAAAAGCTGCGCCATTTTCAGCAAGCTCGATCGTTTCTTTTGCCCGCCATTCTGGATATTCGTTAAATACTTCAGCGGGGGCCATTTCATATTTTGTACGACCGACAATATCATCATTCCAGTTAACGATGACATTACGTGCTCCGTTTTCATAAGCCTTTTTAACGATGAGCCGAACAAGTTCAGCTCCTTCTAAGGTTGTGTTTACAACGAGGGTTTGTCCCTTCTGGATATTGACGCCGACTTTAACGGCCAGTTCTGCGTATTTTTCTAAATTGGTTTGAAATTCATTCATCTTTTAAAACTTCCTTTCTCTTATCTCCAGTTTAATTGTATCGATAGTTTCTGAAAAAAGAAACTTTTTACACATATGTATCATAAAACGTGGGGGTTCAAATAAATCCGATAAAAAAATAGAGGAGGATGGAAAAGCTGAGTGCAGGGACTCAGCTTCTGTGAACACTCTCATTATTTTTTCAGTACATCATGGTCTACATAACGTTCCCCGTTGATTTCACTTAGCAGGTTAATGGCCACTCTGGCTCCGTCACCGGCCGTAACGATGGTATGTACGCTCACGCCTGCACCAGCGCCAGCAGCCCAAATTCCCTCTACGGATGTTTTCCCTAGTGAATCCACGTCATACACTTTTTTAGTGCGCGGCTCTATGCCGTCTTTTGTTGTGACTCCCGCTTCTTCGGCTAGATTAGTGATCATTCCCGTCGCCAGGATGATGTAAGTAGCATCAATAGGGCCGTTTTCCGTTTCGATTGTAAATCCTTGTTCCGTTTTTTCGATGCCTGTAACTTTTGTTTCGATATGTTCAGCACCGAATTTCTTTGCCTGTTGAATTCCGATATGGACTAAGTCAGGTCCAGAGATTTCATCCACACCATAATGGTTTTCCATCCAGGCTTTTTTTGTGATACTTGCATTACTGTCGAGAATGACTGTCTTTTTTCCTGCCTTAGCCGTGAAGATGGCGGCACTTCCGCCAGCAGGTCCGGCACCGATAATGGCAATTTCATACATAGGAATAATCCTCCTTTTTCTCTACCTTGATTCTATCAAACGTACATAGGAAAAGGCTATTGAAATGATTTGAGAATAATCACAATAGTAAAATATATTAAAAGGGTGCAAAAAGCATGGAAGAGAGGGTCCCGGAAGACCCTCTCTTTTAAAAATTATTTGTCTAGGTTAATCCAGACGCTTTTAACTTCTGTATAATTTTCAAGTGCATAGGAACCCATTTCCCGTCCGATTCCGGATTGCTTATAACCACCGAATGGGGAGGCGGCATCAAATGCATTATAGCAGTTTACCCAGACAGTACCGGCACGTAACTTTCCTGCTACATAATGGGCGTTAGCTAGATCGCTTGTCCATAAACCGGCAGCCAACCCATATTCACTTGCATTTGCCCGGTTGATTACATCGTCTATATTCTCATACGGCATGGCAGCAATGACTGGACCAAATATTTCTTCTTTGGCAATGGTCATTTCCTCTTCTACACCGGCAAAGATCGTTGGTGAAACAAAGTAGCCTTCATCGCTAGGATTGTTTCCTCCTACCAATATTTCTGCACCTTCTTTTTTTCCTTTTTCAATGTAACCAAGAACTCGATTCTGCTGTTCCTGGGAAACGAGTGGTCCAATTTGTGTATTCGGATCCAATCCGGCTCCTTGTTTGATCTTTTTAGCGTGACTAGTCATATCAGCCACGACATTATCATAGTGTTTCTTTTGTATATAAACCCGGGAGCCGGCACAGCATACCTGACCCTGGTTAAACATGACACCATTTAAAGCTCCAGGAATGGCTTTGGAGAAGTCGGCATCTGGAAGGATGATGTTAGGCGATTTCCCTCCGAGTTCCAGTGTCACGCGCTTCAATGAATAGGAAGCAGAACGCATGATCATTTTCCCTACTTCAGTAGAACCGGTGAAGGCAATCTTATCGACTTCAGGATGGTCGACAAGGGCTTGACCAGCCGTTTCACCGAATCCAGGGACGATATTGACGACACCGTCAGGGAAACCGGCTTCCGCGATTAGCTCTGCTAAATAAAGGGCGGATAATGGTGTTTGCTCGGCAGGTTTCAAAATGACCGTGCAGCCAGTCGCAAGAGCGGCTCCCAGTTTCCACATCGCCATAAGAAGCGGGAAGTTCCAAGGGATGATTTGACCGACGACGCCTACAGCCTCATGTTTTGTATAGTTGAAGTAATTTCCATTTACCGGAATGGTCTGTCCGACGATTTTAGTCGACCAGCCAGCAAAATATCTCATATGCTCAATGGCTAGAGGGATATCCGCATTTGTTGTTTCACTGATGGGCTTTCCATTGTCCAGTGTTTCTAATTGCGCTAATTCTGTTTTATTTTCTTCCATTAAATCTGCTAGTTTATACATCAACCTGCTACGGTTTGCGGCGCTCATCTTGGACCATGGGCCTTCATCGAATGCTTTTCTTGCGGCTTTAACAGCTAAATTGATATCTTCTTTATCCGCTTCATATACATCTGCGAGTTTCTTGCCTGTTGCGGGGTTGGGAGTGGTAAAGGTCTTCTTCGAGGCACTTTCTACGAATTTTCCATTAATATAGAGCTTTTTAGGACCTTTTAAAAACTTGTCCAGCTTTCCACTTACTTCTAACGTTAGATTGGTCATTGTTTCCCTCCTGAATATAATGATTATATTGGGCAAAACATGATGACTTAATTGATAACGCTTTCATATTCCAATATTTATCATAAAATAAATAGATGAAATATTCAATCATTACTATTCGACATTTTATTCTTAAATGGAAAAAGGCTTGAAATCAACGTTTTTTCTATTTGAGTAAAGAAAAGTGTCAAGACAGTTGTAAATACTATGGCGAAAAGGAAAATTAATAGGTAATATTAAATAGGAGAATATATTGGTAAGCGATCAGATTTTAGGAGGTTTATATGGAAAACAATGCGAAAGTGATATCGCAGCGTAAACTGCTGGGTGTCGCTGGTTTTGGATGGATGTTTGATGCACTGGATGTGGGGATGCTTTCTTTTATCATCGTTGCATTGAAACAGGATTGGAATTTAACGAGCCAACAAGTCGGTTGGATCGGAAGTATCAATTCTATCGGGATGGCTGTAGGGGCGATTCTCTTTGGAGCAATGGCAGACCGGGTTGGCAGAAAGAATGTCTTTATCATAACCTTATTATTATTTTCGATTGCGAGCGGTCTGTCTGCAGCCGTCAGTACGCTTAGTTTATTCCTGATTTTGCGTTTCTTGATAGGGATGGGGCTCGGGGGAGAGCTACCCGTTGCTTCAACACTCGTTTCTGAAAGCGTCGAGGCAAGTAAAAGGGGACGTGTTGTGGTACTCCTTGAAAGTTTCTGGGCGGTCGGCTGGTTGTTGGCGGCGCTCATCTCTTATTTCATCATTCCTGTATACGGATGGCGTGTGGCTTTGTTATTAAGTGCGGTTCCGGCATTATATGCTCTATATCTACGTTTGAAATTACCCGATTCTCCTAAATATACGGAGCTTGAAAAGAAACAGAGACCGTCTGTGCTGAACAACATGAAAATGGTCTGGCAAAAAGGGCACGCACGTCAGACACTTGTTTTATGGATTCTTTGGTTTTGTGTGGTCTTTTCCTATTACGGCATGTTTTTATGGTTACCAAGTGTCATGGTCATGAAGGGCTTCAGCATGATTCAGAGTTTTGAATATGTATTGATCATGACGTTAGCCCAATTGCCTGGTTATTTCTCTGCTGCGTGGTTGATAGAGAAGATGGGGCGTAAGTTCGTATTGATTACATATTTAATAGGAACGGCAGGTAGTGCATTTTTCTTTGGCTCCGCTGAAGGCTTATCACTCTTGATCGTATCCGGCATGTTCCTATCGTTTTTCAACTTAGGTGCATGGGGGGCGCTTTATGCGTATACACCTGAACAGTATCCAACCGTCATTCGTGGAACCGGGACGGGGTTAGCAGCTGGAGTCGGACGCGTCGGGGGCATTTTGGGGCCGTTGCTTGTCGGGTATCTAGTTGCTGGAGATACACCGATATCGACCATCTTCACGATTTTCACAATCGCGATTTTAATTGGTGCTGTTGCTGTGGCATTTGGAAAAGAAACGAAGAATACCATTCTTTCATAAAGGAAGGAGGATGACTCGAAATGAGCATCCTCCTTCTATTAATTAGTGAATCTTTTTATAGTGTATGAAAGGTGTGTAGCCACGTCCATTGGATTTTTTGCCTGTGTAATGGCAGAGACGACCGCAGCACCGGCAATTCCACTTTTAGAAAGCCTGTTGATATTATCCGCTGTAATCCCACCAATCGCAACGGCAGGAATCGAGGTACTGTGACAAATTCTCTCCAGTTCCCCTTTTTTCAAAGCAGTTGCGTCTTGTTTCGTTTTTGTCGGGAATACAGAGCCAACACCAATATAGTCAGCGCCATTGTTTTCAGCTTCAAGGGCCTCCTCCAAGGTAGAGACGGATACTCCAATGATCATATTGTCAGGAACAAGGGTCTTGATGATGGGAAGAGGAAGGTCATCCTGCCCAACATGAATTCCATCCGCTCCTACAGCAAGCGCAATATCCACGCGGTCATTAATGATTAACGGAATCGAAAGTTCATCAAGGACCCCTTTTAATAGAGAAGCTTTTTGATAAAAAGTAAGGGAAGATGCCTGCTTTTCTCTAAGTTGGACGGCCGTAACTCCGCCTGAAACCGCCTCGGTGATGATAGTGGTCATGTCCTCGACGGCTAATGATTCTTCCGTGACTAAGTAAAGGCTCAAATCAAATGGCACTTTCTTCATGCATTTTCACCTCGTATTTCCATATGGAATCATTCATTCCTGAGATGGCATCGATAATCCGTGTCCGGTATGTCCCTGTGCCATCATTTTTTTCAAGGGTTCTGGCAGCAAGCTCACCAGAGATGCTCATGGTTGAAATTCCTGCGATAGCAGCTGAATAGTAATCCTCCGTAATTCCGCAGAAGACCCCAATCAAGGCCGTCGACATACAGCCGGTGCCGGTCACCTTTGTTAAAAGAGGGTTTCCATTATCGATGATGGACGTACGTGAAGAGTCACTAACGGCATCCTTGGCTCCACTCACGACGACAACACTCTTCAGTTTTCTAGCAGCACGTAGGGATAGTTCTGCATTACTCATGGAAAGCGGTCCTGAATCGACCCCTCGCGTTACGATATCGCCTCCCATTAGCCGATGGACTTCACTTGCATTGCCGCGAATAATCTGGACAGTCATTGAATCGAGCAGTTCCATCGCTTTCTCTGTTCGGTAAGGGGTGGAACCGACGCCCACAGGATCTAAAATTACGGGTATATGGCAATCGTTCGCTGTTTTCCCGGCAATCGCCATCGCCTCCAAGGAAACATCATCCAGTGTACCTAAGTTAATCACCAGTGCTTGTGCCAGTTTGACCATGTCCGCCACTTCTTTTGGATTGGAAGTCATAACGGGAGAACCACCAATTGCCAGGGTAGCATTGGCACAATCATTTGCAGTAACAAAGTTGGTGATTTGGTGGACGAGTGGTTGTTTCTTTCTCACTCTGCCAAATAAGTCTGCAACGGATGTATTCATGTGAAATCACTCCGTTCCTTTTTATAAAATTGATGGAAATGGTGAACGGGTCCGTGTCCCTTACCGAGTTCTAAGCTATTTCGTATCGCTTCTGAAATATAGATTTTCGCTTGTTCAATGGACGTCGCTAAAGGAAGTCCATTAGCAAGATTAGATGCAATGGCAGAGGAAAGGGTACAGCCAGTTCCATGCGTATTTTTCGTATGAATGCGTTCACCCTTGATCCAAGAGAACTCCTTGCCATCATAAAAGAGGTCATTTGGATTTCCTGCTGCATGTCCTCCTTTCAGTAAAACAGCCTTCGGACCCAGTTCCAGAATAGCGGTACATGCCTTATAAAAGTCCTGCTTCGTCCGGATCGGGAATCCGGTAAGGACCTCTGCTTCAGGTATATTGGGCGTGACAAGTGTAGCAAGTGGAAGTAAATCAGTTTTTACCGACGAAACGGCCCTCTCATCTAACAGATGGTGTCCACTTTTGGAAATCATGACAGGATCAAGGACGACGATAGCCGGTTTAAATAATTTTAGCGAATGGGCGACGGTTTCGACCGTCTCCTTTGATCCAAGCATCCCTATTTTTACTGCGTCGACACGAATGTCTTCAAATACGGCCGCAATTTGATCGGTGATCACAGGGAGATCGATGGGCTGTATAGATCGAACTTCCAAGGTATTCTGTGCCGTAACGGCTGTGATAACAGACATGCCATAAACCCGATGGGCCGAAAATGTTTTTAAATCAGCTTGGATGCCGGCTCCGCCCCCAGAGTCAGATCCGGCGATCGTTAGTGCCCTTTTCATAAAAAAACCCCTTCATATAATGATTTTTTAAGAGAACTTTCAATAAAAGAAAGCCTATAATTGCGCCCGTTAAAGAACTAAGAAGAAAAGCTGGCAGAAAACCAAAAAGTGCCGCTTTTTTTCCCAATAATAAAAGCGCGATCGGATAACAGGCGATGGATCCGAGAATGCCTGTCCCCACTATTTCTCCCAAGCAGGCGTGTCCCATCCTTTTTGTTTTTTGGTAGAGGAAGGCCGCCAGCAGGGCACCAATCATGCTGCCCGGAAATGCAAAAATGGAACCTGTACCTGTCATGTTCCTGATAAGGGATACTAAAAAGGCCTGGGTCACAGCAAAAAGCGGCCCCAACATAACGGCTGTCATGACGTTGGTTACATGTTGAATAGGAAACACCTTCGCAAAACCAACAGGGATGTAAACGAATGAGCTAGTCAGGGTAGTGATGGCCGTGAACAAGCTAGTCAACGTCATTTTCCGTAATAAGTTACCCGTGTCTAGCATTTAAAGCGGCCAATCCTGTTCGTTGTGAACCATGTCCCAAAATAAATATTCATATCGGGAGGTCATTAAAAAGTGTTTCTCTAATCTTTTCAATTCCTTTTCAGGCATATCTTCCGTCAGTTCGTCTAACAGCTTGGCCAACCATTTGTGCGCATCTGCGAATTCGGGGGATGCATACGATTGAATCCAAGCGATATAGCGATTTGTTTCTAGTGCTGGACCATTTTGTTCTTTTAATAACGAGCCAATTTCATAGTAATCCCAGGCACAAGGAAGTAAGCAGGCAATAAGGTCGGCTAAAGTTCCATGATGGGCAGCATTGAGCATATAACCTGTATAGGCAAGGGTAATCGGAGTTGGTTCGGTATTTTCCAATTCCTCAGAACTAATTCCGAACTCCTTGCAGTAGCTCCTATGCAAATCCATTTCTACCTGTAGAGTCTCATTTAAAATACTCGCAAATTTGGTCATGATCTCAAGGTTAGTGGCCTTGATGGTCCCTAAGGCAAAAAGCTTGGCATAATCCATAAGATAGATATAGTCCTGCTTTAAGTAATAGGCGAATTTCTTTTCTGATAGTGTCCCGTCTCCAATTGCTTGAACGAAAGGATGAGTATGATTCTTTTTCCAAATTTCTTTTGAACGTTCGTGAAGTCTAGCACTGAAAGTTTTCATTTGGGTTTTCGCCATGATTTTTCCCCCTTATAATTCATTCACATACAAAGGAGGGGAGTGTCCAAAAATGAAGAACAGCCGCTTTCATATAGAAAGCGGCTGTTCTAGGAATGTACGAATCCCTTTTTCAACCTGCTTTCCTCCGCTGGTATGACCAGATCAGGTACAAAGGGTTTGATTCTCAGCCTATTAATGGCTCCCCTAGCAGCTTATTATTCAATTAAACGAAAACCCCGTTCCTGAAAACGGAACGGGGCAGATGGATGAAGTCAAATATACGACGACGATATCATCCACTTTCCTCCGCCGGCATCACCCGGATCAGGTTCAAAGGGTCCGGAACATCATTCCATCTCAGTCTTATAGAAGACTCCCCTAGTGGTATTTCGTATGTGATTATTGTCATCATATCAGATAAAAAGGAAAATGCAACCTTTGAATCCAATAGAATTTTATGAGTATCTTGTGGCGTGAAAGGGGTAGTAGGATAAAATCCCCATTGGCAAATGGAGCATACCTAACCCACGGTCAATTGGAGGAAAATATAGTTATTAGCAAAATAGGGATATGGTCTTACCTTGTGCTAAAAGGGCACACGGAAAAATAATATAAAAATTAAAAATTATTTGAATGCAATTGACTTATCCTTGCAAGTGGGATAAAATCATGTCAAAATCATTTATATTCTGTATTCTTATCCAGAGAGGTGGAGGGACTTGGCCCTATGAAACCTCGGCAACAGACCCATCGGGGAACTGTGCTTCTTCCAACAAGCAATCGCTTGGAAGATAAGAAGAGACGAACGGACCTCTGTCGACCTCTTCTTGGATTAGAAGGGGTTTTTATTTTTGTCAAATAGGGTTTAAGGATCCCGTACAACAGGTATATATATTTTGGCTTTAGCAAAGCCTATAAGATTAGGGGCATTATATGTGGAAAATATGAATAAAAGGAAAGGGGCCATTCATATGGCAGAGTTTTTCGAGAAAAAAGAACAGAGGAGAGCATTGTTGATAGAAGAACTATTATCAAATGGTGTATACAAAACCTCTGATGAAAAGCATCTCTATGATGCTCCATTAAAAGCTCTTGAAGATGAATATAAGATTGTTATAGATAAATCAGGTAATGAGTCACCTCCAGAGTGCATGACTTAGTTAACCTATAGTGAACAATCAAAGAGAAAAAGCATTTGCTGTGTAAAGGCAAATGCTTTTTCCCTTTTAAATCGACATAAAAAGTACAAAAGATAAAAGATTAATAGGTATTTTGTCACATTCATCTAGTAAAATAACATATTTAAATCACGTGAAATGGTTGATTTAACCTAGTGTTTTGGTTATGATGAAAATGTAAAATAATTGAAAAATAGGAAGTGGTTATATTGCAGCCTCCTCACATAACAGCAGTTGAAAAAATTGAAGAAAAACGAAAAGAAATGATCATGTTAGCAAAAAATTATGGTTTGACAAGCAGGGTGACCATTCAAGCAAGTCAAGAGTTGGATTCTTTATTGAATGCGGTCACACATATAAAATTCCTGGGAGTTTGTAGCGAATAATCAGTACATCCCAGACCATTCAAATCCAGGCAATCGCCTTTTGCAATGGAAGTCATGTAGTGACACGTTTACCAAGAATGACCAAATCGCGTTCCACTCCATCGAGTTCTGCTATTTTCGGTAAATGAGCCCATTTTTCAAAACCGAATTTTGAAAAAAGCTTAATACTTGGTACATTGTGTGCGAAAATAAATCCAAGAAGTGTCTTAATCCCTATCTTCGGACTCACCTCTATAGCCTTTTGGATTGAAAGTTGTCCAATTCCTTTCCCACGGAACTCCTCATCTATATAGATGCTAATTTCAGCGGTAAAATCATATGCGGGTCTACCATAAAAAGATTGAAAACTCATCCATCCAGCTGTTTTTCCATCATGTATGATCATATATAATGGCCGTTTGAGAATATGATGTTCTTCAAACCATTTGAGCCGTGATTCTACTGTAACTGGTTCTGTATCCGCAGTGACCATCCTCGAAGGTACTGTAGAATTGTAAATTTCGATAATTTTAGGCAAATCCTCAAATACTGCTTCCCTGAATTCTGTAAACTCCTTCATCATTAAGCTCCAATCCATTTATTATGGCATTCCAATCACCAGTACAGGTGCGTCATGCAATTTAATTTTTATTAAGTTATTCAAATGTTAGGCTTGTCCTCTTTTTGGGTATTTAAAAATAAAATACTTCCTAGTGAATACAAAAGGAGAAGCAAAACAAATGAAGAAAATCGTTGGCTTATTTTTTATTGTACTTGTTATTTGTTTAGTTGCCTATGCGTTTCAGGCAGTAGATGCGAAAAACGATCAAAGAGTCATGGCATTTGGAGATTCTTTGACTTACGGAAAGGGCGATAAAGAAGGGGAAGGATATATTGATGACTTGAAACATAAAACGAATGATTCCGATTCAGAAAAAGTCCAATTCTGGAATTATGGTATTAAAGGTCAGGAAACGGACGGTGTCATTAAACAGCTCGAAGATCTTGAGATTAACACAAAATTGGATAAGGCTGACACATTTATCGTCTATATCGGAATCAATGATTTAATTAACAGTAATGGTGGAAACTTAAAAAAAATCAATGATCAAAAGATAAATGATGAAAAGAAAGAGTATGTACAACATTTAGATAAAATTCTTTCTGAGCTTCTAAAGAAAAATAATAAAGCTGATATCTTGGTGATAGGGTTATATAACCCCAATAAAGACGACTTGAAATTAGAAAACCATATTAGTGATTATAATCATTCGATTCAAAAGATGGTGGACAAGGATAGTAGACTAAAGTATATCCCTACAAACGATTTATTCGAAAACAAAGATAAAAAAGCATACTTCAGTGATGAAATTCATCCAAATGAAGAAGGCTATCAGCTTATAACCAATCGAATCTTAGATAAATATGATTTTAAATAAGAACGATAAAAGGGGCTGTCTAATAAGTCCCTAAAATAAAACAGGTGGAGAAAAACGAGTTGTTTTTCTCCACCTGTTTTTCTATTTCTATAATAATTTACTGAAAGTAGCTGACGTAACCCAGCTATCTTCAGTAAATTATGTGCCATGGCTACGATGCCAAACTCCGTTTGGACTTTCGCTAAGCCCCGAAGCGAAAAGCGACGGAACGACCTATTGCCCTTGATATGACCAAAAACACTCTCTACCTCGATTTTTCGTCGAGCGTAAAGTTGTGCATTCGATTCAGACCAAAGGTTCAATTTTGCTTTCGCTTTTAATTCTTCATAAACTGGATTAACATGCACTTGGCGATTTCCTGTCGCCTTTGTACATTGAGATTTTAATGGGCAATCCGTACAATCCTCACATTCATAAATTTTAAAGTCACGTGTGAATCCATTTTTATCCGTACGGGTCGAGTAACGCTTAAATAAAACCTTACGGTTATTTGGACAGGTGTATTCATCCTTTTGTTCATCATATGCCCAGTTACTCGCATGACGAATATCTTTTTTATAGCTCCGTTTTTGTTCCGTTAAAAAAGTATTGTAAGGAATCAAAGCTTCAAATTCTTTTTCCAAAGAGTAGAGATAGTTTTCTTCACTGCCATAGCCGGCATCTGCGATGACGTTTTTCGGGAATGGTAGCGATGTATTCTTCAGTGCCTCTAAATGCGGCTTGAAACAACGCGTATCAGTTGGGCGTTGATGTATCGTATAAAAAAGAATGAATTGATTTTCCGTTGCCATTTGAATATTATAACCAGGTTTTAGTTGTCCGTTATTCATATGATCATCTTTCATTCGCATAAATGTCGCATCCGTATCGGTTTTAGAATAACTATTTCGATCGCCAAATAGAGCATTTTGTTGTTTATATTTAACTAATCGTGGACCTAAGTCCTCGCGCACTAATTTCAATAGTTTCTTAACCGGACTGAGTTCCCGTCGTTTTTCTTTTCGTACCTGGACATCTTCTTCAAGTTGGATACCGTTCGTTTCTTTTTCAACTTTTTCCACTAATGCTTTTTCTATTTGAGTTAGTTTTTCCTCTATCGTTAATGAGGAGGTTTCATCTTGAGTAGACAGTTCAAGACCCTCTTCATTTGCAATGGTCTGAATCTGTTGGTACGTTTCTTCGATTTTTTCTTGCAGCTTCGCCTCAAATTTGGTCGTCGCCTTTTTCCACACAAATGAATACTTGTTTGCGCTTGCTTCAATCTTTGTTCCGTCTAGAAAATAGTTCTCCATTGTGACGTGCTTTTCTTCTATTAGTTGATGGATCATTTCTTCAAATAGCTTCGGAAGGAGCTTATCCATTTGTTGTGTGCGAAATCGATTAATCGTTCGATAATCCGGTTTTTGCAAGGCAGCCAGCCACATTGTTGGGATATTTTCTTTAACCAGTTTGGCGATTTCACGACAGGAATAGACTTTTTGAGAATAGGCATACAAAATGACTTTCGTCATCATTTTAGGATGGTAAGAGCTACGTCCGCCACCATTATAGTGCTCAAAAAAGACATTATCTTCTACTGATTCAATCATTTGATCAATCACACGCGCCACGTGGTGAACCGGAATGAGATCCTGAATGTCAAAAATAACAGTGGTTTGTTGGTTATCATAGGGAATAAAAGTAGGTGTAGAATTTCGTTTTTGAGGAACGGTAGTTTCCTCTTGAATGGTGAGTGGTAGTATAGTTTGTTCCATGTTATAATTTTCTGTAGTGATCTTTGGATTGCTCATAAAAAATCGTCCTTTCGTAAATGGTGTGTGGTAACTTCATTTTACTAAAAAGGGCGATTTTTTTGTGCATAAATTTCATAAAAAAAGGGTTGCCCTAAAAGTCATTTTCCTGACTTTTGGGACAGCCCCTTTTAGGTTTATTTATCGGGGGCGGATTTCTGGTTGGTTATGTTTCTGATGGTGCCTCCGCCTGTGGAAACTGTAAGTCATGGAGCTGCCGATAGCGACCATTATTTAGTAGCAGTTGTTCGTGCGTTCCATTTTCTTGAATTACCCCTTTTTCAAGAACGACAATTTGATCTGCCTTTTGAACGGTTGATAACCGATGGGCAATGACGATTGAAGTCCGGTTCTCTAATAGGTTGGATAACGCTTCCTGAATCAGATGTTCGGATTCCGTATCGAGCGATGCCGTCGCCTCATCGAGAATGATGATTTGGGGATTCTTCAAAAGGGCCCTGGCGATGGCAATCCGTTGCTTTTGGCCACCAGAAAGTTTGACCCCACGTTCTCCGATTTGTGAGTCATATCCTTTTGGGAACGTCTTGATGAAATCATGAGCATATGCCGCCTTAGCCACTTCGATAATTTCCTCGTCCGTTGCGTCGAGTTTACCATAGGTTATATTATCGCGGATGGTCCCGGTAAACAAAATGATGTCTTGCGAAACAACCCCCATTTGGCTCCGTAAAGATTTGAGGGTGAGATCACGAATATCATGGCCATCCATTTTTATTGTCCCTTGTTGGGGGTCATAGAAACGAATTAAAAGGCTGGTAATCGTTGATTTCCCTGCCCCGGATGAGCCGACAAGAGCGGTTACCTGTCCTGCTTTTATCATCAGGTTAAGATTTCGGAGTACTGGTACCCCCTCGACATAAGCGAAATCAATTCCTTGAAATTCGATTTGTTTCGTGATTTTGGGAACATTAATTGCTGTCTTTTTGTCCTGGATTCCAGGTTGTGTCTCCATTATTTCGGTGATCCGTTCAAAAGCTGCAGCCGATTGTTGCACGATACTGATTACACGGCTGAAATTACGGATTGGACTTTGCAGAAGCCTGAGATAAGCCAGGAATGCCACGATTAATCCAATCGTAAATTCTCCCTGCATCACTTGCCAGGCACCAAATACAATCACGGCGATCAGACCTAAATTATTCATTAAATCTATGAGCGGGCCAAACATGGACCTCAGTCGAACTGATTTGATGTTTGCTACCGTATTCTCATGATTTCGGTCCGCGAATCGTCTTGATTCAAATTCTTCATTTGTGAAGGATTGGATGAGCCGTATGCCGGAAAGGGAATCCTGCAGCTGATTGCTGACATCGCCGGCCGAACTTTGCACGCTTCTGAATGAGAGGCGGATTCGTTTGCCAAATACACGTGTCAGATAGAACATGAACGGAAAGGTAATGAGAAGGACCACGGTCAGTTTCCAATTGATGAACAGCATATAGATTGCGATGGCAAAGAAGGTGACCGTATCTGTAATAACTTGTAGCATGCTTGATGAGATGAGTTGTTGAAGCAGGTTCACATCATTCGTGAGCCGGGACATTAAGTCACCCGTTCTATTTTTATCAAAAAATTTCATATCCAATTTTTGAATATGGTCATACATTTCATTTCGTAAATTCATGATCGCTTTTTGCCCCACTTTAGATACGATATAGCCGTTCACATAATTAAGCAAAGCTAACAATATGGCCGCAAAGAGGATACCTATGCCTACCCAAATCAATGAGTCATATTCTTTCCCAGGTATGACATCATCAATCGTATATTGCGTAAGTTGTGGAATGGAAAACTCAAGCATGGAAATGAAAATCATTATGCATATGATCATACTTGAAAATTTCCATCTGGATGGGATACGATTGAATATTTGTTTCAACATTGACCGAATGCTTCCTTTTGATGGTGCAGCTGTCAGGGTGCTACGGCCCTTGTGGCTGAAAGGGATATGTCCCCCGCTCATATTTAATCACTCCTATGGTAAATTGAAAGTTGTCTTTAAAAGCAAAAAAACCTTTATGATTATCATAGAGGTTTTAAAAAAATAGACAACTTTTGAGCGGTTTTTCTTTAATAAAGAACCTTATATTTTACAACTTATCCCTTCGGTGGAATAATTATAAAAAGTGAATAAGGAGCTGGTAGAGTGGAAGAAAACACAAAAATCAGGGAAGAACTTCTCCAGGCAGCGAACGGGTTATCGGATGAACAGGTAAATGCACATCCCGAAGATGGACGTTGGAGCATCATTCAGGTATTGGAGCATCTATTTCTAATGGAGAGGGCGGTAACAAAAGGAATTGCCGATACACTGGCAAGTGGCGAGAGCAATCGAGTAGATGATAAACCGATCCAATATACATTAAATCGTGACGTAAAAGTGGACGCGCCTCCATTTGTCATTCCGTCAGAGAAGTTCCAAACATTAGCTGAAGTAAAAGCTAAGCTCGCCTCTTCACGTAAGGCATTGGAAAAGGTAATCTCCCAAGCGAAGGCGAATGATTTGGAAGAGAAGTCATTCCCACACCCCTTGTTTAAAGATTTAAGTTTGAAGCAGTGGATTCCGTTTGTCGGTTTGCATGAGAAACGGCATTTATTGCAAATTGAAGAGTTGAAGGCCAAACTAAAAAAACTCAGCCAATAGGTTGAGTTTTTTTTATATATGTATTGATTTAGGAAAGACTATATAAGCAGTACTTACCTATTGAGAGATGAGAAAAATGTGGGTAATAATCATGATTATTGCTTTAACGCGCAAAATTCGTTAAAGTGAACTAGTGAGAAAATGGACATAAAGGAGTGCAGTCACCATGGAAGAAATAAAACATTGCTCGGACTCTTTGGTTATAAAAACGAGTCTAGTTCTACCACCTGATACAAATAATATCGGTACAATGTTTGGTGGGAAATTAATGGCTTACATTGATGACGTTGCGGCCATTTCTGCCATGCGCCATGCTAGAAGTAATGTCGTTACGGCATCGACCGATTCTGTCGATTTCCTACATCCCATTCATGAAGGAAATGCAGTATGCCTAGAAAGCTTCGTTACGTATACGGGTAGGACATCTATGGAAATTATCGTAAAAGTGGTTGCCGAGGACTTACTTACTGGAGAACGGAATCTATGCGTTATTTCCTTTTTGACCTTTGTTGCCATCGATGAGAACGGAAAACCTGTTCCAGTTCCCCGCTTGGTTCCGGAGACTGAGATGGAGAAGAACTTGAATGAATCTGCCAAACACCGGGCAGACGTTAGGAAAAAAAGAAGAGATGATACACAATTCATCGCAAGCACATTTGGTGTGAAATTGCCTTGGACTGAAAAATCAGAACCAGGGTTATATAAATAAGTACGAAAAAACGGGCATTTGCCCGTTTTTTTTAATCATTGCTTGATAATATACCGAAAAAGCGAAGGATGTTTATAAACAGGTTGATGAAATCAAGGTACAGATTCAATGCCATGAGCGGGACTTCTTCTGCCGTTACCCCATAGTGCTTCATGCGGTTGAAATCATATAGAACATATCCGCTGAAGACAAGAATGCCAATAAAGGAAAAAACAAGCATTGCCGTGGAACTTAACGGTGAGAATATATTAAAGATGCTGATGGCGATTAGCGCTAGCAAGGCAGCAAAGAGGATTCCACTTAGAAAAGAAAGATCTCTCTTAGTGGTTGTTGCATATAGAGCTAACCCCCCAAAGACGACGGTTGTCGTCACTCCAGCCAAAATCACGACGTTAGCGCCTGCCAAAGCGAGATAGTGAGCGATGATGGGATAGGTGGTCATTCCCGATATGAAAGTAAATGCATAAAGAAATGTATATCCAATTGCTTTTTTCCTTCTCAAGATAAAGGCTCCAATCAGCATGGCGATTTCCAAAATCGCCAAGGGAAGAAATAAGGCCGTGGGTATAAATATTCCAGCAGCCATTCCTAAAACGGAAATCGCGAGTGATAGAGTAAATGTGCGCATAACAGAGGGCATATACGCATTAACGGTATGTGAATACATTCGGTCAACCTCCATATAATTATTACTACCCATTCTTACGAAAGATAAGGGGAAAGGTTTCACTTTATTACCCAAACCCTGCTAGAAAAAGCTACGCACCGTCCATTCATAAGGTAAGTCTTATCAGAATATAAAATTTCTGAAATATCAAAATATTTAGATTGGTTGGTTGAGTGGAACTAATACATAAAAAATTTCAGTTTGAAGATAAGATAATTATTCATTATTTTTAAATACAAAAAAATCTTCATTCTTTGTGATGAGCAAAAGCTATTAGAATCCTTATCTGAGTAAATAAAAAGAAATAAAGTTAATTTTTAGAAATAAAATTATAGGAAAAAATTATTCCTCAAGTTATAATATATTAAAAAAATGTTATAATTTGATATAAATATATTGAATTAATATTAAAAATTGATTACACTTTTATTTAATTATCAGAAAATTTTTATTTTATCGGTAAAACAGTTTAGGGGGGATCAGGTTGGAAAAGACAATATTACAAATAGAGAACCTCACTACGTCATTTCGTATTAAGAATAAATATCACGCAGCGGTGGACGATGTCTCGTTCACGGTGAATGAAAATGAAATTGTAGCCGTGGTTGGTGAGTCAGGTTGTGGTAAGAGTGCACTAGCCCTCTCTATCATCCAATTACATAATATGCAAAGAACGAAATCTGAAGGTGTCATAAATTATAAGGGTCAGAATCTACTTGACCTTAATGAGTCACAAATGAATAAAGTTCGAGGTAAGGAATTGGGGATGATATTCCAAGAACCTCTGACGGCATTGAATCCCCTAATGACTGTCGGAAAACAGATTGAGGAAAATCTTGATTATCATACGAATCTATCAACCAATGAAAAAAAGAAAAGAACAATTGAACTGCTAACCCAGGTTGGCATCCCTTATCCGGAAAGGACCTACAAGCAGTTCCCTCATGAACTTTCAGGTGGCATGCGCCAAAGGGCCATGATATCGATTGCGATAGCTTGTAATCCTGCATTGGTCATTGCGGACGAACCAACGACGGCTCTCGATGTGACGATCCAAGCTCAAATCCTGGATTTGTTGAAGGAAATACAGAGCAAGACAAAAATGGGAATCATCTTGATTACTCATGACTTAAGCGTAGTGGCCGAAGTGGCTGACCGGATTGTCGTGATGTATGCCGGACAAGTGGTCGAGACTGGCAGTGTTAAAGATATATTCAAAAAACCACTGCATCCTTATACACGATCTTTGCTAAATTCCATCCCTTCGGCTACCACTGAAAAAAAACGTTTGCACGTTATAGAAGGAATCGTGCCCTCCATAGCGAAAATGGATAGGAATGGGTGCCGATTCCAAGAACGGATTCCTTGGATCCCCAAACAGGCCCATGAGGAGTCACCTGTCCTGCATGAAGTTGGCCAAGGTCATTATGTTAGGTGCACGTGTTATAAGGATTTTTATTTTCAATCTGAAGGAGAGGCAACGCCTTATGACATTACTCAAGGTAGATAATTTAAAAGTGCATTTCCCTATAAGGGGCGGTTTTTTTCGTAGAGTAGTAGATCATGTCAGAGCTGTCGATGGTGTGTCATTCGAATTGCAGCAAGGTGAGACCTACGGTTTGGTTGGAGAATCAGGAAGTGGGAAGTCCACGACGGGTAAAGCAGTGGTCAAGCTGAATGAGGTGACATCAGGAAAAATCATGTTCGAAGGCAGGGATTTAGCTTCGTTGAGCAGAAAAGAAATCAAGCCATTCCGAAAAGATATCCAAATGATTTTTCAAGATCCATATTCTTCTTTAAATCCTAAAAAGCGGGTTCTCGATATCATTGCCGAGCCGTTAAGGAATTTTGAAAAGTTGTCGCCTGGAGAAGAAAAGAAAATTGTTCAGGACTTCTTGGATAAAGTCGGTCTAAGTCCCGAATCCATTTATAAGTATCCACATGAGTTTTCAGGCGGACAGCGTCAGCGTATAGGAATTGCGAGATCTTTGACGTTAAAGCCAAAACTGATCATTGCCGATGAACCTGTGTCTGCGCTGGATGTATCGGTCCAAGCACAGGTATTGAACTTCCTTCAAGATTTACAGGAGGAGTTTAACTTGACCTATTTATTTGTCGGCCATGATCTTGGAGTAATCAGGCATATGTGTGACAGGATGGGCGTGATGTATCGAGGAAGAATCGTAGAAGAGGGCACAAGCCAGGAAATCTATGAAAACCCTCAGCACATCTATACCAAACGTCTGATAGCGGCCATTCCGGACCTAGAACCGGAAGTGCGTGAGCAAAAAATACTACTCAGGAAGAAATTGACAGCGGAGTATGAAACGTCTTATTCCCAATACTTTGATGAAAACGGACGGGCCTACGATTTAAAGCCAATTTCGTCCACTCATAGAGTCGCAATACAATAAGGAGGTGGAAAGTAATGTGGAAATTTATCCTTAGGCGCCTATTAGTCATGATTCCGCAGCTCTTTCTGTTGAGCATCATCGTTTTCATGATGGCAAAAGCCATGCCAGGTGATGCCTTGTCAGGTCAGGAAATAAGCAACCCAAGGGCGGATCCGGCTGAGCTTGAAAGAATCAGGGATGACATGGGCTTGAATGACCCTTGGTACCAACAATATGTAAGATGGGCATCAAATGCTGTCCAAGGGGACTTCGGAGTGTCTTATACGCACAAAATACCAGTTATGGATGTCATTGAAAACAGGCTTTGGAATACGGTTTTTCTTGCAATCGTCACTCTTATCTTTACATATTTGCTAGCTATTCCACTCGGCATAGTGAGCGGTAGATATAATGATACGTGGATGGACAAGGGAGTTACCGGTTATAGTTACCTAGGTTTTGGTACACCAATTTTCATATTTGCTCTTATTATGCTATTTGTTTTCGGGTTCGGTCTAAATTGGTTCCCATCTGGTGGAAGCGTCGATTCCAAATTGGATTCAGGGACGTTCGCTTATGTGGTCAGTAAGATTAACCATTTGATCCTGCCAGCTTTAAGTACGGCTTTAATTGCAACGACAAGTACCATTCAATATTTGCGAAATGAAATCATAGATAATAAGATTAAGGATTTCGTAAGGACCGCTCGATCGAAAGGTGTTCCGGAATCGAAAGTATACTCACGACATATCTTGAGAAATTCATTTCTACCGATTGCAGCATTCTTAGGATATGAAATCACTGGATTAATCGGTGGCTCTGTCATAATCGAGACCATCTTTAGTTATCCAGGATTAGGCCAGCTATTCCTTAGCTCTGTAAGCCTAAGGGACTTCAGTGTCGTGACGGCCATTGTCATGATGACAGGATTCGCCACTTTGCTTGGCACTCTTCTTTCTGACATCATACTTAGCGCGGTGGATCCGCGTATACGGATAGAATAGGAAGCGGGGTGAGTCTAATGGAAATGAAAGTGCAAACTGGAAATAACATACAAATTCAAGAAGTGAGTCCTTCGGGAATGAAAATCATTTGGCAGGAAATTAAGAAAGATAAAATGGCAATGGGCTCATTGATTCTACTGGCAGCCATCTTGCTTTTCGTTTATGGCGCATCTTTCTTCATGGATGCCAAGGAAATCGCTAAAGTCGATTTCCTATCCATCTATATGGAGCCATCTTCGGACTATTGGCTTGGAACTGACTATGGTGGACGGGATGTATTTGGACAACTCATCATCGGTACAAGGAATTCATTCACGATTAGTTTATTTATTACTTTATTCACGGCTATCATCGGATTGACTTTTGGGCTTCTTGCTGGTTATTTTGGCGGTGCTACCGATAATGTAATCATGCGTATTATAGATTTTGTCATTGCGCTGCCACAGTTAATGTTCATCATTGTTTTCGTTACGATTGTGCCTACTTTTAATGTCCCGGTTTTCATTTTGATCATGACGCTGTTTTTATGGACCGGTAAGGCAAGGCTCATTCGTTCGAAGGTATTATCTGAGCGAGAATTGGATTATGTTCATGCGTCACAAACACTTGGTACTCCACATTGGAAAATCATTATTTTCCAGGTGCTTCCAAATATAAGTTCTCTGATCATCGTAAACTTCATTTTGAATCTTGCAGGCAATATTGGCCTAGAATCCAGCTTGACCTTTTTAGGATTCGGTCTTCCAGAGAGCACACCGAGTTTAGGTACGCTCATAAGTTATGCTCGAAACCCAGATGTTTTAGAAAACAAATGGTGGATATGGATACCCGCATCACTCATGATTCTAGTGTTGATGCTGAGTATAAATTTTGTTGGTCAAGCATTGAAACGTGCTGCTGACGCAAGACAAAGAAGAGGATAAAAAAGGGGAGTGTATGTCATGAAAATTAAAAATTATAGCAAAGTATTAAGTGCATTGGCCATATCGTCGCTACTTCTTGCTGCATGTTCAGATGATACGTCGACTAAGGAGAAAAAGGGAAAAGCTGTTGAACAAGTGGATGCATCGAAATTCCCGGCGGTTACATCAAATAAAGGGAAACCAATCGAAGGCGGTCACCTTACTTACGGTTTGGTATCTGATACGCCATTTGAAGGAATCTTAAATAAAGTCTTCTACCAAGGTGATCCGGATAATCAAGTTATTACGTTCTTTGATGAAGATTTATTGGATACCGATGAAGATTGGGTATTTACAAATGAAGGCGCAGCTACCTATGAAATATCAGAAGATAATAAAACGGTCTCACTTACCATCAAAGACAATGTTAATTGGCATGACGGTAAACCTGTAACGGGGGCCGACTTGGAATATGCTTATCTCGTAATGGGAAGCAAAGAGTACAAGGGAGTCCGTTATGATGAACAAATGGCATTGATTGAAGGGATGGAAGAGTATCATGAAGGTAAGGCAGACAGTATTTCCGGAATCAAGGTAGACGGAAAGAAAATCAGCTTCACCTTTAAGAAAGCGAATCCTTCGGTTAAGACAGGACTATGGACATATCCGCTTCACAAGGAATACTTAAAAGATGTTGCGATTGGTGATTTGGAGTCTTCCGATAAAATCCGTAAAAACCCAATAGGTTTCGGACCATTCAAAGTGAAGAAAATCGTTCAAGGTGAAGCGGTCGAATTCGAAGCGAATAAAGATTACTATCGCGGAGCTCCTAAGTTGGACAGCGTCACCTTGAAAGTCATCAACCCATCCGTTGTTGTAAAATCATTGGAAAACGGGGATGTTGATGTAGCAGAAGTTTCAGCGGATTATTATGATCAAGCCGATAAGTTGGAAAACATCGAGATTTTAGGGAAAGTCGATTTGGCTTATACGTACATCGGTTTTAATTTAGGGCACTATGATAAGAAAAAAGGCGAAAACGTGATGGATAACCCGAAATTCCAAGATAAACGACTTCGCCAGGCGATGGCCTATTCTATCAACAACGAACAGGTCGGCGAGAAGATGTATAAAGGACTTCGTTTCCCTGCCAACTCGGTTATTACGCCAACCTTTAAATATAACAATAAAGATATAAAGCCATATGAATATGATCCAGAAAAAGCGAAAAAATTATTGGATGAAGCAGGATATAAAGATACGAATGACGATGGCCTTCGCGAAGATCCGGATGGCAAGGAGTTCAAAATTAATTTTGCATCCATGAGTGGTGGAGATATTGCCGAACCGCTTACGAAATATTATATCCAGCAATGGCAGGAAGTCGGGCTGGATGTACAAATGTTAGATGGACGTCTTCATGAGTTCAATTCATTTTATGATTTGTTGAAAAAAGATAGCGATAAGGTAGATATTTTCCAAGCAGCTTGGGGTGTGGCTTCCGATCCAGATCCATCTGGAATCTGGTCAAGACAAGCACAATTCAATTATACTCGCTGGGTGAATGATAAGAATGATGAACTATTGGCAAAAGGAATTTCGGAGGAAGCGTTCGACGATCAATACCGTGTCGATGTCTATAACGAGTGGCAACAATTGATCCATGATGAAGTGCCTCTTATCCCAACTCTATTCCGATATACAATGACAGGGGTCAATGAACGTGTGACTGGTTATGATTATACTGCAGGTCGCCAATATCAATGGTTTGATGTAGGCGTGACAGAAGAATCAGCTAAAAAATAATGTAGAAAGTCGGCTGCCTCCATTGGCAGCCGATTCTTTGGTTTTAAGATGGTGAATTAAGGTTATATATGAATAGTAAGTATTTGGAAGGGTGATAGTGATGGAAGTGAGAAATCCAAATGAAACAAAGCGGGAACTTGAAATATTGTTTACGGAATCGGTTGGTCGTCTATTAAAGCCACTTGAAGAGGAAATCATTACAGACATCGTAGCCTATCCTGATGAAAAGAGAATTGCCTTCTTGGAATTTATGAAGGGAATGTCCAATAAACAAAGACAGTTAAAGTAATCATGGTTCGCAAGTTTAATGACGTTACCTGGATTAAGGAATTTCGGTTGTATGGGACCGTCATATGACGGTCTTTTTATATGGCTTTTAATATGTTCTTTGATCACTGAAAGAGATATACTTTTATATAAGAAGAAGGGAGTGTCATTGATGAATCAAGTTAATGAAAAAGAAATCGTTTCGTACATAAAAGAGTTAGTATCCATTCCCAGTCCATCCGGTTATACGGAACAGGCCATTAAGTATACAGCAGCCTTCATGGAAAGTAAGCAAGTACCCTACCAAATCACGAACAAGGGGGCATTGCTTGCCACTTTAAAAGGTAAAGATGATAGCTGTCATCGATTGCTGACGGCCCATGTGGATACATTGGGAGCCATGGTTAAGGAAATTAAGCCAAATGGCCGGCTGAAGTTGACGATGATTGGCGGGTTTCGGTGGAATTCCGTTGAAGGAGAATACTGTGAAATCCATACCGCAAGTGGAGATATTGTCACAGGCACGATATTGATTAACCAAACATCCGTACATGTGTATAAAAATGCTGGGGACGCTAAGCGTGATGAAGAGACAATCGAGGTTCGTATCGATGCAGTCGTCAAATCAAAAGAGGAAACAGAGGCCGTTGGCATATCCGTTGGTGACTTTGTTTCATTCGCACCAAGGATCGAGGAAACGAAGACTGGTTTCTTGAAGTCTAGACATTTGGATGACAAAGCAAGTGTCGGCATTTTGCTTCATATTATTGAGCAGATCCAAGCGGGGAAAATCGAATTGGCATATACGACGCATTTCCTGATTTCAAATAATGAGGAAATCGGATATGGCGGTAATTCCAATATTCCTGATAAGACAGTTGAATACTTAGCTGTCGATATGGGTGCAATCGGGGATGGGCAAACGACGGATGAATATAGTGTTTCCATTTGTGCTAAAGATTCTTCCGGTCCGTACCATTATAAGTTACGCCAGCATCTGGTTTCACTTGCGAAGGCTAATGATATCGATTATCGCGTCGATATTTACCCGTACTATGGTTCGGATGCCTCTGCAGCAATCCGTGCGGGATTCGATGTGGTCCATGGCCTAATCGGACCAGGGATTGATGCATCCCATGCATTTGAGAGAACGCATCTCTCATCTTTGAAGCATACAGCGAACCTAGTTGCACACTATTTACAATCTGAGCTTGTCTGATCACATAAAAACCCTCGCTCAGGCGAGGGTTTTTATATTTATCGGTCGATTCCATTCGTTTATCAGTCAAACTTGAAGATATATCGGTCCATTTATCAATATATCGGTCAAATTACGATGTTTATCGGTCAATTGGTTACTTAAAGGTTTAGTTCTTCTGGTGGCTCACCGTTATTATTCATAAGTCGAATAGAATCGGGTTTGATCTGTAATAATACGTAGTTTGGATCTTCTGGCCCTTCAAACCATTGTTCAAAGGATTTATTCCATAATTTTTTCTTCAATTCGGCGGTATCATTGATTTTCGATGTTCCTGAAATTTCAATGTATGAATCGCCAATGCCTTCATTGTCATAGCCAAACAAGACATGAACATGTGTGTTCTTTTCTATTTCATCTATTTTTTCAGTCTTTACGCTTGTTGGTGTATAAAAGGTTAATTCCTCGTTGAAGAATGTCATGTAGCGCGAATAGGGCTTATTATTTTCTACTGTTGATAGGACTCCGATTTTACTTTCCTTGATCACATTCAATATTTTTTCTTTTAATTGATCTTGACTCATCTTCACCACTCCTTTTATTTTTCTCTTTATTACTCTTCCTCTTATGCCTATAACTTAAACGGATTTGCACAGTTTTTATTATTTGGATGAATGGAATTTATGCTAAAGTACCATACTATTGATTACGTGTTTATGGAAAAAGCAAATTCTTATTTTTAAATCTATAGGTGAAGGTGAGTACAAGCAAATGAATTGTGGAGAATTACTGATCATCGGCGGGGCGGAAGATAAATGCCTAGAAGGTGAAGTTTTGAATAAATTCGTGGAGCTTGCAACGAGAAAATCAGGTGGAATCGGGATCCTACCGACTGCTAGCGAAATTCCCGATGAGGTTAGTAAAGAATACATCCGCATCTTTAAAGAGCTTGGTGTAAATCGAGTGGAAGTTCTCGAGGTGAATTCGAAAAGAGATGCAGAGGATCCGGCCATTTGTGAACAATTGGCCTCTTTTTCGGCTGTATTCATAACAGGGGGGAATCAAAGCCGATTGTCCGAGCTGATCCGTGATTCCCGATTGCATCAGACTCTTTCGAAGTCCTGGCATGACGGAATGGTCGTAGCCGGGACAAGCGCAGGTGCCTCGATTATGGGGAAGCGAATGATTGTTGCCGCCGATATGAAACTGGATGATGAAAAATTGAAGGTGGAAATAGGGAAGGGATTCGGATTTTTGGATGGACTCCTGATTGACCAGCATTTTTCACAACGCGGCCGGTTCGATCGGTTATTAAGTGCGATAGCCGAAAATGAAGAAATCATGGGTATTGGTATAGATGAAAATACAGCGATAGTAGTAAGCGATGGGAAATTTGAAGTGTATGGAATAAATCAAGTTCTGGTGCTTGATGGAAGTAGTAGTGACTATATCAATATTACGATTGCTGAAAACGGAAGCGAAGAACTGACACTTTCAGGTTTTCGTCTACATGCTTTAACTAGAGGGTATCAATTTGACTTGAAGACAAGAAAATTGTCGCTGGAGAAGAGGATTCAATCATGAAAATCAATCGAGTCCGCTATTTAAAAGGACCTAACTTTTTCGCATATAAACCAACCATTTGCATTGAATTGGACTTGGAGGAACTGGAGGAAAGGCCATCTGATTCGATTCCTGGCTTTAATGAAAGGCTGTTGGAGGTGCTCCCCGACCTGGGCAAGCATACATGTTCTCATGGATATGAGGGTGGTTTTGCTGAGAGGTTGAACCGTGGTACATGGATGGGACATGTATTGGAGCATATGGCGATTGAACTGCAAAATATGGCTGGTATAGACGTTGTTCGTGGGAAAACGATTATGATGAAAGATCCTGGGGTTTATTCCGTTACCTACGATTATAAGGAGCCTAAGTCGGGATTTCAGGCATTCCTCTCCAGCAAAGAAATCGTGGAAGCCATTTTAAAACGTGAAAAGAATATCAATGTTCAATCCTATGTGGAGCAAATAGCCAATTTATATTACCAACATAAATTGGGACCTAGTACAGAGGCCATTTACCAGGCGGCACATGCGAGGAATATCCCTGTGGAGCGAATTGGGGAAAATAGCTTGGTCCGGATAGGGACTGGTTCTAGGCAGAAGTTTGTCCAGGCGACGATTACAAGCCAGACTTCCAATATAGCCGTAGAGAATGCCTGTGATAAATCGATGACGAAGGAAATTCTGAAAGGCTGTGGCCTTCCCGTACCGGAAGGCGAAGTCGCGCATTCGATTGAGGAAATATTTGATTCAGCGGATAGACTTGGTTTTCCACTCGTCCTTAAACCTTTTAACGGGCGGCAGGGCCAAGGGGTCATTACCCATATTAAAAATAAAGATGAATTATTTAATGTCGCTCATTGCTTGGAATCCCACGTACAGAAGTACATTGTGGAACGCCATTTTGAAGGGCATGATTATCGCTTATTAGTCGTAGATGGAAAGCTTGCTGCCGCTAGTCTCCGGCTACCACCCTACGTCATCGGGAATGGGAGGGAGACTATACGCAACCTGATAGAGAAGGAAAACCAGAATCCGTTGAGGGGAGAGGGCCATGAAAAACCGATGTCCAAAATCCCCCTTACACATACGGTAACGTGTTATTTGGAAAAACAGAACAGGAACCTGGGGAGCATTCCGAAAAAAGGCGAGGTAATCCAAGTGGTCGGAAATGCAAACCTTTCAACCGGAGGGAAGGCAATCGATGTAACGGAACAGGTTCACCCGACTATAAGGAAAGTGGCTATAGGTGCTGCAAATGCGATTAATCTGGATGTAGCGGGCATAGACTTTATTTGCCAAGACATTTCGCAACCATTCGATTACACAAAAATGGCCATCATAGAAGTGAATGCAGCGCCAGGGATTCGGATGCACCATTATCCAAGTGAAGGCAAAAAAAGAGATGTGGGCAAGGCAATTGTCGATTATCTATTTCCTAGCCGAGAAGAAGCGGCCATCCCGATTATCGCAGTAACGGGGACAAACGGAAAAACCACAACGACCAGAATGATACATTATTTTCTTTCTAATGATCGGAATAAAGTAGGAATGACGAATTCCGACGGGGTATATGTAGGACAAGAGGTTCTAGATCAAGGGGATTGCAGTGGGCCAATAAGTGCAAGAATGGTCTTATCCCATCCAGAAGTAGATACAGCCATATTGGAGACAGCAAGAGGTGGGATTTTAAGGGAAGGGCTTGCTTTTCGTAGGTGCGACGTAGGGGTTATTACAAATGTGAGTGAGGATCATCTTGGCTGTGATGGAATTGAAACGCTGGAGGACCTAGTTAAATTAAAGCGACTTGTAGCGGAGGTTGTTCTCGAAAATGGATATTGTGTGTTGAACGCGGATGACCCTCATGTAGTGGCCATGAACGAATATACAGACGGGGAAGTGATTTATACCTCTACTCAAGCCAACCATCCCGTCATAATGGCAGCGATTAAAGAAAGAAAAAGGGCTTGGTTTGTGGATGAACAAGGAATAATCAATTATGTGGAAAATGGAGGAGTAAAACGTTTCATGGAATGTGAGGAAGTACCCATCACGATTAAGGGCAAGGCACGCCATAACGTATCCAATTTGCTCCAAGCTTTAGCGGCAGCCTCGACACAAGGCATTTCTATCGATGAATTACGAAAGAAGGCTATGACATTCATGCCAGATGGGAATCTATCCAAAGGAAGATTTAACTTGAAAAAGGTCAATGAAAGGACCATACTCATTGACTATGCTCATAATGCAGCAGGACTAAAAGCCATTTTCGATACCGTAAGTGCGTATCATAGAAATCGACTCATCACTGTTTTGGCGGGACCAGGCGATCGAATAAATGAAGAAATCATTAGCCTGGCAAATATCGTGGCTGTACAGACGGATTTGTTCATTAACAAAGAGGACGATGATTTGCGAGGCAGAAACCCTTTAGAAGTAGCTGAACTGATTCAGGAAGCGGCGTTTAAAAGAGGTTTGACCGGTGAACAGGCAGTCATTGTTCCAAATGAAATGGATGCGTTTTTAAAAGCTTGGGAATTATCCCAACCTGGGGACCTTCTATTGTTTTTTTACACCGATTTTAATTATGTAGAGCGTTTTTTCGAAACCATTACAAAAAATGCATTGCCTAAGAAAATGAATGGAAATAGGTAAATAGCGGCTTTAGGAAGATGATCCTTACATAAAGGTCATCTTCTTTGGCCTTTTACCCTTTATCCTATAAAAAACCCTGTAGTTCAGACTCCTTGAAAAGTCTGAACTACAGGGTATAGTAATAGGGTTAGCTTTTTTTTGCGTTGGTTTCATTGACGGCAGGCACATTAGTCTTTTCGTTGTTATAAACACGTTGAAGTACAATGGTCTGTACAATCATGAATAATCCGCCTACTGACCAATATAGTGGCAAAGCAGCAGGGGCGGAGAATGAAATGAACAAGATCATGGCAGGTGAGACCAAACTCATTATCTTCATTTGTTTCTGTTGATCTTCCGGCATTTGCCTCATGGAAATCACAGATTGGAAATAGTAAATGACTCCGGCAATGAGTGCCATGGCGATGTTAGGCCCCCCAAGGCTGAACCAAAGGAAGTTATGGGTAGCAATTTCATGAGATCCTTGAATCGCATAATACACACCCATTAGAATTGGCATCTGGATCAAAAGGGGCAGGCAACCCATATTTAAAGGATTGACACCATGTTTTTGATAGAGTTTCATCATTTCCTGCTGAAGTTCCTTCTGTTTGGCCGGATCCTTCGTTTCTTTAATCTTCTGCTGAATGGCAGTCATTTCTGGCTTGAGTCCATTCATTTTCGTCTTCATGTTGCGTTGTGTTTTATATTGCTTGATATTCAATGGTAACAGAATGAGACGAATGATGACAGTCATCATGATGATGCCTATCCCATAATTCCCGTTAAAAAAATCCGCATTAAATTCAAGCAATGTGTTCATCGGATTGACTACTACAGTATGAAAGGGTCCGCTAGTAGCTGCTGAACATCCTGATAAAAGGCCGATCATTAGAAAGAGTGTTCCAATTAATAGTACATTTTTCTTCTTCAAAATATATTCCTCCTCAAATTGTTAATGGTTAAACAATGAGAAGGAGGCTTGGCTCTTCAGAATCATCTGGAGAGTCCTTTTGGCGAATATACGTGATAAAGCGTCGTATTCCTAGTGGATGAAAAACGCTACCTGTATAAACAAGAGATTTACCAGGGCTTGAGTGAAGTGAAGCTTGATATTTATCATTTAAGAGTGTCTGATTTTTATTAATAAAGTAAAACGCCGCAAAAGGGAAGACGAAGGTCAATAAGTACCCTGCCCATAGTGCATGGCGGATGGTTTGATAATCAAATTCTAATAATAACTCCCACATAGTAATCCCTTCTTTTTCTTAGATAAGGATAGTTGCTGTAAAAACGCATTCTAATATCTGTAAGAACACTATACCAGATTCAAGTTATAGAATGCGAAAAAATCATATGTTTTTTAAAAAGAAAATAGAGGGATATTTTAGTTTTTCATGGGTACGCTGAATGAAAATCATTTTAATTATATCAGTCAGCCATGTCACGGATGGTCTGCAGCCTACATATGAATAGAGGGAAGTTTATAACGAGGTGAAAAAAGGATGAATCTATACGATCCATTAAATTCGCACATCAATTATTTTGATAGTCATTTCTATCTTAATCCATTTAACCCATATGTGGATAATGGTTTTCCAGTGGAGCCCAATCAATTTGACTATCTGAATTTTGAAGAGAGGCAGCCGCCACCACCAAGACCGCCTCAAGGTGGACCACCACCACGACCACCTCAAGGAGGTCCGCCACCAAGGCCCCCTCAAGGAGGAGGACCACCTACTGTACCTCCGCCGTCATTCATCCCCCAATTTCCAAATGTAGGTTTTTTCGGAATTGAAGCTGGGGCAATGAGAGGGTGTTTATATAAAAATACGTATATTTGGTTAAGGAATGGCCGCTCATTTTGGCTTTATCCTACGTATGTTGGTCGGAATACCGTTGCAGGTTACCGCTGGAGACCCAATCAAAAACGATGGGCCTACTATGGTACCGATGAAGATGAAATTCAATCTTTTCAATGCTATTGAAAAAAACAATCCGCAGAAGCGGATTGTTTTTTTGGGGGATCCAATGTTATCTCTCTTTCAAAAAAAGTCAGGAAAATCCGAAATGATTCCATCCAAGTTCATTTTCTTTAGAGATTGCATCTGTTTTTTATTGTTGACTGTCCAAGTAAATACTTTCATTCCGTGACTCTGAATTCGTGTTTTAAGATTCGGGTTTAATAAAGTTTGTTTTGGATTCGCAAAACTAGCGAATTCCGATATCTCTTTTAGTTTTTGATCCGACACTCGGCGATTTAGTAGTACACCGACTGGAATGTTGGGTAAGAGTTCGTGAAAAGTTTTCATGGAGTTCATATCAAAAGAATGAACCATGATTTTATTTTCAACGTTTGAATTAAGCGGACTTTTCAAGAGTTCTTCTGCCAGTTTTCTCTCGATACCGGGGTAAAGGGAGGGGTGTTTAATTTCTATTAATAGTCCAATCTCATAAGACGAAAAAGTTTCCAAAACCTCGCTAAGCAAGGGAATCTTTTCATTTTTAAAATCAGGGTGAAACCAGCTCCCGGCATCCAATTCTAGTAACTCTGCGGCTGTATAGTCCCTGAGATTTCCCTTACCGTTAGTCGTCCTCTCGAGAGTTGGATCATGATGCACAATAAGTTCCCCATCTTTACTAAGATGGATATCTACTTCCAGAACATCCACGCCCATCTCTATTGCTTTATAATAGGATGCCATTGTATTCTCAGGACAATATCCAGATGCCCCGCGATGTCCAATCTTTAGTGGTGTATGTTGATTTGAGAGAATGGGAACCACCCTTTTCCTTCTGTTAAAGGAAAAAATGAGCAGGATGAATAAGATGATAAAGACTATAAGGAATAACTCTTTCAATTTGCACACTCCTTGATTATATTTATGGGTTATTAGATATCTACCCTCATTTAAAAGAAATAAAAGAACGTTGTCAAAACGTCTCTATTGAAAGGGAGAGAAGGAGGATTGAAGGAGTAAGGCGCGCGTTGTATATTATAGGCAATAAAAAAAGGAATGGATGCAGCTTTAGAAGCTGCATCCATTCCTTTTTCATTATACGATGATTGGTGTAACGTCTATATTCCCGCGGGTTGCCTTGGAGTAAGGGCAAGTTGCGTGTGCTTTCTTTACAAATCCTTCAGCTTCTTCTTTGCTCAGGTCTGGGATGGAAACATCTAATCTAACGGCCAATTTGAAACCGCCATCTGTCTCATCTTTCCCGATTGTGACATTCGCAGTCACGGATGTATCCACTTTCTTTTTTTCCTTACTAAGTACAAGGTTCAATGCACTGCCAAAACAAGCGGCATACCCTGCGGCAAATAACTGTTCCGGGTTTGTTGCCTTTTCACCAGAACCACCTAATTCTTTCGGTGACCTTACATCAAAATCGAGGATACCGTCCTCCGATTTTACATGGCCTTCACGTCCACCGTGTACGGTAACTGCAGTTGTATATAATGGTTTCAAAAAAACAACTCCTTTTGATTTAGTTATATTATATAGGTTCCCATTAATTGGACTTGTTAAACAAAAGAAAGAGAGTTGGTCATCTATTTATAATTTATTTATAAAATGTATTAAATTGGAATAAGTTGTTTTATAATAACTGTATTAAGCCAAGTAGTACACTTAGTACAGTGAGGGGGCTGATGATGTTTGAGTTGGACGTACAAAGTAGAAGACCCATTTATGAACAATTAATGGAAAAATTCAAAGAGCTTATAATCAGTGACGTACTAAAAGAACATGACCAGCTGCCTTCCGTTAGAATATTGGCTCAGGAACTGACCATTAACCCTAATACGATTCAAAAAGCTTATAGGCAGCTTGAAGCGGAAGGGTTTATATATACGATACCAGGAAAAGGTAATTTCGTTTTACCCCCCGGGGAATTGAAGAATTCATTAAAGGAAGAGAAGATAAGGTCGGAGCTTACTAGGGTGTTAGCGGAAGCCCTGTATATTGGTATCGAAAAAAAAGAAATTTATAGGTTGGTCAAGGATATAAGTTCGATAGCAAAGGGGGGGGAAACATGATAGAAATCAAGCGTGTTAGTAAGTTATATGAAGGAAAAGTAGCGATCAAAGACGTAAGTTTGGATATACAAAGAGGATCTATTTTTGGATTGTTGGGATCGAACGGGGCAGGAAAGACGACCCTTTTGAAAATGCTCTCTGGAAATTTGATCCAGGATAGCGGTGAGGTTCTTATCGATGAATCCCCAGTATTTGAAAACCGGGTAGTGAAAAATCGATGTTTCTTCCTTCCTGATATGCCTTACTTCTTGGCTAACTATTCCATCATGCAAATGGCAGGTTTTTATAGTCATGTTTATAGTGAATGGAATCAAGAACGTTTTTATCAATTGCAGGAAGTGTTTGCGATTCCCTTTCAATATAAAATTCACAAGCTGTCTAAGGGAATGCAGAGGCAGGTTGCTTTTTGGCTGGCCCTTTCAACGATGCCAGAAGTTTTAATACTTGATGAACCCTTTGATGGGCTTGATCCGGTCATGCGCAAAAATGTGAAACAGTTGCTGATTCAGGATGTATCCGAACGAGAAATGACGATCTTGATTTCATCCCATAACCTTCGGGAAATTGAAGATTTAGCAGATCATGTGGGGATATTGCATCAAGGGGAGCTCATCATCCAGAAGGATTTGGATGATTTGAAAGCGGATGTACATAAAGTTCAAATAGCCTTTAAAAATAAAATTCCATATGGCATTTACCGTGGCATGCAAATCCTGAATAAGGAAAGGAGGGGCAGCGTCATCGTCTGCATCTTAAAAGGAAAAGAATCTGATATCAAGACTCATTTCAGCCAGTTTCAACCTGATATATTCGATATTCTGCCCCTCACTTTGGAAGAGATCTTCATATATGAAATGGGGGACATCGGCTATGCCATTCAAAATAGTCTCGTTTAATAAAGAACTGGTATTTTATATTTTTAGAAGTACCGGATGGATTGGGTTTCTTTATTTTATCGGCCTCATTTTTGCACTGCCTTTGGAAATATTAACGATTATTCTCAATAATAATAGTGAATATATGAACTTTGTAAATTTATTTTCCAGTCAGGGGATGATTCAATTCGTCCTAGTCATAAGCATTCCGGTATTGCTCGCCATTTTCCTATTTCGATTTTTACAAGTAAAACAGGCTTCGGATTTTATACATAGTTTACCGATCACTAGGAGAAGTATATACGTTCATATGATAGGGATGGGGATTTCCTTTATCATTGTCCCCATTTTGCTTACAGGCCTCATCTTGTATTTATTCCACTCAGCCTTAGATGTTGAAAAATTGTATAGCCTGACAGATATTTGGTCGTGGATGGGCATTACTTTTGTCATGGAGACAGTGATTTTCTCTGTAGCTGTCTTAATTGGAATGGTGACGGGATTATCGGCTCTACAGGGCTTACTTACCTATATAACGCTTGGGTTGCCAGCTGGGCTATTTATCTTACTAGCGGCGAATGTGAAGTTTTTGATGGTTGGTTTTTTTGCCGAATACTACTTAAGTGCCAACATGAATAGCATGTCCCCTATATTGGCGGCAACTGAAATGGAAAAAATGAATGTTTTCTCCTTTCAGCTACTAATCTATGCACTGGTCTCCTGCCTATTTCTATGGCTTTCATTGGTTCTCTATAAACGGAGAAAGCTGGAGCATGTATCGCAAGCCTTTGTGTTCCCCTTGATTAAACCGGTATTTAAATATGGTTTAACGATAAGCATGATGCTTTTTTCCGGCTTTTATTTTAGTCAAACAACCGGGAAAATCGAATGGGTCGTGTCCGGCTATGTGATTGGATCCATAATTGGCTATTATTTAGGCGATCTCGTCTTGCAAAAGACTTGGCGGGTCCGGTTTTCTTTTAAAGGGTACATCACCTTTATGGTGAGTGTCATCGCTCTTTCCATCCTTCTAAAGTTAGATCCGCTTTCGTATGAGTCAAAGGTGCCTGATAAAAAGATGATCAACCAAATATATATAGGGAACCATTCACCTATATATTATGAAGATGAGGATTCAGGGAGTTCAATCTATCTAAAAGAAAAAGAAAATATCTCAGCTGTACGTTTGTTACATCAGCAGATTCTTGAAAAGGGTAAGATGGAGAGCGTCGCAGATCCTAATCCTGAAAACTCCGTGTTTCTTATATACGAACTTGAAAATGGAAGACATTTAGCGAGGGAGTACCATTTGCAAAATTATGAGTCGTATATGCCGCTTTTAGCCAAAATCTATGAATCTAGCGAATATAAACAAACAGTTAATGAGCTGTTGCATGTACCGGTTGAAGAAGTTTCCAAAATGAAAATCAATGCCACCGGAGAAATGGATAAGTCCGTAATCATTACTGATAAACAGCAGCTTGCGGAAGCGGTTCAGGCGTTATCGGAAGACCTGAATAACCAGACACTCGCCCAAATGACGAAGACCTGGGGAGAATATGCATACATTGAAATTCTTCTCGAAAATAACAAGACCATCTATATGAATTGGAACTCTTCTTATCCTGCCTTCACAAATTGGATGGAACAAACGGGACAAGCTGAAGAGGCAAGATTAACGGCAAATGATATCTCTCATATTCTTGTAACGAAGACCGATTTTAATTTATATAGTACGTCCGAAGAAGAAATTGAACAAAAAGTGGAAAAGCAGTCGATTCTGTTGAAGATTGATCAGCCTGATGAAATAGAGATGGCCATCGAAAACAGTCAATTGGATTATGGGGAAGGAAAGTATACAGCTGTTTTTTATTATAAGGATAGCCGAGATTTTGAGATAAGGACTTTTTCTGGTGACCATGTTCCCGATTTTATTTTAAACCACTTTGAATGAAAAGAAAGGGAGGATGAATTTGAAGAAAGGACATTGTAATGAAGCTGAAGGTTTCACCAGGGTTTATCATTCATTTTATAAGCGAATCTATTACATTGCTTTATCCATCATCAAATGTCCATATCTCGCCGAAGATATTACTCAGGAAACCTATATAAAAGCCTATACTAAACGTGATACGATCAAGGATGACAGAAAAATGGGGGCATGGTTAGCCTGCATCGCCACGAGGACGGCCATTGATTTTTCGCGTAAGCAAAAACGGGGAAGCCATTTGATTCAGCAGGAAATGATGGATTGGTTGGAAAGTCAGCCCTGTAGTCAAAATGAGGTAGAAGATGCCATGGATTTATGGACATTAAAAGAAGACATCATCCACGTCTTATTTAAATTATCCCATAAACAGCGGGAAATACTATTGCTTAAGGTGAATGGCGGGTTAAAAGAACGTGAAATCGCCATGGTGCTCAACATTAAGCAGGCGACGGTTAAAATCAATCTGTATAGGGCAAGAAAACAATTAAGAAATGAGTTGCAAAACAAGGAAATTGCATAAAAATCAACGGGATGATGCCCAATTGCTACTTCCATTTATATTTTTTATTGAACGGTTTACGTAAGTTATTCTTACTTTAAGGAAAAAATATGTAAAAGGGGGGAGATGAGATGAAAATCAGTCAAGTTTATTATCTACTAGTCATCATGGCGGTTTTCATGGCGGGTTGTAAAGATGAAGAAGGTTCTACTCATTCTTCAACTGCGGATGAGGGCATCACTTCGAAGCAGGCGACCCACGCATCAGTAGAGGGAGCCACGTATCCTCTTGAAGAAATGGAGAGTTTGTCAAACAAAATGGATGTGGCGTTCACGAGCCAAAATCGTTCGAAATGGCAGAATGAAAATCAGGCAGTCATGAAACGTTGGAAACAATTGCATGATCAAGTAGGGATAGCGAATGAGGAGTATGCGGTGGTAGAAAATGAGCTGAAAATGATAGAGGCTGAGCTTCAAAAAGAAGAGGCAAATGAAGCAAAACTGAAATCAATGATGAAGGAAGCAAAGGTGAGAATCGATTTACTTAAGCTGACATTAAAAGAATGATGTGGGGCGATCTAAAGTTTTCCTAAACGATATTTTGGGTATAGAAAAGGAAAGAAAGGATGATGAATCATGAAAAAACTCCTAAAACGAGCAGTCATTTTTGCCGCTCCTTTAATCTTTAAAGAAGTCAAGAAACGTTGGAAAAAAAAGCGTAATCAAAAAGCCATGAAGGCTGGTAGGATAAGTAACTAGCAGACTCAACATCACATTATAAGCACCAGGGGAGAAGACGCTGATACAGCGTCTTTTGTTTTTTATTACTCCTTTCATTTCTTGGATTCATTCACCTCTACATCTTTCGTTCATATCGTGTTAAAATAGTAAGGTTGATTGAAATGGATACCGGAGTAGCGAAGGTATAAGCCTTATGATATATTTTTCGTACATATATTGTGTATGTTCAAGACTTTTGCATACTAGGAAAGGTTGACATTCCAATGTGAAAAAAACGATTAGGTTCTCTATACATGCTATGTGACAATTCCAATAATGAAAGGAACATATTATGCCTACTTTAAAAGATGAGGTCCATTCAAGACGGACTTTTGCAATAATTTCCCACCCGGATGCCGGGAAAACTACATTAACAGAGAAACTACTACTGTTTGGTGGCGCGATTCGTGATGCCGGAACAGTTAAGGCTAGAAAAACAGGAAAGTATGCAACGAGTGACTGGATGGAGATTGAAAAGCAGCGGGGAATCTCCGTTACATCTTCGGTCATGCAATTTGATTATGACGATTTCCGTGTGAATATCCTGGATACACCAGGTCACCAAGATTTCAGTGAAGACACATACCGCACACTGATGGCTGTAGATAGTGCCGTAATGATTATCGATTCGGCAAAAGGGATTGAAGATCAAACGGTTAAATTATTCAAAGTATGTCGGATGAGAGGCATTCCGATTTTTACCTTCATTAATAAAATGGACCGTCAAGGGAAAATGCCACTTGAATTGCTTGCTGAACTTGAGGAAGTGCTTGGTATTGAAACGTATCCAATGAACTGGCCGATCGGGATGGGAAAAGATTTCGTAGGTATATACGATCGATTCAATAACCGCATCGAACAATTCAAGACGGAAGGACCGGAACGTTACCTTACTTTGAATGACGAAGGTGAACTTGATGGAGATCATATATTGAAGGAATCACCGTTATATGAGCAAACATTAGAAGAAATTATGCTGTTGACGGAAGCCGGAAACCAGTTCTCGGAAGAGAGAATTGCTAATGGTCAACTAAGTCCAGTATTTTTCGGTAGTGCGTTAACGGCGTTCGGTGTCCAAACATTTTTAGATGCTTATCTCCAGTTTGCACCTGAGCCACAAGCTCGTATGACCACTTCAGGTGAAGTGAATCCTGTCAGTGAAGAATTTTCCGGATTCATTTTCAAGATTCAAGCGAACATGAATCCGAAACACCGTGACCGGATTGCTTTCCTTCGCATTTGTTCAGGAAAATTCGAGCGTGGAATGAATGTAAACTTGAGCAGAACGGGCAAACCAATCAATCTTTCGTCTTCTACCCAATTCATGGCGGATGACCGGAACACCGTGAATGAAGCCGTGAGCGGAGATATCATTGGTCTGTATGACACTGGGAACTATCAAATTGGTGATACGATTACGACAAGTAAAGATATGTATCAGTTTGAACGTTTACCTCAGTTTACCCCTGAGCTTTTCATGCGGGTAACGGCTAAAAATGTTATGAAGCAGAAACATTTTCATAAAGGTATTAATCAACTGGTCCAAGAAGGAGCGATTCAGCTCTTCAAAACGGTCCGTATGGAAGAATATCTTCTCGGTGCCGTTGGTCAACTTCAATTTGAAGTATTCGAACACAGAATGAGAAACGAATACAATGTTGAGGTAATGATGGAGCGTATGGGTAGCAAAATCACCCGTTGGGCAGAAGATGAAAAACTCGATGAAAATCTGCACAGTTCTAGAAGCATACTGGTCAAAGACCGTTATGATAAATATGCATTTTTGTTTGAAAATGAGTTTGCATTACGTTGGTTCCAGGATAAGAATCCGGATGTGACTTTATATAACCCAATGGATTTGAAATAAGGTTGAGCCCGTGGATCATAAACACGGGCTTTTCTCATAGAAATCAATAGTGATTAGTTTTTCCTATAGTTATGTCTTCAGCTTAGAGAATAAATTCGAAAAGGACATCTAAGGATCATCACGTAACTGTAATAAAGGGGAAGACTTAAGGATAATGCATATGAATAGAATCGTAGAAGGTATTCGTGCAATTTGGTGATACTATGAGCACCGTATAGAATAAAATTCCTTTGACAATATTGAAAAACTTATATATATTTATACCTATGCTTTAGTGCTTAAAAGCGTCTAAGCGAAAGTGAGTGCGAGCGATTCTTACCTCGAGAATATTTAACTTGAAAGCGGTGAAAAATATCATGCGTCTTGAAGATGCGAAGCTTAAGCTCTCATTGCCCGAAGCACTCGGTGTTTTGGCCATTCTATTATTGATTATAGCAACTGGAATTATACATTATGGCTTGGATCCTCATATTCCAATTATAGCAGCTATCCTTTTTTTATTTGTTTATGGGAAAGTGAAAAAGCTTCCATTTTCAATCCTGGAGTCGGCTATCGTCAAAGGGGCGGTCTCCGGTATGGGAGCTATCTATATTTTCTTCTTTATTGGAATGTTAATTTCAATCTGGATGGCGAGCGGAACAATTCCGACCATCATGTATTATGGATTTGACTGGATTTCTGGTGAATCCTTTTATGCAGTGACATTTCTGGTGACATCGCTTCTCGGATTGTGCATCGGGAGTTCACTCACCACCTCGGCTACGATAGGTGTCGCTTTCATCGGAATGGCGGCGGCCATGGATTTATCGCTGGCCATCACGGCGGGTGCCATTATCTCGGGGGCCTTTCTTGGGGATAAAATGTCACCACTTTCCGATACAACGAACTTGGCATCGGAAACAGTGGGCGTATCTTTGTTTGAACATATTAAAAATATGCTTTGGACGACGCTTCCGGGATTTATTATCACGCTGGTTATCTTTTTCTTCCTTTCCCCTGATATCAATATAGCCCGGATAGAGGAAATAGAAGTGATGAGCCGTACGTTGAAGATGGAAACGAATATCAGTATATGGAGCTTGCTTCCATTTATCATCGTTTTAGGTATGGCTTTGAAAAAGATATCAGCCATCCCGACTTTATCTGCAGGAATCGTTTCCGCAGCAATCATTGCCTTTTTACAAACACCGGGTCTTACTGTTCCGAAGCTAGCTGATATTCTATTTAGCGGTTTCGTTCTTGATAGTGGGATGGAACAGCTGGATTCCATTTTATCCCGGGGTGGCATTGAAAGCATGATGTTCTCGATTTCTCTCGTTCTATTGGCATTGGCCATGGGTGGACTTTTATTTGAATTGGGCATTATCCCATCTATTCTTAGTAGCATTCAGGATTCGCTGACGAGTGTTTCGAAGTTAATTGCTGCAACTGTTTTTACAGGAATCAGTACCAACTTCCTTGTTGGGGAGCAATATTTATCGGTGTTGTTGCCGGGGAAGGCTTTCCAACAAAAGTATGATGATCTGGGATTGCATCCTAAGACACTGGCACGTGTGCTTGAAGATTCAGGAACGGTAGTGAATCCACTTGTACCTTGGGGAGTCTGTGGTGTCTTTCTGACAAAGGTACTGGATGTTCCGACCTTGGAGTATGCACCATTTGCTTTTTTCTGTTTACTCTGTCCATTACTTAGTTTGATCAGTGGATTCACAAAAATCGGCATTCATTATAATAAGTAAGAAAAAAAGCGGTGAAGAAAACGAATGGTTTTTCTTCACCGCTTTTTTACATTACAGACTCTTCTTTTGAAACAATACTCCATCCGTTCGCCAAAAGCTTATCTATATAATCTTCGATAGACAATTCCTCTAAATCTATGGCCACGGGTTTCATAGATACATAGCATTCATCTTTCTCATAATTAACAGTGACTTTTACGACCTCGTACCCATTATGATACTTAGCATCAAATCCAGGGTCCTCGATGATATCTCCTAGAAAGGGACGAAAGGATGATTCAAATGTTTTCATTACAACTTCGGATCTATTTTTTTCCTTATGTTCCTTGGAAGACGTTAAAAAAATGAACAGTTTAATTTTCATCAGTACCTCTCCTTTTCTAAAGTATAGTAAGCAGTAGCTACCCTTTGAAGTTCTTGAAATAGGAAAGGCTGCCCCAAATGTCACCTTTGATGATGTTTGGGTCAGCCCTTTTTTTGTTAAATTGGTTTTATCCAATTCACTTGGAAGAGATAATATCTTCCGTTGGAACCGTCGTAATGACTTTTTCTTTTTGTTCAAGCAAGTTCATTCTCATCACGACATTTTGGTAGATACCCATTGAAAGCATCAGTAGGAGTAAGGATGAACCACCATAACTGATGAATGGAAGGGTAATCCCTGTAATGGGAATGAGCCCCGTCACGCCTCCAACATTAATGCCCACTTGTATGCCTATCATGGAAGATATACCAATCAAGAGAAGGCTGCCAAATGGGTCTTTGCATTTTGCAGAAAGGATGAAGCCCCTTAAGACGATGAAACCGAGTGTCAACAGGACGAAAGCCACACCGAATATTCCTAGCTCTTCCGCAATGATGGCCATGATGAAATCGGTATGGGATTCGGGAAGATAGCCATACTTCTGTACGCTGTCTCCAAGGCCGACTCCCGTAAGACCGCCAGAACCGATTGCAAATAAAGAGTTCACGAGTTGATATCCGTCTTCTCCGGCTGTACCGAAAGGATCAGCGAATCCGGTAAAACGGGATACCTTATTCTCGGTGAAAATACTCGAGAAATTCCCTGTCACTAGTACGCCTAGAGCTACAAGGCCGATTAATAGCATCGTAAGTATAGATAGCTTAAAGATACTTTTAAAAGACATGCCAGACGAAAGGACCATGGTAACTGCAATGAGAAATATGACGGCAGCCGTTCCATAGTCAGGTTGAATGGCAATTAAAAAGCAAATACCAACGAGAAACCCGATCGGTGGAATGACGGCTTTATCGATGCTGTTGATTCGATCCTGTCTTTTACCGTAAATGGCGGCCAGATAAATAATCATGGCTAGCTTGGAAAACTCCGCGGGCTGAATGGATTTTGTTCCTATCTTAAACCAGCTCGTAGCATTACCCGCCGTATGGCCGAAGATGAATAGAAGTAAAAGGATACCAGCCATTCCAAACATCATACTCATTAAAAACGTTTTGTGCTTGTACATCTTATAAGGAAGAATCATCGTCACGATCATGGCAATGAATGAGATGATAAAGGCCGTTTTTTGTTTTTCAAAGAAGAAATCCATGGACAAGCCGTATCGAGCAACAGCAGTAATCATGCTCGAACTATAAATCATGACTAAACCAAACAGACAAAGTAATGTGACTGCGATGAAAATTGGGAAATCATATGCTTTAATAATTCTTTTCACTTGTGCGCTCACCTCGAATATGTATGCGCGAAAAATTCGCCTTCTTATATAGTAACGGAAAATCGGTTAGATAGATAATGATTTTAATCATTTACTAGAATTTAACCTTAAAGAATCGAATATAAACACCCGGTTTATTTAATGCACATGAATACTACTATTCTCTATTTTCGATAATCTGGTTGGATACTCCTTTTAAAAAACAATATTTTTCTTTTCATCCCTTGAATAATAGTAATAATTTGTCAAATAACTTACAATTAAGATAATTAAAGGGAGGGATAGGATGGGACATATATACTTTTTTACTGGTTTTCCAGGGTTCATTAGCAATCAGTTGATTAGGGAGCTTATAAAACGGGACGAGGCAGTAGATAAAGTCTATCTACTTGTACTACCTGAGCAAATGGGAAAAGCGGAAGCGGAAATCAAGACAATAGAAAGTGAACTGGACGGGACAAAGGTGCTATTCCAATTAGTGATAGGAGATATCACGAAAGAGAACCTCAATATCGCTGTTCCGGAGAGTCAAAGTCTTCAACAAGAAATCACGCATGTTTTTCATCTAGCTGCGATATATGATTTGGCTGTCCCGGAAAAAATTGCTCAGCTAGTCAATGTCGTTGGTACGAAGCATGTGAATGAATGGGTCAAAGGGATCCCCAAACTTGTGCGTTATACCTATTTTAGTACCGCTTACGTTGCCGGTAATCGGGAAGGTGACCTGTTTGAACATGAACTTGTACTGCCGAAAAGCTTCAAGAACCATTACGAGCGGACGAAGTATGATGCAGAATTACTGGTCGAGCAATTAAAAAGCGAAGTACCCACAACAATCATCCGTCCAGGGATCGTGAAGGGACACTCCAAGACAGGGGAAACCATCAAATTTGACGGGCCATATTTTATCCTCAACTTCCTAGATCGTCTAAGTTTCCTGCCTATGTACCCATATATCTCGTCGGAAAGGGAGACCGTTGTCAATCTTGTGCCAGTTGATTATATTATACAGGCAACCGCTTATCTGGCATTATATAAAGAAGGTGTAGGTAAGACGTATCATCTAACCGATCCGAGTCCTTGTAAAGCCACTGAGATTTATGAACTTTTTGTTGGTGAATTATATAAGAAGAAACCAAAGGGTCATATGCCAATGGCGGTAAGCCAGGCCTTTTTATCGATCCGTCCTGTACGGACATATTTAGGTGTCGAAAAAGAAGCATTGGATTACTTCACATGGCAGGGACGATTCGATTGTACAAAAGCACAGGCTGATTTAGCGGGATCTGGAATTGCTTGCCCGAATTTCAAGGATGGCGTACCGGCCATGGTCGAATTTTATTTAAGAAACAAAAACGAAAAAAGATATCAGATAAAAATAAGGTGAAGCAAGGGGAGACATTATGGAAGAACTACATAAAAAGTGGGAAGTGTATTCTCCGGCAACAGGAAAGAAAATAGCGGAACTTGATGAAACCCCACTGGAGTCCATTCCTCAATTATATATAAAATCAAGGCAGGCTTTTCTGAATTGGTCTAAACTACCCATCGCCGAACGCTTGAACTATTTAAAGCGCCTTCGTTTTTTGATGGTGGAAAAGATGGATGAACTAGCAGAAACGATTTCGAAAGATACGGGGAAGGTCAAGATAGAAGCGCTTGTGGCTGATATCATGCCAACGATAGATGCGATCAAGCATATTGAAAAACATGCCGCAAAAGCCCTTTCGAGGCAGAAGGCATCAACCCCACTCATGTTAATTGGTAAGAAATCCTATATTGAATATATGCCACGTGGGACGGTCCTTGTCATTTCACCTTGGAATTATCCTTTCCAACTGGCGATGGTGCCGATACTGAATGCCTTAATTGGTGGAAATACGGTCATTTCCAAGCCTTCAGAGGTGACCCCTTTAGTGGGTATAAGCATGGATGACTTGTTTCAAGAAGCTGGATTTCCGGAGGGCGTCATTCAATTTGCCCATGGCGGAAAAGAGCTAGGGGCAGCATTGACGGAACAAAAACCCGATTATATATTTTTTACCGGCTCTGTAAGGACCGGTAAAATTATCGGTGAAGTGGCGGCTAAACAATTAATCCCCACTACGCTCGAACTTGGTGGAAAGGATCCGATGATCGTATTTGGTGATGCCAATTTGGAACGTGCTGTAAATGGGGCACTTTGGGGAGCTTTTACTAACAGTGGACAGGTGTGCATGAGCGTGGAAAGGGTTTATGTGGAAAGGACCGTTTATAAAGAGTTTCTGTCCTTGCTGAAGGAAAAGACGACTGCTTTAAGGCAGGGTACACAATTAACGGACGATGTTGGTTCGATGACGTTCCCGGCCCAGCTTGATATCGTTGCAGATCACTTGGATGATGCACTGAATAAGGGAGCCATCATGGAATCCGGCAGCACGCCGCATGACTGGAAAAAGGGAAGTACTTATTTCATCCCACCGACCATTTTGTCCAATGTCGATCATTCGATGAAAATCATGAATGAGGAAACATTCGGCCCGGTTCTTCCTGTTGTGCCATTCGATAGTGAAGAAGAGGCGGTTCGTCTTGCGAACGACAGTCAATATGGACTTAACTCAAGCGTATGGAGCATGGATGAGGAAAAAGCGAACCGGGTGGCCCGTCAGTTAGTGACAGGAGCGGTGACCATCAATGATGTCTTGATAACCGTTGCCAATCATGGACTGCCGTTTGGCGGGGCAAAGCAAAGTGGTATTGGCCGTTATCATGGGGAACAGGGAATGCGGATATTCTGCCATGAAAAAGCGATCATGCAGGATAAAGGGAAAAAGAATTCGGAAATCCAGTGGTATCCTTATGAAGGGAAATACCCAAGATTTTTATCGCTGTTCCAACATTACTTTTCAGCCAAGACCAATTGGATCAAATTTGGAAAAGAATATATGGAATTATTAAAGATTTCCAAAGAAAAACGAAAAAAATGATTGTTATTTTTGCGGGTAGCACGTATACTACTAATATACTTAATAACTGATTTTCCTTTAATCAAAGGGGAGTAGCGTTAGGGTTCGCCCTAAAACAAAGTCGTCATTACGTGAATGGAGACATTCATCGGCTTTGTTGACATGATTTCATGTTCAGCAAGACCTTTGCCTATACGGCAGAGGTCTTTTTATTTTGCCAAATGCCGATAGGGAGGAAAATACAAACTATTGGAGGTAAAATATATGGAAGTATCATTATTATTGGAATATGGATGGGTCCTTCTTATCTTGGTCGGACTTGAAGGGATACTCGCTGCTGATAATGCAGTCGTCATGGCTGTCATGGTTAAGCATTTACCAAAAGATCAACAACGGAAAGCTTTGTTTTATGGATTGTTAGGAGCTTTTGTTTTCCGTTTTGCAAGTTTATTCCTGATTTCTTTCCTTGTCGACGTATGGCAAGTTCAAGCACTCGGTGCGCTTTACCTTCTCTTCATCGCTTTTCAGCATCTTTATAAGAAATATGCTGGTAAAGGTGAGGCTGAAGTCAAGAAACCTAAGAAACAATCCGGCTTCTGGATGACCGTCGTCAAAGTAGAAGTAGCGGATATTGCATTTGCCATTGATTCGATGCTGGCAGCCGTTGCATTAGCTGTTACACTTCCTGCTACAGGTTGGATGAAGGTCGGTGGAATTGACGGAGGACAATTTGCTGTCATGTTCCTCGGCGGGATGATAGGCTTGGTCATCATGCGTTTTGCTGCTAATGGATTCGTGAAGTTGCTTCATCAACGTCCATCACTTGAAACTGCAGCCTTCTTGATTGTAGGTTGGGTAGGGGTTAAATTGGCCGTCTACACGCTAGCTCATCCTTCCCTTGGCGTCTTGGAACAGCATTTCCCTGAATCAACCCTTTGGAAGTCAATTTTCTGGGTTGTATTAGTTGGAATCGCGGTTGGTGCTTGGATCATTTCGAGTAAAAAAGAGAAACAAATTCAAGAAGTATAAAAAATGTCAGGCGTGAAAGTCACGCCTGACATTTTTTGTGCAATGAAAATTAATCATTTTGTGGAAAATGACCGCGTTACCCACAAAAAAATAATCCTATTTTCGAAATTTATGCTTAAGAGTCAAATATTAAATTAAAGTAATAAAAATGACAAATGTCCTATGAAACCATTAGAAAACTTCGATTTTTTTATTGAACTGTAACTTTAATGTAATAAACGAGAAAAAACTAAGCATTTTATCATGTTATATCGAAAATTTAATCTGTGATTTTCGGAAAATAGGTCTTTTGGAACTGTCATTTAGGCTTGCTCCCCTTAAGATTAAGATGTTGATGCATTATTTTGCATCAATAGGAGCGAGGTGAACAAATGCTTGGTTTGTTGTTTACAGCATTCAAAAAAAAGCGTTCTTTAGAATCGACCGTCTTGAAAATTCAACAAGGCGATTTAAGCCTTCGAAATGATACCATAGAATCATTCAAGCCTTTTATAGCTAAAACCGTCTCATCCGTTTGCAGACGTTACATATATGAAACAGATGATGAATTCAGTATTGGATTGATTGCATTTAATGAAGCAATCGATAAATATTCTCCTGAAAAAGGAAGTTCGTTACTGGCATTTGCAGAAACCCTTGTTAAAAGGAGGGTTATTGACTATTTGCGGAGCCAGTCAAGACGTAAAGAAATGACTGTGGATCTTGCAGTGGACGAAGAAAATAACCAAAACCAAAGTTATTTCGATGATAAAAATTCCATACAAGAATATGAAAAGCAATTGGAATCAGAAAAAAGAAGTGAAGAAATTCATCTTTACATAAATGAATTAAAAGATTTTGGTCTGTCGTTTGACGATCTTGTCGAAGTTTCTCCGAAACATGCTGATGCTAGGAAAGGAGCAATCATGATAGCTAAAATGCTAATGGAAGATGACGAGTTAAAAGAAATCCTGTTTACCAAGAAACGTCTTCCTGTTAAGCAGCTAGAGGGTAGGGTGGAAGTGAGTCGAAAAACAATTGAACGGAACCGAAAGTATATCATTGCTGTGGCCATAATACTGAATGGGGATTTCCTGTACTTGAACGAGTATATTAAAGGGGTGATTAATGGATGAAAAAAGGAGTTGTTCTTTCTATAAATAAACGTTTTGTCACTCTTTTAACCCCTGAAGGCGAGTTCTTAAAAACTAAAAGGAAAGCCCGGCCCTATAAAGTAGGAGAGGAAATTACCTTTTCGACTGTTAAACCATCGTTTAATTTTTCTTTATCTACCTTTCATTTTTCAGCAAAGAAAACCGTCGTACTCAGCTTGACATCCAGTTTTCTTATTCTCATTTCCCTCCTTCCGTCATTGTTTTCTGACCATGTCTCGGCTTATATGACGATCGATGTGAACCCAAGTATTGAATTGGAACTTAATGATGAACTGGAGGTTCTCAAGCTCACTGGACTTAATGGAGATGGGAAGTTGGTGATTAGGGAAATTTCAAACTGGAAAGGCAAGAATGTTAAAACGGTCACGAATCGTATCGTGAAGACCACAAAACAACTTGGTTATTTGAAAGGGAAAAAACAAATTGTGGTTTCAACAACTTTATTGGATGAGAATAAAGAACTGGATAAGAACCTAAAATCAGAAATTAATAAAATCTCAACTCAGGATAATATCGCCCAAACAAAGCTGAAAGTTATCCCAGCAACAGAAAGTGACCGCAAACACGCAAGGGAGCAGGGGATATCTACCGGAAAATATGTGGAAAAGAAGCTCGAGAAAAAGGAGAAGGAAAAAGGGGACACAAGGAAACCGGTACAGGGAAGTAACGCGAATCATTCAAGACACAGTGAAAATAATAGTAGCAAACGTGAATTACATAAAAAAGAAGCCGGAACAATACCTGAAAAAAATAAAGAGCTCGAGCAAAAGGAAAAAGCGGTAAAATCTTTAAGGGCTTCAGTAGAAGAGTCAACCAGAAAAAAGGAAGAATCGCCTCAGAAAAAACAAAAGGTGAATAATCCTAAAGTAAAAGCACCAAAGCAGGAGCCATCAAAGCCAAAGCCACAAAAGGAAAAAGCGTCAAGGCCACAGCCACAAAAGGAAAAAGCACAAAAGCCAAAGTCACAAAAGGTGAAAGCACCAAAGCCACAGCCACAAAAGGAAAAAGCACAAAAGCCACAGCCGCAAAAGGAAAAGGCAGCAAAGCCAAAGCCACAAAAGGAAAAGGCAGCAAAGCCAAAGCCACAAAAGGTGAAAGCACCAAAGCCACAGCCGCAAAAGGAAAAGGCGTCAAGGCAGCAACTGCCAAAGGAAAAAGCACCGAAACAACCACCCCATAAAGAAAAAGCAACAAAACAAAATAGTGAACATTCCCCTAAGAAAAATGAAATCGATTTTCACCATAAATAGAGCCCAGCTAATAGCTGGGCCCTTATCCATTATATTCAGTTAGGTTAATTATTGACCTTTAAGCTGAGATTGTGCCTGCTGGACAAGTCGTTTTGTGATTTCTCCACCAACCGAACCATTTGCTCGGGCTGATGTATCTGAACCCAATTGAACACCGAATTCTGAAGCAATTTCATATTTAATTTGATCTAAGGCCTGTTCAATTCCAGGCACAAGAAGTTTATTGCTGCTACTATTATTAGCCATTTTATTTTCCCCCTTATTGGTTCAGCGGTTTTTCCGCTGTAATTATAGTATGAGTAAAACGGTTGTTTTTACTTATAGGACGGATGTCAAATTTATTGGTAAACCTACCTTATTGTTGTAAGTAAGTCAGTTCCTAAAAGGTAATGGAAAAATCATCGAAAAAAGAGTACACTAAGATAGATTTTGTAACAATCATCGATTACGTAGAGTAAGAAAGGAAAACTGCATGGTTGCTATTAAAAAGCTATTATCAAAATTAACGCCAGCCCAACTTATCGTTGGTTATTACTTTATGGCCGTCAGTGTTTCTACAATACTGCTTAGTTTGCCAGTTGCTCTAAAACCTGGAGTGAGATGGGGATTCATGGATGCACTTTTCACTGCGGTTAGCGCAGTAAGTGTGACAGGATTAACCGTAGTCAATACAGCTGAGGTATTCAGTAACACGGGCTATTTCATCTTAATGTTCGTTCTCCAATTTGGCGGAATTGGCATAATGACACTTGGAACTTTTTTTTGGTTGATTTTAGGCAAGAAAATTGGGATCAAAGAAAGACAGCTGATCATGACTGACCAGAATCAGACTAATCTTTCGGGTCTTGTTAAGTTATTGATTCAAATTATAAAGATTTTTGTCGTAATTGAATTAATTGGAGCTCTTATTTTAGGTGTTTACTTCCTGAATTATTATCCAGATTGGAAGGCAGCCTTGGTCAATGGACTCTTTTTAGCGGTCAGTTCCACTACAAATGCTGGTTTTGATATTAGTGGTGTTTCCATGATCCCTTTCAAAAGCGATTATTTCGTCCAATTTATCACGATTATCCTCCTGATTCTGGGGGCAATCGGATTTCCGGTCTTAATCGAATTAAAAGAGTTTTTGTCGAATAGTTCGCGTAGTTATAAGTTTCACTTTTCCTTGTTTACAAAGCTCACCTCGGTGACTTTTTTTGGTCTTATCATTGGAGGAAGCATCCTTATCTATCTCCTTGAAATCAAGGGCTTTTTTCACGGGAAAAGCTGGCATGAATCACTTTTCTACTCATTATTCATGTCGTCGAATACGAGAAGTGGTGGCCTTTCCACGATGATTGTTAGCGAGTTTTCGGAACCGACCTTATTACTGATGAGCATTCTAATGTTTATTGGAGCATCGCCTAGTTCTGTAGGTGGTGGCATACGGACGACGACCCTTGCTATCATGATTCTCTTTTTGTGGAACTTCATGCGGGGGAGAAAGTCCATTAAAGTATTCAAAAGGGAAGTGCATCCTGATGATACCCGAAAAGCAACGGCTGTCATGATAATGGGTTCCTTGCTATGTATCCTGGCGATTTTCGTTTTGACTATAAGCGAGAACTTCACTTTGATGCAGATCATTTTTGAAGTTTGTTCCGCTTTCGGTTCAGTAGGTCTTTCGATGGGCATTACTCCGGAATTGAGTAATGTGGGCAAAGTTGTCATTATGATAATTATGTTTATTGGTCGGGTTGGAATTACCTCCTTCCTCTATATCATCGGTCATAAAGAAGTTACAGAGAACTACCATTATCCTAAAGAGCGTGTCATAATTGGCTGATTATTAAATAATAAAGATGAACCTTTCCGTTATTGGAGAGGTTTTTTTGGTTAATAGCAGGAATTGCAGATATTTTATGGAATTTTACTTTAAAGAGATTGTTTACCATATATAACCAAATCCAGAGCGAATCGGACAAAAAATTTTATTGTTAGTATGGGAGGTGTAAGATTGAATACCTATGTTGGCAGACTGGTTGTCCCCACCCTATTTTCCGCATTGCAACTACCCTATATAGTTTGGCTTTACGCCGAGTCACGGAAAGTCCCTGTAGTAGGAATATTCTATCTTGCCATTATTGCTGCCGTTGCATGGTTGTTAGGAGCCGTCTATGATAAAAAACAAAGGATCATTGAATTATTGAAAGATAGCGAAGGACGTTATCGCATTATTTCTAAATCCTCTAAAGAGTTGCTTAACAGCTTCAACGAAGTGATTTTTAAAACGGATGAAAAAGGGAAATGGCAATATTTGAATCCAGCATGGAAAATGATGAGCGGAAGGACTGTCAATGAATCACTGGGTCTCCATTTTTCAAAAGAAATAGATAAGACATCTTATCATCGCATTTTGAAAGCGTTTGCAAATTCCTTCCGTGAAGGAAAGCGATATTTCCGTGTCGACATTAAAATGAAGAATCGAAATAATGAAGGGTCTTGGGTAGAAGCGTTCGTTAAATTAGTCTATGACGACGGTGGTGAATTCATTGGGACGGCGGGCATATTATCGGAAATCAATGAAAGGAAACATGCAGAAGAAAAACTTGTAAGCCTGAATGAACATTTAGCCATTACCTCCAGCAAGTTATCCACAGCTGCCCAACTTGCAGCTGGTATTGCCCATGAAGTCCGAAATCCTATGACTTCCATCTTGGGGTTTGTAAAATTAATCAAAGATGGGTCTGAAAACAAACAGGAATATTATGATATCATTTTCTCGGAAATTAGCCGAATCGAGCAAATCCTCAATGAATTATTGTTACTTTCGAAGCCTAGTAAAACTGAATTTTCGGAAAAAAATCTAATCGGTATTTGCAATCATGTTTTAACGTTGTTGGAGACAAATGCTGTTCTTAATAATATCCAAATTCATAAAAACTTTGATGAAGACCCGATTTTAATTTACTGTGATGAAAATCAAATCAAGCAGGTACTAATTAACCTTATAAAAAATGCGATTGAGTCCATGGCGAATGGTGGTAACATTTTTGTCAATATTCAAGAAAAGGATCACGAGGTTTCAATAGGCATATTGGACGAAGGGGAGGGAATACCAGAACACTCGATTCAAAAAATTGGCGAACCATTCTTCACGACGAAATCGTCAGGTACGGGGTTAGGTCTTTCTGTATGTTTCAAGATCATTGAAAATCATGGGGGAAAAGTGTTCATAACAAGTGAGAGAGCAAAAGGAACGAAAATTGTTTGTATCTTTCCTACCTGCAAAACCAGTGAAAAAAAGGAGGTACCTTTTAAAATAATGAATCAATTTTCAGAAAATAAAATTTAATTATTGAAAATATTGTAAAAATAATAATATAATGGAAAATAATGAACATACCGACCAGTTAGTTAGTAAAAGGGAGGAATGAATGTGAATTTCGAACACACTCAAAAAGTGAAGGACTTAGAAAAAAAGTTAATCGGTTTCATGGAACAACATGTCTATCCAAATGAGGCCGTCTATCAAAAGGAATTAGAAAAACAAAACAGTCGCTGGAGTGCCATACCGCCCATTTTATCTGAATTGACGGGTAAAGCGAAGGAAGCTGGACTTTGGAATTTGTTTTTACCTGATAGTGAACACGGAGCAGGTTTAACCAATCTTAAATATGCACCACTTTGTGAAATCATGGGAAGATCCATGATAGGACCCGAAATATTCAACTGTAATGCACCGGATACGGGAAATATGGAAGTTTTGGTTCGTTATGGAACGGATGAGCATAAAGAACGCTGGCTTAAACCCTTGCTTGCCGGGGAAATAAGGTCTTGTTTTTCGATGACTGAGCCTGAAGTGGCCTCTTCCGATGCAACTAATATTGAATGCAGAATTGTAAGGGAAGGTGATGAATACGTCATCAATGGTCGAAAGTGGTGGTCATCTGGGGCTGGAGATCCGAGGTGTAAAATTGCAATTGTCATGGGTAAGACCAATGCCGAAGCACCCAAACATGAGCAGCAATCGATGATTCTGGTGCCGCTAGATACACCCGGCGTCAAAATTGAACGTATGCTTTCTGTTTTTGGTTATGACCATGCTCCACATGGACATGCTGAAATCACATTTACTAATGTCAGGGTCCCTTCTGAAAACATCCTCTGGGGTGAAGGGAAAGGATTTGCCATTGCTCAAGGAAGACTCGGACCTGGCAGGATCCATCACTGCATGAGGCTAATCGGTGCAGCTGAAAGAGCACTTGAAGAATTATGTAAGCGTATACAAGAACGTGTAGCATTCGGTAAGCCTTTGTCGAAACAGGGGGTGATCATGGAGTGGGTGGCCGATTCGAGGATTGAAATTGAACAAGCCAGACTTTTGACTTTAAAAGCTGCTTATATGATGGATACTGTTGGAAATAAAGAAGCGAAAGCTGAAATAGCCATGATAAAGGTAGTAGCTCCCAATATGGTATTGAAGGTGATAGACCGTGCAATCCAAGGCTTTGGTGCTGCAGGGGTTTCAGGTGACTTCCCGCTTGCTGCCCATTGGGCCAATGCTAGAACATTGCGGCTAGCGGATGGCCCAGATGAGGTACACCGTCAACAGGTGGCTAAAATCGAACTTCGTAAGTATCAAAAGGATGAGGTGAAAATATGAAAATAACCGAGTTATTCGACTTAACTGGAAAGACGGCGATAATTACTGGCGGTGGAAGGGGATTGGGCGAACAGATAGCGACCGGTTTTGCCGAGGCTGGGGCCAATGTCGTCCTGTGTTCAAGAAAGAAGGCCGCATGTGATGAAGTTGCAGCCCGCATGGAGGAACTTGGCGTAAAGGCGCTTTCCTTTAAATGCGATATCACAAATCCTGCCGACGTACAAGAAGTCGTGAATGAAACGGTCCGGAAATTTGGCTCCATCGATATCTTGGTGAATAATAGCGGTGCATCCTGGGGAGCATCGGCCATCGACATGCCCCTTGAGGCCTGGAACAAAGTGATGAATGTGAATGTAACGGGTACCTTTATCATGTGCCAGACTGTTGGCAGGATCATGATTGAGCAGGGATATGGAAAAATCATAAACATCGCCTCGGTTGCCGGTCTGGGCGGTACGAATCCAAACATACTGGATGCCGTTGGCTATAATACGAGCAAGGGAGCGGTCATAACCTTGACAAAAGATTTAGCCGCTAAATGGGGTCAACATAATATCAACATAAATGCGATAGCCCCGGGTTTCTTTCCCACAACCATGACGAAAGGCGTGCTAGCTAAAGGGGAAAGTCCTATTCTCGATTCCACTCCGCTCAAAAGATTAGGCAACGAGGATGACTTGAAGGGTGCTGCTGTATACCTCGCCTCAAAAGCTTCAGATTATGTGACGGGCAATATCCTGATTGTTGATGGCGGTTCTCATGTCATGTAGAAAATAGAATCAAAAATGGCTGGAGGGTATGTAATGAATAATAAAAGATGGCTGTCCGTTTATCCTGATTCAATCTTGAAGGAAATTGAAGTCCCTGAAGTCCCGGTGCAACAGATCCTCCAAAAGGCATTTGAGTCTTATCCAAGCAACACAGCGATCACCTTTTATGGGAGAAAGATTTCGTACAAAGAGCTCTTCTTTGCATCACAGGCTTTTGCTTCCGCCCTTCAAAAAAAGGGAGTGCAAAAGGGTGATCGAGTTGCCCTCATGCTACCTAACTGTCCTCAATACGTTATCGCCTATTATGGGGCCTTGACGGCAGGAGCAATCATTACCCAAGTCAATCCAATGTTGGTCGAAAGGGAGCTTCAGCAAATTCTACAGGATTCGGGAGCCGAGACCATTGTCGTTTTAGATGGATTGTATCCAAAAGTGAAGAGCGTACAGCCTAATGGGAATGTGAAAAATGTCATTGTAGTCAGTCTCCAGACATCTGAAGCAGATTTTCAACCCGATGTTGCTTTTGACCAGTTTTTGAAAACGGGTGACGGTAACATAATCCCTGTTTCATTTGATTCTGTAAATGATATAGCCGTCCTTCAATATACAGGAGGAACAACGGGACGATCCAAGGGTGCCATGCTGACGCATCGCAACATTTTGGCCAATGTCATTCAGTCTTATGAATTTTTTAAACATGAGTTAAAAATGGGAAGGGAACGAACGTTGACGGTCATCCCGCTTTTCCATGTGTTTGGGATGCAGTCTGCAATGAATTTGTCCATTTATACTGCGGGGGATTCGATTATGCTCCCTCGTTTTGAAATAGAAGAAGTACTTGAAACAATCAAGCGTGAACAGCCAACTACTTTTCCAGGTGTACCGACAATGTACGTCGCTTTGACGAATCATCCTAAAGCCGAAGAATACGGCATGGATTCTATACACCTTTGTAATAGTGGCAGTGCACCGATGCCCGTTGAGTTGCTTCGTGAATTCGAGAGGAAATCAGGTGCGAAGATATTGGAAGGATATGGACTTTCGGAAGCATCCCCAACCACACATTGCAATCCGGCGTTTGCTGAAAGAAAGCCAGGGAGCGTGGGGATTGGTTTCCCATCGACGGATTATAAAGTAGTGGACCTGGGGGAGGGATTGAGTGAAGTATCACCAGGAGAATTGGGAGAACTGGTGGTTAAAGGCCCACAAGTGATGAAAGGGTACTGGAACATGCCGGAGGAGACAGCGGTCACATTGAGAGATGGATGGCTTTATACGGGGGACATCGCCAAAGTGGATGAGGATGGATATCTCTATATTGTAGATCGGAAAAAGGATTTAATCATTGCTAGCGGATATAACATTTATCCGCGTGATGTGGAAGAGGTACTTTATGAGCATCCAGCCGTCCAGGAAGCGGTGGTAATCGGAGTTCCAGATGCGTATAGGGGAGAAAGCGTAAAAGCGGTACTTGTTCTTAAAAGTAACCAGGAAACCAGCGAACAGGAAATCATCGATTATTGCCGGAAAAACTTATCGGCTTATAAAGTCCCTCAATTAGTTGAATTTCGAGATGCACTTCCAAAAACAAATGTCGGGAAGATTTTAAGGCGCGCTTTAAGAGAAGAAATGACTAGGAAATAAGAAGAGGCATGATTGTACGAAAGCCTATGGTATCAATTCAACTGATAGTTTAACAGAATGCGGGGATTACACACATGAAAGATAAAATGACGGAACATGGCATACGCTTATTCGAACAGAAAGGCTTCAGCGAAACGTCCATTCAGGATATTGTCGAATCGGTAGGGGTGACAAAAGGAACGTTTTATTATTACTTTACAAGTAAAGAACAGCTACTGATGGATATTCATCTCGCTTATATCAATGAACTGCTAACTGGGCAGGAAACGATTCTTCAGGATACTAGTAAAGGATGTAAGGATAAGCTGTTCGATATGGTTTATATGCTTTTAAAAAGCATCAAGTCCAAAAAGTCGAGTGCAACCATCTTTTTCCGCGAAATGAAAAACCTCAGCAAAGATAAATTGGATCAAATCCTTCCGAAGCGGGATGAATTCCGCAATAAAATAGAAGGATTGTTGATAGAGGGGGGCAAACGGGGGGAATTCCGTTCTACTCTTGATACCTCTATTATCTCATTTGCCATTTTGGGTGTGGTCAATTGGAGTTATCAATGGTTCGACCCTGATGGAAAAAAGACAGATCGGGAAGTAGCCGAAATATTCATGGAAATGATTTTACATGGAATTAATGAATAAACGAGTTAAAAAGGGAGGGTGACTCAATGTCGACCAATAAGATACAGTCGATATCGGTAATCGGGGCAGGACAGATGGGACATCAAATTGCGATGCTTGCTGCCCTAGGCGGATTCAATACGGTATTACAGGATGTCCAGGACACTGCTTTGCAATCGGCAAAGGAAAAGTTAGAGGCAATCATGAATAAATGGGTGCAAAAAGGAAAGCTGAGTGAAGACAGTAGATTGGCAGCCTTCACCCGTCTTCAATTTACGACCGATTTGAATAAAGCCGCCAGCAATGCCGATTTGATTATTGAGGCAGTAGTCGAAAAAATTGAAGTGAAGCAGGAAGTCTTCGCTAAGCTAGAGCAATTTGCACCGGCAAACACCATTTTTGCGACAAATAGTTCGACTATCGTGAATAGTTTACTTTCCGGGGTGACGAACCGTCCGGATAAGTTCATCAATATGCATTTCTTTTTCCCGCCTCTTGTCATGGATTGCGTGGAAGTGGTCATGAGTGATCAAACATCCGAAGAAACAGCGAAGCTTGCATTAGAAGTCACGGAGAAAATGAATCGGACAGGCATTTTACTACGCAAGGAAATTTCCGGGTTCGTCGCAAATCGCATATTGGGGGCGTTGCAACGGGAAGCCCTTTATTTATATGAAGAAGGGATAGCGGATTATAAGGACATCGATTTGATTTGCCGTAAAGCTTTAAGTCACCCCATTGGCCCATTTGAATTGATGGATTTGTCTGGTATTGATGTGGGTTACTACGTTATGCAGCAACGTTATAAAGAAACAGGTAATCCAGAAGATAAACCTAATGCCTGTATAGAGGAAAAGGTGAAACAAGGTAATTTAGGAAGGAAAACTGGAAAAGGCTGGTACGACTATACAAATCAAGGAGTGAAGAATGTATGACAAACTTAGTGAGAGTGGAAAAAGAAAATCAGCTTGCGATTGTGACAATTGATAATCCGCCGTTGAATGTGATCAGCAGACAGGTATTTCAAGGGTTGTCCGAAGTTTTCACACAACTTAAAGATGATAATGAAATTGTTGCCGTGCTCATTACCGGGTCTGGAGATATGGCGTTTGCCGCAGGTGCGGACATAAAAGAATTCCCACAAATGATGGGCAATCCAAATATGAAGGAGACGGTAAGAGAAAGCCATGGGGTTTTAACTCAGATTGACCAATTTCCTAAACCGACCATCGCTGTTTTGAATGGAATGACTTTAGGGGGTGGATGTGAATTGGCACTGGCTTGTGATTTGCGCGTGGCCGAAGTAGGCGTGCAAATCGGTTTACCGGAAGTGAAATTAGGGTTATTTCCAGGAGCTGGGGGCACGCAGCGTTTGTCGAGACTTGTAGGAAATGCTAAAGCAAAGGAAATGATCTTTACTGGAGATCCACTTTCTGCTCAGGAAGCAGAAAAAATTGGGCTCGTCAATAAAGTCGTGGATGAGGGAAGCGCATTAAACGAGTCTAAAAAGTTGGCATCCCGAATGACGAGGCATTCATTACAGGCCCTATCAAGGATTAAGAAGGCCATCGATGAAGGGAGCGAATCGACACTTGAACAAGGGTTGGAGCTTGAAACGAATCTTTTTGAGGAAATCTTTCAAACGGAAGATGTGAAAGAAGGAGTTGCAGCATTTTTGGAAAAGCGGAAACCCGCGTTCTCCCATCGCTAAAAATTAGGAGGTATATTATGCATGAACTAAATGTAAACGTGCGTTTTTCTGAAACGGATGCATTGGGACATATCAATAACACCAGCTATTTTATTTATCTTGAAGAGGCCCGGATGAAATTCTTTGAAGCGCTGGGATTGGCCTCGAATATCGAAGACTGGAATTTCTTACTTGCTTCGACAAAATGCGATTTTATTACCCAAGGGTACTTTAACCAACTCTTATCCGTTCGAACTTATTTGACTAAGGTAGGGACGAAAAGCTGTGAGATGAGCCATGATATTATTTGTTCGCAAACGGGAGAGACCATCGCAAAAGGAACGGCGATATTGGTTTGCTTTAATTTCGGGGAACAAAAAAGCGAACCCATTCCTGAAACGATTAAAGAAAGATTAGTCTCGCATATTGTCCATAGCTAGTTTACTAAAGTACGAGGGGTGAAGGGAACGATGGATGATACCATTCCTGTTCGTTCAGGGGAGGAGCTCGGTGTTAAAAGACTAGAGGCATTCCTCCAGGAAAAGATAGTGGATTTGCCAAATGATCCATTGGAAGTGCAACAGTTCTCGACAGGATATTCCAATTTGACCTATCAACTTAAAGTCGGTGAGTGGGAAGCAGTATTGAGGAGACCTCCACTTGGTCCGGTCGCTCCAAAAGCCCATGATATGAAACGGGAGTACCATATTCTTTCTTCCATCCATCCGTATTTTCAAGCAGCGCCTGAACCCATCCTGTTTTCGGATGATGTCTCGGTTGTGGGCTCCCCTTTTTTTCTAATGGAAAGAAAACATGGAATAGTAATAGATTCCAAGTTTCCTAAAGATATTGTCCCGACTGTGGAAAAGTGCCGTCAACTATCCACTATTATGGTGGATCAGCTTGCGGATCTTCATTCCATTCCATATGAAAAGACGGGATTAGCTCAAATTTCAAAGCCTGATGGATTTATGGAGAGACAGGTACACGGGTGGATTTCCAGATATGAACGGGCAAAGACGGATGAAATCAAGGAAGTGGGACCGCTCGTTGCTTATTTACAAAAGAATATGCCGCGTTATAGTCAAACCTCGATCATTCACTATGACTTTAAGATCAATAATGCGATGTTCAACCAGAATTTAAGCGAGATGGTCGGTCTTTTTGATTGGGAAATGTCGACGGTCGGTGATCCGCTGGCTGATTTAGGCGTTGCCTTAAGCTATTGGACGGAAAGTGGCGACCCAGAAATGGTCAAATCCGGTTTGGGCCAAGCATCGCTTACTACTATGGATGGTTTTTTATCAAGGAATGAATTTATCGAAGCCTATGCTGTGAGAAGCGGTAGAGACGTTTCTACCATCGATTATTATTTGACATTTGGCTATTTCAAGTTAGCTGTGATTCTTCAGCAAATCTATTATCGGTATGAATTGGGGCAGACCAAGGATATACGCTTTTCTTCATTGGGGAAAATGGTGAAAAGTTTAATTACTCATGCTGCCCACGTAGCCGCAAAGGAAGCCTGATTAGATGAAACAGACGATGCAGCATATACACTTGCTATTGAAAAAAGAAGAAATCAACAGGGACAAGCTTCTAGATGGGGAGAAAGTCGCCATCGTACTAGATGTGCTATTAGCAACCACGACCATCGTGTCTGCTCTTCATAATGGAGCGGAGCAGGTAATCCCTGTCCTGAGCCCTGCCGATGCCGAATTGAAAAGCAAAGATATGACTCAAGGGGAATGCCTCCTTGCCGGGGAAATGAGGGCCCAACCTATTGAGGGCTTCATCTATCCGAGTCCGACGCTGTTGAATAAGCTAGTTCAGGGTAAAACGCTTGTCTTATCGACAACTAATGGCACAGTGGCCCTACAAAAATCAAGTTCGGCCAAAAAGGTGTATATTGCCTCTTTACTGAATAATCCATCCGTTGCAGAAAAAATCAAAAACGTTCACCAAACGGAAACCATTGTTATTGTGTGTTCGGGCAATTCGGGTGAATTCAGTATGGAAGATTTTTATGGGGCCGGCCATTTGATTCATTGTTTGGTCAATGGGACACAAGATGCGTTCCTGTTAAATGATGCAGCGAAAGCAGCATGTGCCTTTTATAGCACGAATATCAACAGTGCCTTTGAAATCCTCCAAACTTCGCATGTTGGTCAGCTGTTTGAAAATCATGATTTAAATGGCGATTTGAGGTTGGCAACTCAAAAAGGGTCGATAACCCTTGTTCCGGAGTTGATAAATGGAAAAATACAAACTGTGAAGAATAGGCAGCAGAGATAAAGGGTCGATAAGGTAAGAAGAAAGGTGTGAAACAATGAGATTCTCACAATCCATTGCTGTAATAACAGGTGCGGGTTCGGGTATTGGGAAAGCGACAGCATTAAGGTTAACGGATGAGGGTGCACAGGTTTTATTAGTAGGAAGGACGAAAAGGAAGCTGAAAGAAGTGGCGGCTGAGATCAATGCCCGCCATACTATCCCGCTGGCTGACATTTTTCCTGCTGATGTTACGGATGAGGAAGACGTTAAAGAGCTGGCCATGTATGTTACCGAACAATACCGGGATCTTCATATTTTGATAAACAACGCGGGAGGATCGAGGTCCTCCAAACTTTTAGATACCTCCACAGAAGTATGGGATATGATCCAAGATGTCAATTTGAAAAGTGTCTTTCTTGTCTCAAAATATTTAGGGAAGGTGATGAAAGAAGCGGCAAGCCATGAACTTGACTCTGCCGGCAATCGGGCCATCGTCAACACGGCCTCACTATCCGCCCATCAAGCAGGGGCCCATATCCCGCATTACAGTTCTGCTAAAGCTGGTGTACTTAGTCTGACGAAGTCATTGGCACTTGAACTGGCTCCATACGGAATCCGGGTTAATTCGGTATCACCGGGATTCATTGAAACTCCATTAACGGAGGATGGCTTGCAGAATGAGAAATTCCTGAAGTCGATACAAAGAAACACGGTCCTCGAAAGAGTAGGGAAGGCAGAGGAAATCAGTAACGTCATCGCATTTGTCGCTTCACCTGAAGCCTCATACATGACAGGCACCGATATCTTAGTGGATGGTGGATGGTTAATCAAATAAAGGGGGATGAAGACATGTTAAGAGAACATTTATTAACGGAGGTTTCCAATCATGTATTGCTGGTGACTTTGAACCGCCCTGAAAGCTTGAATGCCTTTAGTCCGGATATGATAGCGGACTTAACCAATACGATTGTTGATGTTCGGCAGAATTCTCAAATAAGAGCCATCGTAATCAGGGGAGCCGGACGGTCATTCTCCGCCGGAGGGGATGTCAAATCGATGGGCCAGGCCACTGCCGTACAAATGTATGACCATGTCGGTAAACTGAATGATTGTATATTGGCGATGGATTCCTGCGAGGTTCCCATAATCGCCGCGGTACACGGATTTGCTGCAGGGGCCGGTTTTAATTTGGCACTTGCTTGCGATTTAATCGTGGCTGCAGAGGATAGCCAATTTGCTATGAGTTTTTCAAAGGTAGGGTTAATTTCGGATGGAGGTGGTTCATACTTTTTACCGAAATTAGTGGGCCCGCATCTTGCCAAACAACTCTTTTTCTCGGCCGAACCTTTTTCGGCCGAGCGTTTACATCAGTTAGGCGTTATCAATCATGTATTTCCATTGAATCAACTTGAAGAAGAAGTGTTAAAGATAGCCGACAAGCTGGCACATGGGCCAACAAAAGCCTATGGAATGATGAAAAAACTTGTGAGTCATTCGTTTACGGCTTCACTTGAGGAAATTCTTGAACAGGAACGGATTACCCAAACCCTAATGGGGACAACTGAAGATCATATAGAAGGGGTTACTGCATTCAAAGAGAAACGAAAGCCGAAATATACGGGGAACTAATAGAGGGGGAAGAAGATGAAAGCCATACAATTTGAAGCCTACGGTGGACCTGAAGTTCTAAAGTTGACAGAAAAGGAAAAACCGACGCCTACCGGATATGAAGTATTGATTGAAATTGACTGTGTCGGGGTCAACTATGCCGATACAGCCCGGCGGGAAGGGCAATATGTCGTACCAACGCCGCTCCCGTTTATTCCAGGTGCAGAAGTGGCAGGGGTTGTGGTGGAAGTAGGAGAAAAAGTAACCAAGATCAAGGCTGGAACTAGGGTTGTGAGTTTGATTGAATCAGGCGGCTATTCCGAATATGCCTTGTCCAATGAATTCTCCGCAATTCCATTACCGGATGAAATCTCTTTCCATGACGCGGTTGCTTTACCCCTACAAGGGCTAAGTGCGTATCACATCTTAAAGACGATGGGACGCCTGCAGGCTGGGGAAGTGGTACTTATCCATGCAGCAGCCGGGGGCGTTGGGACGCTTGCTGTCCAGCTTGCAAAGATTTTCGGGGCAGGGAAAGTAATTGCCACAGCTAGCACCGAAGAAAAATTGGAACTCGCAAAAGAGATGGGGGCGGACGTACTCATTGATTATACGAAAGAGGGATGGGAGCTCGAAGTGAGAGAGGCGACAGACGGTAAGGGCGTGGATGTTGCCCTTGAAATGGCAGGAGGGGACATTTTCAATAAGACCCTGAAATGTCTGGCTCCTTTTGGTCGCATAGTCGTTTTTGGCAATGCTAGTCGTGAGCTATATACGATGAATCCTCAGAATTTAATGCGCCGTAATCAATCCGTCATAGGTTTTTTCCTACCCCAGATCATGAAAAGGCCGGATTTGCTTGTACCGAGTATCGAAGAGCTTTTCTCTTATGTAGCCTCAGGTAAACTAAAGATGACCATCGGAGGTATTTATCCAATCGAACAGGCAGCGGCGGTTCATGAAGAAATGAACGCGCGTCAAACGAAAGGGAAATTGATTTTGCAGATTAAATAAGGAAAGAGGGTGTCCTGGAAGTTTCAGGATACCCTTAAATTTGCGAGAGCTTAATCCGTTTCGGAGCTGACATCTTTATCGGGATGGAAAAAAGGGGCTTGAGGATCTCGTTTGGCTTCTAATAGTTCCCGATTTTCAGTCGAGTTCCAGCCAATATCATTTGTCGGGTGGACCCATTCATCACCAGCCATGATTTCCGGGTCTGTATCCTCATTCCAATTTTCAAGCGGTGAATTGTCTGAGGCGTACTTACTGTCCCCGATGACCACTCCATACTCATTCACAAATGGTGCTTCTGGTTTTATTCCAGTGTTCTTGAAGCTAGGTGCATTGATTTGATGTGGCTGAGTATCTGATAAAATTGGGTTATCGAGTTTTTTCTTCATTATATCCTCCTCCGTTTTTAGTCTTAATGTACGCGAATGACGATATATTATCCGTGAATAATTTTGAACGGAATTACCCCATTCTATAATGTTAACTTTTTTTATAGAGGTGGAATGAAAATGAAAAGGAAAGCCAATGTTGATGGGGCTGTAAAAGCCAGTAAAACGCCGAAGAAGAATCAAGGAATAGATGAATTTTCAAATGAATTTGCAGCCGATGAAAATGTCATGAAGGGTGCAAACCGTAACTCTAAACAAGGCAGAAAAGGAAGAAGTTAAATGAATAAACAAACACGTAAACAACCAGAGAAAAAAGATAAGGCCCAGTACGTACGAACGGAATTCGGTATGGAATTTAGTGAAGATATGAATGCAACCGAGATCTATGAAATACTGGCCGCGAAAAATAACAAAAAGTAAATAAGGACGGACCCCACAAACAGGGGTCCGTCCTTATTCTTATTGTATTGTGCTTTCAGCCTTAGATAGTGAAAAGATACGAGAACCTTTACCACTTGGATCAAAATAGGCAAGCATGATGGAAGGTTGTTCAATTATGGTCCCATCCGTTAAGTAGGTTTCTAAATCAAACGGAAGTTCTTCAATCAAGGTATGCTTATATATTTCCTTTTCGTTCAGTTGTAAATCCCTGAAATCGGTTCCTAGGTGCTCGGGATGCTTAAGAATTTCTTCATAAATCTTAGAACGGCCATGTTTATCTAAAGAGGCTTCCCACCAAGGTTTACGTGGCTTATATTTTTGATTCTTAAAGTAATCCAATTTCATGAGACCGATGACATTATTCAATTGATCGGTTTCCCTTTTAATCAAAAATAGCTCTAATCGCTTGAATAAATCTTCAAGCTGATGCCCAATGCGTGACCAGCCCTGCTCATCCCAATAGGTGCCGAATTCCTGGAAGAAGTCGAATGGGGAGGTAAATACCGTTTCTACAAGGAACTCGGTTGTATGGTTCATTCGATGATCGTTCCAGTATTTTTCAAGGACATCTTCGACTTGTTTAATGCGGACAATATCATCAAAGGTTAAAACATTGTTTCCCAGGATTTCGTAAGGGGCATGATCACTGTAAATATAATCGTGTTCATCCGCTCTAATGCGCAGCCCAGTGCCACGCAACATTTTTAAGAATCCGAGTTGCATCTCTTCGGGGCGTAGTGCAAAAACATCATTGAAGGTCTTTCTGAATGAAAAATAATCTTCTTCAGGCAGGCCAGCAATTAAATCGAGATGCTGATCTATTTTCTGTCCGTCTTTTACCATCGTGACAGTTCGGGTCAACTTTTCGAAATTCTGTCTTCTCATCACGAGATCATTTGTATGATCATTCGTAGACTGTACACCGATTTCAAAACGGAACAATCCGGCAGGCGCATGATCGTTCAAGAATTGAATGACTTCCGGGCGCATGATGTCAGCCGTGATTTCGAACTGAAAAACGACTCCAGGTTGATGCTCATCAATTAAAAACCTGAACATCTCCATCGCATAGCTCCGGCTAATGTTAAATGTACGATCGACAAACTTAATCGTTCTTGCCCCATTATCCATCAAATACCTGATGTCTTCTTTAATTTTTTCGCGGTCAAAATAGCGCACACCCACTTCAATCGATGATAGGCAGAACTGACAGCTGAACGGACAGCCACGGCTTGTCTCGATATACGTCACCCGTTTGGATATCTCATTACGATCTTCCTCTAAACGGTATGGTGAGGGAAGGGATTTCAGGTCCACCTTGCCATTCTGGGGCTGAATCACCTTTTTACCATCTTGCCGATAAGCAATTCCACTAACTTTCTTATAGTTGTGTTCCCCTTCTATTTCGGAAAGCAGGTCCTTGAAGGTTACTTCCCCCTCGCCAATGACAATAAAATCAGCACCTGGAATTTGATCTAGCCAATCATGAACATCGTAGGTCACTTCAGGACCACCGAGGATGATAACCAGTTCAGGATTGATCTTTTTAAGCATCGCCACGACTTTCATGGTTTCTTCGATATTCCATATATAACAACTGAATCCGATTACATCCGGCTTTTTGGAATAGAGGTCGCCGACGATGTTCATAATCGGATCTTTGATGGTGTATTCCGCAAGCTGTGCATCGTATTCCGGTTGGGCATAAGCCTTCAGGTATCGTATGGATAGAGATGTATGGATGTATTTTGCATTAAGAGTACTAATAATTATATTCATAAAAAATGGCGCAATGAAAGCGCCTATCTCCTTTCGTGTACATGTTATCTAAAAGCCAACAAGCACTAACGAATAATTGTACCATAGTCTCTTGGTTTTGGAAAACCACTTACAGTATAAAATGTTAAATAGAAGAAAATAAAAGGACAACCCTATGGCTGCCCTTTTTGTTCTAAAACCTGGTAGTAGATTGTTTATGTTCTTTACTAGGCTTTATATATTCTTTAACTTTACGAGCGAACTGTTTGGTCCTGGATATTTTCAATTCGATAATGGGCTGTGCCATGGAACCTATGATTTCGCTTGAAAGCATAACTGTAATCAAGAAGGAAAGCCCGGCTAGCATGATGAAGCTTTCGGTGTTACTAAAGTATTCCTGAAGGGTGCTTTCACGGAAAAAACGAATGAAGAAGCCGTGAAGCAAGTACACATACAGGGTTTGCTTACCCCAGTTGGTAAAGAAATATTGTTGTCTTGGGATAAAGGATAAAAAGCTAAACACTGTAATGACACTTAATCCGTAAAAACCAAGACGTTTAAACATGGATATGATGGACGCTTCCTCTAGCTCGGAATAGGGCTTAGAGCCAAGCAACCATTTATAATTGATATCTGCTTTTAAATAAAAACCGATGAAAACAACAAGGATGATAGAGAGTGATGCTATATGGACTTTAGGTGTAAATAGTCTTTTTAAATGATCTTTGTTTAAATGATACCCAATTAAAAACATGGGGAAAAATACAAACGTTCTCGATAAGCTTAGGAAATTGGAAATGAAGTCCACATATCCAATTAGCAAGGCGATTAGGAACGATAAACCTATACCGACAAGCGGCTTCAGTTTAGAGAAACCGAGAAGCATGATATTCCAGCAAAATAAACTGATCAAGAACCACAAAGACCAATGGGGGGTGAGCATGTCTACATTGAAGGAAGAACGATCATATAGAAAATAATAGTACACTGTGTAAATGATTTGGAAAATGATATAAGGTACGATCATTTTCATGGTGATTTTCGCTAAATACCCTTTTTGATAAAATCCTTTTGCAAAAAAACCGGAAACAAGGATGAAGGCCGGCATATGGAAGGAATAAATGGTTTTGTAAAGCGCATAAATCGTTTCACTATCGTTTATATAGGTGTTCAACAAGTGTCCAAAAACGACAAAGCCCATGAGAATGAACTTAGCATTGTCAAAGAAAAAATCACGTTGTTTCATAGTTGCCTCCAAATATTTATTTTTAGGAGAAGAAATCATTGTATCTCTATACCCTAAAAATAGAGATTGAAATCCATTATCATGGAAAGAGCTTAAATTTCCCTTAATTCAAAAATGAATTAAGAGAATGGCAATATAAATTTTACACGCATGACTAATTCTATTCTACTGTTTTTTTTGAAATAGCGAGGGAATTTGGGGTGGATGTCGAAAGAGATAGGTGTCGAAAGAAATGAATGGAAGTAGGTTTGGAAAGGGGTTTGAATATGAATGTAGAGTACGAGGCTGTCTGTAATGAGGAGATCAGCAGGTTGAATAAACACATCGAAGAATATAAAGAAATCTTTAATTCCATTATAGAGCCCCATATAATGATCGATGAAAACCTGAGATTCACCTATGCGAATGAGGCGGCATGCTTGTTGTTCGATCAGCCCAGAGAACAACTGGCTAAACTGAAGCTTAGTGATTTTCTTCAAGCAAGTACCTTACTTGCAGTTGATGTGGAGGGATTAAGCAGGCATAAAAAGCCTCTTAAGAAAAGGAAAGCGGTACAACTCCATAATGGAAACATGAGGGAGTTTGAGTTTATACAGGTTGGGACACTTTCAGGTGGAAAGAGGATTTTTCGTTTGGAGGATGTGTCTGAAATCGATCAGGTCGGGAATTTGATGCCACCGCAAATGGTTTTGGATAATTTCGATACAGCAAGAGAGGGTATTCTCCTTTTAAGTCGTAAAGGACTTATATTAGAGGCAAACTCCGCATTCATGAATGGTTTGAAAATCAATAAAAGAGATCTTATTGGGAAAAGACTATCAGATTTGGTGACACATGATGATAAGTCACAGCTAGACGAAGGGGTTAGTGAAATTTTTACAACATTGAATTCTATGGGTGAATTGGAGGTAACCCTACATGGGAAGCCTTGTCGTTTTACTTTTTCAACCCGTACACCAGTCGGAAATGAATTATTCATAACGACGTTTTCGAAGATCACTGAATCGAATATTATTGAAAAGAAATTAGAGTCGAGCGAAAGGATTTTTGCCGAGTTATTTGATCAATCAATGGAAGGAATCGTTTTTTGGAATGAGGCCGGTGTTATTTTTCGAGTCAATCAATCAGCCTGTAAAATATTTGAATCCACTAAGGAAGAAATGATTGGCAGTGACATATGGAAATTCATCTATAAGGAAAATCGTTATTTTAAAAGAATGCTTGCTACTTTTGAAAGAGACGGCCAAGTCAGGGATGATATTTTTTATAAGATGCCAAACAATCAAATCAAATTACTTGAATTAACGGCAAAGAAACATGAGGGCGATGGGTATAATGTAACCATCTTTCGTAATGTAACCGAACGCTGGGAAATAGAAAAAGAATTAAGGAAAAGTGAAGAGAAATTCAGGAAAATTTTTGAGGGGTCACTTGATGGGTTGATCTTATGGAACAAGGATGGATTTACGGACTTTAATGAATCAGGTAAGGCAATACTGGAAATCTCTAAGGAAAAACTCCTTTCTCTAACCGTAAAGGAATTCATCGGAAAAGTACCGGAAAATGCAATTGATTTGAATGCACATGTGGAAGCGGTATATAAAAAAGGAGTGTATTCTTCCATCATTCCACTAAAATTCGAAGATGGAAGGATTAAGCATATTGAATTTTTAACAAGAGGCAATCTGTATTCAAACCTGAATTTAACCATTTTTCGCAATGTAAGTGAAAGGCTTGAAATGCAAGAACAAATTAGGAAATCGGATACCTTACATGTTGTTGGTGAACTTGCCGCCGGAATCGCCCATGAAATTAGAAACCCCATGACAGCTTTAAAAGGTTTCATCCAACTGCTTGAAGATTTGGTCAAAGAGGATTTCTCTACTTATTTTCACATAATCACTTCAGAAATACAGCGCATCGAGACGATTATTACAGAGTTCCTGGTTTTGGCTAAACCGCAGGCCCTTCAATATTTGGAACAAGACTTGCACATCATCCTGAAAGAGACACTGGAGCTTTTAGCGGCACAAGCTTTACTTAATAATGTCCGCTTTGAGACAGATTTTGAGGGAATTGCATGCAACATATTCTGTGAAGCAAATCAGTTAAAACAAGTATTTATCAATATTATTAAAAATGCACTGGAAGTCATGCCGGATGGCGGCACAATTCGTATCCAATCGAGCCAAGTGTCAAATAGCCACGTTCGCATCTCGATTATTGACCAAGGAAACGGGATATCCAAAGAAAAGTTAAAAAAGTTAGGTGAGCCATTTTATACGACAAAGGAAAGAGGGACCGGCCTCGGATTGATGGTCAGCTATAAAATCATAGAAGAACATAATGGATATATCGAAGTGGAAAGCGAAGTCGATAAAGGGACAGTTTTTCATATCTATTTGCCCATTAAAAGTGAAGCTTAGAGGATGATGCCAATTGGGTAACTGGTTCTTTTCTTTTCACAAGGTTGGGTACTTGAAATCTTTCATAAATTGAAGGGTTTTTTTTTGTTTGAAAAGGTCATAAGGGTTCCCGTCATTTTCTGTCTTCTGTTGCTTTGAATTTTATCGCAATATAAGAAGTTTTGTCTTTTTTTGCGAACCTATTTACATATAAGGTATATTTTGTAATAATTCTTAAATATAATCAAACTCTAAAAAGGGCAGGAGTAGTGAATATAGGTATGAATTGTCGGAATGCAATGGAAATTTGTAACGAAATACGAATAAAACGGTGGGAAATGATGGATTTTGCGCAAATACACGGAATGAGTCATAATCATACCATTCGGATCAGTGAGGAGCTTGATAAACTGATTAATGAATATTTGATTCTGCAACATCATACGCCTATTGAAATGAGAGTGGAAACAAAAGACTTGGTCGTCATCTTACAGGAACCTTTCTACAATGATTACTTCCTTTAATAAATATATAAGAAAATGGATCGTGAATTTATCTTTGGATAGCAGTGACTATGAAGAAATAGAGGTCAAGAATGGAATATATTCAACTAGTAAAACGAGGGGAGATTAGCCAGGCGGCATTATTTTTTATCGAAGGGGAACTGATGAATGTCATTGTTATGGATCCTGATCGATTTAATTCCGGTGATACCGTTATCTGCCTGCATAAATCCCAAACATTCGAAACGAATATCATAAAAAAGCAAGAGAATAATCTATACTTATTTGTTCCATGGTACGATACCCTTCAGGATAGTGAAAGAAGACGGGCTGCAAGGGTATCGTATGTTGCTCAAGGAAAAGTCCAGTCCCCCCAAAAAAGTGAAAGGGTTCAGTTGATTGATTTGAGCATCAAGGGCCTAGGATTTTCGTGTGAAAACAAACTAATGAAAGCCGAGTTGCATACCATCACCTTTATGATTGATCATGCCAGGAATCATTTTACAATCAGGATACAAAATGAGCGGGAAATGGAAGATGCATATCGGTATGGAGTCAGTTTCATAGGAGTGCCTGTCAAAGATTTGTTTTATGTCAGGAGATATATTCTTAACAGTCAGCTTGATAAATTATCATCTGCGGCTGTTTAAAAAGGAAAAAGGCTGACTCACATAAGGAGCCAGCCTTTGTCATGTTCAATTATCATAGAATTTCCAATAAGATGACCATAAATAAGAGTCCGACTATGAAGGAATAGGTGGAGGTGCGCTCATTCCCATCCCCGTGACTTTCGGGAATCAATTCTTTGTAGACGATGAATAGCATAGCCCCAGCGGCAAATGCAAGACCATAAGGGACCAAGAATTCAATATAAGAGGTTAAGTAATATCCTAATAGACCCGTGACGATTTCTATGGCGCCAGTTAAGGTGGCAATTATGAAAGCCGTGAATCTCCCAATTTTTTGATTGATTAGAAACAATGCGACGAGCAAGCCTTCGGGAGCATTTTGGAGACCTATTGCAAAAGCTATCAAATTCCCTGTATCAGGCGCGTTTGAGGCATAACTGACCCCAACGGAGAGACCTTCAGGAATATTGTGCAATGTGATGGCCGTGATGATGAGCAAAGCTTTCTCATCAAATTGAATACCACTTTTCGTATGGCCGAGATCAATGTGTGGAATATTTTTTTCCATAATCGTTAAAGTTAAGACTCCGAGGAAAACCCCGATGATAAGTTGGATATACCCCCCGGTTGCCAATGATTCTGGAATGAGGCTTAGCAAGGAAGCAGCCATCATGATTCCAGCTGTAAATGCTAAAAGTGTATCCCTGAATCGATGGGTCATGGACCCTTTAATGAAAAGAATCGGTAGCGCACCGGCCCCTGTAGACATAGCAGAGAGGATACTGCCTAATAAAACTCCACTCATAAATTTCTCCTTTGCATGGTTGTTCTTTTTTCATTCTTTCTTTTTTCTTCTTCTCTGGGTAAAACAATAATGTATTGTATTTTTGATTATCCAAATTGGTTACAGTGTGAAACCTATTTTTGGGGATACCATTGTTTTAACATGAAATCACTTGGTAGGAAGACACTGAGGATCCCTAGCAAGGGCAAAAATCCTACGATTTTAATCATGGCTGCAATCCCGATAATATCTGCAATCGCCCCCAATGAAACGGATCCAATCGCCCCCATACCAAAAGCGAGTCCTACAGTCAGACCAGCCATTGTCCCCACTTTACCGGGAACTAATTCCTGTGCATATATGACGGTAACGGAAAAACTGCTCATGATGATGAATCCGGCAATCAGTAATAGAATGAAAGCTGCAATCGGTGGTACGAATGGCAGAAGACCGGTTATCGGCGTACTTGCAGCAAAGGAAAAAAGTATCACGTTTTTCCGCCCAAAGCGGTCGGCGAGCGGGCCACCGAAAAATGTCCCGACTGCCCCAGCGGCTAAAAAGGCAAAAAGGAAGATCTGTGCCGCTTTTATTGTGAATGAGTGCTGTTCGATTAAATAAAAACTATAAAAATTTGTCATGCAGGATACATACCAGGAGCGGGCGAAGATAATGAATAATATTAAGACCAAGGCTTTGGCCACTTTATTGGAACGCTCTTTATTAACGACTTTAGCCGCCAGAGTTTTTGGCTGAAAATGCACGAGCCTTTGGGAATACCACTTGGCTATGTACAGTAATAGCATGACCGCGGCAAAGGCAACGAAAGCAAACCAGAGAGCGCCCTTCTGCCCGAACGGGACAAGAATGATGGCCGTGATGAGCGGAGCTAGTGCCTGCCCACTGTTTCCACCCACTTGATAAATTGACTGGGCCAATCCACGCTTGGGACCTCCAGCCATATAGGCGACTCTGGATCCTTCTGGGTGGAAAATGGCTGATCCAAAGCCCATTAAAACGACAGCACCGAGTATAGTTATATAGTTTGGTGCAAGAGCCAGGATGATGACTCCGATTAATGTGCTGGTTAATCCAACTGGCAAAGCATAAGGCAGTGGCTTTTTATCGGTATAAAATCCGACAGCTGGCTGTAGAAGTGATGAGATGATGTTCAGGCAGAAGGCAATCATGCCCAACTGTGTATAAGTTAAAGACATGGATTTTTCTAGGATGGGAAACATGGCCGGTACCACGGCCTGAAGAGAATCATTCATTAAGTGGCATATGCCAATAATAATCATTATTTTGAGGGTCATCTCTTGATTTTTTGGTATAGGTTTAGTTGCTGTGGTACTTGCCATATGTATTTGCCTTCTTTCTAAATTAGAATCTTATTCTAGTGACCTTATATTTAAGGTCCGTCAAGATGATTATCTTAGGATAGAAGGGTTTACTTTACTGAAACGTGATTCTTTCCATATAGATTACTTACTCACGTTCTCTTTTAGGATAGGTAAGCGAATCATGACCGTCGTACCCTCCGAAAGCTTGCTTGTAATCTCGATTGTTCCATTGAAGAGTTCGATGATTCTCTTGCAGACGAAAAGTCCTAAACCGGTCCCTTCCTTTTTGGAAGTATAGAATGGCTCAAATACTTTCTGGATGTCGTTCGATTCCAACCCGTGTCCAGTGTCAATGATTTCTATAATAGCTTCTTGTTTTTTTGGATAAATATGTATGGTCAGGTTTTTGCCTTGTTCCATGGCCTCAAAGCCATTTTTTGCTATATTAAGTATGACCTGCTTGAGTTGGTCCTTCGTACAGTATACAGGAAGTGGTGACCTAACTATATCCCATTCGACTTCGATACAGTAAAAACGAGCTTCAGATTCTATTATCGTTCTTAATTCAGCAACGATACCGCGTACATCATATGAGGATAAGTTTTGCACCATCGGCTTACCTAGAATCAAGAACTCACTGACGATACTGTTTATCCTTTCTATCTCTTTCATGATGATGGAATAATAAAACTGGTCTTGTTCATCTGGATGCTTCTCATTTAGCAATTGGACAAGTCCTTTTATGCCCGTGAGTGGATTTTTGATTTCATGTGCAGTACTTGCTGCAAGTGTACCTACGAAATTCAACTTTTGGTCATCAATGAGTTGTTTTTGTTTTTTTGAATTCCTACGATAGAGGAACTCATATACAATAATATAAATCACATGGGTGATGATGAAGGTGAAAAATATAAAAGAATAGAATATATGGATGTTTTGGGTATCCTTTTTTTCCAGCATTTTAACTGATATGGACCATTCGGCTTCTGTCAAGGGGAGGGTCATCCATCTTGAACTTGGGTTTACATTCCCGATATTTATATCAACGACCTTTTCTCTCTCATTCGTTTGAAGTTTTACTGTTTGTTCAGGTGAAAGTGTATTCAAGATATTCTTTAAATAATCGAATTTGATCTGAACCAATAAAAATCCCCGTACTTCCTTATCCTTTTCCAATATTGGGGCGAAGATGGTGAAGCACGTACAATTCAAATCATCAATTCCTGTTTTGTTGGCCATCACCGCTTTTTGAGTATTTACAGCTAAGTCCATATCTTCATGATCAATTAATTTGGATTGGGGGGGCTGCTTGCTTGTACTATGTATGGTCATTCCTTCTCGATCCAGCAGATAAATGTCAGCGTATCTGGGGTCTGTATCTTTGAAGGAGTCTAACAATTGATTCTTTGATTTTTCGTCCATATATGGAATAGAACGGTTGCGACTCAACCATTCCACATTTCCCTTGGTTTCCCTGATTACTTGGTCTATCGATTTTTGATAAACGGATCCAATCCATTCAGCCTTTGCTTTCCGTTCTTCTTGGATGGAATAATCAAAATATAACCAATAAGTGATAGTTAAAATGATTAATGGTAAAATGACAATAAGTATGTATTTCGAAAATCTCTGCCTTGAATTCATGTGGTCACTACTTTTATTTTTTCTTTTAGTATATCAAACTGGAGAATTAAACAATAGCAATAGCCATGCCCTATAGGCAAATTGACAAAAAAGGCGCAATAGAATATAATAACCTTCAATTCAAGATATTTTAATTAAAAATTTTAAGGTTGTGAAGTTATGGGGAATGATAGCATCCAACAGTCATTAAAGCTGTTTATCGTGATGTCAAGAGCTCACCGTTCGATTAATGATATAGTGAATAAACATATAGCTGAAGCGGGCTTGAATCCTACTGAATTTGCCGTACTTGAACTGTTATATCATAAAGGTGATCAACCTCTTCAACAAATCGGTGGAAAGATCTTGCTTGCAAGCGGTAGCATTACTTATGTAGTGGACAAGCTTGAACAGAAGGAGTTTTTACAGCGGATAGCTTGTAAAGATGACCGCCGTGTAACGTTTGCCAAAATTACGGATAAAGGTAAAGCCTTTATTGAGGATGTCTTTCCTGATCATGAAAAAAGAATCGATGATGTGATGAGCGTCCTTACGAAAGAGGAAAAAGAAACGGCAATAGAATTACTGAAAAAGATTGGTTACTCCGCAAAAAAATAATCCAGTAAACCAGCACCTTAATTTAATTGAGGTGTTTTTGTAGTTTTATTATGATTCGTCCGAATCTGACGGTCATGCCCACTAAAGGCGGAGAACCCTATTACTTTTTTCATAAATAGGAAGGCTTTACATAAGAATATGGCGAATTTAATTATGTCCTATTTTAACTGGCAACCAATGAACACGATAGGTGTTTTTTTGGGAAAAAAGGGATACAAATGATGAAATTGGGGTGTAATTATGAAATTTAATGAGTATAAATATGAACGGCCTGAATTGGATGACATTAAAGGGAAGTTCACGAAAGCTCTTAAGCAGTTTGTGGATGCGACTGAGGTTGAAGAACAAGTAGAAGCCATAAGTGAAATAAATGCCATTCGAAACTATGTTGGTACGATGAGCAATCTGGTCTATATTCGGCATACCATTGATACGACTGATGAGTTTTATAAAAATGAAAATGATTATTTGGACGAATTCTCACCTGAAATGGAGGAAATGACTTCCACGTTTTATACAGAACTCGTTCAATCGAAATTCCGTCGGGAACTTGAGTCCAAGTGGGGAAGGCAACTATTTGATTTGGCTGAGGCACAGCTCAAAACGTTCTCGCCGGAAATCATCCCGCAACTGCAAAAAGAAAATAAGCTGGCAAGTGAGTACTCACAGTTAATAGCTTCCGCGAAAATTGAATTTGAGGGAGAAGAGCGGACATTGGCACAGCTTCAGCCCTTCATGGAGTCTGAGAGCCGTTCCATCAGAAAAATGGCAAGTGATGCTTACTATGGTTTCTTTGCAGAGAAGCAGGACGAACTGAATCGGATTTTTGATGAGCTGGTAAAGGTGCGACATGGCATAGCAACGACATTAGGGTATGATAACTTCGTCGAGCTAGGTTATTATCGCATGACACGGACCGATTATAATGCAGAGATGGTGGCAGCTTTCCGTAAACAGGTGAAAGAGGAAGTGGTTCCGCTCGTTACCCGCTTGAAGGAACGTCAGCAGAAACGCCTAGGTCTGGAGAAACTCTATTATTACGATGAGAATTTCCAATTCAGTACGGGGAATGCCGTTCCTAAAGGCGAAGCGGAGTGGATCGTGGAAAATGGTCAAAAAATGTACCATGAACTTTCTGCCGAAACGGATGAGTTTTTCAATTTTATGATTGAAAATGATTTAATGGACCTGGTTGCTAAAAAAGGAAAAGCAAGTGGTGGATATTGTACATTCATTGAAGATTATAAAGCTCCCTACATTTTTTCCAACTTCAATGGGACATCTGGTGATATCGATGTTCTTACACATGAGGCAGGACACGCTTTCCAGGTGTATCGAAGCCGTGACCTGGATATTCCGGAATATAATTGGCCAACCTATGAGGCTTGCGAAATCCATTCGATGAGCATGGAGTTCCTTACCTGGCCTTGGATGGATCTGTTCTTCAAAGAAGATACAGAAAAGTATAAGTTCTCCCATTTAAGTAGCTCGCTCGTGTTCCTGCCATATGGGGTGGCTGTGGATGAATTCCAACATTTTGTCTACGAAAATCCAAACGCATCGCCACTTGAGAGAAGACAGGCATGGCGCAAAATCGAGAAGGAATACTTACCTCATCGTGATTATGAAGAGAACGGATTTTTAGAGGGCGGAGGCTATTGGCAACGTCAAAGTCATATCTATCAGTCTCCATTTTATTACATTGACTATGCTTTGGCTCAAATATGTGCTTTCCAATTTTGGAAAAAGTCTGTGGAAAAAGATGAGAGTGCGTGGAAGGACTATTTAAACCTTTGTCAACTTGGAGGAAGTAAATCATTCCTTGGGCTCGTGGAATCGGCCAACCTTGATTCCCCATTTGCAGAAGGTACTGTGCAGTCTGTCGTAAGGGTTATCGATGAATGGCTGAGTTCGGTCGATGACCAAGCTTTATAAGTTGTGAAATCTCGTGAATCGTTAGCGGGTCTTCTATAGAAAGGCGCTCCCTTTAGAGGGAGCGTTTTTAAAATGGGAGGACCGAAGCTTTCCCATTAATTTAGGTTAAACTGACTTGGACTGTCTTAAAATTCTCCCTCTTACATATAGATGTAGGGAGGAGGGGTGTACATGCTTTCTAGGTGGTCAGGAATCTTTCAGGTTGCAGCCGTTTATGTAGGTACAGTTGTCGGAGCGGGTTTTGCAACTGGAAAGGAGGTTGTTGAGTTCTTTACCCGTTATGGCTTTTATGGCTTTATCGGGATTTTAATAGCAGGCTATATTTTCATTTTCAGTGGTACGAAGATCATGTTGATTTCCTCAAGGATCAAGGCAGCTTCCTATGAAGAATTCAATCAATTTTTATTTGGGAAGAAATTAGCGGGCGTCATCAATGTTTTTTTCCTTATCATGCTGCTAGGTGTTACAGCGGTCATGATTTCGGGATCAGGTGCCGTTTTCGAGGAACAGCTTGGCATCTCGAAAAACGTTGGGAGCTGGACAACGGCCCTTCTGGCTTCATTGGTTTTGATGCTAGGAATGCGTGGGCTTTTTACAGTGAATTCTTTTGTTGTTCCCATCATGATTCTATTTAGCTTGATTCTGTTCTTCTCGACTTTAGGGACGGGTGAATTTTTATCTTCTCTAACGCAATTCCCAGAAGAACGGATCAGCTTGAAGATGATATTCTCCCCGTTTGCCTATACCGCTTTTAACCTGGCTTTAGCGCAGGCGGTGCTTGTTCCGGTGGCGTATGAGGTTAAGGATGAAAGAATTATAAAGCAAGGTGCTATTTTGGGTGGGGTATTCCTTACGATTATTCTACTCACTGGGCATTTATCACTTATGACCCTTCCGGATGTGATGAGCTATGAAATTCCATCGGCGGTCCTTATGAAAATGGTGGGCGGTCATTTACATTGGATGTTCATCTTGGTGATATACGGCGAAATCTTCACTTCAGTCATCGGAAATATTTACGGATTGCAGAGGCAAATCAGCAACTATATTAAAGTGCCTGGCATATTCATCATCGCCTTCAGCTTTATTGTGGCGTTGATTATCGGCACGTACGGATATGGAAGACTCCTGGGTTATCTCTATCCGGTATTTGGATACATAAGTTTACTGTTTTTAATCCTCGTCTGGAAAAGTGATGCAGGCAAAAAAATATAAAACGAGGGGCTGTCTAATAAGTCCCTAAAATAAAACAGGTGGAGAAAAACGAGTTGTTTTTCTCCACCTGTTTTTCTATTTCTATAATAATTTACTGAAAGTAGCTGACGTAACCCAGCTATCTTCAGTAAATTATGTGCCATGGCTACGATGCCAAACTCCGTTTGGACTTTCGCTAAGCCCCGAAGCGAAAAGCGACGGAACGACCTATTGCCCTTGATATGACCAAAAACACTCTCTACCTCGATTTTTCGTCGAGCGTAAAGTTGTGCATTCGATTCAGACCAAAGGTTCAATTTTGCTTTCGCTTTTAATTCTTCATAAACTGGATTAACATGCACTTGGCGATTTCCTGTCGCCTTTGTACATTGAGATTTTAATGGGCAATCCGTACAATCCTCACATTCATAAATTTTAAAGTCACGTGTGAATCCATTTTTATCCGTACGGGTCGAGTAACGCTTAAATAAAACCTTACGGTTATTTGGACAGGTGTATTCATCCTTTTGTTCATCATATGCCCAGTTACTCGCATGACGAATATCTTTTTTATAGCTCCGTTTTTGTTCCGTTAAAAAAGTATTGTAAGGAATCAAAGCTTCAAATTCTTTTTCCAAAGAGTAGAGATAGTTTTCTTCACTGCCATAGCCGGCATCTGCGATGACGTTTTTCGGGAATGGTAGCGATGTATTCTTCAGTGCCTCTAAATGCGGCTTGAAACAACGCGTATCAGTTGGGCGTTGATGTATCGTATAAAAAAGAATGAATTGATTTTCCGTTGCCATTTGAATATTATAACCAGGTTTTAGTTGTCCGTTATTCATATGATCATCTTTCATTCGCATAAATGTCGCATCCGTATCGGTTTTAGAATAACTATTTCGATCGCCAAATAGAGCATTTTGTTGTTTATATTTAACTAATCGTGGACCTAAGTCCTCGCGCACTAATTTCAATAGTTTCTTAACCGGACTGAGTTCCCGTCGTTTTTCTTTTCGTACCTGGACATCTTCTTCAAGTTGGATACCGTTCGTTTCTTTTTCAACTTTTTCCACTAATGCTTTTTCTATTTGAGTTAGTTTTTCCTCTATCGTTAATGAGGAGGTTTCATCTTGAGTAGACAGTTCAAGACCCTCTTCATTTGCAATGGTCTGAATCTGTTGGTACGTTTCTTCGATTTTTTCTTGCAGCTTCGCCTCAAATTTGGTCGTCGCCTTTTTCCACACAAATGAATACTTGTTTGCGCTTGCTTCAATCTTTGTTCCGTCTAGAAAATAGTTCTCCATTGTGACGTGCTTTTCTTCTATTAGTTGATGGATCATTTCTTCAAATAGCTTCGGAAGGAGCTTATCCATTTGTTGTGTGCGAAATCGATTAATCGTTCGATAATCCGGTTTTTGCAAGGCAGCCAGCCACATTGTTGGGATATTTTCTTTAACCAGTTTGGCGATTTCACGACAGGAATAGACTTTTTGAGAATAGGCATACAAAATGACTTTCGTCATCATTTTAGGATGGTAAGAGCTACGTCCGCCACCATTATAGTGCTCAAAAAAGACATTATCTTCTACTGATTCAATCATTTGATCAATCACACGCGCCACGTGGTGAACCGGAATGAGATCCTGAATGTCAAAAATAACAGTGGTTTGTTGGTTATCATAGGGAATAAAAGTAGGTGTAGAATTTCGTTTTTGAGGAACGGTAGTTTCCTCTTGAATGGTGAGTGGTAGTATAGTTTGTTCCATGTTATAATTTTCTGTAGTGATCTTTGGATTGCTCATAAAAAATCGTCCTTTCGTAAATGGTGTGTGGTAACTTCATTTTACTAAAAAGGGCGATTTTTTTGTGCATAAATTTCATAAAAAAAGGGTTGCCCTAAAAGTCATTTTCCTGACTTTTGGGACAGCCCCTTTATTTGATATCAGGATTCTTTCATGATTGTTTTAGCCATCTCTAGAAAGGCATCCCGGTAATCTTTGTCCTTCTTTGTAAACATGGTTAAGCGGACAGGGGACTTCTCATCTTTGAGTAAGACAGAAGTAACCACATCATCGCCGTTCACGACTTCATAGCCGGAACCATTATCTATGTTAAGTGCCGGGTCCTCTATCTTCTCTGAAATGCTTTTCAGTTGGGTTTGGACATTTTCCTCTACTTCGTCCCATTTGACATCGCCCGTTAATAATTCAATCCTCATGGATACAGAGTCGTCATCGGTCAGGAAAAGGACATCCTTTCCAGGCTCCTCGGCAGTCAACTCGAACTGTTGTAAGACGTATAGGCTAAATGGTTGATTATCACTATTTTTCAGGAAGGCTGTTTCTTCTTTTGCTTCCCCATTACTTGTATATTGCAAATTCTGTTCCATAAGCCTAACCTTTTTTGTCCCTTCAGAACTATCAGTAGCTCCATTTGTTGAGCCTGCTGTATTCTCTTCTTTTACCGTATCTTCTTGTGGTTCAGCCGTCTTGTCGTCCGTGGTTGTCCCACATCCGCTCAGCAATAGGGCCGCCATTGTCGCTCCGCCTAAATATTGCGTCCATTTTTTCATCGTTTTCCCTCAACTTTCTGTTGAATTTCTCATATGTGTAGAAAGGCATGACCTATCGACGCTCTGGAGAGAATCATCCCTTTTATATATAGACGAATGAAAAAGAAAAAAGTTACAAATGATATCATGGTAACCAAATGAACCATAAAGTTCCTGCATAGGAAAACGGAATGGTCAAAAACCATTCCGTCGTTCAGTACCTTCATCCGATGATCTTATAATTTTTATGATTGACAACTGTCTTCTGTTCAAGCTCCAAGTCAAGGTAATTTTCCATATACGTGACGTCCACGATTACAGAGTTCTCATTCACTTTCTCGACGATTCCTTGTAAGCCTTCTCTAAATTCAATGATATTTCCAACTTCCGCTTTCTTCATGGTAATCATCCTTTCCCATCTCGTTTTCAATGATAATCAGTAACTATGAATAAATGGATTATTCGAACACCTTGCTGTTTAGATTTTGACCTGGGAAGTGCAAGTAAAAAGATATAGAGTAGTTATAATGACTGGTTAGAAAGTACAGGTATGTGTTTTTTACATATTATGGAAATCAATATAAGCACACTTACTCTTACTTGTATGAGTCTGGATGATACTTATGTACGAAAAATACCAATCAATTTACAATGTGATATTTTACTTTACAGTTTGCACTATTTTTATGTATTCGTAAAGAATAATATAGTCAAGAGACCACAAAAAGTTCTGATTGATAATAAGCGTTAAGGTTATGTTAAAATAGAAACGGAATTTCTCCTATACAGGTAAGGAACAGAAACAACTAATAAGGAGGAAATAGAATGGATTCCGAAGAAGCAAAACTAGTCCTGAATAAACTGGCTAATCGGGAAATGGAAGAGTTCAGGATCAATAAGGAAGAATTTTTGAGTTTTCGTGAAGTGCTTGTTCAAAGAGCGGATTTCAAACATTTCCGAGGAAATGCCCAACATAATGGGGAAGTCATTTATACGTATTTAGAGGAAGCAAGAAGTTAAAATAGGAAAAGGACGGTTCGAATCGATGAACCGTCCTTTTCCTATTTTTTTATGGAATATCCATCCCCTTCCTCAATTTAAGAAGGGTGGTTTTTCGCCATGATTTCACGGCTGCAATCGAGACATTGAATGTATTGGCGATTTCATTTTGATTTTTATTTCCGATGAAAGTAAAGATGAGCCAGCGTTGCTGGTTCAATGTCAAGTTTTCTGTGTAGGCTAAGAGGTTCTCTGTCACGAGGGCCTCTGTGTGCATAGAAAAGGGATCTTCTATTTCAAGAACCGCTGCGTCAACTGGCTGGATATGCGTGTCGTATTTATGGAGGCGTTTTAATTCATTGATGATTCTCCCTTTTATGACTGTATATGCGAAGTTGGAGAATTGTCCGTTTGCTTCCTTGTACTTGCCTTGAGCTTCCCATAATGCAATTAATCCAATTTGAAAGAAATCCTCTTTGTTTTTATAAATGGATAGTGAGCGGATAACATGATGAATCATCGGAGTGAATTGTTCTGATAAACTTGTAAAACCGTCCATTTTCTACGCCTTTTTAAAAAGTGCACTTTTCGTATATTCCCGGGTGCTTTCACCTTAAATAATTTCATGGAATATATCGAAATGGAAAAATGCATAAAATAAAGGGGAGAAAATTGAATTTTGCGACGGAAAAACGTAAAAAAGCACCATCCATTATCGATATTTCGAAGTTTTGATTGGGTTAGACAAAATAAATAAAGGCACACCCGGCTTGCCGGGTGCGCCTAATGAAACTATTGATTATTTTTCCGATAGATTTTCAGTTCCTTGATTATCGTTTCTTTCAAACTTTCATTTTCATTCATAATGAAACCGTACATATAAGCGGATCCACTTTTCTTTTTCCAGAGAATTCGTCCACGTAAATCAATCTCGTCTGCATTTATGATGAAAGTTAGCAAAAGCTCGAGGTCCGCTTGCTCCGGAAGGTCAAGATTGGACTGGAACTTGAGCCCTCCGGCACTGATGTCCAGAACGGACATGGCCCCATTTCGGCTTTTATTTTCCAAGTTGTTTACTCTAATGATGCTAAAAAAACCAGAAAGCGGACGATCGAAAATAAAACGAAATGCTTCATCCCTGTTATATTTCACAATATGTCCCCCTGGAAATTCAGTATCTTTTCCGTTTTCTATTTTATCCATTTACAAGAATGAACGGATGGATACGTGTATGACCTTAACTCTGTGATTTCCGGAAGCCGGCCTTCACTGCATCCTGTTCTGTACAAAACATTTCTTCTTCTTTTGTTATATCATAGTATTGTCCACTTGGTATGTGGTAGATCTTATCACCTTTTGAATTGATATTTCCTTTAATGTTCGGATTGGAGCACGATGATTTTTCGGTGGTTTTTTCTGTTGTTCCTTTATCCGTTTTCGAATCATCGAATCCTTTCGAAGTGGCATAGTTTTCAATCGACCAAATGCCGATTTCCTCTTTTTGAGCTTGTTTCTGGATGGCTTCCAGTTCGTCAAGATATTTTGTATTGGGTGCATATACGTATGCGACCCGTGCGAGCCCTTTTTCTAGCAGAAGCTTATTTACCATTTTTCCATCTACATAAAAATAGGCCAGCAGACGCCCATATTTGTCTCGTTCACCGATTCCTGTCTCCACTTCCACCTCCGAACCGGCAGGCATTAGCTCTTTTGAAAACTTGCTAGCTTCAGGACCAAAGGGTTGTACGGGCTTGGAAGGATGGACGGTTTCAGGGGTATCGATTAAAAGAAGCCTGACCGTTTCTTCCTTTCCATTAGACGTCTTAATTTTCACTGTGTCGCCATCGACCACGCGAACTATTTGAGCTGTGAAGGTTTTTCCTTTTGATTCATTGGAGACTTGGTCTGTAGAAAGGGAGTTTTCCTTGGTGGAAGTATTCGTTTCTTCTGTGGACTTTTCTTCTGACAAATCGTCGGTTATTTCCTGGCAACCTGTTAATGTAAACGCACATAACGAAATCAGTAAAAATACATATTTAAAAAAAGTACTATATGTCGGTGTAGTCACCATAAATCCTCCATTCAAGTTGTTTTCCATGGTGTCATGGATAAGTAAGGGTCGCAAATAATACTACCTTATAAAATGATGAAAGAAAATGAAAAATATTCTATTTTCACCATATCCACTGTCCTCTCTGGTGGTTTATTCTTATTAAGAAATCGTGAAGCAAGAAAGGTAGGAACCGGAAATATGTTCAGGTTAGAAAACATAACGTTTAAAGGGATTCTAAATATTGACCATCTTGAAATCCCGGCAAGGAAAATAACTTGTTTGACTGGGGAGAGCGGAGCTGGGAAAACGTCACTGCTTAGACTATTAAATAGAATGAATGAGCCGGACACCGGGTCGATTTTTTATCAAGAGCAACTCCTTGGAACATTTAACCCGATAGAGCTCCGTCGCCAAGTTACGATGCTATCTCAAACAGCACTCACCTTACCTGGAACCATTGAAGAAAACCTCCAATTGGGATTAGAATTGACTGAAAGAGAAAAGGGATCAAAGGACGAGCTACTAAACGTACTTGAAACGGTATTGTTAAAGAAGCCATTATCAGCTGATGTAGAGAAATTGTCGGGTGGGGAGAAACAAAGGTTGGCATTGGCAAGATTGCTTCTGTTAAAGCCTGACGTATATTTATTGGATGAGCCAACATCCGCTCTTGACGAAGAATCAGAGTTGGATGTCATGAACCGGTTTTTAACAAAAGTGAAACAGGAAATGGGAACCGTGGTCATGATTACTCATTCTAGGCAACTTGTGGATGAATATGCTGAGGGAAGGATCGTTCTTAAAAAGTCAAAGGAGGGGGACTATTAATGGAGAGTAGTGGGATAATAAATATTGAGCTTTGGCGTTTATGTGCGGCCTATGTATTCGTGGTTCTCCTGCTTATCATTGTAAAATGGCGAGGGATATCGAGGGAAAAACAAATTTTGCTCGCTACAGTACGCATGACGGTCCAACTTATTCTTGCAGGGTATGTATTGACGTATATATTCGAGAATCCCCATCCCTTGCTTTCAATAGGATTTTTATGTTTGATAGCCTGGTTCTCTATCCGAAATATTTTTAAACAAATATCCTTTACGCTCAGCAAGAAAATCAAACGAATGGTCATTTTGAGTATGCTCACAGGTCCGATGGCCGCTTTGTTTTATTTTAACTTGGTCGTCATCCATTTCACGCCATGGTATGAACCACGTTACTTTATCCCGATTGCTGGTATGATTGTGGGGAATGCGATGACCGGCGTTACGTTAGCTTTAAAGAACCTGCACGACGGCATCACAAGTAACCGCGATAAGGTGGAGGCGATGTTGATGCTTGGCGCCACGCCGCAGAAGGCCGTCAAAAAATATGTGGATGCCGCTTTCGATTCGGCAGTGCTGCCGACTTTGAATAATATGTTGGGTATGGGGATCATTTTCCTTCCGGGAATGATGACAGGGCAAATTCTATCGGGAATCAGTCCTCTCATCGCCATAGAATATCAAATTGCCATACTTATTGGGATTCTTGGTAGTGTCTCCATAACGGTCATCCTCTTTATCTTGCTGAGTTTTAAGGCGTTTTTCACAAAGTCTGCACAACTGTCCATCTAAAACTTTTTAAAGGAAATAAATTAATTGTTGCAGTTTTATCCTAATTTTTGTACGATTCTTTAGAAACAGGATAGTTATGGTTTGTTTGTTGAGAATGATAATGATATTCTGAAAAGGAAATCGTAGATTTTCGTATCTTTCTTAAATGAATAGGGAAAAACCTTACATATCCTATTCTTGTTAGTTTATTTTATATTAAAGGAGAATGATTTATATGGTAGAAAAAACGTTTACAGTAACTGCAGAAACAGGAATTCATGCTCGTCCCGCTACATTGCTTGTACAAGCAGCTGGTAAATTTGATTCAGAAATCAACCTTGCATATAAAGAGAAAAAAGTGAATCTTAAATCCATTATGGGTGTTATGTCTCTTGGAATCGGTAAAGGTGCAGAAATCACGATTACTGCAGAAGGCAGCGATGAAAATGATGCTCTAAAAACACTTTCTGACACATTGAGCAGAGAAGGTTTGGCAGAATAATGTCCACGCTGATAAGTGGAATCGCAGCGTCAAGCGGCATAGCCATCGCGAAAGCCTATCGTCTTATCGAACCGGAATTGTCGGTTGAAAAAAGGAGTATTGAGGATGTTGAGGCTGAAGTAACCCGTTTCAAGGAAGCCATCCAAAAATCTACTTCAGAATTGGAAATCATCAGGAACAAGGCCGAGCAGGATTTGGGGGCCGATAAGGCAGCCATTTTTGATGCCCATTTACTAGTACTTTCCGATCCGGAACTTTTGAACCCTGTTCAGGATAAAATCAAGTCTGAAAACATAAATGCTGAATCTTCTTTACATGAAGTTGCAAGCATGTTCATTACGATGTTTGAACAAATGGATAATGAGTACATGAAGGAAAGAGCTGCTGATATCCGTGATGTAACAAAACGTGTCCTATCTCATCTTTTGGGTATACATATTCCGAATCCAAGCATGATTGCAGAAGAAGTGATCATCATTGCCGAGGATTTGACGCCTTCTGATACAGCCCAGTTAAATCCGATGTATGTTAAAGGGTTCACGACTGATATCGGTGGCAGAACATCACATTCAGCCATTATGGCTCGTTCATTAGAGATTCCGGCAGTTGTAGGAACTAAAACGGTGACCGCTTCCATCGAAAATGGGGACTTGGTCATCATAGACGGGCTTAATGGCGAAGTGCATATTAACCCGACCCCTGAACTTGTGCAAAGGTACGAGGAAATGCAGAAAAAATATGCCTTGCAGAAGGCTGAATGGGCAAAGTTGGTCCATGAACAAACGGTTACAAAAGATGGGCACCAAGTAGAGCTGGCAGCCAATATTGGGACACCGAAGGATTTAGAAGGTGTTCACAAAAATGGTGGGGAAGGAATCGGTTTGTACCGGACAGAATTCCTCTACATGGGACGAAATGAAATGCCTAGTGAAGAAGAGCAGTTTGAAGCCTATAAGACGGTGCTGGAAGGGATGGCCGGAAAGTCGGTTGTCGTCAGAACACTTGATATAGGCGGGGACAAAGAGTTACCCTACTTGCAGTTACCTAAGGAAATGAACCCATTCCTTGGCTATCGGGCAATTCGTTTATGCTTAAATGAGCAAGAAATTTTCCGTATCCAGCTACGGGCGTTGCTACGGGCAAGCATTTACGGAAACTTGAAAATCATGTTCCCAATGATTGCGACCTTAACAGAATTCCGCGAAGCCAAAGCTGTGTTGGAAGAAGTGCGGCAGGAATTACTTGAAAAGGATATCCCGGTGGCAGAAAAGATTGAAGTCGGCATCATGGTTGAAATTCCTTCCACTGCGGTCATGGCAGATATTTTTGCCAAAGAGGTCGATTTCTTCAGCATTGGTACGAATGACTTGATTCAATATACAATGGCAGCGGACCGGATGAATGAGAGAGTCTCGTATTTATATCAACCATATAACCCGGCAATATTACGACTTGTTAAAATGGTAATTGATGCTGCCCATAAAGAAGGAAAATGGGCAGGAATGTGCGGCGAGATGGCGGGAGATGAAGTGGCTGTCCCTATTTTAATTGGGTTGGGCCTTGATGAATTCTCGATGAGTGCCACCTCTATCTTAAAAGCTCGATCTCTAATCAGGAAACTTTCACTTGAAGAAATGAAAAAACTATCACAAGATGTCTTGATGATGGATACAAACGAACAAGTGAAAGAAGCTGTACTTGAAAAAGTGAATAAATAGCATGACAAACGGCACTTTCATCCAATGAAACTTCAATGGATGAAAGCACCGTGTTTATTTTTTTGAAATCTTCCAAAAGATGTTTAACAACGTTATACATGGGTAAATAAAGGACAAGCACAGTTGTTTAGCTCGATATGAGCAACTGACATTCTCATTTCCCCCTTTTAAAGCCGGCTGGGTTTCCCAGCCGGCGATTTTTTTGGGGGAATAGGATAAAACTCTCCGGGGAATTGGGATATTGATAATTCAGATTTTTCACTTTATACAATAAAGGATATAATAAAATCATGTTTGGTATTTTTTATGAAAAAGGGGGAAGTACAGTGGATTTATATTTACAAAAGAAAAATGCCTTGATTCTGGCCTCGAGCCAAGGGTTGGGAAAGGCAATAGCGGAAGAGCTTGTTAAAGAAGGTGCCAACGTCATGCTCGCTGCGAGAAGTGAAGAAAAATTGGTGGCAGTTCAAAAGGAATTATCAAAGATCTGCAAGGGGAAAGTGTCGTATAAAGTGACGGATATTACAAAACCTGATGATATTAAGTCGTTGTTGGAGAAAGTGGCTGAAGAATTTGGCGGGCTAGATATCCTTATCAATAATGCCGGAGGTCCTCCAGGGGGGACATTTAATGATTTTAGTGATGCAGACTGGCAACATTCATTTGAACTGAATTTATTGAGCTTTATCCGAACCATTCGTGAAAGCTTACCGCTTCTAAAAAAACAAGGCGGCAAGATCGTTAACATTGCATCGTCTTCTATTAAAGAGCCAATACCCGGCCTATTGCTATCGAATACTTTCCGCACGGCAATCGTGGGATTGGCGAAAACATTGGCTACAGAGCTAGCACCAGACAAGATATTGATCAATACGGTTGGACCGGGTCGAATCGCAACCGAGCGCATTCAACATCTGGATCAATTCAATGCCGAGAAACAGGGTGTCTCAACTGCAGATATCACAGGGAAAGCCCTTAGTAACATCCCGCTTGGGCGTTATGGCGAACCAGAGGAATTTGCGAAGTTCGTAACCTTCCTCGTTTCTGGGGCCAATACATATTTAACCGGCCAATCTTATTTGGTAGATGGAGGGATGGTTAAATCCATCTAGTTTGCATTAATTCACAGATGATTCGAAGGGAGAATGAACATGAAAGAGAAAAACACAGTAATCGGATTTATTGGTACAGGGGTTATGGGAAAGAGCATGGCGGGAAACTTGCTTAAAGCAGGTTACGAGGTACATGTTTATACCAGGTCCAAGGAAAAGGCAGAAGAGTTGATTGGTAAGGGGGCAAAGTGGGCAGCAACACCTAGGGAGATTGCCCAACAAACGAATGTGATCATTTCCATGGTCGGGTATCCGAGTGATGTCGAGGAAATTTATCTGGGGGAACAGGGCCTTATTGAATGTGCAAAAGAAGGGACACTTTTAATAGATATGACAACCTCCACACCCTCCTTGGCCATGAAGATAGCGGGAGAAGCACGGAAAAAGGGGCTGGAAGCTCTTGATGCCCCAGTTTCCGGAGGAGATGTGGGTGCCCGTGATGGCAATCTAACCATCATGGTGGGCGGAGATCCTGCTGCATTTGAAACAGTACGCCCAATTCTTGAGTGCATGGGAAGCAATATTGTTCATCAAGGCCCTGAGGGTTCAGGTCAGCATACGAAAATGTGCAACCAAATAGCGATTGCCTCCAACATGATCGGGGTTACGGAAGCCATCTCATACGCTACAAGGGCAGGGCTTGATCCGGAAAAAGTCCTCCAAAGCATTTCCTCGGGCTCTGCCGGCAGTTGGTCCCTATCCAATCTTGTCCCACGAATGGTCAAAGGTGATTTTGAACCAGGGTTTTATATCAAGCATTTTATTAAAGATATGAAAATTGCACTTGATGAAGTGGAGAAAATGGGGTGGGATGCGCCTGGATTAACTTTGAGCAAATCTCTGTATGATGGGCTTGCAGAGGCTGGTGAGGAGAACAGCGGCACCCAGGCTTTATATAAACACTATAATTAAAAGTGCTATCCGCTCCTTTTTTGAATAAGCTGTAAGCGACAGCCTTTACAAAAAGGAGAGATACGTATGGGTGACTTTGACGATATCCACATGAAGTTCCAGGAACTTGAAGATGGCATATATATTGTCCGAATCGAGGGGTATAAACGGGAAAAAACGATTCACCAAACAAAGCCCATTCGTTGGGAATTGAAATTGATGAATGAGAGCCCCTTGATCTTACCGGTGAAATTCAGTCATATCGAGACCGATGCTGGTTTTCAAATATTAATGAGGGAGTTAAAAAACCTAGGGCATTCGAAACCGCGAAACGCCAGGGAATTTGAAGAGGTGATGACGGATCTATTGGGTTCAATAGTCGAGGTCAGCCTTACGACAACCAATAAGGAAGAAGGCTATCGCGAAGTGCGATTCTTACGAAGGTTGTATTAATATTGCCATACTCTCTTTTTTACAAAGAAAATGGCCTCAACGGTTCCTACTGTTGATGGCCATTTTTTTGTGCATACTATACTCACAGTTATTTTAAAAAGGCTGCGATACGATCTAATCCTTCTTTAAGTGTTTCCATGGAATAGGCATAGGAAATCCGGAAGTATCCTTCCCCCAGTGGCGAGAAGGCATCTCCAGGAACGACAGCTACCTTTTCCTGTTTTACTAGTTCCAGGCAGAACTCCAAGGAGGATGGGTAGCCTTCAGGCAGTTTTACGAAAAAGTAAAAGGCACCATCCGGTTTGACCACATCCAGATCCATTGCTTGTAATCGGTTGTACACGTAGTCCCTCCTACTAGCATATTCCGTTTTCATGGACATGCTATCGTCTTTTCCAACTGTTAACGCAGCTAAGGCAGCACGTTGCGAGATGGAGGAGGCACAAGTTACGTTATACTGATGGACCTTTAACAAATGTTTAGAAATCGACTCGGGAGCAAATAACAGACCAATCCTCCAACCAGTCATTGAATGGGATTTTGATAAACCATTTAACACAATGGTTTGTTCCCTTAAAAAAGTGGCGATTGAAACATGATCCTGGTCAAAAACCAACTCGCTATATATTTCATCGGCTAAAATGAAAATATCCTTGCCACGCACGAGCTCTGCGATGTCCTGTAGCTCTTCTGCCGTTAGTGTGACCCCGGTTGGATTTGAAGGGTAAGGCAAAACGATGCAACGGGTTTTTTCGGTTATGTATGCTTTTAGGATATCAGCGGTCAAACGAAAACCGTTCTTAGTCGTGTCAGCGTAAACAGGCTCGGCCCCGCTCATTTTAATGATCGGCTCGTAGCCTGGATAGACAGGGCCTGGGAGGATCACTTCATTTCCAGGGGTGAGGATGGTCCGAAATGTAATGTCGATTCCTTCGCTTGCTCCCGAAGTGACGATGACTTCATTGACTGGATTGTATGAAAGCTGGTATTTATCTTTTACATAAGCGCTCGCGGCTTCCCTTAATTCCAAATATCCGGCATTATGGGTGTAAACCGTATAATCATCATCAATCGCCTGTTTTGCGGCTTCCTTAATATGTCGCGGTGTAGGGAAGTCGGGCTGACCTATCGTTAAAGAAATGGTCCCTTTAATATCGGCTACTAGATTATAGAATTTTCGGATTCCAGATATTTGAACCTCTTTTACAAGCGGGTTTACTAAATGTTCCATTTGAATATCCTCCTTGTTCTTATCAGTTTGTGAATGGTTATATGAATGTATCAAATCCATTCTATTTTATCATTTTGTAAGGGGAGAGGAAAAAATACTTTTTGTGATTAATGTATTGAAGGTATAATGAAGTTCAAGATCAAGAAAATTTTGAGGATTGATATAAATGATTAGAACCTGTGCCATAACAAAAGAAAAAGAGGTCATTTTTGATTTAGAGCTAAAAAAATTAGGTGATGATTATATTGAATGGTATTGGGTGGATTTTTCAAAACCTACTGTAGAGGAAATAAAGGTGCTATCGAGCCATTTCCACTTTCACCATTTAGCCATCGAAGATTGCCTTGATGACTATAACCAGCGGCCAAAAATGGATTTTTATGAAGGCTATCAATTCCTCGTGATACATGCCATAAGGCAGAAAATCTTCAAGGCTGTCGAATTGGGTCTTTTTATCGGGGAAAAATGGTTAGTCACATTTCATAAGGAAGAACTCCAGGAACTAGAAGAGGTTTGGAGGGAAATCCCTGAGTTGGAAACCTTAAAGCAAGGGCCGTTCTTCTTGATGCATAGACTGATTGACCGGGTCGTCGATGAATTCTTTCCTCCTGTTTATAAAATGGAAAGCGAGCTTAACAGTATCGAGGATAACACGGAGAATGAAACGATATCGGAATTGATGAATCAGCTATTCGATTTGAGAACGGATTTGTCGAAGCTTCGTCGTACAATCCTGCCCATGCGTGACTTATTGTATCGGATGATTACTTCTGATAGGTTGAACTATTTAAAGGATCAGCATCTATATTTTCATGATGTATATGATCACCTTATTAAGCTAACGGAGATGCTTGAATCCTATCGGGATTTTTCTTCAGATATTCGCGATAGTTATCTGTCGGTCAATTCGAATAATATGAATTCTACGATGATGACTTTGACTGTCATTACGACCATTTTCATGCCACTCACTTTCATAGTGGGCGTGTATGGTATGAACTTTAAGTATATGCCTGAATTGAATTGGCACTATGGCTATTATGTAATCCTTGGGATGATGGGTGGCATTGCTTTTATGATGTTTTTATATTTCGTCAAAAAAGGCTGGTTGGAAATAGGTAAAAAGTCTCGTAATAGGTAAAATCGGTTAAGCAATCTGCCATATTGATGGAACAATGATAAAAGTCTTTGTTATAATGGATGGGTTATCATTAATTTCCAAAAATGTGAAAGAGAGGTAGTTTATTATGGAAAGATTAGTAGAGGTTTATCCAGATGAAGGAAGAGAGTATGCAGGTTTTTGGATACGATTTGGTGCCAATATCATTGATGGAATCATAATCGGTATCCCCACAGGAATCCTGATGACCATCGTGAATCTAATTTGGCTCGGCAGCATGTCAAGCGTTCAGGAAGACATGCTTGATCCCAATTATGAGCCGGGAGGCGGAGAAATCTTGGCCTTCATGGGCGGGACTTTCATCACCTTATTTTTAGCTATACTTATTAGCTTTCTATATTATACTCTATTACACTCTTCGAAATGGCAGGGGACTGTCGGGAAAAAACTGCTTAATATTAAAGTGGTGGATTTAAATGGAAATCGAATCGGTTTCGGCAAGGCTGCGGGCCGCTATTTCGCTACGATTATTTCAGGAGTCATCCTTTATATCGGCTATATCATGGCCGGGTTCACGGAAAAGAAACAAGCGCTCCACGATATGATAGTCGGAACGCTTGTCGTAAAAAAGTAAATGAATCAAAGTAGGGAGGCTCAAAGGTGGGCCTTCTTTTTTTCGTGTGCCTCGGTAATTCATTTTCACAATATTATTTTTTGCCCAGGATTCTAAACAATCGGCGTAAATAACCGAATTATTAGGTAGAAGTCATTTATCTATAAGGTATAGGTCTTTTTTGCTAAAATGTATTATTTTTCAATCTAGAAAAGTAGTATATTGAATAAATAAATGATAGATGTAAGGGAAGGGCGAGATAAATAAATGGAAGCCAATAAAGGAATATTACTTGAAAGCGGTACGAATGAACTTGAAATCGTCGAATTCGGGATTGGAAAGAATAAATTCGGCATAAATGTAATTAAAGTGAAGGAAATCATAAATCCTGTACATATTACCCTTGTGCCTCACTCCCATCCGAATGTGGAGGGGATCATTGAGCTTCGTGGTGAAGTGCTTCCTGTAGTTAATGTAGCTGATGCCTTAGGGTTTCCTGCATCGGAAAATCCAGAACAGGATAAATTCATAGTCGCTGAATTCAATCAGCAAAAAGTCGTCTTCCATGTCCATACGGTGACACAGATCCATCGTATCTCATGGACACAAATCGAAAAGCCTTCGGATATGTATCAAGGCTTGGAAAGCCAGATTATCGGCGTTATCAAACTAAACAGTGAAATGATATTATTGCTGGATTTTGAGAAAATCGTCGTCGAAATCAATCCTGAGTCAGGAATCAATGTTCAGCAGGTTAGAAAACTTGGTCAACGTCAAAATTCCGAAAAGAGAATCTTGATTGCTGAGGACTCGCCATTACTGCGTAAGTTGCTGTTCGATACATTGACTGAAGCCGGATTTAAGCAATTGGAGTTCTACGAAAATGGTCAGGATGCCATCAATTATTTGGAAGGGCTCGTAGAAGCCGGCAAAACGATTGTGGAGGAAATTCAACTGGTGATTACGGATATTGAGATGCCTCAAATGGACGGGCATCATCTTACTAGAAGAATTAAGGAGAATGGCAAACTCGCTGAATTGCCGGTCATTATATTTTCATCGTTGATTACAGATAGCCTACGCCATAAAGGGCAGGTAGTCGGTGCGGATGCACAGATCAGCAAACCGGAGATTGCGGAACTGATAAGATTGATCGATCAATTTGTTTTATAACCTATGAAAATGGGACGAGGATATTAGATCCTCGTCCCGTTTTTTTCTTTTAATACTTTGAACCTTTTCCTAAAAAAGAAGAGGGGAATGGATTATGAAAGGGCTGTTTAACTTGACTCCGTCCATATGACTTTTTTTCGGCCTTTACAGGGCTGGTTTGTTTTTCGCCAGCTTGTCCAACGTAAGTTTGTAAAATTTGCTTTGCTTTTGATAGTGACAAGGCAGCTTTAGGATTTCGTACGGACGCTGCGCGACTGCCGAGATGGGGGAGGGTTTTTAAGTCTTCCTTCGTAGGCGGTAGGTGAAAGACGTATGATCCACATTCAACAATGACATCGGATTGTTGAGCGGCAAAGCGAGGGTTGTCAGAAAAATGGAGTCCCATCTTCTTCGCTTTTCCTTCTTGCATGAGCTTATTTAATGCGAGCTTCTTTAGATTGTACAGATTTTTAGGCTCCAATGCAGTCTTAGCATGTTTATTTACTATAAACACGGCTTGGGCAAGGGAGTTTATCGAAAACTCATCCATTTCAGAATGTCCTTTCGTTTGATTCATAGTAGAAACTCCTTTTCATCATAGGTTTAGAAGTAATGCTATTGAAATAGATTTCTTCAATCAAGTCTACCGTTTATTTATATTGGTGTGATATTAGGCTTGTAAGGTAGAGTCGGATGGAAAATAGTTCAAAAATTTATAATTTAAAGTTATTCCCAACACTTTACCATCTATGCATTTCATATTATACCACTACAAAATATATAAGGAAGCAAATTCTAATACTGTGACGCTTTAATTTGTGAAAAACTATAAGGTAAAGAACTTGTATCCATTAAGAAAAGAAGGCGGTTCATTCCGCCTTCTGTGCAACCCTTATTGGGTGTAGATATTAATATTTTCATTGACTGCGGCTTGTGCGCCGAATTGTTGTGGGTAGCCCTGAAAACCTTGGTACCCCGGATATCCCTGATTGCCTGGATAGGGAGGGGCAGGATAAGGAGGGTAAGCGGGCGGATAGGGAGGATACGGCGGCGGGTACGGTGGACGGTTGTTGAATAATAACGGACCTACTGCTAATCCAGCCACAAATGATAAAGGGAGCAATAAAGGAAAGAATGGAAAGAAGCGTTCATCGTTCCCATATTCAATTCCCATTTCATCCCCGTATCCGTTACGATATACATTTTGCGGATGTGGATATTGTTGGTAGGGATAGAAAGGATAATAATATTGTGTTTGCATGGTTGGCCTCCTTTTCTCTATGTCTTTACATAGTATGGTTTATTTTATGAAAAGAGCCTGTTCCAGCTGAATCTGTTATAATGAATCTATTCGTTTTTCAAATAGTTGAGGTGGTTTTATGGAGCCGTTTAAGAAGGTTTTGGCCGTAAGTTTTGGAGGTGCGGGTGGAGCATTAGTACGCTATTCAATTAGTGCCTCGACATCCGTTTTTTTCTTTCCATTTGGGACGCTCCTTATAAATATAGTAGGGTGTTTTTTGCTTGGAACGATAAATGGGTATTTCGCCTCTAAAAAAAAGTCACTCGTTTTTTTAGCTCTTGGTAGTGGGTTTTGCGGAGGGTTTACCACGATGTCTACATTTTCTCAGGAAATGGTAACGCTTATGCGGCATTCCATGATTCAAGCAGCGATTTATCTAGGAGCTACGCTTGTAATGGGACTGTTTGCTGGTTTTATAGGGCTGCGTCTTTTTACTGACAAAAGAGGTGAGACCTTGTGATTCATGTTTTCTCCGTTTTGATTGGAGGTTTTTTCGGTGCAGCCTTCAGATATATGTTTCAGACTTTATTTAATAAGCTTCTGCCTTCGAAGCCCATACCATTTAGTATTTTGCTGATTAATCTAATTGGGTGTTTCGGGTTAGGATGGATCTTTCCAAGAAAGGAAGAATGGGAACTTTCTATGCAGTTGATGCTTTCAATGGGATTTTTCGGTGCTTTTACGACTTTCTCCACTTTCAGTATGGAAGCTCTTGACCTTATGAAAAAACACCGCTACATAGAATGTCTTATCTACATAACGGTATCGGTTATTGGTGGCATCTTGGCGTTCCTATATGGTTATATGCTTTAAAGGTCTTATCCATTAACACTTTTGCAGGATGGTAAAATTATCGAGGTGTTTCCATTCACCATCTAATGCTATAATTCACTACATAGGAATTTTCACGCACAGGCTTTGTTAATGAGTCTGGCGATTTTCCCCTGTATTTCTTGTTATTCTGCTCTTAGTTCATAAATGGTCAATTCAGGGCGCGATAAAAAGCGATAAGGAAGTCGGGTTGTGCCAAGACCTCGGTTAACATGTAGAGTCAAGGAACCAAGATCAAAGGTCCCCTCCGTATACTTTTCGGCATATGGGGGAGTGACAAGGGCACCAATCAAAGGAATTTGAACTTGCCCGCCGTGACTGTGCCCGCTAATCTGATAGTGGATATCATAAGTGCTAGATATATCTGCCAGGTCTGGAGCATGGGAGAGCATAATGGTGAATCCCCCTTTTGGTATACCTGAGAGAGCCTTTTCAAAGTCAGGTTTTCCGAGCATCGCATCATCCACACCAGTTAGGAATATTTCTTCTGCTGAAAGTAATGAAACCCGGGCGGAATTATTTTGCAACATGGTGAAATTCGATTTTTCCATGATATCTCGATATATCTCGGAGCCATACCCACCGTGATCATGGTTACCGAAAATGCTGAACTTGCCCAAGGGCGCTTTAAGTTGATTCAACACAGGTGGGATTTCATTTTGAGCATTATATTTATTGGGCTCGTCCATCAAATCACCGGTAAATAAAACAATATCCGGATCCATTTGGTTTATCTTCTCGACAATCGCTTGCAAGTCACTAAGCTGAAATTGAAAGCCTAAGTGGGTATCGCTGAACTGTATCATTTTCATACCATCAAAACCTTTAGGAATAAGAGGGTGGCTGATAAAATTGTGCTTTATTTCTAACCACTTTGGCTCTAAGTTATGGGCGTAATATCCGCCCCCAACGCTTAAACCAGTTACAGTCGCCAGCGTACGCAGGCTATTTTTTATAAATGTTCTTCGGGAAATACTTTTACTCAAATTAATCAACCTATCTACATTAAGAATGTTACTTCCTCATATTAACAAACAATGTACATAATTAGAAGAAATCTCTTCTATAGGCAAAGGGAAACCTAGTTTATTGGAGTCGAATGGTTAATATCCAGTTTAAAACTGACATTTACACGGAGGTAGCATGATGACCGAACCAATGTTTATTACACTGATTATACTTCTATGCGCGTTCGCGCTTTTTATACAAGGTAAATTTCGTGCGGATTTAATCGCTCTTTGTGCCCTTGCTGTTCTGGGGCTGACTGGCATACTTACATTTAATGAACTGGTGGCGGGGTTTGCCAATCCCGTAGTGATTATGCTAGCGGCCCTATATATCGTCGGGGCAGGATTATTCAATACTGGAATCATAGAAAAGATAGGAAACAAATTGCTTAACTATTGTGGTGGGAATGAGTGGAAGTCACTATTGATCGTCATGGTAACGGCAGGCCTATTAAGTGCACTATTAAGCGGTACCGGTATTGTTGCCATTTTGCTTCCACTTGTAATGAGCATGGCTTTGCAACAAAAAACAAGTCCGACCCGCTATTTATTGCCACTGGCCTATGCATGCAGTATTGGCGGACTCATTACACTAACCGGTACCCCGTCAAATATGATTGTAGCCAATGTATTGAGGGAAAATGGGTTAGAGACATTTTCTTTCTTTGATTTCGCACCAATCGGTTTGATTGCATTTATAGCTGGGCTTTTCTTCATGCTCACACTGGGACGTTTGCTATTACCGGAAAAAACAATTGCAGCCAATAATAGTGTAAAGGGCTTATCCGCGGGGGAACTGGCTGGGATGTACAAAGTGTATGATCTTTTGCATTACCTACACATTCCTGCTTCATCGGATATTGTCGGAGAAAGGCTATCCGACCTTCAGCTTCCCATTCAATATGAATTGACATTAATTGAAATTCAGCGGAAATCCAAAGACAAGCAGTTGCCGTTGCTTCAAAAGCAACAAACGATATCTGCCAGGGCCAATGAGGTACTGCATCCGGATGACATCATTTTGGTTTTTGGTGAAGAAGACGCGGTTCAGAGATTAGCGGAGCACTATGAATTGGAATTCAAGCACTTTAATACGGAACAAATTAAGAAACATTTCCTTAGCAGTAAATTTGGTTTGACGGAAATATTGATCGTCCCGAACTCGGACTATGAAAATCAAACTCTTATTGATGTTCATTTTCGTGAAAAATACCAATGTAACGTGCTTGCAATCAATAGGAATGGTGAATATATCCAGGCGGATGTCGGAACAGAGCGTTTGAAACCTGGCGATGCGATATTGATTCACGGGGAGTGGGAGAATATCGAGAGGATTTCTTCCGATCTAGAGGATGTGATAGTGATAGGTACAACCTCAGAAGAAAGTTCCGCTGTGGATTCAAAATCCAAAACGTGGATTGCCTTGACCATAATGGGCATCATGATCGTTCTTTTATCGATTGATTCGATTCCTCCTGCTTTGTCGGTCCTTACCGCCGCCTTGCTGATGATCGTAACTGGCTGTGTCCGTTCCATGGAAGATGCCTATCAAAAGATAAATTGGGAACCTATCCTATTAATTGCGGCCATGCTGGGGCTGACCGCTGCTTTTGATGATACAGGTGGTGTCAGGATGATAAGTGATTGGATGGCTTTATTATTCAATAATATTGGTGCACATGGATTATTGGCGGTCTTTTATCTCTTGACCCTGATCCTGAGCCAATTCATTCCTTATGGGGCAGCTACAGTCGTTATGACGCCCCTGGCATTAACCTCGGCAGTCAATCAGGGAATCGATCCCGTTCCGGTTTTCCTCTCACTGGCGGTTGCAGGAAGCCTGGCCTTGGCGACACCAAGAGTGGCGACTACAAATGCGTTGGTCATGACTGCGGGCGATTATAAATATGAAGATTTCACCGTCATAGGCATTGCGACACAAATCTTCATCGGTGTCATCGTGGTCATAACGATTCCATTGTTCTTCCCATTTTAATCGTGCATTAAAAAGGACATTGTTCGATTTTAGAACAATGGCCTTTTACTATATCCGAGTAAAATAATAGAGATTCCTTCCTATATTTTTACCCATATAAAGGGTGAAAAGGGAGGATTGCGAAAGTTAGTATTATCAACGCCAACAACTAATGGTATAATTTTTGCATATTGATGTTTCGTAATTAGGGGGAATACATCATGGATGCAGAAAAAATATTAAAGAATTTAGACAGGGTAACACCTTTTTTTCAACCCATTTTCAGTGCAGATCAACATCAGGTCATCGGGTATGAAATACTAGGGCGCTATGAGGAAAAGGGCGAATATGAAAGTCTTGGTACTTTTTTTCACGATTCTTCCGTGCCTGAAGAATATCGGATAGAAGTGGATAATTATGTGTTGGAAATAGCTCTCGAACGAATAAGGGATTATGGTGAGGATTTTCTCATTTTTATTAATCGCGATCCCAATTTGCTTATGCTCGATCATGGCGAAGAATTTATGGAAATTCTCCATCGTCACTTTCAACCGGAGGAAATGAATAGAATCGTTCTTGAACTATCGGATACGATCAGCCCGGAAAACTACGAACCATTACAACATGTACTCGCCTATTTTAAAACATACGGCATTAAAATAGCATTTGATCATCTTGGGGAAGATAGTCAACTCGATCATATTGCTCAGATTTCTCCGAATATTTTAAAAGTGAATTTGAATCAACTACGAATATCAGGGGGAGACGCATACCAGGTCATTCTCTTCTCGCTCAGTATGCTAGCACGTAGGATAGGGGCCAATTTACTGTTTGAAAATATCGAGTCTGAGTACCAGCTCCGTTTCGCTTGGAAGAATGGGGGGCGTTATTATCAGGGGTATTTCTTAGCAAAACCTGACGGGGAATTTATTGATAAAGATTTACTTCGAGAAAAATTTCATCAGGAATGCCAATCTTTCATATCTCTGGAAACAAAAAAGATGGAAGCCGTTTATCAAAAAACCCTGCAGTTTAATGAAGGGATGCAAGATTTCATCAAACAACAAAAAGGAAAAGGTTCGCATGAGGAATTCCTCGGAATCCTGGCGAAAAAATTGGATTCAGTATGTTTTCGGTTATATATTTGTGATGAAGAAGGGTATCAGAAATCGCCTAATATTCTTCATAAAGACGGACAATGGGTGGTCCAACCTAAATATATGAATCATAATTGGAGCTGGCGCCCTTATTTCCTTGAAAATATCGTTAAAATGCGCAATGAAAAAAAAGGCATTTTATCTGATCTGTACAGTGATATCGAAACGGGGGAGACGATTAGAACCTTTTCATATCCGCTGAATAATAAAGAATATATTTTCTTTGATTTGTCCTATAGCTTCCTCTATGAAAACGAAGCCTTGTTATAAAAGCGGATACAGGTATAATATTGTTCAAAATGTGTAACGATAAGCAAAAATAATGCTTGGAGGAGACATATTTTGAGTACATATATTTGGATTCTACTCATTGTCGTAATCATCATGTCGATATATTTACTCTTTTATACCTATTCTGTTGCAAAAGGGCAGAAAGCGGTCAAAGGGAAGTACGATTCGTCTCTCGATGATTCAGTAAAAGAGCATCCATATTTGTGGAATCCGATTTTTATTTCTTTATTGGTTGCAACGGTCTTGATTGCTGGTTTCATTTTTTATTATGCATTTAAATAATTCATAAGAAGGAAGATTTCGGAAAGTATGAAATCTTCTTTTTTTTATGGAATAGCGAGAAGAAAACTACCAATATTCGGGTGGTTTTCCAATATGGTATTTTTTTTCAGTTTGGTCTTATCCATGGCGGGTAAGGAAAAGTATAGACAAAAACCGGTATGATTCGGATATTATACTACCTAGGAGATGAAACTATGAAAAAATATTTAGTTGCTTGCGTCGTTAGTGCCCTTCTTTTAATCGGAGGCTTACCTGTTACTGCAGAAGAAGGCATACATAGGGAACAAGTATTTTCGTTAATGCAGGAAGCATTAAATGATCAAGGTTCACTCAGTGAGGAAATAAGAACGGAGAAAGACATTAAAGGAAAACTGAATGATCACTTCACGGAAGAGTTCATAGATAAGTTTTATAAAGCCAATGTCGTGCAAGTCGAGGGAGGTTATATGGCCTTCGGTTCGGATTTCGCACCCTATTATATTCCTTTCTTTAGCTATGATGATCATACAGAAGTAATCTATGGGGAAAACTTGGACTACATGTATGTACAAGAGTCATTTGAGGCGTCAGAAGGGGGCCCTGTCACTTCCGGGAAGCATGTAGAGACAGTTACCTTGAAAAAAGAAAATGACGTCTGGAAGGTTGCCGACATTTCATATGAAAGCGCAAATCAAAAAGAACAGGCAGATAAGTAATATATTTGTTTGGATAATCGAATATCCAGCATGAAAAAAGTCTAAAGAAGGATGATCTTCTTTAGACTTTTTTAAAATTAAAGATTCAATTCCTTTTCAATGGCATCGATATTAAAGCCAATGATGGCTTTTCCATCGATGACTACTGTAGGAGTGGAATATGATCCATATTTATTAGTCAATTCTTTACGGGCATGCCCATCTGCTTTAATATCTTTTTCCTTATATTCGATATTGTTATCATCCAGAAACAATTTCGTTATCTTGCAGGGAGGGCATTCGGGTTGTGTATATAGGGTAATGTCTTTCATGATTTCCTCCAAATAATCTTTAATTGAGTTCTTATTCATTATAAAGAATGGCACTACTTTTGGATAGGATTATATCCTGGGTTATCACGTTTGACCAAATAGTCGATTAACCCCATGGAACAGACTTCCAGGTCCATCCTAATAATCTCGAACACGGGATGGTCCCCCGTTATGCCCATTGATGCAAGGTGGGTGGTGACTTTATCGAAAATCATTTCTATAGTTGCATCTACTTGTTCCTTGAACGTCTTGTATTCGTTGAAGGCAGTTTCAGCTGTTTGAACGAAAATGGGCAACCAGTAACGCAATTGTTTATATACTTCCGTTGGATTATCCGAAACGCCGTAATGGCCAAAGTATATCCGATTCACATCCAAACTTTCATACAAATCAGCAGCGGCAAGCATCGCTATGGGATTAAATTGATTAGGTGATGTAGAAGGTAAATATAATTCGATGCCATCTGGTTCAAGTTCACGATAGTACACACCGACCGTATCACCGGAAAACATTCCTTTTGAAACTGAATCGTATATGCTGAGATGGTGGTTTGCGTGGCCTGGGGTATCATAAAAGGTCAAGGTACAGTTGTCGCTCGTTTCAAGGGATTCCTTGTTTCCCTTAATGATGATTTTTTCGTGCGGAACTGGAAGGATGGGGTTGAAAAGTTTGTCGAAATCCGCACCGTAGACCTCTTTTGCCCCTGCAACCAATCGCGTTGGATCTTCAAGATGGCGCGCACCTTTTGGATGGACAACCACTTTTGCGTTCGGGCAATGCTGTAAAAAAAGGCCAACCCCCCCTGCATGGTCCAAATGAATATGGGTTAGAATGATATATGTAATGTCTTCTAAAGCAATCCCCAGCGCTTGCAACCCCTTGAGTACATGAGGGATGGAGGGGCTGGCGGATGTCTCAACTAAAGTAATGTCCCTATCGGCCATTACATACGTACCAGTTCGGTTCTCCCTACCTAGATCAAAACCGTCAATGAGAGAAACACGATAACCGAGATCACTAACCTTAACCAATAAAATGCACCTCCGGAAAATTTTTTGTGTACAAAATTCATTCCTTATTTTATTCTGATAATAGTAGCATGTAAAGAATGAAGGTTTTAATTATTCTGAATTTATTTCAGCGTGGCTACTGTATAGAAAAGTATGGTATAGTGAAACCTATCGAAAAGGTTTTATTCAGAAAGGAGAGGGAGTATGTCTCAATTACAGGGCATTCTTACCAGATTGAAAAGTCTTCAAGAGCAAGCAAAGGAATCTGAATCTGCTCAGCGTTTTTTTGAAATAGATGGTGTGAAAAAATGCCAGGTTACATATTTCAGCAAAACAGAAATGTTCGAGCTTGAAGTATACAGTGATAAAGGGAAATCATCAAAATATCAATTCGATAATGTTGATATGATTACCATTGAAATCTTTGATCTTCTTCAATCTTAATTTGTAAAAGCTGCATTCCATTAGGAAAGCAGCTTTTTTATTTTGTTTATTAATGTGATTTAGGGAGCCAGGTGGTTTGAATGAATACAATGACTTTATGACACATTATAAAGAGGAGGGATGAAGATGAAAAAACCAAAAGCGATATGCCCTGTTTGTTCCGATGAGAGGATATTAGAGGATGTTTTAACCGCCCAGTCCAATCAAAATGTTATTTATCGATGCCCTGAATGTGGTTATGAAAAAGGTGATATCAAAACAAGCAAGGGGTAATCGACCTTTTAAAATGTCCCTTTTTTTGGAATTAAAGGGGTGTTTGATTGGGCCTTTTCTGCGTGTTTATGTTAAACTAGAGTAAGGGATATATATATAAAAACATATGGTAAGGGGTTTTAACATGATCGGTACTCATGATGGGGATTTATTGGAATCCAGCGTGAAAGACTTAATGATTTCTTCTGAACGCGTGGCCCACGTGCAGGTAACCAATAATTTAGAACATGCGCTATTGGTATTAACGAAGAGCGGTTATACGGCCATTCCTGTGTTAGATCCAATGTACAAACTGCATGGCTTAATCAGCACACCAGTCATTCTCGACTCTATCTTGGGACTTGAGAGAATTGAATTTGATAATCTGGAGAATAAAAAAGTTTCCGAAATTATGAATATAGATATACCTCGTCTGAATATAGACGATCCATTGATAAAAGGGGTAGAAATGTTAATTGATCATCCATTTGTCTGTGTTGAGAATGACGAACATCTATTTGAAGGCATTCTTACGAGAAGGGCGATTTTGAAGAAAGTCTTTAAAGAACAATTGTTGCCTGAATGAGGAAATATCCATAGTAAATGAACAGTTTACCTCAGACTCGCCAAGTGGCGAGTTTTCTTATTCTACATAAATCACTAAAAATGGGTTAACCATAGATATCATATTAGTTGAGAGGATGCGTAACTTGGTACAAGCAATAAATACTTCGAACGGTCAAAACTTAAAATTAAAGCGGCCATTCATCCTTGCGGCGATCATGATGGCGATGTTCATGAATGCAATTGAAGGTACGATTGTGTCGACGGCCATGCCTGCCATTGTCAGTGACCTGGGTGGCTTTTCATTATATAGCTGGGTTTTTTCCGGCTATTTACTTATGAATGCCGTGACGGTCTTGATATATGGAAAGTTATCCGACATAGTCGGTCGAAAGCCTGTTCTTTTATTTGGCATTATCGTCTTCCTGATTGGTTCGGTTCTATGCGGCTTTGCTGACTCGATGACGGAGCTCATATTTTATCGATTTCTGCAGGGGTTTGGTGCCGGGGCGGTCGCGCCAGTAGCCTCAACCATTGTCGGGGACATTTATAAGAATGAAGAGAGGGCCCGCATCCAAGGATACCTCTCAAGCGTATGGGGTATTTCTGCTGTCATGGGACCGGCATTGGGCGGGTTGATTGTCGAGTCTCTTTCTTGGAGACTTGTATTCTGGATCAACATTCCCTTGGGGTTACTATCATTTGTTGGAATCTGGATGTTCCTTCATGAAAATATTGAAAAGAAAAAACGTGATATTGACTATATAGGGGCGGCGTTGTTAACTTTATCGATTTCCACCTTGATGGTGGTCCTTGTCCAAGGTGGAGTAAAATGGTCCTGGGCTTCTACTCCAGCCATTTCACTTGTTGGAATTGCCGTCGTTTCGTTTGTTTTATTCATCGTTCAGGAAAAAAGGGCTTCCGAGCCAATGATGCCATTTGAAATATGGAAAGAGCGCTCAATTTTAATAGCGAACCTTGTTTCCCTGACAACAGGGGTGATGATGATTGGGTTGTCGAGTTTCCTGCCAACGTTTGTTCAAGGAGTAATGGAACGCTCACCGACAGTTGCAGGTTTTACACTGACTGCCATGTCCATTGGTTGGCCAATTGCTTCGGTTTTTGCTGGTAGACTCTTGTTAAAAATAGGGTTTAAGGCTACATCACTCCTTGGTGGGGTTTCTTTGATTCTTGGAAGCGTGATTTTAGTTTTGATGAAGCCAGAAGCTGGTCCACTTATTGCAGCAATGGGATCTTTCTTTGTTGGGGTGGGGATGGGTTTGACATCGACATCTTTCATCGTCGTCATACAAAAGACGGTCAGTTGGGAACGCCGGGGGATTGCAACTGCCTCGAATATGTTCATGCGGAATCTTGGGAATACTGTGGGAGCCGCTTTACTCGGGGGAGTCATGAATACAAGGCTGCAAGCCTATTTGAATGAACATGCAACAGTTGATTCAAAAGTGACGATCGACACAGCCAATAAATTATTGGATAGTGAAGAGCGTGCTATGCTGCCTAAAGATGTAGTAGAGGTATTACAGGAAGGACTTACGACGTCCCTGCACACCATTTATCTTATCGTCTTACTTTTTGCCGTTATTAGTCTTGTGACTCTGACAAGACTAAAGAAAAGGGAAAAGCGAACTGAATAGTTAGAAAGAAGAGGCAATCTACACATGGGTTGCCTCTTTTTTGGATGCTCAAATCTTGCCTACACGAGTGCCAAGATGAATCAATGAGGCGTTGGTCACGCCATGTAAAATGAATTTGAACTGTTGGGTGGGGGGAGGCTTCTTTCGAGAATTTAGATCATGGCACTCTAGACGCCGCAAACCCGATGATGAGCAATAAAACATCATCATGAGTATCATTCCATTTCTTTTCTCTTGTAATATAGGTGATCTTTGTTGATAATTAAATTTATATAAAATGAATCAATGTGATAAGAATTAATTATCAAGAGGTTGGTGTGTATGTCTTTTTCAGAATATCATTTATTATCCGTTTTGGCCCAGGAGATGAATATGAGGAAAGCTGCGGAGCGTTTATTCGTTTCCCAGCCTGCTCTTTCACAACGTCTGCAAACAATAGAGAAAGATTGGGGATCAAAGTTGTTCCTGCGTTCGCAAAAAGGGCTTTCCTTGACACCTGCTGGTGAAGCGGTCATTCGATTGGCTAATGATATATTGGCCAAGGAAGAAACGGTGAGGGAAAGTATCCAGGCAATGGATCATGAAGTATATGGTACCTTGAAAATTGCTTGTGCTTCAATAGTCGGACAGAACTGGTTACCACAAGTTTTGAAAAAGTTCGTACAAAAATATCCCTATGCCAAAATTTCTTTAATCACTGGCTGGAGCAGTGAAATTTTAAAGTCCTTATATGAGGGGCAGGTCCATATCGGCATCATCCGTGGGGCACCCGATTGGAAAGGCGTAAAACAGCATTTGTTTACGGATATGCTTTACCTGGTGGACACAGAGATGAAGGAACTGGACCAGGTATTCGAAACGGATCGCCCTTTTATCCAGTTTAAAAGTGATTCGAATTATTATCAGGAAATACAGGATTGGTGGCATCGTCAATTCAAGACCACCCCTAAAAATACGATAGTCGTCGATCAAATTGAAACATGTAAGCAAATGGTATTCAATGGGATTGGCTATGCGATCCTACCTGCCATCACTTTACATGATAAAGACACGAATATCTTTAAGATTCCCCTCTTGGATGGACAAAACCATTCAATCGAACGGGATACATGGCTTTGTGGATATGAATCTGCTTTTCAGCTTAAACAGGTACAAGCCTTCACGGAAGTGGTCAAAGAACATATACGTGATCAAGGCATGTTGTGAGTCTTCGAAAGATGGTGTCACGCTAGTAAAAACCATTTATAAAAAGATATTCATTCCTTGTCTTGTAAGCTGTTGTCTGTTAAATTTAAAACGAGTAATGATACATAATTAGGAGGTTTTACCGAGCATGAACAAAATGGATGCAAATGAAATTATTTCTTTTATCTCCAATAGTAAAAAGTCAACACCAGTAAAGGTATATGTCAAAGGTGAATTAGATGGCGTAGATTTTGGCCCTGCTGCTAAAACTTTCATTACAGGCAACACCGGCGTTGTATTCGGTGAGTGGTCTGAAATTGAAACGGCTATCGAAACAGCTGGATCGAAGATTGAAGATTATGTGATTGAAAATGATCGTCGCAATTCTGCTATACCACTATTAGATTTAAAAGGCATCAAGGCCCGCATCGAGCCAGGTGCAGTGATTCGTGACCAAGTTTCAATTGGTGACAATGCGGTTATCATGATGGGAGCATCAATCAATATCGGTTCTGTTATTGGTGAAGGTACAATGATCGACATGAATGCAACTCTTGGAGGACGTGCAACAGTGGGCAAAAACTGTCATGTGGGGGCTGGAGCTGTCCTTGCTGGTGTCATTGAGCCACCTTCAGCAAAACCTGTCGTGTTAGAAGATGATGTGTTAATTGGTGCTAACGCAGTCGTTCTGGAAGGCGTTACAATCGGGAAAGGTTCAGTTGTGGCGGCAGGAGCCATCGTAACGAAAGATGTCCCTCCATACTCAGTGGCTGCTGGTATACCGGCTAAAGTCATTAAACAAATAGATGAAAAAACAAAATCAAAAACTGAAATCATGCAAGAGCTTCGTCAACTTTAATTCCAACCTGAAATATGTTCAAGAGCGTGGATACCTATATCCACGCTTTCTGTATAGGGAGTGAAAAAATATGGAACAGAGCCCGTTTGTTACGATACGGCGCGATTTACATCAAATACCGGAAATAGGTTTTCAAGAATTCAAGACGCAACAATATTTGCTTACATACATAATGAACTTGGCTTCAGAACGAATGGAAGTCGAAACATGGAAAACAGGGATCTTCGTGAAAATCAAAGGAAATAATCCCAATAAGGTAATTGGCTACCGAGCTGATATCGATGGTTTGCCAATTATAGAAGAGACAGGATTGCCATTTGCCTCTACACATGACGACTATATGCATGCGTGTGGACATGATTTCCACATGAGCATAGGCCTCGGTGTACTGACACATTTTGTTGAACATCCAATCGATGATGACTTAGTATTCATTTTTCAACCAGCTGAGGAAGGGCCAGGCGGGGCTGAACCGATGTTGAAATCCGAGATAATGAAAAAATGGAAGCCTGACATGATTCTTGCTCTCCATGTGGCACCTGAATACCCGGTTGGGACGATTGCGGTTAAAGAGGGACTTTTATTTGCAAATACATCTGAACTATTCATCGATCTGGAAGGCAAGGGCGGACATGCAGCATATCCGCACAATACGAATGATATGGTCATCACTGCCTGTTCACTTGTGGGACAATTGCAAACCATTGTTTCCCGTAATGTGAACCCATTGGATTCAGCGGTAATCACCATTGGAAAGATTACGGGAGGAACCGTTCAAAATATCATTGCGGAGAAGGCTCGTTTAGAAGGCACTATAAGGACCCTGGACCCTGAAACGATGGTTAAGGTTAAGTCACGGATCGAAGCCCTTGTAGAGGGCATTAAAGTAGGTTATGAGTGTAAAGCGACAATAGACTATGGCTGCATGTATCATCAAGTATATAATGATGAGAAGTTGACCAGTGAATTCATGGATTTCACCGAACAATCATCAGAGGTTCAATTGCATCGCTGTACAGAAGCGATGACGGGGGAAGACTTCGGTTATATGTTGAAGGAGATTCCGGGCTTCATGTTCTGGCTTGGTGTAGCATCCGATTATGGGTTGCATCATGCCAAGTTAATGCCCGATGAGAAAGCCATTCAACTTGCCATCGATCATTTAGCAAAGTATATAACGTATAAAGGTAAAAGAGCATAACAGTAGAGGGTATGACCATGGTAAATGATGATATATCCTGTAAGACGAATGGAAGAGTTTGGAGGGCTTACTGTGAAAAAGGAATTTGCAGTGATAGGGCTTGGCCGTTTTGGCGGCAGTATTGTTAGGACCTTGGCAGAAGAGGGAATGGGTGTGCTAGCCATCGATGTGGATGAAGACCGCGTTAATGAATATGCCAGAATAGCTTCGCATGCCGTCGTTGGAGATACGACTGATGAAAACGTACTTAGAAATATCGGTATCCGGAATTTTGAACACGTCATTGTCGCTATTGGGGAAAATATTCAGGCAAGCATTTTAACGACCCTCATGCTTAAAGAACTGGGTGTCAGCAATGTTACGGTCAAGGCCCAGAATGACTATCATGAGAAAGTGCTCCGAAAGATTGGAGCGGATTTCGTGGTTCATCCAGAACGGGATATGGGAAGGCGTATTGCCCATAACATCGGTTCTAATAACATCCTGGATTATCTTGAGCTTTCCGATGAACATTCCATTGTGGAAATCGTGGCAAGCCAAAAGATGAACGGAAAATCGATATTCGATCTAGACATCCGGGCCCACTACGGGTTGAATATTGTCGGGATTAAAAGAGAAAATGAAATTAATGTTTCGCCCCAGGCCAATGATTTGATCCATAAAGGGGATATCTTGATAGTCATTGGAGCCGATTCTGACATCAATCGGTTTGAAAAGAAAATCGTCGATTAAAAAAAAGGAGGACCTGCCGATTTCTGCAGGTCCTCCTTTCCTTTAAACTAAAAAAAACCCCAGCCATTCGGCTGGGGTTTCTTAATTATTGTACCTCCATGATGATCGGAAGGATCATCGGGCGGCGTTTTGTTTTTTCATATAAGAATGGTGATAGAGTATCTGTAATCTCATTTTTGATTTCAGACCATTGAGTGGTCTTGCGCTCCATCACTTTATTCAGGTGCTTGGTGATGAGGGACTGAGCATCATTGATCAGGTCTCCAGATTCTCTCATGTAAACGAAACCACGTGAAATGATATCCGGACCGGAAGCGATTTTGAATTCCTTCATATTGATGCTGACAACGACAACAACAAGTCCTTCTTCGGAAAGGATTCTACGGTCACGTAAAACGATGTTCCCGATATCGCCGATGCCGCTTCCATCGATATAAACCGATCCTGAAGGGATTTTCCCGGCGATTTGAGCCGTATTTTCACTTAATGAAAGTACCTCACCATTATCCATGATAAAGCAATTTTCCTCAGGTACACCGCAATCCATTGCATGACCTGCATGAAGTTTTTGCATACGGTATTCACCATGAATCGGCATGAAGAATTTTGGCTTGATTAAACGAAGCATTAACTTTTGTTCCTGTTGACCGCCATGACCGGAAGTATGAATATTATTCAATGGACCGGAAATGACATCTGCGCCCGCACGATATAATTGGTTAATGGTTCTTGATACGCTGATCGTGTTACCTGGAATTGGTGAAGAAGAGAAAACGACAGTATCTCCAGGTATAATTTGAATTTGACGGTGAGTTCCGTTTGCAATTCTTGAAAGAGCTGCCATTGGTTCACCTTGGCTACCTGTACAAAGGATGGTCACCTTGTTTGCAGGCATCCGGTTCAATTGCTGTACATCGATAAATGTATCTTTAGGTGCAACGATATAACCAAGTTCTTGACCGATAGCGATAGCTGAATCCATACTACGTCCAAAGACGGCAATTTTACGGCCATTTTCAACAGCTGCTTCAACGACTTGTTGAAGGCGATGGATATTGGATGCAAAGGTTGCAAAGATGATCCGACCATCTACTTTACGGAAGATATCTTGAATCGTATCGCCTACGCGGCTCTCTGACATCGTAAAGTTCTGCACTTCACTATTCGTGCTGTCGGATAGTAAGCACAATACGCCTTCTTTTCCGATTTCGGCCATTTTTGTCAAATTGGCCGGTTCTCCTACAGGTGTAAAGTCGAATTTGAAATCACCAGTATGGACAATTTGTCCAGGAGGAGTTTTAACCACGATTCCGTAAGAATCCGGGATACTGTGAGTCGTACGGAAGAAAGAGACAGAAGTCTTCCGGAATTTGATGACTTCATCTTCACTGATTTCAATCATCGTTGTCTGGCGTAATAGACCATGTTCTTCCAATTTATTGCGAAGTAGTCCAAGTGCCAGCTTGCCGCCGTATACAGGGACATTCACTTTTCTTAGTAAATATGGAATTCCGCCAATGTGATCTTCATGACCATGTGTGATGAAGACACCTTTAATTTTATCTACATTTTTTTCTAAATAGCTGTAATCTGGTATCACATAGTCTATTCCGAGGAGTTCGTCTTCCGGGAATTTAATTCCCGCATCGATGACGATGATCTCATCTTGGAATTGAACAGCATATGTGTTCTTACCGATTTCGCCTAAACCGCCCAAGGCGAATACAGCAGTTTGATCGTTTTTCACAAATTTCATAAATTATCCTAGCTCCAATACTTTAAAATCTTCACTTTGTTTTTCGTATTCCAAATATGCGCCAGCTACTGGTGCTACTAACTCTACGTTATAAGGTTTTTCCTTTAGCTTTAAACGGACGTCGCGGACGGATTCACCTTCCACATACATCGTTTGCGTATTCTCCCTGATGGGAACCTCAGATATGGTTACTTGATAGTATACCTTAAAAACCATTTTAATCTCTCCTCACTTGTTTACATTGCTTTTTTCATTATATATAAAAACAACAATTTTTACATGTTTTTCAACATCATGGAAAAACAAACCCAACTTACCTTTTGGAAGAGGGGTTTTTATTTAACTTATTATACCAATACGGAATAGTATATAAAAATAAATAGCTGAATTCGTAGTTTAAACGACCTCTATCCTTTATCCTTTCCGTTTTTACTACATGTAAAACTTAATTGGATAAAGAAATGTTCCGGAATGGGCCTCTTTAAAAGGAACATCTATGTATTTAAAAAATAATCCTTCAATCAATGCTTGGTGAAATCGGTTTCTTGCTAAAAGAAAGGGGATTACCGTTGTGTGAACCTGTGCAAAGATATGGATATTATAGTATGTACATGTAATCTTTCAAAGTAGGCTTAATAAGAACTGTACAACAAGGAAGAAGCCCTCCGCAAGTTTTTGAAGGGCTGTACAAAAAAATCTCGCAAATGGATGACGGCCACTGGCAGAATGAAAATGGCATCATGCGATTGATTTTTTTCTTAGAAGATCATTCCATTGTTTTACAAGCTTTTTACGAAGCTTCTTTAACATGGCGATCACGCTCCCTTAGTTATTATTGTATAGGATTATTCAATAAAGTAAATACGTCTTTACAGGTAAAAGGCTTATTTATGAAAAAAAGGCCGTCATTTCTACCATATGCTTGGTTATCTTGGGAGAGGGCGAAGGGGGATTTAGATGTCTCATATATAATATATGCTGAACCACGAATGAAAAACCTGGATAAATGTGGTGTTTTTGAAAAGGAGTTACTTGACTTATTTTAATGACAATTATTAAATGGGTACATATTAAAAAAGGTAAACTGAATGAATTGGAAGTGAATAGTCAGTGAAAATCGTATTCTTTGATATTGATGGAACATTACTGGATCATGAAAAAAAATTACCGGCTTCAACAAAGAAAGCAGTGAAGCAACTGCAGGATAGCGGAGTCTTCGTAGCCATTGCGACGGGACGTGCACCATTCATGTTTGAAGACTTAAGAGAAGAACTTGGTATCGATACATTCGTTAGTTTTAATGGACAATATGTCGTTTTTGAAGGGGAAGTCATCTATAAGAACCCGTTGAATCTATCTGAAATCAGAAGGCTGCATAAGGCTGCGGAGGAAAATGAAGTGCCTATCGTATTCATGAATGAGGAAACGATGCAATCTAGCGTTCCGTATCATAATCGGATTGAAGAAGCCTTGAGCACTCTAAAATTCCCACATCCGGGGCATCAGGCGGATTTTTATGAAAATAATGACATTTATCAAGCCTTATTATTTTGCTCTGAGGATGAAGAATCGGAGTACGTGGGTATGTACGATAAATTTAACTTTATTAGATGGCATACCTATTCAACGGATGTTTTGCCTTTTGGGGGTTCAAAGGCTGAAGGGATAAAGACTTTGATGAAAAAGGTCGGATTTGACCTAGAGGATGTATATGCATTTGGAGATGGCTTAAATGATATAGAAATGCTTAAAGCTGTGGGGTATGGAGTGGCTATGGGCAACGCAGGACAGCTAGTCAAACAGGAAGCTGATTACGTGACAACGGACGTCGATAAGGACGGCATCCTCCATGGGCTAAAAGAACTTGAATTGATTTAATGTAAGGCAGGCAGCAAAGACCCCCACTTATATAAACAGTGGGGGTCTTTGCTGCCTTTACTGGGATGAAACTCATCTTTCAATTGGAATGTAAGTTTCTGGGACGTTGAAAGGATCATCATGATTGATGTGATCATAAAACATAATGCCATTTAAATGATCGATTTCATGTTGGAAGCAGATGGAGGCCAAACCTTTTAACCGGAGCTGAACATCTTCTCCTTCTATGTTTGTACCGGATACCTTTATACGGGCATAACGAGGTACATAACCAGAAATGGGCCGATTAACGGAGAGGCAGCCTTCGCCGGCGGTAAGATAGGACCTTTCAATGGAATGGCTTACGAGTTTTGGGTTGAATAGAGCATAGCTAATTAATTCGCCTTTTTCATTTTTAAGATGTACGGCGATCATGCGTTTGGATATATTCACCTGTGGTGCGGCCAAACCAATTCCTGCCCTCAAACCATATTTCAAAGCGATTTCAGTATCCTGGCTATTTTGTACATACTCCATTAAGTCGGCCAAGACCTTTTTGTCCTCTTCAGAAGCAGGTAATGGAACTTCTTCAGCCACTTTCCTTAATATTGGATTGTCTTCTTCAACAAAATCATCCATTGTAAACAAGTTCTTTCACCCCACTAAGTTTCATAATATATGTATGGGATTATTTTAACAAAAATATGCTCGGAAGTTAATATAAGAGACAATGATAGGGAAGAAGGACCATCCCTATCATTATATTATTTACGGCATTATAGTCTGTTTCTTTTTCATTTTCATTTATAATTTTCTTTAATAAGGGTATTTAGATGATATTTTGGGTAAAGGGAGAGGGTGATTATCTGTTTAGCATAAGCATGCGCCGACAATGATCAGTAGTATGAATAAGACTACGATTAAAGCGAAGCCGCCGCCGAAACCACAACCGCCGCCACCGCCACCGCCATAACCTCCATAACCATAACTTGGTGCAGCGGATACTGGATAACAACAATCTTGGGTGTAACCTCCATAATACATAATTATACCTCCGTTTTATATTTTGGGATTCAACCATCTTGATTTGAAATGGTTTAATACAGCCTATGCGGTAGGGGTTGAATCGTGTAGGCTCTAACCCAGACTTGAAAAATATCCTGTTTCCGGTAGTGGAACGCGTGTAGTGGCTGCTATTAAATTCAGATGTGGGAATTTCTTAAAAACATCCTAAGAAGGATTAGAGGGAGTGTTAGTTTTGAAGCTTTATCGTCTATACGTCGTTTTGTTTGTTTCTGTCATAATGATGACCGGATGTATGAATAGCGGTTCACCTGAGGAAAGAGTCGTTAAAATTCTAGACAAGACAGTTGAGAAAGAAAGTAATTTTACAGAGAAACAAGAGCCTTTAAATGATTTGGAAAAAGAAGAAAAAGAAATATATGAAAAGATTATCAAACTCGGGATGAAAGAGTATGACCAAATCGTGAAACTTTCCGACGAAGCATTAAAAAATATCGAAAAACGAGAAGAGTTAATTGAAAAAGAAAAAGATAGTATGGATGCCTCGAAAAAGCAATTCGACAAAATGGAAGGGCAAACTGATAAAATTGAAGATCAAAAGGTAAAAAAAGAAGCTGTCAAAATGGAAAAGACAATGAATGAACGATATGAAAAATATGAGGACGTATACAAAACCTATCAACAAAGCTTAGCGAATGATAAGCAACTATATGAACTATTCAAAAAAGAGGATTTAAAAATGGATGAACTCCAAAGTCAAATTGATAAAATTAATACAACATATGAAAAAGTTGTGAAAGCCAATGAGAAATTCAATGCGGTAACAACAAAATATAATCAAGAAAAAGATAGCTTTTATGAAACGGCAGGCATAAAAAAAACGGACTCTGACAAAGATTAAAGAAGAGGAATAAGGCTATGGGCATTGCTCATAGCCTTATGTGCGTTTGGGTAAGAAAATAAAATGATCAGATTTCCGTTAAAAAGTGAAAAAACTCAACGGAAATATTTACTGACCTGTACTAAGGGAAAATAAATAAAGAAATTCTAACAGTTGAGACGATTGAAAGCATATAAAGTTTTCTTACAATACTATTCAAAAGTTGGAAATGCCTTTAGATAAAGGTCATGATTGATTCTTTAGGAATAGGAGTTGAAGCGAAATACTATCCTTTGGCACCTTACGGGAGCTAAAAGTGGCAAAGTTTATAGTACAGATGTATAATGAAAACTATAACAGAGGGTCGATTAGTGGAAAATAAAACTAATAAAATTTTGAATGTAGGGAAGTATAAGTGATTGACTTGATGTTAATTCATCTTGTACACTAAATTTACCAAAGTTCTTGTATCATATTTCTTGATTATTTTATTGGTACAGCTTAAGATTAAGACATAAATACGATTCCCTTGTTTGAGAGATTATTCTTAAGGGGAAAATAAAACAATAAGTTCTTGAAGAAACTATAAGACAAATCATTTTGCTTTATAGAATAATAATTACTAACCTTTTTAATGAAAGGATGAGGTGCCAAATGGCTCAGAAAACTAAACAGGCTAAAATTAATGTTCAAGACCAGCTGAAAAAAGTTGAAGAACAATTTGAAATGTTTCAAATCTTAAATGAAGAGGGAGAAGTCGTGAACGAAGCGGCAATGCCTGACTTAAGTAATGAACAATTACAGGAATTGATGCGCCGTATGGTATATACACGGATATTGGATCAACGTTCTATTTCCCTTAACAGACAAGGAAGATTAGGTTTTTATGCGCCTACCGCAGGGCAGGAGGCCTCTCAGATAGCTTCTCAATTTGCTTTGGAGAAAGAGGACTTCATTCTTCCAGGGTATCGTGATGTTCCACAAATCGTTTGGCATGGCCTGCCACTTTGGCAAGCTTTCTTATTCTCAAGAGGACATTTTAAAGGGAATCAAATACCGGAAGATGTGAATGTCCTTTCACCACAGATCATTATCGGCGCCCAATATATTCAAGCTGCCGGCGTAGCACTTGGTCTTAAGAAGCGTGGTAAAAAAGCTGTCGCGATAACATATACGGGCGATGGAGGAACTTCACAAGGGGATTTCTATGAAGGAATCAACTTTGCCGGAGCATTTAAAGCGCCAGCTATATTCATTGTACAAAATAATAGGTTTGCAATCTCAACACCTGTCGATAAGCAGTCTGCAGCTAAAACATTGGCCCAAAAAGGGGTGGCTGCTGGTATTCCAGGCATTCAGGTAGACGGCATGGACGCATTAGCGGTTTATACTGCAGTGAAAGAAGCACGTGAGCGCGCCATAAATGGAGAAGGCCCAACACTGATTGAAACCTTGACTTACCGTTATGGACCTCACACTATGGCTGGGGATGATCCAACGCGTTACCGGACAACGGATTTGGATAATGAGTGGGAACAAAAGGATCCACTTGTTAGACTTCGTAAGTTCTTGGAAAATAAAGAGCTTTGGAATGAAGAATTAGAGAATGAAACGATAGAGAAAGCAAAAGAAGATATAAAAGAAGCAATCAAAAAGGCTGACGCAGAACCAAAACAAAAAGTGACAGACCTTATTTCAATCATGTTTGAAGAAATGCCTTACAACCTAAAAGAACAATATGAAATTTATAAAGAAAAGGAGTCGAAGTAAGCCATGGCTCAATTGACGATGATTCAAGCAATTACAGATGCATTACGTACAGAACTTAAAAATGATGAGAACGTACTCGTTTTTGGAGAAGATGTCGGCGTTAATGGAGGAGTGTTCCGGGCGACTGAAAATCTTCAAAAAGAGTTCGGTGAAGAACGTGTCTTCGATACACCCCTTGCAGAATCAGGCATCGGTGGATTGACAGTCGGTCTTTCCTTACAAGGTTTCCGTCCTGTTCCTGAATTACAATTCTTTGGATTCATTTATGAAGTAATGGATTCAGTCAGTGGACAGCTTGCTCGTATGCGTTACCGTTCAGGCGGTCGCTACAATGCACCGGTTACCATTCGTTCTCCATTTGGCGGTGGAGTTCATACTCCTGAAATGCATGCGGATAGTCTAGAAGGATTAATGGCTCAGCAACCTGGATTAAAGGTAGTTATTCCTTCCACTCCATACGATGCAAAAGGTTTGTTGATTTCAGCAATTCGCGACAACGATCCTGTCATTTTCCTTGAACACATGAAATTATATCGCTCTTTCCGTCAGGAAGTTCCTGAGGAAGAATATACGATTCCATTAGGAAAAGCAGATGTAAAACGAGAAGGAACGGACTTATCCATTATTACGTATGGTGCGATGGTGCAGGAATCCATCAAGGCTGCGGAAGAATTGGCTAAAGAAGGACATTCGGTAGAAGTGGTCGACCTTCGTACTGTTTCTCCATTGGATATTGATACGATTATTGCCTCTGTTGAAAAAACGGGACGGGCCATTGTCGTTCAAGAAGCCCAAAAACAAGCTGGTGTAGCAGCACATGTTGTAGCAGAAATTAACGAACGTGCTATTTTAAGTCTGGATGCTCCCGTTTTACGAGTGACGGCTGCCGATACAGTTTTCCCATTTTCTCAGGCTGAAACGGTATGGCTTCCAAATTATAAAGATATTATCGAAACAGCGACAAAAGTGTTGAAATTCTAATTACTTTTAATGAGAAGAATGAAAGTAAAGGCTTTGGAGAGTCTTTCTCATTAGTAGAAATACATGACAAAGGGCTTTATTCAAAGCCCTAAGTATGATTTAATATAGGAGGTTGAATTCAGTGGCATTCCAATTTAGACTCCCTGATATCGGAGAAGGTATACACGAAGGTGAAATAGTAAAATGGTTTGTTAAACCAGGAGATACGATTCAAGAAGATGACGTACTTTGTGAAGTTCAGAACGATAAAGCTGTAGTCGAAATTCCATCACCGGTGAAAGGTACCGTTGAAGAAATTCTTGTTCAAGAAGGAACGGTGGCTGTAGTCGGAGATGTACTTGTCACTTTTGATGCTCCTGGGTATGAAGATCTTCAGTTTAAAGGGGATCATGGGGAAGAAGCGAAAGCAGAAGGTGATAAAGATACTGAAGCTCAGGTTCAAGCTACTGCTGAAGGCGGACAGAAAGTCAATAAAGAAGCTGCACCGGTTCAGGAAAATAGTGAAGAAACGGGCGCAGGAGCTCAACCAAAGGCGGGATCTCAGCCACAGGTTGAAGCAGATCCTACACGACGTATCATTGCCATGCCTTCTGTTAGAAAGTATGCACGGGAACAAGGGGTAAATATTCGCGAGATTACTGGCTCAGGAGATAATGGCCGCGTCATGAAAGAAGATATAGATGCTTTCAAAAATGGCACATCCGCTTCAAAAGAACCAGCTCGTCAAAGTGATGATGCTTCACAACAAATAGATTCGGATACGAAAGAAGATAATACGAAAGTGGCAATTCCAGAAGGGCAATACCCTGAAACACGCGAAAAAATGAGCGGCATGAGAAAAGCGATTGCCAAGGCAATGGTTAATTCGAAACAGACGGCTCCTCATGTTACATTAATGGATGAAATTGATGTGACGATGCTAGTTGCCCATCGTAAGAAATTCAAGGATATTGCTGCAGAAAAAGGAATCAAGCTTACATTCCTACCTTATGTTGTTAAAGCCTTAACTAGTGCATTACGTGAATTTCCTATGCTTAATACATCATTTGATGATGAAACAAGTGAGATTATCCATAAACACTATTACAATATCGGAATTGCGGCAGATACAGAAAAAGGTCTGTTAGTTCCAGTTGTAAAAGATGCAGATCGAAAATCAACTTTTGCTATTTCACAAGAAATTAATGAATTAGCTGCGAAAGCTCGTGATGGTAAGTTGGCTTCCAATGAAATGAAAGGCGCTTCTTGCTCCATCACGAATATCGGTTCCGCAGGCGGTCAATGGTTCACACCTGTAATCAATCATCCAGAAGTTGCCATTCTAGGGATTGGACGCATTGCCGAAAAAGCAATTGTTCGCGACGGGGAAATTATCGCCGCTCCAGTTCTGGCATTATCACTTAGCTTTGATCACCGTATTATTGACGGGGCCACTGCTCAGCATGCATTAAATCACATCAAAAAGTTATTGAACGACCCAGAATTATTGTTAATGGAGGCGTAAACAATGGTAGTAGGAGATTTTCCGATCGAAACAGATACATTAGTAATAGGTTCAGGACCTGGGGGGTATGTTGCCGCAATTCGCGCAGCACAGCTTGGACAAAAAGTAACAGTTGTTGAAAAAGGATCAATTGGCGGAGTTTGTTTGAACGTAGGTTGTATCCCTTCAAAAGCGATGATCTCAGCAGGTCACCGTTTCCATAATGCTCAGCATTCAGAAGATATGGGGATCTTTGCGGAAAAGGTTTCTGTTGACTTTTCTAAAGTGCAAGCATGGAAACAATCTGTTGTAAATAAATTGACAGGTGGCGTAAGTAGCCTATTAAAAGGAAATAAAGTTGAGGTCGTGTCAGGAGAAGCTTACTTCGTAGACGAAAATAGCATCCGTGTCATGAATGAAGACTCAGCTCAAACATATACATTTAAAAACGCGATTATCGCAACTGGTTCTACACCAATCGAAATCCCGTCATTTAAATATACTAAACGTGTACTTAATTCTACTGGTGCTCTTGCTTTGGAAGAATTACCAGGTTCAATCGTCGTTATCGGCGGAGGGTACATTGGTACAGAGCTTAGCGGCGCATTAGCAAGCTTTGGAACGAAAGTAACGATCCTTGAAGGTACAGAAGAAATTCTTTCTGCAGGTTTTGAAAAACAAATGGCAGCCCTAGTTAAAAAGAACCTTAAAAACAAAGGTGCTGAAATTGTTACAAAAGCTCTTGCTAAAGGCGTGGAAGAAACTGAAACTGGCGTTACGGTTACTTATGAAGTAAAAGGCGAAGAGAAAAAAGTTGAAGCGGATTATGTGTTAGTGACAGTAGGTCGCCGTCCGAATACATCTGAAATCGGTCTTGAACAAGTCGGCATCAAAATGACGGACAGAGGCTTGATTGAAATTGATAAACAATGTCGTACAAATGTGAAAAACATTTACGCGATTGGTGATATCGTTTCTGGACCTCAATTAGCACATAAAGCTTCATATGAAGGAAAAATCGCAGCGGAAGCTATCGCTGGCGAGTCTTCTGAAATTGACTACCTAGCGATTCCGGCTGTGGCATTCACTGAACCGGAACTTGCTTCTGTAGGTTATAATGAAAAAGACGCGAAAGAAGCAGGAATCGAAGCATTAGCTTCTAAATTCCCGTTCGCTGCAAATGGACGTGCTCTTTCATTGAACAGCACGGACGGTTTTGTGAAGCTTATTACCCGTAAAGAAGACGGATTGGTAATTGGCGCACAAATCGCCGGACCAAACGCTTCTGATATGATTGCAGAACTTGGTTTAGCTATCGAGGCAGGAATGACTGCTGAAGATATCGCGATGACAATTCATGCGCATCCAACTTTAGGGGAAATCACAATGGAAGCTGCTGAAGTAGCCCTTGGAACTCCTATCCATATCATCAAATAATTGTTTTCCCAAAAAGCATACTGCCCTTCCTGGGCAGTGTGCTTTTTTTTCGTTATAAGTTAATGTTACCGATCCGAAATACTTAATGAAATGTGAAGACGGGCATATATTTATAAAGAATATGATCCGTTTTAATAGGGAAAAAGGTTTGAAATTTGTAGAATAGGATAAAAAAATAGCAGGAGCGGTGTGACTTGAGAACAAGTTTGCCGAAATAAAGCAACGGCCAATTGTTCATATAAATGGGGTGGATCACTTGAAAGATTATCTTGTCATCCTTTTTCAACTAATTGTTTGGAGTGGATATACGGTGGTTGAATGGCTGTCAGTCAATGATCGTTTTGTTTTTAAAGTATTCATGTTTTTGGTCTTTTCTTATTTAGCCATTTATATCGGAAAAATGATACTGAAATCCAATAGAAGGACGTTGCTGGTCACCGTTATCAGTTTACTCTGTTATGGTGTATTGCAAATCCTTTTAGAAACATTAGTACCTGTTTATTGAATGAGGTTTACGCCGTACTGCCACTTATACCAATGGAGGAATTATGCTTAACAGACCCTTGTGCATGTTTGCGATGATATCACTTGTATTGATGGGGTGTAATGGAATGGATGTTACCCCTGTACAAAATCAAAAAACCGTCGAAACTTCGAGCAATATCAAAAATGAACAAAAAGAAGTAGAGCTTAGTGAGAAACAGGAGGAACCAATTGAAAAAGGGAAGGCAGAAGAGGAGAAGGTTCAAGTCCAATATCGTTTGAATGAGGCAAATTGGTCATTTGAACCAATTAAAGATGCTGATCCGAAAGTTGTCCTTTTGACATTTGATGATGCACCTGATAAATATTCACTAGACATTGCAAAAACGCTCCATGAGCTTCAAGTGCCAGCTATATTTTTTGTGAATGGCCATTTTATTGAAGATGATGAAAAGAAAAAAATATTGAAGGAAATCCATGATATGGGCTTCCTAATTGGGAACCATACATATTCTCACGTTAACTTGAAGGAACAGACTGATGTGGTTCAAAAAAAAGAAATCGTTAAATTAAATGATTTGGTAGAAGAAATCGTTGGGGAGCGGCCCAAATTCATCCGGGCTCCGTTCGGGACGAATACCGAATATTCCAAAGGAATTGCGAAACAAGAAAAAATGTTGGTTATGAACTGGACCTATGGCTATGATTGGGAAAAAGAGTATCAAAATGATAAGGCTTTAACGAATATCATGTTAAATAGTCCATATTTATCGAATGGAGCGAACTTATTGATGCATGATCGGAAATGGACGCATGACGCGATTGAAGATATCGTAAATGGTTTTCAAAAGAAAGGCTACACATTCCTTGATCCCGGATTAATAGAAACCCCTGCATAAAGTATCTATTAATCATTCGAAATCTGTCTCATTGATTATTACTTTGCGATTAAAAAGGCACTCGGGAAATATTCCGAATGCCTTTTATGATGAACAACCAGTTCACCGGACTTTGCTTTTATAGAATCTTATTCGCTTGTCTATAGCTGTCAATCATTGCACATATTATCACAATAGGGGCAAGAATGAACCCTATGGAAACGAACGCAAGTAAGCAAGACACTAAATATGCCAAAGCAAAAAATATACCTCTTTTAAATAGCTTTCTGTCTCTTGATGCCCATTCCCAACTAGGATGTAAGCTTAAGAATAGATGCCCAGCACCAGGAACCCAAAAAGATATTATGAGTGTGATTAGTTTCTTCAAACCATTTCCTCCTAATAATACAAATAATACATCCATCAACATTAAGTTAATTCACTTGATAGGTCAATAATCATGACTCATTATTATTGTAACCAAAAGAAAAAAGCATTCAAGGAGAATGCTTTTGGTTCCTTTTTCGAATAATCTACCCGTTTTGATAAGTTGAGATTCGAAATAATGCTCATAAATTATTATTTCAGAAGTATAACCATCCATTAAATAATGATTCTTTCACGTACCTTACCAAAGAAGAAATGATTGGAAATTGTGACTATTTTAGACTTATCCTTAATATAGATGTCTATATCCTTATACGAATGCCTTAAGTGGTGTTCATTACTTTCTGGGATAATAATACATGATTCGTTTATTAAAGAGGTGGAGTTGGCCTTGCAATTTTTTTGCGAGGAATTTACATAATTCATTAGCTTTGCCTTTATCCCCGAATGTAGCTGTTTCAGGAAGAGTGAATTGGATATATGATTGAATCCGTTCCATGCCGTCCTCATCTTGAATGATTTCTTGGTCGACCCCAATTAATATCATATGATAACGGTCGACATTGGACTGTAAATAAATCATGTTCCCCTTCATTTCATCCGGCTCTTTCATATCATAAGGAAAGGCTTTTTTATCATAGTCCCAATCCAGTTGCTTTCCTGTTTTTGAGGTGACCATTTGGTAATAGGTGAGTAATTCCTTCACGTCCTCAATCGTGACATTGGTTTTCACAGACTCCGGGACTAGTTTGATATAGGCATTTTCAATCATTATTCAGCCTCCTTTTCCCTGTTTTCTTTATAATAGATTAACATTAAATGGATATTTTATATACCTATCTATATGTAACTGTAATTGGGATAATTCCTTCCTCACATTCTCAAACCAGATACATGTTTATGGTAAAAAATGTAATAATAGGTTGACAAACAGCTTTTTTTATTTGTAAAATTTAAACAATTAATACTCTTCCAGGAGTGAGATGAATATGACTATACATGGTATCGATTCAATTGTAGTTGCTACAAAAAAAGGGGCTGTATCGCTTTATTTAAAGTGATGCAGCCCCTTTACTATGTTAAAGGGGTGTAGGGCATGATTCTTACTGGTGAGGATTTAACGGTAAATCTATCAAAAAAGGTCATATTTGAGAAGGAAAAGGTCACCCTCTCCCAAAATGCTCTGGAAAATGTTTTGAATAGCAGGAAAGCAGTCGAAAAAATTGTCTTGGATAAACGCATAATATACGGGATTACGACTGGGTTTGGGAAATTCAGTGATGTATTTATCGATACCGAAGATGTAAAACAACTACAATATAACCTCATCCAATCTCATGCCTGTGGAGTAGGAAGCCCATTTCCCGAAAGTGTTTCCAGAGCTATGCTACTACTTCGGGCAAATGCTCTGGCTAAAGGCTTTTCAGGCGTGAGACTTGAAGTCATCTCTACTTTATTGGCCCTTTTACATGCAGAGATACATCCGGTTATCCCACAGCAGGGATCTCTTGGTGCAAGTGGGGATTTAGCTCCACTTTCACATTTAGCGCTTGCATTAGTGGGGGAGGGAGAGGTCTTTTATAAAGGAGAGATTGTGAATGCTTCCGTGGCCATGAAACTGGAAAGCATTTCACCAATCGAGTTGGAAGCCAAAGAAGGGCTCGCACTAATCAATGGTACGCAGGCCATGACGGCGATGGGGGTGGTGGCCTTTCTGGAAGCGGAAAAAATCGGATGGTTGTCTGAAGCGATTGCCGCGATGACTGTCGAAGCATTAAATGGGATTATAGACACGTTTGATGAAAGGATTCACCTAGCAAGAGGATACCCGGAACAGATCGCTGTTGCCAAGAGAATGAGGAAGTGGCTCGAAGGAAGCAGGCTTACTTCCAGGCAAGGGGAAGTTCGGGTGCAAGATGCATACTCGCTCCGGTGCATCCCCCAGGTCCTAGGGGCCTCCTGGCAGGTATTCGGATATGTAAAAGAAAAATTGCAAATTGAAATGAATGCAGCCACCGATAATCCGCTGATTTTTGATGAAGGTGACCATGTAATATCCGGGGGGAACTTTCATGGACAGCCGATTGCCTTTGCCATGGATTTCTTAAAGTTAGGGGTTGCGGAAGTTGCAAGCATATCGGAAAGAAGGATTGAGCGGCTCGTTAATCCCCAATTGAATGATCTCCCTCCCTTTTTAAGTGCCAGACCTGGACTGGAGTCAGGTGCGATGATCATGCAATATTGTGCAGCATCACTCGTCTCGGAAAACAAGACGCTAGCTCATCCTGCGAGTGTCGATTCCATTCCCTCATCAGCTAATCAAGAGGACCATGTGAGCATGGGGACCATCGCTGCTAGACATGCTTATGCAATAATCCAGAATACATGGAGGGTCTTGGCGATTGAATGCATTACGGCGATGCAAGGCGTTGAATATAGGGGTACAGAATATATGAGTCCGAAGACTTTTCAATTTTATGAAAAGGCCAGGGAAATTGTACCGACCATTAAGTCTGACCGAATGTTTTCCACTGATATTGAAGCCTGTACCACGTGGTTGAAAACGTATGACTTTACGGAATGGATGCATGACTTTTAGATAAGGGGTGAAAAACATGGGAGCTAAGGAACAAAGGGAAATTGTGAACTACAAAGGCTCTACTCTTCATGCGAAGGGATGGATTCAAGAAGCGGCGATAAGGATGCTGATGAACAATCTTGACCCTCAAGTAGCTGAAAATCCAGAAGAACTGGTTGTATACGGAGGGATAGGCAAAGCAGCTCGAAATTGGGAAAGCTATGACAAAATCATGAAAACGCTACATGAATTGGAGACGGATGAAACCTTATTGGTTCAATCAGGGAAACCTGTGGCCGTTTTCAGAACACACCCGGATGCGCCTCGAGTTTTGTTAGCTAATTCCAACCTCGTGCCGGCCTGGGCCAATTGGGATCACTTTCATGAACTCGATAAAAAAGGATTGATGATGTATGGACAAATGACTGCTGGCAGCTGGATTTATATTGGTAGCCAAGGAATCATTCAGGGGACGTATGAAACATTCTCGGAGCTTGCCAGGCAACATTTCCAAGGGTCATTAAAACATACCATCACCTTGACTTCCGGCCTTGGTGGAATGGGAGGAGCGCAGCCGTTAGCGGTTACCATGAATCAGGGGGTCTGTCTCGCCATTGAAGTGGATGAAACCAAAATCGACCGGAGAATAAAAAATGGTTACCTCGATCGTAAAACATCCGATATGGATGAGGCGATTGCCATTGTGAAAAAAGCAAGGCAGGCGGGTGAACCTTTATCCATCGGTCTGCTTGGAAATGCAGCAGATATTTTGCCACTTCTGATTGAACGTGGATTCATCCCTGACGTATTGACGGACCAAACATCCGCCCATGACCCGTTACATGGCTATATCCCTTCAGGAATGACGGTAGCACAAGCCAGACGTTTTCGACAAGATAATCCGAAGGCATATGTTGTTGCCTCTAAACAAACGATAGCCAGCCATGTTAGATCCATGTTGAGTATGCAGGAAAAGGGGGCCATCACCTTTGATTATGGAAACAACATTCGTCAGATGGCAAAAGATGAAGGCGTGGATCAGGCATTTAGTTTTCCAGGCTTTGTTCCGGCTTATATTCGTCCGCTTTTTTGCGAAGGGAAGGGCCCATTCAGGTGGGCTGCCTTATCGGGAGATCCCGAGGATATTTATAAAATTGATGCAGTCTTGCTCGAAGAATTCAAAGAAAACCAGAATCTATGCAATTGGATAAAACTGGCGCAGGAGAAAATTCCCTTTCAAGGCCTTCCAGCCCGAATTTGTTGGCTTGGATATGGAGACAGGGCCAGGCTCGGGAAAATGATTAATGACCTGGTCAAAGCTGGGGAATTGAAAGCGCCGATTGTGATAGGAAGGGATCATTTGGATGCAGGTTCTGTTGCTTCGCCTAACCGTGAAACAGAAGCGATGATGGATGGCAGTGATGCCGTTTCCGACTGGCCAATCTTAAATGCATTAATCAATGCTGTTGGCGGGGCAAGTTGGGTCTCGGTTCATCATGGAGGCGGTGTCGGTATGGGCTATTCGATTCATGCTGGCATGGTGATAGTGGCGGACGGTACGAAGGAAGCGGAAGCAAGGCTTGAGCGGGTACTTACATCAGATCCTGGAATGGGTGTGGTGCGCCATGCTGATGCCGGTTACGAACTGGCGATTATGACAGCCAAGGAAAAGGGAATTCATATGCCGATGTTGGGAGAGAAGTAGATGAGTAGACCCATTTTCATAAAAAACGCGGCCCAATTGATCACACTCGACGGAAAGATGAAAGCCCCCAGGATTAAGGCAGAAATGTCAGACTTGCAAATCATCGAAAATGGAAGCGTCTGGCTCGAAGCCGGAATCGTTCAAGCGGTAGGTAGAACGAGTGATTTACTGGAAAAGTACACGCCTCGTCTAGCTCAAGCCGAGACCCTAGATGCAACGGGCAAGTTGGTTACGCCTGGTTTGGTAGATCCACATACCCATTTAGTATTTGCCGGAAGCAGGGAAAAGGAGTTTAATCAACGCCTGGAAGGTGCCACTTACATGGATATCATGAATCATGGCGGGGGCATATATGCGACGACCGAGGCTGTGAAAAAAGCGAGTCACACCCAGTTGCTTGAAGAGAGCTTGGAACGCATGAACGGATTTCTTCTACAAGGGGTGACGACAGTCGAGGCGAAAAGTGGCTATGGCTTGGATTGGAACACGGAGAGAAAACAGCTTGAAGTGGCAAAGTTACTTCATGAACAACATCCAATTGATGTTGTTTCAACCTTTATGGGTGCCCATGCCGTCCCCCTACATTTTAAAGAAAACCCTGAAGTTTTTGTTGATTTAATCATTAATGAAATGATCCCTGCAGTTGCACAAGCTAAATTGGCGGAGTTTAACGATGTATTTTGCGAAGAAGGCGTATTCACCCCTGAACAGGCAAAGAAAATCTTGGAGGCCGGAAAGAAATTCGGACTGAAGGCTAAAATTCATGCGGATGAAATCGAGCCGTATGAAGGAGCGGAGCTTGCGGCTGAATTAGGGGCCATTTCAGCAGATCATTTGCTAGAAGCATCGATTACGGGGATGAAGAAGATGGCAAAAGCGGGGGTGGTTGGTGTTTTACTACCGGGAACAGCCTATTTCTTAATGAAAAAATTCGCCGATGCCAGAAAGATGATTGATCTAGGTGTACCGGTCGCCCTTTCCACGGATTGTAATCCGGGTTCTTCGCCGACGGTATCTCTACCTTTCATGATGAATCTTGCTTGTATGAAGATGGGGATGAGTCCTGCTGAAGCGATAACGGCCGTCACAATCAATGCAGCCCATGCCATTGATCGTGCTGAGGAAATCGGGAGCATCGAAGTCGGCAAAAAGGCGGACATCACGATTTTTGACGTAGATCACTTTGCGAAACTTCAGTATTTTTATGGAGTCAATCACACACATACCGTCATAAAAAAAGGAAGAGTCGTTGTGAAAGGGGGAGCGCTTGTTGAGTGACGTTCATCTTCAACCGGCAACTTTTACTTGGAGGAAGGAAGCATTCCCGGCAGCCCACCCAGCAAAGGTCCACCAGTGGATTCGGACAATTGATGAGCAGAGAATGGCAGGAGATATGGATGAACCGGATTGTGTCTTTTTTGGGGCCCCACTATCCAGGTCATCCATCAGCCCATCGGGAGCATCGGAGTTCCCTGATTATTTTCGTCGTTCATGGAAAGGCTTTTCTACCTATAACATGGATTATGATGTGGATTTCTCTGGGATGCAGGTATGGGATTTAGGTGATGCACCCATGCATGGAACGGATATCAGCCTTTGTCATCAGTCGATTAGGGAGACATCCGCTGCTGTTCACGATATGTACCGGAATTCCTTGATTGGTGGAATTGGCGGTGATCATTCTACAACAGCCATGCTGGTGAAAGGAATGAAGCAAATCTATCCTGATAGTAAAATAGGTATCCTGCAATTCGATACGCATCTTGATTTGCGGGATCCTTCAGAAAACGGTCCTACTAATGGTACACCCATGCGTCAGTTGATTGAAGCGGGCATTGTCGAGGGAAAGCATATCCATAATATTGGCTTGCATGGGTTTTATAACACCAGGGATTTAATTGACTATGCAAAGAAGAAAGGAGTCAGGTATGTCCCTTTACGATTAGTCAGGAAGCAAGGTATTGAACAGGTGATAAAAGAGGCATTAGCTCATTTAAATGATCAAGTGGATATGATTTACGTGACGATTGATATGGATGTTCTCGACATGGCGTTTGCTCCTGGTGTTCCAGCAGCGACTACTGGTGGGATGCATCCAGGGGAATTGCTGGAAGCTGTATTTCTTGCCGGAAGCCATGACAAGGTGAGGGCTTTTGATATCGTATGTTTGGACCCGCTCAGGGATACGCTGAACCAGGCAACGGTACAGATTGGTACTTCTGTTTTTCTGACGATGATATGCGGTCTACAAATCAGGGGGGAATAGCAACGCTAATCAGGACTTGTTTTCCTGAAGCCAATGAAAACAATGGGGAATTTCTAATATTGGAATTTATGAAATAACGAATTGGAAAAATCTATATATGACATACTTTATAGCTTGAAATATTAAATGTGCTATATTATAATGGAATAAAGCGGTTACATTAATCGTTTCATGCATACAATATAGAGGAAGGGGTTGTAAAAATGGGAACTATCGTTTGTCAAACTTGCAACAGCACGATTGATCATTTTGAAGATGAAAAAGTAAGTGTACTTTATACACATAATCACAACTGCCACAGCTGTGATACAGCTGCCTCTAAGGAATAGGACATACAACATTGACTGATAATAGATTTTGAGGGTGTTCCAGAAAATATAACCTGGACGCCCTTTTTCCATGAGGGAAGACCCAATTAAGGAACGATTATGATTGTAAACGACGAGTAAAAACCAGAGCGTATGTCTGATTGCTCTGGTTTTTACCGTTTCTTTAATGTTTAATGATCCGTAAGTATTTAATTTCTGGATCCTCAGGACCTTGGACGGGAAGGCCCACCTCGATATTTTTCTGGATATAGGCAATGTTGTCCTCGGTGATCAGTTCACCCGGTATGAAAATCGGGATCCCAGGGGGATAGACCATAATAAATTCTGCACTGATCTTTCCTACGGATTCCTCGATAGGCACCACCTCGGTTTCCGCATAGAAGGCCTCTCTTGGCGATAGGGCAAGTGGCGGAGTATCGGGAAGCAGGACTTCGATTCTTCCATGATCGGCAGCCCACTCCTTAAATTCTTCCGATAAGTCTTTAAGGGCATTGATTAATATATCCACTTCCGTTATGGAATCCCCTGGGGTGATCAAACAAAGGATATTATATAAATCAGAGAGCTCCACCTCGATATTATGTTTCTCACGCAACCACTTCTCCACGTCATATCCGGTAATGTCCAATTCTTTAATAGAAATGATTAATTTTGTCGGATCATAACTAAAGGCAGCCTTACTCGCCAATATTTCTTTCCCTACACAATATAAATAAGGAATTTCATTGATTGCGTTCCTTGCATATTCCGCAAGCCTTATTGCACCATCGATCATTTCCCTTCCGTTCGTTGCTAGTTGCCTTCTGGCTGTATCAAGTGATGCAAGAAGGATATAGGATGTCGAGGTCGTTGTGAGCATGCTTAAAATTGCCTGGACCCGATTTGCGGAAACCAGTCCGTCCTTTACATTTAAAACGGAACTGCCCGTCATCGAACCTCCAAGTTTATGAACACTCGTAGCTGCCATATCGGCTCCAGCTTGCATGGCGGATAGTGGCAGTTCTTCATGAAAATGAATATGGACCCCATGTGCTTCGTCAACGAGCACCGGCATATGGTAAGTATGTGCCAACTCCACTATACTCTGCAAGTCTGCCGAAATGCCGAAGTAAGTCGGGTTGATTACCAAAAGTCCTTTGGCATCGCTGTGTTCCTTTAGTGTTTTTTCAACGGCTTCTATAGTTATTCCATGGGAGATTCCCAGGTCTTTATCGATTTCAGGATTAATGAAAATGGGAACGGCACCGGAAAATACGATGGCTGACATAACGGATTTATGTACGTTCCTCGGAACGATGATTTTATCTCCGGGTCCGCAGACCGACATGACCATCGTCATGATTGCACCGCTTGTTCCTTGTACCGAAAAGAATGTATGGTCAGCCCCGAAAGCCTCAGCTGCTAGGTCTTGAGCTTTTTTGATTATTCCTTTTGGCTGATGGAGGTCATCAAGTGGGGAAATATTGATCAAATCTATCGATAAGGCATTTTCCCCGATGAAATCACGAAAATCGGGATCCATCCCTTTCCCCTTTTTATGACCTGGAATATGGAATTGAACAGGATTCTTTTTTGAGTGCTGTAACAAAGCAGTATATAAGGGTGTTTCATTCTGTGACAAATTCTTGTAGCCCCTTTTCAATATAATATATAAAAATACTCCATTTACTGCAGTATATTATTCTGCGTGTCAGCCTCTATTAAATCGGGCTGCGAATTATGGGTAGACATAAAACAAAAGAATTATAGCATGTCTAACAATAAATGCCTAGTTATACTTTTAAACCCTAAAATAGCAAGCTAAGGCGAAAGAATCTATGAAACTAGGCAAATGAAATGTATTAGCGATTGTTGAATGAACTTCCTGATATAGGTGAGTTTATGATTTGAATAAATAAACAGTATTTGCCATAATGATTCGTGTAGAGTATTAAAGAATGGACAAGGGGGAAGATGTTCTTGAAATGGAAAACTCGCGTGACTGATTTATTGGGGATACAGTATCCAATTGTGCAAGGGGGATTGGCACACCTTGCCTATGCGGAATTGGCTGCAGCGGTTTCGAATGCTGGGGGTTTGGGACAGGTAACGGCCATGTCGTTGAATGACCCGGATCAATTGGTTCAGGAAATCCGAAAGACAAAAGCTATGACGGATAAGCCTTTTGGCGTCAATTTCGCCATTGGTCAGCATGGCAGGCCCTATGAACATATGCTTGAGGCAGCGATGAAAGAAGGAATTGCCATTGTCTCGGTAACTGGTGGCAACCCTGCTCCATTTCTAGAATTTCTTAAAGATACGCCTGTAAAGAAGCTTGTGCTAGTTGCCGCAAAGAGGCAGGCCGTCAAAGCCGAACAATTGGGTGCGGATGCTGTGATGGTGGTCGGGCAGGAAGGCGGAGGTCATTTAGGAAGGGATGATATCGGTACATCCGTATTGATACCGCAAGTGGTTGACTCCGTGCGCATTCCCGTAATCGCTTCAGGTGGATTCGGGGATGGACGTGGGTTAATGGCTGCATTGGCCCTTGGAGCCGAAGGTATCGAGATGGGTACAAGATTCATTGCTGTCGAGGAATGCGTCCATGCCCATGAATTATATAAAAATGCCTTGGTTTCCGGAACAGAAAATGATACCGTTGTCATTAAGCGTTCAATTGGTGCTCCTGCCCGCGTCATTTCTAATAGCTGGACGGATAAGATTCTTGAAATTGAAAAAGAAAACGGTGGATACGAGCAATTGAAGGATTACATAAGCGGAGAAGCAAACCAAAGGTATATTCATGATGGAATCGAGGACGAAGGCTACGCTTGGGCAGGACAGGTCATGGGGATGATCCATGATGTACCAACGACGGCCCAGCTATTCAAACGTATCATCAGTGAGGCGGAGGCCATTCGCTCAAAGTGGGCTGAGTGAGAAAGTTACCCATTCAACAGGATTTAACTAGAAGGAGTGAATAAGTATGGATTATCAATATCCTATGGATCTTGATTGGTCAACGGAAGAAATCGTCGACGTCATTAAATTTTTTGAAGCAGTCGAGAAAGCTTATGAAAGTAAAATTGAAAAAGAAGCATTCATGAATGCCTATCGCCGTTTTAAGGTGATTGTCCCAGGTAAGGCGGATGAAAAGAGGTATACGGACGAATTCGAATCGGCCAGCACGTATTCTGCCTATCATGTTATTAAGAAAGCGAAAGCACTTGCAGATGGTGATTGGATTAAAATGAAATAAAATTTTCAATTGTTAGAAAACTTTATTGACTTCCTGCAAATTATGTTTTAACATAATAAACAAGAAAAGATAAAGGCAGTGACGAAGAATAGTACCTTAATATTGTTCTGTAGAGAGCCAGTGGTTGCTGAAAACTGGTGAACAAGTTTAAGCGAATGGACTTCCGAGCCCCAAACCGAAACGGATGACGGAGTAGGCTTTGGCGATTATCTCATCGTTAATGGAGACAGGCATGTAATGTTTTTTGTGCCGTAAAGTGAGCTATTATAGCTAATTAAGGTGGTACCACGGGTTCCTCGTCCTTTGGATGAGGGGCTTTTTTGCGTTTTTTTTAAAAAGGATAATTAAATCTTTGATTAAGAGTAGTAATCTTTCTTTAGCATCGTCACAGAGAGCCGGATCAGCTGAAAACCGGTACGAAGTAGGAAGATGAATGGACTTATGAGTGGTTTCTTGAAATGAAGTAGGGAAACCCGGTTGCCTCCGTTAAAGGGTGTGCAGGATTATATCCTGCTGTAAGAGGGAAAAAGAGTGATTTTTCCAACTTGAGGTGGCACCGCGGTATTCCGTCCTCTGCAAGCACAATATTTGTGTTTGCAGGGGATTTTTTTATATGTTCCATTTCTGACGATGTTATGACGAAGGATTAAAAAGATAAGCTCCACCTCCTATTCTGACGGCGGGAGAAAAAATAAACGTATAACGTAATTGACATAAAGGGAGGGATTGTTCATGAATTCTTTGAATGAGAAAAAGAAACTTCATTTTAAAATGGAAACAATAGAAGGGGATATTCACACACCAATCTCCATATTTCGCAAATTAAATGATAAGAAAAAATTTCTGCTCGAAAGCTCAAATTCACATCATGATAATGGTCGCTATTCCTATCTAGGGTCCAATCCTTATTTGGAGGTCACTTCATTAGCCAATCAAGTTCACGTCAAGGATTCTGTATCCGGGGAAGAGGAAGTGAAGGAAGCGAACATCATCGAGTTCCTGAAGGATCAACTGTTGGTTGAACTTGAGGGTATCCCGGTGAATATTCCCCCATTTAATGGGGGTGCAGTCGGGTACCTGGGGTATGATGTTATTCGTTTATTTGAAAAGATTGGTGATGTACCCCCTGATCCACTTCAGATGCCAGATGCCCATTTTCTATTTTTTAAGGAATTGTACATATTCGACCATGTCCTGCAAAAGATTCATCTTTTGACTGCCGAAGACGATGGAAAAAAAAGTTTAGCGGATATGAAGGAGAAAATCAATCAACCGAGTAAACCGTCACAAGAATTATCGTCGGAATTTTTGGAATTCGATTCGAACTTCAGTCAGGTGGAGTTCGAGAAAATGGTGCTTGAAGCGAAGGAAGCGATTGTAGCGGGTGAAGTGTTCCAAATCGTGTTATCACAAAGGTTCCAGGCTGACTTTGATGGAGAGCCGTTCGATGCATATCGACGACTTCGCTTAGCCAATCCATCACCATACATGTTCTATATTGAGTTTGGAGAATACACCGTTCTGGGTTCTTCGCCGGAAAGCTTAATCAGTGTTTCAGCCGGTATGGTGCATGTGAATCCCATCGCGGGTACACGACCTAGGGGAAAAACGGTTGAGGAAGATAAGGGGTTAGAAAAAAGCTTACTGATGGACGAGAAGGAATTGGCTGAACATAGGATGCTTGTAGACTTGGGAAGAAACGATCTCGGGCGGGTTTGTGAAATTGGTTCGATTCATCTTACGGAAGAAATGGAAATTCAGAGATATCAGCATGTGATGCATATTGCCTCCAAGATTAGCGGCAAGCTTAGGGAGGAATTTACGAGTTTAGATGCTTTAACGGTCTGTCAGCCTGCTGGGACTGTATCTGGTGCCCCAAAAATCAGGGCCATGGAATTGATCAATGGACTTGAAAACTGTAAGCGAGGCGTCTATTCAGGATCAATTGGATTTATTGGTTTCGGAGGTGACCTGGATATGGCCCTTGCCATACGGACGATGATTATCAAGGAGGGGCATGCCTACGTACAGGCCGGAGCGGGAATTGTATATGACTCGGATCCGAAAACCGAATATGAGGAAACACAGAATAAAGCTCGGGCGTTGATGGAGGTAAATAAAAAATGATTTTGTTGCTTGATAACTATGATTCATTTACTTACAACTTGTATCAATATTTAGGAGAAGTCGAGAAAGATTTGATTGTGAAAAGGAATGATGAAATCACCATTGCTGAAATTGAGGACATGAACCCAATGGCAATCATCATCTCCCCAGGTCCAGGACGACCTGAAGATGCGGGAATGAGTATGGAAATCATTCGTTCCTTTTATAAGAAGCTTCCTATCTTGGGAATCTGTCTTGGTCATCAGGCGATTGGCGCAACTTTTGGTGCGAAAGTGGTTGGAGCACAAGTAATCATGCATGGAAAGACATCGGTTATTGAGCATGATGGGACGGGGGTTTTTGTTAATCAGGAACATCGATTCCCAGTGATGCGTTACCATTCCCTGGTAGTTGAGAGGGAAAGCGTGCCTCCTGAGTTACTAGTTACGGCGAATGCGTTGGACGATGGAGAGATCATGGCATTGAAACACCGGGATTATCCGCTGTATGGTCTCCAATTTCACCCTGAATCAATTGGAACAAAGATTGGCAAAGAACTGTTACATGAATTTTATAAGATTGCGGATGCATATCAATTAGAGAAGGAACAATCCATTTTATAATTTTAAAACGAGTGGGGGAGTCAGTTGTGAAGGAGTATTTAGTGAAGTTAGCAGAGCGTCAAACATTGACGGAAGATGAGATGAGTAGAGCAGCCCAAGCGTTATTTTCTACAGATATTACAGAAAGCGAGATGGCGGCTTTTCTTATAGCATTAAAAGCAAAAGGAGAAACGGCGGGAGAAATCGCCAGTCTGGTCAGGGTCATGCGGAAAAAAGCAAGAAGTGTACATTCGACTAGTTTAAACGTGATGGATAATTGCGGGACAGGTGGAGATGGCTCACAAAGCTTCAACATCAGTACCACTTCTGCATTTGTTCTGGCCGGTGCCGGAGTAAAGGTTGCCAAACATGGAAATCGTAGCATTTCGAGTAAGACGGGAAGTGCGGATGTTTTGGAAGAGCTAGGGGTCAATTTATACCTTGAACCTGGAATGGTGAAAGAACTGCTGGAGGAAAACGGCATCACTTTCTTGTTTGCGCCGTCACTCCATCCAAACAGCGCCCGGATTATGAAAGTGAGAAAAGAATTGAAGATCCCAACTGTCTTTAATTATTTAGGTCCATTAACAAATCCAGTGCAACTCGAAACGCAACTATTGGGAATTAACCGTCGGGATATGCTTGAGCTATTTGCCGAGGTGCTCCACAAATTAGGCAGAAAACGTGCGGTTGTCATCCATGGAGCAGGTTCTATGGATGAAGCAAGTCTACAGGGAGAAAATTCTCTCGTCCTTTTGGAAGAAGGGGACATCATCCCCTTTACCCTGAATCCGGAAGAAGTGGATTTGCCCATCTACGGAAATGAGGAAATTCGTGGAGGAGACGCTAAGGAAAATGCTGATATTATGCTACGTGTCTTAAAAGGAGAGAAAGGGGCTTACCGGGATACCGTTTTGTTGAACGCAGGGCTGGGATTATTCGCCCATGGAACGGCGCCCACAATTAAAAAGGGCATTTCTCTGGCCAAAGATAGTCTGGACAGCGGTTCAGCTCTTGCGAAATTAGAAAATTTAATTGCCTATGGCAACCGTAATAAGGTGGTAATGTAAATGGAAAATATTTTAACGAAAATCATCGAAAGGAAAAAAGTGGAGGTTGCCCATTATAAAGAAGGAAGCGGCTTTCCACAGTCGGAGGCGGTCCGTTCAACAAGGCCATCGCTAGTGGAATCTTTGAAAACAGCCGCCTCCATTTCGGTTATAGCAGAAATAAAACGTGCTTCTCCGTCAAAGGGTACGATAAACATGGATGTTGACCCCATCAATCAAGCCCTATCTTATGAAAAAGGGGGAGCTGCTGCCATATCCGTTTTGACGGACGAGTCTTTCTTTAAAGGAACGATCGATGATTTACGAAACGTGAGCCAACTTGTCAAAATCCCTAGACTCTGTAAGGACTTCATCATTGATGAAATCCAGATTGACCGGGCCTACCATGCAGGTGCGACCATTATTCTTTTAATTGTGGCAGCTCTTTCGAAAGAGCGCCTACATGAGTTGTATCAATATGCAAAAAGTAAAGGGCTCGAAGTATTAACTGAAGTCCATGATGAATCAGAGCTAAAACAGGCGGTGGACCTCGGAGCAGAATTGATTGGGATCAACAATAGAAATTTAAAAACATTCGAAGTGGACCTGGCTGTAACGGAACGGCTTGCGAAACTGCTTGATCCGAACATTCATATGATTATCAGTGAAAGTGGAATCAAAACGAAAGCAGATGTCCTGCGTGTGAAAAAAGCGGGTGCCAGGGGGATTTTAGTGGGTGAAACCTTGATGACTTCCACCAACCTTTCGGATACGATGAATGAACTTCAAGTGAACTTTTAAGAGGTAAGGAGAAAAATATGTTCGTCAAAATTTGTGGATTGAAAACATTGGAGGATGTCCAATCGGCTGTAGGGGCAGGTGCTGATTTCATCGGGTTCATTTTTGCAGAAAGCAGCCGGAAAGTCCAACCTGAGGTGGTGCGTGAAATTGGACGAAACCTTCCTGGACATGTGAAAAAAGTAGGGGTGTTTTCTAATCAGGCCGAACGGGATGTGATTAGGACGGCTGGCATCGCTGGATTGGATTATATTCAGCTGCACGGAAACGAGTCTACTAGTTTTGCCGAAAGGATGCCGCTACCTGTCATTAAGGCATTCGCCATACATTCAGAAGAGGACCTTGAAAACCTTAACGATTATCCCGCTGAGTATCTTCTGGTCGATTTGCCGAAAGGTTCCTCGGGAAAAGGAATGACATTAGATTGGGAAATGCTCCAAAAAGCCAAGCTTCCACTGGACAAGGTTATTCTTGCAGGTGGCTTAAATCCGGATAATGTGGATAAAGCGATTTTGGCCGTATCCCCATTCGGGGTTGATGTCGCTAGTGGTGTGGAGATTGATGGGGTGAAGGACGCAACAAAAATAAAGGCATTTATAAGGAAGGCAAAAAATATACAGGAGAAGAGGAATGAATAGATGAGTACGTATATACAACCTGACCAAACTGGACACTTCGGGGCATATGGTGGCCGTTTTGTCCCTGAAACCTTGATGGCTGCAATCACTGAACTTGAAGAGGTCTATGAACAATCAAAAAATGATCCGGATTTCCAAAAGCAGCTATCCTATTACCTGACTCAATACGTTGGTCGGGAAACACCTCTTTATTTTGCTGAGAACCTGACGAAACTTGCAGGTGGTGCCGATATCTACCTGAAACGTGAGGATTTGAACCATACAGGTGCCCACAAAATAAATAATACGATAGGCCAGGCTTTATTGACTCAAAAAATGGGCAAAAAAAAGGTCATAGCCGAAACAGGTGCAGGACAGCATGGCGTAGCGACGGCGACAGTCTGTGCTTTATTGAAGCTCGAATGCATCATCTTCATGGGTGCAGAAGATATCAGAAGGCAGAAATTGAACGTATTCAGAATGGAATTGTTAGGGGCAAAGGTTGTTTCCGTTACACAAGGGAGCTCCACTTTGAAGGATGCAGTAAATGAAGCATTACGATACTGGGTTGCAAATGTAGAAGACACTCACTACATTATGGGCTCTGTCCTCGGTCCACATCCGTTTCCCGTCATTGTTCGCGATTATCAAAGCGTCATTGGCAATGAAACAAAGCGCCAGTATTCAGACTTGGTAAATGGGCTTCCTGATGCAGTGGTCGCTTGTATTGGGGGTGGCAGTAATGCAATGGGCATGTTTTACCCTTTCATAGAGGATGAAACGGTGAAGTTATATGGAGTAGAAGCTGCAGGTCATGGTCTCCATACACCATTACATGCTTCAAGTTTGACTAAGGGAAGGCCCGGCGTGCTTCACGGGGCATTCATGTATGTCTTGCAAAACGAAGACGGCCAAATCCAGGAGGCCCATTCGGTCTCAGCGGGGTTGGATTATCCCGGAGTAGGACCGGAACACAGTTACCTAAAGGATACGAATCGGGTCACATATACTTCCGTTACTGATCAGGAAGCCTTGGATGCCCTTGTATTGCTTTCAAGGGAAGAAGGGATTATTCCAGCTTTAGAAAGCTCTCATGCCCTTTCTTATGGGTTAAAACTGGCTAAAGAAATGGAAAAAGGGACAGGGTTGGTCATTTGTCTCTCTGGTCGTGGTGACAAAGATGTTGAACAAGTCCAATCCATTTTAGGGGGCAGCGATCATGAATAAGTTAACGAAAGTGATGCAAGATTGTGTGAACAAGGGAGAAAAGGCGTTCATCCCCTATATCATGGCAGGCGATGGAGGTTTGGATCGATTAAAAGGCCAGCTGATGTTCCTAGAAAAAAACGGGGCAACCGCTGTTGAATTGGGCATACCCTTTTCCGATCCAGTTGCTGATGGGCCGGTTATTCAACAGGCAGGGATTCGTTCTTTGGAGAAGGGCACGACTTTGAAGGATATTTTGAAAAAGGTAACGGAAATCAAAAACGATGTGAATATCCCGATTATACTAATGGGGTACAGCAATTCCATCATGGCATATGGTCTAAAGGAGTTTATAGAGGATTGCCTTCATGCTGGAATAGCAGGATGTATCATTCCTGATTTGCCGATTGAGGAAGAAACGGTGTTTTCATCCATTAAAACAGCGGGTATCACACTGATTCGACTTGTGACCCTCACGTCTTCAAGGGATCGAATCACGGAGATTACAGCAGGAGCTGAAGGCTTTATCTACGCAGTTACGGTAAAGGGTATCACGGGTACCCGTGATACCTTCGGGGGCGATGTCGGTGAATATCTTAAACAGGTAAAAGAACTGAGCCCTGTCCCGGTTCTTGCCGGGTTTGGCATCTCAACGCCCGAGCATGTAAGGAATGCGATTCAATCCTGTGATGGGGTCATCGTCGGAAGCAAGGTCATAGAATGCTTTGAAACGGGAAAAGAGGAACACATCACCGAGCTCATCAGCGCAAGTAAAATATTGGTTCAAAAATAAAAGCACGGAGGTACCTATAAAGGCACCTCCGTGCTTCCATCGTTTTGTCTATATTTTGTAGATATACGTCATATTACGACATAAGCGTTTATTTTAATTGATATAGGGGTAAAAGATGTTCAAACGCATCTTGAATGATTTGGATGAATTCATCTTCTTTTAATTGAATGGCCTCTTCGCGGGGGATTTGTATTCCGCAAAGGATCTCGGCCTTCTTGACCGTTTGCAAACGGGAAAACATGGAGTGTAAATCTTCACTAGAAAGCCCTTCATGTGGAATGACTTCAGGCTTTGTGTGGTCCATTGACCAAACGTAGTCAGAAGGGATATTTTCTTTTAACCGGTTAATGTTTTTCTCAAGATGCTGTCCTATTTCTACCTTATTGGGGGCCTCATAAATGACGGCGTACCATATGAACAAATGTGTCTCCCATAAACCTATCTGAAAATGGGGCATCATTTTATAGCCCCGGCTATTAGCGGCAAAAGCAACCCATGTATCGTTAGGAGGGTTCACTTTCCGTCTGGCATGCCTTGCTACATGAGGAAACATTTCTTCACCAGTCATGATAGATAGCTGATGTGAAAAATGTTCGCCCAATGCATGAAGCTTAGGTTGTATCTTTTCTTTTAAAGCTTCCATTCGCGGTTCTAATCCATCAATTTTAAATACGTTAAAATCATCAGAAGTGAAACTTAATAATTTCATCATTTATCTCTCCTACCGTAAATATCTGCACATATTGTAGCATAAGTATAAGGTAATTTCGAAAATAGCGTTTTGTAACTTGATTTCAAATAAATTGATGGGTAAGAACACAAATTAGTTGCTATTTGTTGGTGGAAGACATATGATAAAATAAAATTAAATTCTGAAAATTAAGTTTATTGATGAAGGGAGAATGTTAATTATGAAACAAGTCATGAACCAAGCATTAAAAGCTAAAGAAGTAGAAAGACATAGAGCTGCAGTGTTAAGAATGGAAATGGACTATGAATTAGCAACCCTTTTTGAAGCGATCAGTGAAGAAAACGATCAGATGAGGTCACTATGCAAGCAAAGATTAGAGCGTATCCGTTTGGAGTTGCTAAAGCTTAAGGCTTTGTAAATGAACAGTTGTAAAGATCAATAAGGAGCATATGAATTAAATGGATAATGAAATCTATAATAGTTGAACGGACACTTATTTTTTTTAGAAAATAATGTGTCCGTTTTTCATTATATACCTGAAGTGTTCCCAGTAGCGGATTTGAATATTTCTATTGATGAATAAAGGAAAGAAGTCTTGAAGTGGTGGACTGTTCATTTAAGTGGATTGAATTTGAAATTTTTAAAAAGCTTAAAATGTGAAGATGTAAAAAACTTGAAGTCATGGTATATTTGCATTACTCTTTAGAATATCTATTTAATGTAGTTTTGAAGACAAAGGACGGGATATTATGATGGCATCGGTTAAAGAAATGGATACATATGCGAAGGTATGGATGAGGGAAGCGGGGGTCAAGCTTAGGGCGTCCTTTGAAACCAAGCTGAATATCGAGGAAAAAACGAATCCCAATGATTTGGTAACGAATATGGATAAGGCAATAGAAAAATTCTTTGTTGAACATATAAATGAAACATTTCCTGACCATCGTATTTTTGGAGAAGAGGGTATGGGGAATCAGATAAAGGATTTAAAGGGGACGGTGTGGATTATTGATCCCATCGATGGTACATTGAACTTTATCCACCAACAGCGGAATTTTGCCATTTCTCTCGGTGTATACCAGGATGGCATCGGGAAAATCGGCATGGTCTATGATGTTGTGCATGATGAATTATACCATGCTGTTAAAGGGCAGGGAGCTTTTATGAATGAACAAAGGCTTGCCCCGTTAGAAGAAGGTTCTGTCAGTACATCCATTCTATCGATGAATGCGAGTTGGGTAACGGAAAACCGCCGAATCGATCCAAACCTCCTTGCCCCGCTTGTCCGTGATGTCAGGGGAACACGATCATACGGATCAGCTGCACTGGAACTTGCTTTCGTAGCTGCTGGACGCCTGGATGCTTATATAACGATGCGCCTTATGCCATGGGACTTTGCTGGAGGGGCGTTACTTATTGAAGAGGTTGGTGGGGAAGTGACCAACATTAAAGGGGAGGAATTGAACTTCCTATCAGGAGATTCTCTTTTTGTTTCTAAACCTGGTCTACATAAGGAAGTATTCGAACGATACTTGTCGGATAATTCAAGAAAGTAGTGAACGATATGCAGGAAAAACCTTTAATGGAAAATAAATTTTCGGAGTATAAAGTTATAAATAAAAAAACTCGCTATCAGCAGCGAGTTTTTTTATTTATAACTTTCCTGCTTCACGCAGTTTTTTCTTTTGAGAGAAGCCATACCCCATTATTCCGCATAGCACAACGATTGCAGCTACTATTCCGAGTATGCTCTTTATCGCGATAAAGATGCCAATGGAGCCAATACTTGCTGTAGCCAGTATCGCTAAAATTAAGAAATTCCATTTAATATTCATTAAAATCACCCCTAATAATTCTATTGTACATAATTTCGTTATTTGTTTCTACCATGTTTGTGATATAATATGTAAGTTAATACTAGTGATACGTTAAACACCAAATTTTTTTAGGAGTGAATTTTTTGAAATTAAGAGAAAATATTCGTAATATAGCCATCATTGCCCACGTCGATCATGGTAAAACAACTTTAGTGGATCAGTTGCTTAAGCAATCTGGTACTTTCCGTGAAAACGAACACGTTGAAGAACGTGCGATGGATTCTAATGCTATTGAAAAAGAACGCGGAATTACGATTCTTGCGAAAAATACAGCAGTTCAATATCAAGACACAAGAATTAATATCTTGGATACACCTGGTCATGCTGACTTTGGTGGTGAAGTAGAACGGATCATGAAAATGGTCGATGGCGTTTTACTTGTTGTCGATGCTTATGAAGGTTGTATGCCTCAAACACGTTTCGTGTTGAAAAAAGCTTTGGAACAAAAAATCACGCCTATCGTTGTCGTGAATAAAATTGATAAAGACTCTGCTCGTCCAGATGAAGTTGTCGACGAAGTTATCGACTTGTTCATCGAACTTGGCGCTGAAGAAGAACAATTAGACTTCCCAGTAGTCTTCACTTCAGGTATTGCTGGAACAGCAAGCTTGGATTCTGATCCTACTAAACAAGAAAAAGACATGACTCCATTATTCGAAACAATTATCGAAACGATTCCTGCTCCAGTCGATAACTCAGAAGAACCACTGCAATTCCAAGTGGCTTTACTTGATTACAACGACTATGTAGGACGTATCGGTGTTGGTCGTGTATTCCGCGGAAAAATGCACGTAGGACAACAAGTTTCATTGATGAAGCTTGATGGATCAGTTAAGCAATTCCGTGTAACGAAAATCTTTGGTTATATCGGCTTGAAAAAAGTTGAAATCCAGGAAGCTGTTGCTGGTGACCTAATCGCCGTTTCTGGTATGGAAGATATCAACGTCGGTGAAACGGTTTGCCCAGTAGAGCATCCTGATGCGCTTCCAATCCTACGTATCGATGAGCCAACATTACAAATGACTTTCCTTGTAAACAACAGCCCATTCGCAGGACGTGAAGGTAAATTCGTAACGGCTCGTAAAATCGAAGAGCGTTTGAAAAGCCAATTGCAAACAGATGTAAGCTTAAGAGTAGAAAATACTGATTCTCCGGACGTATGGATTGTTTCTGGTCGTGGAGAGCTTCACCTTTCTATCCTGATTGAAAACATGAGACGTGAAGGCTATGAGCTTCAAGTTTCGAAACCGGAAGTTATCGTTCGTCTTATTGATGGCGTACGTTGCGAGCCAGTTGAACGTGTTCAAATCGATGTTCCAGAAGAGCATACTGGTGCTATCATGGAATCCATGGGTGCACGTAAAGGCGAGTTGTTAGACATGGTCAATAGCGGAAGCGGTCAAGTTCGTTTACTATTCACGATTCCAGCCCGTGGACTTATCGGTTATTCTACTGAGTTCTTAACAATCACTCGTGGTTACGGTATCATGAACCATTCATTTGACAGCTACCAACCAATGGCACAAGGCCAAGTTGGCGGAAGACGTCAAGGTGTATTAGTATCTATGGAATCAGGAAAAACAACACAATACGGTACTATGCAAGTAGAAGACCGTGGTGTCATTTTTGTTGAACCAGGTACTGACATTTATGAAGGTATGATTGTCGGCGAACATAATCGTGATGCAGATTTAACGGTTAATATCGTTAAAGCAAAACAAATGACAAACATGCGTTCAGCGAATAAGGATCAAACTTCTTCAATGAAGAAACCAAGAATCATGTCTCTTGAAGAAGCACTTGAGTATTTGAACGATGATGAGTATTGTGAGGTAACTCCTGAATCAATCCGTCTTCGTAAGAAAATTCTTGATAAAAACGAACGTGAAAGAGCAGCTAAAAGAAAAAAAGTGGCTGTTGAAGAAAAATAATTAGCTAGAGGAGGAGTAAAGATTGGATATCCAAGAGCGATTATCATTTTTTGCAGCGTTGTACAGAGTGGATGAGAACCCTGAAGCGGGAATGTGGTATTTGTATTTAACAATCTTTGGATTATGCATCCTTGTCTATCAGCTAGGTTTCGCCAAAAAGCTACCTTTGCTCAAAAATGTGATTATCTATGCGGTAATGGCACTTGGATGTACCCTTCTTTCTTTCTTCGCTGTGTTTCTCCCAATGGGGGAAGCGTTAGTCATAGCATCTCTTGTCCTTGGAATTTATAAGATTCGTCTTCATAATTCGAAAAAAGAAGAACAGGCTTGAGTGAGCTATGAAATCATTACAAGATGCTTTATACAATTGGCTGACGATAAGAGTTGTTTGTGATGAAAGGCCCGATGATACAGCCGCACGAGAAACAGAAATGTTTTTTATGCAGATGCTTCAGAACGACCACCAGGTGAGGATTGATTCCGTTACAAAAACAGAACCTTTTTATTTTGTTGAATATAAAGTAGGAGACGAAATGAAAAAGCAACGTTTCCCGATTGAATTAATTGATATCATGTTGGATCAGATACAACTTGAGCCAGATAAGTATAAAAATATCGAGTAATACAAAAATGACCGTGCGGTTTTCCGCACGGTCATTTTTGTATGGACAATGGAAGGAACAGAGAATAAATAAAATGTGCAAGTGCCCACAATAAGAATGTGAACAAGTCAAAAGAAGGAATAACCGTGGTTTTAGAAAGGAAAGCCAATGGAAAATAAAGCAGGATGGCAGGAATGATGAATAAATTAGCAAAGGCAAATCGCTTCACAATCTTTCTTTTTTGAATAATATAGGCATAGCCATAAGTAAGGAAGATTGATATAAATAAATGAAAAGAAAATAGCCATGCTTCATTCCAAGGGATTTCCCCAAAAATAGGAATGAAATCCACGTTCAATAAAAGCTGATACACTTTTATTCCTGAGGACACTTCAATCCATTTCGTTATAAAGCCAAGTAATAATCCATTGAACAGACCAATCAGGAGTATCCGATTGAACGATTTACCATTCATCTTCTTTTTTTATCGTGCGGTAGAGATGAAAATTGCCTGTGGCAATCCGTTCATTCGTACGTTCTTCAATGCGTTGTTTACATATATCGCACATGTAGGTATGTATAGGACGGTTACGTAGCTTCTTAGCTTCTGGACTATCATCTGGTATGTCTTCGATTTGATCGCATATTACGCATTTTACCTTCATAATTATTGAACCTCACTTCGATTTCAGTATGTGTTTAAGTATACCAATAATTTCATGCCAAAACGAGGATAAAGTACAAGTCTCCCGTGTGGGATTTGCAATTGTACATAAGAAAAAACCCGAAGAAGATTCCACGGGGTGAAAAGGTTAATCTTTATGATGATTGGACTGTTCGTTTTGTTCTTTTTCTAATTGTTTTCTGTCATCTTGATTATGGGGCGAGTTCCCTTGATCATCCGTAACCTTTGCAGGGGTAGGTGTCAAGGTGTCACCAGGTACCTCAGGTATGACTCTGCTTGTGATATCTGCCAACTCATTTAATATCCCCCTTACTGGTTCGCCATTTTTAATGTCTGCTGCAACTTCTTTGATTCGTGCATTTAAATCTGGATCGGCTACGACAATCGCATAGGCACCATGAGGATCATTCTTTAATGTCTCTCCAACCGAGTATTTAACGGTTCCGACTTGTGAGCGTTCGATGTCCGCGTCGATATCAATCCCCACCAGGGCGTATTTCCCAATTACAACTGCGGTGGCATCATTCACTTCAGGTACTGATTGAGCCAGATTCGTTAGCCTTTTGGATGTTTCTTGTCCGGTCCTGCGATCGCTTTCCTGAATGGTCGAGTTATGAACTTGGGTTAAGCCGTTTTTAGCTTGGTCTTTTGAATCGTCACTTGCATGATCCGTCGAACAACCTGACATCAGTAAGAGTGCAGCCAATGAAAAAATTTGTTTGCGCAAGAGTTCCGTCTCCTTTTTACTCGTAGAATTCATTGATCATATTGTGTATTTGGCATCTTTATATCAAGGAAGATTTCTTTATAGTCTGTAATTGTTCTTCTATCTTTATACAAAGGGACATATATTTTATCAACAGTCTCGTCCGCTACATAACTGCTAAGAGCAGTCATTGTTAGGTATATCCGATAAAGAGCAGGCAGGAGGCGTCATATTGGACAAAATCTATGTTTTAGATACGAATGTCCTGTTGCAGGATCCGTATTCTATTTATTCATTCGGGGTTAATGAAATCGTCATTCCAGCAGTTGTATTAGAAGAATTGGATTCTAAGAAAAGGTATATGGATGAAATCGGAAGGAATGCAAGGCAGGTTTCGAAATTAATTGATCATTTTCGGGAAAAAGGGAAACTACACCAGAGTATCCCGCTTCATAATGGAGGAAGTTTACGAATAGAACTTAATCATCGTTCTTTTCATGAACTACAGGAAATTTTTGTCGAGAAAACAAATGATAATCGAATATTGGCGGTTGCTAAAAATTTGTCATTGGAAGAAGAGACGAAGGAAGAGGGAAAGACGGTCATCCTCGTTAGCAAAGATACACTAGTGCGTGTAAAGGCAGATGCTATCGGACTTGAGGCAGAAGACTTTTTAAATGACCGTGTCGTTGAATTGGACCATGTCTATGGTGGATATAAAGAGATATTTGTTTCAATTGACAACCTAAATAAATTTTATGAAAAAAGTTATTTAGAACTTGAAGAGTTGTCAGAAGATCAATACTATCCCAATCAATTTCTCCTCATGAAGGATACACTAGGAAGCTCAGCCTCGGCGATTGGGATCATCAATGAAAACTGTAAGACTGTTAAGAAGTTGATGTATGAAGGGGAACATATATGGGGAATTAAGCCTAGGAATGTTCAACAAACGATGGCTTTGGATTTGTTGCTTCGTTCAGATGTACAGCTTGTGACACTAATTGGTAAGGCGGGCACTGGGAAAACGTTACTTGCTTTGGCAACAGGCTTGTTGCAAACAGAGGATTTAGCCCATTATAAGAAGCTTCTTGTCGCAAGGCCAATTGTACCGGTCGGTAAAGATATTGGTTATCTGCCTGGAGAAAAGGAAGAAAAATTGAAGCCGTGGATGCAGCCTATATTCGATAATCTGCAATACTTGTTCAATACCAAGAAACCAGGAGAATTGGATGCCATTCTAGCAGGGATGAGTTCGATTGAAGTAGAAGCCCTGACGTATATTAGGGGAAGGAGCATACCGGATCAATTCATCATCATTGATGAAGCACAGAATCTGACGAAACATGAGGTAAAGACTATCTTAACAAGGGTAGGGGAACGAAGCAAAATCGTGTTGATGGGAGATCCAGAACAAATTGATCATCCATATTTAGATGAATATAATAATGGCTTGACGTATGTAGTCGAAAAATTCAAGACGGAGCGGATTGCTGGGCATGTCAAGCTGATAAAAGGGGAAAGATCTACATTGGCACAGCTTGCTGCAACGCTTTTATAAATAAAAAAATGGCACGGGGAAAATCCCCTGCCATTTTCTGGAGTATCGCTATCGGCGAGCTTATTTGACTGTAAAAGACGTGACATACTTGATTGGATTGTCGATATTACTTCCATCACCAAAATAAATTTCCATGGGACCACCTTCAGACACTTTAAGTGGTTGTCCATCCTTTGAAAACCCGATGAAAAATTTCATGGCATCTTCTAGCGGAAACGCCAATTCTTTGCCTTCTGAAGTAACGATAACTTCGGTTGCATCATCAGCGGGTTCGGCATTTTTTAAAAAAGGTTCAAACAGAATGCCAAAAGAACCTTCAAGTAATCGTTGTTTCTCGAATTTCCGTTCTGTTTTTATTGTAGGGGGTAGAACCGCTCCCTCTTGAATTTCTTTTTGCCAATGTCTAGAAGCTTTCTTAGTATAATCTTCTAGTTCATTGATCTGTACTCTTTCTTCACTGAAATATGTATCAATCTCAATTTTACGGTCATCGAAGATCCATACTCCAGGGTCTATTGTAAGAGGATATTTCACATTTCCGTTAATAAACACGATGGATTCCAAATATCTCATTCCTTCCTTTGCTCACATACATGTACAATTATAATCAATTACAGGAGAATTGTCACATTATCGAGCATGCATCGGCACAATTCTTCCAGGTTTCGTTATTCATTTAGTTTGTCAATATCCTTGCTTTTTAAGACAACTAAAGGTAGAATTTAAAGATAAGATATAATCGCTCTGAGCGGGGGGATTTAACATGGCATCTGAAATGCTTGTCAATCATCGAGAAAAAGCTTTTGCTTTATTAAAGGCAGATGCTGACAAGATTCTAAAATTGATAAAAGTTCAAATGGAGAATCTCACTATGCCTCAATGTCCTTTATATGAAGAGGTACTGGATACTCAAATGTTTGGTCTATCACGGGAAATTGATTTTGCTGTACGCTTAGACCTAATAGAGGAATTGGAAGGCAAATCTCTTTTAGAGACACTCGAAAGAGAATTGTCAGTATTACATGAAGCATCATTAAAAAAATAATATATAGCACATACTAACTCAAACAAATCTCGATGATTGTTTGAGTTTTTTATTTGTATACATAATCAATTAAATAGGTTATACTTATTTTAAAAGTGTTATACTAATAGGGCGGAACATTCTTTGTTTAGTCCTTTTTATGTTTTTATATTAGTAATGATGTATCAAATTCATTCACAACATTTAATATTCTACAAAACTTGAATACGGTTGCTGATCCAATGGCACTAAGACAAAAAGTGGATTGAAAAATACTTTTAAATATAAACGAAAGAAATTTTTTATTTTTTTATTGTATTCAGTTTATTTTAGTATTATGGTTATATTAATTACTTATTAAAGTGAAAAGTACGAAAAGTTGGTATATCATAATAATAGTAATTATTTAAAAATTTCGCTTTATTCTTTTTCATTATTCACTTAATGAAATGGACGTTTAAGTTATCTCTATTAATGGAGAATGGAAAGTTGTGATATCTCTCACACTTTTTTTCTATATATTTATAAAAATACATATTGATTAGGGTGGTAGCAATGGTTAAACGTATAGAAAAGGTACTTGCGGCAAATCGCGGGGAAATTGCGATTCGAATTTTTCGGGCATGTACGGAATTAGACATTTGTACAGTTGCAATCTATTCCAAGGAAGATTACGGATCCTATCACCGCTATAAGGCTGATGAAGCATATCTGGTTGGTGAAGGTAAAAAGCCAATCGATGCATATTTGGATATTGAAGGGATTATTTCAATTGCCAAAATGAGTGGAGTTGACGCTATTCATCCTGGTTATGGCTTCCTTTCAGAAAATATAGATTTTGCTAAACGTTGCGAAGAAGAGGGAATTATCTTCATCGGACCTGAATCAAGGCATTTAGATATGTTTGGGGACAAGGTAAAAGCTAGAACACAAGCTGAACTGGCTGGTATTCCGGTCATTCCAGGCAGTGATGGACCAGTAACAAGCGTGGAAGAAGTAAAAGAATTCGGTAAGAAGTATGGCTTCCCCATTATTATAAAAGCCTCACTTGGTGGAGGCGGACGCGGCATGCGTATTGTCGAAAAACTTGAAGAAACCGAAGAAGCATACAATCGCTGTAAATCTGAAGCGAAAGCAGCCTTTGGGAATGATGAAGTATACGTAGAGAGATACATTAAAAATCCAAAGCATATCGAAGTTCAAATCTTGGCAGATTCTCACGGTAATACCGTTCATTTATATGAACGTGACTGCTCGGTGCAAAGACGTCATCAAAAAGTCGTTGAAGTTGCTCCTTCAGTTTCGCTTCCGGAGAGCCTTAGAGAAGAGATTTGCGAGGCTGCAGTCAAATTGGCCAAAAATATTGACTATGTCAATGCTGGGACAGTGGAGTTCCTTGTGGCAAATGGTGAATTTTATTTCATTGAAGTCAATCCAAGGGTTCAGGTAGAGCATACAATTACCGAAATGATTACAGGAATCGATATTGTTCAATCGCAAATCATGATTGCCGAAGGCCATGAACTACATGGTAAAAAGATCGCCATTCCAGAACAAGCGGGCATTAAAACAAATGGGTATGCAATCCAATCAAGGGTGACAACCGAAGATCCGTTGAATAATTTTATGCCTGACACTGGAAAAATGATGGTTTACCGTTCGGGTGGAGGATTTGGCGTACGTTTGGATGCAGGTAATGGATTCCAAGGTGCAGTGATTACCCCATATTATGATTCCTTGCTAGTCAAGCTTTCAACACATGCACTATCATTTGAGCAGGCTGCTTCCAAAATGGTGCGTAACCTGAAGGAATTTAGGATTCGTGGAATTAAAACAAACATCCCATTCCTTGAGAATGTTGTCAAACATAAGAATTTCATTACGGGCGAGTACGATACTTCATTTATCGATTCAACGCCTGAATTGTTTAACTTCCCAGTCAGAAAAGACCGTGGAACAAAAATGCTTTCATATATCGGCAATGTAACGGTGAATGGTTTTCCAGGTGTGGAAACGAAGAAAAAACCGGTCTTTGACCCAGCACCGATTCCGGATGTCAAGAATCTGCCGCTTACTCCAGGTACGAAGAATATTCTAGACGAACGAGGAGCAGAAGGCCTGGTTAACTGGATTAAGGAACAGAAAGAAGTATTAATTACGGATACGACTTTCCGTGATGCACATCAATCATTATTGGCTACAAGAATTAGATCAAAGGATATACTGGACATTGCAGAGCCTACGGCAAAATTACTTCCAAACCTATTTTCCATGGAAATGTGGGGCGGGGCAACGTTTGATGTAGCCTATCGCTTCTTGAAAGAAGATCCATGGGAGCGTTTGTTAAGTTTCAGGAAAAAAGCGCCTAATGTCCTGTTACAAATGCTTTTAAGAGCTTCCAATGCAGTGGGTTATAAAAACTATCCCGACAATGTCATACAGGAATTCGTTGAGAAATCAGCGGCGGCGGGTATTGATGTCTTCCGGATCTTCGACAGCTTAAACTGGGTAAAAGGGATGGAAGTGGCTATTGATGCTGTCCGCCAATCTGGTAAAATTGCCGAAGCGGCCATTTGTTACACAGGTGATTTGAATGATTCATCGCGCAGCAAATATAATATAGAATACTATAAAAACATGGCGAAGGAATTGGAGCATGCAGGTGCTCATATTCTAGCTATCAAAGATATGGCAGGTCTTTTGAAACCGGATGCGGCTTACCGTCTTGTATCGGAATTGAAGGAAACGACTTCTCTACCTATTCATTTGCATTCGCATGATACGAGCGGAAATGGTATCTTTACGTACTCAAAAGCCATTGAAGCAGGAGTGGATATTGTGGATACGGCGATTGGCTCGCTTGCAGGCTTAACTTCGCAGCCAAGTATTCAAACCCTTCATTATGCACTGGAGGGATCGGGTAGACAGCCTAAACTTGAAGTGGATTCACTTGAACGTCTAGGAGAGTATTGGGGAGAGGTACGGAAGTTCTATAAAGACTTCGAAAGTGGCATGAATGCACCCCACACGGAAGTTTATAAGCATGAAATGCCAGGTGGACAGTATAGTAATCTACAACAGCAGGCTAAAGCAGTAGGTCTTGGAGATCGTTGGCATGAAGTGAAGGAAATGTATCGACGCGTCAATGTCATGTTCGGAGATATCGTTAAAGTGACACCATCTTCAAAAGTTGTAGGCGACATGGCCTTATTCATGGTACAAAATAGCCTTTCGGAAGAGGATGTCCTTACAAAGGGTCAAGCCATTGATTTTCCTGATTCCGTTATTGAATTATTCGAGGGGTACTTGGGACAACCAACGGGAGGTTTTCCAAAGGAACTTCAGGAAGTTATCCTGAAAGGGAAAAAACCGATTACAGTTAGACCAGGTGAACTACTGGAAGCTGTAGATTTTGATGCATTAAGAGAAGAGTTGTTCCGAGAAGTGGGACGTCCTGTCACAGACTTCGATGTGCTTGCATATGCCCTATATCCTAAAGTATTCTTGGATTATAATAAAACGAAAGAGTTATTCGGCGATGTATCCAACCTAGACACAGCCACTTTCTTATATGGCATGAGATTAGGAGAAGAAATCGAAGTCGAAATAGAAAAGGGGAAAACCCTTATCGTTAAATTAGTGTCAATTGGACAGCCATTGCCTGATGGCACACGGGTTGTGTATTTTGAATTGAATGGTCAATCTCGTGAAGTCATCATCAAGGATGAGAATATTAAATCGTCCGTGCAAACCAAAATCAAGGCTGACACCAAAAATAAAGAACATATTGGGGCTACGATGCCTGGTACGGTCATCCGCGTTGTCGTCGAAAAAGGCGATCAAGTCAAGCAGGGTGATCACCTGATCATTACAGAAGCCATGAAAATGGAAACAACTGTACAAGCACCTTTCTCTGGTACAATTAAAGACATTTATGTTAAAGACGGAGAAGCCATCAGTACAGGTGATCTATTGATTGAAATAACTAAGTAACTCTAAGAGAGTCAGAGACTAGCTTTGAAAGAGGGCGCACGGATGGGATAACATCTGGAGTGCCCTCTTTCAGGCTATCCTTTTAACAGGTATACAAAAAGCCATCATTTTGAATGATGGCTTTTTGTATACCTGTTATTGTTTGAAAAGTCAGACGTCATCTGGCAGGAATGGTCGGTGATACAATTCCCTCATCTCGTTCATTAATAGAAGAAACTTGATTCTCCTTTTCAATAAGTAATGCGTTTTTCTTGCTTCTTGTAGTGAGAAGAAGCAAATAGCTCATCACCCCGAAAAAACAGGCTATAAATAAAGCATGTGCCAATGCAATGTATAGATTTTGTTTAGAAAAGATAATGAAAGCTCCGGCGGTTACTTGTAAAAAGACTAAAATGAATGCTGCATTCCAACCACCATATATGACCCGTTGATGTTTATAGTGTTTATGTGCCAAAAAGGTAGCGTAGGAAACCCATAAGAAAATCATCCCTGCTATCGCCCTATGACCCATTTGTATCCATTCATAGGTGTTAGTAGGTAGGAAGGTTCCATTCCCACATAGAGGCCAATCTTTACATATAAGACTAGATTCAGTATGTCTTACGAGAGCACCGGTATATACGACCAGTAAACAAAAAATCAAAATGCCGGTAATGTGAAATCCCATTCTTTTGTCAACAATCAGTTTATCAGCCTCAAACTTCTTGTCCACTTCGAAAATCAATAGGGTTAATAAAAATACGGAAGCAAAGGATATAAGGGAAATACCAAAGTGGAGAGCCAAAACAAAATCAGATTGAGACCAAAGAACTGCAGCAGCTCCTATTAATCCTTGAAGAACTAGGAAGCCGAATGAAAGAATCGATAGAAAGCGGGCTTCGCGAATATGACCTATTTTTCGCCAAGACATAACTGATAAAAGCAGGACCATGAATCCGCCTACACCTGAGACAACCCGATGGGAGAGTTCAATAACCAATGCGAACGTAATTTTTTCGGGGATTAATTGACCATTACATAATGGCCATGATCTACCACAGCCCATGCCGGAATCGGTCTTTGTGACTAAGGCTCCCCCTATTAAGATAAAGAGCATTACAATCGTAGTTAAAACAGCAAACCATTTAAGTGACGATTTCACCAGTAGTCCCACCTTTTTCTTGGAGTCATATTAGTTAGTTTTATTAAATCCATACCATATTATCATATCATAATGTAATTGATAAATATTTGTAGAACCTCCTCGATATTACACAAAATAGTATGATTTTACAAGTTCGAAAAAAAGTGCATCCCTAAATGCTACCATCAATATGGATTGAAACTCAGAAGGGAATTTGATAAAAATTGAAGAAGTGGGGATGGTAAAAAAGAGTGAAATGGGGGAATATGTAGGATATTTCCATAATGATCGCCACATGGCGATTTAAGTGAAATTCATGATGTTTACAGTATTTTCATCGAAAAATAACTCGACACAATTTGGTCAAAAATTATTCGAAAAAATTTCACAAAAGCTTCCAAAAATGTGTTTTAATATATTGAAGAAATGATTTTACTAATTTTTACTGTTATGGATGAACACTATATAGTATAGTTGCTTTGAATGGTTTCTTAAATTTTCAATGATATAGGCAAAAAGTAAATTATTTACTTTTTGTTTGCGCTTCCTTGGTTACAAATATAGAAAAGTATGAAATAATGATTTATAGTTATGTACTAAGTGTGCTACCTTTTACTTTTGCATGTTTTTGAGTGATTCAAAGGAGGAAAACAAATGTCAGAAACAAGGGGTATGTCAGAAGCTGTCTTGAAGGACAGTAAAGACACCCTTCAATCGGATATACCAAAAACTACAGCCTGGAAAGACTTTCTGGCACTTATTAAAGTGGGGATTGTCAATTCAAATATAATCACGGCTTTTACTGGGGTGTGGTTAGCGATTCACTTTGCAGGACTTAGCTTTTTTAGTAATCTTGATGTGGTGTTCTATACTCTTGCAGGCTCGGCTCTTATCATGGCTGGATCTTGCAGTTTTAATAATTACTATGATCGGGATATCGATCATTTGATGGAACGAACCAAAAACCGTCCTACTGTAACTGGAAAAGCACAACCTTCCAGGGTGTTGTTCCTAAGTTTTGGACTGATTATTACAGGACTTATTTTACTTGCCTTGACTAATATGACGACGCTATTGATTGGGGCGTTTGGCGTATTCGCCTATGTGGTTCTTTATACGATGATTTTCAAAAGAAGATTTGTTTCGAATACCATAATAGGCAGTATCTCGGGAGCGGTCCCACCCCTGATTGGATGGGCAGCGATCGATCCAAACCTTGATGTGATTGCGTGGGTTTTATTCGCTATCATGTTCCTTTGGCAGCCCCCACATTTTTACGCCCTTGCAATGAGGCGGGTTGAGGAATATCGGGCAGCTGGGGTTCCAATGCTTCCTGTTGTAAAAGGCTTTAAAAGGGCAAAAAAATCAATTATAGTATGGATCATTGCTTTAATGTTCATTCCATTCTTTTTAACTCCCTTAGGCACTCCATTAGTTGTCTTGGCCGCACTATTAAGTACCGGCTGGCTTATTTTGGGATTGAAGGGGTATAAAAAGAAAGATGATATTAAGTGGGCAACTTCCATGTTTGTATATTCGCTTAATTATATGACTATATTATTTGTAGCGATGGTTATCGTTACACTTATTTAAACTTAGTATACATCATAGGGTTGTAGCCCGTTTGTTAATGGGCTGCACCTTACTTGATAATAAATTGGACACTGACCGCTATACATATTATTCAGAAAAACATCATGAGATTCCATCCTTAGAGCGGTTTGATTCACTAGAGTAATCCTTAGTTTAGGGATTCTTTCTTTTAAAGAAATTGACATAGAGAGAATATTCGCAATAGCGCCCATTTTGAATTTTGTGAGAAAATTTTGATGAAAGAGGGGTTTCTGAAGCTATGAAAAAAAGGCTGCACAAATGGCGCCTAATTGCTTTGCTGGGTATAGTAGGACTTGTCCTTTCGGGCTGCGGTGAACCATTCCTATCCACGCTGAAGCCAGCTGGCGATGTTGCGCAAACACAGTTTGATTTACTGGTATTGAGCACATTAATCATGGTACTGGTGATTATTGTAGTAATCATTTTATTCGTTGTAGTTTTATTCCGCTTCCGCCGAAAGAAAGGCGACGAGACAATACCGAAACAAATTGAAGGAAGTCACAAACTCGAAATTATTTGGACTGTTATTCCTATCCTTCTTTTGATTGTTCTGGCTGTTCCGACTGTCGTTACCACTTTTGACTTAGCTGACACTAGTGCAATGGATAAGAAAGATAAAGATGGAAAAACGAAGGATGCTTTGGTGGTCAACGTTAGGGCAAACCTTTATTGGTGGGAATTTGAATATCCAGACCTAGGTGTAATTACCAGTCAGGATTTGGTCGTTCCGACTGATCAGAAAGTTTATTTCAATTTGACAGCTTCAGATGTTAAACATTCATTTTGGATTCCGGCTGCCGGAGGGAAAATGGATACGAACACTGATGGAGTCAATTCATTTTTCTTAGAATTCGATAGCGAAAAGGCAGAAAATTCTAACGATTTATTCTATGGGAAATGTGCTGAGCTTTGCGGGCCATCCCATGCATTGATGGATTTTAAGGTCGTTACGAAATCAAAAGCTGACTTCGAAGCTTGGACTAAAGATATGAAGACTGCAAAAGCACCTGTGGCAAAAGGGGATGTTGCTAAGCAAGGGGAAGAGGTCTTCAATAAAAGCTGTATCGGATGTCATGCGGTTACCCCAAATGACAGTAGACCTGAAGCAGCCCGTCAAGCTCCAAACCTGGCTACATTCGGCGAACGTGAACGAGTGGCGGGAGTATTGGATCACACGGAAGAAAACGTGAAAAAATGGATCAAAAATCCTGAAAAGTATAAACCGGGTAACACAATGACCGGTACTTACGGCGAGCTTTCTGATTCAGAAATTAATGCACTGACAGCTTACCTTTTAGAGCTCAAGGTGGAAGAAAAATAGAACATTGATTAAGGAGGTTAAATCGTGAGTACGCACGCTAATAAAAAAGGTTTTGGCGCTACGATTTGGGATTACCTAACTACGGTAGACCATAAGAAAATCGCCATTTTATATCTAATTGCAGGCGGATTATTCTTTGTGATCGGCGGTTTGGAAGCAATGTTCATCCGTATCCAGCTGGCAATCCCGAATAATGATTTTGTAAGTGCCGGGTTTTATAACGAAATATTGACCATGCACGGCACGACGATGATTTTCCTGGCGGCCATGCCGTTGGTATTTGCGGTAATGAACGCGGTTGTGCCGCTACAAATTGGGGCACGTGATGTTGCGTTCCCATTTTTAAACTCATTAGGTTTCTGGTTGTTTTTCTTCGGGGGTATCTTTTTAAATCTTTCATGGTTTTTAGGTGGAGCCCCTGATGCAGGCTGGACATCTTATGCATCTTTATCCCTTCACTCTGAAGGGCATGGTATTGATTTTTATGTACTGGGACTACAGATTTCCGGTTTGGGAACCTTAATTGCAGGGATTAACTTCCTTGTGACCATAATCAATATGCGTACGCCAGGAATGACCTATATGCGTATGCCACTATTTACATGGTCAACATTTGTTGTTTCTGCATTAATATTATTTGCCTTCCCACCACTTACTGTCGGGCTAGTATTAATGATGTTTGACAGGATGTTCGGAGCCAACTTCTTCGATGTGGCAGCCGGGGGTAATACGATTATTTGGGAGCATTTATTCTGGATATTCGGTCACCCGGAAGTGTATATCTTGATCTTGCCTGCTTTTGGTATATTCTCTGAAATCTTTGCAACTTTTTCGAGAAAAAGATTATTCGGTTATTCATCCATGGTGTTTGCAACCGTCTTAATTGGTTTCTTAGGTTTCATGGTATGGGCACATCATATGTTCACCACTGGTTTAGGACCTATTGCAAATGCAATCTTTGCCGTTGCCACTATGGCAATTGCGGTACCTACCGGTATTAAGATTTTCAACTGGATCTTCACGATGTGGGGCGGAAGTGTGAAATTCACGGTTCCAATGCTTTATGCCGTCGCCTTTATCCCTTCCTTCACAATGGGTGGCGTGACAGGTATCATGAATGCAGCTGCACCAGCTGATTACCAGTTTCATGATAGCTATTTCGTCGTTGCCCATTTCCACTATGTAATCGTCGGTGGGGTTGTATTGGGTTTATTGGCGGGGATTACGTTCTATTGGCCGAAAATGTTTGGAACGATGTTAAATGAAGGCTTAGGGAAAATCACTTTTTGGACTTTCTTGATTGGTTTCCATTTAACATTCTTTATTCAACATTTCCTTGGTCTAATGGGGATGCCACGTCGTGTATTCACATTCTTGGATAACCAAGGACTTAATACAGGAAATATGATTAGTACAGTAGGGGCTTTCCTAATGGCATTTGCTGTCATCGTTTTAGTCATAAATGTTATCATTACGTCTGTTAAAAACGTCAAGGTCGGCAATGATCCTTGGGGAGATGGCCGTACTCTTGAATGGGCCATCCCATCACCGCCGCCATTCTACAATTTCAAGCAACTTCCGCTTGTCCGCGGGTTAGATCCATATTGGGTCGAGAAAATGGAAGGTAAAAAGGAAATGACGCCAGCAGAGCCACTTGGTGATATTCATATGCCTAATAATTCTATCCTTCCTGTAGTAATTTCATTCGGTTTATTTGTAGCCGCATTTGGTGCTTTATATAATATGGATGATAAAAATTGGACCTTGCCTGTAATCATAATCGGGCTTTTGATTACATTTGGTTCCATGTTCATACGTTCTGTCAAAGACGACCATGGATATCATATTCATAAAGAAGACCTTATGGACGATGATGATAAGGAGGTTAAGGCATAATGCAAGCAGATGAAAAATTCACGGATGCTACTTGGCCTGCTTCTCCTGAGAAAGCGACTTTAGAAGGTAAAAATAAATATTTAGGATTCTGGTTGTTTCTTGGTGGAGAGACGGTATTATTCGCTTCACTTTTTGCTACGTATCTTGCATTAAAGGATAAAGTTCCTAATGAAAATGCAGCACTGGCAAAAGATCTATTCGAATTACCTCTTACGTTTGTTGCGACCATGCTTTTGCTGACTAGTTCATTAACAAGCGTGTACGCAATGTATCACATGAAAAATAATCATTTTAAACAAATGCAAGCTTGGATCGTTATCACTGTGGCATTAGGTTTTGGTTTCCTCGGTCTTGAGATTTATGAATTTAACCACTATGTTCATGAATTTAAGCATACTTTTACTAGTAGTGCATTCGGTTCGGCGTTCTATACGTTAGTCGGATTTCATGGAGGACACGTTGCCTTCGGTTTAATGTGGTTCATATCCCTGATGCTCCGAAATGCGAAAAGGGGATTGAATTTATATAATGCCCCTAAATTTTATGTGGCAAGTCTTTACTGGCATTTCATTGACGTTGTTTGGGTATTTATCTTTACAGTCGTATATTTAATGGGAATGGTGGGATAACTGATGGCGAATGAACAGTCAAATTCAGCAAACCCGAATGTCGATTTAAAATATCGTCGTAAGAAAAATGCTGAAGAGATGAAGCATCAAGTAATTACTTTTAGTCTTATGATTTTCTTAACTTTAGTGGCATTTGCCGCTGTAGGAATAGAAGGTTTTTCACATTGGTTCATTAAGCCAGTCATTTTATTGCTGGCAGTTATACAAGTCATTTTCCAGCTTTATTATTTTATGCATATGAAGCATAAAGGTCATGGCACTATTACATTGTTTCTCTTTTCCGGCCTTGCAGTCGGGTTGATTACAGTGCTAGCTTTTATCACGATTGTCTGGATATGATAGATAGGGACCGGCTATTTTTAAAATAGCCGGTTTTCTTATAATTATCGCCCAGTAAAATCCAGGTTTATCTATATTTGTTACTGCGGTTTATTTTAGGTATAATAGAAGGATAGTAATGGAAAAAAAGTTTACGAACGAGGTGATTTTATGTCTATTGATATTTTTGGCTTTCGTGCTTTATGGAGTCCATTTTACTTTGCCGTCCTCGTACTTATTACCATTGGCTATTTTTTGATGGTGACAAAGTACAGGAATAGATTTGAGGATAGTTCACCGGTTCCCTTGAAACAGGTAGTCTATTTCTTAATGGCCATGATTCTTCTTTATGTGGTCAAGGGGTCGCCTATCGATTTGCTCAGTCATATCATGTTCAGTGCACATATGTTTCAAATGGCACTGCTTTACTTGGTGATACCTCCCTTATTTATCATTGCGATACCCACATGGGTGTGGAGATCTTTAATAGATATGAGGGGAATGAAGTCGCTGTTTCGCTTCTTCACGAAGCCTCTCTTTGCACTTATGCTATTTAATGTTCTTTTTTCGCTGTATCATATCCCATTGGTATTCGATTTCATCAAAACTGGCATGTTGGTCCATGCAGGCTATACGGTGATTTTATTTGTGACAGCTGTTTTGATGTGGTTTCCTTTGGTTAATCAGCTTCCTGAATATGAAAGCCTTTCGGGGGTTAAAAAAGTAGCATATATTTTTGGTAGTGGCATTTTAATGACCCCTGCGTGTGCATTGATCATTTTTGCCGATTATCCAATGTATGATACGTTCACTAATGCTGAATCTTGGGCTAGTGCCATGGAACTGTGCGTGCCTGCATCGGCATTGTCAGGCCTGACCCTCAGTGGTCCAGAAATGTTTAATGGGCTGCCTTTGCTTGAAGACCAACAGCTAGGTGGAGTATTGATGAAGGTCATTCAAGAAATCGTTTTAGGATATGTTTTAGGTGTCATTTTCTTTGCTTGGTTCAAGAAGGAGAATGGCGGTGAAAGCGAAATTGACCCTATTCCTACAGATTTCCAGACTGTAGAATGATCATTTCGTGAAAGACTTGTCTACTGAGTGGACAAGTCTTTCATTTGCCTTGTTAGGGGTTTCCGGTATTCTTACTTCAAAATATAGGCTAAACATGAAACCCAAGGAAAGGCTAGTTATTTGACTTGGTTTTTTGATAAAAGTGAGCATTGTGTTAAGTTTGCTTGCTTTTATTGAATTTTATGAATACCTCTTATAGAATAATAGATGATTAATAAATATAGAGAGGACTACATCTTATGTCTTTACCGATTCTTCCAACAATTAGCACAGCTTTCATTGTATTAAGTTCAATCACGGTTGCAATAGGCTGGTACCAAATTAAACAGCGCAGAACAGAGACACATAAAAAGACCATGATAGTGGCCGCGATTTTTGCGATAATTTTCTTCACTATCTACCTTTCTCGTACGATTTTCGTTGGTAATACATCTTTCGGAGGACCGGATGATATTAAAATTTATTACACGATCTTTTTGATTTTCCATATCACACTTGCGACTACTGGGGCAGTACTTGGAATCATTATGCTGACAACAGGTTTAAAAGGTAAGTATGCGATTCATAGAAAAATCGGTCCTACGACTAGCATTATTTGGTTTTTCACTGGAATCACTGGTTTGGCCGTTTATCTTTTACTATATGTCATTTATCACGGTGGAGAGACAACATCACTGATTAAAGCGATTCTTGGATCATAAAACTAAAAAAGGCCTGATGTGTAAAAACATCAGGCCTTTTTGATACAAGAAAAGAGGGGTGTTCAGAGATTCCTCTCTTCTGTTTGTTCAGTTTCCAGTCACTTTTACAGTCCATTAAATTGTGTAAGTTCCTCTTTAACCTGAGCCAGGATTTTTTCACACTGTTTCACTAATGAAGGGGGGAAGAACTCTCCTTCTCCATATTCAATGCCATGTGGATAATAGTGTTTTCCTAAAAGTGGAACCATTAGTTTCATTGTGGCCCTATGAGCCCCCACATCACCTTCGACGGCATATCCTAGTATACGCAGATAAAAAGTGCCTTCTCTCAATTCGAATTTACGGTCATAACTTACTCTCTCATAGTCCCATTGTTCGGCACGTATTAAACCGTATTCCGGCATTAGGTCATCTAATCGGTTTAAGTCGGCTGTGATGTTCTCAATTCCAAAGCTTTCAAATTTCACGAGTAGTACCTCCTATTTTTGCATTTGGGAATTAAAATGACATACAAGGAAAATATTATGTAGTGAAAGTAACGAAAATTCCCCAAGCATATTTATAATATACCATTTTATCCTATATTTTATAATAGTATGAAATGATGGAAGTTGCAATGAACTCGACATTGTATTTTTATGATTCACAAAAGTTCCATTTTTGCAAAATTAAAAAATGATGTAATCTATCGTTAAATAGAAAATTATGATGGAACAATGTTATAATCAGGAAAGAAAGCTAGTATTAGATACATAAGCATAGAGAGAGGGTGTGTCCTCTGCGCAGGTTCGGAAAGGTGTTGCTGTTAAGTATTGTTTTTTTCATAATCGGCATTTATACGAATATCGGTCTGGAGGAAAAGCTGAATCCTCTCATAGATGGAAACAAAGATGTTAATCCTAACGATACGATAAATGAAAAGAATCCGCATATGGAGAAAGATGAAGTAATGGCTAAAGAAGGATTAGCGATTACAATTGGGAAGAATATAAAAGAGGTCAAAAAGGAATTCGGTGAACCGGATCGAATTGATATGTCCGCATATGGATATGATTGGTGGATATATAATAAAGATTATAATGACTATTTTCAATTGGCCATGGAAAATGGGAAAGTCGTTTCTGCATACGGAATCGGGGACAATGTGAATATTTCCCCTTTTAAAATCGGCCAATCCATTGATGCTATCTATTCTAGCTTATATATAGAACCAACGGTTGATATAGAGGCTGGCGATAGCGTCTACCGTTTCGAATTGTCTGAAGAGGATATGAATATGAGACCATTGATAGAACTTGGGGATATTCATGTTCAGTTGTATTTAGATAAGTTTTCTGGAACCGTTTCGAGTGTCCGGTTTTTGGATGATTCCACTCTTTTAAAACAGCAGCCATATGAGCTGACCTATCATGGTTCGCTAGTGCCTGTTAAGGATCTTTCCGAAGAGGAATGGACTAATGTGAGAGTAGGGAATGAACGGCAAATATTTGATATTGCGAATATCATGCGTAGTAGGTTTGATTTGAAGCCATTAAATTGGAATGATTCAATTGCAAAGATTGCTTACCTTAATAGCCAAGAGATGAAAGGCACTCAGGAAGAAACACAAGTCTCTGAAACCAAAGGGGATTTAGCTGACCGATTAAAAGCGGGGAATATCCAGTATAGTGCGGCAGGCGAAAATATTGCAGCAAATTATGTGGACGCAGCGGCTGTTATGGAAGGCTGGCTGAATAGCGAGGGTCATCGGGAAACGATGTTGAGTGAAGAGTTTACCGATTTAGGTGTAGGGGTTTATAAAAAGTATTACACACAGAACTTTATTGCGAAGAAATAAAACGGATCCTTCTGGGATCCGTTTTATTGTCCTTTCATATTCACGATGAAAAAACTACCAGTGGAAACGGCACAAAGTAATCCGTCATCTCGATAAACCTTTCCTTCAAGAATGATGGTTTTATTGCCTGTATGCATAATGTTACACGTACAAGTCAACTGTTCACCGATAGCAGGTTTTACATATCGTACCTGAATGTCCGTTGTCAAAGTAGCATAACCCTTTGGGACTGTCGAGCCGGCAAGAGTGCCCATTGCTGAGTCAATTAGTGTGGCGATGATTCCTCCGTGAGTGATGTTCAATTCATTATGGGATAAAGGGGTGATAGGCATCACCATCGAAAGAGATGTGCCGTCGTGGCTAACCTGTTTGTTAAGCTTAAGGAGATTGGAGATATAGGAGTATTTTTCATTTTTTCTTTTCTCCTTCAGGCTGGCGATGATTCCTGATAATACGCGTAGATCTGCTTCATCGGCCGTGATTGCCAAGTTCTTGAAATCCTCGACAAGTGCTTCTATACTCATAAAAAAACATCCTTTTTTTTCAATATTATACTATATGTAGCCGGATGAATGAATAAGATCCATGCACTTTTTCATACATAGAGGCATATCGTAAAATAGGCGATGTCTTAGTGTGAGGTGAAGAGTAATGGCAAAAAAAAAACGCCCCTCCATTGATGGATTTAGGGAGTTTGTCAAGGTGCATCCATATTTAGTGAATGAAGTGAGAAATAAGCAAGCAACATGGCAGGAGCTTTTTGAAGAATGGTACCTACTCGGTGAAGATCATCCACGCTGGCAGGCTGAGGACAGTGTGCAAGCTTCTGTAGGAAAGACTGAACCGGTGGTAACCGCCACAGAAAAGGGAGAGCAGAGCTCTGAGTTACTGGGTACGGTCATGAGTGCCGTTAAAAACATGGATATCGGACAAATACAACAATATATTTCAAGTGCCAACCAAGCAATTGGAGCCATTCAAGGTGTGCTATCGGCTTTCCAGGGAAATAAATCGGGCGGGGACTCCACTCCTCCGCCAAAAGCACCTGAGCAGAGAAGTAATCCATTTTTATTTAACAAGGATTAAGTAGCGGGAGGGAGGAAGGATTCCATGCGTCAAAATGTGTATGACTTCATCCAGACTAATGAGGATATGAAAAAGTATTTAAGGATTCAGCCTGCTTGGTATAAAAGGTTAATGCGTAATCCCCATGAGTTGGATAAATTTGAAACAGAAGCAAAGTACTTTTTTGAAAAATCAATTCCCCATCGAATCTCTAAATTCTCCGATAGTGTTCAGGTTGCTTCGATGATGCTCCATATGTTCCAAGCGATGAATGTACCAAGCGAATGAAGAAAAAAAGAGTAAATTACTCCTTTTGGCAAATAATATTGACAAAAGGGGGACGATGTCATGAAGAGAATGATTATAGTTCTAACAGTGCTGATGGCAGCAACAGGTTGTGGAAAGAAAATCCCTGAACCCAAAAATGTCTCGGCTGCTAGTGTTTCTGACCTTAAGGCTGCCACCACTGTACAAAGCGCCCAAACGATGGATGAGGATTTTCAAGTGAAGACTTTTGTCAAAGGAAACTCTGTATATGTGGAATGTTACCTGAACGACTATAGTTTTTCAGGAGATACTTCAAAACAGTTGGCCACTGTTTCTGTCCTTTTAGATGATAAAAAGAGAATCAATAAGCATACGGCAGCCTTTATCCTAAAAGATATTCCACATGGCGCGCATAAGATCAGGCTGGAGATATTGAATGACTCGGGTCAAAAAACGGGTCTGAATAAAGAGATCGAAGTACATATCACGTCCACTATGTAATCATAGCAATGGCATATGAAAAGAATAAATGGTAAAATGATGGTGGAGGTGAGCTTATTTATGCTTGCTACTATGGAAATTGTTGATATTTTACAACATGCAGACGGATTAGCAGAAACGATCCTTCATTCTGATATAGGGGAAAATTATCTTCTTAGTTTATATAAATTACAAAGCGATAAAGAGGCGCAAACAAAAATCTCCAAGTTTACTTCTCTAAAGGATCTTTTTGAAGATGTACAAAGGTTCGGTAAGTATCATCCGGACTATAAGCGCATCAATATGGAGACCCGAGAGGCAAAACGGGATATGGATATGCACCCTACCATTGCTGAGTTCAAGATGGCAGAAACGGAATTGCAGAGTATCCTAGATGAAATTAGTGGCTTAATCGGCCATGCTGTTTCGGAACAAGTGAAAACACCTGCAGGAAATCCATTTTTCGTATCTTCAGGCGGCTGCTCGTCAGGAAGTTGCGGAACAGGTGGAAGCTGTGGTTGTTCTGCATAAGATGATGAAAGCCTGGACATTTCACCAGGCTTTTTTTTTCGGCAAATGTTCATTTCAATCACGAGCAAGATACAGTCTGGACAATCATTACTTCTTAGTCACTCAATGGTTTTCATCCCCCTTTTACTCATGACCCCGAAATGATTCATAATAGTAAGAGAATTTTGTTTATAATCATTTTTCTTGGTTGAAAGAAAGGATTCTGCTATGCTAAAATTAGTTAAAGCCTTTATAAAAGGGAGTTATTGATATGCTTGGAGCAAGACAAGGAATTATCGTCTATTTACATACATTAAAACAAGCCAAAATGCTTAGGAAGTTTGGAAATATCCATTACGTTTCAAAGAAGCTGAAATATGTCGTCCTTTATACGAACATGGATGAAGTTGAACCATTGGTTGAAAAGCTGAATAATTACTCCTTTGTCAAAAAGGTTGATCTTTCTTATAAACCTTTCCTTAAAATGGAATTTGAAAATTCTAAACCGGATAAGGCTAAGGAATACGATTATAAAATGGGTATCTAAAAAGTGCTGACTCGAGGAGTCAGCACTTTTTTTCAGTGCGCCTGGCATGGGTGCAATCTATGTTATACACAAAACCCTCGACAATGCTTATTGGCATAATCAAGGGTTAGAAAGTTTAAATGAACGATATATAAAACTACGTCAGACTTAAACTGAACCGCCGTATACCGAACGGTACGTACGGTGGTGTGAGAGGCCGGAGGCTAGGTGCCTCCCCCTACTCGATTCTCTTCAGCCCAATGGCGGTAGGTATCTATTCATACGCAAAATACCTATCAAGTGCTGATAGTACAATTCTATTTCCGCGAAAAGTTTTGAAGACTTCACATCTATTTCTATAATTGGTCTGTCTAGTTCTTTAGCCAGATCTTCAAATAGTTGATATCGTTTATTGGCAGTAAAATGAGGGTTTGGGATTCCCTCACGGCAAATATATAGAGGTTGGAATTTTCCCGGATCTGTTGGTTGCATGACGATAACCAATGAAGTTACCTTTTTATCATCAAGCGTAGTATGCATGGCCAGCATCCTAGCTACACGGTGTTGCTGATTGCGCCCTACCTCGATCAGTTCATATATATCTGAATAACCTTGTCCAAGTTCTATAAAACGTTGAATCAATTAAACCTCTCCTCACTAACTTATCTTTCATTACTTTATCATTTTATCCCGTAAAAGAGAAGAGCCAACTTAAAGCTGAATCGGTTCTAAAAAGCCCATGATAACGGCAGTTTCATAAAAAAAACCCTGCACTTTCATGCAGGGTCCTTCTATGTCTAATTAAGGACCAGAAGGCAAAGGGAGAGGAGAAACCGGAGGAAGACTTATGGGGAAACGTAAGCCTTCTCCGCGGTTGGCAACAACACTTAATAAGTCATGTTGTTATTTTCATTATGACCAAAATCAGCTTATCTATTCAAACTATTAGAGATTTTAATGAGAAGGATATGCCCTTTTTATTTAAAGGGGGAATGTATTTAAATTGTTCTCGCTTAAACGGGTGTATTTGGCTTTTGTTATTGGCTAGTAATTTCTAATATGTTAGGATAGGAAAGTAACAGAAATTTGTCATAAAATGTGGTGAGAATGATGAGGGTCGTTTCCGGAAGTTGCAAAGGAAGACCACTTAAGGCTGTACCGGGTACAGGAACCCGGCCGACTACGGATAAAGTCAAGGAATCCATTTTTAACATGATTGGTCCTTATTTTGAGGGCGGGATTGTTTTAGACTTGTTTGCCGGCAGTGGTGGATTGGGAATCGAGTCCTTGAGCAGGGGGATGGATCGAGCTATCTTTGTAGACCGCGATTTTAAAGCTAACCAAACTGTCAAGGCGAACTTGGAACTATGTAAATTCACGGACTGTGCTGAGGTTTATAAAAATGATTCAGAACGTGCATTAAAGGCGTTGGTGAAAAGAGAAATGATCTTTGATTTGATTTTTCTTGATCCACCTTATAAAAAGCAAAAGCTCGTGGATTTATTGGAAGAGATACATAAAAACCGCTTGCTCAGCGATATGGGGTATATTGTTTGTGAGCATGGCGATGATGTTTCGTTGCCAGAACAAATTGGCGACTTTACAATCAAGAGAAAAGAAGTATATGGGAGTATTGCGGTAACGATTTATCAGTGGGGGAACGTACACGAATAGGGGGAACGATGAATGTCGAAAATAGCGATTTGTCCGGGAAGTTTTGATCCGATTACTTTTGGCCATCTTGATATCATTCAAAGGGGAGCTAACGTATTTGATGAGGTCTATGTAGTTGTTGTGAACAATTCAGCAAAACATTCACTGTTTACTGTAGAAGAGAGATTGAAGTTAATCACTGAAGCAACGGCTCATATGCCGAATGTTAAGGTGGATTCCTACCAGGGATTGACGGTCGATTATGCTGAAAGCGTTTCCGCCAATGCAATTATCAGGGGCTTGAGGGCGACTTCAGATTTTGAATATGAGATGCAAGGAACCTCGATGAATAGATTTTTGAACAACAATATTGAGTCATTTTTCATCATGACGAAAAATCAATATTCATTCTTAAGTTCCAGTATCGTAAAAGAGGTAGCGAAATATGGTGGGGATATAACAGAATTAGTACCGCCTGTTGTTCAGAAAGCTTTGACACAAAAGTACGAAGAACAAAAAGCATAGGAAAGAGAGCATGGCCCGCTTCGTGGACTGTGCTCTTTTTTATTTATGAAAGTCGCTGATGAGACGTTTAGCGAATAAGATGATGTAAATCATGAGAAAAGCGAGTGTGAGAAGCGGACCAAAATCCAACATGTATTGGTAAAGAGAATGTGCACGTTCTCCTGTAAATCCATTGACCGGGAAATCATTAATTACATTTCCATTGTAATCAGTGCCTCTATAGAAGGGTTCCCAGAGTATAACGGTAAAAATGGCGGCAAAGAAGCCATGTGCAATTCTGGCCAGGAAAAATGGCATAAAACGAATATCGGTCGTTGCGATGATACTGGCCACTTGGGCTTGAATGCTAAATCCATTGAAAGCAAGGATGAAACTAGTCATGATTGTCTGTTGCAGGAGGGTCGCATTTTCTATCTTGCTGGTTAATTTAGATCCAAGTGTCATTTCAAACATGCCTGAGATGAATGGAAGGCTTAAAGAATCGGGAAATTTCATGAGATGCAATATCCCTCCGATTCCTGTCGCAAGCAGGCTGGTTATATTCATATGAAATAAAAGTCGATTGACAACAGAAAATAGGATGATGAATCCACCTATCATAAGGAGCGTTTGAATGGAGGATAGAACGGCATCACCAAGCAACGTTCCAAACGGCCGGGTTTCTTTTAAGCGTGTGCGGTGCATTTGACTAAAGGCTTGTCTGATGGAAGGCAGTTTAGCTGTGCTTTTGGGCTGGAGTTTCCCCTTTTCCTCTTTTCTCCGATAAAAGCGCATCAAAATCCCTACACACAGATTGCCTAAATAATGGGCAAGTGCCAGGATGATGCCCAAGTGGGGATTGTGGAAAAATCCTACGGCAACTGCAACGAATAGGAACAGAGGGTTGGATGAATTAGTGAAGCAAACGAGTCTTTCTGCTTCAATTTGGCTGACTTGTTTCTCTTGACGGAGCCTTACCGTGAATTTGGCTCCTGCCGGAAAACCTGATGCAAGCCCCATAGCCCATACAAACCCTCCAACACCGGGTACGCGGAATAAGGGTCGCATGAAAGGTTCGAGTATCACACCGATGAACTTGACTACGCCAAAGCTAATTAATAACTCCGAAAAAATCAAGAAAGGAAGGAGGGAGGGAAAAACAATTTTCCACCACATATTTAATCCACCTTTAGAAGCGTCAAAGGATTCCTGGGGGAAGATGACTAAGCCAACTGCCATCATGGTAACCGTGATGGCTAATACTATTGTTTTAGATTTTGATTTAAGCAAGTTCTGAGCCTCCTCCTAAAAGGGTTACGAATAGCGTAGGGTCTACTGGTAAAACATGATAAAATGTAGATAATAGATACAGTGAAAGGCTATATGCTTCAGAAAGTTATCTGAATCTTCTGTTGTTTGGCTTGTTTTACTGTCAATATAAACAATATGCTTCTATAAAACTGTTTAAGACCATAACTTTGTATGAGTACGATTTTGAAAAGAATTGAACTTTTATAGTGAGGGGAGATTTTTATGCCGCATCCAAAGATCGGGTTAGCACTCGGGTCGGGGGGAGCGAGAGGTTTTGCACATATTGGAGTAATTAAGGTGTTGCAAAAAGAAGGCATTCCAATAGATATGATCGCCGGAAGCAGCATGGGAGCGATGGTGGCTACCTTTTATGGCGCGGGTTCAGATATTGAGAGGCTTTATACACTTTCGCGAGCATTTAAACGTAAATATTACTTGGATTTTACGATACCAAAAATGGGATTTATTTCAGGTAAACGAACGAAGGATTTAATCCGGGTTTTCACATACGGCAAGAATCTTGAAGATTTGGATATACCGGTGGCTGTTGTTGCCACGGATATCAGGACGGGGGAAAAGGTCGTATTTCGTGAAGGACCGCTAGCCCCTGCGGTAAGAGCCAGTATCTCGGTCCCGGGAATTTTCGTTCCTGAGAAAATTGGAGATCGACTCCTTGTCGATGGAGGGGTAATTGATAGGGTCCCGGTTTCGGTCGTAAAGGAAATGGGAGCGGATATTATCATTGCTGTGGATGTTGCACATGTGAAACAGGACGTAGAAATAAATTCGATATATGACGTTATCATGCAGAGTCTCGACATCTTGCAAATGGAATTGGTCGAAAGTAGAGTAGTTGCCTCGGATGTCATGATCCGACCAAGAGTGGAAAAATACAGTTCAAAGGCATTTACAAATATACAGGAAATAATTAGTATTGGAGAAGATGCTGCTAGGGATAAGGTAGATCAGATTAAGCAAAGTATCAGTGCTTGGAAGGAGTCTTATGTAGATGAATCGTAAAATGTTTGTACGCACTATCCTGGTGGCCGCTATACTCCTTATAGCCTCGGCGCTATATTCTCTCCCATATTATGTGACGAAACCAGGAATGGCTAAAGAATTGGAGCCGATTATTCAAGTATCGGGTGCGGACGAAGAGCAAGGGAGCTTCATGTTGACTACCGTAAGGATGGGGAAGGCGAATATTTACTCCTATTTATTAGCTAAGTGGAGTAAGTACCAGGAAATTTATCCGGAGACCTCGATTCGTAGTCAAGATGAAACAGACGAAGAATATAATGTCAGGCAGTTGCATTTAATGGACGGGTCTAAAAATAACGCAATTAAGATTGCTTATGATAAAGCGGGCAAAGAGGTAGATTATCAATACTTAGGTGTATATGTTCTGGATGTACTCGAAGAAATGCCGGCAGCGAAGGAATTGAAGGCGGGAGATCAGATTATACAAGTCGATCGTGTGAGATTCAAGTCAGCCCAAGAGTTCATGGACTATATCAATGGTAAGAAAGCTGGAGACGAGATTGATTTGGTGTTTAAAAGGGAAGGTGAAGAGAAAAAGGTCACGATTCCTTTAAAAACATTCAAGGATGATTCCAGTAGGGTAGGAATAGGCATCTCCCTTGATGATTATCGTAAGGTTATCACGAAGCCGACCGTTACGATCGATACGGATCAAATTGGTGGGCCCTCAGCTGGATTGATGTTCTCCCTTGAAATTTACAACCAATTAACAGAGGGGGATATTACAAAAGGCTACGATATAGCGGGGACAGGAACCATAACGGATGATGGGACGGTTGGTCCAATCGGCGGAATCCAGCAGAAGATTGTCGCAGCTGATAATTCCGGAGCCGAAATCTTTTTTGCCCCTAATGAAAATGGCGCGTCAGGGTCGAACTATGAAGAGGCGATGATAGCAGCGAAGGACATTAAAACGAAAATGAAAATCATCCCCGTGGATAGTTTTGATGACGCATTAGAGTATTTATCCAAGATCAAGGAAACGAAAAAATGAAAAAAAGCGCAAGCAGTCTAACTGTTTTGCGCTTTTTTGTGTGATAGGGAGAGGATCTGCCTTTCATGTGTCCAACGAATTGGTTTTTATGATTGGAGCTTTAAACTCCCTCTTCATTAACGCCGTTTGATAAGGTTCGCGTAGCCCCATTGCATATACCTGTGCAGCTCGCATGTCCGTATCGATATGACGATCTTGATAGGATGAAAGCCTGGATATGAGCGGGACCGGCAACTCTTTTTTTACTTTCCGAAGGTAAGCTTGCCCCCTATGATTCATGCCAAGCAACCTGATATAAGAAGGTTCCTCGGCATGAATCATGTCTTCTTTTAACGTATGGGTCAAAATATGGACACACATCCGTTGAATTCGGGTCCAGGTATAGCGTTTTGTTTTCATGGCGGTCATGAAGTCATGAAAGTTCATAGCTTCCTTTGCCATTTCCTTCATCCGATACTCGATTCCTTCCTCTATTTCATAGATGTCGGCCAACTCTGTCAGGGAGGATGCGAGAATCCGATACTTCAATAAAGGCCAATACATATTCCATTCATGTAAAGCATGATAGGTGGCTAGGTAATGTTGAAGCCCATGCAAGGTTGAAGGGGGGATATAAGTCCCCACTGCCTCTAATTCCTGTTTTTGTTCTAGTAGCGCCTTGCGGATCCCTGTTGCGCTCGCGATGGGGCTTGAAGATAGCTGGACATCATGGTAGCCAGCGGCCACCCGTTGTATCGTATAGGGTTCAATCGAGAATCCATTGGATAGGGCCGTACTAACATACTCTTTACCAAGGATATTATTTGGCTTTGTTAAATCCAACATCTCCGTGTTCTTGCTTATCGCTTGGAATGCCTTTGATGCACTTGCAGGGTAACTGTTTCCCTTTTCCATCAAAGATTTAAGAGTTTCGTTATATGTTTCGGCATTTTCAGATAGAATGCCATGGGCCTCGATGAAGGGTTCGATTCGGCCATCTTCACTACCGAAACAGAAGGAGTCACAGCCTAAATATTCGAGAAGGGATATGGAACCTTTCGCGAATAATTCCGCTTTTTGGACAGCAAAGGAATAGGGAAGTTCAATGACAAGGTCAATGCCACCCAGTAGGGCCATTTCCGTTCGTGACCACTTACTGACAAGCGCCGGTTCACCTCGCTGTAAAAACGGTCCGCTCATCACAGCAACTACTATATCCGACTCTGTCTTTTGTCTGCTTTCTCTGGCATGGAGTGCATGGCCATTATGAAATGGATTATATTCGACTACTAAACCGCAAGATTTCATTCAATCACCTCAGAGAAAAACTTTGTATTTTTCCAACTTAGTGCTAAAATAGTATTTCAAGTAAGAGAACTAGAATGTTTCGTCCTGATTTTTTGTTTGAAATGATTTTAAACTTGGCAAATCAGTTAGGATGACTACATTATAGTGTAAAGAAAAAATATTGACAAACTTATAATTGAAAGCTATAATTATTTTTGTTGCCTTGAGGTGATTTCATATGAAATGGACAATTAGTCAACTTCAAAAAATTCGGGACAAAAATTTGCAGTTAGATGAATTGGTGGATGTCTTAGACATTAAGGAAAGAGACAAGCAAATACGCGACGTTTCTCCAATTAGAGTAACAGGAAGAGCTGATATCAACTCGACCGAGATTACTTTTCACTTACATCTTACAGGTGAATTAACATTACCTTGTTCCCGTACACTGGTAGACGTGAAATATCCGATTGATATTGATACAAAGGAAACCTTTCTTTTAAAAGCAGATGGCGATCATTTCTACGGAGAAGACGTTACTGTGGTGGAAGGCGATGTTGTAGATCTTATACCGGTAATTAAAGAAAATTTATTGCTAGAAATTCCGATGCAGGTTTTTTGTGAGGATGTCGATCCTAATGAAGCTGCTCCTCAATCCGGGAAAGACTGGGCTGTTATTTCTGAAGAAGAAACTAAACATAAGGTTGATCCTAGATTTGCAAAGCTTGCCGACTTTTTTGACAACAATAAAGAATCTTAATTGGAACGAAAAATCGCTAATCCGATTTTTCCAGCTTTTTTATATTTTTTAAGGAGGTGGGAATAATGGCTGTACCTTTTAGAAGAACGTCGAAAACTGCAAAAAGAAAACGTCGTACGCACTTCAAGCTTCAAGTACCTGGTATGGTAGAATGCCCGAGCTGTGGTGGAATGACTCTTTCACATCACGTGTGTAAAGAATGTGGAACATATAAAGGAAAAGAAGTTGTCGCAAAATAATTTCTTGACCTACTCGAAAGCATTGCTTTCTTGATTATGCAACACGCTAATCAAAGCGCAGAGATAAATCTCTGCGCTTTTTTTACAAATTAATTTAATTGAATATTTAGAATAAATAGAGACATGGAGAAGGTGTTCACGTGTATAACACATTAATCGTTGAAAAGAATGCAAAAGGATACTTGAAGATTTCATTTAATAGACCTGAGAAAAGAAATGCGGTTAATTTTCAGTTGATGGATGAACTAGGAATAGCTTTATCACAAGCGGCTAGTGATAAGGATGTCAAAGTATTACTCTTGACGGGAGAGGGCTCCCAGGCTTTCTGCTCGGGGGGCGATTTAAGTGAATTTCAAAATCTTTATACAGAGGAAGAGGCTTTTGCCATGCTATCGAGGATGGGGAAAATCCTGTATGAACTGGCGATCTTTCCGAAACCTACAATTGCCCTACTCAACGGAAGCGCTGTCGGAGGCGGGTGTGAAATTGCCACGGCTTGTGATTTTAGATTGGCGAAAAAGGGGATAAAGTTAGGGTTTGTTCAGGGAACGCTAGGGATAACAACAGGCTGGGGGGCAGCGTCACTCTTGTTTGAAAAACTTCCGGAACAAAAAGCGATGAAGTTACTGCTTGATGCTAAAGTACATAGCTCCGAGGATGCAAAGGAATTTGGTTTCATAGACGAGATAATTGATATGGAAGACTGGGAAGGATTTCCCCAACATTTCCTACGCCATGAACTCGGGGTTTTAATGGCTTATAAAAAAATACTGGTTAAGAAATGGGAAGATGGAGGCCTGAAAGAAAGAATGGATGCGGAAATCCGTGAATGTTCCAAACTATGGGCAACGGAAGCCCATCATGACGCAGTCAGCCGTTTTTTAAATAAAAAAAAATAAATCTTTATCGCTTCTATATTCCGTCTATCTTTCCTATCAAGTGCATATCATGAAGTAAAACTTGCTTGGAGGTAGAGAGATGACGATTGCGAGACAAGATGCATGGACACAGGACGAGGATTTATTGTTGGCTGAAGTGGTGCTAAGGCATATTAGGGAAGGCAGTACGCAGCTGAAGGCATTTGAAGAAGTGGGGAAACAGTTAACAAGAACGTCTGCAGCCTGCGGTTTTCGTTGGAATTCTTTTGTCAGAAAGCAATATAAGTCAGGTATTGAGTTGGCTAAAAAGCAGAGAAAAGAACAGGTCATGCGGGATAATGGTTTCGAAGGGGAAGCTGTTGAGAATGAAGAAGTCCCGAACGAACAAGAGGTAGCAGCGGAGTGGAAAAGGGAATTGCCATCATCGCCATCTACTCCTCTCCAAGACGTTATTTCATATTTAACGAAGGTGGATGAAACCTTTAAAATTGATAGGGAAGAAATGGAAAGGAATGCCCGGCATTCTTATAATCTTGAACAGGAAAATGAAAGGCTTCGGGAAGAGAATGAGTTATTACGGGATAATTTAAGAGTAGTGGAAGAAGATTATCGGGCTCTCATGCAAATTATGGAGCGGGCTAGAAAACTCAGTGTCCTAGAAGATGAAAAGTTAAATCCAAAGGTGAGTTTTCAAATGGATAAGAACGGTAACTTGGAAAGGGTAAATAAATGAAAAATGCGGGTGGAAAAAATCCGCCCGCATTTTTCATTTATTCTTGCGTATCTATGATTTCATCTTGTTTTTCAATGGGGGTCCAAATCAAAGGATTTTCTCCGTAGTCACGATCCATTTCATAGGATGCGGGAGAGAAGCCCATCTTTTCCCAGAACGCTTGGGAGTGTACCCTGGAATTCGTTTTGATTGGCATATTAAAGCTTTTGGCGAAGTCGACTAAAGCTTTGCCGTATCCTTTGTTTTGGTAGTTGGGAAGAACTTCGAGCTTCCAGAGGACAAGAAAGTCTTTTGTTTTATCAAAATATCGGTCGAATTTAGCATCTTTTTTGTATAGGCTCATTCTAGCAACCAACATGTCACCATAAAAGATGCCGTAGAAAGGCGATTGACTGTCGTTCTCAATGATATTTCCCTCTAAATCATCGAGCATGGATAATTCTTGCATCCCATATTCCTTGAACTTCTTGAACTCCTCAAGCGTCTTAAAATTCACAAGTAACCGTTCCACCTTGTATTCCATATAAAACTCCCCCTCATTCTGATAAACTACTCCCGTCATGCTTTTAAATCAACAAGTAACCCTAACTACAGTCACCATTTAAAACCTTTTCTCACTAAATCGAGTCTAACAAGCCGTTTGATCATTATCCCTTTCCTTTTCTTTATATCGATCATCAAAGAATAAAGATAGGGTATCATTCGTTCATGTTTAAAAACTTTAAGGAATCCACGACTTTTCATATATAATATACCATTAATTTAGCTCGTGAAGAAGGAGTTATACCCATGGCTGGCGTATTTATACTTCTCTATGTTTTTGTGCAATTAGCTGTTGAAAGACGGAAATGTGATAACGATTTGTTTGTAGCATTTGGTGGTCCACCTTGATATGGAAAAAGCAAGGTAGTGAAAAAAGAAAATGTGTTAAAATAGTCAGTATATGAGAAAAGTTAGGAAGGGTAATATGAAAATCGGCGTAATTGGAGGCGGCTCTGTCGGATTGTTATTCGCCTCTTATTTAAGTGAGAGGCACATTGTAACGATTTATACACGTACAGAGGAACAGGCATCATGTATTAATAGTGAGGGTCTCCGTTGCATCGTGAATGGAGTGACCAGGAAAAGAAATATATCATCCAACGCAATCGAAAGTGGAATAAGGGGAGAAGAGATAATCCTAGTCGCGGTTAAACAGTATCATATACCGCAAGTCCTGCCAGTGATCGAGGGGATGGATGTACCTTTGTTGTTTTTGCAGAACGGCTATGGGCACATTTCTTATTTAAAGGAGTTGAAGTCAGCGACCGTTTGTGTTGGTGTGGTGGAACATGGGGCGTTGAAGCTCGACTCGAATACAGTGGAACATACCGGGTTTGGTATAACCAGAGTTGCGTCTTTCAGGGGGGACTTGAATGTACTTCCTTTTCTGGATGCGAACAACGACTATTTTCCATTCCGTAAGTGTGAGGACTACCATGCCATGCTAATGGATAAGTTAATCGTTAACGCTGTAATCAACCCTCTGACCGCGTTATTGGAAGTGGAAAATGGGCGTTTGATCAGTAATCCGTTTTATTACCGATTATTCCAGGAACTATTTGCTGAAATATCGTCTGTACTGGAATTACCAGATGCAGAGGAATCTTTTAACCACGTAAAATCCGTGTGTTCGAAGACCTCAGAAAATAGATCTTCCATGCTGAAAGATATTGAACTTGGAAGAAAAACGGAAATCGACGCAATCTTAGGTTATATCATTTCGGAGGCAATACGAAAAGAGAAAAAGGCATGTTTAACGTCTTCTCTTTATGCAATGATCAAAGGAAAAGAGTTCCAAGGGGGATGAGGGTATGCCAAACTTTGTTTCAAGTCTTGCCGCGATTTTCATTACACTTCCATTTATAGGTTATGTCATATTTTTTATTAGTGCCAAGCAATTCACAAGGAACCATAAGCGTTCCGTTCAATTTGCCATGGATATGAGTACTTTGTTTTTTGTATTATCGGTCCATTATTTAATAGTGACAATTTGGGACATACATATTTTTTGGGTGATCATGCTCATCATGATAGCCAATGCATTCGTTGTTGTTCTTGTCCATTATCAAGTTAAAGGAGAAATCATTTTTCAAAAAGTATTGAAAGGATTTTGGAGAGTGAACTTCGCATTCTTTTTTTGCGCGTACCTTCTTTTATTTTCTATAGGATTTATTACGAGAATTACTAGAATCTTTACTGCATAATGAATGGCAAAGCATCAATTTTCTGCTCCTGGGCAACATTTTTTGTTTTCTTAAAACAGAATGTTATACTCTAAAAAGAATTGTAGTTGCAGAGAAAGGGAGAACATACATGGAGATGAAAGATCTCGCGTTACCATCATTAAACCGTTTCGCATCGGACTATTTACAGGGCGAGCTTGAAACGGAAGATTATTTTCACTATGACTTGTCCAACCCGGACATCTATCGCAATAGATATCAAGAGCTGATGAACAGGACTTTTTCACGAGAAGCATTATCGAATTACATACAGACATATATGTCTCGTTTTTCAAGCAGTGAGGCTGTTAATAAAAACATTGAAGAATTACGACGTGATGATTCGGTCGTTGTCGTTGGAGGACAGCAGGCGGGCTTGTTGTCTGGTCCCCTTTATACGATACATAAAGTGATTTCAATCATTAAGCTTGCGCTAGAACAAAGGAAGTCACTGGGGAAACCGGTCATTCCTGTGTTTTGGATAGCTGGTGAAGATCATGACCTAGCTGAGGTCAACCATGTGTATGTCATGAAAAATGGTAAACCGGATAAAAAATCTTATCCTTCTTATCAGCCTTTCAAGACCATGATCACAGATATAGAAATCGATGAAAAAAAGATGGAGCAATGGTTCGAAGAAATCATTGAAACATATGGGGAAACCGCATTTACGAATAAACTCCTTATTGATATGAAGGAAACCGTTAAGCAATCGAATACATTCGTCGACTTTTTTGCTCGTTTGATTCACGAATGGTTCCAAGAATATGGCCTCTTGCTTGTTGACGCAGGTGATCCAGCCCTTAGAAAATTAGAAACAGGCTTTTTTGAGTCGTTGATAGGAAAAAGCGAAAAGATTGCGGAAGAGGTTGGAAAGCAACAAACTTTCATGCAAGAACAAGGTTATTCCAAAATGATTGAAATGGGAGAACAGCCAGCCAATCTGTTTTATTACGATACTGCAAAAAAAGATCGCTGCTTACTTAAACGGTCGGAGGGCAGGTTCACTGCCAGAAATGGTGAGCTCTCTTTCTCGGAGCAGGAACTCTTGCAAATGGCGAAAACCCATCCAGAGCAATTAAGTAATAATGTCGTTACGCGTCCACTCATGCAGGAAATGCTCTTTCCCGTTCTAGCCTTCATTTCTGGACCGGGTGAAATTGCCTATTGGGCAGAATTGAAACGAGCATTTGAACTATTTGCTATGAAGATGCCACCCATCATCCCAAGATTGAATATAACAATCGTTGAGCGGGGTATCCAGACGGACTTAGATGAAACGGAAATAACGTTGAAGACAGTGCTGACCGAAGGGACGGCAAAAACCGTACAGCGTTATCTCGATTCTGTGAAAGATGAAACGGTCGATCACTTATTCCAAACGATGAAATCCCAACTTGAAGAGAACCATCAAAAGTTATCGATGCATGCTGTTTCATTGGATAAGGGGCTTGAACCGATTCTAAATAAAAATATAGAATTCATCCAGAAACAATTGGCATTCATGAACGGTAAGATTGGGGAAAGGACGAAAGAACGTCACTCGTTCGTCTTGAAAAAATATGAACGTATCGCCAATTCGCTGTATCCTTTGGAATCTCCCCAAGAGAGAACCTGGAATGTTTTTTATTACTTGAATCAATATGGACCCGATTTTATAAAGGAAATCATGAAACTGGACTATCAGTTTAATAACCAGCATAAACTGATTTACTTGTAAGGTCTCCGCGGTGGAGAAAAGTGGAGGATATAAAGAAGATTAAAGACAGGTGATTCGCCTGTCTTCTTTTTGTTTTCCGAAAACTTTCGACAGGAAAAGAGGAACACTCTCTTAGTTTGTGCCCATTCGAGAAGAAGAGTGGTTTTCGATAAGAATATTGGCTAAATAAACTTCTATGTAAAAGAAGGGGATTTTTACAATAAAGGCGAAAGTAAAAACAAGTGGAGAAAGGTGGGGGAATGTGGTACATTGAGATTAGAATGTGGGGGTAGTGGGTATGTTCATGGGAGAGTACCATCATAACATCGATATAAAAGGCCGTCTGATTGTCCCGGTGAAATTCAGGGACAACCTAGGGGAACAATTTGTGCTTACCCGCGGACTCGATCAATGCCTATTTGGTTATCCTATGAATGAGTGGAAGCTATTGGAAGAGAAGCTGAAAGCCCTGCCCATAACCAAAAAAGACGCTCGTGCCTTTACCCGTTTTTTCTTTTCCGCTGCAACAGAATGCGAAATTGATAAGCAAGGGCGAATTAATATTCCCACGCCGCTTACTTCATATGGCCAATTGGAAAAAGAATGTGTAATTCTTGGTGTTACCAATCGAATTGAGATTTGGAGCAAATCCCTTTGGGAAAACTATTTTTCAGCTTCAGAGGATTCTTTCGCTGAGATAGCAGAAAATATGATTGGCTTTGAAATTTAAGGCTGCCCTCGAATAGAGTGACTCAATTACCGATTGGAAGGATGTCTAACATGTTTCAACATACAACAGTGTTATTAAAAGAGACGGTTGATGGCTTGAACATCAAACCTGATGGAATTTATGTAGATTGTACTTTAGGAGGAGCAGGTCACAGCGAATACTTGCTGTCACAGCTCTCTGACAAAGGCAGATTGTATGCTTTTGATCAGGATGAAACGGCGATTCAGAATGCTAAAGCTAAATTAGAAAGCTATGGGGACCGTGTCGTACTTGTTCCTAATAATTTTAAATATCTTCAAGAAGAGTTGAATGCTCGTGGAGTCAATAAGGTAGATGGGATCCTTTATGATTTAGGTGTGTCCTCTCCACAACTAGATACACCTGAACGTGGATTCAGCTACAATCACGATGCTCCACTGGATATGAGGATGGATCAAAGTGCGGCGACTTCAGCTTATGATGTGGTGAATTCATGGTCTTACCATGACTTGCTCAGGATTTTCTTCCAGTATGGGGAAGAGAAATTCTCCAAGCAAATTGCCCGGAAAATAGAAGCGGCCCGTGAAATAAAACCGATTGAAACGACATTTGAGTTAGTGGAATTAATTAAAGAAGGAATTCCTGCCCCGGCCCGACGTAAAGGTGGACACCCTGCGAAACGAGTATTCCAGGCAATCAGAATCGCTGTAAATGATGAATTGGGCGTATTTGAGGATTCCCTTGAACAAGCGATATCCCTGTTGAATCCCGAGGGAAGAATATCTGTCATCACTTTCCATTCATTGGAAGATCGGATATGTAAGACGGTATTTAAAAAAGCCAGCGCCCTACCAGATCTCCCGCATGGCCTACCGATCATCCCTGATGAATTCAAACCGACTCTGAAATTAATTACAAGAAAACCGATTTTACCTTCGGAAGAAGAGCTGGAAGGTAATAACCGATCACGCTCGGCGAAATTAAGGATTGCCGAAAAACAGTAAACTACAGAAAAAAACAGTAAGGGGGAGCATGAATGAGTGCCATAGCAAAAAAAATACAAGAAAAGCAATATGAAGATCAACAGCAACAATCCCAGCAAACTGTTGTCATCCGTAAAGCGAAAATATCGATTGGTGAAGTGTTATTACTATGCGCCATTGCTATCATGATTACCTTTGCGTGTGTGAAGATAGTTTCCAATCAAGCTGCCATTTATGAAACGAATAAAGAAATCCAGCAGGTTGAAGCGACCATTGAAGAACAAGGTAAATTGAATGATGATTTAATGGTGCAGGTCGACGAACTTAGTAGATATGAGCGCATTTGGGCAATCGCTGCCAAATTAGGCCTTGGATTGGATGATAATAACGTGAAGGTTGTGCAGAACTGATGCAGAAACAAAAAAATATGAAGCTTGGAGCAGCTGGATTATTCTTCGTATTCAGCCTGCTCTTCTTTGTATTAATCTGCCGCTTTTTATATATTGGTGTGACGGGTACAGCCGGGGGAGAGGTACTTGCTTCAAAAATCGATAAGAAATATGAGAAAGAGCAGGTTATTGAAGCGAAACGTGGCAGTATTCTAGATACTAAGGGAGACGTCATCGCTGTGGATACTTCCTCCTATATCTTACGTGCCATCTTGAGCGAAAAAGAAAGCGAGCGGGTGAAAGACCCAGAAATGACCGCGAGTAAGCTTGCTAAATATATAGATATGGATGAACAGGCCATTTATGAACGCCTATCAAAAAAAGGGGCGTATCAAGTGGAGTTTGGGAGTGCTGGAAAAGACTTGACGCAGGACACCAAACAGAAAATCGAAAAATTAGAGTTGCCAGGAATCACGTTTGGAAGAACGAACAAACGCTTCTATCCAAATGGGGTCTTTGCTTCTCATTTGATTGGATATGTAGAAAAGGATGAAGAAACAGAAGAGATGACAGGGAAATTCGGTATCGAAAGGTACCTTAATAAAGAATTGCAGGAAACGGATGGAAAGCTGACCTATGAAAGTGACTTTTGGGGATTGATCTTGCCAGGGGCGGAGGAAAAGGTATCAGCTCCCCATAATGGGAATAATGTTTCGCTCACAATCGATAAGAAAATACAAACATTCCTGGAAGATTCCATGAATAAAGTCCAGGCGAAATATAAACCGGAACAAATCATCGCCATCGTTTCCAACCCTAAAACAGGCGAAATATTGGCGATGGGCCAAAGGCCGACATTCCATCCGACGACGAAGGAAGGGCTTACGGATACTTGGCGCAACCTGGCCATTGAAGAAACCTATGAACCCGGATCCACCTTTAAAACATTTACTCTAGCAGCGGCTGTAGAAGAAGGGGTCTTTAATCCCAATGATAGTTTTACAACAGGTAGATACAAGGCTGCAACAGGTTCCATAGGCGACCATAGCGGGATCGAGCCAGGCAAGACCATGTCCTTTCTTGAAGGGGTTCAACGGTCTTCCAATGTCGCTTTTGCAACCTTAGCCATGGATAAAATAGGTGCGGATACATTCCGCGACTATTTGACGAAGTTTGGCTTTGATAAAAAGACGGGAATAGACCTGCCGAATGAGATTACAGGCAAGATTCAATATAAGTATAAAATGGAAAAAGTCACTACCGCGTTTGGGCAAGGGACAACGGTCACACCAATCCAACAGATACAAGCGGCTTCAGCGGTAGCTAATGACGGAAAGATGATGCAACCCTATGTCATTAAAAGCATTTCCAATCAAGATACCGGAAAAGTGTTGAAAACGACCAAACCGAAAGTGGCGGGGGAACCGATTTCGGCAGAGACGGCAAAACAAGTTCGGGAATATTTAGAAACGGTCGTCTCGGCAAAAAAAGGAACGGGCAAGAAGTACGCGATCGATGGGTATGATGTAGCCGGAAAAACGGGGACTGCGCAGATTCCTGGGCCGACTGGTCGATATCTTGAAGGTAAGGACAACTATTTCTTTTCCTTCTTGGGAATGGCTCCAGCCGATGACCCGCAACTTGTTGTATATGTGGCTGCCAAACAACCGAAATTAGGTGTTTCCTATGTAGGAGCTGATCCTCTTTCTGAAATATTTAATCCGGTCATGCAAAACAGCCTCATGTATTTAAACATAAAGCCATCCGATTTGAAAAAGCAGGAAACTAACAAGATTGAAGACTATACGGATCAACCTATTAATTCGTCCGTTAAAGAACTCGAGGAGTTAGGATATGAAGTGGAAGTAATCGGAACGGGACGGAAAGTTCTCGACCAATCCCCTAAATCGGGTAGTTCCCTTCTTCAAGGGGAAAAAATTATTCTCCGTTCTGAAGGGGCAGTGAAGGTTCCGGACATGGCTGGTTGGTCACTGCGTGATGTTATGAAGGTAGCTAGCATTGCCAAGCTTAATCTGAATACGTCAGGCACAGGATATGTGGGTAAACAGAGTCCTAAAGGTGGCACAAAGGTTAAAGAAGGAGACTCTTTCAAAGTCGAATTAAGGCAGCCGGAAAAGCCACCGAAGGATTCGCCAACAAAAGAGACAACTGTAGAGTAAAATAAGCATGCAAGAAAAAGAGTGGCTCATACGGGTCACTCTTTTTCTTGCATGTTTTTATTCTACCACCAAGTAGACAAGCATATATATTGAGCATGTATGAAATGGAGGTGCCTGTTTTTGCGTGTTTCAAATGTTACCGTCCGAAAACGGCTAGCAATCGCATTGGCAATAGGATTAGTCGTCTTTTTTATCATTGACATTCGCCTAGGGATCGTTCAGTTTTATCTAGGAAATGATTTGACAAGCTTAGCTAAGGATTCGTGGAGTAGGAATATCCCCTTTGAAGCCAAACGTGGTGAAATATTGGATCGAAATGGAGTCGAGTTGGCAACGAACATCTCAGCACCGACAGTATATGTCATCCCACGACAAATAGAGAATCCAAGTGAAACCTCGGAACAGCTAGCTTCCATATTGAATATCACGAAGGAGAAAGCCTTTGAATGGTTAACCAAACCGGCGATGAGCGCCAGGATTCCCGAGGGGAGGAAAATTTCTCATGAAAAGGCAAAGGAAATCAAGGCCCTCGGCATAAAAGGTATATATATCGCGGAAGACTCCAAGCGCCATTATCCATTCGGTGAATACTTATCACATGTACTGGGGTTCACAGGCTCGGATAACCAGGGATTGATGGGAATCGAACTATCGTATGATAAGGAACTTAATGGAGAAAGAGGGTTTGTGAAATTTTATTCGGATGCAAAAGGGAAAAGACTTGAGAATATGGCAGATGATTTCAAGGCTCCAGTAGACGGAGATAATTTGAAACTGACGATTGATAGCCGAATTCAGACCATTGTGGAACGGGAACTGGATAATGCGGAGGCCACTTATGATCCAGATGGACTCATAGCCATTGCAATGGATCCGAAGACGGGCGAAATACTGGCCATGTCAAGCAGGCCCACCTTCGATCCAGCGAAATTCCAAGATGTACCTGCAGAAGTATATAACCGTAACTTGCCGGTATGGAGCATTTATGAGCCAGGTTCAACTTTTAAAATCATCACCCTTGCCGCTGCTCTAGAGGAAGGAAAGGTGAATCTACAAAACGACCATTTTTATGATCCCGGCCATGTGGAGGTTGCAGGTTCTACATTGCATTGCTGGAAAAGCGGAGGTCATGGTGACCAAACTTTTCTGGAAGTCGTAGAAAACTCATGCAACCCGGGTTTCGTTGAGCTAGGTAACCGGCTTGGTAAAGATAAATTGTTCCAATATATAAATGATTTTGGTTTCGGTCAAAAAACGGGCATTGATTTATCTGGGGAAGGTAGGGGGATCATGTTCAATATGGATCGTGTTGGTCCCGTTGAACAGGCAACCACGGCTTTTGGACAAGGTGTTGCCGTCACGCCCATCCAGCAGGTCACGGCTGTATCGGCAGCTGTGAATGGAGGGACACTATATACCCCTTATATTGCAAAAGAATTGGTCGACCCGAAAACGGGGGAAGTGGTCATGCGGAAAACCCCACAGGCGAAAAAAAAGGTGATTTCCGAAGAAACCTCGAAGAAAGTTCGGGAAGCACTTGAATCCGTTGTGGCAAAAGGAAGCGGTAAGGGAGCTTTCGTGGAATCGTATCGGGTCGGGGGGAAAACAGGAACAGCCCAAAAAGCCGAGAACGGGAGATATTTAGACAATAATTATATACTCTCATTTATTGGTGTCGCCCCAGCGGATGATCCCCAAATCGTCGTGTATATCGCTGTGGATAATCCGAAAGGGACCGTTCAATTTGGTGGTGTGGTCGCTGCCCCGATTGTTGGGAACATCATGGAGGATTCACTAAGGGCGATGGGTGTCAAACCGAGGAAAAACCAGATTGAAAAAGAAAAAGTCTGGACCGATCCGGTGATGATCGAGGTACCAAATGTTGTTGGAATGAGCAAAAAAGAGTTACAAACCCAACTTCTGGACCTTAAGATAGACATGGCCGGTAAGGGGGATAAAGTCATAAAACAAGCTCCTGATGCAGGAGTGAAATTAAAAGAAGGTTCAACAATTAGAATTTATCTTGGCGAACAAACAGAATAAGTATAAAATAAGAATAGTGAAAAGCGGCTGAAAAAAATCAGCCGCTTTGTTTACGGAGTCGATTAAACCCCGTATAATAAAAGCTGGTTTCTCGACAAGCCAAAACTAATCACATATAATTAATCCTCAAATTAAGTTGAGAGGGATGGAAAAATGAAGCTTCACGCATTACTAACTTATTTACACTCCTTGGATGCGCATGAAGGAGAAAATCCGGAGATTACCTCCATTGAAAATGATAACCGTAAAGTTAAAGACGGAAGTTTATTCGTTTGCATAAAAGGTTATACAGTGGATGGTCATGATTTTGCCCAATCAGCCGTAGAAAATGGCGCTGCAGCTGTCATTGCTGAACGACAGCTTAACTTAAATGTACCTGTGATTGTTGTCCGTGACTCAAGTAGGGCCATGGCCGTTCTCGCTGATGCATTTTACGGTCACCCAACCCAAAGGATGAACCTGATAGGAATCACCGGTACGAACGGAAAAACGACCACAAGCCATTTGCTTGAAAAGATTTACGAAGATCAAAAGAAAAAAACGGGCTTGATCGGTACGATGTATACAAAAATCGTCGATAAAGTATTTGAAACGAAGAATACGACGCCAGACAGTGTCACGCTTCAGAAGGCTTTTCATGATATGGCTGAAGCTGGTGTCTCAACGGCCATCATGGAGGTCTCTTCGCATGCTCTTGAACTTGGCCGTGTTCATGGATGTGACTATGATATAGCAGTATTCACTAACTTAACGCAAGATCATTTAGATTTCCATAAAACGATGGAGCGATATAAACATGCGAAATCATTGTTATTTTCCCAGCTGGGCAATGCGCAATTGGAAAATCGCCCTAAATATGCAGTCCTAAATGCGGATGATGAAGCAACAGCCGATTTTATTAAGGCGACTGCCGCTACAGTTGTTACATACGGAATTGATAAAGATGCTGACATTAGGGCGAGTGATATACAGATTGGCGCTCAAGGCACGACTTTCACTTTAACAGCTGGCAGGGATATACGTAACGTTAAGTTGCAGTTAATTGGGAAATTCAGCGTTTATAACGTCCTTGCTGCCATTGGCGCGGCTTTATGTGGGGGAATTAACCTAGATGAGACCATAGCATCAATTGAATCAATAAAGGGTGTTACCGGTCGTTTTGAGCTTATTATGGCGAATCAGGATTTCCCCGTCATAGTTGATTATGCGCATACACCAGATAGTCTTGAAAATGTCTTGAAGACCGTAGGGGAGTTTGCAAAAAGTAAAATTTTCGTGATTGTAGGTTGTGGTGGAGATCGTGATAAGACAAAACGGCCCATCATGGCAGCGATTGCCTGCAGATTGGCAACTGACCCGATTTTCACTTCCGACAATCCGCGCAGCGAGGATGCACTGCAAATCCTTCGTGATATGGAAGCGGGAGTTGAAGGAGAAGAATATACGGTGATAGTGGACCGAAGAGAAGCGATTGAGTATGCCGTTTCAAAAGCCGAAGCGGGAGACGTCATTTTAATTGCAGGAAAAGGGCATGAAACTTACCAATTGGTCGGAGATGCCATCCTTCACTTTGATGATCGTGAAGAAGCAGAAAAAGCAATTCAAACAAAATTGGGTGCAAATTAATTCACGCCCGCCAAACAAAGAAATAGCAACAAGGATAATGTATATTTGAATTGTGTTAGGAATGAGGGAGTAGGAATGTTGGAACAAGTAATTTTTTATACAATTTTGATGGCATTTTTAGTAACGGTTCTTCTATCACCAATCTTCATACCGTTTTTAAGAAGGCTGAAATTTGGGCAAAGTATCAGGGAGGAAGGCCCACAATCCCATCTAAAGAAGACAGGAACGCCTACTATGGGCGGATTGGTGATTCTATTATCAGTCACCATCGCTACATTAGTTATGACATTTAAATTTTCAGAGCCATCCACTGAAACGTACTTATTATTATTCGTTACCTTAGGGTTTGGTTTACTAGGGTTCTTGGATGATTTTATCAAAGTCGTCATGAAACGGAACCTAGGCTTGACTTCAAAACAAAAACTTCTAGGCCAAATCGTGATATCCGTCATTTTTTACTTCGTTTTCAAACAGACTGACGGCTTCAACCCTGAATTGACGATTCCAGGTACTGATTTTTCCATTAATTTTGGTTGGGCGTACCTAATTATCGTGATTTTCTGGTTGGTAGGTTTTTCTAATGCCGTCAATTTGACTGATGGATTGGATGGTCTCGTTTCAGGAACGTCCGCGATTGCCTTCGGTGCTTTTGCCATACTTGCTTGGAGCCAGTCACAATACGACGTGGCGATATTCTCAGTGGCAATCGTCGGCGCAGTCTTAGGCTTTCTAGTCTTTAATGCCCACCCAGCAAAGGTGTTTATGGGGGATACAGGATCGCTAGCCTTAGGGGGAGCGATTGCTACGATTGCTCTATTAACCAAACTTGAATTGCTGTTGGTCATTATTGGTGGAGTCTTCGTCATTGAAACTCTATCCGTCATTTTACAAGTAGGATCGTTTAAGCTTAGAGGTAAGCGTATTTTTAAAATGAGCCCGCTTCATCATCATTATGAGCTTTCTGGCTGGTCTGAATGGCGCGTGGTCGTGACGTTTTGGACAGTTGGATTATTGTGTGCGGTACTCGGAATCTATTTAGAGGTGTGGATATAAATTGAAAGAGACAGAAAAATACTCAGAGAAAAAAGTTTTGGTATTAGGTTTGGCAAAAAGCGGAGTCACGGCAGCTTCGCTTCTACATAAATTAGGTGCGTTCGTAACAGTCAATGATATGAAGCCACTATCGGAAAATCCGGAAGCACAAGGGCTTCTTGAACAAGGGATAAAAGTCATTTGTGGCAGCCACCCGATTGAGCTATTGGATGAGGGATTCGAATTCATTGTGAAGAACCCAGGCATTCCTTATAGCAACCCGCTTGTTAAGGGTGCATTGGAGAAAGGCATTCCGGTCATCACAGAGGTAGAACTCGCTTACCAAATCAGTGAAGCACCATTTTTGGGAATCACGGGTACAAATGGGAAAACGACCACTACTACGTTAATATTCGAAATGATGCAAGCTGGTAAGAAGTCACCACTTATTGCTGGAAATATTGGAACGGTAGCATCCGGTGTTGCTGAAAAGGCAACAGCTGCAGATACGATCGTCATTGAATTGTCATCCTTCCAATTGATGGGAATTGAAGAATTCCGGCCAGAAATCTCAATCGTGACGAATTTGTATGATGCCCATTTGGATTATCATAGTTCCAAACAAGAATATGCTGAGGCGAAAGCGGCGATTGCAAGAAATCAAACGGCTTCTGATTTCATGATTTTCAATGCAGATCAAGTGGATGTTAAAAACATGACCAAGAAGACGAAGGCAGAACTTGTACCATTTTCTACAGAAGTTAAGCATGAGAATGGGGCCTATGTAGAAGACGGAGCGGTGTATTTTCGCGGTGAAAAAGTGATTGCCGTTTCGGATATTGCCCTCCCGGGAAAACACAACTTGGAAAATGTGCTGGCTGCTATTTCTGCAGTGAAATTGAAGGGTGTGTCTAATGAGGCCATTCATACCGTTTTGACGACTTTCGGCGGTGTGGAGCACCGTCTGCAATATGTTGCAACGATTGAAAAACGTAAATTCTATAATGATTCCAAAGCGACGAATATCCTTGCAGCATCCAAGGCGCTTACTTCATTCACTGAACCGGTTATTTTGTTGGCTGGCGGATTGGACCGAGGTAATGAATTCGACGAGTTGAAACCGGCTATGAAACACGTCAAAGCGGTCATCACATTTGGTGAAACGGCAGAGAAAATTGAACGGATAGCTAAAGAATTAGGAATAACCCATATAAAACGTGTCGATAATGTAGTAAAGGCCGTACCTGTTGCTTTTGATTTATCGAATGAAGGCGACTGCATCCTCCTCTCTCCTGCTTGTGCAAGCTGGGATCAATATAAAACTTTTGAACAAAGAGGAGACATGTTTATGGAGGCTGTGCATAAACTTAAGTAAGAGCTTTCGCAGAAGGAAGTGAACCTGCTTCTACGTTGACACCTTGAAAAAAAAGCGATAATGAGCCGTTATCGCTTTTTTTGACTTAAGTGCCGCTAAAAAAGTGGCATATCAGGTAGTGTTTTATATTCGTACAGGCTCGAAAAACTTCCTAGAGGTGGATGTCCGTGCCATTAAAAAAATCCAATCCTGATCTTATTCTCATTATCGTCACCTTAAGCCTTTTGACAATTGGTTTAGTTATGGTTTACAGCGCCAGTGCAATTTGGGCAGACTATAAATTCGATGACTCCTTTTATTTTGCTAAAAGACAGTTGCTGTTTGCCTGTGTAGGTGTCGTAGCCATGTTTTTTATCATGAATGTCGATTACTGGACATGGCGCACTTGGGCCAAATTGCTAATTATTATCTGCTTCATCTTACTGTTGGCCGTTTTGGTACCAGGTATCGGGATGGCAAGAAACGGGTCCCGGAGTTGGATTGGCGTGGGAGCTTTCTCCGTACAGCCGTCCGAATTCATGAAGTTAGCGATGATTGCTTTTTTAGCTAAATTCTTATCGGAAAGACAAAAACTGATCACTTCCTTTAAAAAAGGGATGATGCCATCGTTGGGCATTGTATTTTTAGCATTTGGGCTTATCATGTTACAGCCTGATCTCGGTACAGGAACAGTGATGGTTGGAACATGTATCGTGATGATTTTTATTTCAGGTGCGAGAATCAGCCATTTTGTTGGCCTAGCCCTACTCGGAGTAGCTGGTTTTGTCGGCCTTATTTTATCGGCCCCATATAGGATAAAACGGATTACCTCCTTCCTCGATCCTTGGGAGGACCCGCTTGGAAGTGGATTTCAAATGATCCAGTCGTTTTATGCAATCGGCCCCGGTGGGTTGTTCGGCCTCGGATTAGGACAAAGTCGTCAAAAGTTTTTCTATTTACCAGAACCGCAAACCGACTTTATATTCGCGATACTATCTGAAGAATTAGGGTTCATTGGAGGTTCACTTGTGATTTTATTATTCGCTCTCATGCTATGGCGTGGGATACGAATCGCCCTTGGTGCGCCAGACTTATATGGTAGCCTGGTAGCGGTTGGGATCATTGCAATGGTAGCTATTCAAGTCATGATCAATATTGGCGTGGTCACTGGTTTAATGCCGGTTACCGGTATCACCTTGCCCCTATTAAGTTATGGTGGCTCCTCCCTGACACTCATGTTGATTGCCATTGGCGTACTGCTGAATATCAGTCGGTATTCAAGGTTTTAAAGCAAGATGATATACATTTCTTAAAGAGGAAGCCCGTCATAAAATCGGGCTTCTTTTTTGGTGAATGCATGGATTGGAATGGTTGCCGGTGATTTGCCCGGCCCCGTATGAGAAGATTTTGAAAAAAATGAAATGGTGCTTAAATATTACCAAAGAGGAATGTTGGGATATCTACAATAAATATTGGCAATACGGCCTTGTTTAGACTATAGTATAAGAGGGTTCGACCGAAGAGGCGCTTACTCTTGCTCATTTTCAAGTTAAACAAAATAGTGTTTTTGATATTGCATAATTAGAGGCCTCATTACGGTGGGGAAATGAAACTTATAATGTTAAAATCTAGGTGCACAAGGAGGTTAATCATGGATAAAGCGATACAACAATTAACCGACATGCAAATCGGCAAGATACTGGAACATGAGCCACTTGCTAATCATACGACAATGAAAATTGGTGGACCCGCGGATCTATTCATCGAGCCATCCTCCATTGAAAATATTGAAAAAGCGATGAAGGTCATCAAAGATAATAATTTGCCATGGAGAGCAATAGGAAGAGGTTCAAACCTCCTTGTCAGCGATGATGGAATCGAAGGTGTGGTACTGAAGTTAGGTAAAGGTCTGGATCATCTTGAAATCAATGGGACGGAAGTGAAGGCTGGAGCTGGTGTTTCCCTTGTAAGTTTATCAGTGAAGATTAGTAAAAAGGGATATGCCGGGCTGGAGTTTGCCAGTGGAATTCCAGGTTCCGTTGGTGGTGCTGTGTATATGAATGCAGGTGCACACGATTCGGATATGAGTGCCATCCTTAAGCAAGTGCATGTCCTATTTGAAGATGGAACCTTGGCTTGGCTTTCTAAGGAGGAAATGGAGTTTTCGTATCGAACATCTCTCCTTCAAAAGAAAAAACCTGGTATCGTGCTGGAGGCCATCTTCCAATTAGAAGAGGGTAACCGAAGTGAAATCGTCGAGAGAATGCAGAATAACAAAAACTATCGTAAAGATACCCAACCATATAACTTGCCATGTGCTGGAAGCATTTTCAGGAATCCACTGCCAAGACATGCAGGAAGGTTAGTGGAGGATGCTGGCCTTAAGGGGCATTCGATAGGTGGGGCCCAAATTTCCCCTATGCATGGAAACTTCATCGTCAACACTGGTAATGGAAGTGCGGCAGACGTGGAAGCTCTGATTCAACACGCGAAGGATACGGTATATAGCAAGTATGAAATTGAATTGGAAACAGAAGTAGAAATCATCGGGAGAAAACAATAGGATATTCATTCTTTATATCCAAATATTGTGGTATAATGTGTTACTTGAAAAATTCTATTTCTTATTTTTTGGTGAGTGTCACCAATCATCCATTTTAGGAAGAGGTGAAATAGGTGGAAAAGGGGAAAATCGTTTCCATTGAGGACCGCATTCCTAAGCTAAAGCAAATTAGAAAGAGCAAAGCAAATAGACGACTTGTTCTTTTGCTTTCCCTTTTCTTCATTTTGGTTGCTTGTGTATTATATTTTTTATCCCCGCTAAGCTATGTGAAGTCCATAAAGGTAGAGGGAAACCAGTATATTACTTCTAAGCAAATTATTAAATTAAGTAACATCAAGAAAGACCGAAGCATCTGGAAAGTTGACACGGGAGAGACTGCCGCCAACATAAAAAAAAATCCGGATATAAAAAGTGCCAGTGTTGTACCTGTTTTTCCTAATTCCGTTAAAATAACGGTTTCTGAGCATACTAGAATTGCCTATTTATCCATGAATGGTAAATTTGCTCCGATATTGGAAAACGGTGACATCCTAAAAGAGTTAGAGAGTGGTGAAAATCCAGTATTTGCCCCTGTTTTAATTGGTTTCAAAGAGGGTAAAGCATTAAAGTTACTTTTGGAGGAACTGGACAAGCTTCCTGTGGCCATACAAAATGCTATTTCCGAAATTCACCATGACCCGACTAAAACGGATAAATACCATATTGTTATGTACATGAATGATGGATTTGAAGTTAGTGCGACAAGTCGTACTCTATCTGAGAAAATGATACACTATCCATCCATTATCAGCCAATTGGATCCCGAGGTAAAGGGAGTCATCGATCTAGAGGTCGGTTCCTACTTTAAAGCCTTTGATGAGTCTGAACAAAAGGAAGACGAGTCGGAGTGAATCCGTTGCTTTAACGACAATGATTGAACTAAAGTTAGCGTACATTTTCGGAAAAGAATAAGTGTTTGACTAACATAAAAAAAGCAAGTACAGGATGACCGAATGTAATCCGTTTTTAGCTAAAAATGGAAGTGGATAATGTGGGTCTGCACTGATTTTGCTGATAGTGCCAGTAAAAATGAGACTCCAAGAACTATACATATATGGGTCCTTCTCCGCCTTTAATGGGATAGGGGACCATGCCCCAACTGGTTGATTCTCTTGAGTGCTAAAATCCATGGATTTTAGTTGGACCTTATATTCATTTTGTAGTCTTTGTTGCATGCGGAATTTTTAATGTGGGGAGTTGCGGGGTCGTATCAAACTTCCCATGAAGATGTGGTATTGGCCGTTGTATTCTTATTTAATAATAGTTTTATCTGCAAGTTTGACTTTTCTAGGTGTACATCTTGGTGTAGACTTGTATTTAGCTGGAATCTTTGTATTTACGTGTGAAACTTTCAAAATACGGGTGAAATTCAAAGGGCACAGTTGGATAAGAGATTTTTTTCTGAAAAAAATGGAAAAAATCTATATTATTAGAGGGAATTGCGGTATAAATGCCGAATAGATTAAGTCAGTATTAAGTTTAGGTAAGACATTTAGATACCAAGAGACGAACGATAACTATTATAAAGATTGTAAACCTACGAGTTTTCTCTTAATAATACGAGATGACATTTATTATAATATTAGCGAGTTGTAATTAGGTCTGTTATTCTAAAATGAATAGGTCTTTTGATAGGATAATGCTATTCTACTAATATATGTATAAACTGAAGGAGGTGCCATGGAATGAACAGCAACGAAATCTACGTAAGTCTTGACATCGGTACATCCAGTGTAAAAGTAATCATTGGGGAAATGGTCAATGACACATTAAATATCATAGGCGTAGGAAATGTAAAATCAGAAGGGCTAAAGAAAGGCTCCATCGTCGATATAGATGAAACAGTCCAATCCATTCAAAAGGCCGTAGAGCAAGCTGAACGAATGATAGGAATGGAAATCAAAAAAGTGATCGTCGGTATCAGCGGGAACCACGTAACGCTTCAGCCTTGCCATGGGGTAGTAGCCGTATCTAGTGAAAATAAAGAGATTAATGAACACGATGTATTCCGTGTTAGAGAAGCCGCTGAGTTAATTACCATACCATCGGACCGGGAAATTATCGATGTGGTGCCGATTCATTATAAAGTTGATGAGTTGGATGAAATTAGCGATCCAAGGGGCATGATTGGCGTCCGTCTGGAAATGAGAGGCATATTAATAACAGGTCTGCGGACAATTTTACATAATTCCTTGCGGTGTGTGGAACGAGCAGGGTTAGAAATAACGGATATTGCCCTTCAGCCATTGGCAGCAGGTGGGCTGGTTTTATCGAAGGATGAAAAGGAACTTGGAGTAGCGCTTGTCGATATTGGGGGAGGTTCTACCACTCTAGCGATTTTCGAGCAAGGCTATCTACAATATACTTCCGTGATTCCTATAGGCGGTGAGACGCTTACAAAGGATCTCTCCATTGTACTAAGGACTACCATGGAGGAAGCTGAAAAAATTAAAATTAAGCATGGCCATGCCTTTTATGATGATGCGTCAGAAGACGAAGTATTCCAGATACCAATCATCGGCAGCGACCAGCAACAACCATGTAACCAGCTGATGCTCTCAGATATAATTGAGGCGAGGTTGACCGAAATTTTCGAGTTAATACAAGATGATTTGAGAAGACTTGGTTTTCAGGAAGTACCGGGAGGGTTCGTATTGACCGGTGGGGCCGTTAAGATGCCAGGAGTACTGGAACTTGCTCAGTATGTATTCCAAAATCGTGTCAGGACAGCCGAACCAAATTATATTGGTGTCAGAGAACCGCAATATACGACAGCTGTCGGTCTAATTAAACATGCGTGCAAGAAAGAGAGAATGCAAAAGAACACCACAAATAAAACTCCTGTACCAGCTGGTCAGGCACAAGAGAATAATGACCAGCGGAGCCAGAAGTCCTCTCAGAAACATAAAGAGAACACGGCTAAAAAACAAGGTGAAAAAGGTGAATCGAAATTCAAAAAAATCTTGGGTTACTTTTTTGAATAAAAACAAAAAATCGGGAATTTCGTCAAAATAGGAGGATTGTCATGTTGGAGTTTGATTCTAATTTAGAACAATTAGCAACGATAAAGGTTATAGGTGTTGGCGGCGGCGGTAACAATGCGGTAAACAGAATGATCGAACATGGTGTACAAGGTGTCGAATTTATTTCTGTCAATACTGATGCGCAGGCACTTAATTTATCAAAAGCAGAAGTTAAAATGCAAATCGGCGGTAAGCTTACTAGAGGATTGGGTGCTGGTGCGAATCCTGAGGTAGGTAAAAAAGCGGCAGAAGAAAGTAAAGAACAAATCGAAGAAGCGCTAAAAGGCGCTGATATGGTTTTCGTAACGGCTGGAATGGGCGGCGGAACTGGTACGGGTGCTGCCCCAGTTATCGCGGGTATCGCTAAAGATCTTGGTGCACTGACAGTTGGTGTCGTTACACGTCCTTTCACGTTTGAAGGACGCAAACGTGCAACCCAGGCGCAAGGTGGTATTGCCTCCATGAAAGAATCGGTCGATACGCTTATCGTCATTCCGAATGACCGACTTCTTGAAATTGTTGATAAAAGCACACCTATGCTTGAAGCATTCCGTGAAGCGGATAATGTCCTTCGTCAAGGGGTACAGGGGATTTCAGATTTGATCGCTGTTCCTGGTCTTATTAATTTGGATTTTGCCGATGTTAAGACCATCATGTCAAATCGTGGATCGGCCCTGATGGGTATCGGAATCTCCTCTGGAGAAAACCGCGCCGCTGAAGCAGCTAAAAAAGCGATCTCCAGTCCGTTGCTTGAAACGTCCATCGATGGGGCTCAAGGGGTTCTATTGAACATTACTGGTGGAACGAACCTAAGTTTATTCGAGGTCCAAGAGGCAGCCGATATTGTGGCCACCGCTTCTGATCAAGAGGTAAATATGATTTTCGGTTCTGTCATCAATGAAAACTTAAAGGACGAAATTGTTGTTACAGTTATTGCGACGGGCTTTACCGAAGCTGAAACGTCCATGCGAGCTCCGGGTCGTTCAACACTTGGACAGCAACAACAGCAAACGAGACCTCAAACACAAGCGCCTACACCTAGTGTAAATCGTGAAGTGAAGAGAGAAGAAGTGAACGAACAGCCTACAAGGAATAATAATCAAGGACAAGGTGAGGAAGCTTTGGATATTCCAACCTTCCTACGCAATCGTAATAGAAGGCGTTAATTTGAAAGAGAAAAGGTCGTTCCCTATGGGAGCGGCCCTTTTTTTGCTTTTTTCGGAAAGATGTTTCGATTGATTATTACTGGTTAATCGCCATATGGACTTTTAAGGCCCTAAGAGCTGCTCTCCACCTGTTTGAACCGTTGGGCTATGCCCTGATCCATAAAATTCATGAAAGGACGTAAAGGCGGCTGGAATGGATAATGGATTTCCAACTTGAATTTGGAGAAGGTCCTTTATAACAATGGAACTCTGAGAAGAGAAGCTGAAAGAAATTCTATCTTCTACAACCCATAAATCGACAGCTTTAAATGAGGGAGCGTAACTGGTATGAAGCAGTCTTGAAAAAATCAATAGCTGTTTTTCTACAAAAAGGCTAAAAAAGACTGAAAAACTCTTAAGTTTCCTGTACAAAAAGTGACACACTTTCTATTATCAGGTGCGTTATACTTTTTGCTAGTGGAAGGTTAGATTCTAAAAGGAGGGGTGAGTGTTTGACCTTATATTTAGATGTGATTTGGTTATTGAATTGGTTATTTGACTGCCTCCTCTTATATTGGACTGCAATCATTCTCAAACGGCGGGTCGCCCTTTGGCGGGTTTGTGCCGGCGGGCTGATAGGTTCTCTAATCATCGTATTGGCATTTACCCCTTTTTACGCAATGGCTGACCAATTTTATATGAAAATCGCATTTTCTCTTTTTATGGTCCTGGCCACCTTTGGGTTCATCAGATTCAACCTTTTCCTGAAGTCATTAGCCACTTTATACTTTGTCACGTTTTTATCAGGTGGGATCCTCCTTGGCCTTCACTATCTATTCGAATATCAAATCGTTTCCAAAAACCCTGGTCAATATGCCGGAATCAATCGTTTTGGTGACCCCGTCAGCTGGATTTTTGTGATGGTGGGCTTCCCGCTTGCCTGGCAATTTTCCAAGCGTACTCTAGAAGGAATGGAGATGACAAAACTAACGCATGAGCAACTGGTGTCAGTCACGGTGAAAGTATCAGAGTTTGAAGGGACTTTTCAGGGGCTTGTGGACAGTGGGAATCAATTATATGATCCAATAACCCGTTCGCCTGTTATGATCATTTCACTTTCTGGAGATGAAGCTGGAATCCCTGCGGATATGGTTGAATTGTTCAAGAATCCGGACATCCTGGTCCGACAGGAAGAACAGCCTGAATATACATGGACGGGCCGTATGCGCGTAATTCCATATAAAGTGGTGGGGCATGAACATCAATTGCTAACGGCCATCAAGCCGGACTTCATTAAAATATCCCAAGGGGAAAACGAGTATCAAGTCAAGCAGGGCCTTGTGTCGTTTACCTTTCAACAACTTTCTGCGGACAATAGCTATCAATCTATCGTCCATCCAAAAATGTTAACCGGGATTCCGGTGAAAAATGCCTCATAACATTTTGCTCTTTCAATTTGGCTCCACAATTCGTCTATTTTAGAAGGGAGAATTATTTTGAAGAAATTTATTCTTCGGCTCACCTATTTTTGGTACAAACTCTTGTTCAAGCTCGGATTGAAGACGGACGAAATATTTTATATAGGAGGAAGTGAGGCGCTCCCGCCCCCACTTTCAAAAGAAGAAGAGGCAATATTGATCAATAAGTTACCAAAAGGCGATGAAGCTGCCCGCTCTATCTTAATCGAGAGGAATCTAAGGCTTGTCGTCTATATTGCAAGGAAATTTGAGAATACGGGAATCAATATCGAAGATTTAATTAGCATTGGGACCATTGGCTTGATTAAGGCAGTCAATACATTCAATCCCGAGAAAAAAATCAAACTTGCTACATATGCTTCGAGATGCATCGAGAATGAAATATTAATGTATTTAAGGAGAAATAATAAAATCCGTTCGGAAGTTTCTTTTGATGAGCCCTTGAATATCGATTGGGATGGAAATGAACTCCTGCTCTCAGATGTTCTGGGGACTGATGATGACATCATCACTAAGGATCTAGAGGCGAATGTGGATCGGAAGCTACTGACGAAAGCCCTGACGCAGCTCTCTGATCGTGAAAAACAAATAATGGAACTTCGATTTGGACTTGCTGGCGGAGAAGAAAAGACGCAAAAGGATGTTGCGGATATGCTCGGGATTTCCCAATCCTATATTTCAAGGTTGGAGAAAAGAATTATTAAACGGCTAAGAAAAGAATTTAATAAAATGGTGTAAAAAAATATTTCGAGTATAAAGCTTTTGAGACCGTACTTTCTTGTGCTTGGATGAAGAGATGTTTTGATTTTTCAAAAATACCCTATGCATATTTTTCCCTCCCGCGGAAATACTGTTTTTTGTACAGCACTCCTGTGAGGAGGGAAGAATTTTGTCTCGTAACAAGGTTGAAATCTGCGGTGTGGATACATCGAAATTACCGGTTTTGAAAAATGATGAAATGAGAAAACTCTTTAAAGAATTGCAAGGTGGCGAGCTTTCAGCAAGAGAGAAACTGGTAAACGGGAATCTTCGACTCGTTTTGAGCGTCATTCAACGCTTTAACAATCGGGGAGAATATGTAGATGATCTATTTCAGGTAGGCTGTATAGGGTTGATGAAATCGATAGATAATTTTGACTTGGGTCAGAACGTAAAGTTTTCAACGTATGCTGTACCAATGATTATTGGAGAAATCAGAAGGTATCTTCGTGATAATAATCCAATACGTGTTTCCCGGTCTTTAAGGGACATTGCTTATAAAGCATTGCAGGTTAAGGAAAAACTTATCAGCCAGACTCTACGTGAGCCCACAGCTGAAGAAATCGCCAAAGTGTTAGGATTACCGCACGAAGAAATTGTTTTCGCGTTAGATGCAATCCAAGATCCAGTATCCCTTTTCGAACCGATTTATAATGATGGCGGGGACCCGATTTATGTACTCGACCAATTAAGTGATGAAAAAAATAAGGATAGTACCTGGATCGATGAGATAGCCATAAACGAAGGGATGAGACGGTTGAATGACCGTGAAAAAATGATCCTTCGTAAACGATTTTTCCAAGGGAAGACCCAAATGGAGGTAGCCGAGGAAATCGGCATTTCACAAGCGCAAGTCTCCCGCTTGGAAAAAGCGGCAATCAAGCAAATGAATAAAAACATTCAACAGTAAAAGCTGAGCACGAGTAACAGTTGACTGAAGCGGGTAAGGGTGATTCTCTTGCCCGCCAATCAGCAACCTAGCCGTAGCGGCTTTTTTTTAGTTTGCTCAAGCCACTGCATAAAGACCTTTATTTCCCGATTCCTTCATTCTTGAACAAAACCAGTCATATACATAAAAAAAGGTTTTTTATCTGGAGAAACACATTTCAGGAGGAGCTGAATGGCGTGACTAGAATTTCTGAATTTCAAATTAAGGATATCGTCAATATAGCAGATGGAAAGAAATTGGGTAATATGACAGACTTAGAAATCAATACGGGGACGGGAATGATTGAAGCAATCATTGTTTCGAATAGTACCAGGCTAATGGGCTTTTTTGGGAGGGAGCAAGATATCGTGATTCCTTGGCGAAAAATAAAAAAAATTGGGGCGGATGTCATCCTTGTCGAACATCAGACGATATTTCAAACAGAGCTGAAAGATGAACGGTTATAGGGGTACCTTTAGAGGGTATTAGAAGGATATTTATGATACACTAAACTAAAAATAAAGAGGAATGAAAGCATGAAAGAACCTTTTGTTTTAGTCGAAGATCAATATTTGCTTGTTGATAGCTGGAGACAACAAAATCTCCAGCTTGTGGCGGGCTTTACAACGAAAAACGGAGGAGTCAGTTCTGGCTGCTTTACATCATTGAATACCGGCTTTCATGTTGGGGACAAGATAGGGGATGTACAGGCAAACCGCCGAATTCTTGCTGAAAAACTATCTTTTCCGCTTAATCATTGGGTAGGGGCCGAGCAGACTCATGAAACTCATATCCAGCAAGTAACGACTCGGGATTGTGGGAAAGGCGCCACTGATTATCCTTCTGGTTTTAGGGCGACAGACGGTTTTTATACGAGTGATAAAAATGTTCTACTGACCCTTTGTTATGCGGATTGTGTGCCTTTATATTTTTATGCTCCTACACATGGAATGGTTGGGGTGGCACATGCCGGCTGGAAGGGAACCGTTAATGGCATTGCGCACAATATGGTAGAGGCGTGGATACATGAAGGTATAAAACCATCAGAAATATTTGCCGTAGTTGGGCCCTCTATTTGTTCGAGATGTTATGTTGTAGATGATAAAGTCATAGATTTAGTGCGGAATTTGCTGGAAGAAAATGACGAGAAGCCCTATAATTTAATTAGTGAAGGACAATATCAACTAGATCTTAAAGAACTGAACGCCATGATCATGGAGAAATCTGGAATCCCGAGGGAGCAGATTGCTGTGACTTCATATTGTACAAGCTGTGATGAGGATTTATTTTTTTCCCATCGCCGGGATAATGGGAAAAGTGGTAGGTTGATGAGCTTTATTGGTTGGAAGGAGGATCTTGAAAAGCGATGAAAGTTGCAGAAAATCTAAAAAACATCGAAGAAAAAATAAATGAAGCGTGTAAAAATAGTGGCAGGCATCGGGAAGATGTCAAATTAATCGGGGTTACAAAATATGTTTCCATCGAGAGGGCAAAAGAGGCATTGGAAGCCGGTGTCACTGATTTAGGTGAAAATCGCGATCAAGGTTTATTGAATAAATATGAAGTGTTGAAGGATACACCGAACTGGCATTATATCGGTTCCATGCAGACACGTAAGGTTAAGAATGTCATTGATAAAGTTGCTTATATTCATTCTTTGGATCGTATATCGTTGGCAGAAGAAATACAAAAACGTTCAAAAGAGCCGATAAACTGTTTAGTGCAGGTCAATGTTTCTGGTGAAGAGTCTAAACACGGTCTGAATCCAGAGTCGACGCTTGAATTTATTAAAGAACTAGGGGCTTTTGACAAGGTGAAGGTCGTTGGGTTGATGACAATGGCACCTTTTACAGAGGACGAACAGGTACTCCGAGGTTGCTTCCGTACATTAAAAAACCTCCAACTGGAAATTCAAAAAGCGGAATTGACTCATGCTCCATGCTCGGAATTATCCATGGGGATGTCCAATGATTTTATGATTGCCATCGAGGAAGGCTCTACCATGATTCGGATTGGTACTGCACTGGTAGGCGAAGAATTATAAGGAGGTACGTAAAAGATGTCATTCGTATCAAAGTTTAAATCCTATTTCGCGCTGGATGATGAGTATGAATATAAGGACGAAGTGGTGGAGGAAGAGGAGATGGAGCGTAAAGCGGTAAAGCCTGCAAAACAGCAGACCCCACCTGCTTCTACAGGAAATAATCCAAATCAAAATATAGTAAGTTTGCAAAGCGTGCAAAAATCTTCTAAAGTAGTATTATTGGAGCCTCGTGCTTATGCAGAAGCTCAGGATGTCGCAGACCATTTGAAAAACCGTCGTGCAGTCGTTGTAAATCTTCAGCGAATCCCGCATGACCAAGGAAAGCGGATTATCGACTTTTTAAGCGGCACTGTATATGCAATCAGTGGGGATATCCAAAAAATCGGTACAGACATATTCTTGTGTACTCCGGATAACGTTGATGTTTCCGGTAATATTACCGGTTTTGAAGTGGATAAGGAGTACGAAGAAGCGAGGTGGTAATGGTTAATGGCTCTAGTGCTTCAAGGTTTATATTATTTAGTTGAAATTTATTCAATGGCATTAATTGTTTACATATTAATGTCTTGGTTCCCTAATGCCCGGGAAACATCGATTGGCCAATTCCTGGTAAAGATTTGCGAACCATATTTAGAACCGTTCAGAAAATTCATCCCACCACTCGGCATGATTGACATATCACCACTTGTAGCCTTGTTGGTTTTAAATTTTGCGAAGAATTATGGGATTTTTTATCTACAAAGCTTATTCGGATGATTTGTAGTTCATACTAAAGACGTAAAATAATAGAATGGCCAGTAACTACACAGCTAGGTGAATTCTTGGCTGTGTAGTAGTAACGAAGGTGTATGTTACGATTCATTCTTGTGTACAACCATTTATCCATATGTAAGGAGCATGCATTCTACATGAGTATATATCAACATTTCAGGCCGGAGGAAAAGGAATTTATCGACCAGGCAATGAATTGGATTGACCAGGTTAGAGATTCTTATGCTCCTAAACTTTCTGACTTTCTGGATCCGCGTCAGCAGGAAATCCTCACATCCCTATTAGGAAACAAACAGGATGTGCTACTGCAATTTCACGGCGGGAGTGATTTCGTTGAACGGAAACGTGCCCTCATTTATCCTGATTACTACTCTCCTGAATCATCTGATTTCAATATCTCCTTATATGATATCTCCTATCCAAAAAAATTTGTTACACTTGAACACAGGCAAATACTTGGAACCTTGATGTCACTGGGGGTAAAACGTGAAAAATTCGGTGATATTATAGTGACAGAGGAGCAAGTCCAATTTATTGCAACAGGGGAAATGGATTCATACCTTACGGGAAACCTGGATAAGATAGGCAATGCTTCCGTAACCATTAAAAGGATTCCGATTGAGGATATCCTTGTGGTGAAGGACAACTGGGAAGAGCAGGTCAGTACCGTTAGCTCATTAAGGCTTGATAGCGTACTTTCGGCTGTTTTGAATATTTCCCGGCAAAAAGCCCAAACGTTGATATCGTCGGGGAAAACCAAGGTTAATTTCAAGCAAACGGAGAGCGTTTCTGAAGAATGCCGTGAGGGGGATACTCTATCCATCAGGGGTTTCGGTCGATGTAAAATCACTTCAATCGATGGGAAAACGAAAAAGGATAAGTGGAGAATCTCATTAGGTAGGAAAAAATAATTTAGTTGTTAGCAGGATTCACATATTTTTTGTCGAATATAGAGTTTTAATGTAATAGAGTAGAAATTGTTCTGGAGGTGCAACAATGCCCTTAACCCCGATAGATATACATAACAAGGAATTTAGTAAAGTATTTCGAGGGTATGATGAAGATGAGGTTAACGAATTTCTAGACCAAGTCATTAAAGATTATGAATTGATTCTAAGAGAAAAGAAAGAAATGGAAGAAAAATTGAACGAGACGTTCGATCGTTTAGGTCATTTCACGACTATCGAGGGCACGCTTAATAAGTCTATCATTGTCGCGCAGGAAGCTGCAGAAGAATTAAAGCGCAATGCCCAAAAAGAAGCCAAACTGATCATCAAGGAAGCAGAAAAGAATGCTGACCGGATTGTCAATGAGTCGCTTGTGAAAGCAAGAAAAATAGCGATGGATATAGAAGACTTGAAAAAACAATCGAAGGTTTTCCGTACTCGCTTTAAAATGCTTGTCGGAGCACAGCTCGATTTGTTGGATAATGACGACTGGGATCATCTGCTTGAATACGAAGTGGATGCATCTGAAATAGAATTAAATGATGGAGTAGATGAGGAAAATTAAACGTTTCCTTGACTTCAAGCACTTTTTTCGCATATAATTTTTTAACAATACTATTCATGATGACATTAGACGATGACAGGGACAGTAAATTCCTCATATCCTTATATGTAGCGACCCGGGGACGGTGTAAGCCCGGGATAAGAGAAGGAATTGAACATCACCCTTGAGTTCTGAATTGAACCTGCTTATGCAGCAAGTAAACGATGCGTATCATTCACGTTACGAATGCTCGAGAGGAAAGGATTCAGCCGTTTTGTGAATCTTTCTAACCAGGGTGGTACCGCGGGAAGCAAAGCTTTCTCGTCCCTTTTTCAGGGATGAGAAGGCTTTTTATTTTGTCTGCGAATCGGGTCAATCAACTCAAATGAAGTTATGGATAGATGGATGGAGGAATTTTATAATGGAATATAAAGATACTTTATTAATGCCTAAAACTGAATTTCCAATGAGGGGCAACCTTCCGAAGCGCGAGCCTGAAATTCAGGAAAAGTGGAAAGAGATGGACATCTATAAAAAAGTGCAAGAGCACACTGAAGGGCGACCGTTATTCATTTTACATGATGGACCTCCATATGCAAACGGTGATATCCATATGGGTCATGCCTTGAATAAAGTTTTAAAAGATTTCATCGTCCGTTTTAAGTCCATGAGCGGTTACCATGCACCGTATGTTCCAGGCTGGGATACGCACGGTCTCCCAATTGAAACGGCTTTGACTAAAAAAGGCGTGAACCGTAAAGAAATGAGCGTCGCTGAATTCAGAAAGCTATGTGAAGAATATGCATACGTACAGATTAACAATCAACGTGAGCAATTCAAGCGGATTGGTGTTCGCGGGGATTGGGATAATCCTTATATTACGTTAAAGCCTGAATATGAAGCACAACAGATCAAGGTTTTTGGTGAAATGGCGAAAAAAGGCTATATCTATAAAGGGAAGAAACCTGTTTACTGGTCCCCTTCGAGTGAATCGGCTCTTGCTGAAGCGGAGATTGAATACCAAGATAAACGTTCGGCTTCAATCTATGTAGCATTTGAAGTGACTGATGGTAAAGGTGTCATTGATGAAGGTGTAAAAATCATCATTTGGACGACAACACCATGGACGATTCCGGCCAACCTTGGAATTTCCCTACATCCACAATTGAATTATGTGGTTGTTGCAGTGGAAAATGAAAAATACTTAGTGGCAGAAGCCTTATTGGAATCTGTTAAAGAAACGCTTGGATGGGAAAACCCAACTATCGTGAAAACGGTAAAAGGCAGTGAGTTGGATCGTGCTGTAGCGAAGCATCCTCTATATGATCGTGAATCACTAGTGATGTTAGGTGAGCATGTAACGACTGAAGCTGGAACAGGTTGTGTTCATACAGCTCCAGGACACGGGGAAGATGACTTTATCATCGGTCAGAAATATGGCTTGGATGTTCTTTGCCCAGTCGATGAAAAAGGTGTCATGACTGAAGAAGCAGGGGAGTTTGCTGGATTATTCTATGATAAAGCAAATAAAGCGATTTCCGAAAAATTAACTGAAGTGGGAGCCCTGTTGAATCTTACATTCATCACACATTCATTCCCACATGACTGGCGGACGAAGAAGCCGACGATCTTCCGTGCAACTGCACAGTGGTTCGCTTCAATCAAGGACTTCCGTGATGATTTGCTGAAGGCAGTCGAAGAAACGAAATGGGTACCGGCATGGGGTGAAACACGCCTATTCAATATGGTCCGTGACCGAGGAGATTGGTGTATCTCTCGACAACGTGCATGGGGTGTGCCAATTCCAGTATTTTACGCAGAAAATGGCGAACCAATCATCACGGACGAAACAATCAATCATATTTCAGAATTATTCCGTGAGCACGGTTCAAATATCTGGTTTGAAAAAGAAGCAAAAGATCTTCTACCACAAGGCTTTACACATGAAGGAAGTCCAAACGGTATCTTCACTAAAGAAACGGATATCATGGATGTATGGTTCGACTCCGGTTCTTCCCATCAAGCGGTTCTTGAAGAAAGAGAAGAACTTCAACGTCCGGCTGACCTTTATCTTGAAGGGTCCGATCAATATCGCGGTTGGTTCAACTCATCACTTTCAACAGGTGTTGCCGTGACAGGAAAAGCACCATATAAAGGTGTACTTAGCCATGGGTTCGCATTAGACGGCGAAGGACGTAAAATGAGTAAATCTATTGGTAACGTGGTCCTTCCATCTAAAGTTATGAACCAGCTTGGTGCTGATATTTTACGTCTTTGGGTTGCTTCTGTTGATTATCAATCTGACGTTCGGGTTTCAGATCCTATCTTAAAACAAGTTTCCGAAGTGTATCGTAAAATCCGTAATACATTCCGCTTCCTACTAGGAAATCTGGATGGCTTTAATCCGGAAACGGATAAAGTGGCGGTAGAAGATTTGCGTGAAGTGGATCAATATATGCTAGTAAGATTGAATAAGCTGATCACTCAATCAAAACAAGGCTATGAAAATTATGAATTTGCTACCATTTATAATATGGTCAACAATTTCTGTACACAGGATCTAAGTTCGTTCTATCTTGATTATGCTAAAGACATTCTTTATTGTGAAGCGCCAAACGGGAAAGACCGTTTAGCAATCCAAACTGTCCTTTATGAGTCCTTAATCAGCTTAACGAAATTAGTGTCTCCAATCCTGTCTCATACTGCGGATGAAGTATGGACGTTCATTCCGGGTGTAACGGAAGAGAGTGTACAGTTGACATTGATGCCTGAGGAAATCTCTGTGGATAATGCCGAAGCGATTGAGGAAAAATGGACGGCATTCATGCATGTTCGTGATAATGTCCTGAAAGCATTGGAAGAAGCACGTAACCAAAAAGTAATCGGGAAATCACTGAACGCAAAAGTGACCGTTTATGTAAACGAAGAGACAAGGAATCTTCTTGATAGTATCGAGGAGAGCTTTGAACAGTTATTCATCGTATCCGAATTTGATATCGCGGGCGATGTGGCCAGTGCCCCATCCGAAGCTGTCAAACTTGAGGATATGGCCATCCTGGTAACTAAAGCAGAAGGAGAAACTTGTGAACGTTGCTGGAATGTTTCTCAAGATGTAGGTCAAGTGGAAGAACATCCAACACTTTGCCCACGCTGTGCAACAGTCGTGAAAGAGCATTATACGAATTAATCATTTTAGAACGACCGGTTCCCAGTTAATATGGGAGCCGGTTTTTTATTTGAAATGAGAGCGCATTTGAATAAAGACCGGAATAAAGTTCCTTTCTATTCTAATATTCTTCACCAACTGCTAGATGTAATGCTTTTGGTATTAGTCATTATTTCTAGTTTATGCTACAATTCAAAAGTGAAGATTTGATTAGTTTGGGGGAAGAAATGTGTTTTATTACTTAATTGCCCTTTTGGTCATAGCTTTCGATCAGCTGACAAAATGGATGATTGTGAAAAAAATGGAGTACGGAGAAAGCATTGAAATTATTGAAAACCTTCTATATATTACCTCGCATCGTAACCGTGGGGCAGCATGGGGAATTCTACAAGGTCAAATGTGGTTTTTCTACATCATCACCATCGCTGTCATTATTGGAGTCGTCTATTATATTCAGAAAATGGCGAAGAACAGCCGTCTGCTTGGAGTTTCCCTAGGTCTTATGCTAGGTGGGGCAATAGGAAATTTCATTGACCGTGTTGCTCGCCAGGAAGTAGTCGACTTTGTCCATACTTATATTTTCAGCTATAGTTTCCCGGTATTTAATATTGCCGATGCCGCCCTTTCGATTGGTGTCGTGCTGCTCGTGATTCACATGTTCTTGGAAGAAAAAAACGCTAAGGAGAAAGATAATGGATAAAAAGCTATACAGCATCGACGAAACACTAAAAGGTACAAGGATTGACAAGGCTCTATCTACTTTAAATGAGGAATGGTCACGCACTCAAGTTGCACAATGGATCAAAGATGATCATGTGTTAGTGAACGGGGCTGCCATTAAGTCCAATTATAAATGTAGCATAGGTGACGAAATTGAAGTGCTGATTCCGGAACTTGTGGAATTGGATGCAGTCGCAGAAGAAATGGATTTGGATATCTATTACGAAGATGAAGACGTACTGGTTGTCAATAAACCGAGTGGAATGGTTGTCCACCCTGCACCGGGGCATGTAACAGGTACTCTTGTTAATGGGTTGATGGCCCATTGTAAGGATCTTTCTGGAATCAATGGCGTTATGCGTCCAGGTATTGTCCACCGTATTGATAAGGATACATCAGGTTTATTGATGGTTGCGAAAAATGACATGGCACACGAGAAACTTGTTCAGCAACTTGTTGATAAAACAGTAACCCGTAAGTATCAAGCTGTGGTCCATGGAGTGATTCCCCATGATTTCGGAACGGTTGATGCCCCGATAGGCCGGGATAAAAAAGACCGTCAGAGCATGACGGTTACGGATTCAAACTCTAAAAATGCGGTAACTCATTTCCGTGTGGTTGAACGTTTCACCGCGTTTACATTAGTAGAGTGTCAGCTTGAAACAGGACGGACCCATCAAATCCGTGTTCATATGAAATATATCGGATTCCCTCTTGCGGGAGATCCTAAATATGGTCCTAAAAAGACGTTGAAATTGGACGGACAAGCGTTACACGCAGGTCTTCTTGGTTTTGTTCATCCACGGACGAATGAATATATGGAGTTTGAAGCGCCAGCTCCTAAAGAATTTACGGAGCTAATCGAACAACTTCGTAGAAGTAGTATTTGACAAGACCATTTTTATGAGATAGTATTATATTAACTTAATGAGAACCTTTAACACAGTCCAGAGAGACTGAGAAGGAAACGGATAGCAAAAGGGGAACATATACCCTTTTGTAGGAAAATCCTCACACCTTCTTGGTGTGAGGATTTTTTGTTGAAGGAGAGCTCTCACAGTTCAAAAGAAATTGAGGTGGTCCATTTGAATGAGAAAGCAATCGTGCTCGATGAAAAGGCCATCAGCAGAGCCTTGACGAGAATTGCACATGAGATTATTGAAAAGAATAAAGGGATTGAGGATTGTGTCTTAATCGGGATTAGGACCCGGGGGATCTTCCTTGCTGATCGACTTGCCAAGCGCATCGGTGAAATAGAAAATAAAGTAATTCAATTAGGTGAATTAGACATAACGCTTTATCGTGATGATTTATCGAAAAAGACGAACGATGGTGAACCGGTTGTAAAAGGCTCGGACATTCCGGTCCCAATAACTGATAAGAAAATCATCTTAGTGGACGATGTACTATTTACGGGAAGAACGGTAAGAGCTGCTATGGATGCTTTGGTGGATATGGGAAGACCTTCGCAAATCCAACTTGCTGTATTAGTTGATAGAGGCCATAGGGAACTTCCAATCCGTGCCGATTATGTCGGTAAAAATATTCCAACTTCACAATCCGAGAAGATTACGGTCACTTTAACGGAAGTTGACGAGCTCGATCAAGTCACCATACTAGCGAAATGATAAATTAAATATTGCCCTTTTAAAAACGGTCCAGAGAGGCCGGCAAAGGGAGTGAAATGGAAAGGGACCTTAGCCTGACAGGTATAGGGCAGGCCCATCCGTGAAACCCTCTTTGTATATGCTGCAAAGAGGTTTTTTTTTGTGGCTTAGATGCAATGTTCATAGGGGGAAAAGAAATGGAAGACGAAAGAAAAGACATCATCCTCGACGTGGAAGACGTACCAAGGTTTGGTCAATGGGTGACATTAAGCATCCAGCACTTGTTTGCGATGTTTGGTTCAACGGTGCTAGTGCCATTCCTGGTCGGTCTGAGCCCTGCAGTAGCATTGGTTTCCAGTGGGGTAGGGACATTATCATACTTATTAATTACGAGAGGCCAAATCCCTGCTTATCTTGGTTCATCATTTGCTTTCATAGCACCCATAATCGCGGCCAAGTCACTTGGTGGACCGGAAGCGGCCATGATCGGCTGTTTTGTAGCAGGACTCATATATGGAATAGTGGCGTTGGTCATTCATAAAGTCGGTTTACGCTGGTTGATGGTTCTATTGCCACCGGTGGTCGTCGGTCCCGTCATCATAGTAATCGGGCTGAGCCTCGCTGGGACAGCAGTTGACATGGCCATGTATGATCCGCAAGACAAGTACAGCGTTACTTACATCATCATAGCACTCATCACCTTGGCAGCTACGATTATCTGTAACGTGTTTTTTAAAGGCTTCCTTAACCTGATTCCAATATTGATGGGGATCATAGTCGGATATGGCTGTTCGGCAATTGCAGGCATTATCGATTATGGACCGATTGAAACGGCAAAATGGTGGGAAATGCCGGAATTCATGATTCCTGGAATAACCTATACACCCACCTTTTCATGGGAAGTCATCGCCATCATGGTCCCGGTCGCCATCGTCACCTTATCTGAACATATCGGACACCAAATGGTATTAAGTAAAGTGGTAGGTAGAAACTTTTTGGAAAAGCCGGGTTTACATCGATCCATCCTTGGTGACGGCGCAGGCATCATGATCGGTTCCATTATCGGGGGACCGCCACTTACATCGTATGGAGAAAATATCGGAGTCCTGACGATGACAAAGGCATTTAGCGTCTACATCATCGGTGGTGCGGCTTTGACTGCTATGATCTTCGGTTTCAACGGGAAGATTTCAGCGGTGATCGGATCAATACCAACGGCCGTCATGGGGGGGATTTCCATTCTTCTCTTTGGTATCATCGCTTCAAGCGGTTTAAGGATGTTGATTGATAATAAAGTGGATTTTGATAAAAAACGTAATTTGATGATTGCTTCGGTCATCTTAGTAATTGGGATTGGTGGAGCATTCGTACAATTATCCGCAAATGTTTCTTTATCCGGAATGGCGCTATCAGCAATAGTGGGGATTGTACTTAACTTGGTATTGCCGGACAGAGAAAAAGTGACCGAAAACATCTTTGAAAAATAAACATTAAATAAATCACCTTTTAAAAGAAGTCCAGAGAGACTTAGAAGGGTGTTGCAGTAAAGACGGAAGAGGAAAGGAATGGGGAATTTCCCGATTACTCCAAGTCTTTATGACCTTCACCCTGTCCTTAAATGACGGGGCTTTTTTTATGCCCCGCATCACAAAAAAAGATTGTGAAAGGAGCAGGAATGATGAAAAAATTATTGACGATGAATGAGCTATCTTTAACTGAAATCGAAACGATCTTATACGAGGCAGAGGGGTTTGCCAATGGAACGAACTGGATGCCTATGCAGCAGACGATGGTCGCCAATCTGTTCTTTGAGCCAAGCACGCGAACCAAATCAAGTTTTGAAATGGCTGAAAGGAAATTAGGACTTGAGGTCATTCCTTTTGATGCGGGGACATCATCCGTGTTAAAAGGAGAAACCTTATACGACACAGCGAAAACATTTGAATCGATTGGAGTCAAAGCTCTCATCATCCGTCATGAGCAGGACAACTACTTTGATGAGTTGAGAGGCAAATTACATATCCCCATCATCAATGCGGGTGATGGTTGCGGAAATCATCCGACACAGTCTCTGCTCGATTTATTGACGATAAAGCAAGAGTTTACTAGTTTTAAAGGTCTGAAAATTTCGATTATTGGAGATGTGAGGCATAGCCGTGTGGCTAAATCCAATGCAGACGCACTCACTCGCCTAGGTGCAGAAGTTGTATTCTCAGGTCCTCCCGAATGGTTTGACGTAAACAATGGATTGGCGAAATACGAAGATATCGATCAAGCTGTAGCGACAGCGGATGTGGTCATGTTGCTCCGAATCCAACATGAAAGGCATAGTGATAAATATGACGTGGAAAATGGGGAGTATTTGAAAAGGTTTGGCTTGAATAAGATTCGTGAAAAAACGATGAAACCATGTGCCATCATCATGCATCCAGCCCCCATTAACCGCGGAGTTGAGATTGACAGTGATTTGGTCGAATGCAGCCGCTCAAGAATCTTCAAACAAATGCAAAATGGCGTTTTTATCAGGATGGCTGTGTTAAAAAATGTGCTTGAAAAAAATAAGGGAGGAAACACTCATGAAAACTGTCATCAAAAATGGAGTATTGCTAGATAATCAAAATCAATTCAAGAAAGCAGATATAGAAATAGAGGGAAGGTTCATCACGAAAATAGGGGAGAACCTGGCTACGGAAGATAGTAAAGTAGTAGATGCTGATGGGCTGCTTGTTACAGCAGGATTCATAGATCTTCATGTACATTTACGTGAGCCGGGGGGAGAACATAAAGAAACCATTGAAACGGGAACCTTGGCGGCGGCCAGAGGTGGCTTTACGACAGTAGCAGCCATGCCCAATACAAGACCTGTACCTGATACTGTGGAGCACCTTGGGGCGTTGAATAAAAAAATTGAAGAAACGGCACATGTTCGCGTGTTGCCCTATGCTTCGATCACGATTAGAGAAGCTGGCAAGGAGCTGACTGATTTTTCAGCACTGAAGAAGACAGGGGCATTCGCCTTTACGGATGATGGTGTTGGCATTCAAGAGGCAGGAATGATGCTTGAAGCGATGAAGCGGGCAGCTGCCATTAATATGGCTGTGGTCGCCCATTGTGAAGATAATAGCTTAATCAATAAAGGCTCCGTTCATGAGGGGAGATTCTCCAAAGAAAATGGAATCAATGGAATTCCTTCTGTATGCGAAGCTGTACATATTGCCCGTGACATATTGCTTGCGGAAGCGGCAGGCTGCCATTACCACGTCTGCCATATATCAACGAAAGAATCGGTAAGAACCGTAAGAGACGCTAAACGTGCCGGTATCAAAGTCACTGCGGAAGTGACCCCACATCATCTATTACTTTCAGAAGATGATATACCAGGGCTTGATACGAATTATAAAATGAACCCTCCTTTAAGGGGACGCGAAGATCGTGATGCTTTAATCGAAGGCTTGCTTGATGGAACCATCGATTTCATCGCAACAGACCATGCCCCTCATAGCGTCGAGGAAAAAGAGCAAAGCATGCAGCTTGCTCCATTCGGAATTGTAGGTCTAGAAACGGCCTTCCCGCTGCTTTATACGGAATTGGTCAAAAAAGAAATCATCACTCTGAAACAGTTGGTAGACTTCCTGACCATCAAACCAGCTGATTGCTTCTCGCTTCCATTCGGCCAGCTAAAAGAAGGAGCTGTGGCGGATATCACGTTAATCGATTTGAATGCAAAACAGGCGATCAATAAAGAAGAATTCGCTTCAAAGGGAAAAAATACACCTTTCCATGACAAGAAATGTCAGGGGTGGCCGGTCATGACGATTTCAGAAGGAAAGTTAGCTTGGGAAAAAGGACGTGTTCAGGGATGAAAAGACAGCTTATTTTAGAAGATGGTACGGTTTTCATTGGCGAAGCATTCGGTGGAGACGTGGAGAAAATCGGGGAAGTCGTATTTAACACAGGGATGACAGGCTATCAAGAAATTTTATCTGATCCATCTTATTGTGGTCAAATTGTTACTTTGACATATCCGCTAATTGGGAACTATGGAATCAACCGAGACGATTTTGAATCGATCAATCCAGCCATAGCGGGATTCGTCGTGAAGGAAACTGCAGAATTTCCTTCTAACTGGCGCAACCAATTATCACTTGATGACTATTTGAAAATGAAGAATATCCCTGGAATCTCCGGGATTGACACGAGAAAGCTGACAAGGATCATCAGAAAGACAGGTGCTCTTAAAGGGGCGCTCTGTAATATGAATAAGAAGGCCGATGAGGTTATTGCCCAGCTTAAAGCAACGGTACTCCCGACCACTCAAGTGAAACAGGTATCTACTAAAACGGCCTACTCAAGTCCAGGTAGGGGACCGCGAGTGGTTCTAGTCGACTACGGAATGAAGCATGGTATTTTACGAGAGTTGACGAAACGTGGGTGTGACGTCGTGGTCGTTCCTTATAACATCACGGCACAGGAGATCATGAACTATCATCCGGATGGAGTGATGCTGTCCAATGGACCTGGAGACCCAAAAAGCGTTCGGGAAACGTTAGAAATGATTCGGACAATCCAGAAAGAAGTCCCACTATTCGGAATTTGCCTGGGCCATCAGCTGTTCGCGCTTGCAAACGGGGCAGATACAGACAAACTAAAATTCGGTCATCGCGGATCCAACCATCCAGTAAAGGATCTTCGTACGGGAAAAGTGTCCATTACTTCGCAAAATCACGGTTACACAGTCGAAACGGATTCAATCGAACATACCGACCTTACCGTTACACATACTGCCTTGAATGATGATACCATCGAAGGTTTACGCCATAAACATTACCCGGCCTTTACGGTTCAGTACCATCCGGAGGCGTCACCAGGACCGGAAGACGCCAATTATCTTTTCGATGAATTTTTACGGAACATTGAAGTTGCCACTACAAAGGGGGAAGAAACATGCCAAAACGCACAGATATAAAAAGCATCTTAGTTATTGGTTCTGGTCCAATCGTAATCGGCCAGGCCGCTGAGTTCGATTATGCAGGAACTCAAGCATGCATCGCATTAAAAGAAGAGGGCTACCGGGTAATTCTGATCAACTCAAACCCCGCGACGATCATGACCGACAGTGAAATGGCTGATGCGGTTTATATCGAACCGATCACCCTGGAATTTGTTAGTAAAATCATCCGCAAAGAGCGTCCGGATGCCTTGCTTCCGACTTTGGGCGGACAGACGGGATTGAATATGGCCGTAGAATTGGCCAATGCAGGGATATTGGAAGAATGCAACGTCCAGATTCTGGGCACGAAACTTTCTGCCATCCAACAAGCGGAAGATAGGGATTTGTTCCGCACGTTAATGAATGAACTCGATGAGCCGGTTCCGGATAGCGACATTATACATAATTTAGATGAGGCCTATGCGTTCGTGGAACGAGTCGGCTATCCAGTCATCGTTCGCCCCGCGTTCACATTGGGGGGAACAGGAGGCGGTATCTGTGAAGACGAAGAGCAATTGATTGAGATTGTTGAAGGCGGCTTGAAAAGCAGCCCTGTCCATCAATGCCTTCTTGAGAAAAGCATTGCCGGCTTTAAAGAAGTGGAATATGAAGTGATGCGAGACTCCAATGATAATGCGATAGTCGTATGTAATATGGAGAACTTCGATCCAGTCGGTGTACATACAGGTGATTCGATTGTTGCGGCACCAAGTCAAACGCTAAGTGACCGAGAGTACCAAATGCTTAGGAACACTTCATTGAAAATCATTCGTGCCTTGAAAATCGAGGGTGGTTGTAATGTTCAGCTGGCCCTTGACCCAGATAGCTACCAATACTATGTGATTGAAGTCAATCCACGGGTAAGCCGTTCATCGGCACTCGCATCGAAAGCGACAGGATACCCGATAGCCAAACTTGCGGCTAAGATTGCAGTCGGTTTGACGCTAGATGAAATGATGAACCCGGTTACGGGCAAAACGTATGCCAGCTTCGAACCGGCGCTAGATTATGTCGTCACGAAAATCCCTCGGTGGCCGTTCGATAAATTTGAAAGTGCCAACCGTAGACTCGGCACGCAAATGAAGGCAACTGGAGAAGTCATGGCGATTGGCCGAACATTCGAGGAATCGATACTTAAAGCTGTTCGTTCCCTTGAAGCCGGGGTATATCACCTCGAGTTGAGTGAGAATTTCAATGATGAATTAATTGAAAAAAGAATCCGGAAAGCGGGAGATGAACGGTTATTCTATATCGGTGAGGCATTAAGAAGAGGAAAAACGATAGAAACCATTCACGAATGGAGTCAAATCGATTTATTCTTCCTTCATAAACTGAAGAAAATCATCGACTTTGAACAAGAGTTACGTACTCATATTTATGACACGGAAGTCCTGCAGAAGGCTAAAGAGCTTGGCTTTTCCGACAAAACCATTTCGGAAATCTGGGAAGTCGCTGAAATCAATGTATATGAATATCGAAAACAGCATGGAATCATACCAGTCTATAAAATGGTTGATACGTGTGCCGCAGAATTCGAATCAGAAACGCCGTATTTTTACGGAACGTATGAAGAGGAAAACGAATCGGTGGTAACGGATAAAAAAAGCGTCATCGTACTGGGGTCTGGTCCAATCCGAATTGGTCAAGGTGTTGAATTCGACTATGCGACCGTACATTCCGTGTGGGCCATTAAGGAAGCGGGCTATGAAGCAATCATCATCAATAATAATCCTGAAACGGTATCAACAGATTTCAGTATTTCCGATAAGCTTTACTTCGAGCCGTTGACACTTGAAGATGTGATGCATGTCATCGACTTGGAGAAACCAGAAGGGGTCATCGTTCAATTTGGCGGGCAGACCGCCATCAATCTTGCAGAGGGGTTAGTTCATCGGGGTGTAAAAATACTCGGTACCTCTTTAGAAGACCTGGACCGTGCGGAGAATCGAAACAAATTCGAAACCGCTCTCCAAGAAATGGGCATTCCACAGCCTAAAGGGAAAACGGCCACGTCCGTCGAAGAAGCGATCATCATTGCTGAAGATATCGGATACCCGGTTTTAGTAAGGCCTTCCTATGTACTCGGAGGAAGGGCGATGGAAATTGTCTACAAACAAGAAGAGTTGCTTCATTACATGAAAAATGCGGTGAAAATCAATCCGGAACACCCGGTACTGATCGATCGGTATCTAACGGGTAAAGAAGTGGAGGTCGACGGCATTTCGGATGGCAAGACCGTGGTCATCCCTGGAATCATGGAACACATCGAACGGGCAGGGGTTCACTCGGGCGATTCGATTGCCGTCTATCCGCCCCAAAGCCTGACGGATAAGCAAAAAGAAGTGATCATCGATTACACCACCAGATTGGCAAAAGGATTGAAAATCATTGGTTTGCTGAACATCCAATATGTCATCAGTAACGACGAAGTGTATGTCATTGAAGTGAATCCACGTTCAAGTCGTACGGTTCCATTCTTAAGTAAAATTACAAATGTACCCATGGCGAACCTCGCAACAAAGGTGATTCTGGGACAAAGCCTTGAAAGTCACGGGTATCAGTCAGGAATGGTTCCCGAACAAACCGGGGTCTATGTAAAAGTGCCTGTCTTCTCTTTTGCTAAATTAAGAGGAGTGGATATATCACTCGGGCCTGAAATGAAATCGACTGGGGAAGTCATGGGGAAAGATAGCACACTTGAAAAGGCCCTATACAAAGGACTTGTCGCTTCCGGCTTCACCATACAAAGCCATGGGACGGTCTTGTTAACCATATCGGATAAAGATAAGCAGGAAGCACTTCAATTAGCCAGACGCTTCCATAACATCGGCTTCAAGCTAATTGCCACAAGTGGAACGGCGAATATGCTGGAAGAGTCGGGCATCCCAACTGCTGTCGTAGGAAAAATCGGAGAAGAAGGCAGGAATCTGTTGGATGTCATCCGTCATGGCGAAGCCCAGTTCGTCATCAATACATTGACAAAAGGGAAGCAACCGGAGCGGGATGGGTTCAGGATTCGACGTGAATCGGTTGAAAATGGAGTTACCTGCTTGACATCATTGGATACAGCAGAAGCCATTTTAAGAGTGATCGAATCCATGACATTCTCGACGGAAGCCATGGGAAAGACGAAAAAAAGTCGTGAGGTGAGCTATACATGATCAAGAAGGAAACAATGAAGGTGTTGACACATAAAGAGCTGGCTCCATCTATCTTTGAGCTAACCCTACAAGGTGAGTTAGTTTCTGAAATGAAGCAGCCGGGGCAATTTGTCCAAATTAAACCGACGGAAGGTACCGAGCCGCTGCTAAGACGCCCGATTTCGATTTCTTCTTACAATAAAAGCAAAAAGGAATTCACGATGATTTACCGGGCTGAAGGGAAGGGAACAACATTATTGTCCCAGCGGAAGCAGATGGAAGGGGTAGATATTCTCGGCCCACTTGGCAACGGCTTTCCGGTTGATGAAGCGAAAGCTGGAGAGATTGCATTGTTGGTCGGTGGGGGGATAGGCGTCCCTCCCCTGTTCCAGCTCTCAAAAATGCTGGTTGCCAGAGGCGTTCGGGTTATTCATGTGCTTGGTTTCCAAACGATGGCCGCCGTTTTTTATGAAGAAGAGTTTAGTGAATTAGGAGATACATATATTGCAACGGTGGATGGATCATATGGGACAAAAGGATTCGTTACGACGGTAATCGAGAAGCTGGGTGTGGAATTTGAAACGGTCTTTTCCTGCGGGCCAACGCCGATGTTGAAGGCGTTGGAAGCGGGGTATAGCGACAAGAAGCTTTATCTATCGCTAGAGGAAAGGATGGGGTGTGGCATCGGTGCTTGTTTTGCCTGCGTATGTCACACTGCAGACGATCCGGAAGGCTTTAGTTATAAGAAGGTATGCAGTGACGGACCCGTATTTCGTTCAGGAGAGGTGGTACTATGAGCAGATTATCGATAGAACTACCCGGTTTACACTTAAAAAATCCGGTCATGCCAGCTTCAGGCTGTTTTGGATTCGGGCGTGAATACAGCCAGTTCTTTGATTTGGATATATTGGGAGCCATCATGATTAAAGCGACCACACCAGAGCCTCGTTTTGGCAATCCGACACCGCGTGTCGCCGAAACCTCTTCTGGGATGCTGAATGCAATCGGATTGCAAAACCCGGGTCTGGATAAAGTCATCAATGAAGAATTGGCGTGGCTCGATAAATATGATGTGCCGATCATCGCAAACATTGCCGGATCCCATATAGCCGATTATGTGAAAGTTGCCCGGGACATAAGCAAGGCAGAGAATGTCGTGGCACTTGAATTGAATATCTCCTGCCCGAATGTGAAAGAAGGCGGCATCGCTTTTGGGACGATTCCCGAAGTTGCAAAGGAAGTAACTAAGGCAGTAAAGGAAGTTTCCTCGGTCCCTGTTTATGTGAAGCTTTCTCCCAATGTCAGCGATATTGTAGCCATGGCCACAGCGGTTGAAGAGGGAGGGGCCGACGGTCTGACAATGATCAATACGCTAGTCGGCATGCGGTTGGATTTAAAAACGGGTCAGCCGATCCTTTCAAACAAGACTGGTGGATTGTCTGGTCCTGCCATTAAACCAGTCGCACTTAGGATGATTTATGAAGTGAGTCAGCAAGTTTCGATTCCAATCATTGGTATGGGCGGCATCTCTTCTGCGGAGGATGTCATTGAATTTTTCTATGCAGGTGCAAGCGCAGTTGCGGTGGGAACAGCAAACTTTGTGGATCCCTTTGTGTGCCCGACGATTATTGAAGAATTGCCCAAATTGTTGGATGAGTTAGGATTTGAGCATATTTCGCAATGTACCGGAAGGAGTTGGAAGCAGAATGAAGCAATCGTTAATCATCGCGCTTGATTTTCCTAGCCTGATTCAAACGAAGCAATTTTTACAACATTTTCATTCGGAGAAACTAGCAGTTAAAGTCGGGATGGAGTTGTTTTATCAGAACGGACCGGGAATCATTTCATTTGTAAAAGAACAAGGGCATGATATTTTTCTGGATCTGAAGCTTCATGATATCCCTAATACGGTCAAAATGGCAATGAGGGGGCTTGCTACATTGAATGTGGATATGGTGAATGTCCATGCGGCCGGCGGAAGCAGAATGATGGAAGCGGCACTTGAAGGGCTTGATAGTGGAACGGCTACCGGAGAAAAACGCCCATTATGCATAGGGGTGACCCAACTGACAAGTACGTCACAGGAACAAATGAATTTCGAACAAAACATCAACGGAACACTTGAAGATGCAGTACTGCACTATGCAAAGCTCTCAGGCCAGGCCGGCCTTGATGGTGTTGTCTGCTCGACGCATGAAGTAAGAAGGATCCATGAACATATCAGCGACCAATTTATGACGGTCACGCCAGGCATCCGTAATGCAGGTGGACCAACACATGATCAACACAGAATAGCCACTCCTGAGCAGGCAAGGATCATAGGGTCCGATGCAATCGTGGTAGGAAGAGCAATAACATCTGCAAAAGATCCATTACAAACATATTTAGACATGAAGGCATCTTGGGAGGGAATTCGATGTTAAACCAATTAATTGCAGAACGACTTTTAGAAATCAAAGCGGTATTCCTACAGCCAAATGAACCATTCACGTGGGCATCTGGAATCAAGTCACCCATTTATTGCGATAATCGTTTGACCCTTTCCTATCCAGCGGTTCGGAATGAAATCGCCGAGGGATTGAAAAAGTTGATTGAACAGAACTTCCCGGATACTGAGCTAATCGCTGGCACCGCCACGGCTGGAATACCGCATGCCGCTTGGGTGAGTGATAGAATGGATTTGCCGATGTGTTATGTCCGCTCGAAAGCGAAGGAACACGGAAAGGGCAATCAAATTGAGGGGCGTGCTTTGTCAGGTCAAAAAGTGGTTGTCGTTGAAGATTTAATATCTACAGGCGGTAGCGTCATCACGGCAGTAGACGCTCTTAGAAAAGCAGGATGCGAGGTCCTTGGGGTCGTTTCCATCTTTACATACGAATTAGAAAAGGGAAAAGAAAAGTTTACTGCTGAAAACATTACGAACTACTCCTTAAGTGATTATTCCTCATTGATTAAAGTGGCTAATGAAAAAGGCTATATTACTGCAGGGGAACTGGAAAAGCTAAAAAAATGGCGTGAAAATCCCGAAGACTCCGCCTGGATTTCTGCATAAATAGAGCTAATGGGTTGATGTTTGATAGGTACGCTTAAACAGCACCACGTATTCTCTACTGAATATGGGGTGCTGTTTTATACTTTTTTGGTACCGTACCCCCATGACACATATACTATGCCATTACAGTTTTGGCTATGGTGGAAGTAAAAGGGGGTGATCAGGGTTCGTATTAACATAAAAAAGCACACCACTAATACAAGCGGTGTACCAAAGTTTGTTTCATGTGGAAACATTCTAGTTATCACTTTTTTAATAAAATAGCCTTTTTTATACTATTAAATTACCACTTCCAACTGTAAGCAACAGTTTTTACTTCTTTCGCTTTTCCTTTGACGGTAGCTGGAAGTTCTGGATAGTTCAGTTCGAATGCCGTTTTTCCACCTGCATTCAACCCAATATCTAATGAACCATTCAATACGCCTACCAATTTCCCTTCTCCATCATATAAACCAGATGCCAAACGAATGTCATCCGCTTTTTCATCCCCGTCATTTATCACATTCCCTGTGACAGAATAAGGATTATCTGAAAAATCACCGCTCAAAGCGTTCAACTTAACATTTTCCGTTTTTAAATAGGCTGGTTCCTCATCTGTTGTATCGAAATCTATATTAGAATACGCTTTATTGACCAATTTAGGGTCTTTCACAGAATCTAAAATAGTGGATTCACCAATATACGCCGTTTCACCTGGCATGATGACATCAGGTGTAGCCGTTATCATACTGGCCGTACCAAGGACGCTTCCGTCTTCCCCTTCAAAATTAATTTGGATATCACTTAACGAAGCAGGGGCATTTCCGGTATTTTTCACTTCGGCAGAATAGTTCACCCAAACAGAATCAATAGAATCTTTCCAAGCACCGAATGTTTCTTGCATTATTTCTACTTTCGCTTCTTTTTTATCTTTTTGTTCAGCTTTTGTATTGGTAGAAGAACCTTTCTCAGTTGAAACAGTTTGTTCCTCACCTGAACAGGCAGTCAATAGTAAAACCACCAACAAAAGACTCATACTCCATATTTTTTTCATTGAAATAATTCCTCCCTTTTACAATAGGAACTATATTACCATAGTTTTTACGGATTTTGTTGAAAAAATCAAACCTTCAGTGCTTTACAAATGATGGACTAGAGAAGCATAGATCTTTGAATAGGTATTTATTCCATATCGATTTCTAAAATATGTATTTATTTTTTTGTTTTACTATTTAACAAGACTTTCGACCTGGTGACATTCAAGGCATCATTTTTTCATGAGATCAAAAGGGCCCTTCTCTTTACGATTTCTATTAGTATATTCTTCACTTTTACCATCTCTAAGATGATGCTTCAACCAAAATAAAAACTGCACCCCGCTTGTTAGGTCATGTCTAACAAGCGGGGTGCAGTTCACAGGGTATTGTTATTATTAATACTTATCCTTTTACGTGTGTCGCTTCTTTTAAAGAAATGACCGTATCGGCATCAGGGGTAACATAAACGGTTTGCTGTTGTTCATAGATGACAAACCCAGGTTTCGATCCATTTGGTTTCTTTACATGGCGAACTTGGGTGAAATCGACAGGCACCGAACTTGATTGCTTGGCTTTGCTGAAGAATGCAGCTAAAGCGGCAGCTTCCTTTATCGTATTTTCACTTGGTGATTCATTCCGAATCACGACATGTGAGCCGGGAATATCCTTCGTATGAAGCCAGATTTCATCACGACGGGCAAATTTATTCGTCAAGTAATCATTTTGCTTATTATTTTTCCCGACAAATATGAGGTCTCCATCACTACTGTAATAAGTCTCAAGCTGCGGTTTGGCATTGGCAGGTTTTTTCATGCCCTTTTTCTTTTTCTGGCGGATGTAGCCTTCTTCTTGTAGTTCTTCGCGTATTTCCTCGATATCTTTTGGTGAGGCAGACTGCAATTGCTGATGCAAGGCTTCAAAGTAAGCCAATTCCAGTTGGGCTTTTTCGATTTGCTCTTGGACGACAACGACCGCATTTTTGGACTTTTGATACTTTGAAAAGTACTTCTGTGCATTATCAGATGGGTTTTTTAATGGATTAAGCGGGATAACGACAGTCTCTTGATCTTCATTGTAATAATTGATGACCTCGATTTCCTTCATGCCTTTTTTCATTTGATATAAGTTGGCTGTCAGCAATTCACCGAACAGTTGGTATTGTTCCCCGCGTTCCGTTTCCTTTAGCGTACGTTCCAATTTGCCGATTTTTTTTGAGTTTTTTTCTATTTCATTCGTAATGAAGCGTTCTATATCCTGGCCCTTTTGCTTGACGCGGTCCCGTTCGGCTTTCCCGAAGTAATAGCGGTCAAGCATCTCGCTTAAGGATGGAAATGACCTTTCTTTACCCGTCAGGTGATTCAGGGAAAGCATATAGAAAACTTCTTTACTGCCATCTTGTTTGATGGTCGGGACATACTCTCGATCTGCAATCTCTTTTATGAGGCTAGAGAAAGCAGGTGGAAGTGTCGAACTGTTCGCCAAACCAGCACGGTAAACGGCCTCTTTAGCCGCTAGGGGTGAAACTCCTGAGAAATGGGCTACTAGCTGACGGTCAAGCTTTCCAGCATTAAAGTCCAGCGATTTCCTTATATCATCGTCAGTGGAGTCAAATGGATTTTGCTTCTCCTGTTCTGGGGGGAGAATGTATTCCTGGCCAGGTAATATCGCCCGGTGGCTGTTCACAGCGTGTGATACATGTTTGATGCTGTCTAAAATCATATTCCGCTCTTTATCAACTAAGATGATATTGCTGTGACGACCCATAATTTCGATGATTAGCTGTTTCTGGGAAACATCGCCCAGTTCATTTCTACCTTTCACTTCGAGGATGATCATCCGATCTAGCTCATGTTGATAGATGTCCTCGATTGTATATCCTTCCAGATGCTTCCTGAGCAGCATGCAGAACATTGGTGCCTCTTTCGGATTTTCATAGCTTTCTTCTGTCAGCTGTACCCTTGAATAGCTCGGGTGTGCAGATAATAGTAGCTTTTGATTTTTACCTCCAGCCCGAACCACCAGTATGATTTCGTTTTTATAGGGCTGATGCACTTTATTGATGCGCCCGCCTTTTAATAAAGAAGCGATTTCTTCCGTTATCGCTTTCGTGAATAATCCATCGAATGACATTCATTTTACTTCCTTTACATAAGATTTTCTATAAGGCTCTTTCAATAGCCGTTTTAAAATGGTTGCCTATATTACTGGAATAAACATGGGAATGAGTCTATTCCTGACATTCATTAATCCATCGGTAGGTCGGATAATCCGTTTGTGCAATTTCAGATTAATTATAGCATTTTTTTGGACGAGTCTGAATAATCATGGAAGAAGAGCAGTTGTTTTATGTAGTTTAGTATGCAGGCGGATGAGGGTGAGCAACGCTAAGTGCCTGTTTTGAGCATGTATACTGGGGCCTATTTCATTCTATTCAAAGGGATGTGTGATACTCGATGGAGTTCAAGGAAATGAATAAGCAAGAAATGGAGAAGGCGCTTCAAACGGACGTGAAAGCTGGTTTGAATGAGAAAGAAGTAAAGGACAGGCTGAACAAGCAAGGATTCAATGAACTGAAAGAAGGGGAAAAGCAATCTGCCATTTTACTGTTCTTCGCTCAATTTAAAGATTTTATGGTCATTGTCTTGCTTGCGGCAACCTTGGTCTCTGGCATCTTGGGTGAATATATCGATGCGATTGCCATCATTGCCATTGTTTTTTTAAATGGGGTACTTGGGTTTTTTCAAGAACGTAAGGCTGAAAAATCATTGGATGCCTTAAAGGAAATGACAGCCCCACAGGTTCAGGCATTAAGGAACGGGCAATGGCTGAAGATCCCTTCAAGGGAAGTGGTAGTAGGGGATATCTTGAAATTTGCAAGCGGGGACCGAATAGGGGCAGATTTACGGATCGTCGACCATTCCAGCCTTGAAATTGAAGAATCAGCTCTAACTGGCGAGTCCATTCCAGCCGTGAAATGCTCCGATCCATTAATGGGCGAGGCGGAAAGCATCGGGGATCAGGAAAATATGGCGTTCATGGGAACGATGGTCACTAGAGGAAATGGTATTGGAATTGTTGTCGCGACAGGAATGAACACAGCAATGGGGAAGATAGCGGACCTTCTTCAAACAGCAGAAACCAAGGAAACGCCACTACAACGACGATTGGAACAATTGGGAAAAATCTTAATCATTACCGCGTTGATCTTAACTGGAGTCGTCGTATTAACGGGTGTCCTTCAAGGGCATGATCTTTATACCATGTTTTTAGCCGGTGTTTCCTTGGCTGTTGCGGCCATCCCGGAAGGCTTGCCTGCCATTGTGACAGTAGCCTTGTCTCTTGGCGTTCAACGGATGATTAAACAAAAGGCCATTGTCAGGAAGTTGCCTGCGGTTGAAACGCTTGGATGTGCCACAGTGATATGTTCCGACAAAACTGGAACATTGACCCAGAATAAAATGACGGTTACGAAAATTTGGAGTGGCGGGAAGACATGGGATGTAAGTGGGACAGGATATCATCCGACTGGGGAGTTTTCTTCAGGAGGAGTTTCGGTCGCTCCAAAAAATGAAAAGGCTCTCCTCCAAATGGTGACATTTGGGATTCTTTGCAACAAAGCCGAGGTAAATGAGAGAGGTAAAGGATATATTCTTGACGGAGATCCGACAGAAGGCGCGATGGTAGTAGCGGCGATGAAGGCGGGTTTGACGAGGGAGCATTTGTCAAACCAGTTCACGATCGTGAGGGAGTTTCCATTCGATTCTGAAAGGAAGATGATGAGTGTTGTAGTCAAGGATGATAAAGAAAACCATTTTGTCGTAGTAAAAGGGGCACCAGATGTTTTGCTAGCCCAGAGTGATACGATTTTAGTGGACGGTAGAACGGACCCGCTAAATCGGGAAAACAAGGAACGGGTTCAACTGAAAATGAATGAGCTTGCATCAAGTGCACTTCGGATGATTGCAGTGGGTTACAAACCACTTTCAAAGGGAACCATTCTACTCCATGAGACAGAGGCCGAACGGAATTTGACCTTCATGGGGCTGCAGGGCATGATAGACCCACCTCGTCCTGAAGTGAAACAAGCAGTGAAGGAATGCCGGGATGCGGGAATTAAAACGGTCATGATAACGGGCGACCATGTTATAACAGCCAGGGCTATTGCTAAAGAACTTGGTATTTTAAGAGGGAAAGACCGTGTACTCGAAGGTCATCAATTATCGGCGATGGAAGTTGACGAGCTCGAAGAAATCGTTGAAGGAGTGTCTGTGTTCGCCCGTGTTTCCCCGGAACATAAGTTGAAAATCGTGAAGGCTTTACAGAATAAAGGACATGTTGTTGCGATGACGGGGGATGGCGTCAATGACGCTCCGGCAATAAAGTCGGCCGATATCGGTATATCAATGGGCATCACGGGTACAGACGTCGCAAAGGAGGCTTCTTCCTTGATTTTGGTCGATGATAATTTCGCCACGATTAAATCGGCTATTAAAGAAGGAAGGAACATCTATGAAAACATTCGGAAGTTTATCCGGTATTTGTTGGCATCGAATGTTGGTGAAATTCTTGTCATGTTTTTCGCCATGCTTTGTGCCTTACCTTTACCATTGATTCCCATTCAAATCCTATTCGTCAACTTGGTGACGGACGGACTCCCGGCGATGGCTTTGGGTCTCGATGATCCTGAAGAAGATGTGATGAAAAGGAATCCGAGAAATGCTAATGAAGGGGTTTTTGGGAGGGGACTAGGCTGGAAAATCCTCTCACGTGGTTTTTTAATTGGGATCTCGACGTTAATTGCCTTTTATGTGGTATATCGTGCGAATCCTGATAATCTTGCATATGCACAGACCATCGCATTTGCAACCCTTGTACTTGCCCAGTTGATCCATGTTTTTGACTGTCGGAGTGAAAAGTCCATTTTCTCAAGAAATCCGTTTGGCAATCTGTATTTAGTGGGAGCAGTGCTCTCTTCCCTGTTGTTAATGCTTGCTGTCATGTATGTACAGCCGCTACAGGCAATCTTTCACACCGTTCCGATTTCGGGCAGGGATTGGCTATTAGTGGTAGGAATGTCATCAATCCCAACTTTTTTACTGGCGGGAACCTTTTTAGCAAGAAAAGCACAATAAAATATGATATAATCTTTTAGGTGATAGAGTCTTTCTCTATTACCTTTTTATTTTTAGAACCTTTTATTTATACTGATCATGACGTGAAAAAGCTGATATAGATTGAATGAACATACCAAGTTACTACATTATGTTTGATTGGAAGTGGAGACATGGTTACCAGTATGACGGGCTATGGAAGAGGAGAATCACAAAACGAACAGGTCAAGGTCTTTGCAGAAATCAAGACCGTCAACCATCGTTTCTGCGAATATACGATTCGAATGCCGCGCCAGCTGTTGGTTCTGGAAGAAAAAGTGAAAAAAATGGCGAGTGAATACATAAGAAGGGGACGGGTGGAACTCTTCATAACGGTCGAAGGGAAAAGCCTGGTTTCTAAAAATGTTGATATCGATTGGAATCTTGCAGATCAATATGTAAGCCTGATGGATGCAGTGAAGGGGAAATATAACCTTGGCGGTTCCATTTCGCTTCAAGATATACTGCAACTCGAATCGATTTTCTTGATGGAAGAAGTAGCGACCGTTCCTAGTGATTTGGAAAAGTTGCTTATGGAATCAGTAAAGGGTGCCCTAGAAAACCTGAAACAAATGCGTGTTCAGGAAGGACAGGGGCTGGCCAGTGATTTGCAAAGTCAGTTAAAGAAGTTTGCTGAGATTGTAGCGGGGGTTAAAACCTATGCGCCTTCTGTTGTAAAGCAATATAAGGATCGACTGACAATAAAGCTTTCCGAGTTGACTGATGGAATGATTGAAGATAGTCGCATTGTCACAGAGGCGGCCATATTTGCGGATAAATGTGATATAAATGAAGAATTGACTAGGCTCGATAGCCATGTGCAACAGTTTTCGGATACCCTTAAGCAAGGCCAACCGATTGGGAGGAAATTGGATTTTCTCGTTCAAGAGATGAACAGGGAAGTCAATACGATCGGTTCAAAGGCAAATGACTCAGCCATTACAAAAGAAGTGGTTGAAATGAAAAGCCTGCTTGAAAAATTGAAGGAACAGGTTCAAAATATCGAATAATCGGTTTATGATAACCCTGTCAAGGCGACAATAGAATATGAATGGGGGACAAAAATGTCAATTAAGCTCATTAATATTGGTTTTGGTAATATCGTTTCCGCAAATCGGATCGTATCCATTGTAAGTCCTGAATCTGCTCCAATAAAAAGGATTATCCAGGATGCCCGTGATCGCGGATCATTAATAGATGCTACATACGGCAGAAGAACAAGGGCCGTTATTATTACAGACAGCGACCATGTCATCTTATCCGCCGTTCAACCGGAAACGGTTGCAGCAAGGCTTCAAGATCGAGATGATAGCGTAGAAGAGGGGTAACTGAAAGATTATGAGAGAAAAAGGTTTATTAATTGTTTTGTCCGGCCCATCAGGTGTGGGTAAGGGTACCGTAAGAAAGGCAATCTTTTCTCAGCCGGGTACGGCATTCGAGTATTCAATTTCGATGACGACACGACTTCCACGGCAAGGTGAGGTGGATGGGGTAGATTATTTCTTTAAAAAGCGTGAGGATTTCGAAGCGTTGATTGAAGAAGGAAAGCTCCTGGAATATGCGGAGTTCGTCGGCAATTATTATGGAACACCTGTTGATTATGTCCGAGAAACGATTGATTCCGGAAAAGATGTTTTTCTTGAAATCGAAGTACAAGGAGCTAGGCAGGTTCGGGAAAAGTTTCCTGAAGGCCTATTCATTTTCCTTGCCCCGCCAAGCTTGAGTGAACTTGAAAGTCGGATCGTAACCCGTGGTACCGAGACGGAGGAAGCGATCAAAGGGCGCATGAAGGTGGCTAAAGAGGAAATAGAGCTTATGGATCTGTATGATTACGTCGTTGAAAATGACCATGTAGATGCTGCTTGTGCTAGAATTAATGCAATTGTAATTGCCGAACATTGCCGTCGGGAAAGAGTTGCTGTTCTTTATAAAAAAATGTTGGAGGCGGAATAAACTATGTTATATCCATCTATTGATTCATTATTACTGAAAATCGATTCAAAATACTCACTTGTATCTGTGGCAGCCAAGCGTGCTAGAGAAATGCAAATTAAAGATAACTGCATGATTGCTAAACCAGTTTCTCACAAATCAGTCGGTCGTGCCCTTGAAGAAATCTATTCTGGTAAATTATCATATGATAATTCATCTGAAGTAAAATAATTGAACACTTAAGCTTGACCTATCGGGCCTGACACCCTAACAGCAAACAGGATGCATTACTTTTGGAACTTGCTTCCTTCCTGCGGCAAAGGTGTGTCAGGCCTGTTTGTTTTGATTTTGGATAGGAGCAAACAAACAGCAATCCAAAAAGCGGTTATGGACTTTATTGACACTTACCAAGGTTCTTGCGCATATATAATGAAATTTTACCTGTAAACCTTCATAATTAGTTAATAATAGAATGTATAGTTAGGGGAAATTTGCATGCTAATCGATAAAAAGGTTCTACTTTGTGTCACTGGCGGAATTGCTGTATATAAGGCTGCAGCCCTGACCAGTAAACTGACGCAGGCAGGGGCTCACGTTAAGGTGATCATGAGTGCCTCGGCGCGCCAATTCGTGACGCCTCTTACCTTTCAGGCACTTTCAAGACATGATGTTTATACCGATACATTTGATGAAAAAGATTCCTCGGTCATTGCCCATATCGACCTTGCTGATTGGGCGGATATTGTCCTGGTGGCGCCTGCCACAGCGAATGTTATTGGCAAGATAGCCAATGGCATCGCGGATGATATGATCACGACCACGTTGCTTGCAACGGAGGCCCCTGTTTGGGTAGCTCCGGCTATGAATGTCCATATGTACGCTCATCCGGCTGTGCAGAAGAATATGGAGACGCTTCGTACGTTTGGTTATCAATTCATAGAGCCCGGTGAAGGGTATTTGGCTTGCGGCTATGTAGGAAAGGGAAGACTGGAAGAACCGGAAACGATTGTACAACATCTACAAGAATACTTTGGGGAAGTTGGCTTGAAACCACTTAAGGGTAAGAAATTCTTAATCACGGCGGGGCCTACCCGTGAAGCAATCGATCCTGTACGCTTCGTGACGAACCATTCTAGTGGCAAGATGGGCTATGCCATTGCCGAGCAGGCAGCCAATCAGGGAGCCGATGTGACCTTGGTCACCGGGCCCGTGAGTTTGGCTCCGCCTTCGAAGGTGAAGGTCATTCCCGTCGAATCAGCCGCAGATATGTATGAAGCGGTGTTTGAGCAATTTGACTCGAGTGATGTGGTAATTATGACGGCTGCGGTTGCCGACTATAAACCCAAATTCTATCATGAACAGAAAATGAAAAAACAGCCTGGTGAAAATGTGATTGAATTTGAACGGACAAAGGACATTCTTATGGAATTGGGCAAGAATAAGACTCATCAGCTCTTAGTCGGTTTTGCAGCCGAAACGAATAATGTGGAAGAGTATGCAAAAGGGAAATTGGTGAAGAAGAATGCCGATATGATCGTAGCCAATAATGTTACGGTATCGGGTGCAGGCTTCGGCACGGATACAAATATTGTTACGATCTTTAATAAGGATGGGCGTTCCATCGAACTTCCAAAAATGAGTAAAGCGGATATCGCCAAAAGTATTTTGGCAGAAGTATCCTGCATGCAAAAGGATTGATGTCTAATGGATATTGCATCCGTCATAGTGGATGTACCTGCAAAACAAACGGATAGGGAATTCGATTATCGAATTCCTAAGAAATGGATCCAGGTCATTAAACCTGGCATGCGAGTCATTGTTCCGTTTGGTCCCAGAATGGTGCAGGGATTCGTAACGGGGCTAAAAGATAAAAGTGAATTTGCTAAGCTCCGCCATATTAAAGAACTGATGGATTTGGAGCCTGTTTTAAATGATGAATTGCTGCAACTTGGTGACTGGTTGACGAAAGAGGCCATGTGTTTCAAAATTTCGGCGCTGCAAGCGATGCTACCGGCAGCAATGAAAGCAAAATATGAAAAAGTCATCAATATCGTAGACGGTAAAAAGGCCCAGCTGTCCACGATGATACAAGCTCTTTTTGGCAAGCATGATTCGCTATCATGGAAAGATGCGATAGAAGGGGAACATGCTTCCCTTCTTCAAAAAGAGTTGCAAAAAGGCAATTTAGAGTTAGTGTATTTTGTGAAAAACCGTCTAAATAAAAAGACGGTACGGGTTATAAAACCGTTAGTATCTCCAATGGAATTGAAAGAAATGGGTTCGTCGCTATCCGGAAATGCAAGAAAACAGCAGGAGCTCATCCAATATTTCATTGAACACCCAGACCCGATACCGCTTAAGGAGCTTCTTGAATTGGTTAATGCTTCTAGTGGGACGGTGAAGTCCCTTGTGGCAAAAGGGGCATTGGTCGAACTGGAACAAGAAGTATACCGCGACCCTTATGAAAACCGTGTATTTAATAAATCCAATCCCTTCACATTAACAGATGAGCAGGCTGCCGCGCTTGGGCCCATTCAGGAGAAGATTAAACAGGATGAACATGACGTTTTCCTTTTATATGGTGTAACGGGAAGTGGGAAGACAGAAGTGTATTTACAGGCCATCGCTTCGGTTATGGAGAAAGGGAAGGAAGCCATCATGTTGGTTCCGGAAATTTCTTTGACTCCCCAAACGGTGAAACGGTTTAAAGAACGCTTTGGCGAGCAGGTTGCGGTCATGCATAGTGGTTTATCCGTTGGAGAAAAATATGATGAGTGGAGGAAAATTCATCGTAAAGAAGTAAAAGTAGTGGTAGGGGCACGGTCGGCCGTTTTTGCTCCATTTGAGAATCTTGGGATCGTCATCATTGATGAAGAGCATGAGGCGAGTTACAAGCAAGAAGAAAATCCGCGTTATCATGCAAGGGATGTTGCGATTGAACGAGCGAAATCCTATCAATGCCCTGTCATCCTCGGAAGTGCCACCCCTACCCTAGAATCCTTTGCCCGTGCCAAGAAAAATGTCTATCAGTTATTGACCCTCAGTCGGCGGATGAATAAACATGCTATGCCTGCAGTCGATATCGTGGATATGAGGGAAGAACTAAGATCGGGAAACCGCTCAATGTTTTCCGAACTGCTATTCACGAAGTTGCAAGATCGGCTCGAAAAGGGACAGCAGACGGTACTGATGTTAAATAAGCGTGGGCATTCCTCCTTTGTCATGTGCCGTAGTTGTGGATTAGTGATCAACTGTCCAAATTGTGATATTTCCCTCACTTACCATCGCTTTAATGATATAATGAAATGCCATTATTGCGGGTTTGAGGAAGGGATGCCTTCTGTGTGTCCCGAGTGTGAGAGTGACCATATCCGATTCTTTGGAACGGGTACACAGAAGGTGGAGGAAGAACTTGCCAAGATCCTCCCTGATGCAAGAGTAATTCGGATGGATGTCGATACGACGAGTAGGAAGGGATCACATGAGCGGCTGCTGAATGCATTCGGTGAAGGAAAAGCGGATATACTGCTTGGAACCCAAATGATTGCCAAGGGCCTTGATTTCCCGAATATTACGTTGGTTGGCGTGCTTTCAGCCGATACGATGCTGCATTTGCCTGATTTCCGTTCTTCGGAAAAGACATTCCAGCTATTGACGCAAGTCAGCGGAAGGGCAGGGCGACATACACTTCCTGGTGAAGTGGTGATCCAAACCTATACGCCTGAGCATTACAGTATAGAGCTTTCCGCTATGCAGGATTACGATGCATTTTATGAAAGGGAGATGTACATCCGGAGGCAAGCCCATTATCCTCCTTATTATTATGTAATCCTCGTAACGGTTTCTCATGAGGACTTGATGAAAACCGTGAGTGTGACGGATAAGATTACTAATTTCCTGAGTTCGCGACTGCATAAGGATTCTATCGTCCTCGGGCCGGTCGCCTCCCCAATTAGTCGAATCAACAATAGATATCGATACCAATGTCTGATAAAATACAAACGAGAGCCGGAGCTTTATCACCATTTACGAACGCTTTTGGAGCATTATCAAAAGGAAACGGCCCAAAATCACCTGCAGATTTCCATTGATTTAAATCCGCAGATTATGATGTAGTTGTTATGATATCGCGAGCTGTTCAGGCTTGCGTTTTTATATAGTAAGTTTTGTTTTTTATATTAGGAGGGTACTTTTCGCTTTGACTATTTTACCGATTGTCATGTTTCCTGAAAAAATTTTACAACAAAAATGCGCTAAAATAACAAGTTTTGATAAAAAATTGGCAAAGCTGTTAAATAATATGTACGAAACGATGGTTGAAGCGGATGGAGTGGGTCTTGCAGCCCCACAAGTGGGCGTGAAAAAACAAGTCGCCGTCGTAGAGATAGAGGAAGGATCAGGTGTCATTGAATTGATCAATCCGGAAGTGCTGGAAGTCGAGGGAGAACAGACAGGCGTTGAAGGCTGTCTAAGTTTTCCAGACCTATATGGGGAAGTGTCCCGTCCATACCGTGTCAAAGTGCGTGCACAGGACAGGAAGGGGAATTTTTTCGAAATAGAAGCTGAAGGTTTCCTGGCTAGGGCCATCCAGCATGAAATGGATCATTTGCAAGGGGTGCTATTTACAAGTAAAGTGTCCCGATATATTACAGAGGAAGAGTTAGAAAGGTTTGAAGAAAAATGACAAAAATTATTTTTATGGGGACGCCGGACTTTTCAGTACCGGTGCTTAAGCGAATCATTGACGAGGGGTATGAAGTGATTGCTGTCGTCACTCAGCCGGATCGTCCGGTTGGCAGGAAAAGAGTCTTGACTCCACCACCGGTTAAAGTTGAAGCAATCAAACAAGGGATACCCGTTTACCAGCCAGAGAAAATCCGTGAAAAAGAAGAATTGGAAAAGATCATCCGTTTAAAACCGGACTTAGTGGTGACGGCGGCATTCGGACAAATTCTTCCTAATGAGTTATTGGAAGCTCCTAAATTTGGCTGTATTAATGTACATGCCTCTTTACTACCTGAACTACGTGGCGGAGCGCCTATTCACTACTCCATCTTACAAGGTAAAGAAAAGACGGGAATCACCATCATGTATATGGCTGAGAAATTAGATGCCGGAGATATTTTAACTCAGGCAGAAGTGGTCATCGAAGAACTAGATAATGTCGGTACGATGCATGATAAGTTGAGTAAGGTCGGTGCGGATTTACTTGCCGACACATTGCCGAAGTTATTGAATGGTGAGCTATCCCCAATTAAGCAAGACGAGGAAAAGGCAACTTTTGCTCCCAACATTAAACGATCAGAGGAAAAAATCGACTGGTCGAAAACGGGAGAGTCCATCTATAATCATGTCCGCGGCTTGAATCCTTGGCCTGTTGCCTATACACTCGTAAACGGGTCTGTCCTTAAAATCTGGCAGACAAAGAAAGTTAAAGGGAACGCTCAAACAAGCCCCGGAACGATCATTGAGGTGCTTGATGAAGGAATGGTCGTGGCGACTGGAAATGAAACGGCGATTCTCATCACCGAACTACAACCATCAGGTAAGAAAAAAATGCCAGCGAAGAATTACTTGATTGGTGCGGGTTCATTCATTAAAGCAGGTATAAAGTTAGGAGAAACTAATGACACAAACTAAAAAGGGAGTACGCGATATTGCTCTCGACATCTTGGAATCTGTAGAGAAAAATCAATCTTATAGCAACCTGTTACTTAATAATTTGATTAAAAAGCATCAATTGTCTGCAGTGGATAGTGGATTGTTAACAGAAATCAGCTACGGAACGATCCAGCGGAAGATGACATTGGATTACTATCTACAGCCATATATAAAAAATCCTAAAAAAACGCAAAGCTGGGTCATTAACCTTCTTAGGCTTTCCGTATACCAAATGGTTTATTTAGATAAAGTGCCAGATCATGCGATTATTTTCGAAGCTGTCGAGATATCGAAAAAACGCGGGCATAAAGGAACGCAGTCAATGGTCAATGGGGTGCTCCGTAATATCCAAAGAAATGGTGTTGCATCTTTTGATGATATCAAGGACGACCGTGAACGCCTATCAATTGAAGTGAGTCATCCATTATGGTTGATAAACCGTTGGGTTGAGCAATATGGGTATGAGAAAACAAAGGAAATGTGTGAAATTAACTTAATGGCTCCGTTACAGACGGGACGAGTTAACTTGAAACAGATTTCCCGCAGTGAATTAATCAGTATTTTGACTGAAGAGGGATATGATGTGGAAGCCAGTGAATTCGTGCCGGAATCCATTATCAGTTACAAAGGGAACCTGGCACATTCCGAAAGTTATAAATTGGGTCTTCTTTCCATTCAGGACGAAAGTTCGATGCTGGTCGCCCATGCGCTTGGTGCACATGATAACGATGCAGTTTTGGACTGTTGCGCAGCGCCAGGAGGCAAGTCAATGCATATTGCCGAAGGTCTGACGACGGGGCAGGTATATGCTCTTGACCTTCATGAACATAAAGTTAAGCTCATCAAGGAACAGGCAGAGCGACTAAAGTTAAGGAACAACATTAAGACGCAGGTCTTAGATAGCAGACACGTTCAGGAACACTTCAATAAAGAAGGGTTTGACAGAATCCTGATAGATGCTCCTTGCTCCGGATTAGGCGTCATGCGTCGTAAGCCTGATGTGAAGTATACAAAAACAAATAATGATATAATGAAACTTTCAAACATACAGAAACAATTATTGGAAGCAGCTGCTCCGCTCCTGAAACAAGGTGGACAGTTAGTATATAGTACATGCACAGTGGACAAAGAAGAAAATGACAGAGTAGCAGCGACGTTCTTGGAACAACATCCGGAGTTCGAAAGCGATACAACATTGTCTGAAAGAATGCCCGAAAGTGTTCAACCATTTGTTGAAGGTCATACCTTGCAAGTGTTCCCGCAATATTTTAGCAGTGACGGTTTCTTTATTGCGAGTTTTAGAAAGAAGGTGCTGTAATGGCAGAGATTACGAAATCATCAAGAGTGAGAAAAGATACAACACCAGAAAAACCATCGATTTATTCGTTGGAGCTTCATCAAATTAAAGAATGGTTGGTTGAAAACGGTGAGAAAGCTTTCCGTGCGGACCAAGTTTATGACTGGCTTTATAAAAAACGCGTTTCAAGTTTTGAGGATATGTCTAACCTATCTAAGACATTGCGAGATAAATTGGAAGAGCAATTCACTTTCACGACGTTAAAGACATTGATCCAACAAACATCCAATGATGGAACGATGAAGTTCTTATTTGAATTGCATGATGGGTACTCAATTGAAACCGTATTAATGCGCCATGAATATGGGAATTCCATCTGTGTAACGACACAGGTAGGCTGTAGAATCGGTTGCACATTCTGTGCATCGACGCTTGGTGGTTTAAAACGTAATCTTGAATCAGGGGAAATCGTTGCCCAGGTCGTCAAGGTCCAACAAGCACTTGATGAAGTGGAGGAACGCGTTAGCTCGGTCGTTATCATGGGAATCGGCGAACCATTCGATAACTATGATAATATGATGTCTTTCCTTAAAAATATCAATCATGAAAAAGGGTTGAACATCGGTGCTCGCCATATCACCGTTTCGACTAGTGGGATCATTCCTAAAATCTATAAATTTGCCGAAGAAAGCATGCAAATCAATTTTGCTGTATCACTTCACGCGCCGAACACTGAGTTGAGAAGTAAATTGATGCCGATTAATAAGGCTTATAAGCTTCCTGACTTGATTGAAGCCATCAAATACTACACGGAAAAAACAGGGCGCCGTGTCAGCTTTGAATATGGTCTATTCGGTGGAGAAAATGACTCAGTAGAGCACGCTGAAGAACTGGCCGATTTAATAGAAGACATCAAGTGTCATGTCAATTTAATTCCGGTTAACTATGTACCGGAACGCAACTATGTACGTACACCTCGGGATAAGATTTTTGAGTTTGAAAAAACATTGAAAAAACGTGGCATTAATGTAACAATTCGAAGAGAACAAGGCAGTGACATTGACGCAGCCTGTGGCCAGCTTCGGGCTAAGGAGCGTAAAGAAGAGACGAGGTGACCCTATGAGGGCAATATTCAAGACTGACCGTGGGAAAGTCCGCCAACATAATGAAGATAATGGGGGAGTTTTTAGTAATCCGGAAGGCGTACGCCTTGCCATCGTTGCAGATGGCATGGGCGGCCACCGTGCCGGGGATGTAGCGAGTGGGATGACGATTGACCTTTTGAAGGAAAGATGGGAAGAGTCAAGTGGTATTGAAACGGCAAATGATGCTGAAAATTGGTTGAAAACACAGATCCTCCTTGTCAATCAATTGCTTTTTGAACATGCCGAAGCGAACCTGGAATGTAAGGGCATGGGTACAACCATTGTTGCGGCAATATGCACAGATAAATTTGCAACCATCGCAAACATCGGGGACAGCCGGTGTTATTTGTATAACGAAAGCGGATTCAAGCAGGTCACGGAAGACCATTCGCTTGTTAATGAGCTGGTCCGTTCTGGTCAGATCACGAAGGAAGACGCTGAGCATCATCCAAGGAAAAATGTGTTGTTGCGTGCATTGGGCACTGAACTGCAAGTGGAAATGGACATTACGACAGTCATTTTCGAAGAGCAGGATATGCTTTTGCTTTGCTCTGATGGTTTAACGAATAAAGTAAGTGAAGTGGAACTCGAAGAAATGGTTAACAATGGACATTCACTTGAAGAAAAGGCACAGTCGTTAATAGAAATGGCCAATAACTATGGTGGAGAAGATAATATCACCCTTGTGCTTGTTCAATTTATTGATGAAAGCGAAAGCAGGTGAACTCAATGTTGATTGGTAGAAGGATCAACGGCCGTTATAAACTGATCGAGATGGTCGGTGGTGGCGGTATGGCGAATGTTTACCTTGCAAGAGATATGATTTTGGACCGTGATGTTGCCTTGAAGATCCTGAGGATGGATTTTAATAATGACGATGAATTCATTAAACGCTTTAATCGGGAAGCGCAATCAGCAACGAGTCTAGCCCATCCGAATATTGTCAGTATCTATGATGTCGGAGAAGAAAATGATATCTACTATATCGTCATGGAATATGTGGACGGGTTTACTTTAAAGCAATACATACAAAAATACTATCCAATTCCGGTTGAAAAAGCCTTAGATATCATGAAGCAAATTACGGCTGCCATCTCCCATGCCCACCATAACGGAATCATCCATAGGGACATCAAGCCTCAGAATATCCTGATTGATAAAGAAGGAACCGTTAAAATCACTGATTTTGGAATTGCCCTTGCTCTAAGTGCCACGAATATAACCCAGACAAATGCAGTTTTAGGTTCTGTTCATTACTTGTCTCCAGAACAGGCAAGAGGCGGCATGGCCAATAAGAAATCGGATATCTACTCTCTGGGTATCGTGATGTTTGAGATTTTAACTGGCAGGCTCCCTTTTTCAGGTGAATCTGCAGTTTCCATTGCGTTAAAGCATCTCCAGTCGGAAACCCCATCGCCAAAGCGTTGGAATCCTGATATACCGCAAAGTGTGGAAAATATTATTCTAAAAGCAACGGCAAAAGATTCATATTATCGTTATGAAAGCGTCGATTCAATGGAAGATGACATTCGAACTTCGCTTGATCCAGAGCGCTTAAATGAATTGCCTTTTGTCATTCCGGAAGATCATGATGCAACAAAAGCCATCCCCATCATCACGAATGACCAGCTGTCAAGTATAGATGAGACAATCATAAGAGGACCGGAAAAAAATGCGAGCGTAGTTGAACAAGATGAACAAAGTGATGAGCCAGCTACAGCGACTAAGCTTAAAAAGAAACAGAAAAAACAAAAAACGAAATCGAAGCAAAAAAGTAATCGGCGCATAAAATGGCCTGCGATTTTAGTTACCATCTTTTTGGTTTTAGCGGTGGTTGCCATTTTATCCATTACCGTTTTTCCATCCATGCTTGGCACTAAAGAAGTGACCGTCCCTGACTTAAAAGGGGAGGAGCTGGATGATGCCATTTCTACCTTGGTGGAATTAGGACTTGTCACGGGGGACACGATTGAGATTAATGATGAAGAGGTCGAAAAAGGTCTCGTCATCAAGACCAACCCTAAAGAAGGTAAGCTGGTCAAAGAAGGCGCTAAAATAGATATCTATCAAAGCATTGGTAAAGAAACGATTACATTGTCTAGCTATGAAGGAAGAAAGTATGATGATATCGAGAGTATGCTCAATAAAATGGGCTTCAAGGACGTTGCAGTGACAGAGGTATTTGATGAAAGCGAGCCGGGGACGATCATTGATCAAGATCCTTCAGGAGGCTTTGAAGTCATTGCTTCGGAAACGGAGCTCGAACTCATGGTCAGTAAGGGTGCCGATCGATTAACATTAAAGAACCTAACTGGTTTCAATGAGACGGCTTTGAATGATTACTCCAATGAAAGTGGAATAAAAATTGCCGTCGAAAAAAAGGTGTATACGGACTTAGTGGCCGAGGGACTTGTTATTTCACAGGAACCTGCACCATCTACTAAAGTGGACAAGGGAAGTACGGTAAGCGTGGTCCTTTCAAAAGGGAAAGAAGAGATTCCACCAAAGACGGTGACAGAGGAAATCACGATCGAATATGACCCTGTAGAGCCCGGTAAACCACAGCAAGTTCAAATCTTCATTGAAGACATCAATAATAGCATGACAGAGCCCTATGATACTTTTTCGCTCTTGGAAACTGAAGAAAAAGAGATCAAATTCTTGGTGTCCAAAGATAAGAAAGCCGGATATAAAGTCATGCGTGACGGACAGGTGATTAAGGAGAAAACCATCACTTATCCGGAATGAATTTAATCAAATTAGGAGTGTGGCTATGCCCGAAGGAAAAATCATTAAAGCCTTAAGCGGCTTTTATTATGTTTTAGATGGAGAAGAAGTATACCAATGCCGGGGTCGAGGCGTTTTTCGTAAAAATAAGGTAACGCCCCTTGTTGGCGATTACGTTGTATATCAGGCAGATAATAAGACGGACGGAACGGTAACGGAGGTCAAGCCCCGAAAGAATGAATTGGTTCGTCCACCGATAGCGAATGTCGATCAGGCCATTCTTGTTTTTTCAGCAGTCGAACCTGAGTTCAGTCCAGCTCTCCTTGATCGATTCCTGGTCCTCATTGAAGATAATGAGATCGAGCCCATTATTGTCGTGACCAAAATGGACTTGGTAACGGAAGATAAAAAAAAGAAATTGTCTCAGCATATCAAGGACTATCAGAAGTTAGGCTATACAGTGCTGGAAACTTCTTCGATAACCACAGGGGGCGTCAATCAGCTGATTCCTTTAATAGAAGGGAAAACCAGTGTGTTTGCCGGTCAATCCGGAGTGGGGAAATCCTCGTTGTTGAATGCGATCAACCCGAGCTTGGCCCTAAAGACAGACGACATTTCATCTCATTTGGGACGCGGAAAGCATACCACACGTCATGTGGAACTGATTCACATGGGCACTGGCCTCGTTGCGGATACGCCTGGATTCAGTTCACTTGAATTCACGGAAATGGAAGCAGAACGTCTATCGTATTGTTTTCCTGAGATGCATAAGCTTGGTGAGGACTGCAAGTTCAGGGCCTGCCTCCATGACAAGGAACCGAAGTGCGCTGTGAAAGAAGCGGTAGAAACCGGGGTAATCCCACAGTACAGGTACGAACATTATATGCAATTTTTAGAGGAAATAAGAGATAGAAAGCCGAGGTATTAGTATGGTTAAAATTGCACCATCCATATTATCAGCTGATTTCGCAAAGCTGGGAGAAGAAATCTTGGATGTTGAGAGGGGCGGAGCCGACTATATCCATGTAGACGTTATGGATGGCCATTTCGTGCCTAACATCACAATTGGTTCATTGATTGTCGATGCTATCAGACCGGTGACGAAACTCCCTCTAGACGTCCATTTGATGATTGAACGTCCAGATGCCTATATCGAGGCGTTTGCCAAAGCAGGGGCCGACTATATCACTGTCCATGTAGAAGCGTGTACGCACCTACACCGAACGATACAATTGATAAAGTCCTTTGGTGTTAAAGCGGGGGTAGTCCTCAATCCGGCCACTCCAGCATCCGTGATCCAACCGATCATCGAAGATATAGATATGGTTTTATTGATGACCGTCAATCCAGGATTCGGGGGACAAAAGTTCATCGCTTCTGTACTTCCAAAAATTTCCGAAGTGAAGGCGATGGCTGATTTGTACAATCCCAATCTTGAAATTGAAGTAGATGGCGGGGTAAATGAAGAAACGGCCAAAGTTTGTATTGAACGGGGAGCAACGGTACTTGTCGCCGGGTCAGCCATATATAACCAGGAAGATCGCCAGGCAGCGATTCAGAGAATTCGTGGAAATTAAAATGAGAGAAAGCCGACATTATCGTAGCTATACTACGATGATGATCGGCTTTTTTAAAACAATCAGACATGTAAAGAATCTTAAGAATAGGGTGGCGGAATATGAAAATAAGCATTATGGCTGGAGGCCCAAAGGATTTGTGGCCTGATTTAACGACTTATAAAGAGAGTACTGACTTGTGGGTTGGGGTCGATCGAGGTGTTTGGTCCTTACTTGAAAATGACATTGTTCCTCAGTGTGGGTTTGGCGATTTCGATTCCGTATCCGAAGAGGAATGGTCCAATATTCAAAAAAGGATGGGGAATATTCATCTTTACCCTCCTGAGAAGGATGAAACCGATTTGGAAATTGCATTTAAATGGGCGATGGAGCAGGAGCCAAATGAAATACATATTCTAGGTGCAACAGGAGGGCGGCTGGACCATTTTCTCGGCAATATCCAATTATTGCAGAAAGATAGCATCCTGCCTTATCACAAGGATATTGATATGTATATAGTCGATTGTCAGAATAGCTTAACCGTGAAGACGCCAGGATCCTACCCCTTGACCTTGGATGAAGAGAGGAAGTATATTTCCCTGCTTCCAGTAACCGAAGAGATCACCGGCATTACACTCTTGGGGTTTAAGTATCCACTTGTTGATGCAAAGCTTGAATTGGGCTCCACACTCTGTGTCAGCAATGAACTAATTTCTGATTGTGGGAATGTTTCATTTGAGGAAGGCATATTAATGGTGATAAGAAGCAGAGATTAAAATTCATGCTTAGAGCAGATTCGGATATACTTTTCATCCTATATCCGCTTAAAAGCTTATGTTGTAATAGAAAAGTTCCACTTCATCTTAAATTTGTGGGATGTAAAGAGGAGGGGCATTATGAAATTTTATACAATTAAATTGCCAAAAGTTCTGGGCAGTTTGGTAAGGGCCATGCTCGGAGCGTTTAAAAAAGGCTAATAAAACATATTTACGTGACACCTTCTATAAAGGGGGTGTTATTTTTTGGTTTGGCTGGGGACAATAAAAAGAAACGATAGGTTGGACAGGCTTTTAATGGGTGATGATCTTTCTGAAAGAATCAGATTGTCCAATCATCACCCATTATAAAAGCGGCAGCCATTCAAATAAAAAGGCATCCTTAGAGGATGCCGTAACATTATACGCGTTCTACTTTGCCCGATTTAAGAGCTCTTGCAGAAACGTATACACGTTTAGGTTTACCGTCAACTAAAATACGTACTTTTTGAAGGTTAGCGCCGAATGTACGCTTGCTAGCGTTCATTGCGTGAGAGCGGCTGTTACCAGAACGGGTTTTTCTTCCAGTGATTACACATTTACGTGCCATGTCAAATTCCCTCCTAACTACAACAAGCTTAAGTTTACGAAGTTGTCTTAAGTCTTTGTGAAATACTTTAATAATTTATCACACCTACCGTGAGAATGCAATACTTCAGTTAATTACTTTCAAGAAAAAAACCTTGACATACCCCCTTTAAAATTGAATTATATTAAGTACCGTATGACATTTACTTTTAAAACAATAGACATTATAGTAAAATGTCTTTAGTTGAGTTAGTTTTGGGAGGGAAAAAGAAAATGTCTATCGAATTACAAACGAAATATGGACAAATTGATATCTCTAATGATGTAATCGCTACTGTAGCCGGTGGTGCTGCTATTGATTGCTACGGAATAATAGGAATGGCTTCCAAAAAACAATTTAAAGACGGCATTGCCGAAATACTAAGAAAAGAAAACTTTACTAAGGGTGTAATAGTCCGACAAGATGAGGAAGAAGTTCATATCGATATGTATATTATCGTTAGTTATGGAACGAAAATCTCGGAAGTTGCACATAATGTGCAATCAAAGGTAAAATACACTCTGGACAAAACTGTTGGATTAGCTGTAGATTCTGTAAACATTTTTGTACAGGGAGTTCGTGTTACGAACCCTTAAGTATAGGAGGAAAGTTTTGTGTCAATTACAAGTTTAAATGGAAAGCGCTTTGCTGAAATGATCATCCAGGGAGCTAATCATTTAGCAGCCAACGCCCAAATGGTCGATGCATTGAACGTTTTCCCGGTTCCAGATGGAGATACAGGAACAAATATGAATTTATCTATGACTTCCGGCGCTAAGGAAGTACAAAATAATGTACAAGAACATATCGGAAAAGTGGGTACTTCTCTTTCAAGAGGTCTATTGATGGGGGCTCGAGGTAATTCTGGAGTAATCCTTTCACAGCTTTTCCGTGGTTTTGCAAAATCTATCGAAAATAAAGCGGTCATCAATAGTGAAGAATTCGCCCATGCTTTTGAGGCGGGTGTACAAACCGCTTATAAAGCCGTTATGAAGCCTGTTGAAGGCACCATTTTAACAGTCGCGAAGGATGCAGCCAAGCAAGCGGTTTCATCTGCTGCCAAGCATCAGGACCTTATCCAGGTAATGGAGGATATTGTCACTGAGGCAAATGCATCTTTAAAAAGGACACCTGATTTACTTCCTGTATTGAAAGAAGTCGGTGTGGTCGATAGCGGTGGACAAGGGTTGGTTTTCGTTTATGAAGGATTCCTAGCAGAATTGAAGGGTGAAGCTTTACCCGTTCGTTCAGCCAATGGCCCAAGCATGGATGATATGGTGAGTGCTGAACATCACATTAACGTACAAGGACACATTAATACGGAAGATATCGTGTTTGGTTATTGTACGGAATTCATGGTCCGGTTGGAAAAGGATAAGCCAGCTGCCCAATCGTTCAATGAAGAGAAGTTCCGGAATGATTTAAGTGAATTTGGAGATTCATTATTAGTCATCTCTGATGATGAAATAGTTAAAGTACATATTCACTCTGAACAACCTGGTAATTGCCTTAATTATGGTCAGACATACGGTAGTCTTATTAAGTTGAAAGTTGATAATATGCGTGAACAGCATACAGCTATAGTCGGCGAAACTAAAACGCCACTTCAAACAAAACCGAAAGCCAAGGATAAATATGGTGTCGTTTCTGTGGCGATGGGTGCCGGTATCAGCGAGCTTTTCAAAAGCATCGGTGCAAAATCAGTCATTGAAGGCGGACAAACGATGAATCCTAGTACTGAAGACATCGTGAAAGCAGTTGAAGAAGCCCATGCAGAAAAAGTAATCATTCTGCCTAATAATAAAAATATTATTATGGCTGCCAATCAAGCTGCTGATGTCCTTGGGGATAACGTGATGGTCGTTCCTGCCAAAACTGTACCGCAGGGAATGGCAGCATTGCTTGCTTTCAACCCTTCATTGGATATTACAGAGAACCAAAAGGTGATGACCGATGCTCTTTCTCATGTTAAAACAGGTCAAATCACATATGCTGTAAGGAATACAAGCATTGATGGTCTTTCAATCGAGAAGGGCGACTTCATGGGTATTGATGAAGGCACCATCAAAGTGAAAAATAAAGACAAGGCTCAGGCTGCAAAGGATCTTTTATCCAAAATGATTGACGAAGATTCCGAGATCTTGACCATTCTTTATGGTGAAGATGCAACTTCAGAAGAAGTGGATGAGCTTGTCGCGTTTTGTGAAGAAACATTTGAAGATGTTGAAGTTGAAGTCCATAACGGTAAACAGCCGTTATATGCTTTCATTTTCTCAATTGAATAAACTAAACCATCTACTTGGGTAAGATCACCTGATCGTCTTTTGCCCTTTAATAGATGTGATATAGAAGTCTCGATAAAAAGTAATAAACTGCATAGGTCATTAGGCTATGCAGTTTATTTTTGCGGACTAAAGGTTATAAAACAGCATGCATGCAGGAACTGTGACCAATCAGAAGATAACCTCTAGCGTTTTTCTTTAGGTTCTTAAAGTCCAGCGCGTAATGAAGGAGGAATAGAACGTGAAATATAGGAGTGTATTTGATATTATCGGTCCCGTTATGATTGGACCTTCGAGCTCACATACAGCCGGAGCTGCGAGAATAGGCAGGGTGGCAAGGAATCTATTCAACAAAGAACCGAAATGGGCCCGTATTTCTTTTTATGGGTCTTTTGCAAAGACACATAAAGGTCATGGGACGGATGTGGCCATTGTAGGGGGACTACTTGATTTTGATACTTTTGATGAGAGAATCAAAGAATCTCTTGATATAGCCCGTCAAAAGAACATGGACATTGCCTTCCAAGAAGAAGAGGCCGTTCCGGAACACCCGAATACTGTGAAGATAACGGTTGGTGATGATGCGGATGAACTGGAGCTCGTTGGGATATCGATTGGAGGTGGCAAAATCGAAATAATCGAATTGAATGAATTCAAATTAAGGCTTTCGGGTCACAACCCAGCCATACTTGTCGTTCATGATGACCGTTTCGGAGCTATTGCCAATGTCTCTAACGTTTTGGCCAAGCATCAAATTAATATAGGACAGATGGAAGTATCACGAAAAGAAAAGGGAAAGATGGCACTTATGACCATCGAAGTGGATGTGAATATAGAAGAGCAAGTCATCGATGAAATTTCGAAATTGCCTCATATCACCAAGGTCGCAAGGATTGTCGACTGAGTTACTTGAGGCAACCGTTTTCATTAAGGAGGGAAAGAGGACATGTTTCGAAATGTAGCAGAACTAGTAGAATTGGCAGAAGCAAAGCAAGTGAAAATTTCGACGCTCATGATCGAACAGGAAATGGAGGTGTCGGGTAAAACCCGAGACCAAATCATCCACCAGATGGGTGTAAACCTTGACGTCATGGAACAGGCCGTTGAAAAAGGGCTCCAAGGAGTCCGTTCCGTTTCGGGTTTGACAGGTGGGGACGCCGTGCTTCTTCAGAATTATATTAAAACGGGAAACTCATTATCGGGTGAACTTTTGTTGGATGCGGTCAGTAAAGCTGTGGCAACAAATGAAGTGAATGCAGCGATGGGGACGATATGTGCGACGCCAACTGCTGGATCGGCAGGCGTTGTCCCAGGAACTTTGTTCGCTTTGCAGAATAAATTAAAGCCAAATCGGGAACAAAAAATTGAATTCCTCTTCACTGCAGGGGCATTTGGTTTCGTTGTTGCTAATAATGCTTCGATTTCTGGGGCCGCAGGAGGTTGCCAGGCGGAAGTGGGTTCAGCATCAGGGATGGCCGCGGCCGCCATCGTTGAAATGGCTGGTGGAACGCCATCTCAAAGTGCCCACGCCATGGCGATTACATTAAAGAACATGCTTGGTCTGGTTTGTGACCCTGTTGCTGGGCTCGTAGAAGTGCCTTGTGTGAAGCGGAATGCGATGGGGGCAGCTAACGCCATGGTGGCAGCCGATATGGCGTTAGCAGGTATTACAAGCCGAATTCCGTGTGACGAAGTAATCGATGCCATGTACAAAATCGGACAGGCGATGCCATCGGCCTTAAGGGAAACTGCACAAGGAGGATTAGCGGCCACACCGACTGGACGGAAGTTGGAAGCGAAGATCTTTGGCTTGCCGTTAAGTAACAAGTGAGCAACAGCTTACAGGAACCAATTACGGCAGTTAAGGGCATTGGGGGAGAGACAGCTGCTGCGATGCAGGAAATGGAGATCCATACCGTCAATGATCTTCTAGAGCATCTTCCCTATCGCTATGAAGACTACCGGTTAAGGGACTTAGAAACGGTTGAACATGAGGAACGCGTCACTGTAGAAGGGAAAATTCATACAGTGCCGACCTTGGGCTATTTTGGGAAGAAGAAGTCCAGGCTAACGATTAAGTTGTTGACTGGAAGATATTTAATTACGGTTATATTTTTCAATCAGCCTTATTTGAAATCAAAACTTACAATCGGGGAAACCGTGACAGTGACAGGTAAATGGGATCGTCATCGCCAAACCATCACTGGTTCGGAATGCCATGTTGGAGATCATAGCCGGGAAAAGGAATTCGAACCCGTGTATTCCGTCAAGGGGAGCATTACGGTAAAAGGTATGCGTCGCCATATCACGAATGGTTTTTCCCAATATGGAAATATGATTGAGGAAAACCTCCCACCACAGCTGCTGACAACCTATAAGTTGATGCCACGTAAAGATGCGCTTCGCATGATGCACTTTCCTATATCGGCAGTTGATGTTAAGCAAGCCCGCCGTCGTTTTGTATATGAGGAGTTTTTGCTGTTTCAGCTGAAAATGCAGGCACTTCGTAAAATACAGCGCGAACAGTCAAGAGGGACTGGACAAGAATTTGATAGGCAGCAGGTGAAGGGATTCATTGATACCCTCCCGTTTCCATTAACGACTGCCCAGAACAGGGTTGTCGAGGAAATCCTGACTGACATGGAATCGCCTTACCGTATGAACCGGCTTTTACAAGGAGATGTAGGCTCAGGAAAAACGGTAGTGGCCGCGATTTGCCTTTATGCGACCATATCGGCCGGTTTCCAAGGAGCGCTAATGGTCCCGACTGAAATTCTGGCTGAGCAGCATACTCAATCATTGACCGCCATGTTAGAACCAGTCGGAGTAAAGGTGGCTTTATTGACCTCCTCGGTAAAAGGGAAGAAGCGTAGAGAATTATTGGAGAAACTTGAATTAGGGGAACTTGATCTTTTGATTGGAACCCACGCACTGATTCAGGACGAGGTGAACTTCAAGGACCTCGGTTTGGTTATAACGGATGAACAACATCGGTTTGGTGTGGAACAACGACGCGTCCTGCGTGAAAAGGGAGGAAATCCCGATGTCCTTTTCATGACGGCGACACCGATTCCCCGTACACTCGCTATTACAGTGTTCGGCGAGATGGACGTTTCCACAATCGACGAAATGCCGGCTGGACGGAAAGCCATCGAAACGTATTGGGCGAAACACCAAATGCTCGATAGAATCCTCTCCTTTGTAGAAAAGGAACTTCAAAAAGGCAGACAAGCATATGTCATCTGCCCATTGATCGAGGAATCAGAAAAACTTGACTCCTTGCAAAATGTTCTCGATGTCCATGCCATGCTTACGCAATACTTCGTGAATCGTTATAAGGTGGGGCTCATGCATGGGCGTTTGCCTGCGGATGAAAAAGATGAAGTGATGCAGGAATTCAGTTCCAACGAAGCGCAAATCCTTGTTTCCACCACAGTTGTCGAAGTTGGGGTGAATGTACCCAATGCCACGGTGATGGTCATTTATGATGCTGAACGATTTGGTCTTTCCCAGCTGCATCAGTTACGTGGCCGAGTGGGGAGGGGGAACAACCAGTCTTTTTGCATCCTGCTTGCCGATCCGAAAACGGAAGTCGGCAAAGAGCGGATGAAGATCATGACAGAGACGAATGATGGATTTGTCCTTTCAGAGAAGGATTTGGAGCTTCGAGGTCCAGGGGACTTTTTCGGTAAAAAACAAAGCGGACTTCCCGAATTCAAAGTGGCGGACATGGTCCATGATTACCGGACGCTGGAAGTTGCTAGGGAAGATGCTGCGAAATTGATAGCCTCAAATAGTTTTTGGCATGCACCAGAATACGCGTCGCTCCGGGCACATTTGGAAGGTACAGGCGTATTGACAGGAGAAAAGCTTGACTGATCGTCTTGATTGAATGAAAACAGTAAAACAGATTGTGAGAATTTCCACAAAATCTTGCAATCTGTTTTTAAAATATATATACTACTATTAGTACCTAGTCATAATACTATGGATGGTGACCTTCAAATGCGAAGAAACAAGAAGGAACGCCAGCAATTATTAATCGAAACGATTAAACAGAATCCTTTTGTAACGGATGAGGAGCTGGCTGAAAAGTACTCGGTGAGCGTCCAGACAATTAGGCTCGATCGTCTTGAATTATCAATACCGGAGCTTCGTGAACGTATAAAAAACGTAGCCGAGAAGAAATTCAGTGACGAAATAAGGGCATTGCCATTGGATGAGATCATTGGGGAAGTAATAGATTTGAATTTAGATGAAAATGCAATTTCTATTTTAGATATAAAAAAAGAGCATGTTTTTAAGCGCAATGGAATCGCAAGGGGTCATCACCTTTTTGCTCAAGCTAATTCATTGGCGGTGGCGGTCATCAATGATGAACTGGCCTTAACGGCAAAAGCATCCATTCTATTTACTCGTTCCGTCAAGGAAAATGAAAGAGTGGTAGCTAAAGCGAAAGTTAAAAAGGTGGAGTATCAAGCAGATCGTTCCGTAGTGGAAGTCAGAAGCTACGTAGGAAATGAAATGGTATTCAAAGGTGAGTTCGAAATGTATCGCTCTTAACTTGCTTAGAAAAGGATGAACGTTCATGAAAATAACGCTAGATGCAATGGGTGGAGACAATGCTCCAAAGGCACAGGTATTAGGAGCCATGAAAGCAGTCGAGGCCTTTCCCGATGTGGTAATAACCTTAGTAGGGAACGAAGGCGAAATTAACCAGTTCTTAACGAAAAATGAACGGATCAAGATCATACATACGGAAGAAAAGATACTAAGTACCGATGAACCTGTTCGTGCGGTCCGTCGCAAGAAGAATTCATCAATGGTATTAGCAGCCCGCCAAGTGGCCGATGGAGAAGCGGATGCATGCATATCTTCAGGAAATACAGGTGCTTTGATGGCAGCCGGCTTGTTCGTTGTCGGGAGAATCGAAGGAATCGAACGTCCAGCATTGTCCCCAACCTTGCCGACAATAGATGGTAAAGGTTTTGTTTTTCTTGATGTCGGAGCGAATGCAGAAGCGAAACCGGAGCACCTGCTTCAATTTGCGATAATGGGTTCCGTATATGCCCAAAAGGTCCGTGGTATTGAAAAACCGCGTGTGGGCCTATTAAATATTGGGACTGAAGAGAAAAAAGGGAACGAGTTGACGAAGCAGGCTTTCACGCTCCTTCAGCAATCATCGGACATCTCCTTTATAGGAAATGTAGAAGCCAGGGACCTTCTGAATGGTCCGGCAGATGTAGTTGTAACGGATGGCTTTACGGGAAATATGGTGCTGAAAACGCTTGAGGGAACAGCCATGAGTGTCTTTCATATGTTAAAATCCGCGTTGATGAGCAATATGAAGAGTAAGATTGCCGCAGCACTAGTGAAACCGGAACTAAAAGGCATTAAAAATCAAATGGATTACTCGGAATATGGTGGGGCTGGATTATTCGGTTTGAAGGCACCTGTCATCAAGGCACACGGTTCTTCCGACGCAAATGCGATTTATAACGCGATCCGTCAGACCCGGGATATGGTGAGTCATGATGTGATTCCGACCATTGCGAAGACGATAGAAAAAGTCCAATAAATATAGAGATAGGGGAGTTTGGGATGGGTAAGATTGCTTTTGTCTTTCCAGGACAAGGTTCACAGTCAATAGGGATGGGTTTAGACTTATTTGAGGTAAATGAGCAAGCACGGAAAATTTTTCAAACGGCGGATGAAAAACTGGATTTTGCGCTATCCGAGCTTATATTCAATGGCACTCAGCAGGAATTAACGGTAACCTATAATGCTCAACCTGCGCTATTGACTACAAGTTATGCCTTGTTCAATGCCTTGGCGGAAGAGGGCATCCAGCCTGATTACACTGCAGGACATAGTTTAGGGGAATATACGGCATTGGTAGCCTCTGGTGCAATTTCTTTTGAGGATGCTGTCTATACTGTTAGAAAACGTGGTCAATTCATGGAGGCCGCTGTTCCGAATGGCCAAGGCTCGATGGCCGCAATTCTGGGAATGGACCGTACAGCACTCGCTCTTGTAACGGCTGATATTACTGATGCAGGTGAATCCGTTCAGCTGGCTAACATTAACTGTCCGGGGCAAATCGTCATTTCCGGAACGGCAGAAGGCGTCAAGCTTGCGAGCGCAAAAGCGAAGGAAAGCGGAGCAAAACGTGCTCTCCCTCTTGATGTAAGCGGGCCGTTTCATTCTGAATTAATGAAACCTGCGGCTGAACAACTTCAAAAGGTACTTGATGAAGTGAGTTTCCGACAGGCACCCATTCCGGTGATTTCAAACGTAACGGGCGAGCCTATCACAGAACCATCAGAGATTAAAAATAAATTAATTGAACAATTGTATTCACCAGTTCTTTGGGAAGATAGTGTCAAAAAGCTGCTTGAATTAGGCGTGGACACGTTCATTGAAGTGGGACCAGGCAAGGTGCTGGGAGGATTGATTAAAAAAATCGACCGATCCGTCAATATTCACTCAGTATCGAATACAGAAACCCTACATAAAACGGTCGAAGCATTGAAAGGGGAACTAGCATGATTCTTGAAGGTAAGAAGGCACTAGTAACTGGTGCTTCCCGCGGTATCGGCAGGGAAGTGGCATTGGAACTCGCACGGCAGGGAGCGGACGTAGCTGTCAATTATGCTGGAAGCGAAACAAAAGCTAATGAAGTGGTCGATGAAATCAAGGCACTTGGGCGAAAAGCATTTGCCGTTCAATGCGATGTATCAGATAGTGAATCAGTAACAGGCATGATTAAAGAGGTCATTGAACAATTTGGCCGGGTCGACATTTTAGTCAATAATGCTGGAATTACCCGTGATAATTTATTGATGCGGATGAAGGAAGAAGAATGGGATTCGGTCATCGATACGAATTTAAAAGGTGTCTTCCTTTGCACAAAGGCAGTCACAAGACAAATGATGAAGCAACGTAGCGGCAAAATCATCAATATGGCTTCCATCGTCGGTGTGATGGGGAATGCGGGGCAGGCAAACTATGTTGCAGCCAAGGCAGGCGTGATTGGCTTGACAAAGTCCACTGCCAAGGAGCTTGCATCAAGAGGGATCACGGTCAATGCGATCGCTCCAGGTTTCATCTCCACGGATATGACTGGTGAACTGACGGAAGACGTGCAAAAAGCGATGCTGTCACAAATACCTTTAGCCCGCTTCGGTGACCCAAAGGATATTGCATCAGTTGCCACGTTTCTCGCTTCAGAGGCAAGCAGCTATATGACGGGTCAAACCCTTCATATTGATGGCGGTATGGTGATGTAAGTTTAGGTTTGATTTTTTTGAAATATAATTTATAATGTCTTGAGGGGAGGTGAACATATTGGCAGATGTATTAGAAAGAGTAACGAAAATCGTTGTAGATCGCTTGAACGTTGAAGAATCAGAAGTAAAGCTTGAAGCTTCATTCAAAGAAGATCTTGGTGCCGATTCCCTAGATGTAGTCGAACTAGTCATGGAGTTTGAAGACGAATTTGATATGGAAATTTCGGACGATGACGCTGAAAAAATCGCCACAGTGGGTGATGCTGTGAATTACATAAAAAGCACTATGTAATGTTAATGTCTTTTGATTAAAAGCTCCGTTTTTTAACGGGGCTTTCTCTTGTAATGTAAGGGTCTGGAAAATACGAATACGTGCAGTTCCGATTAAGTTCCATGTGTCAAGCATCAACGCTGCTGGCTATTTTTCTTTAAGCGGATTATACTGTATGATGGTACATAGGAAAGCTTGACAGGAATTCCTGCCAGGTTTCTTTTTATATGTAGGAAAAATATGTTTTTGAACCGTAGTGGAGGGTTTTTGTGATGCGTAGGAACGTAAATAATCGTAAACCATTAAGTAAGGATAATAAATTTAAAGAGTTACAGGACAATCTGGGTTTTCATTTTGAAGATGAAAATTTGTTGAAAAAAGCTTTTACACATTCATCTTATGTGAATGAGCATCGCCGCAAGCCTTACGAAGATAATGAAAGGCTAGAATTTCTAGGAGACGCAGTACTTGAACTGACAATCTCGAAATATCTGTATCAGAAATACCCGATGATGAGTGAAGGAGAGCTTACGAAATTAAGGGCAGCCATTGTCTGTGAGCCGTCACTAGTCGACTTTGCCAACAGCCTCTCTTATGGGGAATATGTATTGCTTGGTAAAGGGGAAGAAATGACAGGCGGTAGAGAACGCCCTGCCATGCTTGCAGATGTATTTGAAGCCTATATCGGCGCTTTATATCTTGACCAAGGATTAGAGCCGGTTGTGCAGTTCTTGAAAAATGTCGTGTTTCCGAAGATAGACGAGGGTGCTTTTTCTCATGTGATGGATTATAAGAGCCAGCTCCAAGAGCTTATCCAACGGGATGCAATTGGGGTTCTGCAATACAAAATACTGCAGGAAAAAGGACCGGCCCATAATAGAGAGTTCGTTTCGACGGTTTCTTTGAATGGGGAAGATCTAGGAACTGGTGTGGGAAAATCGAAAAAAGAGGCAGAGCAACATGCCGCCGAACACGCATTGGCCGTTTTAAAGAAAAAAACTCAACAAGATAGTTGAACAGTAGAGGGGGAAAGGTCATGTTCCTCAAACGCTTGGACGTTGTAGGATTCAAATCTTTCGCAGATAAAATTTCGATTGAATTTGTACCTGGTGTCACGGCAGTGGTTGGACCGAACGGTAGTGGTAAAAGCAATGTGACTGATGCAGTCCGTTGGGTTCTTGGAGAGCAATCCGCAAAATCACTGCGTGGAGCAAAAATGGAAGATATCATCTTCTCAGGAAGTGACACAAGAAAGGCCTTGAATTTTGCAGAGGTTTCCTTGACTTTGGATAATGAGACCAACACCCTTCCAATTGACTTTCATGAAGTTAGTGTGACAAGAAGGGTATATCGATCGGGTGAAAGCGAATTCTTCATTAATAATCAAGGATGCCGCCTGAAAGATATCATTGAATTATTTATGGATTCAGGACTTGGACGCGAAGCATTTTCCATTATCAGCCAAGGGAAAGTGGAAGAAATCCTTAGCAGCAAAGCAGAAGAAAGACGAGTTATTTTTGAAGAGGCCGCTGGTGTCTTGAAGTATAAAACAAGAAAAAGAAAAGCGGAATCAAAACTGACGGAAACACAAGATAATCTCAACAGGATTCATGACATCCTTCATGAACTAGAAGGTCAAGTGGAACCCTTGAAAATTCAATCTTCCCTGGCCAAAGAATATTTGGATAAGAAAGAGGAACTTGAAAAAATCGAAGTGGCTTTGACCGTTTTTGAAATTGAAGAACTTAATGAAAAATGGGAAAGTCTTACCCAGGAACTTGGGAAACACAATGAGATGGAGCGACAATTGGCTGGAAGGCTTCATGAACGTGAAGAGCATCTTAAAGAGGTTCGAGGAAGCATTGCCGGACTCGAAACATCGATTAACGAGCTTCAAGAAGTGCTATTGAACGCCAGCGAAGAGCTTGAGAAGCTTGAGGGTCGTAAAGAAGTATTGAAAGAACGGAAAAAGAATGCGGCACAAAATAAATCACAGCTTGAAAAAGCGATTATAGAGGGCAAGGCAGCCGTTGAACGTCTTTCTTTACAAAAGGAAAGAGAAACGGAAGTTCTGCATGCATTGAGTTCTGAAGTAAAACAGCTTCAAGAGCTTTTACATGAAAAACAAAAAAGCTTAGGTCTATTCAATACCGACATTGAAGCCCTGATAGAAGTGAAGAAAAGTGACTATATCGAGTGGCTGAACAAGCAGGCTGCCGCCAAAAATGAAAAGCATTACCTTCTGCAGCAACTCACGCAGCAGGAACATAAAAATTCCAAACTGGATCACGAAAATGAAAAATTCCTTACCGAGAGAACGGAAATCACTGCTAAAAAGTCGGAATACTCCAAGCGTATGGAAAAACTGAGCAAGCAGCTTGAAGACCATGTCACTTCTTTCCGAAATCAACAGAATAAGCTACAAACGGCAAAAGATACGTATCAAAAACAGGAAACGACCCTATATAAGGCCTATCAATTCCTTCAACAGGCAAAATCCCGAAAGGAACTGCTTGAAGAGATGGAAGAGGACTATGCAGGCTTCTTTCAAGGTGTTAAGGAAGTCCTAAAAGCAAAAGGTACTCTAAAAGGCATTGAAGGTGCAGTGGCGGAACTGATCAAGGTCCCAAAGGAATATGAAACCGCCATCGAAACAGCACTAGGTGGGGCGATGCAACATGTGGTTGTGGAGAGAGAAGAACATGCCCGTGAAGCCATTTCCTTCTTGAAGAAAAACAGGTTTGGACGGGCGACTTTCCTGCCCTTATCTGTCATCAAAGGAAGAGAGATTTCATCGAACCAGCTGTCGATGCTGAAGAATCACCCTGCTTTTGTCGGGACAGGTTCCTCGTTGATCCAATATGATGAAAGACATGCTTCCATCGCGGCAAACCTGCTAGGAACCGTCATTATCACAAAGGATTTAAAAGGAGCCAACGAACTGGCAAAAATGGTGCAGCACCGTTTCCGCTTTGTTACGATTGAAGGGGATGTCGTCAACCCTGGTGGTTCGATGACGGGTGGAACGATTAAACAAAAATCGACTTCACTACTATCCCGGAAAACCGAGCTTGAAGAATTACATGAGAAGCTAGCCGGGATGGAATTAAAAACGAACCAGCTTGAAAAACAGGTAAAACAGCTGAAGGTGGATGTCGGTGTTCAAGAGCAAACGCTTGAACAAACGAGAAAAACAGGTGAAATGCTACGATTACAGGAGCAATCCCTGAAAGGTGAACTTCGTGAAGTCGAGCTACAAGAAAGAAATGTGAATGATCGCCTACACCTTTATGATTTGGATAAAAACTCCTATTTAGAAGAGCAACAGCAAAAGAAAGCAAGGCTCGAAGAATTGGAAGAACTGTTGAAATCCTGTAAAGTGGAAATCGATGGGCTTGACCGCCTTATAGCGGAAATGACAGAACAAAAACAATCACAGCAATCATCAAAGGAAAGTCTTGCCGAAGAAACGAGCGAGTTAAGGGTAACATTGGCCTCAAAACGCGGTCAGCTTCAAAATCAAAGAGAAAAAATGGAACGGCTTGAGGCGGACTTGGCAAAAGAGACCAGCACCTTAACTGAAAACAAGGATGACTTGGGGCTTTTAACAAATGAAATGACGGACAGTTCGAGTGGGGAAGAAACGCTTGAAGACATGGCCCAACAAAGATTGCTTGATAAGAATGCGGCCATTGAAAATATTTCCGCCAAAAAACAGGAAAAGACCGAAATGCAAACTCATCTCGAAACGCTCGAAATAGCTTTGAAAGAGGAAAGTCGTCTCTATAAAGGTATCGTTGAAGTGGTCAAGGATGAAGAGGTCAAATTAACCCGACTTGATGTGGCGCTGGAAAACCGCCTGGATCATTTACGCGAGGAATATACATTATCCTATGAAGGGGCTAAAGAAAAGTATCCATTAATGATACCTATCGAAGAAGCTCAGAAAAAGGTAAAGCTCATTAAGCTGGCCATTGAAGAATTGGGGACGGTCAACTTAGGAGCAATAGACGAGTATGCCCGTGTAGCCGAAAGGTACGAGTTCCTTCTCGGTCAAAAAGAAGATCTGCAGCAGGCTAAGGATACCTTATTCCAGGTTATCGACGAGATGGATGAGGAAATGAAACGACGCTTTTCAGAAACATTCTATGCGATTCGTGAACAGTTCGAACAGGTATTTAAATCACTGTTCGGTGGTGGCAGGGCTGAATTAAAACTGACAGATCCCAATGATTTATTGAATACGGGAGTAGATATCATCGCACAGCCTCCAGGGAAAAAACTACAGAACTTGAGTCTCTTGTCCGGTGGAGAACGAGCATTGACTGCAATTGCTCTTTTATTCTCGATTTTAAAGGTCCGGCCCGTTCCTTTCTGTATCCTCGATGAAGTCGAGGCGGCACTTGATGAAGCGAATGTAGTTCGTTTCAGCCAATTTTTAAGGAAATTCAGTCAAGAGACTCAGTTTATAGTAATCACCCACCGTAAAGGGACGATGGAGGAAGCGGATGTCCTCTATGGCATTACGATGCAAGAGTCAGGTGTTTCCAAATTAGTTTCCGTTCGTATGGAGGAATCAGAGAACTTTGTTGAAATATAAATCCATGAATTAGAGGAAGTGGGACAATGAGTTTCTTCAAGAAGCTAAAAGAAAAATTCACGGCACAAGAAGAAAAAGAAACAGCTGTAGAAACAAAAGTAGAAGTAGAAGTTGAAAAAAAAGCAACATCCGAAATATCAATCGGGGAAAAGTTTAAGCAAGGTTTAACGAAGACGAGGAATTCCTTTACCGGAAGGGTTAATGAACTCGTTGCCCGTTACCGGAAAGTGGATGAAGACTTTTTCGAAGAACTTGAGGAGATTCTCATCCAGGCTGATGTAGGCTTTGATACCGTTATGGAATTAATCGACCAATTAAAAATGGAAGTGAAACTGCGCAATATCTCTGATACGAGAGAAGTGCAATCTGTCATTTCTGAAAAACTTGTTGAAATTTACCAAGGTGATGAAGAAGGAATATCCAGCTTGAACATTCAACAAGACGGCCTGACGGTCATTCTCTTTGTCGGTGTGAACGGTGTAGGTAAAACAACGACAATCGGTAAACTTGCCCATAAGTTTAAGGAAGAAGGCAAATCGGTCGTATTGGCGGCTGGTGATACTTTCCGCGCCGGAGCGATTGAGCAACTCGAAGTGTGGGGAGAACGTGTCGGTGTCAGTGTCATTAAACAAGGAGAAGGATCTGACCCTGCTGCTGTTATGTTCGATGCCGTTCAAGCGGCTAAGGCACGCAAAGCCGATATCCTGATTTGTGATACAGCAGGCCGTCTGCAAAATAAAGTGAATTTGATGAAGGAATTGGAAAAGGTGAAGCGTGTAATTGAACGTGAAGTGCCTGGTGCACCACATGAAGTGCTCCTTGCCCTTGATGCAACGACGGGTCAAAATGCACTCATTCAAGCGAAAACGTTCAAGGAAGCGACAGATGTAACGGGTATCGTCTTAACGAAGCTTGATGGTACAGCAAAAGGCGGAATTGTCATTGCAATCCGGAATGAGCTTTCCATTCCCGTGAAATTTGTCGGACTTGGTGAAAAAATGGACGATCTTCAAGAATTCGATGCTGAAAAATATGTGTATGGGCTCTTTGCCGATATCATTGATAAAGAAGAAGTATAAAGGTGAATAGTTTTAGCCGGAAGGGATTTTCCCTTCCGGCTTTTTTGATTTTTTTTACTTTTTATATAAATACTGTATACTTTTTCGTGATCTAATCGTCTATTAGGAGTATAGAAAAAAAGGGGGAGTTCGGTTGTTCAGAAAATTAAAGGGAATCGCTGCTTGTTTATTATTTTTAGGCCTATTTTTACATTCATATACAGTTCAAGCAAAAGCAGCGGACACGGACATAAAAATCTCGATTGAAACAGGGTTTGATGGATACATAACCCGGGCCAAGGCCATGCCGATGACCGTACATATCGAAAATAAGGGGGAGGCTTTCAGCGGTACGCTTATTTTTCAATTTCAGGCCGATTACGATTTCGGAGGGTCGCAAATTCTAAAAGTGGAATTGCCAAAGGAAAGCAAGAAAACCTATTCCGTTTCACTTCCAGGGTATACCGACGAAAATTATAATTATAATGGGACCGCACTGGCGAAGTCGATTTATCTCTATGAGGGAGATTGGAAGAATGGTAAAGAAGTAGACTATTCCGGCCCGAAGGTACTGGCACCTAAGTTCTTTGATGAAAGCGAGGACCTGATTGGAGTATTAAGTGAAAATTACGATCGTTTGACGGAATTGAGAGTCTTGCCATCCCTCCAAGCCAGGATGGTCGAGTTGGAAAAAGAAGATTTGCCTAAACAGTCAATTGGCTATGAAATGTTTGATTATTTAATCATTGATGAATTTGCAATTGCCGCTTTGGATGAGGCACAACAGAAAGCACTAAAGGGTTGGATCCGTTCTGGTGGTGTATTGATTTCCGGGTCATCACCAAGTGCCGCTCAATCATACGGGTCCCTGTATAACCTTTTACCGATGAAGATGGATAAAGGAATCAAGATGGATTCATCCTTTCTTACAGAAAAGAAAAAAGATCGACCATCCTTTGAACAATTGCCGGGCTTTACTGGTGAAGTGGAGAAAGGGACAGAAATCATTGCGAAGAGCGGGTCATCACCGGCCGTTGTCAAAAAGCAATATGGAAACGGGATGATTGTCCAGACGGCCTTTTCGTTAGGAGATGAGCCACTTGCCTCTTGGAAAGGATACGGCACGTGGTTTGAAGCGATTTTAAAGAAGGTGGAGTTGAATGCGTTTTCCACTTCAAGTGAATTCATGGACGAAGCAAGATGGGAAATGAATGACCCCAATAGTTACTTTGATGATACGAATTTATCCGTGATTCAATTGGCATTGTTGCTGTTAGTCTACGTTGTGATCATTGTACCGATTTTATTTGTCATTCTGAGGAAAATGGATAAAAGGGAGCACGCTTGGTGGATCATTCCTTTGATTGCCTGCATTACGACGATTCTAACGTTTGCCGTCGGAGCGAAAGATCGTCTTGCCAAACCTCAACTCAATCAATTGGGAATCTATCAAATTGAGGATGACCAAATCATCGGCATCCAATCGAATGTCCTCCTGTCCAATAAAGGAGGCAATTACAACCTGACTTTCCCGAAAAATGAGTTAGTTGCGATGCCAATGACTCAGGAGGGATTAGGTGGAAGCGTGAAAAGAGCACCAATGCTTGAAGAGAAAGCTACCGATATGGAATTGACCTTTCCAAACGTCGAATATTGGTCTACCAGGTCCTTTATAGGAAAGGTTTATAAAGAAAATGCAGGTCAATTGAAAAATGACTTGACCGTTGAAAACAGGACCTTGACAGGTACGATTCAAAATGAGACACCTTATGACCTTAAGGAATTAATGATCCTGACCGGCAATGAACGAATCAATCTCGGAACGTTGAAAAAGGGGGCAGAGATCAAGGTAAATGAAGCGTTAAAGAGTGATTTCTTATTTAAACCGTATGGAACGACATCGTCTTCTTGGAATAATGGAACTATGGGAAAAAAAATCGATATTGAAAAAATGCGCAGGGATCAGCTTCTTTATCTGACGGAGGCGTATTTCGGAGGGGCCTCGACAAAATCCGAACCTGTCATCGGCGGTATAACCGACGATTCAATCGTAGACGTCAGACTATCGAAAAAACCGAAAGTAAATATAGATAATCTGATTTTCCAAACATTCAGTCCGAAAACAATTTTGGCTGGGGAAGTGACATTGTCAAAAGAAATGTTCGCGGGGTCTGTGAATGCCCTCCGGGGTTCAGTTGGCGAAGAAGAAGGATATGGTACGTATTGGTTTGAAAGGGGAGAATATGAATATATCAGTTCAGTTCCAAAGATCATGAAGGACGAAACATTCAAAGCGTCAGAAATGACGATTAAGTTCAGTAAACAAGATGTTAAGTATGAACTCTATAATTTTTCGACTGAAAAGTATGAATCGATACCTAAGGGAGAACGGGAAATTACTTTCAAAGGGACTAAGGATATATCATCCTATGTATCGAAACAAGGGAACATCCAGATAAAAGTCATGATAGATAATGATGATGACCCGAGTGTAAGGATGCCACAAATCACTGTGAAGGGAGTGGTGGAGAAATGATAGAAATTATACAGTTAACTAAACAATATGGCACGTTCACCGCATTGGATCACTTGGATTTGCAAATAGACAAAGGAACCGTGTTTGGTTTTGTCGGTCAAAATGGGGCAGGGAAATCCACGACTTTTTCCATTTTGGCTACCTTGCTTGCACCAACATCGGGAACGGCTTATATCAATGGCTACAATATATCGAAGGAACCTAAACAAGTCCGTAGCCAGATCGGTTATATGCCTGACTTTTTTGGTGTGTATGATCAATTGAAGGCTGAAGAGTACCTGGATTTTTACGGAGCAAGTTATGGTATACCCGTTTCGGAACGGAGTAAACTGATTCCACAACTGCTCGAGCTCGTAAATTTATCGGATAAAAAGGATTCCTATGTGGATCTTTTATCACGGGGAATGAAGCAACGGCTTTGTCTTGCAAGGAGTCTGATACACGACCCCGAAGTGCTTATTTTGGATGAACCCGCTTCCGGGCTTGACCCGAGGGCTCGTGTTGAAATGCGGGAGATTTTAAAGGAATTGAAACATATGGGTAAAACGATTTTGATATCATCGCATATTTTACCTGAACTTGCGGAAATGTGTGATGTGCTCGGCATCATCGATCAGGGTAAATTGAAAGCACAAGGGTCGGTCGCGGAAATCCAACATAAGCTGCAGGGCGAAAAGAGCCTGATTATTAAGGTTCATGAGGATATTGAGCGATCCATCGCTTTTCTAGAAGATAATCCGGATATTAGCCAGATCAATACGCATGTTGATGAAAAAATGATTCAGTTTCTATTCAAAGGAGATGCAGGGGCCCAACAACAGCTGCTGAAGTCCTGTATGTTGCAAGACTTGCCCATTGTCTCTTTTTCGGAAATAGAGACGGATCTGGAGGATGTGTTCATGGAAATCACGAAAGGGGTTGAACTGTCATGAAGAGCTGGCTGATGAATCCGGTTTTGAATAAAGAGTTTAAGCTACGCTTTCGCTCTTTTAAAAGTTTTTTAGGTGTATTATTCTATGTTCTTGCGATTGGTGCCATCGTTATCGGTATGATTTTTATTCAGTCTCTTAGTAGCATGGGCGGGCGCGTTGACCCGGATGCAAGCCGGAGTATGTTTATATTTCTATCCGTTATCCAACTGGCCTTGGTCTTGTTCATTACACCTGGACTGACGGCAGGCGTCATCTCGAGTGAGAGGGAGCGACAGACGTTAAATATTTTATTGACGACTTCCCAAAGCTCGACAGGCATCATTTTCGGGAAATTAATTTCATCCATTTCCTACTTGCTATTACTGGTTGTGGCCAGTTTACCGCTATATAGCATCGTCTTTTTATTCGGCGGAATTTCGCCGAATCAGCTTTTGATGGTGCTGGGCTTCAATGTCTTCACCGTCATCGTATATGGCAGTATCGGGGTGCTTTTTTCTACACTTGTGCGAAAAACCATTCCGGCGATGGTCACGACTTATGGAATCACATTGTTTTTAGTAGGTGGCACAGCTTTATTGACCCTACTATTCACTACCATGGCCGTGGGGAATCAGGTAAATGTGACCACACCAACGACTAACCCATTGCCTTACTTAGCGGCCATGCTAAATACCCCAATCGTATTAATCGGCTTTGTTGAACCGACTTACTCTGAGGAAATCCAGAAGTTATCGGGGATTGATTTTCCACTTTGGGCGTCTCATTTGATTTGTTACACACTTCTACTAATCGGGTCCGTTCTTCTAAGCGTTAAAAAGCTGCGCGTGGGAATGAAGACAAAACGATGAACAAGGATCTTACCCATGATGAACTCCAGTTTCTCAAGTTGATTAAACCCGTTAAGCGGCAACTTTTCATGCAGCATGTGATGAGGGAGGGGCAACTTTTACTCCTTGCCGTGTCTGCATGGACGACTTTACTATTTTTCATGGCACGTATAGTAGTCATACCCTTCGTTTTCCGTTATTTTTTCATTGGAATCATCTGTTTACTTGCTTTTTTTGTCTATAGAATCATTAAAGGAAAACCCGGTAATAAAACGGCTGCTTTGCTGTTTAACCAGTATGTTCCTGATGACCGTGTCGTGACGGGATTCGCTTTTTTAGGGGAGATTGGTGAGCTTAAGTCACTCCAGCTCAGGGATGCTATTCACCAGATGAAAATCCATCAGGAGGAGGCCCTCAGAAGGAAGAAAGTATGGGTACATCCGAAATGGCTGACGCTAGCTCTTTGTTTAGCAATAGGAGGTTCCCTATTGGCAATTTTGCCAAATCAGAAAATGGATCAAGCCAGGCAGGCGGAAAAAGAAGTGAAGCTTGTCGAGGAGGTCAAAAAAGAGCTTGATGAAAAAGTGAAGGAAATAAAGGATCCTGATGTCAAAAAGACATTGAAAGATGTAAAAGAGAAAGTTGCGCTAGAAAAAGAGGCTGAGAAGGCCTTAGAGGCACTCGCCAAACAGTCAAGCGAGCTGCAATTAAAAGAAAAGAAGCAAAGAGAAAAGCAAGAGTCACTGGAAACCTGGAAGGATCAGTCAAAAAAAACCGGCCTTACGGAGCTGTCCAAGGCACTTGAACAAAAGGACATGCGACTGGTCGAAAAAGAACTGAAAGAACTAAATGAAAGATGGGATGAGCTGTCCAAGGAACAGAAGCAGGCCCTAGAGAGCTACACAGAGCAGGAGCTTCCATTAACGGAAGAACAATTGGATGCACTGATGCAGCAGTTGGAGGAAGCGATGGAATCGGGAGAACTTGCCAAGCAGTTAGCATCAGCCAATCAAGCTGTTCGTCAAGCGGGATCCCAACTTCAGAATAAAATGAGTCAAGATGGTATTCCTTCTTCTCAAACAGCTTTTTCTAACAGCGATGGAACACAAGGGAAGCAACCCGCCAATCAGCCCCTAGGTCAGCCCTCCTCTACGCCTAATGGACAGCCCAACGCCAATTCTGGGAATAATCCCGGAAGCCAAAAAGGACAAGGACAGGGTCAAGGACAAGGACAAGGACAAGGAGCAAGTGGTACCGGCGGAGGAAAAGGAGGCACGAAGGGGGGTGCTGGACAAGGGTCGAGGGAAATGCTGACGATTCCCGAAAAGACCGATGGAAAGCAGAATATGGAAACCGACAATGGGAAACTTGGTGAAGGGAGTGGCGAGCAGGAGGAGGCCGAGGGTCCAGTATTGAGGGGGAACTTGCGGAATTATGAGGAGGTCTATCAGCAGTATGAGGAATCTTATCGCAAAAGTACGGATCGCCTTAGGCTACCCTCTGATTTGAATGATATCGTCAAGAATTATTTTAATAATCTTGATCCGGAAAGGTAGTGGGAAAATGACGGAAAAAGAACAGCAGTTTAATGAAGCAGGGACTATGATTGAGAGAGTTAAGCAGGAAATCTCCCGTTTTATAGTTGGGCAGGAAGACGTGATCGATCAAGTTTTATGGAGCATTTTTGCAGGTGGCCACGTATTGCTTGAAGGCTTGCCGGGACTTGGGAAGACGATGCTCGTTCGGACGATTTCGGAATGCCTGGATTTAGAGTTTTCTAGAATCCAGTTTACACCAGATCTGATGCCTTCCGATATTACGGGAACCATGTTATTGCAACCTGGAGAGGACGGAAGGCAGCAGTTTACCTTCCATGAGGGGCCTCTTTTTTCTCATATCGTCTTAGCTGATGAAATCAATCGGGCGACGCCGAAGACACAGAGTTCGCTTTTAGAGGCAATGGGGGAGAGAACTGTAACAGTCATGGGGGAAACGAAACAGCTTGATCAGCCCTTCTTTGTGCTTGCAACCCAGAATCCAATCGATATGGAGGGGACGTATCCATTGCCCGAAGCCCAGATGGACCGGTTTATCTGTAAGATTCTTGTCCGTTATCCATCAAAGCAGGAATTAAAGCAGATTGCCCTTCGAACGACAGGCAGGGAAACCATTTCTATTGAAAAAGCTGCCTCCATCAAGGATGTTTTGTTACTGCAGCAACTAGTAAAGGAGGTCCTTATTTCAGAAGAGATGCTGGATTACGCGGTTTTGATTATTTCGAGTACTCATCCAAATGTGGAGGAATCGCCGGAACTTGTCCGGCAATACGTTCAATTCGGAAGCGGACCTCGTGGGTTGCAAAGTTTGATCAAAATGGCAAAGGCAAGGGCTTTATTTGCCGGGCGTTATCATGTTTCTGCCGGTGACTTGAAGCAAACGGCCTATCCTGTGCTGAGGCATCGGATTATACTCAACTTTGAAGCGGAAGCAAACGGGGTTCTCATAGATTCCATTATTTCTGAAGTCGTTGAGTCGGCGTATAAATTAGGAAATGGAACACCGGTTTGATGGTAGCTTATGCTTTTTTAGAAAGGCTACAGAAAAAGAGATTGCTCGTGAAAACGAGGAAGCGTGGGATGCATAAAGGTTCGAGACGGTCGAGTGCGTTTGGTTCTTCGCTTGAGTTCTCCGATTTTCGGGCCTATCAACCGGGAGACGATGTCCGGCAAATCGATTGGAATGTATTTGGCCGAACCCAGAAGCATTATATAAAAAGGTTCCTCGATGAACAGGAGTTATCTGTGGCCGTTTACCTGGATATGTCTTCTTCGATGCGAGCTCTCCCGGGAAAATGGGAACAGGCGCGAAAGCTCGCCGCTTCATTGAGCTTTGTTGTCCTTGCAAGCGAAGACCGTCTGAATTTTGTTCCCGTCGGTAATCAAGGAGCCCATCCTATTCGACGTAAAGGAGCGGTTCACCGTAAAAGGGTTTTTCGAGAGATAGCTGGATTGGAAGATACGGAGAGAAGCGGGGAGTTTTATGAGCAACTTGGCAAAGTGATGGTGAGGAATCAGCAACTTGCGATTATCATCTCGGATGGTCTTGAGCCCATCGAAAAGGTGGAGGCGACTTTAAGAAAGCTACGCTCGGCAAGACAAGAAGTCTGGTTCATTCAACTGCTGGGGAAAGAGGAACTTCAACCTATGTATGATGGGGACCTGAAGTTTGTGGATAGTGAAATGGAAACAGCGGTCAATGTTAGCCTTAATCCGACCCTCATCGACAACTATCGAAGGCGTCTAGCACACCATAACGAGCAGCTTGAAGCTATCTGTGAAAGTCTTGGCAGCCGCTATATGCTCATATCTGCTGAAAAGGATATACAAACGATTTTATTTCACGACTTTCCACGCCACGGGCTAATGAATTGAGGTGAAGATATGCATATTTCAAACCCACTCTTTTTTCTATTGACCATTTTTATCGGAGCCGTCATTCTGTTTTATTTTTTCCGGAAGCAATATGAGAAAACGACGATTTCGTCCAATTTATTATGGGAGCAGGTGCTGAATGAATGGCAGGTTTCTCCATGGCTTCATAAATTACAGCATAATCTCTTATTCTGGCTTCAACTTCTCGTACTTCTCCTCCTCATGTTCGCGTTGGTTCGACCCTTTTGGTTTCAAAAGGGCATTCCGGGCGACCACCTAATCCTAATTGTCGACACATCGGCTTCGATGAGTGCAAAAGAAGGGGAGCTCACCCGGTTTGAAAAAGCCAAGCAAGAAGTGGGGGAGATGCTTCAAGCGGTGGATGATCAAGAAGTGACAATCATAGATGCTGGTCAAAAGCCTGTGATACTTGCCAATCACGAAACAAACCGGGCTGAGTTAAAAAAACAAATAAATGAAATGGAGCTAACATACAGTCATGAGCATGTTGATAAGGCATTGAAACTGGCAGACTCGCTAGCGGCTGGAAAAGAATCGGTCATTCATTTATACTCCGATGCGGTTGTGGAGGAGGACCTTAGGGGATTATCGGAAGACATTCCCATTGGTGTACATAATTTCAGCAGCCTGACTGGCAATCTCTCCTTGCTTTCATTTGGCACGGCAAGCTCTGAAGGAGGCATTACTGGGGTGGCGGTCATTGAAAATCAAACGAAGCAGGATGAAACGGTGAAATTTCAAGTAACGAATGGAAAAGATGTTCTATTCACAAAAAGGATAATGGTGAAAGCAAGCAGCGAGAAAATAATTGATATACCGGTTCTGAAAGAAAAACCGTATTATACGGCCTCCATCATTGTGGATGATGACTATTCAGCGGACAATGAAATGACGGCCATCCAAACGGCCGTATATGAGAAAGTCTATGCAGTGGGGGATGTGAATCCATTTTTGATTAATGGGCTCGAAACGATTGGCCTTGATATCATCCAGCTTGAGGATAAAGAAAAAGTCGAAATGGATGGAATCGTGATTGCCGAAGGAGTGGACTTAGAGGAACTTGGATCGTACCCGCTTCTTTTTATCAATGCCACTGAAAAAGGAAAACAAAAACTGACAGGTCAACCAAAGGGAACGGGTGACCCACTCATGGACTACGTAAATATGGACAAAGTGTATATTAAATCGTCATCCCCTCCGATCAGCAATCAATGGCATCATGTTACTACAAGTGAGGGTATACCGCTCATTCAAAAAGGTACGCACCAAGGACAGCCGATCATTGCCCTGAACTTCTCCGTTGCGGACAGCGATTGGCCGTTACAACCTGGATTTCCTATATTTTTATATAATTCCTATCAATGGCTGACCCAACAGTCGAACTTTCTAGGTTACTATCAGCCTGGTGAAGAAAAGTGGTTGAATCTTGGAACGGAAACGGGAAAATTGGCTATATTTACAGAGTCCGGAACGAATCTCTTTACCATTGATTTGCAAAAGGAGGGCTTTCGAGCGCCAAATAAGCCCGGTATATACGAAGCAATGGCGGGAGAACAGGCATTTTACTTTTCGGTTTTATTGGACGAAAGGGAAAAAAGAGTCGATTCAGCTCCGTCGTTCAAGATGAATATGAAATCATCAGAGTTGAAAGAAGGGGGAAGCGATACAAAACAGGATATCTTATGGTACTGGCTGGCTTGTATGGTCCTTCTGCTACTAATGGCCGAATGGGAGGTATATCGACGTGGGCATTGATGTTACTTATCCCCTGGTTTTTTTATTGCTGCTTCCCTGTGCAGCGCTTATTTATATGTATGTGATAAAATCACGTAATCAAACGAAGCATGTAGAGACGGTCGTTGTGGCCATATTGCGGTCATGTATTTTTTTTCTCATTGTATTGGCACTGAGCGTTCCGCAATTGCTACAACCTATCAAGGGATCGATGGTTGTTTTTTTAGTCGATCGTTCTGCAAGTGTCAAAGACTCTGACACAAAGTCGCTGGCTTGGATTGAGAAAAGTGTTGAAACCATGGGTAGAGACGACTCCTTTGCGGTGGCAGCCTTTGGGGGCAGTGCCGTTGCTGAGCAGGCGTTGTCGACAAAACATACACCCATAAGCCAATTTAGCGGTGAAGTGGAAGAAGAGGCAAGTCAATTGGATTCAGGCATTCAATTTGCTTCCTCGCTCATTCCGAGCTATTCAAGTGGGAGAATCGTCCTTTTTTCGGATGGTAATGAAACGTCGGGAAGCAGTGTGGAGGAGGCCAAACTACTTGCAAATAAAAATATTGAGCTCGACATCGTGCCACTAATCGAATCGATTGGCAAAGATGTCGCCCTGAAGAATGTAACGATTCCCCCATCTATCTATCAAGGCGAAAAAACGGAGATTTCATTGGAGGTCTTTAGCAATACAGCGAAAAAAGCGACTGTCCGCATTTCACTGAATGATCAGGAAATCATCAAAAAGGCAGTGAGTGTAAAAGAAGGGACTAATTTATTCTCTGTTTCTCATACAGCCGAGAAAACTGGACTACAAGTATATAAGGCCGAAATCATCGCTGAAAATGATACATTTGCGGAAAATAACCAATTGCAGGCAATCACGAATGTAAAAGGCACACCAAAAGTATTGATTGTCGAAGGTGAGTCAACAGGACGGCTTGAAAATATTTTGAACGGCAGCGGGCTAATTGTCGAATCGACGATACCGGAAAAACTGCCGACCACTTTATCCGGTTTTTTACAATACCAATCGATTGTGTTTAATAATGTTCCTGCCACCTCAGTCTCGGAAATTCAAATGAAAATGATAGAGCGGTCCGTTAAGGATTTCGGTAATGGGTTCGTGATGACCGGCGGAGAAAATAGTTTCGGGCTCGGCGGGTATTTCAAGACACCAATTGAGAGATTACTTCCAGTAGATATGGACATCAAAGGAAAAAAAGAGATGCCATCTCTTGGACTGATGATTGTTCTCGACCGATCAGGCAGTATGGATGGAAACAAGCTATCATTGGCAAAGGAAGCGGCTGCCCGCTCTGTTGAACTTTTGCGTGAAAAGGATACGTTTGGATTCATTGCCTTCGATGACCGACCATGGGAAATCATCGAAGCAGCCCCACTTAAGGATAAGGAAAAAGTCGTGGAGAAGATTCGTACACTGTCTTCAGGTGGCGGTACTGAAATCTTCAGCTCGCTTGAAATGGCCTATGATAAGTTAAGGGATGAAAGGTTGCAGCGGAAGCACATTATTTTGTTGACCGATGGACAGTCAAACGCTTCAAGTAATTATGAAGACTTGATTGAAGAAGGAAAGGAAGAGAACATAACCCTCTCTACCGTTTCAATTGGAAATGATGCCGATAAGAACCTACTTGAGGACTTGGCCGACTTTGGTGCGGGGCGCTATTACGATGTCACGGATGCTTCCGTTATTCCGAGCATTTTATCGAGGGAAACCGTCATGGCGAGCCGCACTTACATTGAGGATACCCCATTTTATCCATCTATCAAGGACAATCCGGAATGGAACGGATTGTTTAAGGATGGCGTACCTAAGATGAATGCCTACATCGCGACAACTGCAAAGCAGCGTGCATTACAGTCGCTGATCAGTGAAAAAGAGGATCCCGTCCTTGCCGAGTGGCAATATGGAATGGGAACGACGGCAGCTTTCACTTCGGACATTAGTGGGAAATGGTCAGGCGATTGGCCTGCTTGGGGAAAGTGGGGGACATTTCTCAATCAATTGATCACAAACACGCTGCCCAAGTTCGAAAGTGAGCCGTATATGCTCACACAGGATAATGGTGGGGAGGAAACGGTCATCAACCTTGAATCGTCCACACAAAATCACTTTCCTGTATCGGCAAATGTAGTGTCTGAAAAAGGTGAGGAAGTAGACGTCAATACGAAACTCATCGCGCCGGGAAAATACGAAGTCATCATGCCTAAGCAATCAGGGATGTATTTTCTCAGCATAAAACAAGATACCAAGGGTGGAAGTACGAATCTATATCAAACAGGTTTCACCGTGCCCTATTCAGAGGAATACCTGCAACAAGGCCTAAACAAAGCGCTTATTAAGGAATTATTGGCTGTTTCGGGTGGTCAGGAGTTGAAGGATGAATCTGAGGCATTCCGGCCATTGCAAAATACGTCAAGGCAAGAACAAAGTATTAGTTCTTGGCTGCTTTTATCGGCATTCTTGCTCTTATTTTGCGAAATTGCGGTCCGAAGGTTTGGTTGGCACAGAGTTTCGCGTATCTTTACGGGAAGTCGTGAAAAATCAGAAACCACTTCATCTAGGCAAAACGAAAGAGTCGCAAAACTGAAAAAGGTAAAACAAAAAGTTGGTAAGGAAGAAGCATTAAAGAAGCAGCCTGTAGAAATCGAGCAAAAAAAGGAGCAGGTAAAATCAGTGCCAGCTCGCCACCACAAGAAGGAACCTGTAAATAAACTATCGGAATCGGAACGTGAAGAGCAGATGAAGCGCCTGATTGAAGCGAGAAAACGAAAAAAATAATGATTTTTATCTTGTGGTAAGGAGTTTAGCTTGACATGAAATAATCGACACTATACAATATAAACTTGTAAAGGGTTTTCACTTAACAGCAGGGAGGCTTGCTAACATGCTTGAAAAGACAACGCGGATTAATTATTTGTATGACTTTTACCAATCGTTGTTAACGGAAAAGCAGCAGAGCTATATGGCCCTCTACTATCTGGATGATTACTCTCTTGGAGAGATTGCCAATGAATACGAAGTCAGTAGGCAGGCAGTCTATGATAATATAAAAAGAACAGAAGCAATGCTCGAAGAATATGAAGCGAAGCTATTGTTATTTCAAAAATTTCAAGAGCGTAACCAATGGATTGCGAATGTGAAGGATCTTTTAGAGAAGGAATCCTTTTCTAAAGAAAAGTTGCTTGACGCAATTACAGCGCTTGAGAAGTTAGATTAGGAGGCGGCAATATGGCATTTGAAGGATTGGCCGACCGACTGCAGAACACGATGCAAAAAATCCGTGGAAAAGGGAAGGTCAACGAAGCAGACGTTAAAGAAATGATGCGTGAAGTTCGTTTGGCCCTGCTTGAAGCGGATGTTAACTTTAAAGTCGTGAAGGAATTTGTGAAGCGTGTAAGTGAGCGTTCGGTAGGTCAGGAAGTGCTAAAAAGCTTAACCCCCGGTCAACAGGTAATTAAAGTAGTTAAGGAAGAATTGACTCAGCTGATGGGCGGCGAACAGAGTAAGATTGCCGTTGCCTCCAAACCACCGACTGTCATTATGATGGTAGGTCTTCAAGGGGCAGGTAAAACGACGACTACCGGAAAGCTGGCAAATCTTCTTAGAAAAAAATACAACCGTAAGCCATTGTTGGTTGCGGCTGATATTTACCGTCCGGCGGCGATTAAGCAGCTTGAAACACTTGGCAAACAATTAAGCATGCCTGTTTTTTCCCTAGGTGATCAGGTCAGTCCTGTAGAAATTGCGAAACAGGCGATTGAAAAGGCGAAGGAAGAACATCATGATTATGTGTTGATTGATACCGCAGGTCGCCTCCATGTTGATGAAAATCTGATGGGCGAACTGAAAGATATCAAGGAATTGACCAAACCGGATGAAATCTTCCTAGTTGTCGATGCGATGACAGGTCAGGATGCTGTCAATGTGGCTCAAAGTTTCAATGAACAGCTCGGTCTAACTGGAGTCGTATTAACGAAGCTAGATGGGGATACTCGTGGTGGTGCGGCACTTTCTATTCGTTCCGTTACGGACACGCCGATTAAATTTGTCGGTATGGGCGAAAAATTGGATGCACTTGAAGCATTCCATCCAGAAAGGATGGCTTCAAGAATCCTTGGTATGGGCGATGTATTGACCCTTATCGAAAAAGCACAAGCCAATGTTGATGAAGAAAAAGCGAAAGAATTAGAGAAAAAGATGCGTACCGCTACTTTTACCTTTGATGATTTCCTTGAACAGCTTGGTCAAGTGCGCAATATGGGACCGCTTGATGATATTTTGAAGATGATTCCTGGTGCGAATAAAATGAAAGGGATGGATAACCTTCAGATCGATGAGAAACAGATTGGTCATGTTGAGGCTATCATCCGTTCAATGACGACGCAAGAGAAAGAACATCCAGAAACCATGAATGCATCCCGCAAGAAACGGATTGCCAAAGGGAGCGGAAGATCGATCCAAGAAGTGAACCGTCTACTGAAGCAATTTGAAGAAATGAAAAAGATGATGAAACAAGTTACAAGCATGCAAAAAGGAAAGAAAAAGGGATTTAAATTCCCGTTCATGTAAGTTTTTTTCATGGGAAATGAGCATAAAAATAGGCTGAAACCGCCTATTTAAACACTTTTTTCACCTGTTAAGAAAAAAACCTTTACAAACATACAAGACATTTGATATTATACTATCTTGTGTGAAACTATTCGGAGGTGCTTATTTAAAATGGCAGTAAAAATTCGCTTAAAACGTATGGGAGCAAAAAAATCTCCTTTCTATCGTATTGTAGTTGCAGATTCTCGTTCACCACGTGACGGACGTTACATCGAAGTAGTGGGAACTTATAACCCGGTGACTCAACCAGCTAAAGTTGACATCAATGAAGAGCTTGCTCTTAAATGGTTACAAGATGGAGCTAAACCATCTGATACAGTTCGCAACTTATTCTCAACTCAAGGCATCATGGAAAAATTCCATGTTGCAAAAAACAGCAAGTAATCGACGCTAGTTGATGAAATCTTTAATTGAAACGATTGTTTCAGCACTTGTGGATCATCCGGAAGAGGTTATTGTAACTTCGAAGGAAGAAGCCGACCGGGTTGTTTATGTCCTCTCCGTTCATAAAGAAGACATGGGCAAGGTCATCGGTAAACAAGGGCGTGTTGCTAAGGCGATTCGAACTGTGGTATATGCAGCAGGATCTTCACAGCAGAAGAAAATCTATTTGGAGATTTCCGAATAAGGAGGGCTAATCCCCTCCTTTTTTTGTACTTCAAGAAAAGTTCAATCCCGGGTCTACTTACAATTTCATGGATTCGGGGTCTAATTTTCATTCTTTTGAGACACATCTTTCACCGTTTTACGTTATACTTAAGAGAATGACCCTCATTTTTTCAAAAGATTACCCTATCATACATATTTTTTGAACGAAATAAGAAATCATAGATAATAGGAGGCGCTGGAATGAAAATTCTCCAAAACGTAATCGTTAACCAAGTATTAACGGAATCCAGCAAGAATCAGCTCCTCGATAAGTACAAATCAAAACGACTACAACTTCAAAAGGAAAGTGAACAGCTTCGTTTTGAACTGAAAAAACTTGAAAAGACCCGTAACCTTCAGCCCGCCAGCCTTCGTTCTCATTTTGAAAAAGAAATTAACCAAAGGCAGGAAAAAATCAAACTGCTTGAATTTCAAATGGAACAGTTGGAAATCCTTCCTATTGGAAGCGAACTGAAGGAACGGGAAGTCCAAAGCATTATTGATGTAGAAATCGGGGAAGATTGGGACGATCTTATGACAACGAAGACAATTGTCATTAAAGATGGAATTGTCTCGGAAATTCGTTAGAGGTGAAAGAATGGAAAACTGGTTTAATGTAGGTAAAATCGTCAATACGCACGGTCTTCTAGGAGAAGTCCGTGTTATTTCATCAACAGATTTCCCGGAGAAGCGGTACAAAGTTGGCAATACGCTGTATTTGTTCAGGGAAACAGAGAAAAAACCATTGCCGCTTACAATCAGGTCACACCGGACTCATAAAAACTTTAATCTATTGACGTTTGAAAACTATTATAACGTCGGTCAGGTAGAAGCTTTCCGCAACGGGATTTTGAGAATAAAGGAATCACAGCTTGGCAAACTGGATGAGGGGGAATTTTTCTTCCACGAGATCATCGGCTGTAAGGTCTTCACGGATGAAGAAGAGGAAATAGGAGAAATCGTAGAGGTATTGACTCCAGGTGCCAATGATGTTTGGGTCATTAAAAGGACGGCAGGTAAGGATGTTCTAATACCGTATATCGATCAGATTGTAAAAGAGGTCGACATCTCGGAGAAAAAGGTTATCATCACGCCGATGGAAGGACTATTGGACTGATGAAAATCGATGTACTTTCTCTTTTTCCAGAAATGTTCGAAGGAGTGCTTGGTTCGTCTATGTTAAAAAAGGCGGCGGAAAAGCAGGCTGTCAGCTATCGAGTGACCAATTTCCGCGATTACGCAGATAATAAACATTCAACTGTTGATGATTACCCATATGGCGGTGGGGCAGGCATGGTGTTGAAGGCACAGCCCATTTTTGATGCTGTAGAAGCGATCAAAGGCCAAGGTGACCTAAAACCTAGGGTAGTACTCCTTTGCCCGCAGGGGGAGCGCTACACGCAGAAAAAAGCAGAGGAACTTGCAAAGGAAGAACATCTCATTTTCGTATGCGGCCATTATGAAGGATATGATGAGCGTATCAGGGAGCATATCGTCACAGATGAGATATCAATAGGCGACTATGTACTTACAGGTGGAGAATTGGGGGCCATGGTCATTATAGATAGTGTTGTCCGCTTGTTGCCGGGTGTTCTTGGAAATGTTGATTCCCCGATTCTTGATTCCTATTCTTCTGGTTTATTAGAGCACCCTCATTACACTAGACCTGCAGATTTCCGGGGCATGAAAGTCCCGGATCCACTCATATCCGGAAATCATAAAAAAATAGATGAGTGGCGGATGAAAGAATCATTACGGAGAACATGGCAGAGACGACCTGATTTGCTTGAAAGCTATGAACTTTCCGATCTTGAGAAAAAATTGCTGTCAGAGATTCAAAAAGAAGAATGATCGCTATTGCATCAATGCATATTGTATGGTAGGATAGACCTTGTGACTTGGGCAAAAGTCCGGTCTTATATCGATGTTCCGCTGCAAAACAATTCAGTATTTGCAAGAGCGTCCAGGAGGAGTTGGAATTCATGCAAAATCTTATTAACGAAATTACAAAAGAACAACTTCGCACAGATCTTCCATCATTCAGACCTGGTGACACAGTACGTGTACACGTTAAGGTTATTGAAGGAACTCGCGAACGTATTCAGTTGTTTGAAGGCGTTGTAATCAAACGTCGTGGCGGCGGAGTTAGTGAAACTTTCACAGTACGTAAGATTTCTTACGGCGTTGGAGTAGAACGTGCTTTCCCTGTTCACACACCAAAAATTGCGAAATTAGAAGTTATCCGTCACGGTAAAGTCCGTCGTGCGAAACTTTATTACCTACGCGAACTTCGTGGTAAAAAAGCACGTATTAAAGAAATTCGTCGTTAATTCTTCGAATCTCTCTATGCGGGTTTACCATGATTCACATAAGGTGCGAAACCAAATCGTATACAAAAAAAGGAGCCTGTTTAACAGGCTCCTTTTTTTATCGATTAAACCATCCGGAAAAGAAGTGAGAGGGTCCTAAACCTGCTCGCTATAGCGTCCGTAACATGTTAAAATGATTAGATGATATGCTTTTCTAAAAGGGTGGTAAGGATGGCGAAAAAGAAAAATGAATTGTGGGAATGGATAAAGGCAGCCCTAATTGCGGTCATTTTAGTAACGCTTATTCGTTATTTCCTTTTGGCCCCAATCTATGTGGACGGCTTTTCCATGATGCCGACTTTGAAGGATACAGACCGTATGCTCGTTAATAAATTCTCTTATTCAGTGGGTGAACCAAAAAGATTCGACATCATCGTCTTTAAAGCGCCGGAAGGCAAGGATTACGTTAAACGGGTCATCGGTCTTCCCGGTGAAAAGGTGGAATATAAAGATGATATACTTTATGTGGATGGAAAAGCATATGGCGAACCATATTTGGATGAATATAAAAAGCAATTGATTGATGGTGGACCATTGACCGAGCCTTTTACATTAAGTGATATCATTGAACAAGAAACGGTGCCTGAAGGACATTTATTTGTTTTGGGAGATAATCGTCGCTTCAGCAAGGACAGCCGCCATATCGGGGTTGTTTCGTACCGGGAAGTGTTAGGCAAAACTAAATTAGTTTACTGGCCAATCAAAGACTTTCGATTGGTGGAATAGTAGAAAGGTGGATTCCATTGACAATACAGTGGTTCCCTGGCCATATGGCCAAAGCGAGACGGGAAGTAACAGAAAAATTAAAACTGGTGGACATCATATTTGAACTTGTGGATGCACGTATCCCGGCATCTTCACGGAATCCGATGATAGATGAGATTATCCAGCATAAACCAAGGCTTATCTTGTTGAATAAAGCCGATATGGCTGATCCGGTAAAAACCAATCAGTGGCTTGATTATTATAAATCACAAGGTAAAACGGCAATTGCTATTAACTCACAGGCGGGAAATGGTCTGCATCAGATTACGACGACTTCTAAAATGCTCTTGAAAGAGAAGTATGATCGGATGGAGTCAAGAGGAATCAAGCCGCGTGCGATTCGTGCGATGATCGTCGGGATTCCGAATGTCGGGAAATCGACGCTGATCAATCGGCTTGCTAGGAAGAACATTGCCAAAACGGGCAACACGCCTGGTGTGACGAAGGCCCAGCAATGGATAAAGTTCGGTAAGGAACTCGAACTTTTAGATACACCGGGGATTCTGTGGCCTAAATTCGAGGATCAGGAAGTCGGTTTAAGACTGGCCTTGACAGGAGCAATCAAGGATACGATTTTAAACTTGCACGAAGTCTCTCTCTATGGTCTTCGCTTCTTGGAAAAAGAATATCCAGATCGGTTGAAATCAAGATATAATCTTGATGTTATCCCACAAGAAACGCTGGAACTTTTCGATGCAGTTGGGAAGTTCAGAGGATGTATAGCCTCTGGAGGGTATATCGATTACGATAAGACCGCAGAACTGGTCGTTCGTGAGATCCGTTCTGAAAAGATGGGCCCGCTCACATTCGAGCTACCGCCTAAAGAGGATCAAGAAAACACGCCCGACTAACCTCTGTCTGGGCCAAGCTGTACAAGAGAATAAACACGGAGCGGGACTTTAGGCATCGAAGGTTGTTTTAACCTAAATGATGTCTCTTTTCCGCTCCGTATTTTTGATGGAACTATAGGAATGTAACATTTCTGCCGATACTTATAATGATGGGTGATAAAAATGAAAACAGCCATGAATATTAACGAAATTTCTTCAAGATTAAAATCCATAAGTAATCCGGAAGATCCTTTTTTGCAAGAATGCCGGGAGGATGCTCGCAAGGGAGTCGCCGATTTAATCGGCAAATGGAACAAATCCTACGAAAAAGCTCAACAAATCAGGGATACCTTCTTAAAAATGTCAGAGTTTGAGCGAGAGCTGCGCCAACAAGGGTTTTCGGTTCTTGCCGGTATAGATGAAGTAGGAAGAGGGCCCTTGGCTGGTCCGGTAGTGACAAGTGCGGTTATTTTACCAGATACTTTCTATTTGCCTGGGCTAAATGATTCGAAAAAAATTTCCGAGTCAAAAAGGGAACAATTTTATGAGGCGATTCATAAAGAGGCTATATCAATTGGGATAGGCATTGTACATAGCGAAGAAATCGACGAAATCAATATCTATCAGGCTACGAAAAAGGCCATGATGGCAGCGGTGAACAATCTTTCGGAATTGCCGGATCATTTATTGATTGATGCAATGGAACTGGATATGCCCATTCCTCAGCTCTCGCTAATAAAAGGAGATGCTAGAAGTATTACCATATCTGCGGCTTCAATCGTCGCTAAAGTGACACGTGACAGAATGATGAAGGAATATGGGGTAAAGTACCCGGAGTATGGATTTGAAAAGCATATGGGCTATGGTACGAGCCAACACCTCGAAGCTCTCGATAAGCATGGGCTTACACCATGGCACAGAAGAAGTTTCGCACCTGTAAAGGAAATTGCGGCAAGGAAATAAGGATTAAAGGAGGATGAGGGGATGCAATCAATAACAAATGGTCAGTCTGTTTCTACACCCGTTGAGATACAAAGAAGCACGAATCTAAAGAGTGGGCAAATTCTTTTCGGAAAAGTGAATAAGATCTTTCCGAACCAAACGGCTGAAGTGCAGATTGGCCAACAAAAAATGATTGCGCACCTGGACGTCCCGCTACAGGTTGGGGAAAGATATTGGCTTCAAGTGCAGCCAAATGAGGGACAGGTGGTTTTGAAAGTACTTGATTCCCCGAATGTGAACCTCTCGAATACAAAAGAAGCAGCGGCACAGCTACTTGTTTACCTTGGTGTTAAGTCGGAACCAGAGTCTGCAAAGCTTGCCGAATTTTTACTGAGAAATCAATTCCCCATCACCAAAGATTTCTTCTCATCAGCATTGCAATGGGTTAAAGCGGCAAGTACAACTGAATCGGGACTTTCTGTTATTAAAACGATGTTTACGCAGCAGCTACCTTTTGTTAAGGATGTATTTTTTGCATTGGCCGAACTAGCAAAAGGTGAACCTTTTCATAAGTTACTAAGTGGTCTGCAACAACAATTACAGGAAAGCGGATCTGACACAAAGACGGTGGTGCAGCTAAAAGCCGTATTGGAGTCCCTACATATTACTAAACAAGATCAATTGCAACAAACTGGTTTGCACAGACTTATTGCAACTTGGCTTGATTCCAAGTCGACACCAGATATGAAATCAGGAGCCTTTTCCTTGCTTCAAAAGACTGGTTTCATTCCAAGTGGGATAACTGAAACGGAATTACTGAGAAGAATAGTTGCTGAATCGGTGCGGGCGCCGGAACCCATGAAGACCCCAACGGCTAATAAACTACAGCAAGGACTGCAAGCACTAGCAAATGGAACGCTTGGACAAGGGAATATGGAATCTAACCTTATTAAACTATGGGGGAGTTCGGATATAGGAGCGACGAAATCTTCAGATGTAAAAGATGTAATACCGTATAAAAGCATTGCAACCGATGAAAGGTCTGGACTTAATCTAAACCTGCTTGAACGTGCTTTTGGGAAAGGCTCCTCGGCAAGGGAACCAGGGACTATCCCTATGATTCAACGGAATGAAATCCAAAGCGAAAATGGAGGGCCGGAGTTAATCTCAGAATTATTAAAGAGCTCTAAGGCTGATACCCAATGGCAGGGGATGCAACAGACGGTCCGGCAAATTCCAATGTTTACAAAAGAAGCCCTTAATCTTACTTCACATTTACTTGAACGTGCTTTTTCCGAGGTGTCTGCCAATCGTAAAATCACCCCGGTCGATCTAGAAGTCGATGAATTATTGAGTCAAATAAATAAGGATGTAGGGCAAGTTGGTGAGTCGAAGGGGAAAGTGGGGGATCTTCTACTTCAGGCTTTCAAACAGGTTCCAGAAACTTCCTCTGCTGCTATCAATCCCGAGAAACTAGTGCTGAGCCATTTAATAGATGAAGGTTTTCAACCAAATGATTTTACAAATGGGACAGCTGTAGCCCAACAACTGAAAGAATGGACCAAAATGCTTGGGCTTCAACTGGAGCATGTTCTTGCTAATCTATCGGGAGGCGAATCGGGAGCGCTATCAGAGGAGTTAGAAACTCTCAAGCCTTTACTCCTAAAATTGTTGAATGAGCAGCATCCACCAGCAATTAAAGACATGGCTGAACAAATAGTGAATCGGCTCACTGCTCAGCAGGTTCTTTCACAGGATAACGGACCCATGCAAAATTTATTGCTCACCCTTCCTCTCAACTTAGGTTCGTCCCAAACGGATTTAACGTTGCAATGGAGTGGAAGGAAAACAAAGGATGGAAAGATCGATCCTGATTACTGTCGTATCCTGTTTTATTTAGAGTTAGAGAACCTTAACGAAACCATCATTGACATGCAAATCCAAAACCGCGTCATCAACGTGACTATCATCAACGAGCAGAATCAAACAATTGAAACTGTGGCGAGTAATTATCTGGACGTGTTGAAGGATAATTTGCGATTGATGGATTACAAGTTATCAGGAGTTTTATTTCAGGACCCAACACGCACAAGAAATACGGGTGTGAGGCAGACTACTGTTCCTTTTTCAGAGACAGGAACTTATAGTGGGGTGGACATTCGGATATGAAACAGGAAAAACGGAAAGAAGCGATTGCCTTAAAGTATGATGCAAAGTCATCGCAGGCACCTGTCGTGTTGGCTAAGGGAAAAGGCAAGACGGCAGAGAATATCCTGGCAAAGGCAGGGGAACTGAATATTCCTGTACAGAAGGACGAAACGTTAACGGAACTTTTGGGTCAGCTTGATATTAATCAAACGATACCGGAAGAATTATATGGAGCTGTTGCCGAAGTATTCGCTTTTGTTTATAAGGTGGACCGGAATGCTAAAAGTTAAAACCCTAATTTTATTCGGCAGGTTAAAAAAATGGTCGGATTGTGAAGGAAACCATAAAAAGTACTGAAAAAAATCATTATATTAAAAACATAGTAAACTAATGATAAAAGGATGAAGCAGAAGCTTCGTGCTTTTATTTTTTTTGTCCAAAAAAATAAATAAGGGTGCAAATCTTATAAAAGTGAAGCAAATAAATTCCTAAAAATGGCTTTAAATAAGGTGTTTAATTAAAAAAGTCTGTAGGTGTAAAATGATCATCCTGAAAATGAGCCTATGAATGAATAATGTATTTTCTTCCATATAATAGAAGGTTAATTAGGTATATTGTAATAATTATTTTTCATAGTCGATAAAGAAAATTATGCATGAAAGAGAATTTTGTTGTAATATGGTAGAGAAAACACGCACCAAATTTCAGTTTTGTTTTTTAGTAGATAAGGAGGATGGGAAATGAATATCCATGAGTATCAGGGGAAAGAGATTTTGAGACAATACGGGGTATCTGTTCCAAATGGCCGAGTTGCCTTTACTGTTGATGAAGCAGTTGAAGCGGCGAAGGAGTTAGGTACAGAGGTTGTTGTCGTCAAAGCTCAAATCCATGCGGGTGGCCGCGGAAAAGCCGGCGGAGTTAAGGTTGCGAAGAATCTTGATGAAGCGCGTACATATGCAGAAGAGATTCTTGGTAAAACGTTGGTGACCCATCAAACAGGGCCTGCAGGTAAAGAAGTGAAGCGTTTACTTATCGAGGAAGGCTGCGATATCACCAAGGAATATTACATTGGTCTGGTCTTGGACCGTGCAACGAACAGTGTAGTATTGATGGCCTCCGAAGAAGGAGGAACGGAAATCGAAGAAGTGGCTGAGAAAACTCCCGAGAAAATCTTCAAGGAAGTAATTGACCCTGTGGTCGGTTTAACGGGTTTCCAGGCACGTAGAATCGCTTTTAATATTAATATTCCAGCTCCATTAATAAATAAAGCATCTAAATTGATGATCAACTTATATACAGCATTCGTAGAAAAAGATTGTTCGATTGCCGAAATCAATCCGTTAGTCGTGACGGGGGATGGCAATGTAATGGCCTTGGATGCTAAATTGAATTTTGATGACAATGCAATATACCGTCAGAAAGATATTTCAGAGTACCGTGATTTGGATGAAGAAGATGCTAAAGAAATTGAAGCATCAAAACATGGTCTTAGTTACATATCGCTTGACGGAAATATTGGCTGTATGGTTAATGGCGCCGGGCTTGCAATGGCAACAATGGACATCATTAAACACTATATGGGCGACCCAGCCAATTTCCTTGACGTCGGGGGCGGCGCTACAGAGGAAAAGGTGAAAGAGGCTTTCAAAATCATCCTGTCCGATGAAAAAGTAAAGGGCATCTTTGTCAATATCTTCGGAGGAATCATGAAATGTGACATCATCGCGACAGGCGTCGTAGCTGCTGCAAAAGAGCTAGGCCTGGATGTTCCACTCGTTGTTCGCTTAGAAGGAACGAATGTCGATTTAGGGAAAAGTATTTTGAAAGATTCTGGACTAAATATCACCGCTGCTGAATCCATGGCAGACGGAGCGCAAAAAATAGTATCACTTGTAGGATAATAGGCAGGGGGGAACATAATGAGCGTTTATATTAATAAAGATACGAAAGTGATCGTTCAGGGAATCACTGGCTCAACAGCATTATTTCATACAAAACAGATGTTAGAATACGGTACGAAAATCGTTGCAGGGGTCACTCCGGGTAAAGGTGGAACAGAAGCGGAAGGGGTACCTGTATATAATACAGTTTCCGAAGCTGTCACTGAAACAGGGGCGAATGCATCGGTTATCTATGTACCGGCTCCATTTGCAGCAGATGCAATTCTAGAAGCGGTTGACGCGGAGATTGATCTCGTCATCTGTATTACCGAGCATATTCCAGTCCTTGATATGGTTAAGGTCAAGCGGTATATGGAAGGCAAAAAAACACGCTTAATTGGACCTAACTGTCCGGGTGTGATTACCCCGGAAGAATGCAAAATCGGGATAATGCCTGGCTATATCCACAAAAAAGGCCATATTGGCGTAGTTTCTCGCTCTGGCACTCTGACTTATGAAGCCGTACATCAATTATCACAAGAGGGCATTGGGCAATCATCAGCTGTCGGCATTGGTGGGGACCCTGTTAATGGGACTGATTTCATTGATGTGCTTAAAGCATTCAATGAAGATCCAGAAACCCATGCGGTAATCATGATAGGGGAAATCGGTGGCACAGCAGAAGAAGAAGCGGCCATTTGGGTTAAGGAAAATATGACGAAACCGGTTGTTGGATTCATTGGAGGACGTACGGCTCCAGCTGGAAAACGTATGGGACATGCTGGTGCAATTATTTCAGGAGGAAAAGGAACAGCCGATGAAAAAATCCGCGTCATGAATGAATGTGGAATTAAAGTTGCTGAAACACCATCGGTCATGGGAGAAACCTTGATATCCGTCTTAAAAGAAAAAGGCATGTACGAACCTTGTAAAACGCATTAATAAGAGATGGGCCGACCTGATATTGGTCGGCCTTTATTTCACTTCTATAGTAAGTACCCTTCGAAAGTATCCATGACATCTTCGTTTGACAAACCATACGACCATCCCCTGCTTTTGAATAATCCTCAAAGGAGTGCTTCCAAATTGAACAGAAATGAAAAGCTAATCCACCTTCATCATTGTCGTGGTGCAGGCTGGAAAACGATAAAAATGATCTTGGCTGCAGACCCATCCCTCACCACCCTCTTTACAAAAACGTATGCTGAATGGAAAGAAATTCTCACCATCCCGAACGACAAACTCCAACTCTTTCTCGCAGACTTGCATTCTTACAATACGATTGAAAAACTGAAACAATATGAAAATAATCAAATCCACTGTATGACGATTTTTGATGAAGACTATCCATATCTATTAAGACAAATTTTCGATCCCCCCTGGGTGCTTTATTTAAAAGGCAATAAACAGCTTTTAGCTAAGAAGAATACCATAGGTGTCGTTGGTACACGGAATCCAACCTCGTACGGGTTAGAGGCCTTAAAAACGATTTTAACGCCACTCGTAAAGAGAAAATTCGTGATTATTAGTGGAGTGGCAGTTGGAATTGACGCGATTGCCCATAAAATCACGTTGAACGAAGGTGGACATACGATAGGGGTTTTAGGAGGGGGATTAATGCACATTTATCCGAAAATCAATATTCCACTCGCAAGGGTGATCATCGATAAGGGATTGCTTCTTTCGGAAACCCCTCCGACTAGGAGATCGGAACCTTGGATGTTCCCTCTCCGCAATAGAATCATCAGTGGTTTATCGCAGGGGATTTTCGTGGTAGAGGCAAAGCAGAGAAGTGGTTCGCTTATCACAGCGCAGGCTGCACTTGACCAGGGAAGGGACGTATTTGCACTTCCTGGTAATATAACCAGTCTTGAATCAATGGGGACTAATCAATTAATTCAAGAGGGAGCTAAATTAGTTTTGACAGCTGAACAGATTGAGGAGGAATATTAAAACAATATAATATAGAAGATATACGGTGAAACCTCCAATTTTTGTCGAAAAAGGTGCTTTTTTAGGTGAATAGAATAAAATATTAGACAAAAAGGTTGAAAAAATTGTAAAACTGTTATAAGTTTTGCAACAGGCACCTCTTGTCAAAATATCTAAATCCTGATGAATCAGCGGGATTGGAAAAGTAAAGAGGTGTTGACAAATGATTTTTGAATGATTAATAATAGTGAAGATTTATATTACCTCTTTGAGGAGGATTTATTGGATGTCAGATTACTTAGTGATTGTGGAATCGCCCGCAAAAGCAAAGACGATAGAGCGATACTTAGGAAAGAAATATAAAGTTAAAGCTTCCATGGGTCATGTACGCGATCTACCTAAAAGTCAAACGGGTGTCGACGTTGAACATGGCTATGAACCTAAATATATAACAATCCGCGGCAAAGGCCCGGTTTTAAAAGAATTGAAAACAGCAGCAAAAAAAGCAAAAAAAATCTATCTCGCAGCTGACCCCGACAGAGAAGGTGAAGCGATTGCCTGGCATTTAGCGCATAGCCTCGACGTCGACATAAACTCGGATTGCCGTGTCGTATTCAATGAGATTACGAAAGAAGCAATCAAAGAATCATTTAAATCTCCGAGACCGATTAATATGCAATTGGTTGATGCACAGCAGGCAAGGAGGATATTGGATCGTTTGGTCGGGTACAATATTTCCCCTCTATTGTGGAAAAAAGTGAAAAAAGGCTTGAGTGCCGGACGGGTTCAATCAGTTGCAGTCCGAATGATCATAGATCGTGAAAAAGAAATCAAAGACTTCGTTCCTGAAGAGTATTGGACAATCAAGGCCGATTTTGTAAAAGGAAAAGAACAGTTTGAGGGTTCCTTTTTCAGCCTTGCGGGAGAACGGACAGAATTGAATACGGAAGAAGACGTGAAGAAGGTTCTGGATTCTTTGAGCGGTGGGGAATTTACAATCGGTACCGTGACGAAAAAGGAAAGAAAACGTAATCCAGCTGCACCATTCACAACTTCTTCCCTACAACAGGAAGCTGCGCGTAAATTGAATTTCAGGGCCAAGAAAACGATGATGCTTGCCCAGCAGCTTTACGAAGGAATTGAGCTAGGAAAAGAAGGAACAGTCGGACTGATTACTTATATGAGAACGGATTCAACCCGGATTTCCGATGTGGCTAAGCTCGAAGCGCATAACTTCATCTCAACTAGTTATGGTGAAGAGTATGTCCAGACGGAACAGCGTAAAGAGAAAAAACAGACAAATGCCCAGGATGCCCATGAAGCAGTGAGACCGACTAGCACACTGCGGGAACCAGGTTTAGTGAAAGAATTTTTATCCAGAGACCAATTCCGTTTATATAAATTGATCTGGGAACGTTTCGTTTCAAGTCAAATGTCTTCTGCTGTTATGGATACAATGAGTATCGACTTACATAACGGAGATGTCATATTCAGAGCAAATGGATCAAAAGTTAAATTTCCAGGTTTTATGAAGGTCTATGTTGAAGGAACGGATGACTCGGTGGAGGAAAAGGAGAATACCCTTCCTGATGTGAAAAAAGGCGATCAATTCTTTTCAAAAGATGTTGAGCCTAAGCAACATTTCACGCAACCACCGCCCCGCTATACAGAGGCACGTCTTGTCAAAACGCTAGAAGAATTAGGTATAGGTCGGCCATCCACTTATGCACCTACTTTGGATACGATACAAAAAAGGGGTTACGTTACGCTTGATAACAAACGATTTATCCCGACGGAACTTGGTGAAATAGTCCTTGAACTAATTCGCGAATTCTTCCCATATATCCTGGATGCAGAATTCACAGCCAAGATGGAACAGGAGTTTGATGGTGTAGAGGCTGGAAGTGTTGAATGGGTTAATGTCATTGATGACTTCTACAAGGATTTTGCTGTTGATTTGGCCAAGGCAGAAGCTGAGATGGAAAAGATTGAAATTAAAGATGAACCTGCTGGCGAGGATTGTGAAGAATGCGGTCATGGAATGGTCTTCAAAATGGGAAGATACGGAAAATTCATGGCGTGCAGCAATTTTCCTGACTGCCGTAACACGAAACCAATCGTCAAGGAAATCGGTGTGAAGTGCCCAAAATGTAAAGAAGGAAACATCATCGAGCGGAAAAGTAAAAAACGCCGCCTGTTTTATGGATGCGATACGTATCCAGGGTGTGATTTCATTTCATGGGATAAGCCATTGCCGCGTAATTGTCCAAAATGTGAAGGTACCCTTGTTGAGAAAAAACTTAAAAAAGGCGTACAAGTACAATGTATGGACTGTGATTTCAAAGAGGTACCTCAAGCTTAAGGAAAGGTGGGCAATCATGCCCACCTTTTTCATGTTCACCAGAAAAGGACTGACTCGGGTAGAGCTGAGTTTCTTCATATTAGGTAAGGTATGATATCATGATAAAGAGAAGGATGTTCCTCGCAGAATATATTGGAAAGGCATGAAACTTTTTAATTTTGCTCAAGTATTGTAAAATTCAGTGGACAAGTGCCTTCATTTAAAGTTATAATTCCTCTTTGTGTCCAGTTATTGTTTCTGTAAGAACACGACTTAAGGCATTTATCCAAATAGACATACTTAAAAAGTGCATCAGCAGGAATGTGCAAGATGGGGTATACATATAAACATATCGTTAAAATGAAGATTTTGTAAAAAACAATTTTGATGATAAATCTTCCTGTTTTATCATATCTATACATGGAGGTTCGAAATATGAAAGAAGCAAAAGTAAGTGTAATTGGTGCTGGGCTTGCAGGAAGTGAAGCTGCTTGGCAATTAGCTAAAAGAGGAATAAAAGTTGATTTGTACGAAATGCGTCCGGTTAAGCAAACGCCTGCACACCATACCGATAAATTCGCTGAACTTGTTTGTTCCAATTCACTTCGGGCAAATACGTTAACAAATGCTGTAGGTGTTTTAAAAGAAGAGATGCGAACATTGGATTCCGTTATTATTTCCGCAGCAGATACTTGTGCTGTTCCTGCTGGTGGTGCATTAGCCGTCGATCGTCACGAATTTGCTGACCTTGTAACGGAGAGGGTGAAAAATCATCCAAATGTGACCGTGTTCCATGAAGAAGTGACAGAGATTCCTGAGGGTCCAACCGTCATAGCTACGGGTCCATTGACTAGCCAATCTTTATCGGATAGCTTGAAGCAAATTATGGATGAAGAATATTTATATTTCTATGATGCTGCAGCTCCAATTCTTGAAAAAGAAAGCATCAATATGGATAAAGTCTATTTAAAGTCCCGCTATGATAAAGGGGAAGCTGCTTACTTGAACTGTCCGATGACCGAAGAAGAATTCGATCGGTTTTATGAAGCGCTGATTTCTGCAGAAACTGTGCCACTTAAGGAATTTGAAAAAGAAATCTTCTTCGAAGGGTGCATGCCAATAGAAGTAATGGCATCTCGTGGGAAAAAGACGATGCTATTCGGACCGTTGAAGCCGGTTGGATTGGAAGATCCAAAAACGGGTAAACGACCATTTGCTGTCGTTCAACTTCGTCAAGATGATGCAGCTGGAACCCTTTATAACATTGTTGGTTTTCAGACACATTTAAAATGGGGACCTCAAAAAGAGGTACTTCAGCTGATTCCAGGATTAGAGAATGCTGAAATTGTCCGTTATGGAGTGATGCACCGCAATACATTCATCAACTCTCCGAATGTGTTAAAGCCGACCTATCAATTCAAAAACCGGGAAGATTTATTCTTTGCCGGCCAGATGACGGGTGTGGAAGGGTATGTGGAGTCTGCCGCATCAGGACTGGTCGCCGGAATTAATGCAGCAAGACTGGTTCAAGGGATGGAACCAATCGTTTTCCCTGCTGAAACGACAATGGGGAGCATGGCAAGGTATATTACGTCCACTAACGGGAAGAGCTTCCAGCCGATGAATGCGAATTTTGGTCTCCTCCCAGATTTAGAAATCAGAATCAAGTCGAAAAAGGAACGAAATGAGGCACATGCAAATCGCGCTTTAGACACAATTCAGAACTTTGTGAAAAGTTTGTAAAATCATTTGCCTGCTGTTTTAAAGTATGATACTATTTATAAGCCTTTGCGAGGTGTTTCTATGATCAATCAAAATAAGGCGTTATCTTCCTTCATTGAATATCTACAAATAGAAAAAAATAGTTCACACTACACGATTGAAAATTACAAGCGGGATATTCACGAATTTTTCTTATTCCTGAACGAACAACGGATTACCGATGTCGCGTCAGTCGAATATATGGATGTCCGGCTATATTTGACGAATTTATATGAGAAACAACTTTCAAAGAGGACTGTAGCAAGAAAAACATCTTGTTTGCGTAGTTTTTATAAATTTCTAATGAGGGAAGGGGAAGTCAAGGATAATCCTTTTTCCCTTGCATCTTTACCCAAAAAGGAACAGAGATTGCCTCGCTTTCTGTATGAGGAAGAAGTCAATCAGTTGTTTTCTTCTTTAAAGAAAGATACCCCAATTGAAATCAGAAACGTTGCATTACTGGAATTACTGTATGCTACTGGCATTCGCGTAAGTGAGTGCTGTGAAATCAAAGTACAGGATATCGATCTCTCGCTTGGAACCGTACTGATCCATGGAAAAGGGAAGAAAGATCGGTATGTCCCGGTTGGCAGTTATGCTCAGGAAGCGATAGATTTATACATACGTACAGCCAGGATGGAAATGACATCGTCTGACGCTAAGGCGCATGCTTATTTATTTGTTAACTTTCGCGGAGAACCCCTTACACCTAGGGGGGTCCGTTATATATTAAATGAATTGATTAAAAAGTCTGCCGCTGATGGAAATCTGCATCCCCATATGTTGAGGCATTCATTTGCCACTCACCTTTTAAATAACGGGGCAGATATACGTACGGTTCAGGAACTGCTTGGACATTCAAAAATTTCATCTACGCAAGTGTATACGCATGTAACAAAGGACCAATTAAAAAAAGTCTACAATGCATCACATCCGCGGGCTTAAAAGTTGAAAGGGGACACTTTATGACAACGATATTTGCAGTGCATCATAAAGGAGAATGTGCCATGTCCGGTGATGGGCAGGTTACTTTAGGGAATTCAGTAGTGATGAAGCATACGGCAAGAAAAGTGAGGAAAATCTTTAACGGGAATGTCCTGGCAGGTTTTGCAGGTTCTGTTGCAGACGCATTCACTCTTTTCGAAATGTTTGAAGCCAAGCTTGAGGAATACAATGGGAATCTTCAACGTGCAGCCGTCGAAATGGCGAAGCAATGGCGGAGTGATAATGTGCTTAGAAAGCTGGAAGCAATGTTAATTGTCATGAATAAACAAGATTTGCTTCTCGTTTCCGGTACTGGAGAAGTAATTGAACCTGACGACGGGATTCTAGCCATAGGATCTGGTGGAAATTATGCTCTAGCTGCAGGCAGGGCTTTAAAGCGTTTTTCTAGTGAAAACCTATCGGCAAGGGAAATAGCCCAATCATCTTTACAAATTGCAGCGGAAATTTGTGTATTTACAAATACGAATATAATCGTGGAAGAGTTGTAAGGAGGAGCGCACAATGTCAAAGAAAACTAATTTAACACCGAGGCAAATCGTAGAGAAACTGGATCAATATATTGTAGGACAGAGTGAAGCAAAACGTGCAGTAGCGGTAGCATTGCGTAATCGATATCGTCGTTCTTTACTCTCAGAACAACTTCGTGATGAAGTCGTTCCGAAAAACATATTAATGATTGGACCGACTGGTGTTGGGAAAACAGAAATTGCTCGGAGAATGGCTAAATTGGTTGGTGCTCCTTTTGTGAAAGTGGAAGCAACGAAATTTACGGAAGTCGGTTATGTCGGCCGTGATGTAGAATCCATGGTGCGTGATTTAGTGGAGACTTCCGTCCGCCTCGTGAAGGAAGAAAAGATGGTTAGTGTCAGAGAACGGGCAGAGGAAAATGCCAATCGCCGTTTAATTGATTTATTAGTGCCATCTAATAAAAAACAGAGCAATTTCAAAAACCCTCTCGAAGCATTTTTCGGAGGAGGAACGAATCAAGCTGAACAGGATTCGAGTGACAACTCAGAAGATTTAAGCCTTCAGCAAAAAAGAAAGCTTGTGGCCAATCAGCTGGCTAAAGGCGAGTTAGAGAATGAAATGATTACAGTTGAGGTGGAAGAACAGGCCGCATCCATGTTTGATATGCTACAAGGTTCGGGAATGGAACAAATGGGGATGAATATGCAGGATGCCTTGGGAAGCTTGATGCCCAAGAAAAATAAAAAGCGTAAATTGAAAGTAAGCGAAGCACGAGTTGTCTTGACCAATGAGGAAGCGGCAAAATTAATCGACATGGATGAAGTAACATCGGATGCTGTATACGGTGCAGAGCAAAATGGGATAATATTCATCGATGAAATTGATAAGATCGCTAGCAAACAGTCGGGAAGTTCTTCAGCGGACGTTTCAAGAGAAGGTGTACAACGGGATATCCTTCCAATTGTTGAAGGGTCTACAGTTGTAACAAAATACGGATCCGTTAAAACCGATCATGTACTCTTCATTGCAGCAGGGGCTTTCCATACGGCTAAACCCTCGGATCTTATTCCTGAGCTGCAGGGCCGTTTTCCAATCCGTGTGGAATTAAACAAATTGACCGTCGAAGACTTTGTGAAAATTTTACACGAGCCGGATAATGCTCTGTTAAAGCAATATGTAGCTTTATTAGAAACAGAAGGTATAGAAATTGAATTTTCTGACGAAGCTGTAAGTAAGATAGCAGAAGTGGCTTTCGAGGTTAATCAAAACACAGATAATATTGGGGCAAGGCGCCTTCATACAATCCTGGAGCGTCTTCTAGAGGACTTATCTTTCGAAGCTCCTGACATTACGATGGAGAAGATTACAATCACTCCTCAATATGTCGAAGATAAGCTGGGCTCGATTGCCCGTAATAAAGACTTAAGCCAGTTTATCCTTTAGAATGAACCAGCGGCAATATTCATTGCCTAAGCAAATTACATCACATTACGGAAATACAACTTCATAGTCAATTGTGAACCATGGTATTTTTAGGAGGAACAAGTCAGATGAACTTATTAGCAAAAACAAGAAAAATTAATGCAATGCTCCAAAAAGCAGCGGGAAAAGCAGTTAATTTCAAAGAAATGGCAGAAAGTTTAAGTGAAGTAATCGAAGCGAATGTATTCGTCGTTAGCCGTCGCGGAAAATTACTTGGAATCGCAGTAAGCCAACAAATCGAAAATGAACGTATGTATAAAATGTTAGAAGATAAGCAATTCCCTGAAGTGTATACAAAGAATCTATTCAACATCCAAGAAACATCTTCTAACCTCGATATTGAAAGCGAATATACAGCTTTCCCAATTGAGAATAAAGAGTTGTTTTCAAATGGCCTAACCACCATCGTTCCTATCATGGGCGGGGGAGATCGTTTAGGAACATTGATTCTTGCTCGATTACAAGATAAGTTCCATGATGACGACTTAATCTTGGCGGAGTATGGAGCCACTGTTGTTGGAATGGAAATCCTTCGTGAGAAATCAGAAGAGATTGAAGAAGAGGCACGTAGTAAAGCAGTCGTTCAAATGGCTATATCTTCACTTTCTTACAGTGAATTAGAAGCTATTGAACATATCTTCGAAGAACTTAAAGGGAACGAAGGATTACTTGTTGCATCTAAAATTGCAGATAGAGTTGGTATTACTCGTTCAGTAATCGTGAATGCACTTAGAAAACTTGAAAGCGCCGGTGTTATTGAGTCACGTTCATTAGGGATGAAAGGGACGTACATCAAAGTATTGAACGATAAATTCCTTAACGAATTAGAAAAACTTAAAAATAACTAAAATTCAGCTCTAGATATAAAGCTGATAGTACCAAAGGAAAGGGTTCGGGAATTTAATTCCGGATCCTTTTTTTATCTTTAAATGTAGATGGAGAAAATTAGCATCTCGATTTCTAGCAATCTAACCAAAAAGGCACGATCTCTTAGTGGGTGAGAGATCGTGCCTTTTTGGGGTTAGGTACGAAATATAATCGTATATATATTAAATTGCACTTATTTAATATATCCTTCATCCGGTAAAACTAAGGTAGTAGTTATAAGAACATGTAGGAGGTTCAAATTATAATGAAGTTTTCCATTATAGGGTAATTGGAATCAAATTCTAATAGGCAGTATGAGGATAAAGAATCGTTTATCCAAAATACAGTATGATTTTCCTTATAAAGGGTAATTATACTGTAATAGCTATCTGAATAGACAGTCCTCTATGGTCAATAAAAGATTGTTTTCATTAATTTTAAGAATACTTTATATCTCAGGCATTTATTAATCGGAATTTCCGGGAAGTTTAATATGTGGAAAAAAGTCGAATGCTTTAATAGTTTTATATTCTTTCAAAAAAATTAGGGAGTCAGTATTTGTAAAAAATCTGATTTTTTACACGTTAATTCACCCTTTGCTGAAGCAGTATGTAGATTACCATTAAACTATTACCAATATATACCTGATGGTTTCTATACTAATTAGTTCTGAAGTATCAGGTATATTGGTTTGTGATTCTGTATGATAAATAAGTATTTAAAGATAAAAAATGGATAAAATCATAAAATAATGTAATATAACGTCACAATTGACTAGAAATTTAAATAAAAAAGCTATAAATTTGAGCAAATTGTGACATTTTTCGACTATAATAGGTCTAAAGTCTATATATTGATTATAGACATCGTTCTTGCGTTTCTTTAAAATTAAGGATATTAAGATAATGGATTTATTTATCACATAAGTTAATATTTGCTTGGATAGAAAGAGGGGAACGACAAAATGGAGTTATTTTCAAATACCTTTCAATCACTGGAAAACGCTCTGAATTTTTCTAGTACGAAACAAAAGGTCATTTCGCAAAATATTGCTAATTCCGATACGCCGAATTATAAGGCGAAAGATGTTTCTAATACAAAGTCCTTTCGAACAGAACTTGATACGGCTATTCAATCATATCGTACCGATGACAGGCACTTTAGCTTTAAATCAAACGGCAAAGCGACTTCTTCCATTGTTACACAGAACAATGTGAATTATAACAGTAACGGGAACAGTGTGGATGTCGATAAAGAAATGACGGACCTGGCTACGAATCAAATTTATTATAATGCTGTAACGGATAGACTTTCGGGTAAATTCCAGTCATTGGAATCAGTGATTAGGGGTGGGAAGTAATGGGGATTTTTCAGAGTATTAATACGACGGGCTCAGCTTTGACTGCCCAAAGGCTTCGGATGGATGTGATTTCTGCCAATATGGCCAATGCCGATACGACTAGAGCCGAATTTGATGCGGAGTCGGGACAATGGAAACCTTATTCAAGAAAATCGGTTGTTCTGCAAAATAAGGAAGCAAGTTTTGCAAGTTTTCTAGATGCAGCAACCGGAAAAACGAACGGTACGGGTACAGGTGTAAAAGTATCAGGAATTGTTAAAGATGAAACACCATTTGAACTGGATTACAATCCAGATCACCCAGATGCAAATGAAGATGGATATGTAGAGATGCCAAACGTGGATCCACTGAGAGAAATGGTCGACTTAATGAGCGTCACTAGATCCTATGAAGCCAATGTCACTGTTTTGAATGCATCAAAGGGAATGATGATGAAGGCATTAGAAATCGGTAAATAATTTTTGATTGGAGCGTGTGCATTATGGAGGGGATTTCTCTTTCAAGCATAAGCAATATAGATAAAGCATGGAAAAGTCAGCAGACTAACACAAGTACACCATACGAAGCGCAACAAGATTTTGCGTCCGTATTAAAAAAAACTATGAATAAAGTTAACGAGGCCCAGGTATCATCGGACAGCCTTACAGCTAAGTTAGCTAACGGAGAAGACGTAGAACTTCATAATGTGATGATTGCTTCACAAAAGGCGAGCATTACGATGCAGGCTACGTTAGAGGTTCGGAATAAAGTGGTCGAAGCCTACCAGGAAATGATGAGAATGAGCATTTAACATTCATTTTAAAGACCTCATATAAAGAGAGAAAAAATGGCTAGGGGGAAAATGCCTCCTCTCATAAATTCATAGACTGACCGGGGGATTTAAATGAATGATGCACTAGTGAACTTTAAAAATAAAATAACTGGTTACTGGAGTACAAGAAGTAGAAAACAAAAGATGATAATGATTGGTTCAACGGTATTAGTCATCATCATCGTCATGGTTGCCTCATTTTTCGCAACCCGAACGACATTGGTTCCGTTATATTCCAATCTGAAACCATCCGAGACGGGTAGCATAAAAGAAAATTTAGACAGTCAAGGAATAAAAAACGAGATTGCGGAAAACGGTACAACCATCAAAGTACCACAAGAAAGTGTTGATACGCTCAAAGTCGAACTAGCGGCTGAGGGAATACCTGAGTCTGGTAGCATCGATTATTCATTCTTTAGCCAGGGAGCTGGATTGGGAATGACTGAAAATGAGTTTAATGTAATTAAATTGGATACGATGCAAACAGAGTTATCCAATTTAATAAAGAAAATTGATGGAGTCGAGGACGCTAGCGTCATGATTACGCTTCCTGATAAAGGAGTCTTTGTCAGCGAACCCGCCGGTGAAGCTTCAGCATCGATTGTATTGAATACGAAATCGGGCTATAAGTTCGAGGAGAGTCAAGTCAATTCCCTATATCATCTTGTTTCGAAAAGTGTTCCCAACCTTCCTACAGATAATATCGTCATCATGAATCAAGATTTTGAGTATTATGACCTTAAAAATGAAAATTCGTCATTCGGTTCTGCTTTTCAATCTCAAAATGAGATAAAAAAAGAAATAGAACGAGATATACAAAGACAAGTGCAAAATATGCTTGGAACTATTATGGGGCGGGATAAAGTGGCCGTTTCCGTTACGACCGACATTGATTTTACTCAAGAAAATCGGGAAGAGAACCTTGTGGAGCCGGTGGATGAGGAAAATATGGCTGGAATAGAAATTTCAGCCCAAAGGATCAACGAATCGTATAGCGGGGACGCAGCTGAAAATGGGGGAATTCCCCAAAGTGAAGACTCCGCGGATTCATTGGGTTCCAGTTATGTAGAAGGTACGACAGGTTCAGGCGATTATGAAAAATCAGATGAAACTATAAATAGTGAAGTGAACCGAATCAAGAAAGAAATCGTTGAAAGTCCATATAAAGTCAAGGATTTAGGCATTCAAGTCATGGTAGAACCACCTACCGCTGATGATCCGAATTCATTATCTCAACAGAGCGTGGATGATATCACACAAATCCTAAGCACGATTATCCGAACGACGATAGATAAAAAAGCGGTAGGGGAAGAACTGACAGATGATGAATTAAATCAGAAGATTGCCATTTCCGTACAACCTTTTAATGGAAAAATGAAGATCTCAGAAGAGGAGAATGCTTCCTCACTACCAATATGGGTTTATATTGTTGGTGGAGTTCTATTGCTAGTCATTATCATTCTATTAGTCTTATTCTTCCGTTCAAGACGTCAACGGGATTTGGAAGAGGAGTATTACGAGGAAGTAGAAGAGGAAGCCCAATTCGAAGTTCCTGATTTAAATAAAGAGACGGAATCGGAGGCCTCTTTAAAAAGGAAACAGCTTGAAAAATTGGCTAAAGAGAAGCCAGATGAATTCGCAAAATTATTAAGAAGCTGGATAGCAGAAGATTAGGAGGCCATGCAAGTGATAGATCGAAAGAAAAAGGGTGGATTGACAGGTAAACAAAAGGCGGCAATCCTCCTTATCTCCTTAGGCCCGGATGTTTCTGCATCCGTATATAAGCATCTTTCAGAAGAAGAAATCGAGAGGCTGACTCTGGAGATTTCAGGAGTTAGAAGTGTCGACTCGCACGATAAGGAAGAGATTTTAGAGGAATTTCATAACATCGCTTTAGCACAGGATTATATTTCGCAAGGTGGGATAGGATACGCGAAGCAGGTTTTGGAAAAGGCGTTAGGTACCGATCAAGCTGCGGCCATCATTAACCGTTTAACTTCATCCCTGCAAGTTCGGCCTTTCGACTTTGCTCGTAAAGCAGACCCAGGGCAAATATTGAACTTTATTCAAAACGAGCACCCTCAGACGATTGCCCTGATTTTATCTTATCTTGATCCAACACAGGCCGGACAAATTTTATCAGAACTGCCTCAAGAAGTGCAGGCAGACATTGCAAGAAGGATTGCTTTGATGGATAGCACTTCGCCAGAGATTATTAATGAAGTGGAACAGATATTAGAAAGAAAACTTTCTGCAACCGTTACCCAGGACTATACACAAACCGGTGGTGTCGAAGCTGTGGTAGATGTCCTGAACGGAGTCGATCGTTCCACGGAACGAACCATTTTGGATGCTCTTGAAATTCAAGACCCTGAACTTGCAGAAGAAATCAAGAAGAGGATGTTTGTCTTTGAAGATATCGTGACCCTTGATGGTAGAGCCATTCAACGCGTGGTTCGGGAATCGGATAATGAAGATCTTAAACTTGCACTTAAAGTGGCAAGTGAGGAAGTGAAAGACATTGTATTCCGCAATATGTCCAAACGGATGGTCGAAACCTTTGAGGAAGAAATGGAATATATGGGACCTGTTCGTCTACGTGATGTAGAAGAAGCACAATCAAGAATCGTTGCTGTCATTCGCCGCCTTGAAGAAACTGGTGAAATTGTAATCGCCCGTGGCGGAGGGGATGATATTATTGTCTAGAATTATTAAATCTCATCAGGCGAAGGAAGATGAAAGTAACAAATTCACGATTAAAATCCGGCAATTTGATGTCCAGGTAACAGAAAATGATGAGGGGCAAGTCACCAATCACTTCCCACCTAATGAATTTCTTAATCAAACCATACAAGAAGCGGATGCCATATTAATAGAAGCAAAGCAGCAAGCCGAAACGATTGTCGAAGAAATTCAACAAGCAAAGGATTATTGGGAGCAAGAGGAAAAAAGAATATACATTGAACAAGCACAAAAAGAAGGATACCAACAGGGCATTGAGTATGGACTTCAAAAGGGCTATAACGAGATGGCCGGGGACATCGCTTTTGCTAAAGAAGTGGTGGAGGCATCAAAAGTTGATTATCAGCAGCATCTTGAATCCTCTGAATCAGTCATTCTAGATATAGCATTGAACGTAGCCAAAAAAATCATCGGACAGCAATTGGAGGCTAAGGAAGAAACATTCTTATCTCTCGTTAAGGGAGCGATTAAAGAAGCAAGGGAATACCGGGAAGTTCAGCTGCACATTCATCCGTCCAGATACCAATCGATTCTTTCTCATAAGGATGAACTGATTTCGATTTTTCCAAAAGAAGCGGAATTATATATTTATCCTGATGATGAATTGGATGAAGGCAGCTGTATCATAGAGTCGGAGAATGGAAGAATTGATGCAAGTGTCGATAGTCAACTACTAGAAATTAAGGCAAAACTATCCGAACTGTTGGAAGGGGAGTAAAGATGAAAGCGAGAGACCTCATACCCTATATTGATGAAGTCGATACATTTAAACACTATGGCCGAGTCAAGCGTGTCGTAGGGTTGATGATTGAATCTCAAGGCCCTGAAAGCTCGGTTGGAGACGTTTGCTATATTTATACCGGTGTTCAAAAAAAGAAAAAACCGATACTGGCTGAAGTCGTCGGTTTCCGCGATGAAATGGTTATTCTCATGCCATTTACAGCTGTGAGTGATATTTCACCAGGGTGCATCGTCGAAGGAAGTGGGCGTAGCCTTGAGATAAAAGTGGGAAGCGGATTGATTGGCCAGGTTGTCGATCCTCTGGGTTTTCCCATCGATCATTCCCTGCTTCCGAAGGGACTAGCTACGGTACCAGTCGATCAAGATCCTCCCAATCCTATGGAAAGACCACCGATTGATGAACCGATTGATGTTGGTGTCAGGGTGATAGATAGTCTACTAACAGTCGGAAAAGGGCAACGTGTCGGGATTTTCGCTGGGAGTGGAGTAGGGAAAAGTACATTGCTAGGCATGGTGGCCAGGAATACGACAGCTGACTTAAATGTTATTGGACTTGTTGGGGAACGTGGTCGGGAGGTTCGGGAGTTCATTGAAAAGGATCTTGGTCCAGAGGGATTGGCTCGTTCCATTGTGGTGGTGGCAACTTCCGATCAGCCAGCATTGATGCGGATTAAAGGAGCAATGACAGCAACTGCAATTGCAGAATACTTTCGGGATAAGGGATTGAATGTAATGTTGATGATGGACTCTGTCACAAGGGTGGCGATGGCCCAAAGGGAAATCGGACTAGCTGTCGGTGAGCCACCTACGACAAAAGGGTATACACCATCGGTATTCGCCATTCTTCCAAGACTTTTAGAAAGAACGGGAACAAATCAACTAGGATCTATCACAGCCTTTTATACAGTTCTTGTTGATGGAGACGATATGAATGAGCCAATTGCCGATGCAGTCAGGGGAATATTGGATGGGCATTTCATCTTAGACCGTAATTTGGCTAACAAGGGCCAGTATCCCGCGCTTAATGTTTTAAAGAGCATCAGCCGAGTCATGAATAACATCGTTGGAGAAAGACACAAAAAGTCGGCAGAAGAACTACGTGCAAACTTATCTACTTATATGGATTCGGAAGATTTAATTAATATAGGAGCTTATAAAAGGGGATCTTCGAAGGAAATAGATAATTCCATAAAGCGCTACCCGGAAATCATTTCATTTTTAAAGCAGGGCACTCATGAAAAGGCGCCTAAAGATATAAGTATAGGAAACCTTGTAGATTTGATGGAAAGAGGTGAGTAGCTATGATTTATCAATATAAGTTCGAAAAGATCCTTACCATAAAAGAAAAAGAAAAAAGAGATGCACTATCTAAATATAATACAGCGCTGAAAAAGTTTGAAGAAGTGGCTGGAAAACTATATAAGTTCTTGAAGAAGAAAGAGGACTTACTGGCATTCCAAGAGGAAAGGTTGAGAAATGGTTTGTCCATTCAAGAAATTCGCCATCACCAGCTGTTTATGGACAATCTTGAAAAGCTCATAAGCCTTAGCCAGGAGGAAGTCATAGAAGCCCGCTATAAAATGAATGTCCTGCAAGAAGTATTAATGGAAAGAAATATTGAAGTGAAGAAGTACGAGAAAATGAAAGAAAACGATTTTCATAAATTCTTGGATATCATCAAGGAAGATGAGAATAGACAAATGGATGAAATATCTATCAGGCAATTCTTAAGTAAAGGGCGTTAGGTGATAGAATGCGTAAAAAAGAAGAACCAACTGGATTGGATGAATTGGAAGAAAGTAAAATAAGTAAATTTCAATGGTTTCTTGTCATCTTTATCCCTTTGATTTTTGCGGTGACTGTTGCATTGATCGTTTTTACTGTAGCCGGTGTGAATGTCATGGAAAAGGCTAAGGAGCTATCAGGAAAAATCCCCTTAACTGAACTATTTGAAAAAGATGATGAAAAAGTAAAACCTGCACAAGAGATTGGTAAGGATTCAAAAAGATTGGCTAGACTAGAGACTGAAATTAAAGACAAGGAAAAAGAGATAAAGAAACTTGAAAGCATCATTGACACCCGTGATCAAGCGGTCGAAAAGGCTGAGGCAGAAAAACAGCAAATACAAACTCAATTGAATCAGCTTAAAGAAAGCCAGGATGGGAGTAAACGGGCATTCAAGGACATCATACGCACATATGAAACGATGGCTCCTAAAAAATCAGCGCCAATCATTACGGAGATGAACGATGAAGATGCCGTGAAAATCTTGGCAAGTATGAAAGCTGATACATTAGCGAAGGTCTTGGAGCAGATGCCTACCGCAGATGCTGTCAGATTAACGAAGAAACTAACAGAGTCTAGTACGTAAGTCGTATGAAAGGAGGTGATTTAAACGTGAATTCGGCCATTAATTCGATGCTACCTTTGGCATCAGTGAATAAAAAAGTACAACCCAACCAGAGCCAAGGATCAAATGCCCAGTTTGGATCCGCCCTTCAATCCGCATTGACTGTAGAGACAGATTCGGACAAGACGTTGGATGCAGAATCTATCACTCTTTCGGAGGAAAAACTCACAACACTAAAGGATTTGGTGGATTTCTTGAAACAATCCAATTTAAGTGATCTTGAAGGGGGAGTAGCAGCTGAGGACTTGTTAATAAACGAGTCGTCAGGTTCGGGAGAGTTACTTTTACAGCTACTGCAAATTCTTAACGGTGATGACAAAACTAGTCTAGAGAGATTTTTTACAAGTATCGAAGAACTTGATTTAGATAGTGACCAGGAAGAGATGGCACTCGACGCTCAAAGTCTTCTCGGTGCTAATGTCATGGACCTATATACAATCCTTAAACAAGTTGCATCGTTAAGTGAAGATGAGTGGAAACAGCTCCCAATAGAGGGAACGGCAAACCTTTTAAAGCTAGTGAAAGTTCAGGAACTTCTATCAGAAACTAAAGATATGACACAGGACGAAGCATCCATCCAGAAGCAAATGAAGAACGTGCTTGATGGAATAACCGGAAAGCTTGAAAAATGGGTGTCCAATGAGCAACAGAAAAAAAGTGGAGATCTTGATTTTTCAGTTCTAGTGGACAAAGGGCAGAATAAATCTCTCGAAACGGTGAGGAATGCATTCTCTCGGATGGTAGGGGCTGATAAAGAAGGAAACAAGCAAGGTCTGGGTTTGCCAATACAGATTGTAAAGTCAGCTCACTTTAAGCTCACTCTAACGAAAAGTGGAAATTCAGGAACGCTTAGCAATGAAAAGGTTTTAAATGAAGCTATTAACCAAGGTGCAAGTGTACAGGGGCAAATCACAAAACTGGAACAGCTGGTTATGACAGCTTCCAAAGATGGACAGACGGTTAGTCAAGATGAATTCGTCAAGCGATTTGAATCCATCCTGAACAAATCAAATTTCTCAGGAACGAATGGCGTCAATAAGCTGTTAATCAGACTGAATCCTGAACACCTGGGTTCACTTAGAATTGAATTGATCCAAAAAGATGGTCTGATGACAGCAAGAATCTTAGCCACTACAGCACAAGCAAAGGATATGCTGGAGAAACAGGTTCAAGGTTTAAAGCAAGCCTTTAGCGGGCAGAACATTCAAATCGAAAAAATCGAAATTGCACAGGCCTTCAACTCTTTCAATGCAGAGAAATTCAGCCAGAAAGATGCAGAGGACCAAAGCAGACAACACCAAGAAAGCAAGCAGGAAAGTAACGAAGAATCAGAAAGTGAATTTACCAGTTCATTTGCTGAAGCCCTGTTAAATCTAGAAGTGTAGGTGAAGAAATGACGACGATTGATACATCACTCATGTTATCAAACTATCAAACCGAAACAAGAAAAACGGGGGATAATCTAGGAAAAGATGATTTCCTGAAGTTGTTGCTTACTCAACTGCAAAATCAAGACCCTTCAAGCCCGATGGACAATTCGGAGTTCATAGCCCAAATGGCGACTTTTTCATCTTTAGAACAGATGATGAATATCGGAACTAAAATGGACGAGTTGCTTGCATCCAATCAGCAAAATAGTTTGATGAACTATAACTCCTTTGTTGGTAAAGAAGTGACATGGCATAAACTTGACGAGGGTGATGAGAACCTTGCAATTGAAGAAGGAACAGGAATCGTGGATTCAATTCAATTTAAAGGAGATAAAGTTTATTTCCTTTTAGAAGATGGAACCAAACTTGAACCGGCGAATATTTCAGCCATGAAGCAGACGGGAACAGGCTCAAATAGCCTGACGACAGCAAGCGAGCTGATTGGTAAAAGTGTCACGTGGAATGATGAGAAAAACGGTGAGCAGTCGGCCATTGTAACATCAGTATCGATGAATAATGGCAAGCTGCAAATCGAAGTGGATGATGAAACAGGCACAAAATTATCAAGAGAGCAATTGATAAAAATAGCTGGCGCTTAAGGAGCGGAACGATGAATAAACTAGGCTTTCAAACTAATTCCGCTCAAGCGATACCACTGATGAAATCACCCTTGAGACAAAGGCAAACGGTCCAGCAAGGATTTCAACAGCACTTCAAGACAGCTGTAACAGATGTTGAAAAACTGACGATCAGTAAACACGCTCAAATGCGGATGAATCAAAGGAAAATAGAAATAAATCCCCAAACTTGGGATCTAATTGCCGATAAAGCAAGTGAGGCCAAAAAGATGGGAGTGACAGAGTCACTCATAATCACCGATAATGCGGCGCTCGTAGTCAGCACGAAAAATAACAAAGTTATCACTGTCATGGACCGAGATGAAGCATCGTCTCAAATTTTCACGAATATCAATGGAACCATATTACTGGATTAACGGGCCGGCCCTAGTATAGGAAGCCTAGACTGTGGAATGACAGAAGCAGTCGCTAATATGAAAGGGGAACGTTTAATATGCTTCGTTCAATGTACTCAGGAATCAGTGGGTTGAAAAACTTACAAACAAAATTGGATGTCATCGGGAATAATGTGGCTAATGTAAATACGTATGGTTTTAAGAAAAGCCGTGTTACTTTCAGTGATACGATGAACCAAACAATATCAGGGGCAAGTGCTGCAACGGAAAATAGAGGGGGGACCAATGCCAAACAAGTAGGTTTAGGATCTACAATCGCGACGATAGACACGATTCATAGTCAATCAAGCTTGCAAACTACTGGACGTGATCTAGACTTGGCTGTATCCGGTGATGGCTATTTCGTCGTTAAACAAGGTGACGCCTTATCGTATACACGTGCCGGAAATTTCTATTTAGATGATAATGGTACCCTCGTAAACTCGAGTGGATCCAAAGTACAAGCCTACAAGGTTGATGCAAATGGAAAATTATCGAATACAATCGGTGATGTAGCAGTTAACGTAAATGCTGTTTTACCGGCAGTAAAGACAACTACAGTAACCGTGAGTGAGAATCTTGCAGCAGACGCTATTAAAGGTTCCGTATTTAGTCAGCAAATCAAAGTGATTGATGATAAGGGTCAAGAACAAACGAAAACGATGTATTTTCAAAAAACATCTGAACCAAATGCTACTACTGGTTCATGGGATGTATTTGTAGACCAGGAACCACCGACTGTTCCTGGTACTACAGGTTCAGGTCAATTAACTACTCTTGCTTTTGATAATAACGGTAATTACACTTCTGGTAATAAAACAGAAGCTACCATAAATTATAATTTTTCAAACCTTACCCAAGTTGCAGGAACAACAACAGCTCTTGTCAATCCAAACGGTAATAAAGAAGGAAAACTGGAAAGCTTTAACTTCGGCGCTTCAGGTGAAATTAATGGAATATACTCAAACGGGAAAATCGTGACATTGGGTCAGTTGGCCATCGCCAAGTTCTCAAACGCTTCTGGTTTAACCAAAACTGGCGGTAGCACATTCCAGGAATCGATTAACTCAGGAACGGCGAACATCGGTGTAGCTGGGGATGGCCGCGGAACACTTGCATCCGGGTCATTGGAAATGTCCAACGTCGATTTATCCGAAGAGTTCACGGAGATGATTGTGGCTCAGCGTGGTTTCCAGTCGAATTCGCGGATCATCACGACGTCTGATGAAATTCTGCAAGAACTGGTTAACTTAAAACGATAGGTTAAGGGAGGGAGGAGCCAGGCGCTGATTTGCTCTGGCTCCTACATATTATTATTAAAGTGACAAGGCTGAATGGCAAAAGATTTCATATTAATGCATTGTACATAGATACGGTCGAATCGCTGCCGGATACGACCATTACTTTTACAAATGGCAAGAAGATTGTAGTACTTGAGAAAGAAGAGGAATTGATTCAGGCTATCATTCAATTCTACCGTTCCGTTAACGTTCTTGGATTTCAAAAAGATGGGGAGGGAAGCGTATGAAAAAAAAGCTATTGACGATTATATTGATTATGCTTGTGGCGATAACCCTGGTTGGCGTCATAGCAGTAGTGGTTGTTACGAAGTTATCTGACCCCACATCAGCAGAGGACAAGCCAAGTATAGATGAAATTGTTAAATCTTCTGTAGAAATTCCGGAGATTACGACGAATCTAGCGGGCAATGATTATATTAAAATATCATTTATGGTCCAGACAGATAGTAAAAAGGCTAAAGAAGAACTCGAAAAAAGGAATTTTCAAGTGAAAAATATCATTATAACCGAGCTTTCCGAAATGAAGGCAACAGAATTGACAGGTAAAAAGGGCAAGGAAAAACTTCAGAATACATTACAGACTAAAATTAATGAATTAATGGAAGAAGGAAAAGTTGAAAAGGTTTATATAACCTCCTCGATCCTTCAATAAGAACATCCTGACTTCATTAAATAAGAAGGGGAAGTTTTGGAGGTGAATGCTAATGTCCGGGGAAATATTATCGCAAAATGAAATTGATGCACTACTATCAGCGATTTCTACAGGAGAAATGGATGCAGATGATTTAAAGAAAGAAGAAATAGAAAAAAGGGTGAAAGTGTACGACTTCAAGAGAGCGCTCCGGTTCTCGAAAGACCAAATCAGGAGTTTGACACGCATCCATGACAATTTCGCAAGGTTATTGACAACCTACTTTTCAGCGCAGCTAAGAACCTATGTTCAAATTTCGGTCGCTTCCGCTGACCAAATCCCTTATGAAGAATTTATACGGTCCATCCCCAAAATGACGATTTTGAATGTATTCGAGGTCCCACCTTTGGATGGTCGCATCATACTGGAGGTCAACCCGAATATTGCGTATTCCATGATGGACCGGGTGTTGGGGGGCAGGGGCGTCAGTGCAAATAAAGTCGACAGTCTAACGGAAATCGAAACGAAAATCATGTCAAATCTCTTTGAGAAGGCTTTTGAGAATTTACAGGAAGCCTGGGAGACGATTGTCGAAATCGAACCGGTGATGACGGAATTCGAAGTGAATCCGCAGTTCTTACAGCTAGTTTCACCCAATGACACAGTGGTGGTCATCTCGTTGAATACCCAGATTGGTGAAACAAGCGGAATGATCAATATATGTATACCGCACGTCGTTTTAGAACCGATTATACCAAAGTTATCTGCTCATTACTGGATGGAAACTTCCCAAAAAGAAAGACTGCCTGAGGAAATCAAGGTCTTGGAAACGCGTATCAGGAATTCAGACCTCCCAATCATTTCCGAACTTGGAACCACTGATATTACCATACAGGATTTTCTGCTTCTTGATGTAGGTGATGTTATCGATTTAAATCAGGCAATCGATCAACCTTTATTAATTAAAGTTGGAGGAATTCCAAAATATAGTGGGCAACCAGGCAAAGTAGGTAAAAAACATGCCATCCAGATTCTTGATATTTTGAAAGGGGGAGACGAAGATGGTAAGTGACGAAATGCTTTCACAAGACGAAATAGATGCCCTTTTAAAAGGTACAGACGATACAGATGAAGAGGTAAGCTCGCTTCCCATTGCTGATTATTTATCAGCAATGGAACTGGATGCACTCGGTGAAATCGGGAATATCTCTTTCGGAAGCTCAGCAACTGCATTATCCACCTTATTGAACCAAAAGGTGGATATCACGACTCCGACTGTTACCATCATTGAAAAAGGTAAAATAGCAGAGGAGTTTCCACAGCCATATGTGGCCATCCAAGTAAGGTATACGGAGGGGTTTTCCGGTATCAATATGCTTGTCATCAAGCAAAGTGATGCAGCCATCATCGCCGATTTGATGTTGGGTGGTGATGGATTAAGTCCTTCGGATATGCTAGGGGAAATCCAATTAAGTGCGGTCCAGGAAGCAATGAATCAAATGATGGGGTCCGCCGCTACGTCAATGTCGACCATTTTCAGCAAAAAGGTTGATATTTCTCCACCTAGCATAGACTTACTCAATTTTTTGAACGGCGAAGGCGAGGACGCCATCCCGAACGAAGATCTATTTGCAAAAATTTCGTTCCGGCTGCGCGTCGGTGATTTAATTGATTCAAGCATCATGCAGTTATTGCCTTTAGAGTTCGCTAAGGGGTTGGTCGATGAACTATTGAATGGTACCGGAGATAGTGAACCTGCCGAAATTCCAAAAACGATGGAACAGGTGGCCAAAAATCAGCCGCAGAGCATTCCGACACAAGCGACTGTTCAATCACAGATGCCCATTACGAACCAATCAGTCCATGATCCATATGGACAAATGCCTTATCAGGCACAACAACAGACTTATCAAATGCCTAATGAACCTCAGCATTTTGGTTCACCAAGTGCATCCAATGGTAAGCCTGTAAATATCCAACCAGCTAGTTTCACAAGTTTTCAGCCTTATCAACTTCAAGAATCGGAAACGAAGAACCTCAGCATGCTGATGGACATTCCACTTCAAGTAACGGTAGAACTTGGCAGGACAAAGCGTTCGGTCAAGGAAATCCTGGAGTTGTCATCCGGTTCTATCATTGAATTGGATAAACTGGCTGGGGAACCTGTTGATATTCTTGTAAACAGCCGGTTAATCGCAAAGGGTGAAGTTGTTGTCATTGATGAAAACTTTGGAGTTCGAGTTACTGATATTATGAGTCAGAGCGACCGATTAAAAAAAATTAGATAAAATTTGGGGGAAGAAACAAAATGGCAAATAGAATATTAATTGTAGACGATGCAGCATTTATGAGAATGATGATCAAGGACATTCTTTCTAAAAATGGCTTTGAGATTGTCGGGGAAGCGGCAGATGGAGCCCAAGCAGTTGAGAAATATAAAGAAACGCACCCGGATCTTGTAACGATGGATATAACGATGCCTGAAATGGATGGAATTACCGCATTAAAGGAAATTAAAAAGGTAAATCCTCAAGCCAAGGTCATCATGTGCTCTGCAATGGGCCAACAAGCAATGGTCATTGATGCCATCCAAGCGGGAGCCAAAGACTTCATTGTAAAACCGTTCCAAGCCGATCGCGTATTGGAAGCCATAAATAAAGCACTAAGCTAACTAAGAGGGTGTCTTCATATTGTTTGCTTTTAAAAAATGGCTTCAAGTTTCACTAGCGCTAGTCATTTTGTTTTGCGGGGCCATTCAGGTCCATGCACAAGATCAGGATGACACAGTAAAGAATTTTTTTGAGCCAGAAAATTCAAAAACGGATAAAACTGATAAATCAAAAGAATCCCTTTCTACCGATTCCCAATCTACCGATGAAGCAACGAATCCTGAAAAAGTGGGGATTACTGGATGGGAGTTCCTCAGGATGATTCTTGCGACCATTTTTGTGGTCGTGCTGCTCTATATAGTTTTAAGATTTGTAGGAAAGAAAAGCAAAACGTATCAAAAAGCCAATTCGGTTGAGAATCTGGGAGGTACGAGTCTCGGGGCAAACCGATCCGTACAGCTTGTAAAAGTCGGAGGAAGGATTCTAGTCGTAGGCGTTGGTGAAAACATCCAACTTTTAAAGGAAATAGATGATCCAAAAGAATATGAACAGCTGATAGAAGATTACAATGGGAAAATGGACCAGATGATCCAGCCAAGAGATTTTGTGGCAAAAATGAAAGGCAAATGGCTGAAAAAGGATGAAACAGAGACTAATAGTTTTTCCTCGGAGTTCAAAAATCAGCTCGAGAAAATGTCTAAAAGCAGGAAGAAGCTGTTAAAAGAACTTGATAGGAAAGGAAGAGACAAAGAATGAATGAGTTCATGGAGTTCTTTAACAACAGTGATCCCACTAGCGTCTCTACTTCCGTCAAGTTAGTTCTTTTGCTAACCGTTTTATCTCTTGCTCCTAGTATATTGATTTTAATGACGTGTTTTACGAGGATCATCATCGTACTCAGTTTTGTCAGGACTTCGCTGGCGACGCAACAGATGCCGCCGAACCAGGTACTGGTCGGCTTGGCTCTTTTCATGACTTTTTTCATCATGGCTCCCACTTTCCAGGAAGTGAATGAGAAGGCATTGACTCCTTTATTTAATGAAGAAATTGATTTGGAAGAGGCGTATGAGCAAGCAGCGATTCCTTTTAAGGAATTTATGAGCGCTCATACGAGACAGAAAGACCTGGCCTTATTTCTTGACTATGCCCAGGTAGAACAGCCAAAAACGATACAGGATATCCCCTTGACTGCTTTTGTTCCAGCATTTGCAATCAGTGAAATTAAAACGGCCTTTCAAATAGGATTCATGATTTTCATTCCTTTTTTAGTGATAGATATGGTCATTGCCAGCGTCCTGATGTCAATGGGAATGATGATGTTACCGCCGGTCATGATTTCCCTCCCATTCAAGATCCTTCTCTTCATTCTTGTTGATGGTTGGTATTTAGTAGTGAAGTCATTATTACAGAGTTTTTAAGCAGGTGAGAAAAGATGAGTGCAGATTATGTGATTGATGTAGCAGAAAAAGGAATTTATATGGTGTTGATTATTGCGGGTCCGTTGATGTTGATAGCTCTTGTGGTCGGGTTATTAGTAAGTATCTTTCAGGCAACCACTCAGATTCAGGAGCAGACATTGGCCTTCGTTCCGAAAATTGTGGCTGTTTTATTGGCGCTTATTTTATTGGCCCCATGGATGCTCAGTCATCTATTATCATATGCCAATGATATATTCGGTAATTTGAATCGATTTGTAGGTTAGGGCATGGAAGAAATATTCCCTTACTTTCCTGCTTTTTTATTAATAGTAGTCAGGGTTACTACCTTTTTCGTGGCCATGCCGATTTTTTCGTATCGATCAATTCCGATACAGCACAGAATCGGGTTGGGGGTTTTCCTGGCTTGGATCATGTACTATACCATCGATGCCCCGGTTCTGGATTTGGATGTGACTTTTTATTTATTGATCATGAAGGAAGCACTTGTAGGACTTTTCATTGGGTTTGCTGCTTATATGATCTTGTCTGCGGTCCAAATTGCCGGTGGGTTAATCGATTTTCAACTGGGCTTTTCGATAGCGAATGTCATCGATCCACAAACAGGAGCACAAAGTCCCTTGATGGGACAATATTTATACACGATAGCCCTATTGTTTCTATTAAGCACCAATGGTCATCATTTACTACTGGATGGAATCTTTTATAGCTATCAATTTATCCCGATTGACCAATTGTTCGTCCCGTTCGGCGACCAAACAATAATTGAGTACTTGGCCAAGGCGTTTAGTAAAGCATTTATGATTGCCTTTCAAATGGCAATCCCAGTAGTGGGGAGCATATTTTTAGTGGATGTCACGCTTGGTATCCTAGCAAGGACCGTTCCTCAACTAAATGTTTTTGTTGTCGGCATCCCTGTGAAAATCATCGTGGGTTTAGCGATTGTCATCATAGTCATGGGAATGATGATGACGGTTGTGTCACAGTTATTTAACTTCATGCTCCTGACGATGCGTCAGTTAATGCAGCTGATCGGGGGCTTATGACAATGGAATGGATACAACTGGATTTACAGTTTTTCGCCGGTGAAAAAACGGAAAAGGCAACCCCCAAAAAACGTCAGGATTCAAAGAAAAAAGGGCAAGTTGCCAAAAGCCAGGATGTCAACACCTCAGTTAATTTAATCACTGTATTCTCAGTGTTGCTGTTGATGGGACCCTATATGTACAATCATTTACTCTCCCTTATGAAGAAATACCTACAGAACTTCACGATGGCCGATTTCAGTGAAGAGGGGATGCAAGTCATTTTGCTCGAAATTCTTGTAGAGATGGGACTTGTTCTGGGTCCTGTTTTTCTGGCAGCAGTGGTAGCAGGGATTTTGGCCAATGTGATGCAAATCGGTTTTATGTTTTCTACGGAATCAATCCAGTTCAAGCTCGAAAAGCTGGACCCCATTAAAGGGTTTAAACGAATTTTTTCCATGAGGGCAATTGTTGAATTATTGAAATCCATTCTTAAAATATCATTTGTTGGTTTTGTTGCTTTTTATGTACTTTGGAACCGTATGGAAGAGATCATGATTTTATCACAGATATCTGTGGCAGATGCAATGGCAACATTGGCGGATATTACGATTAAAGTAGGGTATTATGCTGCCGTGGCTTTATTGTTCATTGCACTATTGGACTATATGTATCAAAAATATGACTTTGAAAAAAACATCCGGATGTCTAAGCAAGATATTAAGGATGAATATAAAAATTCTGAAGGCGACCCGCTCATTAAATCTAAGATCAGGCAAAAGCAACGTCAGATGGCTGCCCAGAGAATGATGCAGGAAGTGCCGAATGCGGACGTTGTCATTACAAACCCCACGCATTTTGCCATTGCTCTAAAATATGATGAAAATGAAGCGGAAGCTCCCTTTGTCGTGGCGAAGGGTGTGGATTTTGTTGCTCAGAAGATTAAATATATCGCGAAAGAAAATGATGTCGTCATGGTGGAAAATCGGCCTTTGGCAAGATCGTTATATGATCAAGCCGAAGTGGGACAAGCGATACCGGAAGAGTTTTTTAAGGCAGTCGCTGAAATACTGGCCTTTGTATATAAAACGAAAGGCAAGCTTTAAAAGGTAGATTGTTACCTGTTAGTTAGGAGAGAAAAACATGCGAGCAAGAGATTTGGTTGTTATATCGAGTGTCATCATGATTGTCGCCATGTTGGTCATACCATTACCAACTTGGTTATTAAGTATCTTACTTCTTTTAAATATATCTCTTGCGCTGTTGGTTCTATTGACTACGATGAATATGAAAGAGCCGCTTGAGTTTTCAATCTTTCCGTCGCTGCTCTTATTATTAACACTATTCAGACTCGGATTGAATGTGTCCACGACTCGTGCCATTTTGACGTATGGAGATGCTGGCGGTGTCGTTGAAACCTTTGGCTCCTTCGTGGTTGGAGGGAATGTTCTTGTAGGCTTAGTGGTATTTATAATCTTGGTCATCATCAATTTCATTGTCATCACGAAAGGGTCCGAAAGGGTATCTGAAGTAGCGGCAAGGTTTACGCTGGATGCGATGCCTGGGAAACAGATGGCCATTGACGCGGATTTGAACGCTGGGATGATATCTGAAGGCGAAGCACGTACAAGGCGAGAAAAAATCAGCAACGAAGCCGATTTCTATGGATCCATGGACGGGGCGAGCAAGTTCGTAAAAGGTGATGCCATAGCAGGTATAATCATTGTCATCATCAACTTGATTTTTGGGATGATCATCGGTGTCATGCAATTGGACATGAGCTTTGGCGAATCAGCCGTCCATTTTTCCATGTTATCGGTGGGCGATGGAATCGTCAGCCAAGTGCCGGCATTACTGATTTCAACGGCTACAGGGATTGTCGTGACTCGTGCAGCCTCTAATGGAAATTTAGGCGCGGATATCGTTGAGCAGTTATTTCAATTTCCTAAAATGCTGTACTTGACTGCAGCAACAATTTTCCTCCTGGGATTATTCACCCCCATATCGGATGTATTCACAATGCCGATTGCCGCTTTGTTGGTTCTGGGTGGATATGTCATTTCCAAAACACCACAACCTGATGAAAATGAAATCCAGGAGATGGAAGAAGTATTGGAAACGGACGAAATGAAAAGTCCTGAAAGCGTCGTGAACCTTTTGAGTGTCGACCCCATTGAATTTGAATTTGGCTATGGACTAATCCCCCTTGCCGATACGAATCAGGGAGGAGACCTTCTCGATCGGGTGGTCATGATCCGCAGACAGCTGGCAATCGAAATGGGTCTGATCATCCCGGTGGTGCGGATTCGGGATAATATCCAGTTGAATCCTAATGAGTATCGCTTGAAGATCAAGGGAAGTGAAATTGCCAACGGAGAATTACTTTTGAACCACTATTTAGCCATGAGTCCTGGCATAGAGGACGATACAATAGAAGGAATCGATACGGTTGAACCGTCATTCGGTCTGCCTGCTAAATGGATTACGGAAGACATGAAAGAGCATGCGGAAATGATGGGCTATACCGTGGTGGATCCTCCGAGTGTGGTTTCCACGCATTTAACGGAAGTCATCAAAGCTAATGCCCATGAACTTTTGGGCAGGCAGGAAACGAAACAATTAATCGATCATCTACGAGAAACATCGCCGATTCTCGTAGAGGAGGTCACCCCGAATCCATTATCGATTGGGGATGTCCAAAAGGTCTTGGCAAAACTATTGAAAGAAAAAGTTTCGATAAGGAACTTACCAATCATTTTTGAAACGCTTGCTGATTATGGAAAGTTATCTACTGATACCGATTTGCTCACTGAATATGTAAGGCAGAATTTAGCAAGGCAAATTACGAACTCCTTTATTTCAGGAGAAAACCGGATAAAAGTCATCACTTTATCGGGAAAAGTGGAGAAGGCGATTGCAGATGCGGTACAACAAACTGAACATGGTAACTTTTTATCGCTCGATCCGACTGTATCCCAGTCGATACTAGAGGCGATTGCCAGTAAATTGGAGGAGCTGACTTTGATGGATCATCAACCGATTGTGCTTTGCTCCCCAGCTGTACGTATGTACGCTCGACAATTGACAGAACGTTATTTTCCCAATGTACCGATTCTTTCATACAATGAACTCGAATCAAATGTAGAAGTACAAAGTGTAGGGGTGGTGAATATTGATTGAGAGTAAAGAAATATATGGCACCTTCCATGTCTGAAGCCATGAAGCAGATACGACAAGAGTTAGGCAGTGAAGCGGTCATTTTAAGTTCGAAAGCGGTATTCACGGGTGGTTTTCTAGGGTTGTTCAAGAAAAGGAATATTGAAGTCATGGCTGCCATCGATCCCGTTTCACAGCCCGCCCAACCCGTAACTAAACAAAAAGAGAAAAAGCTGCCTGTAAAACCGGCACTTGAGAGTACTAAAGCGAAAAACAATGAACAGGCTGCATCAAAACAAATCAACCGGGGAGATGTTGAACTGGTAAAGGAAATTGAGGGGTTAAAAGGGATGATAAGAAATATACAAATCCCATCACACGCCCATTATCCGGAGAAATTACAACAAGTTTATGAGTATCTTATCGAACAGGATGTCGATACAGTTATCCGCTCACAAATCATGGACGAGCTCCTTGATAAATGGTTTGCTACTAAAGCGGATTCTACTGATGAAGAGATTAAAAACTGGCTAGAAGCATCTTTGTGTAAACTAGTGGATCAGGTACCGAATGGAAGGCCCGGCCTGCAGAAGAAATATATTAATATTGTAGGTCCGACAGGTGTTGGCAAGACAACAACTTTAGCCAAGGTAGCAGCAGAGACCATGCTGAAGCATGATAAGAAGGTAGCTTTCATTACAACCGACACGTATAGGATAGCTGCTATCGATCAGTTGAAGACATATGCAAAGATTCTAAACGTTCCAATCGAAGTGGCTTATAACTTGGAAGATTTCAAAAAAGCCACAGAACGCTTTTCTCATTACGATTATGTGTTCATCGATACAGCTGGAAGGAATTTTCGCAATCCGCAGTATGTTAAAGACCTAGGGGAAATCATCCACTTCACAGATGAGATGGAAACGTACTTAGTGCTTTCATTGACTTCGAAGCAAAAGGACATGGAGGATATTTATCGACAGTTCACGACGATTCCGATTAAGCAGGTCATTTTTACGAAAGCGGATGAAACGTCTACTTTTGGTTCGATCTTTAATTTTATTCACACTCATAAATTGGGGGTAGCTTATATAACAAATGGACAAAATGTGCCAGATGATATTGAAAAAGCAACTTCATCCAATTTATTGAAGATGGTTCTTGGAGCTAAAGATTATGAAAGATCAAGCTGAAAACCTAAGAAGGAGACTGGAATTGCAAAAAAACCATTCAATGGCCAAGACACTTGCCATCTTGAGTGGAAAAGGTGGAGTCGGTAAATCCAACTTTTCTTTGAACTTTGCCATTTCCTTGTCGAAACTGGGAAAAAAGGTATTGTTGTTCGATATGGATATTGGAATGGGGAATATAGATATCTTATTTGGGCAGCATTCTCCATATAGCATCGTTGATTTTTTTGAAGATGGTCTAAGCTTGAAAGAGATCATGACCACAGGACCGGAACAAATTTCCGTAATAACAGGTGGAACGGGGCTGACCCACCTTTTTACTTTAGATGAAGATAAATATGCACGTTTTACTGAAGAATTTGGTTCTCTGCTAGAGAGTTATGATTATATATTGTTTGATATGGGGGCCGGTATCACACAGGATTCCGCAAAATTCCTTTTGTGTGTGGATGAGTTAATCATCATCACAACCCCAGAACCGACTTCTGTGATGGATGCTTACTCTACGATGAAATACATTCATTCAGTAAATGATGAGATTCCATTTTTTCTCGTTTGCAATAGAGTGTTCACGAAAAAGGAAGGGAAAGAAACGATGATCAGACTTCAAAATGCCCTGAGAAAATTCCTTGGAGCGGAGATGGTTACACTTGGATATCTCCCCGATGATAGATCCGTTTCCAAAGCGGTTTTCAAGCAAATTCCTTTTATCCTTTCTTATCCTGATGCGGCTGTTTCCAAATCTCTAATCGAGATTGTATCTAGATATGTAAATCATGGCTTTGGTGAAGAATCAATTATACAAAAAAGTAATTTCCTGCAAAATATGAAACGATATTTTCTTGGAAAGTAGGTTTCCTTATATGGAAAAGGTTAAAGTGTTGATAGTGGATGATTCCGCGTTTATGAGGAAGCTGATTTCTGAACTTTTAGCAGAAGATAATAGAATGGAAATCATTGGTACGGCCAGGAACGGTAAAGATGCTTTATTAAAAATAAAATCGCTGAAACCGGATGTCGTCACCTTGGATGTTGAAATGCCGGTTATGGATGGATTAGAAGCGTTAAACCGGATTATGGAAGAATGTCCGACAGCAGTGGTCATGCTATCAAGCACGACGAAGGAGGGGACGGAAAGTACATGTATCGCCATGCAGAGTGGCGCCATTGACTTTATTGCTAAGCCTTCAGGGGCTATTTCACTGGATTTACATAAAATTAAGGAAGAACTATGTGAGAAAGTTATGGCAGCCAGCCTTGCAAATGTTCACAAACTACAAAAAAGTGCGATAAATGTTGAAAGAAACCCATCAGACTGGAAAAAATATAGTAAAATAGAATCAAAAGGAATTAGCGATATTGATAATGATATGAAAAAATGGTTCCATGGGAATAAAAAGATTGTAGTTATTGGTACATCGACAGGAGGACCAAGGGCTTTGCAGACAGTATTGACGGGTCTCCCGGAAAATATCGATGCCCCTATTCTGATCGTCCAGCATATGCCTCCCAGCTTCACGAAATCCTTAGCCAATAGGCTCAATTCATTATCGAGGATACGGGTAAAGGAAGCGGAAGATGGGGAGTTGATTCAAAAAGGAGTAGCTTATATCGCTCCGGGGGGCTTCCATTTCAAAGTGAAAAAAGTTGGGTTGAGCCTTGCGGTAGAATTGGATCAATCCGAGCAGCGAAATGGGCACCGTCCTTCGGTGGATGTACTTTTCGAATCAGTAAGTGAAATAGCGGAATTTGCAAAAATAGCTGTTGTCATGACTGGAATGGGTATGGATGGTTCAAGCGGGCTTACCAAGTTGAAAAGAACTGGTCCCTTAAAGGCAATAGCAGAGTCACAGGAGACGTCAATTGTCTTTGGAATGCCAAAGGCGGCGATTGCTACCAATTTAATAGATAGCATAGAGGATGTAGATAAAATAGCAAAAGCCATAATTGGCTATTGCTAACATACGGGGGTGGAGATTGTATGGATATGAATCAGTATTTAGAGGTATTTATTGAAGAAAGTAAAGAACATCTTCAAACGTGTAGTGAACAGCTGTTGGTACTTGAGAAGAACCCGGAGGATCTTTCGATAGTCAATGAGATTTTTCGTTCCGCACATACTTTAAAAGGTATGTCGGCTACAATGGGCTATGAGGATTTAGCTAATTTGACCCATAAAATGGAAAATGTTCTAGATGCGATCCGGAACAGCAAAATTATCCTAACTCCTGAACTGTTCGACGTAATATTCTTGGCGGTGGATGACCTAGAAGCAATTGTCATGTCGATTGCTGAAGGCGGAGATGGCAAACGTGATGTGACGAACGTGGTGCAAAAATTGCAACAAATCGAAAAAGGTGAATCACTGGTTATCCCTACATTTAATGAAACGGCAGCTGCATCTCCCGTTCTAGAAACAATGGAACAAGCACCGATGGGCGAATATGACGAATTTGAAATGACTGTTTTGCAGCAATCCAAGGACCAAGGATTTAAAAGCTATGAAATTTCAATCAGCTTACGTGACGACTGCCTTTTAAAAGCTGCAAGAGTGTTTATGGTGTTTGAAGTTCTTGAAAAGTCAGGTGAGGTGATAAAATCGAATCCACCCGCTGAACTTTTGGAGGAAGAACAATTTGATCAGAAATTCACGGTTACATTGGTGACCAATGAATCGATGGAAGAGACCAAGAAAAAAATCATGAAGGTTTCAGAAGTGGATGTCGTCGAAATAACAGCCCTAAATCTGGAAGAACTACGTCATGCTGCAAATATTAAAGAGGAAAAAAAAGCGGCCGATAAAAAGCCTCAGGAAGGTACGGACCAGTCACCTTCAATCAATGAGGCTAAAGAAACAAAAAAAGCGGTCAAGCATGCTCCAAGCAAGACCATTCGGGTAAATATCGAGCGGCTAGATATATTAATGAACTTATTTGAAGAACTAGTTATCGATAGAGGAAGGTTAGATCAAATTTCAAGCGATTTGGATAACCAGGAACTGCACGAAACTGTGGAAAGAATGTCTCGCGTAACAAGCGATTTGCAAACGATTGTGTTGAACATGCGCATGGTTCCTGTCGAAACGGTATTCAACCGTTTTCCGAAAATGGTACGCCAATTAGCGAGGGATTTAAATAAAAAGGTAGATTTAGAGATTATCGGCGCTGAAACTGAATTGGACCGAACGGTCATTGATGAAATTGGCGACCCACTCGTTCATTTATTAAGAAACGCGATGGATCATGGAGTGGAGACACCTGAAAAGCGTCTTTCTATGGGGAAAAATGAAGTAGGGAAGATTCTATTAAAGGCCTATCATAGCGGTAACCATGTGTTCATTGAAATTGAAGATGATGGAGCTGGTATTAATAAAGAACGGGTTTTAAGTAAAGCCCTTTCCAATGGAATACTAACGAAGGAAACCGCCGCAACACTATCGGATAAGCAAATTTATGAATTGATTTTCGCTTCAGGTTTCTCCACAGCCGATACCATTTCGGATGTATCTGGCCGTGGCGTAGGTTTGGATGTCGTGAAGAACACAATAGAATCACTGGGCGGATCGGTAACAATCGACTCTAAGGAGAATGAAGGGTCCATTTTTCTCATACAACTTCCTTTGACGTTATCTATCATTTCCGTCATGTTAGTTGAAATTCAACAGGAGAAATATGCAATCCCTCTTTCTTCTATTATAGAGACAGCCATTATAAGAAAAGAAGATATTATGAATGCCCATAATCAACAAGTGATCGACTTTAGAGGAAAAGTGCTGCCACTCCTGTTCCTAAAGGACATTTTTGAAGTGCCCGTACAAAACGAAGAAGAAGAGTTTCTTTCAATCGTTATAGTCAGGAAAGGCGAAAAAATGGCGGGACTTGTAGTGGATTCCTTTATAGGGCAACTTGAAATCGTCTTGAAGTCATTAGGTAATTATTTATCGACTGCATTTGCTATATCTGGAGCTACTATTTTAGGCGATGGCCAAGTAGCCTTGATTGTCGATTGCAATGCATTGATTCACTGACCATTTTAATATATAGATTCGCTACAATCCTTCCTACCATTTGATTACTGGAGACCCTTTGGAAACAAGGGTCAATGGATGAACAGTAGATATGGTTGAGGGGTAAAAAGAGGAGGATAATTGAATGTCGACCACAAGTCCTGTTCAAGATATAAAAGTAATCGTGTTTCAAATCAAAGACAAAGAATATGCGATTCCGGTGGATAAAGTAAGTGGAATAGAAAAACTTTTGCATATAACAAGGGTGCCCAAAGCCGTTCCATTTGTTAAAGGTGTGATTAATTTAAGGGGTGTGATTACCCCCATTATTGATTTAAGAGTCCGTTTCGGTTTTGAAGAGGTTGAATATAACGATTCAACGAGGATCATCATCGTTGTCCTTGATGACATCGAAGTAGGGTTGATTGTCGATTCAGCCAATGATGTGCTTGACATTCCTGTCGAGAGCATTGAGCCTCAGCCGGAAGTTGTCGGTCATTTAGCTTCGGAATATATCAGCGGTGTCGCAAAAATTGAAAAACGTTTGCTTGTATTGGTGAATTTGGAGAAGGCCTTAAGTCTCGAAGCAAATGAAATCGTGAGAAAAGAAGGATAAAGGGATGTCATTTATTGATAAAATCAACCCCATCCACCTTGATATCCTCAAAGAAATTGGGAATATTGGTGCGGGACATGCTGCTACTGCACTCTCTGCCATTCTTAATAAAAAAATAGATATGAATGTTCCTAATGTCCGGGTAGTTTCCTTTGATGAAATGATGGAATTGGCAGGGGGAGCAGAACATGTTGTGGCTAGTGTCTTTTTGCGAATTGAAGGAGATGCCACTGGAAGCATGATTTTTATCCTTTCATTACCTGTAGCTGAATATTTCATTCAACAGATGATAGGGGATGAAACCTTCTCCATTGATAAACCACAGCATTCTGAATTAGCTCTTTCTTGTCTACAGGAATTAGGGAATATCTTGTCGGGATCCTATCTTTCTTCTTTATCGGATTTTACTAAGTTGAATATATATCCATCGGTTCCTTCCTTGAATATCGATATGGTGGGAGCAACTATCAGTTATGGATTACTGGAATTATCACAAGTAAGTGATTCTGCTATTGTGATAGATACCGTCCTAGCGCAGAATGAGAGGTTTGCTGAATCTATCAATGGCCATTTCTTTTTACTGCCCGATCCTGATTCCTTTGATACTATTTTTGCTGCCCTGGGAGTGACAATAAATGGTTGAATTATTGCAATTCCAAGTTGTTAAAGTGGGGATAGCGGATATGAATACTGTAAAACCTCCTTATTCGATTCGCACTTCAGGGCTTGGTTCATGCGTAGGGGTCGTCATTTATGATGAGAAAAGAGAGATTGCCGGTTTGGCGCATGTCATGTTGCCGGATTCTTCACTTGCTAAGTCTGGTCAGATTAATCGGGCCAAGTTTGCCGATACAGCCGTAAAGGAATTGGTGAATCGTCTGGTGAAGGAAGGAGCAAGGCCTGCTTTTTTAAAAGCAAAGCTGGCTGGAGGTGCACAAATGTTTCAATTTGCCTCTGGGGGGGATTTAATGAGAATAGGACCCCGAAATGTTGAAGCTGTCCGGAAAGAATTGGCTGATTTACGAATACAGGTCGTTTCGGAGGACGTCGGCGGGAACAGTGGTAGGACGATAGAATTCAATGTGACAAAGTGCATGCTTAATATCCGGACAGTAAATAAAGGGACTAGAAATATTTAATTGGGAAGATGAAATTTGCGCAGCCGGAAAGTGACGGGAACACTGCAATCAAAATATTGTTGCACCTAGAGCCTTCGAGGACCGTTTTGATTACAAAACGTAAACAATGTTAGGAGGAAATCCCATGTCTCAACTGACTATCGAAGAAGAACAGTTATGCTGGAAAAATTGGGTCGACTGCAGGGACCCGCAAGCAGGGGACGTTTTGGTGAAGAAATATGTTCCACTTGTATCTTACCATGTCCAACGTATTTCAGTCAGCCTTCCTAGGAATGTCAGTCGTGATGACATTAGGAGTTTAGGGATGATGGGCTTATTTGATGCCTTGGAGCGCTTTGATCCAAAGCGTGATCTGAAATTTGACACATATGCTTCATTCCGGATCCGTGGGGCCATATTGGATGGTTTAAGGAAAGAGGATTGGCTACCGCGGAGTGCGAGGGATAAAGCGAAAAAAATCGATTCAGCTATTGAAAAATTGGAACAAAAATATATGCGGAACCTTACACCAAAGGAAATTGCATTTGAATTAAATATTCCGGAAGATGAAGTATATGCTGCACTTAACGAGCATTTCTTTGCCAATGTTTTATCCATGGATGAAAATCCTCAAGAACAGGATGACAAAGAAAAAACGAATTTCCATATTAAAGATGATAAAGCAGACCTGCCTGAAGAGAATGTTCTAAGACAAGAATTGTATGCAGAGCTAGCAAAGGTCATAGAAACACTAAATGAGAAAGAACAGTTGGTATTGCAACTTTTTTATAAAGAAGAACTTACGCTGACGGAAATTGGACAAGTGATGAGTCTTTCCACATCAAGGATATCGCAAATTCACTCAAGGGCGATATTTAAACTTAGACATGCTATGCAGGATAAAAAAAGTTAACCCATATTTTTATTTAGTGTCATGCTTCGAGGCATGCTCTATGAGGAATGCATGGATTTATCAGTTTGGACAGACCATTCCGAACATTTTGAATCCATGGGAAGAACATGTGTACACAGGCAGTTATACAGAAGAATCACTATAGAAATATAGGGGTGGATGGCTGTGAGTTTAAAAGCAATCGAGATGCAAATTGCCCTTCCAAGAACCCAAGATGCCGGAAAGATCCAAGAACAAGAACAACTTTTACAAAAAAATCTAATCCAACAGGATCATGCCACCCATCAAGGAAGAAAAGAAGAGGAACGAAAACAAACGACTGTAATGGGCGAGGAACAAAAGCTCCCAGCTCATTTTTATGAAAAGGAAGGTAGCGCAGATAAGGGTCCGTTTTTTAAACAGCGTAGGAAGAAAGACAATACGAGACAAACAACAGAGAATATAGATCCCCATCCCTATAAAGGAAAGAGTATCGACTATTCCGGTTAAGAGGAGGCACCATGTCAGTATTTTTTATGTTACTCCTTTTTAGTCTAAATATTTTCACGATTTTCGCCGTTATTCTTTTGTATCTTAGACAAAATCGATTAAGTAAGCTAGAAAAGGAACAAAAAGCCACCATAATTGAAATGGAAGAACTACTAACAGGTTATCTAATGGAAATGAAGGAAGATAACGAAGCCTTGATAAAAGCTTTTACACAAACTGACGTCTTACCTAATGAGAAAAAGATAGAAGAGTCAGTAATAGTAAAAACAAGGCCACCTATAGAAAAGGAAGCAGAACTAGAAAAGGAATCATTCCCTGACTATAAAGAACCAAGTTTTAACGGGAAGAAATTGCAGGCTGCTAATGCTTATATGAACCAGACTGGAATAGAAGAAGAATTCAAGCCAGCCAATGAAGTGAAGGACAAGCTCGAACTTTCGGCGGAGGCCTCCATTTTAACCAAACAAGAGGCACGCGTGGAAAAAGATTTTTCAGCCATGCTACAGGATTCTTTAGAAGAATTATCATTAAATGAACAGGTAGACTATTTAGTGGAGCAAGGTCTTTCAATTGAAGATATCGCCAAAAAATTAAATAGGGGTCAAACGGAAATTGAGCTTTTATTAAAGTTCCGTATGGATAGATAAATATTGCTTGATTGTATCACCTGAGTATGATATATTATGAAATGGTGTTAATACACACGCCCGTGATTCTAGCAGATGGTGCTGTTTATACAGTTTCTGTATGAAAATGATCGGAGCGGAGGAAAAACAAAACCATTTAGGAGGAACTAAAATGTCAGTCATTTCTATGAAACAATTGCTTGAAGCTGGTGTGCATTTCGGACACCAAACACGTCGCTGGAACCCTAAGATGAAGAAATATATCTTCACTGAGCGTAACGGCATCTACATCATCGACCTTCAAAAAACAGTTAAAAAGGTTGAAGAAGCTTATAACTTCGTTAAAGAACTAGCTGCTAACGGTGGAACTGTTCTTTTCGTTGGTACTAAAAAACAAGCTCAAGAATCAGTTAAAGAAGAAGCTATCCGCTCTGGTATGTACTATGTAAACCAACGTTGGTTAGGTGGAACTTTAACAAACTTTGAAACAATCCAAAAACGTATTAATCGTCTTAAAGATATCGAAAAAATGGACGCTAACGGAACTTTCGAAGTGCTTCCTAAAAAAGAAGTAATCCAACTTAAAAAAGAATGGGATCGCTTAGAAAAATTCTTAGGCGGTATTAAAGATATGAAGACTCTTCCAGATGCGATCTTCGTTATCGACCCTCGCAAAGAGCGTATTGCTGTTGCGGAAGCACACAAATTAAACATTCCACTTGTTGGTATCGTTGATACAAACTGTGATCCGGACGAAATCGACGTAGTTATTCCTGCGAATGACGATGCAATCCGTGCTGTTAAATTATTAACAGGTAAAATGGCAGATGCTATCTTAGAAGCTAAACAAGGCGAAGAAACAGCAACTGAAACAACTACTGCTTAATAGTTGACAGAACTGCTTAACTAGTGAGAAAAAAAGGTGATAAGAGGATAATGCCTTTTATCCCTTTTTTTTGCACTAAATAAGCATACATAAATCCCGTGCCTTATCACGGCTGATTTTTGAAACTGGAGAGAACCGAGCTTATTTGTCTTAACGTTGACCAATAAATATTTTTTGTAAAAATTTGCTGCGATTTGTTGTATTTGTTGTTGAAAACAAGTATTATCTAGCAAAATGGGTAAAGACTGAATAAACCGCACTTAATTTGAGGAGGATTTATATTATGGCAATCACTGCACAATTAGTTAAAGAATTGCGTGAAAAAACTGGCGCTGGCATGATGGACTGCAAAAAAGCACTTGTACAAACTGAAGGAAATATGGATAAAGCGATTGACTTCCTTCGCGAAAAAGGAATTGCAAAAGCTGCCAATAAAGGCGACCGTATCGCTGCTGAAGGGTTAACTTCTATCGTAGTAGACGGAAACCAAGCAGTAATCCTTGAAGTGAACTCAGAAACTGATTTCGTTGCTAAAAACGAAGGTTTCCAAACTCTTGTTAAAGAATTGGCTTCATTCTTATTGGCTAACAAGCCTGAAACTGTAGAAGCTGCTCTTGAGCAAACAATGGAAAACGGTGTGAAAGTTGCTGATCATATCAATGCAGCAGTAGCTAAAATTGGTGAAAAATTAACTCTTCGCCGTTTCCAAGTCGTTACAAAAACAGACAGCGATGCTTTCGGCGCTTACCTACACATGGGTGGACGTATCAGCGTACTTACAGTTCTTGAAGGTACAACTGATGCTGAAGCAGCTAAAGGTGTTTCTATGCACATCGCAGCTCTTAACCCAAAATATGTTTCTCGTGACCAAGTAGACGCTACTGAGCTAGAGCACGAACGTGAAGTTCTTACTCAACAAGCCCTAAATGAAGGCAAGCCAGAAAAAATCGTTGCTAAAATGGTTGAAGGACGTATCAACAAATTCTACGAAGAAATCTGTGTAAACGAACAAGCTTTCGTTAAAAACCCAGATCAAAAAGTAGGACAATTCGTTGAAGCACTAGGCGGAAAAATCCTTTCATTCGTACGTTACGAAGTAGGGGAAGGTCTTGAAAAACGTCAAGAAAACTTTGCTGAAGAAGTAATGAACCAAGTTAAAAAGGACTAATTGATTGTAAGAAAATGGTTAAATAGGGAACACTATAGTGTTCCCTATTTTTTAAAATGTCCTGAATTTTTGATTAATGCAAGAATGAACATGATGGACGAACAAAAAGATTACATAGTTGGAGGTTCTCATGGCTAAATATAAACGTGTCGTATTGAAACTCAGTGGTGAAGCATTGGCTGGAGACGAGGGTTTCGGAATTAATCCTGCAGTTATAAAGTCGATTGCAGAACAAGTAAAAGAAGTAGCTGAATTGGATGTAGAAGTAGCTGTGGTTGTCGGTGGCGGAAACATATGGCGCGGGAAAATCGGTAGTGAAATGGGCATGGACCGTGCAAATGCCGATTATATGGGCATGCTCGCTACAGTCATGAATTCATTGGCGTTACAAGATAGCCTCGAGCAGCTTGGGATTGAAACGCGCGTCCAAACGTCCATTGAGATGAGACAAGTGGCAGAACCATATATTAGACGACGTGCAATTAGACACCTGGAGAAAAAGAGAGTAGTCATTTTTGCAGCAGGAACAGGAAACCCATATTTCTCAACGGATACGACTGCCGCATTACGTGCAGCTGAAATTGAAGCGGATGTCATCTTGATGGCGAAGAACAATGTGGATGGCGTATACAATGCTGATCCTGTTAAAGACAAAAATGCAGTGAAGTATGATGAGCTTTCATATCTTGATGTGATAAAAGACGGATTACAAGTCATGGATTCTACTGCGTCCTCGCTATGTATGGACAATGATATTCCATTGATTGTCTTCTCTATTATGGAAAAAGGTAATATTAAGCGCGCTGTATTAGGCGAAACGCTTGGAACTATTGTAAGGGGGAAATAAAAGATGCCGAAACAAGTTATTTCGAATGCGAAAACGAAAATGGAAAAAGCCATTAGCGCTTACACACGTGAATTAGCCAGCATCCGTGCCGGAAGAGCAAATGCCTCATTGCTTGATAGAATCTCAATTGATTATTACGGATCCCAAACACCTATCAATCAAATGGCGGGCATTTCTGTACCAGAAGCAAGACTTTTAGTCATCCAGCCTTATGACAAAACGATTTTGGGCGAGATTGAAAAAGCAATTTTGAAATCGGATTTAGGATTAAATCCTTCTAATGATGGTTCTATAATCAGGATTGCCATTCCTGCGTTAACAGAAGAACGTAGGAAAGAACTTGTCAAGGTCGTTAAGAAAGAAGCCGAAGAAGCAAAAATCGCGGTTCGTAACGTTCGCCGTGATGCTAACGATGAGTTGAAAAAGCTTGAGAAAAATGGCGATATCACAGAAGATGATTTGCGCGGTTATGCAGATGACATTCAAAAGATGACGGATGGCAACATCTCAAAAATCGATGATATTACAAAAGATAAAGAAAAAGAAATTCTAGAAGTATAATCCCTTCTAAAAGCATTGAATAAAAGGGCCGAATCCATTGTGGTCATGTCTTTGATCTAACATATAGGTGTGTTAAAAAGAGAAAACTGTTATAATAAGGTTTCTCCGATTATGATTACGCCTGAGTTAGTAAGAGCTTGAAAATGATGGAGGAGGTCCTTTTTGCCTTTTCTTCTTGAAAGGATATGCATTATTTATTTCTTGCCAACTTCTAATGAAGATAATATTTTCATAATAATAATATGAGAACAAGTTTTTTTTTGATATTATAATATAGATTCTGTTCTTATTTAGAATCCAAAAAATATACATAGTGCACGTAAATATTGCCTTTGTAGAGATAAGTACAACCTAATGGGGGACTAACATATGTATTCACTATGGAAGCGTTTCGTTAAAAAAGATGCTTCTTCCGATGTAGCAAGTAGGATCCAGCATATTAAGGAGTCTAATGTTCCTCAACATATTGCCATTATTATGGATGGAAACGGCCGATGGGCTAAAAAACGTGCGCTGCCACGTGTGGCAGGCCACCATGAAGGAATGAAAACCGTTCGAAAAATAACAAAGATTTCTAATGAGTTGGGAATAAAAACGTTGACCGTTTATGCGTTCTCCACAGAAAATTGGAAACGTCCGAAAAGTGAAGTCGATTTTTTGATGAAACTTCCACAGGAATTCCTAGGCACCTTTTTGCCAGAGCTTATAGCTGAAAATGTAAGGGTGGAGATGATGGGAGACTTATCGTTAATCCCGTCACATACTCAGAAAGCAGTTAAACAAGCGATGGAGGATACGAAAAATAATAACGGGATGATTTTGAACTTTGCCCTTAATTATGGAAGCCGTGGAGAAATAGTTGCGGCGGTCAACAGCATCATACATGATGTGAAAAATGGTATAATAAAGGAAAATGTTTCTGAGGAAATAGTATCAAGCTACTTAATGACACAACATTTGCTGGATCCGGATTTGTTGATCCGTACAAGCGGCGAAAAAAGGTTAAGCAACTTCATGCTTTGGCAGTCAGCGTATACCGAGCTATGGTTTACGGATGTGTTATGGCCGGACTTTAGTGAAGGTCATTTACTACAGGCTGTCGAGGAGTATCAAAAACGTTCACGCAGGTTCGGTGGCGTTTAATGTAGAAGGCGAGGAAATAGGAATAATGAAACAGAGAATTATTACGGCAGTCATCGCTGCCGCCATCTTCATTCCAATCGTGATGATAGGGAAGCTTCCCTTTTTATTGGTAATCTACCTTCTAGCATCTATCGGTTTGTATGAATTGATGAAAATGAAAAAGATGCGTGTATTCTCCTTTGAGGCGATTCTTTCACATGTTTTACTTTGGATATTATTACTGCCGAATGAATATAGCACGTTTTTAACTGAAAATAATTATGACAAAGTACAGATTTTCTTAATCGGCGTTTTAGTGCTATTGCTTTATACGGTCCTTTCGAAAAATATGTTCACTTTCGATGATGCAGGATTTTTGGTCATTGCGATTCTTTACTTAGGCATCGGCTTTTACTATTTCTTTGAAACACGTGACAATGAATCTCTAGGTCTAGTCTATATCCTTCTTACTTTATTTACGATATGGGCAACCGATTCAGGAGCATACTTCATTGGAAAAGCAATCGGTAAGAGGAAGTTATGGCCTGAAATCAGTCCTAATAAAACAGTCGAGGGATTTTTTGGAGGCGTAGTTTCCGCGTTAGTCGTAGGTGTGCTTTTTTACGTATTTTCATCCCTTGACTATTCGATATGGCAATTGTTGTTGATATCATTAATCATAGCAATCTTCGGCCAACTGGGAGACCTTGTTCAATCGGCTTATAAACGTCATTATGGCGTAAAGGATTCAGGAAAGATCCTACCTGGTCATGGCGGGATTTTAGACAGGCTGGATAGTTTAATATTTATTTTACCAATCTTACATTTATTGCATGTATTATAATTAAAAAGGTAAGGTTATATGAATTAGGAGATGAACGGATTTGAAGTATATCAGCCTTCTGGGTGCAACAGGTTCGATAGGCAAGCAAACGGCGGATGTGGTCAGGGCCCATCCCAATCAATTTAAGATAGTGGCACTTTCGGCCGGAAAGAATATTGCTTTGGTCAGAACCTATATAAAAGAGTTTGAACCAGAACTAGTTTCCGTACAGACAAAAGAAGATTATGAGGTTTTGAAAAGCGAGTTCTCTAACCGGAAAGATATTGAGTTCATGTATGGCGATGAGGGAATAACGGCAGTGGCTGTGTATAATCAAGCAACAGTCTTAGTGAATGCGGTCATCGGCAGCGTAGGACTTTATCCGACTTTGCAAGCGATTAAAGCCGGTAAGGATATTGCGATTGCCAATAAGGAGACTTTGGTAACAGCGGGCCATTTGGTCATTGATGAAGCGAAAAAAGCCGGGGTAAGGCTGCTTCCGGTCGATAGTGAGCATTCAGCAATTTTTCAAGCACTTCAGGGTGAACAAGAAAAAAATATCGAGCGCTTAGTCATTACTGCCTCTGGTGGAAGTTTCCGTGATCGCACCCGTGAAGAGCTAAAAGGCGTCACGGTAGAAGAGGCTTTAAACCATCCAAACTGGTCTATGGGGGCTAAAATCACCATCGATTCAGCATCCATGATGAACAAGGGATTGGAAGTAATCGAGGCACACTGGTTGTTTGATCTTCCATACGAAAAGATTGACGTGCTTCTCCATAGGGAGAGCATTATCCACTCAATGGTGGAATTTCATGATTCCAGTGTGATGGCACAGTTAGGTACACCTGATATGCGTGTACCCATCCAATTTGCCCTTACATATCCAGATCGACTGCCTCTTGTAGGACGGAAGCGTTTGAATTTGGCTGAAGCGGGAAAACTCCACTTTAGTGAAATGGACTTCACTCGATATCCTTGTTTGCAATTCGCTTACAAAGCAGGTAAAATGGGCGGCACGATGACAACGGTGTTGAATGCTGCAAATGAAGCTGCAGTAGCTGCATTTTTATCTGGAAAAGTTTCTTTCCTAGAAATTGAAACCCTGATAGAAAGAGCGCTTAACAAACATTCTGTCATAGCGAGTCCTGACTTAGAAACGATCCAGGAAGTCGATAAAATGACAAGGAAGTTTATAGAATCCTTAGTGAAAGATAGGTGACCAGAACATGCAGACTCTAGAAACGCTTATAGCGTTCATTATCATTTTTGGCGCTCTTGTTTTTTTCCATGAGCTTGGACACTTAGTATTTGCGAAGCGTGCTGGAATTCTATGCCGCGAATTTGCAATCGGATTTGGACCAAAAGTATTTACATATAAAAAGAAGGAAACGGTCTATACGATACGTCTTCTTCCTCTAGGTGGATACGTTCGAATGGCCGGAGAAGATGCGGAAAATATTGAATTGAAACCTGGTTACCGTGTGGGATTGATGTTTGATGAAGAAGAAACCGTCACGAAAATCATCTTGAACAACAAAGACAAATACCCGGATATTCGGCTTGTCGAAGTGGAAGTGATAGATTTAGATCATAAACTGATACTTACGGGATATGAAGAGGGAGAAGAAGACACGTTAAAAACGTTTTCAATCCATAAGGAAGCCGTAATCGTTGAAAATGGGGTCGAGAACCAAATTGCCCCTTATGATCGCCAGTTTGCATCTAAATCTCTTGGACACCGCTTTTTAACAATCTTAGCGGGCCCAGCAATGAACTTTGTTCTAGCTTTTGTTATTTTTACATTGATTGGTTTATTTCAAGGCGTCGTGGTGGACGAAGCCAAACTGGGTGAATTAACTAAGGACGGTGCAGCCGTTACTTCTGGACTTAAATCAGGGGATGCCATTCAATCGATTGAAGGTACGGAAGTCACAACCTGGGAAGATGTACAGGCGAGTATCCAAAAAAGTCCCGGTAAGGAAATCGAATTCGTTGTATATAGGGACGGTAAAACGTTAGAAGTTCCAGTTACTCCTCAGGAAGTCGAGAGGGAAGGTCAGAAAATTGGAATCATCGGGGTATACCCGCCCGTTGAAAAAGCTCCACTAAAAGCCATTCAATATGGTGCGACGGAGACGTATTTTTGGACGAAACAGATTTTCATCATTCTGGGTGACCTAGTAACGGGTGGCTTTACGATTGACAGTCTATCTGGTCCAGTAGGTATATATAAATCGACTGAGGAAGTCGCAAAACAGGGCTTGTTCACGTTGATGAAATGGGCTGGGTTGCTCAGCATAAATTTAGGAATCATGAATCTTTTACCGTTACCTGCTTTGGACGGCGGACGATTATTATTCTTCGTGGTTGAGTTCTTAAGAGGAAAACCAATTGATCGCCAAAAAGAAGGAATGGTGCATTTCATCGGATTTGCTTTGCTGATGTTGTTAATGATCGTCGTGACATGGAATGACATCCAGAGATTCTTCCTATAAGCTGATATGAATGAAACCAAACAAGCCAGCAGAACTATCTGTTGGCTGTTTGAATCTACTTGTAACTTTTTGAAGAGTTTGGGCAAAATAGTTTGTTTTATCGGGAATTCGTAAGTATAATCGAAAAAGAGCGAATGAAATCAACTTAATTTAAATCAATCAGACAATAATAATGTAATTTTGTATTACATGACCCGTAAATTTCCGTATGGAAGTTTAAAGGAAATATTGAAGAGGTGTAGATATGAAACAAAGTATGACGTTAATCCCTACATTGAGGGAAGTCCCTGCAGATGCAGAAATTAAAAGCCACCAGCTTTTGTTGCGAGCAGGATTCATGAGACAGAATTCAAGTGGTGTTTACAGTTTTATGCCGCTTGGTAATAAAGTGCTTCAAAAGGTTGAAGCGATTGTTCGGGAAGAAATGGACAATGCAGGTGCCGTAGAATTATTGATGCCAGCCCTTCAACAAGCGGAATTTTGGCAGGAATCCGGTCGTTGGTATACATATGGACCCGAATTAATGCGATTAAAAGACCGTAACAACCGTGAATTTGCCCTTGGAGCTACACATGAAGAGGTCGTTACAAGCTTGGTCCGTGACGAAGTGAAGTCATACAAGCGTTTGCCATTGACGGTTTATCAAATCCAAACGAAGTTCCGTGATGAAAAAAGACCTCGTTTTGGTTTATTGCGCGGACGCGAATTCATCATGAAGGATGCTTACTCATTCCATTCAAATCAAGAAAGTCTTGATGCCGTATATGAAAAACTTTATGCGGCCTATTCAAATGTATTTAGCCGTTGTGGCCTTGATTTTCGTGCAGTCATCGCCGATTCAGGAGCGATGGGTGGAAAGGATACACATGAATTCATGGTGCTTTCTGAAATTGGAGAAGACACGATTGCCTATTCAGATACATCCGATTATGCGGCGAATATTGAAATGGCGCCTGTAGCGGTAAAATATGAAAAAGATTCCGAAGAGCAGGGAACACTTGATAAAGTTCATACTCCTGGACAGAAATCAATTGATGATGTAGCTTCATTTTTAAAAACCGATGCTTCAAAATTGATCAAGTCCTTGTTATTTAAAGTGGATGAAAAATATGTACTCGTCTTGGTACGAGGAGATCATGAAGTGAATGATATCAAAGTAAAAAACTTCTACAATGCTGAAGTCGTGGAGTTAGTGGACCCTAACGAAACGAAAGAAGTCTTAGGTTGTGCGGTAGGTTCTCTTGGACCAATCAATATTGCCTCAAGCGTGGAAGTCATCGCTGATTTGGCCATTGAAGCAATGGTTAATGGAGTATGCGGCGCTAATGAGGAAGATTATCATTTTGTGAATGTAAACCCTGACCGTGATTTTAAGGTGGAAAGTTTTATCGATCTTCGTTTTATCCAAGAGGGAGATCCATCACCGGATGGCAACGGAATAATCAAGTTTGCTAAAGGAATTGAAGTCGGTCACGTATTCAAGCTTGGGACTAAATATTCCGAAGCGATGAACGCGACGTTCCTAGATGAAAACGGCCGTTCGCAACCGATGATCATGGGTTGTTACGGTATTGGTGTATCTCGTACACTTGCAGCTGTCGCTGAGCAATTCAATGATGAGAAAGGTTTAGTATGGCCGGTGAATTTGGCTCCGTTCCAGGTCCATTTGATTCCGGTTAATATGAAGGATCAATCTCAAGCTGAACTTGCAGAAAAACTATATGCTGAACTTAAAAAACAAGGCATGGATGTCTTGATGGATGACCGTCATGAACGTGCCGGAGTGAAATTTGCCGATTCTGACTTGATTGGGCTTCCTGTCCGCGTAACGGTCGGTAAAAAAGCTTCCGAAGGCATCGTGGAAGTGAAGATCCGTAAAACAGGTGAAGTGCTTGAACTGGAAACATCGGAACTTGCACAGAAGTTGCATGAATTATTGGGATAAAGCAGTAAAATCATAGCTTGATTTGGCATCATTCATTTGGATGGTGCCTTTCCTTTTCCCTATAATTAGATGTCCGTGAACTGCATCTAGTATGTTATAATAACCACTGTTATTAGAATGAAACTGATGAATAATATCTTTAGATAGTAGATAAAGGGGAGAGAGGAAATGGATCAAAATCCAAACAGCGGTAGAGAGAGATTTCAACTCTTGCTCCAGCAATTGGGCTTGACTGAGGATGCCTTTGTGAATTTTTTCATCGGTGCCGAAATTGATAAACTTTCCATAGAGAGAGAGTCCCAAAAATGGCATTTTGCCTTTAATATACCTGCGTTAATTCCATGCAGTGTTCATACAAGATTTTCAAATCATTTAACTAGTACTTTTGCCCATATTGCCAAGGTTACATTCACCATGAATGTTGCCAATCCGATAGTGACGGAGGAATTGGTCAAAGAATACTGGAAAAATTGCATAAGTGAGCTACAAGGCATATCGCCAGCACTTTTATCACTCTTAAATGAGCAAGAACCCAAAGTGACAGGGTATAAGCTCGTCGTCAATGCACGTAATGGTGCGGAAGCTGGACAGTTAAAACAGAAATACTCCGGTCTCATTTCGAATATTTATCAAACGTATGGTTTCCCTCCATTAACACTTGAAGCAGAAGTGAACGAAAACGTTTCGGAAACTGATTACAAGAAGTTTTTAGCAGAGAAGCAAAAGGAAGATGAGGAAAAGGGACTTGCCGCGTTACTAGAGATGCAGAAGAAAGAATCGGAAAAAGGAGACGAGGGTGTTTACGAAGGCCCAGTTAAAATCGGGTACACCATTAAAGAAGATGCCGATTTCCGTAGCATAGAGCAAATTATTGATGAAGAGCGCAGGATAGCGATTGAAGGTTTCGTGTTTGACGCGGAAGTCCGTGAGCTCCGGAGCGGACGTAGTCTATTGACGTTTAAAGTTACGGATTATACAAGCTCTATTTTAGTTAAAATGTTTTCACGTGACAAAGAGGATGCTGCTATCCTAGCCCGTGTTAAAAAAGGAATGTGGGTACGTGCCCAAGGTAGCATTCAAAATGATACGTTTGTTCGCGATTTAGTTATGATTGCAAACGATATTAATGAGATCTCTAAGCAGGGACGGCAGGATAAGGCTCCTGAGGGTGAAAAACGCGTCGAGCTTCATATGCACACACCGATGAGCCAAATGGATGCAGTGACGCCGACATCCGCCCTTGTTGCCCAAGCCGCGAAGTGGGGTCATAAGGCTGTTGCCATCACCGATCATGCAGGGGCTCAATCTTTCCCAGAGGCCTACGGCGCCGGCCAAAAACATGACATCAAGATTTTGTATGGTGTCGAAGTGAATCTCGTGAACGACGGTGTGCCAATCGCTTATAATGAAGCACATATACCACTTTCCGATGCCACCTATATCGTTTTCGATGTCGAGACGACTGGTTTGTCTGCCGTTTATGATACGATCATTGAATTAGCAGCCGTGAAAATTCATGATGGAGACATCATTGATAAATTTGAATCATTCGCTAACCCACATCGACCGTTATCCAATACGATCATCGACTTGACTCATATCACAGATGATATGCTGGTGGATGCACCGGAAGTTTCAGACGTATTGGAAAAGTTCAAGGAATGGGCGGGAGATGCCATCCTTGTTGCGCATAATGCAAGTTTTGATATGGGCTTTTTGAACATGGGCTACAAAAATATTGGGTATCCAAAAGCAACCAATCCCGTATTGGATACGCTGGAATTAGGGAGATTTTTATATCCTGAGTTCAAAAATCACCGGTTGAACACATTGTGTAAAAAGCTCGATATTGATTTGACTCAACATCATAGGGCCATATACGATGCTGAGGCTACGGGGTACCTGATGCTGAAGATGTTGAAGGAAACGATAGCGAGAGGCATTACCCATCATGATCAATTAAATGACAATATGGGAAACGGAAATGCATATCAGCGTTCTCGACCATCTCATTGTACTTTGATTGCACAAACACAGGAAGGCTTGAAAAATCTCTTTAAATTGATTTCATTATCCCATATTAATTATTTTTACAGAGTTCCGCGGATTCCGCGTTCTCAACTAAAAAAATATCGTGAAGGAATTCTTGTTGGTTCTGGATGTGATAAAGGGGAAGTCTTCGAAGGGATGATGCAAAAGGGTTTTGAGGATGTTGTTGAAATAGCCGAGTTTTACGATTATCTTGAAATCCATCCAAAGGATGTTTATCAACATTTGATAGAGCTTGAATTTGTCCGTGATGAAAAGTCGTTAGAGACGATTATTTCAAACATTGTCAAGCTCGGAGAAAAGCTTAATAAACCTGTTGTGGCGACAGGAAATGTGCATTATTTGGACCCGAATGACAAGATATACCGTAAAATCCTTGTGAATTCACAAGGTGGGGCGAATATGCTGAATCGACATAAGCTACCAGATGTCCATTTCCGTACAACGGATGAAATGTTAAGGGACTTTTCCTTCCTTGGTGCCGAGAAGGCAAAAGAAGTCGTAGTCACAAATACGAATAAAATTGCAGATATGATAGAAAACATCAAGCCAATCAAGGACGATCTATATACACCTAAAATCGAGGGTGCAGAAGAAGAAATGCGTGCAATGAGTTATGGAATGGCTAGAAAGATATATGGAGAGAATCTACCGGAAATCGTTGAGGCCCGTCTTGAAAAGGAACTAAAAAGTATTATCGGCCATGGATTCGCCGTTATCTATTTAATTTCTCATAAACTGGTTAAAAAATCATTGAATGATGGCTATCTCGTTGGTTCCCGGGGTTCGGTCGGATCGTCATTCGTTGCGACGATGACAGAAATTACGGAAGTGAACCCGCTGCCGCCACATTATGTGTGCCCAGTATGTAAGAAATCGGAATTCTTTAATGATGGGTCAGTAGGCTCAGGGTTTGACTTGCCTGATAAAGATTGCCCGGATTGTGGCATTGCCTATACGAAAGACGGTCATGATATTCCATTTGAAACGTTCCTTGGATTTAAAGGGGATAAGGTCCCCGATATTGACTTGAACTTCTCTGGTGAATATCAGCCGAAAGCCCATGATTATACGAAGGTCCTATTTGGAGAAGATTATGTTTATCGTGCCGGTACAATCGGTACGGTGGCTGAAAAGACGGCATACGGATATGTTAAAGGCTATTCAGCCGACAATAATATCCATATGCGTGGTGCAGAAACAGATCGCCTTGTCGCAGGATGTACGGGTGTTAAACGGACAACTGGACAGCATCCAGGGGGAATCATCGTTGTCCCGGATTACATGGATATCTATGATTTCTCACCAATACAGTTCCCTGCGGATGACAGAAACTCAGAGTGGAAAACGACTCACTTTGATTTCCACTCCATTCACGATAATATTTTGAAACTGGATATACTTGGTCATGATGATCCGACGGTGATCAGGATGCTTCAGGATTTAAGTGGTATTGACCCAAAAACGATTCCTACAGATGATCCAGAGGTAATGAAGATATTCAGCAGCACGGAATCGTTAGGTGTGACCGAAGATCAAATCATGTGTAAAACCGGGACACTTGGCATACCTGAATTTGGAACGCGTTTTGTTAGACAAATGCTTGAGGACACTAAACCGACGACATTTTCCGAGCTTGTCCAGATTTCTGGTTTATCCCATGGTACCGATGTATGGCTGAGCAATGCACAAGAACTGATTCATAATAAAATCTGTACACTTAGCGAAGTAATCGGTTGCCGGGATGATATTATGGTTTATCTCATTTATCAGGGACTAGACCCTTCCCTTGCTTTTAAAATCATGGAATCCGTACGTAAAGGGAAAGGCTTGTCTGAGGAATTCGAAGAGGAAATGCGTAAGAATCAAGTGCCGGAATGGTATATAGATTCCTGTAAGAAGATTAAATATATGTTCCCGAAAGCACATGCTGCCGCATATGTGTTGATGGCGGTTCGGATTGCCTATTTCAAAGTGCATTTGCCATTATTGTATTATGCAGCATATTTCACGGTTCGTGCCGATGACTTCGAAATAGATGCCATGACACGTGGGTCACAAGCAATCAAGACCAAGATGGATGAAATAAATGTAAAAGGGTTGGATGCTTCCACGAAAGAGAAAAACACACTGACGGTACTTGAGCTAGCGTTGGAAATGTGTGAGCGTGGATACTCTTTCGCCAAGGTAGACTTGTATAAATCGAGTGCAGACCAATTCATCATTGAGGGTAACACGTTAATTCCACCTTTCAATTCGATTCCAGGTCTTGGTACGAATGCGGCGATCAATATTGTCAATGCGCGCAAAAACGGAGAGTTTCTCTCCAAGGAAGATTTGCAACAACGGGGGAAAGTATCCAAGACAATTCTTGAATACCTTGATAAACAAGGCTGTCTCGAGGCTCTTCCAGAACAAAATCAGCTTTCCTTATTTTAAGTGTGGAACTGCCTATGAAAAGGAAGAAACAGACATGATATTTGCAAAAATATCTTGATTATGGTATATTTTTATTGGAAATACTAAGAGGAACCAATGGCAAGAGTGGGGAAACCCACTCTTTCGTGTTGTATTGACCATTTAATTTTGAATCCGAAACCAAGCGCACACAACGCACGTATGGAGGAAACAAATGAGTAAAAAGGTAACGGAAGTTGTAGAAGAATTAGCTCTACCAATTCTTGAAGAATTGCAGCTTGAATTAGTTGAAGTGGAGTATGTGAAGGAAGGCAAGAACTGGTTCCTTCGAGTGTACATTGATAAAGAGACAGGCGTAGATCTTGAAGATTGCGGGAAAACGAGTGAAAAGCTCAGTGAAAAGCTTGATGAAGTCGATCCAATTCCACAAATTTATTTTCTCGAAGTTTCATCTCCCGGAGCGGAAAGGCCTCTAAAAAAAGAGAAGGATTTCCTTAATGCTATCGGTAAAAATGTTTACATAAAAACATACGAGCCCATTTTAAATGAAAAAGAATTCGAAGGAATCATGACCAATTATGATGGGAATGAAGTGACGCTTGAAATCAAAATCAAGACTAGAAAGAAAATAGTCGTCATTCCATTTGAAAAAGTGGCGAAAGCAAGACTTGCCATTACCTTCTCTTAATCAAGCAATTATTAATTAAATATCCGTAAGGGGGATCACCATGAGCAATGAGTTATTGGATGCTCTCTATATTTTAGAACATGATAAAGGAATTTCGAGAGAAGTTTTGATCGACGCGATTGAGGCTGCACTTATATCGGCATATCGCCGTAACTTTAACCAAGCACAAAATGTACGTATCGACTTGAATTTAGGCAAAGGCACCATGCGAGTATTTGCCAGAAAAGATGTAGTCGAGGAAGTATTCGATTCACGTCTGGAAATTTCCGTTGAAGAAGCAAGAGCAATAGATCCAAACTACCAGTTGGAAGATATTGTGGAAATGGAAGTTACGCCTAAAGATTTCGGCCGTATTGCTGCACAAACAGCCAAGCAGGTCGTAACACAAAGAGTGCGTGAAGCTGAACGTGGTATCATTTACGCAGAATTCATAGACCGTGAAGAGGATATCATGACAGGTATCGTGCAACGCCAGGATTCACGTTTCATCTATGTGAGTTTGGGGAAAATTGAAGCATTGCTTCCTGTCAATGAACAGATGCCAAATGAACAGTATAAACCTCACGATCGCATCAAGGTTTTCATTACAAAAGTTGAAAAGACTTCGAAAGGGCCACAAATTTTTGTATCCCGTTCCCATCCAGGTCTTTTAAAACGTTTGTTTGAGATAGAAGTGCCTGAGATTTTTGATGGAACTGTAGAAATCAAATCAGTTGCCAGAGAAGCAGGCGACCGCTCAAAAATTTCTGTACACTCAGATAATGAGGAAGTCGATCCAGTTGGTTCATGTGTTGGCCAAAAAGGACAGCGTGTCCAGGCTATCGTCAATGAATTAAAAGGTGAGAAGATCGATATCGTTAAATGGTCAGAAAATCCTGTTATCTTTGTTGCGAATGCTTTAAGTCCTTCAAAAGTGCTTGAAGTAATCGTTAAAGAAGAAGACAAAGCGACGACGGTCATTGTTCCTGACTACCAACTTTCACTAGCAATTGGTAAGCGTGGACAAAACGCACGCTTAGCAGCCAAACTGACTGGCTGGAAAATTGATATCAAGAGTGAAACGGAAGCCCGCGAAGCTGGTATTTACCCTGTTGAAGAACAGGAGTTCTTATTAAGCCGGGATAGTTATGTGAATGAAGAGGATGAAGAATTCGAAGAGGATAACGAGTAAGGTAGAGGTGAAAATAGATGAATAGCCGAAAAAAAATCCCGATGCGTAAATGTGTTGCCACTGGCGTTATGAAGCCAAAGAAAGAACTCATTCGTATCGTTCGATCTAAAGAAGGGGAAGTCAGCCTTGATCCGACCGGAAAAAAATCGGGAAGGGGAGCTTATTTGACCCTTGATCGGAATATTATCGAGCTGGCCAAAAAGAAAAATGTGCTGGCAAATCACCTTAGTACTCAAATCGATTCTTCCCTTTATGAACAATTGCTTGAATTAGTGGATAAGGAGCAAGACTAACACCATGACCCAACAACAACAATGGATGTCTCTATTAGGTTTGGCCAATCGAGCACGCAAGCTAATTTCGGGTGAAGAATTAGTGGTTAAAGAGATTAGAAGCGGTAATGCCAAAGTTGTTATTTTAGCCGCGGACGCTTCAAAAAACACTGAGAAAAAAATCTCTGATAAGTGCGCATTTTATCAGGTTCCTTTAAAAAGAGTCGAAGACAGATCTATGCTCGGCCATGCTATTGGCAAAGATGCTAGAGTTGCTGTCGCAGTTCTTGATGAAGGTTTTGCACAAAAACTCCGAATGCTGCTCGATTAAATTTACCGGGGGTGAACGTATGACAAAATTGCGTGTATATGAATATGCAAAACAGAAAAACGTTTCAAGTAAAGACGTAATAAATAAACTTAAAGAAATGAATATAGAGGTAACAAACCATATGACAGCATTAGACGATTCAACTGTAAACAAATTAAACGATTCTCTTAAACCAAAAAGCGAAGAACCAACCCAAGCAGCTGCTGAACCGAAAGCAAATGCAACGGTTGCGAAATACGAAGCTGAAGCAGATGAGAAAAGCACGATCAATAAAGAAAAGCTAAAGAAAAAGCCACCAGTTAAACCGTTGGGCACTAAAAAACCATCAGGACAGTTTAGCAGGGGAAGAAATAACCGTAATAAGAATAACAAACAAAGACAATCGGCGCCGCAGGCACCAGTTACAAAACGTAAGGAAAGAGAACTTCCAGAAAAAATTACGTTTTATGAGTCTTTGACTGTCATGGAACTTGGTAAGAAACTTCACCGTGAACCTTCTGAAATCATTAAGAAGCTTTTCATGCTTGGAGTCATGGCTACAATCAACCAAACGTTGGATAAAGATGCTATCGAATTAATCTGTACTGAGTACGGAGTATTGGCTGAAGAAGAGATTCGTGTTGACTTGACAGATCTTGAGTCATTAGTGACTGAAGATGCTTCTGAAGATTTAATCGAACGTCCAGCAGTCGTAACTATCATGGGTCACGTCGATCATGGTAAAACGACATTGCTTGATTCTATTCGCCATACGAAAGTAACAGAAGGCGAAGCGGGCGGAATCACTCAACATATCGGTGCTTACCAAGTCAAAGTCAATGACAAGAAAATCACATTCCTTGATACACCAGGACATGCTGCGTTTACAACAATGCGTGCTCGTGGAGCTTTAATCACGGATATTACGATTCTTGTTGTAGCAGCGGATGACGGTGTAATGCCGCAAACAATTGAAGCGATTAACCATGCTAAAGCAGCGGATGTTCCAATCATTGTTGCTGTTAATAAAATGGATAAAGAAGCAGCTAATCCTGACCGCGTCATGCAAGAATTAACAGAGCATGGTTTAGTTTCTGAAGCATGGGGTGGAGATACGATCTTCGTACCTATTTCTGCCAAAACGGGCGAAGGAATTGATAACTTGCTGGAAATGATTCTACTAGTTAGTGAAGTAGAAGAATATAAAGCCAATCCAACCCGTAAAGCGAACGGAACGGTTATAGAAGCACGTTTGGATAAAGGCCGTGGCTCTGTAGCGACGTTACTAGTCCAAAACGGTACTTTGAAAGTCGGAGACCCAATCGTTATCGGTAACACTTTCGGCCGTGTACGTGCCATGGTCAGTGATCTTGGACGTCGTGTTAAGGATGCAGGTCCATCAACACCGGTTGAAATCACTGGATTGAATGAAGTTCCACAAGCAGGCGACCGTTTCATCGTCTTTGAAGATGAGAAAACAGCCCGCCAAGTTGGGGAAGTACGTGCACAGAGACAACTTGCTTCACAACGTAATGAAAAATCACGTGTAACGCTTGATACATTGTTTGAACAAATGAAAGAAGGGGAAATTAAGGAATTGAACATCATCTTAAAAGCGGATGTTCAAGGTTCTGCTGAAGCAGTAGCCGCTTCCCTGAATAAAATAGAAGTAGAAGGCGCTAAAGTAAAAATCATTCATATCGGCGTCGGTGCTATCACAGAGTCTGATATCATCCTTGCTACCGCTTCTAATGCAATCGTAATTGGTTTTAATGTTCGTCCAGATGCGAATGCGAAGCGTGCCGCTGAATCAGAACAAGTTGATGTTCGCCTTCACCGTATCATATACAAAGCAATTGAAGAGATTGAATCGGCTATGAAAGGGATGCTTGATCCTGAGTTCGAAGAAAAAATCATTGGTCAAGCTGAAGTTCGTACAACTTTCAAAGTATCTAAAGTTGGTACAATTGCTGGTTCATATGTTACCGAAGGAAAACTTACGCGTGACAGCGGAATTCGCTTAATTCGTGAAGGTGTTGTCATTTACGAAGGTGAAATTGACGCATTGAAACGTTTTAAAGATGACGTTAAAGAAGTGGCAACAAATTATGAATGTGGTATTACCATTAAAAATTACAATGACCTTAAAGAGGGCGATGTAATTGAGGCTTATATAATGGAAGAGATCGAGCGTAAATGATCGTTGGATCCGTCCAATGTGAGTGCATAATCTATGACACCCATTCTTTGAAAGAAAAACGAGCTGTGTTGCAACGTGTCATGACACGGCTTAAGCAGAAGCTTAATGTCTCGGTAGCGGAAACGGATTTCCAGGATCTTTGGCAGCGTACTAAGATTTCTATCGTAACCGTTTCATCCTCAAGGAAAGCTACTGAGAGGGAACTTCAAAATGCCCTTAAATTTCTAGATTCATTTCCGGAAATTGAGCGCACAATAACAGATATAGACTGGCTATAAGCTAGCGAGGTGATATTATGAGCCTTCGAGCAAATCGTGTGGGCGAACAAATGAAAAAAGAGCTGAGTGAAATCATCGGCCGCAAAATTAAAGATCCAAGAATCGGATTCGTCACAGTAACGGATGTTGAAGTGACAGGCGATTTACAACAAGCAACAGTTTATATCTCTGTCTTGGGAGACCAGGAGCAACGGGAAAAAACTTTGCAGGGTCTTGAAAAGGCAAAAGGATTCATGCGTTCAGAAATTGGGCAAAGAATTCGCTTGCGTAAAACTCCGGAGTTGTTTTTTGAATTTGATGAATCCGTTGATTATGGTAACCGTATCGAATCATTAATTTCTCAAATCAAAAAAGAGGAAAAACCTTCAGTAAAAGACGAAGAATAAGCAAGCAGTAAATGGAGGCTGACTCAATAAGTGCTTTGCACTTCTTGGCTCGGCCTCTTTTTTTTGAAATGACAAGATTAATGAGGTGAAGGAATGGACGGCATACTCCCATTATGGAAACCAAAGGGAATGACATCCCATGATTGTGTTTTTAAATTAAGGAAGATTTTAAAAACGAAAAAAGTCGGACATACGGGCACTTTAGATCCTGAAGTCACCGGTGTTTTACCGATATGTATCGGCAGGGCAACGAAAATTGCCGAATACTTAACAGAAGCAGGTAAAGCGTATGAAGGGGAAGTGACGCTTGGTTTTTCAACGGCTACCGAAGATGCGACTGGAGAAAAAGTGGCGGAACAAAAGGTAACCGAAACATTTCAACGTTCACAAATCCTTGAGGTATTGAAATCCCTAACAGGAAAAATTGAACAAACTCCGCCAATGTTCTCAGCTGTCAAGGTAAATGGCAAAAAGCTATATGAATATGCTCGGGCTGGGATAGAAGTGGAACGTCCAACACGGGAAGTAACTATTCATGATATTACTTTACTGGATGATCGTTCAGAATTCAAAGGTGAAACCATTTCCTTCCGGTTTCGTGTCAAGTGTAGCAAAGGAACCTATATTCGGACATTAGCGGTGATGATGGGCGAAAGATTGGGATACCCGGCACATATGTCGGACTTGGTCCGGATTGAAGCGGCTGGCTTTACGCTTGAGGATTGTTTCACGTTCGCTGAGGTGGAAGAATTCATGGAATCAGAAAAGACAGGAGATTTTCTGTTGCCATTAGAACGTGGATTGTTACATTTGCCGAAATTCCAGATTAATGATAAAGTAGCAAAGAAAGTACTTAACGGTGCGGTATTGGAACAAACGGAGGATGTTGTTTTTGAAAAGGGGCAACCATTTGTCATGATGGATCCCACTGATAAGGCGATTGCCATTTATCAAATACATCCCACAAAAGAAGGGTTAATTAAACCTGTCAAAGTTTTCGCACAAGAATCATAGACCGTTTTTGCCGTCGGAAAGAGGAGATTGAAAGGTGAAAGTGATTGCATTAGAGCATCCTCATCAATTTAAACCGGATGACTTCCCTGAGCTTGTCATGGCACTTGGTTTTTTTGATGGCATCCATAAAGGACATCAAACTGTCATCCAAACCGCTAAGCAAAAGGCTCATGAAATGAATCTTATGTCAGCAGTCATGACATTTGATCCACATCCTTCCGCTGTATTAGGGAAGAAAGTGGGAAACATCCGTTATATTACACCACTGGAAGATAAGATAAAAATCATAGAAACGATGGAAATCGATTACCTATTTGTCGTCCACTTCAGTAAGGAATTCGCTTCGATGCTACCTGAGGAGTTCGTGGATGATTACCTAGTGGGTCTGAATGTCCGTCACGTTGTAGCAGGTTTTGATTATTCATATGGCCGCTATGGTAATGGATCGATGGATGATCTACCTATCTATGCTAAGGGAAGATTTGGTCAAACCGTCGTTGCAAAGCAGACATTCGAGGACGGAAAGGTAAGTTCCACAAGAATCAGGGAGACGCTCAGCAATGGTGATTTTTCTGACTTCTATCATTTAGCGGGTCGTCGCTATGTAACAAAGGGACATGTAGTCCATGGAGAAAAGCGGGGGAGAAAGTTAGGATTCCCGACCGCGAATATTGAAGTGAGTGATGATTACATATTCCCCGCACCTGGCGTATATGCAGTCAGGATTAAAATAAGTGGATCCTGGTATGATGGGGTGTGCAATGTAGGGTATAAGCCGACATTCCATGAAGAAAAACCCGAATATCCTAGCGTAGAAGTTCATGCATTAGGTTTTACAGGAGATATCTATGGAGAACAGGTGTCAGTCGAGTGGCATATTAGGTTGAGAAGCGAGCGCAAATTCTCGGGACTTGAAGAGTTAGTCAACCAGATTGAAATTGACAAGCAAAATACGCAAGCATATTTTGCCGAATTGAACGGGTAACATTGTAAGAAACCAAAAGGATAGAAGACAAGGCTTGCAATTTTGACGGAAAACATGTATTCTATTGTATGTATGAAAATAACCATTGCTTGGCTAGTCGAGACTCCGACGCTGGCTCGGTAATAGGTGATTTTACAGAATTTTAGGAGGAATAATAACATGGCTATTACACAAGAACGCAAAAACGAACTTATCGCTGAGTTCAGAACTCACGATACTGACACTGGATCTCCAGAAGTTCAAATCGCAGTACTAACAGAAGAAATCAACAACTTGAACGGTCACTTACGCACACACAAAAAAGATCACCATTCTCGTCGCGGTCTTCTTAAAATGGTAGGTAAACGTCGTAATCTTTTAACTTACCTACGTAATAAAGACGTTACTCGTTACCGTACACTAATTAACACATTAGGTCTACGTAGATAATTTTTTCAAAAAAAGCGGGAAATTTCCCGCTTTTTTGATGTTATTCAAATGATTTGGACGCTATCAATTTTTAGGCTAAGCCATCGTCCTTTGGACTCGGCAGCCGCCGAGTTTTTTTCTACTCATAAATGATTAAGATATATACATAATTGAATGAATAAATATTTAGTCATATTACTGTTAACACTTGTTTTTTTCGTGCATAATAGTGATAGTTTGGTTATAACTTGAGTTCAATTACTTTCACATATAATGATTTAATTTAATAAAGGTTTAGGTAAACTAAGCCTCTAATAGCGAAGATTCAGAGAGGGGTTTAATAAATGGGACAGGGAAAACATACGTATTCATTTGACTGGGCCGGCCGTAATGTAACGGTAGAAATCGGTCAGTTGGCCAAACAAGCGAACGGAGCCGTTTTAGTCCGTTATGGCGAAACAGCTGTCTTAAGTACAGCAACTGCTTCTAAAGAACCTAGAAACGTCGACTTCTTCCCGTTGACAGTCAACTACGAAGAAAGACTGTATGCAGTCGGTAAAATTCCAGGGGGCTTCATTAAACGTGAGGGTAGACCGAGCGAAAGAGCTATTTTGGCAAGCCGTCTAATTGACCGTCCAATTCGTCCACTATTTGCGGATGGTTTCAGGAACGACGTTCAAATCATCAGCATGGTCATGAGTGTTGATCAAGATTGTTCTACAGAAATGGCAGCAATGCTAGGTTCTTCCCTTGCACTTTCAGTTTCTGACATTCCGTTTGAAGGACCAATCGCGGGCGTAGTAGTAGGAAGAATCAATAATGAATTCATCATAAACCCTACTGTTGACCAACTTGCGAAAAGTGATATCAACTTAACGGTTGCTGGAACAAAGGACGCTATCAACATGGTTGAAGCTGGAGCGAATGAAGTGCCTGAAGAAACAATGCTTGAAGCCATCATGTTTGGACATGATGAAATCAAGAAGGTCATTGCATTCCAAGAAAAAATCGTTGCTGAAATTGGCAAGGAAAAGCTACAAATCACTTTGTATAAAGTGGATGAAGAACTTGAAGCAGAAGTGAAAGGCCTATGTGAGGCGGAACTTAACAAAGCTGTACAAGTTCAGGAAAAACATGCACGTGAAGCCGCCATCAAAGAGGTTAAAGATGATGTGTTGGCTAAATACGAAGAAGAAACTGATGAAGAAAAACTAAAACAAATTAAAGAAATTTTAAATAAACTGGTTAAATCAGAAGTCCGCCGTTTAATCACGGAAGAAAAAGTACGTCCGGATGGCCGTAATCCTGATGAAATCAGACCATTGTCATCTGAAGTTACGATTTTACCACGTACCCACGGCTCTGGATTGTTCACACGCGGACAAACACAAGCACTATCCATTTGTACACTGGGAGCACTAGGAGATGTACAAATTTTGGACGGGCTTGGAACAGAAGAGTCAAAACGCTTTATGCATCATTATAACTTCCCACATTTCAGTGTTGGGGAAACAGGTCCGATCCGCGGGGCAGGACGTCGTGAAATCGGTCACGGTGCACTTGGTGAAAGAGCATTGGAACCAGTCATTCCAAATGATAAAGACTTCCCTTATACAATCAGACTTGTATCTGAAGTACTTGAATCTAATGGATCAACATCTCAAGCAAGTATCTGTGCTAGTACGCTAGCTATGATGGACGCGGGTGTTCCATTGAAAGCACCGGTTGCAGGTATCGCAATGGGTCTTGTAAAAACAGGTGAGCATTATACGATCCTGACTGATATTCAAGGCATGGAAGATCACCTTGGCGATATGGACTTTAAAGTGGCTGGAACATCTAAAGGTGTTACCGCTCTTCAAATGGATATCAAAATTGATGGTCTTTCAAGAGAAATTCTTGAAGAAGCATTGCTTCAAGCTAAAAAAGGCCGCATGCATATCTTGGAATCGATGATTGCTACAATCAATCAACCGCGTGAAAAATTGTCCAAATATGCGCCTAAAATCGTTACAATGACCATTAATCCGGACAAAATCCGCGATGTTATCGGACCTAGTGGTAAACATATCAATAAAATCATTGAAGAGACCGGCGTGAAGATCGATATCGAACAAGATGGTACGGTATTCATTTCTTCAACGGACGAACCAATGATCGAAAAAGCTAAAAAAATCATTGAAGACATCGTTCGTGAAGTCGTTGTGGGCGAGCTATACTTAGGTAAAGTTAAACGCATTGAAAAATTCGGTTGCTTCGTTGAGATCTTCAATGGTAAAGATGGTTTGGTCCATATTTCGGAATTGGCTGAAGAAAGAGTCGGCAAAGTGGAAGATGTCGTTTCACTTGGCGATGAGCTATTAGTAAAGGTCACTGAGATTGACAAACAAGGTAGGGTTAACCTTTCTCGTAAAGCTGTACTTAAAGAACAAAAAGAAGCAGCTAATCCTTCTCAATCATAAGAAAAAAGAATATACGGCATGCGGTTCTCTTTATGAACCTGCATGCTTTTTTTGTTTGAAAAGGCTCCATATTTATAAGCATTTCAGCAATTGAAAGTTGTCATGTTCTACCTTGTCCATTTTCTTCATACATTTCTGTATGAAGGGGGCGTAAAAAATGAATAATAAATGGAAGCAGATAGTTGCGATAAGTGCCATTGCAGGTATATCATGGTTATTAGTGCAAAATCCATATACACAAGTTTATTTGACCCAGTTAACGAATCAATCAGTGGCTACCATGAAGCAGGAAGATGAACTGCTTACCGAGATAAAAGGATCAGCCCCAAAATATGAGATTGCACCCCAAGATGCACGAATAGATTCGGTTTGGAAGACCGTTCCTGGGTATAATGGCCTTACGGTCAATATCCAGGCTTCGTATAAAGCAATGAAGAAGGAGGATAAATTCGATAAGGATAAGCTTGTGTATGAACAAGTGCCCCCAAAAGTCCATTTAAAAGATCTTGAGCCTGCACCCATTTACCGGGCACATCCGGAAAAGCAGGTTGTATCATTTTTAATCAATGTGGCTTGGGGAAATGAATACCTACAAGATATGTTGGCTGTGTTGAAGAAGCATAATGTAAAGGCGACGTTTTTTCTAGAAGGGAAATGGACGAAAAATAATCCGGAATTCGCAAAAATGATTGTGGATGGTGGTCATGAAATAGGTAATCATTCATACTCGCATCCTAATATGCAAACCATTTCCTCACAGGCAACACGGGAGGAAATCACCAAGACGAATGAAGTGGTGGAAGCTGTGACGGGCGTGAAGATGAATTGGTTCGCCCCTCCAAGTGGGAGTTATCGAGACGAAACGGTCAAAATTGCGAGTTCTTTAGGAATGGGGACCGTGATGTGGAGTGTGGATACGATTGACTGGCAAAAACCGAGCCCCGAGGTCCTTCAACAAAGGGTCCTTTCTAAAGTTCACCCTGGAGCTTTTATTTTAATGCATCCGACAGAATCTACAGCCAAATCCTTGGAGACGTTAATTATTAATATAGAAAAGAAAGACCTTGAAGTTGTTAAGGTTTCGGAAGCAGTTAGTGAGGAACGCTAGAATCCGTAACGCTTTGGTTACGATAGCAGCATAGAATGATTGGGAGGAATGTTAGTTGATTAAGAAATACACGTGTCAAAATGGAGTAAGAATAGTATTGGAAAATATTCCAACAGTGCGTTCAGCGGCAATTGGAGTTTGGATCAAGACCGGTTCGCGGAATGAAACACCGGAACTGAATGGTGTATCCCATTTTCTTGAGCATATGTTTTTCAAAGGGACGACAACGAGGAACGCGCGTGAAATCGCCGAGTCGTTTGACAGCATTGGCGGCCAAGTGAATGCATTTACTTCAAAAGAGTATACATGCTACTATGCTAAAGTAATGGATAACCATGCAAGCTATGCTCTTGAAATTCTTGCTGATATGTTCTTCAACTCTACATTTGATGAGGAAGAATTGAAAAAAGAAAAAAATGTTGTCTATGAAGAAATCAAAATGTATGAAGATACACCCGATGATATCGTCCATGACCTTTTGAGCAAGGCTGTCTATGAAAATCATCCTCTTGGCTATCCAATCCTTGGTACGGAAAGTACGTTGGAAACATTCAATAGTGAAACACTTAAGAAATATGTTCATGATATGTATACGCCTGATAAAGTCGTCATCTCGATTGCTGGAAATGTGGACGAGAAGTTGATTCAGGAAGTGGAAAGTTACTTTGGTTCCTATCAAGGTGGGGAAGAGCGTCTTAAATTGGTGAAGCCTTCATTCCATGAAAATAGAATCACTCGTAAAAAAGAGACTGAACAAGCACACCTATGCCTCGGTTTCAAAGGTTTGGAAATCGGAAATGATAAAACCTATAGTTTAGTCACATTGAATAATATCCTTGGAGGTAGCATGAGTAGCCGTCTATTCCAAGAGGTCCGTGAGCAACGTGGGCTGGCCTACTCGGTATATTCTTACCATTCAAGCTACCAGGATACGGGTTTAGTGACCATTTATGGTGGGACAGGCACAAGCCAGCTTGACAGCTTGTATGATACAATCCAGGAGACGCTTGCTACGCTGAAAAGAGACGGAATCACAGAAAAAGAATTGCGAAATAGTAAGGAACAGCTAAAAGGTAGCTTAATGCTAAGCCTTGAGAGCACAAACAGCCGAATGAGCCGTAATGGCAAAAATGAGCTAATGCTAGGTGAGCATCGTTCACTGGATGATATCATCGTCAAGATTGATGAAGTTACGGAAGATAGTGTCAATGAACTAGCAAACCGTATCTTCACAGAACACTCTTTATCGTTGGTGAGCCCTTTGGAAAATTGGGATAAATAAATATCTACGACCTGTTCTTCTGTTTAGGAGGGCAGGTTTTTTTTGGAAGGAAGGGGACGACTAATTTTATAAATGCCTTCTAAGTTCTCTTGATTTCGGATATAGATGGAATTAAGGAGAAAAAAAGGGGGATTCGGATTTGAGGCTGAGTGAATTAAGTGGAAAAGAGATAGTCGATGTGAACAGGGCAGAACGATTAGGTGTCCTGGGACAAACGGATTTGGAATTTGACGAAACGGGACAAATTACCACTTTGGTCATTCCTTCAGTAAAATGGTTTGGGCTTTTCAGAAATGGAAGTGAAATCAGGGTACCATGGAATCACATTAAAAAAGTGGGAACGGATATGCTCATTATCGATTTTAGGGAAGAACTTGAAGCTCATTCGGTGGAAGACGGAGAACATATGGATGGATAGGAATGAAAATGAGAAAAGACTAATGACGCCTTAGCTGGTAATAGCTATAGGCGTTTTTACTTTTCTAATCACCGTTCTTTATTTCAGTACATAAGATGGATGGAGACTGAATGAATATCGGATAACAAAACGCCTTCAAGAGTTGATCTTGGGCGAGGAGTGGGTTGGATTTTTAAAAAGAAGGTGACGATTTAATGCTCACAGACATGCAAATCGCTGTAATCGGTGGGGATGCGCGTCAGCTTGAAGTTGTTCGTAAACTGACTGAGCTAGATGCGAAGCTGTTTTTAGTAGGGTTTGAACAGCTTGACCATGCGTTTACAGGTGCGGTTAAGGAGAAATTAGAAGATATAAATTTTACGGAACTGGATGCAGTTATCTTGCCTGTGCGAGGGACGGATTCAACCGGTAAAGTGGAAACCATCTTCTCCAGTGAAGATGTTTTCTTGACCGAGTCCATGATAAATGACACGCCAAAGGATTGTGTATTTTATTCAGGAATCAGTAATGATTACCTCGATCGACTATTCAAGGAAGCAGATCGTAAACTCGTACTCTTATTTGAACGAGACGATGTAGCGATATACAATTCGATTCCCACCGTAGAGGGCGCAATCATGATGGCTATTCAACACACGGATTTTACCATCCATGGATCGGATGTTGCCGTTCTAGGCCTAGGAAGGGTTGGGATGAGTGTGGCACGATCATTTCAAGCACTTGGAGCCAAAGTGAAGGTAGGGGCGAGGAAAAGCGAAGATATTGCGAGAATTACTGAAATGGCGATAATCCCTTTTCATCTAAATGATCTTGCGTCCGAAATGAAAAATGTTGATATTTGCATTAATACCATCCCTTTTCCAATCATTACAGCAGACGTTCTTGCAAACATGCCCGTTCACACTTTGATTATTGACCTTGCTTCAAAGCCTGGAGGGACGGATTTTCGTTTTGCGGAAAAAAGGGGAATTAAAGCGTTATTGGCGCCAAGCCTACCGGGGATAGTGGCCCCGAAAACTGCCGGTCAAATTTTGGCGAATGCACTTGGGGTCTTGATCCAAGGGGAATTCTTGAAAAGAAAGGGGAAAAAATTATGAGTCTGAAAGGTAAACGGATCGGTTTTGGATTGACAGGATCGCATTGCACATACGATAGTGTGTTTCCCGAGATAGAAAAACTTATAAATGAAGGGGCAGAAGTCATTCCGATTGTGACATCCACTGTTCAAAATACGGAAACACGCTTTGGAAATGGGGAGGACTGGGTTGCACGTATAGAAAAATTGACGGGAAATGAAGCCGTTGATACAATCGTCAAAGCAGAGCCATTAGGACCTAAATTGCCGCTAGACTGCATGGTCATTGCTCCGTTGACCGGGAATTCGATGAGTAAGATGGCAAATGCCCTTACAGATTCGCCTGTACTTATGGCTGCAAAAGCGACGATGAGAAATCACCGTCCAGTTGTGGTTGCGATTTCAACCAACGATGCCCTTGGTTTGAATGGTGTAAATTTAATGAGGCTGATGGCTGCAAAGGATATTTATTTTGTTCCATACGGCCAAGATAATCCGGTAGGCAAACCGAGCTCGATGGTGGCGAGAATGAGTTTGATTCGGGATACCATCGTGGCGGCAATAGAAGGAGAACAAATACAGCCAGTGATTATTGAAAGGTTCAAAGATGATGTAATCTAATTGTCGTTCCATAATGCCTAAATCCAGGAAATGTCATTTGTTCATGCTTTGCAACCAGTTGGAATTATCGTTAAGAACCAAAAACAATCTATACTACCAGAATATTTTGTTAAAGTGCGTTCTTTCGAATGTTAATGTGTTAAAATATATGATATTCTGAGCAAGTAGAAATAATTAGACAAATTATAAACCAACTTTTAGAGATAGAAAAGGAGTATGGACAAATGACCGGGACACAGGGATTGCATATTGCAGTAGTAGGAGCGACTGGAGCAGTAGGACAACAAATGATTTCAACACTTGAACAACGGGATTTACCGATTAAGAAAATCATCTTTTTATCATCGGCTCGTTCTGCAGGGACTAAATTGTCATTTAAAGGCGAAGAAATCGAAGTTCAGGAAGCAAAACCTGAAAGCTTTGAAGGCATAGATATCGCTCTTTTCAGTGCAGGAGGAAGTGTGTCTAAGGAATTGGCTCCTGAAGCAGTAAAAAGAGGAGCAATAGTAGTAGATAATACAAGCGCGTTCCGCATGGATGAAAATGTTCCGCTTGTTGTACCGGAAGTAAATGAAGAGGACTTGAAACAGCATAACGGGATCATTGCCAACCCGAATTGCTCAACAATCCAGATGGTTGTTGCATTGGAACCAATCCGTCAAGAGTTTGGTTTATCAAAGGTAGTCGTTTCAACATACCAGGCAGTATCTGGAGCTGGAGTCGCTGCGATAAACGAACTAAAGGATCAGGCTCGTGATCTTCTGGATGAAAAAGAAATCGAACCAAAAATCTTGCCGGTAAAAGGGGATGCCAAGCATTATCAAATTGCTTTCAATGTCATTCCACAAATCGATAGGTTCCAAGATAATGGATTCACGTTTGAAGAAATGAAAATGATTAATGAAACAAAGAAAATCATGCATATGGAAGAGCTACCTGTAGCGGCAACTTGCGTAAGGCTTCCTGTTGTAACGGGGCATTCGGAATCCGTATACATCGAAGTCGAAAAAGAAGGCATTTCTGCGTCTGAGATCAAGAATTTGATGAAAACGGCACCGGGAGTCGTATTAGAAGATGAGCCAGAACAACAGGTTTATCCAACGCCTGCATCATCTGTCGGCAAGAATGACGTATTCGTTGGCCGGATCCGTAAAGATTTAGATGAAGATAAAGGCTTCCATTTATGGATAGTTTCCGATAACCTATTAAAAGGGGCAGCATGGAATTCTGTCCAAATAGCTGAAAGCCTTTTAAAATTAGGGTTAGTGACAGTTAAGTAAGGTAAAAACTCAAGCAGCTAAGACTTGTCAACATGATAGAGAGTTAGGTCAGCTTCCTTAACGGGGGAGCTGGCTTATATTTGGGGTGAGAATAGTGAAAATAATCGTCCAGAAATTCGGTGGGACATCAGTCCGGGACGAAGAGAGCCGGGCCCATGCCAAGAATCATATCGAAAGGGCAATTAAAGAAGGCTACAAAGTGGTGGTCGTTGTTTCTGCCATGGGTAGGAAAGGCGATCCATATGCGACGGATACGTTACTTTCTTTAGTGAATGGTTCCAACGCCCGCCTCTCCAAGCGGGAACAGGATTTACTAATGTCGGTAGGGGAAACGATCTCTTCTGTCGTATTTACGAATATGTTATTGGAACATGGAATCGAGGCTACTGCATACACAGGTGCTCAAGCAGGGTTCCAGACGAATTATGAATTTTCGAGTGCGAAAATCATTGAAATGAAATGTGACCGTCTTCTGAAAGAACTTGAATTGAAGGATGTCGTCGTGGTCGCAGGCTTCCAAGGGGCCGCTAAAAATGGGGACATGACAACTATTGGACGAGGTGGAAGTGACACTTCGGCTGCTGCATTGGGGGCGGCTTTACAGGCTGACCGCGTTGATATTTTCACGGACGTCGAAGGTATCATGACCGCTGATCCACGGATTGCAGAGCATGCACGCCCATTATCGATCGTTTCATATACTGAGGTATGCAATATGGCATATCAAGGCGCTAAAGTCATCCATCCCCGCGCGGTCGAAATTGCTATGCAGGCAAAAGTACCAATCCGGATTCGTTCGACATACAGTGAAGGGTTGGGAACTCTGGTTACCAGTGTCAATAAAGGAAGCCAAGGTAGTGATATCAGGGAAAGACTCGTTACAGGAATCGCTCATGTTTCGAAAATCACCCAAATTAAGGTGAATGCAAAAAAAGGACAATATAATTTACAGGCAGAAGTGTTTAAAGCAATGGCAAATGCATCTATTTCCGTAGACTTTATCAATATTTCTCCGCATGGTGTCGTGTATACGGTCACGGAAGAGATGACCGAACTTGCACTTTCCATTCTTACAGGAATGGGACATGAGCCTCTCGTTGAGCGGAATTGTGCGAAGGTATCAGTCGTGGGAGCAGGCATCAACGGAGTACCTGGGGTTGCATCAAAAATTGTCACAGCATTATCGGAAAATGAAATCTCGATTCTACAATCCGCGGATAGCCATACGACTATATGGGTTCTAGTGAAGGAAGAAGATTTAATCAAGGCTGTAAATTCACTTCATGATGCATTCCATTTACATGAAATAGAAGCAGAATAATCTATTATATAGAGGTTTTAAAAATTAAAGAGGTGTTAAATAATGATATTTGGTAGAGTATCAACCGCAATGGTCACCCCTTTCGATAGCAAGGGAAACGTTGATTTTCAAAAAACAACTAAATTAGTCAATTACTTATTATCGAACGGAACGGATTCGCTTGTACTTGCGGGTACAACTGGGGAATCACCGACATTATCCTCGGAAGAGAAGATAGCCTTGCTTCGCCATGTCACCAAGGTTGTAGAAAAACGGGTGCCAATCATCATGGGAACTGGGAGCAATAACACATATGCTTCCATTGAGCTGACTAAAAAAGCAGAAAAGAATGGCGCCGACGCAATCATGTTGGTGGCTCCTTATTATAGTAAAACGAATCAGGAAGGCCTATACCAACATTTTAAAGCGATTGCCGAAAGTACGACATTGCCGGTCATGGTTTATAACATTCCGGGACGTGCTTCGGTCAATATTGAACCGAAGACCATTATTCGCCTTGCGGAAATACCGAATATCGTGGCTGTGAAAGAGGCGAGCGGCGATTTAAACGCCATGACCCAAATCATTGCCGAAACGGATGAAGATTTCGCTTTATATAGTGGCGATGATGCTTTAACCCTTCCTGTACTAGCAATCGGTGGGGTTGGGGTCGTATCGGTTGCTTCCCATGTAGCCGGGAATGAAATGCAGAAAATTGTTGAAGCTTTCGTCACTGGGAACTTATCGGAAGCGGCGAGACTTCATCAGGAGCTACTCCCGCTCATAAAAGGCTTATTTGCAGCACCAAGCCCTGCGCCTGTTAAAACGGCTCTTCAAATTCGTGGCATAGATGTAGGCTCAGTCAGGTTACCAATTGTACCATTGACTGAAAAAGAGCGCTTAACGCTCATATCCGTCTTAAATAAATAAAAATAATCACCAAACAAGCTGATCGTTTAATGATTGGCTTGTTTTTACATAGAGAATGATTAGTTTGGGATTCCCGTATTATTTTCTTTCCAGTTATAGGATAAAGGCTTATACTTCTAATAGTCTTTTCTTTAAAAAAGACAAAAATTGAGAAGTGGGACCTATACATATACGCATGGCCAAGTAGAGGAAAAAATCTTTCTAAAAATGGTATGTGTTGTCATGTTTTTTGAACTTGAGTTATAATGAAATCATTGGAACTTATGAACGGCTATTTTTTAAGGAGGATATTCGATTGGGTAAAGATAAAAATAATGGAATTAAAGTGATTTCTCTTGGGGGACAAGGGGAACTTGGTAAAAATATGTATGTAGTTGAGGTGAACGATGACCTTTATCTTTTGGATGCAGGTTTGATGTTGCCGGAAGAAGAAATGCTTGGCATCGATGCTGTTATACCTGATATTTCTTATTTGATGGATAACAAAGAACGGATTCAGGGGATTTTTATAACGCATGGTCATGAAGATCATATGGGAGCCCTAGCTTATGTATTGAAGTATTTACCTGTTCCTGTTTATGGGACAAAGTTAACACTAGCGCTGATTAAGACTAAGTTGAAGGAAGATGGCTTTAATGGCCGGGCAATTTTTACTGAGATTGACTCTGATTCCCTTTTGAGTTTCCCAGAGGCTGCTGTTTCCTTTTTCCGTACGAACCATAGTATCCCTGATTCTGTGGGAGTGGTCATCCATACCCGTGAAGGGGCCATCGTCTACACCGGTGATTTCAAGTTTGATCAAGCTGCGACCGAACTGTATAAACCGGAAATAGGCAAAATGGCAAGTATAGGAGAAGAAGGGGTCCTGTGTCTCCTATCTGATAGCACAGGAGCGGAGAAACCAGGCTATACACCATCCGAAGCGGTAGTGGCCAAGGATATTACCGAAGCTTTCCGTTCCACATCCGGAAGAATTATCGTTGCCTGCTTTGCTTCGAACGTAAATCGAATTCAGCATGTTTTCAACGCGGCTGCAGCGAATAAGAGGAAAGTGGCCGTTGTTGGAAAAAGTCTGAAGCGGGTATATGAAACAGCCTTAAATCTAGGTTACTTAAAAGTGGAAGAAGATTTAATCATTCCGATCAGTGAAATCAACCAATACGAAGACCGTGAAATTGTGGTGCTATCAACGGGTCATCAAGGGGAGCCGATAGCGGCACTTCAAAAAATGGCGAAGCAGACTCATAAGCAAGTTACGATTAAGAAAGGGGATACGGTCTTGATCAGTGCGTCCCCACTACAGGGTGGAGAACTCATTCTATCAAAAACCGTCGACTTACTTTACCGGGTGGGTGCGGAAGTCGTTTCTTCTAATAAATATAAGGTCCATGTTACGGGCCATGGTAGTCAGGAAGAATTGAAAATGATGATCAACCTGATGAACCCTAAGTTTTTCATACCGGTACATGGGGAATACCGTCACCTTTATTCTCACCAAAAAGTAGGTATCTCTGCCGGAATCAAGCCGGAAAACATTATGATTGCTGAAAAAGGTGACGTCATTGAAATGAATGGTGATAAGATTGCCCTTTCAGGCAAGGTAACTGCTGGAAATATTTTAATTGATGGCAGTGGTGTTGGTGATGTCGGGAATATCGTACTCCGTGATCGCCGTCTGTTATCACAAGATGGTATATTGATTGTTGTGGTCACGTTGAATCGACAAGATAAGAGCATTGCTGCAGGTCCGGAAATCATCTCCCGTGGATTCGTATATGTACGTGAATCAGAAAAAATGATGACGGAAGCAACAGCCATTGTCAATGAGATAGTGAAGAAAAACGGTTCTCGTCAGCCTTTCGATTGGTCCACGCTGAAACAGGAAATGCGTGATGCGCTAAACCAATTCTTCTATGAAAAAACAAAGCGTCGTCCGATGATATTACCCATCATCATGGAATATTAATAAAGAAGGGATTTTCATACCCCCTTTTTCAAGTAAAATAAGCGAAAATGCAAAAGGCGGCAACGTTCATACAACGTTTCTGCCTTTTTGTATTCCTTTCGATTTTTATAAGGGGCAAGGCTTTTTCTCATGCAGGCTATCTGACTGGAAGAATGAAGTTTAAGACTCGAGACATAATAAGGGCATAGGCTTTTGAGAAAGGGGTTGCCATAAGTGGATACACCATTACCAAATGAAAATGAAGGACGACAGGAAGGTAAAAATTCAACTTTAATTGAGAAGATTCAGCAGTTGGGAACAACAAGTGTCCCGCAATTATCGAAAGATTCAAAAATCCATTGTTTGACGATCATTGGTCAAATTGAAGGTCACATGCAACTTCCTCCACAAAATAAAACGACAAAGTATGAGCATGTTATTCCTCAAATTGTTGCGATTGAACAAAATCCTAATATTGAGGGGTTACTTGTCATTTTAAATACCGTCGGAGGAGACGTGGAAGCGGGACTAGCCATTGCCGAGATGTTAGCTTCCTTGTCTAAGCCGTCCGTCTCCATCGTTTTAGGAGGCGGACATTCCATTGGGGTGCCGATTGCTGTATCTTGTGATTATTCCTTTATAGCAGAGACGGCGACCATGACGATCCATCCTATTAGGTTGACAGGTATGGTCATTGGAGTACCGCAAACATTTGAATACTTAGATAAAATGCAGGAACGGGTCATAAAGTTTGTCACACGGCATTCCAATGTTACCGAAGACAGTTTTAAAGATCTAATGTTCGCTAAAGGAAATTTAACGAGGGATATAGGCACGAATGTAATCGGGGTGGAAGCGGTCGATGTAGGAATGATTGATGGTGTCGGAGGAGTAGGGCAGGCGATGAGGAAACTGAATGAATTCATGGAGGAAAGAAGTACAAATAAAGGAGAAGAGGGGCTACTGCAATGACACTTTATACGATTGTTCCAGAAGAAATCATCTTCCCTCATCCCCATGAGAAAATTGCACAAATGATTGAAATGAAGGTGAATGGGGTTCATGTTATGGTGGAACATGAAGGAGGAAGTTCGTTTCGCATTGATCGGATCGTGAGTACGAATCCTGAGGATTACATGAAGACCAATGTACAGCCTGGTGAAGTCGTCAATGTATTCGAAGCGTTGAGAAATTAGAAAAAAGGACCAACGGAGAGAAATTATGATATACTAATGAAAAAATTAGCAGCCCTTTGGCTGCTTTATTCATTGGTTTGTTTTTTCATGTTAGATAAGACACGATCAAGGGACAACATGATATTTTTTTGATATAATCGTTGAACGAACGTTTGTTTCCTATTGAGTTGTACCATATGAATGGAAAAAAGAAGTTTCAAGAAGAATCAGGTGATTTTATGGTGAAGAAGAAAAAAAGGAAAAAGAAAAGTACAGAAAAATTAAAGATTACGCTTAAATATGAATTGATTGGCCTAATCATAATAAGTCTGGCCGTCATTGCCATTGCAAAACTAGGGGCAGTGGGAAATGGTACCGTCCTTTTAGTCCGTTTCTTTATGGGGGAGTGGTATATTCTCTTTTTATTAGGGGCAATAGCGGCGGGCTTTTATTTGATGATTAAAAGAGAAGTTCCATATTTACTGAAACGGCAGTTAATTGGCTTGTATTTCATTGTTGCGAGTATGCTACTGCTTAGTCATGTCACCCTCTTTAATTTATTGGCCGAAGGTGGTCCTTTCGCAAAGCCAAGTGTCATTTCGAATACTTGGGAATTGTTCTGGATGGAAGTGACCGGAAATGCTAGCACAAAGGATCTTGGCGGTGGGATGGTTGGTGCTGTTTTATTCGCTGCTTCTTATTTCTTGTTCGATGAAGCGGGTTCAAAAATCGTATCCATCGTCCTAATAATCATTGGGATTGTATTACTGACTGGGAAAACACTAGGCGATACTCTTGGTAAATTTGCCTTCGCCCTTGGTAGCTTTGTTAAAAGGCAATGGACCGCGTTTAGTGATGATATGAAAACCTGGAATAACGATAAGAAACAGAAGAAAAAAGATCCGGTCAAAAAGAAAAAACGTGAAAAAGAACCAGTGGAAGAAGAGGTTCATGCCATACAGCAGGTAGAAGAGACACAACAAGTGGCGACAGAGCGTATTATTTCAAGCTTTGCAGATAAAGCATACGGTGATGATGAAAAGGATGAACAACCGTCTGCTGAAACGCTACCTTCGGCTGAAGTTGAAGAAGAACATGACGATCCTGTTCCCGCCATCGATTTTACGGAAGTAGAAAATAAAGAATATGCTCTACCGCCACTTTCCTTGTTATCGCAACCGAAAAAAACGGATCAAAGTGGAGAGTATCAATTAATTCATGAAAATGCGGCAAAGCTCGAACGCACTTTTCAGAGCTTTGGGGTCAAAGCAAGAGTCACTCAAGTTTATTTGGGACCGGCTGTCACTAAATATGAAGTGCATCCGGATGTAGGGGTGAAAGTCAGTAAAATAGTGAGCCTTTCCGATGACCTTGCACTGGCACTTGCAGCTAAAGATATCCGGATGGAAGCACCGATTCCAGGTAAATCGGCGATTGGGATTGAGGTACCGAATTCCGAGGTGGCAATGGTTTCCCTTAGAGAAGTATTGGATGCAAAAGAAGTGGACAAGCCGGATGCCAAGCTGCAAATTGGTCTAGGCCGAAATATTTCCGGTGAAGCGGTTAAGGCGGAACTAAATAAAATGCCCCATTTACTGGTAGCGGGGGCTACAGGCAGTGGTAAATCCGTCTGTATCAACGGCATTATCACAAGTATCTTGATGCGGGCAAAACCTCATGAAGTGAAGATGATGATGATTGATCCGAAAATGGTGGAACTCAATGTCTATAACGGGATTCCACATTTACTGGCACCAGTCGTGACTAATCCGAAAAAAGCGGCCCAAGCTTTGCAAAAAGTGGTCAGTGAAATGGAACGACGCTACGAGCTCTTTTCACATACGGGTACGCGTAATATAGAAGGCTATAACGATTACGTAAACCGTTTTAACAGTGAGGAAGATTCCAAACAACCGTTGTTACCTTATATAGTAGTGATAGTCGATGAACTGGCTGATTTGATGATGGTGGCTTCAAATGACGTGGAGGATGCTATCACACGTCTTGCACAGATGGCAAGGGCAGCGGGCATCCACTTAATCATAGCCACTCAGCGACCCTCTGTAGATGTTATTACGGGTGTCATCAAGGCCAACATCCCATCCAGGATCGCTTTTAGTGTCTCCTCCTCAACGGATTCAAGAACCATACTCGATATGGGAGGTGCGGAGAAACTGCTAGGACGTGGAGATATGCTATTTTTACCTGTTGGATCTTCAAAACCAATTCGCGTCCAAGGGGCTTTCTTATCCGATCATGAAGTTGAAGAAGTGGTCACTTTCGTCATTTCCCAACAGAAAGCTCAGTACAACGAAGAAATGATTCCGGATGAGATACCGGAGACGTCAAGCGGTGAAGTCGAAGATAGTTTATATGGGGAAGCGGTGGCTTTAATTACCGAAATGCAGACAGCTTCTGTCTCGATGCTTCAGCGTCGTTTCAGGATTGGCTATACGCGGGCTGCAAGGTTAATCGATGAAATGGAAGCAAGGGGAATCGTCGGTCCATATGAAGGAAGTAAACCACGTAATGTGTTAATTTCCAAAGATGATCATGATGAAGCACATTTATCTTAGGTATAAAAAAATACCGGGCAGCTGCCCGGTATTTTTTAATTTACTGTCGCTTCGTCTAGATGCTCTAGGCAGAAGGCAGTAATCATGGCTACTTCTTCATCTTCTAACTCGAAATCAAACAGTTGATCGCTGCCTTTTTCTAGAATGTCATATTTAACAAGTCTGCCATTCTGTTCTTCGACAACAAATAAAACCCGGATATATAAACCGTTCTCTGAAAAGAGTTCGTCCTCTTCCGGAACTTCAATATCTAAAAAGTATTCAAAGCGGTCTCCGGATAAGATTCCGAATGGGTCGGTCAATTTTTCTACGGTATATTCTGTAATGTTTAACATAATTCGATCATCCCTTCAAAGAAGATAAGTTCTATTATACAGCAAAACGGATTCTTGGAAAGAAAGCAGTGTCATTTTAGCAATAAGAATTTTACCCATGACCAATAGTTGGATTAGGGCAAATAATCGTAAGATTTGCAACGTTTTTACTACGTGGAAGAAAATAGGGGGGTATATTCTACTAAATTCTTTTCAGTTAATTAGTAAAACTCTATTTATTTATAGTTGAAAAAATGTTATATTATTTTCGATTAGTAGGAATGATTCAACATCAGATGTCTGATGTCTTAAGAAACAAGCTGGGGGAAACTGTATGTCTATTAAATCAGATAGTCGACATTTATATTTGCAGGTCATTGATTACCTGAAGCAAGATATTGAATCAGGAGTTTACAAGGAAAATGAAAAATTTCCTTCTGAATTCGATCTTGCAAAAAAGCTAGGAGTGAGTAGAGCGACGCTTCGTGAAGCACTGCGAATTTTAGAAGAAGAAAATATCATCATTCGCCGCCATGGAGTCGGAACCTTCGTCAATCCTAAGCCACGGTTCACTTCGGGTATCGAGCAACTAAAAAGTGTCACGGATATGATTGAGGAGGCAGGGATGAAGCCGGGGACGTTTTTCTTAAGTTCGACGACTCAAGAACCAACAGAAGAGGATATCCGCAGGTTTTCATGTACACCGGATGAACGCATCGTGATCATTGAACGTGTGAGAACAGCGAATGGTGAGCCTGTCATCTACTGTATCGATAAAATTCCTGAATCTATTCTCTCGGTGAATTTCGACCGTAATGATGAGTCTCTTTTTGATATATTGGAAAGGGACGCTGATAGGAAAATCACCCATGCCGTAGCTGAAATAGAGCCTATCGGATACCATGAGAAGGTTTCTCCTATCCTTAAATGTACGCCTGAAGCTGCCTTGCTCGTTCTAAAGCAGATGCATCTGGATGACTGGGACCAGCCTATCTTGTATTCTGTTAACTACTTTAAAGCCAATATGTTCAGTTTTCATGTCCTTCGGAAACGGGTGTAGGCATAGTCCCTTACATAAGGATGAATGCAAACGTTTGTTACCACTATGGCACACCGTTAACCGTTTCGTTTTTTGCGGACCATTGAAAACGCAAACATGAATGACTTTTCAGAACATTCCTGCTCAAACTATCAATCTTAGGAGGAAAAAAAATGAAAAAGCGTAAATTGGGTTTAGCTCTTTCGCTTGTTCTTGCTGCTGGTACATTATTGGGGGCTTGTGGTAATTCAGAGGACGATGATAAAGAATCTTCTACTGGGAAAGACAAGAAAGATAATTTCACAGTAGCGATGGTGACCGATACGGGTGGGGTTGATGATGAGTCTTTCAACCAATCCGCTTGGGTAGGAATTCAGGACTTCGGGAAAGAAAATAACTTGAAAAAAGGTAAGGATGGATACAATTACCTGCAATCAAAATCGGATGCTGACTATGCAAAGAACTTGAATACGCTTGTCCGCGAAGATTACAGTTTGATTTATGCCATTGGTTTCTTATTAGCAGAGTCAGTTGAAGAAGTAGCTGACCAACGTCCTGATTCACATTTTGCTATCGTTGATACTATTGTGGATAAACCGAATGTTGCAAGTATTAATTTCAAAGAACAGCAAGGTTCCTTCTTGGTTGGGGTTATAGCTGGACTTCAAACGAAAACGAACAAAGTCGGTTTTATCGGCGGAGTTGAATCCGAATTAATCAAAAAATTCGAAATCGGATTCAAAGCTGGTGTATTGGCAGTAAACCCGAAAGCAAAAGTAGAAGTCAAGTATGCCGGTGATTTCAATAAGGCTGATATCGGTAAATCTACTGCTGGGTCTATGTACTCTTCAGGAGCTGATATCATTTATCATGCTGCTGGCGGTACGGGTAAAGGTGTATTCACTGAAGCAGTGGAACAAAAACAAAAAGATCCTAAGAGAGAAATTTATGTAATTGGTGTGGATAGTGATCAAGTTAAACTGGGAGATGTTCCAGGAACAGATGAAAATGTTACATTAACATCCATGATCAAACGCGTTGATATTGCGGTTAAAGACCTTTCTACAAAAGCGAAGGATGGAAAATTCCCTGGCGGAGAAACCATTGAATATGGTATCGAAGAGAATGGTGTAGGCATTTCTGAATCGAAAGACAATGTATCTGAAGAATCTTTAAAAGCAGTAGAAGAATGGACTGCAAAAATCAAGTCAGGTGATTTAGTGGTTCCTGGCACTGATGATGAATTCAAAAAATTCCAAGAAGAATTATAATCAGAAAGATTGAGAGGGAGTAGGGAACATTTTCCTATTCCTTCTTTTCCCCAAAAACGCTGATGGAAAAAAATGAATGAAAGACTATGAAAGATTCATAGTTTCTCATTTGGTTTTTTCTAATAAGGTAGGGATAAGCCAATCTTCTAGTTAAGTTTCATATACACTCATTTAGGGGTTGATTATACGTGGATTATGTAATTGAGATGCTGAACATCCGAAAGGAGTTTCCTGGAATCGTCGCTAATGATAATGTAACCCTTCAAGTGAAAAAAGGGGAGATTCACGCATTATTGGGTGAAAATGGTGCCGGAAAATCGACATTGATGAATGTTCTGTTTGGTCTTTACCAACCAGAACAAGGGGAAATTCGAGTGAATGGAGAGCCCCATAAAATCACAAGTCCGAATATTGCAAATGATTTAGGAATCGGGATGGTGCATCAGCATTTTATGCTTGTTGATCCTTTTACTGTCACTGAAAATATCATTTTGGGAAAAGAACCTTCAAAGGCTGGGAAAATCGATTTAAAAGAGGCGAGTGAAGAAGTTCGGAAACTATCGGAACAATACCAGCTTCGTGTTGACCCTCATGCGAAAATTGCCGACATTTCGATAGGGATGCAACAACGTGTCGAAATTTTGAAAACACTCTACCGTGGGGCAGAGATTCTCATATTCGATGAACCTACGGCCGTATTGACCCCTCAAGAGATTAAAGAGCTGATAACGATTATGAAGGCGCTCGTTAGAGAAGGGAAATCTATCATTTTGATCACCCACAAACTTAAGGAAATCATGGAAGTTTGTGATCGTGTGACAGTCATCCGTAAAGGACAAGGAATCGGGACGGTTACTGTCAGTGAAACAAACCCCAATGAACTAGCTAGTTTAATGGTTGGCCGGGAAGTCCTATTTAAAACGGAAAAAACGGAAGGTGCCCCAACGGATGTCGTTTTAGATGTAAAAGGACTTGAAGTGAAGGATGCCAGGGGAGTTTCAGCCGTAAGGAACCTGGATTTAACCGTCCGTGCTGGAGAAATCGTCGGTATCGCAGGAGTGGATGGCAATGGTCAATCCGAACTCATTGAGGCTTTGGCCGGTTTAAGGAAAACGACAGCTGGTAGCATTCAATTGAATGGCAAGGAAATCCGGAATCTAAAACCACGGAAAATTACGGAATCAGGGGTAGGACATATCCCGGAAGACCGTCATAAGCATGGCTTGGTCCTCGATTATAGCATTGGGGAAAACATTGTCCTGCAAACGTATTATCAACAGCCATTTTCCAAAGGTGGAATCTTGAATTCAAGAAAAATATTCGAAAAAGCCCGTTCTTTAATTAAATCTTATGATGTTCGTACACCAAGTGAGTATACACCTGCAAGGGCTCTATCGGGAGGAAACCAGCAGAAAGCAATCATCGGCCGGGAAGTTGATAGAAACCCGGATTTATTGATTGCCGCACAGCCCACTCGAGGACTCGATGTTGGAGCGATTGAATTTATTCATAAACGTTTGATTGAACAACGTGATGCGGGCAAGGCGGTACTTATCATCTCATTCGAACTGGATGAAATCATGAATGTGAGCGATAGAATTGCTGTTATATACGAGGGAGAAATCGTGGCCATTGTCAATCCTAAAGAAACGACAGAACAGGAACTTGGGCTTCTTATGGCTGGCAGTAAACGGACGGGAGCAGGTGAGAAACAACATGACTAAAGACAAAATCATGAAGTTTGTATCTAAATATTTATCCAAATTACTAAACCCGGTGATTGCCGTCATCCTCGGTTTAATTGTAGGGGCTATCATCATGTTGGTCAGTGGATACGATCCAATTGCAGGATATGGTTCCATGCTTGGCGGCATTGTTGGGGATTCTTATTATGTGGGAGAATCAGTCAGGACGATCATCCCTTATATCCTTACCGGTTTGGCGGTCGCTTTTGCTTTTCGTACGGGTCTATTCAATATCGGTGTTGAAGGACAATTAATCGTAGGCTGGCTGGCTGCAGTATGGGTAGGAATTGCTTTTGAACTTCCTGGGATCATTCATTTACCTTTAGCGATTTTAGCAGGGGCCGCTGCAGGAGCTCTGTGGGCCTTTATCCCGGGGTATTTAAAAGCGAAATTTCGTGTACACGAAGTAATCGTTTCTATCATGCTAAATTATACGGCCTTATATGTAACGAACTATTTAATCCGGAACGTATTGACGGACAAGCTGGATAAAACAGAGAGAATTGCTGATTCTGCTTCTCTTCGTTCACCTTTCTTTGAAAGTATGACCGATTATTCCCGGATGCACTGGGGAATTGTCGTAGCCATCATATGTGTGATCATCATGTGGTTCATTTTAGAAAAAACCAAAACCGGTTTTGAATTGAAAGCGGTTGGATTTAATCAGCATGCATCTGAGTACGCAGGGATGAGCGTCAATAAGAACATTATCCTATCCATGGTCATTTCAGGTGCATTCGCTGGTCTTGCTGGAGCGATGGAAGGATTGGGTACATTCGGATATGCTGCCGTAAAAGGCGGATTCACAGGTATGGGATTTGATGGTATCGCAGTCGCGTTACTCGGAGCGAATACGGCCATCGGTGTTGTGTTGGCAGCCTTATTATTCGGTGGACTAAAAGCCGGGGCATTGAACATGCCACTTGAAACAGGCATACCTAGTGAAATTGTAGACATTGTCATTGCATTGATCATCTTCTTCGTAGCATCCAGTTACTTTATTCGTTGGATTGCCAATCGTTTTAAGAAAGGGGTGAAATAAGTGGACTTTTATCAAGTTTTACAAATTATTGTACCATCAATGATCGCCCTAGCTGCTCCGCTTATATTCACGGCACTCGGCGGAGTATTTTCTGAACGGGCTGGCGTCATCAATATTGGGTTAGAAGGATTAATGGTCATTGGTGCTTTCACCGGGATTGTATTTAACTTAACCTTTGCCGAAACATTTGGCGCTTGGACTCCGTGGCTGGCAGTTTTAGCCGCTATGGTTGCCGGATTGTTATTTTCGGTTCTCCATGCCGTTGCGTCGATCACATTCAGGGCGGACCAAACGGTTAGTGGGGTCGCCATCAACTTATTGGCAGTCGGGCTCACGATGTTTTTAGTCAAGCTGATTTATGATAAAGGACAAACAGATCGTATTACGGAAACATTCCCGAGGATTGATGTCCCATTATTAAGCGATATCCCATTCATCGGTCCAATCTTCTTCTCGAATGGATACTATATCGTCTATATCGCTATTTTAATTTCATTTGTCGTATGGTATATCCTTTATAAAACGCCGTTCGGCTTACGAATCCGGGCTGTAGGGGAGCACCCGATGGCCGCTGATACGATGGGTGTCAACGTTACGAAAATTCGGTATGCAGGCGTTCTTCTTTCAGGTGCTTTTGGGGGAATCGGCGGAGCAATATATGCGACCATCTTTTCTAATGAATTCAACCATGCGACCATCAATGGTCAAGGGTTCATGGCTATTGCGGCCATGATATTTGGTAAGTGGCACCCAATCGGGGCTATGGGAGCCGCCTTATTCTTTGGACTGGCTCAAAGCTTGAGTATTGTGGGATCAAGCTTACCATTCTTTAAAGACATACCATCTGTCTATCTATTAATTGCGCCTTATGTTCTAACAATTATCGCATTAACTGGATTCATCGGTCGCGCAGATGCACCTAAGGCATCTGGTCAGCCGTATATCAAAGGAAACAGATAAAAGTTTGACGGTCAGCTATTATAATGCTGACCGTTTTTTTCATGTCAGGGACAGAGTAAAGATAGTTAAGTTGGAACTTTTACAAAAAAAGTACCTGCAACTTGCATGAATTTTCCTTTGACATGTATATTTTAAGGAGATGTTTAAAAGATTACGTATCTACAAACAATAACTTAATTAAGAATGCATTCCATATCGAGGAGGATTAATTCATGTCTATTGCATCCGACACAGTTACAGAAAAAAGCGGATATAAGCTGCATATTGTCCATACGGATAAATATAAAACAAACACGCTCGTGTTGAAAATGAAAGCTCCACTGACTAAGGATTCCGTTACATACCGTGCTTTATTGCCATATGTGCTTCAAAGCAGTACAAGTAAATTCCCAACTACGCCCGAGCTTCGGTCTTATTTGGATGATCTATATGGAGCGGGCTTTTACGTCGATGTGGCAAAAAAAGGGGAATATCAAGTCGTGAGCTTTACCATTGATATCGTCAACGAAAAGTTCTTAAGCGACCCGACCCCCCTTCTGGAAAAAGCTTTTGCGTTGCTTTCTGAAGTGATCTTTCATCCCAAAACAAATGGAGGGGCTTTTGATGCCAAGACTGTTACCAATGAAATCAGGTCATTAAGGCAACGTATTCAGTCAATCTATGATGATAAAATGAGATACTCCGCTACTCGTCTTGTCGAGGAAATGTGTAAAAATGAGCCATATGCTTTGGAGGCCAGTGGCAATTTAGAAGACCTGGAGACCATTACTCCACAATCACTTTATGCTTTTTATGAAAAAATGCTGGCTCAGGATGATATCGATCTGTATGTCATTGGTGATATTGATGAATCAGAAGTGGAGAAGCTGGCTGACCGATATATTTCCCTTCCGGAACGGGTTCCGGCCCGACTTCAAAGAAATACAGGGGATAAAGTTGAGAAAGAACAAGAAATCATTGAGAGTGCTGATGTGAAACAAGGGAAGTTGAATATGGGGTATCGGACGCATATTTCATATGGAGATACCGACTATTATGCCCTCCAGCTGTTTAATGGGATTTTTGGCGGCTTTTCACATTCAAAACTTTTCATCAATGTCAGGGAAAAAGCAAGCCTGGCTTATTATGCTGCCTCAAGACTTGAAAGTCATAAGGGACTCCTAATGGTGATGGCTGGCATCGAAAATGCTAACTATAAGCAGGCGATAGATATCATTCATGAACAAATGAAGGAAATGAAGCAAGGGAATTTTTCGGAAGAAGAATTGGAGCAAACGAAAGCTGTCATTAAAAATCAACTTCTAGAAACCATTGATGTATCAAGGGGATTAGTTGAAATCCTCTATCATAATGTCCTATCGGGGAAAGATATCTCACTTGATGAATGGTTTGAAAAAACGGAACAGACAACCAAGGAAGATATTATCAAAGTTGGCCAAAAGATTGAGCTAGATACAATTTACTTCCTATCTGGAACGGAGGTGCAAAAATAATGGAAAAAATTGAATTCGCCCAATTAAAAGAAGAGCTCTATCATGAAAAAATGGAGAATGGATTAGAGGTATATATTCTTCCAAAAAAAGAGTTTAACAAATCATTCGCCACGTTTACGACAAAGTACGGTTCAGTTGACAGCCATTTCAAACCATTGAACCAAAAAGGATTTACAAAAGTTCCGGATGGTATTGCCCATTTCTTAGAGCATAAGTTATTTGAAAAAGAAGACGGAGACGTGTTTCAACAATTCTCTAAGCAGGGTGCGTCCGCCAATGCCTTCACATCGTTTACAAGGACGGCTTATCTTTTTTCGAGCACATCGGATTTTGAAAGGAACTTAAACACATTAATAGACTTCGTCCAAGAACCTTATTTCTCCGAGAAGACCGTCGAGAAGGAAAAAGGCATTATTGGGCAAGAAATTAATATGTATGATGACAACCCTGATTGGCGTTTATATTTTGGTACGATTGCGAACATGTACCATCACCATCCTGTGAAGATCGACATCGCAGGCACAGTCGAATCAATCGCAGATATTACGAAAGACATGCTTTATGATTGTTACAATACGTTCTATCATCCAAGCAACATGCTATTATTCGTTGTAGGACCAGTGGATGTGGAGAAAACGATGAAGCAGATACGGGATAATCAAAACGGTAAAGACTACCGGGAACAACCGGAAATCGAACGGAGATTCGAAAAGGAGCCCGATACAGTAGCTAAGGATAAGGACATTTTAAAAATGAATGTTCAAACACCGAAAGTGATGATTGGAATCAAGGCCAATAATGTTTTTCAAACAGGCGAACAACTTTTGAAGCGGGAACTGGCAACGAATATATACTTAGAAATGCTGTTCGGGAAAAGTTCATCCCTTCATGAAGGCCTGTATGAGGAGGGATTGATTGATCAAAGCTTCTCGTATGATTATACCCAGGAACAAGGGTTTGGTTTCGCTTTAATTGGTGGAGACACGGCCAATCCTGAAAAATTAACAAAGTCTTTGTTGGAAATCCTGGAGAATTCTAAAAAAGGTACTGGTTTAAGTGAAGAAAGTTTGCAAAGAACAATTAAGAAAAAAATTGGTTCTTTCCTTCGCTCACTGAATTCACCCGAATATATTGCCAACCAATTTACGCGGTATGCATTCAATGAGATGAAATTATTCGATGTGGTAGCAGTTTTGGAAAAACTTAAAATGGAAGACATCGAACAGATTGCCAAGGATCTAATCTCCGTTGAGCGGATGACGGTCTGTGAGGTACTTCCTAAATAACATATAGAGGGGGCATGAAAGTGGAAAAGCGTTTTGCCCTTATAACGGGAGCTAGCGGAGGAATCGGCAGGGAAATTGCTTTAAAACTTGCGGAAGAAAATTATTCACTTTATTTACATTACAATAGCAATGAGGAAGCCATTCATGATCTAATTGAACAACTTCGTCCATTTCAGGTCGAACTCATCCCGATTCAGGCAGATTTGTCTACCGGGGACGGTTACAAAAAATTGGTGGAAAATATATTTGCTCTTCATGCCATCGTCCTTAATAGCGGGAATAGTTATTATGGCCTCATATCAGACATGACTGAGCAGATTGTCAATGAAATGGTTCAGCTACATGTGACCAGCCCTTTTCAATTAACCAAGGAATTGTTGCCTAAATTAATGTATCAAGAAAAGGCGGCCATCGTCGCAGTTACATCCATCTGGGGTCAGACAGGTGCTTCATGTGAAGTGCTTTATTCGATGGTCAAGGGAGGGCAAAATGCCTTTATCAAGGCATTAAGCAAAGAAGTATCATTAAATGGACTTCGTGTAAACGCCGTCGCCCCTGGCGCGATTTCAACTTCCATGCTGGAATCTTTTAGTGCTGAGGATTTGGAAATCATTAAAGGGGACATCCCAATGGGCAGGATGGGGAGTGCCAAGGAAGTGGCGGAAGCCGTTTCCTATTTACTTTCCGATAAGGCTTCTTATATAACCGGGCAAATCCTTGGTGTAAATGGCGGTTGGTACACTTGAATAAAATTTTTAAAGATGCATAATTTCATCGTTTCCTTCACAAAATATACTTGTACTATTTTGAAGGAAAGGGTGACCACACATGTCTGTATTAGACAATTGGGATCAATGGAAAAATTTCTTGGGAGATCGTCTTAATGAGGGTGAACGCCAAGGGTTGAATGATGAGACAGTAAATAGCTTGGCTTTCGAAATCGGTGATTACTTAGCTAAGCAGGTTGAGCCCCAAAACGACCAAGAAAAAGTGCTAGCTGATCTTTGGTCCGTTGCGAGCGATGAGGAAAAACAAGCAATGGCAAATGTAATGGTCAAGTTAGTCGAGAACAACGGAACAAAGTAAATATGTAAAGATAAAGGCCCCGTTACCCTTGTAATGGGGCCTTTATCTTGGTTATATAAAATATTCCGCTATCCTTCAATGAAAATGGAGATTTTTTATAGGGTTTTTCCTTTTAACTTATCAAGAAATACTATATTATAGAATCTAGACAGTAATAATTTAAAAGTAAAGAAGATGAAATAGTATGACGGATAAGTAATACTCGATGGTTGGATAAAAGCTTCTAGGCTTAAGGAGTGTTATCGTGGAGAAAAAAGAATGGTATTTTGAATATGAAATTCAAGTTAACCGTCCAGGTTTATTAGGGGACATATCATCTTTGCTGGGTATGCTATCCATTAATATCATCACTATTAACGGTGTCGACCAAGGCAGGCGAGGTTTGCTTTTAAGGGCAAACGACAGCCGAAATATAGAGAGATTTGAGTCCATTCTCCATACGATGGATACGATAAAGGTCATTAAACTTAGAGAACCCAAATTACGCGATCGGCTTGCGGTCAGACATGGCCGTTATATACAACGTGATGCTGATGAAAAAAACACATTCAGATTTGTTCGTGATGAATTGGGCTTACTGGTGGACTTTATGGCCGAACTATTCAAACAAGAAGGTCACAAGTTAATCGGTATTCGAGGAATGCCCCGAGTCGGAAAGACCGAATCGATAGTTGCATCAAGCGTTTGTGCGAATAAAAGATGGTTGTTTGTGTCATCTACCCTTCTAAAGCAGACGATTCGCAGTCAACTTATCGAGGATGAGTACAATAATGATAATTTGTTTATTCTAGACGGAATTGTATCAACCCGTCGCGCCAATGAGAGACATTGGCAGCTTATCCGTGAAATAATGAGGCTTGATGCTGTCAAAGTCATTGAACATCCAGATGTGTTTGTTCAAAATACGGAGTATACGCTCGAAGACTTTGATTATATTATTGAACTAAGAAACAATCCAGAAGAAGAAATTACATATGAAGTTGTGGACCAAAAAGATCAGTTTTCTGGTTCGGAATTTGGATCCTTTGACTTTTAAAATGGCAGGTGTTTTATTTGACTGAATTAGGTAATCGATTAAAAGAAACTAGGGAAGCCAAAGGGCTTACCCTTGATGATTTACAGGAACTGACAAAGATTCAAAAGCGGTATCTTGTAGGGATTGAAGAGGGGAATTATAGTATGATGCCCGGAAAGTTTTATGTGCGGGCATTCATCAAGCAATATTGTGAAGCTGTAGGTCTGGACCCTGATGAAATCTTCGAGGAGTTCAAGAGCGACGTGCCATCTGTCTATAGCGAGGAACTGCCTGAACAGCTTTCAAGGGTTCAAACCCGTAAGACGATTCCGGCAAAAGACTCCAAATTTGTAGAGATGTTGCCTAAAATCCTAGGTGTGATCGTGGTAATTGGTGTCGCTATATTGATTTGGGTGTTGGTTTCCAATAGTATGAGTAAGTCCAATGACAATGATAAAAAGAGCGATAAACCGAATGAAGTGGTTGGATATAACGAAAGTAATGAGTTTAACGAAAAAGAAGAAAAAGTAGATAAAGACCAGAAAGAAGAAACAGATACAGCTGATAAAAAGGATAAAGACAATGCTGTAGAAGAAAAAGAAGAAGAAAAGATTGAGCAGGATTTGACTGTTGTCAGTTCTAGCGGTAAAAATAGTACGTATGAGTTAAAAGGTTCGGATACTTTCAAATTGAAAGTTTCCTCTAAAGGTTCGCCATGGGTAGGTATTACAAATGGTGAAGGGAAATTACTTTTCCAAGGGACAATCAAGGAAAATGAAAGTGAGGAAATAGATTTTACTGAAGAAAAAGAAGCTGTCATTAATATTGGTAGAGCAAACGAAACGGAAATTTTTGTCAATGATGAAAAGCTTGAGTATACTATTTCACCCAATGATATGACTACGCAATTGGTTACGATACAATTTACGAAAGCGGAATAGTCATCTCTTAGATGACTATTTTTCTCTTTTCTATATGGAAAATGTCCATGTTAAACCGGCATACATCAATGATTTTGAGGTAAATTATACATAGGTAAACTTGGCCATTGGCCACATTACAATGATGGAAAGCGCATTGCCTAAAAGCAAGCGTATATTTTGGAGGTTAAAAGTTTGAATCTGCCTAATAAGATTACAGTAGCAAGAATCTGTCTAATTCCAGTTTTTTTAATCATCATGCTCGTACCTTTTTCTTGGGGAACACTTACTTGGGGAGAGTATACATTGCCGGTGGCGCATCTAGCGGGGGCTATACTATTCATCATAGCTTCTACTACGGATTGGATTGATGGTCATTTTGCAAGAAAATATAATTTGGTTACTGATTTAGGGAAGTTTTTAGACCCGTTGGCCGATAAATTACTTGTTTCGGCAGCATTGATTGTTTTAGTTGACTTAAATTTAATGTATGGCCAGTCCTGGATTGCCATCGTCATTATCAGTCGGGAATTTGCCGTTACTGGTTTACGCCTGGTTTTAGCCGGTACGGGTGAAGTGGTCGCGGCCAACCAATTGGGTAAAATTAAAACATGGGCACAAATTGTCTCAATATCTGCTTTATTGCTTCATAACCTGCCCTTTGCTTTTATTTCGCTTCCATTTGCCAATATCGCTCTATGGATTGCGTTAATCTTTACAATATGGTCTGGCGCCGATTATTTTGTGAAAAACAAGCAAGCTTTCATTAATTCTAAGTAACGAAGGGGTCGTTGATATGGATGCAGAAATCATTGCAGTAGGCTCTGAACTTCTATTGGGGCAAATTAACAATACAAACGGAAGGTTTTTATCGCAACAGTTTGCTGAAATGGGTGTCAATGTTTTTTACCATACTGTCGTCGGAGATAATGACCGTCGTCTGCAACAAGCCATAGAGATTGCTGAGTCACGGGCTAACTTAATTGTCTTTACTGGTGGCCTTGGTCCAACGAAGGATGATTTAACGAAGGAGACAATTTCTCGCCACATTGGGAAAAAGCTCGTTTTTGATGAGGATGCACTACAATCCATAGAAGCGTACTTTCAAAATCGCGGTCGTCCAATGACTGAAAATAATAAGAAGCAGGCTCTTGTCTTGGAAGGCTGTGATGTATTGCCAAACGACCATGGCATGGCACCCGGAATGGTCTTGGCTAAATCGGGAATCACATATATGCTGCTTCCTGGTCCACCAAGCGAAATGGAACCGATGTTCTTAAACTACGGATATGAAGCAATCATGAAAAGGCTTGAAAAGCATGAACGAATTGATTCGAAGGTTCTTCGTTTCTACGGAATAGGGGAAGCGGAGCTGGAAACGGTGATAGAAGATCTTCTCGTAGACCAAACCAATCCAACCATTGCCCCACTTGCAGCTGAAGGGGAAGTGACTTTAAGGATTACAGCAAAAGAATCGTCTAAAGAAAAGTGTGAAGAGCTTATTTTGGGAGCGGAGAAGGAAATCCTTAGTCGGGTCGGTCAATATTATTATGGAAGTGATAATACATCGCTGATAAAAGAACTGGTTAAAGAATTAACGGTCCGTAAGCTAACGATCGCGGCGGCGGAAAGTTTGACCGGTGGAATGTTTCAAGAACAGTTAACGACCATACCAGGTGCTGGAAAAGTGTTCAAAGGCGGTATTGTCAGCTATACAAACGATGCAAAGGCGGATGTGCTAGGCGTAAGCGAAGGAACCATTTCAACTCATGGCGTCGTGAGCGGAGAGTGTGCCATGGAAATGGCCTCTAAGGTACGGGAGAAGCTTGATGCAGATGTAGGTATCAGTTTTACTGGAGTGGCAGGACCCGATGAACAAGAAGGGAAACCAGTGGGTACTGTATTCATTGGCATTTCCTTACGGGGTGGGGACACTCGCTTTGAAGAGTTGAATTTATCTGGAAGCAGGGCGCAAAACCGAGTAAGAAGTGTAAAATATGGTTGCCATTATTTATTACGGGGTTTATAAGCGACATAAAAGCAGAGCTCAAAAGGCTCTGTTTTTTATGTCTTAGAAGTTTTCATTTTGTCGAATTAGGGAAAAGAAGAAAACAGTTTATTCAATAAAAAGGCATTTTATTAGCGGATATCTTATAGAAAAAGATAAAATCACGTAGACAAAATACTTTTTCATGAAGATTTAACCAAAAGAAAAAAACGAATGAATGTTCGACTTTTTGCTTGGCAAAATAGCAAAAAGAGTATATAGTTAAGATAGATTTTGAGACAAGATATTGACCTTGTCCTCAAAGAATGGCTAACGTAAGAACATCTTTAATCGGACTGCCGATTATTTGAATATAGAGGAGGAACTTAAGTGAGTAGTGATCGTCAAGCGGCTTTAGATATGGCGTTAAAACAAATTGAGAAACAATTTGGTAAAGGTTCTGTAATGAAACTTGGAGAACAGTCCGATCGAAGAATCTCAACGATTTCGAGTGGGTCTCTAGCGTTGGATGTAGCATTGGGAGTAGGTGGCTATCCGAGAGGCCGTGTCATTGAGATATACGGACCGGAGAGTTCAGGTAAAACGACTGTTGCCTTGCATGCAATAGCAGAGGTGCAAAAGACTGGCGGAACAGCTGCATTTATTGATGCTGAGCATGCCTTGGATCCAGCATATTCTGAAAAACTTGGCGTGAATATTGATGAATTGTTGCTTTCACAGCCTGATACTGGTGAACAAGCCCTTGAGATTGCGGAAGCGTTAGTGAGAAGTGGTGCGGTGGATATTATTGTTATCGACTCCGTAGCAGCACTTGTTCCTAAAGCGGAAATCGAAGGAGAAATGGGAGATTCCCATATGGGTCTTCAAGCCCGTATGATGTCACAGGCCCTTAGAAAACTTTCTGGTGCTATCAATAAATCAAATACCATTGCGATTTTCATTAACCAGATTCGTGAAAAGATCGGGATTATGTTTGGGAATCCAGAAACGACTCCGGGTGGTCGTGCCTTGAAGTTCTATTCGACTGTTCGTCTTGAAGTGCGTCGTGCTGAACAATTAAAACAAGGTAATGAAATCGTTGGTAATAAAACAAAGATTAAAGTCGTTAAAAATAAAGTAGCTCCACCTTTCCGTCAAGCGGAAGTCGATATCATGTATGGTCAGGGAATCTCACAGGAAGGCGAAATCATTGATATGGGTGCAGACCTGGATATCGTCCTAAAAAGTGGTTCGTGGTATTCATACAATGATGAGCGTGTGGGACAAGGTAGGGAAAATGCGAAATTGTTCTTGAAAGAAAATCAGGACATCGCTAAGGAAATCTCACAAAAAATCAGGGACCATTATAATCTAGATGGAGAGTTTGAGCTCCCGAAAGAGGCTGAAGAGGAGCATCTTGAACTACTTGATTGATGGTAGGAAAGGACCTAAGCTAATTATGCTTAGGCCTTTTCTATATTCCTTAAGATCGTTGAAATGGAAAAATTGCAAAAATTAAAGCGGTTTTGCAGCCCTCAATTATGTTAAACTGATACATAATTGCTATGCATAGTAATAAAACGAGAATAAACCTTGATACATAAGGGACAAAGGCTTGACAATAAAAATTCTCAACTATACAATTAATATGTATATTTTACAATTTTTCAAACTAAAATTTTGAAAATTAAGAGCTGTATATTGAATTTATGTGCAATGTACTTGCCGACAGTTCAACATTTTATGTAAAAGTTCATAGCAAGGGGAGGTGAAACGATGGAACCCATGACAATCATCTTCACTTTGCTTGGCCTAATCGTCGGTGCAGTTGTTGGTTATTTTATTCACAAATCAAAATTTGAGAGTAAAATAGCAGGGGCAAAGGGCTCTGCTGAACATATCCTTGAGGATGCAAAACGTGAAGCGGAAGCGCTTAAAAAAGAAGCCTTGTTGGAAGCAAAAGATGAAATTCACAAGGTTCGTTCTGAGTCCGATCGGGAATCCCGTGAAAGAAGGAACGAATTACAAAAACAAGAAAATCGATTATTGCAAAGAGAAGAGAATCTTGATCGGAAGGATGAAACGTTGGATAAACGTGAAAGCCTTTTAGAGAGAAAAGAGGAGTCTCTTAACCAAAGACAACAGCATATTGAAGAGATGGAAAGCAAAGTGGACGAGACGGTACGTAAGCAACAAACGGAGCTTGAACGTGTCTCTGGTTTGACTCGTGAAGAAGCTAAATCGATCATTATAGATCGAACAGAAAATGAGCTTGCTCATGATGTAGCAGTTATGATTAAAGAAAGTGATACCCGCGCCAAAGAAGAAGCTGATAAAAAGGCGAAAGAAGTCTTATCTCTAGCCATTCAGCGTTGTGCGGCTGATCATGTTGCAGAAACCACCGTTTCTGTAGTGAATCTTCCAAATGATGAAATGAAGGGACGGATAATCGGACGTGAGGGCCGAAATATCCGAACACTTGAAACGCTAACGGGTATTGATCTTATCATTGATGATACTCCTGAGGCAGTCATCCTATCTGGATTTGATCCAATTCGACGGGAAACAGCACGTTTGGCTCTTGAAAAACTAGTTCAGGACGGACGGATTCATCCGGCTCGTATTGAAGAAATGGTTGATAAGGCAAGACGTGAGGTAGATGAACATATTCGTGAAATTGGTGAACAAACAACTTTCGAAGTGGGTGTTCACGGGCTTCATCCAGATCTTATCAAGATTCTTGGTCGTTTGAAGTTCCGTACAAGCTATGGTCAAAACGTACTGAAACATTCTATTGAAGTGGCCCAACTTTCAGGATTATTGGCAGCTGAGCTTGGTGAGGACGAAGTACTTGCCCGCCGTGCCGGTTTATTACATGATATTGGGAAAGCAATTGACCACGAAGTGGAAGGTAGTCACGTTGAAATCGGCGTTGAATTAGCGACTAAGTATAAGGAACATCCAACTGTCATCAACAGCATCGCTTCACATCATGGTGACACAGAGCCAACATCCATTATTTCGGTGCTTGTAGCGGCCGCTGATGCCTTATCGGCTGCAAGACCAGGTGCACGAAGTGAAACGCTGGAAAATTACATTAGAAGACTTGAAAAACTTGAAGAGATATCCGAATCCTATGATGGAGTGGAAAAATCCTTCGCGATTCAAGCCGGACGTGAAGTGCGGATTCTAGTGAAACCAGAACAAATAGATGATCTTTCGGCTCATAAACTTGCTCGTGACATCCGGAAACGGATTGAAGAAGAGCTTGATTACCCAGGTCATATAAAAGTAACAGTAATCCGTGAAACAAGAGCGGTAGAATATGCCAAATGATTTGGCTTGGAAAACGAAGTGGTGAAAACCACTTCGTTTTCATTTTTTGTATGAACTTTTTTGAGGATGTCTGTGCATTCAACAGTTATACCAAACAAGTGAAATGTATATAGGAAAGGGTTTTAGTATGAGATTGTTATTTATAGGAGATGTAGTGGGGGCACCGGGCCGTGGTATGGTTAAAGAATACCTCCCAAGACTTAAAGAAAAATATCAGCCGCACATCACGGTAATAAATGGTGAAAATGCTGCAGGAGGCCGAGGAATTACAGAAAAGATTTACCGCAGTTTTCTGGAGTGGGGCGCGCAGGCCGTAACAATGGGAAATCATACGTGGGATAATCGAGATATTTTTTCGTTTATTGATGAAGCGGAATATCTTGTTCGTCCAGCCAACTTTCCCATGGGTGCCCCGGGTGAGGGTCTGAAGTATATAGCGCTAGATCAACAGGAAGTCGCTATCATCAATCTACAGGCCCGGACATTCATGCCAGCATTGGATTGTCCTTTCCGAAAAGCGGAAGAGCTCGTTCTGGAAGCCCAAAAAAGGACACCTATCATTTTTGTCGACTTCCATGGTGAAGCTACAAGTGAAAAACAGGCGATGGGCTGGTACCTTGATGGGAAGGTGACTGCGGTGGTAGGCACACATACACATGTCCAAACAGCTGATAACCGGGTTTTACCACAAGGTACAGCTTATGTATCGGACGTAGGGATGACAGGGCCTTATGACGGCATTCTGGGAATGGATAGAGAGGCTGTTATCCATAAGTTCTTGACGAGCCTCCCTGTGCGATTTGAAGTACCTAAAGCTGGCCGTTCTTTATTAAGTGCTGTATTAATAGATATTGATGAAAAGTCAGGCAAGGCGGTAAACATTGAGCGAATACTGATAAACGAAGATAACCCGTTTTATAACTAACTTAAATGGACATCAGTCGTGGCTGATTGTCCATTTTTCTTTATAATAGCTACGTGATTTTTACGAGAAAGATTCAATGAGGGAAAAAGTTGAGTAAGGTCTCCTAATAGGGAATCTAAAATCTGTTGTTGGACAATCCTGGTTTTCTTTGTCATACAAGTTTTACTAGCTGAATATAGTAGCAGTGGAAAGTGTTATAACTATTGAGCCAAGTTATAATCGGCAGGGAAAACAAGGAGGACTAGGAATGGAAATATTAAAGGTTTCAGCAAAATCTAATCCTAATTCTGTAGCAGGCGCACTGGCGGGGGTTCTCAGAGAAAGAGGGACCGCAGAAATTCAAGCAATTGGTGCAGGTGCGTTAAATCAAGCCGTTAAGGCAGTAGCAATCGCAAGAGGATTTGTCGCACCTAGTGGAGTCGACTTGATTTGTATTCCTGCCTTTACGGATATTCTCATTGATGGCGAAGAGCGTACGGCAATTAAGCTAATCGTTGAACCAAGATAAATTCATAAGTTTATGCCTGTTTGTCGGATGGCGAGCAGGTTATTTTTTGTATGTGACGAATAAGAAAGGTAGAGAAGGGGGATTGGATGGGTGATTTTTGATGCGCATTGTGATGTTTTGATGAAATTGTTTATAGATCCGGATATTTCCTTTGTGGATAGCGATAAGTTACATATTACAAAGCGTGAACTTATGGATTCAGGTGGAAAGGTCCAATGCTTTGCGATATACATTCCTGAACAAGTCCACTCGGATATGAGATTTCAGGCTGCCTTGGCGATGGTGGAAATTTTTCACAAAAAAGTCCTGGCTGAACCTGAAATGAAATTTATAAGGTCGAAGAAAGATATCGATTCACTGGGGGAAAAAGAGATAGGAGCTTTGCTGACATTAGAAGGCTGTGATTGCATCGGGGATGATGTATTAAAGATGAAAACCCTCCTTCAATTGGGGGTTACTTCGGTAGGATTAACATGGAATTATGCCAATCTGGTAGCCGACGGAGTTTTAGAAAAAAGAGGAGGCGGGCTAACGCGATTTGGAACGAATGTGGTGGGATTATTGAATGTGCAGTCGATATGGTGCGATCTTTCCCACCTATCGGAATCTGGGTTTTGGGACACCATAGAAATAGCAGACTTTCCGATTGCTTCCCATTCGAACGCCTATCGTTTATGCCCACATCCAAGGAATCTGAAAGACAGCCAAATAAAGGCTCTCCTAAAAAAGAATGGGACTATTGGGGTGACATTTGTTCCTCAATTTTTATCACAAGGTAAATCCGCGTCCATAAAAGACGTTATCAATCATATTGAACATATTTGTAGTTTAGGTGGAGAAAAACAAATTGGTTTTGGATCGGATTTCGATGGCATAGAAGAGATGGTCGATGACTTGGTCTCTTATAGCAATTACCAAAATTTAATTGATGAACTTGATAGGCTCTATTCCACAGAATTCGTAAAAGGCATTCTTTTTGAAAATTTCATTCGTCATTATCCTCGATAAAAAAGGAGAGGGCGAAATGGTGTTTTTATTCTGATTTTGTAGATAGGATTGAATATTCTGAAAATATAAAAAATAAAAGCAAAAAGGTTGCAATTTATGTATTTAACCGATAGAATTGAAAGCGTTTAGTACACCTTTTCTGTCATAGAACGATTATTTACATATTGAACGTTCTGAAGAGAGGTACAGGTAAATAGCAGTTATATACGAACGTTCTAAAGGAGTGTAAGACATGATCAATCAACTTTCATGGAAAGTTGGCGGACAACAAGGTGAAGGTATTGAAAGTACAGGAGAAATATTCTGTATTGCCCTCAATCGCTTAGGTTATTACTTGTATGGCTACCGTCATTTCTCATCTCGAATAAAGGGAGGACACACGAATAATAAGATTCGTGTAAGTACTTCTGAAACTCGTGCTATCTCAGATGATTTAGACATCTTAGTTGCTTTCGATCAAGAAACAATAGACGTCAATTATAAAGAACTACACGAAGGCGGCATCATTATCGCTGATGCAAAATTTAAACCTGTCTGCCCTGAAGATACAAAGGCAGAGTTATATATAGTCCCATTTACGGAAATCGCATCTGAATTGGGTACTTCTTTAATGAAAAACATGGTGGCAATCGGAGCTACCTGTGCTGTACTTGGCATGGAAATCTCCGTGTTCAATGATGTTGTTGATGAAATCTTCGGCCGTAAAGGTGAAGAAATCGTTAAAAAGAACATGGATGCGATTACTGCTGGTTATAAAGCCATGGAAGTATTGCTTGGTGAAAAAGTGGGCGCTATGGAACTTGAAAAAGCGGATGGTCAAAAACGTTTATTCATGATTGGTAACGACGCAATCGCACTAGGTGCAGTTGCCGGTGGATGTCGATTTATGGCTGCTTATCCGATTACGCCAGCCTCGGAAATCATGGAGTATTTAATCAAGAAACTGCCTAAAGTGGGTGGTACCGTCATTCAGACGGAAGACGAAATCGCTGCAGCTACGATGGCAATCGGGGCTAACTACGGTGGTGTTCGTGCTATTACAGCTTCTGCCGGACCAGGTCTTTCATTGAAAATGGAAGCAATCGGTTTAGCGGGAATCACAGAAACTCCGATTGTTATTGTAGATACACAACGTGGCGGTCCTTCTACCGGACTTCCAACGAAACAAGAACAATCTGACTTAATGGCGATGATTTATGGGACGCACGGAGAAATACCGAAAATCGTCATGGCCCCAAGTACGGTTGAGGAAGCCTTTTATGATACGGCTGAAGCCTTCAATCTTGCTGAGGAATACCAATGTCCGGTTATCATTTTATCCGATTTACAGCTATCATTGGGTAAGCAGACCGTGCAACCGCTAGATTACAGTAAAGTGGAAATCAGACGTGGTAAACTTTTGGACACGGAAATAGAAGGCCCTCAAGAAAAAACATATTTCAAGCGCTATGAAGTAACAGAAGATGGAGTTTCTCCTCGTGTCGTTCCAGGCATGAAAAACGGAATTCACCATGTTACGGGTGTAGAGCATGATGAAACAGGGAAGCCTTCTGAATCAGCTGCAAATCGTGTAGCACAAATGGATAAGAGGATGCGTAAGCTTAGCAATTTAGCGAACACATTCAATACACCCGTTTACAAAAATGCACCACACGCAGAGGCTGACTTGTTAATCCTAGGGTTTAACTCTACCCGGGGAACGATAGATGAAGCTATCGGCCGTTTGGAAACGGATGGAATAAAAGTGAATCATGCGCAAGTTCGTTTGATTCATCCATTCCCTGCTGATGAAGTTCTTTCTTTAGTGCAATCAGCTAAGAAAGTAGTAGTAATTGAAAATAATGCGACTGGACAATTGGCTAATATTATCAAGATGAATGTCGGGCATGTAAATAAAATTAAAAGCATCCTAAAATATGACGGCAACCCATTCCTCCCGCATGAAATTCACACACAATGCAAGGAGATGTTCGAATATGGCAACATTTAAAGAATTTCGAAATGATGTAAAACCTAATTGGTGTCCTGGTTGTGGGGATTTCTCCGTTCAGGCTGCCATGCAGCGTGCAGCAGCCAACGTAGGCTTGGAACCGGAAAACTTAGCTGTGGTTTCTGGAATCGGCTGTTCAGGTCGGATTTCAGGCTATATCAAATCTTATGGTTTCCATGGCATTCATGGTCGTTCGCTACCGATTGCCCAAGGATTGAAAATGGCTAACCGCGAGTTGACGGTTATAGCTTCCGGTGGGGATGGCGATGGTTTTGCAATCGGGATGGGACATACCATACATGCAATACGTCGTAATATCGATATAACGTATATCGTTATGGATAACCAAATTTATGGTTTAACTAAAGGACAGACTTCCCCACGTTCAGCTGCTGGATTTAAAACGAAATCTACGCCTGAAGGATCAATTGAGCGGGCAGTCTCTCCGATGGAATTAGCTTTGTCGGCTGGAGCTACCTTTGTCGCCCAAAGTTTTTCAACGGATTTAAAAGACTTAACTGCAATCATTGAAGCTGGAATCAACCATAAAGGGTTCTCCTTTATTAATGTTTTCTCGCCATGCGTTACGTACAATAAAATCAATACGTATGATTGGTTCAAACAAAACTTAACAAAATTAAGCACGATTGAAGGATATGATTCCACAAATAAAGAGCAGGCCATGCATACGTTGATGAAGCATGACAGTCTTGTGACTGGGATTATTTATCAAGATTCAACACGGTCATCGTATCAGGAATTAATTCCAGGGTATGCCGATGAAGCGTTGAATAAAGCTGATTTAACTCTAGATCAGGCTCATTTTGATAAACTTGTTGAAGAATTTATGTAAGCGTGAAAAGGTTCACCCCAAATTTGGGGTGAACCTTTTTTGTGGTTAATAACCAAGCGTTCTAATGAGGAGACAGCACGCTAGAAGATGGTGCTACCTAAATAGTAGGGCTTAGAAGAAACCGTTATTGCATCCGCAGCGGTTTCCTCGGTTACAGCATCCGAAAGAGAAGGAATTACAACGATTTCTTCTACAACAACAGTTGTTGTTATTGTTGTTATTGTTGTTATGATGATGGTGGTGGTGATGGTGATTGTTGTTGTCGTTGTGGCGGTCGTCGCGGTCATTGTCGCGTCTTTGACAACCCCTCACCGCACGACAGAAATCTCTTTCGATTCTGCTATTATCGTCGTTATTACGATGATGATCGTGATTATTATTGTTATTTCCAGAACATGACATATAAGTCACTCCTTAAATTGTTTTTGTTGTACGAGATATCTTATTCAAGAGCGGACAGGATGTTATAGGACTATGTCCTATATAGTGAAAATGTACGATAGACCTAGACTGTCGATAGTAGTGAAAAAGTTTTGGGTAATAAATTCAGGGTTTATTTTTATTATTTTATTACCTTTTTTGTGAATTTTTTCTAACAAGTGCTTAAGGAGCGACAGAATGATTGTTTCTTCCTGGTAAAAGCTTTATACTATGTTAATGTGGATATATCACACTTAAAAGCAAATATTTACTGGTAATTTTAAAGGTGAATTGGACAAAAATCATTGTAAACATGATGGGTCTGGAAATAGTTAGGATGATAAATAAACTAACTATTTTGAAAGGAGATTAACATGAACGAGAAACAAAGATTAGAATTACAACAAGTACAGAATGAAAATCCAGCGGACAAAAAATCCGAAAAGGATTACAGTAAGTACTTTCAGGCAGTTTATATACCGCCTTCCTTGAAGGATGCTAAAAAACGAGGAAAAGAAAATGTAGAATATCATGATGACTTTGCTATTCCTGAACAATTCCGAGGAATGGGAGAAGGTAAGAAATTTCTTATTCGTACATACGGTTGCCAAATGAATGAGCACGATACTGAAGTCATGGCGGGTATCTTTACGGCACTCGGATATCAACCGACCACTACAGTCGACGATGCGAATGTCATTTTACTGAACACTTGCGCAATAAGGGAAAATGCGGAGAACAAAGTATTCGGGGAACTAGGGCATTTAAAATCACTTAAATTGGAAAAACCAGATTTACTGTTGGGCGTTTGCGGCTGTATGTCCCAGGAAGAATCGGTCGTTAAAAGAATCCTTGAGAAACATCATTTTGTCGATATGATCTTTGGTACACATAATATCCACCGACTACCACAAATCCTAAATGAGGCATATCTTTCAAAAGAGATGGTCATTGAAGTTTGGTCCAAAGAAGGGGATGTGATTGAAAATCTTCCTAAAGTACGTAAAGGGAAAACAAAAGCATGGGTCAATATTATGTACGGCTGTGATAAATTCTGTACGTATTGCATCGTGCCTTTTACACGAGGAAAAGAAAGGAGTCGCCGTCCCGAAGACATCATTCAGGAGGTTCGTCATCTTGCGGCACAGGGCTACAAGGAAGTCACCCTCCTCGGTCAAAATGTGAATGCATATGGAAAAGACTTTACAGACATGGAGTATCGCCTTGGTGACTTGATGGATGAAATCCGTAAGATAGATATCCCGCGAATTCGCTTTACTACTAGTCATCCCCGGGACTTCGATGATCATTTGATTGAAATTCTTGCTAAAGGCGGTAACTTAGTGGATCATATCCATCTTCCTGTTCAATCGGGAAGTACGGAAACGCTTAAAATCATGGCGCGTAAATACACGCGTGAACAATATTTAGAGCTTGTTAGAAAAATTAGGGAAGCAATTCCTAGTGCATCTTTAACGACGGATATTATTGTCGGTTATCCAAATGAAACGGAAGAACATTTCGAGGAAACGATGTCTTTATACCGGGAAGTTGGATTTGATGCTGCTTATACGTATATTTACTCTCCGCGAGAAGGAACGCCTGCAGCAAAAATGCAGGATAATGTCCCGATGGAAGTGAAAAAAGAACGTCTGCAACGCTTAAATGCCCTTGTGAACGAAACATGTGCTTTGAAAATGAAAGAGTACAATGGGCAAATTGTAGAAGTTCTCGTGGAAGGTGAAAGTAAGAAAAATCCAGATGTATTAGCAGGGTATACTACGAAAAATAAGCTAGTGAACTTCAAAGGACCAAAGTCCGCGATTGGCCAAATCGTCAAGGTGAAAATCACCGACACGAAAACATGGTCATTGAATGGGGATATGGTTGAAGAAGCGACAGCGATAGAGGTGGATTAAAATGACAAAATATACAAAAGACGATATCTTAACAAAAGCGGAAGAGCTAGCTGAAATGATTGCCAGCACGGAAGAAGTGGATTTCTTTAAACGGGCTGAGGCTCATATTAATGAAAACCAAAAGATACGTGAAATGATTGCCAGTATCAAAAGCTTACAAAAACAAGCTGTGAACTTCCAACATTATGGAAAAGAAAAAGCATACGGGCAAGTTCAGGCGAAAATCGATGCCCTTGAAAAGCAGTTGGATGAGCTTCCAATCGTCCAGGAGTTCAAGCAATCCCAAGTCGATGTCAACGACCTTCTTCAAATGGTTTCTTCGCAAGTATCCAATAAGGTGACGGATTTGATAATTGAATCAACTGAAGGTGATATCCTTCGTGGTGAGACAGGATCAAAGGTACAGGCTGGTGGCGGAGGTTGTTCATAATATTTTCGGAAAGCCCTTCTGGATGCAGAAGGGCTTTTTTATGTTTCAAAAACCCTTATACAGCGCCCATTCGTGACACATATCCCAAAACTGGTGCATAAAATAACCTAGATTTAAACATTACAGCAGTTTTCAGATATTAAAAATTCTACGCACACTAGACTTTTACCACGCATAGGATGAATGGAAACTGTATGAGGAGGGTTCGCTAGCATGTCACAATATAGAGAGATAATAACTAAAGCGGTGGTGGCCAAGGGACGTAAATTCACAAAGTCCTCACACACCATTTGCCCGGCTCATCATCCTTCTAGCATTCTAGGTTGTTGGATCATCAACCATAAATACGATGCCAAGAAAGTCGGCAAAAAGGTAGAAATTCACGGCAGCTACGAAATCAACGTTTGGTATTCATATAACCATAATTCAAAGACGGAAGTTGTCACTGAAAAAGTACAATATACCGACGTGATTTCGCTAAAATACCGTGATCCAGATTGTCATGATGACCATGAAATCGTAGCACAAGCTGTCCAACAGCCGAATTGTTTAGAAGCATCCATCTCCCCATGTGGACAAAAGATCATTGTTCATGTGGAAAGAGAATTCTTTGTGGAGGTCGTTGGCGAAACGAAAATTTGCGTCGCTGTAAGCCCAGATGGCCGCTGTGAAGATGACTGGGGCTCAGATTTTGATGATGATGAGTTCGAAGATTTAGATCCGGATTTCCTTGATGAATTCGAAGATGAGTAAAATACTTTAATATAGTCAATACCGGATGACATTCCCTTCATCCGGTCTTATTTACGTTAAAAGAAGGACAGGCCAAATTAGTAGAGTATTTTATTACCCGCATAAGCTCCTCGGCGTCCTAAATCCCCTTATAAAAAGGAAAAAAACAGTATATTATGCATGTTTTCTTGTAATAGCGAATACAGGAAAGGTGCTATCCCGTATGGTATAATAAATGACATATATAAATAACAGATTATAGTTTGGAAAGGTTTTGAAAGAATGGCTGGATATACACCAATGATTCAACAATATTTAAAAATCAAGGCAGAGTATCAGGATGCCTTTTTATTTTTCCGTTTAGGGGATTTTTATGAAATGTTTTTTGAGGATGCATTGAATGCCTCACAGGAACTGGAGATTACATTAACGAGCCGGGAGGGTGGCACGGAAAATCGAATTCCCATGTGTGGCATTCCCTATCACTCGGCTCCCAATTATATTGATATTTTGATAGAAAAAGGCTTTAAGGTAGCCATTTGTGAACAGACAGAGGATCCTAAACAAGCAAAAGGGGTAGTCCGCCGGGAAGTTGTCCAGCTGATTACACCGGGAACCAAAATGGATAGTAAAGGACTTCGGGAAAAAGAAAATAATTACATTGCATCCATCACGTCCTTTACAGATGGGCCATTCGGCTTTGCTTACAACGATTTGTCGACAGGTGAAAACAAGGTCACGTTGATTGAAAGTTTTGAAGAGGTATTGAATGAGTTTGCAAACCTTGGTGCCAGCGAAGTTGTCATTGCAACGGATTTTAACGATGAATGGAAAAAGCAATTGCAGGAAAGGGGTGCCGCAGCACTTTCCCTTGAGGATAACTTAGAGCAAAGTGAGTCGTTCGTTTCTTTGTTTCGACTGTTGAAAGAAGATAAGCAAGCTCAAACGACTGCGCGTTTATTGAATTATTTATACCGAACCCAAAAAAGAAGCCTAGATCACCTGCAGCCAGTATTTGCATATGAAACGTCCCATTATATGAAAATCGACTATTATAGCAAGCGTAATTTGGAGTTGACGGAAACCATCCGTTCCAAAGGAAAAAAAGGGTCGTTATTATGGCTTTTGGATGAGACGAAGACAGCGATGGGAGGCAGGATGCTTAAGCAATGGATTGATCGTCCACTCATCAATCGACTGCAAATCGAACGTAGACAAAACCTTGTGGAAATATTGAAGGATCACTACTTCGAACGTCAAGATTTGCGCGAGCGCTTGAAGGAAGTATATGATTTAGAGCGTCTTGCGGGCCGGGTGGCGTTTGGAAATGTCAATGCACGTGATTTAATCCAGTTGAAACGTTCACTCCAACAAGTACCCATCATTCGTGAAATCGTCCAATCCTTGGGCTCCAATGGCGATATAACAGCTCTCGCCGAAAAGCTGGATCCCTGTGAGGAAGTGACCGATTTACTTGAAACGGCATTAGTGGAAAATCCACCGTTATCCGTTAAGGAAGGGAACATTATCCAAGATGGTTTCCACTCGGAACTGGATACATATCGAGATGCCAGCCGAAACGGAAAAACGTGGATCGCTCAGCTGGAACGGGAGGAACGGGAACGTACCGGAATACGATCATTGAAAATCGGCTATAACCGAGTATTTGGTTATTATATTGAAGTGACTCGCGCCAATTTGCATTTACTTGAAGAGGGACGGTATGAACGGAAGCAAACCTTGACCAATGCTGAAAGATATATCACACCTGAACTAAAAGAAAAGGAAGCCTTGATTTTACAAGCCGAAGAGAAAAGCATCGGTCTTGAATATGATCTGTTCCTCAGCCTCCGTGAACAGGTGAAAAGCTATATCCCACGTTTACAAGAGCTTGCGAAAGGCATCAGTGAACTTGATGTTCTCCAATGCTTTGCAACAATCAGTGAAGAGCGTCATTATGTAAAGCCGGTCTTTTCTGAAAATCGTAAAATAGCCTTACAGGAAGGACGCCACCCTGTTGTCGAAAAAGTACTGCATTCTCAAGAGTATGTTCCAAATGACTGTTTTATGGATAGCGACCGTGAGCTACTTTTGATTACAGGACCTAATATGTCGGGTAAAAGTACGTATATGCGTCAGATTGCGTTGACATCCATTTTGGCCCAAATCGGTTGTTTTGTATCGGCGACCTCAGCGGAACTGCCGATTTTCGATAAAGTGTTCACTCGAATTGGTGCAGCGGATGATCTCATTTCGGGGCAAAGTACTTTCATGGTCGAGATGCTCGAAGCAAAAAATGCCATCATGAATGCTACGGAAAACAGCTTGATTTTATTCGATGAAATCGGACGAGGAACTTCCACTTACGATGGTATGGCGTTAGCGCAGGCAATCATTGAATATATTCATGGAGAAATCGGTGCAAAGACACTCTTTTCAACACATTATCATGAATTGACCGTGCTATCAGAGGAACTTCCTAAACTGAAAAATATCCACGTAAGTGCAATCGAACAGAATGGGAATGTCGTTTTCCTTCATAAAATAAAAGAGGGACCAGCCGATAAAAGTTATGGTATTCATGTTGCCAAGCTTGCCAACCTTCCAAAACAGTTAATTGACCGGGCAGCTGCCATTTTAGCGCAACTTGAAAGTGATAATGAACAAGTGACGCAAACACCTTCACAGTCAGCTGTTGTAGTAGATATAGATGTTCCTAAAGGATCTAAAGAAAAGGATGGTACGGTTGTAAATGAAGCGTCGCAACTTTCCTTTTTCGGAGAAGAAGTTCCAAGGGAAAAAACCAGTTCATCAGCTAAGGAAAAAAAAGTGCTTGATGATATCAAATCGCTCGATATCCTAGAAATGACACCACTAGATGCGATGAATATACTCTATAAATTGCATAAGAAATTGAAATAAATAATTGAAGCGAGGCGATAAAAGTGGGGAAAATCATACAGCTAGACGAGTCTTTATCGAATAAAATAGCAGCTGGCGAAGTGGTTGAACGTCCTGCCTCAGTCGTGAAAGAGCTAGTGGAGAACGCCATAGATGCCAACAGTACCATCATTGAAATTGAATTGGTGGAGGCCGGACTTGGGTCCATCAGGATCATAGACAATGGAGATGGAATGACGGCCGACGATGTAGAAGCGGCGTTTAAACGTCATGCCACAAGTAAAATAAAAGATGAAAATGACTTGTTTCGGATTCGGACGCTCGGGTTCCGTGGTGAAGCCATGCCAAGTATCGCATCAGTTTCCCATTTTGAAATGAAAAGCAGCACGGGAGAGGGGCCAGGAACCCGAATTCTGCTTGAAGGGGGGATCATTCGTGAATTGGAGGCTTCATCAAGCCGAAAAGGGACGGACATCACGGTCTCCGAGCTTTTCTATAATACACCGGCACGATTGAAGTATTTAAAAACGATTCATACGGAGCTAGGAAACATTACGGATGTCACGAACAGGCTGGCTTTGTCACACCCTGACGTTTCGATAAGCCTTACGCATAATGAGAAGCGTATTTTGCATACAAATGGTAATGGAGATGTCCGGCAAGTACTGGCCGCAATCTACGGAATGAATATCGCCAAAAAGATGATTCCGATAGAGACGAGGTCTTTGGACTTCACTATAACCGGATATATCGTAATGCCCGAGGTCACCCGTGCCTCCAGAAATTACATTTCGACGATGATTAACGGTAGATTTATAAAAAATTATGTTCTTGTTAAGGCAATCCTGGAGGGATACCACACACTCCTTCCTATTGGACGTTTCCCAATTGCTTTGTTGAATATTGAAATGGATCCAATCTTGGTCGATGTTAATGTACATCCGTCCAAATTAGAGGTGCGACTTAGTAAGGAACAAGAGTTATATGCCTTAGTATCGGAAACGATTAAATCAGCTTTCAAGAAACTTTCCTTGATTCCAAGCGGTTTCACGCCGTCACAAAAGAAAGAGGAGCCTAAAAGCGAGCAGACGTCTCTCAGCTTAGACCATGTCGTAGAAAGAGGAAGGCAAGTTCTTGAAGAAGCAAAAAAAGAAGCATCCCTACTAAAGAATACCTTGATACGAGAAAAACAACAGCAAGAAGTTCCAGTGGAATCTATCGATGATAACCAGGATATTGATACCATGCATGAATTAATATATAGCAGTGAAGATGGAATGCAAATGGGAGAGGCCTCTATCCCTGTCATACCTCCAGAAGAAAAAAGGTCCTTGTTCGAATCCGCTGAAGGGTATACAACATATACAGTCGAAGAGGATGAGGAAGAAATAGAGGAGGAAGATGCTTCAAGCCGCATACCTCCTATGTATCCAATTGGACAAATGCATGGCACCTATATTTTCGCCCAAAACGAAAAAGGTTTGTATATCATCGATCAGCATGCTGCACAGGAACGGATTAAATATGAATATTTCAAAGAAAAGGTTGGTCGTGTCGAAAATGAGCTACAGGATATGCTCGTTCCGATCACGTTAGAATTTTCGACCGATCAATCAATTCGAATCAATGAATACAAGGATGAGCTAGAAAAGGTCGGCGTCTTTTTAGAGGAATTCGGTTACAATTCCTTTATCGTCCGGTCCCATCCACAATGGTTCCCTAAAGGAATTGAACAGGAAATCCTTGAAGACATGATTGAACAATTATTGTCGATGAAAAAGGTGGACATAAAAAAACTGCGTGAAGCGGCGGCCATCATGATGAGCTGCAAAGCCTCCATTAAAGCCAACCGCCACCTCCGTAACGATGAAATACAAGCCCTTCTTGATGAATTAAGGAGAACAACCGATCCATTCACCTGTCCGCATGGAAGACCCATCATCATCTCCTATTCAATTTACGAAATGGAAAAGATGTTTAAAAGGGTGATGTGAAAATGAAAAGAGAACCCCTTGTTATTAAGGGGTTCTCTTTGGGATAGGTACCAACATAATACGTAATATGTATGCTAAGGGAGGAGTTTCTTTGCATTTTGAACCGATTGATGTAACGAAGCATAGAACATTCATTATTCGATTTCGTAGGGACTCTTTCATCATAAGCTTTGGTTCTGATAAGGATCTTGGAAACGTAGAGGAATATCTGGATTGGGTAAAAATAAAATCGAACCGATATCCAGGTGGATTTGTCTTGGTTATGGAAGATGATGTGCCCATCGGTCAACTTGAACTTACAATTAAAGAATATAAGGGTAGTAAAGTAGGCTACGTAAATCTTTATTATCTCATTCCTGAAAAACGTGGAATGGGGTTAGGGAAGGAACTTCACCGATATGCTCTTCATTTCTTTAAAAAATATGGGGTAAAGGAATATCATCTACGCGTTTCTCCTACTAATAGAAACGCATTGTCTTTTTATCGTAAAAATGGAATGCAGGAAGTAGGGTTTGAATTAGAGGGAAAAGTGATAAGAATGAAAGGGAACGTGTAAGTTAAAAAATATACCTCCAGGGTAAGTTCATGTTTCTCAGCTAGTTCATTATTATTAAGGTAAAAGATGTAGAAAAAATCCCCTTCTCATTTTGAGAAGGGGATAGTCGTAGTCAATCTTCAAACAACTCATCCATCAAGTCATCAATTTCTTTTTTTAACTTTCTTGTTCCTTCTTTGGAGACAGTAATTGTATCACCATCGATAATCAGCATATCTCCGACCTTGGCCCCTTTTGGAAGGGAGCTTTTCGGAAAATCCTTCATATCGCCACCATCGATTTCCACGACAGCTATTTTACCTTCAAAGCGATCAATTATTCCTTGCTTCATTTATTTCACCGTCTTTACAGTAAGTTTCGTACCTGTAGAAGTAAAAATAATGTTTCCAGATTTGTCTGTACGATAGATTTTAGCTTTTATGGAATTCAAGCGTTTTACAACGGTAGAAGTAGGATGCCCATAGCTATTTTTTCCTACACTTATTATAGCGTATTTTGGTTTTGCTTTCTTAATAAAAGCTGAACTAGAAGATGTTTTTGCCCCGTGGTGCCCAACTTTAAGGACATCCACGCTTGGTACTACCTTTTTGGCAAGCATGTCTTTTTCGGATTTTTCTTCAGCATCGCCAGTGAACAAGAACGATTTTTTATTATGTTTAAGCAATAGGACGGCACTCCAGTTATTTAAGTCTTTCTTATAGTCTTTGACTGGAGCAAGGAATTTCAATGACGTATTCTTTGCCTTCGTTGTGACTACTACCCCGGTCTTTGCTTTCTTGATTTTTAGCCCTTTCTTCTTAACCGCTTTTAAAAAGTCTTTGTAAGCTTGTGTGGTATGGGAAACTTTCGGTGCATACACAGCTTTGACTTTCAGGTTATTGATTACATAGGCCAGTCCACCGATATGATCGGCATCCGGATGAGTCGAGACAACCGCATTCAACGTTTTTACCTTTTGTTTTTTCAGATAGGCAACGACATCATCGCCTTTTCCTTTTCCACCAGCATCAATTAAAATGTTTTCATTACCGGTTTGAATCAGGATGGAATCGCCTTGGCCCACATTGATAAAGTGTACCTTCACATTGGAAGCAGCAGCTTCAGTTGACTGGATTCCAGTAAATAAAGTTAAACATAGAACAGCCACTAATATTACTTTAAGTTTTTTCATCATTATATCACCCTAGCATATCTTATCATGGTTATTAAGAGAAAGTGAGATAATAAATATTTTAAAATAGTATTTTTTTATTCGTATAGATATTTATATGTTATTTTATGCATAAATTAATTAAAATATACCATTAATATAAATATAAGGATAATATTTTAGTTATTTATGTGATTTTATATTATTTTATTAGAATAATACTAATAATATGGTAAAACTGATGGGTTTTGATAGTAGTAGGGGATACCGTACCATTGGTTCGGATCGTGCCATGATTGATGGGAATGGTTATTCCCATTTCTGTTATAGGTTACGGGTGGGCCAATGAAAGTCGAGGGCTGGACGGGTGACACCGTTTTATTCCATTGGTTTTCATCTATGGAATAAGTGTGGGCCATGATATCCGCTGGCGTTAATTTCAAGATATCCGATCCCAGAATGACTTCAGGGGTAGGTGCATTAAAAATAGCAAGTAAATGTGTTTGGTCCATGGTAGCCACTTCATAATGCCACCACCCTTGTGGGACGTTCGCAACTTGGCCGGGAGTAATGGGGTAGTTTTGAATGAGCTTTGTATATGGATTCAGAATTGATACTGTAGCGGCCCCGGAGATGCAATAAACTAGTTCGGCTGCTTTTTGATGGTAATGAGGTTCGATGATATTATTGGCACTTAAGAATATATCGAGTAAAGAAGTGTTCTCCAGGGTGTTCAACTGTGAGATGCCCAATACATTTATATAGTTCAGATTATCTTTTTTTACTAAAGTACTTTTAGTTACATCGAAGGTAAATTGAGTCGAAGGTGATGCATAATCCATAGGTATCCTTCCTTTACGATGGTGTGGGTTTTGAGCAGAATATGCGGTTTTTCTTTAGAATGTGCAAATACCCATGATAAAGATTGTAGTTAGAAACCAAAGTCTTTCAAAATAATATTCTTATAAAATATCATTTAACTGAATTTTCCCTATTGTCTTATTTAAGAATAAGCAGAATTTTCCCATTGCATGAATAGAAATTACAGTGATATAATAATTCCTGTGTTTTTAAAGTTAAAAAGATATAGGAAGTGTCTAAATTGTCTAACAATTCGAAAGAGAGCAAATTCGTCCCGTACGTTTCTGCTTCGAAATCTTTACCCGAATTAACTGTCACTGCAATTATTCTAGGTATAATTCTTGCCATCGTTTTTGGAGCAGCTAATGCATATTTAGGTCTCCTTATTGGATTGACGGTTTCCGCATCTATACCCGCGGCGGTAATTTCAATGGCAATCCTGAGAGGGATTTTTCGACGAGATTCCATCTTAGAAAACAACATTGTGCAAACGATGACAACAGCAGGTGAGGCCATTGGGGCCGGAGCCGTTTTTACTATCCCAGCATTATTTATGTGGGGGATGGATGTTAGTCAAGCGTTAATCCTATTCATTGTTTTAACTGGTGGATTCCTTGGGGTCTTCATGATGGTCCCCCTTCGTCAGCTTTTAATAGTAAGGGAGCACGAAACATTACCTTATCCTGAGGGTACGGCATGTGCCGAGGTATTGAAATCAGGAGAAAAAGGCGGTTCTAGCGCTAAATTAATCGGAGTCGGTTTAGTAATCGGTGGTGTGGTTAAAGCGCTTGGAGATGGATTCAAGCTATTTAAAACGGAAGTGGAAACAGGCATCACTGGTTTTAAAAATGCAGTAGTCGGCCTTGATGCATTTCCTTCCCTATTGGGTGTCGGGTATATCATCGGTCCACGTGTTGCGGGTCAAATGATCGGTGGGGGTCTATTGGCTTGGGTCGTCCTTATACCGGCCATTAGCTTCTTTGGTAGTGGTAGCTCTACACCTATATTCCCGTCAGAAGTTCCTATCGGTGAACTGGACGCTTGGGGAATTTGGGATAATTATATTCGGTACATCGGAGCTGGAGCAGTTGCGACTGGGGGCTTAATCACACTGATTAAGACATTGCCCACTCTATTCAGTTCTGCTTTTGCAACGCTGAGAGGCGTGCAAGCGAATAAAGGTCAGCTTAAAGCCGGGCTAATTCGTACTGAAAAAGACATTCCTGCTAAATTCGTGTGGTTAGGGATGCTTATTGTTCTTTTGATTATTGCCTTTGCACCTGTAACGGAAGTAGGTATCATAGGCGCAGTTGCAATCGGTATTTTTGGTTTCTTATTCGTTACGGTCGCTTCAAGGATTGTTGGGATTGTAGGAAGCTCTTCATCCCCTACATCTGGGATGACCATTGCGACACTACTAATTGTAGCGCTTATTTATAAGGCAACAGGCTTCACTGGCATGGATGGCATGATAGCTGTAGTAACGGTTGCTGCAATCGTTTGTACGGCACTTGCAGTGTCAGGTGACGTTTCTCAAGATTTGAAAACAGGTTATATTGTCGGTGGTACGCCATGGAAACAACAAGTTGCGATGATGATTGGTGTCGTTGCATCTGCAGCTGTCATTGGCTTTACCTTAGTGTTAATGGATAATGCTTATACAATGGGTTCTGCAGAACTTCCTGCACCTAAAGCGGCCTTGATGAAAATTCTTGCTGAAGGTGTTCTTGGAGGAGACTTACCTTGGACCCTTATCTTCATCGGAACGGCGATTGCCATTACTCTAGAGTTCTTCGGTTTGAATTCACTTAGTGTGGCAGTTGGGATTTACTTGCCAGTTCATACGAGTGCGCCAATCATGATCGGTGGATTTGTACGTTACTTCGTTGAACGTTTTGCTAAATCTAAAGAAGCACGTAAAGCAAGAGTAGATAGAGGAACATTGTTCGCGTCCGGTTTAATCGCCGGTGAATCATTGATTGGAGTGCTTATTGCAGTCTTAATTGCAGTGGGAGTAAAAGTTCCAGCCGTAGCGGTGATAGCGAGCAACCTAATACCATTCTTACTTTTCCTTGCTTTAGCTGGAGTACTTTGGTTTGTATCTAGCAAAAGGAATAAAGAAGATGTTTCGTAAAAAGAAAACATCAAAGAGGAACCTGTTAACTATGGTTCCTCTTTTGGAAAGTCGTGTCACCCTAGAAATGGATTCTTCTTCGGACTTAGGATTTTTGATTATCCAGAGAACTAACTTCATCGAGAGACTGACGATTCGTTTCTTGAAGCAAAGGGCATTTCGTAAAATCAAGCTAGATAAGTTTGGGAGATTTGCCATTGAACAAATGGCATATCGCAAGAATGTCCAAGCGATTTCGGAAGCGATGATTGAACACTTTGGGGAAGAAGCCGAACCGGCCTTACCACGACTTGTGAAATTTTTTGAAATCCTTGAAGTTCATGAATGGATCATTTGGGAAGAAGAAAAATAACAAACAAGCTGAAGCATGCAAATCGCGCTTCAGCTTGTTTTTTTGCTTTTTCATTAATGAGGGGTAGCGAAATCAATAGCTAAAGGTGATTCGAAAAAATTTCTTAATAACGTCAGAGAGTAGGTTGTAGGGCTGATCGTCATGTTTTGTATTTGTAAAAGGAGCGTATTCTGTAAATGTTAACGTATATGATTTTATTCTTGATGGGTTTGTATGGGAAATGTAATAGGGACGCTAAAGAGGGTGACACCAGGCCTGAATTTAAAGTCCGGCAAAATGCCCTCAGTCTATACTTATTGTATTGCCTTGCCATACTACGGGGGAGGGGACCATGTTCTATCATTTATTAATTCGTCAATAGATTCCTAATCTATCAATTGGTGGAATTGAAAAATCCAGTTTCCGTCTAAGGACAGAAACTGGATTTTTCTCAGCGTCTACTTATTTACAAATGATTAAGTTCAGTGTTGAACTTAATAGACCAAATTGTAAAGCGCTTTGATATGAGTAAGATAACGGATGTTACTAGCTTCCTTCATTAAAGTGGCAGGTAAGCCTTTAAGTTCAGTGTTGTTAGCCCCAACTGTTGCTACACCATCTTTACGACCTAAGCTGGCAAGTGTTCCAGAATTGATAGGTGCGAATTTTTCTAGTGTTTTACCTTCAAATGCTGCATATAGGTTGTAACCGACTAGTTCGCCCATTTGCCAAGCGTTTTGTGCTGTTGGTGCGTATGGACGTCCACCTTCTGGAGGGAAGGCAACGGCACTATCGCCAACAACGAATACGTCATTATGAGACTTGGATTGAAGATATTCATTGACAGTTGCTTTACCACGGTCCACTTCAAGACCTGATTCCCCAACGATAGGAAGAGCAGCGACCCCACCAGTCCAAACAAGTGTATTAGCCGTGATGGTTTGTCCATCTTTCAATTCGATAACATTGCCTTTGACACCTGTTACAGGAAGGCTAGTTAAGAATTCGACCCCACGTTTTTGTAGACTTGTCATTGCGCGTTCAATTAATGAATCCGGTAATACAGGAAGAATCTTTGGACCAGCCTCGATAAGCTTGATTTTCAAGTCTTTGTAGTCTACGCCAAATTGTTTTGCAATTTTAGGGAAATGATCTACGATTTCACCGATTAATTCAACGCCAGTTAATCCACCGCCGCCGATTACAATCGTTGCGTCCGCTTCATTTTTCGTAATGGAATATTCACGAATGCGATCTTCGATATGTTTGTAAACTTTGTTTGCATCATGTACAGATTTTAATACCATGCTGTTTTCTTCAAGTCCTGGAATGCCGAAGAATCCTGTTTGGCTTCCTAAAGCAACAACTAAAGCATCGTAAGTTAGAGTAGAACCATTAGCAAGTTTAACTTGTTTTTTATCCACTGAGAAAGATTCAGCTTTGGAAATGACAAGGTCGATGTCTTTTCCTTTGAAAAGTTTTTCTAACGGAATGGCAACAGCTTGTTCAGAAACTGATCCTCCTGCTAGACGATGAAGTTCTGTGATAATTTGGTGTGTTGGGTATTGGTTAACCACTGTAACTTGTGCTTCATCTTTATTTAAGTATTTTCGAACCGTTAATGCAGATAGTAATCCGCCGTATCCTGCACCTAAGATGACGATATGTTTTGACATTTGTTAATCCCCCGTCCTAACTGGTTGAATGATAATAATAGAATTAGTTTTGGTTCTTACGTTCTGCAGAGATTTCAAGGAACGCACTTGCGAAACGGAAAAGTTTTTGCGCTTGTGGATCTTTCATCATACGTAGTAAACCGAAAAGACCAATGACTTCCGTACTTTCTTCAGCCCGGTCCTTTGCTTCGATTGCATTGGCAGCAAGGCCCTTTACAGAAGATACAACTGGTGTTGCCATTTCTGAAATAGCACTGACTGTATCATTTTTCAATACTTCATCAGTTGCAACAGATTGAGCAAAATCATATGACTTTGTCAAAATATTAACCAATTCCGTTAATTTTGGTAATTGTTCTACTAAATTATTCAGTGATTGTTGAACCTCAGGGTTTAAAAGTTGATCTAGGATATCTCTTTGTTCCTGGCTTGCAGAGATATTAAGTGTTTCGTTTTCAGGTTTTGATTTTGAGACTACATCTGCCATATCTATTTCCCCTTTGCGTTGAACTTAATTTGCTAATTAGGATGCAAAGTCACATTACTATCGAAGTCAGAAACTATAACTTTGAAAATCTCTTTAAAAAGTTATCGCTACTAGAGGCCCATACTGATATGTAGTTCCTTTGATAGAACCTATTAACTTACTGAACTCACGTGTCTCTATCCTAACACTCCTAATCATACGTCTACCGACTGTTAATTTCAAATAGTTTTTTACAATATGAATATAACTTAAAGTTATTATTTATGTTCGTGTAAGCCAGGGAACATTTTTCGTGGTATCATCGGGAAACTTGAATATCTTCTATATTCTCCATTTTTATGGTTTTTTTGAGAATTCACCTTAGAAATAGGCTTCATTCCTATAAAATACCTATAATTTTCTTACTTTTTTGTGTTTCTTTTAGTTTTTACGAATAAACTCTCTAAAATCAGGGTATAAGATATTACTTGTATTGGAGATGATGCCTTTGATCAAACGTCGATTATTAAAAGTTCATGGAGAAATGATTCAGATTTCCTCCAGATATTCTAAAAAGCATAACAAATGGAATTGTACGGCCAAACTTCCCAATAGTTCGCTTATCGCATATTGTCGAGATAAAAACAGGATACGTGCAGAAACTGTGTCCATGAGTAGGTTAATAATTACTTATGATGATTATAAAATCATATAATCAGGATGAACGTACTTTATAAATAGTAAAAGGGCACTCAATCATTTTTTTGATTGGGTGCCCTGGCCTGCCCTTTTAATTAACGCTTTATCTTGAAATTCCTTAAATGTTCATTCCCATCATGAAAGGATGTTTGTTTTTCCATACATAAAAAGCGGGGATCACTGGAGTAAGGATACATGGCTATCTTTCATATATCATCATATTAATAATCTCATGCATTATCAGTATCCTTTTTTTAAAAGAATATTTTGTATGTTGCTATAGTGATATACGTAATTGAAAGATGATTAGAAATCCATACAAGTAGAAAAGCTATCTGTTAATGCTCAGATGGCTTTTTTAATAGAACTAACTATAAAAAAAATAAAATTCAATACATTTGTTTAAAAGAAAGGAGATTAGTGTAAAAAATAATAGGACAAATTAACGCAAGTAATAAAAACGAGAGGGTTGAAGGATTTTGGAACATTCTAAGAATACAGTTGCCGAGTTAATCATTCAACAATTACAACTCATGAATGTGAAAAGAATTTATGGAGTGGTGGGAGATACGATAATTGGACTGATTGATGCACTGGCGAATCAAGAAAATATTAAATTCATTGCTGTTAAGCATGAATCGGTAGCCGCTTTAATGGCTTCGGCGGAGGCCAAGTTAACAGGGGGATTGGGTGTGTGTACCGCGACCATGGGACCTGGGGTCACTAATTTGCTTAATGGACTTGGTGATGCCTATTCCGATAAAGCACCGGTGTTGGCCATAACAGGGCAGGCTCCAAGTGATAAAATAGGAACGGATTTTCAACAATATGTGAATCAACAGGAACTTGTGAAGCCGTTTGCTTCTTATAGTGTAAATTTGACCAGCCCGGATGCCATTATTGAAGTGATGCACAAAGCGGCCCAAAAATCGCTTGGCCAGAGAGGGGTTACTCACCTTTCCATACCAAAGGATTTTTTCGATAAAAAAACGGAAGTGCGGCCAAGGCGTTTACCTTTACTTGTTAAAAGTACTTCCTCGCTGGAAGAAGAAAGCAAGAATCGGATTCTTGAGGTAATGAAAACAGCGAGACAACCTATGATACTGGCTGGAGCCGGTGCCCGTGGTGCTTCAGAAGCGATTGAGATGCTTGCGGATACGTGGGGTGCTGCCATTCTTACTAGCCTTGGGGGTAAGGGCGCTTTCGAGGCAAACTCTCCAAATCTTTTACAGGGCATCGGGGAAGGCGGCAATCCATATGCGAAGAGCGCCTTCCTGGAGGCTGACGTCGTATTGCTTGCCGGTGTTACTTGGTGGCCCGAAGGATATGTGCCAACCGATGCGAAGATTATACAGATAGACAGTAATTTTGACAAGATCGAAAAAAGCATACCCGTAGAAATCGGTATTAAAGGTAATACTGAAGAGGTTATTCCTCAATTGAATCTTGGATTAAAAGGGCACAACAAGAATGATGAGTGGGTCGGTCGTTGCCGGGAAGTGAAAGAATTATGGTCAGCGCAATTGGAACAGGAAGGCAATAGCGAAGGTTCTCCTATACACCCAGCAAGGATTATTCGAGCGATTGAAAGGACGATAGATCCAGATGCGATCCTGGCAATCGATACTGGGGATGTAACTGTTTGGACGAATAGAATCTTGCGCCAACAAAACCAAAGGGTTCTATTTTCAGGATATTGGAGAACGATGGGGTTTGGTCTTCCAGCTGCAATGGCTGCCAAATTAGCCGAACCGGAAAAACAAGTAGTAGCCGTTGTCGGTGACGGAGGCCTTCAGATGACACTTGCTGACTTACTGACAGCCAAACGATACGGCATTAAGATTACCATCATCGTACTCAATAATGAATCACTACAAATGGAACGGGATAAAATTAAAGCTGAGGGAGGGGATGAAGTGGGCGTGGGTCTGACAAATCCTGATTTCGTAAAGGTAGCAGAAGCCTGTGGATGGAAGGGTGTGCATGTCGAAGAGGATAACTCCTTGGAAGCATCCATCACAGAAGCTTTGCAGTCAGAGTTACCCGCTTTAGTCGATATCCGTACAGCTCAAATCTTTTTCCCTGAAACAGAATGAAAGGACAATTACGTACAGGGAAAATATATAGTGGAAGGAAGTTAGTAAAAAGAGGCATTTGACCAATGGGTTAAGTGCTTCTTTTTTTGCCAAATATATATAGAAAGGACCCATTAAAAGGTACTGTATCAAAAATAAATGATTCACGCTTCCTACTGAATTACCCCCTTCTTTAAAATGACCTTTGACAAAAAGAAGAGAAAGGGTTAAATTCTAATAATCGTATATTCAAATAATCAGATATACAAAAATAAAAAAAGGAAGTGCTTTTTTATGAAGCGAAATTGGCTTATTGATGGAAGATACAAAGATTATTCTCTTCAATCTTTACAAAAAGATTTTATAGCTGGACTCGTAGTCGGTGTAATTGCCATTCCATTAGGCATGGCATTTGCTATAGCTTCAGGTGTAAAACCTGAATATGGGATATACACGACAATCATTGCCGGAGTATTGATTTCCCTATTAGGGGGTTCGAAATTTCAAATAGGTGGGCCAACAGGTGCGTTTATCCCGATTTTATTTGGGATTGTAATGACATATGGGTTTGAAAACTTATTAATTGCTGGATTTTTAGCAGGAATCATCCTAACCTTAATGGGGATTTTTAAATTAGGCTCATTAATTAAGTTTATTCCCAAACCTGTAACGATTGGGTTTACCGCTGGGATTGCTGTCATCATATTTGTGGGCCAGGTTCCGAACTTTCTGGGATTGTCTGGTGTGGAGAAACACGAAGAATTCATTAATAATGTAAAGGAAATATTCATGCATATTCAAAGCATGAACATGTACAGCGTATTAACCGCAGGTATTTGTTTAATGGCTGTTTTAGGCACACCTAGGTTCTTTCCAAAGATTCCAGGGCCACTAATCGGCATTATCTGTTCGACATTGGTTGCCACTTTCTTATTTCCGGGTCAAGTAGCAACGATTGGTTCAACATATGGGGAAATTCCAAATAATTTGCCACAGTTCAAATTTCCTGAGATTACTTTAGATCGCATTCAACTTTTAATTCGACCCGCGCTTGTCATAGCCATGCTAGGAGCAATAGAATCATTATTATCAGCAGTCGTGGCAGACGGGATGTCCGGTAGTAAGCATAATAGTAATAAGGAATTGATTGGTCAAGGCGTTGCTAATATAATTACGCCTCTATTCGGTGGAATCCCAGCGACAGGTGCAATCGCAAGAACGGCTACCAATATTAAAAACGGGGCTGTTTCCCCGGTATCCGGTGTGGTTCATGGCATAGTCGTCCTCTTGGTTTTAGTGCTGTTTGCACCGTACGCCTCAAAGGTGCCGTTGGCAAGTATGGCTCCGATATTGATGGTGGTTGCTTGGAATATGAGTGAGAGGCATCTTTTCTTTAATATGGTCAAAATCAAAACGACAGATTCACTCATTCTAGTTATAACATTCTTATTGACGGTATTTGAAAATTTAACCAGTGCCGTAGAAGTGGGGCTTATTTTAGCCGTCCTTTTATTTATAAAACGAATGAGTGATACAATAGTAACTGAAAAAGTATTGCCTAATCCCAATAATAAACATCAACAGGTTGATAGCCGAGTAGTTACATCTACGCATGATTGTCCACAGATTAGTATATATAATGTGGAAGGGCCCCTCTTTTTCGGTGCAGCCCAAACTTTTGAACAGTCTATTATTGGGACAACCCATTCCAAACCAAAGGTACTGCTTTTAAGAATGGGACAAGTCCCATTGTTGGATACCACTGGTGAGTCTTATCTTTCTAACATCGTTCATCATTTTTCTAAACACGGTCTCGTTTTGATTTCTGGAATCAAACCACAACCTAAAACGCTTCTGATCAAAACTGGCTTATATGAAGTAATTGGGAAAGATCATTTTTTTGATCATACAGGAGTAGCGATTGATTACGCTCTTGAACAGTTAAATAGGAATAAGTGTCTTGGCTGCAAGCACTTTGCCTTTAGAGAATGTTCGGCTTTATCAGGGGATCTCACCAAAGGTATTGAGGAAAGAAGACGGGCCTTTTCCAGTTAATTAAATTGAAGAGGAGAATTATCATTGAATCTTGAGATGCAACAATTTAAAGCGGAGTTTTTTAAGGCACTTGCACATCCCTTGAGAATAAAAATTCTCGAGTTATTGTCAGAAGGAGATAAAAACGTAAATGAAATCCAAAATCTCATTGGTAGTGAAGGATCCGCAGTTTCCCAGCAGCTAACCGTTTTACGAGCGAAAAATATTGTCGTAGGAACGAAAGATGGAAATCGCGTGGTCTATTCACTAAGAGACCCCATGATTGTGGAACTTCTTTCAATAGCACGTCAAATATTTAATAATCACTTGGTAGATACGATTTCAATGCTAGATAAAATAAGTGAAAATGAGGAAAAGAATAGAAATAAGTTGTAACTGAGGCTGGGGGATGTTGACATAGCAACGTAAAGATGAACTATGTCAACACCTTTATTTTTCCTTTTTATTTGCAGAAAATACTGAAAAAAACAAACGAAATTATGTTAATATATTTTAAGAAAGTGGTATAGGATAAATATGGGGAATAATAATTATAGTGAAGTTTTCTTTTACAAGCAAGGAAATTTGACGAAAACGTACTATTTCCCCAAGAATTATGAAAGTCTACATGGTATAGTACAATTATAATTAGATATTGTTATTTATTGTAAAACGAGATAGTAAAGGGACTATTGAAAGACAACTGCAATCAACATATATCCTCGGAGTTATCCCCTGATTACATTTAAGTTTAGGCATATAGGTGGCTAATGTAGTTTTTTATTAAAACGAACTGGAGTTGATAGGATGAGGAAAATCACTGGATACGGCAAAGCAACACAGGAAGCGGTCAATAACTTTGAGAGGTATGTCGGTTTCGAGATTCCGGCTGATTATAAACATTTCCTCCTTGAATATAACGGAGGGACCACTACCGTTCAAAATGGTAAGTTTTATGTAGAGGCATTGGACACACTTGTATCGTTAGACGTGTTATATGGGTTGGATATCGATAGTGAACAGCTTGATTTACAAAAGTTGCATGAAAATAATAAAGATGGTTTACATACAAATTGCATTATAATCGGCAACGATACCTGTGCAGGAAAAATCCTGTTGATAAACAATGATGAAGAACAAGGAATCTTCTTTTGGGATCAGGGGTGGTACGCAGATCCCTCCAGTCAGGATGAAAATATTTATAAAGTGGCAGAAAGTTTCAAATCCTTTATCGAGGGACTAAAAATCCCTGAGGAAATTTAATGGTGTAAAGTCACTCCTTGATTGGTTAAAAACCAGTCAAGGTTTTTTATCGTGACTGACAATTCCATTCTGCATGCTTTAAGCAATTCATGGCAGAAAATCAATCTTTAGTAGAAAATCGAACAGGTCATTTAAGTGCTTCTCGTGGACTTGCGGGGAGTGATCCTCTTGATTTTATTGTCTTGTAAATGATTTCATCTATTGAAACTTCAACAAATTTCTACGGGGTGTTATAGTACGTAAAGGTTTGAAAAAAATGAAATCAATTAATAAAGCATGATAGCCGAAAAAAGGGGCTGTCCCAAAAGGTGTAATTACCCCGTAATTGAATAAATAGTAAAAGGCAGAAACGTTGATTTAACAACATTTCCGCCTCTTTGTTTTTGCGAAATTACTGGAATAAGGACTTATTAGACAGCCCCTTTCACACTTGTTGAAGTCTAGAAAAAGGAATATTTAGAACGTTGTGTCATTATCTTATTTATTCATTTTGTGATTAAATATACCTATGATAATCGATATAAAATAAGTTTACTATATTCCTTTCTCTGTAATTATAGTAAAATTATAGTATAATATCCGATTTTCAACTTCAAGAGATGGGGTATATAGAATTTTATGAAAAATAAAAAGGTAAAAGCATTCATTATAATGATATTCCTATTGTTACTTGGATTTGTCCTACTTAATATGTTTACTTCTTATTTAAATATCAAAAATACTGTTCAAAGGTCTGTGGCCAATCAAAATCTCTTGGTTGCTAAGTCTGTTGCTAGTACGTTGGATATAGAAGCCTATAAACGCTTTCTTAAAAACCCAGTAAAGAGCCAAGAATATGAGGATATTAAAGCCTATTTAGAGAATGTCCGTGAAAATGTTGGCGTTGTACACATCTATACTTTAAAAGTGGAAAACCCCCAAGAGTCAAGGACCATGATTGCAGGTCTCCCAGAAAACGTTAAAAGAGAACCTGAAATTGGGGAACTATGCACGGTCCCCGAACGCCAGGTCAGACAGGCCTATAAGGGAGAAAACTTCATCACGGATATTCTGGATGACCCCATATATGGGAAGTATATGACTGTAGGAGTTCCCATAAAGGATAAGGAAGGCTCCGTAATAGGTTTTTTAGGAGTGGATGCGAGTGCTGAAGATATTCACGCAATAAGCGATGAGGTTATCAATAGCAGCATTTTTAATCTGATTTATTCGGGCGCTTTTGTCATTATCCTGGCCATTGCTTTTACAATCATGCAAAGATGGTATCGAAAAGAGTTGATACGAGAGGTAGGGGATACTGAGGATACGTACAGGGCGGAGTTTCAATCTCTTATGGCATCTGTTCGTTCCCTAAGGCATGACTTCTCCAATCACATTCAGGTCGTACACGGTCTTTTAAAACTTGGAGAAAAAGATAAAGCATTAGAATACTTAACAGGTCTCTCTAAGGAGATCCATACCATAGAATCCATGGAAATGAACGTTACACACCCTGGGTTATCGGTGCTGTTGGAAACGAAAAGGCTGTCTGCCCAAAACTATAATATTGATATAAGCCTTGATATTTCTCCAGATTCTTTCGATACGATTAAGACGATAGATTTAATTAAATTGTTATCAAATATAATAGATAATGCCATAGAAGCTACGATTGAAATACCTGAGCAAGAGCGGCGTATGAATATCATTTGTAAAAAGGATAAAGGAAAATATACATTCACCGTTACGAATTCAGGACAGATGATTAGTAGGGGGGACCTGGAAAAGATTTATATAAGTGGATTTTCCACTAAAAAGAAAGAAAAAGGAAAAGAGCGTGGTCAAGGTCTGTTTATCGTTAAGGATCTAGTAAGAAGATATAACGGTGAGATATCAGTAGATTCGAATGAAGTAGAAACGACTGTAACGGTCTTAATACCTGTGGAATGAAGTTTTTACAAAGAGACCGCCCAAAATGTGAGATGCTTTATTTTGTTAGGGATGTTTAGGGGCATGAACCCGTTTATGGGATCATGCCTTTAGTCATGTGGATTTACAGACAGTACTCCAAGCGTTGAACCAGAACCTTCGCTAACTTGTTAGGAGATATATTCGCCGATGTGAATAAATGAGTGAGGAATGGATATAATGGTTAGATGTTTAACTGCTTTTGTGGCGTTTTGTGATAAGATAAAAAAAAATCATATAAGGCAGTGAATAAAGTTGACACAACAAAAAGGAAAACTTCTAGTCATTATTGGACCGACGGCAGTAGGCAAGACGAAACTGAGCATTGAGTTGGCCAAGCGATTTAATGGAGAAATAATTAGTGGGGATTCCATGCAGGTTTATAAGGGAATGGATATTGGAACTGCAAAGATCACAAGAGAAGAGATGGAAGGCATTCCCCATTATCTACTTGATATAAAGGGGCCGGATGAACCATTCAGTGCAGCTGAGTTTCAGAAGCAGGCAAATGCTTGCATTGAGGATATTCAGGGCAGGGGCAAACTCCCTATCATAGTAGGAGGCACGGGTTTATATATTCAATCGGTAATCTATGATTATCATTTCTCTGAAGCGCCATCCGATCCTCTATATAGGGAACAGCTCGAAAAACAAGTCAACGAAGCAGGAATCGATCCTGTTTTTGACCAATTGCGGAGTGTGGACCCAGAAAGTGCTAAAAGAATACACCCTAATAATGTAAGAAGGGTGATTCGTGCACTTGAGATTTACCACTGTACAGGAAAAACAATGAGTGAGCAGATGAATCAACAACCCACGGAAATGAAATATGATACATGCATAATAGGACTGACAATGGATCGGGACAAGTTATATGAACGTATTGACCAACGAGTTGATGGAATGGTGGAAGCCGGATTGATTGAAGAGGTACAATCTTTTTATGATCAAGGATTGAGGGATTGCCAATCGATACAGGCAATTGGTTACAAAGAGATATACGACTACTTTGAAGACCGGGCTTCGGTGGAAGAAGCGATCGATTCTTTGAAGCAAAACTCACGCCGATATGCAAAACGTCAATTGACCTGGTTCCGAAATAAAATGGATGTAATCTGGTTTAATATGACGGACATCGAAGGGTTTACAAAAAAAATAAATGAAATATCTGGATTTGTAGCAGGAAAGCTTTTCAAAGAAGGCGAATACATAAATTTAGAGAGAAAAGAGGAGGACTAAATCATGAAGCAATCCGTAAATATTCAAGACCAATTTCTTAATCAATTACGAAAAGATGGGACGTATGTGACGGTTTTCTTATTAAATGGTTTCCAAATCAGGGGCCAGGTTAAAGGGTTTGATAATTTCACTGTGTTATTCGAATCCGAAGGTAAGCAGCAATTGGTATACAAACATGCTATATCCACATTCGCTCCACAGCGTAATGTTCAAATTGATTACGAAGTGAAGGAATAACCATATACATGATAGCAAAATGACAGGCGGCCCACAGGGCGGCCTGTTTTTTTGTGCTAAGAGCTTGTATCTTTTTCAAGGATTCGATTATTTTACTTGTTCGTTTTGAATATATATATATGGAAGGAAGAATCATTTCTCGGGAAAGCGCAGGAAATGACAAATGAATGAAAGAAATGATGAATAGGAGATAAATTGTCGAAAGCCCCTTTATAGACAAGAAAGCTAACTGAAAAACCCAATATTTACAAAAGTAAATTAGACGGAGATATTGGCGAAGGGAAAACATATAATGACCCGAAAGGTCCGTGTGTGTTCATGTTAAATGAATGGTTTAAAAGTTTAGGGTCCAAGATGGAGAGGTGAAGACATTGGAACAACCGATCCGTATGAAAAATAACGGGCAAATCAATATCGTTTTTAATGCGGAAAATAGAAAATCACTACAGAAAGATTTGCCGGTCAAAGAAGTGTTGGTCCAAGAAATTCCCCAACAACATGTGGCTTTGAAGGAAATAGAAGACGAACTGAAGGCACTGGTTGGAATGGATGAGATGAAACGCATGATAAAGGAAATATACGCTTGGATTTACATAAACAAACAACGTGAGACCAGAGGGCTGAAGACTGGTCAGCAAGCACTTCACATGATGTTTAAAGGGAATCCAGGAACAGGTAAGACTACCGTTGCCCGATTGATTGGTAAGTTGTTTCAAAAGATGAATGTCCTTTCTAAAGGGCATTTGATTGAAGCGGAACGCGCCGATTTGGTCGGTGAATATATTGGTCATACAGCCCAAAAAACACGTGATCTGATTAAAAAGGCAATAGGTGGCATATTATTTATCGATGAGGCCTACTCTTTGGGAAGAGGTGGAGAGAAGGATTTTGGCAAAGAAGCGATAGATACGCTTGTCAAGCATATGGAAGATCGCCAACACGAATTCATCTTAATCTTAGCAGGTTATTCTCGTGAAATGGACTATTTCCTAAGTCTTAATCCAGGGCTTTATTCGAGGTTTCCACTAGTCGTCGATTTTCCGGACTATACAATCGATCAGTTAATGGAGATAGCTGGCCTCATGTTGCAAGAGCGTGAATATATTATGAGCCGGGATGCCGAAAGGAAGTTAAAGGAACATTTAATTGTATTACGTTCCGATCGTGGCGTGGTATCGTTTTCTAATGGCCGTTATATCCGGAACGTACTTGAAAAATCGATAAGGGCGCAGGCCATGCGCCTATTAATAGAAGATACGTTTGAAAAGGTCGACCTGCTTACACTGACCAGTCAAGATCTCGTTTTCGAGGATGATGAGAAGGAGTGACAACAGAAAGGCCCGCCATTAAACGTGGCTGGCCTTTCGCATTTATATTTTCGGGACCCATTTTTTATTAGGAAGGTGCCAATTGTAGGTGTAAGATAGCACGCGGAATAAAGTGACGAAAATAAAGAGTGTGTATAAATGCCATGCTTGTGAGAAAAGTCCACTGCCTAGAGCCAAACCTGCGATGATTGCCCAAACGGCATAGATTTCTTTTCTAAAGACTAACGGTTTTCTCCCGGCAAGTACATCCCTGATTATTCCCCCACCACAACCGGTTAGTGCCGCGGACACGATAATGGCGCTAATTGGATGATTTAGTTCCACTGCATACATGGCACCTTGGATAGCAAACGCAGAGAGTCCAATGGCATCACTGAAGTTTCCCCATCTGTCCCAATGCCTTGATAGATTGGTAGGGAAAAGAAAAACGATGGTGATTGAGACCAGGGCGACGGTGAAATAGAGGCTTTGATCCCAAAGCGCAGATACAGGCACGCCGATTAAAAGGTTTCGAATCGCGCCTCCCCCGAAAGCCGTAACAATTCCTAAAATATATACTCCTAAAATATCATACTCTTCTTCCATTGCAATGATGGTTCCGCTTATGGCAAATGCAATTGTACCAATGAAGGTTAATACTTCCCACGTCATATCCTTTTCCCTCTATGTCATTTCAGATTTATGGTAAAGCCAAACTTGATTTTAGCATGTTACGGGTGATATTAATATGGTTACTGGCCCTGTTTTTAGGAAAATTTTATATGTGGCCATTTATTTGGTATGATGGATGAAAATTGTTTAGGTGGTGTGTGAATTGGAACAGGCAATAAGAGAAACCGCTGTATTGATTGGTTGTCAAACAACAGAGGATGAGGAGCATTTCCGCTATTCACTGGACGAGCTGGCGTCGTTAGCTAAGACAGCAAATGGCGAGGTATTGATGACCATTACACAAAAAAGAGAACGGGTTCATCCGTCTACATATATAGGCAAAGGGAAAATAGAAGAACTACAAAACCTGGAAGCAGAATTGGAGCCTGATTTATTCATTTTCAATGATGAATTATCACCGAGTCAAATCCGGAACCTTTCTAAATTCCTCGAGGCGAGGGTGATTGACAGGACTCAGCTTATACTGGACATTTTTGCTCAGCGAGCCAGGTCGAGGGAAGGTAAGCTCCAGGTGGAACTTGCCCAGCTCCAATATTTAATGCCCCGTTTAGCCGGGCAGGGTACAGCCATGTCCAGATTAGGAGGCGGAATCGGTACGCGGGGACCGGGAGAGACGAAGCTCGAAAGTGACCGCCGTCACATTCGTGGGAAAATTGACGAAATCAAGCAACAACTAAGTGGAATCGTGAAGCACCGTGAGAGGTATCGTGAAAGGAGAAAAAGAAATAAGGCCTTTCAGGTTGCTCTGGTTGGTTACACGAACGCTGGTAAATCAACCTTGTTCAATCGTTTGACAGAAGCAGATTCTTTTGAAGAAAACCTGTTGTTCGCCACTCTCGATCCAATGACGCGAAAAGCGATTCTTCCTAGCGGCTTTACTGTACTAATGACCGATACGGTCGGTTTCATTCAGGATTTGCCGACTTCCCTGATTGCAGCCTTTCGCTCGACATTAGAGGAAGTGAAGGAAGCGGACTTGTTGCTCCACGTTGTCGATTCGTCTAGCTCGGATTATTTTAATCATGAGAAAACGGTTCACAACCTATTAAATGACTTAGATGTCTCTTCCATTCCCCAGCTAACGTTGTATAATAAGAAGGATAGGGTTCACGTCGACTTTTTAAGGTCTTCCAGTAATGATTCGTTATTAATCAGTGCCTATGACCAAAAAGACCTGGAAACAATCATGGAAGAAATTGAAAAGTACGTCATTGAGAAAATGATACCGTATAATGTTTTCTTACCTTCCAGTGAGGGTAAACTACTATCACAGCTGAAAAATGAAACCATTTTGCGCACTCTCTCCTTTAATGAAGAATCGGAAAGATATGAATGCAAAGGTTTTTGTCTAGCTGATCATTCAATAATTGGACAGCTAGAGAAATACTCATTATAAAAGGGGAATTTGGATGTATCAGCAATTAAAGCATGGAGAAGTCTTAAAAACAATCGCCCAAGAAGTCGAAGCGATGATTTTTCCATTACATAAGCAAGTAGATGAAAGAATCGAGACCAATCAATTTCGCGTATTGCAAAGCTATCAGAAGCACCGTGTGAGTGATTCGCATTTTAACCCAACAACAGGATATGGATATGATGATATCGGACGTGATACGCTCGAATTAATATATGCCGATGTTTTTGGTGCGGAAGCAGGACTGGTTCGTGCTCAAATCATTTCAGGTACACACGCCATATCCACTGCCTTATTTGGGATTTTACGTCCAGGCGATGAATTGCTATACATAACTGGAAAACCATACGATACATTAGAAGAAATTGTCGGGATCAGGGGTTCTGGAATTGGGTCCTTACGCGATTTTCAAATAGGTTATGATGCGGTACCGTTAATGGAATCGGGAAGTGTGGATTTTGAAGCCGTCAGACATGCGATCAATCCGAAAACGAAAATGATAGGCATCCAACGCTCAAAGGGCTATGCGACTCGTCCTTCCTTTACAATCGATGAAATAAAGGAAATGATTTCTTTCGTCAAGGAAATCAATCCAGAAATCGTTGTTTTCGTGGATAATTGCTACGGCGAATTTGTGGAAACGGAAGAGCCTTGTCATGTCGGGGCAGATCTTATGGCGGGTTCTCTAATTAAAAATCCAGGTGGCGGAATTGTGAAGACTGGCGGATACATTGTCGGTAAAAAAGATTTAGTTGAAGCGTGTTCCTATCGTTTGACGTCCCCAGGTATTGGAGCGGAGGCAGGGGCTTCACTATATAGCCTACAGGAAATGTACCAAGGATTCTTCCTTGCGCCACATGTCGTCGGGCAAGCGATAAAAGGTGCGATGTTCACAGCAGCCTTTTTAGAAAAAATCGGGATGAATACATACCCTCGTTGGGATGCAAAACGTACCGATTTAATTCAGTCTGTCCAATTCGATGATAAAGATAAAATGGTAGCTTTTTGCCAGGCAATTCAATATGCATCCCCAATTAATTCACATGTTACTCCATACCCTGCTTATATGCCAGGGTATGAAGATGATGTAATCATGGCTGCAGGAACATTCATCCAAGGAGCTAGCATTGAACTGACGGCAGATGGACCGACAAGGCCTCCTTATGTTGCCTATGTTCAAGGTGGCTTAACATATGCCCATGTCAAAATGGCTGTATTGACCGCGGTGAACTCGTTAATGGAGAAAGAATTGATACATTTGTAACATGAGATGGTAGCCGTTAGTTTAAGAAATACACTTCGTGAGAACCCAGCATGTCTGGATTCTCATGAAGAAAAATAGTCATAATATTCAATGGGTTACAAATCATTCAATTTTTATGAATAATTTATGTCATAAAAGGTAACATGAACTTGACATATTAAATACCATATACTATGATTATATCAAGATAAACAAAGGAGGATGCAAAGAATGAGCGGCAACAACATTCGGCGTTCTATGCCTCTTTTTTCCATCGGAATTGTGATGCAGCTGACTGATTTGTCTGCACGTCAAATTCGATATTACGAAGAGCATCAATTAATTACTCCTATGAGAACAGACGGAAACCGGCGCGTTTTTTCTTTAAACGATATTGATAGACTCCTTGAGATTAAAGACTTGATCGAACAAGGCGTCAATCTCGCTGGCATTAAGAAGATATTTACTGTAAAAGAACAAAATTTACCGAAATCACAAGATCTTGAACAGGCGGAGAAAATAAGACGTGACTTAAGTGATGACGAACTGCGTAAGCTTTTACGAGCAGAGCTTCTCCAAGGCACTAGAAATCGCACATCTCTCCGACAAGGTGATATGTCGCGTTTTTTCAAATGAAATATCAATATGAACTATTATTTAGGGGGAATTGAAAATGGCAAAGTTTACACGTGAAGATATTACTCGTTTAGCAAAAGAAGAAAATGTAAAGTACATTCGTTTACAATTCACTGATATCCTAGGAACAATCAAAAATGTAGAAATTCCAGTTAGTCAATTGGAAAAAGCACTTGATAATAAAATGATGTTTGACGGATCTTCCATTGAAGGTTTCGTACGCATCGAAGAATCAGATATGTATTTGTACCCTGATTTAGATACATGGGTGGTTTTCCCTTGGACATCAGAAAAAGGTAAAGTTGCTCGTCTGATTTGCGATATCTACAATACAGATGGAACACCTTTTGATGGGGACCCTCGTGCTAACCTAAAACGAATTCTCGCTGAAGCAAGAGAAATGGGCTTCACGAACTTTAACTTAGGACCTGAACCTGAATTTTTCTTATTCAAACTAGATGCTCAAGGCGAACCAACTCTAGAATTAAATGATAAAGGTGGATACTTTGACCTTGCACCTACTGACTTAGGGGAAAACTGCCGTCGCGATATCGTTCTTGAACTGGAAGAAATGGGCTTTGAAATTGAAGCATCGCATCACGAAGTTGCCCCAGGACAACACGAAATCGATTGGAAATATGCAGACGCTGTATCAGCTTGTGATAACATCCAAACATTCAAATTGGTCGTTAAAACGATTGCCCGTAAACATGGTTTACATGCAACGTTCATGCCAAAACCATTGTTCGGTGTGAATGGTTCAGGTATGCACTGTAACGTATCTCTATTTAAGGGAAGCGAAAATGCTTTCTACGATAAAGAAGGTAAATTAGAATTAAGCAAAACAGCTGAACAATTTATCGCGGGTATCATCAAACATGCACCAAACTTTACAGCGGTAACTAACCCAACTGTTAACTCATACAAACGTTTAGTACCTGGTTATGAAGCACCTTGCTATGTTGCTTGGTCCGCTAAAAACCGTAGCCCATTAATCCGTATCCCGGCTTCACGTGGAGTAAGTACTCGTGTTGAGGTACGTAGTGTCGATCCAGCAGCAAACCCATACCTTGCACTTGCGGTCATCCTAAAAGCGGGTCTAGACGGAATCGCAAATAACCTGACTCCTCCAGCTCCAGTGGACCGTAACATCTATGTCATGAACAAAGAAGAACGTGAAGCGGAAGGCATCATCGATCTTCCATCTACTTTATACGCGGCATTAGAAACATTAAAAGCGGATAAAGTCATCAAGGATGCTCTAGGTGACCATTTACTTGAACACTTCATCGAAGCAAAAGAAATCGAGTGGGATATGTTCCGCACGCAAGTTCACCCTTGGGAACGCGAACAATATATGAGCACGTATTAATTCTTTGAACCCTTGACGCTCTAAGCGTTGAGGGTTTTTATTTTGTGGGTGAATACTTTATATTTATGTTTACTTTTTAAATACACAAAACACCCACACTCACGACAAAACTTTGTTTATATATGCACCGAAATTGTTCACTTAACCTTTAGCCCTACTACATCAGTATTCACTATCAATTTTATGTCGCAGTTCAACTCTCAACTTATAAGTTGAGAGTTGAACTTTAATCTTAGTGAAAGATGTTATTCGTTTTTTCTTCGGTGATGCCGATAATAGGGGTTTATTTTAACTATATTATTTTTCCTTCTATTCAACTAACCGAGCAGGATAGGTAAATAAGAATAGGAGGAAAAAAGGATAATAAATAGAATATCAATATCAATCATATAAGCAAGAAAGGTAGATTAGGCTCAATATTTCAACTCTATTTTTAAGATCGCCCCTCATTTTTATAACATTAAAGAAAATATAAAATGTGCAATTGATGAACATGTAACCTTAACAAATGGGGATTAAGCAAATATTTACTCAAACAAACCTTGGAATTGCTTTGTTATTCTGTTAAAGGGCGCTTATCTGTAATTATGATAAACACCTTTGTTGAAAAAAATGATTAAGTCCTTAACAGTAATTTCAAATAATTGGTATTAAGTTTAAGGAGGCTCTAGAGTGCTTAACTTAGAGATTAGAAGGCCAAGAACTGAGGATATAAAAGAGTTAAATCAATTTTTTAGAACAGTAATAACTGATATATTTATTAAAGAAGGTATAGGGGATAAGCTAGAGGACATAGAAAACGAAATTGAAGCTAAGAAAACCTACTTAGAAAGTGACTTGGAAAGTAATGGTGAAAAACGATTTTTTCTGATTGCTTTAGATGGAGATAAAATAATCGGTACAATTGAATACGGTGCAGCAAGCGATCTTATAAGTAAATGTACAGATAATGCTTTAAAAAATTAAACGAGGTGGGTACAGTATTTGAGGATCCTGACTACCAAAGGAAGGGTATAGGTAATTTACTATTAAATAAAATATATTTGACGCTGCATAATAAGGGTATAGAAGAATTTTGTTTAGATAGTGGATATATAAGTGCACAAAAAATCTGGAAAAAGAAATATGGAGATCCTGATTATTTCTTAGAGAATTATTGGGACGAATGCTATCATCACATGATTTGGAGACTCATGGTCGATGATTTATTAAAATAACCTACCTCCTTTTATTGTTTTCTTTTCAGTATTTTATGGAACTTTTATTAGACTAAATAAGCTATAAGAAGCTGTTTGGTTATTCCATAAAAGGGCGCTTTAATGGCACAACTGAACTTCTATTTTATCTGACGGGCTTTATTTTATTTATATTAACTTTGATACTTTCTAAGTATGTTTCACACGACTCCTTATAAAGTAAAGTTAAAATTAAGTGTCATCATGAATTAAAAAGGTCAAGTAAGTTTAGGATGAAAGGGATTGTATGAATAAATCACATTTTACTTTACCTTTATTGTTATAATTACCTATATAGATAATAAAAAGGAAGTGAGCTCAAATGGATAATGCTAAGTACATAGAAGTGGTTTTTGAGAATTGTGAATCAATTGTCATTCCAACAGAGCGTGTTTTAGGTCTAACATATGCTGAACTAACACCTTTAAAGGATGATCATGCCTTAGAAAATTCTTATCATAGCAGCCGTATAGATTTAGAAATTTCATATACGCACCAAACAGAACTTGAATACTCCCCAACGGATAATGATGATCTTCTTGGTGCATATATTAATAATCCTACAAGTAATAAGGTGGAAGACAGACCTAATATTCTAGGGCGATTATTTAATTACCATGACATTATGTATATCCAACTATTAGATACAGATGAAAAGCCCCTAAAAAATATTTATGTACCTTGGTACGAAGAGGATCAATATGATAATCGCTATATGAAGATACTTAAAGAAGAAGGCTCATTTACAATTGAAATTAAACCTGAATAGATATGTAAGCAATTTGTTCTAGATGCTATACAATAAGTAATGATTTACGTGCATATATTACTTATTGTATACATCATAATGAATAAATTACATATTATATCCGAAAAAACCGTTTTTTTAACGGGAGGTGCAAAGGGTGAACAAGCATAAAGCCCGAGAGACCAGGGTTGTATACAGTTCGGCAATTTTCTATTGGTTATCATCTGAAAGCTGGTGTTAATTTCACTGATATTAAATATTACTTTCTTCCATATAAGAGTCCCCAAAACAAGCCTTTGTTCTTTCAACTATGCTAATCAATATTCGTTGAATTACCCACAGACTGCAGCTAATAATTTTTGAATATCATAAATACTTTTATCTTTTTTGAATTGTTTCGATACAGCTGGTGTTTGTGCACCTGAAATCCATATTTTTAATTCTGCGTCTAAATCAAAGTGTCCAGCAGTTTCTACGCTGAAATGGGAAATGCTTTTAAAAGGTATGGAATGGTATTCTACCTTTTTGCCAGTAATTCCTTGCTTATCCACTAATATAAGGCGTTTGTCTGTAAATACAATCAAATCTCTTATTAATTTAAACGCAGCATCTACGTCCTCACCATTCGTTAGAATCTGTTCTAGTTCTTTTGATGCTTCATCTTTACTTATCGTTGAGGCATTACCGATTAATCCATCTAAGAATCCCATGCTATTTCCTCCTTAAAACTTGGTTTTACTCTAAAAATCCGTGTTTAATTTTTGACTTATATTTAAAATAGGTAAAAAAACCTAAATAAATAGTAGCACTATTGAATTAGTATTGTAAGCGGGCAATTTTGGTCATTTTATCTTTAATTGGCAGTGTTGTTGAGGGGAACCGTATAACTTCCTTTATTCTTGTATTACTTTGATTATAAATACAAATGATCTATTTCTGACTAGTAATGACTCATTCAGTGGTTTCATTTATATTATCCTGACCAATATAAAAATTAGTGTATTCGTTTAGTACAAGTTATCACCTTACTTCATAAGCTACACTGTAAGTACTAAAACTAATTAAAGGTGGGATTTTATAATGAGTTGTAATTGTAGAAAGTGCCGTGAACAAAGGGAAGAAGTGATTACTAGCCCAACTGAAACGGTTGTTAATACCAGAGTGAATCGGCGGGTAGTGAAGCATATACACCCTACTGAAGTTATCAATGTAAATAGAACCATTGTAAGAAATGAACATTATTATCCTGTAAGGGAACGGGAAGTATATGAAACAGTGGAAGAAAGTTTCAACTGCGGAAGCAATGTTAATAACTCTAATCGTTGCAGACCGTTTTGGAATAGATAATTAACATGTAGGGCACTCATCAGAAATGAGTGCCTTTTCCCTTTTCAAGAAGTAGTAAGCTTTCAAAGAGTAAATCATACTATTATGTAATAATAATTTTTAGGCTGTCATTCTAATATGGGCCACCCCTGTATTATTCAAGTTCTTTAGTCGTGTATCACTGCTTTGAGAGTAATCAAATGACAGATGTACAAGCATTTATAGGGGTTATACATATAATTAATAGGAGGTGATAATTATGGTGAAAATATATATTGATCCAGGTCACGGGGGGAAAGATTCAGGCACTGTAGGAAATGGATTGAAAGAAAAAGATCTTACATTAAAAATTGCTAAAAGAATCAGGGAGTTACTTGCACGGTATAAGAATGTATCGACAAAGATGAGTCGTACAGGAGACACCTTCCCGTCCTTATCGGCACGGACAAACGAAGCGAACGCCTGGGGAGCTGATTTCTTTTTGTCCATCCATATTAATGCCGGTGGTGGACAAGGATATGAAGATTATATTTATACATCCACTAATCAGGTTACTAAAAAGTACCAGGATAATATCCACACTGAAATCCTGAAACTTGTGGATTTGAAAGATCGTGGACAAAAAACAGGAAATTTACATGTGCTTCGGGAATCCACTATGCCTGCTTTATTGACTGAAAATGGCTTCATTGATAATGTTTCTGATGCCTCTAAGTTGAAAAAGAGTGCTTTTATTGAAAATTTGGCTCAAGGACATGTCAATGGAATCGTTAAATCATTCAATTTGAAAAGGAAAGAGGAGGTACCAAGTAACACTCACACGATTGTAAAGGGTGATACTCTTTATAGCATTGCCATAAAATATGGAACAAGTGTGTCTAAACTTTTAGCTCTGAACCCTAAGGTTAAACCCAATTACCTTGAAATCGGTCAAAAACTGCGAGTGAAATGATAGCTCTGGATGGTGAATGAAACATTATCAAGTACTTCGAGATACCACACTACACACCATATCTAATCCCTTCTCTTATTGAGATTAAAGAAGTTGATTAAGTGAATTGTAGAAATGGCTGTCACATATGTAGATAATCTGAAAATATCGTTGGTGAAATCAAAAAGGTGCCGAAATGTTTTATCTTGGGCAATCCCATTTATTGAGAATGGTTGTTTTATGCTTATTATTCGCTTTTTATTCCAATAAATATAATGGTCACTCCTATAAAGATGCATGAAACTTTAAAGAGGGAAAGCTTTTCGGTCATCCCGAATAAGCCAACAGCTGTTGTACTAATAAGTATTATAGGTCCAACAAGTGCGAGGGAACTATTCACAACCAACGCTTTTTCGATATCATTAAGTCTTAACATGAGTATAGCTGCGAATATTTCTATACTTCCCGAAAGCAAACGAAGTAAACCCATTATAAGAACGGCTTTTTCAAAAGCTATAAACATGATTTTCCCCTCCGAACTTTTGGCACGTTTATCTTATGAATCTATTTTAAAAAATAGGACAACTTTATCCTATCCCGGTGGTCGTTCCATTTGAAAATACCCATCGTTATGGACTTTATGAAGGGGGTCAGGTGGAAGTCAGGTGACACGGTATCTTTCTTGGCTAAACAGTACGATAGCCGACAGATACCAATATATATATATAATAAAAGTCGGTCAGAAATTACGTGTTAAGGAGTATGTCAACGGAGAGAAAAAGTAGGAAATCTTATGAGTGTTGTACCAAGCGCTATATCTTTCATATTGACGGTATGTCCTCAATAGCCTAGGATGTAATGGTATTCGTTAGAAGGAGGGCCCCATATGACTTATAAAACGCTATTGCTTACGCTTCTGTTCTCACAGGGGTTATTCTTCGGTGGTCTACCTATTTTTCTTCAACTCCTATTCTATTTGAACCCTTGGGTGATCATGGTTGTATGGGTTTGTATTGTAGTCTCTGTGTTGATGATCGTCTTATTGGTCAGGGGGGAAACAATAAAACTACCCCGATTGTATTGGCAGGTAGCGATAAGTGGTTATAGTTTCTCTTTGCTAGTTTTACTTTTCTTCCGACCTGAAGGACAGGAATATTCGTATAATATTATCCCGTTATCTACAATCAGCCCTTATTTAACTGGTGATTCGAATTGGCTTGTTTCTTTTTATAATCTAAGTGCAAATGTAGGATTATTCATTCCATTTGGATTGTACCTGCTATCCAGAAAGGGAAAAAAGATGACCGGTATTCCAAGATTTCTTATTCCCTTTTTCTCAATCTCAATCATAGAAATATGCCAGTATGTTTTTCAAAGAGGAAGTTTGGATATAGACGATCTGATCTTGAACCTTATTGGGGTATATTTGGGATATTTCTTGTATCGTTGGTTCGTGAAAGTGATAGATATTATCCCCGCAAAGCGGAATGCATGAAAAACAAAAAAAGCCAGCTTGTCCATGATAGGAGAAGCTGGCTTTACATTTGTTAACGTAAGCCTTTCATAAAGCCTTGAATCTTTGGTGATATTGCCAATAGGATAAATCCTAAAATCAATGAAGTGATTCCGATAGCCCCGAAATAGACCATTTCCGTGTCCGCAGAGTAAAATCTTACAATTTGAGCATTTAATGCTTGTGCTGCTGCATTGGCTAAGAACCATAAACTCATCATTTGTGCTGAGAACGCAGATGGAGCAAGTTTAGTCGTAGCTGACATACCAACAGGTGACAAGCATAGCTCTCCAATTACTACAAGGAAATAACTAAGTACAAGCCATAATGGGCTAACTAATGAACCGGCTCCTCCAAAATAAGAGGGAACCAAAATTACTAGGAATGATAAACCAGCAAAGAATAGGCCAATTGAAAACTTTTGAGGTATAGTTGGCTGACGTTTCCCTAATTTAACCCATAACCATGCGAATAAAGGAGCTAAAGTAATGATGAACAATGGGTTTAAAGATTGGAACCATGCTGGTGAAATGTGAAAACCTGCAAATTCTAACTGTGTCCGTTTATCAGCATAATTTGCTAAAATAGTTGAGCCTTGTTCTTGGATGGCCCAAAACATGACAGCTGCTATAAATAAAGGAATATAGGCTAGTAAACGTGAACGCTCAACAGCTGTTGTTTTCGGACTACGGTACATCACAATAAAATACATGGTAGGAATAAGAATTCCAAGAATACCAACAAGGCCGATAAAGCTATTAAGTGTTAAGAGACCATTTGAGATAGCGATTGCACAAATGATGGCAATAATTAAAATAGCTAGCCCAATCTTGGTGTAAACAGATTTCTTTTCATTCGGAGCCAAAGGATTGACAGGGGTTATTCCTGCAAGTCCCAGATTTTTTTTCTTTGTAGCCATGAAGACGATTAATCCAATAAACATACCAACGGCTGCAATACCGAATCCAAGGTGGAAATTGTACTTCATTCCAACTGTTCCGACAATAAGCGGAGCAATGAATGCACCCGTGTTTATTCCCATGTAGAATATGCTGAAACCAGAATCTCGACGGTTATCGTCTTCTGCATATAGCTCCCCAACAATACTGGATACATTTGGTTTTAAAAGACCTGTACCTATAACGATTAGTATCATGGAAACAAAGAACATGGAAATGCTGCCCGGTATGGCAAGTGCAATATGACCAAGCATAATCAATATACCGCCGTAAAAAACGGCTTTCGATGTTCCGAAAATCCTATCGGCTAACCAGCCACCAATAATTCCGGACATATATACTAACGATCCATAGATGGATACAATGGCTAGAGATGTTTTTTCATCAAGACCTAATCCACCTTTAGATACCTCATAATACATATAGTATACAAGAATGGCCTTCATACCATAATAGGAGAAGCGCTCCCAAAACTCCGTGAAGAAAAGAGTGAATAGTCCTTTAGGGTTTCCGAAAAAACCTTTTTGAGGAATGCTATCCAAAATTTTCTGTTTATTTATTGATGACATACATTCTCCTCCTTTTATTATAGTATAATAACTTTTCTTAGAGCAGTTGTAAAGAATATTTAGTGTATTTTAATAATAGTTCATAATAAGTGGTGTTTATATCCCGTTTTTGTGAAATACAGGACTATTGAAATGGCATAAATAGGTAATGAGGTATATATTAGAGCCCTTTAATCACGTTGGATTGAAAACGCACCGTTCATTTGATATATAATCCATTAAGTAAATGATTTGGGGTTTCGAATTGCAAGAACCTTCAATAAGTTATGAAAATCCAATTTTAAATGGTTGTGTAGAAAAAATGATGATGAATAAAGGTTGAAATATTAAAAAAGTATGGTAGGAAATAGTGTAAATAATTGAAAATAGGAATATTGTCATATCGACAAAAGAAGCCAAAATACTTATTCTAGTATAGAAAGCAATTTAATTGTTTTCTTTTTTACCATGTGGTGCCGCCAGATAATTGCAGTTATCTGGCGGCATTTATTATTATAACCAAATAATAATTTTCAACCATTCTTACTGGATGGTTTTCTTTGTGGTAGGGAGAACGGAAGATCAAACACTAAAGGCCACCCTTTTTAGGGCGGCCTTTTATAGTACCTATATAGGTAGAAGTATATAAGCAGCCGATAAGTTTATTGCCTGAGGAGCTTAAGTGATTTTCATTAGTCACAAGTCTGTTCTATTAATAAAAAAATTTCATAAATTTTAGAGAAAGGAGGTGGTTATTTTTGGAGCTAATTTGGATGTTAATTGTTGGTGGAATAATTGGATGGCTGGGAAGCCTGATTTTAGGAAGGGATATGCCGGGTGGAATTATTGGAAATATCATTGCTGGATTTGTTGGAGCATGGCTTGGTACTGCAATATTAGGGCCAATCGGACCTGAAACAGAAGGGTTTTACATTGTGCCTGCGTTACTGGGTGCCATAATTGTAGTGTTCATTGTATCCATTATCATGAGAAATACAAGATGGAGGTAGAAAGCAGAGGGTATACGATTGAATAAATTTTCCAGAATCACGTGTAGATGGTTTAGAGAAAGCTGATCTATATGTGTCCATTATTGCTTGAAAATGCTGTTCAACAATACTGGACAGTTTTTTTGCGTAAAAAAATAGAGGTTTCGATTAAAGGATCGATCAGTGTTTACTCAATCCGAATGATTATCAGAGTTTCTAAAGGATACGAAAGCTGTTTTAAGTGCGGCGTAATTACCGATACTGGCGTATCCGTAAAACCATCCCATAAAAATCCCGGTAGTCAAGTTATGCCGATGGCTTATGAATATAGAAATGATTAAACCAAGACATAACGCAATAGTGGGTACGTAACTTCGGGGGATAGGAAAGAGAAACTTTATAATTTGGGTCAAAATCATGATAGTTGGGATAGCCATTACAGCATCCCAAAAATTCGTATGTATCGTCGGAAAATCCATAGTAACACCACTTTCAAAAAGAAATGTCTATTGAACTTAATTTCACCGGATATAAAAGAATTATACCTTGTTATTTTGACTCGGTTTGTTATTCAATGCTCTCTAGTAAAATATTATAATATTGCTTCTGTCATATACATAGGATGTAATACATAGACTTAAAACAAATAAAAAAAGCGCAATTTGTGCGCTTTTAGTGAATTTGCCTATATAGCCCGATCACTCTTCCAAGAATGGTTACATCTCTTAGAATGATAGGTTCCATATTGGAGTTTTCCGGCTGAAGCCGTATGTAATCCGGTTCCTTAAAGAATCGTTTAACGGTGGCTTCATCATCTTCCGTCATGGCCACGACGATATCTCCGTTATTGGCATTGCTTTGTTGTTTTACAATGACATAATCTCCATCATGAATTCCTGCTTCAATCATACTTTCACCCATAATTTCAAGCATGAACACATGATCATCATGTGGAACCATACTTTCAGGAAGAGGGAAGTATTCCTCTATGTTCTCAATGGCAGTTATCGGCATACCTGCGGTTACTTTTCCGAGAAGTGGTACGTTAACTACGTTTGTTTTTGGAATGTTATTAGATTCTTCTATATTTAAAATCTCAATGGCCCTTGGTTTAGTCGGGTCGCGTCTGATTAAGCCTTTGCTTTCCAAACGAGATAAATGTCCATGTACAGTCGAACTTGATGCAAGTCCCACAGCTTCGCCAATCTCTCTAACGGAAGGTGGATAACCTTTTTGACGAACTTCATCTTTTATGAAATCAAGAATATCCTGCTGCCGTTTTGATAGTTTAGTCATATACGCACCTCTTCTCTATAATTCTTTGCTATATTATAGCATGGCTCTCCATGCTATACAAACATAAGTTCGAATTTGGTTGTTGACTGAAACAAACGTTCGTATTATAATTCAATTATCAACTAAAAACGAACGTACATTCGCTATGGAGGGATATTAATGAAGACATTTTGCAAAAATAATATCTATACGATTCTATTAGCAGGATTTGTATTTATCTTGTCTATTTTATTCTCTTTCACATTAGATAGTAATCAAAATAAGGATTTCCTTTCGATTGAAATTAACGAAGGTGATACTATATGGGAGATTTCAGAAGAATATGGTCAAACCGAATTGACAAAAAAAGAATTCATTGGTTGGATAGAAGAGTATAACGGTGTAAGGGCGGATACGATTAAGGCAGGTCAAATCATTGTCATACCAGTTGAAAGTGAAAAAGTAGTCCAAAGTTTGGCTAGTAAGCAGTAAAGGTAGGTTCATATGAAAGCAGTCATCTATTGTCGGGTAAGTACAGAAAAAGAAACACAGGAAACCTCGCTAGCTAGGCAGGAAGAGGAATTAGTAAAGTTAGCAGAACATAATGACATGGAAGTCGTTTCAATAATAAGAGAGCAGGCAAGTGGTTACGAACTGAACCGTGACGGGATATTTGACATGCTTGATCTTTTTAAGACAAAAGAAGCGGATGTTCTCCTGATTCAAGATGAAACTAGGTTGGGAAGAGGAAATGCTAAAATTGCCTTGTTTCATGTTGTACTTAAAGAAGGAGTGAAGATTTTCACACTTTCTCATGATGGTGAATTAGAGTTATCGGACTCTGATGCCATGGTTATCCAAATTGTTGGTATTGTAGAAGAATATCAACGCAAACTACATAACCTGAAAATTAAACGTGGTATGCTTAGGGCCGTTGAAAATGGCTACCGCCCCCAGAAAAACCTGAAGAACCAAAGAAACTCCACTGGCAGGGATCGTAAAGAAGTACCCATAGAAGAAATTGTGAAACTGCGTTCGAATGGATTAACTTTTGCCGAGATTGCGGCAACACTGAGAGGCTTTGGCTATGACGTGTCAAAAGCAACGGTACACCGCAGATTCTTGGAATACCAGCAAGGTACACCGGAGAATCAATCATAGAACTTGTAATTTCACTTTTTTTTTAATACCATGTCAATATCCGTATATATAAAGGAGAAAAATTATGCTATCAAAAGAAAAAATGGCCCGTATCAATGAACTTTCTAAAAAAGCTAAGGGAGAGGGCTTAACTGTAGAAGAGGCGAAAGAGCAAACTTCCTTACGAAGTGAGTATTTGGAGACATTTAGACGTTCAATGGCTGATACGTTAGAAAATGTTAAAGTTATCGATCCAGAAGGTAATGATGTCACGCCTCAAAAAATAAAAAATATTAAAGAAAAAAAAGGTTTACATTAACCAATAAGGACTGATGATGGCCCCATAATTAGGATTACTCATGAGGAATGTAAAGTGAAAAAAGAGAATGCATCGATGTATGTATTCTCTTTTTTGGTTTAACCTAACCTTGGTAAATCCTTAATTAGTAGAAAATTGAATTAGCTGTGCAAGAAATGGTTATTTTAGTTGTGATATTAAGTTAGTCAATATAATATAAAGAGGTACACTACAGGAAGGGATGTTTTACACATGTTAGATAAATTAGATGCACTTTCTATTAATACAATTCGTACATTATCGATCGATGCAATTGAAAAGGCTAATTCAGGTCATCCAGGCATGCCTATGGGTGCAGCTCCCATGGCATATAAGCTGTGGACTGATTATATGAATCATAACCCGAAAAATCCTGATTGGTTTAATAGAGACCGTTTTGTTTTATCGGCAGGACATGGTTCCATGCTATTATACAGTCTCCTGCATTTATCAGGTTACGGCTTGACAATGGATGACTTAAAGGGTTTCCGTCAATGGGGAAGTAAAACTCCTGGGCATCCTGAATACGGACATACTGCTGGAGTAGATGCCACTACTGGACCACTTGGCCAAGGGATTGCAATGGCTGTAGGTATGGCAATGGCAGAACGTCACTTGGCTGAAAGCTACAATCGTGATTCTTATAATGTGGTTGATCATTATACATATAGTATTTGTGGGGATGGAGACTTAATGGAAGGCGTTTCAGCTGAAGCAGCTTCTTTAGCAGGGCATCTTCAACTAGGAAGACTTGTCGTTTTATATGATTCAAACGATATTTCTCTTGATGGAGATCTTAGCCAATCATTCAGTGAAAGTGTAGCAGACCGTTTTAAATCATACGGCTGGCAGTATCTGAGAGTGGAAGACGGCAACGATTTACAACAAATCGCAAAAGCCATTGACGAAGCAAAGACTGATGAAGCTCGTCCAACTTTAATCGAAGTGAAGACAGTGATTGGTTATGGTTCTCCTAACCGCTCTGGTAAGTCTGCTGCTCACGGTGCTCCTCTAGGTGCTGATGAAATGAAGTTGACAAAAGAAGCTTACAAATGGACATTCGAAGAAGACTTTTATGTTCCGGATGAAGTATATGCACACTTTAATGAAGCTTGCGTAGAAGCTGGAAATAAAAAAGAACAAGAATGGAATGAATTATTTAATAAATATAAAGAAGCGTACCCTGAGCTCGCTGAACAGCTGGAGCTTTCTATAAAAGGTGAACTACCTGCAGACTGGGATCAAGAAATTCCAGTTTATGAAGAAGGCAAGACATTGGCTTCGCGTGCTTCCAGTGGAGAAGTATTGAATGCATTAGCGAAAAAACTACCTAGCCTTATTGGAGGTTCAGCTGATTTAGCAGGTTCAAATAATACATCCATCAAAGGTGCTACAGATCTATTGCCTGGAAATTATAGTGGACGTAATATTTGGTTTGGTGTACGTGAATTCGCTATGGGAGCAGCATTGAATGGGATGACGCTACATGGTGGCATCAAGGTTTACGGTGGAACATTCTTCGTATTCTCTGATTATCTACGTCCATCCATCCGAATGGCTGCCTTAATGGGACTTCCTGTAACATATGTATTCACTCACGACAGTATCGCTGTTGGTGAAGACGGACCGACACATGAGCCTATCGAACAATTAGCCTCATTACGTGCCATGCCTAATCTTGGTGTGATTCGTCCAGCTGATGGTAATGAAGTTGCAGCAGCTTGGAAGGTCGCTATTGAGTCTAAAGATAAACCAACGGCACTTGTGTTAACACGACAAGGGTTACCGACAATCAAAAACACATCAGAAACTGCTTATGAAGGTGTGTTAAAAGGTGCGTATGTTATATCAGACGCTAAAAAAGAAGTAGCGGATGCATTGCTACTGGCTACTGGTTCTGAAGTTCATCTAGCTGTCGAAGCACAGCAAGCATTGTCGGAGGAAGGAATTGAAGTTTCCGTTATCAGCATGCCATCGTGGGATCGTTTTGAAACTCAATCCAAGGATTACAAACAAAGTGTAATCAACCCGGCTGTCAAAAAACGTCTGGCTATCGAAATGGCTTCACCATTTGGCTGGGACCGTTATACAGGGGATGAAGGTGAAATTTTAGCCATTAATCATTTTGGCGCTTCAGCTCCAGGCGGTAAAATTATGAAAGAATTCGGCTTTACCGTTGAAAATGTAGTAGCTCGTGTGAAAGAGATGCTTGTTAAATAATTGAGTAAGACCTGACTGACACCTATTTATGAGGTGTCAGTTTTTCTTATATTTCAGGTAAATGAGGACTTATTTAAAAAAATCCCATTCGACAAAAAAAGATGAAAATTTCTCCAGCAAACAACATATCTTGTTGTTTTGTCAAGATATAATAAGAATAATTAATTATCGATTAAATGTGTCAAATGGGTAAAGGTTTATAAAGGGTCATGGCAAAAGACATTACGTTTTAATATCTATTCGTAAATTGAGATCCTAGGGAGGTATAGGCAAATGAGGACCTATCAGATTTTTTTGATTGAAGATGAATTCGCCCATCATTATTATGGTAGGGAAAAGCTTTTCTTCAATTTGTTTTTGGAGTATATTCAAGCAAAGGGTGGACTAAGGAGTATTTTGCAAAAACAAATCGAATATGTCACCAAGACAGTTCCCGTAATCCAATTGCAGGCTGTTATTGAACAGCGGTTAAAGAAAAAGATGAATTTTTGGTCGCAAAACGGTAAATACTATTTAGAAAAAACAAGTGGAACAAGCAAGGCGGCCTTAACTATTGAGGGTGAATCCATAATACTTAAATCTGAAGGTGACGTTGAAGCGGAGACTGCTTTCTTTGAATGTATTCGCAAATGCGAACCAGGTTTTCTAGCCATTGATTTTGAACATGAAAAGTATGGTTGGTTAAAACCGATTAAAGAAAGAAAATTTGTCTAAATGGGGGACTTTTCGCTAGCGGGTATTGTATAATAATATTTGGTCTAGTACACTGATGTTAGACAACATGAAGGAGGAAATAGTATGTGGGTTTACATTCTAGTTGGCGTACTAGCATTGATTTTGGGAATAGTGCTAGGATTTTTCATCGCTCGTAAATACATGATGGATTACTTAAAGAAAAATCCGCCAATTAACGAACAAATGTTGAAAATGATGATGATGCAAATGGGTATGAAACCGTCCCAAAAGAAAATTAATCAAATGATGAGTGCTATGAATAAACAACAAACCAAATAAACCTTGTTATAATCAGGTTTTTTGATGGATATCTGTACCAAAATGAAGTTCAAATGGACAGGATAAGTCACAGACTGAATCCTTCCTTGGATTTTTCTTTTTATTTGGTTAATCCTTCATATTTCTATTCTAATACCACCTATTCTGTTGAATGATTAACAGAGAGGTGGTATTTTTTATGGTTTTTGAAGATGTTTTAGAAGAATATTTGTATCACTGTTTGGCACGAGGGTACACACAGAAGACAATGATTAATAAGCGTCAGGAGTATAAGAATCTAAAAATATATCTTAAAGATAAAAGGGCAATCACTGAACTAGAAAGTATAACTACCTTCGACCTTCGTGCCTATTTTAGAATAAAGCAGCAGGCAGGCTTACAGCCACAAAGTATAGTTACGATGTATAAGATGATTGCAGCCTTCTTTAATTGGTGTGAGAAGGAAGGATATTTAACGGAAAATCCAATTAGCAAAGTAGTAACACCTAAAGTGCCAAAGAAGGTGTTGAATGGATTCACAGTAGAAGAAGTACAATGTATGATAGAAGCCTTTTCCTATAAGACGTATATAGAAGCTAGGAACAAGGCGATGATTGCCATGTTAGCTGATTGTGGGCTACGAGCAATGGAAATAAGAAGTTTAACAGTGGAGAATGTAAAAGAAAAGACTCTTTTAATCTATGGGAAGGGGAACAAAGAAAGAATTGTTTTCATAAGTCCTGCGCTAAAAAAGATTCTAATTAAATATGACCGAATGAGGAAGCAATATTTTAAGGACAAAGTCATTAAAGAGGACTGTTTCTTCCTGACATACCTTGGAACAGGGTTATCTCATGTATCATTGTATAATGTCATAAAGGAAGCTGGGAAGCGTGCAGGGGTAGAAGATAAGAGAGTATCACCACACACCTTCAGACACTTTTACAGCGTTCAGAGCCTTCTTAGTGGTAAATTAGACTTGCACTCACTAAGTTTACTTCTTGGTCATTCTGATATAACAACTACTCAAAGGTATTTATCATCAATGAACAATGAACAATTAATAGACAAGGCTACCTCGTCTAGTCCGTTAATGAATATGAAAGGTAGTTGAATTAGTTAAGATTTCTGATATATATGTTTTGGAGGAGTAGCTCACTGGAAAGAAAAGGTGATGTAATTAAGAAAATATTTCATCTTTTTTAGAAATGTGGTCCACTTACATCAAGCGTGTGATGGCATATAATTAGTTAAAAAGCTGTCCACTTTATTTTAAAAAGGGAAATCGTGTCATGGAAGTACGGAACAAAGTACCGAAAGTACGAATTACACATTACGCATAATAACACCTTAAAAAAAGCCTTCCTAATTTAAAAGGGAGGCTTTTTTTGTAGGGATAATGTAATTAGAGCTGTAATACAACCGCTAGCTATGCTATTGGGGGTATCACTAAACTCATGGTTTCGTCTTCGACTATTTTTACTTCTCCAAGTAAGATTTTAGTTAATTAGCGAAAAATGTTATTTTTATATAATAAATATTTACGGTAGTAAAATGTTAATCAAATAAATAATGCTTATAAATCAGTGTATTACTGTATCGTATAGTCAGAAAACTCTGAAATTTATCTTGAAATTTAATTTTAATATAGTAAAATGATGTTGAGAGATTTCTCTTTTTCTTCAAAACAACAAGGAGGATAGTGAAAGGAGAGGTTAATATGTTAAAAAATATTAACTCAGGAGATTCATGCTCATTATATAAAACTTGTAAAAAATGTGGTTTGAATAAGTGGTATAAATTATTCGAATCAAATGGAAGAAAACCAGGAAAAAGAAAATCTTACTGCTATTTATGTAAGCGTAAACCAAGAAATCTTTCCAATTATTCTTTTAATACTAAGAAGTTAAAAAGACAAGAAATAAATGTCCAGTTATTAATCCGAAAGGGTAAGAGAATTGATTCAATCATTTCTTACGAAGATGCAGTAAAAATGGTAGATGCAAAGATGGCAGGAATAGTAAATGGAGAATTAATCCATCAATTATACAGTGGAAAAGTTTTTAAACAAATGGTCCTTGAAAGAGACAGTTATACCTGTTTTTACTGTAAAGAATATGGACTTACAATAGACCATGTAATGCCTAAGTCAAAAGGAGGAATTACCTCTTTTGAAAATTGCGTATGTGCCTGTAAAAGATGTAATAGCCAAAAGGGAAGTCTTAAAGTTGAAGAATATAAATATTAATTTAGGAAGAAGCTAGGGGTGGGTTTAACGCCTACTATATTAAAATTATAGGAGATTGTTAAACAATTAGCTGTACAGGTGCTTTTCAATTAATAAGAATATCTCAAAGGAGGTAAAGTTCTTGGCGAAGAAAGAATATACACACTCAAAAGGATTTAATGTTACTTCATTAAAAGGTATTTCTGGGATTTACTTTTTTCTAAATCAATATAATGATATTACATATATTGGTAAGTGTGATGATGACTTTAAGAAAAGAATTAGTAGCCATTCATATGGGCATCATGGAAAGTTAAGCTCAGATATAGATTATATGAGTGTAATTATTGCAGACCCACTAATTTATCCACTGCATGTATTAGAACACTTATTAATCTGGTATTTCGACCCAATTGATAACAATGCTTTTTGGATATTTAATAGGTGCACCGATGAAGAATCTGTAAAGAAAGTAGCCAAAGAATATGGCATTCATATATCAGGGTCTTTAGAAGAGTTTATTCTTTCATTTGATAGTATTCTTATTGAAAGAGAGAAAGAGGAAGATTTGACATACAAAAGGTATGGGGAAGAAGAGTTATTGTCCTCGAAAAGAGTGTTGTGTAATGGAAATAAAAAATGTCTCTGTTTACCCTGCCTTGTAAAGCGCCAGAAGGGATATTACTAATGGTTAATGTATTCCATTTCCATTCCATCAGAATAATAAAAGGGAATTGGGTTTTCAAAAAAAGGTTTTTTAAGAATACATGTATTTTGTGTTAGGAGAAATAGGTGAGTTACTAGCACCTTAACTCACACCAACATGGTGTAAAATATCCTGACGATACGAGACGACTTTTAGTGCTTTTCATCCAATAAAAATAACTTAACAATATATATTTCTAAAGTGAATCTCGAAACGTGTATATCCTTTTTTTATGCCTCTACCCCCTATTCATATGAAAGTGAGTGAACTGGTGCAAGAGTTACTAAATTAAGAGTCAAAGAGAAGGAGGGAATTACAAGTCCTATCGATAATTGGTAAACAAATAAGATAGAATCTAAACGAAGGATACTCTGAGATGGCACATCACTTTCTCTGAATTATCCCATGCTACATACAAATGTATTAAATCTTTTGCAATACTCTGTTGAAAGTAATATAATATAAATTAATAAATGAATAGGCTATTTAACCATAAAGGGGACAGCCTACATTCAACCGCCTCATAAGGAGGTACACATATTCTGTAAATCTATGATGAATTCATAGGGATAGATATATTTTTATATCTATATTGGACAGGGTTAAGTGTGCTTACTAACGAGGTTAGTTGTGTGTAGATTGCTCCTTTTTTTGTTGTCTAAGGAGTCGCTCACACAAATAATACCAAGGGTGGGTTGAAAGTAAAAAATGCTACAGAAGCAAACAGCGGTAAAGCTGTTTTTAGCGGTGGAATGGCTAACTATTTGTTATAGAGAGGTTATAAGCCTATAGCAATTAACGAGAATAAGAGAATACAACAAGCGAGTGTATTCCTGTATGAGAAAACACCCGCTTTGTTTCATGATAGAGCGGTACAACCAAATGAAAAAGCAGGAACCTTTGCAAACTAAAATAGAAAGGGGCACATTGACGATGCAGGATTATATTCAAAAACAAAACGACAAGCTAGAGCAGTTTGTATTAGAAATTAACAATGCTAGACCAACAATGGAGCAGAATAGAGAAATTGCACAACTGCTATTCGACTTATATGTAACAGAGCAGAAGAAGAGGCTTATTCAATATAGGGACAAGGAAAGGCAAGCACAGTATAGGACAGAAGAAGCGGGAAAAGGTTATTTAAAGAATGCTCGTTATGTTATTACTACAGCCGAGTTAGTGAAGCATGTACAAGGTAAAGCGGTATATGGAATATTTGCAGGAAAAGAACTAAGCAAGTTCTTGTGCTTTGACATTGACTATGGCTCATGGGAAAAGAGCGAGAAGTGGGCGAGAAGAATCGTAAACAGCATGCTAAGACATGGCATTAAACGAGAACAAATACATGTCTCTTACAGTGGTAAAAAAGGCTTTCATATAGACATGTTCTTCGAGCAAGCTATGAGTATAAAGATAATGAAGGTTTTTTATGAGCATATAGTTAAGGATATTGAAGCAGACAAACACAAGATAGAGTTCAGACCAACAAATATGCAAGGTGTAAAGTTACCTTTGTGTGTTCATCAAGGAACATATACATTAACATATTTTGTACCAAACAATTCCTTTGACTTAGTAGGAGCAACTTTGGACGCTAAAAGTACTATTACGTACTTGCAGAAGGCAAAAGAGGACAGAATAAACGCTCACAACTTCATAGACATGTGCAAGAAGCTAACGCCAAAAGCTAATACTACTGCGGTTGAACATAAGCATATCGAGCAAAAAGAGAAGTTACTGACACATGCTAAAGCAAACGTTACTAACACGTTCCAGTCTGTTGAGGACAAGATAGAATATTGCAAACAGTTATTGCTCCGAAGGAAGCTAGCCTACAAAGGCACAAGACACAATGCAACTCTGCTCACAGGTCAATACCTTAAGGGATTGGGAAGGACTCAAGAGCAAACGACTGTAGAAGTCAAAGCATTCATAACGGAAGCTTATGCGAATGACAGAAGCAAGTTTGGTGAAGACACAACTCTTGAGTATGCACTGGGGGAAGCTGAAAGGCTTACAGGGATAATATATGAAAAAGACTACAGCTTAAGCAAAAAAGGTCGCAAAGAATGGGAATTATTTGAGAGCGAGTTGACATTTATTCTAGAGACAGTCAATAAGACCAGTGAGAAGCGAAAGTTCCCACTAATTCAATTGCTATTTGCCTTCCTGATGGAAAGTAAGAAGCATGCAAAGAAGAGCAATGGCTATGTGTTTTATACTGCATATAGTACATTGGCTAAGTATGGTTGCACAGTAGAAAGGCAAGCGTTAAAGAAACAAATAGACAAACTTGTGGAGTTAGGTGTACTGGAAATAGCAAAGGTGACAGAGCAAGTAGGGAAGCACAAGACACCATACTACTTCAAGGTCAACATTCCAAAGGCAGAAGGTGACAGTAATAGTTTAGTATTTACTGCTGAGAGTGTCGAAGAAGACAAAAAAATAGCCTCCGTAATAGTCGTTCTTTTCTCAGAAGAGAAAGCAAGAAAATTAGTGTCTAAGAAAGTATATTATAAGCGTTTAAAACCAATTTACAAGGCAATGTAAAGAAAACTTACTATATCTAAATCAGTAAATAATATTATGAGAGCAGGACGGTAGCGAGCATGTGGAAATAGCTTGCGTGTCTGCTCTGTTGGTGTTCATGGCACAACTTTCCCTAAGTCTGACATAATAACTTATTTATTCATAAAAGGGGGTATTGTGGAGTGTATACGGAACAGTACCCCCTGCCTTTAAAGCCTTTAATTATTCGAATAAGGCATACATACCATGCTACCGTGCATCATTCCGTACTCATTCTAATAGAGGAGGAGATGAAGACGCATAAAGCATAGGTATGGGAGGGGGAGTTTCCACATATTAAGGGAGCAATTTTTGGGGACTGGACATAGGTTGGTTCATCCACTCTCCACAGAATTATTGAGTGTTCGAGAAGCCTTTTACAGTTAATTTCGCAAGCAGCGGTTATTCGAAAAGTTTCCTAAACCTGACATAATAACTTATTTATTCATAAAAGGGGGTGTTAGGACTGAAAGGAGTAGCACAACCACATGCTCTTTGGGTGTTATGGTGGCAGGCTTGCAATACAAATACAGCAGCAATATATAGATATGTCGCAGAAGCTTTTCGGATGTATACAAGGGGACAAGCATAGACCACCTAGCAAGGGAAATGGTTAGAAAAGTACAGAAGAAATTAAAGGACTTAGGTTGAAAGTGGAATGTTAAAGAGTCGAAGTAATAGTTTGTGGGAGAGAACAAGCAGAAGCACTTAAAAATTGCAAGACTGAAGGTATTGCAACAGCTGAAGGATTGGAGTAGATAACATGTTGAGGAGGGGCTTTAAATTGAGAATTTTAATAAATTGGAGCGGATGTTTGAACAATTGGTCGGAATTCAAGTCATCGTAACACAATAACTAATAAAACCCGTCTTTTATATAGTCTGCTACAAGATTATCAGAATGTAATGCAAGGGGAATGTTTTTTTATAATATTAACCATCTTGCATTTGAGAACTGTAGATAGTAGGCACATACACACATAACAGCTTTTTTTATGAGAGTAGCGTCAAAAGGGTGCTGCTCTTTTATATATCTATATGGTATGATTTTCCTAATCATTAATTTTAAAGGAGCAGTCTATATGAAAATTGCATCAGTTGCTGCACAAAATTAAAAGCCAAATAGCCTATCATTACTATAGTGAGGTTACATACTATGAACTCTGTTGATATATAATTATATTATTTATGGAAGGAATGATAAAAAGTATCTAAAATTCACGATTTTTCGGTTCACTTTCCTGAGGTAGCTTTATTTAATGATAATATAAGTCTAAATAGGGCTTATGAAGAATTTAAAAGGCTGTTCTTTAAAGAAAATATTGAAGCTGAATATCAAATATGGGAGTTTAAAGTGGATTCTAAACAGTATCTTCTGTCTATTCGAGATAAGGAAGTAAACTTACACTCACATTCTCTTATAGAGAAAATGGAAGGTGAGGGTTCAACTAGAGAATTAACCTTAAAATATTTTCTCGCAAAATATGGAGATACTTTTGTTGGATATAGAAAAAAATAGCCGTTTACTCCTATTCGAGTTTTAGAAAAGGAAAATCTAAGGATAATCCGTTGGAGAAGAGATATCTCAGTGTTAAAGATTTACTTGATAAAACTGAATTACAAATAAATCAATTGAATGAAGCTAATTCACTAATTACGCAAAATCAACAAAGTAACATTGGATTAGACATTGGAGAAGGTTTTTCAACGGAAGAGTATATTGAACTAGAATCAATTGTAAAAGCTGAAACTGAAGACATTGAAATAACAGAAACTGAGAAAGAGCAAATTATTAAGTCTCGAATTGGTCAATCCACTTTTAAAAAGGCTCTTTTAGCAGTTGAAAAGAAATGCAGATTATGTGGTGTCACAGATGAACGTTTTCTAGTTGCTAGCCACATAAAACCATGGAGTGAATCTAATAATCATGAGCGGTTAGATGTTAATAATGGATTGTTACTTTGTCCAAATCATGATGCCTTATTTGATAAGGGATATATTAGTTTTGACAATGATGGAAGAATTTTAATTTCAGAAAGTTTGGATGAAGCAACTAAGGTTTTTCTAAATATCAATGAAACTATGAAGATTATTTTGAATGAGGACCAGCAGGAGTATATGAAATGGCATAAGGAGAATGTATATAAAACTTAACAATCACAGTTGAAATTTTTAACATTGGGAATAAAGAAATTAATTTAATGAAATAGGTGGTCTTATGGCAAGTGATAATGAAGTTCTATTACATTTCTTAAAATCATTGTTCTCAACACATCAAATGGATTCACTTATGAAGCACGATAGATTTAAAACTAAAGGGTGGAAGTCATTTGAAGTTATTAAAAAATATTTATTAGAAGATGATGACAAAGGCAAGCTATTTCTGTACACTCCAAAACAGTGTAACGACATGATTGTGAAAATAATTGCAAATCCTCATTTAAATTATATAGATACACTTATAGCTACAACAAACCCTAACAGCATAGAGAAATATAAAGATACTTTTGTGCTAGCATCGAGTGAAGTAGTATTCTGTGAGATTTTTAGTGGAGAAGCAAGGAATATAATCCAGAGTTTTTTTAAATCTAGAAAAAGTCTTATTGGAGTATGCCAGTTGAAAAACTGTAATGTAAGAGAGACGTTGGAGACAGCACACTTAGAAAAAGACAGGAAAGAGATATTTAAAGAGAGTGCGTTAGAATCTATAGTCGGAAAAGATGGGGATTTAATCAAATTTGATGTATATAAAACTATGAAAACATATTTGTTAGAGCATCGAGCTAAAAATAGCGTCCGTTTCCTTTGTAAAAAACATCATATAGAGTTAGATGCATTAAAGAAACGGAGTGACAAAAAAACATTAAAAATTTTTAAAAAGCTAATTATTAATGATATGGATGAAATAGAAAAAAAGAAATTACAATCCTCTATAGTACCAGCTTTTCCATTAGGATTAAGTTTTAAAGAACTAGATAGTAATTCAGTAATAATTAAGTGGAAAAAAGACCATACTCAGTTTAATTATAAACTAATGCAAGATGGAAAGGTGATTTATGATAGGGGATATCAAGAGGCTGGAATTAAGATTTTTGGTTTAAATTCTGGTCAAACCTATGAATTTTCCCTAGTTACTTATAATGAATTTGCGGAAAGTCCAGTATCTTACTTGAAAATCAGAACAAATAAATAGAAAGAATAATTTTCAAATAATCAACTAAATGATGGAAGAAGAGATTTCTTCGGCTCTTACTAGAACATTTACTTGACGAAACTAATATATATTTGTTTCTTTGTTAAGAATAGCCTGGGTATTGAGTATTTTATTCGAAATTGGAGTTGAGTAGCATGAGCAATAATAAAGACGAATATATAAAGATAAATATTAATTTTAATGAACTCAAAAGGGTAAAAACTTTTTCTGATGAAGATTGCTCTAATTTGGATTACTCAAGTTCATTTGTTTATCAACTAGCTCAAGAAATACAAAATAGTAATCCCTCTCCTTATCTTTTATCAGGTTATAGAGGTGCAGGTAAAACAACCTTAATTAAAAAAGTAGAGGAGGAACTAGTAAAGCTATCAAATAAAGAAAAAAAAACTAGCATTTTCGTATATCTAAGCATCCCTAAATATCAAGATATCTCTCTTATTCTTCGAAAAATAAGCAGAGCTTTGTACAAGTCACTTTTAGAATACGAAAATAAAAATAAAGGATTCCAATTTGAGGAAAATATTAAGTCTAAAGTAGAAATGTTATATATGAAAACATTCTATGAAGTAACTGATTCTCATAAATTAATAAATAAATTAGAAAAACAAGTTACAATTTCAAGTGACTTTAATTTACAAAAGTTCTTGAATTCTATTATTCCCCCAATTTTAGTATTCCTAGTTTCATTATCAAACATTAATATTCCTACATACTTAGATATCGTATTTAAATTAATTTCCTTAATTTGGTTAGCGTTAGCTATTAAAATTAATTATAAGCATTCGAATATTACGCAAAAAGAAAAAGAAGATGTTATTAAAAGATTATATGACAATGAAATTGCAGAAGTAGAATTAATTGAGGTATTGAAAGAAATAAATAATGAAATAAGTGTAGTCTTAGTACTTGATGAAATAGATAAAATTGAAAATGATGACGAGGTTAATACTCTAGTGAATGAGCTTAAGCCATTGATGTTATCAGAATATGTCTATACTTTATTGGTAACGGGTCAAAATTTATTTTATCAATATCATTTAGCAAGTAGTAAAGATAATGCTGTAATATCAAGCTTATTTTCAAAGGTCGTTCATGTACCCATTCTAGATGTAGATATATTCGTAATGCAAATTAGTAAAATTTTTGAAGGTGAAGAGACTGAAAATAAAGATTTAATAAATTACTATATTAAAAATAAGATTTTTGAAGCAAATAGAATTCCTAGAAGGTTGTTTAGTTTAATTCAACAGGATGTAAAATGGGAAGACAATAAAGCATATTTAAACATAAATACTAAACAGGCTTATTATTTAAAATGGAACTCTGAAGTTTTTGATATTATAAGTGATATTGAAGATGAACTAAAACACGAATATGAGTACACAGATGGAATAATAGATTTTCTACTTAATCAACTCTACAACTGGGTTAAAAAGATTATTTCATTCGGTACTTTTACAAAAGAAACTATTTTAATAAGTAGTATAGAAGAGAATCATCCATTAAAAGGATTTAAAGCCCTTGAAGACTATATAGATATATTGCTAAATAAACTACTCCAATCTAATAAAATTATAGAGGTTAAATCTAATTCAGAAGAAGTGATATATCAGATTAAGTACAATAGAGAATTGCTAGAAGGTATGAAAGGAAAAACCAACTCCTTTGAAAGTGAGCATAATTTAAATTACAGGGATAAAGTATACTCCCTAGAAGAAATGATAAATAAAATATATTCCAATATTCGGGATAAGGATAATGTAGATGAAAATATCAGTATTAAAGAAAAACTGACTAGTATAGCATTATTAAATAAAGAAGATTCAGCATTAAACCATAATAATATACAGTTACCAAAGTTTGTAGAAAATATATTAAGCTTATTAGAGGATAATTTTGATTTCAAGGCTGATTCAAAATATAAAAGTGGTCTTAATAGAGCGAATAGTTATAAGGGAATATTATTGGAAGAGTATGTTTTATATTTAGTTAAGAAATACCTGCCAAATGATTTTGATGTAACTAAAGGTAGTGAACATAGAATATCTAGCAATACCCGTATCTTTTTTCCAGATATTATTGCAGATGGCTTAGAAAGTACATTTTTATTCGAAATTCAATTAACAAAAAATAAGAAATTAGCTAGGTCAAGGCTTAGAGAAATGTTAAAAAATATCGATAATAGATTAGGACTAGCTTTAGCTAATGAAAATAATAAAATTTTGTGCATTCTATTATTTGTTGAGGAAGCTATTATTGATGAAGAGGAAGCATTGAAAGAACTTCTAGGGAGTTATTACAATCAAATTAAAAAATACGAAAATAGTTTAATGGTAAAATTAGTATCAGGTTATAGTTCTAAGCAAATCAGAAAGCATTTGGATGAATTAAGGGAGTTAAGTATGAAGGGGATTAAACAAAAAGAAAAGTTTAATTTAGAGTATTGAAATATTAATAACTGTTATTGGTTAGTGATACAAATGCTAGTCCCTTTTTGTCTAATACAAAGGAGACATATTAAAAGTATAGCTTTTCTCTATAATCGTTATCGTGTATTTATACGGTTACGATAATAAACATTTTACAAATACAGTAGTGACAAGAGTTTTCGTATGTTCGGATTGTTACTGTTATCGAAAAAAATAGAATTATGCTAGTTTAATTGAAACATGAAGCTAACCTAGTATAGGCTCTCCCTTATTGGATATTGGAGCGGGTGAAATGAACATGGTTTGAACCCAAAACATGGTTGCACAATAACTAATAAAACTGTGATTTCATTAAGAGCAACCATCCGTTATACTCCCCCGCTCTTTTAATACTAAGCTATTTGAAAAATGATAATAGTTCTAGCATTAGGATAAAGCTATGATTCCGGGTCTTGGCTTATCTTCTTGTATTTATCTATGGTTTGTAACTTAGTTTTAATATAACCCCTTTATTGTTTGCTACAATAAGTTATAGTGATTGTGAAGAAATGTAGTTCAAGTAACGGGCAGGTTAGTGCAAGAAATAACAATTAGCGATGATATAAAAAAAGACACTGAAGTGTCTTATGTAATTTTAAATCATGCTCACCGATAAACTGTAATTTTATGCTCTCTTAATCCTATATCCAACAACCATTATCTCATTGGCTCAGTGCATCTTGACAAGTGTCCTTTAAGTTAAGCGATATCTGAAAATATGTGATTAAATAATTCCAGTAGTTTTAAGGAATTTTATTTCCTTTTCATACGTATTACAAGTATATGGAATTTCGAATAAAGGTATATTTTGTAAATTGGCATAAACACGTTTTAATTCGTCATTCTTTACTTGTGACTCAAATTCCGAAACACCACCGAATTTAGCTACAGGCTTATAATGCTGTTCGCCTTGACACTCAATAAGACATTTAATGCTATTATCTGAATCGAGAACAGCAAAATCATAACGCAATAACTTCTTATGTCCTACACCATATAAATCTTGAAAGTCAACTTCAACTCTATATGCTACATTATGTTCTCTCAGTATTTTTATAGTTCGCCATTGAAATGATGAAATGTTATGACAGTTACAATAAGTATCACAATAATATCCTTCTTTCGCTCTACGTCCATAGGCATCAATTTTTATTTTAAAATCTGATGATTTAAATTGATATTCTTTACCACACAGGTAGCAACGACATTTATATAGTTTAAATACTTTACATATGCCAGCACCCTTTTTTCTTCTATCATATACAACATACCCTCCCTCATAATTTTCATTAATACATTCTAATATCTCTAATGATTCATGTGTGGTATTGGAATAATCAATATCATAACTTTCATCCTTTACCCTGGGATATGAAGCTAATCTCTTTTTCTTACGCTCTTGCTTTAACGCACAATTTGTATCTTCTCTCTCGCCAAATCCTTCACAATCTCTCCATTTCTTTCTTAATAAATTAGTCTCATTAACATAAACTACTTTTCCACATTTACACTGACATTTGTAGTTCTTAGAAGACTTATAACTTCGTATCAGTCTGTCAAAAGCATCTACAGATTCAAAATTATGCCACGTGCTTTTTTCCCCATTTATAAATTTTTGCTTTTCTTGTTCAAAACATATAATTTTTTCTTTAGCAACTTCTTCTTGGTATGCTTCAAAACCAGCTATTACAGTAAAACATCCATGTTTCTTTCCAATAGGCAATACGCTGTCCATGTATTTCAAGTCTCCCCCGTTTATACTATAGACACTAACGGTGTATCGAATACTTATGTATTTTCTAATTTGTCTGTATACTATCATAAAATTATTTTATCCATTGGTAAAGGCATATGAATCACAATATAGATTAAAAAAATTAAGAAACATTAGCAACCATTACATATGTAAGGGGCAGGATAGTGAAAGCATACAAATTCGATATTTTTATATGACTCTAGAAAGAATTTTTCTACTTATTTTGCCGATAAAACGTATATAATATTGATATATTACTCTTGAGGAGGCTCGCAGAAACTAATAGTTTTTCATTATTCAAGAAAGCTTTTTCTTACAACAAACACTTTGCCTGCTTCTGTATTATCACCTAAGTTTGGTGTTGATTTTCCATAAATTAATACTATAACAATATAAATTAATGTAATTAATCCTATTAACAGCATATTAAATCCTTTAAAAGGTTCGAAAATGTTGAATAAGCTACTAATAGAACGGCAACCCAAAAATATCCAAACGATACATAAAAATAAACTTAATATTTGATTTATCTTTGAAACAGAAAAAGGATATTCATCGAATATATGTATCATTTTGGGATGTTCCATATTAATAGCTGTTTTATATAAAGGACCGATTACCGTATCTTCGAGCATATCTACATGTCTTTCCCAATTATTTTGCCAAAACTTACTTCCCCTGTTTACTAAGTACCAACTAAAAGTAAAAATAAATCCTAGACAATTAACCAAAAAAATAGCCTCTTCAGGAATATTTTTCGCAGTTAAAAGAGCAAAATAGCCTGCAAAGGCTACACCTATAAAAGTCCAAAAATAAGTTGCTCGTTTCCAGTATAAATCTATCTCAAATTTACGTATATCTAACGCATATTCTAAAGCTTTTTTTCTATCTACTTTGAAGGTCCTATCGTATGCAGATGTATCTTTTATTAATTTTCTATATGATTTAGCCATATCTTCACCCGCCCATATTTTTTCTGCTAATAAGCAGTAAAGTGTTTTTAGTTTTTAAAGTAATATTAAGAGAGAAATTTTTCTTATCGAGTTTGTTTTTGTTTTCTGACAAAAAAATTTGCATCCAACGTATATTATGGAATTCTTCTGTCATTAGTAGGGGGTGTAAAATGATATCGGTTTTGAAAAGAAAATGATAGGTATGATTTTTGCCTTTTTGAGAAATTTTAAACTAATTTAAAGGATTTTAAAAAAACTTAGAATTAGGATGCAGTATCCTTCTTTTATTTTATTGAACTTATGCTCTACAATAGAGTAAGTATAAAACAGGGTTAATATGTCTTGATTGTATTTGTAGCAATTTTAAATAGAAAAGATGTATTTCTAGAGTTAAAAAGGGTGGGTCATAATGCTAATAAATAAAAGTAAGTTTTATTAATAGGGAAGAAAATTTAATAAATACCATAACAATCAACAATTATAAGGTATAGTTCTTTTTTTTGTCCAAAAATATATATTTTTTAGGTGAATTGGTAGATAATTGATGTAAATTAGCTAATAATGTTAAAATCATGTACCATAATAATTATATATCAATTTTACTAAATTTTTTATATTAGTGCGGAGGGTAATTATGCTCAAAACACCTTTTGGGACATATAACGGGGACAGTTGGGAAGAACATTGCCAAACTTTATTAAAAATGAAATATGAGAATGAAGGTTATCAAGAGATGACGGCTCATACACATGGTGATTTAGGAATTGAAGGATTCACGAGAACTGGAATCATTTTTCAATGCTATTGCCCTGATGATGAATATGATTCTTCTAAACTTTATAATCATCAACGGGATAAAGTGTCGGCGGATTTACAAAAACTAAAAAAATATCATAAACAGTTACTGAAGTTCTTTCAAGGCGTCAAAGTTAAAAAATGGATTTTTTTGACTCCCAAAATAACTAATAAAGAGCTCGTTGCACATTGCCATAAAAAAGCAATCGAATTTAGGAATGATGATACTCTAAATGATTTATTAGCTGGTTCTTTTGACGTACTGGTCCATGATGAACTTTTTTATGGTAAAGAAATTATTAAGGCAAAGCAAATTCTTAATGAAAAGATAAGTATTGACGTGCCTGTTCCTGACCAGGAGGAAGTTATCAACTGGAAAAAGTGTCAAACATCATCAATTGGAATTTTAGACAAAAAAATTGGGAAATTGTTTGAACATCTAGAAGAACATGATAAAAGAAAAAAAACCAATATATTTATCGATTATCAGGTTCGTAACTATATTAAAGGACAAGAAATTCTCACTCATATGCAGCAAACATATAGTTCAGCATATGAAAAACAGGTGAAAATCAAAAGCTCCATTGCAACTCATTTAGAGGCTGAAGTATTACTTACAGATTTGACTCCTAAAGAGTTGTTGAAAGAGACTCTAGAAAAATACAAGAATGCCTTAGTTGGAGAAAAGTTTCATGATATTTTTGAATTCTCGGTATATAACGACTTATGTCATGAAGCAATAGCAAGTTGGCTAATTGACTGTCCATTAGACTTTGGAGGGTGAATTAAAATGGATTTACCATTAGATGAGATAAAAGAAATTAGATTTAGTAAAAAAAGAATACCTATTTCACCTGAGCTTCGCCCTATTTATAGGATTTCGCTAATCATGTTAATTCTTTACTTATCCTCGACTCAACAAAAAGCTTCTCTATTAAAGTTACAATTATTCAATTGGGCTCTAAAGAATGAAAGTCGTTATGATAGGTTACTTCAATTAAAAAAAACCAAGGATTTTCCCATAGTCCGCTTTGACCCATTTTTAAATAGAGCCTTGAACTACGGTGTGGCAATGGGATTTCTTTCATTCAATAATAATACAGGGAAATTCTCTTTAACTGAAAAGGGAATAAAGTTTGTGCTTAAAATTACCAGTGAAGATATATTTGAGGAAGAAAAGAAATTTCTAGGAAGTATAAAAAAAAGCCTGTCCGATAATTATATTTTGACATTATTCAAAGAGAGGTACCCTTCATGAATCGAATAAATATAAATCGTTTGAAAATTACCATCGATACAGAAGATGGCGTGTTTGGAACTGAAATCCCTTTCTTAGATGGATTTAATATATTAAGAGCCAGAAATACAAGGGGAAAAAGCTCGACACTAAATGCAATCTTATACTCATTAGGGATTGAAGAATTGCTCGGTGGGAAAAATTCCAAAACTATGAAACCGGCACTTAAAGATAAGTTGATATATAAGGAAAAAGAAGTAGCTATCTTGGAGTCAAAAGTGCAACTTGAAATTTCCAACCAACAGGGAGAAATTATTACCCTAACTAGATGGATAAAGTCGTCTGGTATTGATGAAAAATTAATCAGGGTTCATTTTGGACCTGCAATAACAAAAGTCGAAGAATTAATTTCTAAAGATTTTTACGTACATATGAAGGGTTCAGCAGTTGAGGAAGCAGGATTCCATACTTTCTTAGCATCGTTTTTAGGATGGAGTTTACCTGAAGTATCAACGTTTGAAGGTGGAGACAGGTTATTATACATACAGACCCTCTTTCCCTTATTTTTTGTTGAACAAAACAAGGGGTGGGGTAGTTTTTATGTACCTATATCAGGAAGCTATGGGATAAGGGATTTATCAAAACGTGCTTTTGAATTTATGTTAAATATGGATATAACTAAAAACGCAAAGGAACGAGAAGAATTAATGGTTTTAAAAGCGCTATATGTAAATAGATGGTTAGGATTAAAGAATTCTTTACAAGAAATAGCAGAAACAATAAATGGTGAGGTTACTTCACTCCCAGATAAACCAATCCTATTAGAAGTAATATCTCTAAATGTGTATGATAAGAACCGAAGACTCATATCTATTGTAGATAGAATTTTTGAATTAGAGAGCTCAATAAAAGAAAGAGAAAATTACAGCGTGAAAAGAATATCTGATGTAGCTGGAAAATATGAAAAAAAGGTTAAAGAACAAGAACTTCTTGTGCTGACTTTACAGTCAGAAATAAATTCTATTAGGCAAGATTTACATTTGGAAAAAAATAATATGCAAACCATGAGCGAAAATTTAAAACACTTGGAACTTGATTTAAAAAGAAATCAAGAAGCAGAAAAACTCTATAAATTGGGGGCGGAAATTGACTCGACTTTATCACATGGAATTTGTCCAACTTGCCACCAACATGTTGAAGATACGCTCATGCCTCCAGAATCAAGTATTGAGCCTCTGGATTTATCTGAAAACATAACGTTTATTAAAGAACAAATTAATACCTTGATATTCGGTGTTAAACAATCAAAAATTGTAATACAATCAAAAGAAACCAAGTTAGATACGGTTACAGAATTTCTTAATAATGCCAGAAGAGAACTAAGGCAATATAAAGCTGAATTAATTGAGAATCCTAAGTTACCTACACACGGAAATTTAGAAAAACTGGTAGAATTAAAGGTGCTTTTGAGCAAATTACAAGAAGCAGGTAACTCGTTCGAAAAAATAGAAAAAAATTTTGAACAATTTAAAAATGAATGGAGGATGTATTTATCTCGATTAGAAAACTTACCAAAACATTACTTTTCAGAATTAGATAAGAAAAAATTATATTATTTTGAAAAAGAATTTTTGAAATTATTAAGAGATTTTAGTTTTTCTAGTATCAATACTGAGGAAATTTCTATTTCACATGATAAATATACTCCGATTGTTAGTGGTTTTGATATTAAATTTGATTCTTCAGCAAGTGACAATATCCGTTTAATATGGTCATATGTAATTGCTATGTACAAAACAAGTTTAAAGTTTGAAGGAAATCATCCAGGATTGATGGTTTTTGATGAGCCCGGACAACAACAAATGTCAGTTAAGAGTCAGAAACAACTTTTTCAGGTTATATCAGGAACAAAGGGACAATCGATTGTGGGTACTTCCCTTGAGCCAGATGAAATAAAAGAAATGACAAAGAGTTTGAATGTAAATATAATAGATTTAGGAGAAGACTATATTATAAAGCCAATATCTTAGAAAGTTTTTGAATGCCTAAATGCAGAGACACCATTTTATACTTCCTCCTATACAGAGGTGGGATAGAATGGTGTTTTTTTATTTAACTGTGAAATGATATTTTTAGAAGATATGATTCCGATAGAATCAAGTGTTTAAAGATTATGAAGCACTATGCTCTAATGTGGGAGTTGCTATTGAAGTACTTTAGATGCAAAAACAGTATCAAACCAAATACATCAACAGTTGAAGCTGTAGCACCTACTACAGTTAAAATTGATGATGTTGAATTGGAAGTCACCAACGAATCAAAGAAGGTTAACCCATTAGGCGTGTTCCAAGGCATCCGCTTATTAACTGAAGTTTATAGCAGGAAGTAATCGTTACTCAAAAAGAGTAGCTGTAAAATCACTCTGAGGGGGGCTCTCTTAATAGGGCTCTCCTTTTTTGTGTGTTTAGTGATTGACTGAATATAGCGCTATACACACCGTTACACATACTAATAAAACCTGTCTTTTATATTGTCAGTTACAACATTACCAGGATGTTAATGCAAGGGATTATTTTTGAATAATCTCGCTCATATATGATATACAGACAAACGTTATAAAGTTTTTAATGTGAGAAGCATTTAATGTTGCTGCTCTTTTTTTGTATTAGTATGGTATGATTTTCCTGTACGTTAATTTCAAGAAATAAACTGTTTTGAAGATATATCAGTATCTTTCCCAAAAGTAAAATCTATTATGTTTTTTTGACGAGAGAAGGGTATAAACAAAACACATGTTGTTTAAGTTATTAAACCAGCAAGATTTTGACGAGTATGTTATCTGTTAATTTTGACTTCCGAATGGTGAGGTTAATTAAGTAATTAATATGGTGAGAGGGAGAACAGCATGATTGATATTATTGAATTTAAGGGTATTTTAAAAGAAATGTTGAAGGTAGAAATAGAAGAAGATGACGATAAGTTAACAATAGATATTGACAGTAAGCAATTCAGTATTGAAAAATCCTATTTTTTAGAAATCATAGATAAACTAAACTCAAAAAATACAGATGATGAGACCTTGATTTATGATGACCGCTATTATGAAGTACTTACTAGGGGAGAGAATTTCTACTCACCGAGGTTAATGCCTAATGAAACTATTAAAAAAGAAGATATACCAAATGGGATTATATATGAATATAAAGCTTGTTCTGACGAATACATAATTTTTATTATTAACAAGATACATGAAACTGGTCTTATAAGTGAGTTTAAGAGGATGAGGAAAGGACCTGGTTCTTTGTCTATGGCTGTTCGAAGAAACTTTGAAGATTCAAATAATCAACTAATAGACCTAATTCGAGTGATGATACCACGATTTGAGACAGTTAGAGTATCTTCCTCACACATTAAGTCTAGGATAGATTTGGAAAGATTGTGTAATTCATTTTTGTTTCAAATGGGGTACAACTTGAATTATGCAGTTGTAGAAATTAGGTTTCTTGATGAATTTTTAAGGACTAATCGATTATTAGGATTAAGAAGAGCAAGTTTAGAAGAAATGGAGGCACCTAAGAGAAAGTATACTTCAGATTTAATATATCATTATCAAATGGCTCTCTCTGCTGAAAGTCCTATGTTACAGTTTTTGTCTTACTATCACGTTATGGAGCATTTTTTTGAAAAAATATATAATGAAGAAATAGTCAAGATGATTGAGAAAGAAATTACTAGTCCACAGTTTTCAGCAAAGAGGGAGAAGGATATAAAAAAACTCATGAATCTTATATCGAAAAAAATCAGGGAAAGAGGAGACAGTTATTCTTTTAATGAACAAGAAGCATTGATGATGACACTAACTAGATACATAAATATAGAAGAATTAAGAACTAAATTAGATGAGTATGATGAAAAGCTGGTCCGGCATTATAAAGATAATGAAGTACTCTTCTCGAAGAGTGATAGAGTTGATTTAAATCAGATTGAGACAAAAACTTTTTCGAAACTTTCTAAAAGAATCTATAAAACAAGGAATGCAATAGTTCATAGCAAAGATGGGGAGAAAGCAAAATTCACACCTTTTACTGATGATAAGTATTTAATAAACGAGATACCTTTAATGCGATTTATTGCGGAAGACATTATAATTGGAACTTCTACACTTATTTAAAGTGTTTTCCAGAAAAAAGAATAAATTTAATGCTAAACAATCAGAAGGTAATAAAACTTTGATTTTTATGAAGATATAAGTGTTTTTTTATTGAATCATAGATGGTATTTGGTATTTAAATGTCAAACATATATGTAAACCATTTGGGTATCAGGCAAAGTAATGGAGGAAGGGTAATGAAACCAATTTTTTTATTTAGAAGAAGTCTAAGGACGGAAACTAGTGAATCTTATTTAATCTATGATAATGAAGGTTTAATTGGAGAAATTAGTTTGCACTTTCAACGGGCAGTTGAGGCAATTCTAGTCCTTTCTACAGAAATAGGTGAACATGGTGTTCTTGATTTGCTAGAAGAAATTGAAGATTCAATAGTGTCTATGATACAACCAAGAGAGGATTTTATAGTTACTGTATACCAAGGTAAGGAAATTGGATATTATTCTGATAATGTTTTCCACGACCCTGATGAGCAACTAATTAACAAGAAAGATTTGGAAAAAATATCGAAATCTTTAAATAGTGTAATTAATCGTCAAAAGATTGCGAAAGGTCAAATTAGTGAGATTGCGGTTTGTGAGTATTTTAAGATTATGGGATATGAAGCAAACAAGGCAAACCCTGACTATGACCATATGAAAATTGATGTAATTGCTGAGGATGGAGAACAAAAAATTTATACTCAGGTCAAACATGGACAGATAAATAACTCTGAAATAAAAAAAGTTGTAGAAAATGTAAGCAAGCTAACTGATGTAAGCAAGAAAAAATCTGTATGTATTGTTGCAGATATGTTCCCTAAAGATTCAGAGTTTATTCGTGGGAAATTTCAAGAAACGTTTGGAATTTCAATTATATTTATACATAAGTATCAAATACTACAGGTTGTCCCTGAGTTTAAAAGAACCATTGGATAGTAAATAGTATACTCTTAGCAAAAAAATATAAAAAAGATGTGTAAAATTATTTATGGTTGTGTTGTTTACATAAAAGTCAAGCAAACCCTACATTTAGATGGTCAAAAATATATGATAAAGAACAGAATGATTGATAAAGGAAATGTAACTAAACTGCTTTACACCTCACAAATCATTTTGAGTTAGCCATACATTAGTGTATGGCTCTTTTTCATGAGAAAATGGTGTGAAAAACTTGTTGCTGATACACAAACCTCTATTTAAGCTGTCCACTTATCATTTACCTTCTAGTTATTTGTACTTGAAATAAAACATAAGAGTCCTCCCCTTCTTTGTGGTGGTAACAGAACTTAATAGTATTGACACCTATTATCCGATTCAGAAGAATCAAGATATCAACCGATGACAAAACATAGCTACATAAATCAAAAGTGAAAATAATATGAAATACTGTTATGAAAGGGTGCCTACTGTAGCACAAGACCTTACTATACAAAATGAGCAACTGGAGAAAGAAGGATGCGAGGTCATTAATCATGGACAACAAAAATTCGGATATGTACGAGTAGGCAGTAAAGACAAAAATGAAGCACGACAAATGGATAGCATGTATGCTCTTGGAATTGATGAAAGTGATATTCATATTGATTAGCAAAGTGGTAAAGACTTCAATAGACCTCAATACCAAGCAATTGCGTTTGCGTAAAGGAGATACATTATACATTCATTCATTAGATAGGCTAGGTCGTAACAAAGAGATGATTCTAAACGAGTGGAATGATATCACACAGAACATTAAAGCACATATTGTCGTAATTGATATGCCATTATTGGATACACGTAAGTACAATGATTCAATCGGTTCTTTTGTAGCTGACTTGGTATTACAAGTATTATCATGGGTTGCTGAAGAAGAGAGAGCTAAGATTAAGACTCGTCAAGCTGAAGGCATAGCTTCAGCAAAGGCACAGGGTAAACACCTAGGAAGACCTAAAACATCTATTACATCTGAATTTGAACAGGCTTATAAACAATGGAGAGCAAGAGATATCACTGCAGTTGAAGCAATGAAAAAATCAAATTTGACTAAGGCTACATTCTATCGCAAGGTTAAGGAATATGAAGCTGACTAAGGGGACTCTTAAGGGGTCTCTTTTCATTTGTAATTGATATAGGTAGGGGGTATAATTCCACATATTCACTGGGGTCTTAGGCAGGAAATGGGATAGGCAAGCTTATCCACACGTCATGATTTTTCCAAACCTCATTCAATTAATGAAATATTGATTTTATTAATTGAAGGTATAAAAAAATATGAAGTGATAATTGAAAATAAGCTTTACATAGTGTGTTTATTATTTTCAATATAGTACAATTGAAGAAACATACTATATTGAAGAGCGGTGAAATTATTGAAGAGTAACTTTGCTTTTTTTGAAGGCAAATGGGAAGTGCTAGGGAAATTAGGGGAAAGTGCTGAGCGTAATGTGTATCAAGACCCTCATACATCGATTATGAAACTTCGATTGTTTGGTGAAACAATTGCGAAGGCTGTATTAGCTTCTGATAATATTCGTGAAGCTTACAATACATCTCAAGTAGACCGCATAAATACAATGAGAAGAGAAGGACTTGCAGAGCCAGAAATATTAGATATTTTTGATATATTACGTCGTAAAGGGAACACCGCTTCACATGAAGCAAACTATGGCAAAACAGAAGAAGCGAAAAGCTTATTAGAACTTGCATATCAACTATCCATTTGGTTTATGGAAGTGTATGTTGATTGGAACTTTTCCGCTCCTAAATATATAGAATTGTTGCAACAAGTTGATACAACCAAAGAGCAACTTCAACAAAAGATTGAACGACTTGAAAAAGAAATTAAAGCTAAAGAGAAGCAACTTGTTGAACAATTAGATGTAATAACAGATGATACTATTTCAAAAGATGTACGTGTAAAGCGTAGAGAAAAATCACAGCTTCATGTAAAGAAACATCGTCTTTCAGAAGCACAGACACGCATTATTATTGATGAGAAATTACGCTCTGTTGGTTGGATTGTTGATACAGAAAAACTCAGCTTCAAAAAGAATAAAACAATGCCAGAGAAGAATAAAAATATGGCAATTGCTGAATGGAAAGTTGGCAGCAAATATGCTGACTACGCTCTATTTATTGGATTGCAATTAGTGGGCATTGTTGAAGCAAAAGCGAAGCACCGAGATATTCCAGCAGCTCTTGAAAGTCAAACGAAAACATATGCACGTTTAGTAGAAGAAAAGGAAGGAATCGAATTACTTCCTGCAAATGGAGAATATAAAGTACCGTTCTTATATGCATCCAATGGACGACCATACTTAAAACAATTACAAGACCAATCAGGTATCTGGTTCTGGGATTCACGTACACCACACAAACATGCACATGCATTAGAAGGATGGCACTCACCAGAGGACTTACGTTTACTTTTAGATGTAGATGATACAGAAGCTAATGCAAAACTCGCAGTAGAAGATATTACAAAGTTTGGTTTACGTTCTTATCAACAAACTGCGGTACTAGCTGTTGAAAAAGCATTAATCGAAGGACAGCGTAAAATGCTACTTGCGATGGCAACTGGTACAGGGAAAACACGTACAGCGATTTCACTTATGTATCGACTGATTAAAGCGAAAAAATGTCGCCGTATCTTATTTTTAGTTGACCGTAATTCACTTGGGCAGCAAGCAATTGACTCGCTAAAGGATACGGAAATTGAAGGCTTATCATTTGCTAGTATTTATGATGTAAAGTCGCTAGAAGATATGACACCAGATGTTGAAACAAAGATACAGGTTGCGACAGTACAGGGAATGGTCAGACGCTTATTTTATAATGATGGAGAAAAGTTGCCTTCTGTTGGACAATATGATTTTATCATTGTCGATGAAGCACATAGAGGTTATACAAGTGACCGCGAAATGTCAGATGATGAGTTGTTATTCCAAAATCAAAATGACTACGTGAGCCAATATCGCCGCGTTATTGATTATTTTGATGCAGCAGTTCTTGGACTTACAGCTACACCAGCACTTCATACAACGGATATTTTCGGACTGCCGATTTATAAATATTCTTATACAGAAGCAGTATTGGATGGTTATTTAGTAGACCATGAGCCGCCATATTTATTTGAATCAGAGTTAGCTAAAAGTGGAATTTCATTTAAAAAAGGTGAAGAAGTTGAAGTGTATGACCCTGAGCAAGGCGAAGTGATTCTCGAACGCTTAGAAGATGAATTGAAATTTAATGTCGAGCACTTTAATAAACAAGTCATTACTGAACCATTTAATCGTGCAGTCTTAAATAGATTAACAGACTATATTGACCCAGAAAGTCGAGAAAAAACGCTTATCTTTGCTGCAACGAATCAACATGCGGATTTAGTAGTACGTTTACTAAAAGAAGCATTTGCGAATCGCGGTGATGTAGTATCAGATGATGCGATTGTAAAAATTACAGGTTCTATTTATAATCCAAATGAAATGATTAAACGCTTTAAAAATGAGCATTTACCAAATATCGTTGTAACAGTGGATTTACTCACTACAGGAATAGATGTGCCTACCATTACAAACTTAGTCTTTTTACGACGTATAAAATCACGTATTTTATATGACCAAATGTTAGGTCGAGCAACACGTTTATGTCCTGACATCGGGAAAACACATTTCCGAGTTTATGATGCGGTTGGTATTTACAATCAACTACAAAAATATACAGATATGAAGCCTGTTGTGAAGCAGCAACATTTCACGATTACTGATTTACATGAATCATTTACGCAAGCTGAGACAGAAGATGAAGCAGAGCATTTCCGTAATCAACTCGTTGCGAAAATTCAGCGCAAAAAGCAAAAAATAGATGATGCGGGGCAACGTCGCTTTGAAGAATTATCAAAAGGTGTACCACTTGATAAATGGGCGCAAGAAATTCAACACTATCGACCAGAACAAGCTCAAACAAATAGTATTTTGTTTGAATATGTCGCAACGTATCGGACACCTAAAGAGCTTCAAATTATTTCAAAGCATGAAGATGAAGTAAAGGATGTAACCCGTGGATATGGAGAAGGAAATGAAAAGCCAGCAGATTATTTAGATGGTTTTGTCCAATATATTCGAGATAACATGAATGAAATCCCAGCACTTCAATTAATATGCACAAGACCAAAAGAATTAACACGTAAAGATTTACGAGAGATTGTAACTCTTTTAGATACAAAAGGTTTCAAACAATCACATTTACAATCTGCTTGGAAGCAGGCTAAGAATGAAGAAATTGCTGCGGATATTATAAGTTTTATTCGTCAAGCCGCATTAGGGGAAGCATTGGTTGACCATGAAACGCGCGTGAAAAACGCGATGCAAAAAGTTTATGCATTACACGATTGGACAATAAGACAACGTAAATGGCTTGACCGTATTGAAAAGCAGTTGCTACAAGTGCCTGTTTTAGCACCCACGCCAGAGGAGGCATTCTCAGAAGAGCCGTTTAAAAGTAATGGTGGCTATAACGTGTTGAAACGTGAATTTGGTGACGAGATTGATAAGATTGTCTATGCAATTAATGATAACTTGTATATTAGTTGATGAGGTGACTAGATGATTGAAGAAGTATGGCAACGTATTGTTGAAAATGAAGGGAATATATTTAAGCAAATTCGAGGGAAACAGTTTAAGTATACAGTTGTTGGAACATCTATTAAATTAACAACAACGAATCAAAATGTAGCAAAATCTGAATTTGAAAAAGCTGTACCTTACTTGCCGTTAAGTAATACTGTTCCAATTCAACATTTGCGAGCACCTTCTTATATTTATGCTATTTTTACAGATAAACGAATAATTGAATAATCAAAAAAGGAGTCTAGTTCTGTGGACTCCCTTTTACCATCGAGCATTTTAACGAAACTGAGGTATAATAACATAGATGAACAGACATTAGGAGGAACATAATGAATAACGCAGAGATTGTTTCGAAGCTTTGGAATTTAGCGTCAGTATTAAGAGATGACGGTATTACATATCATGAGTATGTGACTGAATTAACATATCTACTTTTCTTAAAAATGATGCAAGAACAAGAAACGGAATCCATTATTCCAGAAGGCAAGCGTTGGAGCGACCTAGTTAGTAAAGAAGGAATCGAATTAAATCGATTTTATCGTCAACTACTACTTGATTTAGGTAGTGAAGATATTGAAAATGAAAGATTGCGTATGATATATAATGGTGCTTCAACTAGTATTGATGAGCCAAAAAATCTTGAAAAGATTATTAAATCAATTGATGGTTTAGATTGGTACAATGCCAAAGAAGAAGGATTAGGAAATCTTTATGAGGGATTACTCGAGAAAAATGCCAGTGAGAAAAAATCAGGAGCAGGACAATACTTTACTCCGCGTGTATTAATTGATGTAATGGTTCAACTAATTGACCCAAAAGTAGGCGAGCGTTGTAATGACCCAGCAGCAGGGACATTAGGCTTTATGATTGCAGCTGACCATTATTTAAAAGCAAAAACAGATAATTATTTTGACCTTTCACCAGAAGAAGCGGAATTCCAGAAGAAAGAAGCCTTTACGGGGATGGAGCTTGTTAAAGATACACATCGTTTAGCATTAATGAATGCATTGCTGCATGATATGGAAGGACGTTTAGAGCAAGGTGATACGTTATCAACAAATGGTAAATGGATGAAAAACTTCAATGTTGTTTTAACAAATCCGCCATTTGGTACGAAAAAAGGTGGCGAACGTGCAACACGTGACGATTTAACATTTGAAACATCAAATAAACAATTAAACTTCTTACAGCTTATTTATAACTCGCTTTTAACAGACGGTACAGGGCGCGCAGCAGTAGTAGTACCAGATAACGTCTTATTTGAAAGTGGTATTGGTACACAAATTCGTCATGACTTAATGAATAAATGTAATCTACAAACAATCTTACGATTACCGACTGGTATTTTCTATGCTCAAGGTGTTAAAACAAATGTCTTGTTTTTTACAAGAGGAAAAACAGACCAAGACAATACAAAAGATGTTTGGGTTTATGACTTACGTACAAACATGTCTTCATTTGGAAAACGTAATCAATTAACAATGGCTCATTTTGAAAACTTCATGAAAGCCTATGTAACAGCAGACCGTTCTGAGGTTAAAGATGAGCGGTGGAACAAATTCACTAGAGAAGAAATTGCTAAAAAGAATGACAGCTTAGATATTGGACTTATAGCAGATGCATCAATATCTTCCTATGATAACCTGCCAGACCCAATTGAATCAGCTGAAGAAGCAATTGTAAAGCTGCAACAAGCAATTGATTTGTTAACCGACGTTGTTGAAGAACTTCGTGAAACAAAAGAAGTTAAGGTGAATTTCTAATGATTAAGAAAAAGAAAACAATTGAAGAGTTGTTAGAAGAGGCGTTAGTGCCAGAGGAAGAACAGCCTTATGAAGTTCCAGAAAATTGGGTTTGGTCAAGACTAGGACATGTTTTTTTGCATATAAACGAGCAAGTACAACCTACAGGGGAAGAATTCTATATTGGTTTAGAGCATTTGTATAAGGGCGGCGGAATTAAAGAAGTTATAAATTCCGAGGGAATTAAAAGTAAAAAGGTAGTTTTTAATAAGGGTGATGTTTTGTATGGTAAATTACGTCCTTATTTGAATAAACATGCTATAGCCAGTATCAATGGTGTAGCTTCAACGGATATATTAGTTTATAGAGGCAAAAATATCGTGACTAACCATTTGTTAAATGAATATTTAAGTTTGCCACAAGTTATAAGTTATGCAAATGAGAATAGTAATGGGATTAATTTACCAAGAGTGTCACCGACGGTTATGAATAGTATGCCTTTTCCTCTTCCCCCTCTCAACGAACAAAAGCGTATTGCTAATAAGGTAGAGCTGCTTTTAGGTAAAATTGAAGAAGCAAAGCAATTGATTGAAGAAGCAAAGGAATCGTTTGAACTTCGAAGAGCTGCTTTATTGGATAGAGCATTTCGTGGAGAGTTGACGAAGAAGTGGAGAGAAGAGAATGATGGTTATGACTCGGTTGAACCTCTTTTAAACAAGATAAGTGATGAAAAAGAGATAAAAAATAATATTAAAAATGAAAAAGCATTAAAATTCCCAATAGAAATGCAAAAGCCTTTTGATATACCGGAAAGTTGGGAATGGAGAACTCTTCATCAAATTTGTTCAGATATAGCTGATATTGACCACAAGATGCCTAAAGCAGTTGAAGAAGGTATAAAATTTATTTCTGCTAAAGATTTACTCGATGATGGGTCTTTAAACTTAACTGTTGATATTAAAAGAATTTCAATTGAAGACTATGTGAGATTGTCAAGGAAGATTAATCCTATTAAAGGAGATATTATATATTCGAGAATAGGAGCAAAATTAGGGAAAGCTAGAATTGTTGAAACGGATGAACAATTTCTTGTTTCATACTCGTGCTGTGTAATTAGACCCTTGGTTGTAGATACTAACTTCCTTAATACTTACCTAGACAGTGGATTTGTTTTAAAACAGGCGCTATCATATACGAGGTCAATAGGGGTACCAGACTTGGGTATGAAAGATATCAAGAATTTCTTAATTCCAATTCCTCCACTGTCTGAACAACAAAAAGTCTCTGAATTAGTTTTAATGTTTCTAGAAAAGGAAAAAGAAACCTACTCAGTACTTAAACAGTTAGAAAAAAGTATACTTATTTTAAAACAATCAATACTCTCCAAAGCATTTCGTGGTGAACTTGGCACCAATGACTCTAATGATGAAAACGCCGTCGAACTTTTAAAAGAAGTTCTCCAAGAACAGGCAAATAGATAAAATTGAAGACATCCATTCTGGATGTCTTTTTAAGTAACCTGAAACAAGTAGCTAAATCAATTAAATTACTTTGCAATTGCAATCATTTTCACCTCGATTTATACTGAAAATGTCAGGCGTCTAAGTTCGTAAATTGACCGTTACGTTGAACAGTAGAAAAACACTGATATATAAGGTAGCTCATCTAGAAAGAGCAACGCCCTTCTAAGGTGTCGGTCGGGAGTTCGAATCTTTATTTGTCATTGATATTACCATAATACTGTTGACATTTGCTTGGAATTTTGATTAACTTCATATCATAGGTATTTAATAATCGTATGGACAATTACATAATTAGCATTGACTAAAACTATGTAAACATTAATATACATGCCGGGTTGGCGGAAATGGCAGACGCGTATGACTCAAAATCGTGTTTCTCAATAAATATTAAAAGGAAACGCCTTTATATGAGCGTTTCCTTTTTGAGTTTTAACTTTTTGTTTGTGTGGAGAAATATATAAAGCTTGAAATATTAGCATTTATGAATAATTGATAAAATATAGTTAAGGGACTTATTTTCTGTTAGGAATCCTAGGAGGTTTTTTAACAGTGAAAGGTAGTATCAAGAAAGATAAGAAAACGGGTAAGTATTTTTATGTAATCGATATGGGCATTGACCCATTAACAGGGAAACGGACACAAAAAAAATAAAAGGAGTTTCAATACTAAGAAGGAAGCGGAGCATGCTCAGAACACATAGAAAGTTGTTTAATCATATATGGAAAATCACGGTGACGGGCTGGAAATGATGTGATATCTCAGTTTTTGAGCGTGTTATTGTCGGAGAAAAAGCCTTTGTCAATTATCCGCATTCTCCAGTAAAAGTCATCGTCATTCCAAGAAATGTAAAAGTTATGATTGCCTATTGAAAGGCTGTAACCCCTGAATTATGGTTTCAGCCTTTTTTTATATCTATAGATTTTGAAAAGAGAAGAATGATTAACCTGACTTTCATTATAAAATGTTTTTGCGTAGACTTTCAAAAGCATTTATGGTATATTTTTCTTCAATAGAATAGGTGCGATTATAGAATAGTAAAACGTTGATATAACAGGGTCCTTCATGATGATGATGCAAATGGGTATGAAACCGTCCCAAAAGAAAATTAATCAAATGATGAGTGCTATGAATAAACAACAAACCAAATAAATAGCATGAAAATCGCTATGCACTAATTTTTAATCGATTGATTATGGCTATTATAGGATGAGCAAATCATAAAATGCATTACAGAGTAATCTTTCATCATAAATTTTTGTTTGCTTTATCTTTCATCGCGATCCGAAACCTCTTTCTCTGACGAAATCTACCAGAGAAGGGGGTTTTTTGTGTGAGGGGACCAGGCCCATATAAAAATTGATTATTAAGTGTACAGAAAGGAAAGACGTGATAGATAGGAATCCCATTCATAATGGGCGTTAAATGTAAAAATAGGTTGCCCCAAGATAAAAGGGGCAACCTGTGTGTATGTGTCATTTTATATTATTGTGCAGTTAATCCGCCGTCAATTACGAATTCAGCTCCTGTAGAATAGCTGGATTCTTCGGAAGCTAGGAAAAGAACGAGATTGGAGACTTCTTCTGGCTGTGCCACGCGTTTAAGAGGAATATGTTTGGCAAATTCTTTGATGACTTCGACAGCATCGCCTTGGGTTACCATCGGTGTTTCAATCACACCTGGGTGTACTGAATTCACTCGGATTCCATAACGTGAAAAATCAATGGCGGCTGCTTTTGTCATTCCGCGAACGGCAAATTTTGTATCCGTATAACCAATCGCACCAGCCACTAACCCGTTCATTGAAGAAATATTGACGATTGATCCGTTTTCAGTTTTCTTCATGGATGAAACAACGGTTTTCATTCCTAAAAATACAGATACTTGGTTAATTTTGACGATTTTAAGGTACTGATCCAAGGTAATATCTTCAATGGAGTTATTAAGGCTTATTCCTGCATTGTTTACTAGAATGTTTACTGGGCCAAATGTGTTTTCAGTCTCGGTAACGACAGTCTGCCAATCGGATTCGCTAGAAACGTCTTGTTTAATAAATATGGCGTTTTCGCCTAGTTCTTTCGCAAGAGCTGCTCCGGCTTCTTCATTTAAGTCGGTTAAAACGACTTTTGCGCCTTCTTCAATAAATTTACGCGCATGAGTCGCACCCATGCCGGCTGCTGCGCCAGTGATAATTGCTACTTTATTTAATAATCTTTCCATAAATAACACCTCATTATTATTTTTTTGATAGTCGAACTATCATTTTATGCATTTTTATTTTATACTATTTAACAGAATATATCAAGCAATAGGAGAAAGGACCGATGAATCGTGAGTTCAAATACTAGAGAAAAAAATAAAAAGCATCGGACAGAACAAATAATCCTTGCAGCGGAGGAATTATTTTCAGAAAAAGGATTATATGATGTACAAATGCAAGATGTCGCTACAAAGGCAAATGTCGGTATAGCCACCTTATTTCGTTACTTTCCTAAAAAAGAAAATTTAATCGTTGAGGTTGCTGTATTCATTTTAAGTAATTTCCAAGACGACCTAAAAAAGATTGCCGATTCAGAAAAGAACGCATACGAAAAATTTGAAGAGTTATTCGAATATTTTTTAGAGATCGCGAATGGACCAGCTAGAAAAGTCACCTTATTTCGTGAGGCTTTTGAAAGCTATTCCTCATATAAAAACGAGCCTCTAGAGAATATTGATTCCTATATCGACATACAAAAAGAGTTATCGCGTGAAATTTTCAAAATCATAAAGCAAGGGGTTGAAGATGACTCTCTCCGTTCTGATATAAATATGGAGCTAGCCCTTCAAACAATAACTAATTGTTTTAGCATATTTTCAACGAGAATCACTTTGCATGAAAAGGTAGCTATACCATCTTCGGGTATTACCCCCATTGACCAACAACAGTTTTTAAAAGAGATGTTCCTCCACTATATAAGGGCTTAAATTGGTTGAAACACCCTAACTGATACTGGGATGACATATCGATTTGATTGAGTGGCCTATTACTAGTGTTGACCGAATAAATAAAACGTATTATATTTCCTATTTCAATGGGAAAACCCTGAAAAATTCAGGTAAGGTAAGGTTTGAACGATACAATAATTCGGATACGGTTACACATTCATAACCATTTTTATAAAGATAAGCTAGTGTTGTTTCTAAAGCACGAACTGTTTGGGGGCGGTCACTCCAATCATGGAGTAAAATGATATCTCCGGGTCGCAAGGATTTAATGATGTGGTTTGATATTTTATTAGCTGGAGGCCTAGCCCAGTCTTTTGGGTCCTGATGCCAAGACCAGAGTACCACTTTAAATCCTTTATTAACCGCAGTATTAATGATTGTGTCATTATGGAAACCACCTACAGGACGATAAAGAGAGGGTTTATATCGTGCAAGGTCCCATATAATCTTATCCGTATCATCTAATTCCGATGATAGTTTATGAGCAGTTATATTCCTATCATATGGATGAGTATAAGTATGGTTGGCAATTTCATGACCTTCCTTAATCTCTCTTTTTAAAACATCTGGGTAGCTCTTCACTTTATTACCCGCTACGAAAAAAGTAGCTTTTGCATTATATTTTGCTAAAAGATCCAGGATCTGAGGAGTATAGTCTGGATGGGGCCCATCATCAAATGTAATGGCAACGATTTTTTCTTGAGTATTCACTTCCCAAATAACATTTCCTGTTTTTTCGTAAACTGCTCTGCTGTCTGTTGCTGCCTGGGACTCGTTATACGAGGCAGGAAACAACAAAATAATGAGGGATAGGGCAATAAATAAAGTTTTCACAATAGTTTCCTCCAGGAAATACGGTTATACATGTTATTATGCGGAGTTTGTCTTTATTTATTAATGATTAGGAATGAGAAGAAGAGAGGTAAGCAATAAGTGCACGTCATTGAGGAATGAAGATGAATATACGTCATATACTGAAACCAGTATCACTTTAGTCAAGTACCCGTTTTATAATGTTTTTCATGATAGATGTTGAGTAATTGGTCAAGCTGTTGACTAAGTTCGATGGCAAGATGTGAACTTAACCCATTTCGCTCCACTATAGTAATAAGTTCACTTCGTTTTAATTCGATTTGTTCAAGACATTCATTACTTTTTAACATAGCTATTCCTTTCTAATCCGAATGCATTGGCGTTTTTTTAGATTTGTTGTAAAATATGTATGAATATAACAATTATAAAGCCTTGATGAATTGTTATCAAATAAGTTTTTCACTTATGGGTAAAGATCATTTTAATTAGCTTTTTCAGGTGTCACGAAAAATTATCAATTCCAAAAATGTATTTTTTTATATAATTTGATACAATGTTTATAGGTTGTCTTACATAGGAGTGGAAGTCTTGGATGAAATTAATATTTTCTTAGCATTTGGAGCTGGATTTTTGAGCTTTATTTCTCCATGCTGCTTGCCGTTATATCCTGCTTTTTTATCATACATCACAGGTATGAGCGTGGGAGAAATCAAGTCGGATAATACTATGCTGCAAAAAAGAAGCATGTTGCATACGTTGTTCTTTTTGCTAGGTTTCTCGTTGGTATTTATAGCGCTAGGATTCGGTACTACATATTTAGGTTCTTTCTTTTCGGATTATAAAGAGTTAATTCGTCAAATTGGTGCCATCTTAATAGTCCTTTTTGGGTTATTCATAGTGGGAATCTTCCAACCGAAGTACTTAATGAAGGATAGCCGGTTTGAATTTAAGAACAGGCCTGGTGGTTACTTGGGATCGATTCTTATTGGTCTTGCTTTTGCAGCTGGGTGGACGCCATGTGCGGGTCCCCTTTTAGGTACTGTCATGACGCTAGGGGTAACAAATCCTAGTGCCGCTATGAACTATATGATTGCTTATGTATTAGGATTTGCCATCCCATTCTTTGTTTTATCCTTTTTTGTAGGGAAATTAAAATGGATAAAAACCTACAGTCAGTACATTATGAAAATTGGCGGTTATTTAATGATTGTTATGGGGATTATCTTATTTTTTGATTGGATGACTAAAATCATTGCCGTTTTAACTACACTATTCGGTGGGTTTATTGGATTTTAGTGCATTTTCATGTAAAAAAATATATTTTTTGAATTGTATAGGCTTTTCATTGAGTCTTTGGTCTCTTTTTTTATTCCTTTAGTTATAAAATTCGTTGATTTTAGGACTTAAGTTAGATATTCTAGGAATATATAACTTTGAATATCTTTTATTTGTTCTGCTTGTTGTTTGAAATGAGGAGGAGCGGCTATGGCCCAATTATTAGTAGTTGATGATGCTAAATTTATGAGAATGACACTTTCAAATATATTGACTAAAGCAGGCCATGAAGTGGTTGGTGAAGGTGAAAATGGAAAAGAGGCGATTGAACTATATCGAAGACTGAATCCCGATTTAGTCATAATGGATATAACAATGCCGATAATGAGCGGGCTTGATGCAGTTAAGGAAATAAAAAAGGAGTTTTCCTCTGCAATGGTTATTATGTGCTCAGCTATGGGGCAGCAAAAAATGGTTGTGGAAGCCATTGAGGCTGGAGCAAAGGACTTTATTGTAAAGCCTTTTGATGAGAATCGAGTCTTGGATGCCGTTAATAGGGTATTGGATTAAATACTCGCCTTGTTAATCTGATTTAGGTACTATATACTTTGTTTAAGGTTATAATTATTATATAGTTTTCTTAGTGTGTACCTACTTACTATTAGCTAAAAAGGATGAGTTAAATGATATATATAACAACAGGAATGGCTATTTTGATGGCTTTAGTTGTTTTTAAGTTGCGTATGAAGGAAACGGAAAGACCGGTGAATGCGAAAAAGATTATACTACCGCCTCTTTTCATGAGTACAGGAGCTTTGATGTTTCTTTTTCCGATGTTTCAAGTAACACGTTCTGAACTTTTAGAAGCTCTTATAGCTGGTATGTTATTTTCTATCTTATTAATCAAGACTTCGAAATTCGAAGTGCGTGATGAACAAATATATATCCAGCGTTCCAAAGCATTTATTTTTATTTTAATCGGTATTATGGTAATTCGTTTGGTAGCTAAATTGATTTTGGGAAGCACGATTGAAATTGGAGTGCTTGGTGGGATGTTTTTCCTTCTTGCTTTCGGTATGATTGTTCCTTGGCGAGTTGTGATGCTTTACCAATATAAAAAAGTCAAAGCAGCTTCTTTTAGTGAAGGTAAGATGATTTGACTTTTACCCAGTGAAAACCGCATGTTGACACATGTGGTTTTTTTGTTTGGTAAAAACACTTAGTTGTTCTATTCAAAATTAGGTTAGAGGAGAAATTCATTAAAAATCATAGTAATTTCATGCGAATTATATTATATTAATATTATTGTTGTTTATTTAAGGAGGAAACGGTTTATGTTACAAATGATTGTGTTAGGGATTATTTGTGGTTTACTATTAGGATTTGTGCTTCAAAGAGGCCGTTTCTGTGTTGTTGGTGCATATCGTGATTTGCTTATAGCGAAAGACGGGCGAATGTTTTTAGCTACGTTCATTGTCATTGCGATACAAAGCGTTGGTGTGTATGTACTACGGGATACAGGAATCATTCAATTTGGTAATGATGGTTTTCCTTGGTTAGGAACCATCCTCGGAGGCTTTATATTCGGTATCGGGATGGTTCTTGCAGGAGGCTGTGCGACAGGAACATGGTACCGGGCAGGAGAGGGTATGATCGGTAGTTGGGTCGCACTCTTCGGTTATATGCTTGGAGCTGCAATGACGAAGTACGGCGTGTGGAAAGCTACAGGGGATCATCTGGTTTCTTATCGTACGAGTGATACGTATATTCATGAAACGTTGAATGTGTCACCTTGGTTATTGGTCATTGTTTTGATAATCATAGTTGGTATCTTGGTCATCAGGGAATTTAAAAAGCCTAAACTTCCTATGTTCAAGATGAAACCGAAAAAAACGGGATTGGCTCATATTTTATTTGAAAAACGCTGGCATCCCTTTGTCACTGCATTATTGGTAGGACTTATTGCCATCGTGGCTTGGCCTTTAAGTGCGATGACCGGGCGAATGTTCGGTTTAGGGATTACTACACCTTCTGCGAATATTTTAACGTTCCTTATCACAGGAGATGACGCGCTCATCGATTGGGGTACATTTTTAGTATTGGGCATTTTCTTGGGTGCTTTCATTGCAGCCAAAGGCAGCGGGGAATTCCGTTGGAGACTGCCTGATATGAAAACATTGCGTAATAATGCTTTTGGTGGAATGATTATGGGATTTGGCGCGAGTATCGCCGGCGGGTGTACCATAGGTAATGGACTGGTTAACTCAGCATTATTTGCGTGGCAAGGCTGGGTCGCGATTGTCTTTTTCTTATTAGGAACATGGGTAGCGGCTTATTTCACTATCATCCGTAAGCAAAAGAGTTCAAGTGCATCTAAGGCTGCCTGAGTTTTATCACATTAATTAGAGGAGTGGAGTAAAATGGCAAAGGTATTAGAGACATCAGGAATGGTTTGTCCGTTTCCATTAGTAGAGGCTAAAGAAGCAATTGCAGGTATGACAAAAGGGGAAGAATTGATCATCAATTTCGATTGCACCCAAGCAACGGAAAGTATCCCTCGCTGGGCTGCAACGGAAGGTCATGAAATTACGGAATTTGAACAAGTCGATGACGCTCAATGGCGTATAATCGTTAAAAAAGGGAATTAATAGAAAAAATGTGCCGGGGATTCCCTAGCACGTTTTTTTTTATTTTGAAGCTAAATCGTTGGCGTTAAGCAGTCGGAGTGGTAACATAACTTTAATCTAATATACTAAGGAGTTGTTAATGAAATGGTTGATGAAGTTGTATTGAATGATGTTTCGCTGCAGGTCACAAATTTTCATGCCGAATCTATAAAGAACCCTGAAAGCGGAGAACTTAGAAAGATTAGTTTTGATTTTAAAGTAACGAGCGAGGAGTATCATGATATCACAACGCTGCTCTATCAAATGGTTTTTGATTTAAAGATTCCTGAGACAAGAGAAGAATACCGGGCAGAAATCTTCAACTATTCAACATCGCTTACGAATTTATATGAAGAAAATGCTGTGGGAGACTTTTCCCTTACGTTAATCGAAGTAGATTCTCAAGATTGATTCCATTACCAGCCTTGTAAAGAAATGGGTTACTGTCTATAATAATGGTAACGATAAATTAATTTATACATATGAGGTGGTTCTTTGCTAGGAGGCTGGTTTTTATGGTTTATCCTTTTTTGGGTAGTCCTTTTAGTAACGTTGATGAGCATTGGTGGCTTTTTCATGTTTCGGAAGTTCTTAAAGAGATTCCCGAAAGAAGACGGGAAATCAGATATGGATTGGGAAGAGTATTACTTGGAACAAACGAACCACTTATGGTCACAACAGCAAAAGGATTTACTTGAAGATTTAGTAAGCCCTGTACCGGAACTTTTTCGTGATGTGGCCCGTCATAAAATCGCTGGTAAAATCGGTGAATTGGCTTTGAAAGAAAAGGCACCGGATATAACAGAAGATTTGGTGATTCGTGGGTATATCATTGCCACACCCAAACGAGATCATAAGTTTTTACAAAAAAAGTTGACGGAACGACAAGTGAATATGGATCCCTATCAGCATTTATTTAGCTGAAGGCAGGGTGGGCATACTCTTTAGAGTGTGCCTTTTTTATTATGGATTGTGGTAATAATTAGAACGTTTGTACTCTATCAAGGCTTTCTTTTTAATATTTGATATAATAGTAGTAAGAAAAACGAGGACGGAGTGAAACGATGAAATTTATCCATACGGCCGATTGGCATTTAGGGAAAATTGTTCACGGGGTCCATATGACGGATGACCAACGTCATGCCCTGCTACAATTTATTGAGATAATCGAAGAGGAAAAACCCGATGCGGTGGTCATTGCCGGTGATCTTTATGACCGTTCCGTACCACCGACTGAGGCGGTTGAGCTACTTGATGAGATTCTTTATACGATCAATGTAAAAATGAAAATCCCCATTGTGGCCATATCAGGGAACCACGATTCGGCTGAAAGGTTATCATTTGGCTCATCATGGTACCGCCATAGCCAGTTATACATTCACGGGAAACTGACAAAAACATGTGAACCAGTCCATATCAAGGGTGTTAATTTTTACTGTGTTCCTTATGCAGAACCAGGGACGGTTCGTCACGTTTTCGAGGATGAAAGCATCCATTCCCATCAAGAGGCGATGAGAAGGATAACAGGGGCTATAGAGGAAAAGCTTAATCCAAACGAGCCGAATGTATTGGTGGGACACGCTTTTGTATTGGGTGGTAAAACGAGCGATTCAGAACGGGTTCTGTCAGTGGGTGGATCTGGTTGTGTGACAGCCGATTTATTCGATGCATTCGATTATACGGCACTTGGGCATTTACATAGCCCGGATGCAATTCGACATCAAAAGGTTTATTACTCCGGATCACTTTTAAAGTATTCATTTTCTGAAGCTAAACAAAATAAGTCGCTATCCATCGTTGAAATGAGAGAAGATGGTAACTTTGAGATTCGCTATCGGTCCCTGACCCCTAAGTATGATATGAGGGAGATTTCAGGCACGATGGAAGAATTACTTGACGTTACTTTTTATCAAAACCAAAAAGTAGACGATTATTTGAAGATTACCTTGAATGACGAGGGATCGCTCATCGATCCCATTAACCGATTGCGTCAAGTTTACCCGAATGTGCTTCATCTGGAACGGAAATGGGATCTGACCGATTTGAGACGAAAAAAATCATATTCCTCCGTAAAAGATGAAAGGAAGTCTGAAATAGACTTGTTTGAGACGTTTTATCAGGAGATGACAGATAGAGAGTTCGATTCTCAAAAGCAGGAACTGATGGTTTCTGTCATTGAAGCTGTCAAGAAAGAGGAGGCTTTGAAATGAGACCTCATATTTTGACGATGCAAGCATTCGGTCCATATGCGGGTAAGGAAATCATTGATTTTAATACACTGGGAGAACGGACCATGTTTGTCATTTCAGGAAAGACCGGTGCCGGGAAAACGACCATTTTTGATGGGATTAGCTTTGCTATATATGGGAAAGCGAGCGGTGAAGACCGTAGTGGACAAGATTTACGAAGTCAATTTGCCGAGGATGACGTCTTGACGGAGGTTTCATTGCAATTCACTCTCCGTGGAAAAACATATTTGGTTACCCGATCTCCACAGCAGGAACGAAAGAAGAAATCAGGAGAGGGTACCACAACCGTTAGTGCGAAAGCAGAACTATATGAATTGGTACAAGGCGAGGGGAGAAAGTTACTGGGAGCCAATGTTCGCGAGGTTGAAGAGAAAATCAAAGTACTCATTGGGTTGGATGCGAACCAGTTTAGGCAAATCCTGATGATTCCGCAAAATGAATTCCGTAAACTATTAACATCTGATAGTAAAGATAAGGAACAGATTTTGCAAAAGTTATTCCATACCGAATTATATAAGAGAATAGAAGAAAGATTAAAAGAGGAAGCATCACTTCTTAAGAAACAAAGTGAAAAAAGCGCACAGCGTCGCATTGAATTAATGAAGGGCATCAAACCGGGTGATCATGCGGAGCTTCAATCTTTATTGGAAGCAGCTGAACCAAATGAACAACAAATTCTTCCTTTGCTTCATTCGGTGATATCAACGGCTACAGAAAAGCATCAACATTTAGGTGAGCTTCTAAAGGAAAAGCAGAATGCCCGTGATCAGGTCAACCAAGAGCTATCCAAAGCGGCCGATTTATTGAATAGATTTGCTGAGAAAGACAGATTACAAAATGAAAAAGCAGACTTAGAAAACAGGCGCCCGGAAATTATGGAGTTAAAAGAACAAATGAAAATGGCTCATAAAGCGGCCTCTCTAGAAAAACAAGAGCAATATTACTTGCGAATCGGTAAACAGGTAAAAGAGGTGACGTCTGAACTTCAAAATTTAACCAAGCAGGCCGAACTATTGTTAGAGGAGCGCCTGAAGAAACAGGAAGTTTATGAGCAAGAGCTTAAAAAGGAAGAGGATCGAGAACAGGCATTACGGAATGTACATCAGCTTGAACAAGTGAAAGAAGCCGTTTTGACTTATTCAAGTCTTAGAGAACAGGTTACTTTAGATGAAACAGAGTGGAAGAAAAGTAAGCAACTCCGTGAACATAATGTTTCAGAGCTTGCTAGAATCGAAACGGACATGGAGAAAATCAGCCTTGAAAAGGCGGAAGCCGAAAAAGTGGCGATCCTTTATGGAGAGAAAGAAAGGGAGTTTGAAAGAAATCAACAGCTTCTTTCAAAACTTAGAAAGCTACATGCTGTTTATTCAGAATGTAAATGCATGATGGATGTCTTGGAAAATAAAAAGTCTACATTTCAAAAGATGCTCGATCATCATCTCCAGGAAAAAGAAAAACTAGAGGAAATCAATCAAAACTGGCGTGCCGGCCAGGCTGGTATGCTAGCATCCATGCTTCATGATGGTGAAAACTGTCCCGTCTGTGGTTCGATTGATCACCCTGAGCCTGCACTCTTGCATGAGAATATGCCATCGGATGTAGAATTGAAACAGCAGGAAAATATAGTGAAAATGGCCGATAAACAAAAAAGTCAGGCTGAAAGTGAATTTTACCAGGCAGAATCGAAATTCCAGGCACTCACAGACACCAAGAATGAAAGATACACAGATTTACAAAATGACGTTCCGGAGTTCGCTTCCGAGCTTATCGACGAATACTTGAAGTCGTATGAGGAAAAAGGAAGAGAGTTACAAGGGCATTTACAATCATTAATGGATAAGAAGGATGCAGGAAGCGAATTGGAGAAACGATTGATTGCCTTAAAAGAGAAGGGTACTCAATTGAAAGAGAACTTGGCATCTTTAGAGAAAATGGAAGATACTACAAAGACCAGGTTTATTGAGAATTCAACAAAGCTTACAGGCCTAACGAATTCCCTACCAGAAGGAATTCGTACTGAAGTAGAATATGCAAGGGCATTTGAATTGGCAGTCAGAAGGCAGAAGCAGTTACAAAAATCATTGGAAGAGGCACAAAAAGCCCTTCAATTGGTCAAAGAAAAAGAATCGGGCATCCATGCGAAAAAGGAATCGTTCGCAGGAAATATAGATGCATTGAAGCTTGAATTAAATCAAGAGCGTGAAAAGCTGGTTGTGGAAATGTCCAACCAAGGATTTGCTACTTATAAGGAATATACTGCAGCCAAAAGGACTGAAGAAGTGCTTGAATCTATGGAAAAACAAGTACAATTATACGAACAAAATTGGCAAAGTGTGATTAGCTTGTTTCATGATCTGGAAATGAAGTTAAAAGATGTACCAAAACCGGACTTGGAGGGGTTAAGAAAGACCTTTGAATTCATTGACGGTGAATTGGAAAAGTTGCGACACACACAGAATGAACTACAGGCTGAACAAAGGAATAACCAGGAAATCGAGCAGAAATTGGCATATATTAGAGAAGAGCAGAAAAGCCTGGATGAAAAATATAGCATCGTTGGGCATCTTTCAGAGATTTCAAAAGGCCAAAATTCATTCCGAATTACGTTTGAACGGTATGTCTTGGCTGCCTTTTTAGATGATATTCTAAAAGAAGCCAATCTGAGACTGTTAAAGATGACGAGCGGTCGTTATCAGCTATTGCGAAAGCTTGACCCAACTCGCAGGAATATTCAAAGTGGGTTGGAGCTGTCAGTATATGACCAATATACCGGACAGGAAAGGCATGTCAAAACGCTTTCTGGCGGAGAGAGTTTTAAAGCCTCGCTTGCCCTTGCTCTTGGGCTTGCAGATATTGTCCAGCAGAATGCAGGAGGAATTTCCCTGGAAACGATGTTCATAGATGAAGGTTTCGGTACTCTCGATCCTGAATCACTGGATCATGCCATTGAAGCATTAATGGATATCCAGAGTAGTGGACGGTTAGTCGGCATCATTTCCCATGTTCCTGAATTGAAAGAACGAATCGATGCACAGCTTCAAGTCACATCCACTCAAAATGGAAGCACCACAACATTTAATTTTGCTGGCTAATAAAAAAGAATGGCTCTGGAAGCAAGTAGCTTCTGGAGCCATTCTTTTTTATTTAAAGCTATTCGATCTGAATACTATCTTGGTCTTTACCGGGGGAATACTTATGAATACGAATCACTAATGATGGGTGGGTAAACTCGGCAGTGATCCTTCGTGAACAGATGGAAAAAGGGAAAGAAATTTTTCGTTGTGTAGGTGATGTAATCGCTTTATCTTTATGAAATAGCTTTTGAAAAGGTTTGTGAGGCTTTTCAACGGTAATCAAAATTTCGTTATCTTTTAAACGCACTTTAATATCCTTTGCTTCATGGTTTTCCAATATTGCTTCCACCATATACTCGTCATCACTTTCGTAAATGTCAATTGTAAATAATTGATGGTCCAATTTACTTGTCTCCGGATTAAGAAAAAACTTTTTCACCCATTCATCAAAAACCTTTACCTCATTCATCTGTACATCATGTAGTTTATCTTGCATGTGGATACCCCCGGTTTTGCCTTTGTTTGTATTATATGTTGGAAGTATCGAAAATGGTGATAATTAGGAAAACTTTCTAACTTAACTAAAATATATGTGGATTAGATACAAACACAACGGTGATTTTCTTTCAGTGCAATGATTATTATTTTTACGCCATACGAAGTGAAGACCGATAAAATTGGTGCTGGCAAAACCATTAATCGATACAAGCAAAATTAATGCACGAAACTAAAGAGGATTTAGACTCGTTCATGAAGAAGATAACAGTATAAACAGAAAAATCGAGGAGAGCAGTTTGACCTGCTTTCCTTTTTTTCTTTAAGAAGCTAGGAGGAACTGGAATGGAACATGAATTTGTCATTGTAAGTGCGAACCGTACGGCTATAGGTAAAATGGGAGGACAACTAAAAGATGTACAAGCGGGTCATCTAGCGGCAACGGTCATTAAGGATGCAATCGAGAGAGCAGGTCTGGCACCCGAGCAGATAAATGAAGTGATTTTTGGTGAAGTGCGCCAGTCGACCGAATCTTCAAATCTAGCACGTGTTGCCGCGTTAAGAGCGGGTATCCCTCCTGAAGCTTCGGCTTATACAGTAAACCGCCTATGTGCTTCAGGCATACAGGCAGTGATTTCCGGTGTTCAGCATCTAGCTTTTAATCCGGATGATATTGTCGTGGCAGGTGGAGCGGAAAATATGAGTAGAGCCCCCATTTACCTCAGAAATTCACGATTTGGAGAAGGAAACCCTCATCTAGTTGATTCTAATCTTGAAAATGGACAGCAGCCAACCGAAGTGTATGGAAAAGATTTGGGGATGGGGATAACAGCAGAAAACGTAGCGGAAACCTACCAAATTTCCCGGGAAGCCCAGGACGCCTTTGCTGTAGAAAGCCAAAGAAGGGCAAGAAAGGCGATTGAGTCTGGTTCCTTCGAATCTCAAATCGTTCCGGTTGAAATAAAGACTAGGAAAAGGACAACAGTATTTCAAGTGGACGAGCACCCAAGAGAAACATCGATAGAAAAACTGTCCCATTTGAAGCCCGTCTTCAAAAGTGATGGAACAGTCACGGCTGGTAATGCCTGTGGCCGTAATGATGGTGCCAGTGCTTTAGTTTTGATGACCCGCGAAAAGGCTTTTAATCTTGATATCAAACCGATTGCCAAGATTGTAAACTGGTCTACAGCTGGTGTCGATCCACGTTATATGGGAATCGGTCCCGTTCCCGCGATCGAGAACCTATTGAAAAAGACTGGACTGGCAGTTGAAGATATCGGACTGTTCGAGTTGAATGAGGCATTCGCATCACAATCATTGGCTGTTATACGGGAAGCCAAGCTAGATCCTGGTAATGTCAATGTCAACGGTGGAGCCATTGCATTAGGCCATCCACTAGGGGCAACGGGGGCGATTATCATGACCAAATTAATTCACGAGATGCAACGGCGCCAAGAGAAATACGGAATGGCAACCCTATGTATTGGCGGTGGACAAGGGATGGCCATTTTATTGGAATTGGCTTAATAGGGATTTGAAAAACTCTTCACTAAGCTTAACTCATTAAAACACAGAACTTAGCCACCGATTATACCTGCATTCTCTCTTAATATGCTAGTAAACCCATCCTTATTGTAGAAGGTTGGGTTTTTTGATTTTCTGGTAAATGAGAAAAATTCAAAAATGAATTATCAGTTTATGGATGAATCCTTTAAAACAAAGGCTTTATAACGAGTAAGATTCAAAAATGAATTTGATCACTCAAAAAAATTAGCTGTTTCCCCAGTGTGTGATTTGGCATGAAACTTGCATTGTTATATGTGTAAACCATATGTAGAAGAATCGGATTTGAGAAAAATGGAGGGGTTAAAGGTGCGAAAAACAGTAAAACAACCATGGGAGCAATGGTATGCAGAAGGAATGTCGTCATTACTTCTACCGGAAATTTCCGTCTATACACTACTGGACCAATCAGCAAAGAAATTCCCTGATCATACAGCCATTATTTTTGAAGACCATCTCATGGATTATAAAAGCCTGAAATCACAGGTAGATAAACTTGCAGGTAAGTGGAAAGAAATGGGGTTCGTGAAAGGTGAAAGAATTGGCCTTATGATGGCCAACCATCCTTATTTCATCATCAGTTATTACGCTGCACAAGCGCTGGGACTCATTGTTGTTCAACTGAACCCTATGTATAAGCCTAGGGAACTGCTCCAAATATTAGTGGATTCTAATGCTCTATATATTGTGTATGACCAATTGGCCGCTACTACCATTGAAGAAACAAAAGCGATATATGATTTTTCAATCTGCATGAAGACGGACGATGACCAATTAGACGGCCTATCCCTACGTTCTTTGATAGAAAATGGAGAAAAAATCAAGGAAGTTGAAACGATAAATCCTCTTGAAGATATTGCGGTCATCCAGTATACGGGAGGGACGACGGGGAAAATGAAGGGAGCGATGCTTACCCATTACAATCTGACTTCCAATGTTATACAGAGCTCTGAAATGTATGGGGATTTGATGGTGCCCGGAAAGGAAGTCGTGCTGGCAGCGACACCGCTTTATCATGTTTACGCGATGACAAGTGCCATGAATCTCGGAATTTATATTGGAGCTGCCATTCTATTATTTCCTAAATTCGAGATTCAAAATGTACTAATGAATATTCAAAAGTACCGTCCGACTTTTTTTCCAGGCGTTCCAAAGATGTACAATGCGTTCGTCAATCATCCTGAAATTGAAAAATATGGACTGGATTGTCTGAAAAATTGTTCTTGTGGCTCAGCACCCATGCCAGTTGAAGTCATTAATCGATTCGAGAAGCTGACAGGTGCTTCTATAGGAGAAGGTTTTGGGTTATCAGAAGCCTCTCCTTCCACACATCGTAATCCGCCCTTAGGTAAAAGGAAAATCGGGAGTGTCGGCATTCCTTTTCCTAGAACCGATTGTATGATCGTAGACGCGGACAATAATGAAGTGCCATCCAAAGGGGTGGGAGAGCTGCTTATAAAAGGCCCACAAATTATGAAGGGATATTGGAATAACGAGGTGGAAACGAGAAAAGCTCTCCAAAATGGCTGGTTGTATACAGGCGATCTTGCTTCAGTGGATGAAGAGGGGTATTTCTACATTGTCGGCAGAAAAAAAGAAATGATCATTATTAGCGGGTTTAATATATATCCGCAAGAGGTGGAAGGTGTCCTTTATCAGCACCCGGATATTCAGGAGGCGGCTGTGGTGGGGATACCGCATAAAGAATTAGGAGAGGTCGTAAAGGCATTCATTGTTCCAATGAAGGATGCCAACATTGACCTTGAGGAAATTGAAGGATATTGCTATACCCAGCTGACACCCTATAAGGTTCCGAAGCAATTTGAAGTAAGGGAGGAACTGCCGCGAAACACCGTTGGCAAACTATTAAAAAGGTTGCTTATAAAAGAGGAACTGGAAAAGAGGACAAAGAAGGATTGAAGCGGATCCAGCTTTTTAATGGAGGTAGTGGAAGCAAGAATCAATAGCATTCCAGTGGAGGAAATCGGGAAGTCGGAAGATATGCTTTTTTCGAAGATGAATGTTCTTCATTCCTCAGTGGCCAGGTACTACTGCTATATGTGACTGGAGGTTCTAATGAGATTCCTAGTTTCGTAATGGAATTCAACCAAGAAAGGCATTAATTCGACCACACAGCCAGATAATTCAACCAAGAAAGGCATTAATTCGACCACACAGCCAGATAATTCAACCATGGTAGCAAGTAATTCGACCATCAGAAGCGATAATTCAACCACCAAGACTATAAGACTATTTATTCACAAAGAAACGAGGGGATTCACATGCGTTGGTTTGTTCTTTCTCTATTATTCCTCGGAGCGGTCATTAACTTTGCTGATAAATCAATAATCGGACTGGCCGCTGTGCCAATCATGAAGGAATTCGATCTTTCCTATGCCGAATGGGGACTTGTAGGAAGCAGTTATTATTGGCTCTATCCTGTAACGGGCATTTTTGGAGCCGCATGGGCTGATAAGCTCGGGGCCAAGAAAGTACTGGGGTTCATCATGCTGACATGGACTGTTTTACAATTTGGTGTTTTGGCCATTGCTGCTTTGCCACTATTAATTATTTATAGAATCTTACTTGGGGCATTCGAAGGGCCATATAGCCCTATTGCTTATAGCCATGCGGATAAGTGGTTCCCCCCGAAACAACGGGGATTAGCCAACTCGGTTGTAGTGGGAGGGGGAACGGTTGGTGCGATGATTGTTGCACCGCTTCTTGTTTCCATGATTACCATTTTTGGATGGAAAGTGGCCTTTGCTAGTCTTGGAGTAGCAAGCCTTGTCTGGTTCTTCTTATTTCAATTTTTAACGAAGGAAAATCCCGTTCAAGTATATGAGAAGGTCCAGAAGAAAAAGAAAGAAAAGATGGAGAAATTCAAACTGAAAGACTTTCTCGTGCTTTTAGCGTCTTCAACCGCTTTATTTACGACACTTGCATATTTCTCAACGTATATTCTGGTCGTCTGGTTTTCCGTTTGGTTACCGATTTATTTAGTGGAAGTCGTAAATATGACACCCGGACAGATGGGCACGAGCATAGCAATCATTGGAGTCATTTCCGTATGTATTTATATGGGTGTTTCCATGTTATCGGATTACTTATTCAAGAAAAATCAGAATTGGCGTTCATCCAGGGTCTTGGTTGTAGCTGGAGCAATGATCATGGGTTCACTATTCCTATCTTCCATCATGGTCTTTCAAAATCCAATTTGGGTGATTTTTGCAATGTGCTTGGCTAAAGGTCTCACCTATTCCATATTACCGATTGGACCAACGATCATGATCAATGAAATGCGTGAACGCGGCGGACTGATGACAAGTATCTTAACGTCTTCAGGCAATCTTGCAGGCATTGTAGCTCCTCTACTAACGGGTTATATCATTAGTTTAGCGGCGGGGAATAAAATACTAGGCTATAACTTGTCCATTTTGTTCATGGCTGCCCTTGTTCTGGTATTCGGCTTATTGTTTGCCATGTTCGTTAAGCCAACTAAGTCAAAAGATGGGCAGGAAATCAGACCAACAGAAGATTATGATTTGAAATCTTCATAAGAGTTACCCAGCATAAAAAATATAAAAGAGGAGCGGATGAGGAAATGAATAGAGATGTGAATAGAGAGGCTGTCATTGTTTCAGCAGTAAGAACGGCGATTGGGAAGCAAGGGGGCGCACTAGCGACAGTACCCGCACACGTATTTGGGGCAGAAGTGGTAAAAGAGGCATTGAAACGCGCAAATGTAGCTCCTGAAATGGTGGACGATGTCATCATGGGGAATGTTTTAAGCGGAGGAGGCAATATCGCTCGATTAACCGCCCTTCAGACAGGTCTTTCCATGCAATTACCGGGTTTAACGGTCGATCGCCAATGTGGGTCCGGAATCAATGCGGTCAATTTGGCTGCACAAGCAATCTGGGCGGGTGATGGGGACGTATATATCGCTGGAGGAGTTGAGAGCATGAGCCGGGCTCCTTATTTGATGGATCGTCCGGATAAACCATATAGCTCTTCTCCACCAAATTTCAGGAAATCTCAGTTATCTCCAAAAGAGGTAGGCAATCCACCGATGGGAATTACCGCCGAAAATTTAGTTGCAAAATATGAGATCAGCCGGGAAGAACAAGATGAGTTCGCCATTGAGAGCCAGAAAAAGATGGCGAGAGCGATGGAAGAGGGACGCTTTACTGAACAAATTGTTTCAGTGAACATCCCGGTTCGAAATGGAGAGCCGGTAGGATTCAAAGTAGATGAACATCCACGTCCGCAAGTAACCAAAGAAGCGCTAGCGAAACTTCCTCCTGCATTCCTTGAAGGTGGCTCCGTAACGGCCGGAAACAGTTCGGGTTTAAATGATGCGGCGTCTGCTCTTGTCATTATGTCTAGGGAGAAAGCAGATGAATTGGGAATTAAACCTCTAGCGGTGATTAGAGCACACGCGGTTGCTGGTGTCGATCCCAACATCATGGGAATCGGACCGGTTCCAGCAGTAAGAAAGGTCATGGAAAAATCAGGGCTCTCGCTAAACGATATGGATATTATCGAAATTAATGAGGCTTTTGCGTCGCAAGTAATTGCCTGTAATCGGGAATTGGAAATGGATCCAGCCAAAGTGAATGTGAATGGAGGGGCGATTTCTCACGGACATCCACTTGGTGCCACAGGTGCAATTCTGATCACGAAAGCGGCCCATGAATTGAAACAATCTGAAGGAAGATATGCTCTCATTACGGCGTGCATTGGTGGTGGGCAAGGAATTGCCACAATCTTAGAACGGGAAGGTTGATTTTTCTTAAATTCGGAAGGAAATTCACTAGCATTTTTTTAATAGAATTGTTCCATTTGCGAATCAGACGAATTAAAAAAATCCACTATTAGGAGGCATTTGAATTATGACCATTACTTTAACGAAAGAAATGGAACAAATGAAAGCAATGATTCGGAATTTTGTTGAAAAGGAAGTAGAGCCTCTAGCCCAACAAATTGAAGAAGAGGATCTCATCCCACAACATCTTGTTGAAATGTCCAAAGAACTTGGATTATTCGGGATTAGCATCCCGGAACAATACGGTGGAATTGGCTTGAATACAGTAGAAAAGGCGACTGTATTAGAGCAGTTAGGCAGAACGCACAATGGGTTTGTTTCGTTAATAAGTGCTCATACCGGTATTGGAAGCACGGGCCTGGTAAGGCTTGCATCTGAACAGTTGAAAAATAAATATCTGCCTGAAATGGCGGCGGGTAATAAAATAGCCGCTTTCGCTTTATCCGAACCTGGTGCAGGTTCGGATGCGACCAATTTGGCGACGACGGCAGAGAAAAAGGGCGATTATTGGGTGATGAATGGTACAAAGCATTTCATCACCAATGGACCGATTGCTGATGTTTACACAGTTTTTGCGTTAACGGATAAAGATAAGGGGGCCAAAGGCGGGATAACTGCCTTCTTGGTGGAAAGAAATTTCCCTGGGGTCACTGTCGGTAAAAAGGACAAGAAAATGGGATTAAGAGGTTCGTATACATCTCAGGTCATTTTTGAAAATTGTATCATTCCTGAAGAAAATGTCATTGGTGAAGTGGGCATGGGGTATATATCAGCTCTTAGAATATTAGGGGAAGGCCGTGTCGGACTTGCCGCAAGGGCGGTAGGATCATGCGGCAAATTAATCGAGCTATCTACCAAATATGCAAAAGAGCGGATTCAATTCGGTAAACCAATTGCAGATAATCAAGCCATACAATGGATGCTAGCGGACATGGCAACAGAAACAGAAGCCGCAAAGGCCTTGACAATGATGGCAGCACAAAAGATTGATGAGGGGAAAAAGGTGATCAAAGAAGCCTCCATGGCTAAACTGTTCGCTTCCGATGTTTTTAATAGAGTAGCGGATAAAGCGGTTCAAATTCACGGGGGTATGGGGTATATGGCAGAATATCCAGTGGAACGCTTTTATCGCGATGCTCGCATTACAAAGATCTATGAAGGAACAAACGAAGTTCAACGGCTCATCATTGCTAGAAATGTTTTGAATGAGTACTGAATGATGTACTTTAGTATCAAGTGAAGGATTTGGGCATACAAAGTTGCTTGGTAAGGAAGCGAACTGGACAGCTATATGAGAACTGTTCAGTTCCAGACGTTGAAGGTATGATATGAGCCTTTTTAGGACCTATGTGAAGCAAGTGTGACTTATATAAGAGGGGGGAAGAATAATTTGCCAACCAATGTGGAGGATATTCGCAACCAATTCGAGAGCAGTCCATTCTTTGCATATATTGGATTTGAAATCATTCGATTTGAAGAAGGAAATGTCCGTCTGAAATTAAATATCGAGGAACATATGCTTAATGTAAATGGAACGCTGCACGGGGGTATTCATGCGACCATGCTTGACACCATTCTTGGGATAGTGATACGTTCTCTGACTAAAGCACGTGTTGTGACGACGAGCTTAACTGTTCATTATCTCGGCAGCCTGTCAGCAGGAGAAATATTTGCGGAAGCCAAGGTTCTTCAGCAGGGATATAAAACCGCTTTTGCAGAAGGAGAAATAAAAGATTCTGCTGGAAATCTCATTGCAAAAGGTACAGGGGTATTCAAATTGATTCGAGATGAATGAAAATAGTGATTGGCGGTGGAAAAAGAAGAAGGAGTGAAGCCAATGAATAGAGTGTGGCAGAAATCTTATCCGGAACATACTCCCTTTGAGGTAGAAATTCCTTTAATGTCTCTATACGAAATATTGGACCATTCGGCACGACAATACCCATCCACCAAAGCTGTTGTTGATGGAGAAAGGGAACTTTCTTATTTGGAATTGAAGAGAAAAATTGATTGTTTTGCAGGTTCATTAAACAAGTGGGGATTTAAAAAAGAGGATAGAATCGCATTGATGTTACCCAATTGTATAGAATACATCATTGCCTATTATGCTATCCACCGTTTGGGAGGCGTGGTGGTACAAGTGAACCCGATGTATACGGCAAATGAACTAGCCTATATATTACGGGATTCCAATGCAACATGGTTGATTGGAAATGATGAACAAAAGAAAAAGATAGTACAAACTGGTTTGGCAGATAGGCTCACGATTATTTCAGCAAATAGATTGCAGGAAGACAGCTACTATTCATGGATTGCAGAAGAGGAAAATGAACTCCCTGAGCTGGATATTAATCCAAAAGAAGATATTGCGTTACTTCAATATACAGGAGGAACCACAGGAAGAGCCAAAGGGGTCATGCTCACTCATTTCAACCTGATTGCCAATGTCATACAAGATTTTACCTATACAGCAAATGCCCTTCAACTGCAAAAACCGGGTGAGCGTATGCTTGGATTGACGCCACTGTTTCATGTATTCGGTAATGGCAGGATGAACAGTGCCGTTTATGCGGGAGCAACGTACATCACTCTAGAGAGATTTGAAATAAACAAGGTCGTCGATTTGATTAGAAAACATAGACCGACCATTTTTCCAGGTGTTCCTACCATGTATATCGCTTTACTAAATCATCCGGATTTGACAGCGCAAGATCTCAGCAGTTTTAAATACTGCAGCTGTGGCTCGGCGCCCCTTCCAGTGGAAGTTATCCATCAATTTGAGCGTAAATTCGGTGTGTCAATATCAGAAGGCTTTGGCATGTCGGAAACTTCACCTACCACCCATCGAAACCCAGTAAAAGGTCAAAGAAAGATAGGAAGCATTGGTATTCCCTATCCTAACACTGATGCCAAAATCGTCGATATCGAAACGGGGAAAGCGGAGCTGCCGTACAATCAGGCAGGGGAACTAATCATTAAGGGTCCACAGGTGATGAAGGGGTATTGGGGAAATCTAGAGGAAACTTCCATGGCATTAAGGGAGGGTTGGTTATATACCGGAGACATAGCCACAATGGATGAAGAAGGGTATTTCTTTATTGTGGGCAGGAAAAAAGAGCTAATCATTGCAAGCGGCTATAATATTTATCCGATTGAAGTAGAGGAAGTCATTTATCAGCATCCCGGAGTGGAAGAAGCTTGCGTATTTGGCATTCCGGATACCTATCGCGGGGAAACCGTCAAAGCTATAATCGTGCTAAAGAAAGGGGTAATTGCAACAGAACAGGATATCATAAAGTTCTGCAATGAACGTTTGGCTAATTATAAGGTTCCACGAGTGATAGAGTTTAGGGAACTTATGCCGAAGTCAGCGGTCGGGAAAATTTTACGACGGGTTTTGGTTGAGGAAGAAGGCAAGAGGACAAATAGTTTAAGGACTTATCGTCGATAGGCCTTTACACTTTACGCACGATTCACAATCCTGAAAGATCTTGGTCAGTACTACATATTCTACATTAAGGACAAGACGATGTTCATCATTGTTTATGTCCTATTTTTTATTACTAAGAATATATTTAAGAATAGTGCCTGGAAACCTATAATTGGGAATAGAGGGACTTGTAAATATAATCTTAGCCATAATACTGGTATGAAGTTATAATTAGAGGAGAACAAGTTAAGCTTTTTCAAATCAATGTAAAAGCAAAGGAAAGTTTAATTTAGGAATTAAGGAAGTGTAGGATGAAAAAACATATACCTAATATGCTGACTTTGGGAAATTTATTATGTGGGTTCTTATCGATAGGATGTATTATTACTGGTGATCTTAGAAATGCGACAATATTGATCTTTATCGCGTTAATGCTGGACGCATTGGATGGCAGGGTAGCAAGGATCCTTGGGGTATCTAATGAAATGGGGAAAGAATTGGATTCACTTGCCGATATCGTATCTTTTGGAGTAGCCCCTGCCTTTTTAGCCATACATACATATTTCAACGACTTTGGACAAGTTGGGATGCTAATCGCCAGTTTGTTCCCTCTATTCGGTGCATACCGATTAGCTCGTTTCAACATTACCGACCAAGCGGAATCCGTAAAATACTTTAAAGGGGTTCCCATCACATTAGCAGGCGGAATTGTGGCTTTCTTCGTCTTGTTTTCCGGGTCCGTACCATTATGGATATTTATTATCCTATATTATGGACTGTGTATATTGATGGTAAGTACAATGAAAATCCCAAGCTTTAAAAAAGTTGGCAGACCGAAGAATAGTGTTCTTATTACGTTGTTTTTATTCTATTCATTTTATTTAGTGGCTAAATCTAAATTTGAATCTGTACCGATATCTTTCTATATTGCTTTAGGAACCTATATAGTGTTAATTGTGGTGAGATATATTAAAGAAAAAGAACCCAAGTTCCCAAACAAAAAGAAAGTTAAAAAGCAGAAAATCAAAGTGATTCGTAAGAAAAGAATGAAACAATAAAAAGGCGCTGTCCCAAAAGGCATGGATAATGACTTCTGGGGTAGCCCTTTTTTTGATGACTAGAAACCGTTTTGTCTTTCGTTTTATTCGAACTAAAAGTGATAACTTGGCTTGACATTATACCCCTACAGGTATATTATCGGGATATAAGTTGTTCCACAGTTCTTTGTTTGTCTATATAGATAGGTGGGTGGGTATAGATCATGGAATACGATAAAAGTGTCATCAATCGGTTAAGAAGAATTGAAGGCCAAATTAAAGGTGTGCTAGGCATGATGGAACAAGGTAAGGACTGTAGAGATATCGTCACTCAGTTATCAGCAGCTCGAAATGCCATTGATAGGACGATGGGAGTCATTGTTAGCGCAAATCTTGAACAATGTGTGAGGGAGAATGTCATGAAAGGCGAAGATACAGATAGCCTTGTCAAAGAAGCTGTTGAATTACTAATTAAAAGTAGATAATATTGTCCAATAAATAACCCAATTATATAGACTGGCCAGCTCTCCAATTGGGTTGACTACTATTATTTTTTAGCTTATTATATACCCCTGGGTGTATAATGGAATAAAGGTAACTTTTAAAAAATACCCAATAGGGTAATTTAAATTCAGGGGGAAATACTAATGACAGAACAGAAAAAAACGACAATTATTTTATTTAGTGGAGACTACGATAAGGCAATGGCTGCTTACATTATTGCGAATGGAGCGGCGGCTTACGATCATGAAGTGACCATTTTCCATACATTCTGGGGGTTGAATGCATTACGAAAAGATGAGCCATTGACACTGAAAAAAGGCTTCCTTGAAAAGATGTTTGGCAAAATGATGCCGCGTGGTGCAGATAAAATGGGATTATCCAACATGAACTTTGCAGGCATGGGTCCTAAAATGATCAAGCATGTCATGAAAAAGCATAATGCCATGTCCCTCCCTAGTTTAATCGAAATGGCCCAAGAACAAGAAGTGAAACTAATCGCTTGTACAATGACCATGGATTTACTGGGCTTGCAGCAAGAGGAATTACTAGAAGGCATTGAATATGCGGGTGTGGCTGCTTATTTAGCTGACGCAGAAGATGGTAACGTCAACTTATTTATCTAAGGTAAGGGAGGAATCAAGCTATATTGGGTACACTATTAAATATCCTCATGATTGCTGTAATTGTCTGGTTCTTGTATCAACGATTTATTCCGGCAAAAGGGATTAAACAGATTACTACGATCGAATTAAGAACACAATTGAATAATAAAAGTAAGCAATATATTGATGTCCGGACACCTAATGAGTTTAGGGGAAACCATATCAAGGGATTTAAAAACATTCCCTTATATGAACTGCAAAATAGAGTGAAAGAACTCTCTAAAGACCAAGAAGTTTTCGTAATCTGCCAAAGTGGTATGAGAAGCAGTAAGGCAAGTAAGTTATTAAAAAAAATGGGATTCGAAAAGATCACGAATGTTAAAGGCGGAATGAGTGCTTGGCACTAATAAAAGGAGGAAGTCTGCTATGAAGGAAATTTCAACACAGGAAGTCGAAACTCTTTTAAATCAAAAGGCACCAGTGAATATTATCGATGTACGTGAAGTGGATGAAGTGAAAACGGGTAAAATCCCATCTGCCATGCATATACCTTTAGGACTAATAGAATTCAAGATGCAAGATCTGGACAAGTCAAAAGAATATATCATGGTCTGCCGCTCTGGTGGTAGAAGTTCAAAGGCCGTAAAACTACTTGAGGATCATGGGTACCAAGTAATCAATATGACAGGCGGAATGCTTGCCTGGAACGGACCAACCGCGTAATTTTTTTGAATAGTTAAATACCCCATGCAGTATAAATTGAGGAGGAAGAAACATGATTAAAACAAATTCTGTATTAGATGCAAAAGGATTAGCATGTCCGATGCCCATTGTCAAAACCAAAAAGGCTTTAAATGCCTTGGAGTCCGGTGAAGTATTGGAAGTCCAAGCAACGGATAAAGGTTCAACGGCCGACATGAAAGCTTGGGCAGAGAGTACAGGTCATCAATATTTAGGTACAGTCGAAGAAGGAACTGTTCTGAAACATTACCTTCGTAAATCAAGCGGAGAAGAAAGTATCGAAAAGAAACACCCGAACGTTGTTTCGAATGAGGAGCTTCAACAAAAAATAGAGGCAAATCCAAATATTGTTGTGTTGGATGTAAGAGAATCGGCAGAATATGCTTTTGAACACATTCCAACGGCGAAATCCCTTCCCCTGGGTGATTTGGATGGCAGTCTAAGTGAACTGGATAAAGAATCCGAGATATACGTGATTTGCCGTACTGGGAGCAGGAGTGACCTAGTTGCACAAAAACTTACAGAATCAGGATTTAAGCAAGTAATCAATGTCATGCCTGGCATGAGCCAATGGAATGGTCCGACAGAAAAATCAGTGAATTAATAAAAAACTACTACTAATATGGAGGAATGAAGGATGACTAAAAAGGTAGCAATCATCGCTAGTAACGGTGGATTATTTGACGCATATAAAGTTTTTAATATTGCCACAGCAGCGGCAGCAACAGATCAAAAGGTTGCCATTTTCTTCACATTTGAAGGATTAAACTTAATCCACAAGGAAGGCAATAAACAACTTCCGATGCCAGAAGGCAAAGAACATTTTGCGGAAGGATTTGCAAAGGCCAATGTACCGGCCATTCCAGAATTACTTGCTATGGCTCAAGAATTGGGTGTTATATTTATCGGATGCCAAATGACAATGGATGTTATGGGACTAGTGAAAGAAGACTTCGTTGACGGAATTAAAGTCGGCGGCGCTGTAACATTCTTGGAATTCGCTAAAGATGCGGATGTTACTTTAACATTTTAATAGCTTAAAAAAAGAAAAAAATTTGAAACGGAATATACTATAGGGGGTATATAGAATGCCATACAATGAAATGACAGCTAAAGAAGTGGCAAAGAAAGTAATCAATAATGATGAGCTATTTATCTTTGACGTTCGTAATGAAAATGATTTTAACGATTGGAAAATTGAAGGAGCGGGTTTCGACTACTTTAATATGCCCTACTTCGAATTGCTAGATGGTGTGGATGAAGTCATGGATAAAATCCCTGCCAATAAGGAAGTTTTGGTGGTATGTGCAAAAGAAGGTTCATCCGTTATGGTAGCGGAAATGCTATCTGATGCAGGGCTAACGGTTTCTTACTTAAAGGGCGGAATGAAAGCATGGAGTGAACACCTAGAGCCATTGAAAATTGGCGATTTGAATGATGGTGGGGAAATCTATCAATTTGTCCGTCTTGGAAAAGGATGCTTGTCATACATGATCGTTTCCAACGGAGAAGCAGCCATTATTGACTCTACCAGGATGATTGATACCTACCTTGATTTTGCAGAAAGTATCGGTGCAAAGATCACACAAGTATTTGATACACACTTACATGCTGACCATATTTCAGGTGGTCGACAAATTGCTGAAAGCACGAATGCAACGTATTGGTTGCCACCAAAAGATGCAACCGAAGTTGTCTTTGGATATGAGCCTTTAGAGAATGGTAAGGTAGTTAAAATCGGTCACACGGCTATTGAAATCCAAGCTCTATATTCTCCAGGACATACAATTGGTTCTACTTCATTTGTTATCGATGAAAAATACCTTTTGACAGGGGACATACTATTCATCGATTCGATTGGTAGACCGGATCTAGCTGGATTGGCTGAGGATTGGGTTGGCGACTTGAGAGAAACCCTTTATACACGTTACAAAGAACTATCAGACGAATTGATTGTCCTTCCATCTCATTTCATGATCATTGAAGAACTGAACGAAGACGGCAGTGTCGCTAAGAAATTAGGATCGTTGTTTGAAGAAAATCATGGCCTGAATATTGCAGACGAAGCAGAATTCAGAGAGATGGTAACGGGAAACCTACCACCACAACCGAATGCTTACCAAGAAATCCGTCAAACGAACATGGGGAAAATCACGCCTGATGAGGAAAAACAACGTGAAATGGAAATTGGACCGAATCGTTGTGCGGTACGCTAAACCAGTTTAAAAAACTACGAATAGAGGAGATTTATCATGATGAAATCAGAAAAGGTATTAGATGCTAAGGGCTTGGCTTGTCCAATGCCGATCGTAAGAACAAAGAAAGCGATGAATGAATTGGAATCCGGTCAAGTGTTGGAAATACACGTAACAGATAAAGGCGCAAAAGCAGATTTAGCGGCTTGGTCAAAATCAGGCGGACATGAGCTAATTGAAATGGCAGAAGATAATGGCGTGTTGAAATTCTGGATTAGAAAAGGCTGATAAAGATAAGGGGACCAATTAGGTTCCCCTCTTCTAAAGGAGAGACTGACATGGACATTACTTTTATCATCACCATATTTTTAATTGGTTTCATTGGCTCCTATATTTCAGGAATGCTTGGCATAGGCGGGTCGATCATCAAGTACCCGATGCTTTTATACATTCCACCGATCTTCGGTTTAGCGGCATTCAGTGCCCACGAAGTTTCAGGTATCAGCGCCGTACAAGTATTATTCGCCTCCATCGGGGGTGTATGGGCTTACCGTAAGGGTGGTTATTTAAACAAGCCGCTTATCCTCTACATGGGTATCAGTGTATTAATAGGAAGTGTGATTGGGAGTTTCGGTTCGCAATCGATGTCGGAAGACGGTATCAATATCGTCTATGGCCTGCTCGCTTTAATAGCAGCTGTGATGATGTTCATACCGAAAAAGGGAATCGATGATATCCCATTAGACCAGGTCAAATTTAATAAATGGTTAGCGGCAGTACTTGCCTTAATAGTCGGTTTAGGTTCCGGGGTTGTCGGGGCAGCAGGGGGCTTCTTACTTGTTCCGATTATGCTCGTTGTCTTGAAAATACCGACGAGGGTAACCATTGCCTCTTCACTAGCCATTACCTTCATTTCCTCCATTGGGGCAACAGTCGGCAAGATCTCTACAGGCCAAGTCGACTATTACCCGGCAATCATCATGGTAGTTGCAAGTATCATCGCAGCTCCACTTGGTGCAATGGCAGGGAAGAAAATGAACACAAAAATCCTTCAAGTCATATTGGCACTATTAATATTAGCAACAGCAGTAAAGATTTGGATGGGGATTTTGGTGTAGGGTTGGTAAAAGGAGATTAGACCTTTACCTTGACAGGGTTGGGGTCGGGGGTTCGGGCCCCTCACAGGTCATCCGATTGGATAGGCTGGAATCCTTGATATATCAAGGGATTCAGCCTTTTTTTGTGTTAAGTGCTGTCGGTCAATTACGGTTACTATTGTGATTTGCTCACATTTTGCTCACGGGATTGTTCAACAGCTTTTTGGAATATATCGCCCAATTCATTGTCTACATTTGGAATGAGGTGAGCGTATGTCTCTAACGTGATTTTAGGATTGGCGTGTCCTAATCGATGAGCCACCTTTACAATATCTACTCCCTCTGAAATGAGGATCGATGCGTGCGTATGACGGATATCGTGAAATCGAATAGATGTCACATTAGCATTGGTAATCAGTCTTTTCATTACGCGTAACACGTTTCGAGGATCTTGTATGGTGCCTGTTTCCGTACATATGATTAGGTTTTGATCCTGATATTGATCTCCGAATCGATTTTTCCAGCTTTCCTGTAATTTTTGATGCCGGAGTAGTTCATTAAGAACGATATCCGGAATGGGTACGTATCGTTTAGAGTTTTTCGTTTTTGGAGTAGTTAAAATATATCCTTTATTAGGGACGTGTGCTAAAGAACGTTCAACTCGGATGGTCTTCTTGGTAAAGTCAACATCGGTCCATTTTAGACCTAAGACTTCCCCTCTCCTCATTCCAGTATATAGAGCAAGTAAGAAAGTTAAATAGTGCCGCTCTCCCTTGCAATGTTGAAGAAACGTGTCGATTTCTTCAAAAGACCAAATCGTCATCTCTTCTTTTTTTACAGAGGGTGGATCAGCATTGATGACTGGATTAATGATAATTTTTTTCCATTTCACTGCTTGATTAAATGATTGATGAAACATTTGATGCATCTTACGTATATAACTTGTACTATATCCTTCATCTAATTTGAGATTGTAAAAAGAATCAATATCTTCTGTTGTAATTTTTGAGAGTTCTTTATTTGCAAAAGGATTCTCTTCAATTAAGTGTTTGTCCATCAAATATTTTCTATTATACACAGTAGTATCCTTTATACGTTTTTGATAGTGTGATGTAAACCAATTTTCCAAATAGGAAGAAAAGACTTCTTTACTTGGTTCAACATACCCATTCTCATCGATTTCAACAAGAAGCTTACGAAGAGCGGCTTGTGCATATTTTTGGCGTGCGAAACCACCTTTGGTTTTTTGTCTGCGTTTGCCCGTCAGCGGATCTCTTCCCGTATCTACTGTATATGTCCAAGTGTTTCCTCGTTTCTTTATGCTACCTTTCATTATGCTTACCTCCGTATGTCTATAATTATGTGGATACAAAGGAAAGCAAGTGGTCTAGTACCATATTGACCACTTGCTTTCCTTTTTATAAGCCGCTCACTTGTTGTTGAGTAAGCCAATTAAAGAATTCATCTTTTCTAACTCGTTTGATTCTACCAATTCGAATCAATGGAAATGATGTTTGTTCCATTAATTCATAAGCTGTTGGTTTGGAAATCATTAGGATTTCTGAAATGTGTACCGCTGTCAAAATCATTGGATAATCTTCGATGTCTTTATGCATAATTTTTGCCTCTTCCTTAAGGATAATAGTTTTAAAGTTTCTAAATTATTAATTTCGGACACATTATATTCTGTAGGATTTTTAATTTTCAAGGTTTGAGGAGATTTTTTTAAATTTTTTTCGGGATAGTAATGAATTTTATTGTTATGATAGTTAGCGTTTTTTTTATGGAGAAAAAGCATAAATAACATTCTTTTTTCCTTAATTACTTATCGAAATAACAAGAGTAGGCTTCTCGATGATAGGCACTTTTCTCCTCAGAAATGCACCGGTTCGTTGATCGTTGTTAATTTGATTAGAGTTAACAATCATTGCTTAATTGTGTTTTATATCCAATAAAGTTTCCGATTTTTATTAACTGATTATGGGCATACAAAGGTGTCAATAATAAAGGGAGAAATCTATTTAAGTCTATTTTTGAGGTGATTAGATGGAGAGTGAATATACCATACAGGCTAGTTACGAAGAAAAAATAAGGGAATTAATAGAGAAAGGAGAAGTGGAGTTGCCAATTGCAGATTGTGACCTTCGGTTTTTTTTAGAGGATTCTTTAAAAATCTTAAATTTAAAATATAAAAAGCTGATTTCACTAAAGAATAGAAAAGCAAGTGTGAAAAATCTGATTATTAAAATTGTTAGCTGAATTAACAGGTCTTTATGAGTCTTAGTTGAATAAGAAATTTAAAATGAATATAAGGGATAGCTCAGTTGACCGTGATTGAGCTATTTTTTCGTACATCTGTTCGTAGGTGTTTGGTGTGATAAAATAAGAACTAATGTTCCTGGTGTAGTGGAGGTGACTTTGATGAAGGAGAAGGAATCATCATTTCAAAAAGGATTTCAAGAAGGCTATGAAGAGGGATTTCGAGAAGGACAACAATTGTTTAAAAATCAGATTATCAAACGAATAAAAGAGTATGATGTAGTGTTAAAAGAATTGATCTCTATAAACGTTGAAAAAGCGAGTCGTAAGTATGAACGATAAAGAACGAGAAGGTTGGACTGGTAGCAGTACTCAGAAATAGTGAAAAAGATCAAGAAGGCAAGGAGAGGAAATTGATGATTCGATATAATTTATCATTATCCGAAGAACAAATGAGAATAATTGTAGCTGCTCTTTTTAATTTAGGGTAACAGACAATGGGACCGACTAAATTTTTTAAGGATTTTATGACGTCATATACAGAAGCGTTCAAAGAAAGCGGAAAGGAACAGCTTTTTGAAATTCGTTCTCTTCTTCCGGATAGGATTGATGAATCTCAATTCTTCGGATTACTCTTTCACATATCACAGCTATTAACTCAACAAAAGACATATGGTATTCCAGTTGAGGTAGAAAACCTTTTAAATGATTTATTGGATATAAATCTTGAACTACGAGATATGAATTGTGAAGAAATGATGAATATTTTCGAAAAAAATCTTTCATCATTATTGAACAAGGATAGGAAGAATGAGTGATTTTAGTTGGAGCCTTAAACTCTACCTCATCTGTGCAGTTTTTTGGAAAGGGGCTTATTGATAAACCACACTGAATCATAATTGAGTTTACACGTAGTTCCATCATAAGTTTTGTAGTGTTTAATTACTTCGTGGGCTTTCTTTCCTCTATACAATACCAAAAGGCCCTAAAACGTCACTATTTTAACAATCTTCTCTACTAAGGGGAATTTCCCCGAACTAGCGAGAAAAGCGACTCTTTTGTCACGAAGGGTGGTTTTTCTTTTTTTTAGGCTATGTTAAAGCGTGTTGTCAAAACTAAAGTTGATGGTATGATAGGCTCTAAATTAACACCTAATAATGTACTTGTAACAGATGCGTGGAGAGCGTATAAAACGTATGCAAATGAAAAGGGGTTAGAACACTACCGCATTAAGTCAGATGATGGAAAACACGTTATCAAAGGTTTGTATCATATTCAAAATGTGAACGGACTCCATTCACGATTGAAAAATTGGATAAATCGTTTTAATGGGGTAGCGTCTAAATATCTTGATAATTACCTAGCTTGGTTCTTATTTGTAGATAGTCATAGTAATGAAAGTACAAAACACAATATCAAAGAATTTCTATTGACATCCTTTATTTTTGAAATGACAGAAACCTATCAAAGTTTACGTTTGTCGAAATTCAATGTGTAATGCTCGTTTGACTTTTAGGGCGTTCATCCAAATGCAAGGACTTACAGCGTTAGACGAAATAAAGTTACCAAACATCGCTTTGGGAATGTTTTTTAAAGGGTTATTTAAGCGTATAGCAAAATAAATAGTGAAATGCAATATGAGGGAGGAAATAGTGATTTTGAACAAAAGTAAAGTAAGTACAATTTTAGGTATTTTATCTATTCTTCCTGTCATAGTAAGTATTATTTTTTTTAATATACCCAGAGGACCTAATACTGATATTTACCTTAGAATTATTACTTTCAACATTTTATCAATTATCGGTTTTATACTTGCTGTAATCTCTTTGTTTATGTCAATATCGTCTAAACGCATAAGAAAATTATTAATAGGGTTGGTCGGGTTAACCTTAAATGTATTGATTTTATTTTTTACTTTTCTATTATTAGTTACAACAGGAATTTAAAGATATTAATTATTTTAAATTGGTAAAAATCGCCTTAATGTATACGCTATTCAAAAGAACGAAAATAACGTTCCTAAATAAAAGTTTGGGGACAGTTTAAAAAGGCACAAATGTTGATTTACAGCGTTTCGTGCCTTTTCTTGTGAACATTTTTTATACAGATGGCTCAAATGGTTGATGCGACTGTATTTGTGCTTGTTGGAAGTGTTCTCTATCTTGCATAAAATCGTGTATATTCCTTATTGTTATAAATCCATATTTTTCCTACTACACCCAAAATGGGAAACTACAATAAATCGATTCCCCAAAAAATTTAAAAACAACAATTAAATTTAACAGAGCCTTTTTTTAAACTAACGGGTAGCGATTATTCAATTAGAGCAATCGCTTTTTGTGCTGACGGACAGTTTAGCACAAGAAGATATGAAATATAGTAAAGTAGGATTGAAGTAGAAATGTTAAAATTAATAACTAACTTATAAGCACATTACATCTTAGGAGTTAAAATCTATGTTCAAAAGAAGTATATGGAAGTATTTATTTTTGACTGTTGTTTACGTTATAACAATTCTTGTTGTTGATGATAATCATAGATTTGAGGAAAATGCTCTAATCGGTTTTGGAATTTTTACATTCTTTTATTGGATTGGTGTTTGGTATTGGAAAAAAGAATAGAAATAAAAATTAACACTTCTTCAACTAAACCAGCTAATAGAAGCTATAGTAATCTTCCACAATCGGGCGCGTTTCCGGAACTCAGAAAAAGCTACTTCTTGCTAACTAATTTTGAACACTTCCACCGCTAAAAATGGAGGATCGAGATAAAATGAAGAAATTTCCCTCAAATCTAATATCTATTATGTTTTATACAATATTTGTAGTAAGCACGATAATTTCGTTATTTATTGTATATAAGAATATTGATAATTCATTTGCTTTTAAATTTGTTATTGGCTATGTTGTTTTTCTTATGTTATTTCTTTTTTATTTCATTGTGGCAACTGTAATCAATATGAGAAAATTAAAATGGTTTGATATTAGAAAAAGAATGTATAGATTTATTTCTGCTTTTGTTCTCCTTAGTGGGACGAGTATTATTTATTATTATTTTTTTAGACCGGAAGAAATAGATTATTATAGGATTTTTTCTAGTGCGTTAGGTTTATCTTTAGGGATAGCTTTTTTAGATTTAGCGTTCTTTAGAAAGAAAAATGTAGATTAACTTTTTATTCAGCTAAAGGGCGCGATTGCTTAATAAGAGCCGTCGCTGCCTGTGCTAACGAAGCAGGTTGAAGAAGGATGATATAATTATTTCTAGATAAATGAGAACTATCAGAAGGGAATATTGCAAATGGATAAAACTCAAGTAATGGTGCATTTCAGTTTGTTTGGTGATGAATTTCCAATAGATGAAGTAACGAAACGTTTAGGAATAACCCCTACTCTATCCTACAAAAAAGGTGACCTCATTCCTCGGCGTAACTCTTTGCATCCCCACTATCGAAAAGAAACAGCTTGGGATCTAAGTAGTGGTTACCAAGAGTCCTATGATGTTAAGGAACAAATGGATCAGGTTTTAGATCCAATAAAAAATCAAGTAGCCGTAATAAATCAGTTAAAAGAGGACTATAAACTGGAATGCAAATTCTTCATCGTAATAATAATGGAAAACGGGGATACGCCTGGTTTATATCTAGATAATGAACAAATTGAATTTGCAAGTAGGATAAAAGCCGAGTTTGACATTGATTTGTACGCAAACCCTTATGATGGTATAGAAGATTAAAATAAGCTAAGGCATTTTTTCTTTTTCAAGTAAACCAGCTAATAGAAGCTATAGTAATCTTCCACAATCGGGCACTATCCTTGAACAAGGATAAGCGCTCATTTTTCATTTAAGGGTCAGATTGTGGAGCAAGTCCTTTAAAGAAAATTAGATCTATATGTTAAATTTTAAAGGAGATTGTGAAATTATGTACTTAAAGTAACGGGGCAGGATTGTTGAACAAGAGTGGGTTCAATACTGTTGGGTATTAACTTTACTGAAATTGGTTCTTAACTTAATGTAAGAATCAAATCAGGGTGTCATTATTTCCCTTATAAATGCATTAAATAAGGCACAAGTATATCAATGCTTTGTGCCTTATCTCTCTATTTACTGTACATTCGTATCTTTTTCTTTTTTCTTCTTCGCATCGTGTTTAGAATTTAAATGCAAGCCTAGCTTTACAGCACCATATCCACTAAGGCCAAGAATGCCAACAGCACCTAACCCTTTTGCACCATTACGCAAAACGAATGCCACGAATTTTTTATGATCAGGGTTTCCATACCTTGCATCATCGTACCCATTTACAAGCCTCAATGGCACGTTTTTTCCATACCGTAACACGGTCTTTTCAGGGTCATAGTCAGGTCCATAATGCCAATCTATACTATTGAATTCATCTCTTAATTTAGAATAAATTTTATCCTTTATTTTCACCATCATTCCTCACTCCTTTAAGTATTTTTTCAAAACCGACATACCGTATCTATATTTAAAATTATACTACATAAAAAATAAGGAACATAGATAAGTAATTATTGAACTAACGGAGTGCTTTAATGCAATAATTATAAATTCTAAATAGGCCGACTTTATACAAGCTTATATTCATACTTTGTATAAAGTCGGCTTATCCTTTATTCAGAAAATATACTGTCATTTACGGCATTGATTAAATGCCAAATAACGCCTTGGCGAATGGAAAATTCCTAAGCAATTAAAAAAGGTCATTAGCGCTATTTCTTCTTTCTCCTAATTTGAAGGCTCCAGCCTTTATGACAACAATATTTAAAACACAATAAGGCAAACAGAGGGAAACGAGGTATTTAACCGATTATTTATGTGCGGTATATTTTTTCGGTAAAGTGAGCATAATAAGAATAGACATTTCGGTAATATACTTATCGAGGAATCCCTAGATAAGTATATTACCGAAAACAATACCCGTAAAAAGCTTGATATCAAGGGTTTTATCTATATTTGAATCGATTAATATATAAAGCGGATAAAATATTTCGGTAAAGTAAGTAGTTTTGGCGCATTTATTTCGGTAAAGTAAGCAGTGCTATTTAGACGGAAAAGATAGAAAATGAACAACAAAAAAACTGTTGTACATTTAAACAACAGTTTAGCTTGTCTTCTGTTCTGTAATTGAGTCCATTAATGACTCGATTTCAACATAAGGGCTTAGGCGATAGTCTATAGCGAGATGATTTTGCTTAAAGTCAAAATCGATTTTCCTTACGGATAGGAGAAAAATTGAGCGTTTTTCTTCATTATTATAGTAATGAATGTCTTGTTTAAAACGGTCTATTAACTCCATAGTCATCCGATCTTCCAAAAGAAGATCAATTTGTGAGAGGACATTTATATAAAGCGATTTGTTTTGTTCCTTGGATTTGAGCTGTAATTCGATAGCTTCACGGAATTCCTCATAGTTTTCGTTGTTTGGATTTATAAGGCTCATTTTATAACGGAGATTTTTAATATCCGTTGTTAAAGACTGAATTTCTTTGCTACAGAGTTTTTTCCAGTTATTCGAGGTTTTCTTAAATATATTCTTATGAGATTTTAATTCCCTAGCCCACCTCAAAGAGAAATCATTAATGACCTTCTGATGTAAAGAATCAAATCGTATTTTACATTTGCAGTTTGGACAAAAGTAAATCGATTCATTTTTCTTTGACTTTGCAGATGTCTGATTTTTTGTTTTCAGCTTCTCTCCACAATCCGTGCAAAAAACTAAGTTCCTTAATACAAACGGACTGTCCAGTCGATCCTTGTTTTTCTTGGAGTTTCTAAAGAATTGTGTAGTTTCCCATAAGCTGGATCCTATTAAGGGAAGATGATGATTGGAAAACAAGGACGTTTCTTCAATCGGTTTTTTCTTGCTATTAGAGTAACTCGTTCGGGAAAACCACACTAAATTACCCATATACCATAAATTATTTAAAATGTACCTTACCGAAGAGTCTGACCAATGACTGTATTTTGAAGGGGTGGGTACTTTTGAGCTTTCAAGTAATTTCGCTATTTTCTTTTCACTATATCCGAAACTGTACAAGTAAAATATGAGTTTTACAATAGCGGCATTTTCATCTGGTACTAAATCACCGGTAGCATCATCTGATTTAGTATATCCATATGGTAGACGCGCCCCTGGTCTTTCTGGTTGACCTGGAGTTTTAGACTTGTTAATCAGAGTTTCTTGATAATTATAGGCTCTATAAGATTTCTTAACGGATTCTTCATAATCTAACGTTAATCTCATTTGTACTAAAGGATTATTTTCATTCCACTCTTCATCAAGTTTAGTAGACAACAGTTTTAAATCCGGCTTTTTTTCTTTGACAGGCACAATAAATTCTAAATAGAAATCTGCGATAAGCCGAGTTACTCGGGATTCGTCATAGAAAATGACTGTATTTGCATTTGAATTACTTAGGATGAATTCTTTCATTTCATTCATTTTTTCGCGCTTTTTGGCCGTAGTATGATAAGCCGATGTAGCTGCTTCTACAAATATAACAACAGCCTGGTACCCCTTAGATTTTGCTTTTATAATGATTTCCCTTTCTTGTATTGAAAGAGAATGACCGGTATTTTGTTTCTCATCTGACCAACGAATATAGCCGGTAGCAAGCTTCACGGAATCTTTATATATATTCCACGGTAAATTGATTGGTTGAAGATCTGGTCTTTCTTCTTCAGTAATTACATATACTTCATTTTCATAATAAGAAAACTTAAGCCCTATACTCATATAACTCCTCATTCCCCTCAATATATTTACCAAATGTAGTATGGTAGATAATAGCATCAGAACTTATCTCTATTTTTGAGAATAAAAGATTGACCAAGTATTCTAGTTGATAATTTTGTAATTCATTAGTAAGCTGCTCTTTTACTATATTGACGAAGGAGTTGATGCCATTTCTTGCTTCATCAATTTTAATTAACTTTGTATGAATGTGCTTCATTTCTTCTTTAATCGTTTTTGATTGTTTGACCAGTAAATCGAGCCTCATTTTTTTATTAGTCTCAATTAAATCTGTCATCTCTTTATGAAGAGATTGTAATTGATTTTGTAGATAAGAAAGCTGTTGTTTAAACGTTTTTTCTTGAGCTAATAAATATTTAAAGACATCATTTTTTATTTCTTTAACATCGATTTGCTCCAATACATATGCTAGGTGATCTAAAATTAATTGATTATATTGAGCAACGTCTAAATGGATTCTAGGGTGCCTTTTTGTACATACGTAGTATCCGCTTTCGCCCAGTTTACTTGATCGAAAACTCATTGTTGTTTTACAAATACTACATATAGGTGGCAATAATCCAGTGTTACCGGATTTAGCGATAGCAGCTTGTAATTCTTGTTCAGATTTTAATAAACTATCTTGAACTTTTAAGTAATCTTCTAATGAAATGATAGGTTCTACGTGATGTAGCGGGACATATTGGTTTTGAATTTTTATATGACCTGCATAAAAAGGGTTTTTTAGACAGTTAAATAATTTCTGATAGTTGGTAAATGTTCTTTTATACTTCATAAATATTTGGATTAATTCATCAGGTAATTGGGTGTTCATTACTGAATAGAATAGAGATCTTATATTATTTTCTATACCAGGTTCCGGTGTGTATTTTTTAGTATTTCTTTGGCCGGTTACGTTATATCCCAATATGGATTTAGGAAATTGTAAAGCTGCTAAATTAGTTCTTCCTGAAATGTTCCTGCCTTCAGATTGAGGAAAGATACCGTATAATGCTTCTACAGATAATACCTTTGAAAAGGGCGCTTGACTTGAATCTGTAAAAATAACATTTACCTCAAATTTATATAAAACTTTCACAAGATCAACGTATTCGTAAAAATTACGAGCAAGACGATCACGATTTTGAACAATCACCGTTTTCACTTTTCCTTTTTTGATCCCCGTAATGAGCTTTTGGAATTGAGGTCGTTGCTCGGATGTAAGTTTATTTGCGGAAACATTATCATCGAGAAAGTATTGCACTTTCTCGGTATTAATATTATTTTGAGCAAAATAAATTTCGGCCAAACTTATTTGCTGGCTAATATTTTGCCCAGAGGATGAGACCCTACAATATAAAGCTATCTCTTCTTTATATAATTCCTTTAAATCTATATATTCCATTACATTTGCTCCTTTTTCATAATGTCTTTGTTATGGATTAGTAGAGCCCCTTTCATATGTGGAGTGAGTTCTAGCTGATCCATAATGATTTTCTCAATCAGTCTTTTTAGAAAGTAAATTGACTCTTCTTGTGCTTCTTCATCAAAAGAAATTTTAACAACAGGTTTATGGGACATAGCAAACATCCTTTCATCAATGAATTAGTATAATCATTGACGAAAGGATAAATACTTATACTATTTTTCTGCGCTATGAGGTTCTAAATCTAGTTCAAGTTGATAAGCTGATGAACAATCTAAATGATTATCTAGCGGGCTTATGAAAATGCCTGATTCACTTGCGGGCACCTGTAGTTCTTTCAGGAGTTGTAATAAATCAATCATTTTTTTCTTGTCCTTCATTTAGATAATATTTTGAGAAACGCTCAATTATATTTTTAGAAATGCCTACAATCTCGCAGTTTTCATAGATAGATTCAATCCACTTGAGTTCTTGTTGTTTTGTATCCATACTTTTCCCCTTTTATGCTCCATTTTATTTTCGAAGGGATTATATTCTATGAGATTTTGCTTTTTCAAGAGGGAAAGAGGTTTTTTAGAAAAATATTATTCTTTTTTTTATTAGTTTTCTATCAAATGATAGGCGGAATTTTTTAAATGGTTTACCTCAACTTTTCCTGACAATACTTCGTTGTGTGCATTAATGTTATTCTCTGAATTAAAATGCTTTACTAAAATATTCATTAGATGTAAATTTTATAGAGACGTTAGGAGGATATAAATGTATGAAATTTTGCCAAAGATAATAGATAATCTAACTTCCAATCAGCTTGAAGAAATCTTTACTAGTAACAATTTACCCCTTCAGGGTTTTAGAATTAAGGGTCCGTCAAGTCCAGCGAAAATAAAAAGAATGAAAACTTTACTTACCAATCATTCAAAATTAGAATCCTATTTAAAAAAGGTAGCTGAAATACATAGCTCAAATAAAAATAAAGATTACTCTTGGGCTTTAGCATCCACTGTTGATAAAAATTTGATTCAAAAGAAAATTGAGGGTTCAAATATTGGTGAAGTAGCGTACGCATTAATTCTGGCAAATAAAACAAGTTTATTGAAAGATTTACTTTTAAATGAAAATGATGATAATACACCAGCAGTTAAAACCGAAAATACGATTAAACAAGAAGAAAAAAAGAAAGAAGTAATTGAAAGCAAGAAAGATGAATCTATTGTTATTCAACTTAGAAAAATCATTGAGAGTTTAGAAGGGGAAAATAGAAACTTAAATAATTCCTTAAAAAAATTAAGAAATAAAACGGCAAATTTAAATCAAGAGAATGTCGATTTAAAAAATAGAAATAATGAATTGAAAGATGAACTAAAAAAAGTAAACGAAAATTATATCAAAGTAGACAAAATAATAAAAACTAAAAACGATGAGTTAACAATGAGTAAAGAAGAAGTTTTAAAGCTTAAGGTAAATGAAAATAACGCTAGATTGAAAATAGAGAAGTTAAATAAATTGAAGGTTTTATTTTATGGAGCAAATATATACAAGAAATATGTAGAAACGAATGCTTCCTCTCTAGAGAATTTGATTTATGATTATGTAGATTGTTTCGAAAATACAGAAGACTATACATTATATCAAAAGCTAATAATACTATCTTTTACATTAAATAAGACTGAAATTCAAGAGTTGCGAGAAAATGAGAGTTTCAACTACTTTGAAGATTTGTATAACGTAGTGTTTATTTCTTCCTTAGAACAATTGAATGAGTATATTACAAAAGTGAGGCGTTATTATGAGTGAAAGAAAATATTGGGATTTAAAGTTTCTAGGTAAACTTAAAAATAACGGAAGATTTTTATTCGCTAAAGAAAATTCAGCCATTCGATTCCAAATTGAAATTATATCTAATCCACCAGTAAGTTTACCTGAAGATGCTTTAAGATATTTAACTAGCTTTTCAGATGAACTAGAGAGTTTAGGCTTTATAGACGACATAAATTTATCAGATGATGAAAGATGCAATTATTTAATTGAATTTTTGGATGCACACTATATTATGTTTAAAATTAAGTCTAAACACAATGAAGATGATAGATCTTTCTATAATGCATATGATTTAGAAATCAAAAGAAAAGAATCAGAGAATGATAATACCTTCTTCCAAATACCATTTATACGAACTTATTCAGGGAAGACCAACGATACTCTAAACAAATTATTTAACAATGAATACCTACAGGGGAGTTTTTCAATCTCTAAAGAATTTGATGATTATCCATCATTTTTATTAATAGGGGAATATGATCATAATACGCCTGAAAACCTTTACACAGACGACAAGATTGAAAAGTTATATGCTTTTGGACCAATTGAGGGTATTCATTACTCTGAGGAGTTTGGATTTAAATTCATAACAGATAAACAAAAGACATATTATAAAGAAATAAATTTATATGAATTAGGGGAATATTATCGATCCAAAGATAGAGTGATGTTTATTACGCGTGAAAAAGATAATGAAATTAGGGGATTATTAAAATCACAGGGAAAAAAGATTAATACTCAAAATAGCAAACCTAAAATTGAAGATATAAATGAAATCGAATTCCTAGAAGTATTTCGAGAAGTTGCATTATCGAAAAAACTCTCTTATAAGCCTTCAGATTTAACTAATTTTCATACCGCTATGAAAACTCAAAGCTTTGTCATTTTAGCGGGTATGAGCGGCACAGGTAAATCGCGGATTGTACAATGCTATCACGAAGCCCTTAATAAATTTGCCAATAAGTCGAGTAAAAGTTCAACTACAAAGAAAAGTAAGCTGCTTTTCGTTCCTGTAAGACCATTCTGGCAGGATGACAGCGATCTACTTGGATATTTGGATAGCTCGCAAGGAATTTATCGACCTGGAGAATCCGGATTAGTTGATTTTATTAAAGAAGCTAATGAAAATCCTGATGAATGTTATATTGTCTGTTTAGATGAAATGAATTTAGCGAAAGTAGAGCATTACTTCTCTCAATTTTTATCTATATTGGAGAGAGATATAAATGACAGATACATTAATCTTTATAATGATAAAATAAATGGTCGCGTTTACAATCAAAATGATTATCCACCGAGAATAACCCTGGGTGAAAATCTATTTTTTGTTGGTACCGTTAATATTGACGAATCAACTTTCCAATTCTCTGATAAAGTTTTAGATAGAGCTAACATTATAACTCTTGCATTATGTCCGTTTAAAGATATTCGAGCAAATATTACAAATCAGTCCAGCACTAAAGAAAAGAAAGAAACACTGTTTGAGGAAGAAGAGATAACTAAAGAGCCTTTAAGAACGTATATTAGGTTAAAAAGTATGAAGAAGATTCATAATAACAATGTATTAACGGAAGATGAAGTAGAATTGCTGTGGGAATTCAACTTAAAAATGCAGAAAGCAAATAGGCAGATAGGTGTAGGATATAGAATATTAGAACAAATTGAAAACTATTTAGCTAATTTACCAAATTCAGCTAATTTAGACAGACGTAATGCCCTTGATTTACAAGTCACACAAAGAATCTTAACGAAACTTAGAGGGTCGCAGGGGCAACTAGGAGAATTAATCGGTAAATTTGAAAAAGAAAATTATGTAAAAGGCGAACTTTTTAAGACATTAGACGATTATTCTCGATTATCAGATTTCACTTTAGCGAAGTTGAAATTAGAAAGTTTGGCTAAGGAGCTAGAGGAATATGGACATACCATTTAAATTAACCTTCTTTTCGAACGATTCTCCTGGAGTGGAGTTTAATAAATTTTCAACTACCTTAGATAAAGCTTTGGAAAACCTTGAAGAGCATTGTTACTCTTGCAAAGAATTACAAGATTTAAGGGTCAAGCTTGAAGGTGAACAGGGCAGTGTAGAATTATGGATTGAAATAATGGATATGTTACCTGAACAGTCATTTAAAGATTCAGAAGTGGAATTAGGATATTTTCTACCTTCTGAAGATATTCGGGGGATTTATCTGAATTTCAAGTCTCCTTTTAATATAAAGAAATTAGACTATAGTTGTCTTTTACCCGGAATTTATAGGATTGTTGTAACAGTAAATAAAGATGATAAATACTTCGCTTTTTTAAAAGTTAATCCATCAAGAATTAATGAAGAACAATTGAATTTAATGAGAGAAGAAGTGGAGAACATAGTGAGCGGCCTTGCTAGGGAAGTTGCTACTAAACGTAGTTTAATGGTGACTACAAATAGTTATAATAATAACGACTTACTACAAAAATATCACTTCCTAATTGCTCAGTCAGAGACGTTAATTACCAATATAAAGTTAATTTTAAAAGAGCCTAGATATAAAATTATCAAACGATATGTATTTAAATCAGTAGGCCAACCTACAAGAAATGATGTAAAGACTATTCAGTTAAAGCAAAGTAAACATACTCAAGCTCATAAGTTTCCTAGCTATAATTATGAGTTGGATTATAATTTATCTATTAATAGCAATCTTAAAAAAATGTTAGAAGAGTTTTTGAAAAATACTTTTTTGGTAGAAAAATATTTAGATGAAAATAATAAGTTGTTATTTAATGAATTATTTCTGCAAAAAAAATATAAATCTCCATTAGATGAAATTGAAAGGAAAATGGAAATATTAAAGGAACATTCTGTTAAATTAAGACAGTTGAAAGCTAATCTTTTAATTGCTTTGAAAAAAGAATGGATTGAGAACATAGATGCTAATCTGAAGAACCAAGATAAACTACCTCGAGTCCCGTATTATAGAACGATATATTCTCTATATTTACAATTAACGAAAGATAATACATTCGAGATTAACCCTTTTGAATATTATATTTATTATTGGAAGGAGACATCAAAACTATACGAGATTTGGGGTTTTCTAAAGATATTACTGATGTTAAAAGACAACGAAGAATTAAATTTCGATGAAATATCAGGTTGGATTTTTGATAGTACGGATAGTTCAAGACATCCTTTGTTAGCGCCAAATACTAAAATATCGCTTAGCAATTCTAAGGGTCTGAAATTAATTTTATTTTATGATTCATTTATTCCTAAACCAGATGAGGAAATCGATCCTCCTGAAAATCGATTAATTTCAGTAGAAAATAGTAATCGTCCGGATTTTAGAATGGATATTTATTATGAAGGTTTATTTAGGGGAAGCATACTAGCTGACTTTAAATATAGATCTTTAGGAAAGTTAGGAAATCCGGATGTTTATATTAATAATAGATATACGGAATACGGTTACAAGGTATATAAACAGCTTATGGACTATACGTATACCAGATCATTTTATTTGAATAGAAATACTAAATCGATGTATTCAGACTTTGCTGTACGTAGAGTTTTAGGTATTTTTCCCAAAGATAACGAATCTATTTCTTTTAACAGAGATACGGTAACAAATATCATTAGATGTTCTCTTTCACCTGGGATGAAATTTGATAAAATTGAAAGTGAACTTTTAGAGATTATTAAAGATGTCGTAAATATTAGCTCGGTATCGAGCACATAATAGAACTTTGATTTCTAAGTGAAAGGTTGCCTCCAACTATGGAAATTTTATCCTAATGTTATGAATATCCCTGTAAAACACATTAAGAATAGTAAATCAATCAGCTTAAAGGTCAATAAAATAGATTTCGAATTATCCAATAGATTGTATAAGACAACGATTAAACATCAAAATTATGATATTAAAGTATCTGTTGTATTAACCTATTCTTGTTTTTCAAAAGAATTTATGAAGTTGTATTGAATACGTAGATTGCCGTCAATACTACAGGTTACTTTATTCATATAAAACCAAGGTTGGTGAAATTGTAAAAAAATTTTCTTTTCAGGTTATATGTATTTATAAGATATTAAGGGAACATTTTTATCAGGAATGTTCCTTTTTTAATGGTTTTGAAAATATAAAACGGGCGGTGTATTTTCTGTAATCATAGAATTTATTGCGACATTCATTCTTTAAATATGGTACAATTTAGGTAAATATATAGAGAATTTTAGGATGTAAGGATATGGAAGATTGTAGAACACAGTTCAACAAGTTTCAAGATATTATCAAACTTAAAGAAGAAAATGAGATGTGGGTTTATATTTCGAAATGTCTAAAGATGACGTTGACCCAATCGCGGTAAAAAAAAGTGGATTCTTAATGTTCTTGAAGGACATACAAAAGCTGTGAAGATAAAGTTACCTTGTGTAACCGTTACTTATTCGGCTGGGTACCACGTAGATATTACTGTTTATTCAACTAATAATAGCGATGAAAAAGTATATCTTGCAAAAGGAAAACCTTCTAGTAGTGTCAAGCCCTGCTTGTAGCGATTGGTGAGGTGTTTCCCTTAAAACACGGGTTATTAAGTCATTAAGTGACAATAATGATAAGTTTTCATCAGTATTTTTGGCCATTTTGCTCCTCTCATCCTTTAAATTTAACTACTAAGGAATCAGTATCTATTCTATTCTAACTCATTTTCGACACTACATTTCAGCATCCCTTCTTCCTTAATAAATTTGTAACGTATCTATCTCTAAGTTATCTTTTACCTTTTTGATACCAAAGGCTGCTATCCTTGATATATGATAAGGATTGTAGTCTTTTTTTGTAGTCTTACTGGATGCATTTGCTTGCATAAATTTTGAAAAGTATTTTGGGAAATATCAGCCATATCATCTTGGTTAGGCAGTTAGAAGAGAATAATTTTCTAACGTGATCGTAGGGCTGGAATGTCCTAGTCGAGCGGATATACTTTGAGGATAACTCATACCTCTTCAAAATCAAGATGAATGTGGGTGACGGATATCGTGAAACCGAATGGGGTAACATTAGCGGCCTATACTCAATTTTCTAAAAATCTTTTCTATGCTTGGCCATTCACTTATCCAAGATAAATATGTACCGTTGGGGCTCGTTGATCCCATTATTTCACTTGATGATTTTTGAAAATAAAAGATATCCTCTCTAACTGCCAACAAGACTTACATAAAGCAATGACTTTATCAAATGATACTGGATTATTAACTCCTACGTGCAGTATTTGTTAAAAGCAATTCCGCTCAGGAAAGTTAAAAGAATGTAACTATTATTTTTCACTCATATCCTTTTGAATTTTGTACTCGAGAACCCGTCACTTTTAAAGGGCTTCTTTCATTTGTATAGTAAACTGGGTGCTAAATGTTTAATCGTCTCGCTGGGATTGAGATACGTAATTTTCCTGATTTGAAAGCCTACCTTATTATCTTCTACGTTATTAATCCGTAGGAGTAAATCCTCTTTTAAATCCTCTTTCGTCATCTTTATCATATTCATCACCCCAATAATAGATGTGTTATTTTATGTTAGTAAAATCTCATAATCTTTAAACCGGAATGTTCGTTCACGAGGTAAAGGACCTTATGGTTTGTAGGAGAGAATATTCGTTTGTAGGATGTGCTCTTTTTGGTCAACATTATCGATTATAAAATAATGAAAGAAGCTCTTTCTCAAAAACTGCTCCATCGATATAAACGGATCTAACCTAACTTGTTGTAGCATCTCCATTATACAGTAGGCCCAAACAGGCCCAAACAATATTAAATTAATTCTTAGATATTACTAATTCTATGTAAGTATATGGTAAAATGACATATTATATCTATTTTTATAAAAGGGGTTTAAAAATGACATTTTCAGTTATTGATTTACTAAGCATTTTTTTTATAGCAATATTGTTTGTAGGAATGTTTAAGATACAAAAGGCATTATCACCGAAAAATTATTTTTCAATGAGTTCATTCATTCTTGAAAATACAGTAAGTTTAAGGAAAATAATTATTAGAGTTTTTCTTTTGGTCGCATTTGGTACCATTTTATCAAAATTTTTTGTTTCAGATTATGTAATCACTATGGGTGCAGGTTTTGGAGCATTTTTAATAATCTGGCCGGCATTATTACTTCCTAAAAATGATATACCTCAATTTTACCTTTTAGGTAAAATGGACAAAGCAATATATTATCTTTTGTTAATTATTTTCTTGATTTCATCAACCTTACTAGTTTATTCAGGAGTTTATATTTCTCCAATTTCTTTTGATGTTTTTGCCGACATATTCAAAGGGTGGCTTGTAACTTTGTTGTTGGGTGTGTTAGGAACAGGTGGAGAAAATTTTGGTGGAAGATATTTAGATAAGAAAATCACATTAAAAAATTATCCAGAGGATGATATTAAACCGTTTAATCCTTTTGACTCTTCGGATGAAGAGGTAATAAATAGTGGTGAAGCGAATAAAGAGGTAATAAATAGTGATGAAGCGGAAAAAAAGCATAACTATGAAACCCTTTAAACCAAAAGACTATGAATATTTTATAAATGACTTTAAAATGGTGAGTCATAAAATTTTTAAAGTGTACTCAACTTCTATTCTAGATTGCTCTATTAAGTACGGTATTAATCCGAATTTTCTATTCACAATTATTGTTGTTGAACAATTAAATAGGGGGAGTTATCTAATCAGGTTATTTGAGAAAATAGCTGCACTGTGTTGTTATTTTTATAAAATTGACCCAAGCATAGGGCTTGCTCAAATAAAGTTAAGTACAGCTCAGTTAATAATAAAACATCCTGTAAAAAACTTAGCTTGGAAGCTAACACAACCTACTTTTAACATTGAATGTCTATGCTTAATAATTCGAGAACGAGGATATATTGATTTCAACAATAAAAGAGATTTACAAAACTTTATTTCTTGGTATACAACTGGTAAGGAAGGTAATGAAAAGATTCCTAGTTTGAAGGTTTATTTTTCATTAATTGAATGGAGTCTTAAAACGAATTATTTAAAGAGGTTAAAAAGAGGATTGGAGGAAAAGTGAAATGTATTCTTTATACCATAACCCAAGTGATAATTGTATATATAAAAAATGGGGTTCAAGGGAAATGAAACTCGAATACGAATTTCCTAGCGAAATAAAAGATTCACCAAATGGAAAATGTTCTGCGTTTATTTCACCTAATGAATGGGAGACTCCTGGAGATATTTTCATAATGTCAAAGGAATCAGGTAAAATAAAAAAAATGGGATTAGAAACATATGATAATAGACCGAAAGACTTAATTTGGATTAATGATGAAAATATTGCATATATATATGGATCTGTATACGGCACCGTTGATGTCGGTGGGAATATTTATAAGATTGATATTAAGTCATTGAAAAGCATTCAATTAACAAGATACAATACAAAAATTCAAGTTAAAAGTTTTACCAATATTGTTAATGATGAAATATTTTATATTGGAGTTGAATACATTGATAAAGGATATAATAAATTTGTTGAATTCGAAGGTAAAATAAACTATGAAAAATCGGTGTTATAGCATTTCGAGAAAACAGATGGGACGGTTATGAACCTGTCCCAATTGGTAGTGATAAGAATTTAAAGGAATTTAGGTCTCAGTTATTTGTTTGATTTCTTATCTATTCTATTAATGTCCTCCCAAAAGCAAGTGGCGAACCAGTAGATTCAGGATGACCTTTTACCATTTGAATATTTATTTTTCCTTTTGGATCCAGCGTGAGGCTTGACATACAATTACTTTTCCCAGAAGCAGATTTATACCAATACCCCAATTTGTCACCATTAATAACTGCTTTAAAACCTATATGTATTTGAGATTAACTCATCTCACTTTGATTGAGTCCACCAAACGTCTCTTCTGTATTATTAATTGTTGCATCAGAAGCAACTTGGGCTATGTCAGAAACCGCCCTAGAGATTTCCACAGGAAATTTCCCTCTTTTAACTAACCAAGAACTACAGGTGCACCTACTAGTGGAATAATCACTTTTGACATTTTCTTAATGACATTTCCCCTAATTCTAATTTATCCTAATTTCCGTTAGGCTTCTCCATTTCTATCAAACAAATTATATGTAACTATTGTTATAAAGAACTTTCTAGGAACGCAAATACAAAATGGGAACTATTCAATCGTTTCAATCCCTAATTGCCGTTGGATATGTTGAGAAATCAAGAGCAGTAAATAGTTTGGGTGTGTTGTGAAAAGAGATGTCTTTTTTTCTTCATCTAATAATCTTCTTTCTTCAATTTCATAAAAAGCTTTAACACTCATAATTTCCTCTGATTTATGGGAAAATAGTTAATGTTTATCACTCAAATTTAAGCCTAAGTACTTCTAAGTTTCAACAATTATCTTTTGGTTTTAGAAAAGGGGCATTGAAATTAATCAAGATATAGTTCAATATAAACAGCTTTTTATCCATAAAATAAAATTTGTTAAGAAAGTAACGGATGCTTTAAATTCATAGGATTTTTCAACAATAGGGCGCTTTTCTTGAATAAGAAGGCGTCTTTTTCTACCTGAGAATTATCGATACAAATTTTTATATTTATTATTTAATAATTGTTAGATCCTTTTACTGTATAAACGATAAACTCACTAACATCTCTTGTGTTGCCACATACGTTCGCACACGTTGAAAGCGGAGACAATAAATAATTTATTGTTTATTTGAATGTAACTATGCTTTATAAGCTTAATTATAACAGACCACCTGCTAACCATATTGCTCACACATTTGCTCACATAATTATTTTTTCGAGTTAAATTCATTTATCTCATTTGTTTTTAAACTTGCTTAAAACCTTGATAAATCAACCTTTTTCGAACTTATTTAATTCAGTTGAACTAACTTAATTTAGTCTAACGAGATTGATTAGGAAGTTTCTTTATTTACTTTTGGCTGGTTAGTATTTATTAAGATCTCTAGTTCTGCTACTAGGAGAACCTGGATGACCATTTGTGCTGCATTTTCTGCTGAAGCGTCACAACTAATAACTTTCAATTGAGTACTCACCTTTGTTTAAATTTAATAAGTAGGAAAATAATCAGTGGTATTAAGAAACTATCTTATTCGTCTAATTATTTACATTTTCTTGTCTTGAATTTTTACAAACGAATTATATTCGTTAAAACTTAAAAAAAACAAGGTTCTAAAGAAAAAGTATGAATTTTTTTATAATAGTCATAGTTGATAAAAGATTAAGAATGTCCTAAGGGTATTAAGAAGTTTGCTTATAAAATACAGAAATAATCTGAAGAGTATTGCAACTTATAATGTTATAGGGAGCACGTAAGAAAGTCCTGAAAAATTAAATTTCATATACGGAACCAATGGAGCCGGTAAAACATCTATATCTGAGGAAAAGAGGAAGATTTTCCGAGCTGCTCAATTGAGTGGAAGAATGGAAAGATGTCTACTTTTGTACTTTGGGTAAGGATTCCGTTGATCATCAAACTTAGGTTGCGGATTTGAAAGTGAAATTCAAAAATATAAAGAAGCAGTTAGAGCTTTATCTGAAAAACATAAAAAAAAAGGAAAGGTTGGTAGAAGAATTTAAAGATATAATTGAGGGCTTTAGAAACTCAAAAGATAAATTTATGAAGAAATATATAGGAGCTTCAAGGAATATGGAGTGGAGGTTAAAGTCGATAGACGAACTGAAACAAAAAAGAAATCTTTATATGACCGGCCAATGGAGAAAATTGATTTCTATCAATCAATCCTATTTGATGAAGCATTACTTCCTAGTTTATATAAGAACTTATCATATTCGTTTTGGCTAGATAAATAAAATTATTACACCAATATTTTATTGTATATTATTGTAATTTAATGTAATCTATGGGTTAATAGACAATTACCTTCGTATTAAAAGGAGTGTCATTAGTGTCGGAAAAACAAATGACGGTTCAAGAAAAAACATCAGCGGATTCAAAATTAATCGGTTTTGACTATCAATATTATTATTTTTTATATCAATTGTTACAGTTAAAAACTGAGCAAATAGTAGGTTATGAGGTTAAAGATGATGTGCATATCGATAAACCAGATGGAGAACAAATTCTAATACAGTTAAAGCACTCAATTGAAACGAGGGCAGACGGGGGCATAGTTAACTTAACAGAAAAAGATGAAGATATATGGAAAACAATTTCGAATTGGATAAAAATTATTAATGATCCAGTTGAAAAGAGGACATCTTTAGAGGCACAAATAAATTTTATCAATAAAACTGAATTTCAATTGGTAACTAATAAATCTAACTCTACATCAAATCAGTTTATAAAAAAACTGGCTGAGTATCAAAATGGTAAGCTGACAGTGGGGGATTTGAAATCATACTTAAAAATACTTTGTAGTCCTAAAACTGGCAAGGATACTCCTAAAGTTGACAAATACATCTCTACACTAGAAAGTCAGGCGGAAGAATGGCTACAACAATTTTTAAATAAATTGAGAATAGAGCATAATAAGGATGATTTAATCCAATGTATTAAATTACGGATTAAAGAGAAAAATGTAAAACATTCGCGTATTGATGATGTGTTTGCTTCTATAGATTCTCACTTGAAAACTTTAATTTATGAAGATGTCAAGGCTCGTAGAAAGGTATTATTCACTTTTGATGAGTATGATAAACATTTTACTAGATTCTTTGAATGGGGAAGAAGTATAAAATTACCTATTATTTTAGGTGATAACAAAGTGTCCTTACCCAAAAATCCAGAAAAATATACTTTTATTAAACAATTAATTGATATAGAAATTATAAGCCAGCTAGATAACGATTTTGAAGACAGCTTGATTAGTGTTTTTACAAGTAAGTATGAAATGCACAATAATCTATTACGTTGGCTTCAACAGGATGAAATTACTGAAGACGTAATACGACAATTTGATGAGGAAACAATACTAATATGGACAAATATTTTTGGGAGCATTTACAATAAGTTAAAAAGAAAACTTCGTCGAATGCCAATTGAACAAATTGATCAGGATGAATTGTTGGACTTAGCGAGTCAATGTTATTTTGAAGCATTAAAATTAAATCTCTCAATAGATGAGACCTCGCTAAATACTAGTATGAGTAATGGACAGTTTTATCTATTATCTGATATTCCGGTTCTTGGATGGGATATTAGATGGAAAGAAAGGTACTTAAATGAGTAATTTGGAAGCTTGGGTTAAGGGGGAAGTATCCCACTTAAATAACAACTATGTTAATCTCTATAATAACGAAATAATAGGATGCATTGGAATATATTCTGTTACAAAGCATATGAAATCTATAAGTTCAGCAAAAGCACTTTTAATACTTCCTATGGTATTTCAAAACGATTTATTGAGATATATGGGTAGGTCTAATGTTGATGTAAAGAGTATTGAACAACTTATTTTAAGAAAACCGGATTTATTATCAAACTTTAATGAACGTTTCTACTCACTGTTACAAGTTTCTATTAATTCGATTTTAATATTAAATGCACTTAACTTTTTAACTATAAACTCAGATGGGAAAATCGAACTACTAGGTGAAAGAGATTTTATTCCTAGTTATGAAGAAGAGGTAATAGGTAAAAGAGCTTTTCAGATAATTAATGTGTCATATAAAGTTGCAAAATTACTACAGGATAAAGTTGAAAATTTATACCTTCAACTAAGGGTGAAATTATGAGGTTTCATATTAATAAACTTATACTGTGGCTAAAAAACGGTAATATACGGGAATTAAACTTTAAAAACAATAAGGTAAATGTTATTACTGGTGAAAGTGGAACTGGTAAATCAGAAATCATTAGTATTATTGATTATTGCTTTTTTGCTAGTAGCATTGATATAACTGAGGAAAAAATTAATGAAAATGTAAATTGGTATGGTATCAAATTTACTATCAATGATAAAGTGTATACTATTGCACGAGGCAGAATAAAACAAAGGAAACTGTCTTCTGAGTATTACTTTTCATCATTAGGAGATATACCAGAAATTCCTGAAAGTAATATGCAGGAAAAAGATATTAAAAAAATTATAGATAAAGAATTTAGCATTACCGATAAAACCGTTTTTTCGTTTGGTGGAAACAAAATATCACTGGGAAGTAAAATTTCCCCAAGATACTTTTTTATGTTTAATACACAATCTGGTGATGTAATTACGCATAGTGAAGTATTCTTTGATAAGCAAAATAACGACAAATATAGGGAAGCTCTAACTAGAATTTTTGATTTAGCGGTAGGAATAGAAAATGAAGAAAACCTGAGTCTAAAAGAAAAAATAGCAAATTTAAGCAAAGATATTAACTCTTTAAAAAGAAAGCAGTTGGTTTTTGATAAAGAAATTAATGTTTTTAATGATAATATTATCTCATTAGTACAAAAAGCCCAAAACTATAACTTAATAGAATACAAGTCTTTGGAATTCGATGAAGCCTTTTCGAAATTAAAAGAAATAACTAATAGTTATAAGGAAGAAAACATTGATATAAATTTAGATAAAATTAATAAGTTAAAGATAGATAAGAATACACTAATAAGAAAAGTAAGAAATTTAAAGAGATTCAAAAAAGAATACCAGGAGTATAGAAAGCTTGAAGCTGTTAATCTAGATAGTTTAAAACCGGTGGTAGCCATTAAAGAGGCATACTATAAACTTCTAGGGTCACCAGAGGTCGATTTAATTATTAATGCTTTAAATGAGGAATATTATGAAATAAAGAAAAATATTGAAGGTAAACCCCCATTCGATTTTAACATTGATAACAAAATAAAAGAGTATGAAAAAAGTATTCAAAAAATAAATACACAAATTAATGATATTCCTATTAACGAAATGAAAACAAGGAACGAAATAGATAAATTAATGTTCATTGGGGAGCTCAAAGCTAAACTATCCCTTTACGAATCCCAATGGGAAGATTCGAAAGACAAGATTCAACAAAAAAATAAATTGGAAACAAAATTGTCTTTGAAAGCTGAATTAGAAAAAGAGGTAATTGATTATACAGAAACAAAAGAGGCTATATTACGTCTTCTTGACGAAGTAATTCAAAATTATTTGGATCAGAGTGCAGATGCTATTCCAACCTATAAAGGATACAAATCTGCTTTTCAATATAAGGAAAAAAGTTTAAAGCTAAAAGCACCAAAAGCTTTATTACCTAGTAAGGTTGGGAGTAGTTCAAATCACCTATTTTTACATTTGTGTCTCTTTTTAGGTTTGCAAGAGTTAATTATAAGACAAAAATCACCATATGTTCCTTACTGGTTAATACTTGACCAACCAAGTCGGCCATATTTTGGAGAAGAGGAAAAAAAAGAACTAAAAGAATGGAAAGATGTTTTAAGTACGGACCGGTCAAAAATAAAAATTGCAATGCAACTGTTAAACGACTATATTGCATATATAAATAATGAATTGAGTATGGACTTTCAAATTATAGTATTAGAACATATTCCAAAGTCCATATGGGAGGAGACAAAATTACAAAATTTTTATCTTGTTGATAAAGAGTTCAGTAATGGGAATGCATTAATTAGATTTGATAAGAATGAAAATCCTTATTAAGCTAAGGGGCATTGATTGGGCTGCTGTGGAAGTTTTTTGGTTCCAATCACGGGGCAATTTAGCAAAAAAAGGAATTTGAATATCCAATGCGGTAATTAAAGTAACAACTCTGTAATTTGTACCCACTAACTCAGGAATAGACAGTTGCGAATCAATACTATTATCTATGAGATAAATTAATTAATTGGTGTGGATGATTATAAATTTTTTAAAAGAATCCAAAAATACGTACGAACTCTTTAGAAATACTAGAGTGATTCTAAAAAAAGAAGGGATTTGTTTAAGAAAGAACCAATTATTTTTCCTTTCAATTAATATCTCGGCTTTATCTTTATATTACTGAAAGTTCATTCTGAGGCTTTTTGGATTCAAAAAAACATTTGAACTTGAAGAAGTTCAGGAATAAATTTCATATATTGTTGTTTTTTGGAAAAACAAAAGAAAAAAGGTTATTATATTTTAAAGACATTTTCACAATGATTGACAAAGTAGAACCGGTATTTATGGATCTAATGACCAAAGATACTATCGAAAAAAGAGGTCAATCAATACTTAAAAGAATATCAAAATCCAACTGCCATATATAAATTACGTCATAACAAATTATTAACACATCAAGACTGCAAACACTTGAAGAAATCTTGTGGAACGAATTAGGTGCATCAGAGTTTATAAAAAGGAATCCGGTGATACACCAATTTCCAAGATAGTGAGACAAGTTGTGATCTAGATCAACAAGCTGAAAATGATGCCTTTTCAGATTTTCCTTAGAGTTTCTTAATGAAGGAAGACTGAACGTTCAGCAGCTTAGGTTTATCAAACTTATAGTCGATTATGTTGTGAAAAACTGGTACCTTGAAAAGAAAGTTTTATAGGAAGACCCATTCCTCTCTTTAGGAAGTGTAACCGAATTGTTTAGGTGATTTTGAGGAGTTTGAAGGGGCTTAATTCTATCTTAGTAAGAGACAAAAAACCTTTAGTTGTCTCTTTATTATAGATTTAAATACCGATTACTCATTAACAATTAATAGTATGGATATAGTATATGAAGAAAAAATTAATTAATATAAGATTAGTTCTTTCAATAAATCTAACATAATGAAATATAAAAAAGGGGCTATCTCATAAGTCTTTTTTCTAGTAAATAACACAAAATTGAAGAGGCAGAAATGTTGTTAAATCTCAACATTTCTGCCTCTTTCTATTTATTCAATTTAGGCGTAACTACCCCTTTTGGGATAGCCCCTTTTTTAGTGAAAAAGTTGATAACTATATCTCAACTGCTTCTTTTGCTAGACTATCATAATGAAGTTCCGTTAATCGAGATTGAAGAAAGTCATCATTTAGTAATTTCAAAAATAATTTTTTTGATTTTTTTGTTGACAATTTAATCCTTGAATTATCATCATTAAATTCAAATTTACCTTTTAATGTTGGATAGGTTTTAACAAATTCAATGATTGTATTCGAGGGAATTCTATTAAGAACTGGAGAATGAGAGCCAATTTTAGTAAGTTTACGTGCAAAAGTAATATCTTCTATCATTTCTCCAAGTGAATCAATATCTTCTATTAAATTTGCAGAGTCAATTTCACTTAATGTTTTAATTGCAGTGGCTTTTATAATCTCGTGAAAGCTAAAAAATTTCTCTAGCATATTAATATTTCTTATAAATAAATCATCATTTAATTGAAAGAGATCAAAATCTGGATATATTCTTAAAATGTCATCCGGCATTTCTTTAAATCGAGTTTCATTTCCCCATTTTATTAAAGGAATACCATTTCGATCTCTTTTATATAAATTTATTGGATAATTCCTTTTATAGGATATTAATGTATTGTCATTATAATGTACAAGGAATATAATTCCGGTAATATCATCTAAGCGATCATTATTAAACGAAAAAAGTGGGAAATCTTCTGTTCTTTGGAGTTCTTCTAAGATATTTAACCCTACTGGAATTTCATCTAAATTATATTCAAATAATACATTTTTTCTTTCGTCAAAATTTGAAATGGGTAAGACACTTAGTTCTTCATTGTTGATTATTCTTTCGTTAATATTAAAAATAAATTCATTTTTTAAATTAGTTTGGGCAGGACTTTCTATATCTGCTCTCTTTAAAATATCTCCTGCTGTATTCTTTAATACAAAAAATATTTCTGCTACAAATTCATCTTGATTGTCAATAAAGGTTTTAATAATATTTAATAACTCTGTTTTATTCATCTGATAGCCCTCACAAAATAAATATTTTCATCAATTTTTCTATAACTCACTCTTTGATCAACTTCAAGATCTTCCCTAGATATTAATATTATATTAGATCGATTTTCGATCCTGAATTTTGCATCAGCTTTGTAGATGCGATATCCAAGTATAGCTAATGTTGGATTTGAATAAAATAGATTTGTTTTTAAATAGATAATTCCAATAGCTAGAAGTAAGACTAACAAAACAACTAAATATCTTGGCTTGGTTAAATCAAATGCAATTAAAGGAATAATATAAGTTGACAAGAACGTTAAATGTTCATAATTTTTATTTTCAATATTATTAATTGTAATCGGAGTTTGCTCACTACCAGAAATTTTATATTTGAATCTAAAAACACAAAGAATACCAAAAATCAAAAAGCACAGTGCTACAATGGGAATCCAATTTAAAGCAAGAATTTTTTTAAACCCTATAAAACTACAATTATCTTCAAAACAAATTGGTATATTTATAGTGACTATAAGTATTAATAAAAAAAGTAGCCACAGTGATATTATGTAAAGTTCTATTTTATCCCAATTATTTCCGAGCAAAATTATCACCTCAATATTTTTAGAGCTTTACTAATTATATCAAACATATGATTATATTGGGTTAATAAACAACATTTATGATTGAATAGATTAAAATTACATTTTATGTTTTAAGGTAAAAATAATATTGTCCCTTTAATCCAAAACAATAAAGGGCTCTATTGAAATTCCTATTTATAGGTAATATATCCATTTTTGTTTTTGGTTTTATAGTATAATAGGCCAGTATATCCATAAAGAAAGGTGAGTATAATTGTCTGAAAAAATTCTTTAACGCACGATGCCATTATGAAAGCATTAGATTGGTCTTATGATAAAGCAATTAGTGGTGAGATTCCTAGAGTGAGCACCGCCGTATAGTTAGCTGACAGTTACTTAACAAAGGTTGGAACCGTAGACGAACTAATCCTATGGCATAACACTAAAAGTGCTACCGCTGGCTTCCTTACTGGATTAGGAGGTGTTATCACCTTACCTGTTGCAATACCGGCCAATATAACTAGTGTTATTTTAGTTCAAATGAGAATGGTTGCAGCTATTGCCCATAGGGTAGGATACGATTTAAAAGATGATCAAGTGTTAAATAAAAAAGTGTATTATTGAATATTGGACAAACAATACATTTTGTGGACCAGTGGGTAGATTGTTTTGAAGAAAGCTATAGATATTATCGATTAGTAGATAGAGTTTGTATCTAAAAAAGATATTTCAAGGGGGAAAAATGTCAATCGGAAAACTTACTATAAACCTTTTATCTAGTCATTTTTTTGGTGCTTGGAAGTACGGGCTCAAACTTTTTACAGAACCTGAAAAAAGAGTAAAGAATACAGCTTTATTATTAAACTGCTTTATATTTGGAGGAATATCTGATTTACTAGATTCTAGTTCTGAAGTGTCAGATGCCTCTGGATCCTTTTCATCTTTACCAATAGCCACCGTAACAAGTATGACAGCTTTACACGTTCAACAACAGAACTTGATAACGATAAATTCCTTTCCATATTACCAAGGTCCTTTACAACAAAAATCTCACTTACAGTGGATGAATTCTAGCCCGACGATTTCTTCTCGTGTTAATCCAATGCCTGTACAGCAGCCAATACATCCGTCTTACTTACAGTGGATGAATTCTAGCTCGATGATTTCTTCTCGTGTTAATCCAATGCCTGTACAGCAGCCAATACATCCGTCTTACTTACAGTGGATGAATTCTAGCTCGATGATTTCTTCTCGTGTTAATCCAATGCCTGTACAGCAGCCAATACATCCGTCTTACTTACAGTGGATGAATTCTAGCTCGATGATTTCTTCTCGTGTTAATCCAATGCCTGTACAGCAGCCAATACATCCGTCTCACTTACAGTGGATGAATTCTAGCCCGACGGTTTTTTCTCGTGTTAATCCAATGCCTGTACAGCAGCCAATACATCCATCTCACTTATAGCGGTTAGAATCACGTGTGATTATATCTAGATCCTACTTTAATTCAATTCAGAATCAACAACGCAGACCACCTGCTCACATAAAATTTTAAAGGGTATAGTGGAAAATTTCAGCCACTTCATCATCGATTAGACATTAGACGTAATTTTCTAACGTGATTGTAGGGCTGGAATGTCCTAATCGAGCGGATACTTTGATGATATCTACCCCTTCAGAAATCAAGATGGATACGTGTGTGTAATGGATATCGTGAAACCCAATGGGGTCACACATTAGGGGCCTTACTGATCGATTTCATCACACGTAACACGTTCCGTGGGTCTTGTATGGTACCGGTCTCCGTACAAATGACTAAGTTCCTGGTCCTGATAGTGTTCTCCAAGGCTTTTACGCGGTGTTTCTTGAACGTCTTTATGAGATTGCATTTTAACACCCTTTCGTCAATTGATTACTATAATCATTGACGAAAGGAGGGTTAAGTATAGTTCAAGTTGATATTCAATAGTGTCTCTAGATTGCTTATGTAAGGGTACTATTAATAAAGTTGGCTGATTGCTGGTTAAGAGAGAAGTAAATCAAGCATTCGTTTTCCCCTTCCTTCTTTGAAATGCCAACGCTCTCACATTTATCTAATATTAAGATGATTATGAGACCCCTGCCCTGATAAGACAAGGTCTCACTCGTATACCTTTTTGAATTTTGTTCTCGAAAATAGAACCCGTTACTTTTAAAGGCCTTTTTTCATTTATACAGTACTTTTCTGATATATTTTTTATAAAACTTATAAAAATAAACCCAAAACCTAATAGATTCTCTGAAATTATTTCATCAGAGATTTTATATATATAGTAGTTTACGAAAAATATTATTTGGGAATTTTCTCAAAACAAGGATTTTTGATCAGTAAACTCGAACATATTTTGTTGTATGTTTGAACAGATTGAACAAAAAATTATTTGTAATTAGGAGTGATTTTTTATGGCGGAAGAGAATAATAATAATGAGGAGAATGATAAAGAAGAGGACAAGGATCAGAAGAATGAGATGCAAGAAAATTTAGAAGAAGATGAAATTAGCGGAAATGAATTAGATCAAGAGAATCTTGGTGAAGAATTAACCCCATCTAAAATGCAAAAAGTTCTGGATTGGGGATATGACAAAGCACTAAATGGCTTACCCTATACTCCATCAGCTTTTGAATTAGCTGAAGACTATCTTTCTAAACATAAGAGTGTAGATAATGCTATTAAATCTTTAATAAACTGGCAGATTTCTAAGGCAGCTACTACGGGTTTTCTTACAGGATTGGGCGGGGTTATTACACTACCGGTAGCAATACCTGCAAATCTTGTATCTGTGTATTACGTTCAAATAAGAATGGTAGCAGCCATTGCACATATGAGGGGTTATGATCTTAAAAGTGATCAAGTAAAAACCCTAGTTTATTTAGCTTTAGTCGGTCAAGGGGCAAATGAAATTCTTAAAGAATTTGGTATTAACCTTGGAACAAAATTCCTTAATGTTGCAATTAAAAAGATACCCGGTGAAGTTATAAAGAAAATCAATCAAAGAGTTTGCTTTAGATTAGTCACTAAATCTGGGACAACAGGAGTGATTAATCTTGGAAAACTGTTACCAGTGGCAGGTGGGATAATAGGAGGAACTTTTGATGGTTTTTCAACAAATACGGTTGGTGTAGTAGCAAAAAGTAAACTTTTTGTGGAGAAAGGGTAAATTCTTTGTTTTCAACTTTTATTTGTTGTTCATTGTAAGACGAGCTCATCAGCCTCACTTTTTATCAGTTTCCATTATTGGTGTTCGGAAAATTTTTGAACTATTCTTTTTGCTTTATTAAGGGACACCTATAGTTGAACCTTCGTTCGCTTAAAAGGCATTTGAGGTAATACTTAATAAAACGTTACCATCGAAAGCTTTGATTATTAAGTGTCTAGTTGCCCAGTCTTAAACGAAATTCTGGTGTTTTTTTTCTTATCTTTCACAGCCATATTTACAGTGGACTGTATCACGTTCTGTCTAACAGGTGTGGTATTGTATTGTGTTCTTTTAGATACTGGGCAATAGCTACATAAACCATTGGAAATATATTTATTGTGATGTCAGTTATGATTCCTTGAGTAGTTAATAAACTTTCAGACATTAATAAAGTTAGGAAAAGTGTCGATAAACCCACCAATATCCTATTGTGTTACCAATTACACTACACAAACTGTGAAGCTGTTTCCTTTTGTGAGTAATTGTAATATGTATATGGCCTAGGTCTCCTAGTGGCCAATAATAATAAATCTAATGAGTAAACATAAACGATATGTTAGAAAACCGAAAAGCTTAAATTTTGTAATTTATAAAAAATAACTCCTTGTGAAAAGAATTTTCATTCGCTTAATGCTAAAGTGTTAATAAAAAGTAATAGATGCAGTTATTGTTGATATCTGGTTAAATCGACAAAAGTATAAGGGGAAATTTTAATGAATAATAAATAAATGAAGATTGGCGTGAGTAAAATTCCTAAGTATAACTTTAATTTTTTTAAAGAGATGTACCTCCTAGAATTAGATAATAAAGAAAAAATAAATACTCGAGTTTCAGTTCCACTCAGTGTAATACCTCTTCTTGTTGGTGGGGGATTGTATTTACTTACAGTTCAAAAAGATATTGTGGGAGAAGCGTGGCACACTTTTTTTATTGTTTTTTTTACTATCTTCTTTATATCTCTTATTGCGACTATATTTTATACTGTTAAAGCCTACTATCATTACGAATATCAATACATTCCATCTTTAAAAGATATATCCAAAGATTCTATACTCTTGGAGGATTACGTTGATCGACTTATTGACTATGAAGGTTTGACTGTGAAACCAGAGGAAAGAGATAGAAGGATAGAAGAAGCAATACAAAACGATCTTTGTGAGAAGTTCATCAAAGCAACAGATAGAAATATAGGGCTTAATGAACAAAAATTATTTTTTCTTAGACGTGTTGGAATTTTCTTAATGATATCTTTAATTACAGGGGCTTTATGCATTATACCTGCTACATTTGGAAAAGTAGAAGATGTACAGAAAGTTGAAGTAACGAATATGAAAAACCTAAAAGGGAAGTAAAAATATGTCTAACAATATAAAGAAGCAAATAGAACAAGAAAAAAAATAACCAATCACATCAGGATATGAAATATTTTAGAAATTATTAAAAAGAGACTATAATGTTCAAAATACTTGATTTTTCACGGACAAAAGTATTGAAACTAATATTCTATAAGGAGTTAATAAAATGAATAATAATGAACAGCCACAGGAACAATCAAAGCCGGTAAAAAGGCCACCAATACCACCTGCAACCTCACCTGTAAGAGATGTGATAGAAACTTTCGATAAAAAAAAGAATCCTTGAAATATTGATTGGAAAAATTGCAATGCAAAAAGGATGGTAATTAAATGAAAAAAGATAATAAGCAACCAGAAAAAAAAATGCCCAAACCTCCAACAACCTCCAGTGTGAGGTCAGTTTTAGAAAACGAAAACACCTTACTGGAAATCGTTGACATTCAAGAACAGAAAAAAGATTAAGCCAGCTATTAAGATGCCTTCTTTTTGTTTACTGTATATTTTAATGGGGGGAAATGTTCTTTGATAAGAATATAAGAGAAAAAAGTTATTTTAATATATGAAGAACAACAACCTATATACTAATAAACAAGGTACCACAAATGATGTTTTTGATTCTCTTTATTTTTTCTGTGAAGGCTTTATACGTGTAATGTTTTTGGACTGAAAGAAATTAATTCCGTAATTAAATGTTACTGATATTATTATGTTTAACCTTATTTCAAGTAACGAGTGCGTTGACTTAAATTGGAACCTTCATTCGGCGGCTTTTTTTCTTGTTATTCCAGATGCACAACCAACTACATAATTTGTACCTGTTTTAACAACTTAATTGTAGCAGACCACCTGCTAACCATTTTGCTCACTCATTTAATGCAATTAAACCAGTTTAATTTTATGAAACAAAATTGATTAGGAAGTTTCTTTATTTACTTTTGGCTGATTAGTATTTATTAAGATCTCTAGTTCTGCTACTAGGAGAACCTGGATGACCATTTGTGCTGCATTTTCTACTGAAGCGTCACAACGAATAACTTCAATTGAGTACTCTCCTTTGTTTGTATTTAAATAAGTAGGAAAATAATCATTGGAATAAGATCTATCTTATCGTCTATTTTTTCATCTTGAATTTTTACAAACGGATTATATTCGTTAAAAAAAACAAAACTTACAAAACAAATTGTTGCAAGAAAATTTAGAAGGTAGTAAAATCCCATACTGTTTAATCAAATAAATTTTATTTATATTAAACTTCTATGAGTATGTGAAAGATTACACTTAAACTAATGGGTGCGGTAGCAGAAGATTGGAGCTGTCTTTAAGGCAGCTTTTTCTTATGGAACTAAAGGGGAAGGTTCACTAGAATTGAGGTTGAAAATTTACTGATTGAACAAGCACTAAATATAGAATTACTTTCCACACTTTTATCTTTTTCAGCTTCAAGTAAACCAAATTACTCTGTACTTCTTTTGTTACTACCATTATTTACTGCAATGCTTAATCCAGATACATTATAATCTTCCATAAGCTTTTGAATGTTGATATTTTGTGTTTTCGTACTAACAACCCCAAATTAACTCCTATGTACAAACCTTTAAAATTCATCTCCATTGATCTGCCCGTTTGTTGAATAAGATCCACTGATAATTTACCATATATTGAAGGTTGTTGGTTTTTATTCTGAGAGCAACAATCTTTTAGAAAACAGCCTTTCAAAATTAAAAGACCAGCCTTATTGACTGGTCTGGGTTTAAATAAATTTTTTATTATCGGTCCTCTTCAAATGTTAAATAATTTTTTGGAAAGTAGCTTGGTAGTTATAATTCTACCGATAAATAAGACAGTGAATAATATATTAACAAATAACATTACTAACGCCATTAAGAAAAACAAAAATAACCAGTTGTTAAACTCATATGGGATAAATGAAGTGATAAAGGATAAAATTGAAATAAAAACAAATAATAGCAAAAAAAATAAAAGTTTATTCAAATTTTTAGAGATACTTCTTGCGATTAATACATTTGTAAGGATATCTTCGTTTTCCTTAATAATAATATCAGATAATGCTAAAATTTCATCTGGCTTCCTTGCTTTTATTATCTTATCCTTATTTTTTTCAAATTCCGAAATACCTAGATTATCTTTATAAAAATTAACCATAAATGTTGCTGAAGTAATAACAAGGCCTAACATACTTAGTGTTCCAGGTATAATTAATTTTAGCAAGTTTTAACTTAAATTCATTATGATTTGAGTGTTTTGGTTCCTTAATAGCAATATAAATGGTGTTAATAGTAACAAAATTATACCAATATTAATAACTCTTATATAATTCATTTTAAATTTCTTCTTTTTAATATTTATTTCATAAATATTTAATTTATTTGCATCGGTTTTATCCCAGAAGTTATTTGAGCTTAAGTGTATATTAGCTAGATGAATCTTATATAAGTTTACAATACTTCGTAAGTATTCTAGACCATCTGTTAACTTATTTATAAGTACATTGTCAAATTCTTCCTGACCCTTATTGGTCTGATTGTTAAGTTCAACATCAGATTTAACTCTCATAAAGTGAAATAATATCCTTTCAGTGAGTAAAGGGAAGCCTGATAGTTCTTTGAACTTTGTCGGCAATTCTTTTTTTATTAACTCAAATTGGGTTATTAAATCCTCTGCTTCATTAAAAATAGAGTTTATTTTTTGTTGTTGTTCAGAATTAACAGCAACATAATATGTTCCTTCTTTAATTTCTTTTAGAACAGGTGCCCAATGTTCTTCGAATGCCTTTTCACGTGTAATACTTACCAACTCCTATACCATTTTGTATCTAAGTTAGGATAAACCTTCCTGGTCAATTTTACAATAACTATCTTGGGGAATATGTATAGTAAAGTAAAGTTTAATAGTTAGTTCAGAAAGTGGTGTAACAAAGATTGTAGTGAAATACATTTAAACAAACGGAGTCGATACTTCAATAAGGGTTATCGATTTTTCTATTCAACTATAGGTTTAGGATAACTAACAATTCTTCTTTTGATAATTTGAAACTATTCACTTTTACAGAAGTACTATCTTGTATTCAATTCAGTAAGCCACCGGTAAATGATGTCTCCACTTTTATTAAATTCACCAAATTGCAAGGTCAATGAAATAGGCTTGTTAAACTAACAAGTGTGATGCTCTAATAGCGCAAAATCGCTTTTTCTTATTTAGCTTAGGCTGTTTTCGTAAATATTGTTGCTATACCATAAGGAAATAACTAAGAAAACTCACATTAGAAATTTATGAGTTTTATTTAAGGACTTTCTTCTTCAACTAAAGCACACTTTACTTTAAGAGAATTTCTACACAAACTTTAATTTTCGCTATTTTGTTTATAGTAATTATTTAGTTTTTTAATATAATCTATTTACGGGGGAATATACATTTTATCCCAAAATGATTTTCAGCCAAAAGGAGAGATTATTCGTGGACACAGTCAAAAGTACAAAGGACAATTGGAATGCAAAATTATATGATAATAAACATTCTTTTGTTTCAAACTACGGGAATAGCTTGGTTGAATTATTAGTTCCAAAACAAGGGGAGAAAGTTCTTGACCTTGGTTGTGGAACAGGAGATTTAGCAAATACATTATATGACTTTGGCGTAGAAATTGTAGGTGTAGACAAATCTGAAAATATGGTGGAGCAAGCTATCCGTAAATACCCACATATAAAGTTTTTGGTTCAAGATGCAACTGATTTGGATTATCATAAGGAATTTGATGCGGTCTTTTCTAATGCAACACTTCATTGGGTACAACCAGCCACCCAAGCATTACATAGAATTTATCAAAGCTTAAAACAAGGTGGAAGATTCGTTGCTGAATTCGGAGGAAAAGGAAACGTTCAAACAATAACAGGTGAAATCATCCAGCAACTTAAAGAATCAGGATTTGAATTTAAAAAGGAACAATTTCCTTGGTATTATCCAAGTATTGCTGAGTATTCAACTTTAATGGAAGACGTAGGCTTTAGAGTGACTTTTGCTCAACACTATGATAGACCAACTCAGTTGAATGGACAAAATGGATTAAAAAACTGGATTGAAATGTTCGGTAAACATTTGTTTAATGGTATCCCTGAACAAACAAAAAAAGAAATAGTTACAAAAGTTGAAAATAATTTAAAAGAAACTTTATATAAAGACGGTAATTGGATTGCAGATTATAAAAGAATACGAGTAATTGGAGTAAAATAATACTTAAAAAAAGGAAGGACTTGAATTGTTCCTTGCTTTTTTAAATTGTCCCAGTTCCTATTTTGCACACCAAAGAAACCATTCAAAACTGATTTTTTTACGCTGATCTTAACATCTCCACTGTGGAATGTTTTGAATTCCTGCAAGAACCTAAGAGTAGCTGTTTTACCCGTTCAGATTTGGCTATAGTTTTTGTTTGGTGATTATATTTGAACCAGACACCTTGGAACCTCTGCATAAATTTCTTGAGTTGAGTGTGATAGGCGTTTACGTCTTGGATATGGTAAATTGACTTCTTGACGTAAATTCCCTTTCGAATATTTACTATTTCGTGCTTTAGCCCTTTATCTGCTGCAAACTTTTTATAATTAGTTGCGTTATCAGAACACAACAAGGCCTTTTTATCTATAAATTGACCCAATACACTGTCAATTTCAGTACTTTTAATTCTTCCTGTGCCGGCCATTTCTGAAATTACTTGTCCATTTCGGTCCAGGGCTGCAAGCACGCATATTTGTTCATTAGAAATACCTCTTTTTGTAGCTGCTCCGCCTCGTTTACGGGCTTTCCGATGGGAGATATCCTTTTTACCTTTGTGACTTTCTAAAAAGTAAGTTTCATCACTCTCTACAATTCCTTTTAACGTACTGTGGCCTAACGTCCTAAGAGCATTAAGGATTTTATGTCGCCAGTAGAAAGCTGTTGAGATATGAATTTCTAATACATCAGTGATCTTAGGCAACGTATAGCCCTCAATCATCATCTTCAGATATTCCATCCATTTACTTGGATAATGAGTACCAGATAGGGGAGTGTTTGTCATATCATTGAATGCTTTTCCGCAGTCTTTACAGAGGTACCGTTGCCTTCCTCGATACTTACCATTCTTTTTAACTGAGACGCTGCCACAATATAAGCAAGCAAGGCCTTCGTAAAATCGACTTTCACGAATATCTTTAATTATCTTTCCTACGTCTCCTTGATCTGCCGGGAACAATAGAATTTTAATCGCATTATATAACTTAAATTGTTCTGATTTAGATAATACCGTAAATCCTTGAAATACATTTTCCCACACTTTTACCGCCTCCTAGAACGCAATTATAGCAAGGTCCTATAAGTATCGGTAAAAAAACAACAATCTATGGGAAAACAGCCTTAGCTTAAGAAGATTAACTGATAAAATAACAATAAACAAAATTTAAAAGGTGTTGTTAATTGAACAACGTATTGAATAAAGGGTGTTTAAATGTGATGAATTCCGGAAAATGATTTATCCAGCATTCATACAACACGAAGATAAAAGGAATGTATTGTGTTTAGTTTCCTACTCTGTTTCCTGAAGCTGGGTGGGATTTTCCTTTATCACGAGGAGAACCAAACGTAAAGCGATAAATAATGCAGAAAAGGATTTAGCTTACTCATTAGCAGGCATCTTATATGATAATGAAGATCTTCCTGAACCTATTCCTTTCAATGCAATCCCCTTTCCAAAGGGGATGGAATTAATCGATGTAGAGACATCGTTTGAGCAGTATGCCGACGGAATACAGGAACAATTAAAAGGACGCCATTGGCATATTTGCTATTACGTCGAAGAAAATGATGAATTTATAGAAGCCATTGGGTTTAAAAATGACCAAGGAATGTGGGATTTTTTTGAGGATTATTCCGAGGAAGAGGAAATTGAATCTTTCAATTCCTTCTACAATAAAAATCCTGAGTATGTTGATATTATTTTACTTTTTACCGCCAAATTACGATCCGAAGCAGAGGAGAAATTTAATCAATTTGTTGAAGATGTAATTTTAAAGCGTCGTGGTTATATATATCTTCTTCAAAGGTTGCTTTAGTTCAATAAGAATTTAAGAGCCTTTATAATGATTACCTAGTAATTATCGATACAAGCTTTTATATTTATTATTAAATAATTGTTAAATTCTCTGTTAAATACGATAAACTCACCAACATCTTTTATGTTGCCACATACAGTCCGCGCAAGTTGAAAGCGGAGACATTAAATAATTAATTAGAAGTTATGTGTTTTTATATTCCGATTGACTGTTTATTTGAATGTAACTATGCTTTATAAGCTTAAGTATAACAGACCACCTGCTAGCCATATTGCTCACACATTTGCTCACATAATTATTTTTTTGAGTTAAATTCATTTATCTCATTTGTTTTTAAACTTACTTAAAACCTTGATAAATCAACCTTTTTCGAACTTATTTAATTCAGTTGAACTAACTTAATTTAGTCCAATGAGATTGACAGGGTTGGGGTCGCTGGTTCGAACCCAGTCGGAATCATCATTTCTAGAAGCCGCAAGTCCTTGTGTATCAAGGGTTTGCGGCTTTTTGTTTATTTTCTGACACCTTGATTTTTAGCTGTTTTTTTATGCGTTGCACAGAAATTGCACAAACACTGCACAAAACATCCATTTACATCAATCGTGTCAAGGGTTCCAGCTTGTGTCGTTTTTTCTTTTTTGTCCATTATGTCCAATCGGCCGTTTTTCGCTGCATCTCCTCATTTGTATGTGAATAAATATCGAGCGTGATACTGACTCGTGCATGCCCTAATAGCTCACATACAACCTTTGGGTTTTCACCGGAACGCATTAACATGGTTGCGTGTGTATGACGAAGATTATGAAAATTAATATACGAAACGTCTGCTTTTTCCGTTAAGCTTTTATACATCCTCAGCAAATTCCTTGATTCGATATACGTTCCTTTTTTCGAAGGAAAGAAGAGATCCAAAGGATTATCGGTTTGGTGCTGTTTGTGTATGGTCAAAGCTTCTGTGAGGCTAGGAGACAGAAATATAGCTCGTTCTGAATGAGTGGTTTTCACTTCTTTCGGTTTCAGCCCATGCGCTTTTGTTCGTGCTAAAGCTTCAGCAACATGAATCACACCTTTTTCTAAAACAACGTTATTCCAGCTCAAGGCAAGGATTTCACCTCCTCTCATGCCAGTGAACAGTGCCACTAGAAAAAGAGCGAGGCAGTTTTCTGCTTCACAAACCTTTAGGAATCCTTTTGCTTCATCCAATGTCCATACTTGCCTGTGTTTCTTATGAATGGACGGCGGAGCGGCATCTTTAGAAGGATTGCTTTGAATTAGACCCCATTTTAACGCTTTTTGCAATGCTTTCGATAACAAGTTATGGATCTTCTTTACATAAGCATTTGACCGTCCTTCATTTAACTTTTGAGCATACAATTGGTCAATCATATAGGGAGGTTAGTAGAATAAAGTAACCAACTTCTGAATATACAGTACAAAGATAATCCATCTGAATGGGAGAGTTGTACTTGAGAATACTTGTAACTGGTTCAACAGGACAATTAGGATTGGCTTTGTTAAAGCAATTAAAAGGTTTAGATTATCAAGTAAAAATAACTTCGAGAAGAAAACCAGAAGGAGTAGACTTTACATGGGTTTACAGCGATTTATTATCTGGCGAAGGTTTAGAAGAAGCGGTAAAAGATGTTGATGTAATTATTCACGCAGCAACTAGTCCGATAAAAAATTCTAAAAGCATTGAGGTTGATGGGTTTGAAAAACTTTTAAGCAAGTTGCATCATATAAAACTTTTTATTTATCCATCAATTGTAGGTATTGAGGAAATCCCCTTCAAATATTATAAACTTAAATACAAGGCAGAAGAATTATTAAAAAATAGTTCTGTACCTTATACAATTGCTCGTGCAACTCAGTTTCATAGCTTTGTTGAGGATTTATTCTTATCAAAACCTTTCTTTAAAAGATATATAGTCCCTGGAAAGATTAAATTTCAAAGCGTGGATGTCAATGAATTCGCTAGACATTTAATCGATTTAGTTAATAAAGGCCCACAAGGAAAATTAGATGATTTCTGTGGTCCAGAGATAAGGACATTAAGAGAAATGGCGGAGTTAAAAATTAAGGTTAACAATGAAACCAATGATGTTTTGAGCATTCCTTTTTCAGGAAAACTATACAATTCTTTGATTGAAGGGAAAAATACAAATCCTATGCAAAAGAAAGGGATGATTACTTATGAGGAATATCTAAGGAATAAGCTGAATTAAATTTACTGAGTGAATTTATCAATAAGGTATCAAGTAAACAGCATTTTTTGAAAGGAATTGATGATACCGAACGATTTGATAATTACAGGAGGTTAAACAGTTGAAAGCAGCAATTTATAGTTCTTATGGTTTCCCTGAAGTAATGGAGATTAGGTATGTTGAGAAACCGTTCATCAAAGATGAAGATAGGGTATTAATTAAAGTGGTCTCCGCCTCTATAAATAAATATGAAACTCTATATCGAAAAGGTTATTTGCCAACAAGAATGGAGAATGGTCTTATAAAACAAAAACGCAAATTCTAGGAATAGACGTGCAGGTACCGTTGAAGCTGTGGGAAAAAATGTACAAAAGTTTAAAATTGGCGATCGTGTTTTTGAAAGTTGCGTCGGTTCCCATGCTGAATATGTCTGCCCAAAAGAAAATGTTCTAACATTTATGCCAAATAATGCAACGTTTGAAGAGGCAGCCGCAATACCATGCGCTGCACAGACCGCTCTACAAGCATTACGAGATGTAGGGAAGCTAAAAGCAGGCGATAAGGTTTTAAGCTATGGTGCATCGGGTGGAGTGGGGCATTATGCTGTTCAGCTTGCTGTGGATTTTGGCGCTGAAGTAAAAAAATATCGATTCCACTTTAATGGGAATCGGGTCAATTTAATTAAACCCATCAGCACCAATGTGTTGCCACATACATTCTAAACATTGTGAAGCGTTCGCTTGGTTAGAATTGGTTTAATAGTGAAATAAAATAAAAAGTAGAAGATTTAGAAGTTTTGGTATCGCATTTCTAATTTATTTATGGTGGAGCGAGGCACTCATTATAAAGTAATCACCACTTTACCTTGAGCGTGACCTTCTTGAAAATATTTGAATGCTTCCGTTATTTCACTTAACTTAAATCGTTTATCAATTATTGGTTTTACTTTTCCCATTTCAAGTAACTCTTTTATATCATTTAAGTCTTTTTGATTTGCTCTTTGTAACAGGCTACTTATTTTCTTGCTTCCAGTCAATGAAATAAAAGGTCCAAGAAATAATGTTTGATAAAGTTGAGACTCCGAACCTCCTACGTGAACAAATTTCCCATTTAGTTTTAGTACACGTTTATAAGCTGCAAGGGAATTAGAACCATTCACGCCTAGAACCAAATCATAACATTCCTTATCTTGTGCGAAATACTCTTCTGTATAATCAATGATATGATCTGCTCCTAGAAAACGCAATATTTCAACGTTTCGTGTACTACATACGCCCGTTACTTCAGCACCGAATGATTTAGCAATTTGTACCGCAAAAGTACCAACGCCTCCAGATGCGCCATAGATTAATACTTTATGCCCCGATTTAATTCCACCTTTATTACGTAGTCCTTGTAAGGCAGTTACGCCTGCCATAGGAGTCGCTGAAGCTTCCTCAAAGGAGATATTGGTTGGCTTTATGGCTAAAGCAAATTCGGGGACCGTTACATATTCAGCAAAACCACCCCAGCCACAACCAGAGAGGTCACCAAATACTTCATCACCTACTTTAAATAGTTTAACTTTTTCCCCAACAGCTTCAACTGTACCAGCTATGTCACCTCCGGGAATTGAGTATTTTGGTTTTGTTAGTCCAAAGGCAAAACGGGCTAAGAAGGGTTTACCTTTCAAAAGAACTAAGTTGCCAAAGTTTAAAGATGCTGAATGAACCTTAACTAATACTTGATTCTCGGTAGGGAAAGGTTTTTTTACCTCCTTTAATTCAAGTACATCGGGCGAACCATATTTATCACAAACTATCGCCTTCATAAAAATCCCCTCCAAATGCTAATATCTTTGATTAAATTTAATAATAACAAGGTGATAAAAACCGTTCATTGACTTAAGTTAATTTCTAGATACTTTATAAATTTTTTTAGCTGGTATCACAAAGGTTAAGTGTGATATATGGTTCAATGATATTTGGTGAGTCAGTCTTCGGTGCTTAGTTGCTACTTTGAAGCAGGATGATTACGGATGAAATCTATTTTATAATTTTTTTTAATTCGTTTTTTTATTCTACTTAACGACTCAGGAGTAATTCCAAGATAGCTAGCTAATTGATGTTGTGGTACACGGTCAATTAACTCGGGGCGTTTCCTTAAAACAGATTCGTATCGTTCTTCTGGAGAAGAACCAATAAATTCACCGAATTGTTCTTGTATTTCACCAACGTTTATTTCCATCATTTTGCGTATCATTATTTCAAGTTGTGGGTATTTGTTAAACATCGTATTTTCAGAATCAACATCACCAACAACTAATATGCAATCTTCAACACACACTAATGAATACTTAGATAAGTCATCTTGAGTCTTTTCGTTGATAATTGGAATAGCTTGATCTTCAGTAAAAAAATTTGATGTTACTTCTTTACCTGATTCATCTATAAAAAACTGCCTAACACACCCCATTAATACGAAATAACATTTAATGGCGGAAAGTTCTCCTTGTCTAAGAAGATATTGTCCTTTTTTATATTCATCAATTCGTAAACTTTCAGAGATTGCCCGCTGTTCATCTTCGCTGATTAAAGTAAAGTCAGACATATATTTTAAGAGTATATCAATCATATATTCTCTCCCTCTCTAATTGAAGCAATTTAAATGTATCTTAATCATTTCAACACCTTTATTAGATAGAAACAATAGAAATAGGTCTCTTTTACTATTCAACTAAAGGGATGCTTTAGTAAAGAAAGGATTTATAATAAAACATATAAAAATTAATCTAATAACATTCCAAAAGAAAAATTTAGGCATACTAAAAAGGGCCAGGTTCTACGATTGTAGGACCTAGCCAATTACTTAAATCCACAAGCATCAATGTGTTGCCACATACGGTATGTGGCAACATAGTATACACATAAAATACTTTTTATGTTGTGAAAGTTTAAGGGTAAAATGATTCTGATTCTTATTTTGAATAGAATAATGTGATGTTCAACAATCGGGAGCAATTCCTAAAAAGGGGTTATGCTTTCTTCAGCTAAAGGGCCAGATTGTTGAATAACATTCTTTTGTGAAAGGTAACCAAATGACGCTATGTTAACTTAAAAGGCACTAAATGTTAGGGTGATTAGATACTTTTGCAAGATATTTGCTTTGTTCACAATTTGTTGCCCTTTAGTAAACTAAAGAATATTTAGTTTTCAATACGATGTGACGATGAGGAACATCAAATAATAATTCTTGTAGTTTTTTTCAGACCAACCATCTGTGTACTGCTTTCCACACTTATGAAAATAACGGGTTTACAAGTAAAGCAACCAAATACGGTTCAGAAGTATATTCACTGCCAAGGCATTTTGCATTGCCTAAGTCTATAACCATCAATATGTTCTTTAAGTATTTGTGTAATGACCCCACTATTCTTTTCAATCGTAACTACGAATATTATACCGAACAGTTATCCACAAATCGATTATTTTAAGAATTATTAAACAACAAAAAAGATGTTGGTGAATCATTTAGATTCATCAACACCATAAATAATAGAATATAGATATTAAACAACTTTTACTTTCTGTTCGGATTTTGACAACACTAGATAGCCTACCGCTGCAAATGCTGATAAGAAGGCTACAACTATATAAGACCAGAACCAACCAAATTGATCAGCTAAAATTGGCATTAACCAATTGGAACCCATGTTTCCAATTAAATACGCTGTAACACCCACAAAACCAATTGCCGTCCCAGCTACATTCAAAGGAACAAAGTCAATTGTTAGAATGTTAACAATTAATTGTGGTCCATAAATTAAGGCTCCTAAAATCCCACAAACCACCAAGAATAATGCGTAATTTTTTACACCACCGCTAACTAAGCTCTCGTAGAAAAAGACAAACACCACCATGGCAAACAAGCCAATTGCTCCAATTTTAGCCATTTTATTTGGGTATTTAACAGCTAACCATGCAAATATAAGTGATCCCGGGATCGCAATCCATTCAAGAACTGAAACAGCCAATTGTGCTCTTGTATTCGATAAGTTCCCCACTTCGCTAAGATAAATTGGCATCCAATCTGCAATTCCAAAACGGAGAAAATATAAGGCCACGTTGACAGCAGATACTAGTAATATTAGTGGATTGGTAAAAACATATTTCCAAATTAATTGCCAATAGCTCAGTCCAACTTTTTCTTCTTCAGTTGCCACATTAGATTCCCCGGCATCCCCATACATGGTTCTTAAGGAATCGAGGCCTTCAGATTCAGGGCTATCTCCGCCATAACGCCAACATAAATATGCAAAAATCAGTACCAAAACTCCTGGAACTAAAAAAGCCATGAAAATATTTCCTGTTTCAGGAACGACTAGTCCCATACTGGTTAGGGCCACAATGATCAAAGGAAGTAAAGCTGATCCCACATTTTGTGAGATATTCCAACCCGCAATGGCTGCTCCACGAGATTTATTCGAGTAATAATTAGCAAGCATCATTTGAGAGGCAGGAGCTAAAGCACCTTGTACAACTCCACTCAATATTAGGAGAATGGCTAATACTGCAATCGATGTGTTGAAAAAGCCAATGAGAATGGCGATTAAGGCACTTGCTCCCAAACAGACCGAGAAAAGTTTTCTTATACTAACACGGTCTCCTAATGCTCCCATATAAAACTTAGCTAATCCATAAGAAATCGTTAAACAAGAAAGTAACAAAGCAATATCTGTTTTATCCCATCCATTTGTAGTCATGATACTATTTGACATTAACTTAAAATTATTCCGCACAAGATAAGCACATACATACCCTAGAAATGCAATTAGAAAAATTATTTTCCGCCGATAGAGATAACGTGCAAATTTCTCGGTATTTTGCTTTTGGTTAACTAATTCCATTACTGAAACCACTCCAATACAGTATATTATAAGTTCTAAAGTCTTGATTCTATTAGCATATTTTATTAAGCTGCTTGAAATATCTTCTAATGGCATACCTCCTGTTATAATGGAAGCGCTTAAAAAAAGGTAGGTAACACAAGTGTTTTACATAATAGTATTATCTTACTTTTTAACCCTTTAAACTATCAGCAGATTTCCTATTACCTGTCAGAAAATATCCTACACTGTGCGACTAATACTATTAAAATTGTGACAATGTGAAACTATGATTGTGATATAATAGTAAATACTAATTTAGGAATAAAACTCTAATTTGCGAATTGTTGTTGAGGAATTCGACCTAGAAAGGGATACTATGGGGAAATTATTTAAGGTTATTCCGGTTTTATTAATAATCACCTTATTAATAGGTTGTGGGTCAAACCTATCAACCTATAAAATTGATTTTTCAGAATATGAAAAGCAACCTACAGATAGTAAAGAGGAAAAACAAGATCCGATCCGGTTAGCCATTTCGAGTGTGCTTTCTCCAACGGATACGATTATATACTATCGTAAAATCGCAAATTTTATCGGTAAGAAACTTAAGCGACCAGCCATTTTAATTCAACGCAGAAGTTATAGTGAAATCAGCAACCTAATGATCAATGGGGGAGCTGATATAGCTCTACTTCCAACAGGAGCTTATATCACGTATAGAGAAAACGGAGGATTTGAAGGAATTGCAACGCAAGAAAGATTTGGGAGCCCTTACTATTATGGTTACATTGTTGCAAGTGTTGAAAGCGGTTTCTCGACAATTGATGATTTGGAAGGCAAAGATGTTGCATTTTATGATCCTTCAAGTTATTCTGGATATCTTTTTGTGGAAGAAGAGTTGGAAAATTTGGGGGAAGACATCAAAAGCTTTTTTGGGAGACATGTATACACATATAGCCATGAACGATCCCTTAGTGCCGTTTTAAATAATACCGTAGATGCTGCAGCTGTCAATTCCCTAGTTTTTGAAACGATGGAACGTGAAAACCCTAAAGAAGTCAAAATATTAAAAATTATCGGAAAATCGATGCCATTAGGTACTGGACCTGTTGTTATCAGAAGTAATTTAGCTAAGGAAGAAAAGGAAATGATTAAAGCGAGTTTTCTTACTATGCACGAACAGGATTCTATGAAGATGGCACTTCAAGGTTTATATATTGATCGCTTTATCCCATTCGACTCGGAATATTATGAGGTTCTTTATGAAATGGATAAATAACTTGAAAATAAACCAAAAGATACTTGGGGCTATCATGTTCTCCTCACTTTTTCTAGCTAGCATTTTTGGATGGATCATATGGGATTCACTTACAAATATGATGACGGAGGATCTCGCGAAACGTGGTGTCAATATCGCAAAAAATGTTGCAGAAACAAGCTCAGACTACATTCTATTTGACGATCAATATGCGGTGGATAATCTTATTAAAGAAACAAAAAAGGTAGATGAAGAAATTCGCTATATCTTAGTTTTTGATAGTCGTCGCATGCTTTATGCCCATACATTTCCGAATCCTGAGATTCTGCCAAAAGGAATATTAAAGGCACATACGCCCAGAGGGATTACCCAACAAGAGTATACAACTTTATCCTCAGACGAAGGTAATATCCACGATGTCATTGTTCCTATCGAAGAAGGAGAAGTAGGGTATGTTCGAGTGGGGATGTCAGAGGAAAAATCGTTGGAATATATATATTCTAGAATCGTTAAATTACTGATTGCCACATTGTTAGTATCAATTGGTGCCATGGGAATGGCTTATTTTGCTACCCGTATGATAACTAAACCAATCAATACTTTAGTAGATGTAGCTTTAGGCATATCGGCAGGTAACTTGTCCTTAAGAGCAGAAGGAACCAATAACGATGAGATTGGAAAACTGGCACAAGCTTTTAATGAAATGACTGATCATCTTATTAATTCTAATAATGAAGTGGACTATTTACTTAAGGAACTTCAACAAAAGGATTTATTGCGTGATAAGTTGATATCGAAGTTATTATCTGTTCAAGAGGATGAGAGAAAAAGAATTTCACGTGAACTTCATGATGAGACAAGTCAAGCTCTCACCTCATTAATGGTAACCATGCGAATTATGGCTAATGAGGCGAAAGATGGTGAACAACGTGAGTTACTTTATACAAGCAGAGATATAGCTGCAGGAATTTTAAAACAGATAAGGGATCTAGCCGTCGAATTACGGCCACCGATCCTTGATAAGATGGGGCTTGTTTCAGCGATAAAAAAATATGCGAGAAATTTTGAGGGAAAATACAAAATCCCAGTTCATTTATTTGTTCCTGATGATGACGTTACAATAGCTGAACATGTTACGTTGGCTCTATACCGAATTGTTCAAGAAAGCATGAGTAATGTGGTGAAACATACCAATGCTACTGAAATTATGATTGGCTTGGATATTAATAAACGATGGATCAATTTGACAATAAATGATAATGGTCAGGGAATTCATGAAGCAGATTTTGAAAAAGCTAAGCAACAAAATAGGATTGGTATACATGGAATGAAGGAAAGAGCAGAGTTGCAGGGTGGTACATTTTGTATCAGGACGAACAAGATGGGAGGGACAGAAATTTCCGTTTCTCTACCATTAAATTAGAAAGAAGTTGGTAAAGTTGAAACAGAGTTTCAAAAGGAAAATTAGTATTATGCTAGTTGATGATCATGCCATTCTTATATCAGGGTTAAAACTTTTATTGCAAAAACGGACTTCTTATCAAATTGTGGGAGTAGCTGATGATGGGCATAAGGCTCTTGAGCTTTATGATAAATTAGAGCCGGATATTTTGATCCTCGATATTTCTTTGCCCGGTATGGACGGACTACAGGTACTAATTAATATAAGGGCACGATATGAATATGCAAAAGTGATTGTCTTAACAATGTACGAAGATGAGGAATATGTATCGTTAATTATGGAAGCAGGTGCATCGGGTTACGTCCCGAAAGTAGCTGTAGATGAAGAATTGTATTCTGCTATTGATACAGTTATGGATGGCTATATATACTTACGCCCAAAGGAGATGACGTCAATGATAAAAAATAAGCAGAGTGAAGAAAAGATTCACAAGATGTATTCAACAATAAGCCCCCGCGAACAAGAAGTATTACAGCTGATTGTTAAGGGACATTCATTAACTGAAATTGCAGGGGAACTACTGATAAGTATAAAAACAGTAGACACACATAAAACAAGAATCTTCAATAAACTAAACATTACTAAAAAAAGTGAACTTGTTGAATTCGTTTTTAAACATAATCTGATTGATATATAGAGGCAGCTGAATGTCGGTGCCTGTTTTTCAGTACGCTAATGTTTATATATCGAGGGACAGAAACCATACCTCCAACGATTACTAGAACTTGTTTCTCTGGGTAACGCAATTTTGCTGCTAGGGCAGATGGTATCAAATCCACTATAAAAAACTACCTAACACATCACATTAATACGAAACAACATTTAATGGAAGTGGTATCTCCCTGCCTAAGAAGAGATTTTCTTTTGTTATATTTATTAATTCGTAAACTTTCAGAGAATGTCTGCTGTGTATTTTGGACACGCAAAAGTTAAATTTATAGCTGGATTCCTAATTTGATTTTCAATCGCTTGTGGGGTTTGGTACTCTAAACTACTATGAATCCTTTTTCTGTTATACCAACCCTCAATAAATTGGAACATCGCTAATTTTGCTGTATGGAAGTCTTGATATTGTACGTGATTCACTTCTTTCTTTTTATTTGGCATGAAAACATTCAATACAGGGGGGCACCCTTTTTGGCGGAAGGATTGCTTAATATTGAAATGTTGAGTAAATTCACCACATTGCGAAGCTGTCGCGGTACTGGAATAGTTTAATAAGTGAAAAATAGCTGTGTCAAAATCCAGGTTTGAGTGGATTTCGGCACAGCTTTTCTTTTGTAGATATGAATTATAGTTAAACAGGATCAGTTGCGAAATATCAAGGCTATGCAGAGGGAAATGAACAACTGAGGACTGCATTTTTACAGAAGAAAAAAAATCCTTACGTCTGCTTCAGATGAAAAACAAGTATTTGCAAAAGCACTGGCTGCTATTCTTAGTCTGTTTTAATACAATAGATTTTTACAATGAAGAGCAAAAATCAAAGCTTCTCAATATTGTAATTTAAGCGCGTGAGAAATTGCTTGAGTTGCTCTAATTCGCTATCTGAAAAATCGTCATAGAGATCATCCATAAATTGATCTTTAAACATTGTACAGCCTTCTAATAATGCTCGTCCTTTATCTGAAATCTTTACAAGTACTTCGCGATTGTTTTTTTCATTACGTTTGCGTTCGACATATTGCTGTTCTTCAAGCAACTTTAAATGGCGCGTAATGGCCGATTGATCGATAGCTAAGGATTGTTGCAGTACCTTTTGTGTAACACTATCCTTTTTAACTAAAGAAACTAAAATTTCATATCTAGTCAAACTAACTTCTGTTCTTTTTTCAAAAATTTGAGTGACGTGACGGTCTAACCTTTTCAACATCATAATCATTTGTTTCTTATCATCCAAACAAACTTCCATACTATTCCTCCTCACATTGGTTGCTCGTCGTTTTGCGCTCACTAAAACTTGTGTTCGAATTCGGCCCTATTATAAAAGCAATTTAGGTATCTAATGATGTACGCCAAAAACTGCTCTTTGTTACATTTAGCTTTTGGACGCTTTGCGATCCCTATATGATAGCATTTCCGTTCATTTGGATAAAGTGTAACAAATTTCAAACTTACGTGAATCAAGATATGATTAATGATTTAGTGATACGAATCAATAACACGTCATGTGAATACTTCCTCTAATTCACTTAGCTTGAAAAACGAATAATTTGTTCAAACGGTAAACGTGATGAATTACGTGCTGGCATAGCAGGCTTTCCGATAGCAATTAAAATCATCGGTAACTCATTGGCAGGTAGCTCATATTTTTTAGCGAATGCTGCTTTATCAAAGCCGCCCATTATTACTGTTTCATAGCCCATGTCCTTCGCTAAAAGTACTACTTGCATAGAAATTAAACCAACATCTAAATGTGCAATATTTGTTCGTTCAATTTCAGAAAAATTACTATATGCAGATTCAGAATTGGCAATCATCATATCAGCAATATCACGTGGCATATAACCTAGCTCAACATTTAAATCATTAATTTGTTTAGCGTTTTTATACATTTCATTATCGCCTAATACCGCAATAATCGCTGATGATGTTTCGATTTGTTCCTGATTAAATCCAGCAATGCGTAGTTCTTTCTTTTGCTCTTGATCATCAATAACAAGGAAGCGCCAAGGCTGTAAGTTACTTGATGATGGAGCTGATGTTGCTTGTTCTAAAATATGTTGAATTTGCTCACGAGGAATAGTAACACCAGGCTCGTATTTACGCACCGATTTACGTTCATCCATTAATTTTTCTAAAGCTGTTTTTTGTTGTATCATATTTTTCACCCTTTTTTGTTGGAATTTGAATCGGCTTTTATTATAGTTGATTAGTCAACAGTTGACAAGTCATTTATCGATTCGGGATTTTTGATAGGCGAATGATTGGACAATTGGCACGGAAGAAATTGGGGGTTCAATTCCCTTACAGGTCATCTGATGGGTAGCACGGAACCCTTGATATACCAAAAGTTTTAGTCTTTTTTTTCTGTTATTAATTATTTATATGTGAAGCCAAAAAGATAGCAACGGGTTGCCTGAGTTTGGGCAATAAATAGGGATTACCAGGAAAAAATAATGATGATAAAAATTAAATTGCTTAGATACTAATACATGGATTCTCCTTTGGGTTCAGCTATGTATTTTTTTATATGGAAACTTATCCTAAATAACACTGACGAAAATAATTATAACGGAGTATGTGAATATGTACGTGAGTTATTGGGTGAGTTGTACAGAGGAAAAGAAAAATAGAATAACATTATATGATAAGATACACTTGAATGTTTTTAAAGTTATTAAGTTATTAAAGTTATTATACTATTATAAGGAGTCCTAAAAGTGAAAAGGATAACAAGTTATTTAGCATTACTTTTAACGATTATGTTTATGGTTGGTTGCACGAACGAAGAAAATGCAACCATTACAGATGGGGAAACAGATTCACAAGAAGTAACCACAGTCGATACTAATGAAAATAGTAAAAAGGAAGAGACTAACAATACGGATGTTGACGGATCAATAGATGAAGAAACAAAAACCGAACCAAATGATGAACAGTTCTCAGGATACAAACGTATTGAAATTGATGGTGGTGATTTGTCTGGATATCGTGAAGCCAACGTCGTTGTTGATATTGGCTATGGAGACCGTGAATATTGGGCATTTACTAATGAATACGGGCAACTAGTACGTGTCATTGCTGATGAAATCACTTTACAAGATGACCGTAACGAACCTGTCACATCGTCTGGAAGATACTATTCGGATGAGGCGAAAGTTCCAGGTGTCGAAAGCGATGTTCTAGATGAAGGACATATCATCGCTGATTCTCTCGGAGGGGTATCGAATGCATATAATATTACCCCGCAAGATAGTACACTTAACCGCCATGGTGACCAAGCTTATATGGAGAACGCGATACGTAGTGCAGGTGGAGCCACTAATTTTGAGTCGATTATTACATATCCAAATTCGAATACGCAGATTCCTTCACATTATCAATATACCTATACTTTAAAAGGCAACAAGATTGTTGATTCATTTGACAATGGAAATCCTGATGAGGTAAATGCAGCACTCGGTTTAACAGGCAGCAAACCTTCTAATTCAGATAGATCAAATAAAAATTCAACGAGTTCCAATAAAAACGGTGATATTTCTAGTGTTGATACTAACGGAAATGGACAAGTTACGATTAAAGAAGCAAAAGAAGCAGGTTTCAGTATGCCCATAACGAGTGAACATTGGTTATACCCTTATATGCGTGATACCGATAATGACGGTATGGTAGGTGAGTAAGAGCCTATAAGGTAAAATAAAGATTATTCACTAACAGATTTTTTCATTTTTGCATTAATTTTATAAATAAACAGGGTTGTCCTAAAAGTCATTTGCCAGACTTTTGGGACAGCCCCGTTTTTTATTTTGCCTAATTGGCTGTATTTGAGCTTATAGAAGTATGCTGGTTAAGTACGTTCATTATAATGCGTTTAAAATTAACCCGATTGAAGCGTAGATAATGACGGTAAAGTAGATAACCATCATGTGTACTAAGGAAAATATAAACATTTTATTTGCCCAAACCTTCAGTTCGTTTTTACGTTGTCCGAATAAGCTGAGACCTAACCATATCAGGCCTAAAATAAGTGAAATTAAGGTGAGACCTAAGCTTAGTGGTAGAAATAAAAAGCTGGATAGCACCAATAAAATCAAATAGAAGTTGGTTTGAATATATGTCCGTTTCCTACTTTTGACAACGGGAAGCATTGGAATATTCGCTGCAGCATAATCTTTTTCCTTACGGATGGCAATCGCATAAAAGTGAGGCATTTGCCAAATCACCATGATTAAAAACAACGCCCAGCAAGCGGGATGCCAAATATCTGGAGCGACTGATGCCCAACCGATTAAAGGAGGCATGGCACCAGAAATACTCCCAACTTCCGTATTCCAAATAGTATGGCGTTTAGTCCACATTGTATAAGGGACAACGTAGAAAAATACCCCTAAAAATCCAAGTAAAGATGCTAATGGAGAGGTTAAGTATAATAAAGTTAACCCGATTAGTAGTAGTGAAATGGCAGCTACTAGAACTTTATTAATTGATATGGCACCTGTAACCGTTGGGCGAATTTTTGTACGAGCCATAATGGCATCAATATCACGATCGTAAATGTTATTGAACGCACCAGCTGCGGCTATAACGGCAGCTGTTCCTAAAAATGCAAAAACTATATTCCAAACGTTATCTACAAAACTGTATTGATACGTATATAAAGCGAGCATTAATCCTGCGATCATTGGAATAAGATTTGACTTGATAATTCCTGTTTTAACTACTTGAGCCCATAAGGTCATCTGTGATTGCTTTTTCATTGTATTTTGTAGCTCCTCTTTTATTCACAAGAACTAATATAACCTATAAGGTTAGCTAAATTCCATCATAATATTGCTTTTCTACAATCATTTTTAATTATATCATGTCTATATCTAATGAGATAAAAATATAGATGAACTTTATCCATTTCTTTGTTTTACAGCATTAATTGCTTGCTAGGGGATAGTGGGATGGAAATGATATGGGTTAGTTGATCCAACATGAAAAATCATTGCTTTTGTGTACAGCTACTGAAACATGCAATGGACTTCTCGAAAGAAGTGTACGAAATAAGGAGATTATAATGACTCATGACTCAACCATATTCTTCTGCTTGGAAAATATTGAGTGGCTCTGAATATCCAAAATTGAATGGATAAATACATTCCTTTGACAAATAATAATTGTGAGAAAGTAAGCGGGAATTTTATTTTACATTGGAGGAATATCATGGGTAAATTGGATGGTAAAGTAGCTATCATTACAGGGGCAGCACAAGGGATGGGTGCCATGCATGTTCGCAAATTCGTGGAAGAAGGCGCAAAAGTAGCAATTACGGATCTAAACTTTGAAGGTGTACAAAAACTAGCCAATGAATTGGGAGAAAATACAATCGCTCTTAAATTAGATGTTGCTAGTGAAGAGAACTGGGTAGAAGTGGTAGGAAAAACAGAAGAAACATTTGGTCCAATCAATGTTTTAGTAAACAACGCAGGCATTGGTATTTTCAAAACTTTAGAAGAATTAACCGTAAAAGACTTCGAATTAACATTTAAAGTAGATGAACTGGGAGTATTCTTGGGAATGCAAAAAGTACTTCCTTCTATGAAAAAAGCTGGCGTAGGTTCAATTGTTAACATTTCATCAGTAGATGGTTTAGTAAGTGCGCCAACGGCCATTGCTTATAGTGCTTCTAAACATGCTGTCACGGGTATGACAAAAGGGGCTGCTGCAGAGCTTGGACCCTATAATATCCGTGTGAATTCCGTACATCCTGGAATCATCAAAACACCTATGGCTGACCAACCAGATGTTGAAGAATATCTAAAGCAACTTGAACAAGATATTCCCCTAAGAAGAAGAGCAGAAGTAAAGGAAGTTTCTAATTTAGTTATGTACCTTGCATCCGATGATTCTAGCTATTCGACTGGAAGTCAATTCGTAGTAGATGGCGGAATGATCTCTGACCTATAAAAAGAGGGAATGGTTATGAGGAAATTTTCAAATGCAGTCTTTATATTTTACTAATTATTACTATTATTGGCGCAATTCTGTAGTGGAATTGTGCTTTCTTATGATTATAGATCTAATAATGGCATGTAGCTTGTCCTTGTCGAGTTAGAGAAAAGAATATATGATGACAAACAAATTATCACGACAGATTTTAATAAAAATTCAAAAGGGCTCGGAATTAAATACTTCCGAACTCTTTTACCTGCAAATTAAACGTCGTGTACGATGGGTTAATTTCTATGTGAAATGTTATATTACACAATTATGTTTTCTAGATAGATGATGAAAAATTAATTCTTGGGAAATCTTCGAAATCTCATTCATCTAGTTTATTAGGAAAAAGTTCTGTTGAATTTTAATAATCCAATTTCTTATGACTATAAGTTCAAGTTCCTTTTTTAACATAGAATCAATTTTAATTCCTGGATGGAAGAGAATATGGTGAAGTAGAGGAGACGATTTAATAGTAAGGTTTGTATGATTATTAATCTTTTTTAAGATAACGTTTATAATATACATGATTATAAACGATCCTTTTCATGAGAAAGGTAGATATCTTCGTGTCGTTAGAATCCTTAAAGTATTGAGGAGAGTCCCATAACTCTTTAAAAACTTCTGAAATTAAGTTTTCTGAATAGATCTTAGATCCAGTTAATTTTAAGGCAATACTCTTTAGCATTTCTTCATGATTAGAGTATAACTTACTAAAATACTCGGTATCTTTATCTAATATATGAGTAACAATTTCATTTTTTGTATCCAATATTACACCTCATTTCTGTGTTGCTATAGGTAATATGTACCCTGTTTTTACTGAAGGAAAACTTGAAATCATGAGAAGCAGAACTTTATATAGAACAAGGTTGTAGAATTTATGATATTTGCAGCTAAAAAGCCTACATGATTTCATAGAGTCATGTAGGCTTTTTCTTAGTTATAATTAAGTTTCATTTCAATTTTTAGGGATTAAAAAAAGATTAAACTAGTACAGACAGTTTGAAAGGAGTAATTATAAAGGAATAGTTATGTACGTTTACCTTTTCTATAAGATTGCTGCGGAACGACTAGGTGGAATAATCTTTTCTTTTTTTACCTATGACTTAATTCTTTTTTTACCAGAAAAACAAGTGATGTAACTCCAATTTAGGGTCGAATATGAGACAGCAATCAAATTTATGAATAGTAGCTAGAAACTACATAGCTTTATTTTTTCGACGAAGCAACAATAGTTCTATTGCTCCCGATCCAAGTAATACTCCTGAAACAATGAAGATAAGACCAAAAAAATGTGCTGGAACGATTGCTTCGTTCAAAAGAATAGCCGCACCGACTAATGAAAAAAAGGTGTTGAAGTTTAAGAAGATAGAGGATTCTGCGGCTCCAACCTTTCCAATGATGTAATTATAAGTCATATGACCTATTCCTGTAGCAAAAATAGCTGAGAAAAAGAAAGCTACCCAGATAGAAAACGAAGCAGATGAGATTGAAGCTAAACCATGTGGTTCCATCCAAAGACTTATGGCAAATAAAATAAATGATCCAATTAGCATCATGTAACCCGTTAATAGCCGCGGGTCCATCGTTTTCGAAGCTTTATAAATCAGGATAAAACTTAGCGCTTGTGAAAGAATGGAGAGTAAAATATCAAAATCTCCTAGATTAATAGAATGGATGCCACCACTTCCGGCCAAAACGGTAACACTCACGCCAAGAGCCCCACAAATAAACCCAAGAACTCGAATGAATGTAAGTTTTTTGCGAAAAATCACCATAGAAAAGATGGCTGTCAATAAAGGTCCCATTCCCAAAATCAATCCAGTATTCGTAGCTGAAGTTTTTGTTAACCCTTCTGCTAAAAAATAATGGTGAAAGACTACGCTCAAAAGGGCTCCCCCCAAAATGTAAAAAAGTTCAGATTTTTTTGGAAGACGAATGAGGCCAAGCATTCCCAAAATTAAAAAGACTATCAAAGAAGCCGTAAAAATTCTTAGAGAAGTTATGGTCACAGGTTGAATGTGTTCAACTAAAATTTTTATAACAGAAACGTTGAAACCCCAAATAATCATGATTCCAATAAGCAACATGTAAGTTTTAAAATAGCTCATACAAAAACAACCTTTCAAACTTATTCAACAATTGACCTATTATACAACCTTTTTCAAGAAAATACCAAAACTAAAAGAGATAGTTTTTAAAAACTGAGCATGAGTAAAGTATTTATGCCAATAATTTGTAGTGACTACTTTGAAATGGATGTTAGTCCCTATACTTCACATCGTATTAGTTTGGGTGTAGGTGAAATGATTCTTCAGTTTGAAGAGTGGCTATAAAAAAGCCTACAAGATCTCATAGGATCTTGTAGGCTTTTTCATTAGTTAAAATTTAATTTTTTCTTCCATTTTAAAGAAATTAAACTTGAAGAAATCGTAATGATAAAGAGGACAATAACAATAATGAATACAGTATAGTAAGAACCTGTTGAATCAAAAATGTAACTGAATAATGTTGTACCGAATGCCACACCTAATGTAGAGGCTGACATGATCGTTGTATAAATGGATGCGTAGTCTCGCCCGCCGAATACTTCGCGAATCACGACTGGAGGAAGTAAGGTAGACCCTGAGAATCCTATACCAAATAGTAAGGCACCAGTATATAGCATACCAATTCCGAATGAATCCGAAATAAGTAGTGCGACAACACCTAGCATACCCCCGCCAATACCAACAAATAGAGCTACTTTAATTCCCATTTTATCGTTTATGGCACCAAGCAGGAATTTACCACCTGTTTGACCAATCGTTACACAAGTTACACCTGTAGCAGCCATTGTAGCACTAAAGCCTACGGATTGTACAAAGTTTGGTACATGGAAGCTAACGGTTGAAGCCAGTCCGAAAAGCCCTGTGAATAAAACAACCAAATAGAATGCTGGGGATTTCATTGCAACACCTTTCAAGACACCTGATTCAGGTTTTTGTTGCGTATTAGTAGTATCGGTGTCGACTTCATCGGCACCATAAGCAGTCATATTTAGTTGTTCTGGTTTTGAACGAATAACGAATAGAGAGAATGGTAAAATAAGAATGGCTACAATAACACCTAATGTCATATATGTGGAGCGCCAGCCAATCGATTCAATCAAGGCACCGGTGATTTGAGCGAAGACCGCACCGCCAACCCCCATGAATGCCATAGCAAAACCTAAAGAGGTACCAACTTTTGCTTTAAACCAGTTGTTCATGATTAAAGGAATGGACCCGTAAATTAAGAATGTACTACCAATTCCTAATGCAATCCCTGAAATATAGAAAGGGAAGACAGAATGATAGGTACCCATTAATCCAAATGCTAGCGCATTTATAATACCAGCAATCGTTAAAATATAGCGGATATCAAATTTGTTCAATATCTTTCCTGCAAATGGTAGTAAAATGGTGACAGTTAAATACATTAGCGATGTATACAAGCTAATTTCAGAAACCCCAACTTGAAGATCTTCTGCTACTGCACGGTATAGTAAACCTGCACAGCTTACGATAATTCCGACACTTGCGGCGTAAATTGCAGCACTTGCCACCATAATCCACCAAGCATAGTGGATTTTCCCTTGTTTTTTCATGATGTCACCTCGTAAAAGTGGAGAAACAAGCACGTTGCTTCTCCACTTTGTATTATTTTATAAATTAAGCAGTTAAAAATTTGTATATTTATTGAATGGTAAATCCTCCATCGATTGGTACAGCGGCACCACTTATGAATTTCGCTTCATCTGATGCTAAAAATACAGCTAAATCAGCGACTTCTTCTACTTGACCAAATGTACGAGTCGGTACTAAATCTTTTGGAATTCCAGCTAAAACATCCTTAACTAAAGGTGTTTCGATGGTTCCTGGGCAAATAGCGTTAATTTTAATACCATGGCGTGCATATTCAGAAGATAAATGCTTGGTATACCCAATTACTCCATGCTTAGTAGCGGTATAAGCAGCTCCACCTTTACCTGCAACCAAACCTGCAACAGAAGCAATATTTACGATGGAACCAGTACCACGCTCAATCATGCTAGGTAAAACAGCATTCGAGAATTCGAATACACTTGTTAAGTTAATATTTAAGAAGAAGTTCCATTGATCTAATGTCGTATCTAATGATTTAGCATATTTATCAAATACACCTGCATTATTTACTAAGACATCAACTGGACCGAAAGTGTCTTCTGTTATTTCGACACAATTTTTGATATCCTCGGTTTTCATAACGTTCACAGATACAGCGATAGCTTCTCCGCCAAACGCTTTAATTTCTTCAGCAACAGTTTTTGCCCCTTCTAAATTCAAGTCAGCTACAACTACTTTTGCGCCTTCTTTTGCAAAACGGATAGCTTCTCCTTGCCCCATACCGGATGCTGCTCCTGTAATGATCGCGACTTTGTCTTTTAATCTCATATTGAAAACCCCCATATATTTTTTGTTCACAATTTGTTCATATATCAGTGACAATTACATTTTAAACGTATTTTGATATAATGAAAAATACCAATTAACTATTTCCTTATAACTTCAGGTTATTAAGGGGAGGAGGAAAATTATGGACCTAGTAAAGTTACGATACTTTTATACAACCGCACAATTAGAAAACGTGTCACTTGCAGCTAAAGAACTATCGATTTCGCAACCAGCGTTAAGTAAGGCGATCACTAATCTTGAAGCAGAGTTAGGGATGGATTTGTTTTTCCGTAGTGGCAAGCGCATTTCATTAAATGAAAATGGAAGGTTTTTATTCAAACGTGCGGAGCGTGTTTTCTCTGAGGTACATCATTTAGAGCGTGGATTAGAGGAAAGACGAGGCGAGGGAAGTGGGAACTTGTCGATTGTGACGACATTACCATATACTTTCACGAATATCTTAGATCAGTTTTTCAATAATTATTCCAATGTTAAATATCAACAAGTACCGTTATCAAAAGAAAATTTACAACAATTCACGGAAAATGGAAAATATGATGTATGTATTACCACTGAGCAAATCGAACATCCAAATGTAGAATGGGTCCCATTATTTGAAGAGGAAATTTTTCTAACTGTACCAAAATCATATAAAGAGAAGAAAGAAGGAACAATTAATTTGTTGGAATTTGACGAACTACCTTTTATCGGTTTAACCAATAAGTACACCTTTCGTCAATTTACCGACAGATTTTGTAAATCAATAGGATATACACCGACTTATCAAGTTGAAGTGGAAGAAGCAACAACCATTTTACAGCTTGTGAAAAATGGACATGGTGCAGCCTTTACACCTGAAACAGCTGTTAATTTATATGAAAGTAAACTTAAGCACTTGAAAATTGAAAATAAGAAGTTTACCCGTACCATCGGCTTATTAAAGCATCGATATTTATTCCCTACAAAAATTTCGGAGGCATTCGTTGCCCATTGTCATCGTTATTTTCAAGAATATAAAAAAGAATAAATGAGATCTGAGTTTGAAAAGAGGAATTATAGTAACGGAGTTTGTCGAGATTGAGATAAGAATTATATGGTGTATCAAAAAATAGTGGAGTGATATAGTAGGTTTCGTGAAGACTTTAAGTTTTAAAAAATTATAGTAAGAAATATAAGCGTAGTTCTTCAATAAAAGAGAAGACTAGATACATCGTACCTAGTCTTACATTCTTAAAATTAAGACTGAAAAACAATTAGCACATGTACTGGCGCTATAAGAAAAGGAAAATAAAATATCCATTTTTCTTTTCTATTAGTACCTTGTTTCTATATTATAGTGAGTGTAACTGAGGTAAAAAGGAAATCGTTTTCATTTTGATCGTTTCACCCTAGTTTCAAAGCGGTAAGATCTGTTTTGGTCGATCCACTTTCGATTCTTCTACTGATGGCAAAATATCACTAAATTGAGTTTCCCAATGCTCGAAGGACTCCCATTTCTTTGGAGGCAAAGGTCTCTCTTTATGCCAAGGACGCGGCTCCATAATGTCTAGTTCTTGAATATATTTATCCATATCTGTATACAATTCAATTACATGTTTATCAGGATCGAAATGATATGAGGCAATATTATGTCCAGCCGTATGACGACTAGGTCCCCAAATAGTAGGCATGTTATGTCGCATAAGAATATCGGAGCTAGCATATTGATGCCCGGGGTTTCGTAATTGAAAAGCAATATGATGCATATAAGACTTTTTCCCTTGAATGATATTCAAGGTATGATGATCTTCATTACAAGTTAGAAAGCTTGCTGCATCTAAGATTTGATCTGTCTTATGAAATCCAAGGATCCGATGATAAAAGTCAACGTTCTGAGGAGCATTTTTGACGCTAATGGATAGGTGGCCTAATTTATTCGGGATAATTCCGACTTCACTATAACCCGGTGAACTATATTCCATTTCATGATAGAGAAAAATCTTATTACCATCTGGATCTTTAAACTCGAGTTGTTCAACTACTCCAGGTTGTTTATCATGTATAAGTTCGCTAAAAATACCTTCTTCTCTTAAAAGATACTGCGCATCTTTTAACTCCATCTGTGCATTGACCTGCCAACCTATCCCTTCCATGAAGCTGTGTTGGCTAGGATGTATGACAATATGATGATGTTCGAAACCATTGCTAATATAAACCGTCCCATTTTCCGCCTGTTCAACGACTTTGCATCCTAGTACGTTTGTATAATAATCGACCATCGCTTTGACATTTTTCGAGAAGAACGTTACATAGCCTAGCCGGAAAACTGGAATCATGAAATCACTCCTTTTATTTTACAGGTATGGCATGTGAAATTTTATTTTCTTGCATGCCTAAGTCAATGACATTGTCTGTGCTTTTGATGGAAAGACGTAAAACATCGCCATCTTGCAAGTATCCATTGTCTTTTTGCGTATCGATAAAATAAGAGATTTTATCTTCATGAGGAATTGTATTATCAGAAATATATTGGATGATATTTGCATTTAGACGTAAGCATACGCCACCAGGCGTTCCTGTAAGCACAAGGTCTCCTGTTTTCAAATTGAAGATTTCGGACATTTCACTTAATGTTTCTGTTGGTTTGAAAAGTAATTGATCCGTTATTACATGTTGGCGGGTTTTCCCGTTTACTTCTAAGTGAAGAACAAGTTGATCTAGGTATTGAATCTCATCTTCTTCTAATAAATAAATGTACGGCCCTACTGGACAAAAACCTCGATAGCTTTTTCCTTTGAACCATTGTTGTTCTACAATTTGCACGTCTCGTGCAGACATATCATTGGCGATAACAAGGCCAGCAATGTAGTCTTTCAGATTATCCCCTGTAATCGTGGTTTGTTCTGTGATGTCTTTATTTATGATCAGACCAAGCTCAATCTCATAGTCCAATAATTTCACATGTGCAGGACAGAGTATATCAGCCGTTGCGGATGTTAATGTGCTAGACGCTTTTGTGAACAATAAATTGTACGGAGGCTTTTGTTTTGTAAAACCTGCTTCTTCGCGGTGTACGCTGTAGTTGGTTCCTTGACAAAAGATATTAGCATCTTCAGTGACTGGTGAAAGTAAAGTGATATCTTCATTAGTAACGATTTTTCCATTTGTTTTTGCATGTTGAATGGCTTCATACCCGTTAGTTAATAATTTGTTTAATGATTCGGCCTCATGTTCAATGATTCGAATGGCTTCTTCTAAAACACCCCAATGTATTTCAGATTCATATTCAAAACGTAATAATTTAATGCCCATATTAATATCCTCCTTAAAGTTATTACACTTATTGTAATGGTTAAGCTTTACATGGGACTAGAATAAGATTTATTGAAATCTAGAGTGAAATTAAATTTAAAAATGAAATTTGGTCTTGACATGTATTGAATCCAATAAAATATATTTGTTTTATGTCAATCCAATTCAAAAAGTTCAAGTCGATGGTGAGTGCGTGGGAGGAATTGGTGTTAGCGGAGGACATTACACGCATGATATGCAGGTTTGTGAGGCTATTCAAAAGACTTATATAAGGTTCTAATACTTATGCTTAAACTATAAATGAAAAAAATTCCATTGTCTATATTCATATGTTAGATTATATAACATACATTTTAATGTTTTATTGGAAATGGCTTGAAAATAGAGGATGAACTATGGTTAAATTAAATAATAGTATGTAAATGTTATATTTTATCCCAGTGTTATTGAAAGAAGTTTTCTATAAGATTATGAGTAGAAGATTATTTGGGAGATAGGTTTTCTTGAAATGTATATTTCTTGATTGAATTTATCAACGGGGCGGTATGTACAGGGGGTGGGATAACAAAAAAACTTGAATAATTAGAATTATTATTCATGATAAAGAATCAGCATGTCAGATAGTGTTGCATACTCCAATGATAAGGTGTTTTTATATGGACAAAACTACAATTGAAGAGCTCTGCCAGTCATATACTGATCTTTCAGGCTCAGATATTCAGATTGTTGCTAGCATAGCGAATACGCTACCTCTTTATGCTGAACTTAGTAATAAGTGTATATTTATTGATTGTATGACGAAATCTAGCAAACGGGCAATTGTTGTAGCCGAAGCTTTTCCGAGGACCCAGGAAGCAGTTTATAAAAAGTCCGTTGTAGGGGAATTCGTCTATGAAGTATTTGAGCCAGGCGTTCATTATAGTTTTAGTACTGGGAAAAAGTCAAATCGGAATCGAGCTATTACACAAGAAGGTAAAATTGTTGAACAAAGTGCGGTGCCCATACGTAATGATAATCATGAAGTGATTGCTATAATGATTATGGAAGAGGAACTTGCTGGTACTTTTAATAACCTGAATGAGCCGTCTGATATTTCATTTGGATCAAAAGCGCTCGGGAATCTTATGTCCGAAACTATTGATGATTATCCGATTGTACCAGATCTGTTGATGGAAATTTTTCTCGTTACAGACGCTGATCAACGTCTTGTATATGCTAATGCTGCCGGAGTTAGATTTATAAATGAAATGAGCCAAGCGGATCGCATTCAAAATGAGGAAATTTTAACATTGCTTCCTTTTTTAGATGAAGTTCTAGATAATCAAGAAGAAGTTATTGTTTCTGAGTTGACGGTGTTGTCAAAGAACATCGAAGTGAAAAAGGTGAAGCTGCACAGTAAAACAAATGAGCTGAAGGGTATTTTGATGATCATTCAGGATTTGACAGAACTGCGCACGAAAGAAAAAGAACTGATGATGAAGTCTGTTGTCATTAAGGAGATTCATCACCGAGTCAAAAATAATTTACAGACTGTTGCAAGTCTTTTACGGTTACAGATGCGCCAAGTATATCCACCTGAAAACAAAATCCATTTTGAGGAAACATTAAACCGGATTTTCAGTATTTCTTCCGTTTATGAATTGATCTTGGCCAATGAAAACGTGGATGAAGACGATGTTGACCTAATTGAATTAACGAAGAAGATTAGCTCATCAATGGTACGTAATGGGCTTCATAATAAAATAGGTTTGAATATTGAGTCCAATGGCAACAGAGTATTAACATCTTCCAGAAAAGCTGTTTCGGTTTCTTTGATTGTCAATGAACTTGTACAAAATTCATTGAAGCACGCATTTCCAGGAGAGTTATCCGGCATGATCCATATCGAGTTTTTTTCTCGTAAGAAGTTTGTTGAACTGCATATCCGCGACAACGGCGTCGGGATGTCAGAGGTTTCCTATTCGCTCGGGCTTGAAATTGTTCATAATCTCGTTGTGAATGATCTTGAGGGAGAATTCACGTATAAGACAGTTCAAAGTGGTACACATGCCACGATTAAGTTCCCACTGAGCCAGGAGGTAATGATTCATCATGAAAAAACGGATTCTAATTGCTGAAGATGAATCGATTATTCGAATGGATTTAAAAATGATGCTTCAGGATAATGGTTTTCAAGTGGTAGGAGAGGCTGGAGACGGAGACAGGGCGATTGAACTTGCTTTTGAGATGAAGCCAGACCTCATATTAATGGATATAAAAATGCCAAAAATGAATGGTTTGCAAGCAAGTAACATCATTGGTCGCCAACTTGATTTGCCAATTCTTCTTATTACAGCATATAGCCAACAGGAGTTCGTGGAGAAATCCAAACAGGATAATATTCTCGGGTACCTCGTAAAACCGATATCGGAATCAAATTTAATTCCTGCTATCACAGTAGCTCTTCATCAGGCTGACAAAGCAAAGGCGCTAAAGCAGTCAATTCAGTCAGCACAGGATGAAGTTCAAAAGCGAAAGCTAATTGAACGTGCGAAAGGTTTACTGATGGAGAGAAATAAGCTCTCTGAACAGGAAGCTTATACCTCCCTTCGAAGGGAGAGTATGTCCCGTCAGCTGACAATGGAGTCAATTGCACAGGAAACTATTCTAAAGTATTCCAATTAACAAGTACATAAGAAATTACTAAGCAAAGGCGCTTAAAGACTCACTTCTTTAAAGCGTCTTTTTGTTCTTGATAAGAGGCTAATATTTGTAAGAGATAAGAGAATATAGAATTGGATGATATTAATTATCAAGAAAACTGGAGGAAATATATATGGAGTTAATCGGGACGAGTGTAATATATGTTATCATGGCTTGTGCTCTTGTGGGAGCCATTGCCGCTATAAAAAACCCGGATCAAGGGCTCGGAAAAGAGTTCATGGACGGTATCCATACAGTAGGTCATATTTTTGTTCCGGCTGCTGGGATCATGGCATCCATTCCGTATTTGACGATTTTTATTGATAAACTCGTCGGACCATTTTTTAATCTTCTTGGTGCTGATCCGGCGATTGCAGCCACAGCCATTCTGGCATCTGACATGGGCGGATATCAACTGGCAAATGCATTGAAGGGATCATATGAAGGCTGGATCATGGCATTGATCGTTGGCTATATGGCCGGAGCCACCATTGTCTTCTCGATTCCGATGGGATTAGCGATGCTTGATAAACGAGATCATAAGTATATGGCACTTGGAATTATGTCAGGCGTATTGACGATTCCGATTGGCGCGTTAATTTCTAGTGTATTGGTCGTTTTATTTAATACAGACATCCGTACAGAAATCAGTACAACAGCTGATTCAACACATGAATTCGCACTGGCATATGGGCAGATTTTCCTCAATTTATTGCCTCTGCTCCTATTCGTGGTCGCTATAGCAGCCGGACTTAAATTTTTTCCGCGGATGATGATCAGTGGTTTTATGATTTTTGGGCGAGCGCTGGATGCATTAATTAAACTGGTGCTTGTTTTCTCGATTATTGAAATTTTCACAGGAATCTTTTCGACGGTTTTCGGAGGGTGGGGTTTCCATCCGATCATGGCTGATGAAAAAGATCAGTTCCGTGCCCTTGAAACAGCAGGTTATATCGGTATCATGCTTGCCGGAGCCTTCCCAATGGTATATTTACTCCGTAAATATGCAGCAAGACCGCTTGAATTAGGCGGCCGTAAACTTGGTTTATCTTCTACTGGAAGTGCTGGGATTTTGGCAACAGTAGCAAACATTCTAGCAATGTTCCAGCTCATTCGATACATGCCACCTAAAGACAAAGTTATCAATATCTCATTTGCGGTATGTGCAGCTTTTTTGCTAGGAGATCATTTATCGTTTACCGCTAACTTTCAGCCAAATCTAATTTTGCCGGTTCTTGCCGGAAAGTTCCTTGCTGGAGTATGTGCCATTGCCTTCGCTTTTTGGCTATCCGTACCAACTGCATTAAAACTCGAAGAACAGGACCGTAAGGAAGGTATAATTAAAAAAGGAGAGTATCTTAAAGAAGAGAATATTGAATTTCTCGATGAGAAGAAAGCTTAACGCTTATCTTTTTAAACAGCTGAGAATAACAAAAATGGTATGTCTGCTATAATCTTTACATTTAATAGAATATTTGATATATTGACACTAATAAAAAGTGAATGTTTCTGGCAAAGGCGCCTTTACAGTTCGACGAAAAATCGTCGGTTTTGTAAAGGCGCCTTTTTTACGAGGAAAGCGGGTGTCTAGATGGCCGGATTTCATTTAAAACAAGATACAATCATTAGCGCCGGTATAGATATCGGCACGAGCACAACCAAAATTATTATCAGTCGCTTTTCACTAATGAATACCGCCGGGAGTACAGATGTCCCACGCGTTGAAATTGTCGGTAAAGAAATTTTATACAAAAGTCCTATTTTTCGAACACCACTTAAAGATGCTTGGACCATTGATGTTTCTAGCGTGGAAAAAATCATACGGTCGCAATATGAGGAGGCAGGTATACATCCATCAGATATCGAAACAGGAGCCGTCATCATAACCGGTGAAGCCGCGACAAAACGAAATGCAAGCGAAATCGTTCATCACCTATCAGGTGAAGCGGGTGACTTTCTCGTGGCAACAGCTGGATCAGATCTAGAAGGTATCATCGCGGCGAAAGGTTCCGGTGCATATGACTATTCGGTGAAAACGGGAAAAGTGACAGCTAACATCGACATCGGTGGTGGTACAGCGAATATCGCTGTCTTTAAACGGGAGGAATTGCTGGGTACGTGTACATTGCATATTGGAGGAAGGCTCATTGAATTTTGTGATGGGTTGATCACATCGATTTCACCTCCTGTACAGAAGTTAATTCAACAGGAAGGATGGACTCTTAAAGTGGGGGATTCAATGCATCACCCTGATATTGATAAAGTGACGGAATTTATGACCGAGTCGATTTCGCGTATTCTAGCAAACGAACCAGTTTTAAAAGACGAAGTGCTCCTCCTTGGCCATCTGCCCAATTGGGAAACGAAGGTTGAAGATGTTATCTTTTCTGGTGGCATTTCTGAATGCATGTATAAGAAGGATTCTTCAAAACCCTCTGACATCTTGTACAGTGATATTGGAGTTAAGCTGGCAACGGCCTTGTTAAACAGTGGAGAACTTACTAAATGGAACAGGATCGATCCCAATGAGACTGTGCGGGCGACGGTAATCGGTGCTGGAACCCAAACGACCGAAATAAGCGGCGCAACGATTCAGGTTGCTTCAGATGAGCTACCCCTGAAAAATATGCCTGTATACAAATTCTCGTTTAAAGCTGGGTTTAAAAGCGGGCTTTCAAAATTCAAAGAGTCTTTTATAGAAGCGATAGAGGTATATGATTCATTTCAGGAAGGTCAAAATTTCGTCATTTATCTAGCGGATTTGCCATATATGAGCTTTAAAGATATTCAAGCATTGGCAAAAGGAATTATAAAAGTGATGGATATGCGTCATGATCCGGAACAGCCGATGGTAATTGTTTTACAAACCGATCACGCCAAAGTGCTTGGCCAGACATTGCACGCGATGAATGCCCGGCAAAGTGTCATTTGCATTGATCAGTTAAATGTCGAACATGGAAATTATATGGACATTGGTCGTCCTCGGCAATCCGAAGTTGTGCCTGTTGTCGTCAAAACATTAACGTTTCATTCATCATAAAGGAGACAGATAGAGTATGAAGTTAAAAACGATGCTTGGTGGTAAAGTATATCAATTCACTAGTTTAAAAGAAGTATTTGCAAAAGCAAATGAAGAAAAATCTGGGGACCGTCTTGCGGGGCTGGCAGCGGAAAATGTGCAAGAACGCATCGCCGCTAAAACAGTTATCAGTGACATTACGCTTGCTGATATTCGGAATCATCCATTTCTGCCTACTGATCAGGATGAAGTATCCGCCATTATTGAAGGCGACGTAAATGAAAAGGTTTATTCGCAAGTGAAGAATTGGAGTATTGCAGAATTACGGGAATACATTTTAAGCAATGAAACTGGAGACAGAGAGCTGAAGCGGCTTAGTAAAGGACTGAATAGTGAAATGATTGCAGCAGTCACAAAGCTCATGTCGAATCTAGACCTCGTCCATGCGGGAAACAAAATGGAGATTTTAACGACCTGTAATATTACCATCGGTCAAAAAGGTACTCTATCATCAAGGCTTCAGCCGAACCATCCGACCGACAATGTGGAAGGGATGCTTGCATCGCTTAAAGACGGTCTCTCGTATGGAATTGGTGATGCGCTAATTGGCATTAATCCAGTCAATGATTCTGTTGAAAGTGTGAAGCGACTTCTACACGCGACTAATGATTTTATACAAGAATGGAAGATTCCAACACAAAACTGTGTGCTTGCCCATATAAGTACGCAGATGAAAGCCATTCGACAAGGAGCGCCAGCGGATATGATTTTCCAAAGTATCGCAGGAACAGAAGCTGCAAACCGATCATTTGGCATTTCTGCTGAGCTGATTGCAGAAGCTAATGAGTTAGCAAAAAGAGAGGGAACGGGTACGGGGCCACAGCATATGTACTTTGAAACGGGTCAAGGCTCTGAATTATCTGCAGAAGCGCATTTTGGCATTGACCAACTAACGCTTGAATCACGCAATTATGGCTTTGCCCGCCACTATGATCCGTATATCGTCAACACTGTCGTCGGTTTTATTGGTCCAGAGTATTTATATAATAGTAAGCAGGTTATCCGTGCTGGTCTGGAAGATCACTTTATGGGTAAAATGCATGGCCTTCCTATGGGAGTAGACATTTGCTACACGAACCATATAAAAGCCGATCAAAATGACATTGAAGACCTAGGCGTTTTACTGACGGCAGCAGGTGTGAACTTCATAATAGCCACGCCAATGGGTGATGACTGCATGCTAAATTATCAATCTATGAGCTATCATGACGTAGCTACATTAAACCAGTTATTCGGGAAAACACCGGCACCGATTTTTCTTGAGTGGTTAGAGAAAATGGGGATCTATGAAAACGGACGCCTTGGCCCAAATGCGGGTGACATTTCTTTATTTTCGTAAAAAGGGGGAACTTAATCTTGGGAAATGAACAGCAGTTGAATCATATTAAGGGTCCAGACCCAAAAAATACTGAGTTGGTGAAGGAACTACAAAGGCAAACACCGGCACGCATTGCAGTAGGTCGGGCAGGATCAAGACCAAAAACGAGTACTTGGCTTCAATTTCGATTTGATCATGCAGCAGCAGTTGATGCTGTATACGGAGAAGTACCGGACGAGTTGCTAAAGGAACTAAATTTATTTCAAGTTCAGACACGAGTCAAGGATAAAGAAGAATACATACGCCGTCCAGATCTTGGTCGGAGATTGTCCGATGAAGCAATAGAGATCATTAAAAAGAAATGCAAGTCTTTACCTAGCGTGCAAATTGTCGTCTCTAATGGGTTGAGTGCAAAAGCAATTGAGGAGAACGTGGAAGATGTATATTTATCACTCGTTCAGTCATTAGGATATTTAGGTATTCAGACCGGGACGCCTTTTTATGTCGATAAAGGCCGTGTTGCCCTAATGGATGAAATCGGAGAAATACTTCAGCCGGATGTCCTGATTTTACTGATTGGTGAACGGCCGGGACTTGTTTCAGCTGAGTCGCTCAGCGCGTATTTATGCTATAAACCGCGTATCGGGACGATAGAATCAGAACGGATGGTCGTCTCGAATATTCATAAAGGTGGCATTCCCCCTGTTGAAGCAGGTGCCTATCTTGGAACGCTTATTCAAAAAATTCTAAAATACGAAGCGAGCGGCGTTTCACTCGTGAAAAAGGAGGGCTAAAAAAGGCAGTACATGAAAAATTCATGGAGTTGCGAGCTATTCAATTCATCTCAAATGTCTATAAAATAACTTGCAGAGATACTGTATATAAGCCATTAGCAAAGCTTTAAAGTTATTTTAATATCAAATATGCAGTGGAGATGAAGCAATCGAAATAAGCGAATGGTTGAAATAATAATAAACAAACTTTAGTTTGTTAGTGTCTATAGAGAAGCTATAGAGGGTAGTTCCCCTTCAGGTCTTCATAGAAAGAACCTAAATCCGTAATCTAATAAGGGTTTAGGTCTTTTTTGCATCAAAATGTAATTCTGAATTTTTGATTTTTCACCTAAACGTCAACTATCTTGAACATCAAAAGGTTCGAAGTTAAATTTCTTCACCAAAGTGTAAATCAAAAAAATGAAACAGAAGCACCTGAAAATTAGCTTCCTTTCTCCTAAGGGTTTGTACCTGGACATTTTATAAAGTATTCGATGGTTCCCAATTCATTTCCTTTAACATGATGCATCGTAAAGGTATTTTGAATATTTTGTTTCATTGCATGACATCGGTCCCTTTGGTACACTATGCAGAAGTGCTTAGCACTTTTTTGTTAGCATAATTGAGTTGTATGTTCTTTACATAAATTAAGAGCGTACTAGTAAGAGATTGGAGCTCTTTAAAGAATTGGGAAAGTAAAGTTTACAAAATCTCTATAAAATATTTTAAAAATTAATAGTGTTACTAATAATGAAAAATCATTCAATCCCTCATGAAGGATCGTGAGGGCTAGGCTAGTTTGTCTGGACTTTTTTTGGAGATACTCTATTAGTAATAATAGTAGGAGGAAGTAATGAATAACTACAAATTGACCATTCAATATGATGGTGGACGCTATCAGGGTTGGCAACGACTTGGCGATAGTGAAAATACGATTCAGGGAAAAATAGAAAGTGTGTTAACGGAAATGGTAGGAGAACCCATTGAAATCATTGGGTGTAGCAGGACCGATTCGGGTGTACACGCGTTTTCACAAATAGCCAATTTTAAGATGAGTTTGAATATGACTGAAACTGAAGTCATGAATTATTTGAATAGGTATTTACCACGGGATATCAGTATTGTGGAAGTTACATTGGTTCCTGAACGTTTTCATGCCCGTTATAATGTGAAGGATAAGACCTACTTGTATAAGATCTGGAACGAACCCTATACAAATCCGTTCATGCGAAAATACAGTATGCATGTTGAGGAAAACCTCAATATTCCAAGCATGATAGAAGGTAGTCAATACTTTATAGGCAGTCACGATTTTACGGCTTATTCGAATGCAAAGTCAAAGAAGAAGTCCATGGTCCGTGAAATATATTCTATTGATATAGAAGAAGTTGACGGCTTCATTGAAATTAGAGTGCGAGGTAATGGTTTCCTTTATAATATGGTTAGAAAGATTGTGGGAACGTTAATAGAAGTCGGATTGAATGAAATAGATGCTAAAAATATCCCAAGTATCATCGAGTCGAAAGAAAGAATCCAAACGGGCCGTATGGCAGACCCAGCTGGGTTGTACTTGGAAACGGTCGAGTTTTAAAACAGAACCAACAATATGGTTACACTTAAAAAAACCAACTGAAATAGAAGTTGGTTTTTTTTGAGTTATTTATTCATTTACTCTCTTCAATTGGAGATTATATCTCAAAGTTTCTTCGTCTGAATATAGTTTATATCCAAGACTATCACTGTAGCTAAGAAATACTTTATTAGGTAAATGCTTTTTGGATTCACTTGATATTAATATAGGCACTCCATCGATTATGAATTTCTCATCTTCTTTTGTTTGGTTATCAATTTTCAGTTCGTGTTCCACATAAATGGAACAGCTTCCAAGATAGATGGCTTCGATTCGTATCCCTTCGTTCTTTTTATAGTCCACTTTTCTTAATTGTTCTACTGCTTCTTTTTTTAGCTCAATATGCATTTAACAACACTCCAGTTGAAAATTATTTATCATGAATATCAATACAAAGAAAATTATAAAGACTGGTTAAACATTCTATTCATTCATATACCCAATTGTTTATAAACTAATGTGTCCATTAAATGTTAAATGAAGAGATATCTTATGTAAAAGCTGCCTAGATAAAATCCCCCTAGTTACCCATTAAAAAAAGGGCTAAAGAGTAAGTGGCAAAATAGTAGAGGCTGACAATTCTACTCTTTGGAGGATGTTAGCCTTCTACCTTCAGAATGAAAGGGGTTCATATACTTTAAAATATGAAAGAGCTATGTGTTATATGATAAAAGTAATGCTATAATAGGGTACTCAAGTAGATTGGGTAGCCTTTTACCTACATTGAAAGGGAATTATCCGAAACTTCTTCCTTTGTTTAATTCGGAAACACTATCGGAGGTGTGTTAATATGAATAAAAAATGGACTATTGAAAATATCCGTGACTATGTCACGAAGAATTCCGATAGTGAATTACTTTCTACTGAATATCTTGGGTACTCTCAAAAACTACAGTTTAAATGTTCATGCGGAAATATCTTTGAAAAATCTTTCACTAAATTTAAAGGGAGCAATCAGAGAAGTTGTTCAGATTGTTCAGCTCCTAAACCTTCACGTTGAATTTTAGGGAATAAATCACTAAGGAATATTCAAATCCTGCCGTAACCAAATCGGAAAAGTCGTTCAACATGCTGAGAAATCAGTAGTTGAGCGACTTTTTTTATTAATTTTGACTGTTGAACATACAAGCCTCTCATTCGAAATCTTGTAGAATTCAGGCTATTATAGGGCTGCCAATTCGAGGCCTTTTGAATGTACAATCATATATTTTATCCAGGCTGGCAGTATTTTTATGAACACTTGCTAATACAATATTAAAGGTATTTTATTTATGCATGATATTGGGGGCATAGTATGAATTGGAATGAAAACTCACAAGGTTCAAATATGGGAACAGCTACAGGAATGTTTGTTGCACGGTCTTTAGATGAAATTCGCTTTTGGTCTAGAATTATGAAGGAACACTCTTTATTTCTTAGATTGGGTTTTAGATGTGACGATACACAGTTAATTGAAGAAGCAAATCAGTATTATCAATTGTTTGAAAAAGTTGAGCAACAATCACATTCTTTTACAAATCAAACCGATCCAGAACAAATTAAAAGGTTTAATTCGGAAGTTCAACAGGCTGCGACAGGTATATTTGCCTTTAAGAGGAAAGTGTTAGGACTGATACTAACCGGTCAATTACCAGGAGCAAACAATTTCCCGCTTTTAGTGGACCATACAAGTCGAGAAGCAAATTATTTTAGAAAACGGTTAATTGAATTAAATGAAGGGAAGTTGAAACCACTTCCTGATGCAATAATCAAAGAGAATGTTTTTTTCTTAAGAATTATGGCCGATCATGCCAAATTCATTGGACATCTCCTTGATCCATCGGAAAGAAAGCTTGTGGATATGGCAAGGGAGTTTAGCAATGATTTTGATCAATTGTTGTTTCAGGCTACAGACTTAGAGTCTATGAAACCACAATCAAAGACCGGTCCTCTTTTAGATCAGTTTCTTGATCAGAATAGGGTATCTGTAGTTTCGCTTCGAGATTTCAAGAAAACAGCTCGGGATCTAATTGAGGAATGTAAAATTAAGAGCATTATCCATCCTTTATTAGCAGACCATGTTTTCCGTGAAGCTGAAAGATTTCTTGAAATTATTGACATGTTCGAAGCACATCTTACAAAGTAATTAACTGCGAAAAGATTGATGAAGCAAGTGCTATAGTGTTACAGGTCAATGCTCTGGATCAAACATTGATTATTAATAATACAGTATGTTAACTAACGGAACCATCTTTGAATTATCTAAATCAAAAAGCAAAAATCTTAAATCCAATTAATTTAAAATAAAATTAGTTTGACACGTAGGGCTAGGGCTTCATATTAAAAAGGGATAGTCTCTCAACTTTGAGAGGCTATCCCTTTTTTTGCATAATTAAGATTTTTATTGAAGTCTATTAGCTTGGTCGGGCATTCAAAAATATTACATGCCCTTTGGTCGAACTTTCAGGTATCGTTGAAAGTAGATGTAGGGAAACCAATGTATAGATTGCCATCAAAGTGTAATCATTCATTGCTACTACTATAGTAAATCAGATTTATCTGGATAGATATAGGAAATAAAATGGTTGAGATGTGGGCATTTATAAGGAAGTATTATGTTTAATTCCATCATAGTTAAAGGGTGCCCGACAAGGACACCCACATAAACCCTTAAGAGGGCATACCTATAATAGCTTTCGGTTCTAGGAATTCCTCAATTCCATAATCACCCCATTCACGACCGATTCCTGACTGTTTGAAACCGCCGAATGGAGCAGAGAAGTCTGTTTTTGGATTGTTGACCGTGATTTGGCCGGCCCGAATGTTTGAAGCCACTTTGAACAATTCATCTGGATTTTGACCGAATACATACCCGGCTAAACCATATTTTGTGTCATTGGCTATTTCGATGGCTTCATCGATGGTTTCATAAGTCAGTATGGACATGACAGGTCCAAAGATTTCTTCTTGGGCAATGGTCATATCGTTTTTTACATTAGTGAAAACGGTGATTTTTGAGAAATATCCTTTATCGAGTCCATCTGGTTTTCCTGGCCCACCAGCGACAAGAGTAGCTCCTTCTTCTGTACCTTTATTTATATAAGACTGAACAGTTTCCCATTGCTCTTTAGAAACTTGTGGTCCCATGAAGGTATTTTTATCTTGTGGATCGCCTACGGGAAAATCAGGAAGTGATTCTTTGACGGCTTCAATGAATTCATCATGCATCGATTTTGGAATGATGGTCCGTGTTGCTGCTGTACAAACTTGTCCGGTATTCATCGCAACATTTAAAATGGCTGTTCGTGCCGCATCTTTAACATTTGCGTCTTTTAAAACAACTAACGGAGATTTCCCTCCAAGTTCAAGTGATACTTTCTTTATATCTTGAGCCGCATTTTCCATGATTTTCGTACCCACGGGACCAGAACCGGTAAAGGAAACGAAATCAATACCTGGATGAGAACTGATGGCGTCCCCAATGGTTGAGCCGGCCCCATTTACTAAATTGAATACCCCTTTAGGTAATCCGGCTTTATCAAAAATCTCTGCTAGGATGATTGCCGCAAATGGTGTCATGGCGGCAGGTTTTAGTACGACCGTACTACCTGCAGCAAATGCACTTGCTAGTTTGGTAGAGGGTTGATTTGTCGGGAAATTCCAGGGGGTAATAAGACCGGCAACGCCAATTGCTTCTTTTTTGATTAAGGTGTTTCCTCTTTGTTCAGTAAACTCGAAGGTTTTAAGGAGTTCAGCCGCTTTTTTAAAATGCTGTAAGCCCATCTCGTACTGAATCTGTTCACTACGAGTAATAGGAGAACCTAACTCTTCGGTTATAACTTTAACAAGATCATCTTTCCGGTTTTCATATTCTTTAGCAATATTCTCTAAAAGTTTAATTCTGTCTTCTATATCCATTCTAGAGAAGGAGGGGAAGGCAGCACGTGCTGCTTCAACTGCACGATCGACATCCTCTTTAGTACCAGCACTAATTTTCCCGATGACTTCTTCTGTAGCTGGGTTAATAACTTCAATCGTTTCTGTACTTGTGGAATCCACCCATTCACCATTAATATATTGTTGTATATAGTTATGCATTATTCCAGCTCCTTTTCTTCATTTATATTAGGTTTTTCCCCTGTATAATGAAGAGTAAACGTTATAATTACTTGTAACTGGATAGGATAGTTGAAAATGGGTTTAGGTACCAATTAATCTTAAATGATGTATCATATGGAAATTTAAATTTAAAATTCATAAACCTAAAATTATGTTTTCAAGCGGTGATAGGCAAGGTTTGATAGTTTTACTGCTTCCAATAAAATAGGGGGTGTGAAATACAAAAAAGACCTCAAAAAATTGAGGTCATTTCATCATTTCCCTTATATTAGTAGGGATCATCACTACTTCGGTTTTTAAATCGACCGGCCTAAATGTTTCATCGATACATTCTTTCCAATACTCTACATGTTTTTTATCTATCCAGTGATCTGAATCGTTCACTTCGAGACCATTATCACCTTGGACAGAGTACCAATATAGATATTCCTCACCATTTAGAATCTCTCTAAATATCGTTTCTACATACATCTTTTCACCTTCAAGCGTTATCAGCACATCATTCATATTTTCATTAAGAAACGTTAACCATTCATCTACTTGTTCTGATTTTCCTTCCTTCACTCTAAATCTTGTAAGTTCTACATTCATGCATATCCTCCATAAAATTTGATAACTTATCTACGTTACATATTTTATATAGTTTTGAAATAAATAACAATGTTCAGTTCTACAGTGTATGATTATATATAAGGAACGATAGTATCTATCCATATAGTGTGATTTGAAGTTTTAACCGATTCCTTTCATTTTAATAATATAATAATACGTAGTTTCGTTTTAAATGTATCTTTATAGAACCTATAAGCACTCTTATTCAAATATTAATCTAATTAAGATATGATTATAGTAAAATTACTGTATACCTGTATAAATTAAGAAAAGAAACTACTTTAATGATAAGGAGAGCTAAAATGCGTCGTTCACCTATAGATTATTTACGCATAGCAGGAATCTTGGATGGTATTTCATTACTGACGTTATTACTTATTGCTATGCCACTAAAATATTTTGCTGATTTACCGCTTGCAGTGACGATTAATGGTAGTATACACGGGGGTATTTTCCTCTTGTATATTGGAAGCATTCTATATGCAGCTATTCGCATCCAGTGGTCGATTAGTTGGTCACTTGCCGCTGTATTTGTCGCTTTTATTCCATTTGGGAATTTTATCTTTGACGTTTATTTAAAAAAAGTGAAAGATCGCTACCCTGTTAAGCCTTTCCGAATGTCATGGATTATCTATAGCATTATATTCTTTTCATTTATAGACTTATTTGCTCAGCTTCCGGTCATGAGTACATTTGCGAAGTCAGTAGGGGCGAGTGCATTTATTGCAGGCATTGTGGTCGGTTTATATTCTTTTACGAACTCATTTGGCAATATCGCATCGGGAATATTAACGGATAAAATTGGTCCACTCTCGATGATGTTATTTGGACTGGCCGCTACGAGTGCATCATTATTTTCTTATCATTTCGTTGATGACCCTCTGACTTTGCTTATTGTTCGATCTCTACACGGCTTTTTGGGTGGCCTAATTGTACCCGCTGCATTTACGCTCCTAGCGAATACAACTGCGCATGATAAACAGGGGAGTAAGAGTGCGGTAACTGGATCATTCGTGGGGATTGCTGCCATTATAGGACCTGCTTTCAGTGGAATAATGGCGAGTAAAACATCCGTTCCGAATGTCTTCACCGTAATAGGCGCACTCGGTGTCTTATTACTTGTTTGCTCTTTTTTATTACGTCAAGTACACGTCAAGAAGCAAGAGAGAGAAGCGTCGCATTTCTCATTCAAGTGGAACCGGGATGTACAAAAAGCATTTATGGGTGCGTTCTTTTTGATGTTTTCCCAAGGGGCATTGGCTTATTTGCTGCCTTTGCATGTAGAAGCACTTGGCTATAGTTCCCGGATGTCCGGTACACTAATGAGCATGTTTGGAATTGTAGCGGTTTTCCTATTTATTTTACCGACAAATCGAGTGTTTAACCGGGTAGATCCTGTGTATACAATGCTTATTGGTGTGGCTGTTTTAGCCATTAGCCAAATGCTGATTGGGCAAATGACGACGACGTTGACATTATATCTTGTAATGATTCTATACGGGATTGGATTCTCAAGTTTATTCCCGTCTATTAATACACTCTTGATACAATCCACGACGCCTGAAACACGTGGACAGGCTTATGGATATTTTTATGCATTTTTCTCTATCGGTGTGGTTGTCGGTTCATCGGTTCTTGGTTTTTTACGGATTGGTATCGCTGGAGGGTTTATGCTCACGGGTGTAGTGCTCACAGGATTTTTTATAGTTGTCCTTTTCGATATTCGAAAAAGGGTAAAGAGCAAGAAAATTTCTGATTTTAGTATGAAATGATTAATGAAAAAGGAATGCAGGATTGTTTTACGTACTTTAGCTTATGACCTGTATTTCTATTGATGCTTCTAGACTTGTTCATTTTTTCGTGTGAATCTGATAAACTTGTAGCACTTATAGATTGAAAGGTGTAGGTATTATGATTAAGGAATTTAGGGAGTTTATTGCTAAAGGCAACGTACTTGATCTGGCTATTGCAGTAGTGATGGGGGCGGCATTTGGAAAAATCGTTTCGTCACTAGTTGAAAATATTATCATGCCGATTGTTGGGATTTTACTAGGGGGAATCAATCTTTCTTCACTGTCCATAACGGTGGGAAGTGCGGTCATTCAATATGGATCGTTTATTCAAGCCGTGATTGATTTCTTGATTATTGCGTTTGCTATTTTCATATTTATGAAGTTGGCAAATTCTATTTTTAGAAAAAAAGAGCAAGAAGAGGTCGTGGTGGAAGCACCAGCAACTGAACAATATTTAAAGGATATCCGTGACCTTTTGCAAAAAAATGTACGCGAGGATGACAGGAGATGAATCTCTTCATTTTCTGAGCACGGTAAGGTTATATAGAAAATAAATAGAATGATAAAGAACATGTCTGGAACAGTTTCGTTCCAGACATGTTCTTTATTTGTGTTCATAGAGGTTTCGGGTTTAAGAAATTATAGACGGTAATCACTTCAATCTTCTGGTCTGATTATTAAGCATCAGGAATAATCGTTACGGCGATTGCCCGAACGGGAGCATCTATTTCATCGCTTACAACCTGATAGTATTTAGTTATTAATTCATTTAATTCGTTTTGAAATAGCGTAAAGTTTTCCTCATCCATCTTTAATTCTACTAAAGAAAAGGTAGCGCCATCCTCTAGTTGTTTTTTTTCTTCTAGTTTTTTAAGATAACTTTGATATTGAGTCAGCAATGATAATTGATAATAGGAAAAATAATCAAGCTTCTTTTCACTAGAAACATTTTTCCATTCTTCCACACTAAGTCTGGCCTCGATTTCATTGAGTGCATAATATTTTTCGGAAACGGATTTAACCTTCTTTTCTTTAATCACTCGGATAACATCAGAATCTAGCATGGTCTGTATATGTCTATATAGGGTCGCTTGCGGAACGTTTTTAATGATCTTGACCATTTCCAATGGGGTTAATCCATTGTCTTTATTCCTCATCAACACCTGTGCAATTTTCATTCTTACGGGATGCATTAAAACGTCTACTTTATCAATCATTATATTCTCCTTGTATATTAACTTATGAATTATCTCATTCTTATTATAAATAATGAGAATGAGTATTGCAATTTATTCCTTTTGAGGTTAGCATTGTCATTATCAATAACGATAATGAGATTGGAAAATTGAAAGGAGTGTTGGAAATGAAATTGCATTATGGATTAGATGATTTTAAAGAGATTGATATCATGGCCATTCTGCCCATCATATTACCGGTTATCGCAATAGGTATCCTATTGGTTTCGATTGCATTACTTGATTTATATAAACATAGAAAGACAAGAGAGAACGTTCTCATTTGGACATTGATTATTTTGTTTGTTAATACATTTGGACCCATTTTGTACTTTGTATTAGGACGAAAGGATATGGAGAAACCATGAAATTAGAAATCAAGAATGTGACGAAAGCATTTAAAGGAAAAATCGCTGTAAATCATTTTTCGATGGAATTGCAATCGGGGGAATGTGTCGGGTTAATCGGGCCTAATGGTGCTGGTAAATCAACTTTGATTAAAGTGATTTCTGATATTATCGATCCAAATAAAGGTGAAGTCTTGTTGAATGGTATAAAAATATCAAAAATGAAAAAGAAGATTGGTTACTTACCACAGTACCCTAACTTTTTTCATTGGATGTCAGCGAATGAGACCCTTACGTTTATGGGAAAACTTTCAGGTTTGAATAAAAAAGAATTATCACATGCGATACCGGATATTTTGGGGAAAGTCGGCCTAATTGGCGAAGGAAACTCAAAGGTTGGTACATTCTCAGGAGGAATGAAACAACGACTTGGGATCGCACAAGCATTACTGCACAAGCCTTCGCTTATTGTCATGGATGAACCGGTATCCGCATTAGATCCCATCGGCCGAAGAGAAGTGTTAAACCTGATTGAGGAAATCAAAAAGGAGACAACCATTTTATTATCAACCCATATTTTGAGTGACGCGGAAGAAATATGCGAACGATTTGTCATTATAAAAAATGGCACAAAAATTGAAGATACGACAAATACCGAATTAATAAACCGCCACAGTGAAAATAAGGTCTATATCGAAATTGCAGCAAAAGATCAAATGTGGATTGATGTTGTAAAGAAATTACCCTATGTGAATGGAGTAGAGGTCATCGGACATAAAGTGAAAATAAACGTTGAAAATATAGAGGAAAACAAAAAGATGATACTGGAGAATGCAATCGCGCATGATGTGGACATCGTTAAATTCGAAATCCATCATGACACATTAGAAGAAATCTTCTTGAAACTGGTGGTACAGAAATGAATAACTTTCTTGTATTGGTAAAAAAGGAATTTGTTCAAATGATCCGCGAGTATAAAGTGGTTTGGCTACCGATTGTCTTTATTTTCCTTGGAGCTACACAGCCGGTGATCACTTATTACTTGCCATCCATTTTGGAAGCAATTGGAGGTGGTCAGGGAATTACCATTGACCCGAACCTGGCCAATCAAAAAGGAGGGGAAGTATTAGCTAGTACGTTAGGATCTCAATTTGATCAACTTGGGCTTATGGTACTTGTCATTTCAATGATGGGAATTATTCAATCAGACAAGGAAAATGGGATGCTATCCTTTATTTTAACACGGCCTGTGTCTGTTATTTCATATATCACTGGAAAGCTTGCTTCCTATTATCTGATAGCGGCTTTTAGTGTAGCCATTGGATACCTCACTTCATTTTTATACGTGAATTTTCTGTTTACAGATGTTCCATTTTCACAGATGATAAGTGGATTATTATTTTACCTTGTTTGGATTCTTTTCATTGTTGCCTTTACCACCATGATTAGTACAATTTTTTCGAGTCAAGGGATAATTGCATTGATTTCTATTGTAGTCCTAATAGGTTGTAGATTGATCGTCGGTTTGAGTCCACTAATTGACCAGTTTAATCCTGCTAGTATGAGTATACATGCCATGGAAACGCTAATCGTGGAATCAGTAAATTCTAACGTGCTAGGAAATCTGCTTGTTACTCTACTTTGGATTTTCCTGACACTCTTTGTCATGATTTATTGGATTGACAAAAAAAAGTTTAATCATTAATAAATACGGATTAATCTGCAATTAAGATTGACTAATAATGAGAGGTTCTTAAAGTAACATCCTATATACGTTCTATCTCTGTTTTTTTAATACCTAATACTCTGGGAGTTGTTTTCCTGGAGTTTTTTTATTTGTTCTTTTTTGAAATAGGCTCTGTTAAAGGTTGATGTTGAAAATTGATTAGTTTCAAAAAAAGTGGTTATACTAAGAACTAACATTCTTATTTGGAGGGTTCAAAAATGAGTAAAGCGTTTAGCAATTTATTAAAACATATCGATAAATTATCGCATACAGATAAAGAACGAGTGTTTCAATGGGTGAAACGCTATGTTGAACCTTCCTCAACTGTTGATGGTCGCTTAATCGATGAAATGCGAGAAGTTCGTTTTAAAGAAGGTTTTGAATGTCCTCATTGCACTTCAGAGCATATTAATCGATTTGGTAAAGTTAATGGTCGCCAACGATATCGCTGCAAGGCTTGTCGTAAAACGTTTATGGATACTACAAATACAATTCTTTATCGCACTCGAAAAAGTAATGAATGGATTACTTTTGTTGAATGTATGTTTAAAGGCTACTCATTGAGAAAATCAGCAGAAATTGTGGGCGTTACTTGGGTTACATTATTCTATTGGAGACATAAGTTGTTATCAGCTCTAAAACAAATGGAATTTGAACAATTTGATGGTATCGTTGAAGTAGACGAGACTTATTTTTTGTATTCTCAAAAAGGTCAACGTGGTATTAGTGAACGTAAACCGCGTAAGCGAGGCGGTAAATCAACACTAAGAGGGATTAGCAAGGATCAAGTATGTGTTCTAGTTGCTAGAGATCGAACAAAAGCAACGATTTCAAAGGTAGCCTGTCTTGGACGTGTTGTGAAAAGTAAAGTTGACAGTATGATAGGATCTAAACTAACACCAAATAATGTACTAGTAACAGATGCTTGGAGAGCTTATAAAACATATGCAAATGAAAAAGGGATAGAACACTACCGCATTAAATCTGATGATGGAAAGTATGTTATAAAAGGCTTGTATCACATACAAAATGTAAACGGACTCCATTCACGTTTGAAACATTGGATATATCGTTTTAAAGGTGTAGCGTCTAAATACCTCGATAATTACCTAGCTTGGTTCTTATTCGTAGATGCTCATAGTAATGAAAGTACAAAACATAATATCAAAGAATTTCTATTAACATCCTTTATTTTTGAAATGACAGAAACCTATCAAAGTTTACGTTTATCAAAATTTAAACTGTAATGCTCATTTAACTATTAGGGCTTTTACCCGACCGCGAGGACTTACAGTGTAACGATTTCGGAACTAAAATTATCTTAGAAATGAAACTTTTGTACATCCTAAATCGTACTAAATTATAGATATAGTATTGATGAAGATTGGAGGGAATAAGATGCAACTGATAATTCCGAAATGTATAAAGTGTAATACGGAAATTAAAGGTGATGAAGAAGTATTTGTACAACTTAAATATCCGAAAAGAAAAGGGTTTACTGAAATCAAAGCTTATTTAAATCTTGAGGGCAAGTTTATCTGCAAAGAATGTTCAACTAAGATTAACGTGTAAATATTTACAAATAAAAATTTTATTCCACGATTGATATAACAACAAAAAAATACAAAGTAGAACAATATAACTTTCCCAAATTAAAGTTTGGGGACAGTCCAAAAAGGCACAAACGTTGGTAAATTACCAGGTTTTCGTGCCTTTTCTTGTGAACATTCCCTAATGTAATAAATCCATATTTTTGTTACTGTACCCAAAATGGGGAACTACAATAAATCAGATTCCCCAAAAACAACAATTAAATTTAACAGAGCCTTGAAATAAAAAAAATTATTTTTAATAGTACTATGGAATTATTCAGGTGTATAGATGGGATCAAAGTCAGAAGGGTGAAGAAGTAACGGATAGCTCATACCAAGAATCATTTATGAAAATGGGGTCATTAAGGATTTAAACGTTCAGGAAAAAATACCCATTAAAATGGGTGATGTTTTCCATATCTCAACATTTCATAATGTTAGGTAATCTAACAAGTATATTGTGTAATTGAAAAACAAATGATACAATTTAGAAAATTCCGAAATGTGAAACTGACATTCCGAATTTCGGAATTGTATTAATTGGCTTACAAACTATCAATCTATGAGAAGCGTAATGGAATTATCGTTGAAATGGAGGAATAATCATGCATACAGTTGATTTGAATTGTGATTTAGGAGAAAGCTTTGGAGCCTATCGAATGGGAAATGATGAAGAAATTTTAAATTACGTTACTTCAGTGAATGTTGCGTGCGGCTTTCACGCTGGTGACCCATCAGTTATGAGAAAAACAGTTCAGCTAGCTTTAGAAAAAGATGTGAAAATTGGTGCCCATCCTGGTTTACAAGATTTAATGGGATTTGGGCGACGGAATATTAATATTTCCCCCCAGGAAGCTTATGATATTGTGGTGTATCAAATAGGTGCATTGAATGGTTTCTTACAATCCGAAGGAGGCCTGATGCAACATGTCAAACCACACGGGGCACTCTATAATATGGCGGCTCAAAACAAAAATCTGTCACTTGCCATTGCAGAAGCCGTATATAAAATTAATCCAGAATTTATATTATTCGGTTTGTCGGGAAGTGAATTGATTCGCGCTGGTCAATCTATTGGTTTACAGACTGCTAGTGAAGTGTTTGCTGATCGTACGTATCAAGATGATGGCTCATTGACATCTCGAAGGGAAAAGAATGCATTAATTGAAAGCGACGATGAAGCTGTAGCTCAAGTGATTAAAATGGTTAAGGAAGGAAAGGTCTTGTCCCAGCAAGGAACGGAAGTAGCAATAAAGGCAGATACGATTTGTATACATGGAGATGGAACTCACGCTTTAAGTTTTGCGAGTCATGTTAAAAAATCGTTGAATTTGTCTGAAATTACTGTTAGTTCGTTCGCTTAATAACAAACATCTAGGAGGTAGATTCTATTGGAGCCAATCAAAAATACATCGGTACATAAAATTCCAAATAAGCCAAAGACCAATAAGACTTTATTGTTGGGTGCAGCATTTCTTATGGCAACGTCAGCTATTGGACCAGGATTTTTAATGCAAACAACGGTTTATACTCAAAGTCTGGCAGCAAGTTTTGGATTCGTGATTCTTATTTCTGTTATTCTCGATATTTTTGCTCAAACTAATGTGTGGCGAATTATTGCTGTATCTGAAAAAAGAGGACAAGAGATTGCTAACATGGTTCTTCCTGGGCTAGGTTACGTTTTAGCGGCTCTCATCGTTCTGGGAGGTCTTGCATTTAATATAGGGAATATCGCTGGAGCTGGACTTGGTTTAAACGCGATGACAGGGATGTCTCCAACAACTGGAGCAGCTATTAGCGCTGTCATTGCTGTTTTAATTTTTGTGGTGAAAGAAGCAGGAAAAGCCATGGACCGATTTACACAGATTGCTGGCTTTGTAATGATCTGTTTGATGGTTTACGTAGCATGGACAACCTCTCCTCCAGTAGGGGAAGCGGTAGTGAAGACATTTGCTCCCGATAAGATAGATATTATTGCAATCGTTACGTTAGTTGGGGGATCTGTGGGTGGTTATATTACATTTGCAGGTGGACATCGTCTATTAGATGCGGGAGTCAAAGGTGTCGGTGCCCTTCCAGAAGTTACGAAAAGTTCCGTAGTAGGCATTTTAATTACCACCGTTATGAGAATTGCTTTATTTCTAGCTGTCTTGGGTGTTGTTTCAAAAGGTTTGCAAATTGATTCTGAAAACCCCGCAGCATCCGTATTTCAACTTGCCGCTGGAAATGCTGGCTATAAAATTTTTGGTGTTGTTATGTGGGGAGCTGCCATAACATCAGTAGTAGGTGCTGCTTATACCTCCGTTTCATTTATCAGAACATTCAGCCAAAGGATAGAGAAAAAAGCGAATTGGATTATTATTGGCTTTATCCTTCTTTCCACCATTTGCTTTTTATTAATAGGTAAACCGGTTAAAGTACTCCTTGTGGTAGGGGCAATTAACGGCCTCATTTTACCGATAGCTCTTGGAACACTATTAATCGCCGCTTATAGGAAGAATATTGTAGGTGACTATAAACATCCATTGTGGCTAACGATTTCCGGTGTGTTCGTTGTAGTTGTTATGGCATTAATGGGTGGGTATACATTAATTACCCAACTACCATCACTATTTTAATAGCATTCAATAAAAGAGCAAAATCCAATTACATAGGAGATGTCTAATATGATTGATTTTTCCAAAGCGAGCCCTGCAGAGTTACGCTCCATGATCCGTAATAATGAATGGACCAACCCGACTGCTGGGATGGCAAATGGTTATGCCCAAGCAAACCTAGCTATCTTAAAAAAGGAGCATGCATTCGATTTTTTGTTATTTTGTCAACGTAACCCTAAGTCTTGTCCATTACTGGATGTAACTGAAATAGGTTCTCCTGTTCCTAAGTTCGCTGCTCAAGCAGGAGATATCCGGACAGATATCCCTAAATATCGCATTTATAAATACGGTGAATGGGTAGAAGAAGTGACGGATATTTCGGATTATTGGGAAGATGATATGGTGGGATTCCTAATCGGTTGCAGCTTCACTTTCGAACATGCTTTGTTGAACAATGATATTTCGATTCGTCATATTGAGGAAGACTGCAATGTTCCTATGTATAAAACGAACATTCCTTGTATAGAAGCAGGGATTTTCCATGGGGAAATGGTAGTAAGCATGCGTCCGATTCCTCAAAAAGATGTCGTTCGAGCTGCTCAGGTTACCTCACGTTTTCCTGCCGTACATGGTGGACCAATCCATATTGGAAACCCAGAGGCGATTGGCATCGCCTCTATTGATCAACCGGATTTTGGCGATGCGGTAACCATTCATGATGGGGAAGTACCGGTTTTCTGGGCATGTGGCGTGACGCCTCAATCCATCGCGATGGAAACAAAACCAGCCATTATGATTACGCATGCACCAGGACATATGTTCATAACAGATATCCGGGATGAAAAGTTGGGTGTTTTATAATAAAGGAAAGAGATGAGTTCTATGCCGGAAAAGCTTTCAAGTAATACAAATGTTGTACTGTCTCCATTAGGCGATTCCGCAATCGTGATTACATTTGGAAATGAAATGAAGGGTAACGTTCATAAAAAAATAAAAATATTCAAGGATATGCTTGAAGAAGAACCATTTATAGGTTTCATAGAATGTGTACCGGCTTTTACAAACTTGACGGTCTATTATGATGCGTTGATGATTTATAACGAACAAAAGCAAAAAAGTAAAGAGGCAAGCATTTCCCCATATGAATTAGTCCAGACAATCATCGAAGCAAAATTACAGCAGGTGAAGAAGGATAAAGCCCTGGACCAACGGACGATTTGTCTGCCTGTTTGTTATGGAGGGGAATTTGGACCGGATCTGGAGCATGTTGCTCGCTTCAATCATTTAACCACAGATGAAGTCATTCATATCCATTCCAGTGGTGAATACTTAGCCTATATGATTGGTTTTGCACCTGGTTTTCCATTTTTGGGTGGGCTTTCTGAAAAAATCGCAACGCCTAGAAGGCGGTCACCTAGGATGAACATCCCAAAAGGTGCAGTTGGAATTGCAGGAATGCAAACGGGTGTATATCCCATCTCAACACCTGGAGGATGGCAATTAATTGGCCAAACACCATCTACATTATTTCTACCTAATGAATCACCGCCGAGCTTAATACAAGCAGGAGATAAGGTGAAATTCATTCCCATTTCTTCTGTGGAGTATAAAGAAATTGCTCGTAAGGAGGAGTTGAAATGAGTATGCGTGTCATGAAACCAGGATTGTTAACAAGCATCCAGGACCTTGGAAGGAAAGGATATCAGCAGCACGGAGTAATCGTAAGCGGAGCCATGGATCCTTACTCTCTTCGCATTGCCAATATGTTGGTTGGCAATGAAGAAGGGGAAGCCGTTCTCGAAATCACCTTATTGGGACCGACTCTTATAATAGAAAAAGATTGTTTAATTGCTATGACGGGTGGCAATTTATCACCGACCATTAATGGAGAAGCCGTGCCGATGTGGAGACCTATTTTTGTGAAAAAAGGAGCGGTTCTTGCATTCTCGGGATGTCGATCAGGCTGTCGCGCATATTTGTCTGTTGCGGGTGGATACTCCATTCCCTCCATCATGAATAGTAAAAGTACATATTTAAGGGCAGGAATGGGCGGATATAAGGGAAGGGCCTTACAAGTGGATGATGTGCTAGATTTTAATGAAGCTTCTCCTCATCATGCGAAGTACGGGTTAAACGTATTCTCAACAGTCAAATGGTTTGTTAACGCAAAGGATTTTATGCCCGAAAATAAGCCGGTTATCCGAGTTACAAATGGAAGCCAATACGGATTTTTTACGGAGTCCAGTAAAGTTCAATTCGAACAAGGGTCATTTAAAGTATCCAACCAGTCTGACAGAATGGGGTATCGAATTTCAGGGCCTTCGCTTGAATTAAAAGAAAAGCGGGAGCTGTTGTCAGAGGCGGTAACGAATGGCTCCATTCAAGTTCCACCGGATGGCAACCCTATCATCTTACTAGCCGATAGCCAAACCACCGGGGGATACCCCAAAATTGCTCAAATCATTACGGCTGATATCCCATTCATCGGGCAAGTTAAACCAGGGGATTCCATTCAGTTTGCTAAGGTTACTTTAAGAGATGCGGAACAGTCATACCTTCAAAAGGAACAACTTCTAAAAGAATTGAAGACTTCGATTGCATTAGCCCTGAAGGAGTTTAAATGAAGCGTTAAAATAGGTAGGGTTTAATTTCCATAAACGCCTTACTTAAGACATCTTTCGGGAATGGGGCTCTACTTATTTTTTTCCATGATTTATAATGAAATATAGGAGAGGTGAACAAACTCTTCCAATAAATAATGGATACTTAAAATAAGAATGGGGACATTGTATGCAAGCTCATAATAAAACGGTAGTCAAATCCATGCAAATTCTTACCCTTTTCCTGAATCATCCCAAACTGTCATTTAACGAAATGCTGGATTATTCCAACCTACCGAAAACTTCATTGCATCGTATGGCTGTATCATTAGAAGAAATGGGGTTTTTGACAAAAGATGATGATGGATATTATTCATTGGGCCTTATTTTCTTACAGCTTGGTCAACTAGTAAGTGAACGTTTAGATATTAGGAAAATCGCCTACCCCATTATGAAAGAACTTCGGGATGACGTTGAAGAGGCTGTGAATCTCATTATCAGGGATGCAGACGAAGCGATGTATATCGAAAAAGTTGATACGAAGCAGCCTGTTCGCCTATATACCTCCATTGGTAGGCGATCACCACTTTATGCAGGGGATTCCAGAATCATCCTTGCCTATTTACCTGAAGAAGAGCAGGAATCGTATATAAAAAAGGTAGAATTAAAGTCAATGGCCATAGGAACAATCACTGATAAAACAATCCTTCGTCAGGCTTTGGATGAGGCGAAGAAAAACGGGTATACCATCACTTCATCTGAACTTGAGAATTATACAAAATCCGTTAGTGCACCCATACTTAATGGGGATAATCAAATTGTCGCCGGTATTAGTGTAGCGGGTATTGAAGCACGATTTAAAGAAGATCGCTTACCCGAATTAATTGAAAAAGTCACGAATGCTGCTAAACAGATCTCTTGGAAATTGGGATGTAAAACTTCATAGTTTCATGTAGCCAAGACCTTCAGTAGGGGGAATAGAGGATGAAATCACTCTCTCGACCAGTAACAGCGATAAGCATCGCTTTCGTTGTAATCATATGGGGACTATGTTGGCCGGTCTATAAAGTGGCACTCGATTATTCACCACCACTGCTATATGCGGGAATGCGTACATTTTTAGGCGGACTGTTATTAGCCTTAACTCTTCTTCCCCAATGGAAGAAGATTCAGTGGAAGAAAAATTGGTACATCTATGTAATCGTTGCATTTTTCAATACAATCATATTCAATGGTGTCCAGACGATTGGTCTTCAATATTTAGCTTCGGGGTTGTTTTCGGTCATCGTTTATCTTCAGCCCGTTTTAGTCGTGTTAATAGCTTGGAAATGGTTGAAAGAATCATTATCCGCTATTAAAATCATGGGGTTGATGATTGGTTTTACTGGGGTGGTGCTTGTATGTCTGGATGGAATTTCCGGTGAAATCTCTTATGTTGGTATTATACTAGCACTTATTACTGCAACTGGATGGGCATTCGGTGTGGTCTATGTAAAGAAGACCAGTACGCAAGTGCATGGACTTTGGCTGGTGGCGCTGCAAAGCATCATTGGTGGCCTGTTTCTGACAGGCAGTGGTTTGGCAGTAGAAAATGCATCGTATATTGAGTGGAATTCAACGTACCTATTCTGTTTGATTTTTGGATCCATCTTTAGTATGGCATTAGCTACTGCAGTGTATTTCAAGTTAATGAGTTCTGGCGAAGCAAGCAAAGTCGGATCTTTTACATTTCTTGTTCCTTTAATAGCAGTAGGGATAGGGACAATATTCTTAGGTGAACCATTTACTATATCCCTCCTTGAAGGCATGGTCCTCATCTTACTTAGCATCTATTTAATTAATCGAAAGGGCGCATCGAAAGTTGTAAAAGTAAAAGGCAAAAATGTGGTGTAACAACATTTCTGCCTCTTACTTTTGTGTTAGGGGACTCGTTAATGTAGGTGTAAAGGGAGTTTTGGTTGTTACATGCTTTATCCACCTCGTTTGCCCCATTTCATCTAAAAACCAAATTATAAATGATTTTACCTATTGTAAAAATATGCCTTTTATTTTATGGTAAGTTTAGATAAAAGAAAAAAAGATTCATAGGGACAACCATGAATAATGTTCAAATGTTGGCATGATGAGCAAGAGTTGTATTCTAGTTCCAATATAATGTAAGCGTTTTCTTAATAAAAGACTATACGTGTAAGAAACTCTGATCTTTATCCCAGCCTATGGATGAGTTTCTATAGTGAAGAGATTTTACCGGATAAAGTGATAGTGAAGGCATTTGTGAGAAATGCCTACCATAGTATAGAAGGAGCGCGTATATTATTTTTTCCTGACTACATGTTTATCTTGACTGACTGGGTTATATATTACGCCTAGAAGGAAAAGCACCGAGAGAATCGCTTGCTACCAAATCATTACAGGGGGTGCAGGTATGAAGCTTTCAGAATTACTTGATAAGAACATTCGAGATTTCGGTGAGTATCCTTTGATATTCTCCGGAGGCAAACAATATACAAATGTAGAAACAATGAACTATGCCAATCAGTTGGCCAATGGTTTGCAAAATCATGGAGTGGATGACGGGGAAAGGGTAATAGTCATTATGCCGAATTCCCCGGAAGTGTTATTTGCCTATCAGGGAATCACAAGGGCGGGAGCTGTGATTGTACCTGTCATGTATACTTTACATCCAAAGGAAATCGCTTTTATTGCCGATAATTGCGGAGCCAAGTTGATAATTACCTCTTCTTTACTTCTTAATAAGATAGCACAGGCGATCGAGTTAATGGATGTGCATCCATCCGTACTTGTAGTTGATGCACCTACTTCCGAACAAGCCCATAATTTCTATGATTATCTGTCCCCATCACTTGATTGTGATACGAAGTTGATTGAAGTGATGCCTGAGGATACGGCTGTCATCCTTTACACGTCAGGGACAACCGGGAATCCTAAAGGAGTCAAGCTAACTCATAGAAACCTATGTTCCAATGCAGAAAACTCAGTAAAACACTCTAATGTAGAACGTGGAACGACACTTGGCATACTCCCACTTGCACATGTGTTTGGGCTTACCATTTCTCATACATGCTACATAGTGGGAAGTTCCATTGTGGTATTCGAACGCTTCGAACCGAAAGGAGTATTGGCAGCGATCGAAGCCCATGGAGTAAGAGCGTTTTCTGTAGTCCCTGCCATGATTCATGCTTTGGTAGCTTTCCCAAACGCCGATAAATATGACACAAGCAGTTTGGAATCGGTCAGCTCTGGTTCTGCACCATTGCCTATAGCATTACTAAATGCATTTGAAAAAAAATTCGGCGCTAAGGTGTATGAAGGATACGGATTATCTGAAGCGGCTCCTATCGTAACGGCACATACTAAAAATCGCCCGATTAAACCAGGATCCGTGGGGATTCCGATACCAGGGGTAACCATAAAGATTGTGAATGAAAAGAACGAAGACGTTCCAAGAGGAGAAATCGGTGAATTACTTGTCAGTGGAGATAATGTGACACCTGGCTATTTCCGGAATGATGAAGAAACCGCTCGTACTGTAAAGGAAGGCTGGTTATATACCGGTGATCTGGGACGCTTGGATGATGAAGGGTATCTATACATTGTCGATAGAAAAAAAGATCTTATCATTCGGGGCGGATTCAACATTTATTCAAGGGATGTGGAAGAAATCCTTAGTAAGCATTCAGGCATTTCTGAAGTTGCAGTTGTTGGTGTACCGGACGAGAGAATGGGTGAGGAATTAGTTGCCTGTGTCGTGAAAGATTCGTCCTCGTGCGTATTGGAAGAAGAATTGATTCTCTTTTGTCAGGACAACCTTTCCAAACATAAAACGCCAAAGAGAATCATATTTTTAGATAGTTTGCCACGAAATGGCGTAGGAAAGATTTTAAAGACCCATTTAAGAAAAATGGTGAATGTGGCGGATTTAACAGATTCTAAAAAAGGATGAGTTCCAATCTTGAGAGGGGGTTTCAATGATGAGAAAAACCATTACCGCAACTTCAAGAGGATTAATGATCGATTCATTTCCATATCGCCTATATCAAAAAGCCAAAAAGGTGGGAACATGGAATCCCGCTACCATTGATTATACAAAGGATGCTGAGGACTGGAAGATTTTATCGATAGGACAAAAAAATAGCATCCTTCGACTACTGTCACAATTTCAGGCTGGAGAAGAAGCCGTTACCCTCGATTTATTACCGCTCATCATGGCAATAGCAAAAGATGGACGGATTGAAGAGGAGATGTATCTGACCACTTTCCTATTTGAAGAAGCGAAACATACAGAATTCTTCAGGACGGTTTTGGATGCCATAGGTGAAAAAGGTGAATTGAACCCTATGTTAACTGACACATACAAGCAAGTTTTCCATGTTATATTACCCTCTGCCATGGAGCGTCTGATTACAGATCAGTCACCAGAGGCCGTTGCCGATGCAGCCACTGTATATAACATGTTTGTCGAAGGGGTTCTTGCTGAAACTGGTTATTTTTCTTTCTATAAGTCTCTAGAAACATCGAAATTAATGCCTGGTTTACTTGAGGGGGTCGGTAACTTGAAAAGAGACGAATCTCGCCATATAGGGTATGGAACATTTCTGTTGCAACGATTGATTTGCGAACATCCCCATATATATGATGATGTCGTCATGAAACGAATGGAGGAGCTCACTCCTTTGGCATTCAAGATTATAGATGAAGGGTTTCAAGAACCTGACCTGGAAGCCTTCGATAATGAGCCCGATGAATTCGTGAATTTTGCCATGAAGCAGCTAAAAGTCAGAATGGAAATTTTGTCACGGGCGAGAGGGAAGAAAATCGAAGACATTTACAAAACGACCGAAAGTGATGTTGGTGTTTATTGAGGGTGAATCAAACCAGTGCTATGTTGTAGTCCAAATGTTAAGGGTCGATATGGGACTAAAGAAAGCTCAACCATTTCAATCAATGGCTGGGCTTTTTCTCGTGCATAGCGATCCAAACTTTACTTGTGATTGCAGACTAAAAAAACACTTATTCCATTTATTTATAGGATTTTCGCTAGCACGGGCCCACACATGCTCTTTATATAATGAATACATTACAAAGAACTAACAAATTAATAGAGACGACCGTTAAGATAATAATGAATGGGATCATCCACCATGAATAGAGGAAATGGATATACACCGATGTATGTACACCATCAATAAGGAGTACTTAATTTTATGAAGATCTTACTAATTTCTTCAGGTTATAAAGGGATATACCCATATATTGAACAAGCAATAGAGAAAGCGTTTATGTTTTACGGCCACACTATTTATAAAATGAAACCAGTATATGAACAAGGAATAATGGAAAAAGTCATCGATTATAAACCTGATTTAATCCTAACGCTTGTGGGTTTTAGGATAGAGAAGACATTGATGGAGTGCCTCAAAAAAAGCGGCTCACCTTTATGTATTTGGATGACGGAAGATCCTTTTTATATGGATAAGACTATTGATATCATTAAGGATTATCACTATGTGTTTACGATAGATTTAGGAGCCTTGGAGTTTTATAGGAGGATGTTCCCCGATAAAAAAGTTCATCATCTCCCATTAGGAACAGACCCTTCCTTGTATAAGCCTTCCGATACTCCTATCCAATTTTCATATGACGTTTGCATCGTTGGGTATCCATATCCAGAGAGAATAGAATTAGCAAATAATATCCTGAATAAAACCCGATTTAGCCTGGTTCTTGTGGGAAATCGATGGAAAAGACATATGAGAAATCAGCCCAACGAAGGATTAACCATCATCAACAGGTGGGTAGTCCCGGAGACTGTAAGAAACCTATTTAACGGTTCAAAAATCATTTTGAATCCCCATCGCGCATTCGATTTTGAAAAAAACTCCAATTCATTGCGGATTGAAAATAAAAGCATAAATAATAGGACCTTCGATATCGCATCTTGCGGCGGATTTCAACTAATATCCAATCAGCTTGACTTAAAAAGTCATTTTGGCTCCGAGGAAATCGTTTCATACACGGACCATGCCAATTGTTTGGAATTGATTGATTGGTATATCAATAACGAGAGCGAAAGAAATCAATATAGCAAAAATGCTTATGAAAGGGTGCTGAATTGTCATACCTTTTTGCATAGAATCCAGTACATCCTTGAACAAATAATTTAAGTTAAAGGGCGGAAGTGAATGTTTACTTTAAAAGATAAAACAATCCTGATAACGGGTGGCACAGGTTCATTCGGGAGAAAGTTCGCGAGTAAGGTTTTGGAGATGGATGTTAAGAAAGTCATTATATTCAGTAGGGATGAATTAAAGCAATATGAAATGGCTCAGGAATATACAGATCCAAGGATTCGTTTTTTTATAGGGGATGTACGAGATAAAGAAAGGTTATTTCGGGCTTTTGATGGTGTCGATGTGGTCATACATGCCGCTGCTTTAAAACATGTGGGTATTTGTGAATATAATCCTTTTGAAGCTATTAAGACAAATATCCATGGTGCCCAAAATATTATTGAGACTGCCATTGATAGAGGAGTAGAGAGGGTAATCGCCTTAAGTACTGATAAAGCAGCTAGTCCTGTCAACCTCTATGGAGCGACAAAATTGGCGTCAGATAAATTGTTTGTTGCAGCAAATTCGTATGCCGGAAACAAGAAGACCCGTTTTAGTGTGGTTCGTTATGGGAATGTCGTGGGAAGTCGGGGAAGCGTCGTTCCATTTTTCAAAAAGATCAGATCGACAGGTATATTGCCGATTACAGACGAGCGCATGACGCGCTTCTGGATTACATTGACACAAGGTGTACAGTTTGTTCTTGATAACCTCAAAAGAATGAAGGGCGGAGAAATATTTGTACCAAAGATTCCAAGTATGAAAGTCACGGATTTAGCAAAAGCGATTGCACCAGAATGCGAAGTCGAAATTAAAGGGATTCGCCCTGGTGAAAAGTTACATGAAGCTATGATTACGGAAGATGATGCCCGGAGGACGTTGGAATTCGACACATATTATATTATCCAACCTGAATTTCCATGGTGGAAGGCGGGATCATCGAAAGGTGGTAAACCAGTGGCAGAAGGCTTTAGTTATGTAAGCAATACAAATGACCATTGGCTATCTGTCGAAGAATTGAAAAAGCTAGTACAAGAGTAAAGGCTGTTAACCAGCTTGCGGAAGGAGGAGAGGAAATAGATGGATAGACCAATAAGAGAGACGTTTCTTCCTTACGGTCGTCAATGGATTGATGAGGATGATATCAATTCAGTCATTCAAGTTTTAAAAGGAGATTATCTGACGACAGGTCCTTACATTTCCAAATTCGAAACGGAATTAGCAAACTATGTTGGATCAAAGTATGCTGTCACATTCTCTAATGGAACTGCTGCATTACATGGCGCATGCTTTGCAGCCGGTATTGGGGAAGGAGACGAAGTCATTACGACACCCATGACATTTGCAGCCAGTGCAAACTGTATATTATATCAAGGTGGATTGCCTGTATTTGCTGATATTGATGAAGAAACATACAATGTTGATCCAAATGAAATCGAAAAGAAAATAACTGAAAAAACAAAAGCGATTATCCCTGTTCACTTTACGGGGAATCCCGCACCATTGGATGAAATATACGCTATCGCTAAAAAACATGGTTTAGTTATTATTGAAGATGCAGCGCATGCACTCGGAGCAACTTATAAACAGAAAAAAATAGGATCGATTAGTGACATGACCATGTTTAGCTTTCATCCTGTCAAACATATTACTTCCGGTGAAGGCGGTATCATTACGACGAACGATAAAGGGTATTATGAAAAGCTATTACAATTTCGCTCACATGGGATCACTCGTGATCCCAATAAGATGATTGATGATCATGGCCCTTGGTATTATGAGATGCAATTTCTCGGTTTTAACTATCGTATGACCGATATTCAAGCAGCCCTTGCATCCAGTCAATTAAAGAAAGTAGATAAATTTCTGGAGTTACGGAATAAATATGTCACGATGTACAATGATGAACTAAAAAAAATAAAGGCGATCACTATCCCTCATCAAAATAAAGAGGCTAGTTCAAGTTGGCATTTGTACATGATCCGTCTACATTTAGATCAACTAACGGGAAATAGAAAAGAGGTTTACAGTGCACTTCAACAAGAAAATATCGGAGTGAATGTGCATTATATCCCTGTCTATTTGTTACCTTATTATCAAGGGCTGGGTTATAAACAAGGACTATGTCCACATGCTGAAAAGTTGTACGAGGAAGTCATTACCCTGCCCCTTTTCCCTGCGATGACAGAACAAGACGTAGCGGATGTCATCGATGCTGTGAAAAAAGTGATAAACCGTTATTCTAACTGAGAAGGTGAGCTTTTTGAAAGTAGTAGCGGTTATTCAAGCAAGAATGGGATCAACAAGGTTACCAGGAAAAGTGATGAGGAAGGTTCAAGGGAAACCTTTGCTGGAATATCAGGTGGAAAGAGTTAAACAGTCTAAATTCATAAATAAGATTGTGGTTGCAACAACCATCAAGGAATCAGATCAGCCAATTGTAGATCTTTTTGAAAGACTTTCAGTAGCCTATTTTCGAGGTTCCGAAGATGATGTATTGTCGAGATTTTTTGAAGCGGCCACTAAGCATCATGCTAAAATTGTAATCCGGCTTACGGCTGATTGCCCTTTAAATGACCACCATAAGGTTGACAAAGTCTTAGCAGAATACTTTCTTAATGCCGAGGAATATGATTATGCTTCAAATACGCTGGAAAGAACATACCCTCTTGGTTTCGATGTGGAAGTTTTCTCAATGGAGACACTGGAGAAGGCATATAAAGAAGCAAATGGTTCCGCTTACCGGGAGCATGTAACCCCCTATATCTATTACCATCCTGAATTGTTTAACCTGGCTTCCATTCATCATCATACCAATTTAAGTTCTTTCCGCTTAACAGTCGATACGGAGGATGATCTAGTGTTAATTACCAAATTACTTCATCATCTGCAAAAAAAAGAAGACTTTACCCTTGAAGATATTATGGACCTGTTACAGGAAAATCCCGATTGGGCCTCCCTTAATTCACATATTGAACAATTGAAAGTTTCAATGATAAAAATAGGCAATACGGAAACAGATGATCAATGATGCAGGCATATATCCGGGTTGACAGTTCTTTAGAGATTGGAACAGGTCATGTTATGAGATGTTTAACACTTGCAGGTAACTTACGTAAACGGGGGGTCACGGTCCGTTTTATCTGTAGGGAACATGATGGACATTCAGCTGATTTAATCGGAGAAAATGGATTTGAAGTTTTTCTGCTTCCTTTCGTCCAGATAAATAGAAAAATTAGAAATCAGTCGCGATATTCCAATTGGCTAGGTGCTCCTTTCAAAGTGGATGTTTCACAAACCAGGGAAATCTTAAAGATAGGACACGCGGATTTATTAATAATCGATCATTATGCTATAGATGAACAATGGGAACGTAACTTAAGGGATGTTTCAAAAAAAATCATAATTATTGATGATTTAGCAAACAGAAAGCATGATTGTGATGTATTGATCGATCAAAATTTTTATGAGGACTCTCAACGGCGTTATGAAACGCTAGTACCCTCGCATTGTAAAAAATTTTTAGGACCGAGTTACGCTTTATTGAGAGAAGAATTCCATGTGCAATGGAAAAAGCAAAACATACGTGAAGGCTCCTTGAAAAGGATCTTGATTTTCTTTGGAGGGATAGACCAAACCAATGAAACCGGAAGAGCCATAGAATCTTTTTTAAATCTAGGACGGGACGATATCCAGGTGGACGTGGTGGTAGGGAAATCTAATCCTCATATAAAAGCGTTGCAAACGATTTGCCAACCATATGATAATTTACATGTTTATTGTCAGGTTTCTAATATCGCCGAATTGATGGGTCAGGCGGATCTTTCCATCGGGGCTGGTGGTTCGACAACGTGGGAGCGGTGTTACTTAAGTTTACCATCAATAGTCTGGAGCGTTGCTGAGAATCAGGTGGAGATTTGCAAAGGACTAGGAAGAAAGAAACTCATCAAATATTTAGGTGAGAAGGAAGCCATAAAGGAAAGTTTTATAACGCAGCAATTGAGCGACATAGTAAGAAATGAAGCGGAACGACATGCAATGTCACAATTGTCGTATCAATTGATGAAAGATGTTTGGCCAAGACAACAAATGATGATAGAAGAATTAATAAGATTGGATGATTGATATGGGCTATAGATTAAGAGCATTCTCAACAGAAGACCAGGAGATCATTTTTAACTGGAGAAATATGCAGCATATAAGAATGAATATGTATGATGATCAATTAATCCCCTATGAAGACCATTGTCGATGGTTTGAATATGTATTGAATGACCAAATCCAATATTATCGCCTTTTTTTATATCACGATAAACCTATGGGTCTCATCTCTTTTAAGAATTTCAATCTAGAACACCAATCGTGTGACTGGGGCTTTTATATTGGTGAAAGCCATGCACCAAAAGGAGCCGGTACGGTAATGGGATATTTGGGATTAGAATATGCTTTTCTTCATTTGGGTTTGAAAAAAGTTTGTGGCGAAGTTTTATCTTTTAATGATAAAAGTGAAAGCTTCCATCGAAAGTTAGGATTTAAGCACGAGGGCGTTTCGAAGAATAAATTTATTCGAGATGGTAGGTCCATCGATGTACACAATTTTTCCATAACTAAAGAAGGATGGGATAAATATAAAAGAACATTGAAATCTGAATTTTATAATAGAGGAGTGAATGTATGAAAGATATCAACATTCAAGGAAGAATGATTGGACCGAGTCATCCTCCTTTTATAATAGCCGAGATGTCAGGTAATCATAATCATTCTTTGAACCGAGCATTGGAAATAGTCGAAGCCGCAGCGAAAGCCGGCGCGCATGCACTAAAAATACAGACCTATACGGCAGACACGATGACATTGAATATTGATAACGAAGAATTTAATATTGAAGATAAAAGTAGTTTATGGAATAAGAAAAACCTGTATAAACTTTATCAACAAGCTTATACACCTTGGGAGTGGCATGAGACAATTTTCAAAAGGTGTAGAGAATTAGGACTCATCCCCTTTAGCACGCCATTTGATCAAACTGCAGTGGACTTTCTTGAAGACTTAAATATCCCCATGTATAAAATTGCCTCATTCGAGAACAATGATATCCCTCTTATAAAAAAGGTGGCTTCAACTGGGAAACCCTTGATCATCTCTACAGGCATGGCAACGCTTGCAGAATTAGATGAAACGGTCCGTGCGGTTAGAGATGCAGGCTGTAAAGACCTGATCCTTTTAAAATGTACGAGTACTTATCCATCTACCCCTACAAATACAAATATATCGACGATTCCCCACATGAAAGGTCTTTTCGGATGTCAGGTTGGATTATCCGATCATACGCTAGGTATCGGTGTTTCAGTTGCAAGTGTTGCGATGGGAGCGACTGTTATTGAAAAACATTTCACTACATCGCGAGCTGATGGTGGTGTAGATGCGGCATTCTCTATGGAGCCGGAAGAAATGAAAGCTTTAGTAGTGGAGACGAATAGAGCTTGGCAATCTTTGGGCAGGGTGAGTTATGGTCCGACTGAAGAGGAAAAAAAATCCATGAAATTTAGACGATCCATCTATATTGTCAAAGATGTAAAAGCCGGAGAAGTTTTGACTAAGGATAATATAAGAGTCATAAGGCCGGGATATGGGTTAGCCCCTAAATATTATGAAAATTTGTTGGGAAAAAAAGCAGCCCAGGAATTGAAAGCAGGATCCCCACTGAATTGGGATAGTGTATAGAATCTTTGTTGACTGTCATTCAGTGGTGCAGGTTTTAACAGGAAAATTTTGAAAAAGGGGTGTGTGTTTTGCCAAAAGTTACTGTGATTTTAACGAGCTATAATAAACAAGAGTATATAGCGAATACCATTCGATCAATCTTAGATCAAACCTTTCATGACTTTGAATTGTTTATTATGGATGATAATTCAAATGATGAAACGATTAACGTTATTAAGCCATTTTTAGATGATGAAAGAGTGAGGTTTTTCAGGAGTGATATAAGTACAGTTGAAGAAAGGGTGGAGAAAACGAGATATGCTGTTTTAATCAATCAAGCATTGGAATTGGCAGAGGGAGAGTATGTTACGTACGCAACTGACGATAATGTATATCACAAACAGAAGATTGAGAAGATGGTTGAATACTTAGATCAACATCCTGAAGCTATGGTTGTCTATTCAGCATCAAAAACTGTTCATCTTAATGAAGCGGGAGAAATTACGAACCAGATTATTAGGCCAGCAAAATCTATTACATGGCTTGCTTCCTGCATGACGGACCATTGTTCGGTTATGCATCGAATGTCTATTCTACCTAAAATAAAAGAAACCTTTGAATCCTACTGGGATGAGAATCCCCATTTTTATCGAATAGGTGATGCAAGATTCTTTTGGAGAATCAATCATTTCTGGCCATTCTTCCCAGTCAATGAAATTCTTGATTTCAATTATATCACTCCGAAATCTATACATGCCCAAATATTCAATGATAACCCAAATGAGTTTTCAAAAATGTTGCCGGCTCAAAGAACGTGTAAAGAACTCAGAGACTCGATAAGAGCCCTTAAACGTAGGGAGAGGGAGTGAGATGAGTATCTATCTATCAAACTATTGGACATTATATAAGGAGTTTGTGGAAACATTCCATCACTTGAAATATAAAGGGATTCCGATTGTACTGTTAACTAATTTTTATCAACAAATTGATTCTGAACTAAGAAGTCAGATGGAAAGTGAAAGCTTTCTAGTGAATCTAAAAACCCAAAGATTAGATCAGGCGATGATTCAACCTTATTTTGAAAATTGGCTTGAAAAAATCAGAGACCCTTTAATAAAAAAGCCAAAGGAAGGAAAGGTCTTAATCAATCCAGACTATACTCGAATTCCTGAGCGAACGTATATGAATATGTTTGATCCTAAACAAACAATCATACTTTCCCGCTCAAAAGCTACTCAAATGTATGGGATTCCTATTGAAAGTGTTGGAAATTATGAGGAGAAAAATGATGAGGCTTCCGATGAAATTGTAAAAGAGGCAACGACTATTTTTGAAAAATTCAACCAGCATCCGGCATTTGGAAATGTTTTCTTTCAAAAATCCTTTATTAATCGAATTACGCAAATCGTTACGATGATTAATATGGTTTTTAACCTATTTGATAAAAAAAATATTTCCTCCATCATTGTGGGAACAACTGAAGATATTCAAAGCAGAGTGCTTTCAATTGTGGGATTAACAAAAGGAATCAAGAGCATCTGTTTACAACACGGGATTTTAATGGGAGAAGAAGCGTTTATGCCGGTTTTTACAACTGTAGTTGGTGTCTATGGTGAATATGAGAAAAACTGGTATTCGAACAGAGGGTTAGCCAATGATCGAATTGCTGAAATAGGACACCCTAAATTTGATGAAATTTATCACCAATCCCCAATAGATAAAGCAACCTTTATAAAAAAATATGAACTGGATCCCAATAAGCTTACATTATTGGTCATTACGGGCCCGCAGTTGGATTTTGTTAAATTCGAAATTTTAATTAAGAGTATTATGGATAATCAAAATTACCAAATTATTTTAAAGCCTCATCCGTGGGAAATAGGTAAAAAGAAGCATGGAATATATTTGAAACTTGCAGAGAAATATAAATCATTAAAAGTTTACACTGCGAGAGATAATAATCTATATGATTTAATTTCTCAGGTCGATGGAGTGGTGTCCTCTTTATCTACAGTGGTTTTAGAAAGTATATTATTTAATAAGCCTGTGTTTGTTTTTAACTTCTTAAATAGTAATCGGTTCTATGATTATTTCGATATATTGGGCAATTATATTCAGTCAAATCCCAATCGACTTACCGAAGTTATAAATAATCATTATATTTCTAGGCTCCACGAGAATGCTTATAACAATATAAGAAATCGTTTTTTATCGATGTCATATAATGATGGACGTTCCAGTGAAAAATTGGCGAATTTAATTAATCATTATTGTAAATAGGCAGGGTAATGGGATAGAGTCCTTTGCATATCAAACCTTTAAGATGATCCAAACAGTAGAAACACTCATTAAACTGAGTTTTTCTACTGTTTTTTTAGGTTAAGATGAAAATTATTGAGGTGATTAATAAAGCTTCAGCAGGTTCGGAGAATGGCAGTGCTGGTGATGTTTTTTCTACCGCTGTATTGAATTTATGTAAGATTAACTGGATTTGGCAAGATAAAGAAAGGGTCTAAATAGATATTAATAATGGATAGATTAGCTTATTTAGTAACCGAGAATAAATTGAAAAAAGGTTCGGAATGTGAAATTCCGAACACTTTTTGCGGTAATTTGTCATTTTAACTTATAGAACTCTCTAGTTTCTTCTACATTGCATATAGAGGTCGGCTATTTTAAAATTGCTTGTTAAACAGGATAAGCCGTTGCAATAAATATAACCGGTCCATTAATCTCAAATGTAAGACCTGGTGATAACTCTGGATCAACTTGTGCTGTCAATACATACGTGATAGACCCCAATCCAGGAGTTGAATCTATGCCTAACACGGAAGTTAAAAATCTATCATCCTCTCCCGATTCAAAACTTACACTCTCACGACCTTCCCAAACAATCGGTCCACCCACTCCTCTACGGATCCTCCAAATCACTGACAAATCAACGAAGTTTGGTGAAACAGCAGCTAAATTCAAAAAGCTCGGTGCACTCCACCCTATCTGTCCCTGTAAAACAACCACAGCATTTTCGGAGAGAGTGATAGTAAGAGTGGTAATAGTAGCTTCTTCATTAGTCACTGTTAGTAATCCAGGAGATGGGACAAATACGTCGACTGGTTCAGAAAATGCAAAACCAACAATACCCGTATCTCCAGTAGCGCCAGTAGGACCCGTAGCCCCGGTAGCGCCAGGAACTCCAGTATCTCCGGTAGCGCCCGTAGCCCCGGTAGCGCCCGTAGCCCCGGTAACGCCAGTAGGACCCGTAGCGCCAGTAGGACCCGTAGCCCCGGAAGCGCCAGTAGCCCCGGAAGCGCCAGTAGCCCCAACAGCCCCGGTAGCGCCAACAGAATCAGTAGCCCCAGCAGGACCCGTAGGACCCGTAGGACCCGTAGGACCAGCACCAGTAGGACCCGTAGGACCAGTAACTCCTACTAATGGGAATCCAATGCTTACATCAACGTTTTGTTGAACTCTTTGTCCACTTTTACATCTACATTTACCATGGCCGCAATCTTTACATTTTTTTCTTTTATCTTTACTCATTTTTTTCCTCCTTTTTCCAAGACTACATTATCTTATTAATGTAATTTCAAAAGGATTGGACAAAAGTATTATTGAAAATCAAATTATTTTAAAGGGGGAACTGAGGAAGGAGGGAGAGGTTAACAGTTACTATAATCATTTATAAAAGGAGATGATTTTGTATTAGATATGATTGATGTAATAAGGTGGGGAATTGGACTTAAACCCTTAATTATTAACGAAAGACTCAGTTCGTATAAATGCATTATTGTTCCATAGATCTCGGTAGAATACTATTTAAAAAAGCCCTGGAAATAAGAGTGTCCTATTTCCAGGGCTTTTCCTATGGTTAACTTATAAAAGTCTATTCAATCAACAAACACATTCCTTTTATGCCATTTAAAGTATGGTTTATTATCAGGATGAAGGGGGATTTTTATACCCTTACTTAACTGGTACGTATCATATGTTTCTTCAGTAATCTGCTCAGAAATATGTAGTCTGCCTTGACCGTCAAAGGAGATAAGGCCTTTTTCATACAAGGCATCATGATTGAAGCATAATAATAATCCATTATACGGGTTAAGGCGCTCATCATCGGTACTGTCCTTCCATGGTTTAGAGTGACTACTCTTTAGCAGGGCATCCATTTCTATTCCGCATAGCGGGCATTTATGGTTCCAAAGAGGCGTAACCAATTTTCTAAATTTTTTTTGACCACAGCGAATTTTCATTTTGGCTTCCGATTCTGTTTCAGCAAGAAGTGCTTGTAGCGGATTCCGCTCTTTAGCAATGACTTCATCGACAGAGAGTTCTAATTGATCTTCGTCCGAATTGAAGATGTTAAGCATACTCATATATTCTAAAAGTTTTAGTGTAAGTTCTTCATTACAAGGATATAGGTATCCTGAATTGCCGGTTGCATCCTCCTGGAATGCTGAATATTTAATAGGAAGATATGGAGCAATACCGTCAAAGTATTCACGTATATTCAGGGGGACCTCCAATTCACGATACTCGGTTTCAACTAGATAACCATTATCTGTCCATCTAGTATGATTTCGAATTTTTTGAGGTTTATTATCTTCTTGACATCCCTTCTTTACAATACTTATCGCGACAATCGATCCCTTTACGTAATGGAAAATCCGATCGCCACTTTTAACTTCTTGCATCAGTTTAGATGAGTGAGGTACTAAACCGGATTTATCGATTTGAGGGGACCAGATGATCCCTAAATGTTTTTCTTCTTGATAAGTAGTACCTTGCATGACAATAAAACTATTCAACGTCTTTCCTCCTACTTGCTACGATATGCGATTTAAATGAAAGAGCTGGTTTGCTTACTCTTTGGACATATTCTATGTAACTTATCATACCTTAATTATTTTAGAAATGTAACGATAACGTGTCAAATGACGAAGTATGAATGCGGGGTGAAAGAAATCATCTCGGAAACCATTTCAAATGTAATGTATGTATAGAAAGGGGATATAACTAATGCAGAAGTAAAAAAAGAGTAAGCATCAAACAGTTACAGTGTTTGATGCTTACTCCAGTTGGTTTTCTGTAATGCGCTTAATGGCATTCAAATCATTAGTTAAGAATTCGAACGGCTTTTACGAAAAGAGGTTTCCAGTATGAACCGTTGATGTTTGCATACGATACACCTTTGGAAGTTGAAGCATTAATCATTTGATTATTCCCCGCATAAATTCCTACGTGATTAATCACTCCATCATGATTAGTATCATAAAACACCAAATCACCCTTTTTCAATGAATATGAAGAAACAGGTACTCCCATTTGAGCTTGGCCAGTTGATGTGCGAGGCAAGGAGATCCCTGCTGCTTGGAATGCTTTCATGGTAAATGATGAGCAATCAAAGGCATCAGTGCGCGATGTGCTTGCAGCATATTGATACTTGGCCCCTAAGTATTTTTTAGCGGCGTTTAAAACGCGGTCCACTTCAGAAGAGGCAGAAGACACAGTCTTTGTAGCAGCTGTAGTTGCCTTTCCAGAAAGTTTAATAGTCTGTCCAATACGTAAAGTATTAGCATTTTTGATGCTAGGATTTAATGAAAGTATAGCTTTGACGGTCGTTTTATTTTTACTTGCAATTTTGGAGAGACTGTCCCCAGACTTAACTTTATATGTACTGCCCGATTTGTTTGCTGTACTGGTTGCACTAGATGTAGTGGCTTTTCCAGAAAGTTTTATGGACTGTCCAATACGTAAAGTATTAGCATTTTTGATGCTAGGATTTAATGCTAGCAAAGCTTTGACAGTCGTTTTATTTTTGCTTGCAATTTTGGAGAGACTGTCTCCTGACTTAACCTTATATGTACTGGTTGAACTGCTTTTTGCAGCTGTAGCACTAGTTGAAGTAGCTTTTCCAGAAACAATGATGGATTGTCCAATGCGAATTCGGTCTGAATTGGAAATGCTAGGATTCAATTTCAATAATGAATTTAGCGAAAGATTATACTTTTTAGCAATTCCACTTAACGTATCCCCAAGTTTAACCACGTGTTTCTTTGTTGAAGTTGTACTTTTCACCGTGGATTCATTTATCTTTAACACTTGTCCCGGGAAAATAAGGTTATTAGAAAGTTTATTTTGCGATTTTAATTTTTGAACGGTTGTATGATTTGCTTTAGCAATTTTATATAGACTATCACCTGATTTAACATGGTATGTACTAGCATATGCTGAATTGCTGGCAAATAGGGTACCTATGATAGAACCCGCGATAATGAAAGATTTTTTTGAACTATTCATAAAAAGGAAGATTCCTCCTGATATTCTATAATATTATTGCACTATTTTTATAGCGCAATAATATTATAAGGCAATTAACCCAATAAAATATTAAAAATAGAAAAAAATTCTGATTTAAACATTAAATTATCATTGCTTATATTACAGGGGTGTTACGAAGTGTTGGAATGTTGGAGTGTGTAAGTGAAGGGTGATCCCTATTACCTATAAGGTTTCAATAATTTAGAAAATATATATATTTCAAGTCAATGATTTATTTTTGTTAAAGTTACCCATAAAAGGATTGATTGCTACATTGTAATTTAGAAAAGGTAAAACGTAACAATAAACAAGATAGTTTTACATATTTTTAAATTATCTTGGAATGGTAAACTAAAACTCCCTTAAAAGTATGATTGGTATCTATAGTCTTCCAAAAGAGCGGCGTGATTAATGTTTAGCGATGAAAATCAATGAAGTTTTACTTCGGAAAAACCATATTGAAGTTAAATAAGGTAGAAGGGTAATGTATATTGGCGAACTTCCTATTGGAAACTATAGAATCTAGAGATAATACGTTAGTAAAAACTATATACATCGGCATCAATTGTCTGAAAAGAGTATAGTAGTAGAATGATTCCGACTATTTTAAAGCATATTGTAATAGTTAATACTTTCATTTAGAATGATACCCATTACTACGAATCATCATCATATAAATATCCTTGTATAATATCAGTGAAAAGGTCTGATAGTTTCTACCTGGCTGCCATAAAAAGCCGGACTACAAGGAAGCATGAATAAAAGAGATGAAACAGTTATAGGTAGCATTTTGTAAGTCACTATGTGATCACTTGCAGAAGGTCCCACTATTACTTTGTTTTTTTGAAGAAGCTTTTATTTTTCATGCTTTCTGTCCAGTGGCCGAAAGCATGAAAAATAAGGGCTTTTTATGTATGTATTCAACAGTAAAAGATAAAGGAAGAGGGTGTCGTATGTATTTCTTATTGAATATTCTAGGGGTATTGGTTGTCATGGGTATCGTATACTTGTGCTCACCTAATAGAAAAAACGTGAAGTGGAAAATCATTCTTACGTTGCTTGGCATTGAATTGGTTATTACATGGTTCATGTTGTCGACCACCATTGGAACATGGGTCATTAAACAGATTGCTACTTTCTTCACCTGGTTGATTGCTTGTGCAAATGAAGGGATTTCTTTCGTGTTTCCTTCTGTTATGGCAAACGAACAAGTGGATTTCTTTTTCAGTGCGTTGATGCCAATCATCTTCATTATTACGTTTTTTGATATTCTATCGTATTTCGGCATCCTGACCTGGATAATAGACAAAGTCGGTTGGCTCATTTCGAAAGTGTCAGGATTACCGAAACTGGAGAGCTTCTTTTCTATCCAGATGATGTTTCTTGGGAATACGGAGGCTCTCGCTGTTATCAGGATGCAATTAAGTTCTTTAAAGGATAAGCGTTTGCTGACCTTTGGAATTATGAGTATGAGCAGTATAAGCGGTTCGATTATAGGTGCGTATTTATCCATGGTTCCGGCTGAATTTGTATTCGTCGCTATTCCATTGAATTGTTTAAATGCCTTGCTTATAGCCAATATGTTAAATCCTGTTACTGTCAGTAAAGAGGAAGATGTCGTATATATTCCTACAAAAGAGGAACGTAAAGACTTCTTTTCAACCATTTCAAACAGTATGCTAGTTGGAGTCAAGATGGTGATCGTCATTATGGCCATGGTAATCGGCTATGTCGCATTAACGGCTAGCCTTAACGGTATTTTAGGGCTTGCGGTAGATGGGTTAACAATCCAAAAAATCTTCTCTGTCATCTTTAGTCCATTCGCTTTCTTGTTTGGATTAAATTGGGAAGATACGATGTATGTTGCTCAATTAATGGGAATCAAACTGGCAACGAATGAATTCGTAGCCTTGCTCGACTTGAAAACACAGATCAGCGGTTTGGCCCCGCATACAGTAGCTGTGGCCGTTACGTACCTGACATCATTTGCAAACTTTAGTACAGTCGGCATGATTTATGGAACGTTCAATTCGATTCTAGACGAGGAAAAATCGGGTATCATTGGAAGAAATGTTTGGAAGCTATTGCTTAGTGGAATGGCAGTCTCCATGCTTAGTGCCATGATTGTTGGGTTGTTTGTTTGGTAACGCTATGTATTATAGTTTTACTAGAAAACCTTAAATATTGTGATTTTAATACGTAAATTTAAAATAAATTTAGCCAAGTGATTTTTAGGAATCCTTGGCTATTTGGTATTTATAATTGGAAATCTGTTGTTTTTTGGAGAGAAACTTAATAAAAGAGAGACTATGAGTATAAAGGAAACGAATCATGATAACGAAACATGACGATTTAATGTTTTCAATATACTTTTACATGTGCCCTCACATACTCGTCCACATATGAATATATTACCCTGAAACAAAAGTAAAGTCCCTCATCGGCAATATACTATTTGAACAAAACGGGTTGGGAACTGATGTTAATCGTTTCTTTTCATTAACCGAATTTACTCTCCTCATTTCGTGTCTAACTTTTTTAGATTATAGAAAAAGAAGTGATAGTATTGATTTCTTCTATAAAGATTGCTTGTGTAATGCTTGTGTAATTAATGGAAAGTTTTTAGAGAAGGTGAAAGTGAACCCCTTTTTTCAAACCTAAGAGGTTTATTTGAGTTATCAAGAGCTTTGACAGAGCATAGTATTGTATCAGACGAAAAATTATGTTTAGACGAAGAAAAGACAAAGCTTCATGATGTACATGAGAGGAGTTAAAATGAATCAACCTGTCAGTAAGCGATCACTGAACTTAACCCTTGGTACAGTCCAGTTAGGACAGCAATATGGAATCGCTAATAAGATTGGTAAGCCCAATGAAGAAGAGGCAATAAATTTATTAACGTATGCTTTTTTAAATAGAGTAACGACTTTTGATACTGCTCCTGGTTATGGAGAAAGTGAAGGTCTATTAGGGAAATTCTTACAGGAACAAAAGAACCTTTTAAAAAACGTTCCGAAGATTTTTACAAAATTACCGGAAATTAAAGTGGAAGAAACTGCTTCATTTAAGAGAATTCACGATGAGGTAGAGCTAAATTTGAGACTATCCTTGAATAAATTGTCTCTTCCGGTCCTTGACGGCTATTTATTGCATAATGAAAATAATTTATTCTCGCATAATGGAAAGGTCATTAAAAGCATAGCATTATTAAAACAACAGGGTCTGATAAAAACCATCGGTGCTTCTGTTTACAGTTCGGAAGGTGTACGAAAGGTAATTGCCGCTGGTTGTTTTGATATGATTCAAGTACCTATCAATGTTTTTGATCAAGATTTGATCCATTCGGGGTTATTGGATGAACTTTCAAAACATCAAATAAAAATATATGCTCGCAGTGTTTACTTACAAGGATTATTATTATTACCGAGCAATGAGTTACCTGAACATTTAAAAGAAGCAAAAAAATGGATAGATTTACTTCGAGAAATTGCTTCTGAAAACAAAATCCCCCCTTATCAATTAGCCTTTTGCTTTGTAAGAGATTTGCCACAGATTGATAGTATTGTTGTTGGTTGTGAAACATTAACACAACTTAAACAAAATATTGAAATGGAGACAGTTCCCCAGTTACCAAGTTATGTGATGCTTCAATTAATGGAGTTATTTAAAAATGTCCCTAGAAATATAAAGAATCCTACGATGTGGAATTAGGAGGCTTCTACCCTATGAGTTTAGGAAAAATGTTTGACTTAAGCGGAAAAACGGCTGTTATAACAGGTGGAGCTGGGTATTTAGGAGCGGCTATTTCAGAAAGTTTAGCAGAAGCAGGGGCGACCGTTTTTATTGCAAGTAAAAATCAAGTGAAGTGTCAACTATTAGCAGACTCATTAAATCAATCCTATAATACCGGCAGTTCAGGTATTTTCATGGATGTCGGAGATAATAAATCAATCGCTGACTGCTTTTCTAAAATCAATAAAATGGGAAGAAACATTGATATTTTAATTAATAATGCGTATTTTGGCTCTGGTGGTACGTTAGAGAAGATAAGCGAAGAAGAATGGAACAGAGGAATAGATGGAACCATTAATAATGTTTTTAAATGCACAAAAAATGTATTGCCATATATGATTTCCAAAAAAAGTGGTGTAATCATAAACGTCGCCTCTATGTACGGGATTATTTCTCCTAACCCAGATTTATACGTTAACAACCCTTATCATAATCCCCCCCATTATGGAGCAGGAAAAGCCGCAATCATCCAATATACACGTTACCTTGCCTGCCATTATGGAAATGAAGGTATAAGAGTAAATTGTATTTCTCCAGGTGCATTTCCCAATAGTAACGTACAAAAAGATGAAACATTCGTAAATCGATTAATTGAAAAGAGTCCTCTAAGGCGAATCGGACACCCTGATGACTTAAAAGGAGTAATTGCCTTATTAGCGTCTGACGCGTCAAGCTATATAACAGGGCAAAATATTTCAATCGATGGCGGTTGGACTGCTTGGTAGGTCTCCCAATTTAATGGATAGTAGATTTATTAACCTTAAATCATGACCCTATCAATCTTACCAACTATGGCAGAAGATGAATTTCAAGGTGTATTTAGAAAATAAACAAAGATATTAAAAAATACTTGAAATAAAGGTGAAAAAATTGTCTGAAATTAAAATTATTGCTGAAATTGCAAATGCTCATCAAGGCAAACCAAACAATCTTGAACAGCTAATTACTGAGGCTTCAACTGCAGGTGCCGATGCAGTTAAATTTCAATGGTTTAAATACGATCATTTAGCCACACCAGATTATGAAGGGTATCAGGCTTATATCAATTTATTTATTAATGAAGCCAGGTGGAAAGATGCGTTAAATCTTGCTATCGAACATGATTTAGAAATCTGGGTCGATGTATTTGATGACTGGGGTATGGAATTAGCTAAGAAGTATAATTCGTATATTACTGGTTTTAAAATTCCACCAACCATCATTCAGTCAAAGTTTTTGATCGAAGAAATTTCCAAGTTAAATAAACCTATTTTACTAGGAATAGGTGGTTGGTACGATCATGAAATTGTAAAAACTCTAGAATTTATTAAGTTGAATACATCTTTACCAGTAATCTTAATGTACGGGTTTCAAGGTTATCCTACTAAAGAAGAAGATGTCCACTTAGCTCGATTAACGTATTTAAAGAATAGGTTTGATTGCGCTATTGGTTTTGCAGATCATGAGGATGGTGAAAATCCCTTAGCCGTTGATTTGCCAGTCCAAGCGTATTTCGCAGGTGCATGTGTAATTGAGAAACATATCACACTTGACAGGTCCTTAAAAGGTTTTGATTATTATTCTTCTCTAGAACCGAAAGAATTTCAAGAGATGGTTAATAAACTAAGGCTAGCTGAGATTGTGATGGGGGATGCCACGGTTAATGAATCACAGAGAAAATACCTGAAGGATTCTCTAAAGGTAGTTGCTAAACAGGATATTGAACAGGGTGAGGTGATATCTTTTAACAAGATTACTTATAAACGATCAAGTAATATTAATGGATATATGCCTTTGGATTTTGAAAGCAATTTACCGCTTTTAGCGAAAAATAATATCCTTAAGAATGAATCCATCTTACCTTCAAACGTTATAAAACCAAAGATCACAATTGTTGTAGTAGTACGGTTGAAATCAACTAGGTTACAGAGAAAAGCAATACTTCCTATAAATGGAGTAGAATCCGTTAAACGATGTTTATTAAATTGTTTGGCTTCTGAAAAAGTAGATCATATCGTACTTGCCACTTCTGATTTGGAGGAGGATTCCCCATTAACGAAGTTCACCTTAGATGGAAGAGTGACAACTGTTAAGGGAGACCCTGAAAATGTAGCAAACAGGATTTTAAATGCAGTAGAGTTGACAAAGGCGAACATTGTCCTTCGTGTTACTGGTGATTGTCCAGCTGTATCTCCAGAAATTATCGATTATTTAATAGATAGTCATATACAGAGTGGTGCGGATTTAACAATACCTACCAGCAATCATGCTATTGGGACAGGTGCTGATGTATACTCTGTAAATGCTCTAAGAAAGCTGTTAGCCCTTTCCTATCCACTAAACCATACAGAATATCTTTCATTTTACTTCATTAACAATCCTCATTTATTTAATGTTAATAAGGTAGAACTTCCTCATGAATATACCTTTCCACAATGGAGATTAACACTAGATGAAGAAAATGATTATAAGATGTTTAATGAATTGTATAAAGGATTGAATATAGGAGAGGAACCAGTTAAATTTTCTGAAATTAGAGAGTATTTAATAAAATATCCTGAAGTAGCTGATATAAATGCCCTTGTTCCTCTAAAATTTAGAGATAACTCAAACATTTTGAAGGAAATAAATGATTCCACGACTTTTAGATAATCATTTTTCCTTTTCTATTCAAAGGGGTTATACGTGTAGATACCCAAATTTATATGAGTATGGGGTATAATGAGACATTAAATTTTTTAGGGTGAATTAGTAAAAAATGTTAATTGTCTATTTGACCTGTGGTGAACATAATGGGACATTTAATGTGAATTTGTCGAAATAAACGGTTATAAAGTTTTAAGACTTCCGGCTTTTCAAATGAACTTAAACATTCCATATTGTACGTAACACTCTCAATAGTATGTCTAATTGATGGGTCAAGCGTATCCCTTCTATAGTACGGAGTGCTGCTGATAATTAGATAGAAATTGTAAAACAGGAAGGAGGAGGCATAAGCGTTGATTAACAACGCTTATGCCTCTTCCAATTGAGTCGATGTCGGCTAAATTCACCCCATTTATTTTAGATTTTCTAGGTATTTCTCCAAATCCTTATCAACTATGAAAACTTCGATCCGTTCACCCGTTTTGGTACTAATGTCACTGTGTGAAGAAAGGACTTTACAACCTGTTAGATCCTCGACAATTTTTTCATAATCCTGACTGTACATTTCACGTAGAAGAGAGCGCATTTTTTTTACAAGCTTCTTTCCAGAATCCTGACTGACGAGGTGTTTTTCTTCGACAGTCAAGACTCCTTTAAAACGAGTGATCAGCATGTCATTAATAATGTAGGTTTTAACTTCTTGTGGACCTCTGCCTATTAAATCACGCTGGAATTTAATGAATGCTGCACTAATTTCGGCTTCAATTTTCTTTTTTTGGTTTAACATAATGCCTCCGATTTTTTTCATCGATCGTATATGGGATTCATCATAATGCTGGATTGAAGTTTTTGTCAATACAAGTTTGTATATATATTAAAATATTAGAAATATATAGGATTAATGAGGAAATAATACTTTTTCTTATAAAAACGGAAGTATATGGTCAAATATGAATATATTTGCGAATATATGGAATTTTAATGAGGTTTACAAAGGTTTACTGATGAGCGTAGAATATGCTCATCAATAACAATTTGATATCGGCCAAATCTCAAGTAATTGAGAACGGAGGACCCACTATTTATGGGGTTAATTCTGCATTTGCAGAAGGGATGTGAACTCTTTCGCCATCCTACCCGTCAGCTAACTTCGTCGGCTAAAGCGAAGGAGGTCATAAGACCACCTTAATCCAGGAGGCTTTTTTGTTGTGTTTGTAGCAAAATAGCAACCTGTCATTTCAGTAGGTCTTTTTATTATGCCTATAATTACATGAAAAGGTTTCTTGGAAGACAGATCGCAAAGAGCGCTGAAAAGCTTGCTAGGCGATAAGTAGACCAATGAGTACTTTTTCTCCACTAATACTGTTTGCTTTTGCAAATATTCCTGTTTGGATTGTGAATCACTTTTTTCACTTTTGAAACTAGGATAGCCATGCAATGCGGACTATTGGAGAAGGGGTAAGCATTGGTCTATTTTTTGTGTTCTTTTGGTACCTATTTCTCCACTGATCGCGCCAGAGGTAAATTGTAAAGATTTAAAAAGGTGAAAGGAAGGTTTGGATGGATGCTATAACAATCTTTCTAATGGGTACACCCTTTTTACTTTTATATGGATTCATTCATTTTTGTAACAAAGTTATAACGAAAAAAGGAGAGTAGTATAACATGTTATTCATTCTTATTGTCGGGGCGGTTACCGTGTATTTAATTCATGCTTTATTATACCCAGAGAAATATTAATAGAACGATAACGGAGGAAATGTAAATGGATTTTTTACAAATCAGTGTGGTGTTGTTTTTGATGGTGATCCTAGCCGTACCATTGGCCAAATATTTAACGACAGTATATTCCCTTGAAACCACGAGGCAAGACCGTATGTTCGGGTGGTTAGAAAGAGGCATTCTTAAAATATCTGGTATTAAGAAATTCGATATGAATTGGAAGCAATATGCACAGGCATTACTTCTAAGTAACTTAGTCATGTTTGTCATCTCATACATGATTGTACGGCTTCAGGGAGTTTTACCGGGCAATCCAAGCGAGATAGCCAACATGGATCCGTTATTGGCATTCAATACGGCAGCAAGTTTTCTTACTAATACCAATTTACAGCATTATAGCGGAGAATCCGGACTTTCGTATTTATCACAAATGGTTGTCATTATATTCTTGATGTTCACGACACCAGCAACCGGTCTTTCCTTATGCATCGCTTTTTTCAGGGGGGTGACCGGTCAGAGGAGTTTAGGGAACTTTTATGTAGATTTAATTCGTTCCATCACTCGGGTGCTACTGCCTCTCTCCATTTTTGTCTGTTTGGTCCTGGTATCCCAGGGGGTGCCACAAACCCTTGGTTCTACGGTAATGGCTACTACGTTAGAGGGAGCCACCCAACATATTGCAAGAGGACCTGTGGCTGCATTGGAGTCAATAAAGCACCTTGGCACAAACGGTGGTGGATTCTTCGGTGTCAACTCGGCACATCCATTTGAGAACCCTAATGGATTTACGAATGTATTAGAGATTTTATCGATGTTTCTCATTCCTGCTGCCCTTCCATTAACATTCGGATATATGGCGAAAAATAACAAACAAGGATGGATCTTATTTTCAGCAATGGGACTCATGATGCTTGTCTTCCTAAATGTGAATTATGCTAGTGAACAAAATGGAAATCCCAAATTGGAGGCAATAGGCCTTTCACAAGAGAGTGGAAACTTGGAAGGGAAAGAAGTCCGATTTGGGGTGGCTCAGAGTGCCCTATTTACAACGGTGACTACAGCTGCCACTACAGGTTCAGTTAATAATATGCATGATACGCTGACGCCGCTCGGGAGTATAGCGCCACTGGCCATGATGATGCTGAACTGTGTATTTGGTGGTGATGGGGTAGGCACGATGAACATTCTTATGTATTCTATATTGGCTGTATTCATTGCTGGACTGATGGTCGGGCGTACACCAGAGTTTTTAGGTAAGAAAATTGAAGGGCCGGAAATGAAATTAATAGCCATGACAATCCTTCTACATCCGTTAATCATTTTGGTACCATCTGCTATTGCACTAACGGCACAGATGGGGACATCGGCCATTTCAAATCCAGGTTTCCATGGGCTCTCTCAAATTGTATATGAGTTTACTTCAGCTGCAGCCAATAACGGTTCTGGTTTCGAGGGCTTAGGGGATAATACACCTTTTTGGAACATTTCCACAGGTTTGGTCATGTTGTTTGGCCGTTATTTTTCCATGATAGCGATGATTGCTGTTGCTGGATCATTACTTGCTAAAAAACGTGTCCCAGAGACGATGGGTACATTTAAAACAGATAATCCTACATTCCTTGTCATTCTTTTATGTACGGTTTTAATTATTGGAGCTTTGACTTTCTTCCCAGTGATTACCCTAGGACCTGTCGCAGAATGGTTAACGATTAGATAAACGATGAAGAGGAGTAGTACAGATGAATACGATGCGTAATGGAAAAGTAAATAATGAAATGCTTTTTGAAGCAATAAAAGATGCTTTCAAAAAAATGAATCCCAGAGCCATGGCACGAAATCCAGTCATGTTTGTGGTGGAAATAGGATTTGTCTTGACCCTTTTTCTAACTATATTTCCCGATTTATTTGGTGGAATATCAGATAGGGGATATACCAGTGCAGTGACTTTCATTTTGCTCCTGACCATCCTGTTTGCCAACTTTGCTGAAGCATTAGCGGAAGGTCGTGGTAAAGCACAAGCGGATAGTCTGAAAAAGACAAAGCTTGATTCAAAAGCAAAGTTAATCCAAAAAGATGGATCTGTAAAGATAGTCGATGCCACGGAACTGCAAAAAGGTGACATGGTTTTAGTGGAGGCCAATGATTTAATTCCTAGTGATGGAGATGTCATTGAAGGGGTGGCTGCTGTTGACGAATCGGCAATAACTGGTGAATCTGCGAATGTCATAAAAGAACCGGGTGGAGACTTCAGTTCTGTTACTGGAGGAACAAAAGTAATGAGTGACTATATAAAAATAAAAGTTAGTAGTGATCCGGGGGAGTCATTCCTGGATCGAATGATTGACTTGGTAGAAGGAGCTAAACGGCAAAAAACACCGAATGAAATTGCACTTAGTACACTCCTTGTGAGTTTGACGCTTATCTTTTTGCTTGTTTGTGTGACACTCGTACCTATTGCTTCCTATATTAAAGTGACATTGCCAATCGCAACTTTGGTGGCATTATTGGTATGTTTGATCCCAACAACCATAGGGGGTCTTCTTTCAGCGATAGGCATAGCTGGAATGGACAGAGTGACACAATTCAATGTGATTGCCAAATCGGGCAAAGCTGTAGAAGCTGCAGGAGACATCAATACTATCATTCTCGATAAAACAGGCACGATCACACATGGTAACCGGATGGCTCATGCCTTGCTGCCAGTACAGGGTGTGAATCAGAAGGAACTTACTACATTCGCAGCCTATTCATCCTTACATGATGAGACACCGGAAGGCCGCTCTGTTGTCGAATTTGCCAAAAGATCAGGATTACTTGAAAAAGAATTAGAAAAAAGTGACTCGGAAGGCATTGACTTTACGGCAGAAACGAGGATGAGCGGGACAGATTTTTCCGATGGAAGAATCGTCAGAAAAGGTGCCGTCGATTCAATAAAGAACTATATAAAGCAAGAAGGCGGAAACATTCCCAGCGATTTGCAAGACATTAGTGATGAAGTAGCAAGCCAAGGGGGAACGCCCTTAGTAGTCGCAGAAGGAAATCGGATCCTAGGTGTCATTTATTTGAAAGATACCGTTAAAGCAGGTATGAAAGAGCGATTTGATGAATTGAGGAAAATGGGCATCAAAACCGTCATGTGTACCGGAGATAATCCTTTAACGGCCGCCACAATCGCGAAAGAAGCCGGGGTAGACGATTACATTGCCGAGGCAAAGCCGGAAGATAAAATTGCCGTAATTAAGCGTGAACAAGCGGAAGGCAAACTTGTCGCGATGACCGGGGATGGCACGAACGATGCCCCTGCATTGGCACAGGCAGATGTGGGGCTAGCAATGAATACAGGAACAAATGCAGCCAAAGAAGCAGCAAACATGGTGGATCTGGATTCAGATCCTACAAAAATCATTGAAGTAGTGGCGATTGGAAAACAGTTACTCATGACACGTGGAGCATTAACAACGTTCAGCATTGCCAATGATGTGGCTAAATACTTTGCGATCATACCAGCTATGTTCATGCTGGCTATCCCACAAATGAATACATTAAATATAATGGGATTAGCCACACCGCAAAGTGCGATATTATCAGCATTGATATTCAATGCCATTATTATCCCGCTCCTGATCCCGTTAGCCATGAAGGGTGTAAAATATGTTCCGATGAGCGCTTCAAGATTATTAACTAAGAATTTGTTCCTTTATGGATTAGGCGGAGTGGTCGTTCCTTTCATTGGCATTAAATGTATAGACCTAATACTTGAACTGTTTAAAGTAGCTTAAAATCAAATATAAGGGTGAGAATAGATGTTGAAAAATATACGTGTAGTTTTGGTGCTATTCATGATATGTGGTATGGCTTATCCGTTACTCATAACAGGACTTTCACAAGTGATGATGCCTGCACAAGCTGAAGGCAGCTTAATTAAAAATGAAAAAGGGAAAATCATCGGGTCAGAATTAATTGGTCAATCTTTTGAAGAGGCTGGCTATTTTCATGGCCGGGTTTCTTCTATAGAATACGACGCTGCAGGTTCAGGGTCGCCAAACTATTCACCATCTAATGAAGAAATGATCAAACGAACCAAAAATGAAATGTCTGAATTTCTAAAAGCGAATCCTTCTATTAAAAAAGAGGAAATACCTTCTGACTTGATGACAAACTCTGGGTCAGGTCTTGATCCAAATATTTCTCCAAGAGGAGCACTTGTTCAGGTTCCGCGTATCGCAAAAGAGAGGGATATATCTGAACAAAGTTTATATAATCTAGTCGAAGAAAATACGGAAAATCGTTCATTTGGACTTTTCGGCGAACCTCATATTAATGTGTTGAAATTAAATATTGCTTTGGATGATCTAAAATAATCGAGTTTAGGAGAGTTCTATTCACTCTCCTATTAATCTAGAAAGGAATCTGGGGGTAGTTATATGAACGAACACTTTCGAAGGAAAACACCAGATGAAATTCTACAATCTATTTCCGACATCAAAAAAGGCAGACTGAAGATTATACTCGGATCTGTTAGTGGGTCCGGAAAAACCTATCATTTGCTTATGGAAGGAAATGAGTTGAAAGGGCGTGGTATTGACGTAGTTATCGGGATTATTAGTGATGGGTGTAACCAAATGACAATGGAGCAAGTAGGTTGCCTAGAGGCAGTGCCCACAATTGAATGGAAGAGTAATGGACTTATTAGGAAAGATTTACATGTAGCTGAAATTCAAAAAAGAAATCCTGAAGTGGTTTTAGTTGACCAGTTAGCTCACAAAAACCGGCCGTCTGCTAAAAATCCGACTAGATTAGAAGATGTTATGGAATTAATAAAAAGTGATATCAGCGTTATCACAACAATAAATATTTATGAATTGAAAGGAGTAAAGAAAGTTGCTGAACACCTACTGAATCTCCCGCTTCATGTAAGTGAGATCCTACCCGAGAATACGTTGACGCTGGCTGACGAAGTACGCCTCTTGGATGTGACACCCGAAGCAATACTTAAACGTCTGCAAGAAGGAAAAATCATGGAAAACAACAAGAAAACAGAAGCCGATATGAAACTATATAATCGAGATAACTTAGCGGTTCTTAGGGAGCTGTCACTCCGTTTTTTGGCTGGAGAAGTGGAAGAAGATCTTACTGAACATAGAGAACAGGAAGGGTTAATGGGACCATCTGGTGCTTCTGAACGAATCTTGGTATGTGTACAATACCATTGGAATGGCTCCATTTTAATTCGAAGAGGCGATCAAATAGCCAAACGATTAGGCGGAGATTTAGTGGTGGTTAGCTTTATTCCAAGTCAGAAAGAGCTATCTAAAGAGGAGTCGTTATTTAAAAGTTCTATACAAAAACTTATCATAAAGCTAAATGGGAAGTTTGAAGAAAGAGCCATAAACGGGGGTGATATTGCTGAAGAAATCGTTGGGTATGCCATGAAGCACTATATAACCCGGATTATCCTGGGTCAATCCAAAAGGACGAGATGGGAAGAAATCATCCATGGTTCTATAGTCAATAAGATATTGGGCCAAACGAAAAACATTGATGTATGTGTTGTAGCGGATAGGACAAAAGGAGAAGGTGAAAGGGTATTGCCTGCCGTTCAGTCAAAAAAAAAGAAAAAGAATCCATACCGAAGACTCTCGCCTGAAGAAATAAAAGAAAAAATACAGGGAGTGAAAAGAGGAACATTAAAGGTGTATATTGGTTCTGCTCCTGGCGTAGGGAAAACATATACCATGCTGAGGGAGGCCAATCAATTAAAGAAAAGTGAAATTGATATTGTGATTGGATTATTGGAGACACATGGTCGTAAAGAAACGGCTTCCCAAGTTGACACGTTAGAAACAATACCCCGGAAACAGGTTCCGTATAAGAACGTCTTGTTAGAGGAAATGGATCTTGACAGAATCATCATCCGTAATCCTGAAGTTGTGCTTGTTGATGAATTGGCTCATACAAATGTGCCAGGAAGTAAGAACCAAAAACGTTATCAAGACGTTATTAACATATTGGAGTCTGGGATATCCGTTATTTCTACTATGAATATTCAACATGTAGAAAGCTTGAATGATAGTGTAGAGCAAATTACAGGGGTTCGCGTACGTGAAACGGTTCCTGACAGGATTCTACAATTGGCCGATGAGCTTGAATTAATTGATGTCTCCCCAAAGGCGCTTAGGCAGCGAATGCAAGAAGGGAATATTTATACCATGGATAAGGTGGAGCAGTCCTTGAATAATTTTTTTAAGACTCGAAATCTTATAGCCTTGAGAGAACTTGCACTCCGTGAATTAGCAGATGATGTAGACGATAGGTTAGAATCATTCAAGCGAAAAGAAGGGGTAAGGGGCCCTTGGAGAAAAGCAGAAGTAATCTTTGTTTGCGTTAACCTTAAACCAGACTCTGAGCGTTTGATTAGAAGGGGTTTCCGGATAGCCTATCGACTTAAAGCAAAGTGGTATGTAGTGTATGTGAAGGATCAACGAACATTACCTAATGACAAGCAAATTATATTGGATAAAATAAAGAACCTTACGAAACGATTAGGTGGCACTTTCGAAATGTATTCAACAACCAACAGGCGAATGGTGGTAAGTGAAGTCACTAAACAATTACAAGACAAAAAAGCTACACAAGTCATCATTGGACATTCAGCAAAAGAAAGGTGGCAAGAAATCATTCAAGGTTCGATTGTCGCACAACTTTTAAGAGAAGCAAGACACCTCGATGTTTTAATTGTGGCTGATTGAATGGACGTTCACGAGTGATGTATATTCATAGAATGGATTCCTGCATCAATGAGAACCTAATAAACATTAAACAGGCGGTGTGTTCCCAGACACTTTCTTTCTGATTGCTTGTGTTTGAATGAATATCGCTCCAATTAACTCTAGCTGATTCATGTCAAAATATTGAGTTATAGGGAATGTATATAGAGCTTCATTTGTATTTAAACGACTGAAAATTATCTGCTTAGGTAACTACGAGGCAGCTTTCTGTAATATATGAGTCTTCCGATGTCATAAACATGGCAGAATATTATTTTTAGAAGGATTCATACTTTGATTTAAAAATAAATATCACAAGAACGAAGTATAGAGAAACCCCAAACAATGCAGGTTTCTCTTATTCTGATTAAATGGACCAATAGCAAATCGATCTATATTTTCTTTTGCTTTCCCGTCTATTATTAACTCGCATAAAATCCATATCCTCTAGTTTATATCCGTTTTTGCTTTTAAAGCCTGCTTCCACCAGAGGCATCAATAACTTGCCCCGTGATCCATCGTGCTTCCTCAGATGCTACAAATGCAACGATATCGGCAACATCTTCAGTGGTGCCCACTCTAGAGAATGCAGAAAATGCCTCCGCTCCGGCCCGTCCTTCTGGGGTGGCGAGCATATCCTCGTTCATATCAGTAGCCGTAATTCCCGGGGCCACTGCATTCACAGTAATGCCTTTGGATGCAAAATGGGGAGCTAAGGCCAAAGTAAGTGTGTCTATGGCTCCCTTGGAAGCGGAATAAATGGTATGCATGGGACCAGCCACACGAGTAAAGCCAGAAGAAATGTTAATGATTCGTCCACCGTTCCGAATAAATGGGCTAGCTGCTTGAGTAATGAAGTACGGAGCTTTAAGGTTAACATTCATGACATCTTCAAACGTTTCAATCGATGTTTCTTCAAATGGAATGGCCGGTGAGATACCTGCGTTATTGATTAAGATATCTAAGTGTACAGTCCCCAACTCCGAGCGAGTAGCATCTTCAAATGCGGTCCAAAGCTTTTTTATACCGGAAATACCAGTGGTTAAATCTCCTTGCAGAGCCACAGCTTTTGAACCCAAGGACTTGACATCATCCACAACTTTTAAAGCAGCATCCTTATTATTGGCGTAATGAACACCTATAAATGCCGCTCCGCCAACAGCTAATTTTTTGGCTATTTCAGCCCCTATCCCACGACTTGCCCCTGTAACCAATGCAACTTTACCATTGAATTTTTCTTTATTCGTCGACATATCATCTACTCCTTTAAAGATAAATTGAATGCATAATCAATATTAAAAGATTATAATGATTCTGAATAGTACGATATTTGTGTGTCGTTACGATCAAAGGGGATATTAAGAAAGGCGGACAACAGTTAAATGTAGGCTTGTTTTTTAGCATGACGAATAGAGGTAATATGAACTTAGAGTAAAGGAAGAGGTGGAGTTCCATGATTGAATTAACAAGTGCTGACTTAACTTGCCCGTTCACTACAGCTCAGAAAGTATTGTCGGGTAAATGGTCCCTCGTAATTATCTTTCATCTAAAGAACGGACCCATACGATTCAACGAACTGTTAAGGAAATTTGACGGCCTAACACACTCGTCACTGACTAAACAACTGAGGCAGCTGGAAAACTTTCAACTTATTCACCGTGAGGTCTATCATCAAGTTCCGCCAAAAGTGGAATACTCCCTAACCGAATTGGGGGAAAAGCTCTTCCCAACGATTAATGAGCTCACGGAATGGGGAAGCAAGTATATCGATAATTGCAAGAGTGTTGAAAGATAACCGAAACCAGGCCACATTACGTTTGTAGTCGGTCGTTCATGACTTATTCGAATTCACTGGACGGATTAATTGGAATCATGGGCGGCATTATGTCACAAACCCCATAAAACCCCTTGATAATAAGGGGTTAGAAGGTTTATATGAATGATATACAAAACTAAGTCGGACATAACCTGAACCGCCGTATACCGAACGGTACGGACGGTGGTGTGAGAGGTCGGAGGCTAGGCGCTCCTCCTACTCGATTATTCAACTAATGTCCCTGTTTGAATAAGTACATTCACAAACACCTTTAGCTCCAAAAAAACTAGAGCATCGTATCCGTTAATAAACAGAAACTGAATAAACTAATATCTATTTGAATTATTTTTTAGAATAAGAGGAAAGACCCCGTCCGATAAGGTTTGCGGAAACAGGCTTTCTTCCCAATTCTCTTGCCCAAATTGATAGTTGTCCTATATGATGAATTTCGTGAACAATGCTATGTCTCATAACTTCGCCCCAAGTATCCGTTACAATTCTTCCATCTGGAAGGGTATCGTAAAATGATTTATTTTCCATACTTACATCCCAGTTATTCACAAATTTTTCCACTTCTAAATGAAATTCTGCGTCCAATTTTCGAACCTTATTCAAGCTTTTATAATTATGGAAACTCTCCTGAAAATCAGTTTTCCCCTGTAAGAGACGTATCCAGCTCCACTCGACATCAATAATATGGAAAAGTGTATGTAATATACTTCCCATTCCACCTGTTCGGTTTTGCAAAAGCTCATCTTCACTTAACTCTTCACACCAACGATACCAGTCTTCTCTTACCATCCAGTTATATCTGAAAAGTGTTTTCAATAAAAACCCTCCACAATAAGAAAATAATAAACTGATTTCACAAGCCCTCAATGGCTTCAGGGTGTTTTTGCTTTGATAAGTTCGTCACGGAATAATTTCAAAAATAGTACCTTGGTTAAAATCAGTCACTTTCATCGAGCTGTAAACCCCTAAATATAGTGTAGTTTGATCAAGATTCGTTCCCAAGCTCACATAATAAGCTGATTGGGAACCAAAATTATAATCGGTTTGAATCACGTCAAAATCATTTCGTTTACAATCTTCCCTTATACTAGTGTAAGCTAAAACCCCTCTAGCCGGAGATTGACTTTCTTCCTTCCGGGCAAGATCAGTAAACACAACATTTCCTGCTAAGGCGGGGATTTTAACCCCCATATAGGGTTGCACTCCTGTCAGTGCAGTTCCTCCAAATTTATCGGGTCGGGGATCTTTATGAAAATAACTAGTCACAGGTTCAAGACGATTTCCTGAAACTTTTAGTGCCTCATCATAATAAGCCATTGTTTTCTCTTCCAAAGTTGGATTCGCAGAGCAACCCTTTACAATTGGAGTAGGGAGGATACCTTCCCACGCTCGCCAGCCAAAGTTAATCAATCCTTCTTGGCCGGCTTCAGACTTCATGATGAAAGCTCGAGCAAGATGGGTAACCGGTATTGGTTTATACGGACCGAATGAAAAAATGGACTCTACCACATCCTGTCCGACATTTCCCACATATTTGATGTACTGATTATTAAATCTTTGAAATGAAATGCCAGGTATATTCCGTACGCCTTTAACAATCATAGTAAGTGTTTCCTGAATAGGTAGGGGAAGTTCATTGAACCGTGTGACGATGGGGGGATTTCGGATGAATGTATTCTTACCTACATCAATTTCAATTATTTTACCGGCGATTTCCATGTCGTTCTGGCTTAAATTGAATGGATCAAAGCCTGACCCACCATCCCCTGTGGTTAAAACGAGTTTTCCTGTTTCAGGTGAAAAGTTTAAGCTATTTACACCATTATGATTAGAAAATGGTCTTCTTATGTTTAGTAATGTCCGTCGTTGTTGAGGTTCACCATTCGAAGGTAAAACCCATTCTTCCAAAGTATCAATATGGTCATATTGAGTTTCTCTATCGTCCCACTTTAGGTTTAACGTCCTTAAATCGCACGGGTTAGGTGAAAAAGAATCAGGAAGAGCACCAGGGCCCTGTGCTCCAGCTACTGAATAATGAAGGTAAAACAGACCGTTATCATAAAATTGGGGATGAAAAGCTAGTCCTAGCAAACCGCGTTCATCATATCCACCTCTAGAAGCACCTAGTTTTACGATACGCAGGCGAATATCAATAAACGTCCGTATAACTCCGTCTCTTATATAAAAAATTTCCCCTACTTGGGTTGCGATGAATATTGTTTCTTTTGAGTCACCCGGGAGTATCGCTGTTTTCAAAACAGTCGGTAAATTTATCTTACTTACAATGGGCCGTAAACCAACCTTCACTCTTTTCAATAAATTTACACTCCTTCTTCGTTTTTCTTTTATAAAGATATGATTAGACCTGTTTTATTAATACCAAATAATGAAGGCATAATGTACTATGCCTTCATAAATCAGTTATCTATCGTTAAGTTGGATAGATAACCAGTGATTTTTAGATAAAACAGTGAATAATATAAGGTTAGGTTACTATTTGATGGAGGTGGGATTTCTGAAGAGGGTAAAAAGTATAGCCGTACAGTATTGGCAGCATCCTTTTTTTGAAATCAAACGTGACCTTACGGAATGGTTACCTACCACTAAACTAATACTCACCGCGATATTAAGTTCGTTTGCAGCCATATTTCAATCAGCAGGGGGATATATGCCCGGCATTGGTTTTGTCGTAAGTGCGATGACGACATTACCTATATGTTTAGCAACGATTGTATCGGTCAGATACGGATTTCTTTCTTATTCTGTGACAATCCTTCTGGTATTGTTTATCCAACCTAGCGAACTACTTATTTTTTCCTTCACAACGGGTATTCTAGGATGGGTACTTGGTGTTTCCTTCTATAAGTCGAAAACAAGGCTTATGGTTGTTTTCTTGTCGGGAGTTACCTTATTTATGGGAATCATAGCGATTCTTTTCATTTTCCGCTTTCCTGTGTTAGGCCCAGGCTTTGGTACGTCTTTTCATTTTCTATCCTTATTTCTCATAGCGGTTTTCAGTATTCTGTATGCATGGATAGCAACAGAAGCTAGTTCGTTTGTTCTGAAGCGATTGGCTCAAACCCTGCCTGATAAAGTGATCAAGCCGGTGAATGATGTTCAGGACAGGAAATTCAGAAAAAATGTAAAAGTGAAAAAATAGAGTCGTAGCTAACCTGCTTGGGCTCTATTTCCTGTGAAACTATAAGAAAAAAGGTTTATTTCTAAAAGAATTAGAATAGGGGTTAATCGAAGTTATAGACTCCTGGAGTACTTCATTTAACGAAGCAACAGATCCACCTACAAGTAAAGTGAGAAAGTAAATCACCAGGCGTTCGAGAGAAACAGAGCGTTCTAACAAGAGGAAACAGGGTTCCTTTATTAAAGGGACCCAGTTCGAAGAAGTAATCGTATTTGTTAGATGAAAGGTTTCTTATCATTATTCGAAATCATTGTACGTATATCCAGGGAATTTGACCACTTCCCATTTCTTTTTCCTTAATGCGTCCAACACTTCAGATCCCACATTTAAATTACTTTCCACAATTTCTTTAGGAACCAATGCCATCCACTGTGTTAATGAAATATCGGCATATTTGGGGCTTTTGAATACTTCTAGGTACGTAAGCGTCTCGCTGCCTGTATTTTGGATATAATGTCCAAAGCAGAACGGCATGTACCCAACATCTCCTGCTCTTACATCAAACGTACGAGCTGTTCCATCAGCTGCATACCCGGTCATCCGTCCTTGGCCAGTTAGGAAGTATTGCCATTCATCATTATTCGGATGCCAGTGTAATTCCCTCATGGCTCCCGGTAAGACTTCGACAAGAGCTACAGATATATTTTCCGACACAGGGAAATTGGTGGAATCCGCAACACGGACTGATCCCCCTGGAGATGTAACAGGTTCTTGACCAAGGAGGCTATGCGTAAAATTCCGGGTACCGAAAGGATCTGGAATCGCTACTTGATCGATTGGACCGGGAACTTCCCCTTGATAAATGTACTTTTCCTGCTTCGGGATATCTTTAAATGCACTTTCCGGTACACCAAAATTAGCAGATAGAACTTCTTTAGGGGTATGGGTGAACCAATCTGAGATTGCGAAGGTGTCTAAATCCGAGAAAGCCCCGTTATCAAACACCAATAAAAACTCACACCCTTCCTCCAAACCTTGAATCGAGTGGGGGATGCCAGGTGGGAAATACCATAGGTCGCCAACGCCAACGTCTGCAATGAAGTTTTTCCCATTCTGGTCTACAGCGGTTATCCTCGCTCTGCCTGCAAGCATAAAACTCCATTCGACTTCTTTATGCCAATGCAGTTCCCTTACGCCACCTGGCGTTAAACGCATATTAACTCCTGCAAGTGTCGTGGCGACAGGCAATTCACGTATTGTAATCTGTCTTGACCATCCACCGTGCTTTAAAACCATATTCGTGTCGGAGAAGGAAAACCGTAAATTCGGAACAGTTCCCTCATCCGTCACCGGGGGCACAAGCATATCCGGATTTTCCAATGCTCGTAAAATATCACGTGGTCCGAGATCTGTTGCACCAGCACCGTCAGCTCGAATCGGTTCAGGTATTCTATCCGCATACACTGTAAAATCAATCGGCTTCGTCAATGATTTACCTCCTTAATCCATCCCGTTTAATTGAAATTAAACAGTACTACATGTATATTACTCACATTACTTTTCAATGCCAGTAAGAACAGGTTGCATTTGGAAGTTAATACTTATATGACGTTTTCTCCCTTTATATTTCGTTTGATTCTTATTGTGTTGGCCATTTTTGTTTTAACGAACTTATAAAAGTTTGAACGTTTTTCTTATCTTTCATAATAGGAGAGTAAACATAGGAAAGCGTACGTGGAAACGTCTCATTTTTCACCTGTAAGATAGAAAGGGTATGATGCTGTACATCTCTTTCTATGACACTACGGGACAGGAGAGAGAGGCCCATTCCATTTTTTATAAGTGTTTCTTTAATTCCTTGGTTACTACTGATGGTCAGGAGCGACTTGACTTTCAGCCCGTTTGAACGGATAAGGTGGTTCAGGTATTCACGGGTACCCGATCCTACTTCTCGAGTGACCCATGCCTGATTTTGCAGGTCGGATATCGTTAGATCTTTTTTATTAGCTAGTTCATGTTTGTTGGAGGAAACGATAAATAATTCATCTTGCATGAAGGAGTGCACGGAAAGCTCCTTTTCATTGGTCTGGCCTTCAATCAAGCCTATATCCACTTTGTATAACTGGACGGATTGAACGATTTCTTCCGTATTTCCTATCATGACTTGAAGCTCGAGTTCGGGATAGTCATTTTGCAGATCGATGAGTAAAGAGGGGAGTATATACTCGCCAATTGTAAAACTAGCACCAATCTTTAATTCTCCTTTTATCGTGTTGTGACGCTCCTCGATGTCTCGTCTCGTTTGTTCGTAAATCGTGATCATCTGCTTTGCCCGCTCGTATAAAATTTCTCCGGTTGGGGTGATTTTTATATATTTTGGCGATCGCAGAAGCAATTTTGTCTGAAACTCTTGTTCCAGTTTTTTTATATGTAAACTAACATTGGGCTGTGACATTAGAAGTCTATCGGCAGTTTTTGTGAAATTTTTGACTTCGACAAGGGTTACAAACGTTTTTAATGCATCGTAATACAAATATATCCCACCTAATCATTAGTATTCCTAATAGTTTAAATAACATATATATATTTTACTAATGATTTTACATCTGGTAAAGTTTAACTAGAAATATATAGAATTGAAAAAATGTCGTTTCATTATTGTTATGCTTGTATACTAGAATAAAGGGTTATGCGACTATAACAATAATTATTTGAATATTCGTTATACATAAAATGATAGTTATTATTCTTTTGCGAGGTGGAAATCGTTGCAACTTCAGGTAATGAACAGTCCGTTTAACCAAGAACAAGTAGAACTTCTTAATCGTCTTTTGCCAACTTTGACAGAAACGCAAAAAGTTTGGCTGAACGGTTATTTGTCTGCGACGCAGTCTTTTTCTGCGATAACAGAGGCACCATCACAAGAACTTCTTGTTAAACAACAAGAAAAGACAATATCAAAAGAAGTGACCATTCTCTACGGGTCCCAGACAGGCAATGCCCAAAGGATTGCGGAGAACGCGGCTAAGAAGTTAGAGGAAAAAGGCTTTCAAGTAGCCGTTTCCTCCATGAGTGATTTCAAGCCGAATCAGTTGAAGAAAGTCAAAAACCTTCTTATTGCAGTTAGTACACATGGTGAAGGTGACCCGCCGGATAATGCTTTGACGTTTCATGAATTTGTGAATGGAAGACGTGCACCGAAACTGGATGATCTCCATTTTTCCGTGTTGTCGCTTGGTGATAGCTCGTATGAGTTTTTCTGCCAAACGGGCAAGGACTTCGATGAGCGTTTGGAAGAGCTTGGTGGCAAAAGGCTTTATCCTCGCGTTGATTGCGATTTGGATTATGATGAACCTGCAACGGAGTGGCTAGAAGGTGTTATTGCGAGCTTAAGTGAGGCCGGGGAAGCGGCTATTGTTGCTCCTGCTGAGCAATCAGTTGTTGGTGAATCCGTATATTCAAGAAAAAATCCATTCAAAGCCGAAGTTCTGGAAAACTTGAATTTGAATGGCCGAGGTTCAAATAAAGAAACATGTCATCTGGAGTTGTCGCTAGAAGGCTCTGGACTCACATTTGAGCCTGGTGATAGTCTTGGTGTATATCCAGAAAATGATCCTGCTCTTGTAGACCTTATTCTTGAGGAGATCGAGTGGGAGCCTGAAGAAAAGGTGACCGTAAACAAACAGGGAGATGTTCTTTCGCTTAAAGAAGCACTCAGCTCCCATTTGGAGATAACTGTTTTGACTAAATCGCTTCTTGAACAGGCGGCACAGCTTTCAAGCAATGAAAAATTACGGGAGCTAGTGTCACCAGGAAATGAAGAAAAACTAAAAGCCTACCGTCAAGGAAGAGATTTGCTTGATTTAATCCGCGACTTTGGTCAATGGGGGGAATCGGCACAGGAGTTCGTCTCCACTCTTCGGAAAATGCCGGCCCGTCTTTATTCGATTGCGAGCTCTTTATCCGCGAATCCAGATGAAGTCCATTTAACAATCGGAACAGTGCGGTACAATACGTATGGACGTGAACGAAATGGAGTTTGTTCTATATTATGTGCGGAACGGTTACAACCAGGTGACACCTTGCCAATCTACATTCAATCTAACCAAAATTTCAAGCTGCCGAGTAATCCAGACACCCCAATCATTATGGTAGGACCAGGTACAGGTGTTGCTCCATTCCGTTCGTTTATGCAAGAACGTGAGGAAGCGGGAATACAAGGTAAATCGTGGATGTTTTTCGGGGATCAGCATTTCGTAACGGATTTCCTTTATCAGACCGAATGGCAAAAGTGGCTGAAATCAGGTGTGTTATCTAAGATGGATGTTGCGTTTTCGCGTGACACCGACGAAAAAGTATATGTACAGAACCGCATGCTTGAACATAGTGGCGAGCTATTCAATTGGTTGCAAGAGGGTGCTGCTGTTTATATTTGCGGTGATGAGAAAAATATGGCACATGATGTCCATGAAACCCTTATAGGAATTATCCAAAAAGAAGGCAGCATGAGCCATGAGGAAGCGGTAAGCTATCTTAGCAACATGCAAAAAGAAAAACGCTATCAGCGAGATGTATACTGATTTCGGATGGAAAGGAGATAAAATAATATGGTGGATCCTTTATTAAAATCAATACTAAAAGCACCAGACGGCCCGCCTAGTGACGTCGAGGAGATAAAAGAAAGAAGTAATTACTTGCGTGGAACGCTCATGGAAGTGATGCAAGACCGAATAAGTGCCGGTATTCCCGATGATGATAATCGTTTGATGAAGCATCACGGCAGTTACTTGCAGGATGATCGAGATCTTCGAAATGAACGACAAAAACAAAAGCTTGAACCAGCTTATCAATTCATGCTCCGTGTACGCATGCCTGGAGGTGTGGCCCAGCCAGCTCAGTGGCTTGTCATGGATGAACTTGCCCAAAAATATGGAAACGGCACGTTAAAGCTGACAACACGTGAGACGTTTCAAATGCATGGCATTTTAAAATGGAATATGAAAAAGACGATACAGGATATTCATGCGTCCATGCTTGATACGATTGCAGCATGCGGTGATGTGAACCGAAACGTCATGTGCAACTCAAATCCCTATCAATCAGAGATACATACGGAAGTATATGAATGGTCAAAAAGGTTGAGTGACTACCTATTGCCTCGAACAAGAGCCTATCATGAAATTTGGCTTGATGAAGAGAAAGTGGTCGGGACACCGGAAGTAGAAGAAGTGGAACCGATGTATGGACCGCTCTATTTACCACGGAAGTTCAAAATTGGTATCGCTGTTCCGCCGTCGAATGATATCGATGTATATTCACAAGATTTAGGCTTCATTGCAATCGTTGAAGATGCTAAACTTGTAGGATTCAATGTAGCGATAGGCGGGGGCATGGGCATGACCCATGGCGACACTGCGACATATCCTCAGCTTGCCAAGGTAATCGGCTTTTGTACACCAGACCAAATTTTGGATGTGGCGGAAAAGGTCATTACGATTCAACGGGATTATGGGAACCGTTCCATCCGAAAAAATGCCCGCTTCAAGTATACGGTTGATCGACTTGGGGTTGAAACGGTCAAGGCTGAACTGGAAAACCGACTTGGCTGGAACCTGGCTGAAGCGAAGGAATACCATTTCGATCATAATGGGGACCGCTATGGCTGGGTGAAAGGCGTGCAAGGCAAGTGGCATTATACCCTGTTTGTCCAAAGTGGTCGTATTGCCGATTTTGATGATTACAAGCTGATGACCGGCTTGCGTGAAATCGCGAAAGTCCATACAGGGGATATCCGGTTAACAGCCAATCAAAATTTGATTATTGCCAACGTCTCTAGTCAAAAAAAGAAAGAAATCAATGAACTTATGGAACAATACGGTTTGACGGATGGCAAGCATTATTCAGCACTCCGTCGCAGCTCACTTGCATGCGTCGCTCTTCCCACATGCGGATTGGCGATGGCGGAAGCTGAGCGTTATTTACCGGATTTACTTGAGAAAATCGAGAGCATTGTTGATGAAAATGGTCTGCGGGATAAAGAGATTACCATCCGTATGACGGGCTGTCCTAACAGTTGTGCCCGTCCAGCCCTCGCAGAAATAGGCTTTATCGGGAAAGCCCCCGGCAAATACAATATGTATCTCGGAGCGGCCTTTGATGGCAGCCGACTCAGTAAAATGTATCGCGAAAATATTGGAGAAGAAGAAATATTAAGCGAATTGCGTGTACTGCTTTCACGTTATGCAAAAGAACGACAAGAAGGCGAACACTTTGGAAACTTCGTCGTCCGCACTGGTGTCATTAAAGCAACAACAGACGGTATGAATTTTCATGCATAATCATATATGTATTTGAGACAGGACTTGTGCCTGTCTCTTTTTTTGTATTTGTCGAAAAACCGATTGTTGAACAATAGGCATTTGAACTTGGTTCTCAATAAGCCCAATCATAAGGCGGTTAAAAAATTGAAATGGGTAAAGGTAGCGTTGAGTAGTTCGATTTTTATTGTAAAACTTTCCTTCCTCCGTATCTTGATAGAATTGGTATTTCTTATTTTGACTTCTGTGTTTATCTTTGTAGTTAGGGAATCGACCTTATATAAATATATTAAACGTACCTCCATAATTGATTGAATAATCCAAGATGAATTAAATTGGCTTTTTTGATTGGTGGCATAACTCAAAAGATTTGACCACTTTTAGCTAGTGTAGTAATATCAAGGTATTGTTAGGTGTCATAATATAGGGTCATAAATAAAGCGTAAAAAGGGGAAGAAAAACATGAAATATGGGTATGCAAGGGTAAGTACAGTCAGCCAGGATTTAGAAGCGCAGCTTCGGGCATTAGAAAAAGAAGGGTGTGAAAAAATCTATTCCGAGAAGTTCACAGGCACTAAATCCGATCGTCCGCAATTCCAAGAATTACTTTCTCTGCTGCAAGCTGGGGATACTCTGGTCGTTACCAAGCTAGACCGTTTTGCAAGATCAACGGTAGATGCTCTTAAGACCATAAAAAGTTTGTTTGAAAAAGGTGTCAAGGTACATATTTTAAATATGGGTCTAGTTGAGAACACCCCTACAGGAAAACTAATATTTAGCGTAATGAGTGCCTTTGCAGAATTTGAAAGAGATATGATTGTAGAGCGAACTCAAGAAGGGAAAGCAATTGCGAAATTGCGTGAGGATTTTAGAGAAGGCAGGCCTAAGAAATTTAGTAAACAACAGATAGAACATGCTCTACAGTTATTAGAGTCTAATTCCTATAAACAAGTAGAAAATATGACTGGCATTTCTAAAAGTACTCTTATAAGAGCTAAAAGAAAACAGAAGGCCCCTACTTAAATAATCGATATTTTGATTGAATACCTTGGTAGAGAATAAAGAAGGTTCTCTAAAAGTTGAATGACAACAAAAATCGAGGTAGATATTTTGCTGTCATGGTATGGATGATATTACACAACTTAAATCAAGCTTCCTTGGTACATTCCTTTTGTTAAAAGATATTAAAATGATTCCTTGTATAATAGAAGAAACTCGTCATAAGATTGAATTAGCTTTTTGGTATCTCATATTAGGATGCTTGAAATTCTTGTTTCATTTATCCGAACCATATAATTCCTTTATAAGTTATACCAACTTTAATAAAGTAAGGGGAGTTTATACAGAAAATACATTTTACTTTATCTTTAAAATTCGAATTTTCTTAAGTTTAATAAATTGTATTAGATAGTGATTATAGAGGCGATATGCAATAGTCAGTGTTAGGCAATTATTTATAATGGTATAATGTGGATATAAAGTAAATTAGATAGGGGTGTTTAAATGATCAATAAATTGAAAATAAAAAATTATAAATCTTATATAGATTTTGAATTAAATTTACACCCAGACCTGAATATTATTATCGGAGACAATGAGGCAGGGAAATCAACATTGCTAGAAGCGATTAATTTAGTATTAACAGGGCAATTGAATAATAGATTACTTCAAAATGAATTAAGTCCATATTTATTTAATATAGACACTGTAAAAAAGTATTTACAGAATTTAGCCACTAATGCCCAAGTTGAATTACCTAAAATAATCATTGAAGTATATTTTGATAATCCAAATAACGTATATAGCGAGTTGAAGGGAACAAATAATTTATTAAGAATTGATTCTCCGGGAGCTTCTATAAGTATTGAATTTGATTCGACATATCAAGCTGAATATGAAGCTTATATTCAAGACATTAGTACAATTAAAACATTACCGATTGAATATTACAAGGTCGTTTGGCGATCTTTCGGGGGTAATAGTTTAACTTCTAGAAGTATACCAGCTAGATCCACATTAATAGATACCTCTACTTCAAAATATCAAAACGGAACAGATATATACCTGCATAAAATTTTAAATGATTCCTTAGAGCCCTCACAGCGCACAGAATTAGCAGTTCATTATAGAAAACTCAAAGAAACTTTTTCAGAAAATCTATCGATAACAACAATAAATGAAAGTATAAATGAAAAGAAAGGTGATATTACTGATAAAAATTTAAACGTATCGGTTGATATTTCTAGCAAATCTAACTGGGATAAGATTATCACTGCTTATTTGGATGAAGTTCCATTCGAATACATAGGTAAAGGTGAACAAAATGCTATAAAAATGAAATTGGCGTTAGAATCTAGTTCAGAAATGGAAGCAGTGGTATTAATTGAAGAGCCAGAAAACCACTTATCGTTATCAAACTTAAATAAATTACTAAATATTATTAAGACTAAGAACGAGAATAAGCAATTAATAATTACAACGCATAGTAGCTTTATTTTAAATAAGTTAGACATTGGAAAAATGTTATTACTTTCAAACGACAAAGTTATAACGACATTCAATGAACTTGATAGAGAAACTAGAGATTTTTTTATGAAGTTACCTGGATATGATACTTTACGTTTAGTTCTAAGTCGAAAAGTTATTTTAGTAGAGGGACCATCAGATGATTTGATTGTACAAAGAGCTTATAAGAATAAGTATGGAAAATTACCTTTAGAAGATGGTGTAGATATTTTTTGTGTAGATGCCTTATCTTTTAAACGCTTTACAGAGATATCTGTTAACCTTCAAAAGGAAATTATCATAATTACAGATAATGATGGAGATATTCAGTCCAATATCACCGAAAAATATGAAGCATATTTGCATAATCCTTTTGTGAAAATATTTTATGGGGACGATGAATCTTTAAATACTCTTGAACCAAATATTATTAAAGCTAACGAAAGTAACTTGGATTTATTAAAAGAAATCTTTAACCATCCTAAGTTTAGTGATGATAGGTTACTAAGTTATATGTTGAATAATAAAACAAGTTGCGCACTTAAAATATTTGAAGCAGATAAAAATATTAATATGCCGAGGTATATACTAGATGCAATCGAAAAATAAAGTTATTGTTGCAGCTGCCGGATCTGGAAAAACAACTTATATAGTAAATAAAGCATTGGAAAACGCGCCTAGTAAAACTTTAATAGTTACATTCGCAAATAAGAATCGTGAAGAAATTGAGAAGAAGATTATCTCTCTTCATGGATATATACCAAGTTATATTGTTGTGAAAAGCTGGTACTCATTTTTGTTAGCAGATTTAATAAGGCCATATCAAAATGTTATTTATGAAGAACGAATAGAAGGAGTATATTTCCCCGCTAGTCCTATTAATAGATATGTTTCAAAAACTAATATTAAAGCGTTTTTTTTAAATACTAAGAATGAGGTTAATAAAGATAGAGTTTCCGAATTAGCGGAGTTAATTGCTCATAAAAGTGAGTATAAGAATATTACTCGTTTAAGTGAATTATACGATTATATTTTTATAGATGAAGTACAAGATATGGCTGGTTATGATTTGGAAATATTTAATTTTTTAATGTATTCCCCGATTAATACATTATTCGTAGGAGATGCAAGACAATCTACTTATACAACTAATAATACAACCAAGAATAAAAAGTATAGAGGGATAAATATTATTAATTACTTTATGGAACGACAGGATATTTGCTCAGTGGATCAGAGCTTGAATATAAGCCATAGATGTAACCAAATGATATGTGATTTTGCTGATAATTTATTCGCTGAAATGTCTAGAACAGTTTCTAAAAATCAAACATATACGGGACACGATGGGGTATTTATTATTCATCCTAACGATATTGAAGAATATATAAAAATATATCATCCACAATGTCTGAGTTATAATTCACAAACTTCCTTGCCTAACGCGATTAATTTTGGTGATTCAAAGGGACTAACATTTGATAGAGTGTTGATAAAGCCTACAAGTGATATGGAAAAATATATAAAAAGTGGCATACTTAATCTTAAGGAAATTACTTTATCTAAGTTTTATGTTGCTATAACTAGAGCAAGGTATAGTGTGGCGATTATTAGTAAAACCAAAAACATCGAAGTAAATGGTGTTTTCTACTATGCACCAAAAGAAACAATGAAGTAGTTATTAATAGGGAAAAACGATATTTATGAAAAATCTATAATAAGTCAAAACAAAGATTATTGTTAATGAATGGAGAATGGTTTTGGGAAAAACATCTATAGGGAAAATTTTAGAAGAACTTAGAGAAAATCAAAAACTACATAATTATGCTCCAAGAACATTAAATGATTATTATGTAAAATTAATTACAAGAGGGGCTACTAATAAAAAAGAAATAAATGAGATAAAAAAGCAGTATAAGAATAAAAATGGTCATTTCGAAATTGATGAGTACTTAAAGCCTTTTTTTAGTGCTATATTTCAAGGGTACGATAGTGGATTGGCGTTTTATACTAAGATTATTGTAAAGCCAAAAGATTTGACTTATCAGGAAATTCAAGAATCTAATGAAGCTGCAATAAAAGTGTTTAATGAAGAATGCATCGATGAAGAGCATATTCAGTCGATGATTTTAAAGTTTGATGAATTTGCAGATGTATCGATAAATATACTCTTTGAAAACATTAATCGTTATTTGCATGCTATTGTATTGAATACATACGAGTTAGATTATTTTAATCGAGTAAGTATTTTAAAAAGTGTAGAAGATATTTTCAAAAAGAATATTTTCCCTAATTCCATACAATCAATCTTGTTAAATAGTTTAGGATATGAATTAATAAAGATGGGTGCTTCTCCAGAAGAAATTGAAAAAGAATTTTCTAAAGTGGTTAAAAAACCAGTCGTATAAAGGCCGCGCAAAAAAAGGCTACAAAGCTGCTTCGCACTCCTCTAATTGATGCTGTATCATCGTAATTAGTAAAGGGCGTACTTTTACTTAATTATATTTATGGAGGAATCAGTAATGAAAAAATGTATAGTATGTTGTAATGAAGAGGGGTTAAACCCTATTTTCCAACGAGGTACATCGTGTGGTAATGAAGAAGATTATTCTGGTGATTTCATTTGTGAGGAATGTTTAGATGATAGTTTCTCTTATGACGTATGTGCCTTTTGTGAAGAAGGAGTATATTTGATTAAAGATCTAAAAGATAACTGTTGTGAAGAGCATAATGACGAGCTTCCAAAAATTCATGAAGATTCAGAGGATGATGAATCAGGATGGAGTAGTTTGGCAGAACATTTTAGAGATCCAAATCATTGGTGAAGTAAGATATATATATAAGGTAATTCTACTACATCTTTAATTGATATTTGAACCATCCTCCACACTCACCACAAATTGAGTGTGGAACATTTTACTCTTACCTTTGAGTAGCTGCATGTACATATATAATGTATATTTACATGTTTACATAATACAGGTTATAAACACTCACCAAGAATAAGGTGCTGTTCCAGGTGTCATGAAAATGACTTTTGGGACAGCACCTTTATAATAATACAATTTTTTCTTTAGAACCATTGGTAATGTAGTGAAGAGAAGAGAAGAGAAGAGAAGAGAAGGTTACTGCAACCGCCAAGTAGAAATGAACACTTGCTTACCTAAAAATACTGAATAAGAATGAACACTATTTTCAGTAATGCCGTGTCCTTTATTTGGAGAGGCGGGCATGATAGCCTATTTTGGCTGAGCCAGATAAACTTTTGGTGCATCTGGCTTCATGCTGATCATCTTGCCCGTAGAGGCTCCATGTTAAGTGATAATGTGCATGTTCTAATTTCCAGTAAATTTTTCATCTCAAATCAGCAAAAAGTGTTCAAATTTATCTGACAGTTACAGTTAGTTCTCTTGCATAGACATTAGTATGGCTATTATGACGATGCTTTTTGCAACCACCTCTGTATATTTACAGAAAAAGATACTCGGTTGAAGTTTTAAAAATAGTTATATCATGAACTAATTTATCATCACAAAAGAGCATCCATGCTCTTTTGTGATGATGCTAATTGTTAACTAATGCTAGTTCTTCAAAAGCTTTAATAGCTGCCTCGGCAACTTGAATGTCATTTGGTACGCTACTGCCACTTACGCCGACAGCACCAATGACTTTTCCATCTTTAACGAGTGGGATTCCTCCACCAAAAACGACTATTCTTCCATTATTGGTTGTATTTAAGCCAAATAGTTCAGCATTAGGCGTAGTGGCATTAGCTAATGCTGATGTTGGCATTTTTAATGCTACAGAAGTCCAAGCTTTGTTTTGAGCTATACTTATACTGGCTAGCCAAGCGTCATCCATACGATGAACAGCAAGTAAATTTCCACCTTCATCTACAATAGAGATTACCATAGATAGATTAAGGTTATTTGCTTTTTGTTCTGCTGCGGCAATTAAATGCTTTGCTAATTTTAAATTTAATTTATTCATGAGAATCCTCCTATTAATTCTTAAAATACAATGGATTGTTACACTAGTTCTTGATCAATCTTAAGGATGCTTTGTAACATTAGGTTACCGGCTTTTTCAATGTCATCAGCATGACTATATTCTTCTGGACAATGACTTTTTCCATCAATACTTTTAACGAAAATCATGACTGACTTTGCAATTGCTGACATATGTGCAGCATCATGTACGGCCATGCTCGAGAAAGTCATATATGGTTCAGACATTTCCTGTGCTGTTTTCTGGAGAATCTTAACAAGGTCGTAATCTAAAACAACGGGTTTTTGATTCAGGAAAACTTCCTGATAAACTTTTACTTTTCTTTTTTTAGCGATGGATTGCCAAATCTCTTGAATTGTTTTTATTGCTTTCTCTATTTGTTCTTCTGAACTTCCTCTTATTTCAAAGATAAAGTTAACTATTCCAGGGATAATGTTCGCTGTATTTGGAAATACATTCAATGTTCCGACTGTTCCGACTACACCATTGTCAATGTTATTACAATAACGTTCAATTGAAAGAATCATTTCTGCTGTAGCTGTTAGTGCATCTTTCCGATCTTCCATCATTGTTGTTCCAGAGTGATTGGATTCTCCAATCACTTTTACCTTACTTCGATACGTCCCAACCACTTTATCTATTACTGCCACGGCCATGTTGTTTCTTTCTAATCTCTTACCTTGTTCGATATGAAGTTCAATAAAAACCTTTTTACTTCTTCGCATTTCCTCCATTTTTGCAAATTGATTAAGATTCCCGCCAACTTTTTTAAGTTCCGAATGAAGTGAATTTCCTTTTGTGTCATAGATATTCTGTAATTTGTCAGCTGTTAAGCTCCCCACAAATGATCGACTACCAAAAGTGGATAGATTAAAATCGTTTGTTTCTTCTGCAGTAAAAGAGACAATTTCAACATCATGATTAAGCGTAATATTATGGTCAATCAATGTTTGTATTATTTCTTTTGCCATAAGAACACCTAAGGGTCCATCATATTCCCCTCCATTGGGAACAGAATCTAAATGGGAGCCGATAACAATGCTGCCTTTTTTCTTTTGATTTCCTTTTTTTATTCCCCATATATTGGCGGCACCATCTATGTTTACTTCTAATCCAATACTTTCCAATTCTTGGATAAATAAAGTTCGTACATCTTGGTCAGCTATAGAGAAACTAGGTCGTGTCACACCACCTTGAAGGTTTTTTCCATATTGTGCATATTTATGGATGTCAGACAATAATCTATTACTATTTATCTGAACATCTACTTTGTTTGTTAAATTCCTCAAGTGTTTCACCTGCAATTCTCCTAATCTATTTATCACCTATTACACCGTAGGAAGGGGCTTGTTCTGGTTGGATTGCTCTTGTTTTATAGTCTTCGGCTTGATGTTTATAAATATCCCATAGCTTTTTTAAATCTTTAAGAGGATGGTCGCTGTCATCGACACGTAAATCTATATAAGCAAAAGGGATATCCGGTAGATAAACAAGAAGGGAGATGGAGCGTTCTTGATCTAACTCACCCCCCATGTCAAAACCAACTTCGAGTGATGCTATTAAGCGATCGGCTAGAGAAAGATCTGTCCTTTTTATAAAGTAATTCCCCATCGCTGTTGGTATTACCGCAACACTTAAAAGATTTCCAATACATGCTACGTTTTTTGCATAAAATTCTCCGTGAATCCCGAGGGCTTTTTCACCAGTAAACACACTAGCTTCGCCATTAGAGTCTACGACAGCTAGTTGTCTAAACTCTGGAAAATCTGAGGCAATTTTCATTGTTCGAATTGCGGCATGTGCATTATAACCTTGCTCTAAAGTAGAAAGTCCAATGTCTGCTAGACGAGGGTCTGTTACATTTTGGGTTAGGACTATTCCTACATTCGATTTAATCCACGGACATCTGGCTCCAACAGCTGGACTACTTGAGGTAACGATAGCGCCTAAAGCGTTTGTAGACTCGCAACGTCCTGCAATTGAAAATGTGCTGGTTATTTTCATGGGAAATCCTCCTTCCAATAGAAGCAAAAAATGATTACTTCTCTTTTATTCGTAAGTTCTATAAAATTTTACTATTTTACTATTCTTGATCGCTAATTACGGCTTCAACATCAATTTCTACCAACATTTCTGGAAGTGCTAGACCTTGAACGACAAGGCCAGTACTAACTGGATACACACCTTTAAAGTGTTTGGCAATCACACTGTATACTTCTTTTCGATAAGAACGATCTGTTACATAGGTAGTTAGTTTACAAACATCTTCCATCTTTCCGCCAGCTTCTTCAAGAAGCTGCTTTATACAACGGCAGGCGTTTTCTGTTTGTTCTACAACATCATTTTCTCCATGGAAATTACCTTCTAAATCAAAAGCTGTTTGACCTCTCATATAAATATGATTTCCAGCACGGACGACCATACTAAATTCATTTGTTACATGGTGAGATTCTTCACCCATGTTGGAAGGATAAAATTTATTTGTCTCGAATTTATGGTATCGTTTAATTTCCATTTGATATTCTCCTTTCGGTTTTCAGAGGTTATAAGTTTTTATAGGATAATGTGTAAAAGTATCCCATCCAAGCAATTCTTGAGCTTGAGTATATTGACCTTCTTCTATTAGGTGACGGATACGTGATGAAGATATCATTTTATTATCTATACACTTAAGGGGAGGTAGAACTTCTACTCTAAAATAGCGTCGTAAAACATCATTATTGCCTTTTCGATCTTTACCGAACATAAAGTTAGGTCCTTCCCATATTTCAATTGGATGAAGTCGTTGTACTTCTTCAATAAATATGGGAACTTCCTGTCTAGTAAAAGCTTCGTTAAATTTTCCGATTATGACATGCTCAGCTCCTAAATGTTCAAGGAGCTGAAGTTTTTCTTCTAACGTAGTTAAAGGTGAACAATCGGTAAAATAGACTTTCGGAGGTGGATCAAAGGTATATACAACAAAGGGAACGTCAAGCTTTTTGGCGCGTTCTTTTGCTGTGTTTAATAGTAATTGGTGACCTTTATGGATACCATCTAGCGCACCAATAGTAAGAATGGATTTGGGAAGCTTGATATTGCCTGAATCATGAATTTCCACTGGACACCGTCTCCTTTCGGATACCCTTCGATTCCTAGGCGCTAGTCACGGGGATAGAGGGGGTTAAGTCTGCTGCTTTACGAACTAGTTCACGTTGTTTCTCCATATCGAAATTAGTGAAAGCTGCCAGTTGTTGTGCGAATGGAGGACTTTGAGCAAATAGTTCAAAGGTTGTTCTGTGACCTGCATAAGAGGAATTTAATAAGTCTCTAGCAAAGTACAATAATTTTCCTCTTTCTTGTGCATCCCAATCACCCACAGAATAATATTCATCGATATAATCTTTGATAAAGGGATCAGACATAGTATTGTAGTCCGGTGTAACGGCTAATTGGCCGCCTACTAGTTCTCTAGTTAAATGTGCCATGGCAGGGAATTGTGATAAGGCGAATACTCTACCGTTATATAGGAGTGATTGATTTGGCATCATTAATCCGCCAGGACTTTGTTCTGCATTTGCGACAGCTGCTGTTAGAAAAGCATTAATTCCTTCTCTGTAACCGATTAGTTGAGAGAGTTTTTCTTTTACTGCTTGCAATTGTGTGAGCCCTGTTTGTTCTACATTTAATGCAGCTGTCCCAATTAAATAATCAGCTCTACGTAACATTCTAAGCACATAGTTAAAAGCTGAGTAACGATGTAGCGTGGAACGGATATAGGCAGCAGATGCTAATGAGCGATGAAATAAGACATTTTCCCAAGGGATTTGGACGTGATCAAAAATGAGTAATGTGTCGATTTCTTCAAACTTTGTTGAGATTGGATAATCTATAGGTTTTTTATCTTGACCAAGAGAGGTACGACAAATATGTTTTAATCCAGGAGAGCCCATGTCGCAAATGAAGCCGCATGCAAAAGGTGCCATTGTATCCTCACCTGCATTCCAATCTAATATAGTTGGTTTGACGAATGCTTGATGGGCATAGGCCGCAGCAGTCTCAAATTTAGCACCTTTGACGATAATCCCTTTATCATTTTCTTCCACGACATGAAGGAGTGTACCGCCATTTTTTCCAGTAAATAATTTACTTCGATCCCCTTTTGGATCTGTATTGGCTGATACATGGAATAAATCTTTTCTTGCTACACGATCGATATGGTATTCAATATTTTTAGCGTAGGTCGGATCAATTTCATTCAATTTATCCTTAGCATCGTATAATGACCACATTTCGCCAATTGTTTCATCACCGACTCGATAAACAACTCCACCAAGGTCATCAAGAATGGTTTCCACATGTGTGCGGATTGCTGATAGATCATCTTTTGTCTTTGGAGCTTTGTAAGCCCGTGAAACTATTTCACCGTCTTCTAATGTAGTGGTTAAAATGTTTTTATGATGTGGCTCATATGCCATGTCATACATTCTGGCTTTTACATCAACAATTGGTTTAAATGCTGGATGTTCAGCTACGTTTGTAACCTTTTCACCGTCTATGTAGACTTCACGGCCGTCATGTATAGATTCTTTGTAATCTTTTCCTGTCATTAAAGTCATACTGTTTCCTCCTTCAATTTAAAAGTTTCTTGTTTTAGATGTGTAAATTCACCAAATTGACCTTTAAGGTAGAGTAATGGATTTTCTGTTATCGCCCTAGCTGAATGAACTTTTCCTAAAAAGACAGAATGTGTACCTCCAGTCATTTCTTTATACAATTGACATTCAATTTGAGCTACTACGTTAGGAAAAAGAGGATTCCCCAAATTGCCATATGAGTATACAAGGTCTTCAAACTTGTCGGTATGGGCTTTTGAGAATTTTAATGCTAAGTCGGCTTGTTGCTTTCCTAAAATATGAACATTAAACGATCCGGCCTCCATAATAGCTTTTTGAGTTCCGGTATTTTGATTGACACAAATGAGAAGCATGGGAGGATCCAATGATACGGAACAAACAGCGCTTGCTGTTAGACCATAATCTTTTTTATTATGTCGTACTGTAATAATAGAAACACCGGTAGCAAAATTACTTATTATGGGTTTGAAAGTTTCGGAAGTAACATTGCCTATTGATTGGTTAGCACTCATGTACATTTTTCACCACTCTTTCCATTTGTAATTATTTTAGGAATAATTCTCTAATTGTTCCTAAAATAAATATATAAAATTCTGAAAATACAGTCAATAAAAATCGTGTTAAGTTTTTTAATTTTTATATGTTAGAAAATTTAACAAAGTTATTTTCATGTTATAAAACATCACAAATTTGATTGACAAAGCAGTTTTGAAGAAGTATAAATAATTTAAGAATATTTCCTTTTATGTACCAATATTGGGATATTCAATCTACAAAGTATGCATTACCAGTATTTATGCTAGTAGTAAGGGAGGTTGTTTGTTTTCCTATTTTGTAAATGATGTTATAAAATATTACATGTTTAGAGTGACGCTAGTTAATACAACAGTTTGTGAAGAATTCTACTAATTTAGGGGGGATGAAAGAATGAATAAATCTTTTCTATTCACAACATTGATTGTATTCCTGTTAATTAGTGCCGGTTGCCAATCTATTAGCTCTTCAGCAGGAAAAAAGACTGAAAATTCAGTCAAAAATGAAGAAGAGCTTACTATCGCTTTCTCAACGTGGGTTGGGTATGCTCCATTCTATATTGCAGAGGAAAAAGGATTTTTTGAAAAAAATGGTGTGAATGTTAAGATAACGCGGATTGAAAGCTCATCAGATCGTTTGAGTGCGCTAGCAGCTAATAGAATACAAGGAATTGGTGGAACGATTGATTCTCAGGTAGTAGCTGCAGCACGTGATATCCCACTGGTGCAAGTAATTAGTACAGAAGAATCAAGTGGTGGTGATGGTATTGTTGCCAAGAAAGAGATTAAAAGTTTTAAAGATTTAAAAGGTAAGAAGGTCGCTGTACAGACAGATGGAGGAGCTAGTTTCTTTTGGTTTAATTATTTGCTGAAACAAGAAGGCATGAGCATGGGTGATATGGATATCCAAAGTATGAGTAGTGGCGATGCGGGTGCAGCGTTTATCGCAAATAAAGTAGATGCAGCTATTACTTGGGAACCGTGGTTAACGAATGTAAAGAATACAGATTTTGGCCATGTGTTAATGACTAGTTCAGAAACACCTGGAATCATTGCTAGTTCCTTTGCTCTTCAGCAAGATTATGTAGATGAAAATCCAGAGCAGGTAAAAGGTTTTGTGAAATCTTGGTTCGATGCCATTGAATACTTCAAGAAAAATGAAGAAGATGCTATTTCGATAATGGCAAAAGCCATGGGACAAACTGATGGGGAGTTTAAGGAAGCTTTAAGTGGCGTTACTTTATACGATAAAGAGAAAGCGCGCGAATACGTTGGTACAAAAGAAAATCCAGGTCAACTGTACGAATTAACAAAATTGGGCGCTGAATTATGGACAGAACAAAAGATTATTGATAAAGAGCCGAACATTGAAGATTTAATAGATTATTCTTTTATTGAATGAAGGAGGTGGTAGACATGCAAAGGAACAAGATCTTGGACATGGATACTGTCATATTAGAGGAATCTGTGAAGAAGAAAAAGAAGAAAAAGAAGAGATTCCGTTATTTTGAACCGCAGAAACCGATACCAAAAAGCTTATATTTCAAATTGACCATGAGTAGCTTCATCTTATTGCTAGGCATCTGGTCTTTATTAACCTATACAAGTATTGTAGATGCACTGTTTTTACCAACACCCACAAGCATTATAACCTCTGGTATTACTCTTTTTACACAATTTAACTTTATAAATGATATCTTCGTAACGTTTAGTAGGGTACTTGTAGGATTTGGATTAGCGTTACTAATTGGTGTCCCCCTTGGCATCTTCGTGGGAAGCTATAAAGTAGTAGAAGCCTTTTTAGAACCCATCATTTCATTTGTGCGTTATATGCCTGTTTCAGCATTTATACCCCTCTTCATCTTATGGATTGGTGTAGGTGAATTAGAAAAAATATCTGTCATCTTTTTTGGTAGTATCTTTTCCATTGTGTTAATGGTTGCAGTAGAAGTTAGTGGCGTTCGCCGTGAATTATTAGAAGCTGCTTATACATTGGGATCTTCTAATATAGGTGTTTTACGATCCGTCATATTGCCAGCCTCAATGCCCGGTATTTTAGATGCAATTCGCCTCGTCTTAGGATGGGCATGGTCCTATATCATAGTTGCTGAATTAATTGCGACGGCTTCAGGTATTGGTAGTGTCATCATTGAATCACAAAGGATGTTTCGAATTGGCAATATCATTTTTGGGATATTAACAATTGGTATGCTTGGACTACTATCGGATTTAATCTTGAAATTTTTTGGTAAAAAATTGTTTTCTTGGAATTACGGGAGGTGAGGAGCTATATGGAGATTTTAGTGGATGTAAAAGATGTTAGAAAAGTATATGAAGGAACTGGTAAGAAACCCGATGTCCTCGCTGTAGATACCATTAACTTAAAAATAATCAAAAATGAATTTATTACAATTTTAGGACCTTCTGGTTGTGGGAAATCGACATTGTTACGGATGATTGGAGGTTTAGAAGAACAAACAGAAGGTGCAATCTACTTGCAAGGGGAAGAAATTATTGGACCTTCTGCTAATCGAGGAATGGTGTTTCAGGCGTATTCCTTGTTTCCTTGGCTCAACATAGAAGAAAACATTCAATATGGTTTAAAGATCAAAGGAATGGATCCTCAGGGAAGAAAAGATATTACCAAACGATATATTGAGCTAGTAGGATTACAAGGTTTCGAGCATCACTATCCAAAACAATTATCAGGAGGGATGCAACAACGTGTGGCCATCGCTCGTGCCCTTGCAAATGATCCTGAAATTTTACTACTAGATGAACCATTTGGGGCACTTGATAATCAAACGAGATTGATTATGCAAGAGCTACTCCTTGAAATATGGGAGAAAACACATAAAACGATTCTATTCATTACACATGATGTAGAAGAAGCCATTTTTCTTGGTAGTCGTGTTATCACAATGACATCAAGACCAGGAAGAATTAAAGCAGATATTCCAATAAATTTAGAGCATCCTCGTTCTTATAAGATTAAAACAGAAGGAGAATTTCTTACTTTGAAAACACAACTGACAGAATTAATTCGAGATGAAAGTTTGAAAGCAATGGAATTAGAAGTTAAATAATAAGGGGGAATATATATGGTAACGAAAGAGGATTTTATGGTTGAGTTTAATCAAATTAAACAAGAGCTTAAGGAACATGCACACGTGAGGGCTTTGGAATTCTGGACAAGGGAAGATCTTACGCATGAGGAAGTATTTGAAGCTATTAGGGAGAGAGATTGGCTTGAAATGCAGTATGTTATATTCCTAGGAACAGAGATCATTAAGTACTGGAACGAGTTTGATAGAGAAATTGTTACAGCTTTATGCAGACATATGCTAGAGGAAGCCAATCATTATGAAATTCTTAGTCGTGTTTTAGAAAAACATGGTTATAAAGCGCCTGTTGCAACTTCAGAATTGAACAAAGGGTGGGAGGAAATACATTGGGCAGCCCTTGAGAAAGATGCAGTTTGTGCGATTGCTGTTTGGAATTGCTCAGAGACATCCACGACAACTACACATGATATCGTCATTGAAAGTTGCAGACGGATTGGTTTGGAGGATTTAGCGAAATGTTATGAAAAGATAAAAAAAGATGAAAATTTCCATGTGGGGTTAGGAGAAACCATCATTGCAAAGTACATGGTTACAGAAGAACAAATTATAAACGCAACGGAAGGAATTCGTAGTTTTCGAGATGAAATGATGAAGTTTTATAATGATATTTATGAAACCAATAATCAAACTGTTTGAGAATTTTTAAATACTAAGTAACTCTAAAGGGTTCCATCTGTTGAAACCCTTTAGGTATAAATAATATGAAAAGGAGAAATGTGTATGTCGAATGTTACGTATTTAAATCCCATAAAGTTTGAAAATATGGAAGCAGAACGGAAGCATCGGAAAGAAAGACTTGCAGGTGCTTTTCGACTGTTCTCAAAGTTTGGTTTTAGTGAAGGTGTGGCAGGACATATTACTGTACGAGATCCAGAATATACAGATCATTTTTGGGTAAATCCGTATGGTAAGCATTTCAGTGAGATTACTGTATCTAATTTGATTCTTGTAAATGAAAATGGTGATATTGTGGAAGGAGAAAAATCATTAAATGGAGCAGCATTTGCTATTCACTCTGAAATTCATAAAGCTAGACCAGATGTTATAGCTGCAGCACATGCGCACTCCTTATATGGAAAAACATGGGCTTCTTTTGGGAGATTATTAGATCCAATCTCTCAAGATGCTTGTCAGTTTTACAAAGATCACGCGGTCTTTGATGACTATACAGGATTAGTGTATGAAACGGAAGAAGGGAAGCGCATTGCAGAAACATTAGGTACGTATAAGGCGCTTATCCTGAGAAGCCATGGCTTACTTACAGTGGGGCAATCTGTTGATTCAGCAGCTTGGTGGTTTATTACAATGGAACGATTGTGTCAGTCGCAAATATTAGCAGAATCAGTTCAAAAGCCAATATTAATTGATGAAAAAAGTGCTTTAATAGCTGCTGAGCAGACGGGAACAGAGTATGAAGGATGGCTTAATTTCCAACCTTTATGGAACAAAATCGTAAAAGAGGAACCTGATTTATTGTTGTAAAGCAAGTTTTGTAAAAATGGTGTGTTTTTAATTTTTTAGTATATTTTGGTATAATAATTTAAATGAGAAGGCTTCTTTCTAAATGTATTTCAAGTAATATTGATATACATTCAAGAGAGGGTGCCTTTTTTAACTATAATGACTAAGTGAATGTTGATATACATAGTCATTAGAGGAAGGCAGGGAAAGAAAATTGATAACAAGAGCCGGGATAGTTGGTCCATCAAGTACAGTAAAAATGGTAGTGGAACTTGCAGAGGATTATAAGGACCGTTTACAGGTCATTCCTTTTATTTATAAGAATCCTGAAGAAACAACATCCATAATACAACAAAAACAAAGTGAAGTTGATATTTGGGTGCTTGGTGGACCAGTTCTTTATCCTTTTGTAAGAGCAAGTGGGTCTAACCAACCTTTTTTCTTTCTTCAATTGGATGGTGCGAGTTTGACAAAGGCAATGATTGAAATCGGTTATAGTGATCAGCGACATTTGCAAAATATGAGTATAGATATTATACCTAAACGTGATGTATATGAGACTTTTGAAGATCTTAATTTGTCGAGTCAATCTATTTATTCTCAGGAATTTCATGAGGGTATTTCTATAGAAGAGCTACTTGATTTTCATAAAAAATTATATAAGGAAAATAAAGTAGATACTTGTTTAACATGTTTGTATGCTATATTTGAAAATTTACAATCGGAAGATATACCTTCATATTGGATCACACCTACACGTACTAATATTCGTGAAACATTGACAAATGCGATTCAATATTGGGAAACAAAGTATTTTAAGGAATCTCAAATTTCCGTTATTTTGATTAAGGTTACTGATGGAGGTGAAAATGATATACTTACATTATCTTATAATCAGTATCGATTGAATTTACAATTACAGTCAGTCATTGTTAATTTTTCTGAATCTCTTTCAGGTTCAATTGTAAACCTTGGAATGGGTAGCTTTATCATTTTTTCAACGAGAGGCTCTTTACAGGAGTCATCAGAACATGTAGTAGATATATTGGATAAGGTCTCATTAGTAACCGACTATCCTACACATATTGGTATTGGATATGGTGATACAGCATTAGCAGCAGAGAAGCACGCAAGAATAGCCTTACTTAATGCGCAAAAGTATGCTTCTTTTTGTGCATTTCTTGTTGACGATCAAGGAATGATAGAGGGACCCCTTCAGGAACAGGAAAGCATCTCTTTTAGTTATAGAATAGAAGACCGAGAAATGAGTGGAAAACTTAAACTGTGTGGGGTGACAATTACTACATTTAATAAGATATTGTCAGTTCAAAAAAGAACCGGTAATCATTCTATAACAGCATCACTTCTTTCAGAATGGCTAAAAATGACGCCAAGAAATGCACGACGTATACTTAATAATTTGGTAGAACAAGATATGGCTGAAATAATTGGAGAAGAAGCTCCCATATCAAAAGGACGACCACGGAAGATATATAGGATTAATAGTATGTAAACTATAATTTTCAAAACTACTAGGCTACTTGAAGAAGTTGACCTTTATATTCTCTTCTTACCGCTTTCATATATAAGAGTGCCCCGGCAAGTCGCCGGGGGGATGTGTCTGGAAAAAAATATAAATAAAAGTAATAAATTAGAGATAGAAAAACTGCTTATCCCGTACGATGCGACAATTCCATGGTTTACGCTATCTTTAGGTTGGGATATTTTTAAAGAATAGCAGAGACATTCATATAGCAGTTACTTATAAATGGATATGTCGTTTGTCTAGACTCATATGGGTACAAATTCAGATTGCTGACTGTTTCTTGGCAGGCCGATGTCAGCCATGGTAAGTAACCCAGGTTTTCGAATCGCATCAATTTGTTTAGCTGTATTAATAACCATGGAGGCAGTAGCAGTATCACCGAATACTCCATTTGGTATGATTAATCTTTGTGTTTCGTTTCCTTCAATTATAATCTCATCCTCTTGGTTAATTCCTACAGACATGTTCAAGTCCAAGCAGATTTCCTTTCCGGTAGAGGTCAAAGCTCTTGATACTTGGTGTAACCCACTAACCGCCCCTTTTTTTAGAGACGTAAGTGGAACGGTTATATCTTCGGTGGCAATTGTTGGCTCAATGGTATTATTTATACTGTTAAGTTCCCAATCTAGCCCATATGCAATTAATCTAACAGATTCTTCAAGCCCAACATGCCCGATCTTATCCTGTTCAGCCAGTGCCTCAAATTCTCCTTTTGTCATACCGATTCCAACTTTTCTTTGTAAGGGGAGGCGGCGTTTCGAAACATCCACTTTACGATTGACAAGGACTCTGTTTACCGTTGTGACAACGGTTGAAAAACAGATCGCCATGGTATCCATGATGAAACCTGGATTAATGCCAGTCCCGATGACACTGAGCCCTTTGCTCTTTGCATATATATCTATCTCCTTTGCCAGCTCAGGATAGCGCTGCCACGGGAAAGAAAGCTGTTCACAGGTAGAAACCACTGAGAACCCATTATCTAAAAGTTCCTTGATTTGTGGCCAAACGTGGTTTGCATTGGAACCGGTCGCATGAAGGGCAATTGGGTGCTCTACACTGGTTTTTACTTCATGAATACTGGAGACCACATGTACATCCATTTTATTTTCATTTATGATCAGCCCAATATCCGTTCCAATCTTTTGGGGATCAATATCTACAGCACCAATAATCGATTGAGGATTTGTAAGATATGCACTACGCAGAATTTCCATGCCGATAGGACCCAAGCCAAATACGGAAAATTTCGAAATACCACTTACCATTTATTTATCATCCTTTCAAATGTTGTATAACCGAATGCTAACATTGAAGGGAACATAACAAAAATAGTAAATTTTTATATACATATAAACCTTGATTATAAAAGGGACAAGTTGTACTTACTTTAGTTCTTTATCCTTATAACTCACAACGAAGCGTTGGATTGGAGGGTATGTATGATTTGATTTATCAAGAAAGGTGTATGTTCGCTACTTTTCCAAACAGCTGATATTGAGCTAGACAGATTCATATTTTCGATGTTTAAGGCCTTCACCTTTTTAGTTCCTAACAAATCAATCATATCTTTGGGCATGAGGGCAACACCTAAATTATTTGAAACTAGGTTTGCAATCGTTAATAGCTCGGATCCTTCACATAATTTTTTTGGAGAAAACCCAGCAATCGAACATGCCTTTTCCAAAAGAAATTGAAGAGAGTGGGCTTGTACTGCATGATAATGAATAAAGGGTTCATTCTTTGCCTCAGTTAAATGTATGGATTCTTTTTGAGCTAACCGGTGTTCAAAAGAAACGACTAATTGCAATGGAGATTTGTTGAATTCAATCATATTCAGCCCTTCACTTGTCAAGGTATTGGCATGTATGGGTGTTCGGATAAAACCAATTTGATACTTTTGCTGTTTAACTAGCTTGACTGCTCTTGCGGAGGTGGTCTCTTGAAGATCCACTTCCACTTCAGGAAATTCAACACGTATCTTTTTCAATAAATTTGGTATATAAATACTTGCTGCTGATGGTATTGTGGCAATTTTCATCTTTGGTTTGGGGACAATCTTGTTTTCAACGATATTGCTAACTGTTTTTTCGATGTCATCGAAGGAAGGAGCGAGTTTCTTGTAGATATATTCCCCTTCTTCAGTCAATGTGATTTTTCTTGTTGTGCGATTTAAAAGCTTAAAACCTAATTGTTTTTCAAGTGATGAGATTTGTTGGCTTAAGCCAGGTTGGGAGATATGAAGGATCTTGGAGGCTTTACTGAAACTAAGGTGGTTTGAAACTTCAATAAAATAACGTAGGGATAGGAAATTGATAAAATCACTCCTTTTGTTTAAGTGGTATCAGAATAGCAGGATACAGGCAATAAGAAGGTATTTTATAATCAATAGTTATAAGTTTATAACAATAATATATTTCTCAAATGCAAGAGTCAATATTATCTTTAAAGAAGGATGTAAAAAACTGAAAATTTAGTCAAATATAAAGTTGGTTAAAAAAACGCGCGTTTTTGACTGTAAGGATATGGGTTAAATTCCCATATGTAAAATGAAGGAAATTAGAGTTGGTCACAGAATACTATTAATATCGTCGCATTTAAAGATGATGAAATTGAAAAAGGAGGGATTTTTGTGAAGGGATGTAAAAGCCTTTTTTTATTCGGAATGATCATGTCCTTACTACTTATTACTGCTTGCAGTAAGGGGAATGAAGGGGCCTCTGGAGACGAAAGACAAAACTTGAGTCTATTAACAGGTGGGACTGGTGGTACATATTACCCACTCGGTGGTCAGATCGGAAATATCATCACGGATAATACCAATGCGAATATTACACCACAAACCTCCGGGGCTTCTGCAGAAAACATGGAAACCTTAAGAGCTGGAGAAGCTGAGATAGCTTTCTCGCAAACGGATATTGCTGCATATGCAGTTGAGGCCAAAGAAATGTTCAAGGGGAACCCAATTGATAATATCCAGGCAATTAGCTCTTTATATCCAGAAACTGTACAGCTTGTAACAACAGCTAAAAGTGGGATTAAATCAGTGGAAGATTTAAAAGGAAAGAAAGTATCGGTCGGTGCCCCTGGATCAGGTGCATACATTAATGCCATGCAAATTCTAGCACTTCATGGGTTATCAGCTAAAGATATAAAAGCCCAAAACCTCTCCTTCGACGAGTCAACGGACGGAATACAAGCTGGGAATATTGATGCAGCATTTATAACAGCAGGTACTCCAACTGGTGCAGTAGAGGCACTTTCTGTTCAAAATGATATTGTTGTCCTACCAATTGCGGATGAAAAGATTAAAGAATTGGTTAAGAAATATCCATATTATGCGGAGGATACCATTCCGAGTGGCACGTATAAGATTAAATCAGATGTAAAGACCGTTGCCGTGAAAGCCATGTTGGTTGTAAGAAAAGACATGGACAAAGACTTGGTGTACGAAATGACTAAGGCTATTTATGACAATACAGACAAAATCACGCATGCAAAAGGAAAATTAATTACGGCAGAGACGGCACTTGAAGGATTAGGGGAAATGGAGTTGCATCCTGGTGCAGCTAAATATTTCGAAGAAAAGGGAATTACCAAATAAATGCTACGATAATCGATAGTTCGCTATCGATTTCGTTGTTTCTTGAAGTTTGGAGGTTTCGATGAGCAGCAATTTTTTTAAGAGATTCGTGTTTTTTATTATCCCTCTATTTCTGTTCAGTGCTTTACTTGGTTTCATACCATATAAACAAGTCCTTGCGTTTTCCTATCAAGATCAAGAAGAGTTGTTGGCTTATTTACCTTTGAAAAGAGAAAAGACGTTTCAAATAGAGTATACACATTCCATTCACCTCTCGGACGTTCTCGAAACCTATCAGCTATCAAGGGACTCCATTAAGCAAACCGAGCTGGCATATGAAGACTTTGCTGTAGGAATGCCTTCTAATGCAGAGGGAGAGGAAGTCTTTGAAGAAAAAGACGGTGTATATCATATCAAAAATATGAATCGAACATTTGAATATATTGATTTAAGAATAGGGCAGGTTGGAGCCAATCATCGCTTAATCTATAGAAAACAAACTGTATTATTATCACGATTTATTAAGCCGGGAACATGGATCAGAATTTCAACGAAAAAAATTTCCTTTTGGGAGCAATTGGATGGGGTGAATATCAATGGATGATGATAAAGGAAAAGTGCAGTACTTAACGGAGGAAGAGCAGCAGAAACTTTTAGAGAAATACGATCCTGAAGCAGGGACCAGGAAATTAAAAGGCATATTGGGGTATATTGCTTTTTTCGGTCTCTTAGCATTTTCTTTATTCCAATTGTATACAGCCATCTTTGGGGTTTTTACAGCACAAATTCAACGGACGATTCATTTAGGTTTCGCGCTATCTTTAATCTTTTTATTATTTCCTGCAAATCGGAAGAAACGCCAAAAAGGCAAGCTTCAAATAGCATGGTACGATATGATTCTAGCAGTATTAAGTATCGGAGTCGGAGCGTACTGGCCCTTGTTTTTCGACGATTTGGTCATGAATGTCGGTCGTTTAGGTACGTTGGATTTCACGGTTGGTTTACTGGCCATTTTACTGGTGTTAGAGGCAACGAGGCGTGCAGTAGGGATACCTATAACGACAATAGCGGTGCTATTCATTTTATATGGTCTATTTGGTCAATATATGCCTGGTTTCCTTTCGCATCGCGGTCTAACTTTCGAGCGGATGGTCCAAACGATGTTTTTCTCTACAGAGGGGATTTTAGGAACACCGCTGGCGATTTCATCTACCTTCATTTTCCTATTTTTACTATTTGGTGCCTTCCTTATACGAACCGGGGTTGGTCAATATTTCAATGATCTCTCAACTGCGATTGCAGGTAGAAGAGTCGGCGGACCTGCGAAGGTTGCCATTTTTTCAAGTGCATTACAAGGAACCATCAGCGGCAGCTCGGTAGCGAATGTTGTCACTTCAGGGTCATTTACGATTCCGATGATGAAAAATCTGGGTTACAAAAAGGAATTTGCTGGGGCAGTAGAGGCATCTGCTTCAACAGGTGGACAATTAATGCCACCGATAATGGGAGCGGCAGCGTTTCTAATGGTCGAGTTTATTGGGAATGGCATCACGTATTGGGATATAGCAAAAGCAGCCACCATTCCAGCCATTCTTTACTTTACAGGGATTTGGATCATGACCCATTTTGAAGCAAAAAGGCTTGGATTAAGGGGATTGACGAAAGAAGAAATGCCGAACAAGAGAGAAGTGATAAGAAAAGTTTATTTATTGATACCAATCGTTGCTATCGTTCTCCTACTGATGTCGAATATAACCGTTACACATGCCGCATTGTATTCCATTCTTATCTCGATTATTGTAGGGTTTATTAACAAAGATGTACGGATGAAATTTAGTGATATCATTCATGCCCTAGTAGATGGGGCCCGTACGGCATTGGCAGTAGCGGCTGCAACGGCTAGTGCGGGTATTATCGTAGGGATTGTCACAAAGACAGGGCTAGGTCTAAAGCTGGCGAATGGATTAATCGATTTGGCTGGTGGCTACTTAATACCAACACTTATGCTTACAATGGTCGCGGCCTTAGTATTGGGAATGGGGTCACCGACAACTGCTAACTATGTAATTACCTCTACCATTGCGGCACCCGCCATCATTTTACTGGGTGTACCGGATTTATCCGCACATCTATTCGTTTTCTACTTTGGCATTATTGCGGATATAACACCACCAGTGGCACTAGCCGCTTTCGCAGCAGCCGGGGTTTCTGGTGGAGATCCCTTAAAGACAGGGATCCAATCGTCTAAATTAGCGATAGCGGCCTTTATTATTCCTTACATTTTCGTACTATCCCCACAAATGCTGATGATTGATTCAACTTGGATGGAAGTGGTATGGGTCGTTTTTACGGCAATGACTGGAATGATTGCTATCGGGGCCGGGGTCATCGGTTATTGGATACGCGGAATGCATTGGTTAGAAAGATTCCCAGCCATTATTATCGGCTTACTATTAATCTATCCTGAAACCATTACGGATATCATTGGATTAGCTTCCTTTGCCGTCTTGCTTGCTTTCCAATATTTCAAGAAGCAAGACAAAAGGAACATGCCGACCATTTTAGATAATAATCATAATATTTAGGTAATGGACTGAAGACACTAGACGGTGGCTTTTACCCAACTACATCATTTATCAGTTAAGGAGGTGAGTGTGTAATATAAGGTGGAGCCACCGTCTTTAATTTATATAGTTTATAATTCTGATGTTTAACAAGTCTGAACTCGACTAGAGTTATCTCCATGATACACATAGGAACTGTCTCCAACTTTAGAATCTTAACCAGAAGAAAGGTATAGGTTTTTCTAAGTGAACAGGATTAATATCCGTTTTGAAAGGGGACTTTATATGACCTATTTTAAGAGTTTAATTATAGCTGTTTTCAGTATCTTTTTAGTTGTCTCTACCGTTATTGCAAGTGTGCCCGGGGTAGATAAGTCAATGAAGCAAGGAACAAAAAAGGGAATCGTTTCGGTTTCCCATCCCATAGCAGCGGAAGCTGGTAGAAAGATTTTAGAGCAAGGCGGAAATGCTGTTGATGCAGCAGCAGCCATTCAGCTGTCATTAAATGTAGTGGAACCGATGATGTCGGGAATTGGCGGCGGGAGTTTCATCATGATTTATAGTAAAGAGGAAGATAAAATTACGATGATTGATAGCCGTGAAACAGCTCCAAAAAACGTTACACCTAAACTTTTTCTAGATAAAAACGGAAAAGTTATACCTTTCAGTAAACGTCATATTACAGGAAAGGCGGTAGGGGTCCCTGGAACCTTAAAGGGAATGGAAATGGCTCTTGAGAACTATGGCACGATGAGTTTATCAGAAGTAATAAATCCTGCGATTAAACAAGCGGAAAAAGGAGTGAAAGTAAATTGGTCCGCAGCTCAATATATTGATGAAAATAAAGCGAAGCTTCTAAATAATCCTGCAGCTGCCAAAGTGTTCATTCCCGGGGGAGAGCCATTAAAAGAAGGTGATAAGCTCATACAACCGGATCTTGCCAAGACATTCAAAATTATTAAGAAACAAGGGCCGGATGCACTTTATTCAGGGGAAATCGGTGAAGCGCTTGTCAAGGAAGTTAAAAAACGAGAAGGCGTCATGACCACGGATGATTTGAAAAGGTATGAGGCGAAAGAAAGGGAACCGATTCGATCGAATTATAGGGGATTTGAAGTCGTTGGTGCCGCTTCGCCGAGTTCAGGTAGTTTGACGGTCCAACAAATTTTAGAATTGATGGAAGGGTATGATGTGAAGAAGATGGGAATTAATTCCCCTGAATATCTTCATTATTTAACGGAAGCCATGCATTTGGCATTTGCCGACCGTGCAGCATACATGGCTGATGAAGATTTTTATGAAGTTCCTAAAAAGGGGCTTTTAGATGAGGAGTATATAAAGGAAAGAAGAAAACTAATTAATCCTAATAGATCAACTGCAGAAGTAAAAGAAGGAGATCCATGGGAATATGAAGGAAAAGAACCTTCTTCCATGCCAACTGTGGTGGAGAATCATCCTGAAGGTCAAACCACCCATTTCTCGGTGATGGATAAGTGGGGGAATATGGTGTCATATACGACAACGATTGAACAAGTGTTCGGTACTGGCATAATGGTACCGGATTATGGTTTCATGCTAAATAATGAAATGACAGATTTCGATGCTACACCGGGGGGCGTTAATCAGGTAGAAGCAGGAAAACGCCCTAGAAGCAGTATGTCACCAACTTTTGTCTTAAAAGATGGCAAACCTTTTCTTGCCTTGGGCTCTCCTGGGGGAGCTACCATTATTGCGTCCGTGTCTGAGACCATCATGAATGTAATCGATCATGGGCTACCAATCCAAGAAGCCATCCTATCACCTCGTATATACTCTGCGAACTATCCCACTGTTCGATGGGAGCCGGGAATTGAACAAAATACAAAATTGGAGTTAATGGCAAAAGGTCATGTCTATGAAGAAAAACCTCAGCATATTGGAAATGTGCAGGCCGTCGTATTCGATTATGAAACGGGAAAAATGTATGGTGGGGCGGATAATACGAGAGAAGGAACAGTTCTTGGAGTAGATAAGGGATACTATAAGTCGAAAAAAGCTCCAGAAATTAAAGAAGAGAAGCCAGGTCCGTTCACATTAAAAGTAAATGGTGTACCTTTTCCGTATACAGCTAAACAAATGAAGATAATAGATGGTAAGCCTTATATTCAATCGGATAAATTGCTACTTGGTTTAGGCGTAATAGGCACAAAAGATTTAAAGACCTATAAACCAGATCAAAAATCATTCCTACCCGTTTTAAGGGTCGGAAAAGTAACAGGATTTAAAGTGGAGTGGAACGAAGAAGATAAAGTAGTATTATTGGAAAAGGATCCAACTGATTACGAGGATATAGACGATGATGGGTCCATCACAAACTAAGTTGATTAAAAGCCCTCCATTAAAGCCAGCCATGCTTTTATGGAGGGCTTTTTTATGCCCAATGATAAGGAATGGGCCCGGGAAACATGATCATATTTGTCCAATTTGAAAAGGAACAAGGAGCAATGAAACAAGGGGGACGATCACTAATTCGTTTTGTTTTTACCTTTGGTGGATAATGTATATAATACGGGTAACTACCAATTGAAGGGAGACTTATTATGAATGAATATAAAGTGACAGTGAAGAATGGTAGTATGGTAATTCTTACGGATGTTATTAAAGCTGAAGATGAAAGGGAAGTTCTGGGTACACTATTGATTAACAGTGAACTGTTCAATCAACCATTTACAGATATTAAGATTCTAGAGCGTTAACAAATAATACAGTAGGTGATAGTATGTGTGGACGGTTTACCCTTTTTACGGGCATTGAAGAAATCATTGATCGCTTTGATATACAAGCTGCTTTTAATGAAGAGTACCAGGCTAGCTATAATGTAGCTCCGACGCATTCCGTTCTATCTGTCATTAATGATGGTACTAAGAACCGGTTAGGGTATCTCCGATGGGGATTGATTCCGTCCTGGGCTAAAGATGAAAAAATTGGCTACAAGATGATAAATGCCAGGGCCGAGACAATTGCCGAGAAAGTAAGTTTCAAGAATGCTTATAAAAAGAAACGGTGCTTGATTCTTGCCGACTCCTTTTATGAGTGGAAGAAGGATCCTGAACGTAAAATACCAATGCGGATTAAACTTAAGAATAATGATCCATTTGGAATGGCAGGTCTATGGGAATCATGGAAATCACCGAAAGGTACGGTTTATTCTTGTTCAGTTATCACCACGACGTCAAATGAATTGATGACAAGCATTCATGATCGTATGCCTGTCATTCTTAATCCTGAAGATGAGAAGGTTTGGCTTGACCCGACCATTCAGGATACGAACTATCTCCAACAATTCCTAAAGTCTTTTGACGCCGAACAAATGGAAGCGTTTGAGGTATCATCGGATGTGAATTCTCCTAAAAACAATTCTTCCAACCTAATAGAACAGATTTGTTGAGAACTTTTATTATGTAAAACAATGTACGGCATATTTTGATAGAAATCGGTCCATAACAATTCTAGCCTATTGAATTTCTGAAAAGTTGTTATATGAAATAGTTGACAGAAAAAAATTATCTATGTGACAATCCGGTTTAAACCGGTAGTGTTTTCTGTTTCAATAAGATAAATGGGAGTGTAAATCATTACTACATTCATTATTCATATCTAGTTAATTCAACCTTAACTCTTGCAGTTAGGGTTTTGTTTTTGCCTATGTAGTAAAATTCAAATCAAGGATGTTCACTATTATTTAGATACCACACACATATTGAAATGAGTTGTATATGGGACAAGCCTTTAAAATACACTTAGGGAGAACCTCATTAGAATCTTCAAGTGTAACTCCTTTACTTTTGTTAGAGGATGGAAGAGGAGACGGGGCTATTTCCAGTGATGGTAAAATCATGGGCACCTATCTTCATGGCATCTTTCATAATCGTCTGTTTACTAGGTCTTTATTCAATCAAATTCGTCGGGAAAAAGGGTTGGATGAAGTAGAGGATAATGTGCAAAGTGATTCAAAGCGACGAGAGGAAGGTATGACCTCTTGGCTGCCCATTTGGAAGAAGATATTGATATGGATACAATCTATCAATGGCTGCAAATCGAAAATTAAAAATGACACCTTGAAGTATAGATGGTTACATACTCTAGCAGAAGAAAGTCTAGAGTATGTAATTTTGTAATGGAAAGAGCCCTGTTGCCTATACATAGATATAAAACGTTTTATTTTACTGATAGCTTATTGGTTCTTGGTTATGTAAAGGTTATGTAAAAGTAAGTTATGCAGTTTATCAAGTTCTTGGCTTATATGTAAAGTTTTTGGAGCGGTGAATCCATGGTTAAAAGCTGTATAGATTAATTCCTTCCTCAAAATTTCTATTTTTGTATGTAGTAGTTCCATACTTTCCAATGAAAATCCCTCAAGTTCTTATACTTTTTTGTCATGTATCTATTATTACATAAATTAGGATGACTTGCCGGTATTTTGCTTCAAATTGATTTCTACCATCAAAATGCATAAGATAAGGATTAAATTTCCTTTTTTCGGCCATATTAAGTGACAGACCTTTAGTTAATATGGTATGGTGTGTTTTCTACATACTTTATAGAATTAAAAGGATGAGGTGTTTTAATATGAATAAAACAGAATTAGTCACAACTGTAGCAGCACAAGCAGAATTAACAAAAGACGACGCTAAAAAAGTTGTGGATGCATTGTTTGAGACAATCACGACTACGCTAGCTAAAGAAGAAAAAATTCAATTAGTTGGATTTGGTACATTTGAAGTGCGCGATCGTGCAGCACGTACTGGTAGAAATCCGCAAACAGGTGAAGAAATACAAATTGCAGCTAGCAAAGTTCCTGCATTCAAAGCGGGTAAAGAATTAAAAGAAGCTGTAAAATAAGGGGTTCCCTTTATTTTCAAATCTCTGGAGTTAGTTAGTCTCCAGAGATTTTTTTGTTTTTTAATTGCTACATAAGTGGATTTTATTGATTTAGAGCATAAAAACAGGCCCTGATTTTCAGGGCCTGTTTATTAGTTTAATTAAAGTTTGTTTACGTTTGTTGCTTGAGGCCCACGTTGACCTGATTCTACTTCAAATTCAACTTCCTGGCCTTCTTCAAGAGATTTATACCCTTCCCCTTGAATAGCTGAGAAATGAACGAATACGTCGTCTCCATTTTCACGCTCGATAAATCCAAATCCTTTGTCACTATTAAACCATTTTACTTTTCCACGTTCCATTTAAGTACCTCCTAGCATGGTAAAACCTGCATTATTATCTTACATCATTATAATATCCATTTTAAAAGCATTTAAACTTAAAAAATAAAATTCACTGCCATTAATGGCAGTGAATTTTATTTTTATAAAGATATTTCCTTGGTAAACAAGTCGAGGGGAGGCACGTAAATATGCCTATTTGACCGGTAATAATAAGTTAGTTCAGGAGGCATAATAAGCATATGGATATCTTCAAATCATATTATGGAAACTTTACTTGCTTATTTATTTTGTGTTTTCCAGTCGAAGTTTATTTTCTCATCATCCCAAGGAATTCTTTTTTCATCCGGCCGAGATGGATTATATGATTTAGTCGTACAATATACAACAGTTGCTGATTTTTCACCAAGTACTCGATATCCGTGTGCTACTCCCTTTGGGATGAGCAAGATAATCGGATTGTTTTCCCCCATATAATAGACATTGGTTTCCCCTTTTGTACTGGAATGCTCCCTTAAGTCATATAGAACCACTTGGGCATTGCCGGAAGGGAAGAACCAGAGGTCATCCTGTTCTTCATGGTAGTGAAAGGCTTTGATGACCCCTGGATAGGAGGTTGACCAGGAAAGCTGGCCGAAATGAGTTAACAGGTGGTCGTCATCTCTAACAACTTCTGCAAAAAAGCCTCGATCATCACTGTGTTTGGTTAGTTTTTTTAAAATAACACCTTCAATTCCCATTTTTACCATCTTCCTTTGCTAAGAATTCATGTAATCCCTTTTTCCAATTTCGCATGTGGATCCCATTAGTGTTTATCTTTTTATGACTTAAGACAGAATACTTGGGTCTAGGAGTTGCCAGGCCATATTCTTCTGTAGAAACAGGGGTGACTACCGCATCTGATTGTAAGTATTTAACTATTTCCATAGCGAATTCATACCAGGTGCAAATTCCGGAATTGGTGACATGATAAATTCCGGCTGGCTTCGTCAATAATTGTTTAATGGCAGTTGCCAGGTCTTTTGTATAAGTGGGGCTTCCAAATTGGTCATCAACTACACGAATTTCCTTAGTGGAAGCAGCTAATTTTTTAATGGTGTTAACGAAATTTTTCCCATTATGACCGTATAACCATGAGGTTCTTATTATTGTGGATTCCTCATAAGCAAGGCGCATGAATTCTTCACCGAGTAACTTGCTTTTTCCGTAAATGGTATGGGGGTAGGTTTCGTCATCTTCTTTATATGGTTCGGTTTTTTTACCGTCAAATACATAATCTGTGCTGATATGGAGGAATTTCACCTTTTTCTCTTTTGCTTCACATGCTAGATAATAGGGGGCAATGCCATTGATTAAATAAGCATTATCAATATCCGTTTCACAAAGGTCCACCTGCGTATATGCTGCAGTATTGATAAGGAAATCTGGTTTGATCTGTTCGAGCGTTTCTTCAATTTGTTTGCGATTCGTAATATCCAGTTGTTGTTTGGTAAATGGATGTACTAAATAATCGTCCTTCAGTAATTGCATAAGCTCTTTTCCCAATTGTCCGCCGGAACCCGTAATGACGACCTTCTTCATATGGATGCACCAAAGTTATTGATATGCCATTGGACCGTATTTAGTAATGATTGATCGAAGGTTGAGGATTGTTTCCAACCCAATTCACTTTGTAACTTCGAAGAATCGATTGCATATCTTCGATCATGGCCTTTTCTGTCTTCAACAAATTCAATTAATTTATCTGATTTACCCATTATCTCTAAAATCCTCTTTACGACATCTATATTCTTCTTTTCATTTCCTCCACCAATATTATAAACCTCACCAGGCATGCCACTTTCAAGAATAAGAGAGATTGCTTTACAATGGTCTTGGACATACAGCCAATCTCTTATTTGCTGACCATCCCCATATATAGGGATTTGCTGATCTTGAAGGGCTTTTAAAACAATGGTTGGAATGAATTTTTCCTTATTCTGAAAAGGACCGTAGTTATTGCTGCACCTGGTTATCATTAATGGCAATTTAAATGTTTCATAGTAAGCGCGCACTAATAAATCCGAGCTTGCTTTTGTTGCGGAGTAGGGGTTGTTAGGTGATAGAGGAGACAATTCGGTAAATGGTTGCTGAACTGGGGTAAGAGTTCCATATACTTCGTCTGTTGAGATATGAATCATTCTTTTCGCTACCCCTGTTTTTAATTGTTGTAATAATTGATAGGTACCGACAATATTTGTTTGGACGAAATCATCAGCATTTTGAATGCTATTATCTACATGGGATTCAGCGGCAAAGTGGACAATGGCTTCATACTTTCGATCCATCGTGGCTTCCAAATCGCTCTTGTTTGAAATGCTACCTTTCACGAAACGTAACCTGGGGTTGGAGGTTAAGGCCTGTATTTCCTGTGGATGGCTTGCATAGGTCAGGGAATCTATTACAGTTATTTGATACGAAGTATGCTCAAGAAGATAATGAACAAAGTTGAGGCCGATGAAACCAGCACCACCTGTAACTAGAACATTCAAAGAATGGCCACCTTTCAATAAATAGTCTACGGTAAATTTTCTACTAACCTTAAGAGGTATTGCCCATATTCATTTTTTTCTAATGGCTTCGCCAATGCAAGAAGCTGTTGAGCTGATATGAATCCCTTACGAAAAGCAATTTCTTCTATACAAGCTATATGGACATTTTGCCTGCTTTGGATGGTTTGGATAAATAAAGAGGCATCAAGCAGTGATTCATGGGTGCCTGTATCCAACCAGCTGAAACCTCTGCCTAATAATCGGACTTTCAGTTGATTCTTTTTGAGGTAACATTCATTTACGGAAGTGATTTCATATTCTCCCCGTTCTGATTTTTTAATGCTCTTGGCAATATCGATAACGTTATTATCATAAAAGTATAGGCCAGTGATGGCATAGTTCGACTTGGGAACGGAAGGTTTTTCCTCTAAAGAAATCACTTTCAGATCCTTGTCGAATTCTATAACACCGAATCGTTCTGGGTCTTTCACATGATAGCCGAATATCGTTGCTCCATCTCCTGCGGTAACGACTTCTTCCAATGTTTTTGTGAAATTATGTCCATAAAAAATGTTATCCCCCAATATTAAACACACAGAATCTTTACCGATGAAATTTTCTCCTATAATAAACGCTTGTGCTATGCCTTCTGGTCTTTGTTGGACGATATAACTTAATTTAATTCCCAGTTGGGACCCATCTCCCAATAAGTGTTCATATTTAGAAATATCAGTGGGGGTTGAGATGATTAGAATATCCTTTATTCCAGCAAGCATAAGTACGGAAAGTGAATAATAAATCAATGGCTTATCGTAAACGGGTAAAAGCTGTTTGGAGACGGACTTAGTTAATGGATATAATCTTGTGCCGCTTCCTCCAGCTAATATAATGCCTTTCATTTCCTTTTCACATCCTAAAGAAGATAACATCTAGGTGGTCATGTCTTTCTACGGAAAATTGACTTAAATCATCTTATGCGCTTGCGTTTATGAGTATGAGTGGACAGGGAAGGCGGAAATTGCTTGAAAATTAAAGGCGGAGATGTGAATTCTATAATAAATCTAAAGCCTACTTACCGGGATGTAAGGTCATTTTATAAATTGAGTTTTTTCTCAAAATATGCTTTGTTTAATAGCATTTGAGGGTCTTGGGGACGGTATTTTAACGCCTTTTCGTTGTGTTGATACCCCAACTCATGTTGACCTGCTTTATCATAACAAACTGCTAGTTGTAGGTGAGGCAACCAAGTTGAACAAGAGTGGTTTTGAAAAGACAGCCCATCACTTTCTTTATTGGCCAAGGCACTTTCATACCAATAAATGGCTGATGGTATTTCGTTTTTTTGCAAGAAATAATAGGCTAATCTACAGCAAGTTTCCGGTTTTGGAGTGCCATAGGCAAGAGTGTTCAAAACCCAGGTCAATTCCTGTTCTTTCAAACCAAGTTGATTGTAGCAATCCGCTAATTTATTGCAGGCTCTAATATTATCTTCGACCCAGCCTTTTTTCGTGTTTAAAAAACGAAGGTAGTACTCAATTGCTTTCTCGACTTTTCCATGATCCAGCAGTTCATTTGCATAATAGAAAAGATCACGGGGGGAGAACTCTTTACCTGAGGAAGCTAAGTTTTCATAGATACGTAAGTTACGCTCGGCATCATGACTAAGCGGCAGATGTGAGACGGATACATCACTTGGAAATAAGTGGCCATAGACCTCTAAATACTCATGGACATTTCCAATCCATTTAAATCCTCTTTCGCGTTTAACTAAACGGTATCTTCTTAAGCTGGAGGTCACATTGTTTTCTTCATCAAAAGCGAGATTATAGTTCATTGAAACGGCATCGATTTGAGTGTCCATTGTGTTTTTTAGTTCTAGAAAGGCCTCTTGGTCTTTCTCTAAAAAAACATCATCTGCATCCAGCCATAAAATGTAGTCAGTTGTAGCTTGTTGAAATGCATAATTTCTTGCAGCGGCAAAATCCTCTATCCATGCAAAATCGAAAATCCGTTCTGTATATTTGGCAGCAATTTCTTTTGTACGATCGTTAGAACCGGTGTCCACAATATTGATTTCATCCACTATTTTACTCACAGACTCTAAACATCGTCCAATTACAGCTTCTTCATTTTTTACAATCATACATAAACTAATCGTAGTCAAAGCCTCATCTCCCCATCCTTCCATGGATAAATCAAATTCAATTACTGATTATGGATTTAATTACGGTAAACCCACCATTTATCATCTTTTTTTAGCATGTATGAGCATTTGATAAATAGTAGAGTAGTTGGATAAATGCTCCATGTGATATCCGAATTTTTCAGCTAGAAAACTAACTTCATTAAAGAAAAGTTGTGCTTTTGTATCGGGGGTAAAGTAATTATACGTTTGGGACTGAACGTCAAATAATGGAGATGGAAACAAACCGAGTACAGTTTTAGGGGTGAAAAAGCGCAAATGGGTCCGATCTAAAATCCCAGCATCCGTATAGTTCCAGTTTCCCTGCAATAAAGGAAGGAGAGCGTCTGCATGTGAAATATTAGGGATGCTGCAAATGAGTGAACCATTCGGCTTTAGGTAGATAGATAACTTTTCAATGACTTTCCATGGGTTTTCTAAGTGTTCTAATATATCTGCCAAAATAATCGTATCAAAGGTAGCGGTTGGATATGGAAGGTCCGTTGATTCAATATTTAGCGTATCGACACGTTCAAAATGATTCTTGGCGATGGAACCTACAAATTCATTCAATTCCACACCATATAATTTACAGGATTGTCGATTGAGTAACTCCATACCAGTAGCTCCAGCCCCGCATCCAATATCCAGAATCTTTTTTGATTCCAGTGGTACGAGATTAACAATTTCAGGTCTTGGATGAACGTAATAAGTTAGATCAACTTTCCACTTATCAAGAAATCTCTGCCGATTTAAATGATACAAATGTTGGATGTTGATATCTTGATTGGCTGTAAAGGTGGCATGGCCATGATGATGTACAAATGAATCATAGGCTATTCTCAATTGATAACCTTCTATTAATGTACGAAGACATAAATCGTCATCTTCAAAGGACCCATATTCAAACCGTTCGTCAAAACCACCGATTTTATCAAGCACTTCTTTTTTCACTAGTAAGCAAAATCCTACTAAACGCATGACTTGCTTAGACTTGCCAATATTTTTTTGACAGAAATCCGCTGAAAAATCATCGATACCGTCAATGTCGCTATAATCCACTGCAATTTGCTGTGGGCCACTTACATAATTACTCACGGGTCCGACCATGCCTATTTTTTCGTCACTATAAAGCAAGGTGAGCATGGATTGTAGCCAATTTTTTGTCACGATTGTATCATTATTTAAAAATAAAACCGTATCGCCCGTTGCAATATCAAGTCCTTGGTTACAGCCTTTTGCAAACCCAGCGTTCTTTTCATTGAAGATGGTCTTTAAAGAGGGAATACTTTTTAAATGGTCGACTGTCCCATCTGAAGAGCCATTATCAACGACGATAATTTCTATATCTTTGTCATCAGTATGTTCTTTAATGCTGGCAAGGCACTGTTTGGTTAAAGGTAATTCGTTATATGTGAGAATAACAATACTGGTTTTCAGTATTACCTCCACCTTTCATAGTTAATATTCAATTAAATATATGTGGGCGTTAAAGATTTAGTGAATCCTTCCAGGTGTTCGTTAAGCGATATAGGTGGAAAAGATAGAAATTTCTTAGGGCAAGATTCATGCATCAATCTGTAATCCATACTTGACAAATAGGTTTAATGAGTTTAGTATTTACTTACAATTACTAAGACTGCTGACCAGATTACTGGAGGCTTCCCATTCAAGAGGATTAATGGTTGAATGGAAAGTCTTTTGCATTTTTATGCCTTTGAATGATTAAATTCATATGGGAACAAAGGACGAATCAAAGGAGGAAAGAAATATTGGGAATATTGCTTGAAAAGACTTTAGAAAAGAAAAAGTTTCTAATTGATCAATTAATAAGTAAAGGCATTTATAAAAAAAATAATATACATCTATATGAATTAAGGTTATGTGAATTAGAAGAAGAGTATCTTAAAATTCACATCCAAGAAAATAAATAGATTATGGACGTGGAAATACATGTAGGTATTTTAAATATGTGATAAAAAAGGAGAGGGTTGTGTGGGGAATACGATAAGGAAGGGTATGGAAGAAAGACGAAAAAAGTTAATTAATAAACTGACCATCGTTTATCAAGATGAAAGCATGGAGCAACTGTTGAAGTTATCTTTAACTGAATTAGAAAATATGCATAGCAAACTTTTGTTAGAATACCATCCACATAATGATGTAGGTTCTCTTCGCTGGTCGAAAAAGAAATAAAGTCATTTTTGTAAACGCTTTCTTACTGTGCCTGGATAGGTAGCATCCATTAAGGATGCTGCTTTATTATTTGTTCGGAACGTTGTAATTTGCATTCTATTTCGGCTTTCCTTTGTTTTGAAAACCATGTATAGTTATTGTTATATAATTGAATATTTCGAAAGTTCAAATAGGAAGAAGGGGAAGCATGAACTTATCGATTTCTGAAATGTTCATCGGGCAGATTGCAAGGTTGCAACGTACATTTAGTATTTCAGACGTAAGGATATGTAGTGAATTAACAAATGACTATAGCCCGATTTATCAATTGAATAAAGAGGAGTGGAAAAGCAATTACGACCAACCAGTCATTCCCGGTCTCCTAACGGAAGGGTTGATCACCCAAGTGATTAGTGAAAAACTTCCGGGTAGTGCCTGTGTTTTATTACAAAAGGAATTAATCTTTTATCATCCTGTGCATGTTGGGGATTTGATTACGGCGGAACTTGAAGTAATCGACATTAATATCGATAGAAATTGGGTTACACAAAAGGTCACTTGCTATAATCAAACGGGAATCGAAGTGATTAAAGGACAAGTTGTGATTCTACTCTTAAAAAACGATCAAGTTGTTTTGTGATGTATATGGAAAAAGTGATAAATGAATTAAAAAGTTGGGGCTCAATAGAAGTGAACCTAAAAGGGAAAGTACTTGGTGCTAGTCCAGATTTTTTAGAACATTTTAGTGTTATGAAGGATGAGGTAATAGGTAAATCAATCATGAATATCATTCGAACCTCTCCGAAAAGTCCTCTAGAAAGTCGTGATTCGAGGAATGTCTTCTCTGGTGTCATTTTTGGCCAGGCGTGTTTTATTAGGATCACTAGAAAAGATCAAAATAACGTTTATCACGTCATCATACGGCAAGAAGAGTTAGAGCATGCCGATTTATCATTTTATGCAAATGCATTGGAAAAGTATAAAAATAGGAAAAAAATCAGTATTGAAACAAATAAGTATGATTTCGAAGGGATTATAGGAAATAGTCCTGCAATCGAACGGATTAAGGAACTTGCGGCTAGAATTGCAATAAGCAATTCAACTGTACTCATAACTGGGGAAACGGGAACAGGAAAAGAACTGTTTGCTCAAGCCATACACGGTTTGAGTACAAGAAAGGCCCACCCTTTCATACCCATAAATTGTGCTGCCATTCCGGACGAATTATTTGAATCTGAGGTCTTTGGGTACGAACCTGGTGCCTTTAGTGGAGCAAAAAAAGAAGGGAAGCCAGGGAAAATAGAATTAGCTCAGAACGGTACGCTTTTCTTGGATGAAATATCAGAGCTTCCTTACCAGGCCCAAGGAAAGCTTTTACGTGTTTTGCAGGAACGGGAAGTAGAAAGACTGGGTGGAACAGGGAGTAAAAATATCGATGTTCGCATTATTGCGGCAACGAATAGGGATTTAAAAACACTCATACAAGAAGGAAAGTTTCGTCAGGACTTATATTATCGTTTGTATGTGTTTGAATTGAAACTTCCATCATTGAGAGAGCGAAAGGAAGATATTCTTCCATTAGGCTATTATTTTATCAATCACTTCAATAAGATTTTAGGATGTGATGTAAGGGAGATAGATCCCACGCTTCAAGAATGGTTGACTTCCTATAATTGGCCTGGGAATGTCCGTGAGTATCAAGCATTTATAGAACGCGGGATGAATTTTGCTGAGGGGGCGACATTGAAAATGGATTCTTCACTTCTGGCTCCTCACATGAATGTACGAGACTCATATGACGGCTCAAAAGAAAACGCTTACTTTGGGAGTTTGGATGAAGTGGTAAGAAATGCTGAAGCATTGGCTATCCGGCGTACATTAAAGGAGTGTGGCGGAGATCGTTCTTTAGCCGCTCAAAAACTTAAGATTCATATTGCGAGCTTATACAGAAAAATATCGAAGTATAACCTGAAATAGCATGGGTATTAAATGGTTTTTACACAAAGGGGCTGTCTAATAAGTCCTTATTTCAGTGAATTTCGCAAAAACAGAGAGGCAGAAATGTTGTTAAATCAACGTTTCTGCCTTTTATTATTTATACAATTCCGGTGTAATTACACCTTTTGGGACAGCCCCTTTGTGTTTCAGTTTTGTGTTTCGCATTTCTGTTTTGCAAGTTTGCGAAAAGTAGTGAAACTGATAAAATACTTTTCTTTTAAAAGCCTCTAAAGCACAAATCCATCTTGGCACGCATCTTGCAATATAGAATAGCAACAAGGGGGAATTCTCTCTTCCGTTTAAGAGGGATATGTAGATTCGTTTTGAACAGTTGATGTTTTTCACCAGACTTACAATTCTGAAAAAAAGGGAGGAATAAGATGATGGATTTTACATTTACGGAAGAACAAGAGTATTTTCGAAAAATGTTGAAGGAATTCGCAAAAGAAGAATTGCTGCCACACTATACTAAGTGGGACCGAGAAGAAGTCACGCCAAGGCATTTGTGGAAGAAGCTTGGTGAATTAGGGGTAAATGGTTTACGCATCCCCATTGAGTATGGGGGTAGCGGAGCTGACTGCGTCACCACCGGGATTGCTGCTGAAGAGATAGGGCGTGGGGATTTCAATCTAACCTATGCAGTCATGCTGAATGCATTGATTGGCGAAATTATAACCAATCATGCTAGAGAAGAATTGAAAAACGAATGGTTACCCAAGATTGCAAGTGGGGAGAAGATTGTTGGCATTGCCATTACGGAGCCTTCAGCGGGTACAGATGCCGGGGGAATCAAAACAACTGCGGTACATAATGGAATTGGATATGTCCTTAATGGTGAAAAGTCGGGAATAAGTGTAGCGACTTGTGCAGATGCTTTCGTTTTATTCGCCAAGACAGAACCTGATTTGGGGAATCGAGGAATAAGTGCATTCATTGTTCCATCCGATCTTCCTGGAGTGGAATGCAAAGGGTACAAAGACATGGGGAATATACCAATTGGCAGGGGCTCCATTTATTTGAATGATGTTGAAGTGCCAGAGGAGTATATGATTGGACTTCAAAATAAAGGTTTTTCCCAAGTGATGAATGGGTTTGACCTAAGTCGTTTATTAATCGGGCTGCAATGTGTAGGGGCTGCTTCGCAAAGTCTTGATGAGACGATTGAACACGTTAAAGTAAGACAATCTTTTGGTAAACCATTGGCGACATATCAAGGGGTTTCATTCCCCATCGTGACTCATTTTACCCAATTGGAATTGGTGAGATGGCAGGCTTATCGTGGACTTTGGCTTCGTGACCAAGGATTGAAACATAGTAAAGAATCGGCTTCCGTAAAGTGGTTAGGCCCCAAATATAGTGTGGAAGCCATTCATGAGTGCCTATTGTTGAATGGGCACTATGCTTATACGAAGGAAATGCCCTTAGAACAACGTATGCGGGATGTGATTGGATTAGAGATTGGTGATGGAACTGCACAAGCCAATATGATGGTCATTGCAAAAGACATTATCGGAAAAGAATTCCGGTCTTATTAGGATAGTGGACGAAGGAATGGATCATTTAAATAGCTATTTTATCGGTCAAATCGCCAGAGTGCAAAAAACCTTTACAGAAGATGATGTGACACGGTGGAGCTCACTGACACATGATTACAATGATGTGTATGGTCTTGATATTTCTAAAAGGGATGGAAGGTCCTCGATGGTCCCAGGAATTTTAAGTGAGGGGCTCATTACGGAGGCAATCAGTAAGGAATTACCTGAAGGACCATGTGTCATCATTCAAAAAGAACTGGTGTTCATTCAACCGGTACAAATAGATAGCACGATTACTGCAGAAATAGAGATCATTGATGTCGATATACAGCGACATTGGATAACGATGAAAGTGAGATGTATGAATGAACAACGTATTGACGTCATCCAAGGGAAAATCATGATAAAGCTATTAAGTGAGGGAGGAATTAAACGATGGAATTAACTGATGTTTTATATGAAAAAATGGAGGGCATAGCAAAAGTTACGATTAACCGTCCTAAAGTCTACAATGCTTTTCGTGCAAGAACGATCCAGGAACTAATCTGGGCTTTCCGTGACGCATGGGATGATAACAGAATTGGGGCAGTAATTTTGACAGGGACCGGTGAAAAGGCGTTTTGTGTCGGTGGTGATCAAAAAGAAAAAGGAGAAGAAGGAGGGTATGATCATTCCGGTGGCTTAGGAGGTGGGATGGGATTAGAAATTGAAACCCTGCACCAAACCATTCGAAACATCCCAAAGCCTGTCATCGCGGCAGTGAATGGATATGCCATTGGAGGGGGGCATGTTCTACACGTCATCTGTGATTTGACAATTGCATCAGAAACGGCAAAATTCGGGCAAAGTGGCCCGAAAGTAGGGAGTTATGATGCAGGATTTGGTTCTGCGTATCTTGCCCGGATAGTCGGTGAAAAGAAAGCGAGGGAAATCTGGTATTTGTGTGAACAATATTCCGCACAGGAGTCAAAAGAGATGGGACTTGTGAATAAAATCGTCCCTGCAGATCAGTTGCAACATGCGGCAAAAGAATGGGCGATGAAGATTCTTGAGAAGAGTCCGACTGCATTGAAAATGCTTAAGTATTCCTTTAATGCTGATAGTGCAAACATCCAAGGGATATCCCAGTTATCGATGGGGAGTTTAGCAATGTTTTATAACACACCAGAATCAGAAGAAGGAAAAAATGCTTTTCTTGAAAAAAGGCCAGTGGATTTTAAACAATTCAGAAGATGATGAAGGGGATGAACTCTATTGAAATTCGATACGATTTTGAGTCAGGAATATGTGGAAAAATACCAATCTATTTGGCCAAATCGAACGATTCTGGATTATTTACATGATGTGATAGAGAACAATCCGGAGAAGACGGCAATCATTGATAAAAAAAGCCGTTATACGTATAAGGAGTTAGGAAAGCTGGTCGATCGGGTCGCTTTAGGTCTCATTCATATAGGAATGGGAAAGGGAGACATCATCTCTTTTCAACTACCAAATTGGAATGAATTCATTATTCTCCATTATGCCGTCACTCGGATAGGGGCGATAAGCAATCCCTTGATTCCCATTTATCGTGATAGGGAAATTGGATTCATGGTGGAGATGGCGGAATCTAAGATGATTGTGGTTCCGGATCGTTTCCGTGACTACTATTATCCTGACATGATTGAGAGGCTAGCTCATCGGTGGCCTTCATTAGAGCATGTTTTTGTGGTCGGTGAAGAAGTACCGAATGGAATGAAAGCGTTCTCTTCCCTACTTGAGGAACCATGGGAAGAGCGGATGGATGTTTCCATTCTAGATGCCATCAAGCATGATCCGAACGATATTACAGAAATCATCTTCACCTCGGGAACGACCGGGAGTCCAAAAGGGGTCATGCATACACATAATACGCTTTGTGTATCAACAAATTATTGGATTGACCATCTGCGTTTAACATCGGATGACGTGCTCTTCATGGCATCCACCTTTGCCCATCAAACGGGATTTGGGTATGGTGTGCGGTTACCTACCCATTTTGGAGGTACTGGTGTCTATCAAGACATTTGGAACCCGAATGAGTTTATTGAGTGGATCGAGAAGGAGAAGATAACGTTTACTGCGGGTGCAACACCCTTCCTGCAAGATACCGTTCAATTGGAAGGGATAGAAAGGGGTCATATTCAATCTCTTCGAGCCTTTGTAGCTTTAGGTGCCCCAATTCCTAGACAGCTTGTGAGAGAAGCGAAAGAAAAAGTCCCATTCAAAATATTGTCGGGATGGGGACAAACGGAAAATGGTTTAGTGACATTGACAAGACTAGATGATTCGGAAGAAAAGTTAACGAGTACGGATGGAGCCCCTTTTCCCCATATGGAACTCAAGATAATCGATTTTAAAGGAGAAAGTTGTCCTCCTAATGTAGAAGGTGATCTACTCGCAAGAGGCCCTGCGATGTTTGTCGGGTATCTCAAACGAATGGAAGACACCATAGCGGAACATAAGAATGGTTGGTTCATTACCGGTGACCGGGCGGTAATGGACGAGGATGGATATATCCGAATTTCCGGTAGAAATAAAGACATCATCATTCGAGGCGGAGAAAATATCCCGGTTGCATATGTAGAAAACGTATTATACGAACATCCCGATGTTTCAACCGTACAGGTTATTGCTGTACCTGATACACGCCTTCAGGAAAAAGCATGCGCTTGTATCAGCATGAAACCAGGGAAGGTTCCCATTACAATGGATTCAATGAAGGAATTTCTCTCGAAGAAAGGCTTAGCTAAACAATATTGGCCAGAACAGCTAGAAATTTTGACGGAATTCCCACGTACCCCAAGCGGGAAAATTCAGAAGTTTCGTCTGAGGGAAATGATAAATGAAAAGATTAGAGACAACATTTAAGGTCAGAGTAAATGATCGATTAAAAGAAAATGAAAAAATGGAGGGATTGATATGACTAAACGAGTCGCTTTTATCACGGGGGCAGGAAGTGGCATTGGCAGAGAAATCGCAAAAAAACTGGCTTCAAGAAATATGAGAGTGATTGTGGCAGATATCAATAGTCAGAATGCGGATGAAACGGTTACTTTAATCGAGCGGGAGGGGAATGAAGCTAAATCCGTTTATTGTGATGTAACGAATTTGGATAGTGTAAAAAAAGCTGTGGAAGATTCGGTGGGCCATTATAAAAAGATTGATGTATTGGTCAATAACGCAGGGTGGGACAAGGTAGAACCGTTCTTAAAAAGTGATCCAAGCACGTGGAAAAGACTCATCGATATTAATTTACTCGGCCAAATTCATACGTGTAAGGAAATTTTACCGCTTATGATAGAAAATAATTATGGGAAAGTAGTCAATATTGCTTCAGATGCTGCAAGGGTCGGCTCTAGCGGGGAAGCGGTCTATTCCGCAGCAAAGGGTGGTGTCATTGCTTTCACGAAGACAATTGCAAGAGAAATGGCCCGTTATAAGCTTAACATCAATTGCATTGCCCCAGGACCAGCGGACACTCCATTATTTCAAGAGATTGGTTCGTACAATGAAGGGATCACAGGGGCCTTGGTAAAGGCGATACCATTCCGTCGTTTGGCTCAACCGGAGGATATTGCGGGTGCTGTTGCGTATTTTGTTTCGGATGAAGCGGGATACGTCACAGGGCAAACCCTATCTGTCAATGGAGGATTAACGATGGCTTAACAAGCCCAATGAGTAAGGATTTTCCTTGTAGAGTTGAATGACCTATAAAGAATGCATGTTTCATAGAATGGAAGGAAACTAGATAGGGAATGACTTATGAAGGGAGTGGATTTTTTGGATTTTGAATTTTCAGACGATGTTACCTTATTAAAACAGGGTATCCGAGAGTTTATTGATAATGAGGTAGAGCCACATGCTATGTTAATTGAAGAAAGTGATGAAATTCCAGAAAGCATTTTACGGAAATCCAAAGAAATTGGTCTATTTGGTCTTAGTATTCCTGAGTCATATGGTGGACTGGGAATTGATATGGTGGGAAAATGTGCCATTCTGGAAGAGCTGGGGAGAACGCATAACGGCTATACCACTGTCATTGGCGGACATACGGGGATCGGTGGCGTCGGAATAGTAGAGATGGGAAATGATGCACAGAAACGAAAATATCTTCCCGATATGGCATCGGGTGAAAGAATCGGGGCTTTTGCTTTAACTGAACCCAGCGCAGGATCGCATGCTACCAATCTTAAAACGACCGCGATTAAAAGAGGTGATAAGTATATCTTGAATGGGAGCAAGCATTATATTACCAATGCGCCTATTGCGGACATTTTTACAGTCATGGCAGTTACGGACCCATCAAAAGGGGCAAAGGGCATCACTTCCTTTATTGTCGAAAAAGATTTTCCTGGATTCCACATAGGAAAAATCGAGAAGAAAATGGGTCTTCATGGATCGCATTCTTCAGAGATTTTTTTCGAAGATTGTGAGGTGCCTGTTGAAAATGTTTTGGGTGATGTAGGGCAAGGGTATGTTAATGCATTGAAAATTTTAGCAAATGGACGTGCGGGAATGGCAGCAAGAAACTTAGGTTCGTGTGATAAGTTACTTGAGATGTCGATTGAATTTGCTCATATGCGAATTCAATTCGACAAGCCAATCTTTGAGCAGCAAGTCATTCAACATTACTTGGCCGAGATGGCATTGGATACGGAAGCTCTCCGTTCAATGACTTATCGTGTAGCATGGATGGTAGATCAAAAAAGGAACGTTATTAAAGAAGCAGCCATGGTTAAATTATTAGGGTCGGAAACGTATAATCGGGTGGCAGACAAAGCTCTCCAAATACATGGAGGGATTGGCTATATATCTGAATATCCAATCGAACGTTTTTATCGGGATGCACGTATTACCAGGATTTATGAAGGGACTTCTGAAATTCAAAAAAATATCATAGCGGCACAGCTGCATAAGCAATACCAAAGAAAATCAGGGAGTCAAAGGATAGGGGTATAGAGCTATGGATCTTAACCTTAAGGGGAAAAATGTTTTAATAACGGGTGCAGCCAAAAGGATAGGTAAGGAAATTGCTTTAGCAGCGGCAAGAGCTGGTGCCAATATTGCTCTCCACTACCATGAATCACAGAAAGAGGCAGCAGAAACAGCAGAAAACATTAAAAAATGTGGAGTGAAACTTGTACTTGTACAGGCTGACCTTTCCAGGTTAGAGGAAGTCCAAGAAATGAAAGTGGTCACTAAACGTGAATTGGGAATCATTGATGGTGTCATTAATAATGCAGGATGGACACAATTTAAATCATTTTTTAAATATGAACCGGGTGAATGGAAAAAGGAAATGGAGGTCTGTTTTTACGGAGTCCTTCATTTGGCACATACATTTATGCCGGATATGATGGATAACAATCAGGGCAAATTCATTAATATCGTGGGAGACTCCGCCCGGACTGGTGATAAGAACCTAATCATATCAGGTGCAGCGAGAAGTGGGACTATCTCTTTTCTAAAATCCCTATCCCAAGAAGTAGGCAAGAGCAATGTTCAGTGTAATACCATTTCACTAGGATTAATCGATCAAGGTCAATCATTTGATACCGTCATGTTAGAAAAGCTAATCAAGCAATACCCGATGGGACGATTAGGAAAGGTGGATGACGTGATTGGAATTACCCTCTTTTTGTTGTCCAATTGGTCTGATTGGATAACCGGTCAGGTTATTCCTGTAAACGGAGGACATAGTATGATCGGTTAGAAAATATGCGGGTAACTCTGTATCCTTTAAAGGTGTTCATAAAAAGCAGGCTTCATCATTTTACTAGGGAAAAGAAAAGCTGTCGAGATTTTCTCGACAGCCTGACGAACTTGCTGGCATAGAAGTTCGTTTTTCTATTTAATGGAGTTATGATCCTGTTATTGTTACATGCTTTTAACTAGTAAATAAATAAAATAAGGTGCTCCCAAAATGGAGACAACGATACCTACTGGAAGTTCCATAGGGGCCAGGATGACTCTGCCTATCGTATCAGCGGATAACAGAAGAAGACCGCCCAATGCTGCCGTCATTGGCAGTAATCTCGTATGCCTTGGTCCCACTAATTTTCGGGCTATGTGTGGAGCAATCAAGCCTAAGAAAGTAATACCGCCACCAACGGATACACACGCGCCTGCTAAGGCCACTGAAATAAGCAATAATAGTCTGCGTTCTTTTTCGATAGGGAGACCAACCCCTATGGCAATTTGGTCACCTAATCCCATAACATCAAGTATTCTTGATTTATAGAAGGTTATCGGAATCAGGATGAGCAACCATGGTAATAAAGCCCAAACAAATGTCCAGTTCGTCCCCCAAATGGTCCCTGCCAGCCAAACGATGGTCTTCATGAAATCATTTGGCTCCATTTTCATCTGAAAAATGACCAAGCCTGCCCCAAATGCTGCATTTATACCGATACCGACCAACAATAACCTTACAGGTGTCACTCTTCCATTTTTCCACGATAGTACATAGATTAAGAAAGCGGCAAGAAATGCACCAAGTAAAGCGGTGAAAGGCATGATGAATATGGATGCCCAGCCCGTTAAGAAAGTAGTTCCCCGAAAGAAGAACATATACAATACAACGGCAAACCCTGCGCCTGAATTGATTCCGATAATCCCGGGGTCTGCTAAGGGATTTTGGGAAAGTCCTTGTAAAATGGCCCCTGAAATGGCAATTCCCATTCCGACAAGTATTGCCATGACTATACGCGGCAAACGAAATTCAAAAATGGTTAACTCGTTCTGAGGGGTGCCATCGCCCAATAGAGTTTTGATAACATCCCCTAAAGGAATTTTTATGTAGCCTGCATTAATGCTGATGAAAAAACCAAGTACGATTAAAAGGATGCTTGTAATAAGCAAAGACTTAAAGTGCTTCCCCTTTTTGTACATTACATTCCGCTCCCTTCTTTACGAGCTAAATATAGGAAGAAAGGGACACCTATGATGGCCGTTATGGCTCCAACAGGTGTTTCAAACGGCGGGTTAACCAAGCGTCCTAAGATATCCGAAATTAGCAATAAGGTTCCGCCCAAAACAGCAGAGCAAGGAATGATCAACCGATAATCATTTCCTACTAAAAATCGCACAATATGCGGGATGACCAATCCAATAAAGCTGATCATTCCGGCAATCGATACTGCTGCACCTGTTAATAATAACACCACAATCGTACCAATGAACTTTATCAGGGGAATGTTTTGCCCAAGCCCTCGTGCCACTTCCTCACCCAGGCTAAGGATGGATATGGAACGTGAAAGGAATAAAGCCAACAAAAGCCCTCCCAGAATAAAGGGTAGAGCAAATGAAATGTGCTGTGGTTGGACGCTCGAGATGCTCCCTACAAACCAAAAGCTAATATCTTTTGAGACGTTAAATTTGATACCAATCGCTGTGGAAAGGGAACTTAGTAAGGAAGCAATGGCTGAACCGGCCAACGCCAACTTGACTGGAGTACTTCCACCCCTGGAAAGCGATGTGATTCCGAAGACAATGGCAGCACCCAATCCTGCACCAGCAAAAGAAAACATCATTAAACCTATATAGGTCATGCCAGGCAGAAAAGCGAGGGCAATCGCTATTAAAAAGGAAGATCCTGCGGTTACTCCCATAATGGAAGGATCGGCCAATGGATTTCTTGTCATACCCTGCATAATGGCTCCAGATACGGCTAAGGCAGCTCCTACGCATACTGCAGCAATGGCCCGGGGAAATCTTAATTCTCTAATGATGACATGAGATGAATTATTCTGATCAAATTCAAATAAGGCATTAAACACATCGCGATAATTTAAATCTGCAGCTCCAAAATTAACGGACAAGATAATGGAAATGACCATACCGCCCAAACCTACTAGTAAGATAACCATACTCACAAAGAGATTCTTATTCGTATGAAGCAATGTGGTGTGTTCCTTTAGTTTTGAATCCATATTAACAACTACTCTCTAAAAAATGATTGACAATATTACCTTTCTATAATTAAATTAGTTGATAACAATTATCATTACCAAACAAATAATAGTCTATCATATCTCTAGGGGGATTCAAATGTATAATGTCATGAGTAAGAAAAAAATCATTCAATTACTAGGCGCCGGCCTATTAGCAATATCTTTAGCTGCATGTGGTGACGATGATGCAACTAAAGACGATGTTTCGACAAGTCAAACAGATGAAACATCAAGTAAAGAAGCAGTTAAATCAAAAACACTGACGGATGCCATGGGAAATGAAGTGGTCATTCCAGCTAATCCGAAACGTATCATCGCTTCATATCTTGAAGATAATTTGGTGGCTCTTGGTATCAAGCCAGCCGCTCAATGGAGTGTAAGTGATGGAGCAGAAGTTCAAGGATATCTACAAAGTGAACTAGAGGACGTTCCAACCATTCCATATGATCTTCCATTTGAATCCGTACAAAAAGTGGAACCGGATTTAATCATTATGGATTCTGCCACCATGGTTGAAGGCGGTAAATATGACCAATATAATAAAATTGCACCTACATATGTAATAGGAAACGAAGTTAATAATGACTGGCGAGATGAATTGAAACGCGTCGGGGAAGTATTCGGCAAAGAGAACGAAGCCAAAAAGGTTTTGACGGATTATGATAAAAAAGCAAAAGAAGCAAAGGGAACCCTTGAGGAAAAAGTGGGGAATCCTTCTGTAGCTGCAGTTTGGTTAGTTGGCGGGAAATTCTTCATTGTCAGCGATAACCTTTCAAGTGGAGCTGTCATGTACGGTGACTTAGGGTTAAAAGAACCGGATGTTGTGAAGGAAATCTCCGCTAACGCAACTGGGAACTGGAGTGAAATTTCTTTAGAGAAACTAGTTGAGTTGGATGCTGAACACCTATTTTTGATCAATAGTGATGACTCCGCTGGTTCAAAAGCTTTAAGCGATACGTTATGGAAAAGCGTACCTGCTGTCAAGGCTGGGAATGTTCATGAGTTCTCTCCTAATGAAAGCTGGTTGTATACAGGTGCCATTGCTAACGGGCAAATCATTGATAATATTTTAAAAAGTTTAGTAAAATAGTATAGTGTAATAAAGGCTATCACTTTTGCGAGGATAGCCTTTATTTTTTGCGGAAGTGTGTAATTGCTCTTCCTGTTTTTGTGAGTGAATATCTACTGAAAGAAGGTCATGATATGGGCCACTTATTAACAAAAGATTTGTATGTAGGCTACCAAGATCACATCATCGTCGATAATATGAATCTTCAATTCAAGAGTAATGAAATCACTACTATAATTGGGCCGAATGGATGCGGAAAATCTACATTGCTTAAGGCTATCACTAGAATCATTCCTCATATGAGAGGAAGTGTGTTGCTAGATGGTCAGTCGATAGCAAAGGAAAATACTAAAGAATTGGCAAGGAAAATGGCCATCCTGCCGCAAACCCAAGATGCTCCTGTTGGTTTAACTGTTCAGGAGCTCGTTTCTTACGGGCGTTTTCCATACCAAAAAGGGTTTGGTAAATTATCTTTAAGAGATTATGAAATAATAGATTGGGCCCTGGAGGCCACGAATACGGCAGAATTCAAATTTCGCCCCGTCGATTCTCTTTCCGGTGGACAGAGGCAACGTGTCTGGATTGCGATGGCATTAGCTCAGGAAACGGAAATCATCTTTTTGGATGAGCCGACAACATATTTGGATATGGCACATCAACTTGAGGTACTCGAGCTGTTGAAAGATTTGAATGAAAAGCAAAATCGGACGATTATAATGGTACTGCACGATCTAAACCATGCCTCGCGATTTTCACACAACATGATTGCATTAAAAGATGGTGTCCTTGTAAAAGAAGGGCTGAGTGAAGAAGTGATGAAAAAAGAAATACTGAAAGAAGTCTTCAATATTGATGCGGAGATCGTAGAGGATCCTCGTACAGGAAAACCATTATGCATGACGTATGATTTAATTCGGAATAAATGAGGTGATAGCATGTTTTTCGTCATCAAGCGTTTTTTTGCTTATTATAAACCCTATAAAGGACTATTCATCATTGACTTTTCAAGTGCCGTTTTCATCGCCCTTTTGGAATTGATATTCCCTTTGGCCGTAAACCAGGTTATTGATGAATTACTACCGAGCAATAACTGGAGGATCATCATCCTATCTTGTGTAGGGCTCCTTGGTATCTACTTGTTGAGTACAGGGTTGCACTATGTCGTAACATATTACGGACATAAACTTGGAATTAATATCGAAACGGACCTTCGGAAAAATTTATTTTCAAAACTTCAAAAACAATCTTTCACATTCTTTGATAATAATAAAACGGGTCATTTAGTTTCTAGGATGACGAGTGATTTAATGGATATAGGAGAAGTTGCCCATCATGGTCCTGAAGATTTATTCATTGCATTCATGACCATTTTTGGTGCATTCTTCGTCATGTTTCAAATCAATTGGCAGCTAGCGGTCATCGTATTTGCCGTTGTTCCTTTTTTAATCGTTTTGTCGGTATACTTCAGCCGTAAGATGACTAAGGCGTTCCATTCCATGTTTGGTGACATTGCAAATTACAATGCCCGTATTGAAAATAATATTAGTGGCATTCGTGTTGTTCAGTCTTTCACCAAGGAATCTCACGAAATAGAGTTATTTAACCGCTCAAACTCAGAATTCCGTCATACAAAATTGTTAGCCTATAAAATCATGTCATGGAGTACCTCGATAAATTTCCTTCTGATGAAATTGGTCGCCCTGACAGTATTGGGCTGTGGTGCGTGGTATGTGATTCACGGGAAAATGACGTACGGTGAATTTGTAGCCTTTATTATGTTATCCAATATTTTCGTAGCGCCGATTCAACAAATAAGCGCCATTATTGAAACGTTACCAAAGGGGTATGCAGGGTTCAAGAGGTACCTCGAATTGGTTGATATGCTGCCGGATATCCAAGACAGGGATGGGGCAGTAACCATCGAGGGGGTTAAAGGTGATGTGACATTTGAAAATGTTTCTTTTGGGTATGACTCAAATAGAAACATCCTAAACGATATTACCTTCAGTGTGCCAGCTGGGGAGACGATTGCCATGGTAGGACCATCTGGTGGTGGAAAGACCACGATAAGCAGTTTATTGCCTCGCTTCTATGATATTCAATCAGGTAGCATAAAAATTGATGGCATGGATATCAGGGATTTCACATTAAGTTCTTTACGAAAGCATATCGGAATCGTACAGCAAGATGTATTCCTTTTTGAAGGAACGATTCGTGAGAACATCATGTATGGGAACACGAATGCTACAGACAAACAATTGAACAAGGCAATCGAGGATGCTCAATTAATGAGTGTGATTGATAATTTGCCTGAGGGGTTGGATACGCTAATCGGGGAGCGCGGTGTGAAATTGTCAGGTGGGCAAAAGCAAAGGGTTTCAATAGCCCGTATCTTCCTGAAAAATCCTCCCATTTTAATACTTGATGAAGCCACCTCGGCATTGGATACCGAAACAGAGAAGGCCGTTCAAGAGGCATTGGAGCGTCTTTCTATAAATCGAACGACCATTATCATTGCACATAGGCTAGCGACGATTAAGCATGCTGATCGGATAATCGTCGTCCAAAACGGCCAAATAAGAGAACAAGGAACTCATGAAAAATTAATTCATCACGAAGGAGCATATAAGAAATTGATTCTTGCTCAAACCGTATAATATAGCGCTCTAAAAAAGGGTTCACCAGGATATTGGTGAATCCTTTTTTTTGATTGCAAAGAAAAAGCATTTTGTAGTAGAACATTTAAATGGGAATCACTTTGATTCCTGTTAAATATGCGGATTATTGAAAATAAACAGAAATTAAGGTTGTAATTTTGAATGCAGTATAATAAAATAACTTAAAACCAACTAAACTAATTGGAATATTTATATATTTTAGGAGGATAGCTCTTGCAACAGCAAATCATTGAAGTAACCAATGTAAATAAATCGTTTTTAACTAATAAACAAACAATTCATGTTCTTGATCAAGTCTCTTTCCATGTGGAAAAAGGGGAAATCGTCACGTTACTCGGAAAAAGCGGATGTGGAAAAAGTACACTTCTCAATATGGTTGGAGGCTTTGAAAAGCCGGATGAAGGAAGCGTGATTCTAGATGGTAAATCTATAAATCGCCCAACTAAAAAGTGTGTCATGCTGTTTCAACAAATCAATCTCCTTCCGTGGCGTTCGGTTCTGAAAAATGTCGAGCTTGGTCTTACCGGAGAAAAGCTATCTAATGAGGAAAAAAACGAACGGGTGATGGAAGCATTGAAGTTAGTAGGGCTTGAAGCACATCTGCATCAGTTTCCACATCAATTATCTGGCGGGATGCAACAGCGTGTTGCGATTGCACGTGCACTTGCCATTGCACCTGATGTCATTTTAATGGATGAGCCTTTCGCGGCACTGGACACATTCAACCGGTATCATTTACAAGACGAACTTCTTCGAATACAAGAAAAGAAGAAGACGACGATTTTACTTGTTACTCATGATATAGATGAAGCTGTCTATTTGTCGGACAGAATATTGATCATGGAGTCACACCCAGGGAGAATATTTAAAGATATTCCTATTAAGCTTGTAAAACCACGTGATCGGACACATGGGGATTTTCATTATTATCGAAAGAAGATTCTAGAAGAATTCAAGTTGAGTGGTAATCAATTCGTTCCGGAGTATAACATCTGAGAGGGAGTGGGGTTTTGAGCAAGAAAAGGTGGGGTGCTTCGATACTAATGGCTTTCATTTTGCTATTTACGACTTCATGTGCACAGCCTACACAGCAACCAGAAGGCAAACCAACTATTAAAATTGGCTATCTTCCCATTACTCATGCTGGTGTTCTCTATATGGATAACCACCTGTATGGTGGGGAGTTTGCAGAGTACAATATCGAGCTTGTTAAGTTCAGCTCCTGGCCCGATTTAATGGATGCCTTAAATACGGGTCGGGTGGAAGGTGCCTCTGTTTTAGTGGAGCTAGCTATGAAGGCGAAAGTGAAAGGTATTGATTTAAAAGCTGTTGCACTCGGTCATAAAGATGGGAATGTTATCATTTCATCGAAGGAGATTGAAAGTACAAAAGATTTAATAGGTAAAACATTTGCGATTCCTCATAAATACTCGACTCAGAATATTTTGTTGAATAAAATGCTTAAAAAAGAAGGATTGAACTATGAGGATGTGGACGTTGTCGAGATGCCTCCTGCTGAGATGCCGGCAGCACTGTCCGAAAATCGAATTTCGGGTTATGCAGTAGCCGAGCCGTTTGGAGCGATGGCCGTTCAACTTGATAAAGGGAAAGTGCTACACCAATCGGATGAAATATGGCCTAATTCGTATTGTTGTGTACTTGTTTTGAGGAATGACTTTATTCAATCCAACCAAACCGCCACCCAATCACTGGTGACACAATACGTAAAAACCAGTGAACAGGCAGAACATAAAGATAAAGATTTATTTAATTCATTTGATCAATATATGAAGGTAGAGAAAGAAGTACTCGACTTATCACTTGAATGGATATCATTTGATGGATTACGCATTGAAAAAGATGAATACAATAAGCTCCGCAATTCAGTGATCGAGATGGATTTATTTGAAAACCCGCCATCTTTTGAAGAATTCGTGGACAATACATATATTGATAAAGCGATGTGATTATGATGATGGAACTATTAAAAAAACTAATGAATTTTTTTATCGGAATGGTTGTATTAGTTCTACTATGGCAATTGATCATTTGGATAGGGGGGTATGAAGAAGCCCTCTTACCTACACCTTTAAGTGTTGGTAAAGCGATCGTTGCTCTCATAGTTAATGGAACGTTATTGGTCCACCTAAAAGTGAGCCTCGGGAGGTTTATTGCAGGTTATTTATTGGCGGTCATTCCAGCGGTTCTTTTAGGAATGTTCCTAGGTAGATCTCCTCGTCTCTGGAATATAGTGGATCCCATCGTACAAGTGCTGAGGCCGGTTTCACCGGTAGCCTGGTCCCCATTTATCGTCCTATGGTTTGGCATCGGAAACATGCCAGCAATTGCGATCATTTTCATAGCAGCGTTTTATCCTGTACTATTAACGACTGTAGCGGGGGTCAAGAAAATTGATCGTTCTTATTTGAAAATCGCGGAAAACCTAGAAATCAAGAAGCTGCAATTAATGATGAAGATTATTTTTCCAGCGGCTTTTCCTTCCGTCGTGAGTGGTCTTCACCTTGCGCTTGGTACGGCCTGGATTTTCTTGGTTGCAGGTGAAATGGTAGGTGCCCAATCAGGTCTTGGTTATTTAATCGTGGATGCAAGGAATACATTAAATCTTGATTATGTATTGGCTGGAATTGTCTTCATCGGTGTTTGCGGCTTTCTATTGGATCGATTGATTGGTTTGTTTGAGCGCTGGGTAGGCAAGCACTGGGGAAGCTTTTCAAATTAAACAGTGATTATAGTTCAAAAACTGAAAGAAATGTTAGCCTAGTGCTAAGCCTTTCTTTCAGTTTTTTTCATCTATAATACTCTTAGTGATGGTGGTGCTGCTCAATCTTTTCCTTTTCGTCATACGTACCTAAAGTTGTAGCTACTGTGGATACGCCTAGTATTAATACAGCCAACGACACGGTCACAATAATTGTGGAAGGAATGGCTTTCCTGAAAATGGGGTATTCTTCTTTATTCCATAGCCCGATTGCCATGATTACGCTCGCAATATAGATTGTTGTAAAAAATACAATACTTAGTTCTAGATAATTTGTTGTCATAAAGCTAAGCATTGCTCCCATCATCGCTCCCATAAATAGTGCCCCTAGGCTTTCGATGAATATTTTTACAGGCAACTTATAGGTTAATGCTATAACTAAAACCAAGCTTCCTATCATAGCGATTATGGTGGATAGCACCATGTCTGGAATCCATATAGCTACTAAAATTCCGATAATTGTACTCATGGTCATTGTCACAAACATAGCTAAACAACTAGCCATATGATTTTGTTTATAATGTTGTCGAAAGGTGAAGCCAGTTAACACCGTTAAAATTACAACAATACTAAGACTGACTAGTCCTATCATAAACTTCCTCCATTCAGTTTGTGTAAGAAGTGAAATAATGGTTTCTTAATGTGAACAGGTTGAAGAAGTAATCTTGACGGAACATGAATTTTGTTTTGCGGCACGCGGTACATCAAGCGCGGGGTTACGATCAAAGAAGCCAACAGGTTTCAATTGGAAATTTATATAGGCAGTAGGCATAACCGGCCAGTCTTCCGGACGTGTAATATGATGATGTCCCATTGTATACCATACAACGATATCCTCATTATCGATCGATCGATTTGCTTGAATATATTTGGGAAGCCCGTCTCCACCTTTATGTTGATTGGGGTAATTTCCTGTTGCATACAATTCATTACGGTTAAATTGTGTTACATGTAAATGATTTTTGATAAATCCTGCGCGCTTGATGACGCTTGCGCTTTCATGCGCAAATGGAAGGCAGTTCTCACCAGCCATAATTTTATAACCAACCGGCTGATTAACGACATTCTTTGAGTTTTTATTGATGATTTTCCATGTACGCTGGGTTGGCATATCTAAAATACGTACAGCTTCTTTTTCATGTTGGAATGTACGTGATACTGGATAAAATGCATTTGAATATGGATTGTTCGGACCTTCTGGTTCAGCAAGTGTTTCGGTTTCCACCACTGAATTTTTCACACCATCGAGCAATGTATCCAACCGGAAGTTAAAGAAATGTTGATGATGTACAGCGTTTAAGCCAGGGGCAATTTCCGTACCGTATTTTGATTGCCCGGTTTCGTTAAATGTACCGGTATTTAATATACCTGTTAGCTTAACTTCAACCTCAATCGTACCATCTTGATAGAAGCTCCAATAGAAACCATAATCATAATTTCCTACTGTACAGAAGAATGAAATGACTAAGCGCCGTGAGCGACGTACCTCTACATGGTCAGTACGCCAGTCTGTATGTTTCCATCCGATTCCATAATCTTCTTCGTGTAGGCAAATTGCATTTTTAATCGTACGAGGACTGCCAGCCCCATCCGTTAATACCGCGTCGAAATAATGAATGTGTCCTAAACAATCACAACCTAGCTCAAGCGAATTAGCTAATTGACCCATTCCATATTCTCCGGCATCAAAAGCATTTTGTGTGTTATGTGCAAAGGATGCATCTCCATAAGGAACGACCATTTCAGACAATGCTCCGCGATATAGGATGGGCCGGTCCTTTCCTTTATCATTGTAATTCACAGTGTAAAGCACAAGTCCTTCGCGAGGGGTAAACCCGTATCGGAAACTCCATTTTTGCCATTTGATTAAATTTCCTTCTACCGTAAAACTTGCACCTTCTGGCTGAATGATCTCTAGTGGCTTCAGGTCCGTTCTAAACTCTATTGAATCACTTGTTTCAGGATAATAGTTAGCATCAACAGTAGGTATCTCACGTACACCGTAGTCTTCGATACGATCAACTTCCATTTTATTCAAATCAACGTACGCGACAATTCCTGTTAATGGATAAGCGTACCCATTATCATCCGCGAATTTTTTCTGCCAACAGATAGCACGAGCGATCCGTTTACCCTCATTTTCAGGAATATTAAAGTATCCTGCCGACCATGGGTCTACCATGATTAAATCTGGGTTATCAATTCCCCGTTTAGATAAAGCTACTTTAAAGTCAGGGTCTGCCTTAACCAAATTCTCGCATTCTAAGAACTCATCAAGCATTATTCCCGGCTGTACACCTGGGATTTCTTCAAATCGAACAATGGACGATGTATTTAATGAGACAACGACTTCAAACGTTGTCTTTAATTCGTTATCTAGTAATACTATAAAAACTTCTCGTTCGAAGTCATCTCCATCAGTGTAATTTAATACTACTTCTTTTAAAGGCTCATGTAATGTTACTGTTGGGAAGCGCACCTTTTCGCTTAAATTCTTCTCGATTTTCACTATGCTCACAGCTTTTTGAATCTCTTCAACGGTAAGTGGTGCTAACGGGTGATTTACCTTTAAAGTTTTTTCTTTTAAAATATCCACATGTAACATCTCCTTTCGTATATAAATTTATTCTATAGTCAGAATATTTAGTTTACAATGTAAAAAACGGAACTAATAGTATCCAATAGTAGATTGAAAATCCCAAAGAAAATAGTCAGTATTTTTGACATGAATATAAAATTTCCTTAAAAATATATTTCTAGAGGGGTATAACCTATGGATACAGTATTTAAGCCTATTCAACCTGAGTGGAATCAAAGATTACAACATATCAACTTGCTCGAACCTACATTATTTTTAAAAAGTTCTGTTGCATATGTATACCAATTTAAAGTGTCATCAAATGTAGAACCAACCGTTTTATTACCCGGAATACCTGATGGGTGTGTCGATATTATCTTTAATATGGAGGGGGATCAGGACGATTGTTTCTTGATTCCAAGTCCCAAAATAAGGCAGGCCTATAGCTTTAAAACAAACACGACATACTTTGGCATTCGTTCACTTCCACTCCAGACATTGTTTTCTTTTGTATTATCTATGAAAGAAATCAACCAGTATATTCAGTTAGCCTTATTTGAGGTTGCCCCTTCCTTTTCCGTACTTTATAATCAACTCCTAGAAATTTCTACATTAAAGGAAAAACTACACACACTCGAATCATTTCTTCTAAGTAACTGTACTTCCCATTCACCTAATAGTGCTATTGTGAAATGTTGCATGGACATTAGCATACGTTCGAAAGGTAATATACACGTCAAGGATTTTGAAGCGCATACAGGGTACTCTGAGCGTTATTTGCGTACGCTTTTTCAAAATGAGGTCGGGATACCACCAAAACTTTTTTTGGAACTGTTGAATTTCCAATACACGCTTCAAGAAATCTATAGTGGCACATTTAATCTAGAAACGCATATTGTCGAAAGCGGTTCCTATGATACTTCTCATTTCTATAAGAAATTTAAAAAATTCACCCAAATGACGCCTTTCGAATATAGAAAGCTACTAAAAGAAGTTATTTCTTAAAGTGGTTCTTTCAAAGTGTTCTATTATTCTTTTTTTTATGTAAATGAAGTCTAGCTATACAGCACTTAAGTGTTGTAGAAGAAAGATAAATTGAATGTATAGCGGGAAAATAAAGGTTGGATTAAGCCAACGAGAGATTGGCTATTTGGGGAAGATAAGAGAACGTCCTGATACTTTTCAAGTGTTAGGACGTTCTCTTTTTTATGGTGATGGATAGGTGCTTACCTTTGAAATTCTTTCTCTACTGGAACAACTTTTATGTCCTGAACTAGTTCTCCCGTTTTTTTAGAATAATAGCCTATGCTCACTTCGTCGCCTGTTACAGGGTCGATTAGTTGTTTATAGCATTTTTGAAGATGGTGGCTTCCCCAAATGATAAGTGAATTGAAGACATCTTCTAATTCTTCGCCGCTTTTAGTCAATGTATAACGGTAACGAGGAGGGTGGTCCGTATAAAGTTCTGCTGTAACGAGACCTTCCTTTTCTAAGTACTTCAACCGTTCTGATAAAAGATTGGAAGAAATTCCATTTAGCGCTTTTTTTATTTCGTTAAACATGGTATGCCCGTTTAGTATTTCATGTACTACCAATAAGGTCCATCGATCACCGATGATATTAAGTGACTGTGCGATATTACAAGGCAAATCGTACCTAGTTTTCATAAGTATCCCTCCAATGTTTGATTTGATTTTACCATAGTTAGTTAAAAAACAACAAAGTTGCTTTTTTTAACTAAGTATAATAAAATAACCTTATAAAGATTTCCACTTAAAAAATACAAAGCGAGGGTTTTATCATGGGACTATTTTTAATTGAATCATCATTGAAAGATATCGTGTCAAGTAAAGAAGAACTGGATCAAAAGGTGTCAAAACTTCAAGCGGATTTAAAGGAGAGCAACGCTTCATTAGTGGAGCTTCAACTATCGAAAGATTTCTCCCGTTCATTCTTCATTATTGAAGGGGAAGACCAAAATGCTGCAACTGAGACATTAAAAGGTTCAAGTATTCCTGTGGAACTTGTGAAAGAAGTTCGCCTAGTTGGTAAGGAATTAGAAGATGTGAAGAAAAACAATGAAGTCGTCAATTATTTAGTTGAATGGAATATCCCGGAAAATCTTACGATGAATCAATACTTGGCAAGAAAGAAAAAGAATTCCGTACATTATCAAGAGGTGCCTGAAGTGGCATTCTCAAGAACGTATGTGTGTGAAGATATGACTAAATGTCTTTGCTTCTATGATGCACCTGATGAAGCTGCAATTAAGCGTGCTCGTGAAGCAGTACAAACACCAATTACTTCCATTACCGAAATTCATACAGAAACTAAATAATTTTATTTGAGAAACGAGGGACGCCTAAACTTTAAGTTTGGGTGTCCTTTTTTACTTAAAATTATAATCTGAAAATTTTGATTAGATGGTTGCAATTTTATATACAGTATAATAAAATAACCTTAAACCGACTAAACTAATATGAATAAGTGTTTTTCCAAAGTGTTTAAAAAATACAGGTTAATATAGTCGTCCGATCCTATACATAAAAGAACCATCATTAAAGTCATTACTTTTAAGGTTTTATACAAAGGCGGAATGAAAATAGGGGAGTTGTGGTCATGGAATCATGCGTAGTGGATAAAAAACCTATGATCGAACAATTAATTGAAAAGGAGTTAAGACCATTCGTAAAGAAGATAGATGCTGAGGCTTTTTATGCTGAAGGATTTTTGAAAAAGCTCGGTGAGGCCGGTCTGTTTTCTTCCACTAATAAAACGGAAAAAGAAATTTTATTAGATGAAATGTATGTAGTTAAAGAAACAGCTAAAGTATGCATGACAACAGCGTTTTGTCTCTGGTGTCATTTGGCTGCCTTAACCTATATCCGAAAAACCGATAATGTAGAAATGAAAACTAGGTTATTATCAGCTTTTGAAAACGGTGAAGTCCTAGGGGCAACAGGTTTATCCAATCCAATGAAGTATTACGCGGGGCTAGAAAAACTGAATTTGAGCGCGAAACCGACTGAAGGTGGCTATATTGTTAATGGTGTATTGGCGTCCGTTTCCAATCTTGGAGAGAACCATTGGTTTGGATTAATCGCAGGTGTTAGCGAAAATGAACGAATAATGGCCGTGGTTCCTTGTAAATTAGACGGCCTAAAGCTAAAAGAAAAGGTAGATTACCTGGGGATTAACGGGAGTTCTACATATGCATGTTCCTTTAATGATGTATTTATACCTAAAGAATGGGTATTGTCTGAAAATGCCGATTTGTTCGTGGGAAAAATTCGTCCGGCATTTATTGCCTATCAAATTCCTCTCGGCCTGGGCGTCACCCAATCATCTATCATGGCGATTGAAAAGGTATGTCAAAAGCAGAATGGCTGTAATCAATTCTTGAGAACCCAATCAAATGAACTGCAAGAAGAAGAGCGACACATACAGGAAAAGATTTTAACCTTATTCAATAATGATTCACTTGACTGGAAAGAGATTGCAGATATTCGCCTTAAAACCGCTTACCTAACCCTTAAGGCTGTTCAAACGAATATGCTTCATAATGGGAGTGCCGGTTATCTGAAAGACAGCGCACCATCGAGGAAACTTAGGGAAGCGTATTTCTTTGCAAACTTGACACCGACAGTTAAACATTTGGAAAAAGTCCTTACTGTATAACCTAACCCTCATGAGATTTTCTACTCATGGGGGTTTTTAGTGAAGAAAACAACTCTATTACATCTTAAATGGGTATAAAGGCCCGGCATTTTTTAAAAAGATAAAGGATCAGAACTAAAATAGTACAAGAAGATTAGTGTGGTAAATGGGAAAATGGGTTATTTTAATTTTGGGAATATTATCTAATTTATTCCCGAAAAGGGGGATGTTTCATTGAAAAAGTATTGGAAAAGTATATTTTGTGCGTTAGCCGTCCTTGTGCTATCGCTAACGAGTTTGCAACCTGCTTTAGCAGCGACGGATTTGAAAAAAGCGAAGACGATAAGCCTTGACAAAAACTATACGGGACAGCTATCTGTTACTAATTATGAACAGGTTTTCAAAGTCAAACTCAAGAAAAATGGAAATTTGAAAGTTTTTGTTAAAACGTATAAAAGTAGAAGTTGGTATGTTGAAGTCTTGGACAGCGAGGGCAGCCGACTTGATGACTATTACACAAAAACAACCAATGGTACCGAAACCAACGAAATCGGATTAAAGAAGGGTACATACTATATTGTCATCTCCGGAAATAAAGATAAGCCTTACAAGGTGCAAGCTAAGTTCAAAGCAAGCGAGTATTATGAAAGGGAAAGTAACAATACAGTAAAAACAGCAAACACGATAAAAACAGGTAAAAACTATTATGGTGCCCTACAAGAATTTACGGATAAAGATTATTTGAAGTTCACCGTGAAGAATAAAAGGAAAGTGTCAATCACTTATAACAATACACCCAAAGAACAAAGAGATATCTTGATAGTGAATGCGAAGGGGAAGGTCTATAAAACGGTACACACCGACTATCATGTTAAAAAACCTAGTACTAGTTCATTCAGCTTGTCTTTACCAAAGGGGAGTTATCATGTTCTGATTCAATATGGGAGCGGAGCATATAAAATAAAGGTGAAGTAAACAAACAAAAAAACGGTGCAGTCCAGCTAGTGGCTGCACCGTTTTTTCTTAAAACGGGTGTTTACATATCGTGACTACTGTTATGTTTTTGTCGAGAGTGCTGTCTGTTTTTCACTTTGTGAGAACCACTTAGAGGTTCAGGCTGACCTGATTTTTTTCCTTGATTCTTTTGCATGCCTTTTCCATCATTTTTACTCATATGATATCCCCTCCTACTTATTAAGATAATCAGTTCGTTGAAAGTTATTCACAAGCATATTTATAAAAGCATCGTACATCCTAAAGATGAAAACTTATTGAGGAGCTGAATTTGATGCAGGACAAACAAGATAAGCGGAGATCTTTTCAAGAAGCCCAGCAAAGCTACAAACAAGTAAATGATGCCTATTCTTCGATTGAAAAGACGGCACCGAATTATGGAACGGAACTGAAACATGTGAAACAGGAAGTGAATGAAGCTTATCAGCAAATTCAATCTGCTTTAGTCAACGCATCTGAACACCAGCGTGAACAATTGAAGCAGTATGAACAGGATATACAGGAAATCGTGAACGAAGTCAATTCAGATGACTATTGAAAAAGGAATCCTATAGGCCCAGATTTAGATGTGCGTTTACCTAATAAAATGGGCTTTTTGAAGATTAGCACCTTCAAAAAGCCTCTTTTATGGATTCCTTCTTATTTATTGATTCTTCTTGCGCTTTTTATTGTTTTGCCTTTGTACCTCGGTTAAGGGTGGTTCATTACCTAATTCATCATTGTAGCCCACGCCATTGCCTTGTGCTTTTGCTGCGTTCATTCCCGGTATTACATGATTTGCTTTTTGCTTTGCCATTAGATCACCTCCATTTCATAGAGTGTCATAAGGAACGATGATTATGTATTAACTTCAAATATGTTTTGTTGGAATAATTTATCAGCTTGTTTTTGCGAAAAGCTAAGAATAATGAAGCCTTTAATGGGCGTGCTATGGGCATCTTAATAAGAAGTAAGGGATTTCACATAAGCTAAACTTATCAAAAACAATAACTTTCTTGTTATTTACTTATGCTGAATTCTATATTACTATTAGGTAGAAGGAAGAGTTAGGGTGGGAGAAGAGAGATAAATTTCATCAAACTAACTTTTTTACTTATATCCATTGTAAACATGGTTTTAATGACCAGGTTTTACTTTTATGTGCAGAATTGTTCTGACAGTTTAATAGGGGGTAATATTCATGACAAAGAATGACGTATATCAAGCGCGTAAGTCTTTTGAAGTTGAAGGACAACGCTACAACTACTACAGCTTAGATGCTATTGAAAAAGCAGGGGACGGCAAAGTATCACGCCTACCATATTCCATTAAAGTCCTACTTGAAGCGGTACTTCGCCAAGTAGACGGAAGAGTTATTACAAAAGAACATGTTGCAAACCTTGCTAAATGGGGAACAAGCGAGCAACAAGATATAGATGTTCCATTCAAGCCTTCACGCGTTATCCTACAAGATTTCACTGGTGTACCAGTAGTCGTAGATTTAGCTTCTCTACGTAATGCATTCGCTGCACTTGGTGGAGATCCTGATAAAATTAACCCGGAAATTCCGGTTGACCTTGTAATTGACCACTCAGTACAAGTTGATAAAGCAGGAACTTCTGATTCTCTTGATGCCAATATGGATCTTGAATTTGAACGTAATGCAGAGCGTTACCAGTTCCTAAGCTGGGCTCAAAAATCATTCAACAACTACCGTGCTGTTCCACCAGCAACTGGTATCGTTCACCAAGTAAACCTTGAGTTCCTTGCGAACGTAGTCCATGCTGTTGAAACACCAAACGGAGACTTTGAAGTATTCCCTGACTCTGTATTCGGTACAGATTCACATACTACAATGATTAACGGTATCGGTGTTCTTGGATGGGGTGTCGGTGGTATTGAAGCTGAAGCAGGTATGCTTGGACAACCTTCATACTTCCCAGTTCCAAAAGTAGTTGGAGTAAAACTTACTGGTCAACTTCCTAACGGAACAACTGCTACTGACCTTGCATTGAAAGTTACTCAAGTTCTTCGTGCACACGGCGTAGTTGGTAAATTCGTTGAGTTCTACGGCCCAGGAGTTGGATACCTTCCACTTGCTGACCGTGCAACAATCGCTAACATGGCACCAGAATACGGTGCTACAGTTGGGTTCTTCCCGGTTGATGCTGAAGCAATCGATTACATGCGCTTAACAGGCCGTGATGAAAAACAAATTAAAGTGGTTGAAACATACTGCAAAGAAAATGGATTGTTCTATACTCCTGAAAACGAAGACCCAGCATACAATGATGTTGTGGAAATCGACCTTTCAGCTATTGAGCCAAACCTTGCAGGACCTAAACGTCCACAAGATTTAATTCCACTTTCTCAAATGAAAAAATCTTTCCTTGAAGCAATCAATGCACCTATGGGTAACCAAGGTTTTGGCATGACTGATGCTGAATTGGATAAAGAAGTAACAGTTAAATTTGCTGATGGCAAAGAAACTACTATGAAAACAGGTGCGATCGCTATTGCTGCAATCACAAGCTGTACAAATACTTCTAACCCATACGTAATGCTTGGAGCAGGTCTTATTGCTAAAAAAGCGGTTGAAAAAGGCTTGACTGTTCCTGATTATGTTAAAACATCATTAGCACCAGGTTCTAAAGTTGTTACTGGTTACCTTCGTGATGCAGGTCTTCAACCATACTTGGATCAATTAGGATTCAACATCGTTGGTTACGGATGTACAACATGTATCGGTAACTCAGGTCCATTAGCAGACGAAATCGAAGCAGCAGTTGCTGAAGCAGATCTTCTTGTAACATCTGTACTTTCTGGTAACCGTAACTTCGAAGGTCGTATTCACCCATTAGTGAAAGCAAACTACCTTGCTTCTCCAACATTGGTTGTTGCCTATGCACTTGCTGGTACTGTGGACTTCGATCTTAACAATGATTCTCTTGGTAAAGACAAAGACGGTAACGATGTTTACCTTGCTGATATCTGGCCATCACAAGAAGAAGTTAATGCAGCTGTTAAATCAACAGTTACACCGGAATTATTCCGTAAAGAATACGAAACTGTATTCAACGATAACAAACGTTGGAATGATATCGAAACAAGCAATGAAGCTATCTATGCTTTCGATTCTAAATCAACATATATTCAAAATCCTCCATTCTTTGAAGGATTATCACCTGAACCAGGTTCAGTTAACCCACTTACTGGATTGCGCGTAGTTGGTAAATTCGGTGATTCAGTTACAACTGACCATATCTCTCCTGCAGGTGCAATCGGTAAAGATACTCCAGCTGGTATCTACTTACGTGAAAACGGAGTGAAACCACGTGACTTTAACTCTTATGGTTCTCGTCGTGGTAACCACGAAGCGATGATGCGTGGAACATTCGCCAACATCCGTATCCGTAACCAAGTTGCTCCAGGTACAGAAGGTGGTTACACTACTTACTGGCCTACAGGCGATGTAATGGCTATCTATGATGCATGTATGAAATACAAAGCTGATGGAACAGGTCTTGCTGTCATTGCTGGTAAAGATTACGGTATGGGAAGTTCTCGTGACTGGGCTGCAAAAGGTACGAACCTTCTAGGCATTAAAACAGTTATCGCTGAAAGCTTCGAGCGTATTCACCGTTCTAACCTTGCATTGATGGGTGTTCTTCCTCTTCAATTCAAAGAAGGAGAAAACGCTGAGACTCTTGGCTTAACTGGTAAAGAAGCGATTGCTGTTAAGATCGACGAAACAGTTAAACCTCGCGATATGGTAACTGTTACAGCTACTGATGAAGCTGGCAACGTAAAAGAATTTGATGTATTGGTTCGTTTCGATTCTGAAATCGAAATCGACTACTACCGTCACGGTGGTATCCTTCAAATGGTATTACGTAACAAACTTAAAGGTTAATTAACTTTTAGAAGACGACAAACCTGCCTGTCAGGTTTGTCGTTTTTTTTTGTGTCAAAGTTATGAAATATAACAAGGGACTTCGATTTTACCTTTTCTGAGCATGATTTTATTGTTAAGATGATGTAAGAGGCTGACAGATATGGAATATGTACTATTTCTTTTGGCGAATGAATATTTTTATTGTAACGGAATTAGGGGGACGGGGTCATGTTAAAGAAAATTATTGCCTCGGTTGTCTTACTATCGCTGATAGCGGTGGCAATCGTTCAAGCAATGGATGATAAACCTGATAAAAATGAAGAAGGAAATTCGATGGGGGGGCTGAAAATTGGTGCCAAAGCACCTGATTTCACCTTAGAAACTTTGGATGGGAAACAGGTGAATTTATCTGACTATAAAGGAAAAAAAGTGATGTTGAATTTCTGGGCAACTTGGTGTCCTCCTTGTAAAAAAGAAATGCCAGATATGGAGAAATACTCAAAGCAGGCTGGGGAAGATGTCGTTATATTGGCTGTTAACATTGATCCAGAAAATGATGTGCAGGCATTTATTGATGATAATGGGATAACATTTACCATTCCATTGGACAGTCAAAGCGCTAAACAACCGGTAAACGATCAATATAAGGTTATGGCCATACCTACAACATACTTTATTGATAGTGAGGGCATTATTCGAAATAAAATGGTTAAAGCGATGCAATTTAATGAAATGGAACAAAACATCAATAGTATGAAATGACGGGATCAATAAGATTCCGTTTTTTTAGTAGGATTTAAAAAATGTGTCTAATTTGTCACAAGTTTTTAGAAAAATCAAAAAACATTGCAAAAAATAGATTACTCACCGCCAATTTGGGTTAAAGTATAGAAGACGCGTGAAATGAGTTTGGTGCGAACTAAAATGACTGATTATTCAGACTTTATATCAGACTGTCTGTATAGTCATAATTTTACGTTAATTTGGAAATGATGGAATATACACTATATAGTAAGAAGGTGAAAATATGAAGAAAAGAAAACGATCTTTTGAAGAACTGATTAATGAAAATAAAAAGGAATTGTTAATGGATACAAAGCTGATGGAGAGACTTGAAGAACGACTTGAACAAAAACATATGCAAAAGGCTGAATAATAGCATAGGGGTATGAAAAAGAAGGGCTAGCGATGAATATTTCATTGTTGGCTCTTTTTTACATGCAGTGGTAAAAACATTTGAATTCTCGGAAAACCACTCAAAAACTGGAACTCATGAATTTCATTTTTAAAACCATCCTAAAAATAGGAGGCGATTTATAATGAGTAACCCAAAAAAAGATTCACAACACTTTAGACCGAGCCATCTGGGTACACAACCGAGAACAGGTGGAGGAAATAAAGGAAAACAAATGCAAGATACTTCAGGAAAGCATGCCCAAGTCATTCAAACTAAAGGTGAGTAAGTAAGAATTCATGTCTTTAAAGGCTAGGTGGAGAAGGGAGTTATTCTTTCTCTACCTTTTCTATTTCAATAACCGAGAACGGAGACGCTATTCTTTAAAGGTATTCTGCAATTATGATAAGATGATGACAGTACGATTGAAAAGGAAGTGGGGAAACAAAATGTGGATAGCAGAAAATGAAATAGAGGTTCGGTATGCTGAAACGGACCAAATGGGAGTCGTGTATCATGCTAATTACTTTGTATGGATGGAACTTGGCAGGACGAAATTAATTAATGATTTAGGTTTCCGTTATGCAGATATGGAAGCGGAGAACATCCTTTCCCCCGTGATGGATATACAGGCTACTTACAAAATACCTGTACGTTACGGTGAAAAAGTACTGATCAAGACATGGATTGAAGAATATGATGGGCTCCGTGTCGTTTATGGATATGAAATCATGAACCAGGATAATAAAGTGGCGGCAACCGGCCAATCTGTGCATGTTTGCGTAAAAAAGGAAAACTTTAAACCTGTGTCCATCAGAAGGCTATTTCCAGCGTGGCATGAAGCCTATGAAAAAAATAAAAAGTGATATTTACATAACCGAGGTGAACAGTATGGCGTTCGGGATTAAGCGGGTCGACGTTATTAACTGGAAACGTCAAATCGACCAAGGAAAAATTGCGTTTTTGACTCACTATTGGCTTGATGATCGTTTTCCTGGTTGCAAGACAGTGACCAAAGTCGGCTGTAAGGACATGGATCGTTTAGCGGAGTGGGGAGATAAATATGGTTTGAGAAAAGAATGGATTCATCACAGGAAGGATGGTTATTCCCACTTTGACCTGTTGGGGGATCGGCAAAGAGACATTCTTAAAGCTGAGGATATCAAAGAAAGATTAGTCAAGTAAAAGGCGAAACAAGGGAAACTGACAGCAGCAGGGTTCCCTGCTGCATGGTCAAGCTCCTTTTTTGTATACGAATTCAGGCTCAGCAGATTTCTCATTGAAAGTGATCAATAAATCATGTCCATCGAAAAACCATGTATCTTTTTCTTCTACATAAAAGGTGATTGATCTCATTGTATCTGAAGCTGCTATGGCTTCAGGTTCTTCCTGAATGATGCCCAATGAAAATCCGCTTTGGACAGTACTTACCCCTCCGTATCGTGCATGAAAGCGCAGATAAGCCCCTTCAGGCAATTCTAACTCATCGATATACCATTTGGCAGCCCGGTCGGAAATTTGTAGTTTCAAAAAGTGAACCTCCTCCCTTTAATTGAACATGTTCATTATAAGATAAATGCAGTAAAGATGCGAATAAAGTATGTTGTGGAGGAAAATCAAGAATGAATATACCCTATACGATTTGTTTTATTACCCGAGTAAGATCAGGCAGGGTCGAAATTCTTATGCTTTTGCGTAATAATGAACCTAATAAACATAAATGGAATGGCGTTGGTGGAAAAATCGAGGAAGGAGAGACCATCAATGACTCGATGGCTCGAGAAATAATCGAAGAAACAGGGCTGAAAGTGAATAAACTGTGTTTCCGTGGTATCGTAACATGGAACGAGACGAGTGGAATGTACGTTTATCGGGCCGAAGACACAGGTGGAGAACTCATAGCTTGTGATGAAGGTGAACTTGCCTGGAAGCCCTACGAGTGGGTCATGGAGACTGATGAAGCTGTGTCGAATATTAAATATTATTTAAATGAAATTTTATTTGAGCAGTCTTTATACGAATTTGCTTTGACATATGAAAATGAACGACTACTTTCCTTTGAAAAAAAATCCTTACCTGATAATTATCCGCTACTACTTACTAAATAAAAGAGCATTTTTTATTTATGAATCATGCACTAAAATGAATTTTCCTGTACATATGTAGATGAATATAAAAGTAGGGGGAATGAAGAATTCCTAACATCACACATGGGAGTTAAGGGTGCGGAGAAGTGAGAGATGAAAAAACGGTGTTTTTATAGGGATGTATTTTTCGGAATCGAATTATGTAATGGATATTGATAAAGATGGCATGCTTTCCATGCAAAAAGAAAACATGCCTAAATCGTACCTGCGGATCATGCTATTTTTTGTTTTCTTTTTCTTCGGCCTCGGCTAGTTTCTTTAACAAGATGGGTGTAGGCATATGCATAATTTGCTCTAAAGGTAGGTTAAGTGTCTCAGAAAGCTTTATTGCGGTATCTGATGAGATTTGTAAAGGTTTCACGGTTTCTCTCCTAATCTTCTATTCAATATTTAATGGTAAAAAAGTGATGAAAAGCCCATCTAATGGGCTTTTTCTCTTGCTGAATTATAGCCATTTCACTTTCGGTTCCGTCTTATCGATAATTCGTTTAATATTGGCACGATGACGGTAAAAAATGAAAACGGTCAGTATACCGATCACGATGATAAGAGCCCAGTCGCCGAAATGGAATACAAGGCTGTATATGAGGGCCAGTAGGCAAGCAATCATTGATGATAGTGATACATATTTGGTTATGTATAAGGATATAAAAAATATGAGAACGGCAAAAAGGAAAAATAAAGGTTCATAAGCCAGTATGACACCAGCTGATGTTGCAACTGCTTTTCCACCCCGGAAATTCGCAAAGATGGGGAACATATGACCGATTACTGCACAAATTCCAGCTAGCAATTCAGGCATATCCGCACCTAGGAAGAATGGGAGGAGCGTGGCTAATGTACCTTTAAGTATGTCCATGATCGTTACGGTCAGCCCAGCCTTGACACCAAGCGTTCTGAAGGTGTTCGTGCCACCTAAGTTTTTACTGCCATGCTCCCGAATATCAATGTTGTAAAAGGTTTTTCCGATTAACAAACCTGATGGAATCGATCCGATTAAGTAGGCAGCCAGAATAATGATGATTGTAAGCATTCGATAACCCTTTCTTAAAGAAGAATATTCATATTTTATCGTGCATGAACAGGCTGAAAGTGATAGAAGGACCAAATCAGCCTCAAATACCTGATAAGTTTATCTTATTGTAACATTTTCATGATAAAATGGCATGGCTGTCTGGAAAAATCCTTATGAATTTTTTTGATATATCTTCGAATTCTATATTTGAATGGTTTATAAGAAGGGTTTACCGTTAATATAAGAAATGTAACGTGTGCTTCCATCCAAGTATCGGGATAACCATTCCTTTATGTCTGAAATGAAATTAATCGACGAAATATCTGTTCGGTAAGAATGAATTTTTGTATAATGGTTTTCTTAATAATGGTATTAAACTGCTTTTCTTTGTAAAATATTCTTAATGAGGCAAAACTATTCGTTAGTATTGTATTTTATATTAAAGGGGACTGATAAAAGTGATTGAAAATCCTAGTAGGGAAGAAATGGGCAAGATGTTAAAAAAATCGAAACGGATTGCTGTGGTAGGACTATCGAATAATCCTGATCGAACTTCATATATGGTTTCAAAAGCTATGCAGGATAATGGATATGAAATCATTCCGGTCAATCCTGCCGTATCCGAAGTGATGGGGGTTAAGGCGGTTGCATCACTAAAAGATATTGTTGGACATGTCGATATCGTCAATGTTTTTCGCCGCTCTGAATACCTACCGGAGATTGCAAAAGAATTCGCAGAAATTGATGCGGATATCTTTTGGGCACAACTAGGGGTTGAAAACGAAGAGGCATATAATTTTCTAAAAGAAAAAGGCTATACTGTTATTATGAATCGATGTATAAAAGTTGAACACGCTCTTACAAAATAAAGTAAAGAGCGGATTTTTCCGCTCTTTTTTTTATAAGTGGGGAATTAATTTTTTTGAAAAACATAGCTTGAATTGAAAACGAAACATAGTTATCGCAATTAAACTACATATAAAATTTAAGAGAAATAGTAAAACGCTATTTGCCAAATGAAAATTTACGGCTACAATTAGAACGGTGGATCAGATAGATTTTACAATAAAACGAACATGATAAATTCCGATCAAGAATATTAACGTTTAATAAAGGGACGAAAAAAATAGAACACTTGTTCTTTTTGTTCGAAACCATTATACTTTATGTAAGATAACGAACATATAAATTATTTGGTTTAAGGTTAAGAGTCATTTCATTGCAGTATGATTTGGCCCGGAAATTGTGTTTAGTAAGGAAAGGGGAATTTCTGTGGCAAAGAAAGTAAAGACAATCGAGTACAATGATGATGCAATTCAGGTACTGGAAGGACTCGAAGCGGTCAGAAAACGTCCCGGTATGTATATCGGCAGTACGGATGCACGTGGACTTCATCATTTAGTGTATGAGATTGTGGATAACTCCGTAGATGAGGTTTTGGCCGGTTATGGAGACCACATTAGTGTGAAAATACATAAAGATAATAGTGTAAGTGTAACGGATAAGGGTCGGGGGATGCCTACAGGTATGCATAAAACGGGGAAACCTACACCTGAAGTCATTTTGACGATTCTTCATGCCGGAGGTAAGTTCGGACAAGGTGGATATAAAACAAGTGGCGGTCTGCACGGGGTTGGTGCATCAGTTGTGAATGCATTGTCTGAATGGCTTGTCGTCACGATTAAAAGAGACGGGTTCATTTATGAACAACGTTTCTTCAACGGGGGTAAACCGGAAACCACCTTGGAGAAAATCGGCAAAACCAATCAATCCGGGACAAGAATTCATTTTAAGCCGGATCCTAAAATATTTTCGGTTACCACATTTAATTATGATACGCTCTCTGAAAGACTTCGTGAGTCTGCTTTTCTTTTAAAGGGCATGAAAATAGAGTTGATAGATGAACGGAAAAATGAGCATGAAATATTCCATTATGAAACTGGGATAGAAGCTTTTGTAGAATATTTAAATGAGGAAAAAGAGACGCTCCATAATGTTGTCAGTTTAGAAGGGGAACAGAATGGAATTGAGGTCGACCTGGCTTTTCAATTTAATGATGGATATTCAGAAAACATCCTAAGCTTTGTCAATAATGTCCGTACGAAAGATGGCGGGACCCATGAAATTGGGGCTAAGACAGCGATGACACGTTCATTTAATGATTACGCCAGAAAGATGGGGTTATTAAAGGAAAAAGATAAAAATCTTGAAGGATCGGATATACGAGAAGGATTATCTTCAATTATTTCTGTCCGCATTCCGGAAGAGCTCCTGCAATTTGAAGGTCAGACTAAAAGCAAGCTGGGTACCAGTGAAGCGCGGTCTGCTGTCGATTCAATCGTTTCAGAGCATTTAGCATACTTTTTTGAAGAAGATCCGACGACTACCACACTATTAGTGAAAAAGTCCATCAAAGCTTTCCAAGCTCGTGAAGCGGCCCGAAAAGCTCGGGAAGATGCTAGAAGCGGAAAGAAACGGAAAAAATCCGATGGTAATCTTTCGGGGAAATTGACGCCAGCCCAATCGAAAAATCCCGAGCGAAATGAATTATATCTTGTTGAAGGGGACTCTGCAGGAGGATCTGCCAAGCAAGGTCGGGATCGACGTTTTCAAGCGGTGCTACCGCTAAGGGGTAAAGTCATCAATACCGAAAAGGCTAAGCTTGCCGATATTTTCAAAAATGAAGAAATAAACACGATTATTCATGCCATAGGTGCAGGAGTGGGGGCGGAATTCAATACCCCTGATACCAACTATGATAAAGTCATCATCATGACTGATGCCGATACGGATGGAGCACATATTCAAGTATTACTGCTTACATTCTTTTATCGTTATATGAAGCCATTAATAGAGGCAGGAAAGGTATTTATCGCCTTGCCGCCATTATATAAAGTGAGTAAAGGCACGGGAAAGAAAGAGATTATAGAATATGCCTGGAGCGATGATGAACTTCAGGGTGCAATTGATAAAATAGGCAGAGGCTATATGATCCAGCGCTATAAGGGTCTTGGTGAGATGAATGCCGATCAGCTATGGGATACGACCATGAATCCGGAAACAAGAACATTGATTCGCGTCAAAATCGATGACGGGGCACGTGCTGAAAGACGTGTAACAACGTTAATGGGTGACAAAGTAGAGCCGCGCCGTAAATGGATTGAAGCCAATGTTGCTTTTGGTCTCGAAGAGGAATCGAATATTTTAGATAATGAAAATATGTCGATTGAAGAGGAGGTCAATAACGATGGTATTTGAAGAGTCATTTCGTGATTTGCCGCTAGAAGAGGTTATTGGAGATCGCTTCGGGCGTTATAGTAAATATATTATTCAGGATCGTGCATTACCAGATGCAAGAGATGGATTAAAACCGGTTCAGCGCCGGATTTTATATGCCATGTTTGTAGAAGGGAATACCCAGGAAAAAGGGTTTAGAAAATCTGCCAAAACGGTCGGTAATGTTATTGGTAACTATCACCCACACGGTGATTCCTCAGTTTATGAGGCCATGGTACGGATGAGTCAGGATTGGAAGTTGCGGAAGGTCATGGTTCAGATGCATGGAAACAACGGTAGTATCGATGGTGACCCACCGGCTGCAATGCGTTATACGGAAGCAAGGCTTTCAGCCATTGCCTCCGAGATGTTACGTGATATAGACAAGCGGACTGTTGATTTTGTCTCCAATTTTGACGATACATCCGAAGAACCTATCGTATTACCGGCAATGTTCCCGAACCTGCTCGTAAACGGTTCGACAGGTATATCTGCTGGTTATGCAACGGAGATTCCTCCACATCAATTAGGCGAAGTCATTGATGCAGCCATTATGAGGATCGATAACCCGAAAGCGACAGTCGCGGATTTGATGACAGTTATCAAAGGTCCCGATTTCCCAACAGGCGGTATCATTCAGGGAATCGAAGGCATTCGTAAAGCCTATGAAACCGGCAAAGGTAAAATCATCGTCCGTGGCTTGGCTGATGTGGAAACGATACGTGGAGGAAAGCAACAAATTGTCGTTACGGAAATCCCTTATGAAGTCAATAAAGCGAATCTTGTAAAGAAAATAGATGAGTTCCGGCTTGATCGTAAAGTTGAAGGAATTGCGGAGGTTCGTGATGAAACCGACCGTACGGGACTTCGAATCGTAATTGAATTGAGAAAAGAAGCAGATGCAAATGGTGTCTTGCATTATTTATATAAAAATTCCGATCTCCAGGTTTCTTATAATTTTAATATGGTGGCGATTTATAAAAAACGGCCGACATTGATGAGCCTGCCTAAAATGCTTGATGCATATATTGACCATCGTAAAGAGGTTATAATTAACCGATCTCGTTTTGAACTTCAAAAAGCACACGATAGGGCACATATTGTAGACGGCTTAATAAAGGCTCTATCCATTTTAGATGAAGTCATCGCTGTCATCCGAGGTTCTAAGGATAAAAGAGATGCTAAAGATAACCTGATTGCCAAGTTTACCTTTACCGAAGCTCAGTCCGAAGCCATTGTATCTTTACAGCTCTACCGTTTGACCAACACGGACATTACAGCTCTAAAAGCTGAAGCAGCAGAGTTAAACAGTAAGATTGAGGAATTGACTAAAATACTTGGTAGTGAGAAGGTTCTACTTCAAGTCATTAAAAAAGAATTACGATTTATTAAAAAAGGGTTTGATGACGGCCGACGTTCGAAAATCGAGAATGAGATTGAAGAAATCAAGATCAATCTTGAAGTCTTGATAGCAAGTGAGGACGTTATGGTCACTGTAACGAAAGAGGGCTATGTCAAGCGTACATCGCTACGATCTTATTCGGCATCCGGTGGGCTTGATTTTGGCATGAAGGATTCAGACCGCATGCTTCAGAAACTGGAAATGAATACGACAGACGTACTGCTGTTGTTCACTTCCAAAGGTAATTTCCTATATTGTCCAGTCCATCAGCTTCCAGATATTCGTTGGAAAGAAACGGGCCAACATATCGCGAATATCATCCCAATAGATCGGGATGAGCAAATCATTAAGGCCATTCCAATAAAAGATTTCAATCAGCCGGAGTATTTAGTGTTCATAACGAAAAATGGCATGGTGAAGAAGACCGAACTAGCTTCCTATAAAGCACAGCGTCATTCCAAAACCCTAGTAGGCATCAATTTAAAGGGTGATGATGAATTGGTTGATGTTCACCACACCGATGGCAAGGCTGATCTATTCATAGTCACCCACAATGGTTATGGCTTATGGTTTGATGAAGAAGAAGTGAGTGTTGTAGGCATCCGTGCTGCTGGTGTGAAGGGAATCAATTTAAAAGAAGATGATTATGTCATTGGCGGTAAGATATTAGCCAAGGATAGTAAGGAATCCATTTTGATCGTCACACAACGCGGGGCCATCAAGAAAATGAAATTGACGGAGTTCGAAAAAACAAGCCGTGCTAAACGTGGGGTTGTCGTATTAAGGGAACTTAAATCAAATCCTCATCGTGTCATTGGATTTGATACAGTCAATAAAACCGATAGTTTGTTCATTCTTTCTGAAAAAGGCAAAATTGAAACCGTTCATGCATCATCATTGAAAAATCATGATCGCTACACAAATGGTTCCTTTATTTTTGACGAAGCGGAAAGCGGAAAAGCAAAAGAATTATGGAAAATTTCATTAGAAGATGAATCTGTAAAAGATTCGTAACATCCATTCATTTTATAGTAGGGATGCTGACTTGGTCAGCATCCCTTTTCTGTATTTCTATGGTTGATATGTGTTCAAATCTAGGCTCATTCGTCCCCTTAATGTCCGTGTAGTCAAATAACACCATTTACATTTACCCCGATTCCTTTTTTACTCCCTAACTACTTAATATGTTCTTAATTCAAAAGTGAATGATTAAGTCAAAATTAAATCGTTGTAGTGTCCATGAGAAAATCTCATTAATTGGATGATTAATTCAAATTTGAATTTTAATGAAAACAGATTGCTAGCCTGGTAGTGTTTTTAATTTGGCACATTACTTGCATATGATTATTGTATCTTCTTGATTTTTGTGAATTAGGAAAGGGAGAAAAAATGGATAGATCTTATAACAAGAATTCTAATCTTGAAAAAAATTGAAATGACCTTCCTACATGCTCATCATATTTTTTAATCTTCGACTCGTATTTCTATTAAACTAAACTGCGGTTCATTTCAACAAAAGCCTATACATAGTGCTTTAAGTAAGAAACAACTCATGTGAAAAAGGTTCAATCGGCAGAAACCAATTTAAAAAAAGGGGGGGCTAACAGCATGGACTTTCGCTTTGATGCAGAGACTCTACTTTTGAAAGAAAATATCCAGCAATTTATTCAAGATGAAATCGAACCATTTGCCATGCAGATTGAAGAGGAAGACCGTATCCCTGATTCTCTCATTCAATTATCTAAAGAAATGGGCTTATTCGGTCTTAGTATCCCTGAGAGGTATGGTGGACTAGGTATCGGTATGGTCGAAAAATGTGCCTTATATGAGGAAATAGGAAAAACGCATAATGGTTATACGACGTTGATAGGAGCCCATACCGGTATCGGAACAGTCGGTATTGTGGAGATGGGGAATGAAGAACAAAAGCAAAAGTATCTTTCTGACATGGCAAGTGGAAATCGAATCGGAGCATTTGCTTTAACGGAACCAGCTGCAGGATCACATGCCACAAATTTAAAAATGACCGCGGTAAAATCAGGTGATAGATATATCCTGAATGGAACAAAGCACTATATCACGAATGCGGATGTGGCAGATATTTTCACCGTCATGGCTGTTACGGATAAGGAAAAAGGAGCAAAAGGAATCACTTCATTCATCGTAGAAAAGGGATTCCCAGGATTCCAAGTAGGTAGTATGGAAAGGAAAATGGGGCTACGAGGTTCCCATTCTGCAGAACTGATTTTTGAAAATTGCGAGGTTCCTTTGGATAATGTACTGGGGGAAGTTGGCCAAGGATATGTCAATGCCCTTAAAATCCTGGCAAACGGTCGAGCAGGACTCGCAGCACGCAATTTAGGTTCATGTCAGTACTTATTGGATTTATCCATTCATTATGCAATGGAACGGGAACAATTTGATGTACCGATTATTGAACACCAGGCTGTATCCCATATGATAGCTGAGATGGCAATGGAAATAGAGGCACTTCGTTCTTTTACCTATAGAGTGGCCTGGATGGTCGATCAGGGAGAGAAAATCATTAAGGAAGCGGCCATGCTGAAGCTTTTCGGTTCGGAAGTATATAATCGGGTGGCGGATAAAGCGGTCCAGATTCATGGAGGACTCGGATATATTAAGGATTTTCCTATCGAACGTTTCTTTCGGGATGCAAGAATTACTAGAATTTATGAAGGTACGTCGGAAATCCAGAAAAACATCATTACAGGGCAATTGAAGAAAGCGCATTCAAAATAATTTTAATGGAAGCTGGAGGGGTTGTAATGGATTTACGTTTATCGGATGAACAAAGAATGGTGCAAAAAACGATTCGTAAGTTTGTCGAAAATGAACTGATTCCACTGGAAAATGAAGTGCTCCGGAATGAAATAGCCGGAAAGCCCAGTTTACCTGCAGAGACATTACAGGAATTACAGGAAAAAGCAAAAAAGGCGGGGTTTTGGGGAATTAATACACCTGAAGAATATGGTGGGGCTGATTTAGGGCAAATGATGATGGCCATCGTGCTGATGGAAGTTTCGAAGACATTCGTTCCTTTCAGTTTCGGTGGATCAGCTGATAATATTCTGTATTATGGAAATGAAGAACAGAAGAAGAAATATCTGATTCCAACGATCAATGGGGAGAAGAAGTCTTGTTTTGCGATGACGGAACCAGGGGCTGGATCCGATACACGCAACATAAAAATGACGGCCATTAAGGATGGAGACGAGTGGGTGCTGAATGGCGAAAAAACGTTCATCACCGGTGGAAATGATGCAGATTTTGTCATGGTCATTGCGGTTACGGACAAAGAACGTCACCAGGCAACGGGGACGGAAGGCGTCACCTGTTTCATCGTGGATCGGGACATGGGATGGAAATCAGAATATATCAATACGATGGGCGAATGGGGACCTGCCGGTTTAGTGTTCGACAATGTACGGGTACCTGAGGAGAATATATTAGGGGAAATACATGGTGGCTACAAATTGGGTCTCGAGTGGATAGGTTTTGCAAGATGGATTGTTGGGGCAAGGGCAGTGGGTTCAGCTGAACGATTACTCCAAATGGCCATCGACTATGCAAAGGAGCGGGTAACTTTCGGGAAGCCTATTGCGGAACGTCAGGCCATTCAATGGCAGATTGCAGACTCTGCTGTTGAAATTGAAGCGGCAAGGTGGTTAGTCTTAAATGCAGCTTTCACACTTGATAATGGAGAAGACAATCGTCATCTAGCCTCGATGGCTAAACTTTATGGCTCGAATATGGGGAATCGAGTCGTCGATCGTGTTTTGCAAATCCATGGTGGCATGGGTTATACAAAAGAACTGCCTATTGAGCGTTGGTACCGTGAAGCAAGGCTCTGGAGAATATACGATGGTACAGATGAAATTCAGCGTATGATCATTTCAAGGAACTTAATTAAAGGACATGTTAAACTAGGACAATTTTTATAATAGATGAGGAGGAACAATCATGACAGGAAGATTTTTAGGAAAAACAGCATTAGTAACTGGTGGAAGCAGGGGGATTGGAAGGGCAATCGTTGAACTACTAGCAAGTGAAGGAGCAAAGGTAGGAATCATCGATATTAATGAAGAAGTCCTGAATGTAGCGGGAAATGAACTACGTGACCAAGGCTATACCATTTATACAAAAGTGGCAAATGTAGTCGAGGCAGAAGAGGTGGAAACTGCTGTCAAGGAAATAGCGGAAACATTCGGTTCGCTTGATATCCTTGTCAATAACGCGGGGGTCATTCGCGATAACCTAATATTCAAAATGACCGATTCGGATTGGCAGACAGTCATGGATGTACATTTGAAGGGTACGTTCAATTCAGTCCGTGCTGCTCAGAAATACATGGTTGAAAGAAAATATGGAAGAATCATCAATATTTCGTCCACTTCGGCTCTCGGCAATCGAGGACAATCGAATTATGCAGCTGCAAAGGCGGGGCTGCAAGGGTTAACGAAAACGTTAGCGATTGAGCTCGGTAAATATGGAATCACAGCTAATTCGGTAGCCCCTGGATTCATTGAAACGGAGATGACGAAAGAAACTGCACGTCGTGTGGGGGTCAGTTTTGAGCAGTTCGTTGAGGGAAGTGTGAAGAAGATTCCAGTTGCTAGAAGCGGGAAGCCAAGTGATATCGCAAATGCTGTTGCTTTTTTTGCTGATGAAGCTTCTTCCTTTGTTAATGGTCAAGTTCTTTACGTTGCAGGTGGTCCAAAAAATTAACTGATTAGGTGGGGAAGATATGTTTAAAGATTGTATCGAAAAACGTTCCAAACCGGTCAAAAATTCAGTCGAACGTGGGGCCGTGAAAAAATTCGCGGAAGCAATCGGTGACTTGCATCCTATTTTCATTGATGAAGAGATAGGAAAACAATCAAGGTACGGCACGAATATTGCCCCTCCTACATTCCCACGGGTCTTTGATTATGGAGTGATTGAAGGGTTGAACCTCCCTGCTAAAGGGTTAATTCACGGCGAGCAGATTTATCATTATAAGCGGCCCCTTCTGGTAGGGGAAGAAATCACGTGTTATACAGAAGTGAAGGATTATTATGAGAAGAGTGGAAAACAGGGGGATTTGGGGTTTCTAGCATTAAAAAATTATGGAACCGATGCAAATGGTGAGATAGTATTTTCTGCCGATCAATTGGTCATCATCAATGATACGGTAAGAAAGTCGGTGGGGAGCCGATGAGTCTGTTAAAAGAATTGAATCCTGGAGATTCTGTACAATCGATAAAGTTGGATCCTGTTTCACGCCTAGATCTCATTAAATACGCTGGTGCTTCCGGTGACTTCAATCCCATTCATACCATTGATGAAGAAGCTAAAAAGGCCGGTCTACCTGGAATCATTGCCCATGGAATGTGGACGATGGGAAACCTTGCAAAGTTATTCAGTGATTCTTATGACATCGGATTTATTGAAGAGTATAAAATACGATTCAAGAGTATGGTTTTTCTAGATGATGTCATCACGCTTCAAGCCTATTTAAAAGAGAAAAAGGAAGATACGTACCATTTTGTTGTAGTTGCCGTCAATCAAGTAGGCAAGGAAACAATCAGTGGGGAGGTCATATTCAAAGTATATTGAATGATAGGTAGTGATGAAGTTATTTCATCACTATTTTTTATTGGAATTTCGACATTATTAAAGGGGATTCGAAAGATATCGAGAATTGAATTAGAAAGAATTCTTTTGCGGTGGTGAATGTATTGAATCAACTGAAACAGGATTCCCAGATTAAATGGATCAAAGAATGGCCATTTCCTGCCATTATCCTTGATGATGAAGGCAAGATTAAAGAATGGAGCCAATATTTTAAGGAACAGATGCAGAATAGAAATACCCTTTCAGATTTATTTGATAGATGGATATTTTTTGATAATAATAGGCTGGCAACAGCATACCATGGCACCAATCGATATGTATTTATCTCAGTGATGCAATTGGAAAAAGGCGAGCATTTATATGTAGGGGGTCAAACTTCATATGTCGATGATGTAATGGAAGAATTCGGGGAAACCAAAAAAATGAACCGCGCATTGGATGCCATCATTGAGAATTCCTATGATGGCATTTATATCACCGATCCTGATGGAGTGACAATATATACAAACCCGGCTATTGAGAGAATTACGGGAATTCCTAAAGAGTATTATATCGGCAAATCAGTAAATCAGTTGATTAAGCGTGGAATACTGAATGCCTCGGTTACACATAAAGTGGTAAAGCAGAGGAGGACTGTATCAGTCGTACAGGATAACTTCGCCGGAAAAGAGACGCTGATCACGGGAAGCCCGGTGTTTAATGGTGAAGGGGAGATTGAACAGATCGTTACGAATATACGTGATTTATCCGATTTGAATGAACTGATGCATGAATTGACGAAAGTGAATGAATTGAACAATCAGTATAAGCAGGAAATCGAAAAGCTAAGAAAGATTACAAATCAAGATGGAGTCGTTTTTGTTAGTGAAAAGATGAGGAAGATTTACGAAATTGCTGAAAGGATTTCAGACATTGACGCGACAGTCCTTATATTAGGGGAAACGGGTGTGGGAAAGGACGTATTGGCCCGCAATATCTTTAACGGGAGCATCCGTTCAAAAAAAGGGGATTTCGTTAAGATAAACTGTGGGGCGATTCCTGCCGATTTATTGGAGTCTGAACTGTTTGGCTATGAGGGGGGAGCGTTTACCGGGGCTAATCACAAGGGGAAACCGGGGATGTTCGAAATAGCTGATAACGGAATATTATTTTTGGATGAAGTCGGTGAACTCCCACTTCAGCTTCAGGTAAAATTACTTCGTGTTCTTCAGGAAAGGGAAATACAAAGAATCGGAGGAACGAAACCGAAGAAAATCGATGTTCGTATTATCGCGGCCACAAATCGAAATCTATTGGATATGGTCAAAGCGGGAGAATTTCGCGAAGATTTATATTATCGCCTGAATGTCATCCCCATTGTGATTCCACCTCTTAGGGAAAGAAGAGAAGATATCCTCGCATTGTCTGATTTATTTTTAACCAAGGCCAACAATCAATATAAATTGACCAAAAAGTTAGATTCAGCGTTAAAAGATTATTTTTTTCATTATGATTGGCCGGGAAATGTCCGAGAACTGATTAATATAGTGGAAAGACTCGTCGTGTTAACGAATGGTTCCGTCATCTCGGTAAGCGACTTGCCTGTAGAATATCAGCAAGAAAACATGAGCCAAACCAACTCTCGTGATTCTCAGTCTCTAAAGGAAGCGGTGGAGGGAGCTGAAAAAGAAATATTGACAAAAGCGGCGCAAACTTATCAGACCACATATGAAATTGCTGAAGCTCTTGATTCAAGCCAGGCTACGATTGTCAGGAAACTAAAAAAATATGGCTTGAGAGTCAGTGAAAAGAATAGGTAAGCAAAGGGGGATTTCCGTAAGGGGAATACCCCTTTTCATTTCTTCCCTAGTAGTCATCTGGATAAAATCTATTTTTGCAAAGACAATCCATTCTAATTCAAAAGTGGTTCATTCAGTCAAAAGTGAATGATGGTCATGCCATGTGGATTCAATTATTTGAATCAAAAGTGAATCATACTTATTTCGTAAAGTGACTAGTATGGCTTTTTCATGATGGCATAGTACTTGCATTGTTATTAAGGAAATGCTTTACAAATGATCTATGGGGAATGTGAGGTGACTGTGGAACGTTTCCGACGATTGCACAGCGGTATTCAGGTGACAGATATGAAGATAGTATTCATGAAATCATAAAATGGGACGCAGACAACTAAAAAGGTAGATAAAAATTATGGGAAAATGGGAAGAAACGAGGTTACAGAAGAAGCGGGTAGCCTTTCACTAGATTAAGCGATGAAGTAATGAAAGCGCTAATAAAAAGTTGGCATTTAACAATTCGATAGGGTTATGGAGAAGAGTTCCTTATGGTTAGGGGTGTTGTATTAAAGTAAAGGATTACCTACGAACAATTCATTGGGATAAGGGAGGCAGGAAATGGAGATTTTAGTTCAGCAATTGTTTAATGGTTTAACGATCGGAAGCGTATATAGCCTAGTTGCCCTTGGGTTGACATTAGTTTATGGGATTCTTCATATCCCTAACTTTGCCCATGGTGCTCTCTATATGATAGGAGGGTATGTCACGTTGTCGATGATGACGTTATCTGGGCTGAATTACTGGATTGCTATGTTCGTGTCCGTCATTGTCGTGGGCCTTCTTGGGGTTTTATTGGAACGATTCGTATTCCGTTTGTTAAGGGATGCTCCACCGTTGCATGATAAAATTGCAGCCATTGGAATATTACTTTTTCTTGAAGCCTTTGCACAATTTGTCTGGGGAGCTGATTTTCAAACCATGCAATCTCCTTATGGACAAGTAGTCAATATCATGGGCTTGACGTTCACGATGCAACGTTTGTTGATTATTGTGGCGGCAATCGTGGTCATGTCGGTTCTCTATCTGTTCTTAAAGAAGACGTATACAGGTTCCACGATCATCGCGATGTCCCAAAGTCGTGAAGGGGCTTCGCTAGTCGGGATTAACATCAATAAAGTTGCCATGCTGACCTTCATGATTTCTGGGGGGCTAGCCGCCATTGCTTCTTCCCTTGCATCTCCCATCAATCTAGTTTTTCCAGGCATGGGTCATTTAGTGATATTAAAGGCTTTCGTGATTATCATCCTAGGAGGGATGGGAAGCGTTCCAGGTGCAATCGTTGGTGGATATATTCTTGGATTCAGTGAAAGCCTTGGCGCAACCTATATATCCAATGATTATAAGGATATCATAGCCTTCTTCCTTCTAGTAGTCATCTTAACGGTCAAACCGACGGGTCTTTTCGCAAAGGGGGAGAGGTAGTTTGAATATCTTATCAAAACGAAATGTCATCTTAATTTTGATCATCCTGGCCTTTTTATTTCCCATCATCGCGCAGAATGACTATTACGTTCATATGTTAACGGTGTCTTTCATCTGGGCAATCGCGGTATATGGAATTAATCTGTTAGCGGGCTATACGGGCTATCTTTCGCTTGCCCATGCTGGATACTTCGCCATTGGGGCGTACTCATTGGGGTTATTGACGGTAAAAGTGGGAATGAACTTTTGGTTGGCACTGGTCTTGTCTTGCCTAATTTCAGGGGCGCTTGGCTTTTTGGTCGGCTTAATAGCATTGAGAACAAAAGAACACTTTTTCGCAATTTATACTTTATGCGTCGGATATATCATCTACCTGGTCATCGATAAATGGGAAGGTCTTACAGAAGGAGTTAGAGGCTTGATTGGGATTCCGGCCCCTGGAAATATCGGACCCATCACTTTCGAGACGGCCGCTTCACAATATTATTTGGTGCTCATTTTCCTACTGGGCGTCATTTTGGTCATGTATCGTATTGTTCATTCGTTGACAGGGAGAACCTATATGGCCATCAGGAATAGTGAGGAACTTGCCCAAACGATAGGCATATCCACGATGAAGAATAAGTTGACCGCATTTGTTCTTTCTACATTTTTTGCAGGCTTGGCAGGTGCCTTATATGCTTCATTCGTGCGGTTTATCGGACCGGATATCGGGTCTACGGCCATAATGTTCGACTTGTTAATGTATCTACTGGTCGGCGGAATAGGAACTCTATCGGGACCTTTGGTTGGAACTTTGCTTCTCGTCATACTATCCCAGAATCTACAATTTCTCCAAGAGTATCGAATGTTGATCTTTGGACCTTTACTTACGTTGATCATAATTTTCTATCCACGCGGTATTTCGGGTGCATTCTTTGATTGGAAAATTAAACGAAGAGATAAGAAACAACTGATTATGAGAAAGGACGTTCCGGTTAATGCGGAGGAGGGATGAAGATGTTTATCGAAACGAAGAATTTAACAAAGAGTTTCGGGGGATTGGCAGCTGTAAAAAATGTGGATTTCACCATTGAAAAAGGAAAGATCAATGCGATTATCGGGCCTAATGGAGCCGGGAAGTCTACGTTTTTCAACTTGATCAGTGGCTTCCATCGTCCAAGTTCTGGAGCAGTCCTCTTCAAAGGGAAAGACATCACGAAGCTTCCTGCCAATGAAATAGCGGGACTTGGCATAGCAAGAACATTCCAAACGACTAGTCTTTTTGAACAATCCACCATCTTGGATAACGTGATTGTCGGACATAGGCTTCGCACTAAATCAAATTTGGTAGATGCTATCCTAAGGACGAAGAGGTTAAAACGGGAGGAAAAGACCTGTCGTGATAAAGCGATGGAAGTTTTGAGAATTGTCGGCTTAATGGATGCGGCAAATAAGATGGTCTCGAGTATTTCTCAAGAGGAAAAGAAGAGGACGGCGATTGCCCTTGCCCTTGCGACGGATCCGGAAATCATCTTTCTTGATGAACCGGCTGCCGGCATAAACCCTGATGAAACAGAAGGGCTTACAGAACTGATCAAGGAGTTAAATCAGTCAGGCTTCACGATTTGCTTGATCGAGCACAAGATGCATATGATCATGAACTTAGCTGACCATATCATGGTCCTGAATTACGGGGAAAAAATTGCTGAGGGCACTCCAAAAGAAATCAGGGGGAATGAGGCGGTTATTAAAGCCTATTTAGGAGGTAGTGCTAGTGCTTAAGTTAACTGATGTTACTGTATGTTATGGGAGCTTCACTGCGATTAAGCAAGTGAATATTGAAGTGGAAAAGGGAGAAATTGTCGTTCTATTGGGGGCGAACGGGGCAGGCAAAAGCACGACATTCCGTTCTATCAGCGGAATAAGCAAGCTGGCTCAGGGTGAAATTCATTTTGAGGAACTGGCTATCGGAGGTAGGGCTCCGGATAAGAATGTCCAAGCTGGAATCGTGCAATGTGCAGAAGGGCGGAAACTGTTTCCTCAGATGACTGTCCAGGAAAACTTGAAGATGGGAGCTTACGTACATCGAAAAAAAAAGATGGAAATCAAGTCCTCGTTGGAAAATGTCTATCATTTATTTCCTATTTTAAAAGAAAAACTCCATGATGAGGCCGGCAGCTTGAGTGGTGGACAACAACAGATGCTGGCCATTGGCAGGGCTTTGATGTCTAAACCGAAGCTTTTGATGCTAGATGAACCTTCTGTGGGCCTCGCTCCTTTGATTGTTGAACAGATGTTCCAAGTCATCGAAGAAATAAACCGGGAAGGAATAACCGTTCTACTAGCCGAACAGAATGCGAATGTGGCTCTTAGCATTGCAGATAAAGGATATGTTTTTGAAAATGGGGAAATTGTCGTTGAAGGGACCGCAAAAGAATTATTGTCTAACGATGAAGTACGGAAAGCCTATATCGGAGCATAAGAGTTTAAAAATGAATGGGGGATTTTTATGAAAAAGTTGAGTGTATTCTTTGTAATGATATTACTCGTCCTAACGGCACTAGTGGGGTGTAACAAGGGAGACAGCCCTGCATCAAGTGGGGGAGGAAAGGCCAGTAAAGGGAAGAATGTTATCAATATCGGTTTTAGCGGCCCTTTGAGTGGAGCAGCAGCCTTATATGGAAAACGAACGTTAAATGGTATGGAGATGGCTGTAAATGAAATCAACGATGCCGGTGGGTTCGAAGTGGAAGGGGAAAAATATACGCTCAATCTGGTTTCGTTGGATGATAAGTACTTACCGAATGAAACGGGTTCAAATGCTAAACGTTTAATCCAGGAATACAAAACTCCGATTATTTTCACTCCTCATAGCGGGGGGATACAGGCCCTACAGGTTTTTAACGAAAAAGAGAAATTCATCATCGGTGCCTATTCGAGTGAACCAGCTATCACGGAAAGCGGAAATTCATTAACAGTAAGGATCCCGCCAAATTATGAAGGGTATATTGAACCGTTTTCTACGTATGCAATGGAAAACTTCGGCAAAAAAATCGCGGCATTGCCACCATCTTCCCAGTACGGGAAAGACTGGGCGGAAAACCTACTACCACATTGGGAAAAGCAGGGTGGTAAAGTCGTGTATAATGCCTCAATTGATTTTTCTAAAGAAACGGATTTCTTCACGACTGTTACAAATGCTTTAAAAGAAAAGCCTGATGTCCTTTTCATCGGTGGGGCGTCGGAGCCTACGGCCAAGGTTGCAAAACAAGCAAGAGAACTAGGTTTTAAAGGCGGTTTCATTATCATGGACCAGGCGAAACTGGATCAAATGAAGCCAATTGCCGGTTCATACGAAACATTGGAAGGTTCGATTGGTGTGCTTCCGCTTATCGACTCCAATGAAGAAGCAGCACCGGCATTCATTGATAAATATAAAAAAATTTATAAGGAAGATGCCAGTTCTGAAGTGGGGTTGAATTACATTGCTATGTATGCCTTTGTGGAGGCAATGAAAGCGGCAGGAACAGTCGAGGATGTGAAAGCCATCCGTGAACATATGCAGGATGGGCTGACAAACACGGCACCTGAACAGAAAATTTACAATATACCTTCGATTGACGAAAATGGTGGATTCGCAGCAAAAGTCGTCGTCGGAGCGGTAGAAGATGGCAAAGTGGTACCCATCAGTGTAGAAGAGTAAAAGTGTCATGTGCTTTCACACTAGCTACCTTTAGGCCCCGAAAGCTAAAAAATAATGCATTCAACAAGTTTATAAAAATCTTTAATACTTTACCTTGCGAAAACTCTTAAAATGCTGTACTCTTATATTTGCTTTAAAAAAATGAATATTTCTTACTTCTTATCAAGAGAGACTGAGGGACTGGCCCGAAGATGTCTCGGCAGCAGACTTATTTAGAGTGCTGTGCCAAATCCAGCAGGCGATTGACCTGAAAGATAAGAGGAGTGTTTATAGATTAAAAGACCTCTTCTTGTAATAAAATGGAAGAGGTCTTTTTGTACTCATAGGATAGGAATCTGTTCTTGATGGTTTGTTACTATTTTATAATCATGCTTATATTAAAATGAAGGGATGCCGGAAAATTTAGAGAGTCCAAAAAGAGTATCCAATACCATGCAAAAATAATAAAGAGGTGTACATCATGAGTTTAGACAATAAAGGGAATCCATGGGCTTTAACGCCGTTTATCGTTTTTTTGATATTATTTATAGGTTCAGGTGTGATTACAAAAGATTTTTACACATTTCCAGTGATTGTTGCCATTGCCATTGCATCTGCTGTGGCACTGGCAATGAATCGAAAGGAATCATTCAATCACAAAGTAGAAATCTTTTGTAAAGGTGCCGGGGATTCAAATATTATGTTGATGGTTGTCATATTCCTATTGGCTGGGGCTTTTTCGGAAGTGGCAAATGGGATGGGAGCCGTAGCATCTACGGTGAATCTAGCACTTTCGATCGTTCCGCAAAATCTATTAATGGTGGGGTTATTTATTATCGCCTGCTTTATCTCATTATCTATGGGGACAAGTATGGGAACGATAGTGGCATTAGCACCAATTGGAGTAGGAATTAGTGAACAGACGGAGATTTCAGTTGCCCTTTCCATGGCTGCGGTCATTGGTGGCTCAATGTTCGGTGATAATCTTTCTTTCATTTCGGATACGACTATAGCAGCTGTACGTACACAGGGAACGAAAATGAAAGACAAATTCAAAGTGAACTTTTTTATTGTTTTACCTGCTGCGGTAATTACATGTGTTATCCTTGGTTTTCTGACGATGGGTGAACAAGCTACAATTTCTGGAGAAGCCTACAGTTGGGTCAAAATTCTACCTTACCTTTGTGTTCTAGTGGCAGCATTGGCGGGGATCAACGTATTCTTGGTTCTCTCTATCGGCATTGTCTTTGCTGGAATAATCGGTTTAGCGGATGGCAGTTATCATGCAATGGAGGTTATTCAAAAAGTAGGAGATGGAATGGCTGGGATGTATGAAATCTCCTTCTTAGCGATCTTGATTGCAGGCATGGTTTCGGTTATCAAACATAACGGCGGAATAGATTACCTACTGAACCTCGTGACGAAAAAAAGCAAATCAAAAAAAAGTGCTGAGTTCAGCATCGCGGGATTGGTTGCTTTAACGAATCTTTCAACGGCAAACAATACCATATCCATCATCATTGCTGGTCCACTTGCAAAAAATATTGCCGAAAAGTATGAAATTGATCCCAGGAAATCTGCCAGCTTACTAGATGTTTTCGCTTGTAGTATTCAAGGATTATTGCCATACGGGGCACAACTACTTTTAGCTGCCGGTGTTGCACACATCTCTCCTATCAGTATCCTACCCTATTCTTTCTATCCAGTCTTAATCGGGATTTCAGGAATCATAGCCATTTTAATAGGTTTTCCCGGGTTCTCGAAGAAGAAATAAAAATAGTATGGGTGGAAGAGTATCAATAAATCATGAATGTAAAATCATGAATGTTGGCCCTGGAGCATTGTCGCCAGGGCTTTTTTAGGGTAAGTGACTTCGAATGAAAAGTGTGGATGAAATCTTTAATTCTTTTATGTTCCAAAAAACTAATATCCTTCTTCAATAATATTAAAATAGTATAATTAAATACAATATACGGAGTCATCTTTATTCTTAAGTGTTTACTATTTTGCAAAAGCGGGAACTCTAAAGGTATTGTATTGAAATAATTAGAGGTGGGTTTGTTTAAAAATGGAGATAGTAGAAAAGTTTATTACTGAAACAAATGATTTATTATGGTCATCTATACTGATTATATTATTAATTGGAATGGGCATTTATTTTTCTTTTCGGACTAAATTCGTACAATTTAGAATGGTGAAAGAAATGATTAGGTTACTAGGGGAAGGTGCTACGGCAGATAAGAAAGGTGTATCATCGTTTCAGGCCTTTTGTATCAGCACGGCTTCCCGGGTAGGAACGGGGAATCTGGCAGGTGTGGCTATAGCCATCACAACGGGTGGTCCGGGAGCAGTTTTCTGGATGTGGTTAATCGCATTGATTGGATCTGCTTCTGCTTTCATTGAAAGCACACTTGCTCAAATTTACAAGGTCAAAGACGGAGAAGCATTCCGTGGTGGTCCAGCTTATTATATGGAAAAAGCATTAAATGCACGCTGGATGGGTATCACGTTTGCAGTTTTGATTTCATTGACGTTTGGACTTGCTTTCAATTCAGTTCAGGCCAATACGATTACAAGTGCGTTCCAAGCATCTTTTGGAGTTGAGAAATGGGTCACTGCACTTATTTTAGCAATCATTACGGCTGTAATCATTTTTGGTGGGATTAAGGTAGTAGCTAAAGTGTCCGAAGTCATTGTGCCTTTCATGGCAGGTGCTTATGTAATAATAGCATTAGTTGTCATCATTATGAATATAACCGAGTTACCTAGTGTTCTGGCTTTAATCTTTGATAGTGCATTTGATGGATTGAGGGAAATTGCTAGTGGTGCACTGGGTGCAGCCATGATGAACGGAATCAAGCGGGGATTGTTCTCTAATGAAGCTGGAATGGGGAGTGCTCCAAATGCTGGCGCTACGGCAGATGTCACCCATCCGGTAAAACAAGGTCTTATCCAGTCACTTGGCGTTTTTGTAGATACGCTTATCATATGTAGTTCTACGGCCTTTATCATCTTGTTTTCCGGCCTGTATTCGTCGAAGGAAACAGATGGAATTGTTCTAACGCAAAATGCCCTTAGTGAGAATTTGGGGTCTTGGGCTGGTATATTTTTAGCTATTATTGTACTTTTATTTGCATTTAGTTCAATTGTTGGAAACTACTATTATGGAGAATCCAATATCAGTTTTATTAATGAAAAAAAAGTTTGGATAAATATTTATCGTGCAGCAGTCGTTGGAATGGTCATATTCGGATCGATGGCCTCGCTCGAGTTTGTATGGAATCTAGCAGATTTGCTAATGGGATCAATGGCCATCATAAACCTGATAGCCATAGCCTTGCTAGGAAAAATAGCTTTCGCTGCCCTTGCTGATTATCAAAAGCAAAAGAAAGATGGTAAGAATCCCGTTTTCCATGTAAGTAACATTAAGGGATTGAAGAATGTTGAATGCTGGGGTGAACCAACCGATCACGTGGAAGAATCCAGTAAAAAGGTATTGAAATAGAATCTAGATTGATGAATAAAAAGGCTTCGATATTTTTTCGAGGTCTTTTTTTATACCTTTTGATAGCCCAATATAACCCCAGATCTTAATCCGGGTTATGTTCTTTCTAAATATTCTATTATACTGTGAATAAATACCTTAATAAAATGAAACAATTCATAAATCAATATTCCTATTTAATAGTTGGTAATATATAATATTGTTGGAAAATGTCGGTATTTAAGGGTATCTTTAATGATGTAGCTGAGATACTATAATATTATAAGGCTCTACCAATATTTTGAAGCTAAAACGCAACCTTGTAGTTATTTGGTGCTCAACTAAGTGAGTGGAGGAATAAAAATGAGTATGATCCTCGATAAGGAAAAAGTAGAAAACCCTACACAAATGGAAGATGCAATATTGATAGGCAAATTTCAAGATGGTGACGATGAGGCACTGAATCAATTAATTACGAAGTATAAAGGTCTTGTCAAAACTAAAGCAATGAAGTATTTTCTAACGGGTGGAGATAAGGAAGATGTTTTTCAAGAAGGCATGATTGGACTGTATAAGGCTATCCGGGATTATCGAGATTGCAAAAATTCGGCTTCCTTTAAGTCATTTGCTGAACTTTGCATTACTAGACAAATTATCACTGCCGTCAAAGCGGCCACTAGACAAAAGCATTCCCCATTGAATACCTATGTTTCACTGTTTAGACCTATTTACCAAGGGGAATCGGAGCAAGCTCTTATTGATGTCGTTCCTGAGCAAAAGCAGATGGATCCGGTTGCCATTTTAATAGGATTAGAAGAATTCAGTGAAATTGAACTGAAATTAACGGAACTCCTTAGTGACCTGGAAAGTACAGTCGTGGACTTGTATATGGGCGGGCAGACCTACTTGGAAATTTCACTAGAATTGAATGTTCAAGTAAAGACAATAGATAATGCACTCCAACGTGTAAAAAAGAAGTTGGATAAGTATCTGGAATCACGGTTGATGGTTGAATAGTGAATACAGTGAGCATCACTTTAAATTATAGATTTTCTTTATCATCATGATTACCGTCATTTAATTCATGGAGAATAATACTTGAAAGTGGAGTGTGTATGCGCAAGGTTAAGTCAGTAAAAATAGATGGCGAAAGTGTTTTTATGTTTAATAGTGCTATATATATATTCGAGACAGATTCAAGGTATACATTGGAATTGGATATAATAGTGAGTGAAATAGTATTAAAAAAATTCGGCAATAATGAAAATTTAATTATTGAAATAGAATTGGAAGATGGTAAAGAAATCAGTGCGATTATGCATCTGCGCGGTTTAGTGGGGGAAGGATTGCCCCAGCTTAACCTATATTGTGAGATATATGATCTAGAAGGCTATGAAGATTTTCAGATAGTACATGAGAATGAAACATCCTTCCCGAATGTTGAAGAGGGCATTACTCTGAAAGAAATAAGAAAAGTGGAAATGCCAAATGAAAGAATAAACCTTAAACTACTATTACCGATAGATCAGACGGAATGGTTAGCGAAGCAAGGAAAAAATCTAAATGGGGTATTGAAAGAAGCTATATATGACTACTGGAATAAAGAAAAGAAACGATAAGAACGAAAACTGGTTAAATGACCATTGAGATAATTGAAAATTAGGATAATATAAAATCCTATCGTTAAATATTTTTTTGTTGTCTTTTTTTATGAGTGAAAATCAGGATCATAAAAAAACATTGAGGGAAATGCATGCGCTTTTAAAGTGAAAACTCACCTTGTTTGTATGGTATGACCTTGTAACGGCATATCATTTTAATTAACTACTTATCTACTTAAAATGATAAAATTCGACAAAGTAGGGTACATGAATGATCGATATCTTCCATACTTCCTTAATGATAGTGAGGAAAGAGGAAGCCTATTTTGTTCTATTTATACAATGAAATTTTCAATATTGTTCAAATGCTTACACCGTTCACTTTGAACGGTGTTTTTTTGTTTTTTTAATGGGGAACAGCGTCAGCCTATGGTATATCATCCAGCAACAAACCTGCTATTTTTCGAGGTCGTTCATCTATTTTATATCCTACAATTTACCTCGATAGAATAAATGATATTTAACTAAGGAAAAAACTGTTAGTAACAAAAGATAAAGAGGATTCATGGAACTTTTTTAAATATTTTCCTTTTGTATGGAGAAGCTAAAAAGAATAAATTAGGTTAGAAAGGAAATAAGTATGGATCACTTACAAATGGCAAGGGCGATGTTCGGGACTAATATGGGCGTACATATTATATTTGCCACTCTAGGTGTGGGATTACCTATGATGATGCTGGCAGCGGAATTGATGTATCAAAAGACGAAAGATCTACAATATGTGGTCATGGCTAAACGCTGGACCAAAACACTAGGGATTCTGTTGGGAGTGGGAATCCCGACAGGTACAATTGCCGGTGTGCAGCTTTCTCTTTTATGGCCTGGATTTATGGAGGTCATAGGTAGAGTTATGGCCCTTCCGTTCCAAATTGAGATTTATGCTTTTATGGTTGAGGCACTATTCATGTCCATCTATGTATATGCAGCTGAAAAAATCAGGCCATGGGCAAGAATCTTGAGTTTATCCTTTGTCGCATTTGGTGCTTTGGCTTCAGCTGTTCTTATTGCAAATGTCCATGCTTTCGAGGGGACACCTGCTGGTTTCCGGTTCGAAAATGGTGAAATCGTCGATGTGGATCCGTGGGCAGCTTTTTTCAATCCGAGTTTCTTCGTAACAGCAGGACATACGGCGCTCACTGCTTATATGACAGGAGCGTTTGCGATTGCTGCTGTTGCTGGTTATAAAATGCTTAAAAATAAGTATGGATCCACCGAGTATAACTTTCACCAAAAGGCATTAAGGTTAAGCATTGTATTGGGGTTGGTCTTTTCATTTTTGACCGCACTTAATGGTCACTCGACGACCCAGCATTTATATCGGGAACAACCAGAAAAATTAGCAGCTGCGGAGGGCCTGTTCGAAACGAAGGATCATGCAGGTCTCACATTATTCGGTTGGACAGACCGAGAAGCGCGGGAAGTGAAATATGGCATAGAATTTCCTTGGGTACTGAGTATTTTGTCAGGAAATAGTTTTGATACGGTAGTTACCGGTCTGAATGATTTCCCAGAGGAATATTGGCCTCCGCTATATGTTCACACATTATTCAATGCAATGGTGATCATTGGGGGGGGATTAATAGTACTGTCCTTGTTCGCATTAGTGTGGAATAAGGTCTTGAAGAAAGCGCGATATCCAAGGTGGCTTTTATGGTTGTTTGTGGCTTCGGGACCATTGGCCGTACTATCCATCGAATGTGGTTGGATATTCGCATGTACGGGAAGGCAACCATGGACAATTTATCGAATGCTTACCACGGCAGATTCGGTAACCACCTATGAAAATCTGGGGTACCTATTCACATTATTCATTATCGTTTACATCATATTATGTGTGTCTGTTGTATTTACACTTACCTATTATTTCAAGCGTCATTCCATAACGGATGATCTTTATAAAGCTGAACAGAAGGATGTCCAGTTATTCGATTCCAATTCGTGAAAAGGAGGAATAGTGAATGAATGAAGCACTTCTAGCGATAACGCTTGTGTGGGGCTTTATTTTCTTGTATGCCATCATGGCGTCCATGGACTTTGGTGCAGGATTCTGGGCAATGATCTATATCAAGAAAGAGCATACGAATGCCACAAAGATAGCAAATAGTTATTTATCTCCGACTTGGGAAGTGACGAATACATTTGTTGTAGGCCTTGTTATTGCCATTTATAGCCTATTTCCAGGTGCTGTATTTTCTATTGGAGTAGCATTAATTGTCCCCGCCAGTTTAATTTTACTTCTTCTTTGCATTAGAAGTGCTTTTCTCGTCTTCTCTCACAGCCTGGACAAGTATGCAAAGATGTTGACTTATATATCTGGAATAACGGGTCTCATTATACCTGGCCTATTAATCAGTGTTTTACCGATTACCCATCTTGGATTTCTCGAGAATGTAGGGGGGAACGAGGAATTAAATTTAGTTAAACTTTTCACTAGCGCAAATGAATATGCCTTTTTAGGCTTTGGTATTTTAAGTACATTGTTTCTCTCATCTTTGCTTCTGTCTGATTATTCGAAACAGGCTGATGAGCTAAAGTCGTATAAGATCTACCGCCGTGACGCAATGATTACAGGTCCATTGGTGTTAATCATGGCATTTCTCGTAATGTTCACACTGAAAAAAGAAGCATCGTGGATTTACGAAGGAATGATGGAGAACTCCACACTGCTATTGGTCTCCCTTATCTTTTTTATCATTAGCGGTGTAGCTCTTTACCTGCCCTATTTTTCCAAACAAGAGGTAAAGGGGATGCCAAGGCTCGCCGTAATAGCGATTATCATCCAATATATGATAGGAAGCTATGTCTATGGGGTCGCCCATTTACCATATATCATCTATCCGAATGTCAGGATAATGGAAGCATTTACAGACCCCACTTCATTCAGGGCCGTGTTCGCTACCTATATTGTGGGATTTGCAATATTAGTTCCTGGTTTTTATTACTTCTGGTCCATTTTCATGAAAGATCAACGAAGAAAGTTCAAAAAGCGGAATATTTCGAATTAGTCAATTTGATATAAGAAAGGGAATTGCCATGAAAAAGTTAAAATTACTAAAATATTCGGTTTTAGTACTTTCAATCTTTTTAAGCTATCAAGCGGTCGAAGCACATGATAAAAATTTCCCAGAGGATGGGACCTATATCTCTTCGAAAAGGGATGTTACGGGGGATAAAAAAATTGACATAATCCAGGTCCAAGGCACACCTTTCGACAAAGGTAGCAAGTTCCTTAAAGAAATCGAGTTGCGAGTAGAAAGTAATCGCAAATCAATCAGTGTACCACTCGAAGCCGGGTATAAGCCGGAACTTTCACTGGTCGATTTGAATAAAGATGGGACACAAGATGTGCTTGTTACTGTCTTGACGGAAGGGATAGAGCGTACACTAAAGTGTTATGCTTATACATTCAAAGATGGAAAGGCCAAGGATTTGGATGTTCCGCCCTCCGTTCCAATCACCGCCCAATTTCTCGATGGGTACAAAGCGGAATTCAAAATTGAAGGGAAAAAGCCTGTGATTGTAGATGTCAGTTCAAGGAAGAGAGAGTATGAAGAGTTGGGGATTTATCAGGATGGCATGTTAAATGAGTCGACGGAGTTATTGGTTCATTCATACACTTCTTTGAAACCAAAGACTATCTTTGGAAAAGGGAAGGGATTATCGGGTGTCCAATATATAATGGGAATGGATGGGAGAGATCCATTGTTAGAAATCAAATCGGTTTGGTCATATAATAATGGGTGGAAATTGATGAAAACAGTGGTGAAACCCGTCAAGAAAAAGTAGATATTCACCAGGGATGGGCGACTGTCATAGTATAAGGTAAACCTGTATTTTTCAAAAGGAGTATGAAGGGATGCCAGAATTTCATCCGGAAAAATTAACGGTTAAGTTTATGCCACCCACGACCCCATGTCTCCCTGTAGACGGAAGGAAATATACACTGACTCATTCTGATGAAACAGGTGATCTATACCTTACCATCGGTACGCAATATGAGTGTTCTGCCTTGGATGCAAAAAAAAGAGATGAAGTGTTGGCTAATTGGGACGCATCTCTTGGTCAATATCTCTTAACGGTCAATGTGTTTGTAGATGGTTTGGAAAATGAGTATGATCAGGCAAAAGCCCGATATACAATTTTTCAGCAAAACCTGGATTTAGCTATTACGGCGATAATTAATGGAGATAAAGAATTTTATTGCTTTTTCCCATGGTTGATTGATTGCCCGATTCATGTTCAATTTCAATCCGGTTTCCCCGAATTCAATCAGCGTATCTTTTACGACACACCTCGATGCTATTGGATCAATTGAATTGTTCCCCACTTATCACTTTTCATGAGTTAAGTGGGGGATTCAATGTATAGATTCGAATCATCCACGATTATATATTAAAAAATTGACAAACTGATAATATTTGGTAAAATCTAATTAAATCCACTTGGTGAACAAACAAGTTTTTGTTTAATGGATTACATGTAAGCGGATACATAAGGAGTGATGGCCTTACGGAGTTAAAAGATAAAATCATTGAAACATCACTGAACCTTTTTGAACAAAATGGATACCACGGAGTTTCTGTGAACGAAATCGTGAAAGAATGCGGAACGAGCAAGGGGGGGTTTTATCATCATTTTTCCTCTAAAGATGAGCTCTTATTTGTCATTCATGATTGCTTTATATCCTATGTTTTAACGAAAGCACAGGAAGCCACCTCAGATAACATACACCCTTCGGCAAAAATGCAAAAGATCATCCTATCGTTTGTTAAAGTGTTTGACCTCTATAAACCACATATTTCGGTTTTCTATCAAGAAAGCATATATCTTAAACCACCTTATGTAGAAGCAATCAAAAAAAAACGTCACCAGTATAAAGAAATTGTATTCTCCGTTATTCAAGAAGGAATTGAAAAGGGAGAATTCCGTAGCGAGTTACCGGTGGAAATTACCGGGATGTCCATACTAGGCATGGTGAACTGGACCTACAAATGGTATAAACGGGACGGCGGAAAGACAATCGAAGAAATCGGACGAATCTATGTCGATTTAATTTTAAAGAGCCTATTAACGGAAGAATTCAAAAATGATGCAAGCATCCAACCTTATTTACTAAAGAATCAAATGGATATCGATTAAAGTTAAAGCGTTTACATTCGATACAGACCGACTAGTTGGTCTTACTATGAAAGGGGAATGAATAAATGGATTTCTCACTTACGAAAGAGCAGCAAATGATCAAGGAAATGGTAAGGGAATTCGCAGAAAAAGAGATTAAACCAATTGCTATAGAACTGGATGCGAAGTCCATGTTTGCAGAAGACGTTTTCAAAAAGATGGGAAAACTCGGGTTACTTGGTATTCCATTCCCGGAGGAATACGGGGGTTCAGGCGGTGACACGATTTCCTATGCGATTGCTGTTGAAGAAATTGGTAAAGCTTGTGGAGGGACAGGATTAAGCTATGCTGCGGCCGTTTCGCTAGGGGCGAGCCCAATTTATTACTTTGGTACCGAGGAGCAAAAGCAAAAATACCTAATCCCGATCACCACTGGTGAGACACTTGCAGCATTTGGTTTGACTGAACCGAATGCAGGTTCTGATGCGGGTGGTACGAGAACGACGGCTGTAGTGGAAGGTGATGAATATGTAATCAATGGCGAGAAGACCTGGATAACGAACGCAAGCTATTCAAGGACCATCACAGTTACAGCCGTTTCAGGGAAAGATAGCAGGGGGAAAAATATCATCTCGGCTTTCATCGTCCCAACAGATACACCGGGATTAACGATAAATAGTAATTACGAAAAAATGGGAGTGCGAGCTTCTAATACATGTGAAATCATTCTTGATAATGTACGGGTGCCAAAAAAGAATCTGTTGGGTGATCCGGAAAAGGGATTCAAACAATTCTTATTTACCTTGGATGGAGGAAGGATTTCCATCGCTGCATTAGCAGTCGGAATAGCACAGGCGGCGTTCGACAGGGCTTTGGCGTTTTCAAAAGAACGTGTTCAGTTCGGTAAAACGATTTCCAACTTCCAAGCGATTCAGTTCAAACTGGCTGATATGGCAATGGAAATAGAATTGGCGAGAAATATGGTCTATAAAGCTGCGTGGCTAAAGGATAATAAAAAGCCATTTGCGAAAGAAGCGGCATTTGCCAAGCTTTTTGCTAGTGAAACCTCATTCCGTACGAGCAACCAAGCGATTCAAATCCACGGAGGATCAGGGTACATGCGTGAATATGAAGTGGAGCGTTACTTAAGAGATGCGAAGCTGCTAGAGATTGGGGAAGGTACTTCCGAGATTCAAAGAATGGTAATAGCTAGACAATTGGGTTGCTGATCTTTGGGGAACCTGAAACTAGGTTCTTAGAGGAGTCCTGCAGATTTTATCACTTTTAATAAAAAGCGTTCATCTTACCTTTATTTGATAGGAGGAGTTTGATGTCAGATCTGCAAGATATTACGATTGGCAAACTGCTTGAAAAGACCGCTACTGAATACGGGAGTAATGAAGCGGTGGTATATCATGAACTAGGTTTACGATATACCTATAGTGAATTCGAAAAGGTTTGTCGTCAGGCAGCGCGCGGTTTTATGTCTCTTGGTATTGAGAAAGGTGAACATATTGCCATTTGGGCTACCAATAAGCCTGAATGGGTCGTTTCCCAATTTTCAACCGCCAAGATGGGTGGGGTGCTCGTCACGGTCAATACGAATTATCGGACGAGTGAACTGGAGTACCTCCTCCGACAATCGGATGCGACAACAATCATTTTGATGGATAAATATAGGGATCACTCCTATATCGAGACACTTTATGAGATTCTTCCCGAACTAAAGACTGCGGAGCCAGGTAAATTAAAATCTGAGAAACTACCAAAGTTAAAAAATATCATCATGCTGAGTGACATTCGTTATCCCGGTACTTTTTCATGGGAGGATGTCCTAAGGGGAAGTAATCGGATTTCAGAGGAAATGCTCGATAATCGGATGAAGGACCTGAAGCCGGAAGATGTAATCAACATGCAATATACATCGGGCACGACGGGATTCCCCAAGGGGGTCATGTTGACCCATTCAAATCTGGTCAATAATGGGTTGAATACTGCGTCTTGCATGAAACTCACAAACGAAGATCGGCTCTGTATCCCGGTCCCGATGTTCCACTGTTTTGGATGTTCCCTTGGGACGATGGCTTCAGTTACTGTTGGGGCTACGATGGTGCCTGTTATTGAATTCAATCCACGCACCGTACTTCAAACCGTGGAAGCAGAAAAATGTACTGCGCTTCACGGGGTACCGACGATGTTCATCGCGGAGTTGAACCTTGATGACTTCGATCAGTATGATTTGCGGTCATTGCGGACAGGAATCATGGCCGGTTCCACTTGTCCGATTGAAGTCATGAAACTTGTAGTGAATAAGATGGGGATTTCAGAAATCACGATCACGTATGGTCAAACGGAATCGTCACCAGGAATTACGATGACCCGTACAGATGATCCCATTGAACTTCGTGTTTCTTCCGTCGGTCGGGCGTTGCCGAATGTGGAAGTGAAAATCATAAATCCAGCTACCGGAGAGGAACTAGAGCGGGGCCAACAGGGTGAACTTTGTTCAAGAGGTTATCATGTCATGAAGGGGTATTACAAAAACCCAGAAGCAACGAAGGAGGCCATTGATCCGGAAGGGTGGCTTCATACCGGAGATTTAGCTGTAATGGATGAAAACGGGTACTGCAAGATAACCGGTCGCCTGAAAGATATGATAATTCGTGGGGGCGAAAATATTTACCCCCGGGAAATAGAAGAGTTTCTTTATCAGCACCCTTTAATAGTCGATGTGCAGGTCTTGGGCATTCCCGATAAGAAATATGGAGAAGAGGTAACGGCCTGGATAATCTTGAAAGAAGGAGAAAGCCTGACAGCAGAGGAACTAAGAGCATTCTGTAAAGGGAAAATTTCTCATCATAAGATCCCGCGTTACATTCATTTTACGGATGTCTATCCAATGACTGCATCCGGAAAAATCCAAAAGTATAAGTTACGGGAGCAGACTCTTGATTTATTAGCTGAACGGACTAAATAAGGAGGTAATGGGATGATTAAAAAGGTTCTTATTGCAAACAGAGGTGAAATTGCTTCGCGTGTCATTCGTACTTGTAAGGAATTGGGTATAGGGACTGTTGCCGTCTATTCAGAAGCTGATTCCGAATCTCCATATGTTTCATATGCAGATGAAGCTTATCTTTTAGGAGGGCCCCGCGTTCAGGAAAGCTATTTGAATGTCCCAAAAATCTTAGAAATTGCTAAAGAGGCTAAGGTTGATGCCATACATCCTGGTTATGGATTTCTTAGCGAAAATGCAGATTTTGCACGCTCATGCGAAGCAGCAGGTCTGATTTTCATCGGTCCCAATCCAGATGTCATTCAACAGATGGGCAATAAAGTAGAAGCCAGAAAAAAGATGGAACAAGCGGGGGTCCCGTTAGTCCCAGGTTTTTCGCGCCCATTAATCGATAGTGCTGAGGCAGCAGCTGTTGCCGAAAAGATTGGTTATCCTATTATGCTGAAAGCGTCAGCTGGAGGCGGGGGCATCGGTATGCAGATGATTACTAACGAGGAAGATCTCTCGAAAGCATTCGAAAGCAATCAAAAAAGGGCTCAGTTATTTTTTGGTAATGGGGATATGTTCATTGAAAAGTTAATTGAAAAACCGCGTCATATCGAGATTCAAGTGCTGGCTGACAAATTTGGGAATGCCGTTTATTTATGGGAGCGGGAGTGTTCGGTTCAAAGACGTCATCAAAAGGTCGTGGAAGAGGCCCCATCTTCTTTTCTGGATGAGGAAACAAGAAAGAAAATGGGTGAAGCGGCTATAAAAGCTGTAAAGAGCATCGGTTATCACAATGCTGGTACATTGGAATTTTTAGTTGATGCCAACAAGAAATTCTATTTCCTTGAAATGAATACACGACTTCAGGTGGAGCACCCGGTCACGGAGGAAATTACGGGTCTCGATCTTGTGGAACAGCAAATCAAAATCGCCAACGGAGAAAAACTCTCTTTTACACAAGAGGATGTTAAAAGACAGGGGCATGCCATAGAAGTGAGGATTTATGCAGAAGACCCTAAGACCTTCTATCCAGCACCAGGAACAATGACCGGTTTGTCCTTACCTGAAGGCGAAGGGATCCGTCATGAGCTTGCGGTTCAGGATAACTCGGTCGTTTCCCACTTTTATGACCCGATGATCGCCAAGTTGGTGGTTAGCGGAGCTTCTCGTGAGATTGCAATCGATAGATTAAAAGAAGCATTGAATTTATATAAAGTAGAAGGAATTAAAACGAATCTTCCGTTGCTCAAGGAAATCATTGAACATAAGGCTTTCCATAAAGGGGATACGACGACGGATTTCATCAATAAGTATATTAAAAAAATCACGGTATAAGTTGGGTGAGACCTACTGGGTCTTATACCTTTCATTAAGAAAACAGGAGGAATCAAAATGGGAGAATTAAAAGCGAGCATGGCAGGAAGCGTTTGGAAAATCGTAGCAGGTGAGGGACAAAGTGTTGCTGACGGACAGGATATCATCATTTTGGAATCTATGAAAATGGAAATTCCCATATCAGTAGAAAAGGGGGGCACGCTCAAAGAACTTAAAGTAAATGAGGGAGATTTTGTGAATGAAGGCGATGTTTTGGCCGTCATTGAATAAAGGGACGGAGGGATAGGATGAAATGGCCTGAAAGCGTAACTATTAAGGAAGTAGGCCCTAGGGATGGACTTCAGAATGAGAAGGTCATTATCCCGACCCAAAGAAAAATAGAGTGGATCGATCAGCTTTCCGAAACCGGTCTTACTTATATAGAAGCGACATCTTTTGTTCATCCTAAATGGATTCCTCAATTGGGGGATGCCTTAGAGGTAGGTAAAGGAATCAAGCGAAATCCAACTATCACATATGCGGCCCTCGTACCGAACCGAAAGGGGTTTGAGTCTGCCCTTGAAGCGAATATGGATGAAATATCGGTTTTCATGTCAGCCAGTGAAACCCATAATCTGAAGAATATTAATAAAACAATCTCTGACACATTCCCTGTTCTAAAGGAAGTCATTGATGTAGCAAAAGATTCAGGAAAGACGGTAAGAGGGTATGTTTCCACTGTGTTTGGGTGCCCTTATGAAGGACCAATTGATATCAATCAGATATTCAGGGTATGCGATCAATTATTCGAGTATGGGATCAATGAGCTATCACTAGGAGATACGATTGGCGTCGCCTCTCCTAGACAAGTGGATGTTTTCCTAGAGCAAGCGGTGAAACGGTATGACAAGGACAGTCTGGCCCTCCATTTCCATGATACTAGGGGGATGGCCCTTGCCAATGTCCTCAAATCTTTGGACTATGGAATTGACACGTTCGACTCGGCGCTAGGAGGACTTGGGGGATGCCCATATGCACCGGGTGCGAGTGGAAATGTGGCTACAGATGATCTAGTTCACATGCTTCATAATATGGGCATTGACACGGGAATCGACTCCAAAAAACTGATCCAGTCAGCCTCCATGATGCAAACCTGTTTGGAAAAGCCTTTACCTAGCCATCAGATGGCCATCTACAACGCACAATAAACGCACGAGAGGTGAAGTAATGTTATCGAATGTAAAGGTTAGCCATGAGGAAAATGGAATAGCCATTGTGACATTGAATAGGCCGGATGCAGCCAATGCGTTATCCAGGGAACTTCTTCATAATTTATATGAAACTCTGAATGAATTGAAAATGCTGTCCAATCTTCGGACAGTGATTTTAACAGGGGCTGGAAATAAGGCTTTTTGCGCAGGCGCAGATTTAAAGGAACGGGCTGGGATGAATGAGGCGGAAGTCAAGGAAACGCTTAAACTGATCGGTGACACGATATCGGCAGTTGAAAGTCTTCCGGTTCCTGTCATCGCTGCGATTAATGGATCCGCTTTTGGTGGAGGTCTCGAGTTAGCTCTAGCATGTGATATTCGTATTGCATCAAGCACAGCAAAGATGGGGCTAACGGAAACCTCACTTGGCATTATTCCGGGGGGCGGGGGGACCCAGCGTCTCCCTAGGATTGTTGGCATAGCGACAGCAAAAGAACTGATTTATACGGCAAGGAGACTGGATGCCGATACAGCAAAACAGATGGGCATCATCAGCCAGGTGGTCGATTCCGAGCACTTGCTTGAAGTAGCCAAAACACTGGCTAATGAAATTGCCGTTAACGCCCCTTTGGCCCTGCGAGCAGCCAAAATGTCGATCAATCAGGGAGTAGAAACCGATTTAAAGACGGGGCTGCAAATCGAACAGGACTGTTATCAGACGACGCTACAAACCGATGACCGGTTGGAGGGTCTGACGGCCTTCAAGGAAAAACGCAAACCGATATTTACTGGTCATTAACTTCAGTTGAAGGAGGAAGATAAATGGTAACAACCGATAAACTCAGTGAACAGGTTGAAAAAATAAGTAAGGGCGGTTTGGAGAAATACCATCAAAAAAATGCGGAAAAAGGGAAGCTGTTCGTCCGTGAAAGATTAGAGCTGTTATTTGACGATGGGATAGATATTGAGGATGCCTTTTTTGCCAATTGTACGAGTGAAGGCCTTCCGGCGGATGGAGTTGTCACAGGGATTGGAAAAATCAATGGACAGACCGTCTGTGTCATGGCCAATGATTCAACAGTGAAAGCCGGATCATGGGGATCAAGAACGGTTGAAAAAATCATCCGTATTCAAGAGACGGCCGATAAGTTACAGGTACCCCTTCTGTATTTAGTCGATTCAGCAGGTGCCCGTATCACGGATCAAGTCGAAATGTTCCCAGGACGCCGTGGGGCTGGGCGGATCTTTTATAATCAAGTGAAACTGTCCGGTAAAGTACCACAGATTTGCCTCCTGTTCGGACCTTCAGCCGCTGGCGGGGCATATATCCCGGCTTTTTGCGATATTGTTGTCATGGTTGAAGGCAATGCGTCGATGTACTTAGGTTCACCGAGAATGGCTGAAATGGTCATTGGAGAAAAAGTGACCGAGGAGGAAATGGGCGGAGCAAAAATGCATTGTTCCGTTTCAGGTTGTGGAGATGTTCTGGTACAGTCAGAACAAGAATCGATTGCCTTTGCCCGTCGATACTTAAGTTATTTTCCAGGGAATTATCAACAAAAGCCAAAAGCGTGCCAATCAGAATTGCCTGCTGATTTTGAAAAAACGATTGAAGACTTGATTCCGAAAAATCAGAATGCACCATTCAATATGTATGATTTAATCGACAGAATCATAGACCGTGACTCATTTTGTGAAATTAAGAAGTTATTCGCACCTGAATTGATTACAGGTCTCGCCCGATTGAATGGTCAATCAATCGGAATCATCGCTAACCAGCCAGGAGTCAAAGGGGGGGTATTATTCCATGATTCGGCTGATAAGGCAGCCAAGTTCATTAACTTATGTGATGCGTTCCATATCCCGCTACTGTTTCTTACGGATATTCCAGGTTTCATGATTGGTACCAAGGTGGAACAAGCGGGCATCATTCGACACGGCGCAAAAATGATTTCTGCCATGAGTGAAGCTACAGTACCAAAGATTTCTGTAGTGGTCCGAAAAGCTTATGGAGCCGGATTGTATGCAATGGCCGGTCCCGCTTTCGAACCGGATTGTGTATTAGCTTTACCGACCGCATTAATTGCCGTTATGGGTGCGGAAGCTGCTGTTAATGCAGTCTACGCGAATAAAATTAACGCATTGGAAGCAGAAGAACGGCCTGCTTTTATTCAACAAAAACGAGAAGAATATAATAAAGATATCGATATCTATCGTTTGGCTTCCGAGATGATTGTCGACGCAATCATCCAGCCTAATGATTTGCGTGATGAATTAAGTAATCGTTTTGAAGCATATGGCAGTAAACAGCTAACATTTACTGATCGGAAACACGGGGTGTATCCGGTTTAATTAATCACTATTAATAAAAGCACCTTTATTAATAGTGGTAATGCTCATTAAAATGTGATGTGAGAATACCTCCACTACTAGCTTGATAAGTGGGGGTATTCCCATGTATGGGAAATACCTCGCTTTACTATATATTCGTATTTAACGAATATAACATCATACAGTACCCTTCGGCCCAATGCTTTTGTTTCTATTATTTTCCAACATATAATCTCTACAATAATCTTCATATAATTTTCATAGGGACGATAAATAGGTATAAGACGTACTCATCCTACTGTTCTTAAATCATTTTATGAGGTGAAACATCTTGATTAATATATTTCAAGGTAAATCTATAAAAACATCGCTAATTAAGTTGTTATTTGTTTTAATAGCATGTTTGTTACTATTCAATCTGGCAACATTATACTATGATTCTTCCCAATCGGTTGAACAAACCTTTAAGGAAACAGGTATAAAAGACGCAACAAGAGTAGTTTCAAATATCGATCCAGTCCTCTACCAGAAATTTCTTGATGAGCCCAAAGTCAATGACACATACAATCAAATTAAAAATCAATTAAATGATTTTCGAATTAAGTCCGGTGTTCTGTATGTATATACATATGCAGTGGAAGACAACAAGGTCAAAATGATGATCAACGGTTTAGATTCTGGTGAAGGGTCACCCATTGGGGAAATTATAGAGACGATTACTTATGAAGAGTTATCACCTGTCTTGATGGGTGAAACGTTGAGTACAGATATCATTAAAGATGAAAAGTACGGAAACTATATGTCATCTTTCGCACCCATTAAAGACAAAGATGGAAAGGTCATAGGCATTCTCGGTGTCGATACGGAGGCCGAAACTATTAAATCGATTAAAAATGGCGTACTATCCAGCCTTTTACCGATTGTCATTGCAATTTCGATTATTTTTACTGTACTCATATTGGGAATCGTCTACTATTATCTTGGTAAGAAGCTTAATCCTCTCAAGCGACTATCAGATATTGCAAATGCTATTACGAAGGGGCAGCTTGAAGAGGCCTCGACATTAACGCGGGAAAATAGAATACAATCTACAGATGAAATAGGATTACTCTATACATCTTTTGAAAAAATGACGGAGACTTTATCTGGAATGATACAAAAAATGCATGGTCTATCATCATCATTACATGAGCAGAGCAGTAAATTGAATAATTCCTCTAACGAAGTAAATGAAGGGACAACTCAAGTGTCTGTCACGATGGATGAAATGGCGGTTGGTGCAGAGTCTCAAGCTAACTTAGCCTCTACACTTTCGGTGGATATGAGAGAGTTTTCCGAAATCATTGCCGCAACAAATAAGCAAGGTCAAGAAATTACCCAGTCAACAGAAGTAGTAATTAATGATTCACAGACTGGCATGAAATTAATGAGCTCATCAATTGAGAAAATGCAGGAAATCTATAATATTGTCTCGGAGTCAGTGAATCAGGTGAAAACTTTGGAATCGCAAAATAAAGAAGTAACCACGCTTGTTACGCTCATTAGCAATATAGCTGATCAAACGAATCTACTCGCTTTAAATGCAGCGATTGAAGCGGCTCGAGCAGGAGAGCAGGGGAAAGGTTTTGCGGTGGTAGCGGATGAAGTAAGGAAACTTGCAGAACAAGTTTCTGATTCTGTAAACGGCATCTCTACAATAGTCAGTAACGTTAATAATAACTCAAAAAACATGGTGGAAATCCTTACATCAGGCTTAGAGAAAGTGGATGAGGGAAGAGGAAACCTTCATAAGACAGGTGAAACTTTCGATGATATTTCTACGGAATTGTCCACTATGAATGTATTGGTTCATTCCATGGCAAAACAGTTAATCCTGTTGACAAATAAAGAAGAAAAAATGAAAGGGTCCATTGAAGAAGTTGCGGCCATATCTGAGGAAAATGCTGCTGGTATCGAGGAAGTATCAGCATCTGCTCAAGAAATTAACGCAATGACTGGAGAGATGAAACAGTTAGTTTCCAATTTGGCCGTTGCTTCTGAAGATTTAGAAGAAATGAGTAATCAATACTCAGTTTAAGAATTCAATAAGAGACTGTCCCTTAAATGAGACAGTCTCTTTCTTGTATGTCAACAATTTTACTACTGTAAAGCTACGAGTCAACTTTTTAGAATCAATAAAAATAATTATCCTTAAAATTGGAAATAATTAAATGTTAAATGTTGCAAAAAAGTGAAAACGAGAGTATTATAATTAGTAATTAAGGATTTACTAATTACTCATCCATTTATTTAAAAGAAAGAAAGTGAGAGCTGCCATGGTTCAGCAAGGTAAAAAGAAATATATCACTCCAGATGGATACACTGCAGACATTGCTATCTTTACGATAACGGCTAAAAAAACCGAGAAAAAAGCACCACCTGAAATGTTCTTGAAACTATTATTAATTAAACGAGCGACTACAGATAAGGAAGGAAATCCAAATGTTGAAGGCAATAAATGGGCCTTGCCCGGTGGCTTTGTAAATGCTAATGAAACGGCCTATGAAGCCGCACAAAGGGAGTTAAATGAAGAAACTGGAGTCTCAGGACTTCAAGTGAAACATTTTGGTATGTATGACCAACCGGGCCGTGATCCGAGAGGGTGGATCATCTCAAATGCTTTTTATGCAATTGTTCAGGAGAAATTTCTCCATCAAAGGAAGGCCAACGATGATGCCGCAGAGGTCGACTTATTTACGATTAAGGAAGTCTTACAACTGGATTTGGCTTTTGATCATTATAAAATCATTAATGAAGCGATTGAACTACTGAAAAAAGAAATGATGCAAACGACCATTGCAAAAAACTTCTTGCCGGATGAATTTACGCTTTCGGAGCTACAACGAGTTCTATTGACAGTACGGGATGATGCAAAAATCAGCGCAGATTCATTGTTTTTTTCTAAAGCTCCAAAGCTCCCATTCTTGGAAAAGGTTTTGGATGAAAAGGGATTACAGAAGAAAACGAAACGTAATTCATTTCGTCCCTCACAACTTTACCGATTTAATGCTGAGATAGTCACGGACTCGATTTATTATTGAGGAGGAATGAAAAATGGGTAAAAAAGCATTGATTAATATCGATTATACGAATGACTTTGTAGCCGATCATGGTGCATTGACTTGTGGTAAGCCTGGTCAGGAGATAGAAGATGCACTTGTCAGTATTACAAAAGAGTTTATTAGACAAGGCGATTATACAGTTTTTGCGATCGATCTTCATGAAAAAGGAGACGGTTATCATCCTGAAGCGGATTTGTTTCCCCCTCATAATATTCGGGGTACAATTGGTAGAGATTTATATGGAAAGCTTAAAGATGAATATGAAATCAATAAAAATCTAATAAATGTACATTATATGGATAAGACACGCTATTCGGCCTTTGCAGGCACGGACCTGCATATCAAACTCAGGGAGCGGGATATTTCAGATGTATACCTAGTCGGAGTATGCAGTGATATATGCATTCTTCACACAGCCATGGATGCTTACAATTTAGGTTATAATATTTTCATTTATGAAAATGCAATCGCTTCATTTAATCAGACAGGACACGATTGGGCACTTACCCATTTCGAAGGGGTCTTAGGCGCAACGATCATAAAGTAACGTCACAGAAAAAAAGGGAGGTACCGCTTCTCTTTTGGGAGGAACTATCATGGAAAACAAATATAATGACGATAGCTACGCGCTACACACTGATCTATACCAAATCAATATGGCTCAAACATATTGGGAGGATAATGCCCATAACAGAAAGGCAGTATTTGAAATTTTTTTTAGAAAGCTTCCTTTCAATAGTGGGTATGCAATTTTTGCGGGACTAGAAAAGATTGTCCATTATCTTCAGAACTTTAGCTTTTCAGAAAGCGATATTGAATACCTGAAAAAAGAATTGCATTACGAAGAGGACTTTTTGAATTATTTGCAGAATATTTCATTTACTGGGACGATACGTTGCATGAAGGAAGGCGAGCTTGTATTTGCCAACGAACCGATATTACGTGTAGAGGCACCTCTTGGTGAAGCACAACTCATTGAAACGGCGTTGCTGAACATTGTGAACTATCACACACTCGTTGCTACGAAAGCTTCACGAATTAAGCAGGTTATTGGCGATGAGTCTGCACTGGAATTCGGATCACGCCGTGCACAAGAAATGGACGCAGCCATTTGGGGAGCACGTGCTGCCTATATCGCCGGGTTTGATTCCACAAGCAACGTCCGTGCAGGAAAGCTATTCGGAATACCGGTATCAGGCACACATGCACATTCTATGATCCAAGCTTATAAAGACGAATACACAGCATTTCATAAATACGCAAGCTCTCATAAAGACTGTGTGTTCTTGGTCGATACCTATGATACATTGCGTTCAGGCATACCAAATGCCATCCGCGTTGCTAAAGAATTGGGGGACAAAATCAATTTCATCGGAGTCCGTCTTGATAGCGGGGATCTAGCTTACCTTTCAAAAGAAGCACGACGCATGCTTGATTCAGCTGGTTTCCCAGATGCAAAAGTTGTAGCATCGAATGATTTGGATGAATATACGATTATCAACCTGAAGCAACAAGGAGCGCGGATTGATATTTGGGGTATCGGTACAAAATTGATCACCGCTTTTGACCAACCTGCATTGGGTGCCGTTTATAAAATGGTTTCAATAGAAGATGAAAGCGGGAATATGAGAGATACCATCAAAATTTCTTCCAACCCTGAAAAGGTAACGACACCTGGTCTTAAACGGATCTATCGGATCATTAATAAGGTCAACCACCATGCAGAAGGTGATTACTTGGCGATGGAATTTGAAAAGCCACAGGAACAGGAAAAACTAAAAATGTTTCATCCCGTGCACACTTTCTTAAGTAAATTTGTCACAGATTTCGATGCAATTGACCTGCACGAAGACATTTTTGTAAATGGTACATTAACGTACGAATTGCCATCGATTGATGAAATTAAAGCTTTTACGTTAAGAAACATTCAAGTATTGTGGCCAGAATACTTAAGGGCCTTAAATCCGGAAGAATACCCCGTCGACCTGAGCCAGGAATGTTGGGATAATAAAATGAGAAATATAGATGAAGTGAAAGCCAATGTGGATAGAAAGCTTACAAAATAACGAATCTATTTGGGAAGAGGGGTTATACAGTGCGTCCATTACAAAAAGAAATCATAGAAAAATTACTTGTTCAACCAACGATCAATCCAGAAATTGAATTCCGGAAGAGCGTCGATCTTCTAAAGAACTACTTGAAGAAGAATTCATTTCTAAAAAGTTTCGTCCTTGGAATTTCAGGTGGTCAGGACTCAACCATAGCTGGCTACATGGCCCAAGTAGCGATCAATGAATTGAATCAAGAGTTGAAGACCACCGAGTATACATTTATCGCTGTCAGCCTCCCCTACGGTATCCAGGCTGACGAAGAAGATAGGCAGCTAGCTCTGAAATTTATCAAGCCAAGCATGACCGTAACCGTCAACATTAAGGGCGCGGTTGACGCATCTGTACGTGCAGTAGAGGAAGCGACAGGAAAAAAATTGACACACTTCCTAAGAGGCAATGCAAAGGCACGCGAGAGAATGAAGGTCCAATATGATTTAGCAGGACTGTATAAAGGTGTAGTCCTCGGTACAGATCATGCAGCAGAAGCCATCACGGGATTCTTTACCAAACATGGAGATGGTGCAGCTGATATCATTCCGCTTTACCGTTTGAATAAAAGACAGGGCAAAGAAATCCTGAAATTCGTGGGAGCACCTGAACGACTATATATGAAAATTCCAACAGCCGATTTAGAAGATGATAAACCATTGATTCCTGATGAAGTTGCCCTAGGGGTAAGTTATGATGAAATTGACGACTACCTAGAAGGTAAAGATATTAGGACAGAAGCGGCCGAAATCATTGAAGGCTGGTATACAAAAACGGAACACAAACGAAATGAAGCCATTAATGTGTATGATACATGGTGGAAATGATAGTAAAAGGTAGCCATACTAGATAATGACTCAATATAGAGCCCCAAAAAAACCGTACAACTCTTTTAACTAAGAGTGTGCGGTTTTTTTGACTCAGTCGGGATTACTGAAGAGGAATACTATGAAGATAAAAACTTCACATATAAGGAAGATGATTTATTGATTATTTCATAGTACAAAATGTCCATTTATTAACTTTAAAGCCATTTATAGAATCCTTAATGGTAAGCGATTAGAACAAGGAGCGATGATAAAATGAGTATCGATGTAAGCGTTTCCCCTCTGTATGCGATTTTTGGAATATTGGACATAGTTCTTCGGTTAATAGCTATACCTGCAATTATATACGGTATATATTTATTACGTAAAATATCAAAAAGATAGTTTTAAGAGTCGATTACTTAAAAAGCTGATCCCGATTCTTTTTAATATAATTATGAAGTTAAACAAAGAAAAGCAATATGATACAGCCTACCAATGTGATGCAGGTGGCAAATTATTACAAGATGAGCACAAAATATGAATGAAGCACAGCCCATAACAAGTGTTCAAACACCTATGTCGAAAATGGTTTGAGTTTAACCAAAAAAGTGGGTGATACAACTCATGAATACTTCTATACCGATGAAGTGTTGGATATGGAAGTTGTAAAGAAAAAAGGGTTTATATTAACCATAACTCAGAGCACGGAACATTTTAGCCCTAGATCCACATCCAGGAGACGATGAGGAGCCGTTGTCACAGAATGGGTATACGTATGGGAATAATTATCCGGTTATGAATGTGAATCCGAACGGTAATGTAGCTTGGATGGTAGTAGGCGCAATTACAGGAGGTTTAGTTGCGTGGTTAACTTATAAATTAGAAGCTTAACTTGAAATATGAAGATATACACGTAGTAGTTTAATAACGAAGGCACAGATGCTCGCTTATGTGCGATAAATAGAGGATTATTAAAAAAGGCAATAAAGTATGGGTATCTAACATCAAAAGAGGCAAACAAACTTTATATAGGATAACGAAGGATTTGAAAATAGAACCTTACTCCATGAGGATAGGTTCTATTTAGGTAAGGTTTGTGTGAATATAAGTTTCTAATAGTTAGAATATTTAAACTTCTACTGCTATCATAAATACATTTTGGTTTTGGTCGATAAAAAACAAGGGTTCTTTTATACTGAGTAACAAATTTTTATTAATTTAATATTATTCAAAAAAGACTCATATTTAACTTATAATTGAAAGGTGTGCAACGATGAAAATGGGTCTTTATTCTTTACAACCGCAGTTGGAAGCTTTTGTATCAATCGCACCACTCCTTAACGAGTTAATGCCTGAAGACATTACAATTGGTGTATGCGATACGGAAAAGTTTTTGTTAAGTGTACCGGGCAAGACTTTTTCCCTTGGTATCGAGCCGGGCTATCCACTTCAAAAAAATGATGCTATTACGGAAGCCATTAGAACTGGAAGAACTGTAAGAGTTTTTGTACCAGAAGAAGTTTTCGGTGTCCCGATTATTGCAAGTGCAATCCCTCTTTTTGATGAAAAGAGACAGGTGATTGGCGGAATTGGACTTGGTGCAAGTATGGAGCAATATCATGCATTGTTTGGAATTGCTTCTAAATTATCAAAAGCAGTCGAACAAGTAACCGGGACAATTGAAGAGCTTGCTGCCAGCACTATTGTTTTATCCGAGAGCATGCAGCATATTTCCAATCAATCGAGTTCTGTTTTGCAAAGTGTTAGTGAAATCGAGAAAGTGTCTAAGATGGTAAGGGAAGTCTCTGATCTTAGCAATATTCTAGGTTTGAATGCCTCAATCGAAGCAGCCAGGGCTGGAGAGTTTGGGCGAGGGTTTTCTGTAGTTGCAAATGAAATCAGAAAATTGGCGGGTAATTCCAGAAGTCATACAGAGGTAATAAAGAAATCGGTCAACAATATTGAAGATCTGATTAAAACCCTAAGTACCTCCATTACGTCCATAAATGAAGAAACAGAAAATCAATCGGCGGTAACAGAAGAAATTTCAGCAACCATGATGGACATCAGTTCTCATGCAAGTTATTTGGCAGAAATGGCACAGGATATGTTAAAGGGAAAATGATAAAATAAAAATCACTGCATTGAACTGTATCCAATTGATAGACATCCATTTAACAATTGGCGCTGCAGTTTTTTGTCTATTTTCTGCAGAAAAAACCACAGGTTGTTGAACGATATACCTGAAGAAAGATAGAAAAAAACCAAATATTAGTGGAAGGCTCTATTGAAGCGCTTCATAATGAAATTGAGTGTTTACATATGGAAACGATACATGAAAAAATTGACTGCTTTAATTCAAAATAAGGAAAAATCACCAAATAGGACAAGCACCAATAGTCTAAGAGTTAAGGTATAAATCCGTTGACTGACTCGAAAAGCTGGGAGTCCCTATAGTACGTATTATGATTTAGTGAAGTGTATGATTTGTTTCATTCCAAATGATGATGTAAAGGTGGAAATTAAGGCTATTCATGAGGAACATAAAATACAATTATTTAGAGGGGCAATAGGGAAAGCCACACCCAATATCCTAATTCTATAGCAGTCGCCCCCTAACGAAAAGTTCCTAACCGCTTTCTGGATGGTAAGATAAAGGAGGGAGAAAAATGCGTACATTTGATTACGAAGTGAGTGAATCCATAGAAAAGGATGAAGTATTGGATAGGATCTATAATCCTCCAATAGATCTTATATACTTTTTTAGAGATGATTCAAATAATGGTTTAACCTATACTTTTCTATTGAATACTGTGAACTTCCCTTTCTTTATTGTAATGAATGATGGCATGGGTTTTTATGAAGATTTTGAACACTTAAAACTATCCAAGCTGGTTCATTTAAATGATATAGAAAATATAAGCTTGAAAGTTTTCCAAGTACAAAGTAATAGGGATTTAAAGTTATTGATGCCTTATATACTTTTTTGTATTACCAATGGATGTTACGGGTTAGTATGTGATTGTCAACAGATGCATCTTCATAAGATTATTTCGTACAATATGGAGGATAATTATAAACTTAAAAACAATACTGATTTAGATCCAAACGCAACGATTTACTTACTCTCAGATGTCGGGATAAGGATTTATAGCAATGATATGGTTTTAGGTAATATAAGCAAAATAAATCTATTAATAAATGAAGCATTTAATTGAACGCTTATCTAACTTTACAACGAATCAACCGAAGATATCCAAATACGTTTCAAGTTATAAATAATAGTCCAAAAGATTTATGTTATTTCTTCCAAAACCGTTTTCAAATGGTATAATAGGTAACTGTAATGAGAATGATGTATTAGTAAACTGGTAGAAAAGCCATGTGTACGGGAGTAATAATATAATAGAAAAGGTGAGATAAGTGAAAGTTAATTTAAAGCATCCAGAAACGAATATGGTTAAAACAGTGAAAGTGGGTTTTAGCTGGACAGTATTTTTCTTTAGTTTTTTACCTCCTCTTTTTAGAGGAGATTGGAAATGGGGGATTATCATATTTTTAGCTGCATCTTTTACCTTCGGTTTTACTGGTCTTATATTCATGTTTATTTATAATAAAATTTATTTGAATGAGTTATTAGAAAAAGGATACGTAGCTGTGGATGATCTTTCTGAAACGATTTTAAAAGATAGAGGGTTTATTGCAAGTTAAGTAATGATATTCCTAGGATAAATTAAGTCACCATAGCGGTGGCTTTTTCTTATGCTAACAGTAATTTTCACTAGTTAGCCGGGGTTTTTCAAACTATTATTTATGATAGGTTCTACACCAGCGTGTCCCTATGAACCAAGAATAATTAGTTAATAAAATCGTATAATATCTTCCAAAATAGTCCTCGATAGAATACATAATAAAAATACAAGAGGTAATAAGATGTTTTATAGCATAGGGGATCCACACATCTAAGTTAAAATTTAGTAGATAATTAAATGTTCCATGGAGGAAACTGAATTAAAACTTACATTTCATACATATTTATCGATTCGAACGTACCCAACATTCATCCAGAATGATTACATTGGCAAGTCCAATTAACATATTTGTACAAACTATTTACTTGCATTTTACATACATAATAGTAGATAGATAATTAATAAGGTTTGGGGAGTAATAAATGAAATTCATTTTCAAACTTTTGAATAATATCGCTAAGTATCTACTAATATCATTCTTCTGGTGGCTAGTGATTATATATACATTAATAAAATAGGGGGGCGACAAGATGTTACATAGATAAGACGATGAAACGGATGTAATTTGATAGGAAGTTATTGTAGAAGAAAGGAAAAAATGAAAAAACGCGCTTTCAAGCGTGCACGTTTTCTCATTGTGGTGGAGATATATTCAGGCTTGTATCTTGTTATCTTTTTTTAGTCTGTTTCAAAATTCTTTTAATGAATAAGTATAAAAATGATAGAACAACGAAAATTAAGAAAAAGACGATGAAACCCCAGAGACCTATGGCAGCATCTTGAAATTCCATATTCCCTCTACTAGTTAACGCCTGTTGTATTTCAATTGCAAAAACCAACACCACCATGACGGTGAATGTATAAATGAAAGAAAGTATGGTAATGCCAAATCGTAGTCTTGATATGATGTTAGATAAAATTAGCACAAAGATGAATATGATAATCCCTATAATGCCCATTATCCAAAAGTGTAGATCTTTATCCGTAGCATTTAAGTTTAGTGTATCACTTACAAATATCAGGATGAAATCATGAATGTTATTGATGATCTCGGTTAAAACCAGAATAATTTCCTTCAAATAGTGCACCTCCAATTTCTAAATTATAGCAGGTTGTAATTTCATAGAGAAGGATTAAGGATATAAAAAGGGTACATCAAACAGATTTTAATAGGATTACCAAATTCAATTTATTTTATCATTGCTTAAATAGAGGGAAGGTGTAATATCTTAAATATGGGCAGGACGAACCGTTTTGATATGTATATTTTATAAATAACAACCAAGCTTTGGGGGAAGAAATATGAATCGTGAAAACCAACATATTTTAAATGTAATCGATTTTATAAAAACGGGACATAACACTTGTTTCGTGAAAGTGGTAGGATATGATGCGGATGCACAAGTGGAGTTTGAAGGAGAAATCAAGTTTGTTCGGGAGAGACCATTTGGAGATTTGATCCATCCAGAAAGGTCAAAGCTAACACCTTCCAGTAGAGAATTTGTTAGGGATAATTTGATTAATCGGTATAATAAAGGTGAATTTAACTGAGCAGAAAATATTGTGACCTTCTCATATTCAAGGATTTCTCCTGCAAGGGTGATATAAAGCCATTCTTTATTTAGGTGATTGTCTTGTACGCCTAAGAAACAGACATCAATATGTACTCTTGTCACCATTTCTCACTAATTATATAAGCAACTTGTCCACACACTCCGATAAGTACATGCATATAATTTAGTAAGGAGGAGATAGTTATGAGTACAAATTGCTGCTTTGTGAAAAAATGCTATGAGGAGAATGACCCTTATTCAGTCTGGGTTCCAAAAAGACCTTGTTCTTGTAAAAAGAATAAAAAAAGTTGTTATTACTACTAATATCATTTCATCATTAGGTGAATGAATATTTTTTAGGGCAGTTCTTGGACTGCCTTTTTACTTGGATTAAAAAAGACTATTTTGTAAGATTTTTTGCGAAGGAGCTAAAATTTTGTAGTGAAGAAAAAAGCACCTTACCTACGGGTATTGTGCTTTTATTTGTATTATTTATCCTTTAATAATTGCCTGCTTTGAAGGATAATTTCCCTATTTTTATTGATGGCTTCCACATTATTTAATTTAATATGATCGTTAAGGTTTTCATGATCTTCCATATATTCAAGTAGTAATTCCACAGACTTATCCAGCAATTTCTCCATCTGGATATCCCTTTCTTTGGCTAAACGAGTGAGTCGCATGTTTAAATGAGAAGCCAGCGTAGTATCAATTGGATCTCTACTTTCACTCATTTATATTCCCCCTTAAACTGTATTACTTCTATTATATGTTGGTAAGCATTGGATGGCAATGCAAATTATTATTGGTCTCTTCTACAATCAAAGGGGGGAGTTAGCCTTGAATGGACAGTTATCAATCTCTGATAGTATAGTTTCCAAAGAAGGCCAATAGTCAGGTTGAAATCAAACCGTGGAGGATCCAAAAGATTCGTTTAAAATAGAAATTCTATAGATAAAAACCACTCTGCTTTTTTAGCGGAGTGGCTAGAATGATATTTTATAAAATGAAATCCTTTAAAATATAAGCCATAAATCCTTAATTTTTACTTTTTGTGATAACAATTGCGGTCGCAAAAATGCGAGAAATTATAGTTATATTCATACTGTTGGCGTTAGGAAACCAAAATTTCAAACTCTATATAAAACCCCCTCAATACTCTCCAACACTCTTCTTACTAATCCGCTCCACAATCTCCATTAAATCATCTGGCCTATGGAATTCAATCGGTGAAACGCCTTTATCGAACTGAATCGTGTCGGCTTCTATCATTAATACATACTTCCCATTAATCTTGCCTAAATGAATGCTATCCCCGAAATCGGCTAGAAGTCCTTTAACGGAGGTACTGCCAAGCTTCATGCGCAGTTCGGCTTCTGGTGTATGTTCGACGATTTGGGCAGTTGCTTCGACGACCTGGTGGGTTTCTAAGCGTTCCTGGATTTCCCGTTTTTCACTTGATTCCCAGATTTCGAGGTCTTGCTCGAATTTCTGCAGTTCGTCGCTGTTTTCTTCGAATTGTGCAGATACATGTTCATGGACCATATGAATGACCTGGTTTTTCATAATTTCTGGCATGGATTCCCCATATTCTACGAACTTAAGGAAATCCTCGAAGTAGCGGGCATGTGAAGCCTGGTGGATTTTCAGTTCACCTTCTTCGACAATTCCTTCTTCGGGCATGAAGGGGTAGGAAGTAGCTGAACTATTGTTATGACTACATTTAAGGCACTGTAAATGTGTAGTGGTCACTAATTAGGTCACATTCCTATAATTTTGTCCAGCTTATCCGAGACTGATTTCTGCATATCGGGCAGGGCATGACTATAAGTATTGAGCGTTGTTTCAATATCTGCATGACCTAATCGTTCTGAAATAAGCTTTACATTTACATTTTGTTGAATCAAGATTGTAGCATGTGTATGTCTAAGGTCATGAAACCGAATTTTTGGTAGTCCTATCTTTTCAGTTAAATTATAGAACTCCTTGCGGAAATTTCTTGGTATCATGGGATTTCCGCTTTTCGTGCAGATAATTAGGTCAAGGTCACGATAGTTTGAGCCAAGTAATAGCTTTTCCTCCCAGATTTGTTTTCTGTGTGTCCTTAACTCGTCCACTAATTTACTGGGGATGTGAATGGAACGGACGCTTGCTTCATTCTTTGCACCAGATTTTATTTCAGCATTTTGTGTTAATGTTTGACGAACAAATATTGTTTGTGTATCAAAATCGACATCTTTCCAACGTAGTCCTAAAATCTCTCCTTGTCTCATTCCTGTAAAGATTGAAATTAGAAATCCGATGTAACAGCGAGTCAATCTATTAATATTAATAGATTCGCTGATGAATTGATTGACTTGTTTGAGCGACCAAATACTCATTTCTCTTTTCTTAATCTTTAGAAGAGTGATTCCATCAGCAGGGTTATGCTTAATTAGTTTCAAAACTTTTGCTTTCTTTAATGAAGTACTAACGATTCGGAAAATTAGATGGATAGTGTGTTCTGAATAGCTCGTTTCGTTTACTAATTCATTGATAAACTTTTGAATTTGTATTGGAGCAATCTGCTGTACCTTTAACTGACCAAGTTTTGGTTTTATGAAATTTCGATAATAGATAGAATGAATTTCAAAAGTAGTCTTTTGTAGTGTATTCTTCCTTTCCTGAAACCAATCCTCCATATAGCTTTCATAAGTCATTTTTGTCAGGTCATGAAACTCGTTTTCTAATACTTCTGCTCTTAGCTTTGTCATTTCTTCTAAAGCATTGCGTTTAGATTCAAAACCTCTTCTTCTAATTTGTTTTCGTTTGCCAGTCATGGGGTCTATACCACTATTAAATATGAAATCCCATTTTCCTGTTTGTTTATTTTTATTGATACTTCCTGTCACAGTAAGAACAACCTCCTTGGAAGTTACTCATTGTCTGTGAAGGTTTCCTTAGTTTTATTTTACCATATTTAAGCAACACGTAGGTAATTTCTGATGTTTAAAGACCAATTCCGTGATAGGGGGATGCTTTTCACCAAAACTTGGATTTCGTTTTCATATTCAATGAGTAGCACTTCCACCCCCACACTCGAAGTGCAATTTGTAATTAGGCTATTAGAGTATTGTTCTCTGGCCTGTTATGCTCCTTTTCTTGACCCTTCCTAGTCAAAGAAGTCCTTCTATTTGCAAGGACTTTTATGAATAGGAGAACTTTTAAATTATATTGGACAACTAGATTTGAGAACATTATATAAGTTTATTACTCCATTTGTAATTAGTTAATTCAAACTCACAATCCCTAAAGTGAGCTTTAGTTTTTTTGAGTTTATTTTCATTAGTGTCAATTACATGACCATAAAAACCTTCTCCTCTAGTTGCAATTTCTGCTACGTAAACAAGTGACTGTTTTAAGGCTAAATGTTTGCCTTTATCATTTGACGTTCTAGTTTGACACCTTTTTGTAATCTTTACCACTGAACCAATTGTTGTATAGTTTTTAATATTACAGACTGTACACATTACTTTTTTCCTCCTTTTAAATATCGATGCTAATTCTCTCTATTTTAACAGATGAAGAATTAGACGACTCTAGAAATTTGGTTTGACATGGGACATTCAAAAATATGCCGGGAAAATTGTAATTTAAGTGTTTGTATTAATATAAAATTATTAGAAAATTTTTTATTTTGTTGAATTTAAGTGGAAATTAATGCTGTAATTAAAGTAAATAAATGTTAATTTAATACAGAGAGGCGTTAAAAAATTATTTTGAAAATATTACTATCGAACTAAATTAAGAGATTGGTGATGCTTAAATGGATTGGGTCAATAACTTTTTAGTAGAACATGATGTACATAAAAAGGTAAAGATTAAAGTAAGAGGATATAGCATGAAATTTTCTGGTAATTTGTATCAATATACAGGCTTGGTAGAATATATGGCAGAAAAAATCCCTGAATTTTTGTATAGTTCCCAAAAAATACAAACTATGGGTGAAAGAAAGGCTTTATTAAATGCAATCAAGTATTTTGGAGAAAAAGACCCAAGCACAGACGGGAAATACGGTGAATTATTTTTATATATGTTGGTTGAAAGTATTTTAAAATGCTCAATGATAGCATATAAACAACGGTCATTGTCTAATTTTAAAGACCAAGTAAAAGGAGGAGATGGGATTTTTCTGGGGAATTATGAATATGAATCAGGTAAATTTGTCTCTGCCTGTCTAATTGGAGAGTCTAAAATTATGACAGGATTCTCAACTGCAATTGATGATGCCTTTGAGTCATTAAACAGATTTCATGATAAGCTCACATCTGGTCAGTTTAATACAGCGGAATTTATGGTAGCTAAAAATCATTTGGCTGATGATAATGAACTTGATATTGATAAATTATATAACTCACTAACACCTGGTACACAAGAATTTTCTAAAAATACATTAGTTCATCCAATTTTTATTATGTATAATACCAATCGGATAAATTCTATTGAGCAACAAGCAATCTGTCAGGAAGAAGCAGAGCAACTAATTAAAGATTACTTTTTAAAACGTGGAAAAGAACATTTTAATGTTATAGATGACAAACTTTATAATTGGCCTCATTTACAAAAGGTGATATTAGATTTTTTCATAATACCAGTAAATGATGTAGAGAAATTTAGAAATGAACTTTATTATCAAATACATGGAGTAAACTTTCCAAAGAAGAAGGATTGAAATTAATGTCTAATATGTATAATCAAGCCTATAATCACATTACTTTAAATAAATGCCTGGATTTGTTGATTAAGAAATACTTTTCTATCCTTTATAAAAAAAGAGATGTAGAAATAGATATGGAGGATATAAAAAAGGCTTCTTGGATTGCTACAATGTTAGCAGATAGTCCTATTAAAGAGCATAAGGAAAAAGCACAAGTATTTGCATCTTTATTATTCATATTAAATAAAGAGGATATTGATATAAATCAAATAAGCTATATTATTTTCTCTAGAGTAGGAAATCTAGTAGCAACAAGGTTTTTAAAAGAAATATTTCAAGATGATACTGAAAAATTCAAGTATAGCTTTAATACCTTTTTAGATATAGAGCTTGGCTATAAAAGACATTCAAATTCAATAATTATTGGAGAGCAAGAAATATTATCTACAGATTTCCAAAAGGAGTTATGGGATTCCCTAAAATTAGAAAAAAACTTGGCAATATCCGCTCCTACATCAAGTGGAAAATCGTTTATAATACAAAGTTATATAAAGAAGAAATTTAAGGAGTTAAATAAATACAATGTTTTGTACATAGTTCCTTCAAAGGCATTAATTAATCAGGTTTTTGATGGTTTTCGTGTAAGTTTAAATCAAGACGTAAATATAAAAACTGCATATATAGAGAAAGAGGAGTTAATTAGTAAGCAAAAAAATATATACATTCTTACACCTGAACGTTGTCTAAAGCTACTAGAAGTTAATGACAATAACTCGTTTTATCCAAACTTAGTATTTGTTGATGAGATACAGAATGTAGAAGATGAACAGGGAAGGGGTGTTCTATTAGAAAGTGTATTATACGAAATATCTAAAAAATGGTCTCAGTCAAAGTACGTGTCGGCAGGTCCTTATATAAAAGATAACAGTTCTTTATTCTATGAACTTTTCGACAAGGAGAGTGAATGTGTGGAGACAACGTTAGCTCCTGTTTTTCAAATAAAGACTCTTATCAACCAAGGTTTCAATGAGAATGTTCTATCATTAACTACAAAATCTTTTTCCAACCATTCAAAAGATATAAAAACTGATATTCATGTAAACCTCAATCTAAAAAATGAATTTAAATTAGGAATGGCGAATTTGTCATCAAAAATTGTGAAGATTTTAGGGAACGAGGGGCAAAGTATTATATATTCACCTAGAGCAGATTTTGCTGAAAAATGGGCTCTCGAGTTGATTAATTATAATAATATTTCTTCTAATAAGAATATAGATTATTTAATTGATTTTTTAGAGGATGAGATACATCCTAAATATTCTTTGATAAATTGTTTGAAATTTGGAATTGCATTTCATCACAGTAAACTACCCGATATTGTAAGAAAGGAAATTGAATATTTATTTGTCAATGGTGATATTTCTTATATTTACTGTACCTCAACCTTGCTACAAGGTGTGAATCTTCCTGCAAATAATTTGTTTATCATTTCCCCAAGAAAACGAAGTGAGCAATTAACCAACTTCGAATTTTGGAATCTAATAGGTAGAGCAGGAAGGATAAAAGACTCACTTGTTGGTAATATCTTTTATATTACTAGAAATCATCAAGAAGAATTGTTAGCAAAGGGGTATTTTAATGATGATAGTTTTCAAAAGGAGGTTATACCTGCTACAAATAGAGCTTTAAGTTCAATTGAATCTTTTATTTATGACTTGAATGCAGAAAAGCTAAAGAAAACGAACACTAATTATTATACTATAACACTTTTGAAACAAAAGTTCTTACGAGATAAAAAAGAATTTATGAGTTATTTGGAAGGGAAAAATATAACCAATCCCTTAACTGTTAGAGCTATTACAAATGGATTAAGTATGAAATTGCAGAATATTGAATTACCAAGTGATATTCTAAATCGTAATCCTACAATAGACCCGAATTTACAGGATAAACTATTCAAAGCTATAAAAAAAGAAGGTATAGAGAACTGGACAATAACATTTAATCAAAACTTTTATAAAAGAATTAAAAAAGAAAATATAGATAATTATCCATTTAATAAACTAAGCTTTTATTGGCAATTAGCCTTAATCTTAGAAAAACTTGAGGGGATTTTTGAGATAAAAAATGAAGCTTATTTTAAAAATAATATTTCATTATCAATTAGGAGTATGGCCTATTTTGGTTATAGATGGTTACAAAATAGGAGTCTTAAAGAAATTATTGATGATGATTTAAACTTCTATTCAAATATTGTTAAGAAGATAGATATTAATGATGATAGTAAAGTTAATCAAAGGATTAATGAAGTAATAAATATACATACAAAGATTGTTACATTTTTATTAGTAAAGTATATTAAGGTTTTAACTGATGTTTTAGAGTATATTATGACGGAAAAGGAAAAAGAAAAATATTCATTTACTTTATCACTTCCCATTATGCTTGAACTAGGAACTACTGAGCCTAAAGTCATTGAATTAATATCTTCGGGTATAAATAGGAGTGTAGCTTTAAAGTTATTTAATGAATTTAAAAAAGATAAGAACTTTCATGAGAAAGATGTCCTGAAATGGGTAGAGGACAATGGTCGAAACATTAATTTGAAACCACTTTATTTAAAATATTTAAGTGAATTAGGTTTTCTAAAATAGGGGTACTTTTCACCATATTTAATGTTTGTTTGATGTGTCATCCTTTTAGCACTTCCACTCTTACAACTGATGTAAAACAAGTACCATGTAAAACTTAAGAGAATCTCTTTACTAATAGTGTTTTTCTTGCTATTAATTTCAAAAAAACTAAAATAGGAACATAAATTGACAGGTCGTATAACACGATTTTAAGAAATTGTTGATAACTAGCATAATACCAATGGACAAGGGTTCAGACGTCCAAGCACGACTCAAAATCGTGTTCCTCACGGAGTGCCGGTTCGACCCCGGCCACCGGTATCAAATGGTCGAAAACCCAATTAAGTCAATGCTTTGAGCAATCAGAGTATTGGCTTTTTTGTTGTTTAAAGGACTAAAGTGGGTTACGAATCGTGTGGACAACAACTTCGATTATTAAATGCCTTTAAGAATTTAAATATCTTAAAGGGAGTGTTATTGTAAATGGCTAAGATTCGATTACAAAGAGGAAAATATGAGAAATCGGTTAAAGAGTTATATGACGATTTTCAGTTAGAAAATAAGGTGAAGAACTTATCAGAAATGACGATTCGTTTCTATGAGCAAAACCTAATTCATTTTCTTCGCTATTTAGAGGGAATAGGTATTAGCAATGTAGGCAAAATCGAAAAAAAGATTGTTGATAGATTTATTTTGTTTTTAAAGAAAAGGGAACTAAAGGCAACAACGATTAACACCTATATGAGGGCTACAAGAGCATTTCTTTATTTTGCTATGAAAGAGGGATTTCTTAGTCAATTTGATATTAGTCTTATTAAAGCAGATAAAGAACAAAAAGAACCTTATACAGAAGAAGAGATAATGAAATTGATTAAGAAGCCTGAAATAAGAGAATGTGGCTTTGTAGAGCATAGAAATTGGGTGTTAGTAAATTACCTATTGGAAACAGGAAACAGGTTAAACACTATTCTTAGTTTAAAAGTAGAAGACCTTGATTTGGAAAATGGTATGGTGGTTCTGACAACGACAAAGAACAGAAAGGCTCAATTCAATCCACTCAGTGAGTACATCATTAAAATATTAACTGAATATCTTCGGATGTACAGATTCAAAAAGGATGATTTTCTATTTATCAATGAATTAGGAGAACAGATGACAAGGAACTCTATGCAACATGCTATTGCTCGTTATAATAAACGTAGAGGAGTTATTAAAACATCCATACATGCTTTTAGACATACTTTTGCAAAACATTATGTAACGAGCGGTGGAGATGCCTTTAAACTTCAACGATTGCTTGGTCACTCTACATTGGATGTTACATTAAACTATGTTAATTTGTACTCTGAGGATTTGAAAAATGGATATGAAAAGCATAGTATATTGGCCAAGTATTCAGAAAGTCCAAGAAAGAAGAGAGGACGAAGAGTTTAAGGATTCCCCTTTCTACAAAAGAAAGTTGAAAAGAATTATTTTCCAACATTAAGATGCAAAGAAACACACCTACTATAAAATGGGTGTGTTTCTTGATGGGGGGGGTGCTTATCACCAAAACAATGGTTTCGTTTTCTGATTCAATGAGTAGCACTTCCACTCCCACACTCGAAGTGCTATTTGTAATGAGATAAGCAAATTAAAAGTTTTGTTCTCTAGCCTGTGAACTCCATTCCAACGCACTTTCCTTGATTACAATTTTAAATATGAAATACTAAAGCCCCTCCTAATGTGGAAGGGCTTTTACTATATATGATTCTAATTAAAAAAGGATTTTGAGCGGGCAGATAAGTATAATCTCTTATATCCGCTCAAAAACCAAACGAAAAACAGTAACAGAAGTATGCATTGAAGTTCAATACTATTTTAGATATTTGCTAGGAACTATTGTTTAGTAATATCAAAACTCTCATTTTATATTTTTTACCTATATTTAAGATATGTAGTTGACATTAGTTGGAATAAATGGTATTATAATATATAACCCTTCTATTTTCTTATGTGTATAGATATCCCACCTTAATTCAATTATAAATGAAAACAAGGTCTTTTGTCAACAGATTTGAAAAAAGAAGAAAAATATTTTTAGGAGGAATTTTAATGAGTGAAGAGTATTTTTGTAAAGAGTGCAATCATTATGTTAGTGAAGACGAATATTACCATCAAGGAAGGGTGTGCAAAAAATGCAGAAGTAAAAAGGATAAGGAGAAAATTGAAAATCTAAGTGACGTTGAATTTGCAGAGTATTTATTACATAGGTCCTGTATAAGGGTATTAGAGAGAGTGAGAAGTGATAAAAAAGAAGCATATAAAGGAGTTAAGTGTGACTGGGAAAAGCCTATAAAAATGAAGGAAGCCTTAATGAATAATATAGAGTTTTGGAGTAAATGGGCAGAACTAAGCAAGATATACAATGAAGGTGGGAGATTATCAAACTCACGACCAACAATTGACCGTATAGAATCAAATGTTGAAAAAGGAGGTCACTATACAATGGAGAATATACAAGTATTATCTCATGGAGAAAATTCATTCAAAGCTAATTCTATAAAGTGCAAAGTGATATTTATAAAGGATTTAAAGGTTGTAAGAATAACAGATTACGAATCTACGAAAGATGTTATGAAAGAATTGAAGATTCCTGGATACAATATTATAAATCTCTTTAAGGATAGTGGGAAGATACATAGCATAGGTAATGGATATTCAATTCTTCTACAAACTGTTAATGGAGCATTAAGAGAACAGGATTCTCCACTTTATAAAGCAGTTTATACTAAGCAAAAAATACTTGTAGATTATGTTACTGGAAAGGAATACATAGTAAGTAGTAAGCAATCTAGCTTTAATAGTTTTGGTATCTGGTTTGATGAAAGCCAAGCAATTACAGGATGAAAATAATACTGTAACTTAATTAAGAATGAGTAAAATTAACTGAAAGTTGAAGGGGTTTTCCTAAACATAAACTTTGAAAAAAACACGAGTATAGTAAGAACGAAATACATAACATAATTCAATAGTTACATCATGGAACTACCTCTTTAATCTTTTTAAGAGAAAAGAGGAACATCGTGATTAATAAAGAAGAGGAAATAATAAAAAAAATAAACGAGCTGTTTATTATGGCAAGGTATCAGTATTTAATTTTAGATAAAGAGGGTAATTACCATAATTTTAACAGTTATAAAAATGCAAAGGTATATCAACTAACTGATTATGTAGTTCAAAGGCATTTAGATGGAAAAGCAACATTAGGTGTTTTTTCTTCCGCTAATCAAACAAAGTTTATATGTTTTGATGTAGATGTCAAAGACCAAATTAAAGCTAAGTGGACTGTTTATAGATTAGTTAATGCACTAAAGGAACTAGGCATACATGAAGAATATATACATATTTCTACAAGTGGCAATAAAGGTTATCATGTGGAATTATATTTTAATAGTCCAATAAATAATGAATCGGCTTATGAGTTGTATCTTTTGACCATGAATAAATCGGAGTTGTCTAGTATTGATTATGGAGAGGTAGAATACAGACCTAACGCAATGAAACAAGGAGTAAAGCTGCCGTTAGGCATTAACTTTAAAAATCGCAAACGACGTTGTTGGTATGTAGATTATCACAAGGGTTTAAAGCCTATTCGAAATAAGCGGTATATTCTAAAGGTTAAACAAATAGATGTTGGGATTATTTTTAACATATTAGAGCGGGAAGTGGATGCTTTTGAGGAAAAAGAAGTAATAGAGGTAGAAGAAGTAAGAGGATTCATTGAAAGTAAGTATACACCGTTGAAAATATATAAGGAAAATATAGATGAACAGGAAACAATTGAAGCAATCGAAAAATTGTTACATACAGGGTTAACATTTACAGGTATGAGGCATAATTCAATTTTTAAATTAGCAAAATATTTTCGTTATCAATGCTATACGGAGGAAGAATGTTACAATGAATTGGTTGAATGGATGGGCGAACAAGATTCTAGGTGTTATACAACTAGTTGGGTAGATTGTATTAAAGACATTCAGTTAATTGTCAAGTACATATATGAAAACGAAGTTAGCTTAACCATAGAAGATAAGGATTTATTTGTCACATACAAAGAAATGAAACAAATAATAAAATTAAAAAGTAAAAATGAAAAGTTATTAGCTTATTGCTTACTCCTTCATAGTAAAAGGTATGCTAGGAAGAACGGTCATTTTTATATGGTATATAGGCAAATGAGCGAAGCAAGCGGTTTAACGGAGAAAACTCCAAGAAATTTGATTAATAAACTAGAGGAACATGGAATTGTTGAAATCATTGAACGTAATCGTCAAGTACGAGATGAGAATGGAAAGGTTATTAAGAAGGAGAAAAAACCTAACATTTATAAAATGAATATTGCGAGTGATATAGAAGATTCTTCTTTCAAGGTAGTATACAGTGGTTTAAACTATTCAGATTCATTTAATTCTTGTATCCTACACTTCTTCGATAGGGAGACTTTACAGAGAATACTACCTAGAAGACAATATGAGAGTGTTGTAAAGCAAATTAGTTAATATGTCATTGCTTACGCAACCATATATATTAATAATCTATTATAGGTAAAAACGTACAAGTGGAATCTTTGATTAGCTTTAAGTATAAGATTAAATAAAACACAAAACCTCGTATGGGTTAAACGTAATGCTAATCAAGGATTACACAAGCATATACTACATAAATGAGAGGGCATATTTCCAGGTACTTACTACTCTTCACGATAGGGAAGTTACTATTGGTTTAAGGTCATTTCACTATATATTTCATATGAGTTTCTTCTAGAATCATTGGTGTTATTGCTTGGTAATATTGCACTAGTGCTTCTATTTAATATATATCATTGCGTACGCAACCATATATATTAAATAACCTATTATAGGTAAAAACGTACAATCTATGTAAAAAAAGATATTATCAAGCAGTTTTCTATTATGAGCAGGGTTGGTCTGTCGAAATTAAGCTTATTATACACAAGGAGGATAATATAATGAAAGATTAAAAATTGAGTGATAGCCTAATTGAAGATAAAAAGCAGGAGATATTAGATTTTTTTAAAAGAAATTATCCAGTTACTTATGTAAGTGGACCTGCTAAAAAATATCAAACGAGATATGTTTTTTCAATAGATATAAAAGCTTGTACAAAAAGTATCAGTAATAAACCGACCGACTTAGTTATCCTATTTATTAATTGTATCTCAAATTACATTTTTCTATGACAGGGAGTATGAAATATGCTGGATTACAAAGCTATAATTACTTGTACAAAATGCAGAAATCTTGAAGGTTATTCTGAGAGGATGTTACCCATAGTAGCATTTGGAAATGCTAAAGCACCTTTTTTAATGCTTAGTCTTAATCCCTCATATAATGAGTATTCTAAAACTCCTCCTCCACTGAGTAGTTTGCCTAAAGGAATGTATAGAGACAAAATGAGTGATATGGAAATTCAACAAACATTAAATGAACAGGGAACGTACTTTGGTCGAGATTATTACAAGAAATGGTTTGATGTAGCGGAAAGTTTTTTAAATAAGCTAGTATCTAATAAGTATGGAGAACTATCCTTCGGTATCGGTAAAAACCAATCAAATACAACCAATGTAGATATTTGTAAATGTGCAACTACTACAAAATGGAGTCAATTAGAAAATGAATCAAAAAAGAGATATGTTTCTAATTGTCTGCCATTTTTAATGGAGCAAATTTTTGATGGCCAGGTAGAAGGAATTATTATTAATGGAGCAGGTATTTATAGAGAATTAAAAAAAATGTTCAAAAGTGAACAATTTCTTCTGCAGGCAAAAGTAACGTTTTTACAGGATTTGAGTATTCCTATAAATGAATCTACTAAAAAATGTGAAGTGTTTCGAGGGTTGATTGAAAAAGTAGATGGTCGAAAGATATTATTATTTGGAACTAGTCAACGAATTTCTAGTGACCATTACGGACAATTCGGAAATGACAATGACCGCTGTCGTGTTTCTAAGTATATACAGGATTTTATTGATACAATAAATATTTAATATTCAAATAAAGCACTTGTTAGATACAAGTGCTTTACTAACTATTTATTATTTTCTTTCTGATTTTAATACAATAAAGATTTCTTCTTCTTGATAATCGAAAACTTCTATTAATTGTTTTAAGATTTGTAAAAGGGTTTTTGTATTAGTGTTCCCCTCTATATAAGCTCCATGAAAAATCTCTATAGGTTTTCTTAGGTCAATTTGATTAAAACTAATATTATTTGTTAATAGGTTATTATACTGTGAACGTGATTGAATAATTTTTCTCATTTTGACTGAATCGTGGTCATTCAGTACATTTATAATACTTACAGAAAAATCTCTCCAAGAATCCACTTCAAATTTCTTATCTCCTAAGAGATATGCTTCAATCTTTTCACCTGTAAAATCTTTAAATTCATCTATAATAGGATAAATTAACTCGTTATCAATTTTTCTTTCGTATTTTATATTAGGATATTCCCATATCTCTTCAGCAATAATACTTAGATTTTCGGCTCGATTAAGAATTTCTTTTTCTCCCCAAGAATTAATGGTTCTTAGGTATTTATTTAACATTAGCTTGCTGTCATCGAATCCATTATTCATTTCCTTTTTTTCCTTAAACGTTCGATTACTCAATGAAGAATTATATGCTGTTAGTGTTAGGTTACCTATAGTATGAAGATATTTATCGTGAATTTCTTGATAATGTATACCTAACTCATCAATCCATTGAGGAGTGAGTTTTCTAGGCATAATGTGTTCGATGTTAATTGTGTTTTCAGAAATAAGTTCCTCAACTTTAACCTTTTCTTTGTGTCCATAATTTTCTAATCTCTCAAACAGATAGGTCTTGTTTTTAGCCTTAAAATTATAAACATCTCTATTTTTAAATGCTTCTTTAAATTCTACATCATTTGGAAACCTTTGATTGCCCTCTTTTTTTATTAAGAGGTACTGAAATATAGAGAAATAGTTTTTTGTATAATCATCAAAGCGTTTAATTTCTCTTCCTAGTGACATAAATGTCTTATTGAGCGTATTGGTTGGTATACTACAAATTAGACGTCTAAAGACATAACTCTCAATATTACCTAAAACAACCACAAGTTCCTCTTCATTTATAAGTCCACTTGAAAAATCATCATACAATTCGAGCAAGAATGGATAGACTGTGTAGTTTTCTAAGTTATTAAGCCTTCTCATAACTAGGTTAAACTTTTCATTCGAGGAATTTGCATTAATTATATAATTGTAATATTTCGAAAATGTTAGCAACTCACTTAGTAGTTCTACTAAATCAATGTTCTTTACTGATACATATCTCTTAAATTCCTTAAACAATTTATTAATATTAGGGATTTTACGTTCTTTTAATGTTAAATAGTGTCTAATGAATGAACTAACATCATAATTCGTATTTTTTTCTATATTATTCCAATATTTATTGTATAGAAATTCTTGTTGTGAAATTGCCTTCTTCATAAGTATAAAATTTCGAACTTTATCAGCTTCTGTCAAATCTAGACCTGTTGAGTTCAAGCTCTCAAAAATTAATTGAGGGTCATCATTTGGTTGTAATTCAATCTCAACAATCATTAGATGTTCAATTGCTCTAAACAGATTATCAATTGTGATTTCTTGTTTCAATATTCTATTATAAAAGTAGCGATAATTTTCAGTAATATTGGAGTCCTCAATTACTTGTAAAGATGAATCAAAAAGTTTTATGAAAGCTTGTTGGTCATCCTTAATAGGTTTTAATCTAATCTTTTTTTCTTTCTCATTAGACCACTTATTAATAAGATAAACTTCCATAATCTTTTCGGCTAAGTTAGGAGACTCGAAATGGACGCTCTCTTGAATAATCACGTTATGTATTGCAAGCAATAACAAAGTTACAGTAGTCAACCTTTGCTGACCGTCTATAATAAGAAATTCAGTATTAGTAGAGCGTCCGTATTGGTTATATAAATGTACAACAGAACCAAGAAAATGTGTTCTGTAGTCATCATTTACAATAGAAATTAAATCGTTGTACAACTGTTCACATTGTTCTTTCTTCCATTCATAGTTTCTTTGATATACAGGTATAACAAAGTTTTTATTAGCACCATCTAGAAACCTAATTAGAAACTCTTCTTGGGCTTTCATCTGTACCTCCATGAATAAATATTATTATAATTTTTTTACAGGTTTATAGTTTGAATTTTTTTTACTAGGAAACATAAGAGGATTATAACACGGCCTAGAGTTGTTCCATAATAGAAATAATACTTCATTGGAAAGGAAACAACGGATATAATCCACTAACAACCCTTTTTATAAGACATTTGTTCGAAGCTTATTAAACTCTAAACAGTGAAATGAATCTAATTTTATTCGAGAAATCGTTAAAGAGGTAATACTTATTATTATTATTATTATTATTGTTTTTGGGAAGTAATGTAAATGTTTAAATAGATAAAAGAGAGGTTTTATCTATCTAAATGATGAGTTTTTACACATAGAAGTGTTATACATCCCCAATTTGTTAAGTCTTAAAACCGTGTGAAAAGGGTTAATATAAAGTCAATAGAGGGGTTTTAACGTACGATTTCATACGTTGCATAAGCGATGAATAATAGATTTTGTGTTTATAAACTGTATAGCCACAATGCTAAGTATAGATGAATTGTCTTTATCTATTTTCTGAAGAAAATAATCAGATTTCATTATAATCCCTACTAAAGTAATATATGATAAAATTGTAGGGTTATTTTTTATGAGTTAAAGGATGATATTGAATCACAAATTGAATCTATATTAGAAACAGAGATTAATTTTGTTGATGACGAAAATTTAGATGAAATAAGCTATCATTATAGAAATTTTTGGGGGATATAATATGAATATATTTGAAGCACTAACTATGGGGAAAGGTAAAATAAATGAAGAAACCTTGAGTTCTATACTAGCATATTTTCTCGACCCTACAGAGTCACATGGGCTTGGATATGCCTTTTTAGATGAATTTTTGTTGAAGGTACTTAGCCCAAAGGATTATAGAGAAGTAATGCCAAGAATTGAATTAGTTGAAGTTCTACTTGAACAAAAATATGAAGTCGAGGATAATGAACGCTGGATTGATATAGAAGTAAGCTTATTTTCACGTAAAGAAAAAGCTGAGTTTAAGGAAGAGATTAGGATTTGCATTGAAAACAAGGTAAGAAAAGAATCTGCTGATATTAATCAGATTAAAGAGGAGTTTGAAGGAGTAAAGCAGAAGTTGGATGGGACAGGTTCGAAAATTGTCATGGTCTTTCTAACGCCCGATGAAGAGAACCAAGCATTAAATAGTCAATATAATTCTCTTGAAATGATTGAGGAATATCATGAACAGTTCTATAAGAAGAGGATAGTATGGGCAGAGAAGAAACAAATAAAAAATGGACCTGAAAACTCCCTGCATGGTTATTCAATAGTATCTATGTTCAATCAAACTTTAAGTAATGAGTGGAAAAATGGACCGTTTCATGAATACACGAAACATACAATGCGTGCATTTAATAAACATATTTTACTAAGAATGGGAGCATACATTGTTGGAAATGATGAAGTGCATAACTATGATGATATTATAACCGAAATATCAATAGGTGAAACAAAATACAGAATAACAGCCTTAAAAAGAGGGGGCATAAAATTATCACAAAAAACAACGCTAGATTTAATATATGAGGAGATAAAAGAGAACAAACAAGTAAGACAAATTTTTAAGAAAATTATTGAAGAGAGTAATATAACTATTAAAGATGTGGATAAAGCTAGTAATGAGAGGTTAGGAAGAAAGATAATAGAGAAATTTGGTGGAGAAACACTACTTGAAAGAATTGAAAAATTAATCTAATAATGTAAGGAATTTAGAAAAATATATAAACTTGCATAAGGCACTCACATTCCATATGAGGTTTTTCAATGTGTAAAATTCGATTTTTATCTATGAAAATGCTGTTTATTAACAGTATGTTTACGTGCATTTATTATGATAAAATTAAAATACACTTTTTTTTATATATTCAGTGAAATTATGTTTTTAGGGAATATCCTTAAAAAGGACACTCCAGAGAGTGTCTTTTTTGTTACTTTTATCGTTTTCCTGTTTTCAGCTGATTGAAGAAGAAAAGAACTTGTATCCTAATAGTTTACTTTCTGTTATTAAAATAAAGCTGTACCATCTTTTTAAAGAATAGTTTAGGGGATTGACTTATTAATATTAAATCTATATGTGTATAATAGTGGATAGGATTTAACTTAATTTTATTTATTTAAAAGAGGGAATGAAAAATGACACTAGATAAACAAAGCCCCAGAAAATCATTGAATAAAGCATTTCTAAAAGTGAAAATAAATAGAAATGAACTTGAAATGTTTAAGTCGAATTTATCTCAAATGATTGAGTTAATTAATGAAGAGGAAACAGAGGAGTTCCATAAAAACTTAATTTCTCAGTTTCTTAAAGATAGTCATTATGGTAATAAGTATTTTATAAATACTAAAGGCAGAAGTGACTTAGTAATACATAATGAAAATAGTTCAAAAAGTTCTGTTGGAGTTATCATAGAAGTTAAAAAACCACTAAATAAATCAGAAATGATTTCATTAAATAAAATTAATGTTAAAGCGTTCCAAGAATTATTACTATACTACCTTAGAGAGCGTATAACAAATAATAATATCGAATTAAAACAACTTATTGTTACCAATGTTTATGAATGGTTCATTTTTGATGCTAATTTATTTGAGAAAGTTTTTGCCAATGATAAGAAACTTGTAAGTGAATTTAAAGATTTTGAAGAAGGACGACTAAGTGGGAAAACTACAGATTTTTTTTATAAGAATATCGCAGAACCCGCAATTGAAAAAGTTATTAAAGAAGGAATACTTTATACACATTTTAGTATTTTGGACTATAAGAAATCGTTAAACAGTAATAATGAAAATAGCAAAATTGTTGTGTTGTACAAGTTACTATCGCCAGAAAATATACTTAAATTACCTTTTGTAAATGATAGTAATAATTTAAACCAAAATTTTTATTCTGAATTACTTCACATTATTGGATTATCAGAATATAAAAAGGGTTCTCAAAAATTAATAATGAGGAATCAAAAAAGTAAAAGAAATAATGGTTCACTTATTGAAAATGCTATATCCCAACTTGAAGACTTAGATAAAATTTCAAGACTAGAAAGACCATCCCGATTTGGTAAAGATTTCGAAGAACGTATTTTCAATGTTTCATTAGAATTAGTAATTACATGGATAAATAGGATTTTGTTTCTTAAGTTATTAGAAGGACAATTAATTAACTATCATAATGGCGAAAAATCATTTCTTTTTTTAAATTACACTAAGGTAAAGAGTTTTGAGGATTTAAATAACCTGTTTTTCAGTGTCTTAGCTAGGAAGGAAATAGAACGCAGTGATGATATGAAGAACCTCTTTCCAAATGTTCCTTATCTCAATAGTTCATTATTTGAGCCTTCGAAACTTGAACATTCATGTCTCTTCATAGGTCAATTAAGAACATTAGAGATACCAGTTTTTTCATCTACAGTTTTAAAAGATAATAACGGTAAGAAGAGAAGAAAAAACATTAATACTTTGGAATACTTGTTTGAATTTTTAAATTCATATGATTTCAGTTCGGATACAAAAGAGGAAGTTCAAGAGGAGAATAAAACTCTAATTAATGCTTCTGTTTTAGGATTAATATTTGAAAAAATCAATGGTTATAAAGAAGGTTCTTTTTTTACACCCGGATATATAACCATGTTTATGTCTAAAGAAGCTATAAGGAAAATGGTAATTCAGAAGTTCAATGAATTAAAAGGTTGGAAATGTGAAGATTTCAATCAACTATACAATATGATTGAAGATAAGCAGGAAGCTAACAATATTATTAATAATATAAAAATATGTGACCCAGCTGTTGGGTCGGGGCATTTTTTGGTATCTGCATTAAACGAAATATTAGCCATAAAAAGCGAACTGAAAATTTTATTAGACCAAGAAGGACGAACATTGCGAGACTATCACGTGGAAGTGGTGAATGATGATTTAATTGTTACAGATGAAGATGGTAAATTATTTACTTATAACCCAAAGAATAAAGAAAGTCAAAGGGTACAACAAACTTTATTTATTGAAAAGAAAAAAATTATAGAAAATTGTCTCTTTGGTGTAGATATAAATCCAAATTCTGTTAATATTTGCAGGCTTCGTCTCTGGATTGAATTACTTAAAAACGCTTATTATAGACCAAATAATGAATTAGAAACCTTACCAAATATTGATATTAATATTAAGTGCGGAAATTCATTAGTGAGTAGATATTCGCTAGATACTACCTTAGGTAAAATTACAAAGAAAAGTAAATTTAATGTTAAAGAGTACATTAATGCAGTAAACAATTATCGAAATGCTGAAAGTAAACAAGAAAAAAGGAAAATGGAAAATTTAATCGTAGATATTAAAAATAACTTTGAAAGTCAAATTGCATTTAATGATACTGAAAAGTTAATTGAATTAAGGCGAGAACTGAATTTTATAAATAATCAACTTGGTTTATTTGAAAAAACAAAAGAGGAAAAATTACTCGAAAATAACAAAGTTAAAAATATTAAACAAAAAATAAAACAACTAGAACAAAAAATATCTGAAATAAAAAGTAATAAGATTTATGAAAATGCTTTTGAATGGCGTTTTGAATTTCCTGAGGTATTAGATAATAAAGGGAATTTCAAGGGTTTTGATATAGTTATTGGAAATCCTCCATATATAAAATATCAAGACATTAAGAAACAAAATTCTAATGTAGCCGAACATATTTTTAATACTTATAAAACAACTACTGGTAATTTCGATATGTACATTCCTTTCTTTGAAAAAGGATGGGAAATATTAAAACCAGAGGGAGTTCTTTCATTTATTGCTCCAAGTGTTTGGATATATACAGAATATGGAAATAAGCTTAAAGAGCTTTTTCAAACTAACAGATATTTGTTTAAATTTATTGATTTTAAAAGTTTTCAGGTGTTTAAGGATGCGACTACATATACAGCATTACAGTTCCTAAGTAAGAAAAAGAATGATTACATTTTGTATGCTGAAGCTCCAAAGGGTGATATCTGGGACTTAAAGTTAAATCCTAATGATTATACAAAATTGGAAGAAAAATCTTGGAAAATGACTTCGTCTAAAGGTGAAAGTATTCAGAAAAAGGTTAATGCTATTAGTAGTTCTTTGGGGAGTGTAATAGACAAAATAGTTGTAGGTATTCAAACAAGTGCAAACAACATTTATCACTTAGAAAGAGTGAAAGATAATTATTATTTTTCCAAAGCATCTAATTCAGTAGTAGAAATAGAAGAACAACTGATTCGCTCCTTAATATCAGGTGACGAGGTTAAGAGATTTACTCAACCAACCACTTCGACTTTCTTATTATGCCCTTATCAAAGTATTGGTAATAATTATCCTACATTAATTGATAGACATACAATGGAAAGTGAATACCCTAATGCATGGAAATATTTAAAAGAACACGAGGTTTTCCTAAGGGCGAGAGAAGATAGGAAAATGGATAAGGATGAAATATGGTGGGGTTATAATTATCCTAAAAATCTGGATAAGCAACACAGACCAAAACTTTGTGTAGCACAAACAGTTCAAAACCTTAAATTGTTTTTTGATTATCAAGGTACATATTATCTTGACAACGTAAGGGTTAATGGCGTTTTAGTTGATGATGATGATTTAGAAACACTTTGGTTTTTGCTTGGAGTATTAAATTCATCAGTCTTAAATTACTATTTTCAAAAAACAGCAAAACCTAAAAATAATGGTTATTATGAAGCGAATAAACAATTTATTGAACCTCTTCCAATTCCTTTAGTTAATGAAGAAACAAAGAAATTAATAATTAACATCTCCAAAGAATTGACACACTTGCATACGGAATTGATAAGCATAACCAATAGAGTGGTTAGCAGAATCATGACTGATATAGGAAATGGAAAAGAGAATAAAAGAAGCTTTAAAAAATGGGGAGAAATGGATTTTGCTAAATTAAGCAAGGAAATAGAAAGAATTACGGGAAATGATATACCTCTTTCTGAGAGAAATGATTGGGAGGATTATATAAATAAAAATAAACAAAAAGTCAATGAACTTAGAAATCAAATAATAAAACTAGAAGATGACCTTAATTTAATAATTTATTCTTTCTATAATTTGGATGAAGATGAGATAAAATTAATTATGCATGAATAATTACAAAATCTCATTTCCAAATAAATTTATTAAATTAATGTTATTTGAGATATTTAAAAATGGTATAAAAACAAGACTAAAGCACAAGCACGATATGCTAATTTGAAAAACAATGGTTGAAAGGGAAGGTATCTCCTCACAAATCTAAATAGTGTATAAATAAAAAATTGAACGTTCTCTACTAGCAAGGGGACGTTTTTTTCTATTGGGAAAAATACAACTTATAATTTAACAAAAAAGCTCTTGATGAATGTTTCATTACCGATAGATTTAACGGTAATGAACAGGTGCAAAAGGAAATTTAGTCGTATCAAGGGTTTTAAGACTTTACTTTATTACCGTTAAACTGTGATTGAAAATATTATTTAGCAAGGTAAGTGGGATGAAAGGCATTTTTATTAATTAAAAACTAAGCATATGTGTATTAAGCTCTCGCAACATGTTAAATATTTTATTACGTGTGAAATTGAAAAACAGGTCAATAGACATGATTATAGCGTGTGAAAATGTTTCTTGCTTGCAGGGTGATGTTGTCATCTTGCTAATCAAAGAACCGATATGTTTTCAAAAGATAGATTTTATAATGGATTTTTTTGACAAAAGGAGGGTTTGAGCTTCTCTAAAAAGAATTATTGATATATGATTTTTGTTTTAGGATAAATTGTTTACGATACTTGTAAAAGGCATAACAAAAAGATATAAGGGGGCTATTATGAGCTTTTGGGATATAATTTCTATTTTTTCTTTTCTTTCTACTCTGATTCTACTTATTATTGGTTTTGTTTTTCATTTTGTGAAAAATGGAAAAGCAAAGAGAATGTTCTTAGCATCGGGAATTGTTTTTGCGGTAGCTATTGTCAGTTTTATTTTTACAATGGCATTGGACTTTTGGTATACTACTTTTATTTCAGCGTTTCTTTCTATGTTAGCTTTATTAGTCATTGCAATACTTTTTCTTTTTATGAAAAATGGAAAGGCAAAGAAAATGTTTAAAGTATCGGGAATAGTTTTTGCAGTAACTATTGTGAGTTTTATTCTTACAATGGCATTTGATGATAATACTGCAACTCAAACAGCCTCAACTTCTTCTCAGAAGGAAGAGTCAAATCAAGAAGCTAAGAAGAAGGCAGAAGCAGAAGCTAGAGTAGAAGCGGAGGCAAAGAAGAAGGCAGAAGTAGAAGCAAAGAAGATAGCGGAGGCAAAGAAGAAGGCAGAAGTAGAAGCAAAGAAGATAGCGGAAGCTAAGAAGAAGGCAGAAGTAGAAGCAAAGAAGATAGCGGAAGCTAAGAAGAAGGCAGAAGCAGAAGCTAGAGTAGAAGCGGAGGCAAAGAAGAAACAGGAAGAATTAGCAAAAGATTTTGAAATGGATATGGAAAATTTTGATGCTCTTTTGAATAAAAACCAAGAACTAATAAGTCCAATTATATCAGCAATGTTAAAAGAGGAAAATGATACAGATGAAGAGAGTTTTCCTAAACTGCTTACGAGTTTAAATGAAACTAGACTGTATATTAAAAATATGCAAGATTATTCTCAAATAGAGAAATATAAAGAAACAAACATTCATTTTAATGAAGGGTCTGCACACCTAATTGGTGCTTATGCTCATTTTAATAGTTTTTATGAATCGAATTATAATAATGGAGAATTATTTTATATAGGTTTAGACTCGTATAATAAGGCATTTGAAGAGTTTAAAATAGCAGGGTCAATGTATGCACAAGAAAAATAATTACAATGATAGTATTCAAATTTTAAAAAAATTGTAGGCACTCTAGATAGGGTGTCTTTTGTTTTAAAGAGTTGTACTTTAACAATTGACAAATTTATTTATTGGGATATTATCTTAATTAAAGGTATTTAATAATCGTATGGACAACAACATATTTCACATTGATTACTATGTTTCAAAACATTGATATAATAAGGGTTTATGAACATTTAGGAATCGGCACGACTCAAAATCGTGTTCCCTGATAAATATTAAAAGGAAACCCTTTAATACAAGTGTTTCCTTTTTTTGTTAATTGTATTTTTTTATGGAGTTAATCTGATATTGTACTTTTTTAATTTGAAATCATTCAAAAACCAAGTTGGAGAATAAACAACATAGAGAAAATATATATATATTTAAGACCAAGCCAGTGATTTTCAATGTCACTGACTTTTTTTGTGGTAAAATTTGTGAAATAAAGGAAACCTACACAAACTAAAGAGTATAACTTTTTGGTCACTAATGCGGTCACTAAAAGGGTAATAAACCCTATATTATCAGTATCTTTTTACACTTTCGAGCGGTCACATTATTGGTCACTAATTAGCAAATTCACCTCAATACTCTCCAACACTCTTCTTACTAATCCGCTCCACAATCTCCATTAAATCATCTGGCCTATGGAATTCAATCGGTGAAACGCCTTTATCGAACTGAATCGTGTCGGCTTCTATCATTAATACATACTTCCCATTAATCTTGCCTAAATGAATGCTTTCCCCGAAATCGGCTAGAAGTCCTTTAACGGAGGTACTACCAAGCTTCATGCGCAGTTCGGCTTCTGGTGTATGTTCGACGATTTGGGCAGTTGCTTCGACGACCTGGTGGGTTTCTAAGCGTTCCTGGATTTCCCGTTTTTCACTTGATTCCCAGATTTCGAGGTCTTGCTCGAATTTCTGCAGTTCGTCGCTGTTTTCTTCGAATTGTGCAGATACATGTTCATGGACCATATGGATGACCTGGTTTTTCATAATTTCTGGCATGGATTCCCCATATTCTACGAACTTAAGGAAATCCTCGAAGTAGCGGGCATGTGAAGCCTGGTGGATTTTCAGTTCACCTTCTTCGACAATTCCTTCTTCGGGCATGAAGGGGTACTGAATCGATTTCATATTTTTTGTGGTAATGGCCATTTCCACATGTCGAATTAATGTTCGTTCGTCGGAAATGGAAGCGACTTTTGGCTCGAAATCACATTTCAATAGAAAGATGAAAGGTTCATCAAGATATTGCGTCAACTTAGCCGAAGCAATAAGGAAAACCCCGCCACGTACAGCACTTGTATCTATATAAGATTGGGCAAAAAGTTCATTTTCCTTTTGAAACTCTTCTTTTGATCGTGCATATCGGACTCGATTGAATGCATTGTAATTTGGGTTTGAGTCGAGCGCATGACCTTCTTCTACTATAAATGAACCGATTTTCGTCGGAATTTGTTCAGTTTTAGGATGACGGTCCACTTTTCGTTTGGAGATTTTCATCAATTCACCATCTAGAAAATCCTTTAAAGGACTATCTTCATATTCCTGGGTATCAAGTGTTTGAAAGTGTTTAAAACGTTTGTCCGCCTGATCGCCTTTTCCTTCGACTTGTATTAAATAAAAAGACAGATAGGTAATCGCAAAATCCATGAAAGTCACCTACTCCATTATATATATTTCCTCTTTTAAGACTTAATAAGTATAGAGATGCCAGTCTCATCCGTCAATATTAATCTAGTCACCTTGAACATGGTATTAGGACATTATGCTCCGAAGGTGAGCCCTGTAATGAAGTAAATTTATATACATATTACTAGTGAAAGTTACCTTATAATTAAGAAATATCAAATGTCTAATATTTTGTGAGTATATTAATAGTGTATATAAATCTTGTAAGCTTTAATGAAAATAAGGATAGTATTCTTTAAAAATTATACTATTACAATAATAAAACCATTGACGGGTAAAAGGGTAATGCGTATAATTTGAAAGTCTGATAATTCAGGATTTGTTGAGTTTTGTCGAAATTTATCTTAACTAAACAATATTTTTAGCCATTCTATTATTTACTTATTGAATGTTTTTTATTTTTTATGGAGGAGAAAAGATGAACATTTTTAGAAAGAAGTCCATCGAGGACTTATTGAACACAGGTTCCAATAACAATGGTTTGAAGAGGGAGCTAGGTGCTTGGGATTTAACGATGCTAGGTATAGGCGCCATTATTGGGACAGGCATTTTTGTATTGACGGGTACTGGAGCGGTCCACGCCGGGCCTGCACTATCCCTTTCATTTGTCATTGCAGGTCTAGCTTGTTTATTTGCCGCTCTTTCATATGCTGAATTTGCATCCTCCGTTCCAGTTTCGGGTTCGACTTACACTTATGCTTACGCAACACTTGGTGAATTCGCTGCTTGGATTATCGGGTGGGACCTAATTCTTGAATATCTCTTGGCAGTTAGCGCGGTATCCGCCGGTTGGTCTGGTTATTTCCAATCGTTCTTACATGGAATCGGGATTAACTTACCAGAAGGGATTACTGCAGCACCTGGTTCTATTGAAGGCACCACAACGTATATGAACCTTCCGGCATTTTTAATCGTCATAGCAATCACGTTATTAATTTCCCGAGGTACCAAAGAAACCAAACGAGTGAATAACATCATGGTCATCATTAAATTGATTGTTGTAGCATTGTTCATCATTTCATCTATTTTCTATGTGAAGCCAGAGAATTGGCAACCATTTATGCCATTTGGAATAAGTGGTGTGTTTTCAACTGCCGCATTGATGTTCTTTGCGTTTATCGGATTCGATGCAGTAGCTTCCGCAGCTGAAGAAACGAAAAATCCCGGAAAAAACTTACCCCGAGGAATCATTGGTTCATTGATCATCTGTGTTGCTTTATATATGGTTGTTAGTTTAATCATGACTGGTGTGGTACCGTATGCACAATTCGGAACTGCGTTGGATCATCCAATTTCTTTGGTTTTACAAGTTGTAGGACAAAATTGGATTGCAGGATTCATTGATGTTGGAGCCTTTATTGGAATGACGACGGTCATCCTGGTTATGTTATTTGGACAATCCCGTATCATGTTTGCGATGTCTCGTGACGGTTTAATGCCGAAGCCATTATCTAAACTGCACAAGAAATATAAAACACCCTATGCCGTTACTTGGATGTTCGGAATCATTGCCGCGTTGCTTGGTGCATTTATTCCATTGAGTGATTTAGCTGAGTTGGTCAATATAGGAACACTAACGGCGTTTACTATGATATCCGCTGCAGTCATCGTATTACGAAAAATCAAACCAGATTTGAAACGTGCTTTTTATTGCCCATGGGTGCCTCTCGTACCAGGATTAGCAATCGTTTTCTGTGTGTTTCTGATGTTCCAATTAGGGAGCCATACATGGATTCGTTTCTTGATTTGGATGGTCCTCGGTATTATCGTGTACTTTGTATATTCACGAAAACACTCCAATCTGAATCAATAAATCGTAAAAACACTCTTACGGAGTGTTTTTTTTTTAGGGCAATACCAAAAATAGTCCTAAAGTAATGTGAAAATATGTTCAAAAATGAGGAAATTTTCATCAAAATAGCTTAATATTAACATAGAATATGACTTACTATCATAAATCGAAAGCAGATATCCGGAGGCAAGTCTTAATGAAAATCATATGGAAAAATAACCTTACCAATGATATTGATTATATGAAGTATAAGGATCAAGTTGGTATACAAATTAAAAACCATTCAGGTGTGTTAACCCAAATAGACATGATTCATTTAACTACAAAGGATCTCTGTGTTATTCGTTCATTACAGGACAATGTGAAGGAACATATTATTAAAATTGTAGACAATTTCTACAGAAACTTAGAAAAGGAACCCTCTTTAATGCAGGTGATTAATAAGCACAGTTCTGTTGATCGGTTGAAGACGACGTTACACCATCATATGTTTGAAATGTTTAGTGGTTGTATCGATGATGAATATATTAAACAGCGTTATATCATTGCACATGTCCATGTAAGGATTGGCTTGCAGCCAAAATGGTATCTGAGTGCATTTCAGGATTTGCTTCAGTCAATCATTCTCCAAGTGATGACTCATATCAAGGACATAGAACTATACCAGGACACGATTTTGGCTGTCACAAAAATCATGAATTTAGAACAACAAATCGTTCTAGAAGCATATGATCTTGAAAATGAGAGAATTCGCCAACAAATCCAGGGTGATAAGGAAATGATTAAACAACAAGTCAATCGGAATGCAGAAGAATTGTCTGCCATCAGTCAACAGACTAGTTCCGCCACTCAATTAATGGCGGATAAAGTAATGGATATCCAAGTTGTTACCCAAAAGGGATCCGATACCGCCATCAGGACAGAAGAGCAATCCAAAGAAGGGGTTGAACTTTTAAAGGGGCTCGAAAAAAGGATGGTTAAAACCCAAGAGCAAATAATTATTATCTCAAAGGATATGGAGCAGCTATCCAATACATCCAAGGAAATTGAAAGAATTGTATCAATCATTACTTCAATCGCAGAACAGACGAATCTTTTAGCTTTGAATGCAGCAATTGAGGCAGCTAGAGCAGGTGAACATGGTAAAGGCTTTGCGGTGGTGGCTGGTGAGGTTAGAAAGCTATCGGAAAACACGAAAAAGTCCGTTACTGAAGTGGCAAAATTGGTAAACGGAATAGGGGACTTTACAAATGTGATGAATACATCCATTGCTGTCGTGAGTGATGAAATTATTCAAGGTACGCAACAAGGAAAGGAAACTGGATTATTTTTTACTGATATTGCGGAGGCCATGCTGTCTGTCAAAGAGCAAAACATTAAAGTCGCCAAAGAAATGAACGAGCTTAACGAAATATTCGATGGAATCAGTAAAGCGTTCGATCAAGTGGCGGTATCCTCTGAGGAATTAACAACAATGACAATGAATTTATAAGATCATGATAGAAAAGATACGGAATCTGCTAGATTCATTCCTTTTTGACCAATAGCGTGTAAAAGGGAGGGAGTGAATCATGAAATGTATACCCCTCTAAAACGCTTTTTTAGAAAAGTATTCTTAATTCCTTCTTTTTTTGGGAATGAGTGAGTATAGGTGCTACCTAGTAAGGGGACTAAATTAAGAATAGAAAAGTCTCAAACATTAACTTGTAATAATTTCAGATTAATGTTATATTAATAAAGCGATGAGCTAATTTGTGTAAGCCGTAGAACATGCTTTTAGCTAAACGTCGGGATGTGGCCTGACGGTTTTGCGCCACAAACGCATCAAGACGCCTGCTGCGTGCAGGCGTCTTTTTCTATGCACTTTTCTATTTAATGGACTCTTTTTTAGCAGCTTGTACGTCTTCTTTGAAATCGGCTTGTATATCATCGGTGATCCCTTTTGTGGCATCCTTGAACTCACGAAGCGAAGTGCCGACAGCACGTCCAATTTGAGGAAGTTTACTTGGGCCAAAGACCATTAAAGCTAATAGAAGGATTATAATTAAACCAGGTATTCCAATATTTGAAAACATAGATAGTCACCCCTAAAAATATTGATATCTAATATTATAGACTTCACACCGTCAATTGCAAAGGTTAATTACTATTAATTGTAAGCCTTGTTTGCTTATAATCTAAACATATTGCCTCCATATTATTCTCTGCTTGCAAGCTAAATTGTTTGATTGTTCGATTCCCTCATCATAACTTTACCTTCCTACCATATTTTGTGTTACCATTAAATTACATGATGGATAAAAATATTGGATTGGAGGTGTTTATGTGTCCAGTACACTTATTTTTACCCCGCTCAGTCATGTGGGCTGGGGGTCATTGAAACAACTTATTCCTCAAGTGAAGAGGTATGACATCTCCAGTATTCTGATCATCACGGACCCGGTGCTTATAAAAATAGGGGTGACGAATAAGATTACTCTCCCATTGGAAGAAGCAGGGTATCAAGTTCAATTATATACAGAAGTGATTCCTGAACCCCCTTTAGAATCAGGAGAAAAACTGGTTAGCTATATAAAGGAGCATCCATTCGATCTTATCATTGGTCTAGGTGGTGGCAGTGCTCTGGATTTAGCGAAACTGGCTGCGGTTCTTGCTGTTCATGAAGGATCTGTGGCAGATTACCTGAACCTAACGGGAACACGGAAGATTACTGCAAAAGGGATTCCCAAAATATTAATCCCAACCACAGCGGGAACGGGTTCTGAAGTAACCAATATTGCCGTGCTTTCTCTTGGAAACACCAAGGATGTTGTGACCCATGACTTTTTATTGGCGGACGCTGCCATAGTGGATCCAGAACTGACCGTATCCGTGCCACCACATATAACAGCTGCAACAGGTATCGATGCCCTAACTCATGCAGTAGAAGCTTATGTTTCCGTCAATAGCAGCCCTACGACTGAAGCCTTATCATTACACGCTGTCAGGCTCATTAGCAAATCTCTTCGTACTGCCGTTCAGGATGGGCAAAATCAACAAGCAAGGACAGACATGAGCCAGGGAAGTTATATGGCCGGCCTTGCCTTTTTTAATGCTGGCGTAGCGGGAGTACATGCACTTGCCTATCCACTAGGTGGCCAATTTCACCTATCACATGGTGACTCCAATGCCGTCCTGCTTCCGTATGTTATGGGCTATATTAGAAAAAGTTGTACGAAAAAGATGGCTGACTTATTAAATGCCATGGGTGGAAGCTCAGTTTATTTATCCGAAGAAGAGGCATCCCTTAGATGTGTTGAAGAAATTAAAAGATTGGTGCAAGATATAGGGATCCCAACTACATTAGGTGATTTCGATATTCCTAAAAATGCAATAGACAAGCTGGTGGAAGATGGAGAAAAGCAAAAAAGGCTTTTAGCGAGAAGCCCCTTGCCACTTGGAAAAGAAGATATTCTAACCATCTATCAATCCGCCTTTAATGGCCGTATTACTGAACCTTTATAAAATTTATTGCATGAAATGTAGTGGATGGAAATTTTTGACCTTGCAACTTAAGATAACATTAGGTATTATAAATACATAAGCTGCGTTGTTCGTAATGATAATTAAGTTTTAACCTTTAAGCTGTAATAGGGAGTTTTATATCAAGGTTGGAATGTTATGCCTCGTCACTGACTTGGAAAACAGGAAAATTTTTGCAAACACCCACTTTGAGGAGTGGTGGTTTAAAACTTTCTTACTGAAATACGGCAATGGCGGCTTTATAACTTTTACAATTTGAGGCCAGTCCCTTATGGGGGCTGGTCTTTTGTATTTGTACCATTTAATTGGGCGAAGGTTAATAAACAGAGGCAATGTTATATAATAAAAGATCTTAGAGGCGTTATTATAGGGCAGTATTCAAAGAGTTAATTTCTATGTAAAATCTCATAAATGCTTTAAGTAACTCTTTTTTCCTACATAATTCAAAAGTGCTTTTATATAAAGCGATAGTTGGAGGTAAACTTGCGGATCGTTTTGGTTCAAAAGTCGTACTCGTCTCCTTTTTAATCCTGGGGTTCCAGACACTCACGATGTTGAGCTTTAAACCAAGCATGTTCATGCTTTATTTGCTCCTAGCCATAGCAGGGGGAACGACAACAGGTACACAAATCATTACGAATGCCTATGTATCACAGTATTACCCATATGAAATTGTCCCTTCAGGTCAACTTCTTGGCCTTTGCCATTCCTTGTATTATCGCAGCGATAGCGATTTATGGTTCATACAAGAAAAATTCAGCAATGCAGCACTAAGTTCAGTAAAGAAAGTAAGCTAACAGAGTATTGTATGATTAGTATCACTTTAGAGTAAAACGTAATGATAAAATATCCGGTCAGTGTTATGATTAACTCTATCATTTCATTTGGAGGATAAAACATGAACATAATCGTATTTGGGGCTTCAGGTAAAACAGGAAAATTGGTTGTGGAGCAAGCACTAAATTTACAGCACGAAGTAACAGCCTTTGTAAGGAACCCAACTAAGCTGCAATTGAATCATCCGAACTTGCATATCATTCAAGGGGATGCTCTAGAAGAAGAGACGGTACAAAAGGCCATATCGGGCAAAGATGTGGTCATATCATGCCTAGGCTCAAGCAGTGGGTTGGGAAAGACGACCGTTCTACATGAAATGACGCAGAATATTGTCAATGGAATGAAAGTCAACAATGTTTCAAGAATCATTTATATGGCGTCAGCGGGTATTGAAAAAGAAATCCCAGGATTAATTGGGAAGTTGACAATGAAGATGTTGGGGAATGTATTGGAAGATCATCGTAATGCAGTGGATGTTATTAAAGCAAACAATTTGACATGGACCGTGGCAAGACCGATGGGGTTATCTGATAATCCGCCTACTGGTTCGTATCGGGAAGAGCATCAAGGTGTACCAAAAGGAAGCCGTAGCATTTCCCGTGCAGATGTTGCCGATTTCATAACACGAGCACTCACGGATGATAAATATTTAAATCAATCTGTTGCTTTAGGGAACTAAAGGGGTTAATAGCCCTTTAGTTTTTTTAGTTTCTTGGTGCCCATAGGATGATGGATGCCCCGATTACACAAATGATAGCGCCAATCCAATCATATAAATCAGGTGTTTTCTTATCTATTCCCCATCCCCATAAAACCGATAATACGATAAAAACGCCACCATATGCTGCATATACACGTCCAAAAGTAGGGAATGTTTGAAATGTGGCAATAATGCCATATAAAATAAGTGCAATTCCTCCGGCCAATCCAAAATAAATGGATTTTCCTTCTCGTAGCCACATCCAGATAAGATATCCGCCACCAATCTCGGCCAGACCAGCCATAAGAAATATAGGGATGGTCACAATCATATGTATCCCTCACTTTCTTCATTGAATTCTATCATAACTTGTATAACGTTGGCAGACTTTGCTACCTATGTTTTAGGAGCATCAACTCCATCTCCTTTTCTTCGATCCATGGGTCATTCACTGAATTCTAACCAATGAATATTCAAATGAATTATTGGATTGCATTTCAAGTACAAAGGGTACTAGAACTAAAACGGAATCATAGTATCCTAGTTAAGGAGATGCAATCATGAAAACCAAATCATATGCTTATATGCTAGCCATATTGCATGCCAGCATTGTTGGCTTATCCTTTTTGTTTACAAAGATGGCAATCGCCGAATCGAACCCACTTGATACGTTGGCGTTCCGTTTCAGCATTTCTTTCGCCGTTATATTAGTTTTGGTCGCATTAAAAGTAATTAAGGTGAGCTATACAATTGAGTCAATCAAAAAACTGCTTCCATTATCATTAATGTTTCCCACCCTCTTCTTTGTCTTTCAAACTTTCGGACTTAAATATTCCCAATCCACGGATGCCGGAATCTTATCGGCTATCACCCCAATCATTACAGTCATCATTGCGGGATACTTTCTAAAGGAAAGAACCTCTCTTTATCAAAACATCTCTATTGTTTTATCGGTAGTAGGGGTCATTTTCATTTTCCTTATGAAAGGAAGTACGATGAATGCCTCTGATTTGCTCGGTATGGGATTAATCCTTCTATCTTGTTTAGCGACAGCAGGATATACGACGATGACACGGTCCTTGGCAAAGGAATATACGCCTGGTGAAATGTCCTTTTTCATGATGGGAACAGGTTTCATCCTTTTTAACCTGGCTGCAATCATATCTCATATGAGCAAGGGAACGATGCCGGAATTCATTTCACCATGGTCAAGTATGGAATTTGTCGGTTCTATCTTATATTTAGGAATCTTGGCTTCGTTGGTCACGTCGATGCTTTCGAACACGATATTATCAAAAATCAAGGCTTCTCAAATGAGTGTCTTTGCAAATCTATCGACAGTGGTGACCATTATTGCAGGAGCACTCTTTCTTAATGAAAAAATTACGATTTTCGATATAGTGGGTTCAGGTTTAATTATCCTGGGCGTGTTCGGTACCAACTATTTTGGGGAGAGGAAAGATCACCCTATTAAAATGAAACTTCATTTTGATGAGAAAGAGCATAGTGTAAAATGAAAAAATCAGCTTATCCTCAATAAAGGGATAAGCTGATTTTATTTCCACCATATTGTGTCAGGGAATTCCATTCCGCCAATGTGAACAGGCTCGCCGATTTTTGGGGTGGCTACTTGTACGGGTTTTTCCTTGGCAGCTTTTGTCACCCTTTCAATGGGGTCTGTCCAATCATGAAGAGATAAAGTGAAGCCTGCCCAATGAATGGGAATCATTAGTTTTCCTTTTACGTCGATAGTTGCTTGGACCGTTTCTTCAGGCATCATATGAATGGTGGACCATCGTTCATCATACTGTCCGCATTCCATTAATGTAAGATCGAAGGGACCGTATTTTTCGCCGATTTCTCTAAAATGTGTGCCGTACCCGCTATCACCGCTGAAAAAGACCTTATCTTCTTTTCCGTATATCACCCATGAACACCAAAGTGTAGAATTTCTATCATTTAAACTTCTCCCGGAAAAGTGTCTTGCTGGCGTACAGACTAAATGGAGTCCGTCGTAGAATACTTCATCCCACCAGTTGTGTTCCTGTATCTTTTCCTTCGATACACCCCACTTCACCAAATGGTCTCCTACCCCTAGGGGAACAATGAATTGACCGACCTTATCTTTTAATTTCTTTATGGAATAGTAATCTAAATGATCATAGTGGTCATGCGAGAGAATGACAGCATCAATCGGTGGAAGGTTTTCCAAATCGATTGGCAAGTCACCGCTAAATCTCTTGTTTCCAAACATCGGAAAAGGAGTAGGGGCTTTACCAAACATTGGATCCACCAATAAAGTTTTACCGTCCAACTCAAGCATGAAGGCTGAATGTCCATACCAGGTGATTTTATTGGCGTCTTTGTATGATCGGACCGTCGAATCAATCAAAATGGGAACGGCAGGTCGTCTGTTTGGATTTCCTTTCATATACTCCCGAAGTATGGAGCCAGTATGTTTAAGGCTCATCATCTGACTCGCAGGAATTTGATTGATGAATTGCCCATTCTTAAAATTTTCTTTCGTACTGAAGTTTTTGATTCTTTTCTTTGATGCACGTCTTCCTAGTGGAGGATAAAGACTTATAAAAAGTATCCCGGTTAATAGGATGGACATGAAAATTCTTAAAGTTTTCAGCATATATGTTCCTCCTGAATATTTAGGGATTTATTCTGAACTAATCATAACATAAAAATTGGTAATCACTCACTGGAGTGGTTCTGAATGAAACGCGTGAGGGTCGCTGTTCAAGTGCAAATGTAAACAGCAATCCCCACTTATACTTTCTCTTTGATTGCAGGGAAAAGAGGGAGACATCCTGAATATAATTTATATAAGAATTATAGAAGCTGAAAAAAGGGTAGGAGGATAAAAACAGTGTTGATGTTTTTCAGAGTCTTTGTATGGGCCGTATTTATTGCATTATTAGTTTATGTGGTTTTATCCTGGAGGTATAAAGATAAAATCAGCATGAAAATAGAAGCCATTCGAAAAACATGGTATGTCATTTTCATATTGGGGGCTTTAATATACTGGAGTTTTTATCCGACGAGCATTTTTGATGAGTGGAAGAATTTCCTCATTGTCGCCGTTCTGTTTGTGCTGATAGATATGTTCGTATTTTTGAGCATGTATATATCAAAAATTGGCGATAATGAGCTCTCCTATGCAACTAAAGCGGTTGCGGAAAGCGATAAGTTATTATCGGATAATCGGGAAAAGGTCAAAAATATGTTTTACCTTTTGAAAAAAGAAGGGATTCCGGAGTTTTATCAGACGAATGAGGAATACCTGGCCTACTTGCATATCATGCTTCAGGCTTATGCAGCCAAGGAAGGGATGAATGTCAAAATTATTCCTTTTAAAACGGAACAAGACAAGAACTTGATGTTAAAAGCTTACCCGACCTTGTCTGGAAGTACGATCCGTGCTACATTGGAAAGAGAAGATACGTATTACAATGATGAAGAGAAAATGGCGCTTCAGCCCGTTAATGTTTTGACATTTCCTTATATTTTAGAGATAAGATCGGAAAGCTTCGTGTCAGAAGTGGATTGTTTATTAATAGCATTATTGATCATGATGTTTGATATGGTCATAAAACAAAATTAAGGGGAGTTGGTTAAATGAGCATTTATGATAAAGCTGGAAGCAATGTTTCCGTCGCTGTAATTAAACCCCAGGTCAAAATTCCCGATGTGGCTTTAAGTCCACATACAAAAAAGGTGATGAAACAAAATGAACGTGTTATCCTGAACCATAAAGAAAAGACAACACGTTTGAACAAATTGAGGAATGTCCTCTAGAAAGAAGGAGGCTTGGGATTGATGATATTTTAAGGGCACCTGCATATACTATTTTATAATGATAAATAGGAAGGGTCCTTTAGATATGAACAAGAAACCTGTGAGAGTAGACATCCCAGCCCCTTCAGCATCGCCATCCGAAAACAGGATACATAAAAAAAATGCTGAATTGTTGAATGTTTTGCGTAAGTTGAAAACGAAACGTTGGTTTTTTATACGGTAAGGACAAAAAGTGTGGATGATTACAATCATCCACACTTTTTTGAATTAAGAATATTCAATATGTTTTTTGCCTTCTTTAGCAACATACATAGAATGGTCCGCTTTTTTCAGTAACGTAACCATGTCGTCCCCATGGACCGGGTAAACGCTTATCCCCATACTTGCAGAAATCAAATGTTCTTTCCCACCGACTTGAATAGGCATGGAAGATAATTGTTTTAAAAGGAGTTCGGCTGTCTGTTTTGTGCTTTTTATTCTATCCTCAGTGCGTAATAAAATAACAAATTCATCCCCACCAATTCGAGCGACATAACTATTGTCAGGTGAAGATTTCAAAAGACACTCCGCGGTCCTTTTAATGACACTATCTCCAAAATCATGACCAAAAGTATCATTGAAATATTTAAAATTGTCGAGATCGATATAAAGGAGGGACATTTCGTTATAAATTTCATCCTTATTATATTCAAAATAGTTATAAATGTAGTTACGGTTATAGAGACCAGTCAAAGAATCCCTGATTATTCCATTCTCGATGTTGACCGTTTGACTGATCAGCGATGCCAAGGAGCTAAGTAGCACTACATCATACTCTTTAAATTCATAAGGTTTAATATCGAATGCACATAATGTTCCGATGATTTTATCCTCATTTTTAATAGGAGCACCCATGTAGCATCCATTTTTAATCCTATCCAATATGGGGTGATTACATGTCAGGGTACTATTTTTTATATCGTTAATAACTACGGGTTCCATTTTATTCTCGACGACCAGGTTACAAAGAACTTCATTAAAGGGTATGGTATCGCCGGTCTTGATTAGATTTGCTTTCCGATTGAAGGACTTGACGATAAAGCTTTGGGATTGTTCGAAAACCGTGAGCACGAATGTATTGACTTTAATCGTATGAGCTAGTAATTCTAAGACTTCATTAGCGATGGAATCAAAATTCTTGTAGTAATTAATGTCGTGGTGAATCATTTTCTGAATCCCCTTTCCATAAGTCAGGTTGTTTGCTGGGTTCTATATGGGTGATTTATCATGGGTTGAATCTATTTATATAAATGACGGTATGTTCGTCGCGTTAGCTCATTGCTAATTCGAGGTTACTATCACGAAAAATGGATACAGTTTTGCTTGAAATTTGTTAGTATTAGTTTAAACCATCATTATAAATGTAGAAGTTACATAGCTTATTGTAGACAGAGTCACCATTCACTGTACATGTAATGGAAGTAATACCATTAATCTATCATACATGTCATATTTTATCACTATTTGCATCATAGCACTTCCTTTGTGCTTTCTCACAGTTCCGATAAAATGGCTTATCGTGCTGATTTTAAAAAAACTTTTGGAAAGGATAATAAATAAGAAGATTCAAAAGGGGATTATCATGGGAAAATTAGAAAATATACACCCACTTTCAATTGAACAGACAAAGCAAAAATTACTCCAAGATATCGACCGCTATGTAGAAAATAAAGATGTAATGCCGACCTTTGAAACATACCTTTCAGATCGGATGTCTTATATCGAACAGATTTGGATGAATGTTTGGTTAAATAAAGCGTCCAATGACGTTCCGAGAAAAGAAAAGAAAGTATTTTTAAAAGGCAGGGGATTCGTTACAGAAGGGACAGATCATAAGCATATCAACCATTTGTTTCGAAATGAGTTAAGGACGTATCACCCTTTTGATACAATATCCTGGCTGGAGGAGACCTTTTCCGAAAACGATCAAGATTGGGAACAGAGATATGTGAACGCAAGGGAAGTCTTCTTTAAAAGGCAAGAGGAACAAAAGCTAGCACATAAGCGGTGGCTGGTACAGGAAAAGCTTGAAAATGAAGCGTACACTTTTTTAGAAAATAACTCTCTGCTAGTTTATTTACATGTCCGTTATTATATATCAGGCAAAATTGCCACTGATCTTCTTAATAAGCCGAAATTTCAGTCTGTAGAACCGTATCTACTTGAAGAACGGTTGATTGAGGAGGGATCATTCGAATCTACCGATTACCTTATGGTGACTGATTTCTTCGATGAACTGACGGGGGATATTCATTCTACTTTTGAGTGGGGTAAAAGTCGTTACGAGTATGAAAATTATTTCTATCGTTATGAACGGTTGGTATTAGACTTTATCTTTGAATATATACCTAAAAAGGTTCTTGAGAACTTGACTACAGAAGTATTGAACAATTATTCAGAAACCTTAGGGGATATCGTCACCCCGGAGATCCTTAAAGAGTTACTTCAAGAGGATTTGACAGATTTGTCACAGGCTTGTTTCGACGAACTTCAAGAAGAATACCTATCTGACTTACTGAAGCTTGCCCAGATTCCCTTTGATGAATCAGTTCATCAAGAGATTTTTGAAAGGGACGAGGCAACCAGGGAACGAAAAAAAGCAGAAGCGCTGGCAGAAGCTGCTCGAAAGAAGGAAGAAGAGAAAAGAATCCTTGACGACATTTTTGGAAAGGCCTATACACCATCATTAGGACTAAAGGTCAAATACATTTTACACATTGGAGACACGAATACAGGAAAGACACACCAGGCCCTGGAGAAAATGAAAAAGGCCGAGAGCGGATTGTATCTTGCACCACTTAGGCTTCTTGCTCTGGAAGTGTTTGATAAGCTGAATGCAGACGGTGTGCTTTGCTCATTAAAAACGGGAGAAGAAGAAAAGCTGATAAATGGGGCACAGCATATCTCTTGTACGGTTGAGATGTTTCATGAGAAGGACTACTATGATGTAATTGTCATTGATGAAGCTCAAATGTTAGCGGACAAGGACCGTGGATTTTCTTGGTATAGAGCGATTACGAAAGCAAATGCAAAAGAAGTACACATTATAGGAAGTAGAAATATTCAAAAGATGCTGCTGAATTTACTTGATGAAACGGATTTGGAGATTTATGAATATAGTCGGGAAATACCGTTAGAAATAGAACCGAAAGAATTCGAATTGAAAAATACCAAGAAAGGGGACGCCCTTATTTGCTTTTCAAGAAGGCAAGTACTCGAAACGGCCTCACGTGTGCAAGCTAGTGGGCATAGGGTCAGCATGATTTATGGGAGTATGCCACCAGAAAACAGAAAAAGGCAAATTGAGCTTTTTAATCGGGGGGAGACATCCGTCGTTGTTTCAACTGACGCAATTGGGATGGGATTGAATTTACCGATTCGCCGTATCGTTTTTCTTGAAAATGAGAAATTTGACGGGACGAGAAGAAGAAGGCTGACTTCTCAAGAAGTAAAACAGATAGCAGGGCGTGCTGGAAGAAAAGGGATTTATGACACGGGTAAAGTAGCATTTACGGGCGACATAAAAATCATGAGGAAATTACTTGAACAGGTAGATGAGCCGGTTCAAACCTTTACGATTGCCCCGACCTCTTCGGTATTTGAACGGTTTCAGAAGTACTACAGGAATTTAGGGACATTCTTTGAGTTATGGGAAAAGTTCACTCCGCCAAATGGAACAAAAAAAGCATCACTTTCGGAAGAGCGGGAGCTTTATGAACTGATCCGTGAGACTGAAATCGAAGCTCGTTTTTCATTAATGGACCTATATGGTTTCCTGCATTTACCTTTTTCGGCAAAAGAACCTCGCCTTATTCGCCAATGGCTAGAAACCATAGAAGCAATTGCTGAGAGTAGCGAACTTCCCGATCCCTTTATAAGGACTAGGAACTTAGAGGAGTTGGAACTATCTTATAAAGCAATAGGTCTTCATCTTTTGTTTCTATATAGGATGGGTAAGAGAACCGAGGCTGTCTATTGGGAACGGGTGCGGGAAGAAATCAGTAATGGCGTTCATGATCAGTTGAAAGATGAAATAATCAATTATCAGAAAAAGTGTAAGCGCTGTGGAAAACAGCTTCCAGATACCTCGCGTTTTCAAATATGTGACGCTTGTTATCATAATGGCCATAGAAAAAATCGAAAATATTAAGGAAATAATAAAGAAAAACCCCGGATATGGTACACCTTTACATGGTGGCAGATATACGGGGTTTTTGAGTTGAATTCATTTTTTTCGATTGGACTTTGCAATCAAGGCAGCTTGATGCTTCATTCGATTATCCGCTTTTTTGTCATGAACAACCAAAATGGCATGAATTAGGCCTGGAACGTAGAAAAATAAGGTGAGAATCAAGTTAAGCAAGGCTTGAATTGGTTTACCGGCCAATAAGACGGCTAGAGGAGGAAAAAGAATGGCGATTAAATATAGAATATTGATCACTCTCCAAAATTAAAAGTAGATACCCCTAATATAACACTTAACCTATTTCGGTGCTATGAATGGGGTTGGGAATTTTCTATAGAGGTCCCACTGTCGCGTAAAGCCTTCGAATGAAAGTTCTTGATATGATTAGGGAATTGCCTGGGAAATGGGAAACCAAGATATTTGACCCATTAGAAAAAGATATGGACAACATATCCATAGGATAGGGATATATGAAACAGAGCCACTTGCGTTACTAGTTATTTCAATGAAGTGAGCAATCAGCCTCCATTCACTTTATTACGTATCTGTTCAAGGATTAATTCCAACTCTTCAACAGGAAGCTCTGCAAGGGAACTTTTAATTTTTTCTTCAACCCGTTTTCGGTCAAGCTCGCGGTATTGATCCCACCATTCCCTCAAACCATCCGTATTTTCCAATAAGTACTCGATGTCAATTTCTTCTTGCTCGTCGTCGGATAAATACCTCATGACGGCTCCTAATAATCGATTGAGTCGAGTTACCTCGTTTTCTTTCTCTTTCTTATCTATAGTTGATACTTTTTTCCCCTTATCGTTCTCACCGGAAACTTTTTGATTTGCCATGCACATTACCCTCCTGTTTTAAGACTAGTATTCCTAAAATAGCCAAGTTTAATAACTTTGAGGATGGAGGGATGCAAAGTATGAGAATTCAAGTGAAATGCCAATCAATAATTTTAGCATGAACCTCGTTAGAATATATTATTTGATCTTTCAACTCAAAGTATAGTTTAAATAATTTAACATCAATCATTAGGAAGAAAAAAACAAAATTAAAAAGGGATAGAGCACCCTATCCCTTTATATGAAGTTATGCTGCAAGTTTCCTGCATTCTTCTGCACACGTTAAGCAAGCCTGGGCACATTTCTGACAATGTTCATGATCATGCTTTTTACATTCATTCCCGCAACTTTCACAAATCTTAGCACAGGTAGCTGCCAATTCAGAAACGAATGGTGTATTTCTTCCTAATGCTTGTTCCAAGTATGAACACATATCCGCGCATTCTCGATCCAAGCGGATGCACTCGGCCATCATCTTTACGTTCTCTTCTTTTAAGCAAGCATCAAAACAATGGTTGCATGCAGTCATGCATTCGTGCAAAGTTTGAATGACTGACTGATAATTTTCGTGTGACATAAGTAAGTTCCTCCTTAATGGTTATCTCATATTATCTATATCTATTTCCTTAGAAACAATTTCTAAAACATGAATAGCCAAACAGATAAAGAACAGACATATTCGGACATAGCAAAAAATCCAGGTTGAGAAGAACAGGGCAAGCAAAGTCTTTTAACGGAATGAATAGGGAAGCTAGTGCATAAATTTAAAGAAAAGGAGGTTGCTTGCATGTATATTAAATTAAGCGTGGCTAGTGTTTCCGGAGCTGTCGTATATTTGATTTATAATTTAAACAAGACGCTTCGAAAAGGAATGGGTACGCTTGAGGAAACCAATAAAACCCTAGAAGAGGTAAGAAAGGCGGTTCATGGGTTAACAGATGAATCAAAACAATTAATCCATACCGCGAATCAAATTACAATTGATGTAAAAGGGAAAATGAGTAATGTAGATCCTTTATTGGAATCGGCCCAAGATGTTGGCGAAATGATTCATAATGTCACTAGTACCATAAAAGAAGGAAGCAGGACCGATTCAGAAATTCCTTCAAATCCGACTGCTCCTAATAACCAACCAGAGGGAGTACACATCAAAATCAAATAAAAGATTTCATATGAGGACCATGCACCCCGAGAATTACTAACATATACATCTAAACTACGGCAATATGCATGTACTGAATTTTTCGAGTTTAAGGGGGATTTTTTCATGGTTATGGAATATAGCGTCGCAGCAATCGCATTGGCTTTCATTTGGTTGGTTGTTTTCTTGATTGGTACATTACAAAAAGTGATGGTGACGTTAGGGGAGGCAAATAAAACATTGATTGATGTGAGAGGAGCAATACAGGACCTTTCATCCGAATCAAAACAACTTATTCATACAGCGAACGATATCACTGTGGATGTGAAAGGGAAGATTAAAACAGTGGAACCATTATTCGACTCGGCCCAAGACGTCGGGGAAGCCATTCATTCAGTGACGGATACGGTTAAAAAAGCTACAAATACCTATAATACAAAGCTTTCACCCAAAAAAAGCAATCCTACTAAACCCAAAAGTAATATTAGATAGCACAAAATCTTCTTCTTATTCTTTCTACATACATCTCATTTACCTCATAGAACAAAAAAGACACTTCCAAATTGGGTAGTGTCTTTCCTTTATTAATCTCATTATTTAATTGTCCAATCTTCTTCTATGGATTTAATTGAATGAATAACCCGTATTAGAATCTGAGACAAGAAAGTTTATTTGTAGCCACTCGATTAAGTGGATTAATTATTTCTCGCTTATACTACTCGAATCGTTACCATTGGCTTTGGAATCATTGCCATGTTTGACGCCCTTACTTACGTACGGCTTGGCACTCTTTTTCTTATTGGCTCCCGTTTTCCAACGATTCCAACCCTTCTTGCCCGTACCTGTTCCTGTTCCCTTACCTGTTCCACTCTTAGCTTTAGCCTTGCTCATGAAATCACTCCATTAATAGTCTATGCTTAGTTTAAACCACATTGCTTGATTAATACCCAAGTATGTTGAAATATACATCAAATAGCGGCATAAGTACAGGAAAAGGGACAAATATTTTTCAAAATCCTTTTAGATCAGTTTCTGGAAATAGGTTACGTGTACAAGCATTAAGCAAGATGATTGGGATTTTTGTATGAGCAAATTGTCCAAACAATCCATTATTAATAAACGTTTTGTTTGGATTTCGTCAACCAGAGGCTTATCCCGATTTTTTTACAGATGGTTAAGTAATGCATAAATGTAATTAAAACAGCACCTGTATTCATACCCAAGATAACGCCTTCCATATTAAGGACAGCTTGAGATCCAAGAATATACATGAGGGTAAAGGAAACAATATGAGCCCACACGGTATGGATGAATGCATCTTTGACGAGACCTAATCCAATGAGGTAGGCTTGCATCGGTATGATGAAAAAGTGGAAAAGGAAATAAGGGCAAAGCATTTTCAAATAAAGAGAAGCCGTTGTGGAAGAAAAGAAGAGTGCTGTCAGAGGTTCCGCAAATAAATAGATAATGAGCACGGCTGGGACTCCATACATAACCGTAAACCACATTGATTTTTGTAACAGGACTCTAAGCTTTTCTTTATCCTGATTTTTGTGAGCTTCCGATACAGTCGGAATAAGCATGATCATTAGAGAATGAGCAATAAATGCCGGAAAGAAACCTATAGTCATCGCGACACCCGTTAACATCCCAAAGTGCTCGGTTGCAAGAACGGCACCAAACCCCGCTGAAAGAAGCGCAGCATGAATAAGAAAGGGTTGAATGGCATTAGTGATTGCATGAAAGATTCTAAGTCCCATAGTTGGGAGGGATACCTCCAAAAGCTTTTGCCGGGCATGTTTACCTGTGGTCCTTAAATTCGTACCACGCCCCATGATCCGAACTTGAAGGATCAGTATGCTGATCAAGTATAAGAATACAAGAAATTCACTTCCTACCAATACGAAAAAGGCCATTAACAAAGACTTTTCCTGGTTAAATTGAAACAAGTTAAAGATGACGAGCAACAGGCCGAACTGAAAAATCTTCTTTAAAAAGTTTGAGATTGCAATTTTGCTCATTTGTTGTACACCCATAAAATAACCTCTTGCAATCGAGGAAAATGCGACGATAGGTATCAAACCGATCAGCATCCATTTTATATATGGGTGAAACCCGTCCATTATTGAAGAAAATGTAAGAATAAAAGGAAGGATGATACACATGATCAGCACGACCACAGTTGCCAATTTGAAGGCATGAAGCAGTAAATTATAATGTAATGCAGGTTTGTTTTCAGCGACAAACTTGGCAATCGAAACATGCAATTCAAAACTGGCAATTACATATATCAGAAAGAATACAGGCAAAATGGACATGTAAAGCCCCATGCCTTCCTCTTGTAGTTCCCTGGCGAGAATCATGTTTACAAAAAACTCGATACATTCACCAAAAAACGCTGCGACTATCAAGATGAGCGTTCCTTTATAAAAAGATTGCATGCTGTCACACTCCTCAAAAGGTGTTTGTATAAATATATGAGACAGGCACCGGAATATTCATGTTGAAGGATATGACATGGCACGCTATCCATACAATTCAAAATGACAGCTGTAGACATGGTGATAATAAAGTGTGTAAAAGTAACTTTGTTATGTCCTTTGTAATCTAACTAATATTTTGCTATCCTGTATTCAGAGGAGATGTTAAAAATGAAATTTTCAACGATTGACCATTCGAACCTAGACGAATTATGTATTGCATTTGAAAGCTGTTTGACCCAAAATCATATTTCATTCAAATATGTTGACATGACTGAAGAAAATGGAATTATCTCGTTCATATTCTGTAACAATCCCGAGTATGCCCGATCTGTTGAATTGGACGGAAAACAGTTTATCGGTTTAGAAACGGATTACATAGCAAATGAAATATTGGTGCCTATTTTACCTAGATTAAAAGAATTCTCACAAGAATGAACTCCTCTAAATTGAGGAGTTTTTATTTTGATCCGTTTTCTTATATAAGCAATCAGGCAAGAAAATTTTAATTACTCTAGTTCAAAAGAAGGGTAAAGTTAATGCTTATTGAATATATGTAATAGGATGGGTATTACCTGCTCTTTCATTAGCTCCATGTTATACATCTCATTTTTATATATCTTAATAGTAAATCTTGAGCGGTTACGTATTTCAATGGGGAGGTATTCATGCAAAAAAATATAGATGGTAAGCAAAACGAAACAAAAAGACCAAATAGCCAGTCGAGTGGTAACATGCCAACTCTTCCCTGGTCAAACAGAATAAATAACTTTTTGGTGCTTTGCATCTATGAATCAAACAACCAATATAATGATTTTCATAAAATGTATCACATTCATAAGGCTAAAGGCCGGACAGGTTTTCAAACATTTAAAGAAGGGTTTAGTACATCTTTTGTTATTTGGGAAGAGGCATACAAAAAAAATGAAGAGTTGTTTTTTAAACTAAGGATTACAGCACGAAATGAAACCGTTTCACAGATAGCACAGAATGTTGTGTTTTACCTTATAAGCAGATATGAGAAGTTGTCTTCAAAAAGCGAGGCTGTTTTTAATGATAAACAATTAATTGAAGATTCCATTTATCAAATGGAAAACAAATTAAAAACAGATACCTTTTTGGCTAAGGAGACTGTTTGGGTCAATTTTTATAGTTGGTTTAGAAATCAGATAAAGGATTGGATTATTGAGGAAATTGTCGATTTGTTAGGCAATAATCATTTGGCAAGACTGGATAATGATGAACTGAATAAATTATTCTATCAACAACTTACGAATAAATTCGCTAAGGACGCCGATTTTGTATTGAAATTAATTGATATCGTAAATGGCTATGTACAAGAATGGGTTAAATTAATCATCATTCATTTAAATCTGGAATCTTGTTCTGTAAAAAAAATAGAAGAGCTTCTTTGTATTAAGAAAGATGGTTTTCGAACACCCGATTTATTATTAACAAATATCAGGGATTTTTCTTCAAGCTTTACTATCCAAGACCATTTACTGGTAATGAATAGTGCTCCGTACCAATCTGTCAGAGACGCCATTTATAAAAAGAACTTTCAAAAAATCGGAAATGCTCCATGGCCATCAACACCTATTCTACGTGGAAACACAGAAGGATTTATACAAATTATCCCTATATTCAACCACTCTCTAAATATGGAACAGAGTATAGTCGACGAAGCATGGAACAGAGTACAATCATTGTCGGATGCGGATGTGGATGTATTCGATGCCCTTTGCAGCCTGTTTTTATCCAAGGCGAGAAACAATGAAGAAATTATAGAAATTCACCTGAGTGATTTACTATCCATAAGAGGCTTAAAACCTAAACTTGGTGGAGATGGGCGAAGAGGGGGATATGAAGCGAAACAACGAGAACAAGTTTTGAAATCGCTTACAAATATTCAAAGCATATGGATTAATATCCAAAAAGCGATCGTCTACGAAAAAGGTAAACCAGTTCATACAAGGTTGCAAGGCCGGACATTTATTTTTATCGACCGTAAGGGGGAAGAATACTCCATTTCGGAGGAAACATGTAAGAAAAAGATTACCTTTACAATTGATCGGGTTTTCGCGAAGTTCTTGAATGGATCTGGCAGGCAGGTTGCACTTCTTTCAATTAAAGCCCTGCAATATAACCCTTATAAACAACTGTGGGAGAAACGACTTACTAGATATTTAAGCTGGCGTTGGAGGACACAAGCAAGAAAAGGAACCTTTTTACAGCCAAATAAAACAAGTACGCTCTTGGAATCTATTGGGGAAGAGTTGAATATTCGAACTCCATCGCGTACAAGAGAACGTTTTGAAAAGGCTTTTGATAAGTTACTTGATGATGGAGTAATTGCATCATGGCATTATGAAAAGTGGGACGAGTCTATTGCGGATTTTAAAGGATGGGCGAATATTTGGTTGAATTCCATGATTTTAATAGAACCTCCGGAGATTATTATGGAACAATATCGTTCAATTGAGAAAAAAAAGACTATTGATGATTCGGAACAAAAACATTCTAACCAAAAGAATGTACAAATTGGTAAGCAAATAAGAAACACTAGAAAAATGCTCAATCTTACACTATATCAATTGGCAGAAGAACTAGAAATTTCTGCTCCTTACGTTAGTAATATTGAGAGGGGAATTAAAGTCCCATCAAAAAAAATTCGCATGAAAATGCTTAAATGGTTGGAAAAACATGAAACGGTTCATCATACATAGTGGTTAAAACGCCGAATTCCGCTCATTAAATTCCATTGAGCCAAAGAGTCCAATTCCTACACTACACTCTAATAAAAGGGAAGGAATTGGTCTATAGCCCCCCGAAGTAAGCAGGAGGGATTTGGCCCTAATGCAACTACTGTTTTCGGAGGGGTGAATGTTTCATATTGTCATATGTATTTAAACATATCGCTTCATTATTTATATTTGTATCCCTTATCATATCGTTACAACTAAACAATTATTTACTTATTGGTATATGGCTAATTACGTCTATTTTTATTTTTATAACCTTCGATAAATCTATGAAATCGTTTATTATCACAAGTATTCTATTTGGAGTTGGATTTTCCGCTTATTTATATGCAATTACTCATTGGACGATACAGTTTGAAACAAAGGAATTACGCATACTTTTCAGTAGAGTATCATTAATTCTAATTTTGGTCCCCTTATTCATTTTATCTTTCTTTTCCAAGTCTCCATTTATAGCATATTTGAAAAAACCACAATGGAATGAACTGATTTACTTTCCATTTATATGGTCCGGTTTTCACCGAACGAGTGTTAAGTTTTTTCTATTCATAGCATTAATCGTTAATACTATTGTCTTTACACCTTTCATTATTCAAAATGGTTGGTTCGCCATCAAAGAAATGTGGCTACTCACCATCATATTTTCAATAACAAATGCTGTATTAGAAGAACTTATTTGGAGAGGTAATCTGCTGAATCGGTTTTCAGAACTATTAGGTGAAAAATGGGCGGTCGTACTAACAAGTTTGGGTTTTGGATTGCAACATTATTCACTTGGAATTCCATGGGTTACTTGCATTGCATTTTCAATTGGAGGAATGTTTTATGGAGGGATTACTATCAAAGGCAGAAGTGTGATTCCTTCGATTCTTTGGCACTTTATTTTTAATATTCTTATGGTTTTAAGTGGTTTCCTATTGAACTAAGAAAAGGTACGAATTCACGTATCACCAAGGAACAGTAGAAAAAATTTAATAGAGTTTATATAGGAAATCCTTAAACGGGGTTTCCTTTTTTATTTCAAACTAAAAAGTTAAGCGTTTATCTTGTTCAGATGTCGGGGCTATCCCCACGCATAGTCGGGGTTATATAGAACGTAATTTTTTTAGTGTCTCCTTGTATCCCTTGCTGCATCAAGGTTAAATGAAAGGTTTTACATGAATTAACCTCCTAATGTTTATATGAATTTAGCGATAGTTAATTTTCTTATCTTTTTTTCTCTACATGTAAGATGAAAACAGAGAAATGATTTATACATTACGAGGTTGGGGGAGAATGTATGACAAATGAAAATCAAATAGATCTTTCAAATCAATCGCTTGATCCTTTATTTAATCCTAGGTCTGTAGCCATACTAGGTGCATCTGCGAATAAATATAAGATTGGTAATCTACAAGTGAAGACACTTTTGGATGGGGAATTTATCGGAGAGATTTATCCAATCAATCGCAAAGCGAAGGAGATTGAAGGATTAAAATGTTACCCTTCCTTATTGGATGTACCAAACGATATTGACTTGGCCATATTTTGTTTAAATGCCGAACAAGTACAGCAAGGGTTAGAAGAATGTGCAAAAAAGAATGTTAAAGCGGCCATCATTTTTTCTGCGGGCTTTTCTGAAACTGGACAGGAAGGCATTGAAAAGCAGAAGGTGCTCACAGAGATTGCCAAAAAGAATGGTATTCGAATAGTCGGTCCCAACTGCGTTGGGTTAGTTAATTTGTCTAATGGATTAATCGGGACGTTTTCACCTGCGATATTATCAGTTCCGTTGGATGGCCAACAAGGTGTGGGGTATGTCTCGCAAAGTGGGGCATTTGGTGTATTAACATATATGGCTGCTGCACAGAATGAACTAAGCTTTAACTACTTTGTGAGTGTCGGAAATGAAATGGAAACCGAGTTTTCGGATATCGTGGAATATATGATCCATGATCCAAAAATAAGCGTAATAAGTGGCTACTTGGAAGGATCTAAAAATCCAGAAAAGCTAAGAATTTTGGCTAAAGACGCACTGGACATAAATAAACCAATCATTGTCATGAAAACAGGCAGAAGTATAGCAGGAAGCAGAGCTGCTGCTTCTCACACTGGTTCACTCGCTGGTTCGGATCATGTTTATGATGCATTCTTTACGCAATCCGGTATTGTCAGAGCTGATGATTATGAAGATATCATCTCTTTTTCAAAGTTATTTCTTTCCAATAAGTTGCCTAAAGGAAGAAATACAGTAATCATCACAAGTTCTGGAGGAAGAGGCATTAATGAAGCAGACCGTTGTGAAGCAAATGGTCTTACCATCATGCCTCTAAGTGAAAAAACAAAGGAAAAAATCATGCTTAATATTCCTACTTATGCAAGCGCTTCCAACCCAGTTGATTTAACAGCTGCTGCCTCTGTATCCAATCCAGAATTATTTATCGCTCCATTAAGGGCTCTTATTGAAGATCCTGAAGTAGATAATATTATTTTCACTGAGTTTCCTAATTATTGGGATGCTGATCATCCTTTGTTAAAAGAGTTTATAGGTCTTTGTAAAGCTTCCGACAAATTCATATTCATTACCTCTTTCCCACTGGTAGGCATGTCCATTCCTCAAGGCACAGCAGAGCTTGTTAAAAATGGAATTCCTGTTGTACCGGGTAATTTAAATCCAATCAGAGGATTTGCTAAATTAGTCGAATACAGTGAATATTATCGAAAAAATAAGGAGTTACATGCATTTGAACAACTTGAAATTCCTAAGTTGATAGAGAAGCAAGATATAGAAAAACTATTGCCTACTGGCAAGACACTGAGTGAATCAGAAGCAAGCGCTATATTGGATCATTATCAAATTCCAACTACAAAGAGATCTTTAGCTACCACAGCTGAAGAAGCATCAAATTTTGCAACAAAAATGGGGTACCCAGTCGTTTTAAAAGTGGATTCCCCTGATATTCCACATAAAACAGAAGCAGATGCCATTCGATTGAATGTGAAAGACGAACAAGAAGTCGTAAAAGCTTTCACTGAAATAACCCGTAATGCACTGATGTATAAACCAGACGCTATAATCAATGGAATTTCCGTACAGGAAATGCTCCCCGAAGGTGTGGAAGTAATTATAGGAGCTAATAATGATCCGGTTTTTGGACCTGTTATCATGTTTGGTCTGGGAGGGATATTTGTAGAGGTCTTCAAAGATGTGTCACTTAGGGTTGCGCCAATTTCGAGAAAAGATGCTTATGAAATGATTGAAGAGATCAAGGGAAAAGCCATCCTTAAAGGAACGCGGGGAAAAGATCCGGTTCATATCGAATCCATTATTGATGTGTTACTAAAGGTTTCAGCCTTGGTCACTGATTATAAAGATTCCATCAAAGAGCTGGATATAAATCCTCTAATTGTTTATCGAGATGGAATTAAAGCAGCGGATGCGATGCTTGTTATCGGTAACGAATCTGAAGTGAAAACAACGATTAGGGGGTAGCAAACTATGGAGTTGGATTATTTAAAGGGTTTAACTGGAAATCAATTTGTATTTGAAGTCGAAAAAAGGCATATACGGCAATTTGCCGAAGCAATCGGTGATTTTAATCCTTTATATATGGATGAAGAGTATGCTGCAAAAACAATATATGGAGGCATTATTGCTCCTCCCACTTTCCCTATAGCAATAGGGCAAGATAGTGGAGAAAACTTGGATCTAAAGCTCGATCAAAGAAGAATGCTGCATGGTGAGCAGGAATTCATCTATGAACGCCCAATTCGTCCGGGGGATACACTATATTGCCAGATGAAGGTCTCTGATGTGTATGAACGTGAAGGAAAAAAAGGGCCTATGCAGTTCGTGGTTCTCGATACGGAAATCAGAGATGAAACGGGTAAATTGGTTGTGATAAGCCGTACGAATATTATCTATAGGCCCTTAAAAGCTAAATCATCTACAGTTTAAGTAGGGAATAATTGCTTATAAATAGTCGATTGGAGCAAAAGGAAGACTTCCAATGAGAGGAGTAAAGGGAAATGTTGAATTATGAAGGCTTACAAGAAGGACAAAGACTCAAGTCACTTACCAAGCCAAGTGTAACAAAAGTTCAATTAGTCAAATATGCAGGTGCTTCAGGGGACTTCAATCCGCTCCATACAGATGATGACTTTGCCAAAAAAGTAGGAATGCAAGGGGTGATTGCTCACGGAATGCTGGTCATGGGCTTTCTAGGGGAATATGTAATGAAATTGGCTGGGGATACCGCTATGCCAACGAACTTTAAAATGAGATTCGGTGCTATCACTGTACCCGGAGACCAAATTACCTGTTCAGCATTTGTGAAAAATGTGTATGAGATAGAGGGAAAACGCTTTGTCAAACTGGATCTTATTGCAGAAAAAGAACCAGAGCATGTTGTAGGATCAGGGCAAGTCGTCTTGCAATTTCAATAGGGGGTTGCTTTAGAAATCAAAAGGGAGGCTTTTTTATGGGAAGTATAAAAGATCGCTACGCCATTGTCGGAGTTGGGGAGAGTGAACGATCCAAGAATTCTGGAACAACGCCCCTTCATTTGGCATTGGATGCAGCACGGGCAGCATTGAATGATGCTGGTCTTCAAGCGAAAGATATTGATGGTTTCATGAGTTATTCCGAACATGATTCTTGCACTTCACATCAGTTAGCCACGTATTTAGGCGTTCGTCCGAAATATGTAAACGATATTATGGGTGGAGGAAGCAGCACGGAGATGTTAATTGCTGATGCTGTTGGTCTAATTGAAACAGGGCAATTAAATACGGTATTAATCTACCGCTCTATGAATGGGAGATCTGGCGTCCGAATGGGCGGGGGAGGTTGGGATGTGAATCTGCTCCAATCGGCCATTGAAGGTGGGAGCTTTATCATTCCTTACGGAGCGGGTAGCCCATCACAGTGGTTCGGACTTTTTGCGACTCGCCATATGCATGAAACCGGGTTGACCCAGGAGCATCTTGGACATGTCTGCACGAGCTTTTATGAGCATGCCCAAAGAAATCCAAAAGCATATTTTTACGGGAAACCGTTAACGATGGAAGAATACAAAAAAACACCATATTTGAGTTACCCATTCAATAAGCACGATTTCTGCATGGAATCAGATGAGGCTAATGCAATCATCGTCACTTCATCGGAGCGAGCTAAGAATGGAAAATCTAAACCAGTCTACATCATGGGGTTATCTGCAAGGCAATGTGTGTCACATGCCCATTATTGGAACAATTTAGATGAAGTCGCTTCTGACTATGTTGCACCTGAAGTATATAAAATGGCAGGAGTTAAACCCGAAGATATTCATGTTGCTTCCATTTATGACTGTTACAGCTGGGTGGTGCTACGTCAATTGGAGGCTTATGGATTCGCCCCACGAGGCGAAGTAGGGGATTTTGTAGCCGAAGGAAACTTGCGGATGGGTGGGAAATTACCATCGAATACTGCTGGAGGAATGTTATCAGAAGGCTATACACATGGGATGAACAACGTTTTGGAAATCGTTCGACAAGTCCGACATGAATATAAAGGGACAGATCGCCAGGTGGAAAATTGTGAAATAGGTATATGTACTGGCTGGGCTGGTCCTGATATCGCCGGAGCTATGATTCTTAGAAACTAGGAGGGAAAAAGATGGAATACCAAAAACCTATTCCGGTAAAAACCCAAGATAATACCCCATATTGGGATGGGGCAGATCGTCATGAACTGATTCTACAAAAGTGTAATAGCTGTCAGGAATATTCGCATCCTCCTGGACCAAGTTGTGCAAAATGCGGAAGTACGGAACTAAGTTGGGAAAGTCAAGGTAGTGACATAAACGGGAAAGTTTATTCGTATATCATTTCCTATCGTCCATTTCTACCAGGATTCCAAGATGATTTACCACTCATCATTGCAATTGTCGAATTAGATAAATTGCCTGATGTCAAATTAATCGGGAATATTCTGCAGTGTCCTACCGATGATGTTCATATCGGAATGCAGGTCAAGATGACTTGGGAGAAAATGACGGAAGAACGTTCTTTGCCACAATGGATTCAAGTATAGATCATTCAATTTAGACTGGTAAAAAAGGGGGAAAGAATCAATGGACTTTTCGTTTTCAGCAAAGGAAGAAGAATTCCGGCATGAATTAAGAATGTGGCTTGAACAAAATTTACCTGAAGGTTGGTTAAATGGATCTAGCCAGGTTTCTAAGGATGAAAGTGAATATGCCGCTTTCTTAAGGGATTGGCAAAGGAAATTATATGAAGGTGGCTGGGCTGGGATAGCTTGGCCGAAAAAATATGGTGGCCGGGAAGCTACGTTGATGGAGGAAATTGTTTATCAACAGGAAATGGTTCGTGTTAAAGCACCGCCTCTTGTAAACTATGTAGGTCTTAATATGGTGGCTCCAACACTTATGCAGATTGGTACGGAAGAACAAAAAGAAAAGTATATCCAGAGAATCCTCACAGGAGAAGAAGTTTGGTGTCAAGGATACTCCGAGCCAAACGCTGGATCAGATTTATCAGCTATCCAAACGAGTGCAGTAAAAGATGGAGACCGTTGGATCATTAATGGTCAAAAGGTATGGACAAGCTTTGGGCATCTAGCGGATCGCTGCTTTTTACTTGCTAGAACAAATCGTTTTGATAAGAAACATAAAGGGATTACGGTGTTCCTCTTGGACATGAAACAGCCAGGAGTGGAAACCCGACCTATCATTCAAATGGATGGGCAGCATGATTTTAATGAAGTGTATTTAAATGACGCGATTGCATATGATGCTGAAATTGTTGGAGAAGTGGATGAAGGATGGAAGGTTTCAATTGCTCTCCTTATGCATGAGAGAACGGGTATAGGAGCACAGGTTTTCACATTGGAACAGCAATTCAATGACCTCGTATCATTGACAAAAGAATGGAAAGAGGATGACAAGCCGTTAATGGCCGATCCACTTGTTAGAAAAACGATGATAGATTTATATACTCGTTCCCGTGGTTCTTTATTAAATTATTATCGGAATTTAACGAAAACAATAAAAAATGGTTATCCAGGAGCCGAGGGTTCCATGGATAAATTATTAGTAAGTGAACTCACAAAGGACTTACTTTCTGAATCAATATCCCTGCAAGGTCATCAGGGAGTTCTATGGAAAGAAGATGCCATTTCAGGTCAGTCATATTGGCAAGATAATTATCTCTATTCATTCGGCCAGACAATTGGTGGAGGGACGAGTGAAATACAAAAGAATACAATTGCTGAAAGAATTCTAGGCTTACCGAAGGATATGGGACGCTAAGTCTAAATAGGGGTGATGAAAAATGGATTTTTCTTTAAATCAAGAACAAGAGATGTTTCGGGGGTATGTCCGAAAGTATTTAGATGATGCAGGTCAAACAAAGGCAGCTCGTGATTTTATCAAGGGTGATACAGAATCATTACTAGCCCTGCAAAGAGGAATGGCCGAATTAGGCTGTACTAGTATTAATATATCAGAAGAATATGAAGGAATGGGATTAGGACCTTTGGATTTAATACCTGTTCTTGAAGAATCCGGTCGTTCATTAGTACCAGGACTTTATTTAGAAACGAGTGCATTAGCTGTCCCCTTATTAGAAAAGTTCGGTACGGAAGAACAAAAAGAAAACTATCTACCCAATATAGCGAATGGGACTCAATCATTTTCTCTTGCATGGTTAGAGAGGGGCGGAAGTTATGGTCCTTCTGGAATTAATCTATCTGGAAAAGTAGAAAATGATCAAGTGATATTAAATGGGGTAAAATCGCTTGTTCCAGATGCCGAGTTAGCCGATCATTTTATCGTAACGGTCCGCACAGATATAGGAAAAGGTACAGAAGGGATTTCGTTAGTTATTGTCAATCGTACCGATCCCAATCTAACTATTCAAAACCAAAAAAACATGGATGAGACGCGCAGCTTAGGAAAGCTTACATTTAGTAACGTTAAAATTCCAAGAAATCAAATCCTCGGAACTCTTCACAAAGGCTGGGATGTTCTCCAAGAGGGTTTACTTTCCTTCAATGCTGCACTTTCAGCTGTAATAGTGGGAGCTATGGAGAAAGTAGTGGAGATGGCTACCGAGTACGCAAAAATTCGTGAACAGTTTGGCCAACCAATTGGAAGATTCCAGGCGATCAAACACAGAATAGTAGATATGAAGACAGACTTGGAAACGGCAAGATCTTTGGCATATTATGCGAATTGGGCATTGGAAAGTCATGCATCCGATCGTGTTCAGGGCATTGCTTGCGCAAGAATCTTTGCTACGGATGCCTTTACCCGTATCTCCGCTGATAATATACAAATTCATGGAGGAATTGGTTTTACAGAAGAAATGGATTGCCAGCTATTTGTAAAACGGGCCCGATTCTATGAGAATTATTTAGGCCGTACAGATCAGTTTTATAAACAAGCCGCAACAGCATTAGGGTGGTATGACGAAAGTGCGGTAATCATGCCTGTTTGAAATATATACTCATTTTGAAAGGCGGAGTTGAACTTTGAAAATAGCAAATGAAATTAGGGATTTTCAAAACATGATCAACGGGAAATTAATTCAATCTTCTTCCGGAAGACAAATAGAAAGTATCAATCCATCTACGGGAAAGGTATGGGCCACTATTCCTAACAGTACAGTCGAAGATGCCGAATCGGCAGTAAGGGCAGCAAGGCGTGCTTTTAAGGGCTGGTCTACCCTACCAGCTATGGAGCGGGCAAACTATTTGAGGAAAATTGGTGATCTGATTGTCCAACATGGTAAAGAACTTTCGGAGTTAGAGACTAGAGATAATGGGTGGGTCATTAGGGAAACGAGTTACGGACTCATTCCGAGTTTAGCAAGTTACTGGTACGATGCAGCAGGAGCGACAGCTGTAGGAAGCAAGGGAGATACCGTCCAGTTGGGTTCATCAAGTGTTGGATATACATTACGGGAACCTTATGGGGTGGTTGTAGGAATACTTCCATGGAACTCACCTCTTTTTACTTTTACCGTTAAAGCAGCCTATGCCCTTGCTGCAGGGAATACCGTCATAATCAAACCATCTGAACTGGCCTCTGTCGCATCATTAAGGTACGGTGAATTAATTAATGAGGTTCTTCCCCCTGGTACTCTGAATGTTGTTTCAGGGGATGGAGTGGAAGTAGGTAATACATTGGTCAGTCATCCTAACGTGAATAGAGTCAGCCTAACTGGATCCGGGGCAACGGCCAGGGCAATTGCCCAATCAACGGCTAAAAATCCAAAGCCTATGACGTTTGAACTTGGTGGAAAATCAGCAAACATCGTCTTTGAGGATGCCGATCTTGAAAAAGCTGCACAAGGTGTTACACTCAATGGGATTTTCACTGGGAATGCAGGCCAACTATGTGTAGGTGGTTCCAGGATCCTTATTCAAAGATCGATTATTGATGAAATGGTGACCAAAATGAAAGAAGTGATCACCGAGTATATCCAACTAGGAGATCCGATGCATCCTGAAAGCGCCATGGGGCCAATTGCTAATGCCATACAATATGAAAAAGTGTGCTCGTATATAGAATTAGGTAAAAAAGAAGGGAGAGAAATTATCATCGGCGGTCGCCACGGAGGAAAGGATCTATTGCCGGATATGCCACATTTAGCGGAAGGTTACTGGATTGAGCCTACATTAATCAGGGTGGATAGGAACACCCTTCGAATTTGCCAGGAGGAAATATTCGGTCCGGTGGCGACCGTCATCCCTTTTGATACGGAAGATGAAGCGATTGCTATGGCCAATGATACTGAATTCGGTTTAGGAGCAGGCGTTTGGACGACCAACTTGAACCGGGCACACCGAATGATTCGGAAATTGGAGTCAGGAAATGTCTGGGTCAATACATACCGGACAGTAGGTCCTGAGTTGCCTTTCGGTGGACAAAAAAGTAGTGGATACGGTGTGGATTCTATTATGGAATTCACACGTGAGAAAACATGTTATATTGATATCGGTTAATCTTCGAAGGTAATTGAAGTGGTTGGAGAAAGGCGGTAATGTATGGAGCAAGGAGCTAAAGGCGTATTCTATGGTTGGTATGTTGTATTATGTGGGTTCTTTATAATGTTTGCCGCTTACTCTATAATAAATTCTTTACACAGCTTATTTATGGTTTCTGTTACTGAAGATTTAGGAATAAGTAGAACCACTTTTTCAATTGCTCTTTCCATAGCTGGTCTTGGCGTGGCAGTAGCTTCCCCCTTTATGGGAAAGCTACTGGCTAAGGGTAATATGAGATTGATCATGTCCATTTGTGTAGTGGTGGCGGGCTTGGGATTCATGTCATACTCATTAGCCAATTCAGCTCTATACTTTTGTATTGTTGGCTTTATGATAGGTATCTGTGTCGCGGGTTTTTCAAATATTCCCATTTCCATTATGGTAACGAACTGGTTTTATGAGAAAAAGGGAAAGGCCATGGGTTTTGCTTTTGCAGGATCAGGAATAGGCGCTGCGGTGCTTAGTCCTGTATTAACTACCATCATCACAAACTACGGATGGAGAACGGCCTATGTTATAGCGGGAATACTTCTCATTGTCTTAACATTGCCGTTTGTTTTACTATTTGCCAAGAAAAGTCCTTCCGAAAAAGGACTAGCCCCACTTGGTGCCGATAAAATGGAGTCAACTGAGAAAATAGAGACAGCGAAGAGCGGCTTAATGATGGGCGAAGCCAAGAAGACAGTAATGTTTTGGATTTTTGTACTAGGAATCGTTTGTTTTGCATTGGTAGCAGGGGGTGTACAGATGCATATTCCCGCTTATTTAATAGATATTGGTCATCCCGCCATCTTTGCCGGTACGATTTTTGGCCTGCTTTCCCTCGCAAACACAGTGGGGAAATTGATTTTAGGTACTGTATTGGATAAGTTCGGTACCGCTGGAGGAGCTATCTATGTAGGGATATGTATGACTATTGCTATGTTATCCCTCCTGTTGGCAAAAGGCCCTGCTTTCGCGTACTTATTTGCGATTGCTTTTGGATTCAGTGTCGTTATCTCGACATTAGGCCCTCCATTCATGACAAACGATATTTTTGGTAACAAGGATTTCGGAGCAATTTTTGGAGTCGTACAAGTCTTCTTTGTTGCAGCAGGTTCCTTAGGTGTCATTGTTTCCGGCTTAATCTATGATCTCACTGAAAGCTACCGTGTTGCATGGATTTTCTTTCTTGGTTTATTTATCTTCAGTATGATTTGCGTGCTAGTTGCTAATAGCATGAAAGGGAAAACAAAAGATAAATTTACAATGGAGTCAAATAAAGAAATCATATCATAAGGGGTAGTTTTGAGCTTTTTCATCACTATAAAACTGAATAATCAGTAAAATTAGGCTGAGGGGTGATTTAGCCCAAATTGAACAAAAAGTGAGGAGGTAGAAACGTTTAACAACATTTCCACCTCCTCACTTTTCCATTATTTTACTCGAAAAGGACTTAGACGGCCCCATTCGGTTTTATCATGTGCTTCATGCTTTTTTTAAAATCTTCCATCCCATAAGGCCACTCTATAAACGTTATAGAGATTTTCGTTGTTTATACATATATAGTTACTCTAAGAGAGTTTACCATTTTTATGCATCAACAAAATGGGGTTGAGAGTTGAGGGAAATAATGAACAGGCAATAAAGTAATAAAATATAAATGATTAAGAAACACTCAAACTCACTTGGAAATCTTAAGGCTCCTCAAAGAAAATCACAATGATAAATATCTGTTCCTCATTTATGTAAAAAGTTAAGCACCAATCTATCTATCTGGACTTCCTTCTAAATAATTCGATTTTCCCCCTATATCTTGGTTGTGACTAAAAGTGCGATACACATGCCAACATGCATTACCTAAGCAAGTTTTTATTATTACATACATTTGAAATATAACAGGTAATAAACAGTAAGCTTACACCTAGGCTTATTAAGGAAAGAGATCTTCATAAAAAAACACTTCTATAACACATGGATAGTTAACTATCATTTTTAACCCATTTTTATTAAACGCTTTTTGGTAAAAGTATTTTAATAGTTTTAATATTCTGTTAATTGTGAGATACTTATAATTAACACTACCCCATTCAGAGAATCTATGAATATTTTTTTAGAACTCATAAATTTTTCCACAACACAAAACTTCCATTACAAGATTCTTCTCTTTTAACTTTCCAAATTAGTATTATGGCTTCTTTTGCATGTGATTGTCCGATTAATGATTATGGTTTCTGACTTTGATGGGGTAGATAACCAAGTATGTCCTTAAGTTGTGAATAGGAGGCGATTAATGGGCTAATAACACGAACGACATGAGTTCATCATCAGGTAATCTTTGAAAAGATAAGCCTACATATAAAGTAGGCCATTTTAGGAGGAGAATTTATTTGAAACTTAGAAATAAGATTACAGTAATAACGACCACATTATTGCTTGCAATGTCTTCAACAGCCGCTTTTGCTGTGGAGCCAGGGCTGGATAAAATGCCAGACCCAGTGGACCCACAGTCATGGGTGAATCCGGAGGATATGATGTGGAATGATTATAATCCAATTCCGGGTATTGACTGGAATAACACCGATATTAAACCGGAAACAGAACTTAAAGGGGCCTTGATTTTGGTCGACTTTCCGGATCAGGATTTTATCTTGACAAAACCTAAGGGCTCAGAACTTGTCGGTAACCCACAAGTGGCTGCTGTTCCTCGTGAAGAACTAGGGGAGTGGTGGAAAAATTTCTTGAATGTTCCTAGCAAACTCAACAACTACCAGACAATAGATAGCTTTTGGAAAGAAAACTCTAATGGAAAATGGGGCGTAACCCTTGAATCATTTGGTCCATACCGTTTGGATAAAAATGAATTTCAATATGGGCTAGAAAGCAGTCATAACTCTAATACACTCCCAAGTAACTATACAAGCGGAAACCTTTTTCAGGATGGCATAAATGCCGCTGCCGCCGATATAGCCGCTTTGGGAGAAGAATATGACTTTGCATTCATCGTTCATGCCGGCTATGATGAGTCAACTGTATGGCAGGAACTCGGCGAAATGATGTTCCTGAATCCAGAATCGGTGCCTGATGCATTTGGTCCACCGGATTTACCTGGATTTGAAAACATGCCAAACTGGGCAAAAACTCGTTATGTACCATGGACTTCTTATTATGCAGCTAAAACGATATGGTCGGCTGCATCTAGTGCAACGATTAATGGGAAAAGGATTCGTGTTTCTACTCAAGGTGAAAGTGATGGAATGGGCACATTTGCTCACGAATTTGGTCATATCCGGGGCCTTGGCGACAACTATAATAATGCAGCTCTTGACCCTAGAACCTATTCGGGTTATTGGGAAACAATGAGCCGTGGATCATTTAATGGTCCCGGTGGAACACATACTCGCTGGATGATTCCTTCTACTCTTGGTGCTTCTTTACCAGCAGCGCATATGCTTCGTAATAAGATGAAGCAGGGATTTATTGAAGAAGATGAAGTCTTGCAGATAAACCGTGATGAATTAAAAGAATCTGGACCAGTATTTGCAGATATTATCGCGCGTCAAGCACCAATTGGCAGTGAATTTGGCCGGACCGGACTCTACGGTATCAACATCAGCATGAAAGATTTAACACCTACAGATTACCTTGCCGGTGACTGGCGTAATGATATTCTAAACAATAGATTGTACGATAACTATACCCTTGAAGTTGTAGACCGATTTGGCACGGATTCCTTTGCAGCAGACTCCGGTGTATTGATAGCCAAGACAAAAAATGCGGAGACTGCTCCGAATATTTGGGTAGTTGATTCACATCCTGAGGATATCAATCTGAAAGATTTTACAAGACCTGACGGCACAACAGCAATGGTTGGCAAAGGGGACCCCCGTCAAACTCTTGATGCTTTATTTAAAGCTGGGAGTGGGGCAAGTTTAGTTGCAGGAAAGTTCGATGGTTCAATTGATAAAGATACTATTGTCAGTGAGTATAACGATCCATACAACAAACTTCATTTCTATATTTTAGGGAATCATAAAGACAATGATGGCGTAGTTCGTTATCAAGTTGCCATCCGTAACACGGATGGTGCAGGTGCCTATAAACGCGGGGTAAATGTAAGCGCTGGAACTATAAAGCCTGCCGTCCAGGACAAAGTGGCAGTATATAATTTTAAAGTCACTAACACCGGCGAGGCAAAGGATCTTATTCGTGTCAACGCCTCTGCAGGTAATGATTGGACAGTTCAACTTGATAAAAACGTAGTGGCTGTGGAGCCTGGAGCAACCGTCAATGTACCGGTATACGTGAAAATTCCGAAGGGCAAGACTGCCCCGGCCACCCTTGCCTTTACGGCTACTTCAGAGACAGATCCTAATCAAAGTATTACCGATACGAATCTTTTGGCAAGCAATCTTAGCGCAACCGGTCTAAGTTCTATTATTGATAGCTTTGCCAAAGAGGGAGCCTTTAAAGCAGGTGCAGCGCAAGCTTTGAAACTTCATTTGGCGGGCGTTGACCAATTTGAAAAATCAGGATCTGCGGATAAGGTTGTCAAACAAATGATTGGTTTTAAAGTGCTGTTGGATCATCAAAAAAATACGAATGTGATCTCCGCGAAAGCGTATAACAGTTTGAAAGCGAATGCCGATGCAATGATTGAGGTCTGGCAGTAGGTTAGATTACATGTCAGGATATGCCTTCTGTGCCGGGGGCGGCCCGGCATAGGGGGTAACAAACTCAAAAACTTTTAAAACGTGAAGGTGGCAAATTATTGAAGAGAAAAGCCGGTTAGTGTACAAACCCATGTTAAAAAAGGGGAGGTCGTTACTTATAAAACAAGTGACGGAATCCTGATTACCCATCGGATTGTTAAGGGGCGGGGACGCAATACATAACAAAGGGCGATCACAACAATGCACCGGATTCCCCAATATATGGTGGGTATCTATACAGGGGTTACAATTCCCTATATCGGTTATATCGGTCACTTTGTCAATTCACGTGAGACTAGCGCTTTACTCCTTATTCTACCGGGGGTGTTGTTATTCTGCAATGCAGGTTTTACCATTTGGCAGACCCTAAGGGGAATTGGAAGTAAAGAAGAAAGCGAAGGAACAATATCATTTAGCCTATTTATCCAGTTCGAATCGGTTATAAAACTACAACTTAATAGCCGTTCAAAAATAAAATCCCTGAAAAAGGGGGAAAAAGCTTAAGGAGGAGTAAATATGGAATTGAAAAAGAAGTTAGGTATGGGAATTATGGCGGGAATAATGGGGGTATCTTTAATTGGGGGGGGAACTTTCGCGTACTTTAGTGACAGTGCAGATGCGAGCGGTACGTTTGCGGCGGGGACACTCGATTTATCTGTGCAACCCACAAAGATTATTGATATCAGCAACATCGCTCCTGGAGACTCGATGACGCGTGTTTTTGAACTGCATAATGACGGGACACTAGATATCAAAGACGTGACGTTGGGTACCCAGTATTCCGTGGTTGATACCAAAGGGGATAACACGGAGGATTTTGGCAAGTATATTGAAGTGGAATTTCTGTACAATATGGACCAATATAATGAAATCATTTACAAAACAACATTGGATAAGCTAAAGGGTATGAGCCCAAAAGCGGTGTCAGAAAAGATATTTAACGAAGCTCTTGATGGTGGCATCCTTAAGGTGGGCGATGAACATGATTTAGTAGTGAAGTTCAATTTCATTGATAACGAGGGAGATCAAAATCAATTCCAAGGGGATAAACTTAAACTATCATGGACTTTTTACGCCACACAAGGCAAAGGTAGAGACCTATAAGATAAAAAAAGCTGTGTCATGGCTGTTTACTTATTTTGATTGGGACACTTCTCTATCAAACTTAATTATAGATTTTCGCATTTATGAGATTCATAGGAAAAAACCAATAGAATGGATGGGACAGTTGGAGAACTGTCCCGTCTCATTTAAGAAAGTTTAGAATTGAGAAACCAAATTGGCATTTATTTGCTGCTTGAACTTTGCCCTATAAAGTTACGTTTTTACAATACCCAGTAAAATATCGGAGGCATTTTAAAGCTTATTAAGCTTTTTATTTGATGGGTAAACTCAAGTCTGATCAGTCAGCGACAATGACTTTGGAAAGTTATCAAAAGTAGGAGTGAAGATAATTGAGGAATAAAATCACAATTTTATCTATTTTATCATTGTTATGTTTACTTGGTGCCTGTTCGTCTTTAACCTCTGTCAATGATAACGATATACTTATTAAAACGAAAAGTGGAAATATCTCCAAAGATGATTTATATAAGGAAGTGGTAAATACCGAACGGGGAAAGGAATTGGTTCAGGAATTGGTTTATATGCAAATATTGAAAGGTAAATATGAGGTATCTGATAATGAAGTGAATCATCGATTAACAGAGATTAAAGAACAAGTCGGTGATAAAGATGAATTTACAATATTTCTACAAAAACAAGGATTTAATAATGAAAATGAACTAAAGGATTATATCGAACAATCACTTTATTTCTTAAAAGCAACAACAGAAGGGTTAAAAGTCTCGGATAAACAAATAAAAGATTACTATGAACAAAATAAAGATCAATATACAAAGGTGAGAACTAGCCATATTCTCGTGAAAAATGAGTCAGATGCTAAAATAGTAGATGAAGAACTCAAAAAAGGAAATGACTTTACTGAATTAGCAAAAAAACAATCGACAGACAAGGTGTCTGCATCACAAGGCGGAGATTTGGGTTATCTTTCCGGTCGAAGCCAGGAATTGGATCCGACTTTTCTTGCTGCGGCTATGAAGTTAAAAAAAGGTGAAGTGAGTGAGCCAGTCAAGACACTATTTGGTTATCACATAATTAAGGTAACAGATAGAAAGGAGAAACCATTAAGTGAAGTGGAAGACCAAATTAAACAAACACTTATGGAAAAAGACGCAAAACCGGTACAAGAGGTATTAAACAATTTGAATAAAGAAATTGAGATAAAAGAAGATGTATTTAAAGATGTATTTAAGAATGTAGAATCAAAAGAACCAAATATGTCCCATTAAGGTTAAAATGTTCAACTATAATTTTTCACTTCAGTTTACATAATGCATGTTATTGTACTATTCCATAACTGACGGGCGTATAGTTGTTATGAAATGGTTGTATTTTTTGTTATAAGTGTCTAATAAGAGGATTGTTACAATTGAACAAAACTGATCTAGTAAATACTGTAGCGACACCAGCAGAACCAACAATAGATGATGCTAAAAAGATGGTAGAAGAATACTTGAACAGATTTCTACTACCTGCGAAAGAGGAGAAAGTCCAGTTAGTTGGATTGGTACATTTGAAGTGCGTAACCGTGCAGCATGAATGGGGAGGAATCCGCAAACAGGAAAAAAACTACAAAGTGCGGATTCTAAAGTCCCAGCATTTAAGCAGATAAAGAATTAAAGGAAAGCTCTTAAATAAATTTATACTTGTTTAAAATCGTCTTGGGACTCATGTATCAAGGGGATTTTTTTTCATGTTATTTTAGGTACTTATAGGACAGCCCCCTGAAATTTTGAACAGGACCCATATTAGCATTCCATAGATAGATTAATTAAAACGTTTTTCGCCATTCGTCATCTTCTAATGCCACTCCATCAGTGCTGACGTAATTCACGATGAGTTCACCTCGAACAAGAGCGCGGTCGGTTTTAATGGATTGAATAATACTGTTAAAATCATTTTCATCTGAATCTTGTTTTTTACGGTGAATTGTAAGAAGGATAGATGGTGCAACATCATACTCTTTATAACTTTTTGGATGATTCGGGTCAATGTCTAATTCTCTTCCAATCTCCCTATCAAAAAGGACAACTAATTCACTAGAATCCCCTATTTTAGCCTGGATTTCTTCATAATTGTTACTATCAGTAATTTCTTTCATTTCCACTGATGACTTTACATCCCCAATTTTTTCTTCGATATAGGGCTTTATTTCTTTTTCTGAATCATCTCTCCATTTATTAGAAATAAAGGAATCCTCCATTTTTCCAGTATGCACGTTAGAATACACAAGAAATTCTGTACCATACTTTTCCTCTCTAACTTTAGCGGCGTATTCAAACTCATCAAAGTTACCCATGTTATCGTATAACACGTCGTATACATACGTTTTTTCTTTAAAATTTTCCACTAGATATTGTTCCGCTTGCACCCGGACTTTCTTTTCTTCATCAGGATCACCCTTCATACCTTGTGTGAAGGAATACATCAGGATGACTACTCCTGCTAATATTAATAGAAAAATTACAAGTAAAATCAATAAAATCTTTTTTGTGTTACTCACGATATGCCCCCTATTATCCATTCTCTTATTTCCATTATATTCTAATGTTTGAGATATACAAAAAGATATCCAAATTTACTGATTTATCTCTTGGAAAAATACTATTTCCTTGTTGCTGAGAATCTCTACATTAGAGCAGTCATTTGATACAATAGTTTAATCAGTTGTACATAAAGGAGTGTTAAGTCTTGGAAGCCTTCCAAAGGGATTTGAATCATAATCGTGACGAATATAGAAGGATTAAATGGGGAAAACATCGTGAACGGGTAACAGAATTATTTGATACCGTTTTTTCCAAACAAGCTTTTGTAGATAAAATAGGGATTATTGGAGCGGGCAATTGTGATGATCTGGATTTAAATCATCTATCAACAAAATGTAATTCGATTTATTTATTCGATATAGATAAAGAAAGCATGGTAAATGGAATCAAGAACTTTTCAGAAAGTACTCGCAATAAAATTCAGTTAGTTGCAATGGATGTGACCGGATTGGATAAAATAAATTTCGAACAAACACTGACTTACATGTTGGAGCTTGGTGAAAAGACTGAAGACATCATTCAATACGTATTGAATATGAAGGATAAGTTATCAGAAATCGTTCATAATGAATTCAATGATTATATTGGCCAATTTGACATATTCGCAACATCGGCCATTTATACTCAATTATTTTATAATTGGGCGTTAGATACTCTTGAAAAGAATAAACACCACTATGAACAATTTGATTTAGTAAGAATGAAAGATGGATTTTTGGATGTAAGAGATCAGATTGTGCTTAATTTGCAGGATGTAGCCTTCAAGTGTTGTACTGGAAATGGGTTCTACATAACCTGGTCCGATATCTTGAAGATGGAACCAGAATACATTGAGACTACCAATCAAGGAATTAACGCCATTTTTTCATTAGCTTCCAATGTCGGGTACGGGGCCGCATTAATTGCCATCCAGCATTATATGAGTAAAGTGGATCGGCAAGATTTTTCCTTGCGCCATTGGTTATGGGATTTCGATGAAAATAAGCAATATTTATCAATCGGGCTATTGGGAAAAGTGAAACAAGTTTAAGGAACATCAGAGGACAATAAGGATATTAGCACAGACCTGCATCAAAAAAATCAAAATCCTACTTTCATATAAAGAGATCCTTTCTACTAGAAATCGAATAGAAGGGATCTCTTTATTTTTGAAAAACCTTACTAGTTATCTGCCACATCCAAAATAGGAAATATATTATTTGTAAGATTTTTCATAAACTTTTTAAACCCTCCATATACACACCAGCGAAGTTTGAATCGTTAAACTAGTGATTACTGGTAAAAAGGAGGACGATGATGATGGACTCACGAGAATTAACATATTTCGAACATACTATAGAAAAGCTAAAGGAAGCTTATGAACAAGTTTCAAAAGATATTACAAAACAAGACCACTCCTATAAAGAGTTACAAAAATATATGATTGATTACAAAAGTGAAATCGATAAATTTGAGATATATGATTATAGCCAAACGTTAAATATGATTGACCGACGGGGTTTTGCTCAAGTTACCGAACGAGAGCAACTAGAGAAACTAATCGATTCCCCATACTTTGGTCGATTTAATTTTGTTTATGAAGGCGATGAACCAGATGAAGTGGAATCATTTTATATAGGCCGTTTTGGATTTAGTGATGAAGCCAGTAATAATCTCATCTATGATTGGCGTGCTCCGGTTTGTAATATGTACTATGAATTTGAAATAGGAAAAGCTTATTATGAGGCAAAAGAAAATCATTTTGACGGTGAAATTGTTTCAAAAAGGCAATTCAAAATCGAAAATTCCAAAATTGAGTATATGGTTGAAAGCTCATTAACAATTCAAGATGCTGTGTTACAAAAGACTTTAAGTGAGCATGCGAATGATAAAATGAAAACTATCGTGACCTCAATTCAACGGGAACAAAATAAAATTGTCCGTAATGATTCTGCCTATAATGTCATCATACAAGGTGTCGCGGGATCGGGGAAAACGGCAGTTGCTCTGCATCGTATTGCGTACCTTTTATACAAATTTCGAGATACCCTACAAGCAAATCGAATTTTTATACTATCCCCTAACAAAGTTTTCGGTGATTATATATCTTCAGTCCTACCGGAACTTGGCGAGCAGCCAATCCGTTCCTTTACTATAGATGATTTAACGGAACAGTTACTTCCTAACGACTTAACTTACGTATCGTTTGAACAAGAGGTAAAAGATATTTTAGCAGATCCCAAAAGTGGCTATGCAAAAAGAGCTTCGATCAAATCAACTTATGCTTTTGTAGAACAGTTAAATGCTTTTTTACAAAGATTGAACTCAACCTTATTTAAAAATGGTACCCTATCGGTTGCTGATTATGAATTCACAACAGAATATTTGCAGAATCGTTTCAGCAAATATGCAAAAGAACCCGTACTTATTCGCTTAGAAATGATAGCTGACGATGTAATGAATGTTCTCAAGACGAAGCGCCAAGGTGAACTAAAACTACCCAGTAAAAACGAAATCGTAAAACGATTAAAAAAACGGCTACTTATTAACTCCGCAATCGATATTTATAAAGTATTTATGTCGGAATTCAGTGAAGAAACATTCTATTTCAAAAAGCGGCACTTTGAATTTACCGATGTATATCCCTATCTTTATTGTCAGCTTTACTTTGAGGGTATAAAGACATTTGATATGATACAGCATTTTGTCCTAGACGAGATGCAAGATTATACACCCATTCAATATGCACTACTCGAAAAAGTATTTGAGTGTAAACGTACGATTATTGGTGATTTTAGTCAGGCACTTCTACCATACGAAACAATTTCAAAAGAAGGTTTCGAGCAAATTTTTTCAAACCTGGAATATGTTGAACTAACGACTAGTTACAGGTCATCTTTTGAAATCGCAATGTATGCGAAAAAATTCATGCGTAATTCGACAATTCATCCAATCGCTCGTCACGGAGAGGAACCAAAAGAAATCCCCTATAAAACAATGAATGAAATGATTTTGAGATTGCTTGGATCTATTAAAAATGATTTCAAATCTACAGCCATCATTTGTAAAACGGAATCAGACCTTGTTTTGTTAAAAGAACATGTAAACCATTTGCCGATTCACCTAGTAGATGCTCATACAGAAAAATTTGAAAAGGGGATTATTTTAACAACAATACAATATGCAAAGGGACTTGAATTTGACTCAGTAATAGTGCCATTCGTAAATGGAACGAATTATCGGAATGAATTCGATCGTGGGTTACTCTATATTTCAACGACAAGAGCAATGCATGAACTAACCATTTTAAAAGACGAAGTAAATCCGTCTCCTTTATTATAAGTCCTCTAATAATGCGATGATTGACTTTACGTCTTTCATCGCATTTTTTAAATTTATCTCAAGTTCATCTGTAACATGTAAAAATTCATCAGCAAACTTTGGTGAATTTAAAAGGGATTGAATATCCCGTGCGGTTTGCACTTCTTCAATACCTTCTATTAAATGATGTATGGCTGCAATGGAAAAATAAGCAGTACGGAGCGTACGAATAATTAATAGTTTCTGAATATCACGCTCTGAATATTGACGTCGGTTTTGGGAATTTCGTTTTACCGTAAATAAGCCATTTCTTTCCCAATTCCTAAGGGTTTCTTCCGTTAATTGCAGATTATTTGCTACTTCTTTATGAGTGTATGTCTCAGTATGGACTACTACCTTCGTTAAAATCTTTTCAACTATTTGGACAGCACGACAAGTATAAGAATACTCCGCTTCTAAAAATTGCAGATATTTATTTGCTTCTATTAATGCCTCGCTAAACAGCTCACTACCACTTAATCGGACAATTCGGGTAGCTTGTTTGCGCAGGTTATTTTGAATGAATTCTTGTCGAAAAGCATAGCGAGCGATTTGCATTTGAATTAGATGGATGTTTGAATATCTCCTGTATGTATTTGCTTCTCTGGGAACTGAAGAAATAAACCCCCAATCCTCATAAAGCCTTACAGTGTTAGGGTGAACTTTCACTTTTTTTGCTAATTCATTTGTTCGCATTAAATCACTCCTTCCTTTAGCTTTTCCATTATAGTTAACTTTTAAAAATACAACAACATTTCATATCCCTTAGTAAAAAACAATTGTTGGTAGTGTTTTTTTGTTGTTTTAGATAGTAGTAATTGAAAATAGATAAAAGGTATAAAAAACGGTCCAAAGAATTAACTTTTTGTCTAATGAATGTAACAGTCTATGCAAGTATAATAAAAAGAATAATCCGAAAATTAAATTTTATAGAAAGTCATGATGTTTTTTAGTAAGTATTCGAAGGGAGTAGTGCTCTATGAAAAAGCAAAAACTACTGATAAATGGTAAGAGGTTAAGTGACTCACTTGAAAAATTTGCAGATTTCGGACGTACTGAAAATAATGGAGTCACCCGCCTTTCGTTGACTGAAGAAGACCGTTTAGTCAGAGATTACTTTTGCTCTTGTTGTGAAGAATTAGGAATGTCGATTAAAGTTGATGATATGGGTAATATATACGCTACATTAGAAGGTTTGGAGAATAAACCGCCAATCGTCATGGGTTCACATATGGATACCGTGAAAAAAGGTGGGCGCTTTGATGGAATCCTAGGGGTGGCTGCTGGGTTGGAAGTGGTTCGTACCTTAGTAGATAATGATATCAAACCAAATGTTCCAATCACGATCGTCAATTTTACAAATGAAGAAGGAGCAAGATTCGAGCCTTCGATGATGGCCTCCGGGGTCCTTTCGGGGAAATTTGAAAAAACTACGATGATACAAAAAAACGATAGTGATGGAATTACTTTTGAAGATGCCCTGAACTCGATTGGGTATGCAGGAGACATTGAGTCCCGCCTAAAAGAGGCCACAGCCTTTTTAGAATTACATATTGAGCAAGGACCTATCCTTGAAAGAGAAGCTTTGAAGATTGGTGTAGTGGAATGTGTTCTTGGAATGGTCTGCTACGAAATAGAAGTGACTGGCGAATCAGACCATGCTGGAACCACTCCTATGAATATGAGAAAAGATGCCTTCTTTACGACAAATAGTCTAGTCACAGAAGCCATTCAAAAGTTAAATCTTCTTGATGAAGATTTAGTTTTTACCATAGGGCGGGTAAATGTGCATCCTAATATTCATACAGTCATTCCGAATAAAGTAGTTTTTACATTAGAAGCGAGACATAAGGATCAACAGGTTATTGAGCGTGTAGAAGAAATTATAAAAGGGCTAATACAGTCAGGCTCAAATGATGGGTGTGAAGTCACTGCCACAAAGCTATGGGGACGCGATACGGTTTGGTTTGATGAGTCACTTTGCGATTTATTAGAGCAATCTACTAATTCATTGGGGTATTCCTACAAAAGAATGGTAAGTGGAGCTGGGCATGATGCACAATTCATCGCAAGCTATATCCCTACCGCGATGGTTTTCGTTCCAAGTGTCAACGGAAAAAGCCACTGCGAAAACGAACTGACATCTTGGGAAGATTGTGAAAAAGGTGTGAATGTCATCTTAGAAACAGTCCTTGCGATACAAGCTAAATAGGCAGATTGAAAAAACACTACTAATATATTACGTGGTTTCCTAAAAGGGCAGATTTCATATGAAATCATGCCTTTTTTTATTGCAACTTACCATGTTGGTGAAATGTATTTCTAAAGATAATGGAGCCTTCCGGATTTAGCTAAATGAAGGGTCGGAATTCTATAATAGGAAAAAAATGGTTTTAAAATAGAGAGGATGGGTAATTTAAAAAAACAAATATATTTAGGGTGTTCAATGGCAAGAGGATGCGAAGGAGAGATGGAATTGTTCTTTTCTAAGGAGTTTTTACCAATAGGGAGTGTAGTTGGAGTCCAAGGTGATTCAAGGCGTTTGTTAATCATCGGTCGTCTGGTGTTTTCTGAAAATCATAATGTGGTTAAAGATTATACAGCTATTGAATATCCAAATGGTTATATCCATTCGAAAGAAAAATTCATTCTTTTTAACAAGGATGATATAGACGTTTTGTATCATTATGGGTATGTGGATGAAATGGAAGTAAAAGTTGATCAATTACTTAAAGAGGCGGAAACAAAGGGAGGCGATTCGAAAATTGAAGGAGGCCAAATAAGTGGGGGTATTTAAATTTAATAAAGACTTGCCTGATATGGTTTCTGGAAGCGTCCGAAAATTAGAAGATACGATATTAGCCGTTTATAAACCCATCGTTTTTTTTAGTAAGGAACTTGAGAATCATAGCGGTGAAGCTGTTACAGCGCTTAAGACAAAATTGAGTAATCATATCGAATTTTTTAACAAAGCTAGCGTTGGTTTACTGTATTTTGCTGATACTGTTATGAACTTTGTATCAATGATTTTGAGTACGGATGAATCAGGTTCAGTAGAGACTGTACCTCAGAACAACCGTGCAGTGCAGCAATACGAGTTTTCTTATGAAAATATGAGTAACGAAATTAAACTAAATGCCTACACATTAAAAACAGCAAAAAAAGAATTTTCTTCTAACTTAGCTAGCTTAAACGAGTTGTTAAAAGACTTTGAAAAATTATTGAATGATGTACTTTTTCATACGGAGTTTCCTTGGGGGGATGTTGCCGATGTGTGGGAGGAAGGAAAGGTGCAAATTACTTTCCTTTTATCCACGTTTTTAAAAAGTGTCGAAGAACTTAGCACTGACGCGGATGGAATTATTAAAGAGCTTGAACGAGTAGATAATCTCATTGCTCATAACCTAGGGAAGTGTGAATAACCAGGAAAGGATAAAGAACCTATGTATAAAGAGCCAGAAGTAACGAGTTTGATCAATTTACACACTAGCCGCGCAAATGCTACGGTATTATTAGCAAATTCCAAACTTGTAAGAAATACATATGCAAAGATTTGGGGTTTTATTGATTCAGGCAGTATAACGGAATTGGCTGGTACTATGATTATGTTTGACTTCTCTGATTTGAAAGCTGAAGTGGACCAATACATAAGTGATTTAGACGAGTTAAGGTTGAAGTCGGAGAACAAAAAACTTCAGTTAAAAGGCGATCAGATTGAAGAAGAACTATTAAAACTTACGAATATTATTTCTCAATGTCAGGAAATTTCACTTTATTATAATATGCTCAAAAGTGAAATATCTGAAATTGAATTAGATTTCGAAAATGCTGTCCGCTATTATCGTTCGCCGATGCGACAGGGATTAAATGATATTTCAATCATTTATAATTCCATGAAAAATATTAAAGGACCTATGGGGGACTTTGAAGAAGTATCAGTTTATATTCATGGAATCGAATCAAACGGGAACGAGTTTTTGGAAAGTGCTAAAAAGGCTTCTGTTGAGGGTGACGTAATCGTTCATGTGAAACGTAACGGAAAGAAAGAATATTATGTTGTGAAAATGAATGAATATGGCGAAAAGGAAGTGCTTGCACTAGACGATTTTCAATCCTTACAAAAGGAAGATGCCTTTAAATATCCTGAAGGACGTATTCATTTAGTTTATGATACAGAACAGTCAAATGAACATAGACAGGAAACCAGTGATGATTTAACTAGATTGCTCTCGGAAATGGGGCTTATAAACAAAACGACAAAACTTAATTTGTTTGGTCATAGTTATGGAGGCAGAAGATCTATGCAATTTGCAATGGATTATCCAGACTATGTACAGAGCATTACTACTATCGGCACACCTTATGACAAAAACAAACTAGCTAAAACGGGAAACAGTTTACCTTATGTTGCTGAAAAAATAGGGCAAGACCCACGGCAATTTACAGATTTTTTGGATTTCAATCCAGAAAATAAAAGGGAGGATAATGGAATTCTCCATAGCAATGTCTATACCGATCTATCTAAGGAAGAAATGAAAGAGGACTTACAAAATCTCAAATCTGCAAATCCTGAAGTATATACTAAACTTGAAAAGATGAATATAATAGCTTCTGCCGGTTATCGAATGGAGACGGTATATTATGAGGGTGGGTCTATGGAAGTTAAAACAGAAAGCGACGATGTAGTCTCATTGGAAAGTCAAAATGCAAACAATCTTGAATCATTGATTGATGAAAGACCGCAATATGAGGTAGAGGGTGTTAGCACAATAAAGAATCCAGGTCATGGTAATGAAATTAAAGATAAAGAATTCATTGAACTCATAAGACAAGTTAATACAGACAAATAATTAGGAGCTAAAATCTATGAAAAAGTGTTTCTTTAACGGAATCGTACTTTTAATCATTATTTTTCTCATTGGATGCGGACCGGATCTTTCAACAACAAAAAAACAAGAGGAAGTGAAGTACTTGCTTTATATAAAGGGATTCCCTGAAACGGATAATGAGTCACTTTCTCGATTTATGATCAATTTTTTCGCTCCGAATTATGGTAATCCTCTTTTTATGGAAGACGGCGTTAGCGTAAATGCCATAAGAAAAGGGTCTGAAGAGTTCTCCCCCATTCAATACTTTTCGTATGGTAAGGTATTCCGTGACTTTTACAAGCCCTTGTTAGGTTTAGAGGATGTGTCATCAACATTGAACTCATTACAAAATAAAAATATAAAGCAGGAGGTTTTTCTACCAGTAAAACCACTGCATGAATATAATCTCCCTTTAGTTGAATTGGAAAAAAAGAATAGATTACGAATTAAGACCATGGAAGGTGAGAAAACACTCAATTTGCCTGGCATTTTAAATCGATATAGTTTGACGGAGACCGATCGGCTCAGTTTTAATATAAGGGGATTAAGTAAGGAATCAATGGCAATTGAAATACAACAATTAAATAAAAAAGAAAGTGGGTCAATTTTTCTTTTCGTAAAAAGTGATTTTTCAACGGTAACCGCCAGTAAACTGGTACCAGATGAACTTCAAAACGTCGTTGATTCTGAAGAATTGAAAAACTTTGAAGATTTATTCGTTAAGACTGATCCATCAGGGGAATTCTTTAACATCCTGCATTCCGAAACGATATGGAATAAAAAGGAACATACTGTTTTTAGGATTCATGAAAAAGATGTTCTTCTTAGTGATGATGGGAAGTTTGTCTATTTAAATGGAACGAAAGAAAGCTTTAAAGATGGGATACAAAGGATACAGACTATAGAAAATTATAAAAAAGGAAATGAGAAATACGAAAAAGTATTTAAAATAGATTTTATGGATATAGCAAAAGAGCTTAATCTAAAAGCGGATAGTGTCAACTTTGCCCATATTAATTTTTTTTACGATGACTTAATCGTATTAAGTGTTGATTACGAAGCAAAAGTAGTTGGAACAGCAGGTTTTACGAATGTATTAATTGATCTTAACGAAGATAGCGATAATTCTAAGGCTTATCTGGTGGATTTGGGGGTCCAATAACACCTTAAAGTTGATATATCAATACCCATGTCAAACTTCGATAAGGTAAACTATATAGGCAATTATTTGGCTAACCGACATCGGTTGGCCTTTTATTAGTTGCGATGAAATCCTGTAAATCATAAGGACACCAAGATGCCTTTTTTAGTAGACTTTGCCTGTTTCATTTTTTCTCAATATTCCGTATACTTATATTATTAGGAGTTACAGAGAGAACGTAATGTATCTCAAAATGAAGGTGCATGAGCGGGGGGATTAACATTAAATTTTCCATGATATTGGTCTTTATCATCATGATTGCTGCCTTATTTGGTACCATGGCTTTGGGTGGAAAAAGCGATGAAAATTATTCAGGCGCTGTTAGAGGCAATTTAACCAGGCTAACTTGGATATATGCCGTCCTAGGGATTGTCTTAGCTCTAGGAGTGGGGATTTATATAGTCACTGTATAAAACTAAGGGAGCGTTTCTTCTAACCGAGAAACGCTCCCTTTAGTTTAAGTTGGTATATCCATGCTATTTGTTCATCCTAAATACACGGTAGCCTAAACTATTTCCATAAGTGAGGGTTAGACGATAATGTTCTTCCAGTATTCGGCTGTAGGCTTCATTAGAAGGCAGAGGCTTGACATGTTCCGCTTGAGCATTCTCTAATTCTTCTATAACCGTAATGGATTTTAGAATTTCCAGGTGTGAAAATCCTTCTTTTTCAAAAGCACTTATCCATTCAGATTGTGTCAAGATGGTTTTAAGTTGATAAAAATTCATGATTTCCTCTTTATGTTCACCAGGCAAAATACATTCCGCTGTCATATCTATAGAGATTAACGTGCCTCCAGGTTTAAGGACACGGTAGTATTCCCGAATGGATTTTTGAATGGTAGTGAATGATGTAGATGATTCAGCTATGATAAAATCAAAAAAATCTTTGGGGAAGGGCATTTTTTCAATGGAGCCCATAAATACATTCACCGGTAATTGAACTTGTTGTAATCTTTTCGTTGTCTTATTTACCATTTCCGGATGATTATCCATTGCATAAACCTGACAACCATAAGTTTCGGCTAGATATTGTGAAGTCTGGCCAAGTCCACATCCAGCCTCGAGGATCTTATCATTTTTATGAATGTCTTCATTTTTTAGAATACTTTTGGTTAGTTCAAAACCTCCTGGATGGGCCCCTTCCAATTCATAAAAGACCAAGGCATCTTGGTAAGAGTGTTTCATTCCTGTTGTCTCCTTTTTCCATGTAATTGATTCATAGTATGTCACGGAAGTTAAAGTGGATATGATAATTGCTTTTTATAGTAGGTGTTTATCTATGCAAGCTAGTCCCCTTCTGCATACCATGTAGAATCGAATATAAGGGAAGTGTTTATTAAAGTGGGATATAACAATCAAAACTATTTTCATAAGTGCAGCCAAGGAATTGGGAGACCGGTAGAAATCCGTACAAATAGAGGAACAATCCATAGGGGCATTATTCATAGGGTAACACCCAACAAAGTCTATATTCGCCCATTTAATAATGGAGGTAACCTTGGTGGATTTGGCTATGGTGGATATTATGGGGGATTCGGTTGGGGAGCGGCTTCTGGGTTCGCTTTTGGAGCAATCACCTCATTAATCTTCCTTGCATTCCTTTGGTAATAGAAAAAGATTCTTTAAAAACCTGTAAGGCAATGGCCACAGGTTTTTTTTCTATCTTTGTATTCCTAAGCGGAAAGGTACAATTAAATATTAAGGTACTAACAATAAGTATAATCACTCTAAACAATAGAATCCCCTTAATAAAAATTGTAAATGATCTATTATTAGGGGGATCATTTCATTCGAAACATTCTTTTATAACAGCTTCACATAAAACTACAGCCATTTCGCTAGAATTAGATGATGCGGCAATTTTTTGAAGGAGACAGAAACCATTGGAAAGGAAGACCTATTATCCCTTACTCACCCTAAACGCACGGTAACCAAGACTATTTCCATGAGTAAGCATAAGGCGATAATGCTCTTTGATGATATCATTTAAGGTTCCTTTGAAAACCGGAGAATCGCTCGAGCGTTGGTTGGCAGCTGAGTATCTTTTTAACTCTTCTAAAACTGTACTGGAATGAAGGATTTCCGTATGTTTGAACCCTTGTTCTTTAAAGGCACGTACCCATTCCAATTCAGTCGGAATATTTTTAAGTTTATAGAAATTCATCAATTCAACTTTCAAATTGGCATGCAATGCAATTTCCGCAGTCATATCAATTGAAAGCAAAATTCCGCCAGGTTTTAATACCCTATAATATTCTGCAATGGACTTGTTGATTTCCGTAAAACCTGTGGTGGACTCAGCTACAATATAGTCAAATGAATCGTTGGGAAACGGTAATTCTTCTAAGGAACTCATATACACTCGAATAGGCAAATTGGCTTTTTGAAATCGCTGTGCTGCCTTTTTAACCATCTGTGGATGATTATCCACCGCATAAATGTGGCATTTAAAGGTTTCTGCCAAGAAATGTGATGTTTGCCCTATCCCGCATCCTGCGTCGAGTATTGTGGTATTCGTATCAATTCTCTCATTCATCATGATGTTTGATGTCAAATCGAAACCGCCTGGATGAGCACTTTCAATCCCGTAGAAGGCTAAGGCATCTAGATATGTGTGATACATAACTTTTATCTCCCTTGGTGTAGTCATATACATATTTTATGCTTTAGAATGAAAGGGTGACTAAAACATTCATGTCCTAGGTTGAATATTAGTGGACGTATTAGGAGTTGCCTCAGAAATAAGGGGCGGTTTGTATGTGGAATCGGTGTTATCAAGTTCATTCCGCGAGCTTGCACTAAGGAAATGATCATTAGTTCTAGAATATATACTCGTTGTTTAATTCAAAATCACAGATATTCTCTATCTTTAAAGGTAAGAAATTGGTGTGAAGGCACTTGAAAGAAGGAACATAAATGAATAAGACAATTGGAATAGTGGCACATGTGGACGCTGGGAAAACAACATTTTCCGAACAGCTTCTTTTTTATACGAATAGCATTAAACATAGGGGGCGTGTTGATCATCAGGACGCATTCCTCGATAGCCATGATATCGAGCGGCAACGAGGAATTACGGTCTTTGCAGATCAAGCCATGTTTTCTTACCGAGATTCGAACTATAATCTCATCGATACGCCGGGCCATGTTGACTTTTCACCGGAGATGGAGCGGAGTATTCAGGTGATGGATTATGCAATCATCATCGTCAGTGCAGTGGAAGGCATAGAAGGTCATACGGAAACCGTTTGGGGGCTTCTCCAGAAGTATCAAGTGCCCACTTTTTTCTTTATCAATAAAATTGACCGTGTAGGAGCAGATGTGGATGCTGTAATGAAAGATATACAGTTGAATTTAACCCAGGACGTCTGTAATATCACAGACTCTTTCACAGATGGAGTGATGAAAGAGGAGCTTGTGGAATTTGTCGCTGAACGTAATGAACTCTTACTGGATCATTATATGGATCAAGGTTATAACCAGGATTTGTGGTTTAAGACGATGAAAGATTTGTTTCATGATAATAAAGTATTCCCACTTGCATGTGGGTCAGCACTGCATGGTGTCGGAGTAGAGAGTTTTATGAAAAAGGTTGACCAGTTAACGGCCACGGATTATCGCAGCCAAGGACCATTTGCTGGGCGTGTGTATAAGATTCGTCATGATGGTAACGGAACGAGAATAACATTTATCAAAGCATTAAGTGGAACATTAAGAGTACGAGATGAAATCGAATATGGAAAACCAGAAGATTCCGTCTTCGAAAAAATCACATCCATTCGCATCTATAATGGTAGTACATTTAAAAACGTAAATCAGGTTGCGGCAGGGGAACTCTTTGCAGTCACCGGTTTATCCTTGGCATCAGTTGGGGATGGTCTAGGACTGATTAAAGAAAGTTCCGTTTTTGACATGATACCGACATTAAAGTCAAAAGTTACATTTGAACCTACTGTGAATATCAAAGAAGCATTACAGTATTTTAAAATTATGGATGTTGAAGACCCCTCATTGGATGTGTCATGGGAAGAACGCTCTCAAGAAATACACGTTCATGTCATGGGGACCATACAGCTAGAAGTATTGGTGCAGTTGGTCAAGGACCGATTCCTATTAAATATCACTTTTGAAAAGCCTGAAATCCTCTATAAAGAAACAATCGGTACAGACGCTATTGGATATGGACATTTTGAGCCTTTAGGACATTATGCGGAAGTTCATCTTCAATTAGAGCCGGGAGAAAGAAATAGTGGGATTACGTTTGATAATAGATGTCATGCTGATGACCTTACTGTGGGAATACAGAACTTAATCCGCCATCATCTCTTTGAACGGGAACATCATGGCATACTTACAGGTTCTCCCCTTACGGATATACATGTAACACTACTTACTGGACGAGCTCACAATAAACATACATCAGGTGGGGACTTTAGAGAGGCTACATACCGGGCATTAAGGCAGGGATTGGAAAAGGCGGAAAATATCTTGCTTGAACCTGTTTACCTATTTAAGATCAGAGTAGACCTGGACCAGATGGGCCGTGTACTTTCTGATATTCAACAGGCACATGGGAGTTTCGATTCTCCAAAAACGGAAGGTGACAAAGCGATTTTAACGGGTCTCGTACCAGTTGCCACATTTATGGACTATAGTAGCCAACTGGCTTCTTTCACCCAAGGGAAAGGGAACATAAACTTGACCTTCGCTGGATATGACTTGTGTCATAATCCCAAAGAGGTCATCGAACGGACCGAATATAATAAAAATGCTGATCCTGATTACACCTCATCCTCCATTTTCTGTTCCAAAGGGCAAGGGTATACAGTAACGTGGGAAGAGGCCGAGGGAAATATGCATGGACTTCAATAAGAAAAATCATATGGAATTATACAGTTAAAATAAAAAGAAACCAGATGTCGCAGCTAAAATGCTTCATCTGATTTCTCTTCAATGGCAATGGCAGGGGTGCTTTTTGTAAGTGTATCAAGAATCTTTTCTACTTTATCACTATAAGAAAAGTCCCCGTAACAATATGGATAACGGAAATTTTCCTCATTGCCACCACAGTCGTAGAGTTCAGGGTTCTTTTCAACTTGCAGGGCAGAGAACTGTTTTGCTAGCTCCTCAGTATGTTTGCCGCCGGAATTTGCAACGTAATCAATATATCCAATCCCCATATTATAAGATTGGATGATGGTTGAGAAGTCAACGGCTTTTTCGTTCCCATATTCCATGATTCTCTGGAAATGTTTCACGCCATATTCGATGCTTTCATTAGGGTCGGTTATTGTATTGGGAGCGAGACCGGCGGATTCGGATGCTTGCATGGGATCTCCTCCTTTTCCTCGACTTTCTTGTTGCATCACGGCAATCAATGTTAGCGTTTGATCCTCAAGGCCATATTTCTTCAATTCAGATTGAATTTGGGTGCTATATTTTTCAACGATTGCAAACGAGTTCATCTTATTAAGCGGTGTTGATAGTTTTACTGAAAAAGGTGTCTGCAACACTTGTTTTATAAACAGAAATAAAAAAAGCATCATCGATATTATCAGAATGACCTTTGATTTTTTACGTAATCTTCTCATGTTTTCTCCCTATTATCACTTTATCTTCTCTTATTCTACCAAAAAGAATGAGTAATAACTATTTTAGTATTCTTTTAAACATCCACAGTATATAGAATGAGTCTAGTCGTAGAAAGTAACGTATCAGAATCTATTCGCCTTCAATCATTTTTTTAATTGAAGGGCACGAACGATTTATATTTACCGGATGAAAATATATGTTCATGAAATGAGTAAACCATTGTTTTTTACCGGTGTTTTGGTTGCTTTTTATATAAAGGAAGGCATATGATAAATAAGGAGTCTCAACTAGAAAAGATAATTTAAGATGAAAGAGGATTTTAAATGATTACATTGAAAAGTGAACGAGAAATACATTTGATGCATGAAGCGGGCAAGCTTCTTGCTGAGACGCATAGAGAAATCGCAAAAATGATCAAGCCGGGCGTAACGACTTGGGAAATTGAAGAATTCGTTGAAAAGTTCTTGGCTGATCATGGTGCAACACCGGAACAAAAAGGCTACCAAGGTTATAAATACGCGACGTGCGCATCTGTTAATGATGTAATCTGTCACGGTTTCCCACAGAAGAAGCCATTGAACGAGGGAGATATCGTAACGATCGACATGGTTGTAAGGCTTAACGGAGGATTAGCTGATTCAGCTTGGACCTATAGTGTGGGTGAAGTTTCCGAGGAAGCACAACGCTTGATGGATGTAACGAAAAATGCTCTTTATAAAGGGATCGAGGCTGCACAAGTAGGCAATCGTCTTGGAGATATCGGGCACGCCATCCAATCGTATGCTGAAGGAGAAAAATTCTCTGTCGTACGTGATTTCACAGGACATGGTATCGGTAAAACGATGCATGAAGATCCAACCGTGTTACATTACGGTAAACCTGGTAAAGGCGCTCGTTTAAAAGAAGGCATGGTCATCACAATCGAACCTATGTTGAATGCCGGAACATGGCATATGAAAGTGGACAAGGATGGCTGGACAGCAAGAACAACAGACGGCAAACTTTCCGCCCAATATGAACATACGATAGTGATTACAAAAGAAGGACCAATCATTCTTACAGAACAATAAGAGATAACAAAAGCGATGACCTAATTTTATGGTCATCGCTTTTGTTGTATCCTCGGTGTAAATTTATTCCAGTAAATACCTCGTCAGAATACTATGAATGAATTTGACAACTAAAATGGACGGAATACATAGTTTAAGTACTAAGGTAATTAGGCACGAAACCCTTTACTAATTTGTGGGTGCGCAGGATAATAAGAAGAAGCTGAACTATTTTGTGACAAACAATATATAAGGGGGGTTGACAGTGAAGAAAGGGGAAAAACTATCTACAACGGTTGAGTCTGTTGGATTAAGCCAGAGAGAATTCTTAACGATTTTTTTACTGCATTCTTTGACGGATAAAGCTAACTATCCACGTGCCATTCATCAAGACCTGAAAAATATGTTTACAGGGAAAGTCCATAGTTATGACTACTTATGTAAAATTTCTAATAATCTCGTCGAATCCGGCCATTTATCATTATATACGAGTAAAGGAAGAAATTATTATCAAATAACAGAAAAAGGGAAAGACCTTTATACATGGTACCAAGAAAATTTCCTGGAACGTTTTTCTGAAGTGAAAAAGGTCATTGACAGGTTTATGTTCGATTTAAAAGGTTCTGGTACGAATCCTCCGGTTGTGAATGAACTACCAGAAGAATACCGCTCTTATTTCTCGAAAATCATTTCTGTGAAGGATCTAGTTCGTTACGTTACTTTGAAGGCCGCTTTCACTAAAAGACCGATTTATATGGGGGAAATTGCCGACTTGTTAAAAAATCAATTCGGCTGGATTGCCTCCAATGGATACTTATATGATTTATCACACGAAATGGAGGAGAATGGGTTACTTGTTGGTAGATGGGAAAGTGAAAAACGAACGAAGCGTTATTTACGGATTACAGATGAAGGACAGCATCACTATAAACAAATTGCCGATTCTGCGGCTTACCAAGTGCAGGAAATCCAAAAGTACCTGGCAAGCGTAGTGACCTTTCTCGAAGAAAAATCCTAACATCTTTCAATCTCCATTTACTTCGTTAAGAACAACTAATGCCTAGTGACTGAAAAGATCAATCATCTCATGTATATGCTTAAGACGAATCGTTCAGGGGTAAAGTTTAATAAAACTGTTCTTAATTAAGGGGGAATCACAATGAAAGAAAAGCGCGATGAAATGAATAGTATATATACATTGATTAAGAGCCAGGTCGATAAACTTCCTATTTCAGAATCTAAAAAGAATAAAATGCTGGACCAACTCTTAAAAGTAAAAACGATGACGGTTGATGCTAGGGAGCCACGGATTGCTCTTGTCGGAAGGCGTGGTTCAGGAAAGTCCTCTCTTATTAATTCGATGTTCGGAGAAAAACGGCAATATGTCAGTTCTGTTAAGTCTGGAACGGGTAAAGGCAAATGGCTGTGGTACCCTAGTGAAAACAATCCAAAAATCCGTTTGCTTGACTCTCGCGGTTTGGGAGAAAGTGAGGCGCCTACAGAGGCGTTTGAAGAAGAAACACCAATGGATGAGTTAATTAATGCGGTTACTGGGGAACAGCCGGATGTGTTTCTTTTCTTGATTAAAGCGAAAGAAACCGATTCACGGATTGAAGAAGATTTAAAAGAGCTAAATAAGCTACGGAAAATCGTGAAAAATAAACATCACTATGATGTACCAGTAATCTGTGTGGTTACCCAAGTCGATGAATTGGATCCACCTCATTATAAACAAGTGCCATTTGATGCCCACCCTAAGAAAAAACAGCATATAGATGAAGCAGTTTCGTTGATGGAAAAGCGATTTAAAGAAAGCGACATCCCACTTTTGAATATCATTCCGATTTGTTCTTATATTGATTTTGATGAAAATGGCAATATCGATTACGACATGAGATGGAACATCGATGAGTTATCTACCTACTTGATCGAGGCCTTACCCAGTGAAGCGAAATTAATGACGGCTAAGGCCATGCAAAGTCACTTCGTCAAGAAGAAATTCGCACGGACAATCGTCAGCACATTTACCGCTATTGCCAGTTTAATCGGCGCTGAACCCATCCCATTTGCTGATTTTCCAATATTGACCGGTATTCAAGGACTGATGATTGTAGTGATTGGATTTATCGCGGATAAAGAAATTAACACAAAAACAGCAAGTGAATTCATCGCCGCTCTAGGCATTAATGTCGGATTAGGCCTCCTTGTTAGGGAAGGCGTGCGTGCCGCAGTCCGTTTGATACCCGGCGCAGGTCTAGCTGTTTCGGGTGCTGTAGCGGGAGCCGTAACATATGGCATTGGTCAGGCTGCCATTACTTATTTCATTGAAGACAAAAGCATGGAGCAAGCGAAAGAAGCATATAAGCATGCTAATAATGTATATGAAAAAGAAGAAATTATCCCTTAATCAATTCGATTAAGGGAATTCTCGAATCATATATATGACTAAAGTGATAAGATATAGGTGAGTTATAGTGATGGATGATACTCGCGAATACTTGTAAGAGTATTTGGTTACATATCTAGAAGGGATGATTGACATGTTTTATCAAACAGACGCGCAAAAAAAATATATAGAAGAATTAGAGCGAGCGATACAGTCCTTCCCGGATCGTTCCGAATCACTTGATGAGTCTAAAGGTTTTCCTTTTGACAACATTCAAGAATTAAAAGCATTCGGTTATCCAACATTAACGTTAGCTAAAGAGTTTGGAGGACAGGGCGGTTCCTTATATGATTTTCTCTTAGCCCAGGAGAAAATTGCAGAATATTGTGGACCAACCGCTTTAGGAATTGGTTGGCATGTTGGGACGGTTTTATCTTTAACGGAGAAAAGGCCGTGGAAAAAAGAGGTCATGGACGAATTTTTCGAAGAAATATCTAGAGGAGCCCTTGTCAATACGGCTGCATCAGAAGCCGGAACGGGTAGTCCCACACGTGGAGGACGTCCTGAAACGACTGCACGTAAGAAAGGCGATAAATGGATACTTAGTGGCCGTAAAACGTTTACGACGCTTTCCCCAGTCCTTGATATCTTTCTTGTTACCGCCTGGGTAACGGAAGAAGAACAGATGGGTACTTTTTTGGTCCATCGAGACGTTCCAGGAGTATCGATAGAAGAAACATGGGATATGATTTCCATGCAGGGAACAGGTAGTCATGATCTTGTCTTAGATGACGTTATCATTCCAGAAAAGTACTATGTCATGCAAAAAAATCCCGGTAAAAGAATACCGGATGCTTGGCTACTGCATATACCAGCTTGTTATCTGGGAATTGCGACCGCAGCAAGAAATTATGCAGTCGAATTTGCAAAGACGTATTCCCCAAATAGTCTACCCGGACCCATCCGCGACCTTCCGAATGTGCAAAGAACAATTGGGGAAATTGAATTGGCATTAATGGAAGCGCGACATTTTCTCTTTTCCATTGCGGAAAAATGGGAAATGCAACCCGAAAATCATGACGAATTATCAAAAGAATTAGGAGCGGTTAAATTATCGGTCGTCAACAAATCCATAACCATTGTCGACAAGGCGATGAGAGTCGTTGGAGCGAAGAGTCTGCAACGGTCTAATCCGCTGCAACGATATTACCGCGATGTACGTGCAGGACTTCATAATCCACCCATGGATGATGTTACGATTACCACACTTGCGAAATCAGCCCTTTATTAAGAAAAAAGCTATTTAGACACTGAAATGGACCATTCGTTTCAGTGTTTTTTACGTTTAGTTATAGGGAAGCTTTAAATTTCTTTAAGACAAAACTTGTGAGGGATTCTCAGAAGAAGAACCTCATTCTCTGCTTTCATGGGTACAAATTAATGGAGATATTTATCACTTCGTTTTAAGTAAATATTCAATCTAGCTTTTATAGTACGTGAAGGTCTATAGGCGTGTTTGAAGGGAAATATCGAATAATTCAGCCTTCTTGACTGTATACGGATTGACGGTATTTCAACAATCCAGTATCATCAAGTTGAATTACCATTTATAGGATGTGTGCATTGATAAACAACTAGTAATAAACTGTTTGATTTTTGATAGCGAAGGGGGAAAATGATATGAAGTCACTTACAGAAGGACAAATCATTTGGGAACCGACACAAAAGCGGATTGAGCAAACGGGATTGACACACTATGCAAACTGGTTGAAAGAAAAGAAAGGCTTGGAATTTCAAGATTATCAACAACTATGGAAATGGTCAGTTGATGAACTCGAGGAATTTTGGGCATCTGTGTGGGAATTTTGCGAAGTGATTGCAACTAGACCATATGATAGGGTTTTAGCGGATCAGACGATGCCAGGTGCTAAGTGGTTTGAAGGCTCGCGGTTAAATTATGCGGAGAATGCCCTATCGAAAGAACAAGAAGGCAAGACGGCCATTTTCTTTCGTTCCGAGCATATAGTCAATCAAGAAATCAGCTGGAAAGCGCTAAAAGAAAAAGTTGCCTCTGTTTCTCACTCATTAAGAAAACTAGGGGTGAAATCGGGTGATCGAGTTGTTGCATACATGCCCAATATCCCTGAAACCGTCATTGCGTTCTTGGCTACGGCCAGTATAGGTGCCATTTGGTCAAGCTGCTCACCTGACTTTGGGGCAAAAAGCGTCATTGATCGCTTCAAACAGATAGAACCCGTTGTTTTATTTGCTGTTGATGGATATCACTATAATGGAAAGTCGTTCGATAAAACATCCGTAGTTGCCCAGTTACAAAAAGAATTGATTACAGTTAAACATACCGTACTAGTTCCTTACATAGATAAAAAGAATCTAGAGCAAAAAATAGAAAATATCATTCCATGGAAAACACTTTTAATAGAATCATCAGAGTTGTCCTTTGAAAGCGTTGCATTCGACCACCCACTTTGGATTCTTTATTCTTCAGGTACCACGGGCATGCCGAAACCGATTGTTCAAGGACATGGAGGAATCATTCTAGAGCATTTAAAAGCCACGCGCCTGCATCAAGATATGACATCTGAAGATACGGTTTTCTGGTTCACAACGACTGGCTGGATGATGTGGAACCTGTTGATGGCCGGACTACTCAATGGGGCGACCATTGTCCTCTATGATGGCAGTCCTTCCTATCCTGACATGGATACACTTTGGAAATTGGCAGAAGATGCAGGTGTGACTTCATTTGGTACTAGTGCTCCTTTTCTTACCAGCTCGATGAAACTAGGCATTAAACCAATCGAAACATATGATCTATCAAAATTAAAATCTCTTTTTTCTACGGGGGCCCCCTTATCAAGTGATGCTTATAAGTGGGTGTATGAACATGTTAAAATGGATATTTGGCTTAGTTCATCCAGTGGAGGGACTGATGTATGCTCCGGCTTTGTGGGGGGTGTATCCATACTTCCCGTTAGGATTGGAGAAATACAGGGTCGCTCGTTAGGTGTCCATGTTGAAGCATTTGATGAACAAGGGAACTCACTAGTAAACGATGTCGGTGAACTAGTGATCACTAAACCGATGCCTTCCATGCCGCTATATTTTTGGAATGATCATGATGGTGCAAGATACTTCGATAGTTACTTCGATACGTATCCAGGCATCTGGAAGCATGGCGACTGGATTAAGATTGATGATAGAGGCAGCTGCATCATTTATGGACGTTCAGATTCTACCATCAACCGTTCAGGTGTACGCATGGGGACCAGTGATATTTACCGTGTCGTGGAAGCGATGGATGAAGTGATGGAGAGCCTGGTTATTGATAGGGAGGTACTTGGTCGAGGATCATCCTTGCTGCTATTCGTTGTCCTTAAGCAAGGGAACTCTCTCGATTCGAATCTGATGACAAAAATCAAAAATGAAATTAGGGAACATGTTTCCCCACGCTTTATTCCAGATGAGATTTATCTCGTCAATCAAATACCAAAAACGTTGAATGGTAAGAAGATGGAAGTGCTAATACGTAAACTACTATTAGGATTCGAATTCGATAAAGTAGTAAATCCCGATTCCATGAGCAATCCTGAATCACTGTCGTTTTTCAAACAGTTGGCAATCGAGTTAAACGAGGAGAGAATCTTTTAAGAAAGATGGGCGGGGTTCAAAAACTCCGTCTTTTATTCGTTTTCTTAATGCTATTTTAATCTATCATTTTGTTAAGCTCATACTGTTGACTGGTAAGGCTTTGCAGACGTAAGGGGTTTAAGTAATATGTTGGGCTCAAATTAGAAGAAAAAATCAAGGATAGTGGCTTTATGGCCATTAAAGAAGTACCCATTCAAAGTAACGTACAAGTTTATTTAAACGATATTGGTATTGGAAGGTTCAGACTAGATTAAGAGAAAGGACATCTACTTTGGAGATATGCATACATAGGGAGAGGAGTTAAGTGGATTTTGTAGAGTACATTCATGATTAATTGAATTCGTACCTGATAACAAGGGGTTTCATAATGTGATAAAAATTATTTATAGTTCTATACTTCATTAATGGGGACTTGGGGCAACTTTTCATATGAATTAACGTCTATCTAATAAAGGAGGGGATTCTATATGAAAAAATGGTTAGCATTATCATTCTTTGCGCTTAATCTAATGGGGTGTTCAAACAGTAATGAAATGGATGGGGAAAAGCCCCCAAAGGTTCAGATTGAACTGGCTAATGAAGCATATGAAACGAAACTAGGTACTTACTGTTGGAGCGATAACAAAGTAAATACTTGTGTAGATATGGCAGGACCAGTGGAACTATTAGCGGATAAAAAGCCTATTGAGGCACTACCAGGTGAGAAGGTTACCATAAAGATGGATTATGAACCTAAACCAAATGAAATGTATATAACACAGTTTAATGCGAATGAGAAAAATAAAGAAACAGACATTCATTTAAGGGATGATCAGTTTACTGTTCCTAAAGAAAAAGGGATTTACTATTATTCATATAGTGTGTGGTGGATGGATGGAGAGGATGCTACTGTGTCCAAAGGTGATGCTTTTTATGCATTTGTACTAAAAGTTAATTAGGAAGTGGATGTTGGTTGATGATACCTATATTCTAATAGTGAAAAACCCAAAACAATAAATACCTATTAGTGGTTTGGGTTTTTATTTTGGTAAGTATCGAAACTAGAAGAGTGAATACATTTCTAAAAAGCAACAGGAAGTGAATCAAGACTTTGGGATGAGAGTGAAAACTGCCACTCAACTTTCTCCTTAGGAATACTTAACCTTAAGTTGGGCATTCGTTTTAAAAGCGTAGTGAAGGCAATATCTCCTTCTATACGAGCAAGCGGAGACCCTAGACATACGTGTAGGCCATGTCCAAAGGCGAGGTGACGATCTATCTTACGTTTAATATCTAAATCTTCTGAGTCAGTAAAGACGTTCTCATCACGATTGGCGGCTTTCACCATCACAAGTAGTAAATCTCCTTTTTTGATTTGCTGCCCACCCAATCGTGTATCTTCTTTAGCAAAACGTGGTCCTACAATCGTTGATGGACCATTGAATCGCAATAGTTCTTCAACAGCTGAAGGAACTAAAGTTAAATCAGCCTTAAGCATTTCTAACTGTTCTGGATGTTCAAATAACATCATAGTGCCAGTTGCAATTAAGTTCGACGTTGTCTCATGACCAGCAAAAATAAGTAAAGTGATCATCGAAATCAATTCTGACTTATCAAGACGCTCACCTTGTTCTTCAATGGCAATCAACTGGCTAATTAAGTCATCGGAAGGATTCTTCCTTTTTTCTTCAACTAACATTTCAGTATATTCCCCGAACTCTTGTAAGTGCTTCCCAACTGTCGGGTCTTGTTTACCCAAACCTAGGCCATTAGCGATTACGGTGGACCAAACTTTAAGTTTTTCACGATCTTCATGGGGCACACCTAACATTTCTGAAATTACGTTTATCGGTAAGGGGTAAGCATAGTCTTTAACAATGTCCATCTCACCTTGAGACTGAACTTGATCCAGTAATTCATCGGCGATTTCTTGAACGCGAGAACGTAACCCTTCCATGTATCGAGGTGTAAAGGCTTTTGAAACTAACATACGTAATCTTCTATGATCTACACCAACAGCAAAGAGCATGGACTTCCCAGTGAAAAAGGTATCGGGCGACGATGAATCTACATCATTAGCCATTTTATCCCTAAAGCTTTTGTCATTCTCAATCGTTTTTGGGTCTACAGTATATATAGCGTGCTGTTTCAAAACTTGAATCGCTTCATCCATATGTACAACTAGCCATGCTTTACTATCTGTTTGGCCAAAAGGGTTTGGAATAGAAATGACAGATCCCGCTTTACGTATTTGCGCGAATATAGAAAATGGATTCTCTTTATTTTCTCCACTTAATAGATTTAGAACTTGCTCTGGCATCATTTGATCTGACTTATTCATGTTCTATCATCCTTCCTAATAAATATTGGTTATTAGTTCATACTCGTGTAAGTTGTCGTAAAGCAAAACTATTTCATTCAAAGAATCCAGAATCCAAAATTATTAATTAATTTGCAGTTTAGTAATAAGTACATGTACTATGATTACTTATTTCACTAACCTCCTTAATTAGAACTTCATCTTACTCAAAACAAATTACTTTAATTTGAGTAAGATATTATTAAAGGTTACAATTGATTTTTTTCTTAGTCAATGCGAGTAAAGTACTTTACTGATAGTAGGTATAATGGAGGAATGTTTAGAAATATAGTTTTAAATCTGTATAACTTTGCTTATAAAAGAAATCTATATCTAACTAATTAATTGACTAAAGTGTGTATTCAATTAATAGTTAGGAGTGACACTTGTCCATTTATACTCAGCGAACTTATTAGTGAACGTATTAACGGAATTGCTATCATTCGTAACAAAATCAGACTGGAGGGAAAACGGAAAGGAAACATAATTATCATTATCAGTTTAATTTATGGAAAGCGGCTACAGTTATATTTAACAATTGGGAAGGTTGTGATGTTGAAAAGAATTTATAGATATTATTAGTGTTAAAGTGGAAATCACTAATAAATTCGAATGAATTTATTATTCTGAAATACTTTTATTGAAGTGTTAACCCGTGATTTTTATCATTTTAGTTATATTTATATATATTGATATAGTAATGGGCGTTTTAAGAATATCTTGTTCATTCGTTATACTTTTGATTGATTGAAGCCAGTGAAGTAAACGGATTTTACTAATATATATAATACGAGATAGAAGGGGAAGGGCGGGTAATATTGATAGTGGGTTTAAAAACAATTCAAGTCAATACACATCCAAAATTGAGAGATATTACTCGTATAGTAAACCAAAGTTTACATAACAATAAAAAAGTATTTTGGATGTTGTTTCATTTAGAATTAAAGACTCTTGGTGGTTTGCTGTTATAACGTACAGGCTTGATACAAAATGTGATACAAACGCTTGTTATTATTTGGTAAGTAATTTAAAGCGAGACTAATATTAATAATATAAGCAGGAGCTCATATTATTAATATTTCTGTTATGGAAATAAAATAACACTGGAGTTTCCAGATTACATTTACTGTGAGTGCATTAAAATGAATGAAAATTGTAAGTGATCCTGATCAAGAATAATCAATAATAGTTTTATAAATTATTTACATTAAATCTAAATCATTTAAATAGATGAAAACTTGTATGTGTTATAAAATTCATAGTTATGTTAGAGCTTTATATAAAAACATAAATTTTGATTTGGTCTCACTTAGTTAAGTATTCTTATGATATGAGACAAATGTTGATATTATTTTATAACTTCCTATAATATATATTATGTAAACTAGAATTATTCATTTTGCTCTGTGACAGACTTTCTGCCCTAACCTTTCATGACTGATGACATTAATCTATTATATATTTTACATTCCATTAAAGTGTTACCTTCTTTCCATAGATTCTGTTATACTTTAATATTGATTTCAAGAATAACCACTTTTTGTGATCTTTTTATTAATCTAAAGCCCCATTAGTTCCCGTTGAAAATCAAAATAATTCTAAAGTAATTCCTGCATTTCATAACACTATGGTAGCTGGAACTTTGGATGCTCCAGGTAATTAATGCTGTTCTTTCAGAATTGGGATCAATGTTACAAGGTTATGTATAAGCATATAATGAAAAAGCAGAATTAATTGCTGTTAAACGTTCAATTGGCTCATGAGAATAAAAAGCTCGGATAACCTTAAGCCCAACCCCTCCTTCTCTTTCTAATTTTGTGTTATTTGTAAATATTGGATGTTATTATAATGAGAATACCAATACATACATAAATTAGGATTGGAGGATACCTATGAGTAATAATCAAAAGTTATTTTTAATATTGACCTTGATACCTTTAGTGATCGCTCTTGTTATTGTATTTAATCCCGACTTTTTAATACCATTAGGGTATGAACTAGGTGTCAATGGTCTAGTCATTTCAAGAAATCTTTATGTCTTGTTTATCTTATACTTGATAACTAAGATCGGTTTTTATTTTGCAGAAAAGAAAAAGGATTAGCCATATAAAGCTAGTCCCTTTTACTTTATGTTTGACATCTTATTTTCCTCCCTTCCATAGAAAGGTAGCCATTTCCGGCTGTCTTTTTTTATTTCTACATATCTACGAAAGAAGGAATACATATGGCTAAAACTAAAAAGAAAACAATTGGCGAACTAACAAATAGTAGAATGTGTTGGGCTTTCGACCCCTCCACTCGTGTAATCAAGAATAAGAAAGGAAAGGGTTCTTATAATCGTAAAAAGGTTTCCGTATAAAATGCTACACAGGTTTCGCTCTTTAATGCACCAAAAATTTTATAATGCACCAAAACGATTTAATGAGCGGAGCTGAGATAATAAATAAGAGCAGTCCATTTAAGGCGCTGCTCATTCCTATAATATCTATACTAGTGAAGTTTTCTTCTTCCAGTTCCTCATAATGACTTCTCCTTCTTAATGTCCGATAATCTCTCCTTTTAGTAAAAGGAAGTGCCCGACTCGTTATTGAACTAAAGCCCCTATTTGCTCAATAAGTGTATTACTTTTTTAGGATTTTCCATTATTCTTTGAATTCACAATACGTTCATTTCCTCTTTTAAAGTTCCCTGTGATCTTTGCCAATATCAGTTGCACTGCTTTTTCATTTTCAGCAATGTTAATCTTTTCTAAAATTTTTTCAGCATCTTTACCTTTTAATAATTTTACTTGTTTTCCCTTATAATCGATAAAAACAGTATTACTTTTGGTAATTCTGTAACTAAACGGAGCTTCATCTAATCGTTTTCTATTATCAATATTGCCCACTTATATACCTCCCTAATAAACTCCGAATCTACATTCCATTTAATCTCATTCGATTCCCGCCCCGTGCTCAAAGGCAATTATTTTGCCCCATTTTCTTTTTCATAAGCATTTCACAGAAAAAGGCCAATCCTACTTGGTTCAGGAATCCTTCCAAAATCTTTTAATATGCAAATACCATTCGAAATATTTTACAGATTTCCTTTTATTGAACGACAATATATTGTTGCTGTCGAACGTAGTTCTGAATTTTTTCATTATATGTTCAAAGGATCTCCAAATAGAATGAAATTTTATTTGGAGACCAATAATAGATACTATTTCATATGATGTACATGATTATGTGAGACAAAGTGTTACTTTCACCTTGTCTGAATTCTTGTCTGATCCCAAAAACTCTACTGTTCGACATTCTACTATTGGATCTAAATTCTTTGGACTTTTCAATTTCAGACAAAAAAAGAATCCCATGAAGAATGGAATTCTTAAATCATTCATATTTAAACCTTCGTCTCCATTGGCTGCACCGGTATTTCCTCGATCTCTTTATTACCAGCAGACTTTTTTGACCAGTATGTCGCAAGAATGGGTCCGGATATATTATGCCAAGCAGCCGCCAGAACGCTTGGGAGCGCTGCTAACGGTCCGAAATGAGCAGTTGCAAGGGCAACGCCTAATCCAGAGTTTTGCATGCCCACTTCAATTGAAATCGCCCTTCTATTCACTTCATCAAGCCCAAGCGCTTTTGCCGCAAAGTAACCAATCAGAAGTCCGAATCCATTGTGAAGCATGACTGCCGTGAAAATAAGGAACCCAGATGTAGCAATACTGGAGGCGTTTCCTGAAACTACTGCGCTTACAATCGTGATAATAGCTACAACAGATATAAGCGGTAATACGGTTAAGCTTTTCTCTACTATAACTGGGAAAAACTTTTTAATGATCAGACCTAAAACAATGGGAAGAATGATGACTTGAACGATGGACATGAACATTGATGAAAAATTAACCGGCATCCATTGGCCTGCCAGCAACAGCAGAAGCAATGGTGTCATAATTGGAGCCAGTAAGGTTGATACCGAAGTCATAGCAATTGACAAGGGAACATTCCCTTTTGCTAGATATACCATAACGTTCGAGGCGGTCCCGCCTGGTACACAGCCAAGTAACACCAACCCTGCAGCCAATTCAGGTGGTAAATTCATGACTTTCGCAATAAAGAATGCCACTAATGGCATGATGACAAACTGTGCGGCAACACCAATGATTACGGGCAGAGGTTTTGTAATGATGATTTTAAAATCAACTGCCTTTAACGTAAGACCCATTCCGAACATGACAATGCCTAACAATATCGTAATATACCCTCCAAGACCCAAAAAGGGATCTGGAAACATAAAGGCAATGACGGATATTAAGATAACCCAAACAGCAAAATATTTTCCGGCTAACGCACTGAGAGTTTCTAGAACTTTCATCTCGTCACTCTCCTTCTTGCATGAATATTTTACTTGGATTTAATAGATTGTCAGGATCAAGGGCTTTTTTTATTTTTTCCATCACCAAGAGTGACTCCCCATGTTCTTGTTTCTGATATTTTTGTTTACCGACTCCCACTCCATGTTCTCCCGTACATGTTCCGTTGCGTTCAAGGGCGTATAGAACAATTTGTTCATTTAATTGTTTAGCCCTTCCCACCTCTTCTTTATTTTCGTTATCGATCATTAAGAGGATATGATAGTTGCCATCGCCTACATGGCCAACGATTCCACCGGTCAGACCTAATGAATCCACCGTTTCCCTGGCGTGGTGAATGGCTCCAGATAGCTCCGATATCGGCAGGCAGACATCCGTTACCATCAGTTTTTTCCCAGGATGGCCGTGAATATAAGCATAGGCAAGATTATGGCGAGCTTCCCATAGGCGGTTCCTAGCAGCATTATCTGTTTCGAATTCAATATCGAGGCAATTATGTTCTGCTACTATTTCTTTTGTGAAAGCTACATCTTGTTTCAATCCAGCTTCATTCCCATGAAACTCCAAAAATAGCGTAGGGCCTTCGTTATAGCTTGTTTCGCTATGGAGATTCACCTGTTTCATGGATGGCTCATCCACTAGCTCTACCCTTGCGATTGGAATGCCAGCCTGTAATATAGATACTACGCCTTCAACTGCATCATTCAATGAAGGAAAGGATGCTCTTGCGGCCATAATATGCTCAGGAATTCCGTAAACTCTAAGGGTTAATTCAGTAAAACATCCTAGGGTCCCCTCAGAACCAACGAATAGGCCGTTTAGATGGTAACCTGATGATGATTTAGCGGCCAAATTACCGGTATGTATAATTGAACCATCCGCAAGAACCACTTCAAGATCACGGACCTGGTCTCGCATTACACCATATTTAACTGATGTAGTTCCACTGGCATTGGTAGCAGCCATCCCTCCTAGGGTAGCATCTGCTCCCGGATCGACGGAAAAGAATAAACCGTATTTTTTCAATTCTTTGTTCAGTTGAGAACGAGTCACGCCAGGCTGCACCTTTACAAGAAAATCATCACCACGTACTTCCAATACTTTATTCATTAGTGAAAAGTCAATGGTGATACCATGTTGGTATGGGATGACATGCCCTTCTAAGCTAGATCCCAATCCAAAAGGAACCACTGGAACTTTATGTATACTTGCCACCTTTACAACTTCGCTCACTTGCTGCGTTGTTTCCGGAAATACAACAATATCCGGAAGGCTTGTAGCATGATAGGATTCATCTCTGCCATGCAGTTCTCTTACTGTCTGGTTTTCGGTTACTTGACTTTCCGATAGAACTTCTTTTAAAGCCTTTACTAAATCTACGCTAGTTGCTTCCATCCCCATCTCCCACTTTCTACTCAAATATCTGATTGTAATAAAGTAAACGATTTCATAAACGAGTTATTTGTCCACGAGTTATTATGAACCTTAATAATTGGTCCAACCAGTTTTCATTATACTAAATATTTTGATTTTTTCAACAACTTTCCGTTTTCTTGAAATTAACGCTAATAAAACACATATTTATTAAAGATTGGTAGGTTCCTCCAATATCACCATGTATGAAATCTATCTTTTATAAGGGGGAAAGTTATCAATATTGGTCTAACCAATGTTAAGACTCGTATTTATTATGGAAAGTGAAAGTACATTCCACTTATCCGCTTGCTACAATGAGAAATGCTTGTTAAAATGAGTCCACTTATAGTGGGATAAGGATGTGTAATGAGTAATGGATTCTATACCAGTTAAATCGCCAAAAGTATACGAAATAATCTTCAATCAAATTAAAGAATCTTTTATTATCGGGGAACTCAAACCTGGTGATAAGTTACCCTCTGAGCGGGATCTATCCATACGGTTTAAGGTGAGTCGAACTTCTATCAGAGAAGCTCTTCGGGTATTGGAGATTAACGGAGTCATAGAGGTAAGACCAGGCGATGGGAGATTTATAAGACATTCTGAAGTTCAGTCACTGATCAATCAGTTATCTACCACCATCACTGATGCTGAGAATGATATGGTTTATGAAATGCTCGAAGTTCGTAGAGTAATTGAAACTGAGTGTGCATTTTTAGCCGCACAGAAAGCAACCTCGCTAGATTTACAAAAAATGCTTAAGGCTTTAGAAGATATGGCGAATTCAGAACACGATGATGAATTGGGTTTACAAGCAGATCTGTTGTTCCATAATAGTATTGCACAAGCTACAAACAATTCCATATTTGCAGGCCTGGTACATACCCTTAGTGATCAAATGAAAGAAACGATTCAAGCGACTAGACATCACCGTTTTTCTAAACCAGGTCACTTTCAAGAAACCCTTCAAGAACATAAAGATATCTATATTTCTATCGCATTAAAGGATGCCGACAAAGCCAAGCACCTAATGGATGTCCATATTAAACGTATTAGAGAACAAATGGCCACAGCTACACTTGATAGCATTGGAGATAACGGGGAAAATAAGCTTCCAATAGTTTAAAAAAATCGGAAAGGCCGTATTTCATGCTACCGTCCCCTTTTCGCTTCCTACTTCATTGCATATAGTTCGTGGAAAATTTACTAGCTACTTTTTTTGTTTGATTTTGGCACCAGTAATATCAATTTCATTATATTTGCTTTTGTAATATACTTTGTCACCTTTATAATAGATGTTCTTTTGTTCAGTGGTCATCACATTACCATCAGGCAATTCGATTGTTAACATTTGATCACTTTCATTTGAACTTCCCCCAGCCGGAACGAAAGTATTCTTATTCTTGGCTACCTGATTCCATGTGCCAAGAAAAAGGATAAGAGTAAAGATTGCTATGGCTATATATAAAGTCCATTGACGCTTTTTTAATCTATCACTTCTGTTCAATTTAGTTCTCCTTTAGTAAGTTTTTCATAAGTCACAAAATAATGTACTCCTTAAAAGGAACGAGTTCAAGAGAAAGGGTTTGGAACTTATAACCAACCTCCGAAATCAGGAAGCTATTACCCTTTTAAAACCTCATAGTATCAGTAATCAAACGATATCTATCCATATAGAATAACGTTTTGAAAATAGGATAGCGTGCTTTGTCTTCATTTCATTTTCTCATTTCCAAAGCCAATGCCCTTTTCCTATATATTTTATGACAGTCTGCAAAAAGCCCTACCGCTTCCAGGTATTCCTACATAAAGTATTATAGCTAATCCCTCTTAGGAAAGAAGGCGGTATTTTGAACAGAAGTAAACGATTAAATCGAGGTTTTTGTGTACCAGGGTATAGATGGTGTGGTCCGGGTTGTTCGGGACCTGGTGCACCTACTAACGCGGTCGATTCGTGCTGCAAATCACATGATATTTGTTATGAAAAATATGGACCTTCAGAACACTGTGATCGAATCTTCCAGAATTGTCTTCGTCCATACATGAATACACGTAACAAAATGGGTAGGGATGCTTCCTTATTTTATGGAATTACGAGATTAAATAATAAATTCAGGTGAAGGCACGGCTCACCTTATGATGTAATTAATATAGGGAAGAATCTATTTTATAACCCATGTTTTTTCACTATTTGTCTTACCTGTCGCTCTCTACCTATTATGCTTAGGTTATGAAAGAAAGGGATGGCTCACTTGTCACCTAGAAATAATGCTCTCTAATCAGGAACTCTGGTTAAGCAGGGCTGTATTTAGTGGATACCTTCTGATCACGTGTCTGTCACTTAATTGCTCTTCCATTGAAGAGTCCAATATTACCTGTCACTTTGGTCCATGAAGTGTATGAAATAAGAAAGGTAAAGCCATTTGATATGCTTTACCTCTAAATGTCTATAAAATGATGACAATTCCTTTTTGTAGTTTATTGGTCCGTGGTTTTTTGTTGAGTGAAGAAAAAAATGAAAAAAATTATAGGAAGAGCTATTAGAAATACATTGTACCTCGAATTTTTTACGGTAGGTATATCAGTTAATGACATTATACTCATTCCCTCTTAATTTAGTTACCATTTCTGGAGGAACGTTGTAATGTTTACTTACGATTTTATTAAAAAAGTCATAATCTTCAAAAGGCAGTGCAGGGACAACTTCCGGGTAACCAAAAATGGGGCCCGAAACATTAATGGAGAAGTCACCGGATGAAACGAATGTGCCAGTAACATGTATGACGTTATTGATGAGTAATATAGCTAAAATAATATCAAGTATATCGATGAAAAGATTTCCAACTTCCTCATGATTCTTTCCCTCTAAACGATGCCCTCCAAAAAGTGGCCCACCTAAAGAGAGGCTAAATCTACCCGGTCTTACAAACACGCCAATAATTGTGATCTGTCCGGTCAATAAAAGGATCGCTGTCGTAATTTCAATACTACGCTGAAAGGAGTGAATTATCGTTAAATTGGTATCCTTCTCACAGGATTCATTCAATATCATCACTCCCCATGTAGGCATTTTATTCAGGTAAACAGAAATCCGTCACTTCATTCATTGAATTTTAAATTGTGTATGGCTGAATGCACCGCTTCTTCAATTTCTTTGTACCCGGTGCATCGACAAATATTAGAAGAAAGCCATGTTTTGATTTTCTCAGGGGTTGGGTCGTTGTCATTAAGAAGTAAAGCCGTAGCATTCATGATAAATCCAGGTGTACAGTACCCGCATTGAAAAGCAAAATGCTCAACGAATGCCTGTTGTATGGGGGTTTTGTGAAGACCTTCAATAGTAATGATTTCTGTATCATTGGCTTCAATCGCTAATACTAAACATGATTTCATTGGCTGTTTACCCATGATTACCGTGCATGCCCCGCAATCACCATTTAAGCATCCTGGCTTGGCTCCCGTGAATCCTATTTTTCGCAATACATCTAGTAATAGATCTGAGGCCAGTATCTCTCTCTCGTACCTCTCCTGATTAATTTTTAAGCGAATTGTTGTATTTTGATTCCCCAAATTTCTATTCATATTCTTCATCACCCAACTTAGACAAAATAGAAGTTAGCGTATTTTCCAATACAAATAGTCGATATTCATTAGATCCTTCAATGTCATTTAAAATTGAATTAGGCAAGTATTCAAAAGATGCCAAAACTCGGTCTTTATAGGATAAATTCTGGTCATTGAGGGTTTCTTCCATTGGGATCGAACGAAAGGGAAATGGACAAACTCCGCTAAATGCAAAACGTACATAACCGTCTTTTTTCAGGGAAGCCACGGTCAAAAGTGGATATCCCGTATCCCATTGTTGCCGTTTCTTAATACTCAGATGGGGAGCAGGAAGATACTCTTTTTCTGTAAGGATTTGCACTAGAAATTCACCTTCTTCCAGTTGTAATTCTTTATGAAAAACTTTGCTTAATAATAATTTTCTTATTCCTTTAGGTCCTGCAATAATTACAGCACTATCCGCTAATAAGAATGGCAGAACAGACTCTCTATAAAAAATATTCCCACATATATTCCCGCCAATTGTAATCTTATTTCTTGAAGTATAATCTGCAACTTCTTTTGAAGTCTTCGTTAATAAAGGGAAAAGCTTTTTCTCTTCAAAATCGCTTAGGCTCACCATAGAACCAATAATGAGTTCATTATTTTGGAATTCAAATATATTACATTCGTAAATTCCTTTTAAATCTATAATAGCATCGGCGTATACAAGATTCAGTCGTCCTAATGTTATAATCTCTGTTCCTCCACCATAGTACAAAGGAGTCTTTCCTTGAACTTTTAATGTTTGAAAAAGGTCAAGAGCTTCTTGTATGGATTCTGGTTTATAATAATCAAAATGGAAGGGTAACATCAGTGATGCCTCCCTTCTTTCTTCCCTTCCCAAATTAGTTCGGGAAGTAAGGGTAATTGATTTAAAGGTATACCCGCAGCAAGAGATAAACAGTTACCTAATGCAGCTGGCATTCCTAACAGGCCATGTTCACCAAGACCTCTTGCCCCATATGGTGCTTCTAAATGTGGTGTTTCTAAAAACTCACAAATGTATTCGGGATTTTCACCATATCTTAAGGGTCGGTACGTCCTGAATTGCGGGTTAAGGACTCTGCCTACATGGTCGAAATAGAACGTTTCACGACCAGCAAAGGCTAAGCCCATACTCATTGCCCCCATTATTTGACCTTCTGCCGTTTTTTGGTTCAGCACTTTCCCTGCATCGATGACGGATATGGCTCTTACTACCTTATAGGTATATTCATGGGTATCATATTCTACTTCAACCCCTTGTACGCCTACTGTCCATTCAGGTCCTGGGTTCCCTGCTCCCGTTTCGGAATCTAATTTGGAAATATGGGGAGTTATATAATGTCCTCTACCGATGATTTGTCCTCCAATGGCATTTCCATTTGGATAAGTATATCCATAAACTAGCTCCTTGAAAGGAATGCGTATTGTTGGATCACCCTTGAGATATACAATTTCCTGACCGATTTCAATGTCTTCCAGGGGAACTCCTAATACAACCGAAGCAAGTTTCTTGATTTGAAAGATAGCATCTTCAGCGGCTTGGATTGCTGCTCTTCCAGCCATGAACGTTCCACGACTAGCGACCGTCTTCCAATGCTCAGGAGTACTTAGCGTATGGACTCCCATCTGAACATTCACACGATCGACTTCTATCTTCAATTTATCTGATACAATTTGTGCCAACACCGTTTTCGTACCTGTGCCGATTTCCACTACTCCTGATATAAGGTTAACACTCCCATCAGGATTGAATGTTAAAATCACACCGGACCCTGCGTTTGTATCAATGGTGGAATTTTTCCATACGCAAGCTATCCCCTTCGCCAATACTGTTTTGTCACTTTTTCTAATGAACTGTCCTTCTTCCCAATTCATTTTTTTCTTGAGGACATGTATACACTCAGGAAGATTCCCTACGGTACTTGAATTCAACGTAACTTGAGTTGGAGTAGAATGTCCAGGAAGTATCGCATTCCGTTCACGAAGTTCAAGTGGATCCATGCCAAGTTTTTTTGAAAGAGAATCCATGGTCCTCTCAAAAGCAAACAAAACCTCTGCATGGGCAAACCCTCGATATGGAGAGGCGTATGGATGATTTGTATACATACAAAAAGAATCACACCAAACATTTTCAATGTGGTAGGGTCCCGTGCAATCCACTGCTCCAGCACGACTAAGGTCTGTAGCCTTGTCAGCATATGCTCCCCCATCCCAGAGATAAGTCAATTCAGCTACCTTAAGGACCCCAGACTGTGTGCATCCCAGTTTCACTGTCGCATCTAAACCTATATGGCATGGGGATGTAATGATATCCTCTTCACGACTATTTTCCACCTTAACCAACTTTCCACCGACCGCTTTAGAAGCGATATAGGCTAATAGCTCAAGTTGTACTGAGGCTTTACCGCCGAATCCTCCTCCAACCAAAGGAGTGTTTACGACGACTTTTCCGATTTCAACGCCAAAGTAATCGCTTATCAGCCGCTTGATCATGAAAGGAGCTTGCGAAGAAGAAGTGATGAAGACTTTTTGATCTGCATGAATTTCTGCCAATGAACATCTTGTTTCCATTGCAACATGATCAGAAGGAGAAAAGGAGAAATTTTCTTCAACGATTATATCGCTCTCTTGCCATCCACTTTCTTTATCACCTTTTCGGATTTTTGAATGATTTGCTATATTCGTACCTGGTTCAGGATATACCTCGAATATTTTTGTATATGTACCTAAATGGGAATGGAGTAGAGGAGATGAAGGGTTTATGCTTTCAGTCGGAGAATTGACAACAGGCAAAGGTTCATAAACAACTTTTACCTGGTCAGCAGCCATTCTTGCTTGTTTAGGCGTGTCCGCGACTACGAGTGCGACAACTTCACCGTGATAACGGACTTTGTCTTGAGCTATGGGATAACGATCTCTAATCTCTTCTCCTGTTAGGGGTAAATTTCCGCCTGTTATGATTGCACGGACCCCACTGATTTTTTCAGCTTTCGATATATCAATCTTTCTAATTAGTGCATGAGCATAAGGACTGATCACCTTTTTAACGGAAAGGATATTTGCATGATGATGATCTCCTGTATACCTGGCTTGACCGGTCACCTTATCCCACGCATCTTTACGAATCACACCTTTTCCAATGATATCCATATAAATCCCCTCATTATCTGTTTGATTCTACGTGTTTTTTCCAAAACAAGTACTCATCCATATAATCAATGTCAGTAAACAGTTTTTCGTCATTAAAGGGTAAAAGAATTCCTTGCTCCATTTGCTCCTTCAATATCTTTTTTGCACCTTGATCTCCTGTTAAGTGAAGTATCTTGGAAAAAAGCTGGTTATCTAAAAGAATGGGTGGCTGGATAATATCAAGAAAACTAGAGGCAACAAAGGAGGTAGTAGGTTTTTGTTTATATATTTTAATGAGTTGATTTATCATATCTGTCGTAATAAAAGGTTGATCGGCAAGTAAAATGATGACTGCATCCGAATGTAAGATGTTCGCTTGTTCTATACCGACTTTAAGTGAGTGAGATTGTCCCGCATTAGATTTGGTAACTTCTACTTCCATTACTTTTTGGGTGCATAATCCAGATAAGTCTAGTCGATTTTGGTGTTGAGAAATGAGGATAATATCATCCAGATTTGAATCGAGGGCCTTTTCTAAACCCCATCTACCTATTTCTTTATTACCTAATGTTAAGGTTAATTTATTTGTTCCCATACGATAACTATTACCAGCAGCCAAGTATATACCGGAAATTCTCATTGACTGGTCTTCCTTGTTTTTATATGAATTAGTTCAGCTATGATACTTACTGCAATCTCATATGGTCCTACAGCTCCGATCGATAAACCAATGGGTGCATGTATATTCTTAGGGATTTCATCATCAAATAGACTTGCCGTTCGCTTTCTTGAACCTAAAATGCCTAAATAGAATAATGACTCATCTTTAACAAAAGAAAGGATTTCCTTATCTCTCTGAAAGTTATGGGTCATCATAATGACATAATCGTCTTTTTTGAAGGAAATTTGTTTCTCAATTTCTTTTGGGAAGCCAATTATATACTTATCCGCTTCAGGTATATTATGTTCGTTACAAAGTGATTCTCTCCAATCACAAACTGTAACCGAGAATCCGGTTTGGGAAGCTAAAGAAACAACTGGATGTGCATCTGCTCCAGCACCAAAGATAATTAATCGAGGTTTTGGCGAGAACTTTTGAGTAAATACATAATTAGATGTTTGACTATATCTAAGCGATTCGTCTTTGAATGAATCTTCTGGTGAAAAATAGGATTCTGATAAGTTCCATTCATTACTTAGTACTCTTTGATAAATGATATCCTTACCCTTGGTGATTGTGTCGTTGATACATAAAAGATTTTCTTTTAACTTATGATCTACATATTCAAGTAAAATATATAAGATTCCATTACAACCTGTAGATACTCCCCAATCCAAATCTTCATTATTTTCCATGTTATAGACGATGGTTTCCGCTTTTTTACTTTCAAATATTCTTTGAGAATGATGCAATAAATCGGTTTCCAAACAACCAGCACTAATAATGCCTGTGAATGTGCCATCTTTTTTTATGAGCATCGAGGTACCTTCACGCAAGTATGCCGAACCTTTCACCTGAATAATTGTTGCTAAGACACACTCCATAGAAGTGTTTTGCACTTCTTCCAAGATTTCGAATAGTTGATTCATGATCCTCCCCCGGTCATGTATGAATTCAAATAGGGTATTACTATCATTATGTTGAGTTATGAAAAAAATGAATCTTAGTGGAGAAAGTAGGATTACTACTTTTATGATTCGATGTACAAGCTCTAGGAGATTAGGCCTTTCAATGGTTTATGAATATTTAGAATATGTTACGAGATGCATATTCAATCTAATATGTATGCATAAGAAAAAGGAGCAAAATGATTGCTCCTTTTCCCTATACTATGAAACTAAATCGAATTACTTTTTCGATAACCCTTCCCAGGTAGACTGAAGCCACTTATCGAAGTCGGCTCCCTTTTCGCCTTCGTAGGCATCATATATATCAATTCTCATCTTTTTGAACTTCTCTTTGAACTCGTTATACGTATGGCCTTCAGGTAAGCTCTTTTTAATTCTTACCAAGACTTTGGTTACCCCTTTAAACAATTCACCTTTTTTCTTTGCGGGTAACTGGACATCTTCACCTAAACCTTTTAATTGACGGTAGGCTGCCTCTTGTACTTTATATACAGCATCGTTATTCATAATATGTGTTAGAATATCAATAACTTGTTGGTTTTTCAGCTGTCCTAACTCTTCGATAGCATCTAACCGTTCTCTCCAGTTCGCAGTACGGTGTGCCGATTTTTTTAATTCCTCATAATTTGCTGGTAATTCGATTGCTTTTGCTTCTTTATTATTCAAACGTATCAATTCTCCTTCTGTCTGTATGTAAGAATCAAGTTCTGACTAAATGAAACCATTCTTACATGTGGTACTAAGAATATATATATTCTTATCTATCTAGTATACCCTTTTCTTTATGTTAATATAGGAAAATTTTATAGACTGCCTAAGTAAATGTCCTATTCTGCACAAAAGTATAAACAATATTCACCATTTTGGTTTTGTTACCTTACATTCTGCTTCAAATAGTCTAATGCAAAAAGGGATCCCCAAAATGAGAATCCCTTTTCTTTAGTCATTTAATTCTTCAATAGAATCGATATCCATATAGGTTGGTACCACTAACCCGAGTTTCGTACCTTTCAAGTTTGGCCCAAGATCTACAATATCTTCTTTGTATTCTTCGTAATATTCAGCTGAAGTGGTTGGTAACCAGGCGGCAACCATAGCATCAGCGCTACCATTTGCGATTCCTGCGAACATAGGACCTATCTCTACTTGCTGTAAAGTAACCTTGAACCCTTGTTGTTCCAGAACCTTTCCAATTACATGGGTGCTAGCGATTTCTGATTCCCATGCTACGTAAACTAGACTGATACTTTCTCCATTTCCTTTTTGTGCCCCGTCTGTCCACTCTGCTACTTGTTTTGGATGTGCCGCTATCCATTTTTCTGCAGCTTCTTCGGGTTCCATTCCAGTTGCTGTATCTGCCATCACTTCTTCCATATCACTCGATTTCCAGAAGAATTGATCCAGTACGGTATGGGCTCCTTTCGCATCCTTTTCAAGGCCTTTTCTAGTAATGGTATGAATGTCTTCATCTTTACCATAGGAGTTTTTGGGGTCTTCAAGATATTTTAAGTCGAATGATTGAAACATCCAGTGCGGTGTCCAGCCAGTTACAATGATGGGCTCTTTATTGCCATAAGCCTTTTTCAATTCCGCGGTCATGGCAGCGGATGACCCTTCAACAAGGGTCCAATCATCCAGGTTATAATCTTCCATAGCCTTTTTGGTGGATTTCATGATTCCTGCTCCTGGGTCAATGCCGATAATTTCATAATTCGTCAGACTGCCTACACTACCTGAATTCTCTTCGGAAGGATTCTCTCCTTGTAAAGAAGCAAAAATACAGGCACCTAGAAACAAGACGCCAAAAACAGAGAAGACTATTTTTTTACTCAAAAATTTCGTATAGGCAGGATTTCGTAGGTTTTGTGTGATTCTGTCAAGGATAATGGCGATTATGACAATAGACAAACCCGCTTCAAATCCTTGTCCCACTTTGATTTGAGAGACAGCCCGATAAACTTCTGCGCCTAGACCTGGCGCTCCCACCAACGAAGCTATAACAACCATGGAGAGAGCTAACATAATACTTTGATTTATGCCGGCAAAAATGGTTGGCGCAGCCAATGGTAATTGAACTTTGAATAATTTTTGATTATTTGTTGAACCGAATGCATCAGAAGCCTCAATTAAATCTTTGGGAACTTCCTGTATGCCAAGATTGGTTAAGCGAATTGTCGGTGCAACTGCAAAGATAATGGAAGCGAAAATACCAGGAACAACGCCTATTCCAAAAAATAAAATGGCTGGAATCAGATACACGAAAGCTGGCATTGTCTGCATGAAATCCAGTGTCGGAATGATGATTTTTCTCGCCGTAGGACTTTGGGCAGCCCAAACCCCAATCGGAATGCCAATCGCAATTGTCAAGATCGCCGATGAAAGAACGAGGGCCAAAGTTTGGACACTAGCTTCCCAATAACCAAGATTATCGATTAACAGGAGCGCTACTAATGTAAAAATCCCTAACTTCCATTTACTCGTATAGGCAACTAAAAGCGTCAAAAATATAATTAAAACCAGGGGTGGCCCTATACTCAAAGCATCCACAAGTATATTTAAAATTCCCTCGATCAATCGCGTTAGAAAAGAGAATAAACCAGCGAATGTGATGGTGATCCAATCAACGATTTTATCAACCCATGTGCCTAAAGGAATTTTTGCGATATTCATGTATTCACTTCCATCTCGTTCAAGGAATCTTTATTACCAGCCAATGCACCAATGACGGCTCCACGGATAATGACTCCTTTCAATCTTTTCTCTTCATCGATTACAGATATCGGAAGTGTAGAAGTAGACATCACATCTAGGATTTCAATGAGTAATTGGTCTTCCTTTGCTAGCGGTATATCAGTTGTCATGACCTCTGATATGGGTTGATGGCTGTCTATAGCTTTTAGGGCCTGCTCTGCGGTAATGGCACCCAATAGCCTTAGCCTTCGATCAACTACAAAAATACTTGAATATCCTTGTTTCCGCATAATTTCCAATGCGACCCTAGGACCACGGTCCACACTGATTTTCTCTGCTCTTTTCATAACATGGGAAGCGGTTAATACCTTCGACAAATCTACATCTTCAACGAATTTCTCAACATATTCATTTGCTGGGTTCATCATGATCTGTTCAGGCGTCCCGAGCTGGATGACGCTTCCATCTTTCATCAATGCGATTCTATCACCAATCCGTAAAGCTTCATCCAAATCATGTGTGATGAAAATGATGGTTTTCTTAAATTGGTCCTGTATCTCAAGTAATTCATCTTGCATATCTTTTCGAATTAGCGGGTCAAGCGCACTGAATGCTTCATCCATTAAGATGATATCAGTATGGCTAGCAAGAGCCCGGGCTAAGCCGACACGTTGCTGCATTCCACCGCTCAATTGCGAGGGTACCTGATTTTCATACCCTTTTAGCCCGACAATCTCAAGGGATTGCATCGCCCTTTTTTCTCGTTCTTCTATCGGCACTTTTTGTATTTCTAATCCAAACTCGGTGTTTTCCAAGATCGTTTTATGAGGGAATAATGCAAAGTTTTGAAACACCATACTAATTTTTTTTCGTCTAACTTCCCTTAATCGAGAAGCATTCATTTTAACAATGTCTTCATTATTGATGAGGATTTCTCCCCTAGTAGGTGAAATTAAACGATTGAACATTCGAATTAAGGTGGACTTCCCGCTTCCAGATAGCCCCATGATCACGAAGATTTCACCCGGATAGATTTCGAAGTTCACTTTATTGACACCAACTGTTTGACCAGTTTCTTTTAAAATTTCCTTTTTGGATTTCCCTTTCTCTAATAAATCGATGGCTGTTTTTGGAGACTTACCGAAGATCTTTGATACATTCCTAACCGTTACAATTGGTTCTTCCATCAACTCACCTCTTCATTCATTATGTGTTCTTAACGAGTTATGTATAGAATGTGCTTCCAAATCAAATACATTCGTATGCAACTAAGTATGTACAATCATCCCATCGAGGATTCAGGAACTTTGTAGATCCACCGGATGTGAAAAGGAATGTTCTATAAGGATATGTTCTTATCTGGCATACGATAAAAAAAACACAGCAAGTACACTGTGTTTAAGGAATTTCCACTATTATTTTCTCAATCCCTCATGTTAATAATTACTGTCCAGAAGAAGCAATAAAGGTACGTAGAACTTGTTCAGTCAGCATCTCTAACAGTTCTGCTCCACGTTCCATAGCTTCTTGTAGTGACATAGGTTCGTTGACAAGGCTATGCACACTTGTAAATCCATGTAGATATAAAGCATCAACTCCTTTGCCTATTGAGCCAGCTAGGGCAAATACAGGGATTCTTAGTTTCTTCGCTTCTTCAGCCACTCCCATTGGCGTCTTCCCTGATGCCGTTTGAACATCGATTTGTCCCTCTCCAGTAAAAACACATTGTGCATCCGTTAACTTTTCTACAAGACTTGAATATTCCATGACGATATCGACGCCTCTCCTCGTTTTAGAAGGAAAGAAAGCTTGAAATGCACCACCAATTCCACCCGCTGCACCAGCCCCTGCTTTATGATGTAATCGGACACCTGTCTTGAGTTCCACCAGATCGGCCCAGGTTGATAATGCCTCTTCCAGCATTTCAACCATGTCTGGGGTTGCCCCTTTTTGCGGACCGAATACTTTAGTTGCCCCATCGGCTCCAATCAACGGATTTTGGACATCTGTAGCAATGATGAATTCACATTCCGCTATTCTTGGATCGAAATCATGCATCTCAATTGCTGTCATGCGTGATAGTTCCGCTCCTCCAGGTCCGATTTCTACCCCTTCTTTATCTAAAACCTTCATACCTAACGCTTGGAGCATACCGACACCAGCATCATTTGTGGCGCTACCACCGATGGCTAATATGAATTTTCGATACCCGTCATTTAGCGCTTGATGAATAAGCTCACCCGTTCCATAAGTCGTCGCAATTAAAGGATTCAGCTTATTGGGTTCAACTAGACATAAACCGGATGCAGAAGCCATTTCGACTACACAGGTTTCTTCATCTCCTAAAACCCCATAGGCAGCTTGTACTTTGTTTAATAGTGGTCCATATACTAGTACGTCAACTCTTTGACCATGTGTCGCAGCTATTAGACTTTCCATCGTTCCCTCACCGCCATCAGCCATGGGGACTACTACTGTTTCTGCCGCAGGCAAAACCCTTTTAACGCCACGCTCCATTGCCTGTGCCACCTCAAGGGCAGTCAAACTTCCTTTAAAGGAATCTGGTGCAAGAACGATTTTCATAATTCCATCTCCTTCCTAAGCGGTTTATATATACAGTTAATTATAAACTTAATAGACGGATTATTCCTTCTTCTATTGAATCACGCAGTAAACGGGGACCATGAGGAAAAAATGAAGCGCATGTGCCCCCATTGGATAATTGTATAAATGCAGGAAGGACCGCGTAGATTAAACGATATAGTTCTGCATATAGGAGGGGTAAAATGGATGTCATAGCCAATCTTTTGATTATCTTGGGATTCGCTCTTGTCTTTATCATTATAATTATGGCTGTCCTGATGTTGATTTACATGATTTTCTTTGACCGAAACCAGAAGCATCATGCAATACTTAGAAACTATCCCGTACTCGGAAGGGTTCGCTATTTCTTGGAAAAAATCGGACCAGAAATGCGGCAATATTGGTTTAACAGTGATAATGAAGGGAAACCTTTTTCCCGTGATGAATACGAGCATATGGTTAAAGGTTCTAAATATTTAAGAGATGTGGTAGGGTTTGGTTCAAAACGTGATTTTGATGAGGAAGGTCTTTTTGTTCGAAATAGTATGTTCCCAAAACTAGCCGAAGAAGAGAAATACGATAGGGAAACAAAAGTGAAAACCAAAAGGTATATCCTCCTAAAAGATCCTCTCTTTTCGCAAAGAGAGGAAAAATGGGAAGATGAAGAATCACTTGCCTTTTTATTGCACGACAATGATACGGTAGTTATAGGCCCAAACGTAAAATACCCATTTAAATTAAAAGGTCTTATCGGAATGTCTGCGATGAGCTATGGATCTCTGGGTAAGAATGCTATTACAGCTTTGTCTGAAGGGTTAGGCATGGCTAAAGGTACTTGGATGAACACGGGTGAAGGTGGTTTGTCTCCTTATCATTTAGAAGGTGGAGTGGATATCATCATGCAAATCGGCCCCGCAATGTTTGGCGTACGGGATAAGTTTGGTGAGATGGATTGGGATGAACTGAAAAGGAAAAGCGAAATTCCACAAATCAAGGCATTTGAAATAAAATTAGCTCAAGGAGCTAAAACTCGCGGAGGACATATCGATGCAGAAAAGGTAAATCCTGAAATTGCCGAAATACGAAAAGTTGAGCCTTATAAATCGATAGATAGCCCGAATCGTTTTCATCAATTTAGTGATGTAGGTACTTTATGTGAATTCATTGAAAAAATCAGGAATCATACAGGGATACCAGTAGGAATCAAGATGGTCATCGGGGGAAATGATAGTGTCGAGGAATTGGCTAAATATATGAAAGATACTGGAAAAGGGCCTGATTTCATTTCATTGGATGGTGGGGAAGGCGGTACGGGAGCTTCATATCAGGAATTGATTGATAGCGTAGGATTGCCTATTAAATCGGCGTTACCCATTCTTGTATCAACCCTTGAGAAATATGGAGTAAGGAATCAGGTTAAAATCATTGCCTCAGGAAAATTATTCACCCCGGATCGGATAGCAATTGCTTTAGCCATGGGAGCTGATTTGGTCAATATTGCCCGGGGATTCATGATAGCGATTGGTTGTATACAGACAATGAAATGTCAATCCAACGCATGTCCAGTCGGAGTAGCGACAACTGACCCAGACTTGCAAAAGGCACTGGTCATTGACGAAAAGAAGTACCGGGTCGTTAACTTTCTTGTCACTTTACGAAAAGGTCTTTTTCGTATATCGGCTGCTGCTGGTTTAGATTCACCTGTCGATTTTCAACCAAAGCATATTAGCTATAAAGATGAAAAAGGCATCGTAACTTCATTGGAAAATATCATGCACGAAGTAAAAGAAAAAATAGCCACACAATAACGTCTACTCCTACACTTTATTTTCATAAAAGAAAAGGGCCTCCCGACGAGAGACCCTTTTCATATATATATCAAGAATTAGGCATTTAAACGAAAATCCACTTTTTCCTCTTCAGGTTTCTTGTTCTTGTCTACCAACTGACCATGGCGATAATAGACATACACCGCAGAAATAAAACCTATTATTGAGAGAAAAGCATCGAAAATGAATATGATAGATATATTCCCACTTTTCGACATCATCCCTGTGATAAGCGGCATGACAATTGATGCCAATCCAGCTGCGGTTGCAACAAATCCTGTAACGGTCCCTTTTTTCTCCCAAAAGAATTCAGTCATAATTGTAATGGCTAATTGGAAAACGCCTGCAGTAGAAAGGCCAATAAAAAAGGCTGTAATGGACACGATGATAGGTATCTTAACTAAAAGGATCGTCAAAATAGAAATAAAGGTAATAATCGGATAAACCATGATGACGGTAATTGGTTGTAAAAATTTCTTTAGCAATACAGATAGAACCAAAACGGAAATGAGAGCACCCAAACTATAATAACTTAATAGTTTTATTGAATTGGCCATACTCATGCCTACCGCTTCCTGTCCATATGATGGAAGCCATATTTGGGAAACGGTGAACAAGCCAGTCGATGTAAACCCAATTAAAATAAGGGCAAATCCCTCTTTCCTCAACACCGGTTTCCCTTTGAACTTGCTCTTCTTTGTATTATTCTCGGAAATGCTGGCATTACCTTTTGGGTTACTCGGGAAAGATACAGTAAATAAAAATAGCATATTGATTAAATAAATAGCAGCAGGTATAAAGAAGGCGTATCCGTAAAACATATCATGATCTGAGATAAATAGAATCATGAAAGGAAGAAGGAATGCTCCTGCAGACATAAAGGCTTTAACTAAAACACTAGCAGAGCCAGCTGAATTAGGAAAAATCTCGATCAGACCCGGATATGAACCGGCATCCATCGATGAATTGGCAACACCTGCGAGTATTGCAAAAACAAAAGCCAATTGATAACTCGGGGACAGGGGAATCCCGATTAGAAAAATGCCCATACCGAATGCAGAGGCATAGACTAGCGGTTTCCGCCCGATTTTATCTGATAAATAACCAGTATAGGCATATGTAAGCAATTTCCCTACTCCGATAGCAGCAATAATATAACTAATACCAGCACTATCCGTATCCCATTGCTCCGATAAATAAGACATATTCGATGCCAGCATGATATTCACCATACCAAGCAAGAAATAATTCATATAAACTCCTGTTGCGGTATTCAAATGCCTGTTCTTCATTCTCAAAACTCCCAACTAATTAGTGACAGAGAATCAACTTTAAATTTTCTGAATAATATAATTATATAACACTTTCCATCATATTACGATACCCCGTCATGTAAATAACGCCATATATTCATATTTTTAATGAGTATGAATAATCTCCATCTCTTAGTGCTGTCCTATTTTCCTAACTTAAAGAATTATACGTATCGATCAGCAGATTAAGTTGTTTAATATCCTCTCTTCCTCTGATTCCTCTGCAAAGATCCGCCATCTTTTGTAACATGATTATTTGTTGTTCATATTTAAAAGCTTTATTATTGCTCTCCACTCTACTAGTCTTTTTATCGACATTCGAAATTATTAATCCTAAAAGCCGGTTTTTAATTTTCATTTGATTAGTAAGCTCTTTAACGAAATGTTCTTTCTTTGCTTTATCCCAAAATAATACTTTGTCCACGGAGTACCCTCTTCCTTTCACTTGATTATTAGTATAAACTTCGAAACAAAAAAAGAATAATGGTAAATCTCAACTTCAATTGTAAGATTACAATGGGATAGAACAATGTTGGCAGTTTTTTAATATTGAATATATTGGGTCAAAACGATAAAAAAGCTCATAAAATGAGCTTAATCATTAAATCGATTGGTAATACCAAATCCCATCTCTTTTATATTTTCGGCATTTTCCTTTGGAATGGAGATACTCTAGGTGAGCCAATGTCTCCCCAATTGCAAACCGAGATTCGTGAGTCGATAGGTGTTTGAACAGAATCTTACAAGCAGCTTGTATAGTGGTCGGTTCTTTCATATTTTCATAGGCTACATGTAACCGTTCTTGGTGGTGATCTAATAATTCCGTAATTCTTTTATTTGCGTCTTTGAAGGGCTTTCCATGTGAAGGAATCACATAGTCTACATGTAACTTCTGAATTTTCTTTAAGGAAGTAAAAAAAGCCTCCAACGGATTGCTGATTCCTTGAAACCAATAAGATATGTTTGGAGAGATTCTCGGCAATATATGGTCAGTAGAAAAAAGAATGCTGTTTTCCTTATTGTATAAAGTAATTAACCCGTCTGAATGTCCTGGTGTAAAAATCACCTCATACTCTAGCTTGCCAAATAAAATCTTCATTCCTTCCTCAAGATGATGGTTAACCGTGGGATAGGGCTTTACCTTTGGAATAAAGCTGCTTTCATCACTAGATAAGGCTTGGGCTAAATCCTCTTCCATACCGCATGATTCATAATTAGATTTCAGGAAATCGAGTGTTTCAGGTTCCCAATAGGTAGTGCCTGCTTTTTCATCCACTTCCGTCATCCACACATCAGCACCCGTTAACCGTTGTAAATGACCTGCATACCCAAAGTGGTCGGGATGATAATGAGTAAGGATAATATCCCCTATTTCATGTTTTTCGATTATCGGTTTCCATATATCACGTGCTGTTTGGTTGTTTAATCCTGCATCGATAATTGTCCACCCATTCGCTCCTTCGGCTAAAAAACAATGCACGTGATCTAACCTAAAAGGCAATGGAATCGTCACTTGTGTAACTCCCAATTCATTCAGCAAATATAATTACTCTCCTTCTAATTCTGGATTTTTTATATTAAATAAAAAGAGAACTAAATAAGAATTCAATGTTATTTACTAATTCGGCACTTTTTCAATAGTTCCTTTAATTTGGTTATGACAATAAAAATAAAAGGATGCACATGAAGACCCCCATCAAACAATGATGGGGGTCATTCATCTATTTTATTGTTCTTCTTCGATTGCTTCATTGAGGTTAAAAAGAAAATGGTAAATTAGTTGGAACGCTTCACCTAACGTCATCTCTTCCTTAAATCCTTGTACAGCATTCAAGGCAAAATTAACGTCCCATAGCCCGTCACCTTGGTTAAATATCATGCTGAATGTTCCCATATCTCCTTGAAGTTCTTGATTGAAATATGCTTTAAGTGCGTCTCCCATTTTTTTCTGGAATTTCAACCCGAACATGGCGTTATAAGTGCCGAATACATCATCTACTTCCAAAGAAAGCGCCTCAACTCCAATTAAATCAAACCAAGATGATTCAAAGTAAAGGAATTCATTTTTATTCGTTTTTAAGTATTCAAGCGGCTGTGTTAGAAATGCAGCGGTTTCTTCTTTAATCAATTCTTCGGTTTCTTTATCACTGAGTTCGATATAAGCATCAGTAAAGCGGGTAGTGTTTTCGATTTCTTCTATAGTTATATCATCAGCGAGCAACTGATGCTTTTTTACATACGCCTTTTCTTCTGTATATAACTCAATCGTATCTCCATTCAAAGTCTTCGATATGTATGTTTCCATTTGTTTTCTTAACATCGGTATTCGTCCTCCTAATATCTTTTCAAGCCTTTTCCTCTTAATCATAGCATAACTTACAGAGATAAAATAACTGTGTGAATAATCAAATACCATTCAAGATGTAGCAATCGGATAGTGTCTTCGTTATAGTTATAGAAGAACGTTTACACATATGAAAGAAATGGGATGTTTATATGCAAAAAATCATTATAATAGGTGCAGGGATTTTAGGCGCATCCACTGCCTACCAGCTTGTGAAAAAAGGCGCTGAAGTAGTCATTATAGATCGTCAAGATAATGGGCAAGCCACCGCTGCTGCGGCAGGTATCGTTTGTCCTTGGATATCGCAGAGACGTAATAAAGCATGGTACCATCTTGCTAAAAATGGGGCCCGCTTTTATCCAAGTTTAATTAAAGAGCTTGAAAATGATGGGGAAACAGAGACAGGCTACGCTAAAGTAGGGGCCATCAGCTTACATACTGATGAAGAAAAACTGATTGGCATGCAAAAAAGAGCGACAAAGCGTAAGGAAGAGGCTCCTGAAATTGGTGATATCACCATGCTCAGTGTGGAAGAAACACGTGCTCTCTTCCCGCCACTTTCGGATGAGTATGCTGCGGTTCATATAAGTGGTGCGGCACGGGTTGATGGTCGCGCGTTACGAGATAGTCTATTGCGTGCGGCACAAAAAAATGGAGCGACATTGATTCATGGTGATGCTTCACTGAACTTCGAAGAAAATTCTGTAACTGGTGTAATGGTTGAAGGCAATAGCATGGTTGCGGATAAAGTAATTGTCTGTGCAGGTGCATGGGCGTCTCATTTACTTGAACCATTAGGAGTAAACTTTCAAGTTAGCTTCCAAAAGGCGCAGATTATCCATCTAGCATTACCAAATAGCAACACAAATAACTGGCCTGTCGTAATGCCCCCTAGCGATCAATACATATTAGCTTTCAATGAAAATAAAATTGTAGCAGGAGCCACTCATGAAAATATGGAGGAATTTGATTACCGAATGACGGCAGGAGGTATGCAGGAGGTTTTTGATAAAGCTTTACATACTGCGCCAGGTTTAGCCGAGAGTACATTTACTGAAGCAAGAGTCGGCTTCCGTCCCTTTACCCCTGGCTTCCTTCCGGTCATTGGCCCCCTTCCTGATTGGGATGGCATCATCGTAGCCAATGGACTTGGTGCTTCTGGTTTAACAATGGGACCTTATATTGGATCTCAACTGGCGAACCTTGCTCTTGACAGGGAATTAGACATTGATTTAGAAAACTATGACGTAAAGGGTGCAATAATGTAAATCTTCATTTCGACTTAAGTAGAACAAAAAGACCAAGGAATAGATTAATTCCTTGATCTTTTTGTTTTGCTTCTTAATTAATCTATCATAACTATATTATGTAAACTAAACATTTGCTCCCATCGCGAACAACATTTTATCACGGAGAAAACCCCTATATACCTCTTGGACCATTTTTTTCACTCATATCAGTTACTTTATCCTGTTTATCTTCATTCTTCGATGGTATGAGCTAGACTTATTCACTCATTTTATTAAAAATTGAAGGAATAACATAGGCGACGCCTGAATTTAAACTTAAGAGTCAAGGTTGGTTTTGGAAATTATAAAGCACAAGGAGGAATGTGTATGAAAAGAATATGGTATCAAATCATTCTTGTTACTTTTCTATTTTCATTATTTTTGTTTATGAATTGTCCATCTAAAACTTCAGCTGCAGAAATCGAGCCCTATGGTAAGCTAAAGCCCCCCAGTGAAAGTTTTACACCTGGTGATTGGTTTCTAGGCAGCACCCCTCCTAATTATAACTCAAGTAAGCCGCCCATCGTTTTTGTTCAAGGGAAGAACGGATCTTCAACCAGTTGGTACGGTGAAACGGAATATCATGGAATCAATGATATGTATACAAAAGCATACGAAGCGGGGTATCAAACGGTTTTTGTTCAGCTTTATGATGCAGCAGGAAATGGATCTTCCAGTCAATATAAGAATGGGAGGCTATTAGCTACTAAGCTTGGTCAAATCAGTGCACACTTTGGTGGAAAAAAAGTGAATATTATCGCTCATAGTAAAGGGGGACCAGATACACAAGCTGCACTAGTCACATATGGAGCACATCCATATGTGGGTCGAGTTATAACCCTTGCCTCCCCTCACCACGGTTCCAACTTAGCCGATTTGGCTAACAGCTGGTATGCGGGATGGCTAGCTTCTCTTCTTGGAGCAAATGATGAAGGAACGGCTTCGTTACAAATTGGACAGATGGCTGAATTTCGCTCTGTCATCGATAACCATGCAAATTCAAGGAAAAATAAATACTACACGCTTACCGGTACCAATCAGGGGCCAGCACTGTCTGCATTATCAATTGGAGGGCTGTATTTATCATCCTATGGCAGTAATGATGGGCTCGTCAATGAGTGGAGTTCAAAATTACCCTATGGTACCCATCTCTTTACTGATAGCAAATATGATCATGACAATATCCGTACAGGATCCGCTGTTTTCTCAAGAATTGAACCCTATCTACGCAGTTCCTCGACTGCAGGGATTGCTAGTTTAAGTGAACAGCCTGCCAAAGAAGAAATTATTTCGACTACACACAATCAAATTATCCACGGTGGTCCTTTACAATCAAATAATTGGATAGAACAGCCTATCCCTTTGAATGAATCAACTAAAGATGGTGAAGTAACCATTTATACGGCAACTGCAGATGTTGATATAGAACTAATCTCTCCATCAGGAGTGGTTTATCCAACCTTCCAAGTTTCACAGGCTTCTAAAGAAGAAATGTCTTTTCTTGCAGGTGCCTATATTCACACTTTAAAACAAACGAATATGGAACCTGGAAAATGGATTATTAGAATGAAGACAAAGGCCCAGCAAGATGCGTATTTACTTACCGCAAAAGTGGATGACAAGGAGCCGCTTGTTCTTGAAATGCCAGGGAAAGTAAAGCAGAATGATGCACAGTTTGTACTTAAATCTCCTGTCAAAACCAACCTCTTAACCAACCCATTAACATTTGATGTTCACCTAACAGACGAAGAAGGTGTTGAAATTAAAAATAAGGGTTCTCTTAATAAAGTGAATTCAGGTACCTACTTTGGTAATCTTCCGGCCGTCCCAAAATCGGGGACCTATAATCTAACGATCGATGTAAAAGAAAAAAATATGACTGGTCAAATGGTGAATCGCACCATTGTTCGTTCTATTTATATTAATAAGTAAGGGAACCACTGTCCCAAACTGTCGTTTACTTGGCGGTTTGGGAAGATTTCTAATTAATATGAATAAAATAAGTTTTAAATTGGATAGTTTCTATAGTGAGAGGCTAAGAAGTTTTTACTCTTTCGAATTAGTAACGAATCACTGCTATTTATTTATTTTTCTATCACTATTTTACCTTGTTTACATAATGCTATTATGGGCAATATAAAAAAAGACCATTTCTGGTCCCTTTTTTCAAAAATAAAAATCCATCAATGTTTCATCCATCAAATCTTGAGTGAGTCCTATGTATATCATGGTGTCTTTCGGATTAGAGTGATTAAGGATTTGTTGGAGCAAAGCTATATCCTTAAACTTCTGATAATGGAGATAACCGAAAGTTTTTCGGAGTGTATGTGTCCCCACGTCTGGAATGTCAGCCATTTCAGCGGCCTTATTCAAAACACGATAGGCTTGAACCCTGCTTATGGGACCATTGCCTTTGCGACTAGGAAATAAATAGTCATCATTTTTTAATTTCATTTTTTTTACATACTTTCTTACTTCTTTACGAAGTTGTGGGTTGACTATGAAACGTTTAATTTTTTCAGTTTTTTGCTCAACAATGACAATATGCGTCCCTTCCAATATATCCCGGACGCGTAATTTTAAGAGATCACCAATCCGTAGACCGATGTTGATTCCAATAGAGAACATCATGTAATCACGGTAGCTGCAATATTTTAATAGAGACTTTTTCATCTTATCTATATGATCTAGCCGGCGTATCGGCTGGACATTTTTTATTCGTTGTGAGGTCCTTTGCATCTGTCATTCATCTCCCCTTTTCCCTCTTTATATTGTACGTTAAGACGCAAAAAAAAGCCAAGTTTTTTGATTTTCATAAGGCTTATAAACGTTGATTTAAAGGGATTTCGAATGTATCAAAACAGGTCCTTTGTTACATTCGGAATATTTTGTTATATTGTGACGGAATATCATTAAAAAACATAGAATCTCATTAAACGATCTTATTGGAGTAATACAGATCATTTAGGTTCTAAGGTACCTATTACTCTAGTTTTAAATTATAAGCACCTTAAAATAAGAATATGGAAGCCGTTTTTGATTCATCTTTGAGAACGCTCTGTCGATTTTAATGAATATCACACTATATTGGTGTTAATTATTTCGAAATATCATGCTGGTTCACGATGACATTTAATTTTCCTACTGAAAATAATTTTGTGCATAGTTTTGTTCCTAATTGTTCTATTTGAGAATTTTCTCCTTCCAATAACTGCAACTATAGCGTCAATCCTCTTAAATCAATTATATGATACCTTGTGTGCACTTAAATCCTTTTGATACCTATTGTTCTAGTAAAATAAAATAGGTATCTTAAAACGGAAATATGAGCCTCGTTTTTTTGAGAATCTTCATATTTTCCGTATAATTTCAGATAGTGGTCATAACTTAAACCTATGCAACCTATCCATATTTCTGCTTTATCGTTTTTGTTCCTTTTTATAGATACCATAATTATATTATGTAAACTAATATATAAATACCTGATAAATTCATAAAAGTCAACTATTTTACCAAGTATTTAAAAAATATTATATTTTATCAGTGTATATAAAAGCTCCCCCCATCAATGATTTCAATTTCAGGAAATTCTTTTATTTGGTCCATTAACTGGAATAGAGCTCCATCCTTTTGTTTTGCTTCAATCATACAATCCAACTGTGGTAAACTCCCCTTGATTTCCCGTAAAAAATCGACAAACATATTAACATCCACAAAATCTGCATGTGCTCTAAATTCTTTTTCATTCCTAGGACTAGAAATGTGCATTTTGGGTGGTAATTTCGAATAGTGCCATGTATTAAGGATACGATCCCAATGCTCGCTCCAATCTTCATCCTTAGAATGATGAGCTAGATAGTGATGATAATCAAATACAAGAGGTACGCCCAGTTTTTCACATAAGTAGAGTGTCTCTGATAAAGTGAAAGTCGTATCGTCATTCTCAAGGATAATCATCCTTTGAAGAGATTCTGGGATGATCCCCCAATTTAGTATGAACTGTTCCAAAGCTTTCTCGTTTTCGCCATACCCTCCACCTACATGGAGAACACACCGATGCTCAGGATCAATACCTAGTTTCTTCAATAATAAAAAGTGCATTTTCAGTGTTTTCATTGAAGTTTTTAGTATATCAATATTGCTACTATTCAAGATGACAAAATGATCTGGATGAAAGTCTATCCGCACTTCTGGATGAGATAGAAGGAAATCTTTTATCTTGTTCAGTTCATCAGCCAGTGGTTCAAGATAGTCCCATTTTGGTATTTCTGGATGGTTTACTAGAGGTATAAGTTTTGAAGAAAGACGAAAAAACTGGATATCATATGCCGCATTATGTATGAGAAGACGCCAGCAATTTTGGAGATTTGAAGCGGAAATCCTTTCTAACTTTCGTATTGCAGCTTCTTTATCTTTAATTTTAGAGAATTGTGCAAAAGTCATCGTTTGAGAAGGCGAACAATGTGGTACTTGATTGCTCATAGCTACATAACCAAGGCGGATTAAAGTCAATATGAAAACTCCCTTGAATGTCTTATATGAGGAAGTATCCCCATAGCTCCTATTATTATTACATCTTGAGCTTAGGATTTCTGATTGCAAGATTGGAATCAATGCCTACAAAGAAAAAGGGATAAAATAAAGAAACAGATACATAAGTGCACCTGTTTCTTTATTTTGGATTTATTTTCATTCCTTTTTAGTACCTGAACTCTTACTTACACTTCAGGAGTCGGAGTTGGTTTAGCATACCCTTTTTTATAGGCTTTATCTACTTTGTCCCGTATATCCTTTATCGTCATTCCATCATTTAAATCAAGGATGGATTGTGCTGCTATCTCTAGGCATACTCCACATTTGGTCCCATGATCATCCCAAACTACTGCTCCATTTTTTTTATTTTCATGGATAAAACAATCGTAATTGTTTTTGTGGCCAGCTTCCTCTCCACATCCACAGTAACACGGTATTTTTTCCAATAACGCCTGGTTTTGGGCAACGGCTAAATAGATGGTTTTCATGTCTTCAGGTTTTCCAGAAAGAAACTCAGGTGCTGTAGCTTTGTTAATAGTTTCTTGCTGAACATCCCCAGAAACGGTATGGTCATGGCTCTCATGACTAGTTTCTTGCTTCACTTCACTTTTCTCTTCAGTACATGCTGAAAGTAATAAAGACGAACACATACCGAGACTTAACGCTGTGTATTTAAGTTTCATTTTTACACTCCTTGAAAATTTTGGTTACCCTTATTTTATGTGTAAAAGTTTTAAACTACAAGTGGATTGTTTAAATGAAACCTTAAAAAAGGACCCTCAGTATAAGGATCCTTCTCTCGTTATTATTCAATTTTATTTTGTTCGTTCTTTTGCCTCTTTGATAGAAGCGGAAGGGTCATGAGGGAAACCCCTGCTGCAATCCAAAGCCAATTACTGCTTTTTCTTGATTCTCTTCCGCTTTTACTGGGCATACTTGAACCGAAATCTTTCTTTGAAGTCGGTCTTTGAATGGTTGCCTGTTCATTTTCTTTATGAACTTGTTGATCTTCTGGTAATTGAGTGGTTCGTTCTAAATCACTTGTGTCTTCTCCCATTCCTTTTAAGAAGGTCATCAATAACGTCATCGCTTGTTTTACTTCTTTGTCATTTAATGAACGTACCAATGAAAGGTAGCCGGATTTTTCATCCGATTTATCAATTTCTGCGACTCTGGCTATACCTGAATTCACCTTCAGGATAAGTGGCTCCAGCTGTTTAACATTTAGCGTTCCTAATGTTCCAAGCATGAGAAGAAGGTTTTTTAGAGTATTGGCTGTTTCAGGAGTATCCGCTGTTTTGACCAGAATATTCAGGACTTTATCTCCTTCCTTCAGCAGGCTGTTGACCATGGAAAGTATCCCACGGTCCTGCATGCCTTTCATGACTTCGAACGTTTCTTTAATGACCTCTTTATTTTCGAGAAGAGTTCTTTCAATATCTTCGAATTCAATTTTTCGTAATTCCTCTTCACTGAGTTCTATGCGATTGATTACTTTTGTCGCTTTAGCCACGGTTCCTCAACTCCTTTTTTAATTTTAAGAGGTCACCAGGGAAAATATAATCTTCACGGGCCCATTTTTTCTGTACTTGTACCCCGATTTGAGGTTGAGGATTACCATTACGATGGTTGATGCGAGGTAATGGATTTTCTCCTTTCGCCTTCAATACTTCCATTTTTGCCTGTACTTCTTTATAGGCTGGAGTATCCGTGTCTTTATCAGCATAGCTGCTGGTCAAAAAGTTGATGGCGCCATCTCCCGAATCATTCATTGGCAAGTAGACCTCTTTACCTTTCACTCGATCGGTAATGAGACACTGTATTTTTACATTTCCGTATGGAGAAGAAAGGCGGACTAGCGTACCATCCTCTAGGCCTCTTTCTTCAGCCAATTCAGGTGAAATCTCAAGAAATGCATTTGGAGTCTTGGAAGTGATTCCTTTCGATTTATATGTTAGATTTCCTTCATGGAAATGCTCTAATAATCTTCCATTATTCACATGGATATCGTATTCTTCTCCAAAATCGATTGGTTTTGACCATTCAACCGGGAATAGCCGTGCTTTCCCATCCGGGAATGGGAATTCTTCTGTAAATAGAAGTGGTGTATCCTGACCATCTGCGGCAACGGGCCATTGAAGGCTATTGTATCCTTCTAACCGCTCATAGCTTACACCTGCATAAATTGGTGATAAGCGAGCGGCTTCATCCATGATTTCACCTGGGTGAGCATAATTCCATCCGGCACCTAACCTATTTGCCACTTCCATAATGATTTGCCAATCAGGTTTAGAGTCACCAAGGGGTTCAAACACTTGGTACAATCTTTGAATACGGCGTTCCGTATTTGTAAACGTACCCTCTTTTTCAAAACTTGGGCTAGCAGGAAGAACGACATCCGCAAATTCAGCAGTTTTGGATAAAAAGATATCTTGTACTACGAAAAAGTCCAGCTTTTCAAATGCATCATGTACATAGTTGATATTGGAATCGACTAATCCCATATCTTCCCCTTTTAAATACATGGCCTTTAAGGTGCCTTCATGGATGCCCTCGACCATTTCATGATTGTTCAGTCCAGGCTTTGAAGGTACTGGTGTGCCCCATATTTTTTCATATTTATCCCGGACTTTTTTATCTGTGACCATTTCATATCCAGGAAGTTTGTCCGGCGTACTACCAAAGTCGCTGGCTCCTTGAACATTATTATGACCTCGTAATGGATAGGTACCTGTTCCTGGTTTTCCATAGTTACCAGTAATAAGCATGAGATTGGAAATGGCGGTGCTTGTATCACTTCCACCTATATGCTGTGTTACACCCATTGCCCAAAGGGAAACAGCACTGTTAGCTTCATGAAGTGCTTCTGCAATGGTGATTAAATCTTTTTTGCTTACTCCCGTATGCTTTTCTGCATAGTCCATTGTAAAAGGTTCCAGGCTTCTGATGTATTCATCCATGCCATTCACACGATCTTTGATGAACTTTTTGTCAGCCCAGCCTTTATCGATGATATATTTAGACACGGCTGATAACCAAACGATATCTGAACCTGGAGCCGGTTGAATGAATAAATCAGAGCGTTCAGCCATTTCATGTTTCCTGATATCAGCAACGATTAATTTTTGCTTTCCAAGTTTATGTGAACGTTTAACCCTGGTCGATAAAACTGGATGAGATTCTGAAGTATTCGATCCAATGATCAAAACAAGTTCAGATTTTTCTATATCCTTAATTCCACCTGTATCCCCACCATAACCGACGGTCCTGAACAAACCAACGGTTGCTGGGTTTTGGCAATATCTAGAACAGTTATCGACATTATTGGTTCCAATAACGCTTCTGGCCAATTTTTGCATCAAGTACGATTCTTCATTTGTACACTTTGAGGAAGTAATGAAGGCTAAAGAATCAGGTCCGTTTTCTTTTTTGATTTCAGTGAATCTCCTAGTAATTAAATTCAGTGCCTCTTCCCATTCGGCTTCGCGGAAAGCATCGCCTTCCCTTATCAATGGCTTAGTTAGCCTTTCTTCACTATTCACGAAATCCCAACCGAATTTACCCTTTACACAAGTAGAAATACCATTTGCCGGTGCTTCTGCTTGTGGTTCTACTTTTAATATTTTTCTATCTTTTGTCCACACGTCAAAGCTGCAGCCTACACCGCAATATGTACAAACGGTCTTTGTCTTTTTGATTTTTGCATCACGCATGGCAGATTCCATATCAGAAATGGCTAAAATAGATCCATATCCAGTTTCGACATTTTTGGTAATTTCAATCATTGGTCTAAGGGTTTGTTTAGCAATGCCTGTCAAAAAGCCCGCTTCCCCTTCCATTCCTTTTTCCATCATCGCGTTACATGGGCAAACAGTTGAACAATGGCCGCATGATACACATGATGATTCATTGATAGGAACATTATTATCCCAAATGACCCGTGGTCTTTTGGCTTCCCAATCAATCGATAATGTTTCTGTTACTTGAACATCTTGACAGGCTTCTACGCACCGGCCACAAAGGATGCATTGATCAGGGTCATATCGGTAAAATGGATTGGATTGATCCACTTCATAAGGTTTTTGATCAAACGGAACACTTTGGTGGTTCACTTTCATTTCTTTCACCGTATTGTGGATTTCACAACCGCCGTTATTATAATCACAAACCGTACAATACAATTCATGGTTATATAATATCTTATCCATTGCCATTACCTGTGCTTCTTTCACATCAGGTGCTAATGTATCAATCACATCTCCGTCTTTGATTTCAGTTGAACAAGATCTCACAAGTTCACCATTTACACTAACGAGACACGTATCACAAGTTTCAATCGGCCCTAAGCTTGGATGATAACAAACACTAGGAACCTCTATTGAACTATCATTAAGCATTTGTAGCACTGTTTGGTTGCCATCCAGAACTGTCTCCGCTCCATTAATTTTTATATGTACTTTTTCTCGCAAAATAAACTCCTCCTAATACAAGTGGTCAATCTATAAATCTAATTTACCCTGCTTAAAAACGCCTTAAACTTGTTAAAATAATGGATAATCACATCTGTCCTGGAATCTTCCGGTACTTTTGATAGCATTTTAGATTCAAACTTGCCATTAGAACGATTCATCTTATCTTTTTTCACGAAAAAAAGAAAGAACGCAATTTACCGTTCTTCCTTTTCGGTTCTCATGAGATATTAATCGGCAGCACTTTTTATCACAAATGAACTTAAGGGTGATACGTTAATATGACTACCATGAATTACTTCTATTGTTTCTAGACCCGCTTTCTGTCCATTAACTAAAAGTGACCACTTTTTTAGATGAGGCAAAGTAATGTCGATTGAATGCCAGTTTGCATTATGAATGACAACTATATTTGAATCTTCTGTCATTAATGAATAAGCTATTACATTTGCAGGAGCATCGAGGAACATCAAGTGCCGTTCAATCTCTTCAGCCGAAGTAAGTCTAAATACAGGATGTTTTTTTCGCAAAGCAATTAATCCTTTTACATACTCTACTTCATGGTCGAATTCCGCTCTTCGTTTCCAATTCAGTCGATTGATCCAATCTGGGGATTGATAGCTATTTTCATCTCCATCTTTTGTTCGCATGAATTCTTGACCGGCATGTATCATGGGGATTCCCTGAGATAACAATACGACAGAAGTTGCCAATTTATGCATCTGTTTACGTTCTTCATCTGACACGTCAGGTTGGGTGATGACAAGCTTATCCCATAAAGTATAATTATCATGTGCCTCTACATAATTTATGACCTGGGATGGGGTCTGGTACGTAGCTAAATGATCATCGTATTTCAATCCACCAGCAATTCCCCTTTTTACGATATCTTCCATGCCTTGTTTGCCGTTGACAAAGCCCCTATCGTATTTATCCATTACAAAACCTTTCAAGCCATCTCTAATGGCGTCATTAAAATGAGCAATACCCGGCATCTTATGCGCGTTTTTCTGGTTTGCCTTCAAGGAAGCATCCAGTGGTGTATTCATATCCCATCCTTCACCTAACAGAATGATAGACGGATCAATTTCATGAACAGCTTTTTTCACCTCATTCATCGTCTCCACATCATGAACCCCCATAAGATCGAACCGGAAGCCATCGAGGTGATACTCTTTTGCCCAATAAACCACAGAGTCGACAATGAATTTACGCATCATGTTATGTTCGGAAGCGGTGTCATTCCCTACCCCCGTCCCATTAGAAAGTGTTCCGTCTTCGTTATAGCGGAAAAAGTAATTGGGTACGAGTTTATTAAAATTTGAGTCATCCACTGTATATACGTGATTGAAAACTACATCCATGATGACACGTAAACCTTGATCATGCAGCGTTTGAATCATCTGCTTTAACTCTCTAATTCTTAGTTTCGGCTGATAAGGGTCCAATGAGTAGGATCCTTCGGGTGCATTATAATTTTTTGGGTCGTATCCCCAGTTATATTGAGGCTCAGTCAATCTCGTTTCATCTACCGTAGCAAAATCAAATATGGGGATGAATTGAACATGAGTTACACCTAAGTCCTTAATATGATTGATTCCTGTTTTCGTACCATATGGGCTTATAGTATCTGTTTCAGTCACACCTAAATATTTACCTTTTTGTTGAATCCCACTGTCAGGATGAATTGATAAATCCCTGATATGAAGTTCATATATAATCGCATCCTCCGGTTTAGCTAACGATGGCTTATCAGTACTCCATTTTTGGGGATTGGTATCATTTAAATTAATGACTACCCCTCTATTCCCGTTAACTGTGACGGCACGGACGTATGGATCCACAGCTTCATTCCATACATTACCGACTTTCACTTTGTATGTATAAATCAAGCCATCTTGATCACCTGGAAGTTCAGCCGTCCACGTTCCCTTCTCCGAGCGCTTCATATCAAACTCGGTACCAACAGGATCATCCCAACTTTTATACGTAACAAGCTTAGCTTCGCTTGAAGTAGGTGCCCAAAGACGAAAAGCTGTTCGATCTAGTTGAAAGTCATTCCCCAAATCATTTCCATCATAATAATAAAGGTTATCCATTTCTTGCGGGCTCATTGGGTCAATTTCTGCAACCGGCAAGGAGTCCAGAATTTTTTCGATTTCTTTTTCCTTAGGTGCTTGATTGGTATTTTCCTCTTCGAAATAAGAAAGTGAATCTTTCATAGGTCACTCCTCCAATGAAATTCCCCTTATGAAATAGGAATTCGTTTTTTTATATACTATTTTGATTTCATTTGAATGGCCCAATCCATAAAAGTGAATGCACTTTCCTTTTAATTCCACAACTGTTTCACCATCAAACATATACCATTTTTCCCATCGTTACACAATATTATATACTATGCTCTCTGCAAAAAGAAATAAGTCCTTGTTTATACCTAACAGTTTTCTATTGCAGTTCCTTCAAGTAATTGGTGTCATTATCAAAAAAACTATTTCAAACAAAGATTTCATTAAAGGAATTCTAATTATTCAACTAAAGTAGCGGTCTTTATAGAACGTTTTAAAAAATGCCCCCATTACAGTCATACTGTCTTGGAGGCATTTCTAGTACTAATCATTATGAATTGATAATTTTCAATTGGTCATCTTCAACGACTGCTTTGAAGTTTTTCACCTCAGGCTGTTCAAAAATATAGTCTGTTATGCCATCTTCAAGTTGTTCCTGAAGAACACGGCGAAGCGGCCTTGCACCAAACTGTGGGTGATAACCCATTTCAATCAATTTGTTTCTGGCTTCATCCGTCACGACAAGTGATAAGCCTTGAGCAGTCAGGTTTTCTTCAAGTTCATGAATCATGATATCGACAATTTGTAATAAATCTTCTTTCTTCAGTGCGGAGAACTCGATAATACTATCAAATCGGTTTAGAAATTCCGGTTTAAAGAAACTGCCCAATGATTGTAGGATTGAAGCTTCTTCAACAGCAGTGCTCGTACCGAATCCCATAACTTTTTGCTTTTCACCGACTCCAGCATTACTTGTCATGATGATGACAGTATCTTTAAATGTTACAGTCCTTCCTTGACTATCCGTCAGACGACCATCCTCAAGAATCTGTAAGAACATATGCATCACATCAGGATGGGCTTTTTCAATTTCGTCCAATAAAATAATGCTGTAAGGTTTACGGCGAACTTTCTCAGTTAATTGTCCTGCTTCCTCATGACCAACATAACCCGGAGGAGAACCAATCAATTTAGAAACACTATGTTTCTCCATGAATTCACTCATGTCAAGGCGAATCATAGCTTCTTTATCGCCAAACAGTTCCTCGGCTAGCGTTTTAGCCAATTCAGTTTTACCCACGCCGGTCGGTCCAACAAAAAGGAAAGAGCCGGTCGGACGGTTTTTGGATTTTAAACCTGCACGGCTTCGACGAACAGCTTTTGCAACCTTTTTGACTGCTTCTTCTTGACCAATGACTTTTTTCATTAAATCCTCTTGAAGATGAATCATTTTTTTCTGTTCATCTTCCTGCAGCTTGCCTATAGGAATTCCCGTTTTTTGTTCTATAATCCTTTGAATATCTTCTACAGTGACATTCGGTTTAGCTGCATTGGCTCCAGCCTGTAGGGATTTTTCCAACTTTTCTTCTTCATCTCGAAGCTCAGCCGCTTTTTCGTAGGCTTCTTCTTTTAGAGCCAATTCTTTTTCTTTAAAGATTTGTTCAAGACGTTGTTTTACTACATCCTCTTGACTATATTCAATCGTCAAATTTTGTTTTGAGCCGGCTTCGTCCATTAAGTCAATTGCTTTATCTGGTAGAAAGCGATCTTGGATGTAACGATGTGAAAGTTCGACAGCTGCTTCCAGCGCTTCCTCCGTATATATGACTCCATGGAAAGACTCGTAACGATCTTTCAGACCTTGTAAAATGACTATCGCTTCTTCTGTTGTCGGCTCATCAACTTGTACGGGTTGGAATCGTCGTTCAAGTGCCCCATCTTTTTCAATTTTCCGATATTCAGAAAGGGTCGTTGCACCCACAAGTTGAAGTTCACCGCGTGCTAAGGCAGGTTTTAAAATATTCCCTGCATCCATTGAACCTTCAGCTGAACCAGCACCTACGATTTGGTGAATTTCATCAATGAATAGAATGACATTCTTTCTATCTTGTAATTCACTGATTAATTGTTTCACTCTTTCTTCAAATTGACCACGAATGCCTGTGTTCGTTACAAGAGATGCCATATCGAGTGAAAAAACCAGTTTGTTACGCAATTTTTCCGGGACCTTTCCTTCAACAATTGCTAAGGCCAATCCTTCTGCAATAGCTGTTTTACCAACGCCAGGCTCACCAATCAAAACTGGATTGTTTTTGTTTCGTCTATTTAACACTTCGATGACTCTTTTGATTTCTTCATTTCTTCCAATGACCGGATCAATGAGTCCTGCTTTTGCAACATCATTCAGATTGTGACCATACTCTTCAAGCAAACCTCCGTCTTTATCTTCTTGTACGGGTTTTGATGGAGGCATGTTGCTACTATTAAAAGGGTTGAATGAATTTGAAAATCCATCAAATTGGAACTTTCCTGTATCCATTCCTCCCATGGCTGCACCAAGTTTATTTTGTTCTTCTTTATAACAAGTGGAGCACAATTTGACATCATGCTGTTGCCCATTCATATTGAGATGAACCTGAATATTTGCTTGGTTTTCATGACATTTTTCACATAACATATGAGTACTCCTCCTTATTTATTATTACGAGTTATCATTTGACTTTGACTAACTTTGACCTTATGCCTTTATTATACATTGACCTTCTTTGACTTTCAAGAATTTTGCTTGACTAGTTTTAGTGCACATTTAATCTGTTAAATAAAAAAAGAGACTGAATTCAGCCTCAATTTCCGTTTCTATAAGGAATAGTTTTACTAATTATATACGTTTTGCCCCAATATACTGTGGTTTCCAATAACTATTATTCGTCTTTGCGTAGGTAACTCCCTTGGAAGATGCGGAGTGTATGAATTTATTGTCACCTATATATATCGCTACATGCGTTGGTTTTTTTGCTTTATTCGGTGAGAAGAACATTAGATCCCCTTTTTTCAAGGTTTTAACTTTCTTTCCTTTTTTGTAAATGTCAGCAGCTGTTCGCGGTAATGTCTTTCCAGCTTTGTTATATGAATATTTCACCAAACCTGAACAGTCAAAACCGGAAGAAGACATACCACCCATTTTATATTTCGTCCCTAATTCACTTTTAGCGGTTTTAATTGCTTTGGTATGATAAGATGCAGCTTCTACATTGTTTCCAGTAAAGGAACCAAATCCAATCATTGTAACTAACGACAATCCGACAAAAATTTTCTTTAACAATATAACTTACCCCCTGATGCAATATGCTAAACCTAATATACTAGAAAAGTCATAACATGCGCATCACAGGGACTTTACAATTATATTACATTAGTAGATTTAGGAAATAAACGATACTAAAATAAAGATCACCTTATATAAAAGGAAAGGAGCCGCAATGTCTCTATTAAAGAAACACTGCGGCTTTTCCTAAAATTCCTTTGAGAAAAATGGTAGCAATAACTTTACCCCCCGTTTATTAAAGGGCAGAAACTTCATATCAGCCAGCAAATGACTTATGTACCCTAAAATGCAAGTAGTGAAAATCCCTTCAGTCCCCAATGTCTCTTGGAACTGAAACGCAATCACTCCAAAGAATAGAACCCCCGCTATCGAATGGGTATAACTACGGTGCGGTGTAAAGGAAGCTAGTATAATATAAATTCCTAAAAGCCATAGCCAGTCAACATCTAAAGAGAGCCCAGTCCCTAAAATACCAAGACCTGTAAGAGTCAACATATGTCTTTGTGTTATAAAAGAAGAAATGATAATAATACCGATACCTGCGCCTACACCTAGCCATCTCTCCGTTTCAGAACTTGCTAAAAGACTATAAATGATCATAAGAACTCCGATGGTTTGAGCCAAAGTTCGAATGAATTTGTGAGAAAAGGTAATCTTATTACTCAACTTCCCGTCAATATCCATGTCAGGCATTAATCCTGAAACTCCACCTACACCGACTAGAAATAACGTGGTGGTTGGATCGGTCTGTAGAGTGTTCGCCGTTAGAAATCCTACTGTTGCCCCTATTGCCATATGTGCTGTTCCGTTCACTTTCTCTCCCCTGTTCCTCTAAGAAGTTAGCTTACAAACAAGAAACGAATGTTTGTTCGAATCTCGTCTTTTTAACTATACATTATTTTGGATTAATTTTCTTTAATTTAGGGAAGAAAATTTACCTGTATATTATCTTAGAGAGCTATATTCTTTATTGGAAGAGGGAAGTCATCAGATTGTTTTACGAACGAGAGTTAAACACATGAAAGTTCAAAGGAGCGAAGTAAAATAGTTGTGTATGTGGATCCTATCTGGTATTTAATATTTAGGATGCAGCCAATGATAAAGCTCAACCATGCTATGTTTTGGGGAATCGTAACTAAGGAATGAATAATCAATGAAATCCACATACTTTTTTAATGGTGAATTCCGTTGATCATAAGAAGTCGGAATCTCATCAGGAAATTTTTTGATTAAATGAAGAGTCGGTAACTGATGGTATACAATTGATAACGTTCTGATGATTCTTTTTCTCGTTTTGTGGCGGCTTGCATCTTCCAGTAATCTTTTATAATCAATATCCAGAGTAGAAATCAGTTGGATAATATCAATAAAATATTTTAATGATTCCATATTATGCCGCCATCCGTGTAGGCAAATCATATAAAAAAGATGAAACTCAGAAAATTGTTTAATAAAGAAAGAGTCATTTATTGATAATGCTTCCTCCCAAATTTCTTCAACACAAAAATTTGCAGTAGTCTGCTTTAAAATATCCCAATGAAGTTCGACCGTTAAGGGAATAGAAGAACCAGGTAGGACTTTACTGTATGAACGATGAAAATGGAATGGGATTGGTTTCCTCTCTTCTATGTATCCCAAGCTTTTAACTATATCAATAGCACGATCCATATCAGTAGGTTTAATTAATAGATCAATATCAGAGGTTGGTCGTGATCCTAGATGACCAAAATGTTGTTCAGCAAATGCAGTTCCTTTTAACGGAATGATATCTATGCCGCTTTTTTCAAAAACATTCAGGATTTGGTTCGTTTGATTTTTAATAAGGATATTTTGGAATAAGACACGTTGAAATTTTTCTTTTAATATTTGTTGATAGAACACCGGAGTTGCCTCCAACCTCCCTCCCTGCTTCATAATAGTATATGTTTGTGCGTGAACATTCGATTTTTCAATATCATCAAGAAGCCCCCAATAATAGGCTGAATCGTTGGGCAGCCCTATATGTGAATCATATAGAATGTGCAACAATGTAGGATTCATTAATTAACCCCTCCCTTTTTCCTTCGTTGAAAATTGATATACCTTCGTAAAACAATCGTCAACATTGGAACAGACATAATCAGTTTCCCCCATGTTTTAGCTAGAAAATTAGAAACATAAAGTTTAGTATGCCTTTTTTGAACATAAAGCAGCTTACCGACAATCTGTTCTCCATGTATGGGCTGATCGTAGCCCAAATTCGTGTCTCCTTTGAAAAGGAATTGCCGCTGTTGATTATTCTTCATTTCCTTATAATAACGGTGCGCAATCAATCGCTTTGTTGCACTATAAAACAATACAATATCTCCCTTTTTCAATTGAACTAGCTTACATTCATTAAAATAGCAGATATCACCGCTTTTTATGAAAGGGTACATACTATTCCCTTGAGCTGGTAGATGAAAAGATCCTTCTTTTTTCACCACAGTTTTAAATAAGTCTACTGTCTCTTTATCAAACAACATTCTGAATTAAACCAAAATTTAATAAGTCAGTTAAGTAATTTTCTATATCAATTTTAGATTCATCTTCTGTCGTGTCATATTGATTCGTGATTTTCTGAATCAAGGAATCCACCGTTTGAGCCTGGCTTAGAAGATCCCAACAATATCCCCCGAGTCCGTTTAATTTTGTGACTGTGAATGTATCCGTATGTAAAATAATCCACTCATCATCAAGCTGTGTAGCTTCCACATGATTACTTTGTATATATTGAATCATTACGAGATCAGCTCCCAAAAAGAATTATTTTTTTGAAAAAAAAGATTATATCCTGGCACCTGGTTTGCAACTTTAGTTAACATGCCCAAAATCACTTTAGTATTCACTGGCTCATCGGACCAATAAAACACTTTATCAATCAAAGTTAAAAGCGTGTCCGACTTCGCTAATTTACTTCTTCGATTAGTAAGTGACTGATGTAAAAATTGTATACTACCTAATGGTAAGTGGCCCTCTTCTCCCTCTGATCGTAGTTCACTTCGAAAAGGTGAATTAAAAACTTCTACTTTATCAGGGGTAACTTTTAAAATGGTCGCTTCGTCCGACAGAAGATTTCTGGGATATGATAGTTTAGCAGCCGTTGATTTTCCAGCTCCCGAGTGCCCAGCAAAAATGTGAGCTTTTCCGTCATCAATCACACAGGAGGAGTGAAGTAACAACCCCCATTCATGATATACAATGAATGAACTATATAAATTTATGAATGCATGCTTTAAAGCCAACTCATTATAAGCGGAAATTTCGGCAAATTGGTAACCTGCATCTACTTCTACTAGATAATCCGATCTTCGGAAATAAATTCTATCAGCCGTTTTAGTAACATTCACCTCGTAATCTACAAAAGGTTCTCCAAATTCCATCTGGACGGTTATGGTAAGATCAGGATTTTTATTTGAGTTTCCTAAATCACGAAACATTCCGTCTATAGTATCAGGAGCATTTTCTATCTGGATAAAATGTTCCCCTATTTTAGTTTGAATTATTTTCATAATTAGTTCCTTTCTTTATGATATTAGTAATATTATCCTATAGAGGTCATTATAAGGGATTGTTTATTCTTTTTAAAGAACAAATTGCAAGCGATATATAATATATTGCTCATAAATTTAAACATACTTGCCATTTCCAAAGTCAAAATGATGAATTAATGAATTCATTAATTATTTTTCAAACGTATTGTTCTTTATCAAGAACGATGGTATTCTGAAAAATATAGGGTATTTAGTTCTATATAACGTGAGATATATCGAGTGAGTGAGGAATACATACCATTACCTTCAACCTGTTCTCTCCGTGCTTATTCTTTATAAATAAAGATATTTTGATAGGGGGAGGGTACCAAAGATAGTTTAGTTTCTATAAAACATTCTTTACTGGGGGAAGATTTTATGTTGTTTACAAGGTATTTTAAAACGCTCACTATTTTAATGCTAACGATTTTCTTTATTTATCTAAACGGTAGCTCGCAAGCCTATGCAACAAATGGAGGTGGAAAAGGCAATAAATCTGTCCCTGTAACGGGTGTTTCCTTACATCCGGATACCTTATATATGAACGTTAAGGAAAAAGATGAAAGACTTACGGAAACGATTAAACCTTCTAATGCCACAAATAAACAGGTCACCTGGACTTCTTCAAATACTAAGGTAGCCACGGTATCTGGCAGTGGAATTGTCCACTCTGTAAGTGCGGGGTACACTACGATTACTGTCACTACAAAAGATGGTAACTTTAAAGCTAGAACCACAGTAATTGTAAGTAATCCAAATATTGAAGTAAAAGGTGTTTCTTTAAATCCACATTCATTAAAGCTAAACATCGATGATAAAGATACTCCACTCAATGCGACAATTAAACCATCGAATGCCACTAACAAAAATGTCACCTGGACTTCATCCAATCCGAGTGTAGCTACAGTTTCAAGTAGCGGGCTTGTACATCCTGTCAAACCGGGTACAACTACAATTACTGTTACAACACAGGACGGGAATTTTAAAGACAAAGTCACTGTGACGGTTTGTGATCCGGTTATCGCTGTTTCATCTGTGCATTTAAATCCGAAAATAGTAACCCTTACTGTTGATGGAGAAGACGCAACATTAAAAGCAACAATTAAACCATCGAATGCGACAAATCAGGAACTCATTTGGTTATCTTTTAACCCAAAAGTAGCTACCATATCTTCTGATGGAGTAGTGCGCGCCATAAGTCCTGGAGTCGCCATAGTAAAAGTATTTACCAAAAATGGACATTACGATTGGTCCTTGATAACCGTGTGTGCTAGTAAACTAGTACCTGTTAAAAGCTTATCAATCAATCCAAAAAATGTAGACATGACTGTCGGTGGAAAAGATGCCGCATTAACAGCCGCAATATCACCCAATAACGCTACTAACAAAAACGTCGTCTGGTCTACTTCTGACCCTAGTATTGCCACTGTGAAAAATGGCATCGTCCATGCTGTCGGTCCTGGCACAGCTATTATTACTGTTTCAACAGAAGATGGCAAACTTCAAGACAAAGCTAAAGTTAGTGTTGCAGTACCGGTGACAGGAGTAACCGTTGATCCTAATTCTCTCAATCTTACTGTTGGTGGAAAAGATGCAACGTTAACTGCTTCGATCGCTCCATCCAACGCATCAAATAAAAATGTCACTTGGTCTACCTCTGACCCAAGTGTGGCAACTGTCGATAACGGAGTCGTTCACCCAGTCGGACCAGGTAAGGCTATGATTACCGTTACGACAGAAGATGGCGGGTTTACCGATACAGCAACTGTTATTGTAACGGTTCCTGTAACCGGTATATCACTTGACCCTAAATCTCTTGACCTAATCGTAGGCGGAAAAGATGAAACACTAACTACTACGATTGCTCCATCCAATGCATCAAATAAAAATGTTACTTGGTCTACCTCCCACCCAAGTGTCGTAACTGTCGATAACGGTGTCGTTCACCCAGTCGGACCAGGAAAAGCTACAATAACAGTTACGACAGAAGACGGTGGTTTCACCGATACAGTAGCCATTACCGTCACGGTTCCAGTTACTGGTGTATCAATTGATCCAGAAATACTTAATCTAATTGTTGGTGGAAAAAACGCAACGTTAACTGCTACCATTGCTCCATCCGATGCCACTAACAAGAATGTCACTTGGTCTACTTCTGATTCAAGTGTAGCCACTGTAGAAAATGGTATCGTCCATCCTGTTGGACCAGGTATAGTAATTATTACAGTTACGACGGAAGATGGGGGATTCATAGATACAGCAACCGTTACTGTAACAGCGCCAGTGTTAAGCGTATCACTTGACCCTAAAACACTGAATTTTAATCTAGGCGATGCGGACCAAACCTTAACGGCAACGCTAAATCCGTCCAATGCCACTAATCAAAATGTTACTTGGTCTACCTCCGATCCGAGTGTAGCCACTGTAGAAAATGGTATCGTCCACCCTGTCGGTCTAGGCCAAGCCACCATCACGGTCACGACATTGGAAGGTGGATTAACTGATACAGCTATCGTAACGGTTATTGACCCAGACACAATACCGCCGGTCACAAAAAATAAAATGACTCCTATTTTCAACGATAAAAACACCTATATCATCGCGTTAACCGTTACTTACACAGCGACTGATGATAAATCCGGTGTAAAAGAAACCTTATATCGTATAAACGGTGGTGCTTGGCAAGTCTATACAAATCCATTTGATGTCTATGCCGAAAATACCCACACCTTGGAATACTACAGCATTGATAAAGCGGGCAACAAAGAAAAAATCAACGTATACGATTTTGACAAAGGAACATGCTCTTGCTCCAAGTAAAAAGGAGGAAATATAATGGAAAAGAAAAACAAAGTCAAACTGAAATATGAAGCACCTAAAGTTTTGCATCATCAAAATGTTACCTTTGAAACAGCTATCTCTGCTGCTGGACATTGGGAGTTTCAAATTGTTAATGGTGAGTGGATGAGGGTTTTTGTTCCAGGTTAATTGGAAATGAAATTTAATATTGAAAAATCCGTTATAATCGTATAAGTGATGTGACCCCTAAAAGTTAGAGTTTTATATTACGCAGCCAATTGGTTGGTGTGAAGATGGTATTGAACCGGGCTCATACCAGCCAATTTCTGTTTAATGCGTTAGTTATTATAATAATGAACGTAGGATTCGATATCTCGTTTCAGTTCCTCGTACTTGGGAAGTGGTTCACCATAATACATCTCTTGCTTTAACAATCCGAAGAAGTTCTCCATAGGCGAGTTATCTAAGCAATTTCCCTTTCGGGACATACTTTGGAACACGTGATGTTCTTTCAATGTAAGAACCCATTTTCTATGCTGATAATGCCAGCCTTGATCTGAATGGATGGTCGTTCGGTACCTTGCCTCTTTTACTACTCGAAGAATTTCCTTCAAAGGCTCCATCACGAAGTCCAGTGTCGGATGCATATTCATCCCATACGAAAGAATTTCACCATTATACATATCCATAATCGTACTGAGGTAGAGTTTACCTCCATCCGCACACTTAAATTCTGTAATGTCAGTGGTGAGTTTTTGAAAGGGAATAGGGGTTTTGAACCGGCGATGTTCTGTTCTTCGCTACCTTGCCGATCGTTCCTTTGTACGAACTAAAACGACGTGATTTCCGGATGAACTTATCCCCCTTCAAACCTCTCTTTTTCATGATGCGTTGTACTTTCTTATCATTCACTAGGATTCCCCGGTTCTTTAATGCTAAACGAATCCTGCGATAGCCATAGTTTCCATTGTGCTCAACAAAAATGGATTGTATCGTTGTTTCCAGATCCTGATGAGAATTTTTTTGATTCATTATTTTTACATGATAATGATAAGAGGATTCTGGAATGCCAATGACCTGAAGCACATCCTTCAGTCGGAATTCTTCTTTGAGTTCGAATGATAGCGCTGCTTGTGCTTTTCGAGATAGCCTTCCGGATTCATCTGAAAAGCTCGCAACTTTTTTAGGTACTCAACCTTCAAACGGAGAAGTTCATTTTCACGTTCTAGTTTCTGTTCACATATCATCTCTTTGTCTTTTACAGGTTGTTTACTTCTTTGACTGTTCTTCTTCGCTTTGTCTGACATGGCTGGCCTTCCTTTCGGTTTGTCCAGGCCTTCAGCACCACCCTCAAGAAGTTTTTATTCCACGAAGAAATCATCGATGGATTCGTTAAGCCGAAGAGAAGAGCTGTTTCAGTTAAAGATGCGCCTGTCCTTTTCCTAAAGCTTAGTACATCCAGCTTGAATTGAACAGGATAGTTTTTTTCTAGAAAGTCCAACAGCACCGTGTTTCTTGTATATATTTACCCAATTTTTAAGTTGCGTAGATGATTTGATTTCGTATTTACGCACGAGTAGTTCGTAGCCAAGGAGACCCTTCAGATACTCTCTCACAACCATCAACTTAAAATCCTCACTATATTTAGCCATACTAAAACACCCCAAAAGTTAGATTTTGACTCTAACTTTTGGGGTGCACTTCAAAGTTACGATAAGATCCAACACAAGTTCTTAGATTTTTCAGTTATGCCAATTCCACAAAGTTTAAGTTGACATTAATTAGCTTACTTGTCCAATCAAAAAAATTTCCACTTCATATAATATCTTAAAAGAGTTAAAGAAACACAGTAAAAAACATAAAATATTTATCAATTAAACATTAAAAAGGAGTGTCTTAAAGCTTGTATACAATTGACCTTGTCAAATGGAACATAAAACAGGGATTACCTAGCAAGCCTTATACAGTCGCAGATTATATGACCGCAGATGCAAATATTCAAGGGATAAACAATGCAATCCAATTTGCTACAAATAATGGGTATACGACTATAGTTTTGCCAAGAGGACAATACGCACTTTGTTATCCAAGAGCGATAAAAATGGTTAGCAATATGACTTTGGACTTAAATGGATCCACCTTGAAAGTCATTTATGATTCTGATAAAAAATCTCCTTTTGATAACAGGACAACAACTGATTATTACAATTTCAAAGGTAATAGTATAGAATTTGATAATACTACAAATGCTCATTTAGTTGGCGGAACAATTATTGGTTGCAGAGATGACCGAAGCTTTTCAAATCCAACAGCTGAAAGAAAAATGGAACATACTTATGGTGTAGTGTTTCAAAAGAGTACAAGATATAGTTCTATAAAACATTGCATTGTAAGAGATTATATGGGAGATAATATTACATTCACCAGTTCAGCAATTAAAGAATTAGTCGAATTTAACATGTATCTAACATTAAATTCATTAGATTATACAACTGGACAATTAGCTACTTCTTCCAATTCTTTAACAACAGGATATATTAATATTCCAACTGATGTAGAATTTTCTTCTTTTCAAATCGCTGGTGCAGGTTATTCAAGATTAACTAATTTAATGAACAAGGAAGTAGATGTCTTCTTTTACAAAGCAGATAATACTTTTATTGGAGTGCTTAAAAAGAAAAAAATTTATACTGATATTTCTATACCTGTTTCAGCTTCGAGAATGAGAATGCAATTCACCAACGAAACTAATCCTGGTAAAAATCTTCAAATAAGTTTAAAGTTTGGTTTAATTCCCCACCATAATCTAGTTGAATTCAATGAGATATTTAATGGCCATAGAGGAGGCATTTCACTTGGAGGAAGTTATAATATTATACAACACAATACAATTAGAGATAATGGGAAAGGAACTAACAGTTTTCTAGACGGCAAATATATTTTTAGCGATTCAACTAGATACGGGATTAATCAAGAAGACTCATACGGAGATAACTGTGTGATTAGAAACAACCTCATATATGGAAGTAATCACGGGATTCTTGCTGGATGTTATTCTATACAGATTGAGAATAATCACATTTACAATATGGATATGATTGGTATTAATCTGTATAGTCTATTATATGCTAACATTAAAGGGAATATAATACACAATTGTGGATCCTCAATTGGATTAATGAATTCTAACTTTGTCAATGCCTATGTTAATATATCAGAGAATAGTATATACGGAGGTAATTTCGGTGTCGCTGCAAATAACTCTTACCAAATAAATATTGTTAATAATAATTTTGTGGATATCACAGGAGTGGATTTGGGGGTTAGTAATCTTAACAATACATTTAGGAATAACCGTATAAAGTTCGCTACTTTAGTCGGCGTACCAGTAATTTCGATGTATAAAATGGAAGATTGCATAGTGGATTCCCTATCATTAAAAGAAATTAGTTTTAAGGTTTATAAATTTAATAGATGCTCATTTAACAACTTGAAGATAAACGTGCAGACCCGTAATGATAAAACCTTTAGTGAAAAAGTTATTATGGATAATTGTGAATATACCAATAGTATTATTAATAATCATACTTTTATTACCAAAGATAGAGAAGTAACTATTTTAAATTCAAAACTCATAGATACTGTTGTGAAGGTTGGAAATATTAATTCTCAAGGTTTTTCCTCAACGACTATTCTAAACAATTGCGAAATAGTTGCTATTACTTTAACTTATATATTCGCAACTGATTTTAATCAACCTAGCGGAGTAATAAAACTAAATGAGTGTAATATTGAAATTTCTAATCCTAAATTTAATTTTCTCATCTTTCACGAAAAAATTGTTAATCAGGTGTTCACTCTAATTATAAACGACAGTAATTTTAATTATAAAGGAACTAATCCGATTTTAAAACTAGCTTATTATAATAATAGTAAACCTATGGTTAAACTAATTTCATCAGAAAACACCTTCAATAATATAACTTTACCTATACCCGATACAGCCATTTTCGTGGGATTTAATCCAGAAATTGAGTTCAAACAAACTGTAACCCTTCAATCAGATGGCAATAAGTTCTCAACTACCATTGTGCATAACTTAAATACACTAGAACCATTTATTTTATGTGTATCTGGCTCTACTATTATTGATCCTATAATCACACTAGTGAATGAAAATACAGTTAAAATAACCTATTCAGATAAAATAAATGTGAAAATTTATGTGAAAAGATAATTTTATATTTTTCTTTTCGATTTTTTTGAAATCTACCAATAGAAGAAATTGGTAATACTTCTTGGTTATTTCCTAAATGTATAATAATTTATTATACATTTAATATTTGCATTGCGGCTCCACTGGATAAAAAATCTAGTGGAGCTTTAGGAAACTTTCCCCCTTTCCCAGCAAGATATTAATATACATGTTTGTTTATATAAAAGAGAAAGATAACCTCCGGTAATGCTTAATTTTCAAATTCCAGCGTCTTTTTTATTTGGGAGTTTCTGTTTATATTTACCAATTGGTGTCCTGATAAGAGAAGAAAAAATATTCTTTTCAAATGTATTCATACCTAAAGCATACATTAAAATAGAATAAATAAAGCTATATAAAAGTATTTTAATAATTAAGAATGTTATACTATTAATGTCTATTAATATATTCATTAAAAAACCCACTAATAAACATAACCATATAGGTAAGCTCATTCTCGAAATTTCAAACCAAAATTTCAAGATATCAATTTTAATTTTCTTATAATAATAAATATTCATAATAAGTATATTCCCAATTATCATTGAAATGGCAGTACCTAGAGCAGCACCAATACCTCCATATAATTTTACAAGAGGTATACTTATTATTATATTACCGAAAGCAATAAAAAGTAATACAATGGATCGAAAGCCATGTAAATTTTTAGCCTGCAATATAGTAATTCCGGTATTTTGTATAAGCGGAATTGTAAACGGAGTTATTAAGATAATAGCCATTATATAAGCCTGGTGATATTCTGGTCCTGCCCACAATAATATAAACTCTTTACCAAAGGAAATAAATCCAGTTAAAATTAAGCCAAGTGTTATTAGCTGAATTCTACCTATTTTAATAAACAAATCTGTAAGTTCTTTATCTTTTGATTTCTTTATGACCATACCTGTTATTCTAGGTAAAAACATCCCTGAAATTGCCGTTGAAAACTGCATATAGTACATATTAATTTGTGAAGCTATAGCAAAAATAGAAATGGTTATAGTCCCAGAGTAAATCCCCAATAAAAAATGATCTGTTGTCCAATAAATTTTATCTACTACGATTGCTAAAAAGATAAAGAAAGTATATATGAACATTTCTTTTAATAACTGTAAATCAAATTTTTTAAAATGTATTTTAATTTTTAATTTCTTAAAACAATAGTAGACATTAACCCACAAAAAAACTATGTTAATTATCGTATTTGTAATAACCATTGCTAATGAATCATAGCCCATATACAATACCGTTAAAAGTGCTATAGGGTTTATTAGAGTTCTAATGATTCCAATTATTTTTGGAAATATAAATTTTTCATATGCAACAATGATGGAACCAAATACAGCAAACGGAAAGCCAATTGCTAAATTTAAAACTAATATCATAAACATTATTTTGAATTTTTCGATTTCTTCGATTGTTAAACTTTCATCGAATAATCCACCAATGTAATAATATGAAATTAAACCAATAATTAGAGTTAAACAACCTATGACTGTATATATTATTAAAAACATACCATTCACGCTATATTCTTTTTTCTTATCTCCTAATATCCTATATTTAGATATATACCTTATACTTGCATTACCAAATCCTAAATCTACTATACTTAACATAGCTATCATTGACCCGACAAGTGAATATAAACCATACTCAGCTTGCCCAAGTAATCTTAACATGATTGGCGTGTATATAATGCCAACTATATTTCCCATAAGAATGGAAATGTAGGATAATATAGCGCCTAATTTATATTGTTTATTATGCATACTTCACCTTTTTTATTCTAATTTAATAATTAATTAATTGATTTAATATTTGGTAGCAAAAAGTTAAAAAGTATATAAGTTGTAATTAGTTTCCTAAGGATAGTTCCATACAATTGTGTATCTCTTTTTTTGCTATATCCTTCTCAAAAACTCGGACCAAACTTAAATTTTGTTGATCATCTGGTTCCTTGATACTATTAATTCTTCCTAATCCCGGAATCAAAGGTAATACCTATGTGTTAAATTAAATGGATGTTCCCTTAAGTCTTATGAAAGGTAATACACTGATTTTTTATAAAAAAGCAAGTTTATCGATTTCAAGGCTCATGCTAATCATCAAGTATCCTTGAGTTCCAAAATTAATTAAATTTCATTAATTCCATTCCAGCTAGATCACATTTATCCTTATATATTGGCATTAGCTTTGTTAACTGGCTTCTTATTTTTAATTCATTTTCTTTGATAAATTCATATGCATTGATTAAATCTATATGGTTATCCAACTCTTGAATCTGTATCACCATTTTTTCTTCACTTCCAAATATATCTCTCGCTATCCCTCTTGATTTAACTGAATAACCTAATACTAAAGTAGGGACACATGATGAATAAGCAGCTATTGTGGAGTGGGTCCTTGCTCCTATAAATAACTTGCATTGGGAAATAATGTATTTTAATTGCATACAATTATACTCTTCATTTATTAATACTACTCTATCAGTTTCCTTTACCTTGGAGTATATTTCATTTAATACTTCTAAGTCATTATTATGACTCCAAAAAACATGGGGTATTAATGCTATTTGCATATCACTGGTTTCAATAATATGCTTAATTAAGCATAAATATAGTTCAACAACTTCATCTTTAGAAATCTTGCTCTTAAAGATATAGGGGCTTAAATTGATTCCAACAGTATTCCCTACTCTAAATCCAAAAGGTAATTTTGTCTCCTCTATATCTAATTGGAACGCGGGATCAGGATATAATTTTGATTTATTCTCAAGTCCATGATTTTTTAACAAGCTATATGTAATACTTTCTCTAGCAATAATAAGATCATAACTATTTAAATCTTTTATCAGTTCTTCATTCATGTTATTCTCTTCTAATGAACAACCCCATAAAACTGTTTTAGCATTTCTTTTTTTTGCTGCTGAATGACTTAGATATAACCATTTGGAATTTGAATAACAATAATTATCTCCCCCTATAGATAATGCTATAGTTTCTTTATTAAAGTTCTTATATAGATCCTTTTGTGCTAATGTAATGTATTTTTCGTTATTGTGAGTAAATCGATTATTAATTGCTGCTACTATATGATTAAACGATTTTCTTTTTACATAATTAGAATATTGAATTATGTCATTAAAACCAGAAATTCCTACATCGTTATCTTCTTTTTTGTTTAATGAGCAAAGATAAAACATTCTATCACCATTAATATTATCTAACATTTTTTGGGTACTTCTTACAATTGCTTCACACCCGCGATTTCCACTCCCACCATGGCTAAATAGTACAATCTTTTTCATAGTGAACTCTCCTCCAGCATATTTTCAATTTGCGAAATTATATAACTTTTTTCAAATTTATTGAAAGTTTCCAAATTAAAGTTCTTGTAGTCCATAAAAAGTTCTCTGTTATCTAACATACTTTTTATTCCTAATGATAAAGAGTCATAATTATTTTCTACTAACAAACCATATTTACTATTATCTAAAATTTCTTCTGGCCCTCCACATTTTGTTGATAATACTGGTATATTTAAAGCTATTGATTCTACAACTGATAAACAAAAAGATTCTGTTATGGAACAACAAACTAATAAAGAAGATTTACTCAAATAGGGGTATGGATTGTTTTTATATCCTAATAATTTTATATAACCTTCAGCGTTAGCCATCTGAACTCTATTATAAAGATCTTCATGTTTATGGCCTTCCCCAATAATTATTAATTCAATATTTCTATAATAATAATGTAATGAAATCACACTTTCTACCAACATATCAACTTGTTTTTCTTCTGATAATCTACCTAAATAACAAATTCTAAATTTGCCATTTGAATCAGTAAGATCAAAAATATGTTCGTTGGATAATTCTTTTATTTTCTTAAAATCTATAGGATTATATATTACTTGTATTACAGTGTTTAAATCTATATATTTTTTATAGCCCTCAACAATAAAGTTTGAAACGGCAATAACATTATCAAACTTATTTAAATTTTTTTTTAATTGTTTTTTACTTCGAAAAAATGGGAGGTTGAAATCATAGTAATCTGGATCATTATGAAGCCAGCAAACTTTTTTTGTTTTTCTATGTGCTCCAGATATTATTTTCGTAGGATATCCTTCTTGAAATGAGATTTCTATATCATAATATTGTTTAATAAAAAAATTATGCAGTAAAAAAGGAGGGAAATAGACTAATATACTATCTAAACCTCTAAACTTTTTTTTAAATAAATTTTTATAATATATATTTTGTGGAAGGTTGCGGTGTATTTCCTCATTATAACTACCCGTCATAACGGTAATTTCGTATTTGGATATGTCTAGTGAACATACTATATCTAATAAAACCTTTTCTAACCCACCAATCGTATCACTTTTACTTATAAAAAGTATCTTTTTCATATAATACCTCCAAGCTTTCTTTTTAGTATTAAAGAATAATAAATAATTATATATCTAATAGATTTTTTTGATTCAATGGCTTTAATTAAAGAAACTGGATATTTATTAATAATGGGGTTTTTTTCAGAAATGAAATTACAAGTATTTTCATCTTTTAGAATTTTCGATATATTTTTTATTTTCTTAATAAATCTTTGGTTATTATTTAAACTTAAATTTTCATCTAAACAGAATTTAATTATTTCTAAAAACCTTTTATCTAATACTTCTTTTACCTCTTCGGAATAACACTTCTCTTCTAAACAAAATTTCAAAAGTTCATTAGATACATTACATAATAAAACAAATTTATCATCCCTTGGTTTATATGTAAGGGTTTCATTAGAATGGATTAAATAGTTATATTCCGCGTTAGATAATATAAAAATATTTTCACTATGTTTGAGTACATCTATTACAAAAAGCGTATCTTCACCCAGGCTAACATTTTTATCAAATCTAATATTATTTTCAATTAGTAACTTTTTTTTAATTAATTTTGAATAACAATAATTAATATATGAAGAATTTATTAACTCAGCCATTATAAAAAATAGATTCTTTTTTGTATACAACCCTGAATCTTTTGTTTTAATTTCTTTTATAACCTCTATTATTTGATTATTCATCTTAACTTGTTTAATACCACTTATAACTATGTCAAGCTTCTCTCCTTTTAATGCACAAACCATACTAGAAATATATTTCTCATTGATGAAGTCGTCTGCATCTACAAATTGTATATATTCACCTATACTTTTCTCAATACCATAATTTCTTGCATTTGATACTCCTTGATTAGCTATATGGAAAACCTTCACTTTTTTATTTAAGGATTGATATCTGTTACAAATTTCTCCACTTTTATCTACAGATCCATCATTTATTATTAAGATTTCATAATTTGGATAGTCTTGTATCAATAATGAGTCAATACACTTTATGATATGATTTTCATTATTATAGATAGGAACTATAATACTTACAAAAGGATTCATATTATCACCTACATTAGTATTTGTTCAATTTCCTTTATTACTGGTTCAACTTCAAATATTTTTTGTCTTTCCATAGATTTATTTTTAAAATCATTACGCATTTTTTCATCTGTTAACAATATCTTAAGCCCTTCATATAATGAATTTTCGTTATTTTCAACAATAAGGCCATACTTTCCATGTCCCAATAACTCATTAGGTCCCGCACAATTTGTACTAATAATAGGAATACCCAATATAAGTGATTCAGCAATTGCTAAGCTAAAACCTTCAGCTCTAGAGGAACAAACGAAAAGATCACACATATTCATTAAATTATAAGGGTTTTTTTGAAAGCCCATCATCTTAATATTTTCCCCCATATTATTTTCAGTTATATATTGTTTTATATTATTCTTTTCAAGTCCATCTCCTATTATCCATAGTTCAAATTCCAATCCATCATCCATCAATTTTTTACATACTTTAAGTAACCTGTCGTAACCTTTTTGATTTGTAAGTCGACCAACAGTACCAATTAATATTTTTTCCGGCTTTTTCTGTTCAATTATTTCTTTACTCCTATTAATTATCATCTCTCTATCAACAGGGTTATATTGAACAATAATATTCTCATGTTCGTACATTTTTTGTTCAAATGCTTGTTTTACACTATTTGAAACACAAACAATGCTATTGTACTTTTTATAACACTCAACTTGAGTTTTATTATTCCTATAATAATTATCCGCGTAATCTCTATTTATTGGATCTACATGAACCCAAGCAATTTTTTTACTCTTAGTATTGTATGAATGAGCTATGAATTTTGTAGAAAAACCCTCAACAAATCCAATTTCTATATCATACTTTTTTTTAACATAAAGTTTATAGACCCATGAAGTAGGAATTTTGTAAATTAACTTATATTTTATTTTATATAAAAGCTTGCCAAAAAATCGATTATACTCATTGTGGTTTTTTAAAATACTTAAATATTTACATTTTTTGATTACATCTTCCCTATATACGCCTGTATCAACAACAGTTAGAACAGTAATATCGAATTTTTCTTTATCTAAGTTATTAACTAATTCTATTAAAACTTTTTCTGCTCCTCCACCTGCTAGACTTTCTAAAAAGAAAAGAACTTTCTTCATTTCAACACGTCCAATTTTTTAGAATAAACTATATAATTTGTAAAGTTCCTCACTGTTTTTGTAGTCTTCTTTCTTACAATTATTAATTAATTTTATTCTTAATTTTTCATTCGTATACAAGCTTCTTATACCTTCAACTAACCCATCAATTGATAAATCGGTTATTTCCCCATCAAGACCAGAATTAATTTGACTATGAGCAGTAGAATAATTTGTAATTAAAATGGGTTTTCCAAGTATTTTTGCTTCTGTAACAGTAACGGCCTTTCCTTCATACCTAGATGGTTGTATATATAAATCAGCAGCCTTAATAAAGGGGTAAGGATTTGTTTTTTTACCTAATAATACAAAACAATTTTCAAGTCCGTTTTTAATAATTAATTCTTGGATTAATTGTTCATCTCCACCATATCCAACTACATACCAGGCTATCTTATTTATCCCTCTACCTTTGAGGATTTTCATAGCTTTAATCGCAAGGTCTATTCCTTTTGCATGAGATAACCTAGCTACTGTTATGATCTTAAATCTTCTATCATTTAATAATGGATTTTCTACGTTCTCTTCTGCCATTTTCTTAATAAAATCTGGCGAAGTAATATTTTCTATAACTTTAACTCTTTCTTTTAAGGTGGGATACTTTACTAAGAATGATTGTTTACAGGCATCTGATACTGCAATTATATGGTCAAACATTTTCCACATTTTCAAATCCATTTTGATATTTGTCTCTACATTTGAATAGTCCGTATGGATCCACGCTATCTTATTTTTGGCTTTTACTTTTTTGGCAATAAAGTAATGGGGCCATAAGAAGCTAATAGCTGTATCATATTCTTTATCTAATTTAGGTAAAAAAGGTAAGGCATATTTCCACATTAATTGCATTTGGAAATACCCAGGCTCTGATGATTTTTTAATATTACCAATGAACTCTGCATGTGCTTTTGAAAGTAATCTTGTCATCCCAATTGTGTATTGTTTATCTTTTATTGTATTGCTTATTGATTTTCTGAAAGTAGAATAAAAAGGATTTTCCGTTAATAAATTTACATCCTTTACAATTAAATTCATGAAATCCCCTTGATGCTTGTATAGCATTAAATCGACACTATAGTTTTCATAATCAAAATTATTTAGCATACTTACTAAACTTCTTTCAACTCCACCGACTTCCATATCGAAAGAAGAAATCAATATTTTTTTCATTTTTCTCTCCTAGGTAACCAATTTTCTAATTCTAGCAATATTTTTTCCACCTATTAATTTGGCTAGTAATTTTTTTATTAGACTTTTAAATCTTACTTTTGCTGGCAGCCAACTTTTATAAAAATGATGCATGGCATACGTTTCACCTGTTATTAATGTCCTGCAATTAATATAATCATATGGTGAAAAGTAGGTTCGGGGATAAAATACACCCATATCCTGAAGTTCTTGGTACTCTCCATTTTTGATTAAACCTAGATTTTCTATTAATTTAGTTACAATCGCTACATTTGTTAACTGATCTAAGCTACCATCTTCTTTTATGAAACTTTTCTTCTCGTATGAATCAAGAAACATTTTTATTAACTCATTCTCTTTAGCTGCACCAATCGTACTTGTCGCAATGTAATTCTCCTGTTCAAACCCCCAAAACGAATCATGGTGAAGTAGATCATCAAAAGGTTTAAAGATTTCTACGTCAGTATCTAAGTAAATACCACCCATATGATATAAGGTATAAACACGAACATAATCACTGACAAAAGCAAACTTTTTTGCTTCATATGCCTCTTGTACATAAGAATTTATATTAAGATTGAAATTTTCTTCATTCCATTCAATAATTTCATATTCTGATAGGTGTTTCTTCCAACTTTCCAAGCATTTCTTCACAGTTTCAGGCTTTTCTTTTCCTCCGAACCAACAGTAGTGTATAACTTTCGGAATTTTATTATTTAGATTCATAAATTAATCCCTCTTATTTTGCCATTTAATGAACTCAATTAATGGTTTGTACTCTTTTATTTGGTCTTTTTTAAGACCATTTTTTTTAAGTTCTTCTACAAAATCTATCCATTCTTTTTCTAAGTAGCATGGATTAACCTTGGTAGTCTCTTGTTTTAGTAGTGTTACGAAATCAACATTTAATACGTTCGCAATTTTCTCCATAACTTGCAATGAGGGATTTTTATTAAGGTTACGTTCTATATTACTAAGATAAGACTTCGAAATTTCTGCCTGTTGAGCAAGTTCCGATAAGGTATACCCTCTTTGCTTTCTTAACTCTGCAATGTTTTTTCCAATCATATGTTTACCTCTTCACTGTTTTTTTCATTTACCAATTGGAGTAATGGAGTGTAACCATTCTTTATGTTAATAGTTTTTTTATTGAATGAATGACTCTCAGTTGATCGTCACGAGTCATATTGGAACCTGAGGGTAAACAGATTCCGGTATTGAATAGTTGTTCAGACACGCTTGTTTCTCTAGTATGAGAATAATAATTGTATTTCTGAAAAAGAGGCTGCAAGTGAAGTGGTTTCCAGACATGTCTAGCTTCAATATTTTCTCCATCAAGAAAAACAAGTAGTTTTGATATAGGAATTTTTATTGCTTGTTCATTCAGTGTTAAAGCTGTCAGCCACCGATTAGATAGGGTATTTTCTAATTCAGGCATAAATGTAATTCCAGGTAGATAAGCCAGTTTTTGATAATATAGATCGTAAATTTCTCTTCTGGCTTTAACTCTATCCGTTAACACCTCTAATTGACTTCTTCCAATCCCAGCAAGAATGTTACTCATCCGATAATTGTAACCTAGTTCACTATGCTGATAATGGGGTGCTGTATCTCTTGCTTGAGTGGCTAAAAACCGAGCTCGTTCCATTGCTGAAGTATTATTAGAAACAATCATGCCCCCGCCAGAAGTTGTAATGATTTTATTTCCGTTAAATGAATAAATACCTAAGTCTCCAAATGTACCACTGGCTTTTCCTTTATAAGTGGCACCAAGTGACTCTGCTGCATCTTCAATTATTGGAACTTCATACTGATTACAGATTGTTAGCAATTCATCCATTTTAGCGGGTTGACCATATAGATTTACTATGATTACAGCCTTAGGAAGATTCCCTGAATAAGCAGCTTCTTTAAATGCTTTTTCTAAGGCAAGCGGTGACATATTCCAAGTTTCTGGCTCTGAATCAATGAAAATAGGTTCTGCATTCTGATAAAGTATTGGATTTGCAGTTGCAACGAATGTAAGACTAGAACAAAAAACGGTATCTCCTTTCTCCACATTTAATAAAGAAAGAGCCAAATGGATTGCTGCAGTTCCAGAACTAACTGCAACGGCTTCTTTCACCCCTACATATGCTGCTACTTCTTTTTCAAAAGCATCAATATTAGGTCCTGTAGGTGCAATCCAATTTGTTTCAAAAGCTTCTTTAATATACTTATTTTCATTTCCGCTCATATGTGGTGATGAAAGGAAAATCCGCTTTTTAATAGTAGCATTTAACACTTTACACACCTCCTAATCCTATTTTATTTTTCAATATGGCTGGAGTACCGACAGCTAAACTATAAGGTGGAATGTTATTAATAGCTGTAGATCCAGCTCCGATTACGGACCATTCTCCAATTTCCACATTCGGTATTAGAGTAGAGCCGGCACCAATATGAACTCCTTCTTGTACCTTGACAGAACCAGTTAATGTAGCCTGAGGTGATATATGTACAAAGTCTCCAATGTTGTTATCATGTTCTATTACAGCACCAGTATTGATAATTGAATGGCGGCCGATTTTAGCGTCTGCATTAATGACTGAAAATGGCATGATTACTGTGCCTACACCTATTTGTGTACTAGAGCTAATAATTGAAGAAGGATGCTGTAACGTTATATAAAAAGAGTCAGGTATATTTAATTGATGAACAATACTTTTCCGAACATGGTTGTCACCTATTGCGATAATAAACTTTATATCCGTGAAATAATCTAGTAAATTAGATACCGTTGAAAGCGGTGCGAAAAAAAGATGTTCTTTAACGAGTGTTTGTTCATATTTGTCGTCTAAAAATCCAATAATCTCATAGCCCTTAATTGAATCTATTATGTCTTTTATAACTTTACTGTGACCGCCTTCTCCAATTATTACAATTCTCATCTCTGCTCCTCTCTTTCATTACTTGCTGAACCCTTAAAAGGACTCATGGTTACATGTGTAGTAGAATTTATCCCTTCAGATTGAATAACTTTGAATATCGTAAACATTAAAATTTTGATATCAAGTAGGAATGAACGATGATTTACATACCAAACATCTAATTTGAATTTTTCTTCCCATGTTATTGCATTTCGCCCATTTATCTGTGCCCATCCAGTAATACCAGGGCGAACATGATGACGTTCAGCTTGATCTTCTGTATATAACGGAAGGTATTCCATTAAAAGCGGCCGTGGCCCTACTAAACTTAGGTCTCCTTTAACAACATTGACTAGCTGAGGCAATTCATCTAGGCTAAACTTTCTTAGTGAGTTACCAAATGAATTTAATCTCAAGTGATCCGGAAGAAGTTTTCCTTGATCATCCTTTTGATTATTCATGGAACGAAACTTATAAAGATAAAATGGAGTTCCGTTTAGACCTGGTCTCATCTGTTTAAAAAGAATAGGTGATCCAAGTCTAATCTTTATTAAGACACCAATAATTAAGATTAGTGGGCTTAAGCATAGTAATAAAATGATTGATATGAATAAATCAAACATTCTCTTCATATTTTCACTTCCAGCGGATTTATTTACGATACGAAACAACTAATTGTTGTTTGATTTCTTCTAATAAATTAGAAACCTTCATGTTTTCTGATTCCGTACCCAATTTGTATGCATGTAATAATAGATTTTTGAACTTCTCCTTATTTAGTTCTTCTTGTTCCATTCTTTTCACCATATTTCTATTTATTTTTCATTAAAAAATCCTCACTTTGTTCGAAGCGGGGATTTTCCGTATCTTTGTTCTTTTTGTACCCATTAGGATTTCGAGATTGCCATCTCCAAGAATCTCGACACATATCACTGATGTTTCTCTTTGCAGTCCATTTCAACTCTTTTTCTGCTTTTGTAGGATCAGCATAGCAAACTGCAGCATCTCCTGGTCTAGGTTGTGTAATTTTAAATGGAATGTTAACACCTGTTGTTGATTCAAATGCTGATAAGACTTCTAAGACGCTGTAACCTTTTCCAGTACCAAGGTTATAGATATTTACTCCAGATGCTTTTAGAGTTTTATCAAGTGCTACTACATGTCCGTGTGCAAGATCGACTACATGAATATAGTCTCTGACACCTGTACCATCGATAGTTGGATAATCTTCCCCAAAAACCTGAAGTTCTTTTAATTCTCCTACGGCTACTTTAGTGATATAAGGCATCAGATTATTAGGAATTCCACAAGGATCTTCACCTATCTCTCCACTTTCATGAGCACCAACCGGATTGAAGTACCTTAGAATTGAAATGCTCCATGCAGTATCTGATATATATAAATCCTGAAGTATTTCTTCAATCATTAACTTGGTTCTCCCATATGGATTTAATGCTTGTAAAGGAAATTCTTCCGAAATTGGCACTCTTTCCGGCATCCCATAAACAGTAGCAGAAGAACTAAATACAAGTTTTTTCACTTTGTACTTTTGCATGAGTTCACAAAGAATAATGGTAGACGTAATATTGTTTTTAAAATATTTGAGAGGAAGATCGACTGATTCTCCTACTGCTTTAAGTCCAGCGAAGTGGATAACAGCATCTATTTTATTTTCTATAAACACCTTTTCGAAAAGATCTCGATTTAAAAGGTCGACCTGATAGATCTTAATTATTTTCCCTGTTATTTCACAAACACGCTTTAAGGATTCGGGTTTACTATTAGAAAAATTATCAACCACAATAATATCATAGCCCTCATTCAAGAGCTCAACACATGTATGGCTTCCTATGAATCCAGCTCCGCCGGTGACAAGAATGGTCAAAGCATACACCTCCATTATGAATTGGTTTAAAATAATCTACTTAATACATCACTTTCGTACAAAATATTCAAACTAATAACATTTTCATAATAATAAAAAATAAAAAACAACAGAAGTATTAAATAATATAGAAGTTTTCGGTCTTTTTCACTGAAAAGCTCAATGATCCAAGAAATTAGAATCAGTTGATATAAATTAAAGTAAATAGAAACCCTTGCAAATATCCATTGTTGTGTTGAAATGATCATAAAGACTAAGCCTAACAAAGCCATATTTACTATATAGTCACTTTTGGGAAATATTTCTCTAAGTCTTTCTTTTCCCAAGTAGGCAATCAATAATGGTGCAGCACTTACAGCTACTCTTATTAAATTAGCTCCCCCTTCATTAAATTCAGAATAGTCACTGTATTGAGTATCTTCTAAAGCCGAAAATAATATAGAGGAAAATTGTCCAAAACTAAGAACGATAAGGACAGATAAAAATAACCATGCAAATGTTGTTTTAGTCCATGCCTTAGATCTAACAAAAAAATAAATTGGAAGAAGGATGAGTGCGCTTTGGTGAAAAGTCGACGCAAATAGAACAATCATTGCATATCTCGGGAAATCTCCATTTAATAAGTACTTTGTGGCAGTAAAGAATATGGCTGCTGCTAGTACTTGACGTATTCCATTCATCGATACTAAATGTAGTCCACCTGTAATATATACAAATGTACTTAGTTCAAAAAGTCGTGAATATTTATATAAAACTATAATAATTAGGACATTAGTTATTAAAGCTGTAGTAAATATCATGATCTGTGGATCATCAGAAACCTTTTTTAATAGCATCTGTAAAATTCCAAAGCCGATATCCTTTTGTGATGAAATATACTCCCAATTAAAATCATTTTTTATATAAGAATTCTTATAAGTAAAAGTATCTCCAATATTTGTTCTAAGTCCTGAGATGAAAACTAAACATACAATAGCACCGAGAACCAAGACCTTATTTGGTTTATAAATTTGTACGCCAGTTGTAGTTATAAGTGAATACGTAGAAAAGTACCTACCAAAATATGAAAAAATTAATACTATGGCGAGATTAATCCAAAGTATGGTCATATAATAATTCCTTTCAATATTTCCTGATTCTTCAATTAGACTGACCTAGTTTTACTAATTATGAGGACATATAATAGGAAGCCTAAAGGAAAGGCAAAAAAAGTAAGAATCTTCTTAGGTGTTTCCATAAATAGTTTCCAATTCTTCATAAGAAGATTGCTGGATACATAATGTGTTGCTTGTTTAAATTTATAGATTCTTCCTCCAAAAGGTAATTTCATAAGTTCTTTTCGAAAAAACGAAAATCCCATTGGATTTTTGCGATACTGGTTAAACATATTTAGTGAAGAACCGTCTGGAAGGTATTCAACATGACAAAGAACTTCATTCATAATTAATAATGGCTGTATTTGATCGATTAAAATATATTTGTAACTTAGAGGACAGTATTTTTCACCTGGAAATAATGGATAAGGAGGAGTTATCTTTGTTAATTCAGTTCTGAAAACTAATTTTTTATCCCCTTTTATCTGATGTTTTTCATATAGTTCTGTAAGCGTGGAGGCTTTAATCGTAGAAGGAAGGAAGGTACCAATAATTTCGCCTCTTTGATTTGCATCCAAACCTACTATTCCTGCATAGTTCGAATTCCCATTTTCTTTCCAAAATTTAATGATTTTTTCAACAGCATTATCCGACAAGTAATCATCCGAGTCTATACAAACATTCAGTTCCGTTTTTATTAATTCATAGGCTGTGTTATGTGCTCCATGCATACCTTGATTTTCCTGAAAGTAATACTGGATAGGAACTATATTTTCTTCTTTCCAATCGGCTACTAATTTCTTAGTATTATCTATGGATCCATCGTCAATGATTAACCAAATGAAGTCTTTACAAGTCTGTTTTTTTAAACTTTCGTAACATAGATGAAGTGTATAGGCTCTATTATACGTTGGAGTAAAAATTGTAAGGATTGGGGACAAAAAATATCACCTCCGAAATTATTTTGCTTGATAATCCATAGAGTAGTAATCTGAAAGCCATTCAGCCATGTACTTAGCGTCATATCCATGCTCTCTTAAGTCATTTAACGTATTTGCATGTTCATAATTGAGAGATAAGATTATATTCGCCCATTCAGACTGATGACTTCTAAGACTCACAAAATGAACTCTTCCAGTGACATCAGTTTCTTTTGTAATTGAATCTGATACTACACATCTTAATCCTGCAGCTTGACCCTCAACCAGGACAACCGGTAGTCCTTCGAATAATGAAGGAAATAGAAATAAATCCATTGCTTGCATCAAATCGGGAATATCGTCCCGAACTCCAAGAAATTTCACTTTTGATGATAACCCCAGATTCATTACTTTCTTTTCAATTTCGCTTCTTAAATGTCCAACTCCTATAAGCAAAAGAATCGATTCAGGAAGTTTATCATTCACAGATTTAAAAATATCTATAAGAAAATTGTGATTTTTTTGTTTATTAAATCGACCGACGTGGCCTAAGACCAATTCATCTTTTATACCTAATTGGCTTCTTACATTATTTCTTGTAATTTGATTAAACGAAAATTCATCAGCATTCACTGCATTATTCAAAATAATTACATCATTCTTATTCTTACCGAATAACCATTTTCCTGCTTTTTCTGAGCATGCAAAGTAGTGATTCGGGCAATCTTTCATTAATAAACGAGCATACATACGAAACGGGAATTTAAAATCCATCCCTAAATCACTTAAATGGCTGTGAGCAATTCTTATAGGTATTCCAAATTTCTTTGCAGACCTTAATACAAAACTGCTATTCTCATTTATGTGTGAATGAACTATATGAAATTCAGGATGGTTTAAAAAAAATTGATCAAGCGACTTGAAGTATTTGAGGTAATTTCCAGGTTTTATCTGGGGCATGTGAAAGATTTGCCCTCCAAGCTTCAATATTTCTTCATCATAATGCCCTTTTTCTGTACGATGTACCATAAAATCAAACTGTATTTTACTACGGTCCATTTTTCTGTAGTAATTCATCAGCATGGTTTCAAGGCCACCTCTATTCATTATTGTTACAACTTGGAGAATACGTTTCGGTTCCAAAAAATTCACTCCTACTTTACAATCTTTCGTAGCTTTTCAATTATTAACAATATAAGATAAAAGCAAATTGAGGATTGTGTTTTTGCACAAAAGTAAAACGCCTTCCAAACAATTGATAAATGAGTTAACTCAAATTGTTTGAATGAACGCTGAATTCTACTATCATTAAGAATTAAGTTTAATTTTTCAATTTTTTTAAAAGAAGAGTCTTTATTACCTTTACAGACTGTGTTTAATCCAAGTCCTAATGTACCAAGACAGATACGATTATTAAGTGCAGAAAAATAGTCATCATTCATTTTTCCATTTTCAAGAAACATGTTAATTTTGCTGTATAGAGTAAACCATTGATTCATTAAATTTGGTTTATAATTTGATGTTTCAGATGAATCATTATTTCTCCAATAGTGGTAATAAGGAACATTTAAAAAGACAAATGATTCCGCATAATAAAATGCCTCAATATTAAATAGTGAATCCTCATTTGTTCCTATTTCTTTTAAATCCGTAAAATTAAGTTTATGCTTGAACAATAGGTCAGCTCGATATAACTTAGACCATACAGTTCCCCATGCATCGAGTAATTCAGGATTAGAAATCTCTTCATTAATTGGACCTATCAGTCTCCTCATTATATTATCTTTTATATCATTCCCACTATAGAGAACTTTTTGGGGCATATTAAATATCTTTTCCTTAGAATGAGACCCAAACTCTCTAATATAGGAACACATAACGATATTCGCATAATGTTCAATTGCTTCATTATACATATTTTCATACATACAATGATCTATCCAATCATCAGGATCTACAAAACCAATAAACTCTCCTGTGGCATTATTTATGCCTAAGTTACGAGCTGAAGACACTCCACCATTCAATTTGTTAATTACCTTTATGCGTTTATCTTTTTTTTCATACTCCTTAATAACACGATAACTTGAATCGGTAGAGCCATCGTTTACGGCGATTATTTCTATTTCTTTTATGGTTTGATTTAGTAAACTATCGATGCACCTATTCAAATATTTTTCCACATTATATATAGGCACGATAATACTTATCTTTGGTCTCATTAGAATCCTCCACCATATACCTTGAGTAAATTTCACTCAATTCTGTACCAACTCTGTTAAGATCATATCCTTTGATAATCATCTCACTTTTCCTGCCCATCTCTTTACGAAGATCACTTAAGTGAAACATTTCGATTATTTTTTGACTGAATAATTCAATATTTCCAGACGGGATTACAAAACCATTTTCTTTATTACGGATAAGTTCAAGATGTCCCCTGTTAACATTTCCAACAACAGGTAGCCCACACGCCATTGCTTCCATAATATTAACTGGTAAACCTTCTCTCAAACTAGATGCCACAGCAAGATCACTTATCTTCAGTAACACATCAATATCATTCCGAAAACCTAGAAAGTCGACATTTTCACTTATACCTAGAGTCTCTGCCAGTTTCCGACAGTCATCTAACAATTGTCCTTCTCCAGCCAGTAGTAACCGAGCATTTGGTATCTCATCCTTTATTAAGGAAAAAGAGCGCAATAATAATTGTTGGTTTTTGTTTTTATTAAATTCAGCTGCGTAGAACAAAAGAAAATCATCATCACTATAGCCTTTCTCTAATCTAAGTACAGATCTGTTAAAAGGAGAAATTGGATGAAAACATTCTGTATCCACTCCAACACCATGAACATGCCTAATCTCCTTTGCTTTGAATTTCCTATTTCTTGCAAGCTGAAAATCTTCTTCATTGATCGTAATCAAGCAATCTGTTAGTTTTGCTAAGTATTTTTCAATAGGATAGTAGAGTAGCCAATTTATTAAAGGAGCACCTTTACAAAAATGGAATCCATGTGCCGTATATATCATCTTTGTTCCTTTTTCTCTTGCTTTCCGTCCAGCGAGCCTAGCAAGAACTCCTCCCATAGGAGTGTGACAATGAACAAGTTGAAAGTTGTTACTTTCAATGAGCTTTTCTAGATCTTTGTAGGCTTTAAGGTTTTCAATTTTAATCGGAGACCTTTGAATGGGTATAATATGCTTTTTATCAACAAAAGGAAGAACTAAATCACCATGTGCAGCTGTATGAACTTCATATCCTTGCTCTTTAAACCATTTAAAGTAAGGTAGGTGAAACGCTTCAAAATGATAATCCTTTGTTGCACAAAATAGGACTTTCTTCTCCATGAGTCACCGTCCTTTCCGTATCCATTTCAAGTTTTTCATTTAATTAATTCTCGATTCAATACTGTTGTTAAGTAATTTAATATATTTTCTCTTAAGTCCCCACGTTGTAGAGCCATTTCAATAGTTGTTTGAATAAAGCCCATCTTTTCACCTACATCATACCTGATGCCTTCAAAATCATACGCATAAACACTTTCATATTCATTCAAGCGGCTGATTGCATCTGTTAACTGAATCTCGTCGCCAGCACCAGGTTTTTGGTCTCCAAGAATTTTGAAAATTCCAGGATTTAAAATATATCTTCCCATAATAGCTAAGTTGGAAGGTGCATCTTCTTGTTTTGGCTTTTCAACTAGACTTGTAACATTGTATAAACGGTTTCTAATCTCATTGGCTTCAATAATTCCATATCTGGATACTTCCTCATTAGGAACTTTTTGTACTCCAAGAATTGAAGCTTCAGACATTGCATACTGTTCAATCATCTGTTGTAGACACGGTTTCTTCGCATCTACAATATCATCACCTAGCAAGACGGCAAATGGTTCGTCACCTATAAACTTACGCGCACACCAGACAGCATGTCCTAATCCTTTAGGTTCTTTTTGTCTAATATAATGTATATCAACTAACTTAGAAGATTTCTGAACTTCCTTTAATAATTCAAACTTTCCCTTTTCGAAAAGGTTTTGTTCCAATTCAAAGGAATGATCGAAATGATCTTCTATTGCTCGTTTCCCCTTCCCAGTCACAATAATAATATCTTCAATGCCTGATTCAATTGCCTCTTCTACGATATATTGAATGGTAGGTTTATCAACAATTGGTAACATTTCCTTCGGCATAGCCTTTGTTGCCGGAAGAAATCTAGTTCCTAATCCTGCAGCCGGTATGATGGCTTTTCTAATTTTCAAGGTGATTCCTCCTTAGTTTGAGAGTGGCACCAGCGAAGGTGTGGTGAGACGCTCATTGGCCAAATCAACAAGTATTTTTCGTAATGATTCTTTATCCATATCTGAATAACTATTTATGATATCCTCAATTTCTTTAGAATAAAGTTTGCCTGTCTTGCCTACGTATATATTGGGATAGATTTGCTGTTCGTGAATTTCTTCTTTATTTAACAATTCTTCAAATAGCTTCTCTCCCGGTCGCATTCCAGTAAATTCTATGGATATATCTTCTTCCGAATGTCCTGAAAGTTTGATCAAGTTTTTAGCCAAGTCGACTATCTTTACAGGATGCCCCATATCTAGCACGAAAATTTCGCCTCCTTTAGCAAGGGCCCCCGCTTGGATGACCAGTCTAGAAGCCTCTGGGATTGTCATGAAATAACGAATCATATCAGGATGTGTAACAGTAATGGGTCCACCTTTTTCAATTTGCTTGGTGAATAAGGGGATGACACTTCCACGACTGCCCAATACATTCCCAAAACGAACTGCAACAAATTTAGTGTCACTGTCCTTATTCATTTGCTGAATCGTCATCTCCGCGAGTCTTTTAGTGGACCCCATTACACTAGTAGGATTAACTGCTTTATCACTAGAAATCATCACAAATGTTTTAACTCCATTCCAACTAGCGGCATTTGCGGCGTTCATCGTACCTATTAAGTTATTTTTGACTGCTTCTTCCGGATTTCGTTCCATTAGGGGTACATGTTTATGTGCAGCTGCATGATAAACGACATCTGGTTGATATGTAGCCATGACTGATAGCATTTTTTTATGATCCTGAAGGTCAGCAATTTCTGTTATAAACTCAATTTTAGAGTGTTGATATGTCTCTTTTAATTCAAGTTCTATTGTATAAATGCTATTTTCTCCATGCCCAAGTAAAATTAGTTTTGAAGGGTTAAAATTTGAAATTTGCCGACAGATTTCTGAACCAATAGAACCGCCAGCCCCCGTGACTAAGATAACCTTTTCAGTTACATATTCTGAAATTCCATCGATATCCAGCTCTACTGGCTCTCTCCCAAGAAGATCCTGTACCTGTACATCTCTAAATTTATTAACAGATACTTTACCTGTCAGCAAATCTTCTAACATAGGGAGGATTTGAGTTTTAGCATTTGTTTTTGCACATTCTTGAAATATTCGATTCATTTCCTGTTTTTTTAACGAGGGAATGGCAATAATAATATGTTCAATATGTAAGGCTTCAACTTTTCTTGCAATTTTGCTTACTCCTCCAACTACTGGAATTCCTAAAATATCGAGTTTTTGTTTTCGAGAGTTATCATCAATAAATGCTACAGGTAATAAATCCACCTCATTATTTTTTAGTAATTGCCTTGCAACCATCGTGCCAGCTGATCCTGCTCCTACAATTAACGTTCTTTTTTTATTTTCATCTTTAAGTAAATACTGATCTCTATACATTCTCCAGAAAAATCTAGAACCACCTATCAACAACATATGAAGTAGCCAAGTTACCGCTAATAAACGGTTAAAAACGTCTTGAAAAAGAAGTGCCTGCACAAGTCCTGTTATAAAAATTGATGCCGTAACCGTCTTGAAAATAATGACTAATTCACCTATGCTTGCATACTCCCAAGCTTTTTTGTATAAGTTAAAAGAAATGGCAAATAAATGATGACTGAGTAAGAGTGTAATAGAACTGAGTACTATTGGAATCGTAAAAACATAAATACTAGCATTTACTAAAAAACGACCTAAGAAAATAGCTGATATGACAATACATGAATCTATTAATATAAATAATGATAGTCTTTGCTTATACGTCATATGAATTCACCTCACTTTTTCCTTTTTATCGATAAAGTACTAATGAATGCAGTCCTTACTTAAAAACTGCATTCATTAGTACTTTAATAGAAATATAGGGCATTTAACCCCACCTCACTCCACACTCTTGACGACTAGCGTCTAAGGTTTTGCAACCCACAGCATGATCGAGTGCCTCCGTTTATATTGGCAAGGAGACATCACCAAAATTTTATTTAATTGTTAAAACATTCGTTAGTTCTTAATAAAGAACATACAGGATGAAAAAATTTCTAATTTTGTTTAAAGGATTTTCTTAACCATATTGATAAATCGATTTTGTGGATTTTCATTTAAGATTACTCCAACAACCTTATCTTCAACAAACTCAAGGATTCTTTTCGTCGCTAGGGCATTTTTTAATTCCGTTTTTCCATAATTGAATACGAGGACAATTCCGTTACAATAATTTGCTAGAATTTTTGTGTCTGTGACCTCTAAGATTGCCGGAGAATCTATAAGTACTACATCATAAACCTTTTCACACTGAGTTAAAAAATCCTGCATTACTTTCAATCCAATAATCTCCCCTGGATTGAATGGTATAGGGCCACTTGTTAATACATCTAAACTTCCCATCCCTGTTTTATATACAGTCTCTTCCAGTGATGGTTGTAACGACTCGGATAAAATGCTAGTCAATCCTACTTTATTTGAAGTCTTAAAAATTGAGTGGATGGAAGGACTTCTTAAGTTAGCATCTATTAGTAAAACCTTTTCTTTATTTTGTGCCATAGAAACTGCTAGATTTGCTGCAGTGGCTGATTTACCTTCTCCAGAATTTGGGGAAGTAACCATAATGATATTCCTTTTTATTGAAATAGAAGAAAATTTAATATTCGTTCGAATCGTTCTATATTGTTCGGAGATTAGAGAATCTGGACTTGAGTACGCTACCAAATTTCTTTTTTTTAGTTTATCACCTGATTTTTGTTGAATTATCGCCATGTAATCCGCCTCTCAATTCTACTCTTGCGTTATTTGATTGTTTAGCTTGCTGCGTTTCTTTGAATTTTTGTATATTCTTTTTATTAACATTTGAATTCTTTTTATTCATTTTGGAAACACGTCCTATAACCGGGTATCCTATAATATCTTCTATTTCTTGTTCGGTACGCACTGTATAATCCAGGGAATTCAATAAAAATGTTATACCAATGCCTATAACTAAACCGATAATACCACTTTTGATAATTGTTCCATTAGCATCACCATTAATTCGGGAAAAGTTTACCTTTGCTGATGACAAATTCTTTATTTTTTTAAAATTCACTATATTAGGTGCTTCTTTTTTGAATACCTCAGCTGTCGTATTAGCAATCTCGGGAGCCAAATATGGATCGGAGGATATGGCACTAATACTTACAACTTCAGAGTCCTCTACACTGTTGACGTTAATAGATCCAGCTAACTCTTCTGGTGACATTGGTAATTCCATTTCGTTTACAACTTTTTGTAAAACTGTAGTATCTTTTATGATAACTTGAAGTGTTTTCATTTTATCTTGGTTCGCCTCGATGATTATTCTTGTAGATGCTTGATAAAGAGGTGTTGTTGTCAACGTTTTTAAATATCCTGCCAAAATAAATAAAGCTGTGATAATAAAAACAATCCAGAAACGTCGTTTAATGATGCCTATCAGTTCTTTTAAATTTATTTCTTTGGCAGGTTGTAGGTTTTCATAATTTCTTTGAGGTTTATTTGTCATGAAACCACCTTTTTTTTTTTTATGATAAGGATTTTTCAACGAAATTTCTTAATAAAGAACAAAAGGGTTAGTTAAAGATATAAATCAGCAAAACCAACTACTATACTCTTATAGTAGTTCGTTATAAAGAACGTGTCAACGAAATATTGCGGAATTTACTAATAAATCTCAATTTTGGTTTTTTTCTTATTCTTATTGAGATATGACTTCCAATTGATTACCAAGCAAGTGGCTGAATAAGCCTTTACTTTCTTCAGCTAGTTCATGAAATTCACCTCTTTGAATAATCTCACCTTGGTCCAAAACAAGAACTTGGTCAGCATTTGAAATGGTTGATAAACGATGTGCAATAACAATAATAGTCATACTTCCTTTTAGGCTTTCTAATGCTTTTTGAATTTTAGTTTCATTTTCGGTATCCAATGCACTTGTTGCCTCATCTAATATTAGGATCGTTGGTTTACGTAAGATAGCCCTGGCTAGAACTATTCTTTGGCGTTCTCCGCCTGATAAACGTATTCCTCTATCACCAATTAAAGTATCAATACCTTGGGGAAGTTGTTTTACGAAATCCGCAGATGCGGAAAATTGTAATGCCTCCCAAAGCTGTGCTTCACTGGCCTCAGGTTTAGTTAACAACAAGTTTTCTTTTATCGAGGTATTAAACAGAAATGGTTCCTGAGGAATATAGCTAATTGATTTTCTTAAAGGTAGTAAATTGTCGGATGTGAGAACTGTATCATCTATTAGAACCTCTCCTCTTTCAGGATGGTTTAAGCCCATTATCATATCAATTAATGTGCTTTTCCCTGCTCCTGATCTCCCTACTATAGCCGTCATTTGATTTGTTGGTATGTGCAGGTTTATTTTTTTAAGAGTAAATGAATCGACCGCATGGTTATATCGAAAATATACATTTCTAAACGTTAACCCTTTGTCTATATCAAGGGACTTAACATTAGAGTATTCAGCAGTATCCATCTCTTTGTTTTTGAGACTATCATTCTTTAATTCTATTAATGCTTTAAACGAAGGAATAATAGAAACTAACTGTTGCATTTGAGACTGAATACCTGTAATTCGCGGCCATAACCTTGAAAAAATTAACATGATCAGAATCATCTGAGCCGGCTGAGTTTTAAAAAAAGTAATAGAAAAAAACAGAAGAATGGTGATTAAAATGGCTGATGCTACCTTATAAACTATAGTTGATGTTGTACTCAATTTTACAAAATTCACTATATTATTTTCCATCTTCTTACTCAATTTAAGAAACCACATTAAATGAGTTTTCTCAAGGGTATTACTTTTGATATCTTTAATTCCATTAAATTGTTCTGAAATTCCTGATAAATAGGTTCGAGTGATTTGAAGTGATTCGGTTCCTAATATTTCTGATTTTTTTAAAAAACTTCTGGATAAAAAGAGAAGAATGACTCCAAATACAATGATAAAACTAGTCATTTTAAAGGACAGCCAAAATGCTATACTAATTTGAATCAATGTAAATATAAGAGAGGAAAGAAATTGCAAAAATATATTGATTCCCCCACTGACACGAAATATTTCAGATGTCATTATGTTAATTAAATCTGATTTTCGTTTTTTTAAATGAAATCCCCAGTTTGCCTGTAATAAATTTCTATATGTTTCTTCTCTCAAGTATCGTGTAAAACTTTGTTGGATTTTCGCATTTAAAATTGTTTGATTTCGCTGAAAGATGCTTTGCCCAGTAATCAATAGTAAAAAAGTTACTAAAATAATGATTAAACTTGCTGATTGTGGTAACCCTTGAAAAAATTCTGATAACCAAGATAATCTAAAATCTGTTTCTGTCCCCATGACTCCAATAAATCCCAATAAAGGAACTAATAGAAAAATCCCTATTCCTTCAAAGGTACTAATCAAGATCATACCAATTAGATTGATATAAAGAATTTTTCCAGAGTAAGAATGTATTTGTCCGGCAAAGTATAAAATTTCTTTCAATTTCTATCCTCCTCATACAAAGTATTTCTCCTTGTTTTCCTCCAAACTGCTAAAAAGGGACGCAATGGAAAATATAATATGTGTAATTTTTTAGGCAAAGGGAAGGTTTCTAGATCACTTGGATAGGGGTACAATGTGCTTAAGGCATATAAGCATTTCTGCTGGATGGACATCATGGAGTAAAGATGATGTTTATGATACTCGGCTATCACTTCAGGTAATGGTTCTGAATGGAGATTAACCATTCTTTCCATATAAAATATGGAATCCTGAGCTAATTCCTTCGGACGATTTCCTTCTATTATATTTTGCATGTTTTTTGAAAGAGGTGTGTGGAGTAATACATTTGAAAGAATAAAAGCTTGTCCAGCTATGTTAAAAGAATGAAATTTTTTAAATAATTTGCTTACTTTAAACCAATTGATATTATGTTGTACAATCCGGTCTATATCCACTAACCAACGAAGCCTAGACCAGCCATGACGTGCTCCATGAGTAATTAAGAACAATAGTAAATCTTCTTTTCCTAATAAATTGATAGAGTACCCCGTAATTGAACTAGTGTTTTTTCGGCCCCATAATTCAGTGAAACTAGGTTCTTTTCCAGGCCCAGGATGTAATCTCCAATGGATTTCAATTTTAATTTCTTTATCAGGATGTACAAATGTAAAATGATGATGTCTCCAGGTCCAATCATTTAGAACTGTCTGGATATAATCTTCTTTCACATATCCATTATTAATAAGTAGAGCTTCTGCTTTCTCTATATCTACTATTGGAACTAGAAAATCTATGTCACTCGATGTCCGAAGTGAAATGTCTCCATATAACTCGGTTCCAAGGATAGGACCTTTTAAAAAAAGGGTTGGTATCTCATTCTCGGTAAAGTATTTAGCGATTTTCTCTAATTCCGCTGCTAGATGTAACATATGAAAGATATTTCGTTTATAATAGTGCTGAATAGTTTCGAGAATCTCTTTCGGCACACATTTTTCGTTCTTTTTTAATTTTGTATATAATAAAGGGTATATTCGATGGTGAAGTGCTAAATCAATAAATAAGTTCCAGTCTATATCTTGGTATTTTTCAATGATATGTTTAGATTGTTCATTACTCTTCATCGTTATAATTTCAAGTATCAGTAATAATTCATGAGGTATATTTGATAAATCAAGTTCGTTGTTTTTACCCATTACTATCTCCTTGAAGAGTTTGCTCACTCATATTTTTTGAAAACTTACTAATAATTGTGTACTGTTCCATTTCCTCGAATCCCGTTATATAGAACGGACCGCTCCGCAACCAAGCATGAGCTATTAACCTTCCATCTTCAGATTTCGCTGTTCCTAAGTAGAGAGTGCTATCGATATTTCTTCTTTCTAACATTTTCATAGCTGCCATTGCTTTCACTAAACATAAGCTGTCCCATATAGTATGACGGCTCATAATATTTATAGCCCTCGTTATTTCGTGTAATATTTTTTCATTTGATTTATCGGTAAAAGAGGTTTCAATCATTTGCTTCCCTAATAGCGGGGCAACTTTTGAAAACTTAAGGCTTTTAAGAATTCGGGCCCATCCTAAAAATAAATATGCCTCCACTAAAAGAAGTCTCATCTCTCGTTTGAATGACAAGAAATTATTTAGTTTTTTCAATTTTTTATTCCTTTCTATTATCCATTAGGACAAAGCATTTTCTTCTATTTTAATTAGCCCTTCCTTTTGTAAACTTTTAAGAAATGAAAGTACTTGTTCCTGACATTCAGCATAGTCTACTTTATACTCTTTCATTAATGAATCAATAATCTTTTTAATAGAATCGTGCTCATTCATTATTTCCCAAATATCACCACCAATTCGTCCTAGATTATAATATTTTCCATTTTCAATACTAAGCATAACTTTTTCACTACCCATATCACTAACGATGTTGCCTTCAAGTTGATAAGCGAAATGTTCAAGCGAGATATTCTTATTTTGGATCATGTATTATTCCTCCACATTTAAAGTATTTAAAATTAAGGATGTTAATTTTAAAGCGGGACAACCTTCCTCAGGTCGACGCAATTGTAAAACTTCAATATGATTCAAGATATTAGCAGATGTTTTAAAATGCCAATCCATAAGACCTAAGCGAGGGATAATAAAATTTCGGTATGTATGTTGGTAGAGTGTTTGCAAACTTTCCAGTTTATTTAATTCTTGAACCTTCGGTGATTCCGTCTTTTCCTTTATCAATTCAAATATACCACCAAGTGGGAGGACTTTATTATAAAATTGAGAGGTTACTGGCACACTGTATTTGGTTTCTCGACCAAAAATAGAGGTATATTCATTTGATGTCATTCCAAATTCAGCAAGACTTTCTTGCCATAATTTTTGCTGCGGGTAAGATGGTGTGACAAGTGGAGGAAGGTTAACATCTGAAAATGAAACGGCTATTACGTCATCACTAACTAACTTATACCCACGGCTTATGAAGGCGGCAGCCAAAGTTGACTTTCCTACCCCTGATTCAGCAACGAAAGCATAAGCTTTTCCGTTAATCTCTATAGCACTTCCATGTAAAGGTATTACCCTTCTCTGCATTAGAATTACTCCCATACAGGTACCTAGAATATATAGACGTAACAAGCCTTCATCTGCACCATTTATCGGGGATACAGTAATTTGTTTTCCTGCTTCAACTGTAAAAGAGGCTACTTCCGGAATGTGAAATTGAACTTGACCTTCTTTAACAAAGTGTCTATATGGATTATTTTTTAGTTCATTGTCTTCAAGGAGCATATAATTAATTTGAACAGTGATATCAATGTCTTGTTTCAAATTATTTAATATTTTCAATTCTGGGAAAATGAGATCACTCATCATATTTAACCCAAAAACTTTGTAAATACACTTATTTGCGGTTTTCACCATGATACCACCTCATTTATAATACTCTGTTAAGTTAATAGCCCTTATACATTGTTAATGTACAAGGGCTTAATAACATAAACCCTATATATTAACTATCCTTGTGTTCATTTTTATACATTTTCAACTAGTAAAACGTGGTTTTTCGCTCCATTGACCGGGTACATAAGCTTCGTCGGTATATGGACCATTGGTAATGGAAGCCATTGTCATATTGATATTTAGAACTTCTAATACAGGCTTTTGCCAATCTTTTTTCATATTATCACCTCCTTTCAAAAAGTTTAATAAATCGATAAACTATTAAACTTCTCATTAAAATTTTATAAGTGGGATCTGTCGCATGTTCAGATTGTGGATCTTCTCCAATTTTTTCAAGAGCTTCTTTTATCAGTTTCCTGTTCAAAAAGTTTGACACTCTATCATCTTCAAGAAGTTCACTGATTTCCTCTATAATCTCATTCCAATAAGGCTTTATCCTATGAACCCAATCTGCTCCCTGTACCCCATGAACGGAATGGTTTAACCTCACCGATTCCGGTAAGCAATCTTTAGTGGATCTTCGAATAAGCGCTCGGTCTAATCCATTTTGAACATATTGATGTTCAGGTAAGGACAGACAAAAACGGATTACTCTTAAATCATTCGTTGGATCTCTTTTCCAAAGCGAGTAGCGTAGAGATAACTTTGTAGCTAAGGTATTACTTGCGTTCCAATGGAATAAATCACTAAAATGTCGTTTTCTTTGCTTTAAAATATCTAGATTTGAAAACCATCCCGTATCATCTATATCGTATTTTTTAAGTTTTTTAAAAACACTTCTATTTTCAGAAAAAACAGTGTCAATAATTGGAGGAATGGTATAACTAGTTTCTATAGTATTGAATCTATCTAAAATAGGGAGAGCTTCCCTAAGAATATCTGGTATTACTTGTCGTTTTCCAGTCTTGTGGTAATTTTTATAAAGCTCTAATTCATTATTAAGGTGGATCCATTTAAAACTTTTTAAAAGACTAGCGAAATAGGGAATAGCGGGCCCCCAAGAAATTGATAAGTTTCCTCTCCCTCCATTTAACAAAATACCTACGCCTTCTAGTTGAGCCTTTTCAAACATGCCCTTTAACCAAAAAGAATTTTCAAAAAACTTATAAGGCATCTCCATTATGTTAAGAATGTCGTCTATCTCGGAATAAGAATCTCTTTCTTTAAAATCATGATAAGAATCCTTAATATCTCCGATGTACTCAACTGTACGTTTTATATATGGCCTTTCATCTGGCATTATATTTTGAGGAGTAAAGTCTTTAAAATCTTCATGTGGAATATAACTAAACGTGTGAAGTTGTTTGTTTGTTTTTCGTATTGGTTTAGCTGCAAATCCAACGACTGCTCCAGAATCCAGACCTCCACTTAATTGGGCACCAACTTCCTTGTGTGTACGTAGGCGTGATGAAACTGCATCTTGGAAAACATCTTGAAACGCTTCTACATATTCCTCATCAGTTTTGAGTTTTAGTTTCTTCCCGGAAGTTAAGTGACAATATCTCGATAAAGTTACATTATTCTTTGTTACAGAGATACTATGTGATGGTGCTAGCTGCTCAATGTTCTTATATACTGTAATGGATGTATCTACCACATCAACCATTCCTGATATAGCCAGGAACTCAGCCAACCATTCCTCATTCAACCTCTTCTCGACATAAGGTAATGCAAGCAGCGGTTCTATCGTCGTTGAAAATGCTAATTTATCTTGATTTTTGAAATAATATAGAGTCCGACTTCCTGAAAAGTCCCTTGCTCCGAAAAGCTTGCGTTGTTTTTGATCCCAAATCATAAAAGCGAAATCACCTACTAAATACTTTGGTGTTACATCTCCCCATTTATGGTAGGCTAGCAGGATTAACTGGCTATCGGTCATATATGGTCGATCCGATTTCTCTACCTGTAAGCGATTGAACAATTCATCTCGATTATCAATGATCGCATCAGCTGTTATCGCAAGTTGTCTAGCATAATCATAGAATGGCAGAGTTTCATTCACCGATTCAGGAGTAATCCATTGATTATGGCAGCCAAGGAAGATTTTTTCATCATTCCAAACTTGAATGCTCTCGGCCGGGAACTTACGAAATGAATTCATTAATAGCTCTCCATGCTGGAGATCGATTGGTTCTTGATTTAAATGATAGAGTCCCGCGATTGCACTCATGTTCTCTTCCTCCCAGCGATGATTAAAAAAGCTTATTAAAGTCCTTTATTAACTACCTATCATAAAAAAAGTTGTAAGATTCCTTTTTTCGTTCTTTATAAAGAACTTCTATATGTACAAAGTAACATCTCCCTCTATTAAATGTCAATAACTTGTAAATTGATTTGTGCAATAATTAAATTTTTCCTTCTATTTCGACATTTACTTTATTTATCATGTATATATTTGGGTATAAAATTATTTAATATGTAGTCTTACAGAGATGAATTCACCTGGAGATAATAAGAATTCAAACATTAATTTTTTTTACAAATCTCTTTACTTTCATTGAATAAAGAAAAAGACCATCTTATGAATTCCTCTTGAACTTGAACAATTTATATTTAATTTGGTTATCTTCACACCTGAGATTTTGCTAACAATTACAGAATAGCAGTCTTACCGCACTCTTCTCAACAATGTGGGATCCATCCTTGAAGTCCTATACTCCAATACAAACACTTTTCCCCCTCCATTACATTTTATTACTCATTTCACCCCCATATTCCCAGTTATAAACCATTTACTTGGCATAATATAATATGTAATATTACTAAGGGTATAAATGTACCTTTTTGCTTTAATCTTTATTCCGTCTCTGGCCTTATTTTTACCAAACTGCATTTTGGATTTTTTTTTATTCTCATAAAGGAGGGTGCATTAATTTGCATAACCTTTTACATGTTACTCAATCAATCGATACGGATCTGACTCAATATATCACTGTTTTCGGTAAACAAATTTATGTCATTTTATTCATCATCATTTTTGCGAAAACGGCTTATATTGTACTGACTTTCCTGCCTGGGGATGCGACATTGTTTGCCAGCGGTACCATTGCTGCGATTGGACACTTGAGTTTCCCTACACTTTTGTTCCTTTTCTTCCTTGCGACTGTTGCGGGGGATGCCCAGAACTATTTTATCGGGAACCTGATTGGAAAATCCACGAAGAAAGAAAAGAAATACTCAGTATTTAAGTACATCCCAAATAAATCGATTGAAAAGACCCATCGATTTTTAACCAGTTATGGAAAATACGCGATTATGTTCTCCCGATTCGTTCCTTTACTTAGCACAACCTTACCTTTCATTAGTGGGTTCACACGCTATTCGTTCAAACGATTCATCGGACACAATATGGTCGGAGCGATGGTCTGGACGATCACTTGGGTATGCGCGGGATACCTACTCGGCAACCTTACATGGGTAGGCAGTCATTTATTCCTCTCATTGCTCGGCATTACTCTTGTCAGTTTTATCCCTCCATTCATCGCATTTGCCATTGAATATACGAAAAAGAAAACGGCTGCCGCAAAAGTCCTTGAAATCTGACTTTTGCCAGCAGCCGTTTTGGCTTCATTTTCTTAATTTAGAGCGCGAACAAGTTATTCTTACCCAAGGTGCTAGTCTTACTTGGGTACTGGAACATTTGCCCGTAAAAAATTTCATCCATTTCCGTTTGAAGCCTTTCGATAATTTCATCACGTTCAGCTGGTTTCAGTTTTTCTTCTGAATAACCAAATAGATAATTGTTTAGTTCGAATCTTTTCAGTTTACATTTAGTATGAAAGATATTTTCTTGGTACACATTCACATCGATCATATCGTATAATCCCTTTACTTCATCAGGGATATAATTTTGGATGGAATTAATATCATGATCAATGAACAATTTTCGACCATTTGTATCTCTGGTAAATCCTCGAACTCGGTAATCGATCGTGATGATATCGGTGTCAAAAGAATGTATTAGGTAATTAAGTGCTTTTAATGGAGAAATTTCTCCACACGTAGATACGTCAATATCAGCTCTGAATGTGCTGATTCCCTCATTTGGATGAAACTCAGGATATGTATGAACCGTAATGTGGCTCTTATCCAATTGCATGACAACATTGTTCGGCAAAGGTCCAGGCGTTTCCTTATAGGTATCGGTGGGTACTTCTACCACGGGCCCCTCAGAAATAAGCATCGTCACGCTTGCTCCCTGTGGTATGTAATCCTGTTTGGCTGTATTCAAAACATGAGCTCCAATTAAATCCGATACATTCTTCAATATGCTAGAGAGTCTTTCCGCATTGTATTGTTCATCAATATATTCTAAGTATGCTTCACGTTCCTCTTTCGTTTTCGTATAACAAATATCATACATATTAAAACTTAATGATTTAGTAAGATTGTTAAAGCCATGAAGTTCAATTCTTTGCTCAGGTGTAATTTTCATGAACGATTCCCCTTAATTTTTTTACCAACCATATTTATAGTTACCCATTATTTGAGAATAGAAACTTTTAATTATCGTAGAGGAGTTTACCTATATATAACTTCTAAATTAAACTAAAATAGGTAATTGGAATTAAATGTATTTTCGATTGTTGTTCATAGCTTAACCACTATTTAGATTTTAAATTGATATATTCTAGCGAGGTTATTATTGGAATAAATATTTAAGATATTTTAATATTCTATAAAAAAGGTGTTTTATTAATTTTTTTCAGGAAAATAGTGTTTTCAGTAAAGAATCCATCCCTGTTTAATCGGAATGGATTCTTTACAGTTATAAGTTTCAAAGCCCGTCATTTAATAGTCACCATCATCTTCATTACCTTCGTTATCCTCATAATTCTCGTAGTCTTCATCTTCATAGTCATATTCTTCATCTTCGTCTTCATAACCATCTTCGTCAGAATAATCTTCGCCATCCTCAGCCAAGTCTTCGTCTTCATAGTCCGAATAATAATCTTCATCCATATCTTCACTATCATCTTCGTCTATAATTTCCTCTTCATAGTCTTCAAAGTCTTCCTCTGATTCTGACCATTCATCTGGGATATCATAATAACTGTCTTCTTCATCATTATAATCGCCCCCCTCGAAATACCACTCACCATCTGATTCGTCTTCGTAATAATAACTGCCGGATTCATTGTAAAACAAATCGCTAATTTCCTGTTCTGAGAGTGGTTGAGCGATCCAGCCTTCGATTAACAGGAATATATCCTTTATTGGTATGCTGAACCCTACGGATTCATCCGTTATTAACCTTGCTGAATTAATGGCCACAGCCTTTCCTGTTTCCATGGAAACAAGAGGTCCACCGCTACTACCTGGAGCAATATGAGCTGACATTTGATAAATATTATCATATGAACGCTCTCCAATAAAGAAACTGCGATCCACTCCAGTTATGGTCCCAAGCGTTGCTGTATTCTCAAGGCCCAATGGACTGCCAAGTGCGACTACTTCCTGACCAATCTTGGCCACTCCTGTTTTTTCAACATCAATTGGCTTTATCCCGGCTAATTTGGGAACTCTAATAATGGCTACATCTGTATCGGTGGAATAACCGATAACCTTTCCATTATACTCTGTGCCACCTTTATCTTTAATACTTGCTTCAAGATACCCTTCCACAACATGTGCATTTGTCAAGACATCACCTTTGTCATTAATTAAAAATCCAGAACCTTGGCTGTCCCCGGCAAAAATGGTATACACTTTTTTCTGAGATTCCTCGATGATCTGCGTGACACTTTGTTTTGTACCTTCTTTCATCTTCTCAACTGGCTTTGATGCAACCACCCTTGTTACTTCTTTCTTTTTCCCCGTTTCATTTTTATCTTTTTTGGTTTCTACTACAGTAGGTATAGTGGCTGTTTTTTTATTGTCCACTTCACCCCAATAATATTTGATGGTAAACACAAAAGTTAATGTGCTTAAAATACTTAATATAACTAAGAATGGTATTAATTTAGATTTCTTTTTCTTATTTCCACAACTAGGACAATAGCGACCATCGCTTGATAGTTTCTTACCACATGTTGAACAAAACAAAATATCACCTATTCATCTAAGACTTTATACCTATTATATTGAAAAATAAGGAACTTGTATATCAAAATTCATAAAAATAAAAACGAGCCTCATATAATTGGCCCGCTTTCGTTTTTTTATCTTATCAATCAAACTGCTAATATAGTTCTCTCTCATTAGCAAGTTCCTCAATTTCATTGGACTGGTACACATGGTTTCCTGAATTAACGGATTTTGCCGCAATACTCATGGCAGTAGCCACCGTTTCTACATGTATGGCGCGATATGGGCGAAGAGGTCCCACTAACAAAAATTTAAAAATCGAACTCAGTTTACCGGATATCTTTTCACCGATACGGAGTTCTTTTCGTTCTCCGATTAGTAACGAAGGTCTGAAAATATGTAAAGAATTCAATTTTAATTGTTTTAGTATTTCTTCCATATCTCCCTTTACTCGACTGTAAAAGAAACTTGATTTAGAGTCAGCACCGATAGCACTTATAACTAACACATTCTCTACATTTGCCGCTTTTGCCAATTTTCCCGCCTCTACAACGTAATCATAATCAACTTTCCGAAAAGCTTCTTTAGATTTCGCTTTTTTAATCGTAGTGCCTAAACATATGAACACATCATTGACATGAAACAAATCTGCAAATTCTTTCATATTATCAAAATCGACAATATGCACTTTACAGACGGAATCTTTATATTCTAGTTCTCTTCTCGTAAATAGATGTATGGTTTGATAATCCTTACTAGTACATAACCTTTTCAATAGTTGGGTGCCTACAACCCCAGTTGCACCTAAAACTAACGCAGTTTTTTTAGTCATGATTTCCTTCTTTCTCGTATAGGCTGCTCAATAGCAACCGAACTGTTAAATTAGAAAGGATTAGGACAAGTGATTCACTTGATTATAATCGGCTATAACCCATGAATTCAGTTCAAACTTGATTGTACTCAGGCAAGCATTTGATAATCTGGTTTCAGTTGATACAATCTTTTCATTCGACATCATACGTAAAATCATATGAATGACCGCCCCATGTGCAACTAAAATTACTTTCTTATCAGGATATTCTGCTTCAATATCCTGTAGGCCTTTCATAAGGCGTTCTCGTAAACTTTCCTGGTCTTCCTGATTAGGGTATTCTTTATTAAAAAATGTGGATTCCCTCTCATCAGCTGTCATTCCTTCAGCGTCCCCAAAATTCTTTTCAATGAATTCCTCTTTAATAATAATTGGGGAATCGATCATTTCACCTATAATATTGGCTGTATCCCTTGCTCTTTTTAGAGGACTAGTAAAAATTACATCCCACTCGTCTTTGAATAAAAACTCTCCACACTTCCTGGCCTGCCTCTTTCCATTTTCATTAAGTGGTATGTCTGTTTGCCCCTGTAACCGTCCTTCTGCATTCCAATCTGTTTCTCCATGGCGTACTATACAAATCGTTGTAATAACCTTCAACCCTTTCGTTTTAGAGTGGTGAACTTTTCACAGTTTTAAATTTCCTTTGCATGCTTTTGCAGGTGAACATGAAAATCCTTAATACTAGGCAATTTAACATGAATTGGACCAACAAGTGAAAGCAGAAGACACCCTCTTCTTCACATGTGATAAATAGTTAGAACAATAATACCAAATTTAAGATTGATTTAGTACCTAGAACTACTAACTAAAAAAGCGATAGGATGTGCATGCCCATGTTCATGCATAATATTTCCATAGCTTTATTGTGTGCCATATGTTTAGATTATGGAAGATGTTTCATATAGAATAGTTAATGGACTTAATTATAATGGAGAGGTGCCCAATTGAAGGAAATATTATTAATCTTATTATTGCAACTTATTTATGTTCCCATCTATACATTACGTACCATATTCTTAGTCAAAAACTTAACCTCTTTGGCCTCTATTTTAGGCATAGCCGAGATGTTAGTTTATGTATTTGGACTATCCCTCGTATTTGGTGGAGACCAAAGCATATTGGCCATGGTTGTATATGCAGTTGGTTTTGGAATAGGTATCATATTCGGGACGAAAATTGAGCAAAAACTTGCTATTGGTTTTATCAATGTTACCGTTAATACACAGACGAAAAACACCCAATTGATGGACACATTAAGGAACAACGGCTTTGGTGTTACTCTCTATACAGGCGAAGGAAGGGATAGTAACCGTTATCGGATGGAAATATTAACAAAACGTAACCGAGAACAAGAATTAATTGCTACAATTGAAAAATTCGAACCTAAAGCTTTCATCATTTCTTATGAACCGAGGTATTTTAAAGGTGGATTTTTACTGGATCGTTTAAAGAATAGGGGAAGCATGAATAGATAAATAATACGAAGGCCCATCTAATTCAAGATGGGCCTTCGTATTATTTAATTTTGGACTTTCTTGTTTTTACAGATTTGCTAGCAGGTTGCTTCTTGATCCATTTTATATATTTTTTCAAAGCTTCATCATCTTTTAACAATATAACGGTATATAATCTTATGGCTAACTCCCGGTTTGAATATAAGGCATGAATTTGCTTGTGGCACGATTTACAAAGAAAAGCGGTTGGTAACTGACTGCCTCCTTCCTCCCTGGGCGTTAAATGGTGCACAGTCAGTTCTACCTCACTTCGAGAACATAATTCACACGTCCCTTGCATGGCTCTACCTCATCCATTCATGGTTTTAATATTTTTACCTTCTTCTACATTATGAAACATCAAATGTTCCATGTGATGAATTGGACCATACTCTTGCTCTTCTTCCTCCATCCCTTGCAAATAAAGAACCATGAATTCATAACAATCATTTCTTGAAAATGAATAACAATCACTAGGATCATTGTTTTCTTCAGGATATAGAAGGATGAGATGGGAAAGGAGTCCGTCTCCATTTTTGGTCAAAAAAGACAAAACTACCTACATTTTTTTCAAGTTCGAATAACCTTCGGAAACCACTTGCCCCTGCTTCAATAAATTCACTGGCTGTAAGCTTTTGTACTTGCATGCTATCTATATGATTTTCTTGATGGAAGCTTGCAATAAACGTTCTCATCACGTCACCCCCCGTTAAGCTGGATAACGGATAGTATATTCCCATACCATCAGATTTATCCTACTTAAAAGGCCGTTTCCAAGACAATTGGACAATGATCGCTACCCATTATATTTGAATGAATGCTAGCATCTTTTAAATCTACAGCCAACCGCTCCGAAACAATAAAATAATCAATCCGCCAGCCAATATTTCTTTCTCTTACCTTGCTCATATAAGACCACCAAGAGTATGAACCTTCTTTGTTTGGATAAAAATGACGAAAAGTATCAATGAAACCCGATTCTAACAAGTTAGTCATTTTACCTCTTTCCTCCAGGGTGAAGCCGGAGTTTCCAACATTCGTTTTGGGGTTTCTTAAGTCTATCTCGGAGTATGCTACATTAAGGTCCCCACAATAAATGACTGGTTTATTCATATCCAAGGCTTTTAGATATTCGATCATTTCATCTTCCCATTCCAAACGATAGTCCAGTCTCGTTAAATCTCGTTTGGCATTAGGCGTATACACGTTTACCATATAAAATTTTTCAAATTCAAGAGTTATTATTCTTCCTTCAGGCTCTTCATCTCGGTCACCAACTCCATATTTAACCGAAATAGGTTTTTCCTTCGTGAATATCGCTGTTCCTGAATACCCTTTTTTCAAAGCATAATTCCAATATTGATAATAGCCTTCTAAATCAAGTGTGATTTGCCCTTCTTGAAGCTTTGTTTCCTGCAGACAAAAAATATCGGCATCCACATCTTTAAAGTAATCTAAAAATCCCTTTTTCACACACGCTCTTATGCCATTTACGTTCCAAGATACCAATTTCATTTTTTATTCTATTCTCCTTATATCTATCTGTTTTGACTTCCAATCCTACTATACTATGATTTCTTAATGCATGCCCATCATAGAATATTGGAAAATAGTCGGGCAAATGATTCTTTTGAACGTTCCAATAGTGTCCTATTTTTATAGGTTAATGGATCAATCCTTTCACAATCTTTTATATCTTCTTGAAAATGAGTGGCTAAATCAGCAATAGAACTATTGCCCATCAAGAAGACATTTACCTCAAAGTTTAAATGAAAGCTTCGCATGTCCATATTTGCCGTACCTATCGAAGCCATGTCTCCATCCACAATGATTATTTTTTGGTGTAGGAAACCTTTTTTATAGGAGTATATTTCTACGCCAAATTGTAGAAGCTCACCAAAATAGGAGCGGCTCCCATACTGGGTTAAGAACCCGTCATTTACAGCAGGAACCATAAGACGAACTTGTATCCCTTTTAAAGCAGCATTCTTCATCGCAGCTTTAATTGCTTGATTGGGGACAAAGTATGGACTTGCTATCCAAACTGATTTGGTTGCAGTCGTTATGAGGGAAAAATAATAATCGCTCATGATTCCCTGCTGGGTATCGGGTCCACTCGCAACAACTTGGACAGCTCCATCTCCCTTTTCAAATTTATTCATTTTTGGTCGTTCTTCTAAGACATCTTCTCCACTTACATATTCCCAATCCATTAGGAATACGGTATGAAGCATATAAACAGCTTCCCCTTTAAGAACCATATGTGTATCACGCCAAAATCCAATGTTTTTATTTTTTCCAAGATATTCTTCCCCTACATTCAGTCCGCCAACAAAACCAATCTCTCCATCTATGATAATTATTTTCCGGTGATTTCTAAAATTGAATTTTTGATTAAAAAATCCGTGCTTTAACGGCGAAAATGGAAATATCTTCACACCTGCCTCTTTCATTCTATTGATTTCTTTATTTGCTAGACTTAAGCTTCCTGCTGCATCAAAGATAAATAATACCTCTACCCCTTCCTTTGCTTTTTCAATGAGGATATCGATGATTTCCTTACCAAGCCTGTCAGAACGAAAAATATAATATTCTATATGTATAAACTTTTCCGCCTTTTTTAACTGTTGAATGATTTCTGTAAATGTTTCATTCCCATTTTTCAATACTTTCGTTTCTGAAGATGTACTGATGGTTGTTTCTGAAGCATTCTTTGCAAAATCCGCAAAAGATTGCTGATGATTATTCAGAAACGATAAATCAGGAGCTGATATGTCATTGACAAGGTTCTTCCATTCTTCTCTATCTTTTCTTCTTTTAGATTGAAATAAATATCCTTTTAGATAAAGTTGACCTGAAAACAAATAGAAAATAAATCCGAAAACAGGAAAACAAAAAAGAACATACATCCATAAAAGTGTATCATGGGCAAATCTATTTTCTAGCATAAGTGAGATCATCGTAATAAGCATAACCAAGATATATAATCCCATAAAAAATAGCTTCACATTGAAGCTAGCAGAGCTAAATAAAACCATATAAACAGATGCGATTAAAATAAATAAAAACACAATTTCCATTCTTCTTCTACTTTTCATTTTTCATTCTCCTATAAATAATTTATATCTATACATACCCATGAAGTATGATAAAAGAAACAAAAACACTTACGAAAATTAATCGTAAGTGTTTTATACTGTCTTATTTTTTGATTGTTAATAAGTTTTCATATAAATCTATATATTCGGAAGATGAGGAATCCCAACTGAAATCTTCATTCATGGCATTTTCAGTCAACTGCTTCCATCTTTTTGGTTGGAATTTATACATTCCTACCGCTTGTTCAATAGTATGAAGCATATCATGAGCATTATAGTTCGTAAAACTAAAACCATTACCTTCGCCTGTAAATTGATTGTAAGGGATGACCGTATCACGAAGGCCACCAGTCTCTCTCACCAGCGGTAAAGCACCATAGCGCATTGCTATGAGCTGACCGATTCCACATGGTTCGAATTGTGACGGCATCAAGAAAATATCAGAGCCCGCATAAATCCTCCTGGCCATTCCTTCATCAAAATATGTGTTGGTTGATACTTGATTAGGATATTGCTCAGCCAAATTACGGAAAGCCCATTCATATTTTTCCTCGCCCGTTCCTAGTAATATGAATTGAATGCCTTGACCCATCATTTCATGGAAGACATGCAGGATAAGGTCTATCCCTTTTTGGTCAACCAATCGTGTCACCATTGATATAACTGGAACCTCATCATTGACTGGCAAATTCAATATTTCCTGTAATTCGCGCTTGTTTTTCATTTTCCCTTCATATGTGGAAAAAGGCACGGGTAGATATTCATCTGAAGCAGGATTATAGGATTCATTATCGATCCCATTTATGATGCCTTTAAGATCCCCGTTCCGTTTACGCAGATAGCCATCCAGTTGCTCTCCATAATATGGAGTCTGTATCTCTTCTGCATAACTTGGACTTACGGTTGTAATATAGTTAGAGAAGGCCAGACCCGCTTTAAGATAACTCACATTACCGTGAAATTCAAGACCATCCATATTGAAATACAATTCACTTAAATCCAACAATTCCGCTAGGACAGTTTTAGGGTAGACACCTTGATAGAGTAAATTATGTATGGTGAATACCGTTTTAATATTTTCATATAATGGATGTTTTTGATAATGTGCTTTCAACAAGACACTCACAAGACCTGTTTGCCAATCATGACAGTGGATGATTTCTGGGTGATCGTCTAAAAAAGGTATGGATTCTAATATGGCACGGGAAAAAAATGCAAACCTTTCACCGTCATCAAAATATCCATAACTTCCGTGTCTTTTAAAATAATATTCATTATCAAGAAAATAATATGTAATCCCATTGGCAACCAACTTTTCAATTCCACAAAATTGTTGGCGCCAGCCTACAGGGACCTCGATACTGGTCACGTGCGTCATTTCCTGTTTGATATGAAAAGGAAGGTCTTTAAACTTTGGAAGAATTACACTTACATTGACCCCCTGTTTTTTAAGTGCTTTTGGAAGTGCGCCTATCACGTCTCCAAGTCCTCCGGTTTTTATGAAAGGAGCGCATTCTGAAGCGGCAAATAGAACATTCATAGCTGTACCTCCATTAAATAACTTCTGCTTTCTTTATTACAGTTGGTTGTTGTAGGCCAATTACTTCTTTATCCCGTGTAATTCTAACTTCTTTATCCGTTATAATATTTTCTACGACTGCCCCTTCTTCTATCTCACCTTTTTGCATGATGATGCTGTTCTTTACGACTGCCCCTTTTTTCACCTTGACTCCTCTGAATAGAATACTGTTTTCAACTGTACCTTCAATATTACACCCATTGGCAATCAATGAATTAGTAACCTTGGAGGATTGTGTGTATTTAGCCGGAGCCTCGTTTTTAATTTTGGTATAGACATCCCATGTATCCCCAAAGAAAGTCCGAATGACGGCAGGATTCAAGAAATCCATATTACTCGAATGAAAACTTTCAATAGAATGTATGAACGGCATTTCTCCAGTGAAATGATAGCCTTTAACCGTAAAACGATGAAGATTGGCTTTAACCGCATCTTTCAAGAAATCGTATTCCCCATTGGCAACACAGCTCTTAATCAAATTGACCAAAAGGCTTTTACTGATAATGAAGGTTTCTAGACAAACATGGTCTCCCGGTTGAGGTATGGTAAAAAAGCTAATGTCGGTGATGGCGCCATCCGAATTCACTGAACATTTGTGGTAGATGGGTTTTTCAATGGACTCTCCCACATAATCTTTATAGACGACAGTGATATCCGCTTTCTCTTTTTTATGGTAAGAAAGCACTTCGTTAAAGTCCAATTTACAAACATGGCATCCAGGAGATATGATGACGGTGTCGGCATCTGCCCGCTCAAAAAAGCTGAGATGGTCATAAAATTGTTTCATGTCTCCAGTGACCGTTTCATCAGGATGTATAGGTGGCAAAATGAATAATCCACCTGAACGCCGGTCTAAGTTCCATTCTTTCCCTGATCCTAAGTGGTCCATAACAGAGAGGTATTTTTCCTTTGGAAAGACAGCGACCTTTGAAACATCCGCATGAATAAAGTTCGACATTGTGAAGTCGATTAGACGGTATCGTCCGCCAAATGGCACAGATGCCACATTACGGTGAGCAGTCAATTCTTTTAAATGTTGTTTTTCATTAATTAAATTGATGATTCCTAACACATTTTCCATTGCAGCTCCCCCTTGATCAATTAAGAGTTATCTTTTTTTTATTTGAATCAGTAATGGTCTGATTTTCTCCAATTAAGGTAATGTCAGAAGTCACGGTTGAATTACCTACCACTGCTCCGTCTTCAATCACGCAATTACTTGCTATGATACTTCTTTCAATGTGGACATTATTGCCAATGGTGACATTCGGCATTATGACCGAGTCTTTTATGGTTGAGCCAAATCCAACCTTGACATTATAGGATAAGACGGAATGGTCAATGTTCCCATAAATCATGCAGCCTTCATTCACGAGCGATTGTGTGACTTCCGCTTCTCTCGAAATATATTGTGGCGGATGATTAGCATTTCGGGCGAAAATTTTCCATTGCGGGTCATCTAACTGGAAATTAGGGTTTTCTTCCAATAAGTCCATATGGGCTTGCCATAGGCTCTCAACCGTTCCAACATCCTTCCAATATTCATTAAATCGATAAGCATACAATTTCTTTCTATCTTCCAGCATCTTTGGAATGATATTGCTGCCAAAATCATTGGAAGAATTCACATCTTTTTCATCATTTATAAGATATTTTCTTAATGTTTTCCAGTTGAAAAGGTATACACCCATTGACGCCAGATTACTCTTCGGGTATTTTGGCTTTTCATCAAATTGAGTGACCCTATCACCTTCATTCGTATTCATAATGCCGAAGCGGCTTGCTTCCTGCCAAGGTACTTGAATCACTGCTATAGTTGCCTCAGCAGATTTTTCGATATGATAGTCCAGCATTTTGCTATAGTCCATTTTATAAATATGGTCGCCTGAGAGGATTAACACATGCTCAGGATCATAGTTATCGATATACTGAATATTTTGATAAACAGCATTAGCTGTACCCTTATACCATTCCCCACCCTCTTTTCCTTGATAAGGGGGAAGGACAGAAACGCCACCCACATCTAAATCCAAGTCCCATGCTTTTCCGTTTCCGACATAATCATTAAGTATCAATGGCTGATATTGAGTCAGGACCCCAACCGTATCGATACCGGAATGAGTGCAGTTACTTAATGGAAAATCTATGATTCTATATTTACCACCGAAAGGAACTGCAGGTTTTGCCAATCCAATAGTTAATTCACCTAACCTTGAGCCTTGACCTCCTGCCAATAACATCGCAATCCACTTTTTTGCTCCCATTATTCGTTCACTCTCCCAGCCCTTTTTTTTGTTTGCTTCATAAAAATTGAAACCCCTAATGGAGGAACTGTAATATTCATACTGTATCTTTGGTTATGATAAGGTTCTTTTTTTACATGAAGAGGTTCTTGATTGATTTGTCCAGACCCTCCAAAGGTAAGGTCATCACTGTTAAATACCTCCATATACTTCCCTAGAGATGGGACACCAATTTTATGCTGATAGTGTGTCTGCTCTGAAAAATTACAAACCACGATACAATAATCTCCTTTTCGCTTACCTTTTCTCATAAATGTAAGAATGCTCTGGGAACGATTATTGGGATCTATCCATTCGAAACCATCCTGTACGTGGTCCTGTCGCCATAAAGATGAATGTTCTCGATAAAATTGTTGCAGGGTTCGAAAATAAAGAGCTAACTTTGTATGGGACTCATACTCCAAAAGAAACCAATCCAACTGTTCATCATCTTTCCATTCAATAAACTGTCCAAATTCCCCGCCCATAAAGAGAAGCTTTTTTCCTGGGTGCGTCATGAAATACCCGAGGAGCAAGCGCAAATTAGCAAACTTCTGCCAATAGTCTCCCGGCATCTTATTCAATAAAGACTTCTTTCCATGAACCACATCATCATGAGAGAAAGGCAAGACGAAATTTTCTGAAAATGCATAATGAAATGAGAAGGTTAAGAGGTTATGATGACTGGGTCTATCACTTGTTTCCAATTGCATATATCGGAGGATATCATTTGACCATCCCATATTCCATTTATAATTAAAGCCTAGACCTCCTATATCAGTTGGAGAAGTAATAAGGGGTCTATCTGTTGCTTCTTCAGCCATCATTAAGGCATTAGGATACTTATCAAAAATCACTTCATTCAATTTTTGTAAAAACCGAATCGCTTCTAGGTTCTCTTCCCCGCCATATTGGTTTTTAAGTTTTACTGGCAAGGGATTATCATGATTCAAATAAATCATGGAAGAAACGGCATCCACACGTACACCATCAATATGGTATACATCCATCCAGAACATCACATTTGATATGAGAAAACTAATAACCTCTGGTTTCGTAAAATCAAAATTAAATGTTCCCCATATTGGTCGATTAGCTCGATCAAATTCAATTGGTTCATAGAGTGGAGTACCATCAAAACAGCTAAGACCATGGGAATCCTTACAAAAGTGTGCGGGAACCCAGTCTAATATGACACCTATCCCTTTTTGGTGGCAAAGGTTCACCAAGTATTTAAAATCATTTGGAGATCCAAAGCGGCTATTTACTGAATAATAACCGGTCACCTGATATCCCCATGATTTATCGAAAGGGTGTTCCATTATGGCCATCAGTTCAATATGGGTAAATCCATTATCAACCACATACTCTACTAAGCTATCAGCCAACTCTCGATAGGTATAAAACTCGGACATCGCTGTCTGTCTCCATGTACCAGGGTGCACTTCATAAATGGACATGGGTTTTTGATAAACATTTCCCTTTTTCCTATCACTCAGCCATTTCGAGTCAGCCCAATCGAAGCTATTCAAACCATGGACAATGGAGGCTGTATCTGGTCTCTTTTCAGAATAAAAAGCATAAGGATCTGCCTTTAGAAATTGCTTATTTCCCGGTGAATGTATTTCGTATTTATACAAATCACCTTCTTTTAATCCAGGTATAAATAATACCCAGATACCGGAATTATCGATACGTTTCATAAAATGATCTGTACCGTCCCAATTATTAAAGTTTCCCACTACTGAAACTTTCTTGGCATGAGGTGCCCAAACCGCAAATCTTACACCTTCTATACCTGATGATGTTAGAATATGCGCCCCAAGCATTTTATAACTTTCATAAAGCGTACCTTCATGAAATAAATATAAATCAAAGTCACTTGGATAACTATCTTCTAGTTGGCCAATCATTGTCTTCATTTATCCGCCTCCATCAACATGAACAATATAAACTCGATAGCATATTCGTATCAATAAGTACCAGTTAATATATATATTCGTTAAACATGGCATTTATCCTTCAAACAGAGGCGATATATTGTAATAAATGCCCTTTTTGCACTACCTTTAAACATTTTAATGGAAGAATACCCAATAAATGTAATAAAATATTTCCCCCAAAATAAATGTAAGCCCTTCCCTTGATGGGAAGAGCTTATTTTCATGCTCTAAATGACTTATTTAATTTTTTCATTCTGCATCATATTTGTTTTCTCCAAAAATAAATATGATAAAGAAACTGACCAAGCTAACGGGGTATTTCCGTTAGGGACGTCTCTTCCTCCAATATATAATTCGGGCACCTCCCAATTTAAAGGAATGATTTTTTTTGTTTTATCAATATAATCCATCGCCTTGTTCACCATACCTAGTTCAAGGTAGCAAAGTCCAATCCAAGGGAGCCCGAAGCACCATTCGGCTTCTTGCCCTTCATTATAATAAAGATCCTTCTCGTAACGTATACAACCGTAAGTCCTTTCAAGACGATTCGTAACATTCTCTAAAATTTTCAGGGCAGTATTTCGATCAACTAGACGGTATGGATAAATTAATGATAAAAGGGCAAGATCGGTTTCCTTCGTATAGCTTTCTCGTGGAAGCAGGAAACGAAGAGCTTCCTCTCCCTTCTTGATTAATTCTTCCTTAACGGTCACAAGCATTTTTACGGAAGTTAAACCGGCTACACAAGCTCCAATACTTGATGCATGTATTTCAATATTCTCTTCCCACATCCCATTATCTCCGGCCTGCCAATATTGAAGACACTCAAGATAATCGACTAACTTTTGCACAATTTCCAAGTCATGTTCATCTCGTATGACCTTTTGCCCATTCCGGTAACCTTCGCCAACCCCCCATAAAAAAGCACCAATTGAATCATTCTGGGCATGGCCCCATACAACTGGAAGTTCTTTTAAATCAGTGGAGTACCGAGCATGAATATATTCAAAAAGATATTGAGGTTTTTTTTCGGTATGAATGTCTATTTTCCATTCATACATACGAAATATATCAAATAATGCATGATAGGCATTCATATATCGATCGGATGAATCAGTTAAAAAAGGTAACACTGTGTAAACTACATCCCTAACCCATACATAATTATAATCTTCAGAAAGACTTGCTGTATATGCCCCATTAGAAAGACGCATACGATCAAGGACTTCTAAGGCTCCATTTATATTCATTACTTAAACACCTCCGTAGCAATTTGCTTATTTCCATTATTAACAGCCATTCAATTATTAAACATTCATCCAATCTTTAAAGCGCTTACAATACGAATTCTTTTATTATAGAATATGTAAGCCCGCGCGTTTTTGATAATCAAGCTTCCTAAACCTTTTAAGTTAAGATAAATCCCCACCCAATTATCACGCACCAAAAAAACCAGTGAGGCGAACCTCACTAGTTATATCGACTCATTCAATAAAAAGTTAGTACTTTTTAAACTTTTTTAAAAGAATATTCTTAATGCCATTAATGAAAGAACTCCTCCAAGTACGGTAATTAGTAAGCTTCGTGTGAAAATGGCTATTGCAAATGTAGGCAGTGCAGCAGCTAGGCTCAATAAATTTTCCCTTAAAGAAAACGATTGATCCACTAAAAGAAGTTCCTGAGCAAGTAGGGCAGCCATGACAGCAACAGGAACATGTTTCAGCCAATTGATGCCCCACTCAGGAATATGCATTTTGCTAAGTAACACTAATGGTAAGACTCTAGGGATGACAGTAACGATGGCGGCCCCTAAAATCACATAGAAAATATATGCGTTTATTTCCACCTTTCAATCACCACCCCTATGGTTGATGCTATTATTGTTGCCACGATGACACCTGTGCTTCCAGAAAAAACAAAGCTTGAAGCCACTACAATTATGATGGCACCGAGAGCTACCAAACAGTCAAGAAAATACTTTTTATGTCTTAAAATCTGCAAAACAAGAAGCCCAATAAACATTGCAGGCAATGCAAAGTCCATGCCATATTTCTCGGGATTGGGAATCCATTGCCCTAAAAAGCCCCCTGCCATGTTTGCCACGAACCAATTAAAGTAGGCGGCAACATTCAGACCTAACATCCATTTAAAATTGATGGCTCTATTTAGCTGTGCATGATTAATGGCAACGCCAAAAGTCTCATCTGTTAACAAGGCACCTGTTAGTATATTTTGCTTCGTTGTTTGATGACGGAAATATGGTGCCAATGCCGCACTTAGTAAAAGATGGCGGCTGTTGATGAAAAAGATCGTAAAAACAATGGCAGAGATCGGGTGACTTGCCGCAATCATGCCTGACGCTATAAATTGACCGGATCCTGCATATAATAAGAGGGAAATAAGGGCAATTTCCACCATGCTTAAGCCCGATGTTTTTTCGACTACCCCAGCCGCAAAGCCGATACTTAGATATCCCAGTAAAGTTGGGATACAGTCCTTCACCCCTTCCCAGAAACTTTGCCCTTCATTGACATCTGTATAGATACGCTCTTCTCCCAAACTATCCTGCCTCATAAGTCTCCGCCCTTATTATGTATTTTCACTTCTTCAAAAGCTCCGGCAATTCTCGATAGATTTCAATAATATCCTCTATCCTCATCCTAACCAAACCGCTTGAAGATGGGGCTACAAATTCCATCGTTTCCTTCGACAAAGGATCTTTCTGTAAGCCCCATGGAACGTCTCGTTTCTGCCGATACTCTTGATATACTCCCTTACCGACGAAACAAACAATCCTAGGCTTGAAAAGCTTTATCTTTGCAAGTAGTTGTTTTCTTCCCTCTTTGTATTCTTCTTTAGTGATATCGGCAGCCCCTTTTGTCGGTCTAGAAACAATATTAGTAAATCCAAAACCCAACCCTAATAAAGCGAAGTCTTCAGAAGGATCGTATTTTCTTTCGGTTAATCCAGCTTCGAAGAGAATCTTCCAGAAGCGATTATTTGGATTGGCATAATGATGTCCTGTCTGTCCTGAACGGATACTAGGATTGAAGCCAACAAACAGGATATCCAAATTTTTCGCTAGGTGATCGGGTATGCTGTACATTTTAAAACTCCTTTTATAACGTTAAGTTATCTCTTTTATATTATTGTACAAAACTGTAAAATATTTAACTACCTTTTCAGATGTTTTTATCTCGATAATAAATCCATGATGACTTAAAAAGGCAAAACTCTTTATAGATCGACCTATAAAAAAACAGCCATCCATTCAGATGACTGATTCTTTAAGAAGATTACTGGTCAATCTTGACACATAAATCATGGAATGGTTTAATCATTTTCTTTATTGTCGTGTTTGTTTTTTCGTTCCTGACACGTCTCATCTTGCTTACACTCTTTCTCCTTTTTTTTCTTGAGTGTAGCGTTGAACTTGTTATTGACTGTGAAGATATACCCGGGAACGATCTCTAATGAAAATGAATCGCCAGCCCGAAACCGTGCTAGAACTTTGCCTAGCCTTGAGCCTGTTGAGTCTTTTGAAAAAATGGACATTGATGTACCCCTTTCTTATTTAGCCTCAACAATAGTATATGGATACCTTGTCTCATTCGATTGGACTTATTATAGTAAGAAAACTTCTTAAAAGGGAAGAAACTAAATTCCTCGTATAAATGAACTGATTAAATTTTAGAATGAGGTTTCCATGGAATGCAAAAAACAACCACAAGGGTTGTTTAAGAGTCAATTCGCTTAGGCTGAATATGTTCCTAGCTTTTTTGCTAAAGACAGTTTTGTGACTCTATGGTAGATTCCGAGACAGCCTAAAAAGACATGTATTCCATTTCCCCTGGAAACCATGCGATAGACTATATTCTTGTCTACAATACCAAGGTTGATAGACGAGGCCACTGAAACAGCGGTGGTTCCAATTCTGATAAGGGACGGATAACATGCTAAACTGAAGCAACTGCTGGAGTAGTTCAAAACATCAATTGGAGTGAAGATGAACTTTCCCATGACTGTTCCAAGTGAACCATCTATTCATTCTTGAAAAACTGATGAAAGCTAACACGATGAACTTTCCCATGACTTCCTCCCCATTAATACACTGACCTTATATACACCATTCATGTATAGTCAAAAGAGGCACCTTGCAATGATAAATTATCATTGCAAGGTGCCTTCCTTTTCTCTGATGAGCGCAATCTATTAATCAATTTCAACCGGCATAAGACTCACTAAAAATCGATATCTTTCCTTAACGGAATGCTTATACAACACGTCGATTGAATTTTTTAACAACATGGATTTTTCTGTTTTTGAAAATGAACTGCTTTTTATATGCTGTCTTGCTTCGAATAGGAATTCGAGATAATCCTCATACGATTCATCATATACTTCCTGTAAATCATTACGGATCTGTTTAGCTAGCTGAGGGCTTGCCCCATTTGTGGAAACACTGATTGAAAGCTTTCCTCTATGTAAAGTTGCCGGAATGTGGAAGTTTGCCATCTCGTGATTACTGATGACATTGACGAGTTGATTTTCATGAGCATTTTTGTAGATTTCTTCATTAACCTTGGATGAGTTGGTTGCGGCAATGATTAAAAAGGCTTCTTGATAATCCGATGCTTCCACCTCTTTACGAACAACATGAACGGCCCCTTGTTCTTGAAGTTGCTGGAACCCTTCACAAATCTCAGGACTTATCACAGTGACAATAGCTCCTGCTTTTATTAAAGGGTTAGCCTTAAAAAAGGCTATTTTACCGCCGCCGATAATGACGCACTTTTTATTTTCGAGATTAAGCGTAATCGGATACATAAGCACTCTCCCCAGATAATTCCTGAATTCTATCTGATATTGCTTGTTCAATCTTAGGATGATAGCCAAGATAAGGACAAAGGACAAATTTCTTGTCGCTGTTTCTCTGGACTTCCGATATTGCCCTTTCCATCGATTGCATTAAAAGACCAGTAAACAATAGATAAGGGATTACGAAAATTTGGTTTACAGGAGTCGAATTCGCTTTTAACAGTGCTTCTCCAAAGCTTGGTGACGCCGCTGTCAAATAACAGTCCTTCACTCTAGTGTTTGGTATCCTGTTTTGAAGTGAATTGGCTATATGGCCTAAGTCTCTTTTTACATCAGGATCACTGCTTCCCCGCCCAACCAATAAAACAAGTGAATTTTCCGTTATCTTTTCTTTTGTTTCTACCAAACGTTCCTCTAAGATATCCACCATTCTGTCACTGACCCCTATTGGCCTACCATATTTCATTTCCACATCAGGAAATTGGTTTTTCATTTTACGTAAAACCTGTGGAATATCATGTTTAGCGTGCGCAGCAGTTAATAAGAGAATCGGGATCGCTTTAATTTTTGTTGCTCCCCTGTATACACAAGCTGCATATGCTTCTTCTATGGTCGGGCTTTCCAATTCCAGAAAGCAATACTCTTGAATAACATTGGGGTGTCGTTTCATACAAATTCGAATAAAATCGATAGCTTGCGCGGAAGCCTCTTTAACGCGACTACCATGACATATGTAAAGAATCGCTTCCATTAAAAGGCCTCGTTAGCCAATAACTTTTCGACTTCCCTTGGTTCGAACCAATTAATTTTCCCACTTAAGTTAACTACTTCTCCAACGACGATCATACAGGGATTTGAGATTCCTTCGTTTTGGACAGTTTTTAGTATAGTGCCTAATGTACCGATAGCCGTCTTTTGTGTATCCAATGTCCCCCAATGGATTAATGCTACAGGTGTCTCTGGGCTTTTCCCATGTTCCAAGAGTTTTCCTTGAATATACGGAAGGTTCTTAATACCCATGTATATCGCCAATGTATCGATGCCTTTAGCAAGCGATTCCCATTTGATGTTATCGTCTTCACCCTTTTTACGATGACCGGTTACAATGGCAAATGATGATGCATGGTCTCTATGGGTAACCGGAATACCTGCATAGGCCGATGCGGCTATGCCAGCTGTAATGCCCGGTACTATTTCAAAGCGTATTCCATTTTCGACAAGAGCCTCCGCTTCCTCTCCGCCTCTACCGAACACAAAGGGATCTCCGCCCTTTAATCGGGTGACCACCTTACCCTTTTTTGCATATTTGACGAGAAAACGATTGATTGTTTCTTGTTGCAAGAGATGGTAATCCGGCAGTTTTCCACAATTAATCAATTCTACGCCATCTTTGGCATGAGTCAACAACTCTTTGTTTACAAGGCGGTCATATAAAATAACATCAGCTTCCTGAATACATCTTAACCCTTTTACTGTAATTAAATCTGGATCTCCGGGACCGGCTCCTACTAGATATACTTTCCCCATTTTGCAATCCGCCTTTCCTCAGAGTACTGTTTCGAAATTCGTTAAAACGAAACCTGCTCCATTTTTAATTTGTTTCTTTTCATATAATGATACGTCATTAACCATCGGCATTTTCAAAAACCGTTTTTCCAGCTCGATATCGACAAGCTGGAAAGCCATTTCATCTGAATCTGCGGCAATGACGACATGACATAATTCATTCTTAATTGTAACTTCAAAGCGATAAAGATTCATCATTTTTTTACCTCTTTTTAAACAGCAATCATGCTCGCTAAGACATTATCCAGTTTATTCTGTAATTCCGACGTTCCAACCCGTTCAACAAATTCAAGAAAACTTTCCGAGGGAAGTTTTTTGTCTTTAAAATAAAGAATTAGCTCTTTCAAGACATGATAAAGTTGTTCCGCTTCCACTTTTCCTTTTAGTTTTTCATTGAATTTTCCGCCAGCATTTAATGTTCCGCCCACGTATATTTCGAAAGCCTCAACCATCTTTTTATCTTGGTTTTTCATTTTTATCCCTTGTAATCCTATATCAGCAATCGCTCGCTGGCCACAGTTATTAGGGCAGCCAACCATATGCAGCCTTACCGGAACATCTAAATCAATTTCCTTATCCAATGTTTCGGCAATGGTTTTCATCCTGTTTTTCGTTTCAACAAGTGCTAGGTTACAATATTCTATACCTGTGCAGGAAACGGAGTAACCGAGAAATTTCTTGGGCTCGTATGGAAATCTTTCAAAGATTGTTTCCTGTTTTAAGGCTTCCAGATTTCCATCCGATACATTCGGAATAATCAGGTTTTGTGAATTACAATTCCTGATTTCCCCATTTCCATATCTTTTAGCTATTTCGGCGAACTCGATAACCTCTTCGGGCGTTAGTCGACCAACTGGAATATTGACACCCACATAGTTGAGGCCTTCCTGTTTTTGTTTATGTATGCCGTAAAAATAACCAGCATTCCATTCCTTCAACGCACTTTCTCCCTTGTCAGGTAGCGGCCCAGTGTATTCCAGTACTTTTTCCGTGAATTGTTCAGGGCCCCAATCAGCAACAAGAAACTTCAAACGTGAACGGTGGCGTTTTTCCCGGTATCCGAAATCACGAAAAATCGTTGTGATCGCTACAGCCACTTCTACCGTTTTCTCAGGTAAAACGAATAAATCCAGTTCTTGTGCCAGCATAGGGACTGAGGATAGACCCCCACCAACTTTCACATGAAAGCCGACTTCTTCTTTCCCATCTATGACCTTTGTTGCCGGATTAAAGGAAACGCAATTGATTTCGGAGTTTGAAGCATTATGTATATTAGCACTGACTGACATTTTATATTTACGTGGAAGGTTCGAAAAGTCTTCATTCATTCTGAAGTATTCAAATACATCCGTAAGGACTTCCCGCGTATCGAATAACTCATCTGGATCGATTCCAGCTAGAGCGTTGCCGATAATATTCCGTGTTATGTCTCCGCAAGCACCCGCTGTTGTCAATCCTACCTGATCTAGACGATTTAATATATCAGGGACTTGCTCTATCGTCAACCAATGAAATTGTATAGCTTGCCGTGTAGTGATGTCATAGACATCGTGGCCATAATCCTTAGCAATATTTGCAAGGGTGATCTGTTGGTCGTATGTGAGAATCCCTCCTGGAATCACAACACGCATCATCCAATAACCAGCTTCTTTAGGACGTTGTAAGTAAAGACCTGCCCATTTGAACACATCCCATTCTTCTTTAGGGATGGAGTCGAATCCATTTGCCGCGTAATGAGGAATATCGTCAAAAATCTTCAAAGCATCTTTTTCCAGTTTCCGAATTTCCATTTTGTTTTTGGCAAGCGCTGGATTGTCCGCCCAAATCTTCTCGTACACCATTTCTTTTCCCCCTAGGTTAAATCGCTCTCTTTGTTGTCAAATAGTCTATAACCTGTTCGACGCACTCTTCTACACTAAACTGACTGGATTCCAATACGATTTCCGGATGTTCCGGTTCTTCATATGGAGAATCGATTCCAGTGAAATTTTTAATGATACCTTTACGCGCCTTGTCGTAAAGACCTTTTGGATCACGGACTTCACATTCTTCAAGTGGACATTTTATGTACACTTCAATAAACTCGCCTTCTCCAAGCAGGTCCCGAACAATTTGACGATCTGCACGAAAAGGTGATATAAATGCCGTTAATACGAATTGACCACTGTCCACGAAGAGCTTGGATACCTCTCCAATCCGTCTAATATTTTCTGTGCGATCTTTTTCTGAGAAGCCTAAATCCTTGTTAAGTCCATGACGGATATTATCCCCATCCAAAACATAATTTCGGATATTCCGATTATACAACTCTTTTGCAACAGCATTGGCGATCGTTGATTTCCCAGAACCTGAAAGCCCGGTAAACCATATCACCGTGCTCTCATGACCGTTTTGCTTCCGTCTAAGTTCCTTCGTTACCGATGCATCATGCCAAGTTACATTAGTACTTTTACTCATGAGGATCCTCCTTCTAAAACTTACAATAATTAGTTATATACCTCGTTCTTCTTAAGCCCTTCTATCAATACTTCGATTACTTCTTTGCGGCTGAAAGTGGCTGGTGGAATTTCCCCATTCCGTAACATTTCCCTAACCTTCGTCCCAGAAAGGATGACGTGATCTTCTTTACCATGCGGACATGTTTTTGCAGAAGCCATATTCCCACATGTTTTACAATAGAAGCTATGTTCAAAGAATAATAATGTTATCCCTAACTCATCAGAAGTGAAGTTCCCGAAGATCTTTTGTGCGTCATACGTACCGTAATAATCGCCCACACCTGCATGGTCGCGTCCGACAATGAAGTGAGTACATCCGTAGTTTTTACGAACCATTGCATGAAAAATCGCTTCTCTAGGTCCTGCATATCGCATGGCTGCTGGGAATACCGCAAGTGAGACACGGTCCTTTGGATAATACTTTTCAAGTAATACTTTATAGCTTTCCATCCGAACGTCAGCAGGAATGTCATCGGACTTCGTGGCACCAACTAATGGGTTTAAGAATAATCCATCCACTATCTCCAATGCTGTTTTTTGAATATATTCATGGGCACGGTGAACGGGGTTTCTTGTTTGGAAACCGACAACCGTTTTCCACCCTTTTTCTTCAAATGTTTTTCGGGTATCAACTGGGTCTAAATAATGATCCTCGAATAATGGACGCTCGATCCGTTTAATAAGCTTGATTTTACCACCTACATATACATCGCCACGATTATATAGATTTTTTACACCTGGGTGATTCTCATCATCCGTTTGATAAACTAAAGTTGCCTCCACTTGCTTATCAGGTGTAAATATATCGGAAACGGCAAGGACTCCATAAGTTTGGCCCTCATGAGTTAACTTTACTTCTTCTCCGATTGTAAGAGCGTTTGCCACATCAGCGGAAAGTGGTAATGTAATAGGAATACTCCAGACATGCCCGCTGCTAAGCCTCATATCCTTTACTACTGTTTGATAGTCTTCTTTTGAAAAGAATCCCTCAATGGGGCTGTATGCTCCAGTCCCTATAAGTTCCAAGTCGCTTAATGAGATTTCATCAATTTCAACGGATTGTTCTATTTTAGTTAAATCATAGTCTGGTTCAAAGCGATTGATTAATGTTCCTCCGTGCGGCAAGCTAATGGTCATGCTGATTTCCCCCTGAATTTTTTATAATTATGATAAATGTAATCCGCATTCTGTTTTTTGGGCACCTTGCCATCGTCCTGAACGAAGATCATCAGCATTAATGGCAGGTGCTGTACATATTTTACAGCCAATACTTGGATATCCATTATCATGAAGCACATTATATGGTAAGCCATTTTTATGCGCATAACGCCATACATCTTTCCATGTCCAATGAATGAGCGGACAAATTTTGATAGATTTGAATTTGTTGTCCTTGTTTATATATTCAGTCAATGCACGGGTTTCCGATTGCTCCCTGCGCAGTCCCGAGAGCCAAGCCGTCGCTGTTGATAATACTTCAGTGAGCGGCGTAATTTTGCGGATGTTACAGCATTGATTTGAGTCATGAAGCCATAATTCATCACCAAATTCAGCGGCTTGTTCTTCCAATGTCATTTCCGGTTTCTTCATTACAATGGAAAGCCGTGGGTAACGATTTTTCACTTGTTCGATTAATTGGTAAGTCTCAGCGAAATGAACATCCGTATCCAAGAATACGATTTTGGCGGAAGGATTAACCTTTGCCAGCAAATCTGTCAGTACAATTCCTTCAATCCCAAAACTACAGGCATAAATGAGTTTATCTCCGTACTCTGAATTTGCCCATTCCAATACTTCTAACGCGCCTTTTGTATCGCTATCTTCCGGGAACGAAGGTAATGTCGCTGTATCAATATTTTCATAGTCCACTAGCTCTGCCAACTCTATACCCCCTTTTAAGAATCACCCTATGGTACAGCAGATATCTTTGAAAGCCTTTGAAACACCATTTCTTATAATGAAAAAGGCGGCTTTAACCAATAGTTTCCTATTTATATCAGCTAAATCCACCTCTAGTTTTCTAGTCAGCAGTCCATTTATTTAATTCTCAATTTTTCGTTTCTTTCCATTTGTATAACCTTACCGTCCTGAACGATAAGGGTTATGGATCCATATTTCATAGTTTTTAGCATTTCTTGCAGCCTTTCAAATATTTCCCCCAGCTGATTTTCCTTTTCCAAGGCTATTCCTCCTTTAAGAAAACTCGTCGACTAGCTTGTCGTAAGATGATCAGCTTGTAAATGAATTCCCCCAAATTAATAAAATCAATCAGAAAAATCCTTCCATGCCAAGATGGAAAGATTGATAAGGTAATCTTATTTACCTTATCTTCCAAAATGATGACATTTTGTTGGATGTAGCACCTTGCATTCATGATGCAGGTTGCTGGACTTCAAAGGGCCAAATCCCTCCGTCGCTCTTGATAAGTTTTATTATTTTAAATATTAACACATATCAAATCATTGTCAATGGAGTTTTCATATAAATTAACTTGGTTTAATATTTTGGTTTAACTTCAATTATTATACACAAATAGTTCAAGTTTGTTACAGTGATTTGTTAAGCCAGTAAAAAAGGTTCATTCATCCTGAACAAGCTTGAATAAACCTTTAAAGTAGCCTATAACTTAACTCGTTGATGGGAAGGGTCAAGATAAAAAGAAGAAATCATCAATTTCTTCTTTTTTGTATGGCTTCTACAAATTCCTTTACTTGACTCTTTGTACGATCAAGTAATTCCACTTCCTTAATCGGATGTTTTGGATTCTGCTTATCGATTTCTTTATCCACAAAGTATAACCCCTGCATCGGTTCCCCTTTTAATATTGATATAAGAGGTTTCAGCGCATAATCTATAGCCAATAAATGCCTGTTGCTTCCCCCAACCATTATGGGCAAAACTGGCTTATCCTTAAACGCGCCCTCGGGTAATAAATCAATTAGAGCTTTCAACACTCCTGTATAAGATGCCTTATAGACAGGTGAACCAATAATGATACCATTAGCTTGCTTAATCTTTTCTGAAAGTCTTAGAATATCCTCGCTATCATAACGACCTTGGAATAAGTCGTTTGCAGAAAACTCGGTAATAGAATGATAGTTCGTTGTAAATCCTTCTTTTTCCACCAACGTTTGGATATATTTTAATGAAATATCTGTTCTTGATGGTATAGCAGGGCTGCCTGATAAAATTATAATTTCGCTCATATCTATTCCTCCTGTATGTAAAATCTGCAAAGGATCTGGGTCCTTTCCAGTTAAGCAACTTCAATTAATTATCTTAATTATCAGAAAAATAAAAGTCAAGTAACTTAATTGGAATTTATATTTTTGAAACACTAATAAGAATCGTATTATGCCATTGACTAAAAATCCTGCCCCGTTAGGGCAGGATTTTTAGAGCTTTTCAACTCTATTGATTGAGTCTTTCACCATTTTTAAAAAAAGTTGTATAAATCGTTGATCACCGGTCAGTTCTGGATGAAACGAACTGACAAGAACCTGTTCTTGTCTAGCCGCCACTACTTTCCCGTCATAATTTGCTAATATCTCCACATCTTCACCTACGCCAACGGCAAAAGGTGCTCTGATAAAGACACCCATGAAAGGTTCTTCCATTCCTTTAACTATAAGGGGTGCTTGAAAACTTTCCCTCTGACGACCAAAACCATTTCTATTCACTGTAATATTGATAAAACCAAGATGGGGATGTTCCAAACTAACCATTTCCTTTGCCACTAATACCATCCCTGCGCAAGTACCGAAAATCGGTTTTTTTTGTTCGAAAAATGCCGTAATCGGCTCCATGAAACCATAATGGTCCATTAGTTTTCTCATAGTGGTGCTTTCTCCACCCGGAATGATTAGGCCATCGATATCCTTTAACTGTTCTGGGTTCTTAACTAATATCGCATGCTCACCGGCTTCCTTGATTTGGTTCATATGTTCATCTACAGCACCCTGCAAACCTAAAACACCTATGGTTACCATGTTTACCATCCACGCTCCTGCATTCTCTCAGCTGGGGCCAACTTAGAAATATCAATTCCTTTCATCGCGCTTCCCAATTCTTTAGACAACTTGCCTATTAAATCATAATCGGTGAAGTATGTAGTTGCTTGTACGATGGCAGCAGCGAATTTATCGGGATTTTCCGATTTGAAGATTCCTGAGCCCACAAATACACCGTCTGCCCCAAGTTCCATCATCAGGGCGGCATCTGCAGGAGTCGCAATTCCACCTGCTGCAAAGTTTACTACAGGTAATTTCCCTGTGCGCCGGATTTCCTTCAGAACTTCATAAGAAGCACCAATACTTTTTGCTTCAGTCATTAATTCATCCTCGCTCAGCATGCATACTTTACGAATTTGAGATTGAACTTTTCTCATATGCCGTACAGCTTCCACAATGTTCCCTGTCCCAGGTTCTCCCTTCGTCCGAAGCATCGAGGCCCCTTCGCCGATACGTCGGGAGGCTTCCCCTAAATCCCGGCAACCACATACAAAAGGTACTATATAATCGCTTTTCAAAATATGATATTCTTCATCGGCCGGAGTCAGTACTTCACTTTCATCAATGTAATCCACTCCCATGGATTCCAAGATTCTCGCTTCCACAATATGACCGATCCTTGCTTTAGCCATCACTGGGATCGAAACAGCTTTCATCACTTCCTCCACGATCCTTGGGTCGGCCATCCTTGCCACACCGCCTGCAGCACGAATATCTGATGGTACCCTCTCAAGAGCCATGACAGCCACCGCCCCCGCCGCTTCAGCAATTCTTGCTTGCTCTGCATTTATGACATCCATGATTACGCCACCCTTTTGCATCTGCGCCATTCCTCTTTTAACTGTATCGGTTCCTACAAGCTTTTCCATTCTTCTTCCCCCTAATATTTGCATAATTAAGATTTGTTCATTAGTATAAGAAATAGTTGACCACATTGAAAGTGTCAGTTTTAATGAAAATGATAGGGTCAGATAGAAACCACGAAAAGGGCGGTAAAAAAATGGATATGCTAGCATGTAATTTAAACCGTATGGATGAAGTGCCATTATATGAACAGTTATATTCACACATAAAAACGGAAATTGTAAATGGGCGGCTCCCTTTTGGTACAAAGTTGCCTTCAAAACGGAAACTAGCCGAATTTCTCCACATCAGTCAAAATACTGTCGAGACAGCATATGAGCAATTATGTGCTGAAGGCTATGTTGAAGTCATCCCACGAAAAGGGTATTACATTCAAACTTCCGAGGATTTGGAATACACACAACCTGTGAATGCCCCAGTCGAAAAGACGGTCAATAACAAGAATGATTTCCTGTTTCATTTTCACCCCAGCCAGATAGATACAGAAAACTTTCCTTTTGAAAAATGGCGTAAATATACAAAAAACACTATAGACATATCAAATCAAGAACTCCTTTTACTAGGAGACCCTCAAGGCGAATATGAGTTACGTTGTGAAATTGCCCATTACCTGTACCATTCTCGCGGAGTCCGGTGTGTGCCCGAGCAAATCATTATCGGTGCAGGGCTGGAGATTATACTGCAACAGCTGATACTACTGTTTGATAAAAAAACAGTATATGGTGTCGAAGACCCCGGATACCATTTAATTTTGCGGCTTCTGAAAGGCTATCCAAATGATGTGTATCCACTAGAAGTGGATGAAGAAGGCGTGAAGGTGGATAGAATCGATCAATCCAATATTGACGTCCTTTATATAACCCCTTCTCATCACTTTCCCTATGGAACGGTTTTGTCCGTTAACCGACGTAGTCGCTTGTTGAACTGGGCTCAAGAGACGGAAAACCGCTATATCATTGAAGACGATTATGATAGTGAATTTCGTTATAGTGGAAAAACGATTCCCTCTCTACAAAGTTTGGATGCTGGTGATAAAGTGATTTATTTAGGATCATTTTCTAAATCATTGATTCCTTCTATTAGGGTCAGCTATATGGTTTTGCCTCTCGCTTTACTAGAAAAACATAAAGAGGAATTATCTTTTTACCATTCAACTGTCTCCCGAATCGATCAACATATTTTGACACAGTTTATGAGAGAAGGAGATTTCGAGAAACATTTAAACCGAATGAGAAAAGTTTATCGTAGAAAGTTGGAAAAGGTTTTGGAACTATTTAAACCCCATCATCAGCAGATAACGATAATTGGCGAGCGATCAGGACTTCACATCGTCCTCATCGTTAAAAATGGTATGAATGAAGAGGATCTTATCCTAAGAGCTTCAAATGCTAATATTAAGATTTACGGACTATCTTCCTATAGCATTCAACATAAGAAAGAAAGTCCACCCAAAATCATTCTTGGTTTTGCAGGAATTCCTGAGAAGGAACTGGAAAAAGCCATTCAACTATTGCTGGTTTCATGGGGATTCGACACAAAAAAAGAAGTTCAGAATGGTTACTGAACTTCTTTTTTTGTTACATTCTTGTTAAGTATCTTTCCATCATTTCTTTCGGGACCATACTTCCCCCTGTAGCCCATATGATGTGCGTGGACTGATTTAACCTTCCTGTCAATCCTTCCTTAATGATATACTTTTCTCCTTCTTCCCTACTGAATATTTGAACCGGTCCATATGCTCCTGCCAGGGCTGATGGCTCTAAATAATAAGCTTCCGTTTTAGCCATCATTCGAAGGAAGTCAAATAATCTCTCGTCCCCAATCGTGAAACTTCCACTCAACATAGAGTCCATCATATTCGAAACCAACTTGGAGGGTCTACCGACTGCCAGGCCATCTGCTTCCGTTTTATTATCCACCCCAAAATCCTGTACGGAAACTTTTTCATGAAGTCCTGTTGCCAACCCGAGCGTCATACATGGTGAATGGGTTGGCTCTGCGAAAAAGCAATGAACATTTTTTTGAAAGGCCAGTTTAAGCCCATACGTTATCCCTCCTGGGCCTCCACCCACACCACAAGGTAAGTACACGAACAGAGGATGTTCTTCGTCAACTATAATCGACTTTTCATTCAATTGCTCTTTTAGCCGTGTTGCGGCCGTTGCATAACCAAAAAGTAAATCGACTGAATTTTCATCATCAATAAAATGACAACTGGGATCGAGAGAGGCCTGTCTGCGCCCCTCCTCAACGGCTTTACTGTAGTCCTCTTCATATTCCTTTACGATGACACCGAGCGACCTGAGTTTATCCTTTTTCCACCGCTTGGCATCAGCTGACATATGAACGGTTACCTTAAACCCAAGGTGGGCACTTATTATCCCAATGCTTAAACCTAGATTCCCTGTCGACCCGACAGCAATGGAATAGTGTGAAAATAACTCTTTATATTCATCACTGGCCAATAATTCATAGTTATCGGTTTCTTTAAACCCCCCATCTTTCATCGCTATTTCTTCCGCCCGTTTTAATACCTCATATATGCCACCTCGAGCCTTGATGGAACCGGAGATCGGTAAATGACTGTCACACTTAAGCAGTAGTTTACCTGGGATGGCAATTTCATAGATTTTTTCCATTCGACTCTTCATGGAAGCTATTTCGACTAATGGAGATTCAATGATTCCATTCATGGGTTTTGTTTCCGGAAAGGCTATGGCAATATACGGAGCAAACCTATTCAATCTTTCTTCTGCCTCTTTCACCTTTGCTGCTTGAACAATTGGATGATCAAACATGCTTGTGTAGTTCGGATTTAACCAGAAAGTTTCTTCAGTGTCCATTAGTTGTTTAAGTAATGGATTTTCCTTCCATTTTTTTATCAGTCCCGCAACTGTATGTTCTTTCATGACACCCCTCCAAATAATGAATGTTATAGAGTTTTTATTGATTGGTAAGCTGAACCTTAATCCTTCCTCTTACACTATTAATAAACCAAATTTCCTCAGCAGTAACCAATTCTTCCTTTTTTATGACCCTTTCCTGGATTTCTTTCCTCTTTAATAGTTCTCGACGAAAAGTTCCTGCAAGCAAGCCTGATTCCAAAGGGGGAGTGATGAGTTCCCCATTGATTTTCACGACAATGTTTCCGTTCGTGAACTCCGTGACATCCCCTTTTTCATTCCAGAGCAATACGTCATGAAAGTCAGGATACCTTCTTTTAAATTCATCATAAACGCCTCGATTCGTAGTTTTATGATGAAGAAAAGGATTTTCACTATGAATCGGACTTTCGGCTACGATAACTGATATTTCCGGATTTACCCCATCAATTATTTGCCCAGAGACACTAATTTCCCCATTTTCCGAAACTAGCACACGAATCTTTTCTAACGTGTCGGTATGTATGGAGGCGTATTCTATCAGTTGATTTCTAAGCGTCTTTTCAGGGAGCCTGAAGCCAAAATAATCTGCAGATTGCATCACTCTTTCAATATGTTCCTCCAATAAAGAATATTCGCCATTCTCAAGCCTGATTGACTCTAAAAGCTGGTAAGCCGGGTGCTCTTCCGTCAATAGTTTTGCTTTCAAGAAGGCTTCCTCGTATTCTTCCAAAGAAGCCGAGTCCCAAGTGATTCCCCCTCCGACTCCATATGCAGCCTGACCAGTTTCCTTATCAATTACTACTGTCCGTATCGGTACATTGAAAACTGCTTCCCGATTAGGATTGATGTAGCCAATGGCGCCACAATATATTTCACGCGGTGAATTCTCAAGTTCAGCGATGATTTCCATTGTTTTAATTTTCGGTGCACCCGTTATCGATCCACATGGGAAAAGTGCCTTGAATAAATCAATAATAGTCGTTTCCGGCTTCGTACTTGCAGTGATTGTCGATGTCATTTGCCAAACTGTCGGATATTTTTCGATTTCCTTAAGCTTAGATACCTTAACAGTCCCTTTTTCCGATACCATCCCCATGTCATTTCTAAGCAAATCGACAATCATTAAATTTTCGGCTTGATTTTTTTCGGAATTGGCTAACCATTTGGCATTCTCCAAATCTCTCTCTCTATTTCCAGCCCGCTTTACTGTCCCCTTCATGGGACGGGTGATTAATTGTCCATCTTCCCATCGAAAGAATAACTCTGGAGAAGCGGAAAGAATCCGATATGTTCCCAGATTTAAATAAGCACTATAGTTGGAACGTTGAGCTCTTACAAGGCGATTATAAAATGCATAGTCATCCCCTTCAAACTTCGATCGTAACCGCATTGTGTAATTCACCTGATAGCTGTTACCTCTCTCTATCTCTTCTTTAATCCTTTGAAATCCAGCATGATAGGATTTAGAATCGGTTTCGGAATCCCAATCGGCCATATGAAAGGCACCCAACGTTTCTTCTATGAATTCTCCCGGACTTTCAAAAATCCCAAACCATAATAAAGGCATGTTTCCACCCTCTTTTACTTTCAAACAGTTATTAAAGGCTGGGGCGGCTTCATAAGAAACATAACCTGCTACATAATATCCTTCATCAATCGCTTTCTGTACTTCATCGAATTTGATTAACACTTCTTCAATCGAATGGGCAATCAGAATCTTTTTCGGCTTATTAAAATACATGGGCTTTTTATGTCCATATTTATCTGTAAAATGAAACAATAATGATATTGGAACTTCCTGGGTCATGTTTTGCTCCTTCAGTTTTAGTGAATAAAGATATCCCGTTTCCAGTTTTAAAAAAGAGCTTGCAGTGTTTCTGCAAGCTCTTTTAACCCTCATTTCATTCCAGTGACCTCGGCAACGATTTCATAAGAACGAAGTCGAGCTCCGTGATCATAAATCGCCGAGTTTATAATCATTTCATCCGCCTGTGTTTCATCAAGGAAAGCCTGTAATTGTTCCTTGACTTGTTCCGGATTCCCGATGATCGATGCGTTCAATTGCTTCATGACGATCGCTTTTTCGTATTCGGTCCAGAGCCCCTCCATCGAATCGACCGGCGGCGCCATTTGGCCAGGGGTATTCCGAATTAAATTTAAGAATTGTTGTTGATAAGAGGTCGCAATTTTGTGTGCTTCTTCAGTAGTGTCTGCCGCAAATACATTGATGCCTACCATCGCATGTGGTTTATCAAGTACATCGGAAGGTTGGAAATTATTCCGATATCGCGCTAATGCCGGTTTAGTGTTTTCGGGTGAAAAGTGACTGGCAAATGAGAAAGGCAGACCAAGTTTTGCCGATAGCGCTGCACTGAATCCGCTTGAACCGAGTAACCAAATAGGGATATCCTGTCCTTCCCCAGGTATAGCCCGGACCCGATTATGTTTGGAATCGGCACTTAGATAGCTGCGAAGCTGTTCCAACTGTTCCGGAAAATCCTGTCCATTATTACGGACATCACCGCGAAGAGCCATAGCAGTATACTGATCGCTTCCTGGAGCTCTTCCTAGACCCAAATCTATTCTGCCCGGATACATCGCCTCAAGTGTACCAAACTGTTCCGCAATAACAAGAGGAGCATGGTTCGGAAGCATGATCCCCCCTGAACCGACCCGGATTCTCTCCGTCTTGCCAGCGACATGGCCGATTAGCACGGAAGTCGCAGAGCTTGCGATGCCGGGCATGCTATGATGCTCAGCCACCCAGAAGCGGCGATATCCCCATTCTTCTGCGTGCTGGGCTAAGTTTACGGTATTATGAAATGCTGCAGATACTGTACCGCCTTCAATAATGGAGGCTAAGTCCAATACGGAAAAAGAAATATCACTCAGTTTTTTTGTTGATGTGTCATAATTCATATATTCAACTTCTTTCTCTTTTTAAAATGAATGGTCGCAAAGCCATCATATAGAAAATGCAGGGAAATTGCACATGAATTGCTTATACTTACTTTCCAAAAAGCTCCTTGGCAATCAAACGGAACGAGTTCAAGCGGTCTTCCAATAGATGTGTGATCGTGATAATCATGATTTCATCCGCTTGATATTGCTCCTTTAGGTCCAAAAGGCGACGCTTGACTTGTGATGGAGAACCAACAATCATCTTTTCATCTATTTTCCTCTTCCATTCTTTTTCCCTATCCGTCCATACATATTCGCTAGCCTCTTCTATACTAGGAACCATACTTCTTTCCCCTTTATCGCTTTGAATTCTCCATAAAGTATTGCTCAATGCAATTTCTTTTGCTTTTTGTTCATCTTCTGCACAAATTACAGATACCGTTAAGATTGTTTTCGGGGACAAAAGGTTCCCTTTTGGTTGAAAGTGGCTGCGATAATGCTGTAAACTTTTCACACCATCATTTTGGCTCATGAACTCGCCGAATGCGTACGCAACACCATTCTCCGCAGCAAGCTTCGCACTTTTTTCACTTGTGCCAAGAATCCATGGTTCCGGTAAAGTCTCTGGGACAGGTGCAGCCGCAACATTAGAAAACTGGTGATTCTCCGGAAAATCCCCTCTCAGAAAATGTAGCAATTCCTGTACTAGCTCTGGCATTTTGTAGACATTTTGCAAATAATTATCTGACAGTGCCATCGTTGCTTCTGCAGAACCACCTGGGGCACGTCCAATCCCAAGATCGACCCGACCTGGAAAAAGTGTGCCCAGCATGTTGAATGTTTCAGCCACTCGATATGGCTTATAATGTGGCAGTAAAACAGCACCTGCCCCAATTCTAATGTTCTTCGTTTGAGTACCAATGTAACTAAGCATCACCTCGGGTGTAGCACAGGCCAAACCTGGTAAATCGTGATGTTCCGTCAACCAAATTCTGTTGTATCCCAGTCTATCACCTTCCTGCGCTAGAAGTAGTGAATCATGTAAAGCTTGTTGTGCCGTTTGGCCAGATGAAATGGGCGATTGATCTAAAATACTAAGCTTCATTTCTTCCTTCCTTTCATGTTCTCTTTATACTTCATCGTAAATCATTGGTAGAAAATTGTCGCCTAATTGGCTTATACGTTGAATTCCTTAACTAAGACGATAAGGATTGGAACAAATTTCAGGATGAAAGGGTGATAACGATATTCTAGCGAGGTTATCTATTGGATAATGAATGATTTTTGGTCAAAAATAATTACTTATTCATATATTTTAACGAGTTGAACTATAAAATATTCACAAAAAAAGACCCAATCAGGGTCTTTTCGTCAAATTATTCATTTCTTTTAAATTGAGAGGAAAGTTCCATGGCGATGATTGACGAATCCAGTCGAGCGGATATAAACGGTGGCTGAATTCGATTATTTGTCTCAATAGGGACTCCCAGCCAGACAAAGCGTTTATCAAAGATGATAAACGAGAAGGAAACCGGCAAACTTATAAAGGAATGTAAAGGGATATCCGAATTTCTCTTTCCGGATATGATTGTCAACTTCACCTTGGGGTTTCTTTTCAACAAAATCTGCTTCCAATCATCTGACAGCAAGTTTGCATCAGGGATTGCCATAATCATCTCATGGTTGGTATTACCCAGATCCTCCAAGACTTTTTCCAGTTTTCGTGCATGCATCCACTGCAATCTGGAATGTTGGTGTTTCACCCATTTCCCAATGTCTTTCCTTGGAATCACCTGACCGTTATGCGTTTGATGGTCCACAAGTTGTCGAAGCGTTTTACTACGATATACATGTTTATTTATAAAAGAAGTATCGCACACATGCAGAAATTTACCTTTTGTCCGCGTTATTGCTACATTAATGAGCCGTTCACTTTCTCTTCCTGTCAATAACATCCCAGCTCGATCCTGTGGATAGCTATCTACCGTATCAAAAACCATTACATCACGTTCACTGCCCTGAAAACGATGGACAGTTGCGGCAATAATATCAGTGGTTTGCCGTTCGTTCCGGTACAGATCATCCAATAGCTTTTCCATCCATTCAGCCTGTGCCCGATATGGTGCCACATAACCAATCGATTTAGCACCATCAACATATGCTTCATGAATCAGCTGAAATGATAATAATAATTGCCAAAGATTCATCCTTGAGTGGGAAGTACGCTCCGTCATGCAATATTCACCAGAACAGCTCGTATCAAGAAGAACAGAAGCCTTGTTGGCAAACGGTTCCGCAGCCCTGATACTTTCTCTGCTCATCGAAACACTTTCATGATCTCCCACAAAATTGTTGTAGACAACACGGTTTGTAAAGGCCGAAATCTCTGGATGCATACGGCGCTGTTCTTTTAAAAGGAATAAATGTGGATGAAGCGTCCCTTCTTCAACTGATTGCGCAACTCCAGCCCTATGGAATATATCCTCTTTCAACCAAAGTTTCACTAAGGAATCACGGGCTGCTGCGATCGGTGGAAGCTGTTTGAAATCACCTGAAACTAAAATGTGTTTAGATAAAGCCGCAGCAAATGCTACTTGCGGTACGTATGCCATGCTGGCTTCATCCAAAATGATCAAGTCATACTCCCTAGTGTATAACGTTTCATCTTTAGCGGCTTTTGCCAGGGTCGTCCCGATTATTTTAGCTTCTTTTAGGAATTCTATCTCTTTTTGACGGATTTTCTCCAAAACCCGCGCCAATTTCTTTTCTAATTCAAGCAATTCGTCGGTGTCCCTTTTACTGAATGAACCTGCTAAATCCTGTTTCAATAAACGTTTTTCTCCTACAAGTTTCTCTTTATCCGCTAATAAGTCCGGTTCATGCTTCCCTAGTAATTGCCCCGTTACAATATCTTCATGAATTGCTAAGGATTCACCGATTTGTGACCCATATCGAAGGACGTCCCCTTCGTGAAAACGTTCTTTCCTTTTTATGAATGAAGAAATTTCGGCCATCAAAACATCAACAGCTTGATTACTATGAGACAGGACGAGTATCTTTTTACCTTGAAAATAATGGTTGGCAGCCGTACGAGCCAATGTATAGGTCTTTCCAGTCCCGGGTGGGCCCCAGACAAATGTGACTGGATTGAACTTTGAGCGTGCATACAATTCCCTCACACTACTTTGTTTCTCGCTGGAAGGATGTTTTTGTGGCATGGAAGGATCCATAAGACGCTTAATCCTCAGCCTCTTTTTCTTACTTCTCTTAACTTCATCTAACCTTGTGATTAGTTGCTCTAAAAGTTCCCAAGGATCGTGGTATAGAAATGCTTCCCCTATTAAATCACCCAATGACCGTTCAAAGGAAAGGATGATGCTTTTTCCTTCTGACGATAAAACTCTCCCATCCTGTTTGATTCCTCCCCATTCCAGCCGTACAATCGACCCGACCGGAATTTTCACTGAAGAGCCCGTTTCGAAGAAATAGGTGAATGAGCCATCACTTGAAAGGAGATGGCCATTTGAAACTAAATATTTTGTACTTCCGTATTTCTTTAGATGCAGAATTTCAAGTTGAAGGGCCTGTTGCCATTCTTTTATATAATTTACCGTTGAATTCATTGTTCACGTTCCCTCACAATTTATGCTAATGAATGAAAAAGAAAGCTATACTAAAATACTTTTGTGAGTAAAATTCGGCCACAAAAAAGTGTATACTCTCTCAACATACGGAATAAGACCCAATCAATGAAGATTGGGCCTCTCTTTTGCCAATAATCTTACTATAGCATCTTTTCATTCATCGTACCATGGGCTGTTTTGGAAGAAATGGGTACATTAGCCCTCGTTCAGCTCGGCAAATTGTTCAACCAAATCACTGAAAATTTTCATCGCATTTTCAATCGGTTCCGGTTTGGTTAAATCCACTCCGGTTTTCTTAAGCAATTCTAAAGGAAAATCCGAGCTGCCGCTTTTCAAGAACGTTAAATAGCTTTCAAGGATCTCTTTGTCTCCAGAAAGGATTTTATCCGCAATGGTGATGGCAGATACATAGCCCGTAGCATACTTGTAGACGTAAAATGGACGATAGAAATGAGGGATGCGTGACCAACCATATTTCACTTCCTCATTGAAGATGATCTCCGGACCATTATACGTGTGAAAAATCTCTTCATAAGCTGTATTCAAAACCTCTACATTAAGAGGTTCATCATTTTCCGCCTTTTCATGGACAATCTTTTCAAATTCAGCAAACATGACTTGCGTGAAGAAGGTTCCTTTAAAGCTATCAATAAAATGATTGAGCAAATGCTTCTTCTTTTGAAGGTCCTCGGTCGTTTTAAGTAAATGACGTATCAGTAAAATCTCATTTACGGTTGAAGCTACCTCCGCAACAAAAATGGAATAACCAGCTGTGATTTTTGGTTGATATTTTGAGCTGAAGTACGAATGCATGCCATGACCGGACTCATGAGCTAGTGTAAACACACTGTCAAGATCGTCACGGTGATTCAGCAATATGAATGGATGCACACCGTAAAGTCCCAAGTTATAGGCTCCAGACCGTTTTCCCGGTGTTTCCCTTACATCATAATAGCGGTTTTCCTTAAAGCTTTTTAGGATTTCTACATATTCCTCACCTAATGGCTTCAACGCATCGATCATTAATGCAAATCCATCATCATAGGTAATGTCTTCTTTAGCGCCTTCAACAAGTGGCACGCTTAAGTCATATGCACGCAATTCATCCACACCCAATACCTTTTTGCGCAAAGCGATATATTTATGCATAGGTTCGATATTTTCTTTTGTGGACGTGATGAGATTATCGTACACTTCTTTTGGCACTTTGTCCCCGAATAGGGATTTCTCTAAAGCGGATGGATAGTTCCGAAGCTTCGATAAGTTGACATTATTTCTTATTGCCGTTGAAAGAGTGGAAGCTATTGTATTTTTTAATTGTAGATAAGGTTGGTAATAAGCCAAATAGGCCTCTTTCCGCTTTTCCCTGTCATCATCTTCTATTAATTTTGAATACATTCCGCGGGTCAACTCTACTTTTTGACCTTTTTCATCTGTCACTTCACCGAATTTAATATCCGCATTGTTAATCATCCCGAAAGTTTTTTGCGGAGCTGAAAATGCATCACCTATTTGGGAAAGTACTTCTTCCTGTTCCTTCGATAACACATGGGCTTTATAACGGTATGAATCAAGTAAATCTTCCTCAAAGTATTTTAACCCCTCTACTTCTGCTATGTATCTTTTAAGTGTTTTTTCATCTAAGCCTAGTAAGAATGGCATAAAGAAGGCAGATGCACTGCTAATCTTTCTGCCTAACTGACCTGCTCGGTCAAGTAGTGCCTGAGATGAGGTGACACGGGTATCCAAATCCGCTTGGAGCATGGCAAACACATAGAGTTTATTATAGGTATATCCGATTTCTTCACTTAAATGTAAGTAATCAAACAACTCTTGAGCTGTATGAATATGACCGTCAAAAGCCTTTAATGTATCAGTTACAGTAAGGACTTCTTGAAAATCCTTCTCCCAATCATCTTGGTTTTTATAAATATCAGTAAGATTCCACGTTTCTTCCTGTTTTACTTCTTCACGTGTCTTGAATGTTTTCATGATAACACTCCCTTTCATATCCCTTATCCTCTTATTATAAGCGACTTTCCGGAAAACCTGCACAGAAATGCATGGTTGAGGATTTTTATTTTTTTATTGTTAATTGGATTAAATCTTACTATCCATTTCAAGAAGCAGATAATGAAAAAACGAGAGCATCTTGCCCTCGTTTACTTGGAATCTTTATGATGAAACGGACATTTCCCAAGGATTGGTTCGCTATCATCACCTATGAAGAATTGTTTCCATTCATTGTGGTTGACATCTCCATAATGACTGATGTCTGGATGCGTGGGCAGGTTATCCCACTTTTCGACTCGTTCCCTTACCTTTTCACGTGACATGATTCCTCCCTTTTCCGTTCCTTCTAACCCTTCAAATATCATTCGAGGTTGAAATCCTAGGACGAGGCTATTACCTAAATCACGCGTTTTACGCTGTTTATATGCCGGTGCATTTCCAAAAATAAAGATGGGCTCCCCTGCAAAATGAAAGTCCCACAGATAATGTTCAGGATCCTTTGGCTTCTCTATCGGCCAAGGTGTATGATCATGGGCATGTAAATATTGAAGGATATCCCAGAATCGCTTGCGATATAATTCCAAGTCACGTTCTTCTTTTTCCGGCTCCATAAAAACAAAAAGACCATGCCTAATATATGGAGGCTCCTGAAATAATTGCAGAAATTTTTCTACAGCCTTTGGGAGATTGGACCAATCTTCCTGAGTGATATATGCATAACGCAGTTCACCTTTATTTTCTGCCTTCATGCCAAAATAACAAGGAAAAGTCTTGTCTGTTACCGTATCATGGAAAGTTTGATATTCTTTAATCACCCATTGTGGTACTCTTTTTGGGTTCGTCATGTCTTCTTTCGTTAATAAACAAGAATTCGCAGTCAGCATTTCACTACTCCTCACAAATATTATTTATATTTATGTACCCGTTGCCTAAAAAGTAAAACGTCCGAGGTGACTGCAATTATTGACATTCCACGTTAAAATTTCCCTTTACCTTTCCTTTTGTTCGTTATTTGAAATGACAAATAGAAGAGTTCATATGAAAATTTTTCAATCGATCACTAGCATGAGCATATGATGTTTTTTTACCTTTTGGACAGCCTAAAATAAAGGGGTGATAATCGGTGTCAAGAAGAAATAAAATCCTAGTAGAAGAAGCCCGAGCAGACCTTAATCAACTAAAAGCCAAAGTTGCTGGATCAAGAACCCATGAGGAGGCGAAATTTGAAGCTGCCAATGAAGTCGGCATTCCTTTAAAAAAAGGGTATAATGGCCAAATGACAGCAAAGCAAGCTGGTAAAATTGGCGGTCATTTGGGAGGTAATATGGTTAAGTCACTTGTTGAAATGGCCAAAGAAAACCTAAAAGTCCAAAAGTAATGTTATATAAAGTGTGGCTCCTCATTCCAGAATAAACATATCTTCCCCATTCTTAACTAAACTATATTGAACATGGTATCCTGTTATTCCAAAATTTTAAAAAGGGGTCTGGAAATAAATCATTCCAGACCCCTTTTGATGAAGGCAAAATGTTTTTTCCTAACATTCCGACTCATTTCTGTATAACTTCAAAATCTTAGAGAGTAACTTTTTCTTCAACTTTCGTAGTCCAACCCAATTCATCTTGAATTTTACCTGTTTGAATTCCAGTTAGCGTTTCATATAGTTTTTTGGATAGTTCACCCGTTTCACCATTTTGAACGACCATTTCTTCACCATTCCATAGGAATTCACCTATAGGAGAAATGACGGCTGCAGTTCCAGTACCGAATGCTTCTTCTAATTGACCTGATTTATAGGCATCATAGACATCCTGCATGGAAATTCGCTTTTCACTCACTGGAAGGTTCCAATGTTTTAACAATTCAATGATGGAATCGCGAGTGATGCCCGGAAGAATGCTACCATTTAAAGCTGGAGTAATAATTTCTCCATTGATTTTAAAGAAAACATTCATGCTTCCCACTTCTTCGATATATTTCTTCTCCACTCCATCAAGCCATAGAACTTGCGAATAACCAAGCTTTTCGGAAACCTCCTGAGCTTTAAGGCTCGAAGCATAGTTTCCTCCGGTTTTAGCTTCTCCAGTACCTCCATTCACTGCACGCGTAAAGGATGACTCAACCGCTATTTTCACTGGGTGAATACCTTCTTTATAATAAGAACCTACCGGCGACATAATGATGATGAATTTGTAACGGTCTGATGGAGAAACTCCTAAATAAGGTTCCGTCGCAATAATGAAAGGACGTATATATAATGATGTACCCTCTGCTCTAGGAATCCAGTCGTTATCAATACTAATTAACGTTTTTAACGCCTTCAATGCATAGTCGACATCTACATGAGGGATACATAAACGATCATTTGAATTATTTAAGCGTTGGAAATTCTTTTCCGGACGGAATAAGATAACTTCGTCTTCATCTGTTACATATGCTTTTAATCCTTCGAATACAGATTGTCCATAATGAAATATCATTGATGAAGGCTCTAATTCGAGCGGTTGATAAGGAACAATTCTTGGATCATGCCACCCTTGCCCTTGTGTATAGTCCATAATAAACATATGATCGGTAAATGTTTTACCGAACTCCAGCTGTTCAGCCTTTGGCTTTTCTTTCTTCGTTGTACTAAGCGTGATTTGCATGTCTTGTTCCTTCATTACCAAAACCCCTTGTTGAATATTTTTACAAGATTTCACTTCCATAAAACCTATCTTAATTAGTTTACTCCTATAAGGTTTCATAGTTCAAGCCCTTATAACTAAATTTTCCGAATTTTTTAAATAAAATTTCGTTTTCATCTAATTTTTTCGTCATTTAGAGGAAAATCCATTCTATTATGTAAGTTATTTGGTCATATCATTCCCTCCCATGCTATCGTTTATTGAATATTTATATGTTTTCAGCTAGCAAATTATCCAGTTTAATTGATTATTATCTCCTATCCCTACATATTAATTAAAAAAATTCTTTTCTCTCAAAATTTAATGGTGTGTATGTTTCTTCTATAAACTCTTTTACAAAAACACTCCCTTAATTAAGGCTTACTGTCATTTAATCTCATTTTTATTAAAAAAATTTAATTTAGTAGTTTACTAGTAAATAATAATCTTATATACTAAGGCAACGAGATAGATAAAATGCATATAACTTAACGAACCATAGATAAAACGCATGAATCTTTCTCATAACTGTGAAAAGGGGTACCAACATGACAAAAAACAGATGGTTAATCGCTTTATCAGCTATCGCTATCCACCTTTCTATAGGAGGGGCATATGCTTATAGTGTTTACAAAAAGCCCATAGTAGAAGCAATGGGCTGGTCAGAGACTGAAGTTACTTTAGCGTTTACTATAATGATGGCACTTGCAGGGACCTCTGCAGCTTTCTTTGGAAAGTTCGTAGAAAAAAATGGGCCAAGGAAGTCAGCCATGGTTGCCGCGGTACTATTTGGTTTAGGTCAAGCCGGATCTGGCGTGGCGATTATGATTGATTCGCTTCCACTTTACCTCCTTACCTATGGGTTTTTAAGCGGACTAGGAATGGGTATCGGTTACATATCACCAGTTTCGACCCTTGTTAAATGGTTCCCTGACAGAAGAGGACTTGCAACTGGGATGGCAGTGCTCGGTTTCGGTGCAGGTGCACTTATTACGGCGCCTGTTGCAGCTAGCCTTATGCAGTCTGTAGGAATATCTACTACCTATTATATTTTAGGCGCTGGATACTTCATCCTAATGTTTTTAGGTGCTTCTTATATTGCACCGCCCAAAGCAGGTTGGATTCCAGAAGGCATGAAACAAGACATCGAATCAGGAAAAAAGGAATTGAAAAAAGATTTAAGACAATCTACCGCGAAGGAAGCGGTTAGAACAAAACACTTTTGGATGTTATGGTTCATGAAATTGATCAACACTAGTGCAGGAATCATGATGATATCAGTAGCTTCTCCCATGGCTCAGGATGTAGTCGGGCTTTCAGTTGCTGGGGCGGCTACCCTAGTTGGTATCATGGGGATTTTCAATGGTGGTGGAAGACTTGGCTGGGCAGCCGCTTCCGATTATATCGGTCGTCCTAATGTTTTCGTCATTTTCTTCATCATCCAAATTGCGGCATTCCTATTACTTCCGACCACTACCAACTCCTTATTATTCCAAGGTCTGATTTTACTCGTTGTTAGTTGTTATGGAGGAGGGTTCTCTAACCTCCCTGCATTTGCCGGTGATTTATTCGGAACGAAAGAAATCGGTGCAATCCATGGTTACCTATTAACAACTTGGTCTCTTGGTGGAGTTTGTGGACCTATGTTGGTAACTTATATCAGAGAAAGTACAAATAGCTACATTCCTGTGTTTTACGTTTTCGCAGTCTTGATCACGATTGCATTCGTCATCTCCATATGGCTTCGTTTAGATATCAAGAAAATGAGAAACGCACAGGAACAACAAGGATTCAAGGCTCCAGTGGAAAAAATCTCCTGACATGAGCCTTGATTCATCAACTGAATAAGCTAAAAAAGGCATTATCGAAGCAGGCCCTTTGGGCAACATGCTTTTGATAATGCCTTTTTAGCTGCCTGAGGATTACATCCTTTACCAAGGCACACTATGCATCTGGTTATTTTTTCATTATTTTATTTTTTCAATATATTTATTAATTTTTCTCAAAACCCCAAAAACCCCATTAAAATCTATTTTTTTTTAAAAAAAAAATAAAAAAATGTTATTTTGTTATAGAAAAATCTAAATAGAAGTGTATAATAACTGATGGTATTGTTTATATGGTAAGTAAGTCCTTGCCTCTTAACTACTAAAAAATAAAAAATAGAGAAAGTATTTTTCAAGGGGGAGCAAAATGAGTTATAACAACCCGCAACAAATGGCGCAAATTGCAATCAATGCAGGGAAAAAGAAAGCCACGTTGCCACTAAGAAGCATTTTAATTTTAGGATTCCTTGGAGGCGCGTTTATTGCCTTAGGTTTTCTATTTTACATCCGCGTTACGGCCGGATTACCGCCAGAATGGGGTACACTGAATAATCTTATAGGCGGATTAGTTTTCCCGCTAGGATTAATCCTTACGGTCGTTGCAGGCGCAGAATTGCTAACAGGAAACATGATGGCAGTCTCAATGGCAGCACTAGCTAAAAAGGTCACTGTTAAACAATTGACGATTAACTGGATTTTAATTGCCGTTACAAACCTAATAGGCTCCGTCTTTGTAGCATACGTATTCGGACACCTTCTTGGTTTGACCGAAACAGGGGTTTTCCTGGATAAAACCATTGCAGCTGCTAGCTCAAAGGTTGATGCAAGTTTTATTGAATCTTTCATCTCTGCAATAGGATGTAACTGGCTTGTAGCATTGGCTATTTGGATGAGCTATAGCGCAGAAGACACTACTGGTAAAATTGTTGGTTTGTTCTTACCAATTACAGCCTTCATCGCTATTGGATTCCAACACGTTGTAGCCAATATGTTCATCATTCCAGCTGGTATTTTCGCAGGTGCACTTACTTGGGGAGATTATATCATGAATTTCATTCCCGTATTTCTAGGTAACGCTGTCGGTGGGGGAATATTGGTAGGATGTCTTTACTACGGTGCTTTTGGACGTTCTGAAAAACAACCCGCAAAAGAAGTACAAAGTTTGAAAAAGTCATCATAAGGTTCGGATTAGATCTCCATTTTACATGGAGGTCTTTTTTTTATATAGGCTTTGTTATAGTTTAAGTTAAATTTTGATTTTAAAAAAGTAGAACTTCTTAAAAACGGAAGTTCTATTAAATTATTTATTTAGTTCTTCGGTAAGAATGTTGATGGCTTCCATAACTTCTTCAACATTTTCCTTGTCATTCATTTCATTTCTAGCGTGAAGTAATACTGGTCGAACTGACTCAACTGAACGCCCGAATATACATCCATTCATATCTTGGAACCATCCAAGTATGAAAATGATGGGTGGTGTCCTCATTGTAAAAATAATAGACATATTCAATTCCTAAAACGTCTCTTTGTGCTTTTCTTATCCTTGCTAAAATTTTTATATAGTCTAATCTTTCAGACTCGGTTAAATCATCTAGACATTTGATGTGTCTTTTAGAAGCTAAAATTATTAGCCCTCTAATTGGATATGCGACATCTTGATGGGCGTGAAAGAGCTCTGTTTCAATGATCACGCCGCCATCTGGTTCAACTACTCCACTTGTTAATGCACAACTAAGACACTCAACTTCTACCGTTCCTCCATTAGATAAGGTGATTTTTCTCAAGTGTTTTCCCCCGAGCAAAAAATATTTTACTTATTCCAGATATAACTCCATTTGGTTAAATATATAGTTTATATCTCGAACTCAGATAACCCAATTGCACTATATATATTTCTTTATTTGGAATTAAATTCCCCTTAACTAGTATATCTTTCATTGTGACTTCTTCTTTGAGGATGGATACTTTCTAATAGGTGTAACCAAGCGAGGTAATTATTTAGACATTTGGTTGCTACACCGTTAAATCGCTGTATCCATCCTTTAAGGCTGCGGTGGTAGGCACAACCGATGCTTTTCTGCTGGATTACGTTTTTGGATGAATTTAAGGATTTCAGTTGCTCTCATAGTTGTCTCCCATTCATATTTGATAATTCCATCATAGAACATTCGTTCCTTTAAAGTGAATATCAGACCTTTAACAGAACCTTTATATAAAATATTCAAGAATTTGTCCATTCATTTCTACTCTATCGAAAACCACTGAAAATGGCATAAAAGTTTAGTATAGCGTCATTCAAGGGAAATAGTGATAGTAAAAGTAGATGTAGAAGGGGGAATTCAATTGTGTGGATAAACAAACCTTTTTTTAAATATGCAACAGGGATTATTTTAACCATACTTATCATTGTATTACTTGGTAAGATAGAATATGTTTTTAGACCCATTCAAAATATCATTGCGGCCGTATTTTTCCCCATCCTATTAGCTGGATTGTTATATTACATATTAAGGCCGGTTGTTCAATTTCTAAGCAAGTTCATTCCTAAAACTTTGAGTATTTCCTTAGTTTTTCTGATAATATTTAGTGCAATTGGTTATGGCAGTTACTTTGGAAGCCCAGTTCTCGTTGATCAATTCCAAAAATTATCGGATCAATTCCCAGGTAAAGTCAAGGAACTTTCTGAACAATCCGAAGATGTCGAACATGTGATAGAGAAAAATGATTTTGGCATGGTAAATATAAAAACCCTTAAAGAGAACTCCGTAACCTATTTTAAGAATTTTTCAGATAAGATCATGGTAAATATCAACACCATTTTCACTACAGTAACAAGTGTTCTAACTGTTATAGTCATAACCCCGTTCATTTTATTTTATTTTCTGAAAGATGGCGAAAAATTAAGGCCGTTCTTATTAAAGTTTATTCCAAAAGAAGTGGAGGCAGAGGGAAACACTATATTAAAAGACGTCGATAAGACTCTATCGACCTATATTATCGGCCAATTCATCGTATCAATCGTAATTGGGGTCTTATTATGTATCGGATACCTCATCATTGGACTCGATTATGCATTAGTATTTGCCCTTATAGCTATGGTATTTACGATTGTACCCTTCCTAGGCCCACTGATAAGTGTACTTCCAGCTATTTTCATCGCTTTGCAAACAGATGTTGGTTTGGCGATAAAAGTCACCGTTGTCTTTATAGTGGTTCAGCAAATCGAAGGTCACCTGATTACTCCAAACATTATGGGAAAGAGACTTAACATTCACCCATTAACGATTATCTTGCTGCTCCTCGTTGCCAGTTCAATATATGGATTCATCGGTATGTTAATTGCAATTCCTGTTTACTCAGTCCTAAAAACCACCATCGGTAACTTTAGGAAGTTTTATAGATTGAGAAAGAAACGAACATAAATATATATGTTCTAAGAAGTGAGGGCCCATTATTGGTCCCTCTTTCTGAGGTTTTTTTCCATAGACTATTCCCATACCTTCGCTAGATTGCTCTTATCGTGGTTTCTTTAGTACTTTTTTTACATATCTCTTAATCCTTGCTTTTAAACTATTCTTCTTAACAGTTTTAGGTTTACTCTTTTCTTTCTCTTTCTCAATATAAATATTCCCTTTATCAATAGCATTTTTTTCGGCCAATACCAGACCTAAATCGGAATTGTATTCCTGATTTAAAACAACCTTGTACGGAATCTTATATTGATTAGATAATTTAATGTATTTCCCTAAGTACTGATAATCCATTTGACCATTCAGAAGTAAATTAGCCCGTGGATATTGTTTCATCCTATTTTCTATTTCTGGATATAGATTGTTTTCAAAGACTTGTGATTTTGTTAATACGATAATGACTCTTTCCCGTAACGTCCCAAGAAACTCCCTACGTTCACCCGGCTTGATTTCTTTTGTTCCATAAATTCCTTGTTCAAGGTAATCCTCCACTTTGCGAGACAAGTATTTTTCACCTCCTACATTCCTTCTTCATTATATGTCATTTTCCCTCTTATGGTGCCCAATTTCCTGTATGCTTCTAAATAAGTATGTATAAAAAACATGAAATTTAACCTCCATTCTTAAAGAGGCGTTAGTACTATGTAGAACTTTAAGAACAAAAAACTGTGAGGGATAAAAACTCTTAGCAGTGATAAACTAAAAATCCAATGACAAGTAGAATGATACAATTTTATACATTTAGACATTTTTCCCCAACTAAATTTATGAATTTCATGTTATAATTTACAAATAAACAGATGTTGATTTAAGCATGATCACACACTACATATAAGGAGGAAATACAGATGTATGATGGACTTCTCTTAACGATTATTGAATCAGTTTTTGTTGTCGGAACTATTTCCATGTTTGTTATTTTAGGATTTGTAAAGGGCCGCGTTTTTTAATTTCCACTACTATTCATTCTATTCTCACATGCCTGATTACTTACTCTTGTAATATTGGTAATCAGGTTAAACTTATTTACAAAAGAAAAAAGCATATCCATTGCGGCATGCTTTTCTTTACCAATTATCCGTCTTATCTAATAACTTATCAATGTCAAATGTATAGAGATGAACTGGAATTGATTCTTCGGCCATTTCTTCAGTAGCTAGTAATAACTTATCAATGTCTATAGTAGCCAAATAAACTTCCTCCCTTTTTTAGTAACCTATACCCGATATTTTTATATACTAAACATTACGTTTTGATTTTTATTTTTTTGGGGGTATATTCAACTGTTTATACAAAAGACATTATTAAGAATTCATAGGACTTGGATCATCTTGTTCTGCTGGGGCAAGTGATTGAATTAATTTCACCAACTTATATAAAGTCCCGCTGCAGATGATGGCACCAGGGATATTATGGAATATTGATTTTTTGTTAATATGATAATTCTCTTTTTCAGGCGAATACACAACTATTTTTTTATTTGAAGAAAGGGCATGTCCTAGTTCATAAAGGTTTCCCTTTCCCGCAGTAAGAAAGATTAACATAAAATCCGCTTCATCTATTCCTTCCTTTTCATAATCCCCTAAACTATTAGTGGTTTCTTTATTACCATTCTTGTCAAAAAGATTCCACTCATTTACACATGAGAACCCCTTTGCATTCAATTTCTTTATTAATGATTTAACTTGCTTTATATTTTTTTCATCCGATGCTATATAATACTTCACTAATACACCTCCATATTATTGATACTTTTTACCTATATTATCTACACTATACATATTCGTTATAAAGAACTCAATATCCTTTCAAAAATAAAAATAATTGTTTCTATTCTCTATATAAATCGGCTAGTATCAATAACACCATTGATGCATCAAGTTAATATGACAAAACTAAGCTATAATTTCTTGGTCTCCCAGTGGATATGAATACTTTTCTACCTAAGAATGATTAAACGAAGTAATTACCATTTTTCAATAAATTCGAAGAAAGACAGGCATGATAGCCTATTTAAATAACCCCTCATACATCTTATTCCTAAATGCTCGCCATTTGAAACCGTTAAAGTGCGAAGCTCTACTATCCTTTCGGAGGTACGTTCAAAAAGAACCTCTGCCATTCAAAATGAATTGTCATTATACTTTCCATAACCGTAGATTAAATACAGAAATCCCTTTTTCACACAGAAAAAAAGCCTTATCCTCTCCGTAGGGTAAGACTTTGTCTTTCTTTTTCATAAGTAATATGTTCAATTTCAATGCGAAATGGGTCAGCCTCGCAAATATTAATTCCTCGATCTACATTCACTTTTTCCATTTTAGTTGCATCAGGGATTAGTTTCTTTGAATGGATAAAATGTTCGACCATCGAACACAATAGTTCTTGAGCACAAGCTAGAGCGTCGCCCCTATCTCTTCCGCTAACGGAAGATGTGAAACCCTTTCTCTTAAAATCAGGAAAACACACTTGAATTGAAAATGAATCCATGATTAAAGGGTGCTTTTCATAATAAAAAACAGCAGGATACTTAAATATCTGATTGGACAAAAACAACATCCCCCCCTTAATATTTAGTTCATGTCAATCATAACATATTTTCCCAAAATAATCCTAATGAAGTATTTCCTTTATCTTCATATTTTCAAATTAGATAAGTAGAATTATCGCTATTTTATGACGGAATAGAAAATAAGAGGATAATAAGGACTATGATCATATTAAAAATGATCCCAATAATACTGCATACTTTTCCTGCTGTCGCCAAATTGATACCAGTCTCTCCCGAATGTACAATTTCTTTTGTACCATTTGAAGCAAAAATCAGACCTAATATCCCTAATATAACTCCGATAAAGGGAATGAGAAGGGATAGAATTCCTAGGATTAAAGAGGCTAGTGCTTTGCTATTGGTACGCTTAATTTCAGACAGCTTTTTCACCTTCTTTCCTCTTCATATGTATACGATTTTGAAATGCATATGATTCACATTATCGCTCATTACGAGTCCCCTCCTATGGAATAGAAAGAAAAAATAGCTGAGATATGATAAAAACTCCGACTCAAATATGAGTCGGGGGATTTAAGTACGTTTTAATTCTAGTCTCCTGGCCACTAAAGATAAGCTAAAATTAACGGCAAAATACATTAGGGCTACTAAAATTAAAATTGGAATCAAGAAATTTTGACCTTGCCCATAGATGATTTGCCCTTGATGGGTCAATTCTGGCAATGAAATCACTACCGCTAATGAGGTGTCTTTCAATAGAGAGATGAATTGGCTCACTAGAGGTGGGACCATTCGGCGTAGTGCCTGCGGAAGTATGATATGTATCAAGGCTTGCACATAACTTAAACCAGATGAACGAGCTGCCTCCATTTGTCCTTTATCAACTGATTTCAACCCACTTCGTATTACTTCGGATATCATGGCTGATTCAAAAACGGTCAAAGCAACAATCGCAGCTGGAATAATTTCCAACTTAATTCCTACTTCAGGCAACGCTAAATATGTAAAAAGAATGATTAACAACAATGGTAAATTACGAATGGTTTCAACGCCGACAGCTAAAATTTGTGATACAACTGGTATCTTTGCATAACGTAAAATGCCGACTAGTCCCCCGATGATAAAACTTAAAATGATAGATACAAAAGCCACCTGAATCGTTACCCAAAAACCTTCTAATAAAAACTTTAAATGATCTGGTGTGTATGCTCCTAAAAAATCCATGTCTTATACCTCCCTCAATTACTCTTAGCCAGACGTTTTTCTAAATAACCAACGCCAAGGCTTAAAGGAATGGTAAGAATTAAATAAAACGCTGCTACGAAAATGTAAACATCGAACACTACAAAGGTTCTTGAGGATATTAAATCACCGTGATACATAAGATCTAATCCAGCAACGACTGCTAAAATGGAAGAATTTTTAACGAGATTGATGAATTGGTTCCCAAGAGGGGGAATGACAATTTTCACGGCTTGTGGCAAGATGATGAATCTCATCGCCTGTCCATATGTCAGTCCTGAAGAACGGGCTGCTTCCATTTGTCCTTTCGATACCGAAAGAATGCCGGCTCTAATGGCTTCCGCAATAAATGATGATGTGTATATAGTCAAGGCTAACGTACCTGCATATAACCCACTTAATTTCAGGCCGAGGAAAAAGAAAAATGTGATGATCAATAAGGGTATATTCCGTATGAACTCCACATATGCGGTCCCAAACCAATTCAGAGGCTTAATCGGAGCAATTCTCATGATAGCAATAAGCACACCAAGGATTAAGCTTGATACTAAAGCAATTAAACTAGATATGATTGTATTTTTAAAACCCATTAAATACATATCTAAATTCTCTGTCAAAATGGAGAAATCAAGCAAGACATCCACTCTCCTCTAACTAATCAGGATGAGCAAATTGCTCATCCTGACAGATCCAAATATTATTCTTTTAGTAGGTAAGTAAAAATCCTATTTCTTCTTACCACATGTAAATGAATACGTTATTGCTTAATCCACTTATCATGAATTTCATCATATTTCCCGGAGTCTTTAATTGATTTAAGAGCTTTGTTCAATTCATCTACAAATTTTTCATTTCCTTTTTTAACTGCAATTCCATATGGCTCATCCGTAAATGTGCCGCCAACAAGTTCGTAATTTGGATCTTCATCAGCCATACCATAAAGTATGGAATCATCTGTCGTCAATGCATCACCTTGACCTGATTTAAGTGCTGCGAATGCTTCCGAATAATTTTCGAATTCCAAAACATTTGCTTCGGGAGCTTTTTCGCGGATATTTATGGCTGAGGTAGAGCCTTTTACAGCCAATACCTTTTTACCTTTTAAATTATCAATACCTTTGATGTCACTTCCTTTTTTAACAAGTAATGATTGTCCAGCATCGAAATAGACATCAGTGAAGTCAACTTCTTTTTTACGTTCTTCCGTAATGGTCATAGTCGCAACAATCGCATCGATATCCCCATTGTTCAATAAAGGCATTCTTGTTTTAGACGTTACTTCTTTGAATAATACTTTTTCTTCATCACCAAGGATCTCCGCTGCAAGTGCTTTCGCAATGTCGATGTCAAATCCTTCTACCTCTTTTGTATTTGGGTTTTTCAATCCAAACAGACGCGTATCATTCTTTACCCCGAATACGATTTTATCGTTATCCTTAATTTGAGTTAGAATATCTTTATCTTTGTTCCCGCTTCCACCATCTTTACCTTCATCAGAATCCTTTTCCCCGCCACAACCTGCTAATAGTATGACAGCTAGTACTGAAAGCAATGATAATTGTAACCATCTCTTTTTCTTCAACATGTAAATCCCCCCTATTTTTTATTTAATGATTTAATATACGGCTGAGAAATAGACGCGCCCTCTCTTCGTGAGGGTTTTCGTAAAAATCAGCCGGTATTGCCTCCTCCAAAATCCTGCCCTCATCCATGAATACGATTCGGTCCGCCACTTCACGGGCAAATCCCATTTCGTGTGTGACCACGACCATCGTCATTCCTTCTAGAGCAAGCTTTTTCATCACATCAAGTACCTCGCCAATCATTTCTGGATCCAAGGCTGAGGTAGGTTCATCAAACAACATGATTTCCGGTCCCATTGCCAGTCCTCTGGCAATGGCAACACGTTGCTGCTGTCCACCGGAAAGCTGTGAAGGATAAGAATTCGCCTTATCCGAGATCCCGACTTTTTCCAAATACTTTTGGGCAATTTTTTCCGCTTGCGCATTCGTTTGTCCTAAAACCTTCTTAGGTGCCAACATAATATTTTCCAATACGGTTTTATGAGGGTAAAGATGAAAATGTTGGAAAACCATACCGATGTTTTGGCGCAACTTATTAATGTCTGTTTTTTTATCCGCAACATTCATCTCATTGATGGACAGTGAACCTTCCGATATCGTTTCTAAGCGATTAATACAACGAAGAAGCGTACTTTTTCCTGATCCAGATGGACCGATTACTACGACCACTTCTCCCTTATTAATTGTTAGATTAATATCTTTCAATACATGAAAATCACCAAAATACTTATTAACCTGATCAAAAACTATCATAACTAATCCTCCCTAGCCTGCAACATTTTTCAAAAAACAAAAACAGTCCAAATAATCTGAATTAAAATGCGAAAAATGCAATAATTTTGATACCGGCCATCTTAGTTTACTTCATTCTATACCTATGTATAATTTTCTTAAGAGAGAACTCTTCTGAAAGTTATATCAAACTATTAATTCTATAAAAATTCATTTACTATAACACTTTTTATTATATCCAATTCTTCATATAATTTCCATAAAAACTTATATTTGTTATTTTTTCTACCTTATTCATTTTTAATAAAGTCGAATTTTATCATATTTCGTACAGAACAACACGTTTTTAGACTAAATGAAGGAGTGCTGCTCTAAATAGATCTTTTTCTAGTAAAGTAATGGAAAAAGAAGAGGCAGAAATAATAAATCGTTTCTGCCTCTCCTTTTTATACCCCTTCAGATTCCTTGTTCTCACCATTTATTCCTTTATAATAGAATCCTCAAATGGTGCTGAAAATAAACCCTTTGGACCTAGCATATCTGTTTCAGACTCTCGCTCATCACCTTTGACTTCATAAGAACCCGCAGGAAAGAAATCAAATAATTCACTATCCTTATGTAATTCCAGAAAGTACTCAGAAAGCTCATCCATAAGTTGCTGATATTCTTCGTGTTCGATGATTTCACCGGACTCATCAATTCGAAAATTCATATTAATCGCATCCTGTAGCCGTGCATGGTTCGAAGCTGCAATATATAAATCTACGTCTCCACATTCCATACATAACAATTCTCCTTCTTCCCTTGCCTCTTCATAAGAATTTCGAACCATTTGCTTAAGAATACTATCTATTTCATTAAGGTTATCTAGTTGTCGTATAGTCTTCATCACACAATCGCCCCCAAAATCTTAAAAATATTTTTTCGATTTATTACGTTTTATCTACTGCAAAGAAAATAGAACTAAAAACTATGTTACTACCTTCAATTACAAACGTTTTGTTGTTTTTTCAATTCATGTGCAACACGGAGGTTAGCCTACCGGTATAATTGTATACCATAATAATAGCATGATAGGAGAAAAGAAGAAAAAAAACCTGTACTCAAGTACGTACAAGTTTCGAGATGCTTATTCATATCGCAAGGATTCAATCGGATTCATTTTGGAAGCCTTATTCGCCGGTAAAATTCCGAAAACAATGCCTATTGTCATGGAAAAGGCTACACCGCCAAGGACAACCTGCCAAGAAATAAGAGAGGGAAGCCCCGCAAAAAGAGAAATTAGTGTGACAACGATCCACCCTAAAACGATGCCCAACAATCCACCAATCAGTGTTAAGATGATCGATTCAATTAAAAATTGAGTTAGTATCTGTCTCCTTGTGGCTCCTAGCGCCAAACGAATGCCAATCTCTTTAGTCCGTTCCGTAACGGATACAAGCATGATATTCATTACACCAATCCCCCCCACGACAAGCGAAATGCCTGCAACAGAACCGATTATCAAAGTCATGATCCTGGTAATTTGACCAATTGCCGAAGCGATTTCTTCCATATTTATAACTTGATATGATTCCCCTGCATTGTGAATAGAATTAAGTTTGGCAGAGGCTTTTTTACCGATAGTGTTCAATTGATCAGTATTTTCTGCCTGCAACAGAATAGAGGTCACATCATTTTTACTGAAGACCGTTTTCCATGCATTAGATGGCATATACAATTGCACTGTATCAAAAGCAAGGAGCCCTGTTGATTTTTCCATTACTCCAATAATTTCAACGGGTTGCGTTCCAATCCGAATGACTTGTCCAATTGGTGATTTTCCATCAAATAAATCCTCTTGCATCGTATGGCTTGCAATGGCAACTCGCGCTCCACCCAAAAAGTCAGCAGAAGTGAAATTTCTTCCACTGGCCACATTAAGTCTATTTAAATCCAGAAAGGCATCATTTATGCCTACCACAGAACTATCGATGGATTCTTGTTTGTGGCTAACTTTTGTAAACTCTGAACTTGAAGCAGCCACCCGTTTAACACCGTTAAGATTTTCAAGTATTCGGATATCTTCCTGATTAAAAGCAGCTTCATAGATAATATTCGGATTCGACTGCATTTCTTCCTCTGAGGGCTGATAAAATAATTCAACCGTATTACCCGGACCTACAATTTCCGATTTCAGCATCGCTTCCCCACCTTGCCCTATTGCAACTACGATAATGACAGCGGCTACTCCAATTATGATGCCCAACATCGTTAACATAGAACGCAATTTATGAGCTTTTAGAGAACTCAAAGCCATCGTGACATTTTCGAATACACTCATTAATCCTCCCCTCTTTCTATGAGGGTAGCAGGAAGAATTTCACCGTCGCGTACAAATATGGTCCTAGAAGAGTATTCGGCAATTTCGGCTTCATGTGTTACCACAACAATTGTGACTCCCTCTTCATTCAACTTCCTGAATTGTTCCATTATTGCCACACTCGTGATTGAATCTAGTGCACCAGTTGGTTCATCCGCTAAAATTAATTGGGGTTGTGTGACAATAGAGCGTGCAATAGCAACACGCTGTTTTTGCCCTCCAGAAAGAGCATTCGGTAGATGACTCATTCGGTCTTCAAGTCCCACCTTCTTTAATGCTTCTTCTGAACGGAATTGACGTTCTTTTTTTGAAACGCCGGCATAAATCATCGGTAACTCAACATTTTTCCAAGCTACTAGTCTTGGTAATAATTGAAATTGTTGAAAAACGAATCCTATGGATGTATTTCGAACCCTAGCCAATTCGTCTTCTGAATAACCAGAGATATTTTGGCCCGAAAGCCAATACTCTCCAGTTGTTGCTTGATCTAAACATCCGATTATATTCATCAATGTGGACTTTCCCGAGCCTGAAGGTCCCATAATCGCAACGAACTCTCCATTTTCAATGGAGACATTCACGTTTTTCAACACATGTACATCCTCTTTACCTAATTGATACGTTTTTGTTATTCCTTTTAACTCGATCATTCAACCGTCACTTCCATTCCTTCTTCAATCTTGTCTGAAGGATCGATAACAACTCGGTCGTTTTTGTTTATGCCTTTGATTACTTCGATTTTTTCACTGGAAATGATACCAGGCTTTATTTCTTTCTTTTTTACGGATTTCCCGTCCACCATATAGACGAACATCCGTTCACCCTCATCGATAATCGCATCCATTGGAAGCACAAGTGCCTTCTTTTTATCTGTTTCAATTTCCATAAAAAGCTGAAAACCAGGCTTTAAAACATCCGTTTCACTTATTAGTTTAGCCGTTACTGGATATTGGACAGCCTGGGAATTCCCTTGACTGAGATCTGTTTTCTGAGGAAGGGAATGTATATTCACAATTTCCCCTTTCCACTTCTCATCCTCAACGGCATCAGAACTAAAACTCACACTTTGCCCTTTCTTTATTTTCAATGTGTCGTATTCAGAAAGAACTCCTGAAACTAGCAAGTTACCAAGATTGCCGATTTGGATAAGAGGTTCAGCCGTACCTGTTACAGCTAAGGACTCTCCCTGTTTACTTACGGTGAGCACGACACCATCCACCTTACTCTCCACTTTCAGATCCTGTATCTGTTCATTCAACTGTTTTTCCTTCAAAAGCACCTGTTTCAACTCAATATCTGCTAATTTTGTATCCGTATCAATTTGATCGAATTCTGGATTTAATTGTTCTTCTGCTCTATCATCCCCAACTTGTTTACTTAGTTGTTTTTCCTTTTCTTCAAGTTGTTCCTTCTGCCTTTTTAACTGATTGATTTTCAAATAAGCAGATTCTTTTGATAGGTTGTTTTGTTCTAATTCAGATTCTAACTGAGGATTTTCATAAGTCAGCAGAAGATCACCTTTTTTCACTTTCTGACCTTCTTTGACTTCAACCTTTTTAAGTTCTCCCTTTTCTGTGGAGAAATAAACCGTCTGTTGATTTTCCATCGCTACACTACCTGGAATCATGATGGTGGAAGAAATATCCTCCATTTTGGGAACTATCACCGAGACCGATGGTCCTTTAGCCAAAACCTGCCGGTAAACGCTAACAGTGACCATTATTACAATAAGTAGACTGACTCCTATAATGATCCATTTCTTTTTCATTACATGCCACTAATTCCCGAGAATAAACTACCGATGAACGCCATACCTATTTGAAATAGGAAAAAAATAATAGCTATCGTCACAGCTACTCCCTTAGAGAGGTTCGCCACTTTATTTAGACCAATGGCCATCAAAACAGTGGCCCAGATGGTAAAGACCTCAAAGACTCCCAAAATCTTAGAATCCGAGTTCAGTAAACCTGCCAAACTCGTAACATACACTTCAGGATTTCCACCAATCAGCAAACGTATAAGTCCGTTTAAAAAAAGTCCTATAGCTGTGATTAAATAAATAAACGTCTTCATTGAAAATATTTGTTTAAAACTCACTTCTGAATTTGCGATTTTAGCCACTGCTAGCAAAACAGCACTGGAAATTAGAACCGATACCACTGGTGAAAGAACACCGGTAATAACCATGGTAACCAAAGTAACCATCTTAACAATTTCAACTTGCCCTGAAGGAACTTCTTCCCCAATTAATTCATTGATGTCTAATGATAGACTTAAAAAATATGTACCAATTAAAAAAAGTAAAGTGATCAATAGCATTGGAACCCAAATCTTTGGCTTGCTTTTGATTCTTTCGAATTGTTCCACAGGACTTGTAATCATTCCAAACAAAGAAGGACCCTTTATCTGCTCCTGATTTAAATCTCCCAACCTTTTTTCCATATAAAAACACCTCTTCCTTAAATTTACTTACATTTATTCTACGAACAAATTTTCATTAAGTTTCAAAAAAGTATAAATGTAAACGGGGATGGACAACTTTTAAAAAAACTAAAATGGAGAAGTTGATGAATTCACGATTTTACCGAGATGACTCGCAATACAAAATCCTTTTTACCTCCCTTATTATTTCTTCCATAATAAATTTCTCAAGAATGAATGATTTAAAAAATTATTTTCAAAAATGCGTTCAACGATTTCCTAAATATGTTATATTATATATAAATTTCATGTTATGTAATATAACACAGCTTTTAAATATAAGTCGGAGGGGTGTTTTAGATGAATATAAAATTCATGGAAATGGCAGTGCAACTGGCTACTGAAAATGTGAAGAAACAAAACGGTGGTCCTTTCGGAGCCGTGATCGTAAAAGATGGGGTCATTATAGGAAGAGGCTGTAATAATGTCACTACGGCGCTTGACCCCACTGCACATGCTGAAATCCAAGCTATTCGCGATGCTTGTAAAAACCTGAACAGCTTTCAGCTTACAGATTGTGAAATCTATACTAGTTGTGAGCCCTGCCCGATGTGTATTGGTGCTCTTTATTGGGCACGACCTAAAGCAATCTATTATTCTTGTACAAAACAAGATGCAGCTCAAATCGGGTTTGATGACGATTTTATTTATCAAGAGCTTGCGATCCCAATGGAAAACCGCTCCATCGCCATGCATCGTATAGATTTCACCGACCATGATTTACCATTCCGCACATGGGAATCTCAAGCAGTTAAAGTGGAATACTGACAATAAGCCTAAGTCCAGATGAGGAGGAGGTCTCTTTGAAATCACACTTAATGAAAAAGAGAATGGACGTTGCAGCAGGTAGAATACCTGCTGATTACGTCATTAAAAATGGGAAAATCATTGATGTATTCAATGGGGAAATTTATACTGGCGACGTTGCTATAGTAGATGGTTATATTGCAGGTATTGGGAATTACGAGGGAATCTCTGAAATAAATGCCGCAGGTAAATACGTATCACCTACATTTATCGACGGACATGTTCATATTGAATCATCCATGGTACGGCCTTCTGAACTGGCCAAAGTTCTACTTTTACATGGAGTAACTTGCGTCGTGGCGGACCCACACGAGATCGCCAATGTATCAGGAAGGAAAGGGATACAATATATGATTGAACAATCGGATCACCTCCCTTTCGACTTTTACTTTATGATGCCATCTTGTGTTCCGGCAACTGACTTCGAGGATGCGGGCGCTGTTTTAAAAAGTGAAGACTTATATTCTTTTTACAAAAATCCGCGGGTGCTTGGTTTAGCTGAAGTGATGAACTTCCCAGCCGTATCCAATGCAGATGAAGATATGATTCAAAAAATCATCGATGCATACAAGAATGAAAAAAAGATTGATGGTCACGCTGCCGGACTTACTGAACAGCAACTCAATGTATATATGGCTGCCGGTATCCAAACCGATCACGAATGCACCACCGCAAAGGAAGCAAGAGACCGACTACGGAAAGGAATGTATCTTATGATTCGGGAGGGAACTGTAGCAAAAGACTTACGAAATCTGCTCCCTGCCGTTACTGAACAAAATTCCCGCCGTTGTTTATTCGTCACCGATGATCGCCACCTAGATGATCTTGTAACTGAAGGTAGCATTGACCACAATGTCAGAATTGCCATAGAAGAAGAAATCCCCGCTCTGACCGCGATTCAGATGGCAACAATAAATGCCGCCGAATGCTTCGGGTTAAGAGAACATGGTGCCATTGCACCTGGATATAAAGCCGACTTTCTATTATTCGAAGATCTCCAATCCATCCAAATTCAATCCGTTTTTAAAGATGGCAAACTAGTTTCTAAAGATGGCCAGTTAGTGAACTTCCCTGAAGCCCCGAAAAACAAGTTGGAGGAAGAATTAACACAGACGGTACACCTTCAAGATTTGTCAGATATAGATTTTCATATAACGTTACACAATGCCCTTGCCAACCTTATTGAAATCATACCGAACAGTCTAGTTACTAAACATATAATCGAACCGGTCGCTCTCAATCAAAATGGCCTATTTCAATTTTCCCCCTCCATGGATCACGTAAAGCTTGCTGTTATAGAACGGCATCAAAAGACAAAAAAAATCGGCCTTGGAATCGTCAAGGGTCTTGGCCTACAATCAGGTGCAATCGCCACAACGGTTTCTCATGACTCGCACAACTTAATTATCGCTGGTACGAATGACCAGGATATGCTGGTAGCTGCTGAGGAAATAAAAAAAATGCAGGGAGGATTAGTCATTATCCAAGATGGTAAAACTCTTGCCTCCCTACCTCTTCCGATTGCTGGACTAATGAGTACAGGGACGTATGCGGAAGTTTTACACAACTTAAAGGAAATGAATCACGCGTTATTGAAGATTGGTGCCAACAGACACTTTAATCCATTCCTGACGCTTGCTTTTTTAGCGCTTCCCGTTATACCTGAAATTAAATTAACAACACAAGGCTTATTTTTAGTTTCATCATTTCAACATATATCAAACCAAGCCAGTACATCTAAAAAAATCGAAACCATATAAAATCTTCAGTAAACGAGTACCTTTTTCTGTTTCAGCAAAATTTTATTGTTAATTAAGATTCAACTCCATTAAATTCGGGGAAAGATATATGAGTTCATCGTATGTTAAAATAAACTCATTATCTTTCTAGGAGGGAATCAATATGGAAAATCCGAAACAAACCTTTACCGGATACATCGGTACTTATACGAAAGGAGACAGTAAAGGCATTTATCGTTTCACACTTGATAGTAACGAAGGGAAGATTACAACGCCCGTCCTTGCTGCTGAATTAAAGGATCCTACTTATGTAACGATTAGTGAAGACAAACAACATTTGTACGCCATCTTAAAAGAGGCCGGCAGCGGAGGTGTTGCTGCATACTCTATTGATGAAGGATCAGGTGATCTTACTTACTTAGGTAAGGAGCTAACTCCTAATGGATCCTATTGCCACATTAGTATCGATAGCAAAAAAAATGTTTTGGTCACAGCCAATTACGGAGATGGGATTATCGAAGCTTACAAACTTAACCCCGACGCAACACCTGCTTCAGTATCATCCACGATACGCCATACCGGAATGGGACCTAACAAAGAGCGTCAGGAAAAGGCACATGCACATTATGCAGGCTTTTCACCTGATGAAAAATACATTGCCGTAGTTGATCTTGGAATCGATCAAATAAACACATATGGAATACATAATGGAGTATTGGAAAAAGTTAATAGTTTGGCAGTCACCCCTGGAAGCGGGCCAAGACACCTAACCTTCCACCCTAATGGAAAAATCGCTTATGTTATGACAGAACTTGCACCTGAAGTCATTGTATTGGCGTACGATTCCCAAAATGGAAGTTTTTCAGAATTGCAAACCATCCGGACAGTCCCAGAAAATTTCCGTGAAAACAATCAAGGAAGTGCGATTCACATATCTGCGGATGGGGAGTTCGTTTATGCAGCAAATCGTGGGCATGATAGCATCGCTGTCTTCCAAACCGATAAAAAAACCGGAAAACTAACCTTGGTTGAATTAGTTTCAACAGAAGGACACTGGCCACGTGACTTCGCCCTTGATCCTAGTGGGAAGTTCCTTGTTGCCTCTAATGAGGAATCAGGGACCTTGACGTTGTTTTCTCGAAATGATATAAATGGTAAATTAACGTTACTTCAAAAAGATATCCAAGTTCCATTCCCAGTTTGCGTGAAGTTTCTTTAAACCCTTTTCATACCATATAAAAAATAAAAGGATTGAGGCAGTGGAAGCTGCTCAATCCTTTTTGAGTTCATTATCCTGTAGGCTTCTTTCAATATAACATTCAAGAGAGACCCTAACCTCATGTCCATACATATTTTAGTTCGCAAAACAAACGTCTTTTTAAGTCCACTCACCTGCCATTTCGGGGAAATCGATAAATGGGTTGCGATTCCCTTGTACTTCGAATATGGCCTGATTACGATGTTTTTCATATAAGTTAACCGGAAAACGATGATGCCAGTCCAATAATAGATTGATATCGATATTCTCTTGATCAATAATCCCTTCATATCGCAGTAAAAAATACAAAGTGGCCCTCGCTACGATTCCTTTTCCATATTCAGGCTCAAATTTTCCTTTTTCAGCTTTGCCACATCCGGCTTTTATCCCTCGTACTTGAGGTTCTGGGGAATAGTCCACAAAGTCATGATAAGGGGAATTCCCGCGGCTACTATTACAAGTTGGCTCACAGGCAAATAAATGATGTAAGTCCCCCATCATTGGTTCTTTTTTTCTAAACCATGATTGAGGAACGACATGTTCACAATTAAGAGACATACTATTAACCTCAAAGGATTGACTTCCTTTCGTTAACAGTTCAAGAACTCGAATATCTGCTTCTATGACTTCGACAGGATCCATACCTTTACCGGAATACAAGCTTTTCAGCTTTCCATCTTCCTGAAGATCAACCCATGGATATAAAAAACGATGGGGTGAGTAACTCGGCTGGTTTACATGAGAACTTCTTAACAAGGAGTTTAAGTGTTCCCTAGTCCAGGGACCGCCAAGATAATAAATTTCCCGACTTTTCAAATCTTTTATTTCATCATAGTACTCATGGCTCACTTTATATTTTTTAAGCTCTGCTATAGATTGTTCTCGTTCAATTTCCAATCGTCTCATCGTGTATCTCATCCCTCATCCCCCTCTTCATCAAAAACCGTTTTTTACCATATATATAGTTTATTTGGATTTACTGACAAAGAAAAGGTGCTTTAGAAGGGTCTAACGTAGAATTTTAATAAAGTGGGTAAGTATGGTTGCCGTCATTCCCCAAATGACACGGCCTTCATATTGGTAGAAATATTCTTTCGTCTGTCTTGGTTGCCATTTATAATTCTCTCCACCAACAACTAAATCGTGTGGAAAGTTTTCTAATGGCTCGACTTTAAAATTCACATGATATATCTCTGGGGGCTTTTCCATGAAAAACGAAAGTGGAACAGTAAAGACCGTTTCGACTTCAGATGGGTTGGGTGCCAATGGTTGATCACCTCGGATAAATCCCACATATGGGTACACAATCATCCCAAAAGGGGATACAAGATAATCGATTGGAAATACATTATATATATCCTCTTTTGCCACACCTAGTTCTTCGTACGTTTCACGAAGGGCAGCCGTCTGCTCATCCATATCAAGATGATCAATTCTTCCACCAGGAAAACAAATATCCCCCGGTTGCCTTCTCAATTGATGTGAGCGCTCTTCAAACAGGACGTGTATGCCATCCTCCTTTTCGATAAGCGGTACTAAAACTGCATATTTTGCAAAGTCCCCACTGCCTAAAATAACAGGCGTATGTAAAGTTAATTTTTTCGTTATTTCTTCATTGTTCATGAACCACACCTCTTCTGAGAGTTAATCATTTTTCTAGTTCTTGTCTACATACTTTTATTATGTACCAAAAAGACCATTTTTTTAAACCAAAAAAGTTGATAGCCCCTTCCATTCAAATGAAGTGCTATCAAACTATCAATTTAATAAAGAAAAATGGCCTGTATCTCTTTACTTTACAAGAGAGCTAACTTAACGCTAAGCACCCTTAAACAACAAAATATTTTTTATAGTATATCATTTCCAATGGCTAATAAACAAAAAGAAAGAACAGAATGAGATATCTTCTGTTCCGCCTTAATACATTTCCGTTTCTATCTTTAAAACTCAGCTAAAGTTCGCTTTAAGGTTGTTACGATGAAAGAATAATCCTCTTCGGTGATACTTAACGGGGGTGCTAGTGTCAATACATTATTAAAACCTGCTACCGTATCGCCATTTTTTCCGATGATCAATCCATTTTCCTTGCAAGAAGCAATAATTTTATTAATTTTGGATAATTCAATCGGTTTTTTCGTTTGCTTATCTTCTACAAGTTCAATTCCGACTAACAAGCCTTTACCACGTACGTCACCAACATTAGGGTGGGATTTCATTTCATCTAAATCCTGCAAAAGGCGAAGGCCTAGTTCTTTCGAGCGTTCAATCAAATTTTCTTTTTCATAGATTTCCATATTTTTTAAGGCGAGTGCGCAAGAAGCAGGGTTACCACCGAATGTATTTACATGCCGAAAACGGTCATAATCTTCTGTACCTACATATGCCTCATATATTTCCCGTTTGACAGCCGTTGCGGATAAAGGAAGATAGGCACTTGTAATCCCTTTTGCCATTGTAATGATATCCGGCTGTACATCATAATTCATAAAACCGAACTTCTTACCCGTACGACCAAAACCACAAATCACCTCATCTGAAATCAGCAAAACGCCATTTTTATCGCAAATATCTTTAACCTTCTTCATATACCCCTCTGGAGGCATAAGAATACCTCCACCTGTAATGATTGGTTCCATAATAACTGCAGCAACAGTTTCACTCAATTCCCATGTGATGGCACGTTCAATTTCAGAGGCACTTTTCTCTCCACTTTCGTCCTCTGGATTTCGATATGAATCAGGAGGCGCCACATGAAGAAAACCTGGAGCAAGCGGTTCGTATTTATATTTTCTCTGTGCCTGACCTGTTGCTGCCAACGCCCCCATTGTATTCCCATGATAGGACCTGTAACGAGAAATGAATTTATAACGGCCATGTTCCCCTTTTTGCTGATGATACTGCCTTGCAATCTTAAATGCTGCTTCATTCGCTTCTGAACCACTGTTGGAAAAGAAAATTACATAATCACCGCCGAGCCAATCATTCAATTTTTCTGCCAGTTTAATAGCTGGAATATGACTATTCGTTAAAGGAGAATAGGGAAGTTCCTTTAACTGTTCATAAGCTGCTTCAGCAAGTTCTTCCCTTCCATATCCTACATTGACACACCATAAACCAGACATTCCATCCAGATAACGATTTCCATCAATATCAGTAATCCAAGCTCCTTTACCTTTTTCAACTACCATCGTTCCTGGATTTGGTCCAGCACCTTTCATATTATGCCAAATATACTTTTCGTCCATTTGTTGTAAATCCTTCAATTCTTTTTTAACTTGCATAATCCTCTGCACCCCTTTCTATTCTATAAAGAAAGGTCGAACCTGATATGTTTCGACCCCTATTTCGTATGAGTATTTAGCCATAAATCGCTTTTTTCTTTACGGTTGCTGGATCCCACTTTTTCATTCTTGACCTCTGATTCCATCCGAAAGATATTTCTTGTTTTCATTATATTTTTTAAACGGATTTTTTACATTAGACGTTTTGTATAGTAAACGATTGAATATTTAAACATTTTGTTCGCTGTGATAAACCATCATGGTGAATATCAAAGTTTTTATCTCCTCTTCAAATTTCCCTCACATATAAATAGCCTATAAAAGGCACTATCATTGTATTCCCAAAGAAGTTTACGTATAATTCAGAAAAGTGAATTAGATGGGAGGATTTAAATGAATAAGCGGAAAATCATTATAAGCCAGGACTTGAATGAACAGTTGTTGAATCAAATTAAAGAGTTGATTCCGGAGTGGAATATTATAATAGGGAGAAATCCAGCGATATGGAAGAATCATATTCATGAAGCTGAAATAATTGCAGGTTGGAAAGCAGAAATGAAGCAACCCATTATACAAGGGGAAGGAAAAAATTTAAAATGGGTACAGACATGGAGTGCAGGAGTAAATGCTTTGCCACTGGATATCCTTGAAAAAGATCATGTTCAGATTACGACAGCAAATGGAGTTCATGCCTACCCTATTTCTGAAACTATTTTCGGCTTACTCCTTGCTTTCACTAGAAAAATTGATACGTATGTTAAACAACAACAGAAAAAAAACTGGCATCACGCTCATATGAAACAGGAAATTCACAATAAGACTATCGGAATCATAGGGGTTGGGAAAATTGGTAAAGAAACGGCGAAGATTGCCAAAGCCTTCGGGATGACGGTCATCGGAGTTCGCCAGTCAGGTAGGCCAGAAGAATTCGTGGATGAAATGTTCAAACAGGACCAATTACAAGATGTTCTTCCTAAATGTGATTACGTAATCGTCACTTTACCTCTAACCTCTAAAACAAGGAATATGTTCGGCACAGATGAGTTCAACTCGATGAAGTCCTCTGCTTTCTTCATTAATGTTGGTCGTGGTCCAATCGTAATTGAAACCGAATTGATACAAGCCCTTGACGCTCATCAGATTGCCGGTGCGGGGCTTGATGTATTTGAAACTGAACCACTTCCAGAAACTAGCCGATTATGGGAGATGGATAATGTCATCATGACTCCACACACTTCAGGAAATACTGAATTTTACAATCAACGTCTAATTGAAGAAATCTTTATACCGAATTTAAAGAACTACCTTTCTGGCGAAAGCCCTGAAATCAATTTATTAAATTATAAAAAAGGTTATTGACGGGATTTACCATGTAAATAAAAGGATCAATACTATATCCATTGCAAAATCCGACAGTATCTGTTATTCTTAAAAAGAATTATTTTTGTTCTTGAAGATTGATAAGTGAAACACTTTCCTTCTGAAAATTGAGCAAGGGTAGTAACACAATGTGTGGATTCACACTAGGAGGCAACAAAAATGGAACAAGGTAAAGTAAAATGGTTTAACGCAGAAAAAGGATTCGGCTTCATCGAACGCGAAAACGGAGACGATGTATTCGTACATTTCTCAGCTATTCAAAGCGAAGGCTTCAAATCATTAGACGAAGGTCAATCAGTTACTTTTGAAGTTGAGCAAGGTCAACGTGGACCCCAAGCTACTAACGTTCAAAAAGCATAATAATATCCATCATATATAATGGACTCTACTCGTAGAGTCCATTTTTGTTGTTGTTTTTTATAGAAAAAAAACCCATCAAATTGACGGGGTACACGAAACAAGTTTAGTAAATGGTAACCAAAGTATAACACACTAAGAACGGAAACCCTAATTATTCCGAAAAGTACAATAACAAGCCTGTTTACTTCATTATATTATCGAAATTGCTCCTATTCATTCGACACCCCATGGATAGAACGGTGGCATATCCGTACTGCTCTTCATCGTAAATTTTGCTTTCCGATTTTCCAGATAAGCTCCAATCCCTTCTTGTGCATCCGCTTGTTTCCCAGTCCAATGGAGCATCTTAGATTCAATTTTATGTGATTCATGGGGATGATTGGCCCCCAGCATCGTCCACATTAGCTGCCTAGATAATGTAACAGAAATAGAAGAGGTATTTACCGCTATCTCATTGGCAATTTTCATGGCTGTAGCCATCAACTGATCAGGCTCGACAACTTCGTTTACTAATCTTGCTTCATACGCTTCTCGTGCGGAAATCATTCTACCGGTAAACACCCATTCAGTTGCCTTACCCATGCCCACGAGTCTTGGCAGGAACCATCCACTGCACGCCTCCATCGTAATTCCCCGCTTTGCAAAATCAAAGCTCATTTCCGCATCAGATGAAGCAAGCCGGATATCCATTGGTAAAGTCATAGTGATTCCAATCCCGATAGCAGAACCATTGATTGCAGCAATAATTGGTTTTTTCATATCAAATATTCGTAATGACAAGACCCCACCAGCATCTCGATATTCCACTAAAGGAGTATGGTCCATAAATGTTTCTACGCCTTTTTCCAAATCCATACCAGAACAATACCCTTTTCCGGCACCGGTCATTATAATCGCCCGTACTTCATCATTTTCATCCGCTTTATCAAAGACTTGAATCAGCTCTTGACACATTTTTTCATTAAAAGCATTCATTCTTTCAGGGCGATTGAGTGTAATTATCATAACATGATCAACAATTTCAGCTTTTATTGTAGAATACATTTTTATTCCTCCTTATCTCACAGAGCATAAAGACACCGAATAATATTTTTACATATAATTACATTTTATATGTTTGATTTCCAAAATGATAGAATTAAGTATAAGAGTCCTTAATCTTTTCTGTTTATTTAGTTGAGATTCCTCCCTTGGATGTAAAAAAGACCAGTTGCAGAAAAGCCAACCGGTCTTACTATTTGATTCACCAGTATAAATGGCAAGCAACGAAGTGCCCTGGCTTTTGTTCTTTCCATTCTGGTATGGCACTGGAACACACTTCCATGGCTTTTGGGCAACGTGTACGGAATACACACCCGCTCGGCGGATTGATTGGACTAGGTACATCACCTTTCAAAGCAATCCGTTCCCTTTTAACTGTAGGATCTGGAATGGGTACAGCAGATAGTAATGCTTGTGTATAAGGATGTAGCGGATCCTTAGTAAGAGAATCACTATCCGAAAGTTCCATCATCCTACCTAAGTACATAACTAAAATACGGTCTGAGATATACTTTACCATTGATAAATCGTGTGCGATGAATAAATAGGTCAACCCCATCTCCTTCTGCAATTCTTTGAGTAAATTTACTACTTGGGCTTGGATGGATACATCAAGAGCTGATATGGGTTCATCACACACAATGAATTTTGGATTTAGCGCTAACGCCCTTGCAATCCCGATTCGCTGACGTTGTCCGCCACTGAATTCATGTGGGAACCGACTGATATGTTCAGGATTTAGTCCAACCAGCTTTAGCAAGTCTTCTACTCTCTTCTTTTTTTCTTTACCTTTTAAAATCCCATGAATGGCAAGAGGTTCTCCTATTAGTTCCTCTACTTTCATACGAGGGTTTAGCGATGCATACGGATCTTGGAAAATCATTTGGATTTCTCGACGGACTTTCGACATTTCCCCCTGTTTATAATCAAAAATATTTTTCCCTTGAAAAAGGACTTCTCCATCTGTCGGCTCATATAGTCGTGTGATTGTACGTCCTGCCGTGGATTTACCACAGCCGCTCTCCCCAACAAGACCAACAGTCTCCCCCTCAAATATCGTAAGGTCCAGTCCATCAACAGCTTTCAACGAATCGGAACCGATAGGAAAATACTTCTTTAAATTTTTTATTTCAACAAGAGTAGACCTTTTGCTGAGATCTTTTTCTTTTAATGACTCATTTTTCAGTGAAACCATGACTCTCCTCCTTTATACCGTAGTCGTAGATTGATCCCTTGTTGCTTTTGCCATCGGATGATGAAGCCAGCATGCTGCCGTCTGTCCCACTTCCACCTCTTCAAGTTCCGGGTTATGGTCTTTGCATACTTTCATTGCATATTCACATCTTGGATAAAAGGGGCAGCCCTTTGGTGGATCTAATAAATCGGGAGGAGACCCAATGATTGGAATCAAAGGATCCGTTTTTTCCATATCTAGCCTTGGCACGGTTTTGAGAAGACCCTTTGTATAGGGATGCTGTGGATTTGCAAATATCGCTTCTACCGTTCCAGTCTCCACAACCGTGCCCGCATACATTACTATTACTCGGTCGCAGGTTTCTGCAACAACACCTAAATCATGTGTTATAAGGATAATAGAAGTATCCATCCTTCGCTGAATATCTTTCATAAGTTCTAAGATTTGTGCTTGAATCGTTACATCCAATGCAGTTGTTGGCTCGTCAGCAATTAATAATTGTGGATCACAGGCCAGGGCTATCGCGATCATTGCCCGCTGACGCATCCCCCCCGAAAACTCATGCGGATATTGTTGCATCCTTTTTTCCGGTTGTGGGATGCCCACCAACTTTAAAGTATCTAAGGCCCTTTCATACGCATCTTTACGAGAGATTTCTTTATGTTTTAAAATAGACTCCATGATTTGAGTGCCTATCTTGGTTGTCGGGTTAAGCGAAGTCATCGGATCTTGAAATATCATACTGATGTCATTGCCTCGAATTTTCTGCATTTCCTTTTCATTGGCTTTAACGAGATCTTTTCCATTAAATAGTATCGATCCTTTTTCATACTGTGCCGGTGGTGTTTCCAACAATTTCATTATGGACTTTGCCGTTACGCTTTTTCCGCACCCAGACTCTCCTACAATCCCAATGGCTTCCCCTTTTTCCACCTGGAAGTCCACACCTCGGACAGCCTGCACTTTACCCGCATACGTATGGAAGGTGATGTGCAGATCATTGACCTCTAACAATTTCCCCATTAACGTCCCTCCTATTCTAGTTTCAATATCTTTATGTTTAGGACTTTATTATTTTCTAAGCTTTGGATCCAGTGCATCCTGAAGCCCATCACCCACTACATTGAAGGCAAACATCGTCACCGAAATAAGGATGGCTGGGATTAAAAGCTGATAGAAATTACCGACTAAAATACTTCCCAAAGCATCACTTGTAAGGGTACCCCAACTAGCTTGAGGAGCTGGCACACCTAGCCCTAAAAAGCTCAACGTCGCCTCGGCAAAAATTGCAGTAGGAACGGTCAATGTTAAATTCACTAAAATAGGTCCCATTGTATTGGGAATCATATGTTTCCTTAATGTCCAATTCGTATTGGCACCAGAGATAGTGGCTGCATGGACATATTCATTTTCCTTTAGCTGTAATACCTGGCCCCGGACCAATCGAGCCATTGGGATCCAGCCTGTGATCGTCATTGCGATGATAATTGGTAATATACCAGGATCTAAAACTACCATCATTAAAATGACCATCAGTAAATATGGAATGGCATAGATGACTTCGGCAAACCGCATCATTAAATTATCCGTGCGCCCACCACGTATAGCTGAAATCCCACCATAAATGACACCGATTATAAAATCGATAAGAGCAGCCATCAATCCTATAAATAAGGATATCCTCGCCCCATACCAGGCTCTCGTAAATAGATCTCTTCCGGCTGTATCCGTACCGAACCAATGTTCAGCGTTTGGTCTAAGATTCTTTTTTGCAAAATCTTGTTCGTAATATGAATATCCATTCATGTAGGGCCCGAAAATAGCCATAAACACTAATAGGACAATTAGAACAAAACCTGCCATGGCCAGCTTATTTTGCTTAAACCTTCGCCATACATCAGACCAAAATGATATGGTTGGCCTTGATATTTTTTCCGCTTCCTTAAAATTATCTTCTGCGGGCGAGAACATTTCTTCGGTTAAATGCACTTTTTCTGCCATTATTTACTCTCCCCCGTCACTTTAATTCTCGGGTCAATCAACGTATAGGCTACATCCACTATGAAAATCAATATGACAAGCACTGCACTATACACTATTGTGGAACCAAGAATAACCGGGTAATCCCGATTGAAGATTCCTTTTACAAACATCTCTCCCATCCCCGGAATTCCAAAAATGCGCTCAATAATGAAACTTCCCGTTACAATGTTGGCCGTCAGAATGCCAAGAATCGTAATGACAGGTAAGATGGCATTTCGAATCGCATGTTTGATAATAATGCTACTTCTTTTCAAGCCTTTGGCCTTAGCGGTCAATATGTAGTCCTGACCCATGACTTCCAGCATGCTCGTCCGCATTAACCTTGCAATAAAGGCCAGTGGCATCATGGACAGGGCGATAGAAGGTAAAATCGTATGTTTCCAAGTCGCCCATGTAGCAACTGGAAACACTTTGAATTCTATAGCGAGATAATTAATCAGCACTGTAGCTAAGATAAAGTTCGGCACTGATATACCAACAATCGCAATGATCATTGATAGATAATCAGGTATTTTATTTCGATATAAGGAAGCCACTACACCTAGAATCAGACCAAAGAAAACGGCAATGGCCAACGCTTGCGCACCTAAATGTAAAGATACTGGGAACCCGTTCACAATATAGTCATTCACGGAAATGGATGAAGATTTTAAGGAAGGACCAAAATCAAATCGAAGCACTTCCAATAAATAATTTCCATATTGGGCTAATAGTGGTTTGTCCAATCCATAATGGGCTTGTAGATTTTCATATACTGCAGGAGGCATTGTCCCTTCTTTAGCAAAAGGATTTCCTGGTATGGAATGCATAATGATAAAAGTGATTGTAATGACCGCCCATAAAGTTATAATTGCCCATTTTAATCGATTCATCGTATATCTCAACATGGTAATCACCTCAATTCTCGTTTTCATAGAAGTTTAAAGCAGAAATGAATTCATGAAATTTTCAACTGAAAAATGGGGTATGTCCGAATAAGGACATACCTCCCATCACTATCGTGCCTTTATTTTTTGTCTGCGTAAATAAAGTTCGGATATTCGTTGATTGGTGCATAAATTCCTGTAACATTCGATTTAACCATGTATGGTTTAGTATAGAAGTAAATCGGGATAATCGGCATTTCATCAATTAATACTTTTTCAGCCTTGTGTAGAATAGGCATGCGATCTTCCGGTTTCAATGCAGTTTTTGATTCCTTAAGATACTTGTCGTATTCCTTGTTAGACCAATCTGCATCATTATAAGCGCCATCAGTCTCCCAAAGCATGAATGTCATTGGATCGACATAATCACCAACCCAGCCAGCACGTGAAATTTGGAAATCTCCCGCTTTTTCACGGTCTAATTTAACCTGGAATTCAGCATTTTCCAATTTGACTTCAACACCTAAATTTTTACGCCACATTTCTTGAACAGCTTCGGCAATTTTCTTATGGGCATCTAATGTGTTAAATAAAATGGAGAAATCAGGCATTTTTTTCATACCCTCTTCTGCAAGGCCCTCTTTTAATAACTTTTTAGCTTCATCTACATTTTCTTCAAAAAGGTTTCCTGTATTTTCCTGGAAATCACCAGTGGCATCAGGAATACCAGGAGGAACGATACCATAGGCTGGCTGTTGGCCACCTTGAGTAACATTATCCGTGATCATTTTACGGTCAATGGCCATGGATAAAGCTTTTCTGACTTTAATATTATTGAATGGTTTCACTTTAGTATTTAAGTTGTAATAGTAAACGGCAAGTTCTGGACCATTTTGGAATTCTTTATCTCCAGAGTTAACCAGCTGGCCTTGTTTGTCCACTGGTAATGGATATGCCAGGTCAAGTTCACCATTCTCATACATTTGCCATGCTGTATTTTCGTCTTCAATTAGAGCGAAATTTACAGCATCCAATTTAACTTGATCTTTATCATAATAATTTTCGTTCTTCTCGATTTTAATGCTCTCTTTATGTTTCCATTCTGTTAATTTGAATGGTCCGTTCGAGACATGCGTCTCTCCCTCTTGAGCCCATTCAGGATTTTCTTCTTGGACTTTTTTATTGATTGGGAAAAATGCATAGAATGATGTTAAGTCCAAGAAATATGGAGTAGGCTCTTCTAATGTAACTTCTAATGTAAGATCATCCGTAGCCTTTACACCAACATCCTCTTCCTTGCCTTTTTTCGCGTTGTACGCTTCTCCCCCTTTAAGGTAATAAAGTTGGTAAGCATAGTCAGCCGCAGTGTCAGGATTCAAAGCATATTTCCATGCATATTCAAAGTCATTGGCGGTAATGGGATCTCCATTCGACCACTTTAAACCATCTTTTAATTTAAATGTCAAAGTTTTACCATCATCACTAGTCTCCCATGATTCTGCAACCGCTGGAACGATTTCGCCTTCCTCGGTCTTCTTAGTCAACCCCTCAAAGGTATGATTTAGAATCCAAGAATCATGAGTTCCTTGTGCTTTAGCAGGGTGTAGTGATCCAGGTTCGGATGAGTTATTCAGATTTAACACCTTTGGTTCAGTGGATTTATTAGTGCCTTCCTCTTTTTCTTTCGAAGTTTCCTTCGATCCTCCATTACACGCGGCCAATACCAGTATCATGGCTAAAAACAATGATAGTACTGAAAATTTAGACTTTTTCAAATGTTTTCCCCCTCTGTACGATTTAATTGTGGAGTCACCCAAGCTCAGGCCCCTCCCATTTCTACTCTATCAACTGCCGGCTTATTTCATTCCGGAAATTTTCTGCGAGGATTAGTTAGAAGTTTAGCGTTCATCATTACACTTAGTCAGCAAACCGATTACACTCGTTTTGCCCTTTTCCTCGGAAAACCCAAAAAACAGCAGTTTAATAGCTTAAAACCACCTTCCTTTCAAACCTCGCAAAAGGATAATATTATTATATTCGACCATAATTTGCTAAACCCTTCAAAATATTACAAAATTAAATAATCTATTTTGTACCCCTGATACTACATTTTTAAATATATACGGCTTTAAAAGTGGACTAAGTTCCCGGATAATCTGGTTTCAAATGGCTGGATGGTTTATGATTCTAACAAAACGATGAATGGATGGAACTTTGGACGTTCATCTATAAATGTTCACATATCAGGCACAAAAAAAGCCCATGATTGGGCATTTTCTCTGATGCACTAAACAAAACTCTCTGTTTCAGTCCCTATAGAAAGCGGGGGGCAATGAGCCAGAATTCAATGCACTATATTCACTATTCAATAACGAAAAGATCCGGACATCTTGAGATTCTTTATTAAAATATAGATAATTTCTAAGCGTTCCTTCTTCCTGAAATCCAACTTTTTTCAATAAGTTAGTCGAAGGCATGTTATGCGGAAAAGCCATCGCGGCAATGCGATGCAACTCAAGTTCATGAAAAGAGAATCTCAATACTTCTCTGACCGCTTCCCACGTATAGTACTTTCGCCGATAATCAGGGTGAACTTCGTAACCTATTTCTGCCCTTTTATTAGACTTATTCAAATGATTTAAACCTACCGTCCCAATGAACCTTCCTGTATCTTTTAAGACCATTCCCCATTGGATTCCTCTTTCATTAATGTATGAGCTTCTAAAAGAATGAATAATCCTCTGTGACTCTTCTAAGCGAAGCAATGTTTCAATGCCCCCATACCGGGTTACCTCTTCCCTTGAAAGGATATCAAACAGACTTTCTGCATGCTGCTTACCTATTTCTATCAAATACAGCCTATCCGTCTCTAATTCAGGAAACTTCATTTCTTTTCCCCCTAGTAATCATCCTTTCCTCTATTATTCTATTCTCTAGGGCGTGTTTCCTGTTTAACCGACAGTTCCTTTCATAAGAGACCTTTCCTTTAAGTATAAGTTTGAATCGGGATGTCTATTCTTTGTTATCAAATCTCTAATGATTTGTGAGAGAATGACACTATAAACTGTACCATTTCCCCCATACCCCATTAAGAAATAGCAGTTAGGGTAATTCGGATAAATCCCAATGGTTGGTAAACCATCATGTGACTCACCAAAGAAAGCACCCCAATAATAATCTGCTTGGACCACGCCCTCCAATTCTGGGAATAAACAGACAAGTTGACTCAACAATTCATCTCGCTTATGTATGATTTTTGAATCTCTCTTCTCGGAATAGGTTATTCTTTCGTCTAATCCACCTATGATGATCCGGTTATCAACCGTTTTCCTTGCATATAAATAAGGCCTTGCCGTTTCCCAAATCATCATTCCTTCATCCCATTTGGCAAGATTCGCAATCTGATTCGTTGCAACGGCATAGGAACTGAGAATCATAGCATTCGGATCATTCACTTCTTCTTGGGCTTCATAGCCTGTGGCAAAAATAACATGATGTGCACGGATAGAATGACCTGTATCTGTGATTAACTCCGTATGATCATCTTTTAAGATTTTTCCATTGATTTTCGTATTGGAAAATATACGTACACCTTGTTGATAAGCCTTTTTCAGTAATAAATGAGCATGCTTATAGGGATTTATTTCGGCGTCATTCCCTGTGACAAGCGCCCCTGCTTTTAAAAAGGAAAAATGTTTTCCTATTTCGTTTTCCGAATAATATTCTACTGGAAAGTTGCGGTTTTGAAGGTTCTGATACTCTTCTTTCAACATAGAAACATCCTCTGGATTAGAAGCATAATACAAACTCTTTCTAATCTTAAAGTCTGAGTCATCAGCTAAGCTTGGGACAACCTTTTTTTCAAGCGTACGTATGGCTTCCAAGCAGAGCTGGACATGTCGAGTACCAGCTTCTTCTCCAAAACTATGAATCAGAGATGTTAAGGATTTATCATTTGAATATTGTAAAAGACCCGTGTTAGCCACCGTACTGCCTGTACTTAAGTCCCTCTTATCTACAAGAACCACATTTAGTCCCGTCTCCGCGAAAAAATAAGCACAATGTGCTCCGGACGAACCAGATCCCACTATGCAAACGTCACACATAATGTCTTCTTCCAATATTGGATATTTCATTTCTTCATGGTAAGTCTCATTCCAATATAACTTTCCGGATTTCAAATCCATCCTTACCTTCACCTTCCTATTAATGTACGATTTGTACTTGTTTTAGTTCTATATCTATACAATAGAGTCTTATAAACTAATCCTTCTTTACCCTTATCATGGTAAAATGCAAACAAAAAATAATTCTTTCCGAACAAATATTGATGGATATCATACGGAGACAATGGACTAGCTATACCATTACGCCATCCAAATCAAGAAAGTATGTACCTACTTTCTTTTTAGATAGAGCTAATTCTTTCATCCTGGTTTTCCCCTTTTCAAAAATTAACCAGTTTACGTTATCCTAATTTTATAGCATACTAGATTTTCATTACTGAATTTTGTAAAAGGAGGAAGTTCAATGAAGATAATAATTTTACCGTCTGTACTAACTTTATCGCTACTTTTCCCAACTGTGGCTTTAGGGTCCAATTCCTATACAGTGAATAATGGAGATACTTTAACGAAGATTGCTACTGAACATAGTATCAGCCTTTCCGATTTGCTTATGGCGAATCCTATTTTAGATGATCCTAATCAAATTAAAATTGGCCAGGCTATCTCCATACCCACCACCAAAAATGAAACAACCCACGAAAGTAACTCTTCAGTTGCACAACAAGTTCTTGACCTAGTAAATTCTGAACGTTCAAAAGCTGGACTGAAAGACTTGGAATTGGATCAAGAGCTCTCAAATGTTGCAAAAACAAAATCAGGGGATATGCGTGACAATCATTACTTCAGCCATACAAGTCCTACCTATGGTTCCCCTTTCGACATGATGAAGTCCTTTGGTATTGGTTATACATATGCAGGGGAAAATATTGCAGCTGGCCAAACAAGTGCATCTGCAGTGATGAAATCATGGATGAATAGTCCCGGACATAAAGCCAACATTTTGAATGGGAATTATACGCATATTGGAGTTGGATATGTTCAAGGCGGAACCTACAGCCGTTATTGGACGCAGCAATTCATCGGAAAATAAGAAAAAATGCAGCTTATTCGCTGCATTTTTTTCTTTACCCTTTGGCTTTAATAAAAATCCCCCTGAATGTATAGATGGCTCCTTTCATTAGTTTGCATCTTTTTTTAAACTTTTATATTATACTAGTCTTTAACGGCTGATATTATACTCCGTTCGCTAAATAAAAAATTTCAGATAGTAGTATACATTGGAGGAAAAGTAATTGTCTAATAGAGTAGGTTTAGTTCTGGATGTTGAGACGACAGGATTGCGACCGGGATCGGATGAAATTATCGAACTTGCTTTAATCCTTTTCACCTATAACAGCGAGACTGGAAATATTTTAAGTCTAATTGAACAAGATTCATTTTTAAGAGAACCACTCTCATATCAAGCAAAACGGAATTACGGTCAAGCATACAGAGTTCATGGAATATCCTATAGTTCTGTAGAGGGGAAAAGTTTTCATGATGAAAAAATCAAATCATATATAAACCGTGCCGATTCCATTTTCGCCCATAACGCCTCCTTTGACCGCAGTTTTCTCTACCAGATGTATCCGGAAATCAATGATCATAAGTGGTTTTGTACAATGCGAAATGTCCCTTGGAAACAATATGGTTTCCTAAATAGTAAACTATTAACCCTGCTTCAAGCCCATGACATCACTAACTTTCAAACACATCGAGCCATGGATGACATTTCATACTTAATGCAATTGTTGCAAAAATCAAATCCATTAGGCCTTCCTTATTTAAAGGATGTTATCGCTAAAAAACCAATGAGAAAATATTCGCCTTCTTCTCAAAAATCTCATGTATAAAAAAAGCAGGAAAATCCCCAGTGAATTTTCCTGCTTTTCCACGTGTATTCCGTTCTGCAAAAAAAGCCAACACTCTTTAAAACGATATAACGAATGAGACTGGCTCACCATATTGTCGTTGTTATCACCTACACCCATTCAAAAAAATAGCGGACTCAGATTGAGTCCGCCTTCCCTTATACCGCTAACTCTTCTTCTTTAGCTAATGCATTTTTTTGCTTTTTGAATCTTAAGCTGTAGTAAACGATAGATAGAATCAAAGCCACTACCAAGAAAATCGCCAAAGTGCCAAGATTATGCCACATGAAACCATAATCGCCTGTGGAGATAACCGCTCTAAAAGCATTAATCGAATAAGTCATCGGTAAGAATGGTGTAAAGTGTTGCAAGAAATTAGGCACCAATTCATTCGGGAAAGTCCCCCCGCTACTAGTCAGCTGAAGAATCAAAATAAGCAAGGCTATAAAACGCCCCGGGTTATCGAAAGCTGCACCTAGGAACTGGATTATCGCCATAAAAGTGAAGCTGGCCATAATGCTAATCATGAAGAATAGCGGGATGCTTGTAACTTCAATTTCTAAGCCTAATATCAATATCGTATCCACCAAAATGGCTTGACCTAGCCCGACTAGAGCCATGACACTATATTTACTGATAAACCAACCGAACCCATTTTTAGGAATGACGGCTGGATCCCTCAACGGGAAAATAATCGTCAATACGATTGCTCCAATAAACAAGCTCAATGAAACCAAATATGGTGCAAAACTTGTACCATAATTCGGTACATTATTTATTGGCATTTTATCGACTTTAACCGGACTTGCAAACATATCATAGACATCATCATCCGCTTTGATGTCACTTGCATCCTCCGCTCCATCTTTCAATTCATCATGTAATTCTTTTGATCCATCCGAGAGTTTGGCAACGCCATCTTCAAGCTTAATGGCTCCATTGGCCAATTCTCCCATTCCATTGGTCAGGCTTGATGATCCGTCTTTCAATTTATCTGTTCCAGCAACCAGACTTTTCGATCCTTCTGAAAGTTGGGAAGTTCCACTAGATAATTGCTTGGAGCCATCTTCTAATTGATCAAGTCCCGTGACCAAATTATTGCTGCCTTCCGTTAATTGACCAAGTCCATTCTGAGCCGTATCTATGCTTTCACCGATTGTCGTTAAACCGGCTACCAATTGTCCCTGTCCACTTTCTAGTTCACTTGCTCCACTAGCCAGTTTTCCTTGTGCTTCGGACAATTGGCTGAAACCATCACTAAGCGCGTCCGTTCCTTTTCCCAATTGACTTGCACCATCACTAAGACTTGTACCGCCTTTGGAAATTTCAGAAGCACTAGCTGAAAGTTTTCCTACTCCCTCGGAAACTCCCTTGCTTCCCTCATTAATTTTAGTCAATGAGGTAATAAGACCTTCCAAACGCGCTTTTTCAGCTGGGTCTTCCGAAGCCTGAGATTGTTGTTTCAATCCAGAAATAACTTCATCGAGCCCCGCAGAAACTTGAGCCGCACCTGTTTTTGCTTCACTGGCAGCAGCACTCCAATCGTTCAATGAAGATGAAAGTTGACTTGCACCCGCCGCTACACCATTAGCTCCTTCAGACAGAGTTGGGAGTTTTCCTTCAATCTGATTGAAACCTTCCAAGGATTGTTGCAAACCTGTTGCTAACGTACCCGTTCCTGCTTCAGATTTCTTTGCTCCCTCTAAAAGTTCCGTTTGTCCTGCTTTCATTTGCCCGAAACCAGAACTGAATTGTTGTAATCCTTGGTTTAGCTCTTTTGAGCCACTCGCTGCTGAACCGACACCATTCGAGAAGGTCACCGATTTTTCGGCCAACTTTTCAAGGTTATTTTGGATTTCAACCGATCCTGACTGAACAGAACTAATTCCTTCATCCACTTTCTCTGCGCCTTCTTTGGCAGAGTTAATTCCGGTACCTAGCTCTTTTGTTCCGTCTTTCACACTATCCGTACCATCCTTCAGCTCACCTGCTCCATCGCTAGCATCTTTAAGGCCGCTCGCAACATCTTGCAAACTATCGAACATCGACCCCGCATAAGTTTTCGTAACTGCTGAAGAAACCTCTGCCTTGATTTTTTCGGATGCGGCATCACCAATCTTAGTGGAAATGTAGTTATAGCCTTCATTAGATGTGTAAATCAAATCCAATTTTTCCGGTTCATCATCTTGCAAAGTGGTTGCATTCTTAGAGAAATCCTCTGGAATTTCTATTTTCATATAATAGTCCAGATTTTTCAGTCCTTGATCCGCTTCTTTTTGACTAACAAAATGCCAATCAAAGTCTTTCTTTTCCTTCAACTCTCCCACTAAATCTTTTCCAATGGTGAGTTCCTCTTCATTAAATTCAGCCCCAACGTCATTATTGACAATGGCAACCGGCAGTTGGTCAACCTTTCCGTATGGATCCCAAAATGCCCACAAAAACGTTCCGCTATAAAGAAGGGGAATACTGATGATCCCTATGATCGAGATTAGTATTATAGGATTCTTTATAATCGCCAAAAATTCACCCTTTAACGATTTAAACATGATTTTCAAATCCTCCTCCAAGAAGTACTGACCAATTCATTCATTCGGTCATTATCTGCGAGTAATATACCATTTCTTATGTTATTTTTCAACCTTTTAATCGTTAGAATTCAAAATGATAACGATTTTCCTAAATGTGGTCATGTATAGGATTTTGAGCTTTGCGTTATTCAGCTATCATCAGAATTGTATATAATGCTCGGAAATTATCCATTCCAAATCACTTACCAAATTCATGCAATAGGTTCATGTCCAATTAAAATAGAGGGCCCAGTATGGACCCTCTACAACTTTCACAAATCAGCTAAAGCGCTTTCAATTCATCTAGATATGATTCCTTTTATTTTTCCGGCCTGTTCGGTTAATCTTCCAAGGGAATCACGATACTCATTTTCGAGTTGCTTGATAATACCAGCTGTTGTATCAATCTGCTTTATGGCGCCGACACCATGACCTGCAGACCAGATATCACGCCATGCTTTAGATTCCGATGATTTTGACATGCTATCAAAATCGACTTTTTCTTTTTTGGCTAATTGCTCTGGATCCAATCCTTCTTTTCTAATACTTGGTTTAAGCATATTGCAGTTAACACCTGAAAATGCATCAGTCAAAATAATATCATCTTGATTAGACTCTACAAGCATTTGACGGTATTGGTCATTCGCCATGCTCTCTTTTGCCACGATAAAACGGGTGCCCATGTAAGCCAAGTCAGCTCCTGCAGCCTGGGCGGCCAATATACTATGACCCGTACTAATTGATCCGGCGAGTAGAATGATTCCATCCCAGAATGTCCTGACACTGTCCACAAAAGCAAAGCTATTTATTTCACCTGCATGTCCTCCTGCACCTGATGCTACAAGGATTAAACCATCCACGCCGGATTCAGCGGCTTTTTTTGCAAAATCCACACTGCTGACATCAGAAAAAACCAGGCCTCCATAGCTATGTACAACATCCACAACATGTCTTGGCGATCCGAGTGAAGTTATGATGATGGGAGGCTGATGCTTTTTGACCAATTCCAATTCTTCCTCTAGGCGACTATAGGTCCGATGTACTACCATATTCATTGCCCACGGCGCGATTTTGCTGTTTGGATCCTTGTCCCTTGCCGAAATGAGTGTATCATTAATATCACCCATCCATTGGTCCAAGACTTCGATAGGCCTTGCATTCGGAGCTGGAAACGAGCCTATTACCCCATTCAAACAACACTCTTTTACTAAATCCGGACCAGAAATTAAAAACATGGGTGCAGATATGACCGGTAAAGAAAGTTGACTCCACCAGTGCTCAGGAATAGATTTGCTCATCATTATAACCTCCCAATGTTAATATATTACCAAAATATTACACTACAAGAGTATCATACTTCTAAAATACAAAATTTTCAAGAAATAATTGTCCATTTTAACGTGTAGAAAAAAACTGCATATGGAAGGCGATTCCACATACAGCATCGTTTTCATTATTAAGAAAGTACCCATTTACGTATCGCTTTTGCCACTCCATCTTCCTGATTGGTCGAGGTCACCCAATCGGATTCTTCCTTAACGATTTGTTGGGCATTCCCCATAGCTACTCCTATTTTTGCTTCTCGAATCATGGCAAGGTCATTTAGACTATCCCCTACTGCCATGACTTGGTCCATAGTAAGATCGAGCATTGAACAAACACGTTCAATTGCCTTTGCCTTATTTACGCCATGAGCATTCACTTCAATATTCGTTGGGCTGGAATTACTGATTTCAAGATTCTCTTTTGTCCTAAGCTCTTCCATAATCTGTTGACGGATGGCATCGTCCTTGGTATCGAATCCAAATTTAAGCCATTGTGATTCATTAATTTTTTCGGGCATCTCAGCCCGGTAGACACGATCACAGCTGGTTGCCCAGAAATGGGTTCCATGCTTTTGGCTTAATTCCCACATCCATTGTACATATTCGCTATCGACAATATGCCTTTCCACCAATTCACCATCGTTATTGTATATTTCACTGCCATTGACCGTTATTAAGTATGATTGAAGTTCCATGGACTTCGCAAAGTCATTACATGTAGCAAAGGATCTTCCCGTACTCAAAATTACATGAACTCCCCGCTGTTCTGCTTTTTTAATCGTACGTCGATTTTCTTCTGAAATCTCCCCTTTTTCATTTAAAAGCGTCCCATCCATATCGAGTGCAACTAATCGTATGTCTATGTTATCCATGAATAAACACCCTTTCTCTTTTCTATGTAGATACCTATAGCATACTGTATCTTGCTGTTCCAAGGAAGAAATCTGATTGTATAGGTAAAAGATCTCTTCTTACTTACTCAAAAATTTGCTCATCTCTTCTTTTTCTCTTCCTTCACTTTGGAATGAATCTTTTCCTGCCAATTTGCAACACCGTCATTTTCATCGAACTCTATAATGACATCCGTGACTCCTCTTTCTTTGAAGATTTCTGCAATCAATCTGTCCTTTATCATATCCGCTTCAGCAATCGTTATATGCGCATCCAGCTCAACCTCAAGTTCCACATGAAAGTTTTCCCCTTCTTTAATAACGGCAAGTTTCTGAATATCACGAACTTCTGGATCTTTCATGACCATCGTTCCGATTTTCAGGCGCATATCAACGTCAGCTTCACCTAGTGCACCTGCTGCATTTTCAAGGAATACCCGACCCACTACGTAAAACATTCCGAGTCCAATGAATACAGAAGCTATCCCTTCCGCTTGCCTAAAAGGAGTGAAATTCGCCAGTAAAATCGCTATGATTGCGAGTAGACCACCACCTGTCGCTACCATATCTTCCATAAACACCAGTTTTGTGGCTGGTTTTGCACGCCTTAAACCCGAAAAGCTTTTAACTATAACCGCAGCAGCCCCCTTTGCTTCGATATTCACTTCTTTAACCACTTCTTTCATTGCTTTAAACAGGACATAGGATTCAAGGACAACCGCTGCGAATAATACGGTTAAGTTAATGACAATCCCAGTTGATTCAGTAGGATGCAAAATATGATGGAAGCCTTCCTTTATCGTTTCATAAGACATGATCCCAACAATCAATACAGCTCCTAAAAGCACCAGGTTCACCAAACGGCCAAAGCCTTCCGGGAAGCGCTCTGTCGGTGCCTTTTTACTTAAGGCAGAACCAATGAAAACGAAAAACTGATTGGCAGCATCCCCCAAAGAATGGAGTGTTTCGGCGAACATCGCAACATTTCCGGTCATAAAATAGGCAATTCCCTTTAAAATGGCGATGATACTATTAACACAGGCTGCAATAAAAGCTGATTTATTTCCCTGCTTAAGCAATAACATTAATTTTTTCATATCAGGCATACCCTCTTCACTTTTTATGATTTCATAAGTTGTATTATCTCCAAAGCCATTTAAATGAATCATAATAAAAGCAAAACGGGATTGTACTTACAAAGGGCCATCCGACGCCGTATTTCAAATCTTTTATAACACAAAAAATGGTAGTAGACCAAGGGCCTATTACCACTTTTTTAAAAATATGATTATAGAATCAAGCTTCCGTGCTTTTAACCAGTTTGGATGGGTTGTTCACTTTATAACGAATTTCCTTATTGTATTTCTTCTCTACGACTTTTCCGTCAAATTCTAGAGCGTCGCCTTCTACTAGTTCAGCTTTTTTTAAAGTTTTGCTATAACCACACCATGCATCCCCAATGAGAAGTTCTGGATCCGAGGTAACTTTTACGTTTTCTAATAAGATGACTTCATCCTCTTCACCCGTAAAATGATTCATTTTAGCTGTAAACTCTTTGACTGTTGCCGTAAAATGAACTTTTTCAGCAGGTAAGTCCAATTTCGGTTTAGCAGGTTCCTTTTTACTCTTTGACTTTTCCTTTTTTGGTGTAGCTTTCGGCGCTTCAGTGCTGCTCTTTCCAGGGTCCTCTATTCCCTTACCTTTCGCATCCTGCACAACTTCAGTCAAAGACCCTGGAGCAGCAGGACCGCTCAATAATTCTTTCCCAAAATTCGAACTTTGCATTTCCTTTAAATAAGCGGGATGAATACAGCTAAGCCTGCCATTATCAAATTCGACAACAATAGTATCCAGACCATTTCCATATTGTTCATAACCGGCCAACTTTACTTTTGTTTGAAAGCTTCCACTTTTATATAGTAATTCTTTTTTTACTGATCGAGCAGTGAACAGTTTCCACTCTACCCCTTTTGCAATATAATCCTCTTCATCTGAAAAAGAGATATAGTCTCCTTTTGGTTCAATATAGTGAACCAGTTCCTTAGTTTCTGCTGGAGTTTCAGCCACAGTCAACACTCCTATTTTTTCTGTATGCTTATATATTAGCAAAGGAATGGCAAGTTGCAAATGAATGGGCATGATTTACTAAAAACTTCTGTCATTACTCTGTATGCTTTGAGTGGTATTACATAAATTATTTCTGTCTCTCATCATTTCCCTATTCGTATCGAAAAAAACTGTATAACTATTTTATTATCAAAATATTCTCCTGTATATATGCCCAATTCTGTGGAAAACGCAAACCAATATGCCAATAGGTGGTACCAGCCAGTTCATATGCATCAATCACTTGATATTTTGCAGTTATTGAGCGAATATCTTCAAACCAAACGATATGTTCTGATTTTTCTTGTGTATATGAGTAAGTAGGAGAGGCGGCTTTCCTATCAAAGCGAATTTCTGAATTTGTTGCGATTGCTAAGTTTTGGGCATTTTGTGCTGACATCGCGCTCGTCTCATTGCTAGGGACGAGCCAACCATATCCGTACATAGGAATGGCTACCTGTAATTTATTCGTAGGCATCGTAGATATAGCATACTGGATGACCTCAGTCATCCACCAAATAGGGGAAATTGGTTCTGGGGGGCCGGTCGGGTAACCATAATCGATGGTCATTACGGCGACTAAATCGGCAACCTTTCCAATGCCCTTATAATCATGTCCGCCAACAATTCGATTTTCTGGATTATCTTCCGTTTTCGCATGTACATTAACTTGTAAAATCAGTCCGTTCAATTCCGCTTTTAGCTCTTGTAAAAAAGTCACATATTCCTCCCGTTTACCTGGAGGGACGAATTCCAGGTCCATACTCACTCCGCCATACCCTTTTTCCTTCACGAAATTCATCATACTTGTGATGAGATTTCTACGATAAATGGAACTGGTGAGGACATCACCCGCCAAGTCCGCATCAAAATTACCGTTCTGAAAATTCCGAATCATCAATAAAGGTGTGACTCCATTTTGTTCACATTTCTCTATAAGGGGTAAATCGTCACCTTCTATATAGGCAAAGCCTGCCTGCGTAAATGAATAGGCTACAATAGCCAGATAGGTTAGCTTATCCCCGTTCTCCTCAAGCATTTCAAACACTGTACCGCTTGAAACTGGAAAAGAAAAGCCCATCGTAATCAATCTTTTCTTATAGGGGGAAGGAACGAGTATTCTTTCCCCTATCTTAAGTATGGCTGATAGACCCGGATTAGCTTTTTTAATGGCTGATACGCTCGTCATATATCTCTTTGCAATCCCTGAAAGCGTGTCATTCTGTTGGATTAGATATGTACGTTTTCTAACTCCTGTCTCGGGGATATATAGGGCTAAACCAGGAACCAGTGCTGTCGTTTCCAGACCATTCAATTCCACTATCCTTGCAGAATCAACCTTGTACTTTTTAGCTATGGCCTCTAAGGTATCTCCTCTTTTGACGACCTGGATTGTCATCTCACCCTCCACTCCTCACAAAAGTAAATGTAAAGTTATACTAGTGTCACTACACTTTTCATTTTGACCTTTATCATTAATGTATTCTATTGATATGGCCTAAATGTGTAATTTCATCTAATTAGTTTTAACAGGGGTATAGCAGGGATGTAGCTTGTACCCATTAGAACGCTGTTATGTAAATAGGAGCTTAGTTTCACACATAGAGGAGAGGCTTTGATTTTTCAACAATTCCATGGATAATCAGGTTCTAAGGAAGGCAAAAGGGACCTTCTATATGGAGGTCCCCCTTTTACCTAGAGCTTATTTGCTACCTATTCATAAAGATCAAAGTAATTGATTGAGTTCGTAAAACTTCCCATTTTCCAACTTATTGACCTCTAACAATTGCAACAGTTTTTCTGCCACGAATTCTGGGCTCCTCAACAGCCCCTTTTCCTTATAGTCATGAAATTTAGTTCTGTCTGAAAAGTCCTTTTCATCAGCAGAACGGATGGTTTCTTGCATTCCTGTATCCATCACCCCTGGTGAAAAAGATATGAGCGTCGTCGGATAAGTTTCTTTCTCCTGTTCTAGTCCAGCTACACGGGTGAACATTTCAAGACCCGCTTTTGTACTGCAATAGGCTGCCCAGCCATGATAAGGATTCTTGGCTGCTCCTGATGAAATATTGACCATCACCTTTTTTTGTTTCCATTCCTTTGTACGTTTGATGAATGCATCCGCCAACACAACAGGTGCCATGAAGTTCACACGTAGGCTGAGTTCTATATTTTCTTGTGCTAAATTCCCAACTGTCTTGATTGGATCAATAACACCTGCGTTATTGATAAAATAAACATCACTATCTTCATCCAATTCTGTAAAAATCTTATCGATTAATGGCGCAAGTTGTGAACCGTCGAATAGATCCATATAGATGAAACTAAGCTTCGCTCCGGCCATAACTGCTTTTTCAGCCATTTCAGGATGAGGGGTACGAGAAATTAAGATACAATGATTCCCGTCGCTCAAGCACTGCTCTGCTAGAGCTGCTCCTAGACCTCTTGAGGCCCCTGTGATTATAAAAGTTTTCACCGCAATATCCCGCCTTTTTCTAAATGTATTTTTATCCGATACACCACATTATAAAATCGGTGATACCAGTCTCGCGATGGACTCCTTAAATCGAATCCACTTAGAACGTTTTTCAAATTCTTCTATGGTTAACGGTTTGGAAACCTCTATATCCCTATAAAAAATCTTCGTCAATTTTTCGGCAATTCCTTCGTCATAAATGAAAGCATTCACTTCAAAATTCAGTTTAAAACTTCGGACATCGATGTTTGCCGTCCCGACCGAAGAAACTTCTTCATCCACGACAATCATTTTTGCATGGATAAAGCCCTTATCATAGATATATACTTTAGCCCCTGCCTTTAATAACTCTCCAACATTATAGAGGGTTGCCCAATATACGAAAAGATGGTCAGGTTTATTGGGAATCATGATATTTACATCAATACCCGATAAACTTGCAATTCGGAGCGCATCCAATAAGCTTGCGTCCGGAATGAAGTAAGGAGTTTGAATAAGAATTGAATGTCTCGCTGAAGAAATTAATTTAATATAGCCATTCTTTATTTGTTCCCATTCCGAATCGGGTCCGCTGGTTACAATTTGCAAATCGGTAGTACCTTGATAAACAGGGGTCGGAAAATAATGCGGTTGATAGGTTATGTCATGATGCTTCGATGCTTGATTCCAATCCAGAATGAAACGGGTTTGGATGGCTTTAACTGCAGGGCCCTTGATTCGAAGGTGTGTATCACGCCAATATCCAAATTTGGGATTCAACCCTAAATATTCATCTCCTACATTAAAGCCGCCAACATAACCGACTTCCCCATCAATAATGACGAGTTTACGATGATTTCGAAAATTCAAGCGTAAATTTATGAATTTCAACTTAGATGGAAAGAACGCTTCCACTCGCCCACCTGCTTGTCTAAACTCCTTAAAAAAGCCTTTTGTCAATTTCCTCGATCCCAATTCATCATATAATAAGCGGACCTTCACTCCTTCATTGGCTTTTCTGGTCAAAGCCTCGATGAACCGCTTGCCCAGAACATCTCTTTGGATAATGTAATATTGAATATGTATATGATTTTCAGCCGCTTCAATATCCTTAAAAAGTTGTTCGAACTTTTCTCTTCCGTCCGTAAAAATATCAACCTGATTATCTTCCGTTAATACGGCATCATTATATCGAAGGTGCATATAGATCAAATCACGATAATGGCTCGATGAATTATTACGATATGGAAAATCGTCTGTGCTAAGGTCAATCATTTGTTTTTTTAGGATTTCCTCAATCCCGATCTTCTTTTTGTCCTCCCACTGAAACAAGTGGGCGTGTCTCAAACTCGTCCCGAAAAGGAGATATAAAATAAAACCAACAACGGGAAGGAAATACAAGACTAACAGCCAGGCCCATGTGTTGCTTGCTTCTTTTCTTTCAAAAAATATTACGACCGTGGCAAATAATATATTTAAAATAAGAATGAGACCGAATAATACGGATGTAATTTGCGTTATTTCCATGGCAATTCCCTCACATAATTTTTATCCCTTTAAGAATAACACGCAAATCCTTTTATAACAAAGCGATATCGTGCTCTAACTGGCCAAGATGTAGTTGCATTTCCCGAGATTTCAAATAAAAAATCCAGCTTCCCTATATAAGCGGTGCTGGATCCAATCCATTAATGAAAATTGATGATACCTACGTAATCCTCTACCCATATTATGATTTGCCTCTACCATGTAAAAGTAAGAAGAATCTTTAATCATCAGCGACTTTTCACCAACAAATTAACTGCTTCTTTAACAAGATCATCAGGGTTCTTGTCTCCAGACTCGTTTGCTTCACGTACACACTCTACAAGATTGGAGCTTACAATTACACCTATCGTCCGATCTATGGCAGATCTTGTAGCAGACAATTGGGTGATTACCTCCCTACAATCCTTATTATCTTCCATCATTTTCAAGATACCCCGTAGTTGACCCTCTATCCGTTTAACACGGTTCTTCATTTGCTTTTCATATTCCATGTGAGGTTTACCTCCTATTTCACTTTACATCCTTTATCTTACCACGTGCTTATTACTATGTTCATCCCTTTTCCCAGAGTTTAAACGTATTTTACATCTTATACCCCATGAGAGATGTTTTAGCCAATGTACCAAATCACCTTTTTTGCAAATGAAGCCTTTGAGCAATGGTTTCAGCAAATTCAACCGTCATTTGTGGGACATGGGATTTCATTAATGCGTTGATAATAGGGGCCTTTGCTCCTTTTGCTGTAATATCTAAGCACCCAGTCATCTTTGTTCGCTTCATTTCTACACTTTCAGCCAAAAAGTAACCATATCCATCAAACTTCTCGTTTATTCCCTGAAGATTGAACGTGATCTTATTTGGTACTTGCCATTCCATTATCTCAACTGCCAACTTGATTTTCTTTTTCATTAAACCGAGATCACTCTTAAACTCCCAAATAAGGGTGCGTTCATTTAATAGTTCGTGCTTGATATAGCCTGGCACTAGCGGTGCCCATTGTTCAATATCACTGACAAATGCCCAAACTTTCTCAATAGGTACGGATAAGTCAATACTATGTAATCCTTCTGTCACTGGGGGTCCCCCTTACATATTTTACTACATCATCAAACCCTATGCCTTCCATACATTATTAGAACCACTTTAAATCCAGAATGTACTTGAAAAATGAGCCATGCCACCTGAAATGGTTACCTAATTCATAAGAAATCTTCTCTATGAAAAAAGACGATATCTATTGATAGATATCGCCATTTGTCAAATTAAGGGTCGAGGGGGAATCAAGGACGTTGTAGTTCAAATAATTCCCCAAGTTTCGTATAAGTTTGTCCAGCCAAACGAGCTACCGGCTTAAGACCATTCTGGTCGATTCTTCCTTCATGATAGATGCCTTGGTCGATATGATAGCAGACTACTCTACCTATTAATAAATCACAGCCTGGATCGTCCACTGAACCCGCTAAAGGAATAGCTCGTTCCAATTTACATTCAAAACGCACTTTTGCTTCTTTCAAGCCAGGCACTGCCACTTTATCACTAGCAACAGTGGTAAATTTAGTGAGAGTTAATTCACTCTCTTCAGGTCGGAGCTCTGCCGCCGTTTGGTTAACATCTTCAACAATGTCCTCATCTGTGATATGAACGATGAATTCCCCACTTTTAATCGCATTTCGGGCGGTATCCTTTTGGACTCCTTTTTTTCTTTGAACAGAAACAGAAAGCATAGGAGGATTGGAACTGACTATATTGAAAAAACTAAAAGGTGCTGCATTTATTACGCCAGTTTCTGATTGTGTCGTAATAAGAGCAATGGGTCTTGGAATTAAACTCCCCGTCAGAAATTTATAATTTTCCCGCTCACTTAAGCTTTCAGGATTTATTGAAATCATTTTTTATCCCCTCTCAATTATAATTAGTGCTCAGATCAAAGAATAGCCATGATCACTTCCACAAAGAGTGTGAATGGACCACCTCATTGCCAAAGCCTGACTGAATTCCTCTTATATTTTCATACTCTTACTCAGAAATACTTATTTATATGATTCGTGATCTCTTCTTCGCGAAAGAACATCTCCTATGTACTCGGACCATAGAAAAGTTGCACCGCAAACTAACAAAATGCCTAGGCGAGCGATTCCGTGTCTCAATTGTAAACACCCCTAGGCTTAATGAATCCCTACGACCATGAAAACTACGCCGAACCTGTAGAATTCGTTGAAACACCGGGCGGTCTCTATGAGGATCGAGTGAAAGCTATCTATAATTCTATTATATAGAAGAAAAACAAAAAGTCAGCCTGCAATTGCAGAATAAGACGGATTTTACTCGCCGCTTATACCCCACTTACCTACCCTCACCAATGCCAAAAGTAAACACCATTGGCCTGAATCCATTAATTTCTTAACATATTCCTACCATTACGAGGCACCATAATTATGTAGTAGATTTAATGGAGGTTAGTAGCATGAAGAAAGATTTTTGGCAGGCAATTGAAGATAGACGGTCCTATTATGGAATCAGCAAAGAAGCGGTTGTCCCAAATAGCAGAATTAAGGAAGTGATCGATCATGCTGTTCAATATTCCCCAACAGCGTTCAATTCTCAAAGTGCAAGAGTAGTCGTTCTAACAGGTGAAAGCCACAATCAGTTTTGGGATATCACCAAAGAAACCCTCCGCAAAATCGTTGATGAAAAAGACTTTAAACAAACAGAAGACAAAATGCTTTCCTTTAAAAATGGATATGGAACTGTACTATTTTATGAAGATCAATCAATAGTGGAACATCTTCAGGAACAATTTAAATCATATGCGGATAAATTCCCTATATGGTCCAATCAATCCTCAGGCATGTTACAATTTGTGGTTTGGACCGCCTTGGAGGGTGAAGGATTTGGAGCCAGCCTCCAGCATTACAATCCATTAATTGATGAGGAAGTTACAAAAACATGGGATTTGCCGAGGAAGTGGAAACTAATTGCGCAGATGCCATTCGGAAAACCAACTGCTGAGCCAGGGGATAAAGAAATCGTTCCGCTTGATGAGCGAGTGAAATATTTTCCATAAAGAAAGGCTGGTTCATGAGTGAGCCAGCCTCATTTGTTCTAAATTAAAGTTCCCCTGCAAAAAACCTTGAGAATATGACCGATGCAAATCCTAAATATCCTAACACTGACATAACTTTATATTCATTATTTTCCTTTATCATGGTATATAGCCCCCTTCTCCGCACTATTTTACTTTCTTGATGGGTGAAGATCGCGCAGGAAGCCACTCTTTAAGATACTGGGGTAGATTACCGGCATAGTTGTTGGAAGCATGTCCACTTTGAAGGAGTTTGTAGGTTTTGTCCTTACTTTTTAGAAGCTTCATTATGGGGGAAATCATTTCCTGTGGTACTAAACGGTCGTTTTCACTTGCAACCACTAGAACGTTTGCATCAATATTGGTGATTTTTGCTTTTTCACCCTTCACTTTCAAGTGTCCCTTAACCAGACGGTTATTGATAATAAGGTCATCTGTTAGTTGTTTTGCAACTGCACCAGATAAAGGGACATGACCATTCGTCCAAGCGTTGAACCTACGCCAGTTTTGAACATATTGTTCATTATCCGCTTGATTTAGCAAAGATAAATATGGAGAAAAGTAAATAGGTGAAGTGATTAATCGAATGCCATTTTTCACCCCACTGGCCGGTATGACTTTCATGATGTCAAGCACTTCATCAAAATTGGCACTTCCATCCCTCATCGATGCCTGCCATTGATCGAATACTTGCGAATCACTAAAATCGATGGGTGTCACCGAAAGAATCAGGTTTCTAATTGGCTCATTTGCAATAGCAGCATACATCGTAGCTATCGTCCCACCCAAGCAAAAGCCCATTATGGAAATTTCCGATGCACCTGAGTGAAGAAGTGCACGCCGTACCCCACTCCGGATATATTTTATAATATAATCATCTATCGTCGTATCTCCGTCTTCATAGCCTGGACTACCAAAATCAATCAAATACACTTCGAAGCCTTCGTTAACAAAAGCTTCTATCAAACTATTTCCTGGTCCTAGATCAAGAATTACAGGTGTATTAATCAATGAATAGATGAGAAATACTGGTACTTTATATTTTTTTTTGATCGGCGGATAATACCATAATGTTGATTTGTTCTTGTTCCAAACCCGTACCCTCGGTGTAGTGCCCATTTCCGGCATCGGCTGATTTGGAATATCCAAAAAGTGTTTCCATTTAGGCGTCGCCATAGTTTTACGACCTGATTTATTCATTTCCTTCATGTTCATAAACCTTTTACTTGTACCTTGGCGTTGGATAATAAGGAATCAAAAAGAAAGTCACTGATCTTCTTTTTATCACGTCCCTGCCCTGTACTTTCCCTTTTTTTATTTCGTGAACTTCTTCTACTGGATCGTTTTTCCCCTTCAGTGAGATGTAAAAGTAGCTCTTCAACCTTGTCTACTTTTTCCTCAAGTTGAATGACTAATTTGGCTACATTAGCAACATCCTGTTTGGTTGGGTAATTCATGATGATGGACATTCTCTCCGAAGCTTCCTGAAACTTATTTATACGCGGAACCTGTTGCTGTGAATTGTTGCTGATGGATTCAATAAAACTCCTATTATTAATGAACTCACGAATTTTATCATTTAACTCTTGTTCTTTTTGAGTGCCCAAGAGTTTTAACCCTTTATAAAAATCTGTTTTTTTTGGCATTAATGTTTCCCCTCTTCTTTGTTTAGATTGTAGCGGCGATGCCTCCATCAACGATCAGAACATGCCCCACTATATAGTCTGAAGCCTTCGACGCTAAAAGTATTGCCGCTCCTTTTAAATCCTCACCATTACCAAATCGATGTGCCGGAGTTTTTCCAAGAATGTCATAATCGGATTCTTCAAGGATTTTCTTTGTAATCTTAGTTGGAAAAAAGCCTGGTGCTATCGCATTCACCTGGATACCATGTCTAGCTAATTTGACACCAAGATCTTTTGTCAAGGTAATGATAGCTCCCTTGCTAGTGTTATAAGGAATGGTCACCATCAACTCAGGGTGAGTGCCTCCAAGCCCTGATACCGATGCGATATTAATAATTTTCCCGGATTTTTGTGCCATCATGATTTTTGCTACGGCCTGTGAAAACAAGAATGTACCTGTAACATTAACGTTCATTACCTTTTCCCATTTATCCTCGGGAATATCTTCTAACGGACCCGACCATGAGGTCCCGCTATTATTGACAAGAATGTCAATGCTACCGAAATGATCCATTGTTTCTTTTACAACTGAATCAATATCGCTTTTGTTCGTAATATCACATTCAATGGCCAACGCCTTCGTACCCATTGAATGTAAGTATTTACAAGTTTCTTCACATACAGAAAGTTTCCGTGAAGCAATTACAATATTTGCACCCGCCATAGCCAGTGCCAACGCTATTTGTTTTCCGAGACCTCTCCCGCCTCCTGTTACAATAGCCGTTTTATTCGTCAAGTCGAATAGATCCAATGTAGTCAACTCCCCAGCCCCTTCATTATAAAATCATTTCTTTTACAATCTATATTATTATAGAAAAGCCTATACGATATTGTGCTTAAAATAGTCTCATGCCCCAGCCTGTTTGGAATTATCATTTTCAACAGCTTATGGACGGTGCATACTCTACACGAGCAAAATCCCCCAATAAGGTTTAAACTAAAGAAATGTAGGGGGGAGACTTATGACATTACATCATTTTCATTTACGCGCGAATTGGCCTGGTGGAAGAAATGGCACTGGTACGATACAGGCAGGTAATTTACAAACGGAAATTAGTGTGCCTCCGGAAATGGATGGACCGGGGATTGGGACCAACCCAGATGAAATGCTGCTCGGTGCAGCATCTACTTGCTATATTATTACGCTTGCGGCCATGCTTGAACGAAGCCATATTGAAAAGGCCAGTTTGACGATGGAATCCGAAGCCTTTGTGGATGTTACGAATGGGGTATTCACATACAAGAAAATCATTCATCGACCATCTCTTGTTTTAACTGATGAAGCTACGGATAAGGACTTGGAAAAAGCCCGAAAACTTGTGGATAAATCGGAGGCCTCTTGTATGATATCGCGTGCCATCAAAGGCAACGTGGAAGTAGAGGTAGAACCGGACATTTCCATCGCTCCACGTTAATGTAAAAAGAGTGCCTAACCACGATTCAAGGATAGGCACTCTTTACTTATTGGATGGAGTTCATTTTGTTTTCTACCTGACGGCATACTTCATCAGCCGTTAAACCGTCTGCATCTATAATGGAAGCTTTGATGGAAGTATCGCTGATTCCCATTACGTTCGTTTCCAAACCTGTTACAACACAACAATCCAAGTTCTTCGCATCTGCTTCTTGCTTGATTTCAACTACATCAAAACCTTTATCGCGGAGTGCTTCTTGGATATTCGTTAATGATTCTTCAACACCGATTTTTGACATCTTCACACACCTCCTCTACGTTTAATGATTTCCTTTCCTTGGGCAATTTATGTATGGTCCTTATTTTCCTTAAAGACAGGAAGAGACCTAATATCGGTCTCTCATTCTTCATAAATTTTGTTTAAGGATTTCTTCTTGTATTTGCTCATTTTTTAATGGTTCATCACCATTTTTCCCTGCCTTTGATTTTCCTCCCACAGCTCGCTTCGGTTTCATATCACTAGTCTTTAGATTATTATTGGGAGCTGCCTGTTCATTCCATTCAGTCATCGCGTTCACCTCTCTAATGTTTAAAGTTCCCCTTGTTTCACGAATTCATGAATTCTTTCTTCATAACAAAACCGGCTTCACTAGAAAGCCGGTTGTTTTAAAAATATTTCTTTTTCCAAAATATAAAGGCTGTTGTGCCTGCCAGACTGATAGCAATTAATAAAGTGAAGATAAAAGCGTATGGGTTATGCTCAAATGGTAGATTCACATTCATTCCATAGAAACTTGCCACCATGGTCGGGAGCGTTAGTATAATCGTAACCGATGTTAGGAACTTCATGGCATTATTGACGTTATTGGATATAATGGATGCGAATGCATCCATCATCCCGCTCAAAATTGATAGGTACACTTCAGCCATTTCAATCGCCTGGCCATTTTCAATGATTACATCCTCTAATAATTCTTTATCTTCTTCATACATTTTCAAGTAATTAAAACGGAGGATTTTGTCGAGAACAACCTTGTTTGACTTCAAGGATGTCGTGAAGTAAACCAGACTTTTTTCCAATGCCAAGAAGGTGTACAGTTCTTTATTTTTCATGGACTGATGCAGTTCTCGTTCGGCTTCATTAGTCATCTTGTTGATTTGCTTAAGATAACGTAAATAATAGGACGAGATTTCAAATAATATCTGCAGGGCAAATCTTGTTTTCTTATTAGAGTAAAAACCTTTGATTTTATTATTTTTAAAATTGGTTAAAATGGGTGAATCTTTGAGAGATACCGTAATGAAACAATCATTCGTAAAAATCATGCCGATTGGTATCGTTTCAAAAATGGGCAAGTCCGCTTCATCCTTTGTCAAATAAGGGAAATCGACGATAATCAGTAAATGATCATCCTCTTTCTCTATACGAGGCCGTTCCTCATCATCTAATGGATCTTTCATGAAGTTAATCGGTACTTGCAAAGTGGAGCAAATATATTGTATTTCATCTTCTGTCGGTGCCACTATGTTCACCCATGAACCTTTCGTCATTTCATCGGTTACGTTCAGCATGCGGCTTTCATTCGTCTTGTATATCTCAATCATTCAAACGACCTCCTCTTTCTTAGAGAAAGCTCAATTTACCATCTTCGAGTAGATACTCATGGAGAATAACAGTCTCGACGTCTAGCATCATATCGGCTTCCTCTTGCTTACTGGGTTCAGGGTCGTCATAAGAACTGATGCCCACTCGTATCACATCCTTTCAATTCCTTTATCTTAATCCTAAATCTTCTAAAGCACAATAAATAATTCCCCAAGCTCTTTTCACACCATATGAAAATGCTGACTAGTTTCTTAAGCGCTATAATTGGTTAACTTTCTAAAAAAATCATTTCATAAAAAAATCGCTTGGGATATTTCCCAAGCGATGGTGTTTCATTTAAGTGTGCTTCACAGTATTATAGTAATTTACGCTATACATAGCGCCTTCATCCACCATTTTATTGTCTTCGTGATCATATGGGTCAGGATGTCCTGCCTTTTCAATTAAGGGATCTACCGATTGTCGTTTATTCCAAAAACTCATTGCCTTCGTTTTTGCACTGGACCATACATTTTTCGCTTTCCCTCGGTTCGTTTTAGATAAAAACGAGACTCCGGCAACTCCGACTCCGAGCAGTACTACATTCTTTGCTAATGCCATCATTACCTTCCTCCTTAACGTTGGATTAATATATATGTACCCTCACCTATTAAATGTAAACATTCATTTAACGTAAGGGGCCTTTTTATAAAAGAAGTTGGGCTTAACGATTTCATTTTGATACGATTTATGAAAAACATGCGTCGTTGCTGGAGAGACAGGTGGAATTAGCCATGTCCAGTCCCCCGTTACATTCCGTTTACATGATGCCTCCCTTTCTTCGAAAAGCTTAAATTGCTTGGCGGCTGTATGATGGTCAACCATACTCACACCAGCTTTTTTAAACGAATATAGAACCGCTTCATTCAGTTCAATCAGTGCCCGATCCTTCCATAATGTGGAATCTCTTCGAATGTCCAATCCCATTCTCTCTCCGATGCTGGGAAGCATATTGTAGCGATCCTCATCCGCAAGGTTTCTAGCCCCAACTTCAGTCCCCATATACCATCCATTAAATGGGGCCGCCGAGTACGAAATACCGCCAATCTCCAGTTTCATTCCGGAAATAATGGGCACAGCATACCACTTAAGACCCAAGTCCTGGAACCAGGAAAACTCAGGATGGCCAATTGGTACTTCTTTAATGATTTCTTTCGGGATTTCATATACTCTTGGAACTTTTCCGCCTACTTGAATCACGAGTGGTAAGATATCAAACGATCCATACTTCCCCTCCCATCCCAAGGCCTGACACTGTTTGGTGAAAGCTATCGAACTAGAATCCCCAACTATGCCCGTTTCCGTCTCATATCCGGCATATCGTATAAGCTGATGATTCCATATCTCTATCTTATTTTCTATGTCCTGCTGTTTAAAAACGGTGATGATTGGCCTGATATTTCCATCATTCGTTGCCCATTCAATATGCTCAATCAAGGCAGACACAATATCATCCTCACTTTGGAGAGCCCTTTTATCTAGCACCCGCAATGAATCCCAAAACAATCTACCAATACAGCGATTACTATTTCGCCAGGCCAATTTAGCCCCATATTCCAATTCTTCCGGCGTATGTTCATACCTACCCGTATCTTGGATTTCCTTTTTGATTTGACTAATTCTATCCATCGCTTCTTCATCTGTTTTACCCATTTCATCATGATATATCTTGATGAAGGAGATGGCTTCATGTAGTAATTCACTCATCTATCCCACTAATCCTTCCATCTATACTGACCTGAGATACTAATAACGTATCATAGATCTTATCTCTATCTCTAAAAGAATACCTTAAAGAAATAGTATTTCTTTAAAAGATGTGACAATTTCTGGTCAACACGACCCATCAATCTTACTATATGTAAGTAGCTATACTTTTTTATATAACAACCTATACAGTAACTAAATAATATTCAGTAAAGTTGTTACATACGAGGTAAATGCTTTATAATGAATACCAACGGGGTGATATGATGAATAATGTGACACTTTGTCCTCGATTTGAAAAAGGCATGCAAATCTTGAGTAAACGTTGGACAGGATTGATCGTCAATCAATTACTTAATGGACCTCAACGGTTTTGCAATATTGAATCTGCCTTCCCAATCAGTGGCCGAATTCTTTCTGAACGGTTAAAAGACTTGGAATCTGAAGGCATCGTAAAAAGAGATGTTTACCCAGAGACACCTGTCAGGATTGAATATTCTTTAACAGAAAAAGGCGAAGCGCTTGCACCGGTGATTCACGAGATACAAAACTGGGCACAAGAATGGATCAAACCCATAGAGGACCAATAGGCTATCCTATAAAAGAGAGGAACCATATATAGAGGTTTCTCTCTTTTTTATGTCTTACCTTTGTTTATTCGTATATGTTCAGTGGTATATTTTTCTCATAAAGGGTAACTCCTAAAAGCAGGCGGTGAATTTATGAAAAAAGTGGACTGCATCATTATTGGAGGAGGCATCGCCGGTTTACAGGCTGCCATCCAACTCGGAAGATACAATCACAATATAGCGGTGATAGACGCTCAGAAAGGCCGTTCATTGATAGCTAAAGACTATCAAAACATTCTAGGTTGGCCTGAAGGAGTGAGCGGAAAACGGTTAAGGAGCCTAGGGAGACAGCATGCAGAAAAGTTCGGAGTCGAGTTCTTCGACGGTACCGTGACCTCACTCGAGAAAAAAGAGGATCTTTTTATAATGTGCACAGATGATGATATCCATTATGAAGCGAAAACGATTTTTCTTGGGACAGGCGTTACCGATAACATTCCAGCTATAAGGAATCTCTATCCTACTCTTGGTATCTCCACTTATATTTGTCCAGACTGTGATGGGTATGAAATTAAGCATAAACAAACAGTGGTCATTGGTGGGGGAAATACGGGGGCTAACATGGCGCTCACCCTTTTATATTGGTCAAAAGCTATCATCTATGTAAACCATTCAAAAACCAAGATCAATGAAACGTTCAGAAAAAAGCTAGAGGAAAACCAAATACCTGTATTCGAAGAAGAAGTAGAGGAAGTTAAAGTCGATGAATCTCAAAATCTTCAAGCTATCCAATTGGTAAATGGGAAAAGGATAGAAGCAGAAAAAGCTTTTGTAGCATTTAAAGGGAACAAAATAAATAATGCACTTGCCAAACAACTTGGTGTTGATGTAAATGAGACAAATCATATTCATGTGAACCCACGTACGAAAGAAACAAATATTCCGGGAGTATGGGCTGGAGGAGATCTTGCCGCCCATTCCGAGCAAGTAACCATTTCAATGGGGGACGGAACTCAGGCTGCCATTTGGATTCATAAACGCCTGATGGGTGAGCTACCTCCTGATTAGGGGACAGAAAAAAGTATCGGTACCCTCATTCAAGGAAACCGATACTTTTTTTATAAACTGTGTATTACTATTACTATTTAGCGCTACGCTCGACGTCTACCTTCGGCGTATACCTTGAAATACTTTTACCAGGATCAATATGACTGCAATGATAAGCAGGATGTGGATAAAACCCGCCGCAATTTTAAATACCAAACCGAGAATCCATAATAAGATGATGGCACCAATTATCGTCCAAAGCATTGTACTCTCTTCCTTCCTTCATTGCAAACACTTACAGATATCCTTCTAAGCCATTGCCGTAAGCGTGTGCAAATTTAATCTTACATATAAAATACCCCAATCTTCCACTAACAAACCTACTCTTCCGCCAACAAAAATATACATAAATCTGTTAATACTGTAAAAGATAATCATGTAAAGTTCTTGATCAGGATAATTTCCAGATTATATTCATGGGTGGTACCCTTATGGTGAAAAAAATTTAAAAGGAGTGTTTTAAATGAAAAAAATAGGTGTAATGGTTGCAATCTTTTCCCTATTACTTTGCATGCCGATCCTTCCTGCTTCAGCTGAGGAAAACCAACAATCCGTTAAGCAGGATAACGTACAATTCACAGAGTCCCAAAAAACAGAATTAGCCACTATCCAAAAAAGGATACTAGCAGACAAAAAGGAGTTAATTGAAAAATATGTGGAATATGGTGCACTTTCTAAAGAAGAGGCAGACAAAATGTACGCACATTTTGAACGACACTACAAAATGATGGAGCAACATGATTTTCAAATCCCTTCGCACCGCCCACATACAAAACACATGCCAAAGTAATGAAATGACTGATTTTTCTTCTATTCCGCCCTATACATAGGACGGAATTTTTTCATCCTAGGCACTTATTCATTCTCGTGCCTGAATATTCGCTGTGCACTTGTTTCCAAAGTGTAAAATATTTACTAAAGGATTTGGAATTCCCTGTAGCGAATACATAGAGACGAGAAATGAAAGGATGAAGAATATGCACAAAAAAGGAATATCAGCAGAAGACCTATTTCAGATGAAATCTGTAACCGATCCAAAACTTTCACCCGATGGCAGCATGGTCATTTATGTACAAACCACCATCGATGAACGAACGGAAAAATACATCTCCAACTTATATATGTATAGCCTGATCACCGCTGAAACGAAACAATGGACATTCGGGAATCACCGTGATACCTCACCAGGCTGGTCACCAGACGGAAAGTACATTAGCTTCTTATCAGACCGTTCTGGAAAAAAACAAGTTCATATCATTCATTCAATCGGTGGGGAGTGCCGACAGCTGACGCATTTCCTCGATGGAGCAACCAATCCCATCTGGTCCCCTTGTTCGAGAAAACTGCTGCTATCCACTATGGTACCTGAAAATAAGGCGGTGTTATCCGAAAGAGAAGAAGAAACCTCATGCAAAGATGTACAGCGTTATAATCAGATAAAATACAAATGGGATGACAGAGGATATTTCAATCATCACTATAGTCAACTCGTCTTGGTGGATATAGTAAATGGTGAATTCAAATTACTAACGGAAAATCTGACGGACAGTCACCCAAATGCCTGGTCTCCAGATGGTTCTCAAATCGCTTATGTTAGCGGTGAACCGGGGAAGAGTGATTTGGACCTATTCACAGATATCTACATTATGGATGTCAAGACGAAAATTTCCCGAAAAGTAACTGGCAGCTCTGGATATTACCGTGATCCAAAATGGTCCCCTAATGGTGAATTCCTTTCCTACATTGGCCACAACAAAGAATTTGCCGGTGCAACCTCTTCAAAAATCTGGTTGTACTCTGTTTTGGATGAAACCATACAATGTTTGACGGAAGGTTGGGACGTTGAAATAGGAAGCTCCGCCATCGGTGATTTCCAAATGGGCGCAGTGGATCCTGGCATTCTGTGGACGAATGACAGCCAAGGCTTTTACTTCTTAATAAGTGATTATGGAAATACCGGTGTTTATTATGGATCGATTGAAGGGGCCATGTACCCTTCCCTTCTCGAGCCTCAACATGTATATGGGTTAACAATCAACCCGGATAGCCATCATGCCATCGTAGCCATAAGTACACCTGTTCATCCCGGTGATTTATTTGTTTATAACCTCATGACTGGCGATAAAGAACAGATCAGCTTTGTAAACGATGAATACTTACAGGATAAAACTATAGCTATTGCCGAGCCCATTTCCTTCCGTTCAACAGATGATACCCTCATCCACGGCTGGATCATGAAGCCATGTGAATTTGTGGATAATAAAAAGTATCCCCTCATTTTAGAGATTCATGGTGGGCCTCATGCAATGTATGCGAATAACTATGTTCACGAATTTCAGACTTTGACGAATGAAGGCTATGTTGTATTGTTCATCAATCCACGCGGAAGTGTTGGATATGGACAGGAGTTCGCTAATGCCAACCGTGGTGATTATGGTGGAATGGATTATGAGGACTTAATGGCTGCTGTAGACTATGTTCTAGATTCCTACTCCTTTATTGACGCTGAAAAGTTAGGTGTAACGGGTGGCTCCTATGGAGGGTTCATGACCAATTGGATTATCGGTCATACAAACCGCTTCAAGGCGGCTGTGACCCAGCGTTGCATTAGCAATTGGATAAGTTTCTATGGAGTCAGTGACATCGGATATTATTTCACCGAATGGGAAATTTCAGGAGATGTCATTAACTCACCAGAAAAATTATGGGAACACTCCCCATTAAAGTATGTAGCAAATGTGCAAACTCCTTTGCTATTACTTCACGGGGAAAAAGACTATCGTTGTCCTATTGAACAGAGTGAACAATTTTTTGTAGCATTGAAAAGGCAAAAAAAAGAAGCGGTGCTTGTTTCCTTCCCAAATGAAAACCATGAAGTATCCCGAAGCGGGTCACCCAAAATGCGTCTTCGTCATATAGTGGAAATCAAGGAATGGTTTAATAAGTACCTTTAAAAACAAAAGAACTCTGCTAGCGTTCCCGCTAGCAGAGTTCTTTTGTTTTTAATGTTGGATCTGATCTCGGTTCTCAGAAATAGAATGTAAAGCGATACCCGCTTCGGAAATTGTCTGATGGTGAACGGCAAGGTCGCCCAAAGCGATAATACCAACCAATTTTTCCTTTTCTACAATCGGCAGTCTTCTTACTTGTTCACTCGCCATCAAATCCTCTGCTTCTTCCACTGACATATCCGGCGAACCCGTAACAAGGTCTGTGGAGATAATATCGGTGATTTTTGTTGAATTTGGTTTTTTCTCTGCGACAGAACGGGTAACAATGTCCCTATCTGTAATAACACCAATTAAACGATTGTTTTCTAAAACGGGAATAACTCCGACATTACCATCCTTCATTTTTAAAGCTGCTTCGTATACATTATCTTCAGCCGTACAAAAATCCACATCGGATGTCATAATATCTCTTATTTTCGTCATATAATTCCTCCATCTAAATGAGATCTTAATTTATTCGAAAAATAGTGTTTCTTATTTATTCTACGTATTCCCCGTAATCTGGCCTTGCAATAGAATCAAAGTTCCTTGCTAGGTTTGCTAAACCTTTCGTAAGTTCCTCTCCTTCAATCGGATAACCATGACCCGTTATCGCAAGCCTCGGCTTTAAATCAGCTAGGGTTAATACCGATTGTTTGGCTGCATCCCAATCAGTTGTCAAATAGCGTGGAGGACCAGTCAATTCTTTTTCCTGAGTGATGACTTTATAAAGGGAATCTTGTCTGACGTTAACAAAAGCATCACCCGCAATCAAGCTTCGATCGCCTTTTCTAAAAAGGGAAACATGCCCAGCTGAGTGTCCAGGAGTATGGATCCATTTCCAGTCGGGAAGTCCGGGAACACTATGGTCATCTGGCAGGGGCTGAACTTGCTCAGCCAAATCAATTCCCTCGTTTGGAAACATCCAAGATATCTTCGCGACCAAACCACCTTCCACCGTGGGATCAGGTTCTGGATAATTCTCTTTGCCGGTTAAATAAGGCATTTCATTTATATGTGCATAGACCGGAACCTTCCACACTTTCAATAAATCTACTAGTGCTCCAATATGGTCGAAGTGTCCATGAGTGAGGATAATGGCCTCTGGAGGATGATTTTCTCACCATAAATCTCTTCAGCTTCTTTCTTGATCATATCTGCTGAACCGGCCATACCCGCATCAATCAGGACCCACTTCTTTTCATCTGGTGATCCTATGAACACGACATTCACAATTTGAATAGGAAAGCAATATAAATCCTTATTCACAAACTGACCTTTCCCACTGGATACTGATGTCATTGGAATGATTTTTTTGTTCAAATTATTATTATCCATAAGCCCCTCCACTTATTGATTTACTAAACGTTGCTTTCATTTAAAAGGATACCCACCTTTGAATAATAAAAACCGGCCTTGATGCAACAAGCCTTCCTCGATTAAAAAACATCCTTCCGTGTAAATACCGAAAAAGATACAAGCAGGGCAATGGCCCACCAAGCAAGTAGGGTAATCATAGATGATGATAAGGTCATACCCTCGATAGGAGGTGCTGTCCCACTAACATATGAGGTCAACTTTAAATTCACCATAAAGAAATATTTAGCCGATTCCCAAGAAGAAACCATGTTGCTTAAAATGGCTCCTGATATTAGGGAGGCGAGCATGATACCCATCCCTGCAGGTGTACTTCTAACTAGTACTGACAACATGAATGAAAGGGTTCCTACCACTACGGCCACCAGCCAGACTAGGCCCATATCCATCAAAAGGAATTTCCATTGTTGGACCATTCTTACCTGGCTTATATCCACTTCTCCTCCGCCATTTATGCCAAAACCGGTAATGGTCGGAGCATTCCAGCCATGATACCCAAAAACAAGACCTGATAGAAAATAAGCGAGAAAAGCGGTCATCGCCACTATCAAGGAAACAGCCAATAACAAAGTAATATATTTACTCAAAAGTATTTGCCATCGTTTCACAGGCCTAGTGAGCAAGAGTTTAATCGTTCCCTGACTACTCTCCGAGGATACGAGGTCACTGGCTACAATCATGATTAAAAGGGGAATGAATAGGTCTATTGAATTCTCCAAAAACATACGTGTAAAAGTTGCAGCCCCAGGTTCTGAAGGGTTAATGTCGTGGTCTAGATAATATTGCTGCTGTTTTAGGGTGACCTGAAGCTGCTCTCTCCATTCATCCAACATCCTGCTTGAGCTCAATCTGTTCTGAGTATCGATGATTTGCTGTTGAACTGCAGTACGCCAATCATCAGTACCTAACTTCTCTCTTTGCTCCTCCACTTGTTTATATTGTGCGTATGTAAACATCAACACTAGTATACCTACGATAATTCCAATGATGAGCAGCCGTTTCTTTGCCAATAACTTCATCATTTCATTTTGAATCAGGTTACTCAATTCCAGCACCCCCACTTCCGGTTATTTGTAAAAATAACTCCTCCAAGGCTGGAAGTCTACGATTCATTTCAAGTACCTTCACACCCGCAACATTCAGGGCGGCATTCCATTCGGGAGTCCTATGTTCATCAAATTTTGTGACGATATAATCGTATTCCACCATTATATCCGTAAACGCACTAAGGATTTCGCTTCCCTTTTGCAATGGCTCAACACGCCAAATCATCTTTTCCTGAGTCTTTAATAAATGTTCTACCGTATCAGTTTGGATGATTTCACCTTTTGTAATAATGGCCACTCGATCACAAAGAAGTTGTATTTCCCCCAGTAAATGGGAAGATACCAAAACACTCATGCCTTCTTCTTCTGCAAGTTTCCTAATGAACTGGCGCATTTCACGGATTCCTGCGGGATCAAGTCCATTTGTCGGTTCATCCAGGACCAATATTTTAGGTCTGTTTAGCATAGCTTGTGCTATACCAAGCCGCTGCCTCATACCTAACGAGTATGTCTTCACCTTTTCATGAATCCGAGCCTTAAGACCAACTAACTCAATGACTTCATTCATTCTTGATTCATCAACACCCGGTAGCATTCGTGCAAAATGGAGCAGATTGTCCCAACCACTTAAATATGGGTAAAGTTCTGGATTTTCTACTATACAGCCTAAATTCTTCATGGCTTCCGTAAAGTTTTTACGTACATCGTACCCACATATTTCAATGGAACCTGATGTTGGCTTAATTAGGCCAACCAACATTCTGATAGTCGTCGTTTTCCCGGCCCCATTCGGACCTAAAAAGCCGAATACTTCCCCCTCTCTTAGCTCAAACTCTATTCCCTTTATGATTTCCCGCTTGCCAATCGTTTTTTTTAGATTCTTCACGCTCAATGTCACATTCCTCATTTTGCTTCCCCTTCCCATTGAATTAAAGGAGAGATCCTATCCGCGATCAAACGATACCCTTCCTTATTGGGGTGAAATCTATCCGAATACAAATACTCATTCACTGATAACTGAAATAAATCAAAAGTCGGTACGAATACGGCATTTTCATAGGTCGCAATCACCTCAGCTGTTTCGTTATTCCAATCCCGAACAATTTTATTTGTATCAAAGTCTTCATCCAATTCGATGAAGGGGTTGTACAAACCGACCATGAATATGGTGGCTGAATCATTTAATTTAGTGATTTCCTTTAAAGTCTCATTCAAATTTTTCAAATAGTCCTTTTGCAATTCACTGGTAACCTCAAGATCATAATCAAATAAGGTCTGACCTTGCTGAAAAAGATCATTCCCGCCGATTGTAATCATGATGACATCCGCTGACTGTATTTGGCGACCTATCTCCGATTGTTTCACCTGTTCAGCCAATTCTTTGGATACTTGCCCCTTTACTCCAAGGTTATGAACAAGGGGTTTGTTATTAAAGCGACTTTTCAAGTCTTCGACCACAAGGCCCACATAGCCTTTCCCTGTCTCATCGCCAGTTCCCCGAGTCAGAGAATCTCCTAAGGCCACTAAGGTGAAATCATCTGGAACATTTTTTTCTATTGATTTTGAATTCGCTTCTTTCAATTCCACTTCAGAGGATTTTTCTCCATAGTAATCGTAAAGTGTCCACCCTACACAAAACAGAAAAAACAGTCCGATAAGCGCTGCTATAATAGTTGTTGCAATAACCCTGACTTGGCTCAATCACATTCATCCTTCCGATGGTTTACTTAATTCCATTAAAACACATTATTTCCAATAATAAAAAGATGTCGACCCCGTTAACTAAACTGTCCGTTCTTTTTTTCATAAACGCATGACAACCATGAGCCGATTCCAGTAGGCTTCCACGGTAAAAACAAGATAACCTACCAACTAGCACCGTATTAAACTCAATGGATTAGCAAACAAAAAAAGACTTATTCACAAATGTGAGCAAGTCCTTTAAAAATTATAAATTCTTTACTATATGGGCTGACCTCCCGTCTTTCCCTCCATTATCATAAGCCATACCGTAAGTATGATACCAAGCACCGAAAGACTTCCAAAAAAGAGATAAACCATGTAAATACCTGATGTATCCATGATCATGCCGCCGAAAAATGTACTGAACCAATTACCGAACCCGTTCCCTATCGCAGAATAAAGTGTGACTGCCGTAACGATATGAACTGGTACAACCTCTTTAATATATTGCAGACCTGCTGGAATGAATAATCCAAGTGAAAAACCTTGCATGATAGATGAAATATAAACAATGGCTAAACCAGGTTCCATAAAATAGAGAACCCATCGGACCAGCGAGGCACCCCCTGCCAATAACGTGATTGGCAGCAACCCCCATTTATGAATCCAACTTCCTGCGAGACGTAAGAATGGAATTTCGGACAGCACCGCGAGCAGAAATGCAATGCCGATTCCTGTATAGGTTCCACCCCTAGCCTCCACGAATAGGCCATAATAGACGTTATTCGCCAGGTTGGGACCAAAAATCAGGAATGTTACGGCAAGAAAGACGACAAAACGTTTCATAATAAAAAGTTCCTTTATTCCACTGAAAAGCTTTGCTTTTTTTTGCGATGACTCCTCGGGTAAATGCAGAGCTAGAAAAGCAGCAAAAAGAAGGCTGATAAAAAATACGTAGAAAATAACGGATGGGCCTATGAAAGTTTCCGATAACCTCCCCATCACAAAAACGGCAACCCCAAAACCAAGCGAACCATATAAACGGATTTTCCCATAATTCGCGTTGATACTCGTCGTATATTGCAAGGTGATGCTATCAGACACAGGGATAAGGGCACTTTGAAAAACTGCCAGTCCCACTGAGATGCATACTAAAAATAGAAAAGGTTCAAATAAAACATATCCTAACCCAAAAATTCCAGCAAATAAGGTAGTCAACGCCAGTATCCTAGTGGGTTTTCCAGTCCAGTCACAAATCAGTCCCCATATAGGTTGAAAAAAAATCATCACCAGTGGTCCAACAGACATGATGAACCCTATTTCAAATCCATTCAGTCCGACCTCATTAGCTAAATAGACACTTAAAAGTGGTGTCAAGCTACCTACCGCAAAAAAAGAAAGAAGATAAAACCCTTTTAATCGTGTTATATGAACCTTTTCAAGTTTATTCACTAAAATATCCCCCATGAAGTCATCTAAATACTATTACAAACACTAGACAGTTAGTCCCAGTTCCCTTTCTTGTCTCTTTCTTTCTTGCAACAACTCCAGAGGGAGGACAATGTTAAATACAGTCCCTTTATCAACTTCACTTTCTACAAACACTCGTCCTTGATGACTTTCAATGATTTTAAAGCTAACCATAAGACCCAGCCCATTCCCGGATTTTTTTGTAGTGAAAAACGGTTCACCCAATTTTCTTAATTGATGGGGAGGGATTCCTACTCCCGTATCTGTTATAGAAATATGAACCTTCCTTTCCCTTAATTCCATAGTGACCCTCATTTCTCCTCCTTGCGGCATCGCTTCCATTCCATTCTTAATGAAATTCAGAAAAACTTGTTTCAAACGATTTTCATCGCACTGAACATGGATTTCTTCTTGGAAACTAGTAAAGAAGAGTATAATATTTTTCTTCTTCGCATCATACTCAGTTAGCGAGATAACATTCTGTAAAATCGGGACGATATTCTTTGTTTTCAGATTCAAGGACTGTGGTTTTGCCAGATCCAAAAATTCTTCAATAATCTCATTTACCCGGTTGATTTCATCTAAAATGATATCCAAATATTCTTGTCGCTCACTATCCGTTTCATCTAATTGTAAGAATTCCGTATACCCTTTAATCGATGTAAGAGGATTTCTTACTTCATGGGCAACTCCTGCAGCCAGTTGTCCGACAGCTGCCAATTTATCCTGGCGATAAAGCATTTCTTCTGTTTGTTTTCGCTCTGTGATATCATAGCGAATCGCGAGAAATTGATAGGGTTTGCCTTCAACTGTATAAAAAGGGACAATCGTGGTATCCACCCAATAATAACTACCATCTTTCGCTCTGTTTCTAATTTCCCCTTTCCATACTTTGCCCTTATGTATGGTCTTCCACATATTCTCGAAAAACTCACTTGAATGATATCCGGAATTCACCATTTTATGCGTTTGTCCAATTAACTCGTTTCTCGTGTACCCAGAAATTTCAGAGAATTTTTCATTAACCTCGACGATGATTCCTTTATCATCAGTTACGGCCACGATAGACGATTGATTAATGGCATAGTACATATCACCCAATTCTTTAATAGAAACCTTTAAATCCTTCTCAGCCTTTTTCCGACTGGAAATATCAGATCGTATGGATATATATTGATATGGTTTTCCTTTCTTCATAAAGGGCACAATCGTGGTATCCACCCAATAGAGCTCCCCGTTCTTTGCCCGATTACATATCTCACCATGCCATGTCTGTCCATTACTGATCGTTTTCCATAGATTGAAAAAAAACTCTTTAGAATGATAACCCGAGTTAATGATTGAATGATTTCTTCCAATCAGTTCATGCTCTTCATATTGGGATATTTCAATGAATTTTTCGTTAACATAGGTTATGATGCCTTTTGCATCCGTAATGGCCACAATCGAGGATTGATCTAAAGCATAACGGATATCACTCACTTGGTTGTCACTCTTCACCAACCGTCTTGCAACAATTGTGCTCGAGCCAATTAAATTCGCTAGTATGAAAAGCGAAACAAAGCATACGAGATAAAGCATAAAGGGTGTTAATTGAGCGAGTCCTTTCATATTCACCATTTCTGGAGTAAGTGGAAGCCCTCTCAAAAAAAGAAAATGTCCTCCAATAATTGCTCCGCTCATAATAATCGTACTGACTGGTTTTAAGAAGGGTTGACTCCCTTTTCCATTATAAAATAATAGTGAAAATCCGCTTACAAACAACAAAAAAATTATAACTAGCGTACTACCTAACAACCATGGATTAAGTTCCAAGGACTTACTCAATGGATACAGGCCAATTAAATAATTTGATAAAAGAGCCATCGTAAACATAAAGCTACAGAAAACCATTTGCAACATGGAAGGGTTATGGGCAATGGCCAAAAGGCCAATCCCTACAAATATGGCTCCTAATATTAATGAAAGCATGATTAAGGAAAAGCTGTAAGCCGTAGTCCTGTCACTTTCATAAGTAAAAACATATACAAAATTCATCGTCCACATAGTCACTCCCATGGAGCAAGTACTTCCCAAATATAAAAGACGTTTATATTTTTCTGCCGAAATATATGTTGTCAGCAAATCCAAGGCGGTATAGCAAGCCATGAAAGTCAGGAGTGCTGCAATTATAAATAGGATTGGATTGGATGATACAATTGATTGTTCCATTAACCTTCTCACCTCTATCGTTCTATTATCCTATATTGTAATGTAAATTCCGAATTGCTTAAAGACTTTTATTTCTTTATACCTGTCTTCCTGAGTTATTTAAAGTTATTTTCTGTATATTCAATAAATAAATCTTCGACAACTATGTAAAAAAATAATAGAATGACAAATATTTTTCCTATGTATCGAGTAAAATAAAAAGTGTTTATCAATCGTTCTCCTCCTGAGAACAATGATTACAATTCATGAGTACGTGCAAAACAAACTACGTTCGGAGAGCTTATTTCTTTTTTTAATCCCTTTTATACGTTTATAATTAAATAGAGAATATATATAAAAAGGAGTGGGGGCATGATAATGTCGGACCTAGCAAGCGCAAATACAGCCGAAATTATACAAAAGAAGACGCAGCATAAAAAACTGACGCGTAGGCAAGTTTTACAAAGAGGTCTACTCATAACGATTGGTGCCGTATTAATGGCTGTCGGCCTTGAGATTTTTCTTGTTCCGAATAACGTTATCGATGGAGGCATTACCGGTATTTCCATTATGTTATCTTATATCACCGGCATGAAACTTGGTATCTTTCTTTTTGTTTTAAACCTTCCTTTCTTTTTTATTGGATATAAACAAATCGGAAAAACCTTCGCTTTATCTACCCTATATGGAATATTAATCCTTTCTTTAACTACCACATTGCTTCATCATGTACCAGCTTTCACTCAGGATATTCTCCTTGCTTCAGCTTTTGGAGGCATGATACTTGGAATTGGGGTTGGAATGGTAATTCGGTATGGTGGTTCATTAGATGGAACTGAAATCCTTGCCATTCTAGCTAGTAAGAAACTTCCTTTCTCTGTTGGTGAGATTGTCATGTTCTTCAATTTATTCATCCTTGGCAGTGCAGGATTTGTTTTTTCCTGGGATCGTGCCATGTATTCGATTCTGGCTTATTTTGTAGCGTATAAAACGATGGATATCGTTATAGCCGGTTTGGATGAATCTAAATTTGTTTGGATTATCAGCGATGAGTTTTTGGATATAGGGGATGCAATCATGCATCGCTTAGGACGAGGCGTAACTTATCTAGCTGGAGAAGGCGCCTATTCAGGGGACGATAAAAAAGTTATATTCTGCGTAATAAACCGTCTTGAAGAAGCAAAACTTAAAGATATCGTAAAAAGTTTCGATCCTTCTGCTTTCCTTGCCGTCGGTGATATTGCCGAGGTTCGAGGTGGGCGGTTCAAGAAGAAGGACATCCATTAAAAATATCCTTCTTACATTTGCAATATTCAGTTATGGTTATGTAGCAAAAAAAAGCTGAAGGGAAGAATCCCTTCAGCTTTTTTTAATGGTATTAATAATTTCTCGGATTATTAATTGCTTGTAGCATTCTTGTACCTTGTTTCATTTTACTACCGCATAATGGGCAAAGATGCTCATCATTGCTCGTAAAGTTATCCCGAATCCACCCTTTACAATCTTCTGATGTGCATTCCCAAACCTTAGTTTCTTCAGGAATGATTTCTTCCGTATTATTTCTTCTATACATGTATCTCACTCCTTAGATTTAAATTGACTTAGCACAGATTTTTTGTGCCGGTGCCATAAAGATAAAGAAGAATAGCTAGCGATTAATCTAAATAAATGTGAGTATAGCCCATTTACTTATCTAAGATTAGTTACTATACACTCAAGATAAATGAGTGGAAATAACAGGAGATCACAACCAATTTTAAATATCTCATTATACATTATAACATATTTCTTCATAAAATATTTAAGTAAAGCTTAGGATACCTACAATTCCAAATCCAAGTATTCACAATCCAGCCTTTGACTACCTCAGAGCTTATAAAGACTGGACTGTATTCAAGAATCATAATCATGATTCTTCCAGCTTGTTCGCTTAGTATAAAGTCGAATCAAGCATGAGAGTAATTTTAGTGCCATAACCTAAAACAATGAAAGCCCTGCCTCTCTCTCATCCATACGGCTCCTAGACCGTGCCTGTGAGAATCAGGTGAAAGCTGATAAGTACATGTTTATTAATTAAACCGTCCGTAATTCCAATTGGGAAAATTAAATCCAAAAGATAAATGGCTACATAGAAGTAAGTTAATGAAGAACAAAATGAATCGAGGAAAATACCTGGTGATTAAAACGTATTTCTTTCTAGTTGTTTTAACTTGTTTCTACTTCATCATAAAAACGATGAAAATTATTTTATTAATAAAAATGTATCTTTTAAATTACCCTCTTAGTGTTTTCTAATAACAACACTGAAATTTAATTATAGCACACGTTTCTTATGATGTAAAGAGTAGTTATTATATCTTGATGAAAGCCTAATTACATTCCCAAAATAAAAAGAGGTAAGTACTTGGTATTATCCCCTACAGGTAGACGGAGTAAAAAGAGAACATGATAAAATGTTCTTAACAGTCTATCTGGGAGGGGATTTTTCTATGGCAAAAAAGGGGCAAATCTTTCAAACATATACAGAAGAATTAAAGCGAGAAGTTGTTCGTTTGAAGTTAGAGGAAGGCTGGTCATATCGTCGGCTTCGTGAGCGATTTGGTATCAAAAGTGATGCACAAATAGCGAATTGGGTAAAGAAAGTGCAGAATAATGAGCCTTTTGAAGACCAACGTGGTGTATGGAACCGTAAGAATTTTACTAGTGTAGAAGAAGAAAATGCTTATCTGAAAGCGCAGGTGGACTATTTAAAAAAGCGCAATCCAAATCTACATGGGAAGGAATGGTCCTGAAAGCCGAAAGGTTTCAAGTGATTGATGAATTGAGGAAAGTACACCCACTCACGTGGCTAATAAAAATCGGTGAAGTTTCAAGATCTGGTTATTATAAATGGCGGAAGACTCAGTCTAAACGATCTCTAAGACTTGAGAAAAACCTATGGATAAAAGAACATATATTAGCCATTCATAAGATACATCCATACTACGGATATAAGCGAATGACTCGAGCTTTATTTAGAGAGGGAATCGTTGTAAATCATAAGCGTGTGCGTCGCTTGATGAGAGAATTGGGAGTTACATCTGTAATTCGAAAGAAACGCCCTTTCTATGGTAGAAGAGGATCCGTAGTATTTAAGAATGTTTTAAACCGTGAGTTCTATGCAGAGTCCATGTTTCAAAAGTTAGTAACAGATATAACCTATGTGCGGATTGGAGACACGTTTGCCTACTTATCTGCCGTTTTAGATTTGTATAATAATGAAATTGTCGCATGGGAAGTTTCTTCTCGAAACGATCTTGAATTGGTTCATAATACGTTGAATCAGTTAAGGGATAAGTCATTCGAAAAGGGTGCCCTTCTTCACTCTGATCAAGGATTCCAATATACGACGAAATCATACGAAAAGCAGATAAAAGAACTCGGTATCCAAGGAAGCCACTCTCGTCGTGGCAATTGTCATGATAACGCTTGTATAGAAAGTTTCTTCTCGCATTTAAAAACAGAGAAGTTATATTTGGTAAGCCTAAAAACAACAGAGGAAGCTTATATAGCTATTCAGGAGTATATAGAATTCTACAATACGGATCGCTTCCAAGAAAAATTTAACGGCCTTTCCCCGATTGAATATCGAGAAAAGGCCGCAGCTTGAAATACTCTTTTTTTATTGTCTACTTGACAGGGTTATGTGCAACTTACCCCTTTTATTTATACGCATTATATTCATTTTCAATTTTCGGAAGTTCTCTAACTTCTTCAATTAATTGACTTCCACACATTGGACAATCATAGTTTACTGAGGCAAAGTCCTTCCTCATCCAGCCATTACAATCCGCTGATCCGCACGCATATACAATAGTATCTTCCATTATGATTTCTGGTTCCTCTGAATTCTTTTTGCCAAAATACATGAGCAACCTCCTTTTTCAAATTACACACCAAGTTTTAAGCCAATGAACTTTTCGGCTGTTTTACTTCTATAGTATACGTATCAAATCAACTTCTTATTTATCCAGCGCTAAAAAATAACCATTATTTGATCAATTAGTTAGCTAATGTGGCTTTTACCTTGATCGCTTTTATCTGAAAGTATGAAAAATGCTCGGGAAGGGCCTCTTTAAGAGGTTTTAGCTTTCCGGAATCAAGTTGTTTAGCAGTTTCCAGTACTAAATCGTACTCTTCTTGATTGAAGAAACCCTCCCATTTGATATCCATTTGTTCTTCCGCACACTTTAATAAATGATTTTCGATGGAAATTGTAGACAGGCCTCTTATCGTTGCAATTTCTTTGATTGACTTTCCTTCTTGATATAAACGATAACTTTCGATATGTGAAGGTCCTGTACTGCTTTTCGTCGTTTCTTTTTTATATATTCTATTCGACTCAATGTCAGGATGTGCTTGTAAATAATTCGAAACTACCTCTAAAAATGTCCTACCAAAACGATCGTATTTTTGTGAGCCCACGCCTTTGACCTCAAGGAAATCTTGTTCTGTCACAGGTAACCTTGTTGCCATATCCTTTAAAGTGGCATCCGAAAAAATAATGAATGGCGGCACATTTTCCGTACTTGCGATGTCTTTTCTTACACGTCGTAATTCTTCAAACAAACCATGATCCACATTAATGCTGGTGACTTGTTTCACTTCTTTGCGTAGCACTTGCTTCTGATTTAGCAACACTTCCCTACCAGCATTTGTTACTTTAAGAACAGGAAATTGCCCACCTGTCATTTCGATAAATTGCTTGGCGGTCAAAAAATCTATGAAATCGGCAACATCTTTAGCTGACTGATTATTGATAATTCCATATGTCGAGAGCTTATGGAATCCAAATTGTTCTATCTTTTTGTTTTTTGAACCTGTAAGCACTTGACTGATCATCGTCTTGCCGAACCTTTCCCCCATTCGCAACATGCACGAAAGGACCATTTGCGCCTGAGTTGTCACATCTACGGCATCACGTTTATCCGTACAGTTTTCACAATGACCACAATCTTCCGGATTCTCTTCACCAAAGTATCGAAGGATAAATGCTTGTAAACACCCTTCTGTAAAACAATAATCCTTCATCCTATTCAGCTTCTTCAGTTCTTGGGCTTGCCATTCTTGAGAGGGATTGGATTGGTCGATTAAGAAACGCTGAATCTGCATGTCTTGAGGTGAATAAAGCAGAATACATTCACTATCCAATCCATCACGTCCTGCACGACCTGCTTCTTGATAATAACTTTCCATATTCTTCGGCGTTTGGTAATGGATGACATAACGAACGTTTGATTTGTCAATGCCCATACCGAAAGCTGAGGTTGCAATCATCAAAGATATATCGTCACGAATGAATAGCTCCTGTTGTTCAGATCGATCATGTTCATTCATTCCAGCATGATAACGCCCTGTTTTAATACCCGCTTTGTTGAGTTTGGCATGTAATGAATCGACTTCTTTTCTTGTTGCAGCATATATAATACCGGACTCATTTTTATTCTTCTCAATATAACGCATTAAATATCGACTGCGGTTCTCTTCCTTGACGACGGAAAAAAATAAATTTTCCCTAGCGAATCCTGTGGATACCGTATGGTTTGCAGTAATTCCCAATGACTGACAGATATCTTCTGTTACATGCGGGGTTGCTGTCGCTGTTAAGGCAAGAATGGTCGGAGCAGTCGGCATTTCTTTCAAAAAGGTTTTGATTTTTAAATAACTTGGTCTAAAATCATGACCCCATTGAGAGATGCAGTGAGCTTCGTCTATCGCGACCATCGATATATCCACACTAGCCAGATCCCTCTGAAAAATATGGTTTTCCAATCGTTCCGGTGCCAGGTATACCAGCTTGTACCTTCCCTGCTTAATATCTCTCATCCTATTGGAAGCTTCCGTACCAGATATGGAGCTGTTGAGAAAAGTGGCATCGATGCCGTTTTGTTCGAGGGCATCAACCTGATCTTTCATCAAGGAGATTAACGGGGATATAACGAGTGTGACGCCTGGCAAAAGTAGGGCTGGAATCTGGTAGCAAATTGACTTTCCTCCTCCAGTCGGCATAATTCCAGCTGTGTTTATTCCATCTAAGACTTGCTCGATAATCTTTTCTTGGCCTGTCCTGAATGATTCATAACCAAAATACTGCTGTAAATATTCGCGTGCTTTTTCTATCAAAGTGTGACTCCCCCAATTGACTATTGTTTTAATATCTCTATTGTACTCGTTTTTTTCATACACCAAAAGAATAAAAAATAGACACAGTTATTATCTGTGTCCATTCCTTCTTTCATATAGAGCAATTGTCAGTTCTTAATTAAGGATTTTTAGATTAACGTTTTTGACGCCCCAGTTTAGAGCATCTTCTTTATTTGGAATGAAAATATCGACCTTATTTCCTTTAATCGCACTACCTGTATCAGCTGCCGTTGCATAACCGTAGCCTTCTACATATACTTTTGTTCCTAGCGGTATGACAGATGGATCAACGGAAATGACTTTTTGATTTGGATTTGCTTTCAAATCCACCCCTGTCGCTGTGACGCCGCTACATCCTTGGCAATCTGCTGTATAGGCTGTTGCCCTTACAGTCATTTCTTTTGCTACATTGTCTTGATTTGATTCATTTTGCGATACATTTTTCTCTTTTTCTGTTTTTTCAGGTTGTGTAGGTGCAGTTTTTTGTACTGGTGCAGTCTCTTGTGCTGGTGCAGCTTGCTCTGCCTTATTATCTGGACCTGTACTTGCTGCCTCCACCTTATTTGCCGCTGGTTTAATAACTAGGGCCTGTTTTGGATGAATTGTATCTGTATTTAAATTATTCCATGATTTAAGGTCCTTAATCGAAACATGATATTTATTCGCTATTTTCGATAATGTGTCTCCAGCCTTTACGGTATATTGCTCTTCTTGAGAAATATGTAAAGAGTCTCCCACATATATATAATCTGACGTTAATTGATTCCATGATTTAATATCTTCTACTGAAACTTTATGTGATTGAGATAATCCCCATAGTGTGTCACCATTTTTGACTGTAACTTCCTCAGCTTGAACCGGTATTGTAAATGCTCCTGATATGGCCACCACGGCCGTTAACGATAAAATTGATTTTTTCATATATCGTACCTCCTTGTGAACTCTTTCAAAAGCTATGTTCTAAATACTATCACAGATTGTTCCTATACAAAGAACAAACAGATGAAGAATAGATGTCAAACATCACAGAAAGATAACAAGAGGATAACAAGCCCAAAAATACAAAAATGATTCCAAGTAGAGTCTGTCCTACCTTTTGACCGTTTTTCATTAGGCATATTTTATTAACAACAGCATAATTATTAATGGCTGACCTTATATTGAAAGGAGGGGTTTCCTTGGCAAGTGAAAAGACTTTTACCTTAATCAAGTCCTATAAGCCTTTTCATAGCAAATTCGATCCATGTCCACCAATCGGAAGAAAGTATTACCGTACGCCTCCGAATTTGTATATTAATTTTCAGCCGCCTAACCTGGAACAATTTTCTCCAGAAGAAGCTTTGAGGTATGGTACGCTTTGGAAATTTTTCTACGATTTTTATGATAATCCATATCGTGAAAGGGAGAAATAGTAATGAATAGGAAACTGGATGATGAATATTACCAGTTACTCGGCCAAATACAAGCTGCCGATTTCGTGTTAGTCGAGCTGACTCTGTATTTGGATACACATCCCCATGATCAGCAAGCTTTACAACAATTCAACCAATTTCAACAATACTCAACCAAATTGAAGGCAGCATTTGAACCTAAATACGGCCCATTGTTTCAATTTGGAAACAGTCCAGATGGTGAAAATAAATGGGAATGGGGCCAAGGACCCTGGCCATGGCAGGTTTAAGGAGAGATATCTATGTGGATATATGAGAAAAAGCTACAATATCCAGTAAAGGTTGGTACTTGTAATCCCACACTGGCTAAATATTTAAGAGAACAATATGGAGGCGCTGATGGTGAATTGGCTGCCGCACTACGATACTTAAATCAACGCTATACAATTCCGGAAAAAGTGATCGGATTGCTCACCGACATTGGAACGGAAGAATTTGCCCATTTAGAAATGATTGCAACGATGATTTATAAGCTTACAAAAGACGCCACACCGGAACAAATGCTAGAGGCCGGTCTTGGTGACCACTATGTTAATCACGACAGCGCCCTCTTCTATGAAAATGCAGCAGGAAATCCATGGACGGCTACGTATATTCAAGCAAAGGGCGATCCCATAGCAGATTTATATGAAGATATTGCAGCAGAAGAAAAGGCCAGAGCAACCTATCAATGGTTGATTGACATTTCGGATGATCCGGACATCAACGATTCATTAAGGTTTTTAAGAGAAAGAGAAATTGTTCATTCCATGAGATTTCGTGAAGCGGTGGAGATTTTAAAAGAAGAAAAGGGGAAAAAGAAAATCTTTTAATAAGAACCATAAAAAAGCAGCGGAGAAGTTCATTCCGCTGCTTTTTTATCATTTACGATCAGAAGAGTATGTCCATCCTTCTTCTTGATAAATCTTTCCTTCTTTCATCAATTTACCAAGAGCACGTTTGAAGGCTCCCTTACTTAAACCGAAATGGAACTGGATATCACTAGGCGGAGTCTTATCACCATATGGCATGGCTCCACCGCGATTCATTAAATAAGTATAGATGATATCAGCATCTTCTTCCATTAGATCTTGCTTGAATGGAAATAGAGAAACGTTAAGTGTGCCATCTTCCTTACTGTCGATTACACGCCCCTCAACAAATTCTCCTAGGCGCGGCTCTTCTTTTCTCTCACTTTCATGAATAAAGCAACGATACCCTTCCTCAGAAACAAAGAAGGAACCGACCATCAGCAATCGATATACATTCCCTTTTACGGTAGTATTGCGGACTCCTTTTAATGGAGCTGGAACAGTGATTTCTTGAATGATATCTTCCGTTGTAAGTCTGCCGAATAAACGATCATTCCGATCTGTTTTCAGGCAAATATAGAGACGATCCCCCACTTCCGGCCATAAACGATCGATGTTCGGAAGGTCGTCCAAAGATACAAGAATATCTTTAGAAAGCCCAATATTCACAAAGACGCCTAGCTTCTTTTGTACATTGACGACTTCTGCCCAGCCATATTTGTCAATCTGTATTTCCGGAATATTCATGGTAGCCGTTAACCGTGCCTGTTTATCATGATAGATAAATACTGTAACTTCATCACCAATTTCAAGTTCAGTACCTTCATTCGCTTCATTATGGTGTAGCAAGACATCTTCCGAACCATCAGTCAAGAACCATCCGAAATCAGCCTTACGTTCTACTTGTAACTCTACAGCCAAACCGGCCTGAATTTTTTGCATGTATAAAAATCCTCCTGTAACTTACCTTTACCTACAATTGTACCCAAATATTTATTTTTCCATCATATTTGAATCTATCATTTTTTTATCTTTCTGTACACCTATTCTAACATTTTTATTTTTCAAAGGCTTCTTTCGGCTTCCCAGGATGGACGTGGGACCATAATCTGGCCTTTTTTTCCATTGCTTAATAACGTATGCATGATCACCTTTGATAATTGACTTGGTTTATAAGGTTTAACCAAGTATTCCTTTGCCCCAAGCGAAAAACCTTTTTCTTTTTCATCAAGCGCAGTCGATACAAAAAATGGGGATGTCCTTTAACTCCGGTCTTCCTTTCAACTCTTTCATGATTGACCACCCATCCATTTCCCCCTCTTCAAGGAGAATGTCAAGGACGATGGCATCCGGAGGCGATTGCTTCAATTTCTGAAGCGCCTTCTTTCCGCTTTTGAAATAACTGACTTGAAAACCGCTGTCAACCAGTTCGTATCTTAATAACTCCGCTAAATTGAAATCGTCTTCAATGACCATGATATCATAGCTCAATTTTTTTGAATGTTCATCATTCGGGGTACGTTCTTCCTTAAGGGTTATCTTAGGGAATGAAAGGGTGAATGTACTTCCACGACCGTACTCTGATTTTACGGATATATGCCCACCATGCGATTTGACGATTTCCTCCACGATGGATAACCCTAAACCCGTTCCTCCTATCCGCCTGCGGTCCGAATTGTCCACACGGTAAAATTTCTGGAACAAATGTTTAAGGGATTCCTGTGGGATTCCCAACCCCTCATCCACGATATCGATGGATAACGTTTCTTTCTTGCTGTACACCCGAATAAGAACTTTCCCTCCATCTGGAGAGTATTTAATTGCATTACTCAATAGATTCATGATAGCTTGTTCGATTTTTGCGCGGTCACCTATAATCACGAGATCATCAGTTTCCGCAAGAAGACGAATATCATGGAGTGATGTGCTAATTTCAAGGTTCTCTATGACCTTTTGCAACAACGGTAGAATCTCAACATATTTCTTCTCATATGTTTGTTTACCCGATTCCATTCGTTGCACATCCAGAAAGTCATTGATTAAAGCGGTGAGCCTCTTCGCCTCATTATAAATAGTCTGTAAATACTTTGTTTGTCTTTCCGGTTTTAACGGTTTATTTAACATTAATTCGGTAAAGCCTAGAACACTCGCAAGCGGGGTACGCAATTCATGACTGACAGTACTGACAAACTCGGACTTCATTTGGTCCACTTCATATTCTTTCGTAATATCACGAAAAACCAAAATGGTGCCATAAGCTTCTTCACCATACTTTATGGTTTCAAAGTACACCTTGAGAACCTGGTTGTTTTCTTTCTTGTGAAAAGTGAACGTGCGCTCTTCAGAGTCCGCTTCTTCATCCGCTCTTTTTAATGCTTTTTCCAAGGTATCCAAGAAATCTTCTTGGGCAATCCGGCTATCCATTTCACTACTCCATCTTTCCCATGGAGATCCGATGACATGTACTGGTTTTGACCCCGGTTTGAATAGGTCACAAAATTGTTGATTCACTTGAACAATCTTTCTATCTTGGTCTATTAATTGAATGCCTTCCTGTATAGTGCTCAGGATATCCTGATTTAACCGGCGATTATCTTCCGTTTGCTCGTACAGCTTGATTTTATCAAGTGAAGTTGAAATCTGCTTAGCCAATGTTTCACATTCACTCATTTCTTCTTCTGTATAAGCGGATCCATAACGGCTGAAAACCATGATTGCGTCGACCTCTTGCAAAGCGGATAGAACGGGAAGAAATAAATCATAACTGTAATTCGTATTTTCATGGTATCCCTTTTCACTGACATGTTGCTCTCTTTTAACAGTGAATGGCTTTTTTCCTTCTATTAAGCGTTCATTTAACCCAGTATTGATATTCTTTCGGTATTGCTGTACTCCATATTCCGATATGCCGAAAGAAGAATATGCATCTTCATTAATTAGAGTAATCATACCACGGTCAGCTCCAATCAAACTGCTCATATTACAGACAATACTTTTAAGAACGTCATTTTTATCCAAAGAAGTGGAAATACCATTTATTAGTTCATTTCTTCTAGTCAGTTGTTTCTCATTCTTCGTTATAAGCCCCAACGTTTCTTGTAATTCATTCTGCTGGGCCTGAAGTTCATCTTGCTGAGCAAGCAATTCTTCATTATGAGCCATCAATTCCTGCTCTTTATCCTGAATGCTTACAATCATCTTTCTAAAGGCAATGGCCAAAACCCCTAATTCATCTCCCCGGCCTTCATCTACTGAAATGATGGCGTCCCTACCAGCTGCAATCTCATTAGCTGCAAATGAAAAATCAGCCAAAGGCTTTCCGATATTCCTAATAATGCTTCTCACGACTTTCTGAAAGACCAATAAGAAAACAAGTACGAATCCGATAAAGGTCCCTTGTAAAATGGACTGTTCTTTTGCCAATGCATTCACATTCTCATCAAGCTTTTCTGAAAGCGCAGACGAATACGACCTTACACTGTCGCGAAAATCCGCAACTTGGGCAGTGATCTCATTTTCTATTTGCTTACCCTTATCCCTACTCCCGTCCATTTCCATATTCGAAAAAACAGGCTTAATGGCATTAAAATAATAATCAGTAAAATTCACGAGATCGGTGTGGGCTTTTTCATCGGCTTTTGAACTTGATAGGTCCTTGAAAGTGGAAATATCATGTCGTATCTTATCTTCCCTGCTCCAAACTTTGTCTTTATATGTCTCATTTCCAAATGCAATATAACCTCTAGCATCCAAAAAGACATTATTATATTGCTCGTAAATTTCATCCAACAACAATTCTTTCTCAACAATTCCATTTCTTTTCTGGATATATTCTGCATTCACAGTCTGCAGCACATAAAATAAAATCCCTGTACCAACTATGAATAAAATGATACAAGCAGTCATTAGACTCACTACTTGACGAGAAAGACTCTTATTTGAATAACGTTTCAGCTTCATCTAAAATGGCCTCTATTTTCTCTAAAAGCTTCATTGGACTAAAAGGCTTGGCCATGAAATAGTCCGCTCCCGCTTCTAAAATTCTCTCTTGTTCAAATTGCTGGCTTTTCGCTGATAGCATCAGGATTTTCCCTTTATTTTCAATTTCAGTTGATTCGATTTTTTCAATGATTTCTAAACCGGTATAGCCTGGCATCATATAATCCAAGATGATGAGATCATAGCTATTCTTTTCAAGTAATTGAACCGCTTCAATACCATCAGAAGCTTCATCGACTTCGTAATCTTCATCCTCTAATGTATCCACAACAAGCATACGCAAAATTTCTTCGTCTTCAGCTAATAAAATCCGTTTCACTTTTTCATTCTCCTTACGATCAGTACTGCAATAGAAGGATCAATTCGTTTCAAATGCATGTGACTCTTTGAAACCGCAACCCTACTTTCTCTTTTATTTTCCTATCGAATAGAAAAAATGGTCTACTGCTTACATTATTTTTTTTATCAGACGTTCCATTCTTGCCTGAAGATCAGTAATATTAAAAGGTTTTGTGACATAATCATCCGCTCCCAATTTTAATGCTGTAGCAATGTCCCCCGAACTTTTTCTACCGGTTAACATCAAAACGGTAAAAGAATCGGCATTGCTACCCTTTTTCACTTTCTTCAGTACGTCAATGCCATCCATAGTTGGCATTACTCCATCAAGTATCAAAAAATGGGAGATGTTTTCGTTTGCCCGGTTTGAATTCAAAAAAGAATCCCCATCTTCATATACGGCTATATGTAAATCATAAAGAGGAAAATCCATCGACTGCAATATTTTCGTTAAGATCGTTCTAATAATGATATCGTCATCTATCACTGATACATTAAGGTATTTCTTTTTAATGCTAGTTTTTTGAATGCTCTCCACCCGCGCTCGCCCTAAACGCTTTGCTTCATACAAGGAACTATCCGCTTCCTCAAAAGCCTCTTTAGGAGTAATGCTCTCATCATGTACCGTATAAACACCAGCAGAAAAAGAAACAGAAAAATGTTGTTGTTCATAAGTGAAACTTTTGGTAGAGAAAATCTTTATTAATTCTGTTAGTTTATTCCTGGCTTCCTCATTTGCTGTCTGAGGAAATATAATGACAAATTCTTCACCGCCATACCGGCAAATCAAATCGGAACTACGGATATTGTTTTTAATAAATTGGGCAAACTCCAACAAAACGACGTCACCCATCGCATGTCCATATGTATCATTTACTCTTTTAAAGTGATCCAGATCTATGATACTAATCGAAAACAGATTTCCGTTTCGTTTGAAATCCTGAAAATAACGCGGTAGCATATCTTCAAAGAACCTACGATTATATACTTGAGTAAGTTCATCAATTAGGACGGATTGATCGAAAATTTTCTTACGCTGAATATGTCTTTCTATTTTCACAACAAATTCTTCAATATCTATAGGCTTACTAATGAAATCATCCGCCCCCATTTTATATGCTTTAATTCGTGATTGTTTGTCATTTTGAATGCTAATCATGATTTTAGGAATGAAATATTTTTCATTATGAAAGTGGATATCCTGCAGAACTTGATAACCATCTTTCGTAGGTAATTGAATATCTAGAATTAAGCAATCTGGCTGCATCTCAAAATATTGTTTTGTAGCTTTAACCGGATCAGAACTCGTTATGACCATCCACCCTTTTTCTTCAAGGATGTCCTTTAATAAAATCAGCATCGATATATCGTCATCAATGATTTGAATGAGTGGGGCCTGTGTATCATGGGCTGGCTTTTCTTTTATCTCCACTTCTGCAAAATGCTCATATTCATAGGTATGTTCAATTAAAGCAAATAGTAGATTTTCAAGGTCATCTTGTTTCCATACTCCATCACTGTCTTCATCGAGCTTTCCTAACAGATTTTCGGATATTAACATGAGACCACCTAACTCTATGGTGCCTGCAGTCCCTTTAATAGAATGAAGAAAACGGTATACCTCATTTGTAGTAACCATCTTCGTTTTATCTAATTCCAACCAATCAGAAAGCTGTTTTTTAATATTTCGATAGAGAGTATTTTTGTATTTTTCCATATTGACTATGTGCAATTCTAATCACTTGACCCTTTCTAACCTACGTAAATAAACATATTGCATAGAAAAAAAGATAGTCGACTTTCACACAAAGCCTGTAAATAGTCGAGCCCCAATTCCATATTTTTATTTTAATTAGGTCTAAAGTATATTCTTTCAGGAATATTTTACATCAAAAGGTTTTTTCTATAAATAGTATAATGACGGTCTCATGAATTTTTTTGAATCTTTGTCATAAAGACTACATATTTTACTGTAACATCCGATAAAGGTTCCTTATTCCATTAATATGGTTGGGGGTGATATAATTTACTGAATAAAGATGGGATAGGGGTTATTATGACAAAGAAACTATATTATGAATCATCCAAGGTATCTGAATGGGGCGCGAAGGTCCTCGACATTTTTGAAGAAGAAGGCTTTTATTATATACTGCTCGATGAAACAGCTTTTTACCCTGAGGGTGGAGGTCAACCTGGGGATATTGGTAGCATAGATGGTATACCCGTTCTTGAAATTTCAAAAAATGAAAATGAAGATATCCTTCATAAGGTTGGAAACAGCCCCGCCTCCCTTTTCGTACATTGCAAGCTTGATTGGGAACGCCGTTTCGACCATATGCAGCAGCATAGCGGACAGCATTTACTTTCAGCCGTCTGTAGGGACCTTTTCAACGCAAATACCGTCAGTTTCCATCTTGGCCAAGACATTGTCTCCATTGATATTGATACACCTTCCTGGACTGATGTCCAAACAGTTGAAACGGAACGGATCGCCAACCAGTATATCTATGAGAATCGTAAGTTACATACATACTTTGTATCTGAAGATCAATTGAAGACCATACCCGTAGTCAAAATGCCTACGGTGACAGAAAACATTCGAATTGTAGAAATCGAGGGGATTGAATTTAATCCTTGTGGTGGAACGCACGTGGAACAAACCGGAGAAATAGGAATTATTAAAATCCTCAAAACGGAAAAACAGAAAGAAAGTACACGTCTCTATTTTAAATGTGGCTTAAGGGCGTTAAACGATTATACTGACAGCTTGACCTTACTTTCTACGTTATCATACAAATTTAATACAGGTCGTATAGATATCCTTAATAGGGTGGAAAGATTGGAAAACGAGCACGACAAGCTATCAATGGCTTATGAAAAGCTTAAACTGGAAAACATGGAGTTTTTCGCTTCATCGTTGTTGGCAAATAGAGAAGATGGGTCGATGATCGCTCATGTTTTTGAAGACCATACATTGAAGGATCTACAACTGCTCTCTTCAGCTATACATCGGAAAGAAAGCTCACTTCTCCTATTTATAACGTTACAGGAACAAAAGGCTCTGCTTTCACACGATGGCACCATCTCCATTCATTGTGGACAATTCTTTAGGGAATGGCTTTCTTCACACAATGGTAAAGGTGGGGGCAATGAAAAATCGGCTCAAGCGGGGTTTTCTTCGCGGGAAGATATGATGGCATTTTATACATTTGCCGTTAATAAGCTAGGTAACACTCATGGAAATACCTGATAACTTAAATGGAGAAATTGGGTTAATGAAAGGGAGAGGAATAATTGAGGTTCCTCTCCCTTTCATGTTTTCTTCATTTTTCAATTTTCAAATGTTCCAGACCATTCTCTTCTATATACAGATGGTATTTCTCTTCAAGTTCAAGTACTCGTAAAAATGCTTCCTCTTGGCTGAAATTTTTGAGCTTCGATTCCTTCACAAACTCGTTTCTTGCCATGTGATAGGCAAGCTTATCCAGGAAAACACCATCTTCATACTCATTAATTACTTCTTGGATTTTTTCTTCAAGCTCACGACTCACATCGTAAATCCCATACTCTTCTATATATTCAATTCCTTTCACGCCAAAATTCTTCGCATAGGAATTCAAATACTGCTCTAACTCACTGAATTCTTCATTTTTTTCCATATCAGATGCTATCCAATATCCATACTGCACCAATTTAATTAATGTATTATATTGGTTGTTCGTAAAATTAATTTTCATCACTGACTCCTTTAAAGTATTTCTATCTCAAAAAAAAGAATAAACCGTATCGGAACAAATGTCCAATACGGTTAAAAATCAATCAGCTATTTCTGTCACCGAGAAGTATGCAGCCTTTTCAGTGTCTACCACATAATGTGTATCGCCTTTAACTAAATTATAAAAGCGGTGCTTCTGAATATTTGAAATGATTTGTGTACTGTCATCCCCATCGACCTCATGCTCAATCTCTTTACCACCTGGAAAATAAAAACCAACTTTCAATTTCATCTTTCTCAACCTTCCCTTCATCTCGTTGAATGACTCTTTTATTTCTTTTCCTTTATAAGAAACTTTTAAACATAAATCTGAAGTTTATTCTCTTCTGTCATGATATTCTATGGAAAACTACTAAATGGAAGGTGATTTCACATGCAAATCAGAAAGGCTACAGAAAACGATATAACTGGTATAGCCCACGTTCATATAAAAAGTTGGCAATCCACTTACAAAGGAATTCTCCCAGACTCATATCTGAACTCTTTAAATTTAGAAACCAGGAAAAAAAATTGGTCAAGAAATCTAACGATGCTTCATAGTGCAACATATATAGCTGAAAATGGTGATGGAAAGATCGTCGGCTTTGCAGCAGGTGGTCCAGAACAAACGAATCATCTTCATATCCAAGGTGAGGTATACGCCATTTATCTGTTAAAAGAGTACCAACGGCAAGAGATCGGAAGAAAACTAATGAAAGCAGTGGTAGATGAACTTGTACAAAAGCAACATGCTAATTTAATTATATGGGCGTTAAAGGACAATCCATCAAGGGGTTTTTACGAAGCACTCGGCGGCCGCATAATCAGCGAAAAAACGGTTAAAATGGCCGGAATCGAGTTAGCCGAAGTTGGTTATGGCTGGGATAATATCCTAGATATCCTAGTGAAATTATAATAGGCAGGACAAAATAGGAGGCACAGACGTCTATCGGCCTCCTATCTTATCCATCAAGCTAAAAGAAAATCTTCTTTTTCACTTCCAAAAAAGTAAAGGCGATGTAAAGGTCTTGTCATGGTGACATAAAGCAATTTCAAATCAAGTTCATTCTCCAGAAGAAATGTCTCTTCCAGAGATAAGGCCACGACAACATCGAATTCAAGACCTTTGGATTGATAGGATGGGATTATCATCGTTTTATGCTTCGGAATCATACCCTCTTCATTAATTAAATGAAAATCATTGGACAGCTTACTCAATTTTTCATTCGCGAGCACGCAATCTTTCATCGTTTTGGCGATGATGGCAAATGTATGATACCCTTCCTCCTTTAACTTTTCGATAAGATCAATCAATTGCCCCTCCCAATTGCTTTTGATGGATATGAATTCAGGTTCGTTTCCATGACGGACCACAGGCTCGACCTCAGGGAAATCATAAGGTAACATTTTTAGAATCCGATTGGCCTGCCCCATGATTTCAATGGTCGTCCGGTAGCTTTTTTGCAGTTCTGTATAAGTCGCTCTAGGAAAAATGGAACGATGAACATCTTCCCATGTTTGAAGTCCCCTATACGAATGAATGCCCTGGGCAAGGTCTCCAACAAGTGTGAACATATCCGTGTCAAAGGCTGTCTTCAATGCTTGCAATTGCATAAAACTATAATCCTGGGCTTCATCTATGACAACGTTTTTGGCTTTATGGTCTTTATTAACACCAAAAATTAATTCCTGTAAATATAACAAGGCACCTAAATCCTCGATTTCGTAGCTTTTTTCATGAAACAATTTTTGGTTATATTCACATAACGTACGTGCATCCTCGAAGCTTAGTTTACCGTTGCTGTAGAAGGCAAGACGTTCAGGATCCTGATATAACTCCTGATAATACTGTAGCAAGCCTTTGTTTGTGAATGGCTTAAAATAAGCTTTAACTGACGTACGAATCGCCTTTTTCATCCGTTCGGTCCGTTCTATCATTTTGTCATGGCACTTTGTGACAAATTCCTTCCGCTTTACAGGGTCAATGTTCCTGGCGAAGGCTTTATCAATTTTCGTTTGATAAAAATCAGCAACTCGATCCAACATTTTTTTCTTTTTCAATTTCACTTCATTTTGTAAGATGTCCTTTAACTTATCAAGGCGTCCATAAAGTGGCAGGTACCAATAATCTTCTTCTAATAATCTAATAAACTTCTTGGCAGAATATAACCGGTAATTATCACAATAAAAATCTTCCACTGGGTGAAAGCTCCGGAAGATATCTTTTATATATCCGTCCAAAATCAATTTAAATAAAGGAGATCCTTTTAAACCCGATATCCAGATTGCCACTTTCGTTTCGTCATTATTTTCCTCCAATATACGCATCAACTTATCATCATGTATTAGATTTAAAGGCCGCCCAATTGCCACCTGGACGTATTCAGCAAATGTGAACTGTTTGACTTTATCGACTCCCAGTTCCGGCAAAGCTTCGGATATGTAGTCGATGAATACTCGGCTTGGGGCAAGGATCATTAACTGACGTGGGTCAAATAAATCTTTGTAATGGTAAATGAAATAAGAAATCCGGTGTAAGGCAATCGTCGTTTTACCACTACCAGCCGCCCCTTGTACGATAATGGGTTTATTTAAATCGGCACGAATGATTTTATTTTGTTCTTCCTGAATCGTCGTGATAATGTCTGTCAAGCGATTGCTTGAGCTTTTAGAAAGGGATTCCTGCAACAATTCATCCGTTGTAGTCAAGTCAATGTCCCTGACCTCTTCCAACTCGCCATCCTCAATCATCAGTTGCCGCTTTAACGTGATATCCCCGCTAAATGTTTCTCCCTCCGCTTGATAATTCACTTCTCCAATTCGACCCTCATAATATAGATTGGCAATGGGCGAACGCCAATCGACGATAATCTGTTCTTGGCTTTCACGTTGATACAAAGATGTTTTACCGAAATAAAGAATTTCTCCTTGAGTATGGTCATACCGGACAAAGTCTACTCTTGCAAAGTATGGTTTGTTCTTTGCTATTTTCAAACTATCCAATTCAGACTGAGACATTTCAAAGAAATTGGCGGTAGTCAGTAACTGGGAGTATAAACCTGACTCCGACCAATCCGCATCACCAAAAGCCTCTTGCATATTCTTCTGGAATTGATCCTTATTGCTCTCTGAAGTTTTGATCACTACATCAATGTACCTTTTTGTAAAATCCAACCGCTCACGTTCTTTTTCGAAATCGGGATGTCGTATCATTCTGATCCTTCCCCTCTACATGTTAGAACATGTGAAATTAAACCATGCCCTCGGAAATGGACATACATATTATCAAAGAAAAAGGCAATTGACAATTACATTCAACCTTTTTATTTATCTCAGACGGGTTTTTTTAAAATCTTTTTTAATGCAGTGAATCCAGTTTACGTTATATTTCGAATGAAAAACTATATATTCCAGAAAAGAATCTATTAGAATTAAATATTAGGAAATATCTTGTTATATTTATATCGGAGATATGATAGTTACGGCTATCTAGATGGGCTGACGGGAGCAAATATTTCTTTATTAAGCCAAAATAAAAGAACTAGTACCAAGTCATCCACATCACTCACATAAAGGATTAGAGTAGTTTTCTTATAAGAACGGTGTATAGAGCAAATTGCCAAATTATCATGCATATATCACTTTTCCCTTATGTTAACCTAAAATATTTTTATTGACCCCTCTTTCATGTTATAATTTTAAAGATATTGTCATTGGAGGAATGTAAATAAATGATTACAGTAAATAACGTTGGTTTGCGCTACGGCGATCGTAAACTGTTTGAAGATGTTAATATAAAATTCACGCCTGGTAACTGTTATGGATTGATTGGGGCAAATGGTGCCGGTAAATCCACATTCTTAAAAATTCTTTCCGGAGAAATTGAAGCACAATCCGGTGATGTGCATATGGGACCTGGCGAACGCCTGGCCGTTTTGAAACAAGATCATTTTGCTTTTGAAGAAGAAGAGGTCCTTAAAGTTGTCATCATGGGCCATGAAAGACTATACGAAGTCATGCAAGAAAAAGATGCAATCTATATGAAAGAAAACTTCACTGATGAAGACGGTATGAAAGCCGCCGAACTTGAAGGTGAATTCGCAGAACTTAACGGATGGGAAGCTGAACCTGAAGCATCCATCCTTTTAAAAGGTCTTGGCATCTCTGAAGACCTTCATACAAAGAAAATGGCTGAATTAACTGGTGGCGACAAAGTGAAAGTATTGCTTGCACAAGCCCTGTTTGGCAAGCCTGACGTTCTTTTACTTGATGAGCCTACCAACCACTTGGACATAAAAGCAATTAGATGGCTGGAAGAATTCTTGATTGGTTTCGAAAATACCGTTATCGTCGTTTCCCATGACCGTTACTTCCTTAATAAGGTATGTACACATATTGCGGATTTGGATTTCGGTAAAATCAAAATTTACATCGGTAACTATGACTTCTGGTATGAATCAAGCCAACTAGCTCTTAAATTGACACAAGATGCCAATAAGAAAAAAGAAGAAAAAATTAAAGAACTTCAAAATTTCATTGCCCGATTCAGTGCCAATGCTTCTAAATCAAGTCAAGCCACTTCACGTAAAAAATTATTGGATAAAATAAGTCTAGATGATATTCAACCATCATCCCGCCGTTATCCTTATGTAGGTTTTTCACCAGAGCGTGAAATTGGGAACGACCTCCTACGTGTAGATGGAATCACAAAGACCATTGATGGTGTGACCGTGTTGAATAACGTAAGCTTCATCATGAACAAAGAAGATAAAATTGCATTTGTCGGTAGAGATGAAATTGCTAAGACGACCATGTTCAAAATCCTTGCTGGAGAAATGGAACCAGATAGCGGTACTTACAAATGGGGTGTTACCACTTCACAAGCGTATTTCCCGAAAGACAACTCTGAATTCTTCGAAGGTGTCGATTTGACACTTGTTGATTGGTTGCGTCAGTACTCTCCTAATGATCAAAGTGAAAGCTTCCTGCGCGGTTTCCTAGGCAGAATGCTATTCTCCGGTGATGAAGTGACGAAAAAAGCCAGCGTACTATCAGGTGGAGAAAAAGTCCGCTGTATGCTTTCTAAAATGATGCTAAGTGGTTCTAATGTATTAATGCTTGATGAACCGACCAACCATCTTGATTTAGAATCTATCACAGCCTTGAATAACGGATTAATCAATTTCAAAGGAGCTATGATTTTCTCTTCTCATGATCACCAGTTCATTGAAACAGTTGCAAACCGTATAATCGAACTTACACCTAAAGGAACTATCGATAAGCAAATTAGCTATGATGAGTACCTTGAAGATAGCAAATTACAAAAGCAAATCGCTGACATGTATAAATAATAGAATATCAAAAAAAGCACACCTTTTTTAGGGTGTGCTTTTTTGCATTATAAAACGAATTAGGATTCAGGTAACCGATTAATTATTGATTGGAAAAGGAAAACCCAAACAGCACTACTGCTTATCCATGCTTTACACGTAACCGTTCACGAATGATCTCAATTGCTTCATCCACATTTTTAGCCTGGATTGTGATTTTTCGATCATCGGGAAAATGGTCGGCAGTATGTTGATACATAGGGTCATAGTAGTATTCAAGTAATAGTGCGACTGCCGACGAATAGTTACCGGATTTCAAATCATTTTCTATTTGAGCAGCAATGGGAGTATGAATCCGTCTTTTAATCCTTAAAAAGGCTTCTAGACACTCCTGTTCGTGTTCCCAAGGTTGATAGTCCTCTAAAATATGAAGAACTCTTTCTTCTATGGGTAAATCGATGAATACCTGTATTCCTTGTTCCTTTTTTGCTAAAACGGAATCGGGAATTATGACTTTACCAATCCTTTTACTTTCTCCTTCAATAAGAACAAAAGGTGATTGCTGAACTTTTTGGACGCTCTCGAGAAGTAATGAATCGAACTTTTTTTGATTATTCGGTTCCAGACCAATCTGGCCAAAAACAGACCCTCTATGATTTGCCATACCTTCAAAATCTAAAATAGGGTATCCATCTTCCCTAAGTCGATGCAGAATCGTCGTTTTTCCTGTTCCGGTAAAACCGTTCAATACATAGGCTTCGGGTTTCATGTCCAGTGTTTCTAAGTGATCTACCACCCAGTTACGATAGTTACGATACCCTCCATCCAATCGAAGGGCTTTAATTCCCATTAAGGATAGGACAGTGGCGGTGGTCCTGCTTCGCATACCCCCACGCCAACAAAAAACGGCTTTTTTGCCTTCTATCTTAGCAAAATCCTTTATAAACTGCGGTAATTTTACTGAAATAATTTCTAGACCTCGTTCTTTAGCAGCCTGGGCACTCACTTGTTTATACAGCGTTCCAACCTCTGCTCTTTCTGCATCATCAAAAAACGGTATATTTAAACTGCCAGGAATGGTGGCATCTTTATATTCAGATGGGGAACGTACATCAATTACCGTGAGTTCTTTCTTATCCTTTAAATCGAGCAATTCATCAACTGAAATATCTTGGAACACAATGTTTCCACCTTTCTGGATCTGTAAGAAAAACTTGAATATCTTCAAGCGTTGAGAAATGAGAATGGAAGAAATCAGCTTTCGTCGATTTCTTCCAAGCAAATTTTTCGTTAATTATATGACAACAATGTGTCCTGGATTCTCTTCGGTAACTTCACCAATTATTGCGGCTTCCACTCCTGCATCTAGTAAATCGGATAATAATGCATCTGCTTCTACACCTGCTACGGAAATCAAAAGTCCTCCAGATGTTACGGCATCACATAATATCCATTGATCTATCCGATCCATTGTTTCTGGGAAAGTGACATCACCTTGAAGATGGGCAAAGTTATTTTTTGTTCCCCCAGGCACGGCACCAGTTTCAGCTAGCTCTTTAACCCTCGGCAATATCGGCACTTGGGCATGATGGATACGAAGGCCGGTATTACTTCCTTTTGACATCTCTGAAGCATGCCCTAATAGACCAAAACCAGTAACGTCCGTACACGCATGGACATCATAGGATTCCATCGTTTCTGAAGCTATTTTATTTAACGTGGACATTACTTTTGTAACGTGGGCGATTTCTTCCTCTGTTAGAAGGTCCCTTTTAATCGATGTCGTTAAAATGCCCACACCAATAGGTTTAGTCAAAATAAGTTTATCCCCTGGTTTTGCCCCTGCATTTGTACGGACCTTGTCAGGATGAACAAGCCCCGTCACGGCAAGACCGAATTTTGGCTCATTGTCATCGATTGAATGTCCCCCGACAAGAGTGGCACCTGCTTCTTTTAACTTATCTCCTGCACCTCGTAAGATATCAGTCAAGACTTGTTTGTCCAATTTGGAAATTGGGAAGGCAACAATATTTAGCGCAGTTAGCGGTTTCCCCCCCATTGCGTAAATATCACTGATGGCATTGGCTGCCGCAACTTGTCCGAATGAATATGGATCATCAACGATGGGTGTGAAGAAATCAACGGTTTGTACAATCGCCAATTCATCATTTAAACGATAAACACCAGCATCATCACTTGTATCTAAACCAACTAATAAATTCGGGTTAGGAAGAGTAGGTGGTAAACCACGTAAAACCTGAGCCAAGTCTGCTGGGCCGATTTTACAGCCACAACCTCCTTTTGAGGATAATGAAGTAAGCTTAACACTATTTGAATTTGTCATAATTAAATCAACCTTTCTTTTCGTCTTAATTATTATAAAACACATAGTCAATAAAAGCATAATTCAGGCTTAAATTTGTGAAATTTACTATTTCACCAAAATAAATTAGAGATTAGTGGTATAATATATTGTCTTTTGAAATTTTTTTATTTTATTGGGAGGTAACCATGTCACAGCTAAGACCTACTCTACATGAACAACACTCGTCAAATACTAAAGCTTTGTGGTTTATCGTTTCATTTTTAGTAATCGCTATTGTAGGATTACTTTATATAAAATGGTGGCCCTATTATCAAAAAGGGATGCTAGCAGCCGATACACATTCCATTGGAACATCTATTTTGGGAGACCAGTCAAGCGCCACCCTATCATGGAAATCTGCCTGGGATTATGCACAGGTTTATTTTTCGTCCGTATGGAAAGCGGCCATACTAGGAATCCTGCTCGGCTCTTTGGTACAAGTCTTATTACCAACACAATGGCTTCTTAAATGGCTTGGGAAAACATCGTTCGGCAGCACATTCATCGGAGGGCTAGCTTCGGTCCCTGGTATGATGTGTACTTGTTGTTCAGCCCCAGTGGCGGTTGGACTACGTAAAAAAAATGTCTCGGTTGGTGCAGCTTTAGCATTTTGGATTGGAAATCCAACCATCAATCCTGCGACGCTTGTCTTTATGACATTTGTTTTATCATGGAAGTTCACGTTGATTCGCCTATTTTTCGGACTGATTTTAACTTTCGGAATCAGCTATTTAGCTAATCGCTTTGTTAAAGACAAACAACCGGTTGATATAGACCAGATAATAACGGACACTGAACCTACTGGAAACTTCCTTTCTAGATGGTTAAAAAGTTTAGGAAGTATGGTTCTTTACATTGTTCCTGCATATGTTCTATCTGTATTGCTTATAGGGGCTGCGCGTGTTTGGCTATTCCCTCAAGTAGACTCATCTACAAACGGTCTAATCGCCATTGTCATCTTTGCAATAGCCGGTATGCTTTTCGTTATACCTACTGCTGCTGAAATTCCAATTATACAAACGTTTATGTCTTTAGGACTTGGTGGAGGACCTGCTGCTGCCTTGCTACTAACACTACCAGCAATCAGTCTACCATCTTTAATACTTGTCGCTAAGTCATTCCCTAAAAGAGTCCTATTGTTTGTCGTGGCCTCTGTAGTGATTCTTGGAGTTATAAGTGGATTGGTAGGAATGGTCCTCTTATAAGCATGATTTTAATCGTTATTAAGTATAGTTTTTTTGGTAAAATCAAAGAACGGAATGGATTAGCTTAGGGCTAGTTCAATCCGTTCTTTTTTTACATCTCTTCTGTATGAACATTATCCCCATCTGACAACCCTCTAAACGTGAAAAGACTTGGACGATATAAGATCTGTCATAATCTAGAGGACTACCACTTAAGTTACCTTTTCTTTTGCCCCACTTCAAAAAAAACCCACAGAGAGAATGAAACTCTCTGTGGGTTCTCTTAAAAACAGGCCGACTTCTCAATTACTTTTCTTTTATTTCCTGGAGTTCAAACCTTATGGTCTTTTTATTAGAAGAATCAACAGATTCCTTTAAAATCTGACCTACACCCTTTGCATAATAGGTAAGATTGTATTCATCTGAACCATTTTCAGTCGTTCTAACCTTTACGACGTTATTAAAGGTTCCTGCTGGAGTTGTAACCGTTTCATCAACAGATTCAATGTTGAAAGTAAAAGGCTTGACATCCCACTTTTTGCCCACCTCTACCGGGTAAGCCAGTAGTTTATCGTCACCGTAAAATAAGCCATACTTGTTTTCCTTCTCTAAATAAGTATCCGCTCCATACCATGTATCATACCCTTTAGATGTTCCAATAAAGCTTAGTTCAAATTTAATATCTTTCTTTTTCTTTGCATTGTATTCCTGGACTATATATACTTTTTCCGTATCTTTCAGATAACTTGAATCTTTAGAAATTACAGTCGTATCAGCAGCTTCTTCAGAATTATTATCCGAGTTAAAAACTACCTTAGACACAAAAAACATCAATATAACAATAATAATGAGTGAAAGTGCAATTATGAGTTTTACTGGTTTTTTCAACGGTATCTTCCTTTACTCTAACTTTTTATTTTTTAAATCTTTTCAATCTTACCATATAAATATGATAGTGATAAAGTAAATACCATTTCTGTTTATTATTCCAGTATATATCATGTCATTTAATCATTTATTCCATTATCTTTGAATAGCTAAAAGGATATAAAGGTATATTGTTTTAAAGGAGTGAATACAGGTGGAATTAAATTTAGTAAAGCAAATTTTTGAAGATACAGGCTTTCAGTCATTATATGATAAATTCAGCTATCAACTTTATGTAACAGGATTATTCGACCTAGTAGATCAACAATCCATTATTGAAAAATTTCTGGATTCGTATGATTTCAATGAAAATCATACACTCCTTTTTGATGATTTCTCTTATTTCTTTAGAAGTTTTCATTACTCCCTTCAAAAGGCTGAGTATTGTTCTATTCTACAACCTGAATGGGATTAACAGTCCTACTTTAATGAAAAAAGTACCAAAGATGTACTGACGAGTTATGTATTCGACCATTAATTATCTAGTGTGAATACGGTATTGGACCAAACCCATGCTAGCTAATCTTTTTTAGATCCAGCCTTTTTCCTGAAATAATCATAGAGATATTCATTAAGTTCTTCATTCTCTATTCAGTGATCAAAATAATTATTCAAAAAGTGAAATAAGCCAAGGCATCTTTGGGAAAGTGCTTGGCCTATTTTGGTATCGAATTTTCAAGTGAAAATAATTGTATTCCCTATAGAACTTATTGAACTTTAGAGGTATATCCATTCGCCCTCTTTATAAACGTTACAACGACTCGCCAAGGATCATTAGCTTTTCTTGGGGTGACGGCATATCCTTTTGTTCAAACGACTGATGAACTCATGGGTTGTTAATGGATTATACTGCTACTAACTATAAGTATAGAAACCTTTTCCTGTTTTCCTTCCATATTCTCCATTAAAATATTTTTCTTTGATGACCCTTTGCGGCTTTTTTGATTCGTCGCCAGTTTCTTCATATAGGATTTGTCTGATATAATAATTCACATCAATTCCGGTTAAATCAAGCAAAGCAAACGGACCTATCGGGTGATTAAGCGCTTTCTTACAAGCAAGATCAATTTCCTCTACAGTCGCTACATCATTTTCTAGTAAATAAATTGCTTCATCAATTAGTGCACCCAAAATTCTATTAGCGACAAATCCGGAAATTTCCTTTTTTAATAAAATTGGAGTCTTGTTGATTTGTTTTACAAACTCAACCGCAGTGGCCGCTGTTTCGTTTGACGTATGGAGCCCCTTTACAACCTCCACCAATTCCATTACTAGCACAGGATTAAAGAAATGAAGATTACATACCTTGTGTGGACGCTTTGTCGCATCCGCTAGTTTCGAACTTACAATCGTCGAGCTATTCGTCGCGATAATCACATCCTCTGAAACCAATTTGTCTACTTCGGAAAATAATTGCCGTTTTACTTCCAAATTTTCCACAATGGCTTCAATCACAAATTCTGTATCGTTTAGTGCTTCTTCTAAAGACGTTACAAAATGCAGTCTTGAAAAAGCTTCTTCCACTTCTTGAGAAGATAATTTACCTTTGAGTATTCTTTTTTTCATATGACCATTCAATGATTCTTCTGCTTTTCTTAGGCTTTCTTCACTAATATCTCTTAAATAAACATCTATACCAGCAAGGGCTGAAACCATCGCAATTTGTGATCCCATAGCACCTGATCCAATGACAGTAAGGCGATTGATTATTTTTTTCAAAAACTCACTCCTCATGTTCTTTAATTTTATGATTAACAATGCGTGAAAGTTGTACGTTATTTATAAAATGCTTTGACACATTTTCTATCCTTCTTCAAGTGGAAGTATTTATCCCTTCCGTTTAGAGACTTTTTGAGCCTCATTTAAACCTATAGATTACCTGCATGAGTTAAATGTTAGTAGATTCTTTCTATAATAGTTCCATTAGCCATCCCACCACCTTCACAGATAGCTTGAAGTCCAAATCTACCACCAGTTCTTTCGAGTTCATGCATCATCGAAACCATAAGACGAGCACCTGTAGCACCAAGAGGATGACCTAAAGCAATTGCGCCACCATTTGGATTCAATTTTCTAGGGTCTGCTTCCATTTCTTCTAACCAACACATTGGAACTGACGCAAATGCTTCATTCACTTCATATACATCCATGTCTTCAATCGTTAGTCCTGCTTTATTTAATACTTGTTTAGAGGCTTCAATAGGTCCCGTCAACATTAAGATAGGATCAGAACCAATCACTGCACGGGCAGCGATTCGGAACCTAGGTTTAAGCCCTAATTCCTCCGCCTTCTCCTTGGACATAAGTAGTAATGCTGCGGCGCCGTCACTCATTTGACTTGAGTTGCCTGCATGAATTTTTCCATCCTCCGCAAATGCTGGTTTAAGGGTTCCTAGTTTTTCAATTGTTGATCCTTCCCGTGGACCCTCATCTTGTTTAACCTTGATAACTGTTCCGTCTTCAAGTGTGACCTTTAGAGGCATAATCTCCCTTTCAAACTTTCCTTCTCTTTGGGCATTCAATGCACGATTATGACTTTCTAGAGAAAACTCATCTAACTGTTTCCGGGTAAATTCCCATTTGTCTGCAATCTTTTCCGCAGACAACCCCTGGTGGATCATGTCGAAGCGAGAAGTCAGCATCTCACTCCAATCGGTATTTTTCCGCGATGATCCCATTGGGACACGAGTCATACTTTCCACACCGCCAGCGATCACAATATCCATATCCCCACTCATAATTGCTTGCGCCGCAAAATGTATCGCCTGTTGACCAGATCCACACTGGCGGTCAATTGTTGTCCCTGGTACCTGAATTGGAAAGCCTGCCATTAAGGCAGATATTCGGGCAATGTTATATGTTTGTTCTTCTATTTGGGTTACACAACCCAATATGACATCTTCTACGAGACTAGTGCTTATGCCCGCACGTACTACTACTTCGTTTAAAACATGAGCAGCTAATTCGTCCGGACGAATAGAACTGAGAACCCCTTTTCGTTTTCCAACAGGAGTCCGAACTCCCTCTATAATGACCACTTCACGCATATACATTCCTCCTAGTATGGATACTTAATAACTTTTATATGAAACTATTACTTTATTATTTTTTGTTACTCCAATACTTTAGATGAGACATTTTCAATAATTGTTTCCGATTTAAGATGGTTTACTCTTGCTATTCGAATCTCCTTATACCACCTTTCTATTGGCAAGTCACCAGCAAAACCAGCACCTCCATGAATTTGTAAGACATCATCCACAATTTTTGAAGCAGTTTCTGTAGCCTGAAGTTTCGCAGTTTGAGCAATTAGCTCCCAATCCTCTTCATTCTTATCGATCCTTTTTGCAGCATCTTGCACTATTAATCTAGCCGATTGCAACGAGATATACGCTTTCCCGAGCATATTTCGAATTGTTGGAAATTCAGCAAGCGGTTTTCCTCTCGTAATCCTCTTTTTCGCGAATTCTTTCCCATATTCAATAGCTTGAACGGAAACACCTAAGCATTTTGCGGCAAGTAAAACTTGTGATTCGGCTAACCACTGTTTTATAAATCTCGTTCCATCACCTATCGCACCAATACGTTGATTGTCACAAATTCGTGTTTGATTAAAAATAATAGAGTGTGCAGAATGTACATCAATTAAAGTCATTTCTTTCCTTTCCAATTGGTCAACAGAATCTAATAGAAAAAGAGTTGGTTTAAGCTCTCCACTTTCAAGTTGACAATTTACAAGGATAACACCAAAACCCGATGTATCTAGGTTTTGTATATAGGACTTTTCACCAGTGATGATCCAACTGTCTTGATCTCGAATAGCTGAAGTGGTTAATTTGGTTAAATCATTATCTTCAGCTTCCTCCCAAACTGCGATAAAACAGCCTTTTTCAGTTTTCATGGCAGGCTTTACAAAATAGTCCCGCTGTTTGTTCGTACACTCAGTTAAAAAACTTGGAAATGCCCCTCCGAACACATCTGCAGCTGGATGGTAAAGACCAAATGGGTGCTTGGAAGCTTCCTCTACTAATTTCGTTCTATCAAGTAAGGATATCGCCGCGCCGCCCCATTCCTCATTTGTACCGATTCCATCTAAACCATAATCATCAACTACTTGTTTTAAACGTTTAACGATTTCATTCGACAACTCTTTTCTATCTCTTTTGAATGACTTCTCAGCATCTTCTGCATAATCGCATAAAATGGATGATAAAATTTCTTTTACATTTTCTATCTCCGGTTTCAATAATTCGTTAGCCAAGGTCATTCCACCCCCATCATAATTTGGATTATTTTCTTAACTAATGGATACAGAAGAGTCTCAGCGAAGAATTTCTTTTCTCTGCGCCTTAGTGGCTTGTTCTAATAAATTCTTGATGCCTATATGCAATTTTCCAAACCGCTTATCTTTTGCCTCCCCGATTTTCCAACGATAATAGATTTGCTGAAGAATCACGGCAATTTTGTAAAAGGCGAAAGTCAAGTAATAGTCAATATGTGTGATATCCCGACCGCTTTTTTCACCATAAAGTTCTAATATTTCTCTTCTGGTAAAAAATCCAGGATTCATTGTAACGGATGATAACCCTGTCACTTTATCATCGGATTCGGTCCAATAGGCAAGTGTTGTACCTAAGTCGGTTAGTGGATCACCAATCGTACTTAACTCCCAATCAAAAACACCAATTACCTCTCCCGGGTCATAAGCTGCAAACATCATATTATTCAATTTAAAATCGTTATGAACAATGGTTGGCGAAAGAGAAGGTGGTATATTATCAAGAAGCCAATTTTCCAAAGAGCTGACAGCAGGAATATCATTTGTTTTCGCTTGGTGGAACCGCTTGATCCACCCATTCACCTGTCGACCTAAATAGCCATCTGGATAACCAATGGTATCTAACCCAGCAGTTTTATAATTAACAGCATGCAATTTGACTAGTGTATTAACCAAAGCTTTTGATGCACGTTGTCCTACGTTTTCCTTATTTTCATATTCATTTGGGATAGTTTCATCAAACACACACCCCTCTTTTTTCTCCATCACATAAAAGTGGCGTTCCATAATATTTGGGTCCGCACAGTATAAATACGGCTTTGGTGCAAGCGGGAAAGCACGATTCAATTTTTCAAGTATTTCGAACTCTCTTTTCATATCATGAGCCTTGGGAGGAATGGGACCAAATGGTGGCCTTCTCAAAACTCCTTGCCAGTCCCCAATAGAAATAAGGTAAGTTAAGTTCGAATATCCTGCTGAGAATTGGTTTACCTCAAGGGGGGAAGAACTGAGCCCTTGTATTTCTTGACGGAGATACTCCTCGACAATGGACCAATTAATCTCATTGACTTGTAGTTTGCTCATATAGTTTCTCCTTTGATTGGTAATTCTTTAATACCTGTCGAGCAACCACCATTCGGTGTACCTCATCCGCTCCATCATAAATTCGAGCGGCTCTTGCTTCTCTATATAACCCTTCTAGTGGTGTATTTGGCGTCAATCCCAACATTCCTAGATTTTGAATAGCTCGGTCGATGACATTATTTAAGACTTGAGCACCATATAACTTAGCAAGTGAAACTTCTTTCCTTGCTTGGTCCCCTTGGTCCATTTTCCAGGCAGCTTGTAGTGTTAGTAATCTGGAAGCCTGAATTTCTGCTTCTGAATCTGCAAGATCGTTTTGAATAATTTGCGAATCTGCCAGTGTTTTAGCCCCATCTTTTTTCGTTAAAGAATAGGCTATCATTTCATTCAAGGACCGTCGTGCTACACCTAGCCAGCGCATGCAGTGGGTAATCCTCCCAGGACCTAATCGAAGCTGAGCTAGTTTGAATCCATCTCCTCGTTTCCCCAGCAAATTATTCTCTGAAATTCGGCAATTATGAAACCGAACTTCACAATGTCCTCCTATATAATGATCTCCCATGACAGGAACTTCACGCACAATCTCAAAGCCTGGTGTCCCAGTATCTACAAGGAACAAGCTCGTGCGATGATGAGGCTCGGCTTCCGGGTCTGTTACGACCATCACAATGGCAAAAGCAGCTCCCTCTGCACCAGTGGTAAACCACTTATGGGCATTGATGATCCACTCGGTTCCATCTTTTATTGCTGTTCCTTGGAGTGTTCTTGGGTCAGAACCTGATACTTCCGGCTCCGTCATAGCAAAACAGGAACGAACTTCATAATCTGCCAGTGGCTTTAAATATTTTTGTTTTTGTTCCTCAGTCGCTGCATGAACTAAAATCTCACCGTTACCAGCATCAGGAGCCATTGAACCAAAAACATATGGGCCGATAGGACTTTGACCAATCACTTCTGACAGCAATCCTAATGAGACAAAACCCATTCCCATTCCACCTACATCCTTTGGTAGATGTCCAGCCCATAAACCATTATCTTTCACAATTTGTTGTAATGGCTTTAAGATTTCCTGAGGTAATCCACGATGCGGGATCATATATTTTTCATTTGGAAAAACATAATTGTGCATAATTTCGGTTGCTTTATCTACCATTGCTTTTTGCGCTCCATTTGGGGTAAAGTCAAACAAGATTATCCCTCCTTTTGTTTTTTTCTTCATTTATTTCATGATAGGGAAACATTGCCTCCCTAAAGAGAATACTTATTGAGCCAACCATCCACCATCTATATAAATCGTTTGCCCCGTGATAAAACTGCTAGCCTCCGAAGCTAGCAAAATAACAGCACCAGCTATCTCTTCTGGCTCTCCTAAACGATTCATCGGAGTCTTCCCAATCAGTTTGGCCCGGACCTTTGGATTGCTTAATTCTTGTCTATTCAACTCTGTTTCAATGTAGGCAGGGCCAATCGCATTCACTTGAATGCCATGTCTTACCCATTCAAGCGCCAGTGATCTTGTTAAATTAATTACTGCAGCTTTACTTGCCGTATAAGGAGCTATCCCATAATCACCGACAGCCCCCGCTACAGAGGCAAGGTTGATAATTTTCCCATACCCCTGCTCTTTCATTACCTTCCCCGCAGCTTGACAACAGAAAAACAGCGATTTTACGTTTAAATCCATTACCTTATCCCAATCATTCTCGGAGATATCGAAAGCTAGCTGCGTATGGGAGGTTCCTGCATTATTAACTAAAATATCGATTTTTCCGAAGTGTCTTACTACTTTCTCCATCATTTCTTTGGTTGCTGAGATATCTCGAAGGTTCGTTGGAATACTGATTGCCTCTCTTCCGTACTCTTTCACTTCGTTAACCACTTCTTTATTTTTTTCCTCATCTCGACTGACGATAACAATATCTGCACCAGCTTCCGCTAGCGCTAACGAAATCGCTTTTCCTAATCCGCGGTTGCCTCCAGTCACTATTGCCACTTTATTCTCTAAGTTAAATCTTCTCACTGATTCACATCCTTTTTTATTATTAACTAGAAGCGAATTTCCCTCCTTTACAAACAACGAGGCTAGATCAGTAATCTAAGTAACAAAAGAAAAAATTTTACACCTTATTGGTAAGAACCCGTAAAATTAGGTTTTGTTTTGTCAATGAAAGCACGAACCCCTTCTTGATGATCCTGTGTATTAAATACAATCCCTTGGACCATAGCTTCTTCATTGAGAATATCCTCCAATGAAGATTCCATACTGTGATTTAACATTGTTTTGGTTAACCCAATGGCAATAGGCGGATTAGCGACAAATGAATTCGCTAAGTCGGTGCAAAAATTCAACAGATTATCTTCCTCAACAACTTCTAGGCATATGCCATACTCTTTCGCTTCGCTTGCGGAAAGAATTCTATCTGAGAACGCAAGCTCCTTTGCTCTTGCCATCCCAACAATTCTTGGTAAATGATAGAGTGCCCCTAGATCAGGAACTAGGCCAACTTTATTAAAACTCAATCCAAATTTGGCCTTAGAGGAGGCAATCACAATATCACATGCGATTGCAATGCTGAATCCCGCTCCGATAGCAAAACCATTAACCGCCGCTATTACGGGTTTTTCCATATTAACCAATTCCTTTAGAAAGGAACTATGCTTTTGCATATATTTTCTCCCGCTGGCTGCAGAAGTCACTTTTGAAAACCCCTTTATATCGCCACCAGCACAAAAGGACCTCCCATTTCCTGTTAGAATAACAGCACGAATAGAAGAATCATTTTTTATAGAATTGAAGAAATGGTTCAACTTCTCAATGATTGCACCTGAAAGGGCATTGAGAGAATTAGGTTCATTCAGAGTGATTGTGGCTATCCCATTATTTACTTGCATTATGACCGCTTCATTTTCCATTGTAGTGCTCCCTCCCGGAAAGCTTTTTTAAACATGATAACCGCTCTTGTTGAAGTTTTTCCATTAAGTAATAAAATCCTTTACCTTCTTCTCCTAATAGATTTTCAGCTGGTACACGAGCTTCACCAAAGATGAGTTTAGATGTATCCGAAGAGTGTTGGCCAACCTTTTCTAACTGGCGTCCTTTAGAAAAGCCAGGCGTATCGCGTTCCACCTATCGGAACCCTTCTGTAATCATTGTAGTACCATCAGTAGTTCTAACAATTCGATTTCTCAAGGTAATCGGTCCCAGAGTAAAAGGAGAAAATTAATGTTGGTGTTTTGTTATCGTTTAATTACCCTCCTCTAACAAATTAGGAATTCAAAAAATGACCTTACATTCATAGTGCTTAAAAAATGTTTTCTAATACTTGAATCACCTTTCAATATTAATTGTAATAGATTGGAATTTAATTAGTCAATATATTTAGAATATTTTAAAAAATAAATTTTATATCCCGTTTCTTCCTGTTAAAAAGGTTTTTATGATAAATAATAATTTGGAAGTATTCTATCGATTTGATTCAATTACATTTCTCCTAATGATACGAAACTACTCATCCTTTTAAAATACTTTTTTCCTTTCTAGTTTCAAACTTATTACTAGCCTATCATCCCGCCATCAACGATATATAATGATTCTGTTACAAAAGAGGATTTCTCTTATAATAGAAAATTCATTACTGCTGATTCTTCCGGTTCCCCATACTGTCCTAAAGGTGTAGCCACCCTATTAAACGATTCATGTTTCCATAAATTACCAGATTACTCTCCAATCCTCCTTATCATTTGTTTATTTATCGTACTAGGACATACAGTGCTTACTAGAAACATCTGCTGCTACAGCTAAAACATTCGATTTCTCTAATCAAGTCCTCTGACACAATCCCTTGAAGCCCTTCTTCTGCCAAGTCCACAAAAGGTACTAATTTTAACCTCTTATTACCAGAACTTTGATCATGGGCCCTCCCACTCCCACCAGTAGCCCCTGTTAAATAGCTGTGATTGAATAATCATGAACCATATCAACTTCCCCCTCTTTAAAAGATTCTATATACTAAATAACCTAGAATATTGCAAAATATAGATAAGGACAATTATGGACACTTTTAATTATCTGGTAACTATTTTTAACACCATCAATATTAGGAAATATGGGAAACTAGAATGGAAAGCAGCTATCGTAACGGTGGAGCTTCAGACATTGGTTGAAAAAGGGGCAGCAGTTGTAATCTCTGATTTGTACGAGCAATCAGGAGAATTGGTCGGAAAAGAGTTGAGGGAAAATGGCAGATGTTCTGAAGAAAAATCCGTTAAAAATCTAGTAGCAGAAACGGTAAATAGATATAGGAAAGTCGATATGTAAAATGATCGACATAAATAAAGCTCCAGCTACCTACAGTAGTAGCTGGAGCTTTAAATCTAAAATCAACAAGACCAGGATTAAATTTCGAACGGAGGTTCAACACCTTCTTCTTCCATAATTCTCAATAGTCCGTCTAGAAGTTCCTGGCCATTATAGCCCTTTTTGTCAGCTTCTTCAACCCATAGCTTCCAAACATCTTTTACTGGTTTTATAAATCTTTTTAGTTCTTCTTCAGAAGGTTGAATGATTTCGCCTTTCTCCTTAACTTCTTTTTTAATTTTTTCATAGCTTTCTTTTTCTCCTTTAGAATAAGAAATATTAAGTAATTCCTCTAGATTTGGATTGAATGTTTCTTCGAATTTTTTTTGCAGCTCTGGAGACATGCTATTCCATTTATCAAGATTCATTACTACAGCTTGGGCAACAGTTGATATTGGTAAATTTGTTATAAATGGTCCAGGTTCATAGAACTTCTGAGAGTACGCGCCACCATATGCATAAACTGCAACATCTAGTGTTCCTCTTTCTAGAGAAGTATAAATATCTTCAATAGCAACAGAAACTGGAGAAGCCCCCCAACCACTAAGGAGCGGCAGCCATGAAGGCGCTTGCAGCTGTGTTTGCTTTCCTTTTAAGTCATCTACCGTGCGGATTGGTTCTTGACTAATAAGAACAGCAGGATCACTGGTGTAAATTCCCATTACCTTAATTCCTAATTTTTCTAAATCTTTGTTGATGTACTCATCTACAAATCTTTGGGCAATTTTTGCCTTTAATAAATGATCATCTGTGTTGATATATGCAAAAGGTAAATTTAGAACGGTTGTTTTAAATAATGGTGTATCCGGAAAGCCCTGACCAACAACAAAACCAATATCATATACACCGCCGCTTACGTCTTGGAGGACTGAAGAGGAAGGTCCTAATACAGCTCCGGGTTGGATATCAACTTCAACTAAACCGTCAGTCTCTTCTTTGACTGTTTCTGCCCAAGGTTCAGCAGCGAGAGCGTTAAGTGGATGTGTGGCGGGAACCGCCATTCCAAATATTAAATTAATTGGTTTTTGAGCGGATTCACCCGAGCTGTTTGCTGTTTCATTCCCACCGCAGGCTGCTAAAATTAACATAACTACTATGATAATAGAGGTTAAACTGTAAAAAGATAATTTGCTTCGTTTGATCATATAAGATTTCCTCCTGAAAAAAGGTGATTGATGTGTTATTGATTTTCTTTAGAAGTCCTCCAAAAGCGCTATCATATATACTCTATCTAACCCAATTAACTATTCGTAATTGATTTTATTGATTATGTTCTTTACCGAACCGTCCAAGCACTATCTACTGTTAAGACTTCACCATTAATAAATTTTGAATCATCCGAAGCAAGGAATAATGCTGAAGTAGCAATATCTTCTGGAACTCCACTATTAAATGGTCCAAGGTCAGAAAAAGCTTCCATTCCTATTTTGTCTATATGCGAAGGATCTTTTTTAGTCATTCCTGTTATGATAGACCCAGGAGCGATTGCATTAGCACGGATCTTTCCGTTGTTTCTGCCATAAAATGAGGCGATATGTCTGGTAAGACCAATGAGTGCATGTTTAGACATGGTATAAGCTGCCCCACCACGAGCACCAAGAAATCCAGCAATAGAAGAAACATTAATAATCGTTCCACCTGATTCTTGCTCTTTGAATACCTTAACAGCAGCACGTGATGCATAGAATGGACCGTTAACGTTAACGGCCATGACACGTTCAAATAATTCATTGGTGTAATTTTCAATGGATGTCAGGTCATCAGCAATTCCTGCAACATTTGCTAAAATGTCTAATTTACCAAATTCATCTAAAGCTTTCTTAATCATTGCCTCTACATCTGCTTCTTTTGAAACATCTGTTTTAATTGCAACTGCATGACCACCAGTAGATTTAATTTCTTCTAATGTTTCATTCAAGGAAACTTCATTAAATTCGGCTAAGACAACTTTAGCCCCTTCTTTCGCATACAATATTGAAGTAGCACGGCCCATGCCAGAACCAGCTCCGGTAACAATTGCAACTTTGCCTTCTAATTTACCCAAAATGAATTCCTCCAAAAATCCATAATAATTTTATTGACTCACATTGCATTAATTAAATATTGTCTCTTCGAAATTAGTTTTCTGAAAAATCACTAATTTCAAGAAAACCATTACTAGTACAAAACCTACGCTCCGTTTGGCTAACATATATGAGGAAGCTAAACGGAGCGTAGGTTTCTATAGTTTACAGATTTTAGGAGTCGATAAGTAGTTTTAGAAATTGTAATGCTGCTTCCACTCTAAATCTATTGATAAGTTAGATTTATACCAGTTATGAAATGCTAGATTCCATTTTCAATAATTTTTAAATCCTCAGCAGAAAGACCTAAATATTTAGCTGGGTTTTCAAATAATATTTTTCTCTTGAGATCAGGAGGAAGTTTATTAAAAGCTGACGTTGGAGAATCAAACTCCCAATGCGGATAATCACTTGTGAAAATCAACCGATCCGTTCCAACCATTTCAATTAATTGAAGGATATTGTTATGGTCCTGTACTGACTCGATAAATGGTTGTGTTCCAAACCAAAAATGTTCGCGAACATATTCACTTGGATAACGTTTCACCCATGGTGTTTCTAGGCGTAAAGCCTTCCAATGAGTATCCATTGTATACATCATATTAGGTGCCCAGCCAAAACCGCCTTCAACAAAAGCGACTTTAAGATCTGGAAACTTTTCAAAAACTCCTCCAAAAATCATACTCGCCATTTGAGCCTGATACGTTAAGCAATTAAGAGATTGATATTCACCGTAGTACTTCTGTGCACCCGTAGCATGATACTTATTTTGCCCACCAGGAAGTGACACATGGAAAGTACACACTAAGTTGTTACGGACTGCAGCTTCCCAAATCGGATCATAAAATTCATCTCCATATCCTCTGTGAGGTGAGTGAATAGCTAGACCGACTTGAACCATTTGAGGATGCCCTCCAACGCGATCAATTTCACGTGCGGCAGCCTTTGGATCGGCAGCAGCAATCGAAACTGACCCCTTGAAACGAGGATCCTTTGATAACCATTGGTCAATTAACCAATCATTTAACGCAGCTCCAATTGCAGAAGCCCAATGGTCCTGAGGTAAACTGTTAAGGCAAAAAGTACTATTCGGGTATAATACAGCCATATTTATACGGTGTTCTTCCATCAGTTGTTTCTGCAAAAATTCAATAGACGTTCCTGGATAACCACCATCTGGAGTCCAAGAATCTTTTCTTACTCCTCCATTTGCCACAATTGCATAACTGATATTCATAATTTGTCTAAATTGAGAGGCAGAGTGCGCAAAATTTTTCCAGTGTGGATCCATATATTCAATCAATTCATCAAAAGAACGTTCTTGAACATGAACATCACAATCAATCACTTTTAATGAATTACGCTTATTAGTTAATTGTTCTTCTACCATTTCCATAATATAACCTCCTAATTTGTATAAATATATAAATATGATTAGCCATTAATCTAAAAACAAATTACTTTTACTTTAGTTGTGAATATTTCTTGGTTTCTGCTAAATTAGTTAAATATCAATTAATACATCTTCTTCTGAAACTTCAATAGTATAAGTTTTTAATTTATATTTAGAATCAAATAGCGATTCACCAGTTGTTACATCAAACTCATAATGATGCCAAGGACAAGTGATTATCTGGCTATCTTTCCCATAACAATAATGACCTACTTCCGCTGTTGTTAAATTGGTTCCCTTTAGTGTTCCTTCACCCATTAATGCTGCTTGATGTGGACAGATGCCACTCACCGCATGAAAATCATCCCCATTTCTAACCAAAACAATTTGCCGATTTTTAATTTTAAACGTTTTCATTTCTCCCGATTCCAGGTTATCTACCTTACAAACCCATTGTTTCATTCTTGAATTACACCCCTTTATGGCAAAGCCATCAATTTTAGAAAAACGAGTTCCATACCAAAGTCAACAAACTCGTTTTTTATAATTCTCCAAATACTACTTAAATTCAGGTGGCTTTCCCCACCCATTTACCTCGATTATACTTCTAACAATCGCTCTGCTGCCAGGGTCACACAAATACCCGACAACATCTGCAACATCTTTAGGATGCATCCAATCTGTTGTGTCAGCTTCGCTTCCGCTTGCTAAATCTGTGAGAATGTTGCCTGGACATAGTGCTATAACTCGAATCCGGTATGGGTGACATTCATCAGCCAAACATTTGCTCATTCCAACAAGTGCGTGTTTAGTAGCTGCATAAGCTGAACGTCCACTGGTACCTCGTAATCCCCAAATTGAGGCGATATTAACAATAAGCCCATTATGATTCTCCATCATATTAGGGAGTACCTTTTGGCTTAATAAAAAGGCACCTCGGACATTAACCGCAAATGTTTGGTCCCATTCAGATATGCTGTAGTCTACGAAGGATTTTAATTTACCAATGCCAGCATTGTTAACCAGTACATCGATTGCACCTAGTTTACTAGATATGGCTTCGTATGCTCGGATCACATCCTCCTCTTTAGAAATATCCGCTACTTCTGCAGCACATAAAACGCCTAATCCTTGAATTTCTTTACAGGTTTTGTGAACATCTGGTGAGATATCACATAATCCTACAGCAATCCCTCTTTCGGCAAGAGTTAGGGCAATTTCACGCCCGATACCTCTAGCAGCACCAGTCACTAGTGCAACTTTATATATACTTTTTTCATTAGTTGACATAATTTCTTTCTCACCTCCTTGAAATACGAAACTTAATTCTGAAGTGCTATTGAGTATTTTTGAAAAAATCATAATATTTCGAAAATATTAAAGAGAGGAATACAATAGTTGGTTGACGATAAATATAAATTACTATATTTTTAGGAGCATGTATGTTTCAAAACTTAGTGAAAAGTAGGATTTATTGATCATTCTACATGTAAAGTAATCTTCATTTTTTATTGTAAGTTGAATCACTTTTCACTTAACATTTTTAAAAAATGCCTTTTACTCAACAATATAAAAGGTTTAATATAGCGCTTTCATAATCTTTGTAAAGATTAATTTATGAATTGACCTTCAACTATATTTTATTACAAAACTTTATGCAGTGTCAATTTTTACCAAGAAAATTTAAAATTATCTAAAAATACACAATATACCAACTAAGAATAAAGACCGGTGTTGTTTTTGCTAATCCAAAATTGCAGAAGTTGACGTTATTACCTGTCCGGAAATTGCCAAGTATAATGACCTCGTATATTAACTCCGTTGTCAAAGTATACCTAACTAACATATTTTAAAAAGGAAATCTTCGTAGAAGATTCCCTCCACTTTATTACCTCTTTTAATTATTTTGTCCATTTCAAAGTGCGTAGTTTGTTAAATAACCGCTTTTTTAGTTGGTATATTTAGTATATAAAATTCTATTTTTTCTTGCTTGATAATCAGAATGAACGGTAGTATTTTATTCCATTTTTTTTCATTTCAACAATCTCTCTACGGTGTAAAAGTAAGTCTAAATGCCCCGCTGTTTCATACACAACTAGGATTAATTGCTCTTTAACGGTTTTAGTAGAAAATAATTCGTTTACTATGTCAAAACCGCTTTTGTCGTTATCTTTTATAATATCTTTAATACGGGCTGCACGATCGTCGATATCGCTTAAACGCTCACTGACAAGTTCGGGTAAATTCGTTACTATAGAACCGTGGCCAGTTAGTACCGTACTGGTTAGGATATTAGCACATTTTTTTAAATTATCCATGTACTGGATCAATGGTTTTACCCTTTCTTGATTCCGGGAGAGTGGCGGTTCAATGGATGCGTTAGAAGAAATGTGTTTAATGATATGGTCTCCTGCAATCCATAATTGATCTTTTTTGCGGTAGAGAGAAATATGGCTTTGTGCATGACCTTTTGTTTCAATGATTTGCCACTCGGACAATCCTGGAATGCTATCTCCTTCATTTAGTTCCAAAGTCAGTTCTACGTTATGACATGATAATGGCTGCAAATTATCGAAAAACTCTTTACCTGCTCCGCACAATTCAGCCGGTACACCAAATTCGCTGAGAAATTGCTGAAAAAATTCATGATGCCATTCCACAAACTGTATATCTGGCAACAACCATGGCCTGTTATTTGGATGACCCAATACAGGAACGGGATGCAATTCTAAAATTCGGTCTAATAGCCCAACATGATCAACATGATGATGTGTTAGCAATACCTGTTCAATATCATAAATTGTTAATTGACGTTCTTCTAAGGCTTTTATCAAGAGTTCCCAGTTTTTTTCTAAATTTGCCCCGGTATCAATGAGAGTTAGTTTTTCACCAAAAACTAAATACGTATTAACCCCGCCAACGGGTGAGCCTGTATCAAGTTCGATAAGATCAACACCCTGGTTGGTTATTTTGAACACATTAAGCCCTCCTATAGAAATAGTAAATGGGTAATCCTTATCATAATTATCGAAAAAGAAAAAATTAGGAGTTGTAGCTATAAAAACCCTTACCTGTTTTACAATTGCAGTTGTTCCATTCTTTAACGTCACTTCTAATGGCATGACTTCTTTATCCAATCGTCCTTCTTCTTGAGCTTTAAGTGCACGATTATGGTCTCTAATGAAAATTCATCTAACTGCCTACGGGTAAAGCCCCAGTTTTCTGCAATTCTTTCAGCAGATAGGCCTTGGTTGATAATTTCATAACGGGAGGTTAAGGTTTTATTCCAATCAACGTCTTGAAGAGATGATCCCATTGGAACACGGGTCATACTTTCAACTCCGCCCAGCAATCACAATATCCATGTCACACTCATAATTTTGCCTGAGCTGCAAAATGAATTGCCTGCTGCTGGCCAGAGCCACATTTGGCAATCTATTGTTGTTCCCGGAACATATGAATAGGGAAATCTGCTGTTAGAGCCAATATTATAAGTTTGTTCCCCAATGTGTGAGACACAACCTAATATTACATCTTGAACTAGACCTGAATCTATTCCGGCGCGATTCACTTATTCTCTTAGAACTTTAGCTTCTAAATCTTCCGGATGGAAAGTAAGAACTCCTTTTCGCTTTCCAACCGGTCTAACACCCGACAATTACAACTTCACGCATTTTGCTTCTTCCTAGTCTTCAGAACATTTTTAATGATGAGGGTATATAAGCTAAAGGAGTCATAGTATAGACTGCCAGAGAATTATTAAAGATTTTATAGTCCTATTCTCTTCGCAATAATTGTTTTCATAATTTCATTTGTTCCTGCATAAATAGAAAGTGCTTGAACGTCTCTAAATCTTCTTGCAATCTCATACTCTTCCATAAATCCATATCCGCCATGGAGTTGTAAACACCGAGCTGCTACTTTTTTCGTCAGATCCGTTGTCCACCACTTTGCCATAGATACTTGAGTCACTACATCTTTTTTCTCCATATGGTTAACAATTAAATCATCGACAAATGTTCTAGCAATTTGGATTTCTGTAGCCATTTCAGCAATTTTAAATTGGGTATTTTGAAGCTTGCTGATCGTTTTACCGAAAGCTTCTCTTTGTGTTACATAATCAATGGTAATTTCCAGCATTTTTTCAGATGTTGCAACAGCACCGACAGCTACAAGCAAGCGCTCCTGTTGTAGCTTTTCCATTAAATAGTAGAAGCCTTTTCCTTCCTCACCTAATAAATTTGCAGCTGGTACGCGCGCATCTTCAAAAATGAGTTCAGATGTATCAGAAGAATGCTGACCTACCTTTTCTAACTGTCTTCCTTTCTTAAATCCAGGAGTATCTTTTTCTACTACAATTAAACTAATTCCCTTATGAACCGGATCAGCTTTTAGATCCGTTTTACATGCAACAATAAACAAATCTCCAATAACACCACTAGTGATGAACGTTTTTTCGCCGTTTAAGATGTAGTAATCTCCATCTCTAACAGCTGTTGTTCTTAGGCTTGCAAGGTCAGAACCTCCGCCTGGTTCCGTCATGGCAATTCCTGTAATAATGTCCCCAGTTAAACAGCCAGGAATCCAGCGTTGCTTTTGTTCCTCATTTCCAAATGTATTGATGTATGGAACAACAATATCGTTATGGTTATTAATTCCTACTAGGCCTCCGCCCACTCTTTCTAATTCTTCGTTAATAATAACAGAAAAACCAAAATCAGCATTGACACCGCCGTATTTTTCATCAACCCATGGAGCAAGGAATCCTTGTTCACCCATTTTATTCCAAAAAGAACGCGGTACAAGTTTGTCTCTTTCCCACTGTTCAAAATTTGGTAAAGCTTCCTTTTCTAAAAACTTTCTTAATGCACTTCTGAAAATATTATGATCTTCTGTTAAGTATGACCGACTCATTATTCTACTCATTATTCCACTCCTTATCATTTTTTATGTTCTTAATCTATGACTCTATCTCTTTAGAATTGTTACACAAGAGTTTCCACCAGCACCTTCACTATGGCTAAGGGCAACCTTTGCTCCTTCTACTTGATTCGGACCGGACATTCCTCTTAACTGACGTGTAATTTCACAAATTTGGCCAAGAGAGGATGCTCCCACAGGTTCACCTCTTGAAAGGATTCCCCCACTCACATTTATCGGAATTCTACCGTCGATTGATGTTTCACCTTTTTGGGCACGTGAGCCGCCTTCGCCAATTGGGCAGAAACCAAGACGCTCAGAATAAATGATTTCTGATCCTGCATCTACATCTTGAATTTCAGCAACATCAATGTCTTCAGGTCCTACCCCGGCCATCTTGTAGGCAGATTGTGCAGCCCGTTCAGCTAGTGTTGGATAAGATGTTTTTGTTGGTGCTGATAAAGCGGGAACGAACATATCCCCTCTTTTTCTAGTTTCCAAGACTGAAGCGGCAATCGTGACATAATTTTTTGTGAATTTTTTAGCCGTTTTCTCACTACAAATAACAGCCGCTGCTCCTCCATCATTAGGCGCACATAGCATATAAAGCGTTAAAGGATCCGAAACCATTCTGGCATTTAATATTTCTTCAATCGATAGTTCCTTTCTATACATCGCAAATGGATTGTGGACAGCATATTTATGACTTTTATAAGTTATGTGAGCCAATTGCTCACGAGTTGTGCCATATTCAACCATGTGTTCATGAATGCTTAACGCAAAATACAATGGGTTTACTCCTAATCCAGTTGATTCCTGCCAAGGGTGCCATCCAGCTCCATGGAGGAAACCTCTTGGACTTTTTTCAAAGCCCACAACAAGAACAATATCGTAAACTTCTGATTTGACGGCTTGGTAGGCAAGGCGTAGGGCTGATGCACCGCTTGCACAGGCATTTTCTACATTAACAATCGGGATTCCCGGTAAGCCCAGCCTTTCCAACACGTTGTGACCAGATGATGAAACCTCATAAACATTGGCACAAAAGGCTGCCTGGACATCTTTGATTGTCATGTTGGCATCTTTCAAAGCACGCATTGCAGCTACAGCACCTAAGTCTCGGTAACTCTTATCATTAAATCTGCCAAACTCATGCATACCGATTCCGGCAATAGCGACCTCATCCATTAAATTCCCTCCTTTTATTTTGACGGTTTATATTTGTAGGTTACATATTCTTTTTCATCATCAGCGAAGGCTGTATTAATAATTACTTCTACTTCCATATTAGGAACCAAGCTCTCAACCGTATTCTCAGTTGTTAATCCTATAATTCTAATCCCTTCAGGAAATTCTACGATTCCAACTGTATATGGGATAGTCCCTTTAAAGCCCGGCGGTGGTGCAGTGATCTCTGTAAAACTTTTTAATTTTCCTTTCGAGGTAAGAGTGGTTGTTTCCATTGTTTCTGTACAGCATTCTGGGCAGTAGTCTTGCGTTGGGAAAACCAATTCTCCGCAAGTTGAACATTTAGAAACAATCAAACCATGAGGTTCTTCCGGCCAATTAAAGAGACCTGCTTGAACAGGTACCCTTTCATTAGAGTTCTCCAAGTTTCATTCCTCCCTTTAAGAATTTTGTAATGAATACGAACATACGTAAATGATTAGGGTCTGTCATATTCATATGTCTACTCAATAAGTGAATCACCTTTCAACTATAACAATAAAGATATTTAAAATATTTATCAATTTAATTATTTAATTTGACAGATAATTTGACAGAATAGAAGAGAGGAAACTCTCATTGCCTGCTCTTCTACTTTTAAATTTGTAAAAGTTAGTCGTTTTTAACGAATATTTCTTACATATTATATGGCAGCCATAGTGCAATCGAAGGAAACATAACCAAGAGGACTAGCAAGACCAATATTGGGACAATAAAACGCGCTGCACCTTTAAAAATATCCTCTAATTTCAAGTCAGGGACAGCACCCTTTAAAACAAAGCAATTCATTCCAACTGGAGGTGTAATGAGGGCCAACTCAATAATAACTACGATCCAAACTCCGAACCAAATTAAATCAAACCCTAATGCTTGGATGATTGGGGAAATAATCGGAATTGTTATAACAATCATTGCCAAGGAATCCATAACAGCTCCCAGTATAAAATACATAATTAAAATCATTAACATGATGACCCACCAAGGAACATCCAAAGATGAAATAAAAGATGCTAATACTTCTGGCAAGCCTGTTAATGCAAGAAAATAATTGAGAACAAAGGCCCCGATGATAATCGCAAAGATAAATCCAGTTGTTTTTACTGTTCTCTCTAATGCAAGAACCAATGTCTTAAAGGTTAACTTTCTTTTGATAAAAGCAAGAATTACTGAAACAGCTGCTCCAATTCCGGCCGCTTCAGTAGGGCTAAACCATCCTGCATACATACCGCCAATTACGATTGCAAATAAAACGATAATCCATATGGTTGATTTTATAGACAAGAATCTCTCTTTCCAGCTATATTTAATTGGATTATCTGGGGCTAAGGCAGGCTGAAACCTAACCGAAATATAAATCGTTATAATGAATAGCAAGGTTAAGATAATCCCTGGCATAATTCCAGCAATCAGCAACTTTCCGATGGATTGTTCCGTTAAAATTCCATAGATAATGAAGGCTCCACTAGGAGGTATTAATATACCAAGTGTTCCACCTGCAGCAATGGTACCGCTGCTAAATTTGTCATTATAGCCTGAACTTCTCATTTCTTTGGAAGCAATAACACCCATTGTGCCAGTAGATGCAACGCTTGATCCTGAAGCTGCTGCAAATAAGGCCGAAGCTCCGATGGTGGAGGTTGCTAAGCCTCCTTTAAAATGTCCAAGCCATTTTCTAAATGTATCATATAAATCTGTACTGATACCCGAAATAAACAACAGTTCACCCATTAATAGAAACATTGGGATAGTACTAAACGTGTAACTGAAGCTGTGTGTCCAAATGATTGATTCCAAGGCTGCTTCTATTGAGGCCCAACCACGGATGTATAGTACCCCTAAAAGCCCTGGTACTATAAGAGAAATGGCAATTGGAACTCTTAGAAACATCAATACAAACATTAATATAATTCCTAAAAGTCCTAAAACCTCAACTGACATTTTTGTCACTCCCTTCACTTTGTTGGTATATTTTCCCTGAAAACAATTCAATACTGCTATAGATAATTTTTAAAATGGACTCTAATCCCCACATATAAAATCCAATTCCTAATAAGAACTGAAATGGGTAGTGAGGGATGTGCAGTATAGATGTACTAACTAAAAATGTTGAGAGAGCATTTAGACCAGCGTTAAATTGTATTGTTCCAACTACGATACAGATTGTTGCAACTAGAATGTAGGATAAAATACCCAACAATGTTTGTGTTTTTCTGCTAAAACGTTCCACCAACAAATCAACTTTCACATGTGCATCAACCCGTTCTGAATAACCAAATCCTAATGCAACCAAGACAACCATCATTAATTGTACTAATTCATAATCGCCTACGATTGGTGTATTAAAAACACCTCTGGATATTACGGTAAAGGCAACTACCACCATCATGAGGAAAAGGGTGATAAGCGCCCCCCATTTTGTAATAGTTGTAAGCCCTTTTATTATCTTAGCTAGATATTGCATTTTCCCACCTCTATTCAATAAATGGTCATTCTCTTGAATTTTTCACTACAAGAAATTGCTTATAGGTTTTTTGATTCATATTCCTCAAGGCAAAAGATTGTGCCTTTAATCTAAAAAATCAATTCAAATGACTACACTTCGGACGGAGGTTCAACTCCTTCTTCTTCCATTATGCGCAGGAAACCATCCATTAGTTTTTTGCGGTTATAGCTTTTTTGTTTGCTTCTTCAATCCATTACTTCCAGACATCCTTAGCAGGTTCCATAAACCTTTTTACTTCATCTTCAGAAGGCTGGATGATTTCACCTTTACCTGCATCTTCTTGACCGTTTCCACCCAAAGTTAAGCTGCAAGTTTATTAATTGGATGTGCAGCAGGGACCGCCCTTCAAGATTAAATCAAAAGTTTCTTGTGCTGATTGCTTCCCACTGTCTGTTCCATTGCCGCTATTTGTTGTTTCATTCCCTCCGCAAATAGTAGGTTGGGTTTTTCGGCTCTATTTATTATTTATTGCCATTGTTTTTCACTAGAATAATTAAATATCAAATGGAGGCTCAACGCCCTCTTCTTCCATGATTTTTAGGAATCCATCCATTAATGCTTGACCGTCATAGCCTTTGCTATTAGCTTCTTCGATCCATTGCTTCCAAACACCTTCTGCAGGTGCCATAAAGCTTTCAACAGCATCAGCGGTGGGATCGATGACTTCTCCTTTTCCTTTAATTTCTGCAGCAAGCTTGTCTACTGCATCATTCATGGTGCTGAGGAAGCTTCCTTGCCATAATTCCATTAGCTTTGGAGCATACTCCTCATCTATTCTCTTCTGTAATTCTGGGGATAAGCTATTGTATTTATCAATGTTCATCATTGCAATCGCAGAAACGCCTGATATTGGAATGTTTGTAAAATATGGTGCAGGCTCGTAAATCTTTGTAGAATATGCACCTGCAGTCGCATATAAACTTACATCTAATGTACCTCGGTCAAGAGAAGTGTATAGATCTTCAATTGTTACTGAAACTGGTATGCCGCCCCATTCTTTAATAATTGGGGCCCAGTTAGCTCCTTGTTGGAGAATTTTCTTGCCCTTTAAGTCTTCAGCTGATTTAATTGGCTCTGTACTAAAAATTGCTAATGGGTCGCTGGAATAGACCCCCAGTAGTTTTATGCCCATTTTTCCAAATTCATCTTTTACAAATTCATCAACAAAACGTTGTGCAACTTTCACCTTTTTTTCGTAATGGTCCTCTGCGTTTACAAAGGCAAATGGTAAATCAAGTACTGTCATTTTGAACAATGGAGTATCAGGATAGTATTGAGCAACCGTGTACCCAATATCATACACTCCTCCACTAACATCTTGAAGTGTTGACTGTGATCCTCCTAACACTGATCCACCCTGAACAGCAACCTTTATAAGACCTTCAGTCTCTTCTTCAACTAATTTTGCCCAAGGCTCAAATGCATTGATTTGAGTATGGTGAGTCTCTGGTGTCCAAGAACCAAACTTTAATTCCACGGGCTTTTGCTCTTCAGTTGCTTGATTTTTGCTGCTGGTTGTCTCGTTTCCACCGCATGCCGCTAAAGCAAAGGACATGATGACTATCGTATTAATTGAAAAAAATGATTTAAGTTTCTTCTTCATATTGTGTTTTCCCCCCTTAATAACTCCATAAAATCTTGTATTTCTTCCTCTGAAGGATTGATAACTTCACCTTTACCTTCAACCTCTTTTGTAATTTTTTCGATGCTTAATTCTCTTGAATTTGCAAAACTGACGTTAACTAATCCAGATATTTTAGGTTAAAGTTTTCTGCTTGAAAATCAGGTAATAGACTATTAAATTTTTCTAGATTTATCATCAAATAAGAGGTGAGTCCAGAGATTGGGGGATTTGTAATATATGGTGCAGGTTCAGGCAGCTTTTGTCGCAATTGTAAAATAACATAGAAGTATTTTAAGGTTCTATTTCATAAAATGTCCTCCCAGTTTATTTGAATTTTGGTATGGTAGTTTTCCAAGCCAATTACCTCAATAGTGGTTCCAACAATTGCCTTACATTCAGTTATATAGTTACCTACAACATCTGTAGTTTCTTTAGGGGACAGTAAGATGGACTGCTGATATCCTTGTAAGTTTGTAAAAACAATTCAGGAAGTGTGCTTTACACTTTTTAACTGACAACATGATTGTTTTAATAAACCCTTGATCTTAGGTAGCGAGTGCACCTCCATCAATGGCTAGGGCATGTCCTGTAATATGGGTTGCAAAATCAGATCCAAGAAAAAGAACATTTTGTGCAATCTCTTGTACTTCAGCATACCTTCCATCCGGAATCGCCTTTGCTCGTTCTGAAACGACTGCTTCGGGATTGGATGAAGAAATTCCTTTTTCAATTGAGCGCATCATGCGGGTATTTACTGCACCAGGACAAATTGCATTAACCCGTATTCTTTTACGGGCTACCTCCAGGGCAGCTGTTTTTGTCATTCCGATTACGGCATGCTTGCTTGCTGTATATGCAATAAATCCAGGGGCACCTATTTTTCCTGCAACAGATGCAGTGTTTATGATCGCTCCGAATCCTTGTCTGACCATTTCTGGTAAAACAAACTTTAGTCCTAAAAAGACTCCTTTAACATTTATATCCATCACTTTATCAAAAACATCCTCTGGATAATCGGATATAGGTGTAACGACCCCCTCCCAACCTGCGTTATTAGCAAAGACATCAATCCTGCCAAACCGGGTCATTGATTGCTTAACATAGTTTTCTACATCAGAAGCAATAGAAACATCTGCATGGATAAAAATGCTTTTAGCTCCTTCTTTATTAACCAAAGATATGGTTTCTTCACCTGCATTTTGATCAATATCTACGCAAACGACAGAAGCACCTGCTTTCGCAAACTCTAAGCATATTGCACGACCAATTCCAGATCCCCCTCCGGTGACTAACGCCACTTTACCTGTAAAATCAATTTTCACTAGAATGCCTCCCTTTCTTAAAAAGAATTTTAACCACTATCTAGATTATTTCTATAAAATAGCGAATCATCAAATCAGCTAGTTTTGTGGTGGCTGAATGTGTCGGATATAGTCGATCACCCTCGTTTTTAAGATTAATAAACTAGTGTAGAATGCTGTTTAAGCACTATAACCACCGTCTACATTAATAATTTGACCACTTACATAGCTAGATGCATCAGATACAAGGAAATCCACTACATCTGCAATTTCTCGCGGCAATCCTCTTCGGGATAATGGAGTTTGTTCGAGATAGCTTGTAACTAAATTTCGTGTGATGTCATCAATGTCATAATTTTTATGTATACTGTAAGATTCGATAACCCCTGGTGCTACTCCATTGACCCGAATTCCATCAGGACCAAATTCACGTGCAGCCATACGAAGGAGACCTTCAACAGCCATTTTTGGTATTGATGACATTCCATCATATTCAATTGTTCGGTTGATCGCACTTGTAAGGAAAAGGACCACCGATCCTCCGCCCTGTTCCTGGAGCATTGGAATTCCACGCTTTAAAATATTAAAGCTGCCTATCGCATCTGTTTCCATAATGTAGCGAACAGCATGATCATCCATGTCTGTAATTTTTTTAATTCTAAAAGCAGTACCAGTAGCAGATACGATGGAATCAATTCCGCCCCATTGCTCTTTTACTAAGGAGAAAAATGAGCTGACTGATTCACCATCGGTGATATCCACATGGCCAATTTCAGCTCTACCGCCTGCATCACGGATTGCTTTGGCGGTTGCCTCTGCTTTTTCCTGATTGCTTCTAAACCCAATGGTAATGGCAGCATTCTCTGCAAGCTTCAACGAAATGGTATCGCCAAGCGCACCGCTTCCTCCAAAAATTGCAATCCGTTTTTGTTTTTTACTATCTTCCATGTGTTCTTTCATTTCTACTTCACCTCTAAATATGTTTTAAATAAATTTAATTTTCAGTAAATTATTTTCACATTTCTATTTTAAGAAATAAGCTGAATTGGATAGATAGTAAATTATTAAAATACGAACAGAAAGATACGAAGGATCAGAAATCATTAAACAGCTCAAGAAGCGACCTAGAGGAAATCCAGGTTATGGAAACAGCTTTATTCCTCTAGCATCTATTTAAGTTTAACGCTTCATAATACCGAATTTAATGAAATCCATTAACTCATCGATTAATTCGTCATCAACTTCCCTTTTATCCCATATCACCCATTTTAATCCGATGTAATTCGTAATCCCCATGAAACAATAGACTAACATTTCAGCGTCAAGCTTTCTAATTTCACCCTTTTCTATTGATTCCTCAAGACGTGATATATATGACTTTGTGAATTTTTCAAATATTTGGCGGTGGAGCTTTTTATCTACAAATTCAGCCTGAGGAAATAAACTATACCAGTAGGGCCGCTCTTTGAGGAATTCGAATAGTGCCTTTATTCCCTCTCTTTCCATTTGGATTCTGTCCGAGATTTCGGAGGTGCGTTTTTTAAGTAGACCGGTAAGTTCACTTTGCATATCCCAAAGCAGCGCTTCAAATATTTGATATTTGGATTCAAAGTAGGTATAAAAATTCCCTAGCGATACCCCTGCGTTTTGGGTGATTTCGACTATACTGCTTTGATGGTACCCGTTTTTTCCAAATATATATTCCGCAGAACGCAGGAGCTTATTCCTGGTTTGAATACCTCTGTTTGTTTTTGGCATTAAATGGTCGTTCGACATTTAAGGTCACTCCTTAAAATTCAAAAATTATAAATGAATCATGTTTCAATTATAATTATAGAGAAATGCCCCAAACAACTCAACAAAAAGATCATTAAGCGCTTTCATAAATCCAGAAAAATGATATTTGAATTGCTTTTTATCTTTGATTTTATTGTGAAAATTCAAAATCGTTTAAAACCTTAATAGTCTTCATTAAAAGTTTACTTTGTTTTAAGGTGTCCTTTACCATCTAGTTAATCTATAAAAATATATGATTAAGGAAAATCCGAACTTTAGAGGACCGCTTTTCAAACAACAACTTGTCCCCCTTTGTTCGGATTTAAAACTTTTTCATAAAATTTAGCGATGTGCTTTATATCCAACTAGCTCACGATCCCAAGTATCCGGAGTGATGCCTTCTTCGCGAAGTTTGTATTTTTGAACTCTTTGAGAAGGCGTCCGTGGAAACCTTTTTACGAATCTTACAAATCGCGGTAGAGCAAAGTATGCCATTCGCGGTTGACAGTAGTCTAGCAGTTCTCCTGGTGTCAGCTCTTCCCCTTCTTTTACAATAATAACAACCATAACTTCTTCTTCACCCAGCTCTGATGGAACGCCAACTGCTGCTGAATCAAGAACCTTTGGGTGTTCATTAATAACGACTTCCACTTCAAATGAGGAGATGTTTTCACCGCGTCTTCTGATGGCATCTTTTTTCCGGTCCATAAAATAAAAATACCCATCTTCATCCATGCGACCCCGGTCTCCTGTATGGAACCATAAATTTTGCCAGGTTTTAAGTGTTGCTTCCGGCATTCCGTAATATTCCGTGAACATGATGCCCGGGTCTTTTGGTCTGACTACAATTTCACCAGCCACACCTGGTAGGCATGGATTATCTTCTTCATCATGAATCTCTACTTCATAAAAGGAAGCAGCTTTTCCGCAAGAGCCTTTACGGAATGACTCAGCAGGGTTGTTGGTTACAGTTCCAAGCTCTGTTAAACCATATATTTCACTAATCTGAACACCGAATCGGTGTTGGAAATCATCATATAGGTCAAGTGGAGTTGGTCCCCCAAACGCTTTACGAACCAAATGATCTTTATCATTTGAACGTTCTGGCTGCTTCATAAGGATCGTGATAACTGAGCCCATAAAGTTAAATGCGGTTATTTTTTCCTCACGGCAAATATCCCAGAATCTTGATGCGGAGAACTTATCATGTAAAACTACATCGCAATCAGTTAATAGAGCAGAAAGAACTGTTGTATAGCGGGCATTTGCATGAAATAATGGAAACACTGTAAATAATCGGTCATTTGGACCATACTTCATTACATCACAGCAGTTTGATGCATTCTTAAAATTGGAACGATGTGTAAGTACAACACCTTTAGACGGCCCTGTAGTTCCTGAAGTAAAAAGGATTAGGGATGGATCAGTTGGTTTGATTTCAACATTTACAGGTGCATCACTAACGGTATCGAGAATATATTCAAAGAAATGAGTAGTTAATAGACTGGGAATTGCTTTATAATCATCTCCTACCACTATGACATGCCGAAGATGTGTTAGATCCCCTAGTATATCTAATAAACGATCAACCCATTGTGAAGAAATAACAATTGCTTGGCACTCAGCTTTATTAAGAATATATGTCAGTAGGTGTCCACGGAAAGCAACGTTAATAGGAACCTCAATTACACCAACCTTCGCCAAACCCAACCATGTATATAAAAATTCTGGACTATTTGGCAACATTACAGCACAGGTTGAGCCTTTTGTGAGTCCTAATTCGGTTATATAATTAGCAACCTTATTTCCATTACAATTAAATTGTTTATAGGTGACATCCGTATTTTCAAAACGGATAAATCTTGTGTAGGGTTTGGCTGCAGCGCGATGTTCAACTACTTTTCCAAATGTTTCTACTCCACTGTACATAGTTCTACTCCTTTTGTATTTTTTCTCTATATAATAATAACGTCTATTATTTTGTAACTATGTTTAATAGTCTAAGCCTTCGAAAATCCTAAGAAAGTTTGAGAACCTTTTTTATAGTAGGTAGCTTTAACAGGTATATCCGCATATAAATTTTTACTATCTTCACTAGGAATTAACTTTCCTAAAATTCTCGGACCTTCATCTAACTGAACGGTTAGGATTGTGTACGGAACATCGTCCGCAAATGAAGGATCAAAGGCACGGTGTATACCTACCCAAGAATAGACTTTTCCTAAGCCAGATACCTTCTTCCAATTCCAGTTTGTACTTGCACAGTAAGGACAACGGTGCACGGTTGGAAACCAATTCTTGTCGCATTCATTACATGCCTGTATATGAAGCTCGTGGTTATTAATTCCTTCCCACCAAAATTCACTTTCCGGAGTTTTTTCGATGGAAATTTCCATGTTTTCTATGCTTTGTTGTTGAGTCATCTTTAATCCCTCCTTAATAGTAATGCCGAACCGTCAACTTGATTTCCACTTGTTACAACGCCGATATTCGCTTTCGGAACTTGACGATCACCGCCACGTCCTTGAATTTGCAGGACTGCTTCGGCCAACGTATTCATACCGTGTACATATCCTTCACATAGAAGTCCACCGTGTGTGTTGACTGGAAGACGTCCATCAATGCCTGTCTCTCCCGCTCTAATGAGAGCACCTGCTTCCCCACGTCCAACAAGACCTAGTCCTTCCAAAGCAATTAAGACCGCACTAGAAAAACAATCATATAGTTCTGCAAAATCTACATCACTTGGTTTAAGTCCGGCGCTTTCAAATAATGGTTTGGATAAGATACTTGTGTAGTTTCTGGTAAGATCACCCCATAGTAAACTATCATTCATATCAAGACCGGATCCTGATCCGCAAATATAGGCGGCACCCTCAATAACTGCTGGTGTATGATTTAACTGGCGTGCATTCTTTAGTGAAGTTACTAACATTGCACAAGCGCCATCAACCTCAGGGGTACAATCTACTTTTCTGAATGGGTCTGCAATCATTGGACTGTCTAAGTAATCCTCGAATGTCAGAAGTTTTTTAATAATGGCTCGGTCATTTAGCATTGCGTATTTACGCTGTGCAATAGGAACAGCTGCGATGTCCTCTATTGTTGCCCCGGTTTCAATCATGTAACGTCTTGCCCACATAGCCGAATAAGCAGCCTGCCCGATGTAACCGATTGGATCACGGAATTGTGCTGCCTCCCCCGCAACATGCATGCCTCCGATCCTTTTACCACTTCTTCCATTAAGGGCTCGAAAAACTAATATATTTTCTGCCAATCCTGCTTCGATTGCCATCGCTGCCAGCATGACAGTATATGCCGGAGCCTGGCCGCCTGTATTTAAATTAAGAATATAATTTTGTTTTGGCAAACCTAGTGCTGTAGCGACTGATTCACTAGGTACGGAATCTCCTAGCACACTAAAACTGACAACTCCATCGATATCTTTCAGCTCCATCCCAGCATCGAACACTGCCTTTGAGCATGCTTCTGATGCCAAATCAAGCACCGATCTTCCCGATTGTCTTAAGAATTCTGTGTATCCTACCCCAACGATTGCTGTATTGCCTAAATAATCTAGTCGTTTTTTTGTCAAACAAGATTCCTCCAAACAGGATATTATAAGAAAGTGTTAGATTAAAATTTATTAAATATTCAATTAATTACAACTGTAAATATAGATTAAGTTACTTCAATTTTATTCTTCTAGCTTATTTCTTGTTTAAATACCTCTATCTGTCTTTAGGTTTATATTTGTCGTCGACAATTATTAGCCTCCTTATTAATCATTCACTTCCTTATTTTGTTGTTTATGATGAATTGTTAAGTTATAGCAAGAATTTTCTCTCAAAATGTATCAATGCTCATTCTGCTGTTACCCCGCCATCAATACAGATTGTTTGACCAGTTATAAAGTTAGATGCATCAGATGCCAAGAATAGGGACATAGTTGCGATGTCGGATGGTTGACCTAGACGTCTAAGTGGAATCATGTTCAGCATCTTTCCTACTAGCTCCTCATCTCCGATTTGTTCTGTATTAATATCAGTACTAATTAGTCCTGGAGCAATTCCATTAACCAAAATTCCATATCGTGCCCATTCAGAAGCAAGGGATTTCGTTAAATGAATAACTGCTGCTTTACTAGCTCCATATGGTGCGATACGTTTGAATGTCTTAATTCCACCCGCTGAAGAAATATTTATGATCTTTCCTTGCTTTTGCTCTTTCATAATCTTAGCAGCTTCCTGACAAGCAAAGAACAAGCCCTTGATATTAATATCAAACTGCATATCCCAATTTTCACCAGTAACTTCAAGTGAAGGTTTTGTGATACTTACACCAGCATTGTTAACCAGAATATCAAGCTTACCGAATGTGTCCATGATGACTTTGAACAGATTTGTAACGTCATCTAAATTAGCCATGTCACATCTTAAAGCCATTGCTTTTCCGTCCTCTTGAGTAATTTCATGGGCCACTTTTTTACAATCATCAAGATTTCGGCTGGCAATTACAACTGTAGCTCCTTGTGCAGCATAGGTTTTAACAATCTCTTTTCCTATACCACGGCTTCCTCCTGTAATTAATGCAATTTTCCCAGTTAAGTCCAAAAGTTCCAATTAAGTTACCTCCTTCAAATTGCAAAGCACAACTTAATATTCATTTCTATGTCATTCTTTGTATATAAATAGTTTCTTTATACTCTGCTTGTACGTTACTCAATTATATGATCTTACCCCAATACTATGGTAAAGTCTCAAAAACAATGTTTCATAACTTAACCTAGTAGTGGGTTCTTGCAAGAAACTATGAAAGAGCGATATTCCGTAGTTTAGAACTTCTTTGTCTCAATGATTTCATTTGAATATTCCATTAAACTTTTTATGGATTGATCAAGTGTCGCAAACCGGCTATCTTTTGTTTGCCCATTGAACCATCGATAATAGATTTGTTGCATCACAACCGCAATTTTAAAATAAGTAAACGCCATATAGAAATGAAGTGGAGGGATATCTTGTCCGGTCTTTAAAGAGTATCGGTGTATATATTCATCGCGAGTGATAAATCCAGGTGAGGTCGTCAAGGATGGTAAACTCTGTTTAACAGATTCCCAATCATTCGATTGGGTCCAATAACCCAAGGCGGCAGCTAAGTCGAATAAAGGATCAGCAATCGCAGCCAATTCCCAATCAAAAACTCCAACCACTTCCTCGACATTTTGTTTGGAGAACATCATATTGTTTAGTTTATAATCATTGTGAATGACTGTTGCTCTTTGTGAAGAAGGAATGTTCTCCGTAAACCATTTTCCTATTTTATCAAAGTATGGAATATCATGTGTTTTACTTCGTTCATACCGATTTATCCAATTGTGAACTTGTCTCTCAATAAAGCCTTCAGGTCTTCCGAAATTTTCCAAACCTACATTCTTATAGTCGATTTGGTGAAGTTGTGCCAGCGCATCAACTGCCGCAAAGGAAATTTGTTTGCATTTCTCGTCTGTAACTGTAAAATCTTGCGGGAATTTTTCATCGAATACATAGCCCTCTTTCCGTTCCATAATATAAAATGGAACCCCTATTATCGACTTGTCTTCACATAACAGGTAGGTTTTTGGTACATAAGGGAAAGCTGAATATAATTTCTCTAATAAAGAAAACTCCCGTTTCATATCGTGGGCTTTGGGAGGAAGAGGTCCTAAAGGGGGGCGCCGCATAACAACTTCTTCCTCCCCACACCGAATTAAATAAGTTAAATTGGAATACCCGGCTGAAAATTGAGTCACTTCAAGCGGTTCATTTGGCCACCAATTTAAATGTTTAAGCATATAGGAGTGAAAAGCTTCCCTATTAAAATCTTCCCCTTCACGAACGACTGATATCACATCGCTTTCATGGGATTTCATCTTATTACCGCCTTTCCGTCGATTTACCAGTTTATTTCCATTACTTGAAAACGTTTATGATAGGTGCACCTTACGACTTTATTAAGCATTCTAATGATTTAAAGTATACTTAGCCTCTTTTTGATTAAACTGTTTTAATTCTTGTTTTGCCACAGCTTCCCTGTGTACCTCATTGGGTCCATCCGCCAGTCGAACAATACGTGCATATGCCCAGTTTCTAGCAAGAGGAAAGTCTTGGCTAACTCCGCCTCCTCCGTGAACCTGAATGGCTCGGTCGATTATTTTCGTTGTCACTTCTGGTGCAATGATCTTTATCATCGCTATTTCTTTCTTCGCTTCTTTATTCCCTAATTTATCCATCATATATGCTGTTTTTAGAGTTAGTAGACGTGCTTGGTCAAGTTCAATCCTTGAATCCGCTATCCATTGCCGGATAACCCCTTTATCGGAGATAGCGCTTCCAAAAGCGACCCGAGTTTGTGCTCTCTCAATCATTGATTCCAATGCTCTTTCTGCCAAACCAATTAGGCGCATACAATGGTGAATTCGACCAGGCCCAAGTCTTCCCTGAGCAATCGCAAAACCTTTTCCTTCTCCCAATATCATATTTGAAGCAGGTACCCTTACATTTTCAAATAATACTTCTCCATGCCCATGAGGTGCATCGTCGTATCCATACACGTTGAGGCTTCGAAGAACTTTTACTCCTGGAGTATCAATCGGGACCAAAATCATGGATTGTTGCTCATAGGTTGGGGCATTGGGGTTGGATTTCCCCATAAAAATAAGAATTTTACATCGTGGATCCGGGGCGCCCGATGTCCACCATTTGCGCCCATTAATAACGTAATGGTCTCCATCTCTTTGAATGCTTGATTCAATGTTTCTCGCATCTGAAGAGGCCACTGCAGGTTCTGTCATCGCAAAGGCAGATCTGATTTTCCCCTCCAATAAAGGAATCAGCCAATCCTTTTTCTGTTGCTCCGTACCGTATCGTACCAACACTTCCATATTCCCTGTGTCAGGTGCACTACAATTAAAAGCTTCCGGACCAATGAAGGGAGAGCGGCCCATTATTTCACATAAAGGAGCAAACTCCGAATTAGTTAGTCCTGCTCCGTACTCACTTTCTGGAAGAAATAGATTCCATAGGCCCTTTTCCTTTGCTTTAATTTTCATTTCCTCAATGATTGGAGGGATTTCCCACCTCGATGTGCCTTCATTTAACTGTTGCTCATATACGGTCTCATTTGGATAAACATATTGTTCCATAAACTCCGTTACCTGATGTTGCAGATCCTTTACTTTATCCGAGAACTCGAAATTCATCCTAATACATCTCCCTTATTATTAAGATTTTTTATGAAAAGTCTTTCATTCCTGCAAAATTGATTAATTTATAATATTCGAATCACCTTTCAACTTTAATTGTAATAGACTGGATTTTGATTAGTCAATATATTTAGAATATTTTTAAAAAAATAAATTTTCTATCTCGTTTCTTCCTGTTAAAAAATGTTTTATGATAAATAATTATTCGAAAGTATTCTTAAAAATTACTCAAGCAAATGTTTAATCTGAATACCCCTTATTACTATTTCAAAAACACAAGGAATAGTATACTAATATTTTTTCACTATAATAGCTCATGCTCCCTCACAAACCACTTTCAATGTATATATTCATACTTTCATCCCTTAAATATTTTTATCCTTCCACAAAAAAAATTAGCGTTATTTTAAATATTCTGCTGCTGGTGTTTTGCAATTTTTAAAAGTAAATCTTAATTGTACCTACCACAAAGGACCTATTAGGGGGGGTACCATTTTATTTTTAAAAGAAGTAATTCAAGGAAAAAATCATCCATGCTTTCCTTCGGATTAATGGCGATTTGATTACAAATTGGTTATTTCATCCTAACCTCTCCATGTGATTTTTTGGAATAGGTAAAGCACCCGCTTTTATTCATCGTACCAGGAGGTGCTACGTATTTAACATTTAAATGGAACACTTAGTTTACTACATATTAAATGGGGCTGTCCCAAAGGGTTAATTAAGCCATAAACTGAGAGAGGCGGAAATGTTGATTTAACAACATTTCTGCCTCTTCAATTTTGCGCTATTTACTAGAAAAGGACTTATGAGACAGCCCCATTTAAACCGTGTATAGCAGTAATTTACCTTCACCGAAAATAAGCCAACTTATTTTTCTTCTCTAAATAGTAGGATGAACCATTAAACCTTAGTTTAAATTCATATTTTTCTTTGCAATGAAATTTCACACAAATCCCCACCAAGTGTTTTGCTTACCCTATTTTATAAAATAGTCTTCTCCAATTCTTCTTTCCCTGCACCGATCGTCGCATTCATGTCTACATTTTCTTGATTCACCGTGTGCGGGTATATATTTCGCTTACCTGAAAAGTTATCAAGCAAGTCTTTCACATCAATGCCTGAAGATTCCTTTAAGGACTCTTGTAGTGTGGACATTAGGTTAGTCGCGTAAGAGGTCACTTTGTTAGCCCCCCCATTTACACCGTTCCCACCCGTATCCACTACCGTTATTTTATCAATGTTACCCAGTGGAGAAGCTATTTGTTTTGCATACTCCGGGAGCATTTTCAGGATCATATCCATCACGGCCGCTTGACCAAACTGTTCAAATGCTTCAGCAATCTTCTGTTTTGCTTCGGCCTCTGCCACCCCTTTTAAACGGATGATATCGGCATCTGTTGTCCCCTGGGCCCTTTGTGCATCGGCTTTGGCAAGTCCATCCAACCGGATACGTTCCGCTTCCGCTTTTGCCATTGCTTCAATTTTATACTTATCTGCATCAGCTTCAGTTATTTGTTTCATCTTATTTGCCGAAGCCGCTTGCTCCACCGAATAACGGTCAGCATCCGCTTTTTTCTTCACTTCGGAATCATATTGCTTTTCTCGGCGAAGAATTTCTTTTTCTTCAAGCTCAATTTGCTTTTGCCGTTCAATAATCCTGATTTGCATTTCGTGTTCCATTACATCTTGCTTTGAACGGGCTGTTTCAAGATCATATGCTTGGTCTGCACGTGCTTTAGCAATGTCCTGCTCCCGGCGAAATTCTGCAACCTTTAACTTATTGATTTTTTCGGCTTCCGCTATTTCCGTTGCCCGCTCGAGTTCAGCACGTTGGGCCTCTTTTGAAGCTTCCGCCCGTTTAATCCTGGTTTCTTTTTCAGCATCAGCCGTTGCAATATCCGCATCCCTTTTTACTTGGGCAATTCTTGGCTTCCCTAGTGAATCAAGATAACCGTTTTTATCACGCACATCTTTTATTGTAAAAGACACAATGATCAGCCCCATTTTTGCTAAATCTTGAGAAGCGACCCGCTGAACTTCCTGTGAAAATTTTTCACGATTTTTATAAATTTCTTCAACGGTCATGGAGCCAAGAATAGATCTTAAATGTCCTTCTAGCACTTCACGGGCTTCCTGTTCACGATCGTCCTTGGTCTTTCCTAGAAATTGTTCAGCAGCTGTCGCTATATCCGTTATGGAACTACCGATTTTAATGATGGATACACCATCTGCCATAACTGGTACACCTTGTTCCGTATATACTTCAGGCGTAGAAACCTCCAGTTTACTCGATAGCAGGCTTAACGGTTCTGCTTGCTGGAAAACCGGAAGGACAAAGGCTCCTCCACCCCGGACAATTTTTATTTTATTTCCTGATTCATCGGCATGTACGTTTTTATTCCCCAAATAACTTCCAGTAATAATTAATGCTTCATCAGGACCAGCCGTACGGTACTTCGTAACAAAGACAGCAATAAGTGCAATAAGTAAAAAAGCAACAATAGCAATAACGATCCATATTAAACTTGTCATAAACATTCCCTCCTCAACCCTCTTTAATTATAATGGGGCATGACATAGACAACCCCATTTTTCACCTCAATGATCAAGACTTTAGTTTCTGAAGCGATTTGTTCATTTTTGAAACTTGCCGCAGTCTTAGAAATACTGCCGCTATTACTCTGTATTAACACTTCGCCAAACCCGTCTACCGGAACTGTCGTTAAGACAAGTCCCACCCTTCCCCTCAAATCATGATCATGAAAGGTTAAGCTTGACTCCGCCCTTGAAACGGGAATCAAAACAAACACATTCAATAATGTGACGGTTGTTAATGCCAGTAAAAAAGAAAGGCTTACAATCACACCGGCATGGAGATCTGTAACTGATTCAAACAGAAAGCCACTTGCAAAAAAAATCGTCAAAAAACTAAAAATCAAAGTAGGATTAAAAATATCCGGAAGTTCTAATCCAGAAAATACATCATTAAACAAAATGATTAAAAATGTCAGTCCTCCAGATAAAATTAATCCATATAGATAGACGGTTTCTAGTGGTACTCCATACAACTCCATATTTTCATCCCTTACATAAGGTTTTCTTCCCCACAAAAAATGAGCATCATTTAATTTAGCCGCTACCTCCTCTTTCTTTTCATTTGATACCATTTATATATTAGGGTTTAAACCCATATTATACTTTAATTACCATTAATACGAATGAAAGCAGGAAAGGTTTCACATTTATAATAAATACCCCTTAATTCGGACCTACTACAATTGCTCAATTTCGATAGGAATATAAAGTGTTCGTCATTTTTTTCAATATTCATTTTGAGGATACTATAGAAATAATGTACGGGGAAATTGTTTTATTTTATCGTGGCATAAATAAAGCACCTCCTATGATTAATTGTCCTCAGGAGGTGCTACGTGTTTAATATTCTCTTGTGAACTTCCTCACGTATGTTAGAAACTTCAACTTAACGGGGGCTAACCTCGATTTTAAACTTTGTTTGGGACGTATAACTTTCGCCTGCCAAAAGCAGAATATCTCCAAAACCTTCAAATTCCTCCGCTCCTGGAGCAGCTTGGGTTTCAAACGTTATTCCACCATGTTGACTTAATTTTTCTCCATGCATCAGTGGAACACCTTTCACAAAGTTTGCCGTGTAAATGACAACTGCAGGTTCATCTGTGTATACCTCGACTGTTATTTTCCCGTCAGGACTAATTAATTTGGCTGCAATTTGCTGAATTCCTGAAGAGGTAAGGAAAAATGGATGATCGATCCCTTGAACCTTTTCAACCTCTGCGTCAATAGCTTCAAAGGTTGAACGTAATTCCTTTGGCGTACGAAAGTCATAAGGCGTGCCAATCGTGCTTCGCTTTTCCCCAGTAACCGTGGTATCTTCATTTACTGGCGCAAACTCTTCAGAAAAGATTTGTAAGAAATGATTATCGATTGGATTGCTAGGGTGCCCTGTTAAGTTAAAATAGACGTGATTGGTCGGATTAAAAATTGTGTCTTTATCACTTTTTGCTTGATAGTTCACTGACCAAGTATTTAAGTTATCCAATGTATACGTCACACTTACTTTCAAATTCCCCGGAAAGCCATTTTCTCCATCAGGTGAGTGAGTTGAAAAAGTGATTGACGCACTTTCATCATTCTCCTTCACTTCATAATCCCATATTTTTTCATCGAATCCGGGATTGCCACCGTGTAATGTATTCCCTAATTGATTGACGGATGTTTTATAACGGGATTCACCAATGGAAAACTCACCATTTTTAATTCTCCCAGCCACTCTACCTATTGTAGCTCCATAATATGTTTCTTTTTGATAATCCTCTATCGTGTCAAATCCCAATACGATATTAGTGGGACCTGATTCCGTAAGAACGAAAAGATTGACGATTCTTGCTCCAAAGTTTGTAACTTCCATTCTTATACCATGATCATTTTCCATAGTAAACAGCAAAATATTATTTCCAAATGAGCTATGTGATACTTTCATAATATCGGCTCCTACCCTATTAAATTCTTTTTTATAATGATAAGTTAATTTTTTTAAAGTGAAAAGACAAAAGCCCGAAGTATTCACTTCGGCCTTTTGTTAGGAATCATAAAAGTTCATGATGTACCTATAGATTATAATGACCAGAGTACCATATGAATTCCTGATTTAACTGGCTCCAAAAATCATAGTTGAAATTTAAGCGCTTTCTCCCTTGGCTGGTTTTATTGATCCGTTTTTTTCAATTTCCTCTAAAGAATGACCTCGAGTTTCAGGAACACATGTCCGGATAAATAGAACACCAAGCAAACATATAACACCGAATATTGCAAAAACAGCTTCTTGAGAAATCGTTGCTGTCATGATAGGGAATAGTAATCCAACCAAGAAAGATCCAATCCAGTTAAATGATGAAGCTAACCCGGATGCACGCCCGCGAATCGCCAGTGGGAAAATTTCTCCAACGATAACCCATGTTAAAGGCGCCCACGTGAATGAATATAGCGCAACATAAATACTTAAAAAAACAACCATCATCATCGGATTTGCATCAGGAATTAATACATTCAATATTGCGGGCAAAATAAAGGATAGCCCCATAATAGTTCCGCCTATCGTTAATAAAGTACGGCGATTGAATTTATCAGCAATCATTAAGAATAATAATGAACCTAATACGAGTATAACCCCTTGAATAATTGGCCACATCAATACTGAGCTGGCTTCATGCCCTGTTGCTTTTTCTACAATCATAGGAATATAATAAAAAATTGCGTTTGCTCCCTGGAATTGTTGAAACGCAGCTACCCCGACCCCAGCAATTACTAGATAACGGTATTTACTGCTTAAAAGGGTTCCCCATGACGCTTTTTGATTTACTTTCGTTTCCTCTTTTGCAGTGTCTTGAATTTGTTTTATTTCAGAATCAATTTGTTCTTTGTTAGAGCGAATATAGCTCAACACTTTACGTGCTTCATTAATCTTATTATTCTTAATCAAAAAGCGTGGTGATTCCGGTAACCTTAACACCCCGATAAACAAAATTAAAGCAGGTACCGCAGCCAAACTTAGCATCAAACGCCATGCCATGGTACCTGGTAAGTCTTTCAATAGATAAGCAATAATGTACGAAAGTAACATTCCGGAAACAATCATTGTTTGATTAATTCCGGACAACCGTCCACGTAAACGGGCAGGTGCCATTTCAGACATATAGGCTGGGACTAAGGCAGAGGCAGCACCAACAGCTATCCCTAATAAAATACGAGCAACAATCATAAATAGAATCCCTTTATGAGGGGATACACCTGCTAAAATAGACCCAAAAGCAAAAATGATAGAAGATATTAAAATCATTTTGCGCCGTCCTAAACGATCTGAAAGTTGTCCAGCCAGGGCACCACCAAAAATAGCTCCAAACATCAAGGAAGAGGTGATCCAACCTATAGCACTAGGGTTGTTTTGAAGATTCCAATCATGTTGCAAAAAAGGCAAAGCACCCGTCATAACGCCGATATCATAACCGAAGAGAATGCCTCCAAATGCCCCAAAAAAATAAATGAATCCACTTGAGATTTTCTTTTCATTAACCATTAATGTTTCCTCCCAAAGGTTATAAAATTACATTCAAAAAATCCCTATACTATAAAAGTATTAATTTCTTTTTAAGAAACCCTAATAGTTTACAACTATTGCTTATAAGGATGAATTCTGTGTCATTATTCAGTCAATAAAACGCTTTCATCTTACCCTAAAAAATAAAGCACGCCTACAAAATAATTTCAGGATTTACGAATCTAATTTTCCCCTCCTCGGAAGCCAATCTCCCGAGGAGGGAAAAACATTACTTAATAATTACGTAATCCAAACCAACTAATTTTGCATAGGTTATGATTTGGTCTGTTGTTAAATTCAATGACACAACTGTATGGTGGCCCCCACCATTCTCGATCCAAGCTTTCACTCCATCTTGGAAGTTTGGCTTCACTTCCCAAAGTACACGGGCAACTGGAAGGTTTGGTGCTGGAACAGAAGGTTCAAAAGCAGAAACTTCATTAATTAAAAGTTTATAATTTGTACCAAAGTCAGCCATGGAAACAACGACACCGTCTCCCGCTTTACCATCGAATACTAAACGTGCCGGATCTTCACGATCGCCTATACCTAATGGAGATACGACCATTTTCGGTTTATTGCTTGCTAAAGTTGGATCGACTTCAAGCATATGTGACTGTAGGATTGATTCTTGTCCGGCAGCTAATTCATATGTGTAATCCTCCATAAAGCCAGTTGATTGGTTATGGCTCATCACTTTCAGTAAGCGATCAAGTGCTGCCGTCTTCCAATCTCCTTCACCCGCAAAGCCATATCCCTGCGCCATCAAACGTTGGACGGCAAGACCAGGAAGCTGTTTCATTCCATATAAGTCTTCGAAATTCGTTGTGAATGCCGTATAACCACCGTCATCAAGGAAACGTTTAATTGCAATTTCATAGCTTGCCTGTACCTTTACGCTCTTTTCCCAATCTTCCCTACTGTATGTACCATATTCAAATTCATAAAGTCCTTCATATTCTGCAAATAATGCATCAATTTCTTCATCCGTAACTGCATTTACATATTGAACAAGATCCCCTATTCCAAAATAGTCAACTGTCCAGCCAAATTGGATTTGTGCTTCAATTTTATCCCCTTCAGTTACGCCAACGTTTCGCATGTTATCTCCAAAACGAGCGACCTTAATGTTGAAGCTCTCGTTATAAGCAACCGCTACGTCCATCCATTGTGCAATTTGTTGTCGCACTTCAGGACGCTCCCAATAACCTACAACCACTTTGTTTTGTTTGTTCAGACGGGCATTGATAAAACCATATTCACGGTCACCATGAGCGGATTGGTTTAAGTTCATAAAGTCCATATCTATCGTAGCCCATGGAATGCTTTCGTTGAATTGAGTGGCTAAATGAAGTAATGGTTTTTGTAATAATTTTGTTCCACGAATCCACATTTTCGCAGGTGAAAAAGTATGCATCCAAGTAATGACTCCGGCAACTTCATCACGATAGTTGGCTTCTTTCATGATGTTTGTTATTCTATCTGCACTAACAGCTAGATCTTGCAAAACAATTGGGTAAGGCAGAATGCCGCATTCATTTAATGCATCGGTTATCGTTTGTGCATGCGCCTTGACTTGCGCTAACGCATCTTCTCCATATAGATGTTGTGATCCAACGACAAACCAAAATTCCTTTGTTTCTGTTGTTAACATAATAACCCTCTTTTCTTAATCTACTGGTTTGATAACTTGGTAGAGTTAAATCTTACTTTTGACCATAATAAGCATTTTTTCCATGTTTTCGTAAATAATGTTTATCCAAAATATTTTGTGGTAATTCTTTCGCAAAATGATTTAATTCCCTTGTGAATAAATTCATTTTCGAAACTTCATCCAAGACCACACTGTTCATGACAGCGGATTTTGCATCTTTACCCCATGTAAACGGTCCATGACCATGAAGTAATACGCCAGGAACGGCTAAAATGTCCAACCCACGCTCTTCGAATGTTTCGATGATTACCTTCCCAGTCTCCACTTCGTACCCACGATCAATTTCCTCTTGTGTTAGATAGCGCGCACAAGGGACCGATCCGTAAAATGTATCTGCATGAGTAGTCCCCATCGCTGGAACATCAAGGCCTGCTTGAGCCCAGATTGTCGCCCAAGTTGAATGAGTATGAACAATGCCGCCAATTTCTTGGTAATATTTATAAAGTACTGCGTGAGTCGCTGTATCTGATGAAGGCCTCAGCTCTCCCTCAACAACATTGCCATCTAAATCGACAACTACCATATCGCTGGCTTTCATTGTTTCGTAATCAACACCACTAGGTTTGATAACAAATAAACCACTTTCACGGTCAATGGCACTTGCATTTCCCCATGTATATTTCACGAGACCATATTTAGGCAAGTCTAAATTTGCTTGATATACCTCTTCTTTCAGTTGTTCTAACACGCCAACCCCTCCAGTTTTCCAACTCATAACATCAAATTGTCAACAGCTGCCTGCTCAATTACTAAGCCCTTCCTGTATCTTTCAATAAATGTTTCATATCCTTCAATATCTACTTGGTCAGGATAAATTTCTTGCCCATCCATATCTTTGAATACTTTTTGGTCGAGGAAGTCTTCTAAACTTTCTTTTTGATTTTTATTCAACATGTAAGAGGCAAGAATCGCCATTCCCCACGGTCCACCTTCACCTGCTGTCGACATTACCGATACTGGCGTATTCATTGCAGCGGCAACGATTTTTTGTACAACAAGTGGGGTTTTAAATAAACCACCGTGAGCTAAAATACGATCAATCGCAACATTTTCTTCCTTTGTCAAAATACCCATTCCGATATTTAAAGCACCGAAAGCAGTAAAAAGGTGAGTCCGCATGAAGTTCGCTAAATTGAAACGACTCTCAGGCGAGCGTACAAATAGTGGTCGTCCTTTTTCAAATCCTGTAATATTTTCACCTGAGAAATAACCGTAGCTAAGCAAACCACCACCATCTGGATCCGCTTCCAGAGCTTTGTTCAACATTACTTCAAATAATTTATTTGTCTCAACCTTTTGTCCCATTGCCTCAGAAAATTCACGGAACAATCCCAACCATGCATTGAGGTCACTTGAACAGTTATTCGCGTGGACCATCCCAACTGGACTTCCGTTTGGTGTAGTTACCATATCAATTTCTGGATATACTTTTGAAAGCTCTTTCTCTAGTACAATCATGGCAAAAACGGAAGTTCCTACTGAGACGTTGCCGGTACGTTTTTGCACACTATTCGTAGCAACCATTCCCGTTCCAGCATCGCCTTCTGGTGGGCAAATCGGAATGCCTGGTTGTAAATTCCCGGACCTATCCAGGATTTTCGCTCCCACTTCGGTTAATTCTCCCGCTTGCTCACCTGAAACGTAAACTTTAGGAAGGATCTCTTTAAGCATCCAAGGATAACCTTTCGTAGCAATCAATTCATCAAAACGCTTGATCATTATCTCATTGTAATCATGCGTTGATTCATCAATTGGGAACATCCCTGAAGCATCCCCAATGCCAATTGCTTTATTACCAGTCAATAACCAGTGAATGTATCCAGCCAAAGTCGTAATACAATCAATACGCGGCAAATGCTTCTCTTCATTTAATATTGCTTGATAAAGATGGGCAATACTCCATCGTTCAGGGATATTGAATTGTAATTGATCAGTTAATTCTTTTGCTGCCACACCAGTTGTTGAGTTACGCCAAGTTCGAAACGGAACAAGTAGCTCCCCTGTATGGTCAAAAGCCATATAACCATGCATCATTGCAGAGAATCCAATAGATCCAATTTTCCGAATTGTTATGCCGTAATTTCGTTCAACTTCTTGCTTCATTTCACTATAAGCTGTTTGCAGACCGGTGATTATATCCACTAAATTGTATGTCCAAAATCCATCTTCCAGAAGGTTTTCCCACTCATAACTTCCAGATGCGATTGTTTCATAACGTTTATCTATCAACACCGCTTTTATACGTGTTGAGCCAAATTCGATTCCAAGTGAAGTATCACCCTCGTTAATCGCTTGTATAATTTCTAATCGATTCGATTGCACGTTAATCCCCCTTTCGATAGCGCTTTCAATATACAGGAGGCGCTTGAATTCATTTATGAATATATTATATTTTTTGTACGTACATTTGTCAATAAACAATATTAATTATACTCACAGCTTTTAAGTTGAACCGTCATCCTCACTTCAAAGGCAGTGAATCTAGGATATTAAGTGAATAGGGATAGGGAGTAAAGGATATGGTAAAAAATCAGGTATTAATAGCTTTATCCAAAACATATACACAAACTGAGGTAATTTGTTTTAATCCACTCAGGCTTATGTTAAAATGTGTACGTACAAATATAAAAGGAAAATAAATAAGAATGCAAACAACCGAAACGAGGTGAGGTTTAATGAAACCAAAGTATCAGGTAATCGTCGATCATTTAAAAAATAAAATCCTTACAGGTGAGTATAGTATAGGAGAACAAATTCCTACTGAGTCCGTTATGCAAGATATGTACAACGTTAGCCGACACACTGTAAGAAAGTCCATTTTAGAATTAGCAAACGAGGGATTCTTAAGAAGTGAAAAAGGTTCTGGGACATATGTTAGTAATCAATATCAACTAAAGTCTGGTGGGAATTTCAAATATAAAACGATTGGTGTCATCACGACCTACATATCGGATTACATTTTCCCTTCTATTATCCGCGGAATTGAAAAAAGATTAAATGAAAATAATTATTCCTTACTATTGGCCAGTACAAATAATGACGTCGAACAAGAAAAAAAAGCCTTGGAAATGATGTTATCTTTTGGCGTAGATGGTTTGATTGTTGAACCTACAAAAAGCAATCTATACAATCCCAACATTGCTTACTACCTAACATTTAAGGAACAAGAGGTACCATTCATCATGATTAACGCTTATTATGAAGAATTAGAAGTTCCTTTCTTTTGCCTAGATGATGTGCAGTCGAGCTATCTCGCGACAAAAGAATTAATTTCCAATGGACACACCCAAATTGGGTTCATATCAAAAATGGATGATTTACAAGGAAAATATCGAATGAAGGGATATATAAAAGCACTTGGAGAAGCAAAATTACGCTTTCAACCCGAACAATTGCTTTCATATACTACAGAAACGAAGCTAGACTTGCACAAGAACTTGAAGCGGTTCTTAAACGAAAATAGAGACATGTTGACTGCCATTGTTTGCTATAACGACGAGGTAGGGTTAGAAGTAGTAAATGTATGCAGACAACTTGATATTTCCATTCCGGAACAATTATCAATTATTGGCCAGGACAATTCTTATATTGCGAAAAATGCTAATATCAAATTAACGACTTTAACACACCCACAAGAACAAATGGGTCATGATGCAGCTGATTGGTTGATCAAGAAATTACAAGGAAAGAAGGACTTACCCAATGAAAACTATTACCAACCAGTCTTAGTTGAAGGGGAAACTGTAAAAAAGCTAGATATAAAATAAATCTAGTCTGGTTTAAATGATTGACTATCTTCACATGGGCTCTGATTATTCCTATGTGAAGGCAGTCAAATGATGAAATCCATTTTTCTGCTCTTTCAAGATTCCATCCTCATTTACAAAGTGGTGACCATACAGCTATACCTGTATTATTGATAATTGTTCAAGTTAAGCTAAATATCAGGCTTATAAAACCCTATATAATTTACACTCCCCCCTAATTCCAACCTACTTGTAATCCGATCTTTAACCCTCAAACTAATAAACAAAAGATATTGACAGTATTTACATCCTATAATAAAATTTTATTTGTTAACCAAATAAAAAATTAGTTTACATTAGGGGGAAACGCTATGAATACGAGTCATGAAAAATTAAGAATGATGATAATCACAGCCTTATTTGCAGCTATTATCGGAATCCTTTCCCAACTAACCATTCCACTCCCGCTCGTGCCTATTACAGGACAAACTCTGGCCGTTGGACTTGCCGCTACGATCCTGGGTGCTCGTTATGGTACTTATTCAGTAGTTTTGTACTTATTCATTGGTGCAGCTGGTGTTCCTGTCTTTGCAGAAATGTCTGGAGGACTGGCAAAGATTTTCGGTCCTACCGGTGGCTATTTATTGTCTTATATCCCTACTGTTTTCATTACCGGCTGGATTTTGGAAAAAACCCGTTTTACATTTCCGATTGCTTTCATAGCTAATATCATTGGCATGATGATAACATTAACCATTGGAACAATATGGTTAAAATATGCAGCTTCATTAACTTGGACAGCTGCCATTGCTAGTGGATTCGCACCATTCTTAATCGTAGGTATCCTGAAAGCCCTCCTAGCATCCTGGTTAGGTGTTTCCATTCGAGCTAGACTTGCTTCAGCTAAAATGCTTCCGAAAAAAAATATCTCTATTTCCTAATAGACAAAATAAAGACAGGTAGATACCATGGATTTGGTACCCCCTGTCTATATCGTTTAATTATATATATTTAAAGTCGGGCTTTATTTTCCAGAAAATAAAAAAAGACTCTTTTTAGAAAAAAGACTCTTTTTTTATATGTATTTACTACGGTCCTATCCCCATAAGCCCGAATTAAATAGCATAGTAAAAGTATGATAAACCCCTTTGTTTACCTACACCATTTTACTATAACAATTAAGATTTGACAACTCTTGAATATATTCTATCACGATTGTTTTTATTTATTAACGACTTTATATACCTTTGTTTTTCCATCGCTATACGTAACTTCCAATTCGAACTCTTGGTAATCCTCTTTTAAGTTAAAGGCTTTAGTCACTTCTTGTACGACCTCATCATCCGTAGAGTCTTGGGTGAACGTCAACTTTTCTAAAATTGGCGTCAATTCTTCCATCGCTTCATCACCATGTACTTCATGTTTATTGGATTCATCATCGATAGAAGCTTCCGTTTGAGCACCCATGGTATCATATTCCGCTTCATAGTCATTGTTATTCCCTTTATAATCTACTTCTAGGTTAAAGGCTTTGAAAGTAAATGGAAGCTTTTCATTGGTTTCTGTTCCCTTTTCAGGATTTGTTTCCGCTTGGTTTTCATTTTCTTGTACCGGCGGATTCTTTACCTCGTCATCTTCTCCACATCCTGCTAATACAAGCATAGCAGCAAATGGGACCGAAAGTACTTTTAAAGATTTCTTCATATGGTTTCCTCCTAAATCTCTTTTCTTATCTATTACCTAAATGGTAGAATTTAAAACACGAATTTATTTATATAAGGAAAATCCCTCTAGTTATAGAGGGATAATATAAAGTAAAACTACAAAGAAGTGTGCCACAGATCCTGCTAGCACGAAGAGATGCCATACAGCATGGTGAAAAGGAAAACCACGCCATACATAAAAGATGGCACCGAAAGTATAAAGTAATCCTCCTGCTATAAGTAATTGTATGCCTGCTGCTGGCATGGTGTTGGTTAGCGGGCCCCATGCCAGTACAATCATCCACCCCATTGCGATATATAAAATCGTGGATAGATAAAGAAACTTCTTAACAAAGAAAGCCTTGAAGATGACTCCTACCACTGCCACACCCCATACAACTCCCAGTAGCGTCCATCCTAAAGCCCCTTGAATGACGAGCAGCATGATTGGTGTATACGTGCCCGCAATGAATATATAAATGGCCGAGTGATCAAAAATCTCAAAAAGGTCTTTCAATTTCCCCTCAGGAAAGCTATGCACTAAAGTAGAAGCTACATATAAAAGGAGCATAGAAACTCCATAAATGATCGAAATCACAATGAGTGAAGCCGATCCTTGTTGAGCAGAGAAAATTATTAATAAAACAAGAGCGGCAATGCTTAATAAGACACCAATTCCATGGGTGATTGCATTGAATACTTCCTCTTTTTTTGTATAAACGTGCGTATTAGCCATCTTACAACTCCTTATTCATTGAACCACTTTTCAATTTCCTTTTCAATTATATCCTACTTCCAGAATGCATTAAAGTAAGTAATTCCATTCATCAGCCCTTTTCGACTATAACGTTTTTGAGGAAATACTCTTTTATTGAAAAAGGCCTGACCGTAGACGGTCAGGCTTCATGATCAAATGGCAAAATGGTGGCCACCGATAATTTTAACCACTTCTAATTTTTCCATCCACACACTGTCGGATATACTTGGATTCCAAAAATATAATGCATCATTCGTATAGCCGTGAATGGCTATTGCTTCATTTACTGCCCGTACTGCATCTTCTCCAGCAGGTTTGTTAATGCTACCATCATCAACAGGAGAGAATTGATTTTTTTGATAAATCACTTCTCTTACTGTTTCAGGGAATTCGCCACTATCAAGACGATTTAACACGACTCCTGCTACTTCTACCTTGCCTCTATATGGCTCACCTTTTGCCTCAGCATGAACCAATCTAGCTAATAATTCTTTATCGGTTTCATTCATGAAATGCGGAATAATCAATGTTTTGCCTGGTTCAGCAACATTATTCTTGTTATTATTGACTTCTTTTAACGTTTGAATTGGAACTCCATGCTGCTTAGCGATATCCCATATCGATTCACCTTGTTTAATAACATGTTTTTTAGCACCATTCGAAGCCTTGCTTGTGGTTTCCCAAGGGAATGCTAGTCCAAGTATGATGACACTAAGAGTTATGATCATCGGTAATACAACTGATAATTTCATCCTTTAACCTCCTCGTTAAGCACCTCCCTAGAATAACAGAATAAAAAAGAGAAAACAGCGTCAAATTATTCCCAAGGTAATCCAGGTGTTTTTTTACATTTTTAAAAAAAGTGATTATCGTTCATTCATTTCTCGCTTGCCATTCTTCACGTAACATCCCCATCTTGATGGAATCGTAGTAAATCCCATCGTGATAAATGCATTTCCTTATTCTACCCTCAAGTTGCATTCCTACTTTTTCAGCGACCGTCATCATTCGTTCATTTCCAGACCACGTCGTCAATCCTATCCTTTCAATGGTTAAATTTTGAAATAAATAAGGAATGAATAGGCTAATGGCTTCCGTTCCATAACCGCCATTCCAATATCTTGGTTCATATATGGTAATTCCGATTTCTAGCCATCTTGCTGGTTCATTCTCCCAATAATAAACAACCGACCCGATTATTTGGTGTTCCCTTTCTATTAATAATTCAGAGAAAACACCTAATTTTTGATCGTATCTCCGTAGTTTCATCTCATTGTTAATGTACGTAGGATAATCCATAATTTCATTAGCTGAGTATGGTGTATCCCATTTTTTCCACAAAGGATTTTCTTCTCCATACCTTAAACTCCATAAGGTTTTCAAATCGTCCTGTTGGACATTCCTCAACCGTACTTTTTTTCCTGTAATCAAAACATCTATCAAAATTGCTTCCCCCTGCATATCCTTATCTTACTCAATCAGTTTGATGAAGTAATGACGATCTCTAGGACCATCAAATTCACAGAAATATATACCCTGCCATCTACCAAGGACCAAACTACCTTTATGGATAATAACTTGTTGTGACGACCCTACAGTGCTGGACTTTAAATGAGCAGCAGTGTTCCCTTCCATATGTAAATCCAACGTATGATTCCATGGATAAAGCTCATCCCATCTCCTAAGCATATCTTTTTTAACATCTGGATCCGCATTCTCATTAATTGTAATGCCTGCAGTAGTATGTGGACAATATACAAGCGCTATACCTTCTTGTATTCCCCTTTCCGTTACAAATGCCTGCACTTCTGTCGTAACATCTATCATATCATCTCTTTTGATGGTTTTTAGTGTGTTTTTCTTCAACAAGGTCATCCTTCTCCTTTTTATGTTATTTATATTCTCTACCCAAAAACTAGGGGAAACATCCTTTTTTATGTCTCTATCAATGGCTTATTATTCGTCATATAAAGACTTTTTAACCAATCTATAATATGGCCGAGGAACAACCTTCCCCAAAAGTGAATCATATGGAATCTTTGTACGATTAAAAAGTCTGGAAAATTGAAAAGACGGATTCAAGATTCTTGAATCCGCCAATCTTCAGTTCTGTTTTCTTTTCCAGAATCCCAAGATAAGTCCAGAGATGAGTGAGCCTATTAAAATGGCCAACAAATATAGAAATGGATGGTTAACTAATGGTATTACAAACACGCCCCCATGAGGTGCCGGCAATGTGACATTGAATGCCATCGTTAGAGCACCCGCCGTTGCTGCTCCAATCACACTACTGATAATGACCCTAAACGGATCGGCTGCCGCAAATGGAATCGCTCCCTCTGTAATGAAAAAGGCTCCCATAAAGTAATTTGTCAATCCAGATTTCCTTTCTGTATCGTTAAATTTACTTTTGAAAAATGTAGTCGCAAAGGCAATGGCAAGCGGAGGTACCATACCACCCGCCATAACTGCTGCATGAGGGCCGAAGCTTTGTGCTTCAATAGCCGCAATCCCAAAGGTAAAGGCAGCTTTATTGATAGGGCCCCCCATATCTACAGCCATCATGCCTGCAAGAATCATCCCTAAAAGAACGGCGTTTGTCCCTGATAGGCCCTGAAGCCAATTCGACAAACCTTGGTTGAGAGCAGTCACCGGTTCATTAATAACGAATAGCATGATCAAGCCTGTTATTAACATTCCGAACACCGGATAAAGCAATACCGGTTTAATCCCTTCGAAAGCCTGTGGCAAATTAGAGAATAATTTCTTCAATCCTAAAACAACATACCCGGCAAGAAAACCTGCAATCAGGCCACCTATGAAGCCAGCATTGGCCTGGGCTGCCAACAATCCTCCCACCATACCTGGGGCAAATCCTGGACGATCGGCGATACTTGAGGCAATGAAGCCTGCCAGGACTGGGACTAGAAAGAAAAAGGCCCCGCTTGTACCTCCCCCAATATCACTTAATGCTTTGGCTATCGGATTATATTCCGGTTTCGTCGGATCGGATGCATCTAATCCAAAAAAGAAGGATAGTGCAATTAAGATTCCTCCACCTACAACAAATGGAAGCATATTACTTACGCCATTCATCAGATGCTTATAAATATCGATTTTCCCTTTTGTTGAAGTTTCACCTTCTCGACTTTCCTCTTTAGATCCTTTGTAAATGGGTGCGTCCCGGTTAACAGCCCGTTTAAGTAACTCCTCCGGCTTCCTGAGCCCATGAGCAACGGGAACGATGATAACCCGCTTACCGTCAAAACGGTCCATCTCCACTTGTTTATCCGCTGCAACAATAATGACATCCGCATTGGCAATTTCCGCTGGATTCAACCTATTTTTTACACCTGTCGATCCATTGGTTTCAACTTTGAAATCAAGACCCATTTCTTTCGCCTTAGCCTTTAAAGCATCCGCTGCCATATAAGTGTGGGCTATTCCTGTCGGGCAGGCCGTAACGGCCAAGATTTTTGCAGCATCCCTAATCTTACTTGTTTCCTGTTCTTCATTTTCGTTTTCGTCTTGATCTGCTTCTTGTTCTTTTTGATTGATAATCTCCAACACTTCTTCAGCTGATGTGGCAGAAACCAATTGAGACCTGAATTGAGCGTCCATTAATAATGAAGACAATCGAGATAGGGTCTCTAAGTGAACCTGATTAGCTGCTTCACTTGCCGCAATCATGAAAAATAAATGAGCTGGCTGCCCATCAAGCGATTCATATTGAATACCTGAAACTGATTTTCCAAAGCAAATGGCCGGCGTTTTCACAGCACTCGTTTTTGCATGTGGGATGGCGATTCCCTCACCTATCCCTGTCGTACTTTGCTCTTCACGTTTCAAAATGGCGGCCTTGAAGCCACCTTCATCATGTAAACGTCCAGCTTGTGCTAACTTGGCGGATAATTCTTCTATCACCCCAAGCTTTGTCTCGCTTTGCAAATCTATAAGAATGGTATCCAATTTTAACAAGTCTGTAATTTTCATAGAGTTACCCCCCTTTTATCTCACTGACACTAACCTGCGGCAATACTTTTTCTATTAATTCCCACGTACAAAGGTCCGATGAAAAAGCTGTCGCACTTCCCGCGGCGACACTATATCGAAAAGCGGTTATAACATCTTCCGTTTTTTCATACATTCCGATAAATCCGGCCACCATGGAATCTCCGGCCCCCACTGAGTTGATGACCTTTCCTTTCGGTATATTTGCAACATAAGATTTATCTCTTGTGATAAGTACAGCCCCATCTCCTGCCATCGAAACGATTACGTTTTGAGCACCTGCTTCCAACAATTTCTGCCCATACTTATTTGAATCCTTCACATTTCTGATTTCAGTCGAGTAAAGACTCGCTAATTCGTGATGATTAGGCTTCAGGAGAAAAGGCTCATAATGAACGACTTCCAATAATTCTTTCCCACTAGTATCAACCACCACCTTTACTTTCCTCCCCGAACATATTTTCATCATCGTTTCGTACACATCACGTGGGAGGCTTGTTGGAATACTACCAGATAAAACGAGCCAATCATTTGGCTTGAGTTCACCAATTAAACTAAGTAAATGATGATAATTCTCCATGGATACTTCAGGACCATGACTATTAATTTCAGTCTCCACTCCTGTTTTTAATTTAATATTGATTCTCGTATCACCTGTTATTTCCGTGAAATTAGTCCTAATATGATCTTTTTCTAAACAGGCTTTTACAAATTCCCCAGTTTGGCCACCTAAAAAGCCTAAAGCAGTCGTATCGTTTCCTAGCCTTTTCAATACACGTGATACGTTAATTCCTTTGCCCCCCGGATATTTCTTATCCATGCATGATCTGTTCACCAAGCCCATTTGGAAGTTTTCAACCTCGACCAGGTAATCTATTGAGGGGTTAAGCGTTACGGTATAAATCATTAAATCGTCACGACCTTTATCTTGGGATTTTTCAAGAGCTGTTCGACGGCAGCTTCATTATTGTTATCCGTCAGCAAAATGACTTCACTTACATCTGCCACTTTTGCGAAGGTGACTTCATTTAATTTTGAACTATCTGCAAGCACATAACTTTGATTGGAAAGCCTTATTGCCGTCTTTTTCAATAGCGCTTCTTCAGGATCTGGTGTGGTCAAACCTAATTCAGGATGAATGCCATTGATCCCTAGAAAACATTTATCGAATCGGTAATCACTTAAAAAATCGACAGCTGTACTACCTACAACCGCATTGGTGGAAGCCTTGATGGTTCCACCAACGATAACCGTTTTTATTTCCAATTCCATCAACTTTTGTATATGCATGAGACCGTTGGTTAAAACGGTTACATTTTTATCTTTTAAATAAGGGATCAGTTCAGAGATGGTCGTACCTGCATCAAGATAAATACAGTCATCATTCTCGATAAAAGTTGACCCCAGCTCTGCTAGGAGCTTTTTTTCGGATAACGCTTTGTTTTGCTTCTCCAAGGTTGTCGGTTCCATGCCTTTTCTTTGAAGCAAGGCAGCTCCACCATGAACACGTTTTAAAAGCTTAAGTTCCTCAAGTTGGACTAAATCACGCCGTATGGTAGATTCTGAAGCTTGCAAATGATCGACAAGTTCTTGCATCTTTATAATGCCTTTTTTCTTAATCAACGTAAGGATTACGTCATGCCTCTCGGTTGTCAACAATTACCTCACCCCCAATATATTTCCATAATAACTTCATTTTTCAGATTAATCAATCATTATCGTTCACTTTTATTCAAAAACATTCATTTATATTAAAAAACCAATCATATTCCTGCAAGTGATGATATGATTATCTCTTTATCTATGAACTTTTCTACAAAAAAAAGCCCCCATCACCATGACAGGGGCTTTTTCATTATATAGGATTTATTAATTTTGTAATAAAAGTTGTTCAGGATCTTCAAGCATTTCTTTGATTGCCACTAGGAAACCAACTGCTTCTTTTCCATCAACGATACGGTGATCATAAGATAATGCAAGGTACATCATTGGTCTGTTTTCGATTTGATCGCCAACAGCAACAGGACGAGTCTTGATAGTATGCATACCTAGAATACCAACTTGTGGTGCATTCAAGATAGGTGTCGATAATAGGGAACCGAATGTACCACCATTTGTGATGGTAAAGGTACCACCAGATAAATCTGATAGCGCTAATTTGTTGTTACGTGCTTTAACAGCTAGGTCCGCAATGTTTTGCTCGATTTCAGCGAAACTTTTACGATCAGCATCTCTTACAACTGGAACAACTAAGCCTTCTTCAGTCGATACGGCTACACCGATATCATAGAAGTTCTTTTTAAGGATATGATCTCCTTTGATTTCAGCATTCAATAAAGGATACTTTTTCAATGCCCCAATGACTGCTTTTGTAAAGAATGACATGAAACCAAGTTTAACGTCATTAGCTTTAACGAATGATTCTTTATGACGGCTACGTAATTCCATAACTGCAGAAAGATCGACTTCGTTGAAAGTTGTAAGCATTGCCGCTTCAGATTGGACTTGAACTAAACGTTTAGCAATGGTTTGACGACGGCGTGTCATTTTCACTACTTCTATACGGTCATCGTTGGCTTCAATAGGAGCTGCCGCTTGTTTAGTAGCTGCAGGTGCTTTTGGAGCTGCTGCAGGTGCTTTACTTGCTGCTTCCACGTCTTGTACACGTACACGGCCTAGTGGATCAACAACAGGTACTTGAGTTAAGTCAATTCCTTTTTCACGAGCTAATTTTCTAGCAGCTGGTGATGCAATAACTTGTTGAGTGGAAGATGCTTCTTTCGTTTCAGCCTTTGGAGCTTCTTTGGCAGGTGCTGCTTGTTCCACTTTAGCTGGTTCTTGTTTCACTTCTTCAGCTTTTGGAGCTTCCTTAGCAGGTGCTGCTGCCGATCCATTTTCATCCACGATGGCAATAGCTTGTCCAACTTGAACAGTGTCGCCTTCTTCAGCTAAAAGTTCAGTAAGGGTCCCAGTGTAATCAGAGATGATTTCCACGTTTACTTTATCTGTTTCCAGTTCAAGGACATAATCTCCCTTTTCAACATGGTCACCAGGTTGCTTTAACCATTGCGCAATAGATCCTTCAGAAATTGATTCTGCTAATTCAGGCACTTTTACTTCAGCCATTTTATTTATCCCCCTCATTATTGCGTGTAATTGCTTGACTCATAATCCGTTGTTGTTCATTTTTATGGACAAGTGGATCTCCCTCAGCCGGGCTTGATCTACGTTTTCTACCGATATACGTTACAGAAAGATTTCCAGGAGCAGCCGCATTTAAGCGAGGTTCAACAAATGTCCAAGCTCCCATGTTTTTCGGTTCTTCTTGAGCCCAGTAGATTTCTTTAAGGTTCGTATATTTTTTCAATGCTTCTTGAACGCCAGTGAACGGGAATGGATAAATCTCCTCGATACTGATGATTTGCAACCAATCGGTATTTTGTTCAGTAGCTACTTTATCACGTAGTTCTACAGCTAATTTACCGCTTGCAAATACAATGCGCTCAACAGCTTTAGGTTTTTTGCCTAGCGTTTTCGTTTCAATGAATGATTCAAAACTTCCTGTGCTGAACTCTTCTGGAGTAGATGCCATCACTTGGTTACGAAGCATACTCTTCGGTGTCATGATAACAAGCGGACGCACTTGTTCCTGATCAAGTATTTTAGCTTGTCTTCTAAGGACATGGAAATACTGAGCTGCAGAACTTAAGTTAGCAACTGTCCAGTTATTTTCAGCTGCTAATTGAAGGAAACGTTCCAGGCGAGCACTTGAATGTTCTGGTCCTTGTCCTTCGTATCCGTGTGGAAGTAGCATAACAAGTCCAGATTTTTGACCCCATTTTGCACGGCCTGCCGCAATGAATTGGTCAAAGATTACTTGTGCCGTATTGGCGAAATCACCGAATTGGCCTTCCCAAAGTACAAGTGTTTCTGGAGCAAAAACATTATATCCATATTCATAAGCAAGTACTGCCGTTTCAGTAAGCGGACTGTTATGGACAGCGAAAGATGCTTTGGCAGATTCAAGAGTATGAAGCGGTGAATATGTTTTGCCGTTCACGCTATCATGCAGCATGATGTTACGTTGTGCGAATGTTCCACGTTCTGAATCTTGACCAGTTAAACGGATTGGTGTGGCATCATTTAAAATCGTTGCAAATGCAAGCGTTTCAGCATGTGCCCAGTCAATTTTACCGTTTTCACCAAACGAATCCAGACGACGGGACAAGATTTTACCTAATTTTTTATTAGGCGTAAATCCTTCTGGCCATTTCACAAGTTGTTCATTGATTGAAATAAGTTCTTCCTTAGATACAGCTGTATCAATCGTAGGAATGCCTTTTTCAATTATTCCCGGAGGATTTACTTCTTTGGAAGCTTCCGGTTTGTTTCCAGAAATTTTGGCATAGGCTTCTGCAAGTTTAGTATCCACTTGTTTTGCCATTTCTTTCACTTCATTTTCTGTAAACTCTCCAGATTCAATCAGTTGTTTACCGTAAATTTCTTTAACTGTTGGATGCTTATGAATCAAAGCATACATTTCAGGTTGTGTGACCAATGGCTCATCCATTTCATTATGGCCGAAACGTCTGTAACCGATTAAGTCAATCAAGAAATCTTTTTTGTATTTTTCACGATATTGGATGGCAAGATTAACTGCAGCCATACATGCTTCGGGATCATCAGCATTAACGTGGACGATAGGTACTTCAAAACCTTTTGCAAGATCACTCGCATATCTAGTTGAACGTGAATCTTCACTTTCGGTAGTGAAACCAATCGTGTTATTAGCGATGATGTGGATTGCCCCACCAACTTGGTAACCGCGTAGACGGCTTAAGTTAAACGTTTCAGGTACGATACCTTCACCTGGGAACGCAGCATCACCATGAATAAGGATTGCTAGCGACTTTTCAATATCTTGCACTGGGAAGCCTTTTGCTGTCCTGTCTTCTTGAGCCGCACGAGAGTAACCTTCAACGATTGGGCCAACTACTTCCAAGTGACTTGGGTTATTGGCAAGCGTAATTCTTGCTTTCTGTACGCTTTCTTTTGTAATTTGTTTATCCAAACCTAGGTGGTATTTAACATCGCCAGTCCAACCATAATTAATGCCGGTTGAGCCTTCTGATGGGACTAAATCCTTATTAGGTGAGTGTTGGAATTCAGAGAAAATCACTTCATATGGTTTTCCAAGGACATGTGCCAGGACATTAAGACGTCCGCGGTGAGCCATGGCAATATTCACATTGCTCGTTCCATTTTGGACAGTCTGTGAAATCATCTCGTCTAACACTGGAACCAATGCATCTAGACCCTCAATAGAGAAACGCTTTTGCCCTACAAATGTACGATGTAGGAACTTTTCAAATCCTTCAACTTCATTCAGACGTTTTAGCATTAATGCTTTTTTCTCTTTTGAAACTTCAGGGAACATTTTACCAGATTCGACCATATCAGTAAGCCATTGCTTTTCATCCAAGTCATTTACATGGTGAAATCCAAAGGCTATTGTTTTTGTATAAAGTTGTTTAAGATATTGGAAAGCTTCGTATCCGTCTTTTACGTTTTCAGGTGATTGCGCACAAATAAGATCAGCCGGTATTTTCCGTAAATCCTCAACCGTCAAATCGTATTTTTCAAAGTGGATTTGCTCTGTGTCTGGCTTGTCTTCAATCAATGGATAAATGCTTGAAGCAAGATGTCCATATGCACGAATATTTTCTGCCAATTTTACTGCAGACATAATTTTCTTCATTGAAAGGACTTCACCAGTCTGTGGTGCACTTTCCATTACAGTGCCTGCCTCTACTTCAAATGAAGGAGGACCAGCAACCTCAAAAAAGTTTTTCAGTTCCGGATCTACTTCTTCCGGATTAACTTGAAATAAATCGTATTGCTCCATGACATACCCAAGGTTTGGACCAGAAAAAGATTTCCATGGGTCGTAAGCCTTAGCATCCTTGATGGTCATTTTTGTAAACCCCCAAATTTTTCTCATAATTTCGTTTTATCCATCCCCAAATTCCTTCTTCTAACATTTCCCCAAATAGATAATTTATAATAAATAACTTGGTCATTGAATAATAAAATTTTAAAGGATAAAACGTTTTCAGATGCTATATTAACATGTTTTTGTCGAAATATCCAAGGGTTTCACCTCTTTATACACCCTTTTTCAAACTATTATTCTGTTTAATTCGTCTTATTTCGTCTTAAATAGACCTTTTATCTTTTTTAAGTCTATTTCTTCTAAAAAAAGATTTTTCTATTTTCGTATATTAATTCAAACAAGCTAGATTTCGCACGATTGAAAACCCTTTCAACTCAAGCAAACTCCCAAGCTGTCAAACTTAAGTTTCCATACTGAAAACTACGATGCAACATTTTTGCCTTTTTATTGGAATCTCCTGCTCCCATCGCAATGATCAAGGGAATGAAGTGACCTTTAAATGGCACCGCTTCGGAACTATATGGTCCTATTCTTTCATAATCAAACAAGGATTCCAAATCCCACTTCTCTACCTGTTCTTCCACCCAGTTTTCAAAACGGATTGCCCACCCCTCCGCAACATGCAGGTCTGGCTGAATCTGGTTAAAATTATGCACAATCCCACCGCTACCAATTATAAGGACGTTATTCCGTTTGAGAGCCCCCAGCATTTTCCCGATTTCATACTGTTTTTCAAACGGTAGATCGGAACTGATCGATAATGAAACGATCGGTATATCAACTTTAGGATACATGAGATGCAACAGCCCCCATGCCCCATGATCGAGAGGACGCCTTTCATCAAGCTCCCCCCATATGCCAACTCGTGACAACAGGGTTAAAATCTTATCGGAAAGCTCCAAATTTCCTGAAGCGGGATAGGATACCTGGTAAATTTCTTCCGGAAAATCGATATAATCATAAAGGATTTCATGCTTCTTGACAGCTGAAACCAACTGTTCATCACTTTCCCAATGGGCTGACAGAATGACTATTGCAGTTGGCTTCTCAATTTCTTTTGTATAAGCTTTTAAAAACTCGGTGTAGCTATTCTCTTCTAAGGCTAATAATGGCGTTCCATGTGATAAAAACAACGATGGCATCATAAAAACTTTAAATCCTTTCCAAACTATGATCTTTAAATTAAAATCCAATTACCTTTAATTTACTATAGTTGAGCTTCGCTTTCACTAATTAAATTGAACCTTTGGGGTTGTCTCATCTATCGTATCAAAGATATAGCCTTCTTTTTTTAGGATTTCTATTATCTTCGGCAGCGCTTTAACGGTATTTTTCATACTGTTGATATCATGCAGCAGGATATTAGCCTGTTTTTGATTTTCCAAGCCTCTTTGCACGGATGTGATGATTTGATGTTCGCTTATAGTAGGACTGATTCCATCCGTTGAATCTATATTCCAATCTGTATATATATACCCTTTATCCGTTAGCTGTTGAAGTATTCCATTAATGACTGGTTTTGTGCTTGCTTGTTGTCTCAGACGATTTCGTGATCCACCGGGAAGACGAACGATTCGGCTTTTTATTCCATAATCTTTTTCTAACATCGTTTCAAGACGATTTAAATCCTCAAAAAAACTATTCGTGGAACGATACACGATTGAATAGTCATGTGTATAGGAATGTAAGGCAATTTTGTGGCCTCTTCCTATTATTTCTTCATAGCATTTTTTTGCATATGGCTCTTCATTACCTTTAACAAAAAATGTTGCCTTTACTTGATACCGGTCTAAGATGTCCAGGATATCCATTGTATTCGTAGAAGGCCCGTCGTCAAAAGTTAAATAAACTGTCTTTTGGTTTTCTTTACTTTTGACGAGCGGAGTTATTTCTTCCGGAATTATTGCATGTACGGGTCCGGCAAGTGTTTCACTTAGGATCATTGAAAAACAGAATACTATCGTATATAAGTGCAATAATTTCTTCATAATTATATCTCCCCCTTGCTTTTTACCATTAAGGTGTACTATACCAGGGGTTTCATGCATCAATTTTTTTTAGAATATAGGCATGGAATTATGGTCTTTAACAACTTCACTTTCTGTATCAGGAATTTATCACCATACTATTCTTAATGTGCTCTCGAAATTAACTCGCCATAATCAATAAGACAGCGGATTTAACCGCTGTCTTACTTATCTATCGACATTAAAATATCTAGCTTCAGGGTGTGCAAACACTATGGCGGAGACAGATGCCTCCGGTTCCATCATGAAACCTTCAGTCAATTCTACCCCAATATCCTGAGGCTGTAATAAGCGGAAGAGTTTTTCCTGGTCTTCCAGATTCGGGCAGGCTGGATACCCGAAAGAAAATCTTTGACCAATATACTTGGCAGCAAATCTCTCTTTCATGGTCATTTCGATAGAATCGCTAATTCCCAAATCGTCACGCATCATTTGATGGATTCTTTCAGCAAATCCTTCAGCGGTTTCGAGAGCAAGGGATTGTAGGGCATGATTTTTCAAGAAATCTCCCTCTTTCTTGAACTCTTCAGCCCACTTTCTAATGCCTCTTCCTGCTGTAACCAGGAAGAAACCAACATAGTCCATTTCGCCAGAAGAAATAGGCTTCGCAAAATCAGCCAGACAAAGGTTTGGACTTGTATCTTGCCTTGGAAAATCAAAAGTTTCCAATACTTCCTGATGATCCTCGGGATTGTATACCACTAATTTGTCACCATCACTTTGGGCGGGGAAAAATTGATAAACTGCATTTAATCCATATTCAGGTTCGGATTTCAGGAATTCAATCAGATCGTCAACCAAATCATTCAATTGTATAGCTTTATCGTTACCCTCCTTCAGTAATTCAGCCACCTTCCCTTTTAGACCCAGATGATGCCCAATCAACATCTGTCTATTGATATAGGGCTGAATGACTTCGAGTGGATATTTTTTTAGTATATGCCTTTTGACATCATGAGGTTTTTGAACCGGTACATTCCTTAGTGGAACCGCACTTACTGGCTTACGTTCCGGTTTTTCAATTAATGCGGCGATGGCAGCATTGGCTTTTGCCTTTTCACGTTTATTTTTCAGTTCCTCTAGGTAAACCATTTTTCTGTTCGTATCATGTAGGATATTCGTAACGGCCAAACCATCCATCGCATCCTTAGAATATAGAACAGGCCCATCGTATTCGGGTGAGATTTTAAAATCGGTGAACTTACGGGATAATGCGGCACCACCCACCAAAATTGGGGTGTCAATCCCAGCCTGTTTCAAATCCTGTGCTGTTAAGATCATTTGCTGAGCTGACTTTACAAGCAGGCCCGATAAACCGATAATGGTAGGTTCATGCTTCCGTACTTCCTCAATGATTTGCTGTGGTGCAACCTTAATTCCAAGGTCCACTACTTCATAACCATTATTGGAAAGAATGATATCGACAAGGTTTTTACCGATATCATGGACATCCCCTTTGACAGTGGCCAAAAGAATTTTGCCTTTTTTAGCATGATCCTCTGAATTTTCCATAAGCGGTTCAAGATGTGAAACAGCGGCTTTCATTGCCTCGGCACTTTGAAGCACTTCTGCCACAATAAGTTGGTTATCATTGAATAACCGCCCCACTTCGCTCATTCCATCCATCAATGGTCCATTAATGATTTCCAGTGGAGCATCACCACGCTCTATGGCTTCATTCAAGTCCTCGATCAATCCTTCTTTTGTACCCTCGATTATGTAGTTACCTAACCTTTCATCTAATGGAAGAATAATTCCATCATCTTTCTTTTCAGCTTTTTTACCACGATAAAATTCAGTGAAGGTCGCCAGTGTTTCTGTTGAGGTATCAAATAAAAGTGCTTCAGCAAGCTTCACTTCCACTTCTGGTATTAAAGCAAACCGTTCGAGTTTTTCCGTATTCACAATCGCGTAATCTAGTCCAGCTTTCGTACAATGATAAAGAAAAACGGCATTCAATATTTCCCTTCCACGTGAAGGCAAGCCAAACGAAACATTTGAAATCCCAAGAATCGTCAAACATTCAGGGAATTTTTCCTTGATTGCTTTAATTCCTTTTACTGTTTCCAATGCGGAGCCAATATATTGTTCATCTCCTGTACCGACTGGAAATACAAGCGGATCAAAAATCAAGTCACTTTTCTTTAGGCCGTATTTGTTTACAAGTAAATCCACTGAGCGAGTAGCTACTTCTATTTTTCGTTCGGCGTCTACCGCCATACCAATTTCATCAATCGTTCCTACTACGACAGCCGCACCGTATTGATGAATAAGTGGAACGATTTTTTCAAACCTTTCTTCACCATCTTCGAGATTGATTGAGTTTATGATGGACTTCCCTTGGGAATGTTTCAAGGCTTGTTCAAGAACGTCTTCATCAGTTGTATCGATGACTAAAGGGACCTTAACCTTTTTGACGACCTCTTCAATGAATTCTTTCATGTCACCGAACTCATCTCCATCAGGGTCTGCCAGACAGATATCAATGACATGCGCACCTTTCTTAACTTGTGCCCGGGCAATCTCCGCTGCTGGTTCGTATTTCTTAGCACGAATCAATTCCTTGAATTTACGAGATCCAATGACATTCGTTCGCTCTCCGACAAACAGGGGTCGCATTGAGTCGTCATAAATAAGCGGCTCGATGCCAGATACGGCATGACCATGTGCAGCCTCAGGTAATTTCCGTGGTTGAATATCTTTAAGTACTCTTGAGAGCTCTTTAATGTGTTCAGGAGTGGTACCACAACAGCCACCAATGATATTGACCCAGCCTTTTTCTGCAAATTGTTTCATTTTCTCGGCTAGGGAAGTGGGAGATTCATGGTAATGCCCCTCCTCATCAGGCAATCCTGCATTTGGATAACAGCTAATCGCATTGTCGGATAGATCTGCTAGAGTACGGATATGGTCAATCATAAACTCTGGGCCTGTCGCACAGTTCAAACCGACAGCCAGAGGGTTCATATGCTCTACCGATAAATAAAATGCCTCTATGGACTGACCGGCTAACGTCGTTCCCATCGGCTCGATTGTTCCTGAAATCATTATCGGTACTTCCTTGCCAGTTTTAGCGATGGCCGATCTAATTCCAGAAAAGGCCGCCTTTACATTGAGCATATCTTGACAGGTTTCCACGAGTAATAAGTCTACCCCACCGTCTATAAGGCCAAGTGCCTGTTCCTCATATGAATCGGTCAATATATCGAAAGTCGTTCCACCTGTAACAGATAAAGTTTTTGTCGTTGGTCCCATGGAACCCGCTACATACCTGGGCCAATTATCACTTGAATATTTTTCACATGCTTTTACGGCAAGCTCTGCCGATACTTTATTAAGTTCATATGCAAGCGTGCTTAATTGATATTCTTCCAACACTAAGCTTGTGGCACCAAAGGTATTAGTCTCTATAATATCGGCACCTGCCGCTAAATATTTTTCATGGATGGTTTGAATGATTTCAGGACGGGTTAACGATAAATACTCATTACACCCTTCGTATTGTTCTCCACCGAAATCCTCGGCCGTTAAATCTTCAGCTTGAATCATGGTGCCCATTGCTCCATCAAGAAGAAGAATCTTTGATTGTAATTGCACATTAATTTCCCTTTTACTCATGTCCTGCCACCTCAGATGTTTGTTTACGATCATGATCCTTAATATATGTAGTAAGTTCCGCTGTCATTTCATAGCGTAAGAAAGGCGTTATTAAGTAAATTCCCTTGAACCTCTCTTGGGCTGCGTCTACCAATTCCCTTGCTATATTTATAGCTTCAATCCTTGATTTTACTGGATCAGCTCCCGCTGAGGCCATTGCTTTCCGTACACTGTCAGGTAATTTAATCCCCGGTATTTCATTATGGATGAATTCGGCATTCCTCGTACTGGTAAGGGGCATTATCCCCATGAAAATCGGTGTTTCCAAATGTTTTGTCGCCTGATAGACTTCTTCTATTTGTTCTACTGAATAAACTGGCTGTGTCAAAAACGAATGAGCACCGCAAGCGATTTTCTTTTCCATTCTCTGAACAGCCTTATCGAGATATTTCACATTTGGATTAAAAGCTGCGGAAATCTTGAAATTAGCCCGTTTCCCTAGACTTTGTCCGGAATAGGAGTAGCCCTCATTGAATTGCTTAACCAGACTTATCAAATCGAATGAAGATAAATCATAGACAGACGTTGCCCCCGGGAAATCACCAATCTTAGAAGGATCACCAGTGATAACTAAAACTTCATCCAGCCCGACTGTATGCAACCCCATTAAATGGGATTGCAATCCAATAAGATTTCGGTCCCTGCACGTAATATGGACCATCGGATTCACCCCTAATTCAGCCTTTAATAAATTGGCTAAGGTCGAATTCGATATCCTTGGTGAAGCAAGTGAATTATCAGCTAAAGTAATGGAATCCACCCCAGCTTTTTTCAAGGCTTCAGCTCCTGCCATAAACGTTTCGATTCCTAACTTTTTCGGTGGATCAAGCTCAACTAGGATCGTTCTATCCGTTTTTGCCTTTTCATGAAGAGCTAATTCTTGTTTTTGGTTATTCACTTCAATAATTTCTATATGTCGAGCTTTCGTAATTTTTTCCTTGACTGGCGCTAAAGTGCCAATCATTTCGTTCACAGCTTGTATATGTAGTGGTGTCGTACCACAGCAACCCCCTATAATGGTTGCTCCTTGTTTTCGTAATTCGAGTGCACTTGAACCGAAATATTCTGGTTCCGCTTTATAGACCAGTCTCCCATCCACATAATCTGGAAGACTTGCATTAGGATAGATGGCAATCGACGTCTGCATAGGCAATTTCACTTCTTCCAGTGCCCTTATCATATGATGGGGGCCCAGACGGCAATTCACCCCAACCACATCTGCACCTAGGTACTCTAGCTTTTGAAAAGCTTCATTCAAATGAAATCCATTTTGAAGATTTCCAAGTTCATGCATCGATACATTTGCAATAATCGGCAGGTCCGTTTCCTTTTTAGCAATTTGAAGTACCGTTTCAAGCTCTTCAAAATCATAGAATGTTTCAAGAAGAATTCCATCGGGATCTTCCAGAAGCAAACTGTATAATTGTTCTCGAAAACCCCGTTTTATTTCTTCTATACTTAAATCCGATTTACGTATACTACGCTGGGCCCCAATTGTACCAAAAACATAAGCCTTCCCTTTCGCTACTTGTTTAGCAATGCTGACTCCTTGGCGATTGATCCGACTGACTTCTTCCTCCAGCCCATACCGTTTCAATTTATTGAAATTGGCACCATATGTATTGGTTTGCAGAATATCTGCACCCGCTTCTAAATAGGCCCTATGTATAGACTCAATTTTATCAGGATTGGTGCAATTTATTTCCTCATAACATTGATCGATTCCATAGGAGTACAACAACGTACCCATCGCGCCGTCTCCAACTAGCATTCTTTCTTTCAATTCACTACGAAAATCCAATTAGTACACCCTCTCTTAAAAACACTATGGTTTTTGTCAGTTTCTATGAGTGTGAGAGTAAAGAAAAAAAACCTTCTCAAAGAAGAAGGCTTTTTTCGAAACATTCTCCTCATCTATCAAGCTCTGCTTGCTGGATTTAGCACCTTTGCCTAGGCTGGTTGCTGAGGTTTCATCGGGCCAGTCCCTTCACCTCTCTCGATAAGATTTATTAAGTTTAATTTTCTAAACATTTCAAAATTTATTTATATTTAATTTACATGAATCATCTGATAATTTCAAGAGTATATTTATCATTTTTTCATTTTCTTCAGACTTTTTAACGATACATCCTTTTAGAAAGCAAGGCTCCCCATTCTTCCGACAAGGATTCAATGGAAAGCAAGGACATTGCCCCCTCCTCCCCATCACGCTTATGAAGGATGACATCCGTTGCATAAAGTACCGTAACCTTATCTTGAAGCCGATCCAATAACACGATATCATCTTGTTGGCCAATTACCCCTTCTTGTATAACCCTAGCAAAATAGCCAGTTAGATTAGTGTCCATCACCAATTTCAAAAACTCTGGCTCTTTGTTAAAGTGGGAGATGGTCGAGCAAGGAATACGCCCCTGTGTAATCTGAATAACGGTCCCGCCAATGCTATAGATATCGCCTATAAACGTTTGACGTTCAGTCATTCCAGCAATCGTCAAATTCTCCCCAAATGCAGGGATGGAAAGCTGCTTATTGAATGTTCGATTCCATAAATCATAATGCTCAAAGGGATAAAAACATAGAGCACGGTCAGGCCCTCCATGGAACTTTCTGTTACCCACTCCATCCCTATCAATCCCTGATTTTGTTACGGTGATATAGTCGATGGCCTTCTTATCCATTGCCGTTTTGATCTTTACCCCCGAAAGCTCCTCCTCTTTTGGCATCCCAATTTGAAGAGACATGATTTTACGATTTTCCATTGGACATCTTCCATTTCTTTTAAATTTCCAGATTGCAATAAAGAAACATTCTTTATATTCAATCTATTCAATTATTTGATTATACCAAAAAAAAAGCAATAACCTCTTTACTAGGTATAAAATTCGATGTGAAAAGAGAATGATATAAAAATAATCCCTTTGTTTTAGTAATTTAGTTGCTATTTCCAAATTAATTATGATAGAATACGAACACAATATATAGTCGAAAAAGACAATCCGTCGCCTATATGTTGATTCACGATTAATTTCCTCATTGTCGCTCTTTAGGGGGCGAATTTTTTTGTCTCCTTTTAAAAAGGGTGGAAAACTGTATCCTTACTAATTATTTATACCTAACAAGTAACTACCAAATTGAACAGGAGATCTTCTTTTAATGAAAATTTATAGGTGCGATCATTACTTTCCTCACAGTGCACCACTTTTTTGATAATTTTGGTGATTTTCTTATGCCTTCATTTTCCCCTTAGCTTCTATTTTTTCGCCCCTTGTATTCCAGGTATCGTAACAGCCATGCCGATATCGTTAGCCAAGCAGCTCCGGCAACAAAACCTGCCACAACATCGCTCGGGTAATGCACCCCTAGATAAATGCGGCTCCATCCAATGACCAATGAAGCCAAAAAAGCCAAAAACCATATAATGCCGTTCATATATTTACTTTTGACGATTCGTAAACATACAACTGCAATGCTTCCGTAAACGATAACCGAAGCCATAGAGTGACCACTAGGAAAACTATATCCGGAAACGGATAATAATGGAGCGATATCGGGTCTTTCCCTTTGAAAAAGATATTTTAGCCCCCAATTAAATACCCCACCCATTGCTGAAGTGATTATTAAGTATAAAGCAAGCTGTTTTCTTCTGTATAAGGCCAAAATCAAGGCAAATATACCAATTAGTACGACTATCCATGTCACCGACCCAAAAAATGTGAGCGTAGTCACAAAGCTGATAAATTGTTCACTAAAGGGCACTTGGATGAAATTGATAAGGATTTTATCAAATTCGATTAACTCCCCTTCCTTCAGTTCTTCCACAATTTCAATAAAAATGAAAAAATAAACTAGGATTAAACCAGCCATCATGGCAATATAAAGAAGTTTTTTTGAAATATGTATGCTAAAAAAGTTATGCATTCTCGGACACCACCTTTTCCCTCATTTACCACACTACCTCTAGGATAAAACAAAAAAAGCCTAAGCGATATGACTTCGCTCAGGCTTTTTTTACGCTTGTTTCTTTTTAGGCTCCGCTCTTTTGCGTGTCGTCTTTTTCTTTACAACCATTTTCTCCGGCTTCGTCCTGTCAATGGACGCTTGTAAAGCTGCCATTAAATCCGTCACATTATTGGCCACGGGTTCTTTAGATTTTGCTGTAATGGTTTTCTCGCCAGTTTTCTTTGATTCAATCAATTCAAGCAAAGCTGTTCGATAATCATCTTTGTATTTAGTCGGATCAAACGTCGATGTCAACTGATCAATTAATAATATGGCCGTATCGATTTCTTTTTTTGCAATGGCATCATTAGCAGGAATATTAGGAACGTCGGTTGCAGAACGAACCTCATCAGGGTAATGAATGGTTTCCATCAACAATGTGTTATCCACGATCCGAAGGATAGCCATTTGTTCTTTGGAACGAATGATGATTTTAGCGAGACCAACCTTGCCTGACTCCAAGAGTGCTTCCCTCAAAAGAGAATAGGCTTTTGTACCGCCATCGTTTGGAGACATATAATAGCTTCGGTTGAAATAGATTGGATCAATTTCCTCTATTTTAACAAAATCAATGATTTCCACTGCCTTATCTTCATTTTGTTTTTTTAATTGCTCAAGTTCATTGTCTTCTAGGACAACAAACTTTCCTTTTGTATACTCAAACGCACGAACAATATCATCCTTGCCTACTTCTTTCTGGCAAACTGGACAAACCTTTTCATATTTTATCGGTGAATGGCATTCCTTATGCAAAGTTCGTAAGGATATATCCTTATCTTCCGTTGCCGCATGAAGCTTTATCGGGATATTCACCAAACCAAAAGAAATGCTGCCTTTCCATATTGTATGCAAATTCCTCACCTCATCGTTGATTAATTGATTCACTGTTATTATCATTCCCATTTCTTTCAAAAAAATTATATCTCAACTCTTAAAATTAAGATTTTATGGGGAAAATACTAATAAACGCAATGAACGGAGGGAAAAAAGTGATAAAACCAATGTTGCCCACCTATCATCCAGAAGCTCCTTGTTCTAAGGAATGGATATATGAAGTCAAATATGATGGCTTTCGGGCCATTTTAACGATTGAAGAAAGTAAAGTGGCAAAGCTGACGAGCCGGAACGGAAAAGAGTTGCTGCCTCTTTTTCCGGAAATCGGTGAATTCCTAGAAACCTTGAACCTCGAAGGTATACTTCCCCTTCAACTAGATGGAGAACTAGTTTGGCTAACCAATGAAGCCAAGGCAGACTTTTCCGAGATACAGTGGCGTGGACGTTTGAGAAACCAAACATTGATATCCGAGGCTTCCACCCTCTCCCCATGCCGATTCATAGTGTTTGACTTACTAACCTTAAATGGAAAAGACATTACCAAACAAAACTTGTCGGAACGGAAAGCTATGTTGAAGGGCTTAGGAAAGAAACTTCATTTACCAGAAAATCCCAGCATCCATGAAGAAAGCTCAATCCAACTGATTGGAAACTATGATACTGCAAATGAAGCGATGAACAAGGTCATTCTCATGGATGGGGAAGGGATTGTAGCCAAGAACATCAACAGCATATGGCACGAAAAACGGTCAACCTCCTGGATCAAGGTGAAAAATTGGAGGGTATTCCCCTGCTTTATCACCGCTCTTCATAAAGAAAACGGATATATTTCAATTTCCGTTTATAAAGACGGTGTAATTACCCCGATTGGGAGCGTCAAAAATGGCATGAGTGCCCAGGATAAAACCATTTTACACGAATTGATTAAAAAAAATGCCGTCGAAGAGAATGCGAAGTTCTTTTACCTCCATCCTTCCATTTGTATCGAAGTGCAATTTCTGCATGTTCATGAAGAAAATGAATTACGGGAGCCTCAGTTTTCCCAGTGGCTGTTGCAAACGATACCAAGTGAATGTACTTGGGAGAGGTTCCTTATCAGTCAATTTACTTTTCCGGAGTCGGTCCATATAACATCCCCAGATAAACCGATTTGGGCATTTAAGGATAGAAAGGTGATAAAAGTTGAATACCTCCAATATTTACGGGAGGTGTCATCTCATTTCTTGCCTTTTCTAGCCGACAAACTTCTGACAACCATTCGTTACCCTCATGGCGCAATGAACCCTGAACGTTTTTTTCAAAAAAATAAGCCAGAGTATGCACCCGCATCGATTCAAACGTTCCTGAATGAAGACATTGAGTACATGCTTTGTAATGAACTGGAAACATTGCTTTGGTTTGGCAACCAACTTGCCTTGGAGTTCCATGCACCATTTCAGAAAGCTGGCTCTACTAAACCAGATGAAATTGTATTGGATCTTGACCCTCCCTCGATTGAGTATTTTAACTTGGCGATTCATGCCGCTCTTGAAATAAAGAAAGTCTTGCTTCCATTACATATAGAAGCATTCGTAAAAACTTCAGGAAATAAGGGATTACAGATTCATATTCCACTACCGGAAGATACTTTTACTTATAAAGAGACACATATTTTCACTGATTTTCTTGGTCAATACTTAATAAGCTCCTTTCCAAATGACTTTACCTTAGAGAGAATGAAGAAAAATCGAAAAAATCGACTTTATCTCGATTTTGTCCAACATAGTGAAGGGAAAACCATTATCGTCCCTTATTCCCCTCGTGGAAATCATTTCGCCGGGGTAGCCACCCCCTTATCATGGGAAGAAGTGAATGAAAACCTTAGACTGGAAGATTATACAGTGGAAACTGTACCTAACAGGATCAAAAGGTTGGGCTGCCCCTTCAAGAATTACAGGCAGATTGATAACGGCCCAGCATTTCTAGAGGTTTTATCCTTCCTTAAACAACAAAAGGGGCCTTATAAGTCCAAAAAATAAAACAGGTGAAGAAAAACGAATCGTTTTTCTTCACCTGTTTTTCTTTTTTTATAATAATTTACTGATTTGACTGCCTTTTGTCCCTTACCATTTCGTTTTCAAAAAGCTTTGTACTTCATCCTGCATCTTTGCATATAATTTTGTTTCCTCTTCATATTCATGTTTTTCAAGCACTGTGAAAACCTCTGGCTGATCGATGTCTATTTCAAGCAACGCTTTGAACTCATAGGTTGCATTTCCAATCAGGTCAATGGAATACGCATTACTCTCTTCATCATGGTGAACGATACATTTCACTTTTCCACCGTTGTTATAAACGGAAATTTCCTGTTCAAGCGAATTAAGTCCAATCGAGCAAGTAACCAGACTTGAAGCCGACATCGCGGTTCCACAAGCATTCGTGAAGCCTACACCTCTTTCGAAGGTACGAACATAAATGCTCCCAGGTGTCAGTTCTTTTACAAAACTGACATTGACCCCATCCGGAAACAGGTCATTCGGTTGGTTCACTTTCGTGGCAAGCTCTTCCTGTAAATTACTTTGCAATACATCGCTATCCACTAAGGTGATCAAGTGTGGATTTGGGACAGCCAATGCCGAAAATAGGAGGGAATCATGCAACTCAGGGAGCAATTCATTTAACAACTGATCCTTTTCTATTGCAAGCGGAAGATCCTTGACCTTAAAGCTGACCGGAGAAATTTCCACTTTGAATGTTGGAATTCCCGCATAAATATCATCCGTTTTTTCGACGAGTAAGTTCACTTTCATCGTCTCAACAGTCATTTTATCAAGCCCTAAAACGTCATTCGTATACCTGGCCACACACCGAAGTCCATTACCACACATGGATGCTTCTGATCCATCTGCATTAAATACCCGCATTCTGGCATCTGCATGCTCACTTTTCATGACAAATAGAATGCCATCCGCTCCCAGCTTTTCTCTATTGCAAAGGACCTTCGCTAATTTTTCGCGTTCTGCCTCTGTAAAGGTCAGAGTTGTTGTTAATTCATCAATAATTAAAAAATCATTGCCCGATCCATGAATTTTAAAACCTTCAATTAACATCCTGTCACATCCTCAATGCTGTTCATTTATTTTAAATATTCTTTATCATAGCATTATAAGTTCGAACATGTCATCGGGAAAATTCCAATTAAGCGAATATTCCATCAAGAAAGCCGAGTTGCCATATAATAAAAAGCCTGTGGAGGCAATTCTACCCACTCCACAGACTCTTCAATTCATATTAACCTATTATAAAATAGATAATAAACAATATAGCGCTAACATACATTGGACCTGAAACTTCTTTCGCCTTACCTGTGACCACTTTCAGGAATGGGTATAGAATAAACCCGAAAGCCATTCCATCTGCAATACTGTAGGTAAATGGAATGAAGGTAATGATTAAAAGTGCGGGGATGCTTTCTGTATAATCGCTAAAGTCCATTTTCTTAATATTTTCAAGCATGAGCATGCCGATAATGATTAAAATTGGCGCAATGGCACTATCCGGAATCACCTTAATTACCGGAATAAATAAAAGTGACAGAAGAAACAAGAACCCCGTGATGACTGATGTTAAACCGGTCCTGCCCCCTGAGGCGATGCCTGCAGCGGTCTCAACAGTGGCTACCGTCGGACTGGAACCGATAGGGCCAGAAAGAAGAACGGAGACACTCGTTGCCTGTAGAGACTTCTTATAAGCCTCCGGACGTTCGATGCTGTTCACATGTCCGTGTACAAGACCAATGTTTTCAAAGATCAGTACCATGGTCATCGCAAAAACACTTATCCAAAATTCAATTCGCCCCACCTCGATAAATGTCAGTGAAAAAAAGAGTTCACTATAAGAGGCTGTATCCAAACCGGAAAAGTGGATATTCAAGATTTCAATCGTGCCAAAAAAGTAAGCTATACAGCTACCTATGATGATCGTGATCATAAAGTTTCCTGGGACATTTTTAATAAATAAAGCAATGGCAAGTAAAAATGTCAAAATCGTTGCTAGAACAGATGGGTCACTCAAATGACCAAGTCCAAGAAGCGATGAAGAACCCCTTGTAATAATCCCACCCTTTTCCAAACCGATTAACAGCAAAAATAAACCAAGACCAACAGAAATGGCGTCCTTTATGGAACCTGGAATGGAATCATTAATCAATTTCGAGAACTTTGTAAAAGCCACGATTACAAAAATGAGGCCCGAAACAAAAACAGCTCCAAGAGCCGATTGGAAGGATAAGCCCATTCCTTGAACCATTGTGTACGCGAACAGGGCATTGACGCCCATACCGGGGACGATGATTATTGGTACATTAGCCCACAACCCAATCAAGATACAACTCACTGCGGAAAGGATAATGGTTGCAATCACCGCTCCATTAATAGGTATACCTGCTTCAGATAAAATCAGGGAATTCACGACGAGAATATATACGATTGTGAAATAACCAACCACACCGGCAAGAATTTCACGTTTTCCATTTGTTCCATATTGGGAAAAATGAAAAAACGTTTCTAAATTTGTTTTCTTCATGTAGTATCCTTACTATGTTGTCCCTCGCCCACCCGCTTGTATAAGTGACAAACTGCACTTCGTGATTTTAACAAATATTCATTTAAAAATAAATAGAAACTCTTAAAAATGAAAAAGCTGATGGGATAATTCCATCAGCTTTTGGTACATTGTTTTTATTATTTTACTATGTGGTCATAACCGTTAACGACCAGTTCCAATTTGCCTTTATCCGGAGAAATGATAAGTCCATGGACAGGAACATTCTTTGGAATCAGAGGATGGCTTTTAATAACCTCTACACTATTTTTTAAACTTTCATAAACATCATCAAATCCACGAAGCCAACTCTTGATATCGATGCCTGAAGCTCCGATTGTATCGATTGTTTCCTTTTGAATGCCACGTTCTACCATTTTTTCTACCGTAACATCAGCATTGACAGAAGCCATGCCGCAATCATGATGAGGGATGACGAACACTTCATCCGCCTTCAATTCATATATAGCAATCAAGATACTACGCATGACGCTACCAAACGGATGAGAAACAATCGCTCCGGCCGTTTTCAATATTTTCACATCACCATTTTTGACATTCATTGATTTTGGTAACAGCTCAACAAGGCGAGTGTCCATACAACTGACGATAACCATTTTCTTTTCAGGGAATTTGTCTGTTTTGTACTTAACATATTCCTCTTTTTCAACAAATTGCTCATTATAATCTAGAATTTCATTAAGTAAACTCATACCTTCACCCTTTTTCTATGTATTCTATTATGTATTACTATTTGATTATATCAAATCTTTAGACTATTAGCCAAAAAAATTGCCTAATGCTAACCTGATGCTAAAAGGAACGATGATGATGTACGGCTACACAATCCCCAGATCGCAAGTTTGCAATCCTCCTCCATACGCAAAGGGAAACTAAGAAGAGGTGTATTGGCCTTGAATATCGTTTCCCAATCCTTCGACAGCACCATACTTGATAGCCACCTTCTTTCCGGTGCCACTCATAATTTCAAAAGAATAAGAACCCTGCTGAAGTTTGTATGGATATCCATTCATTCTTGTCATAATTATAAATCATTCTATTGATCTTCACGAGGGACTTTGTACCGTTTTCTTCATAATAACCAATGAGTTCGCCTCTTCGGTTCATGGCCGATACTTTATTGATAACCCCTCCTTTTTATTATACTCGGCTAGTAAATGACCCTTGTTCCATCATAAAAAAAAGGATCCGCCTAAGCAGAATCCCCCGATGTAAAACTTATAAAATCCTAAATATGAAGGGAATGCGATAGTCGACCCCTTCATAAGCTCTGACTGCAGCTATAATTGTAAATACAACTAAAGCTATACCTATGACCGGTAATAGTACTGCACCAATCAATATGATTACAAGTAGACCAGCGACGATGGAATATACCGTATAAGAGATAAAGAAGTTCAAATATTCCCTTCCGTGATAATCTACAAATTGGGATGAATCCTTCTTAACTAACCATATGACTAAAGGACCGACAAAGGCGGTAAAAAAGCTAATTACATATATTAGGGCAGCAAACACTCTTTCATCTTTAGTGGGCATGTGTTCTGTCCCTCCTTTCTTATATGAAATAATACGATTCAAAAAGCAATTAGTTTCATTTCTTACATGTTTTTTTTAAAAAAGTAAGTCTTTTTTCCCCCATCTTAAAACGTTAACGGATAAAAAACCGAATAAGTTGGCCCTTCCCACGCATACAGATTAAATAGTGGATTGTCCACGTAAGAATGGAGGGATATATTTGCTAAATGAATTCCAGGCCTTCATCCTTGGAATCATCCAGGGCTTAACTGAGTTTTTACCGATTTCAAGTACAGGCCATTTATATCTGGGGAGGCATATTTTCCATCTTGACGAAGCGGGCATCTTTCTAGATACTATGCTACACATTGGAACTTTACTTGCTTTATTGGTCGTTTACAAAGAGGAAATCATATTCTTATTGAAAAATCCATTCTCAAAATTGACGCTTCTTCTGGTAGTAGGAACGCTTCCGGCGGTTATTGCCGGTCTCCTTTTAAGTGACTGGTTTGACAGCCTTTCAAAAACAGGGTTGACGATTGGTTGGGAATTCCTCGTAACCGGAATGATTCTATGGTGGGCCGATGGAGTCAATAAAGGGAATAAGAAACTAGATGATATCTCCATAAAAGATTCCTTTATCATCGGTACCTTTCAGGCGGCTGCAATCATGCCTGCCTTATCACGTTCCGGATTGACCATCGCAGCTGGTCTTTTTTGCAGGCTTGACCGGGCAACAGCCGCCTATTTTTCTTTTTTACTTTCCATCCCTGCCATTGCCGGAGGAATCGTCTTTCAGATGAAACCCATTTTCACGGGAGAGGTTGAAAGGATCCCTTTCATGGCTCTTTTGATAGGTACCCTCGCTGCCGCAATCTTTGGATATATAGCCGTAGTCTGGATGATTGATTTCTTAAAGAAACGATCTTTGAAGATGTTTTCCATGTACGTCTGGGCACTCGGTACGATAATTTTATTCATGCAATTCACTGGACGATTTTAACAAAATAAAAAAGCAACTTTTCTTAGTGAAATGCTGACAATCGGGCTCAAAATCAAGTTGAATACCAACCAAAACCTTCCCAATTTCCACCTTCAAAAAAAAGTTGGAAATTGACGAAAAAAAAAGGCAAAAAACCTATTCCCAAACCGTTTATTTTTTAGTATTATACCTTCGTAAGGTTCTTTAGATTTAAATACTTTCTGAAAATAAAAATAGGGAAGGCAAATGGTGCGCCACCGGTTTCCGGTTCTAGTGGGTTCGATTCCCACCCCGAAATTTTTTGATGAACGACTTAAAAAATTTCGAGGGTGGGCAGCGGCTACGCATAAGGACTGCCCTCAAACGGAGGGACGGAAATGTTAAAAAAGAGAGATTTTGCAGATTGTTTTTCTCTTTATGAACACATGACTCATCCAGATGTCTTCCCTTTCGTGCGCCATAAAGTAGATTCATATGAAGAATATGTATTCATTACTAAGCAAACGATTGAGGCTGAAGAAAAAGGTGAGCTCATTTCACGAACAATCTTAGATGAATGGGAAAATCCCGTTGGTTGTATTTCTTTATACGATATTGAAAACGGAGCTGGGTTCCTAGGTACATGGCTTGGAAAACCTTTTCATGGTAAAGGGTATAATGTCGTTGCCAAAGACGCCTTCTTCAAGGAATTATTTTTTGAGCTCGGCATGGAAACGGTTTTTATGAGGATTCGCAAAATAAATATCCGTTCCATTAAAGCAGCCGAAAAGCTTCCTTATGCGGTCAAGGCAAATGAAACCAGAAAAGCTCTCTATAATCAAATAAATCAAGAGGAAGACATTTATGATTTATTTGAAATTCCCAAGGATTTATACACCTTGCATATCCTTAGACAGGATAATGATGAAGACCAGCAATTACTTGAAGCTTAATCTTAATAAAGGCATGCCAACTCTTTCTTACGAAAGAAAAGGTACCCTATCATTTATATACAGAAAACGGAAGCGTCCCGGATTTGGGACGTTTTTTTATGTTTATTTACATTTCCCCCTCTTTTAGCCATATGGAGTACAACTTTTCTGGGCCGAATAAGCATATACCCTATTAATTTACTCAATCTTTTTCTATAATAAATACAATTGACCAATTACTAAATACATTCAAATAGTCATGGAAAGGATCTAATTATGAAAAAAATCATTCTTTTTATCATCCAGCTTTTCCTGTTGGTTATCATTTGTGAACTAGGGATTTATTTATCCAATTTCTTCAGTTTGCCCATTCCAGGAAGCGTAATTGGCATGCTTATATTATTCATTTTATTACAAACTAAAATTTTAAAAGTGGAGTGGGTTGATATTACATCAACCTTTTTAGTCAAACATCTGGCCTTTTTCTTCATTCCGATTTCTGTAAGCTTAATGACCATGGGGTGGCTCTTTCTAAAATACGGACTTCCCTTAGCCCTAACACTGCTAATCAGTTTGATTATCGGGTTCATCGTATCATCCCTGGTCGTCCAAAAGTTCTCCCGTAGAGAAGAGGTTAAACAGCGTGACAACATTCATCACACTTTATAGTATAATGATTACGATCATAGCCTATGCTATCGGTAGGAAAATATACAGTACACATCCTTCACCTTTTACAACGCCTGTTTTTTTTGGAACAGTCACTATTATTCTCGCGTTGCTAATAAGTGGGTTGGATTTCAATGACTATACCCCAGGCAAAGACATCATCACGTATTTCTTAGGACCGGCTACTGTTGCGTTGGCCGTTCCTCTTTATAAAAATAGAGCCATAATCGCAAAATATGCGATACCAGCAATCAGCGGCATGGTTCTGGGTCTTGCCGTGACATTAACCCTTGCCTTAACCATCGCCAAAGCCTTAACACTTCCGCTTTATATCCTTCAGGGATTGGCGGTTAAGTCCATTACAGTTCCTATTGCCGTGGAAATCACCAAAATTTATGGCGGAAACCCTAATATTTCTGCAGCTTTCGTCATTTTGACCGGTGTTTTAGGCACGATGATCGCACCTAAATTGATGGATAAACTGAACGTCACGATGCCTTTCGCCCGTGGCATTGCTTATGGCACAATTGCACACGGACTTGGGACTGCCCAAGCAACACAGGAAAGTGAATTTACAGGAGCGGTCGCAGGTGCGGCAATGGCCCTTTCCGGCATCATCATTTCATGCTTATTTCCACTAATTAATCATTTTCTCTAGCATGATAAAAAATCCACATCGTCATTTGCCGATGTGGATTTTTTATGAAAAGATTCTGACTGAGGACCTCCTATTGCCCATCATTCCCAGGCAATTTTGAACTTTTAAACGGATGGTAATCAAGTGTACCAGCGTTGGTCAGGTTAACTGTTATGTTAATTTGGTCAATTGAATTTCCCTTCAAATAATCATTTGGTTCCTTAAAGCCTTTAGCTTGCCAAAATTTCAATTCTTTACGGTATAGAGTTCTCCCCAGACCCAGTGGATCTCCATTCCGTTTTAAGCCTATTTTATATGTCTTTTCAATTTCTTTTCTTATATAGTCTTGAACTACATTTTCAAAGTTCTTTAAAGGTTCTGTATTTGACATTTCCAAGATACTCCCATTAATATGTATATCCAGGTTGTATTTAGCTTCATTATCTTTAATGAACGGTTTGATTTTCACTTTAGGGTGGGATAATGAGATGTAATTTGTGCCGTCACCTTTTTTAAATTCAAGTGGTGTTCTATTCGTGTCTTCCGTTACCCAGCGCAATCCTTTTAAATCATCAATGGAATACCAATTTAACGATTTTTTATAATACAGGACAAAAGCTCCGTCAATCATGAAAGTCCTGCGCTTTTTCTTGTCCTCGGTCCAATCCTTTTCACTAAAAGAAATCGTCGGAAGGATCGTAGTTATCGAAACGTCCCTGTAAGTGGAAATAAAGGTTCTCAATGAAATCGGTTTAATATAGGAAATGTTTTCATAAACCGCTTTTGGAAAATGCAGCTCTGAATATAAAGGCGTTAAATTGAAAAAACCTTTAATAGCAAACAATTCCTCCAATGGCTTGTTCGTCGCAAAAATATTACTTGAATACCGAATCAAATTATATCTGAATGCGGCATCAATTATATCATTTATATTGTGCTTTAACGCCCTATCCGTCAACACAAAGGTCGAAACTTGACCAAGGTATAATCGTTGTTGTGCCGACTGATACAAATGGTTTATTGCCTCGGCAATGGATTTCCCTGAATGTTTCCCGACATACACCTTTCCCGGTTCTGTACTCTTGTTTTCTTGCTTGGCTACACCAGATAAGTCAACCAACTGTACATATACCTCATACTTGCCATCAAGATAATCCACTCCTAAAGTAGTCACGTAATGGATATCCTGAATATCCTTATAATCCCAACATCCCGTTAAAAGTGTAAAGGCCGATAAGATGAGAAAAAGCTTCGACAATCGTCGTGTCACTGTTTACTCCCCCTTTTCCGTTTGGTCTAGAGCGCCTTTAGTTCTTTTCTTAACATTCCATGGGATTTTTATAAAAGCATCTGAAACTTTCGAAAGACTTGGAGGTGAAAGTTCATTCATATAAGGTACTCCAAACGACTCGAGAGAGGAAACCCAAAAAGTGACGAATATAAATCCAATAAGTAAACCATAAATACCCAGAATAGAACTAAGTATTAAGATTAATAAACGGATGATTGATACGACCCCTGTCAAAGATTGATTAACCAAGGTGTAGGAAGCCACTGACGTGACTGCAGCGATGACAAGCATTGTTGGAGATGTCAATCCGGCACGAATTGCTGCGTCACCGACGATCAAACCACCAACGACTGCAACAGTCTGGCCAACTGCTTGAGGTAACCGTACTCCCGATTCACGGAACAACTCGAATAACCCTAGCATGAGAAACATTTCAAGCGCAACAGAGACAGGTAGTCCCAATCTGGAGATACTGACTGTTGCAAGTAAAGGAAAAGGCAATTGGTCTATGTTATACGCCGATAATGCCACCCAAAAACCTGGAAGCAATATAGAACACACCAATCCAAAGACTCGTAGAAGCCTTTCTAAAGAAACGAATATGAAAGGAAGGCTTGAATCTTCGGCCGCTTTAATCTGAAGCAATAATGTTGTCGGTGCTATGATGACGGTGGGTGAACCATTCATAAGTACAATGAACCTGCCTTGGTTTAATGATCCCACGCAAAAATCGGGTCTACTCGTATAATGAGTCAGTGGGAACAGCCTGAAATTTGCCTTTGAGATCAACTCCTCAAGCTGTTGATTACTAATCAATACATCAATATCAATTTCATTCAGTCTTTTCCTTACCAGCTTAACAAGTTCAGGATTTATTATGTTCTCTATATACATTAGGGCGACTTTTGTTTGGGTGCTCTTCCCAATGGTAAACTCTTCATAGGATAGCGAAGCTGTTCGCATCCTTTTACGTATGAGAGCCACATTCGTTGCAAGATCTTCCACAAACCCATCCCGTGGGCCCCGAAGAGAAATTTCAAATGAAGATTCCTCCGGACTCCTGTTTGGAATGTCTGGTAAAGGTAATGCAAAAAGCTGCTGTGTTACTTGGAAAAAAATAAGGATTTCCCCGCTGAATACCCGTCTACTTATGTCCTCTTTATCAATCGGACCGCAAGAAAGCTCTGTCAAAGTCAAAGAAGGATGAAATGGAGGCTCGAGCTTTTCATGATCATCCTTTTGCTCCAGCATAACGTGAATGTATTGCAATACATTATTATTCAATTCAATTGTATCTACCATTCCAGGGTAATAAAATAAGAGGATGTTCGCTTTTTTATTCTGTTCACTTTCCATTACCCTAAATAAAATATCCGAACTATTCTTGAAAAGTTCTCGAAAAACTTCTTCCGTATAATAGTATGGTTTATCATGGGCGCTTTTGAATCGTTTCATCAGGAACCACCTTTCGTTTAGGTTTCATCTTGGCTGCCACTGTAAATAAAAGAATAAGAATAATGAGCAAAAAGAAAGTACCCAGAAAATAATAGTTCTTTAAGAATGTATAAAAATGAATATCGCTTAAGGGAATTACATTGATAATAATCATCATTATTGCCAGGACTAACAGGATCCCTTTCTTCATATTCGCTGTTTTTACTCTTAATAAATCCGGAAGTAAAAACATCGCCATTGATACCCGAATAAAGGCGCCAGCAATCCATTGATATATGGAAAAAAAGTCTGTATGGGCAATGTACTTCCCGATAGTCAACAAGCGCCATTGTTCATAAGCCGGATATCGCATTTCGCTAGAAAGAATTGGGCCGAACTCAATAATGGCACCGGTAAGCGGGCCAAGGATTAATACCGTGATGATGGCCATCATCCCCAATACCGTTTTCAGTTTAATGGCCTCTCCATTTGAAAGATGATGCTGAAATAATATAACGATAATCAACTCCAGATATCCATTTGCAATGTAGTACATTGATTTAATCCCAAAAAAATAACCCTGCTCAAATAGTGGAAAGAGAAAATCATAGTTTTTTTCGGGTATATTACCAGTAGCTACAAAGAAACCTAAAACAATCACAATGGGTAATAAAATCGCTGAATTAATGGCAATGGTCTTAAGGTTAGAATACGCAAGCACGGCACATATACACGCAAAAGGTATAATAATGGCGATTGAAGGTGTTTCTGGCAAGGACGTGGTACGGACCCAGTCAACCATATCTTTAGCCGTCGTCAAGATGATCGTGATCAAATATACTGAAAGCACAAAACATATTACCTTTGTAAACCGTTTTCCCATTCGATTTGCCAACCAGGGAAAAAGATGCTCCGTTTTTTTCTTCTTTAAAATCCAATACAGAAGGAACGCCCAACCAATAGATAAAACACCTGTGAGAACAGCAAATATCCAAGCATCTCTTCCTGCCACATCCAATACCAAAGGAATGATCATAACGTGGTTCAGCAATCCTACCGAAAGGATGACTATCGGTAGTGAAGAATTAAAATTAATCTTTGTCATATTTTAAACTCCATAAGGGAAAAGTTTTATCCATAACTATAAAGCATTCATTGTTTTGGAATAATAAATAGCATTTGCAGTGTAAAAGGAATATATCCAAAAAGAAAAGTTATAGGGTCTATTTCCAAGAAAAAACATAAGGGAGCCGCAACGTAATACGTTGCGGCCCCTTTATGTTTTTTCTTTTTTAGTGAGTTCATATAAATGTCTTAACTCATAGGTTTTATACAATTCTAACTTTCTTCGTTCAATAGGATGATAACTGATTCCTGCAGTTTTTAACTGCTGAATGAACCATCCTTTCGAGTATTGGTGAGCCATCCTTCCCCCTCCTCTTTTCGAAAAAAGATATGCTTGAGGAAGGGAAATAATAACCTACTTTTTACTTTTCATTACATTCGTCAACAATTCATACATTTCCGCCGCAGTTTTGAACGGACGCTTTTGACGCATTTTCGTTTGGTATGCGTCGGAATTATTGACTAGATCAAGAAGTGCCTGGTTAAAGACTTGATCTGATAATTCCTCTTCCTGAATCACCTTACAGAAGCCTTGCTTTTCAAAGCTTGCAGCATTTAAAATCTGATCCCCACGGGATGCGGCCGCACTAAGCGGAATAAGTAGCATTGGCTTTTGTAGGCCGAGGAATTCAAAAATTGAATTCGAACCTGCTCTTGATACAACAACATCAGCACACGCTAGCAAATCGAATAGTTCTTCATGTACGTATTCAAATGGGGCATACCCTCTTTGCTTAAGTTCCGACTTGACATTACCTTTTCCGCAAATATGAATAATTTGATAATCCTTTAATAATTGATCCAAGTTATCCGTTATCAAGTTATTTATTTTAACCGCTCCAAGACTGCCGCCCATGACCAATAATACGGGCCTGCTATTCGTGAAATCACAAATGGCCTTGCCTTTTGAAGGTTTACCTGTGAATATCCCATCACGTAGTACCGCCCCAAGGTACATGGCCTTATCTTTTGGCAAGTCCTTTTCCGTCTCTTCAAATGTCGTGAATATTTTAGAAGCAAGCGGCATGGCAATTTTATTGGCTAGCCCTGGTGTATAGTCAGATTCATGAATCGCTATGGGGATTTTCAACATCCTTGCTGCCAATACGACCGGAACCGAAACAAATCCACCTTTTGAGAAAATGAAGTCAGGCTTAGTTCGTTTTAAAATCTTTCTTGCGTCAAAAATCCCCTTTATTACACGGAAAGGATCTTTTGCATTTTCTACAGAAAGGTACCGCCGGAATTTACCAACTGAAATCGTTTCATATCGAATTTCAGGAAATTCCTTTTCAATGATATCTTTTTCAATCCCTTTTTTAGAACCGATATAAGTAACATCCCACTCATGTTTTAAAAATTCCGGGATGATTGCTGCATTAACTGACACATGACCGGCTGAACCTCCACCGGTAAACACTACTTTCTTAGTCAAAATTTCCACCTTCCAAACTTAAAAAATCACTTTCCATCCATAGTACCACATTTCAAGGGTATATTTACTCGAAAATGCAAACAATGATATAGAATAACGTAATAAATGCAATGAGCGATTATTTTTTCATTTTCACTCTGAATATATTATAATCTTAGTATTCTACAATTCTACAGAATACATTGGAGGAACATTACATTGCAAGAAGTTTCTGAATCTCTTAATCAATTTGAAGGAATTGATGCATGGACACAACTAGGAATTTCTATCGTCATTTTCCTTCTGGTCCTTTTGTTAAGGAAAGCATTCACTACTTATATTTTCAAATTTTTCCTTAAAATCGCAAAAAAAAGAAAAATTGAATTTGCCGCCAACCTAATGCTAGCCATTGAGCAACCAGTAAGATGGCTCATCGTTTTGATAGGGATCATCATTTCGATGCACTACTTTCCAATTGACATCCCATCAGAAATTATGAGATCGAAGATATACCGTTCGGTCTTTGTCTTCTTGTTCTTTTGGACGATTTTCAATATCAGCTCGATTTTAACCATCTTGTTCCCTAAGTTAGTTAGTAAATTCGGACTGGAAGTCGATCAAATCGTGATGCCGTTCTTAACGAAAATCATTAAATTGATTATCTTGGCACTGGGAGCATCCATCATTGCGGAAGAATGGGGATTTAACGTCAATGGATTTGTTGCAGGTCTTGGACTAGGAGGTCTAGCCTTTGCCCTTGCTGCAAAGGATACTGTCAGTAACTTCTTCGGTGGAATCGTTATCGTTACCGAAAAACCTTTTACTATCGGCGACTGGATTAAAACACCAAGTGTCGAAGGGACGATTGAGGACATTACGTTTCGTAGTACGAAGGTTCGTACATTTGCGCAGGCTCTCGTTACGGTTCCGAATGCCACCCTTTCGAATGAACCAATCATCAACTGGTCGAAGATGGGCAAAAGGCAGATTGCTTTTCATTTAGGCGTGAATGTCACAACGCCAAAGGACAAGTTGGAAAATGTCATTAAGAGAGTTGAAAAAATGCTTACTGACCATCCGGAAGTCCATCCCGAAACCATACTGGTGAAATTTGATGAGTTCAGCCATACGGGTTTCAACATCTATTTGTATTTCTTCTCAAACGAAACCAACTATGGGGAGTATTTAGCCATCAAAGAAGATATCAACTTTAAGATTTTGGATATCCTCGAAGAAGAAGATGTCCAGATTGCCATCCCTTCTCAGGCATTCATCCTACAAACCGATTCGCATACAGCAGACATGAACGATTTTCAATCCATGCATGACTGACAAAAGGGACTGCCTAAATACCGGCAGTCCCTTTTTATATCTTGCCTTAAATAAAATCAAAATGTTAAAGGGATTTTATGATATAATTCTTTCATTGTGAAAAAATTTCATACACCGAGGTACATCGATGAATCAAACTTATAAAAAGTCAGAAAAGATCCGTTTGTTATTTTATATTTTGATACCTATCCTCATCACCCAAATCAGTCTCTATGCCATGACTTTTTTTGATGTGATGATGTCGGGCCAATACAGTACCGAAGATGTTGCCGGCGTCTCGATAGGAAGTTCGCTCTGGACTCCAGTCTATACGGGATTGAGTGGCATTTTGATTGCCTTGACTCCGGTCGTCTCACAGCTAATCGGATCAAGACGTACAAAATTGGTATCCTTTTCAGTGATGCAGGCCATATACTTGGCCATATCCTTAGCCGTCATAGTTTTAGTCGTCGGCTCATTTGTTTTAAACCCTATTTTGAATGCCATGGATTTGGATTCAACTGTCCACCGGGTCGCGCATGACTATCTGGTTGCCCTATCAATCGGGATTGTTCCATTATTCATATACAATGCCTTAAGATCCTTCATTGATGCACTGGGTCAAACAAGAATTTCGATGGTCATTACGTTGATCGCACTTCCGATAAATGTTGTGTTCAATTACCTTCTCATATACGGAAAATTTGGTTTTCCGAAACTTGGAGGGGTCGGTTCTGGTTATGCCACCGCGATTACCTATTGGTTAATCGCTATCATTGCCATCTTAGTCGTGGTGAAAATGAATCCGTTCTCTTCCTATCTCGTTTTCCATGAATTTTTCAGGGTATCTTGGATTGAATGGCGGTCCCTATTAAAGATAGGCGTCCCTATCGGATTGGCCATCTTTTTCGAAACAAGCATTTTCTCAGCCGTTACCCTCTTCATGAGTAAATATGATACGATCACTATTGCTTCACATCAAATTGCGATGAATTTCGCGTCATTGCTTTATATGATGCCGCTTAGTATATCTATGGCCCTAACCATTGTCATTGGATATGAAATTGGTGCTAAACGATATAATGACGCCCGTGAATACAGCAAGATAGGAATAATCATGGCTCTGTCGATGGCCCTCGTCAGTTCAGCTATCCTATTTTTCTTCCGGGAACCTGTAGCTGCTCTCTACACAAAAGATCACGCTGTAGTTGCACTAACTTCCCATTTTTTGATCTATGCCATCTTCTTTCAGATATCCGATGCCCTGCAGGCACCCATTCAGGGAGTATTACGTGGATACAAAGATGTCAATGTCACTTTCGCTATGTCACTTGTCTCCTATTGGGCACTCGGACTGCCTATAGGCTATCTATTTGCTAAGTTTACGGAAATGGGAGCTTTCGGATATTGGGTCGGTTTAATCTCAGGTTTGACACTAGGAGCAATAGGTCTGGCCGCTCGTTTACGATACATTCAGCATATAAAATTCAATAAAACCGCTTAAAAAGGTGAAAAAAGGATTTATCCTTTCTTCACCTTTTCTTATCTTTATCTATCCTATTACTTCTTATTGATTTTACCTAGAATATCACTTCCGCCTGTGATTGGAATGACGCTTCCGGTAATGAAATCAGATTGATTTTCGCACAAAAAGGTAATGACTCGTGCAACGTCTCCTCCTGTTCCGGGTCTTCCTACCGGGACCAACTCATCCTTCTCCCCCTTGGCCATAAAAATCTCGGCTTCCTTCCATGCACCTACGATATCCCCTGGACAGACCATATTGACCGTGATTCCATTGGTTGCTTCTTCTAATGCCAATGTTCTTGTTAAAGAGGTCAACCCGCTTTTTGCAGCAGCAAACGCCGAGCGGTAAATCCAGCCAGGTGCCGTCTCACAACGGTCAAAACCGAGCGTGATGATCCTACCCCATCTTCGCTTTCGCATATGAGGGATGATTTCCTTTGTCATAAAGAAAAAACCATTTAGATTACCGTTCATCATGTAATTCCATTCTTCACTGCTATACTCGGTCATGGATTTTCGTTCATGCAAATAAGGTCCTGCATTATGGATGAAGAAATCGATTCTTCCAAAAGTATCCATAACCACTTCCACCAGGCTCTTGCAATCTTTCTCAACTGAAGCATCGCCTTCAATTGCCAATGCTTTTACTGAGTAAATTTCCCTCAATTCTTGTACCAATGCTTTTGCTTCCTTTTGACTTTTCCGATAGGTGATGACTATTGACGCCCCCATACTTGCTAGGGAATAGGCAGTCCTTCTACCGATTCCCTTTGCTCCTCCCGTAATAACAGCTACTTTTTCATCCACAGGCATCCCTCTTTACCAAATGATTTTTATTTTATATTATACATAGGCACGAGTTATTTTCCTAAAAATTAACATATCGGAAAATGAACCCATAGGTTTGAGCCTGCATAAAATAACAAAAATAACCCTGTCACCAGAAATGCAGGAGAAAGGAATTCAATATGTTTCCTTGGAATTCACTTTTTTCTTTCCAGAAAAACTCAAATCAAAAAGACTTCTTAAAGAATATGCAGCAAAGTGATGTACAGACCTTTATTGAAAAGGTATTTACACAAGTCATACCAGAAAATATGCAAGGAATGACGAACCAAGCTAATAATCCTTTCCAAAAGGATAATAAGCCTTCAGAACACCCCTTACATTCAGAAGTTTTCGAAACGCATTCATTTGTCTTCATAAGAATACCCATCGAGGATGAAGCCTGGCTCAAACAAATGAAACTGAAACATACTTCTAATCAATCAATCGTTGAAGGTATACCCGAAGCATCGGATCGACATGTGATTACATTGCCTGCTCTCGTTAAGAAAAAAGGTGCTGCTGCACAATATAAAGACGGTACATTAGAAATCCGTCTGCCTAAAAGCTTTAATTCGCAGTATTCCGAAATCGATGTTTCAGAATTTTAATTCCTCTAGAACGATTACATGCAATCATTTCTGAACTAACGCAAAAAAGAGTGTACCTCAAATTTCAAGGTACACTCTTTTTATTCTATTAAACTTATTATTTACCGATGAATTGTTGAGTCCAGTAGTTACCTGATTCTACATATCCAACACCGATATGAGTAAAGCTTGCATTCATGATATTTTCACGGTGGCCTTGGCTGTTCATCCAAGCTTCAACCACTTCTTCTGGTGTTTGTTGACCTTGTGCGATGTTTTCTCCAGCTGATGTATAGCTAATTCCGAATTGTTTCATCATATCGAATGGAGAACCGTACGTGGGGCTATTATGATCAAAATAATTATTGTCTTTCATATCTTGAGACTTCGCACGGGCTACCTTGCTCAATTCTGTATCAATTTCAAGAGCTGCTAGACCTTGTTTTGCTCGCTCAGCATTTGTTAGTGTAACTACTTCTTGTTCAAAAGCACTTAATTCTGAGCTTGTCTCTTTTTGTTCCTCATTTGTTTTCTCTGTCGTTACTTCTTCTGTTGTCTCAGGTTTTGCTTCTGGCGCTGTTACTTCTTCTGTTGCTTCAGGTTGTGCTTCTGGTGCTGTTACTTCTTCTGTTGCTTCAGGTTGTGCTTCTGGTGCTGTTACTTCTTCTGTTGCTTCAGGTTGTGCTTCTGGTGCTGCTACTTCTTCCGGTGTTTCAGCTTTTGCTTCCGGTGTTAATTGTACTTGCTGTACTAATTGTTGGAATGCGAAGTGTGAAGTTGGCATTGCAATATTATACTTAGCTAAGTATTGTTCAAGTACTTTTTGTATATCTTCCTGATTGATAGATTTATATGTTACTTGTTTCACAGTTTCACAGCTTGCCGCTTCAGTTTGGCTAGCACCCGCTCCTGTAAAAATTATAGCTGCAGCTGCTGCTGCTGATATGAATATTTTCTTTTTCATTTGTATTTCCTCCCGTTAATTCATTGATGTGTCTTGGCTCTGGAAATATCATATCATGCATTTTTTGTAATAAAGGCACCATCAATTTCCAATGACACATCCAACAACAATTGATCGGAAGGAATATTATCCTAGTTTCATAGTCATAGAGATAAACCTTATTCTATCAATGTTTTGCTATTTCTTACATATTCATATATTTTCCATGATTTTTTTGTCAATGGAAGATACGTATTACCATTACCATGGAATACTAATAACTTTTAGTTGACAACTTGTATAAACCCTTATTGATATGACTTTTTTTACTTTTATATTACAAATATTTCGTATGAAACACATTTATAATGTTCCTTTTTCTTTCTTTTTTTGAAAAATAATGAAGATTCAATAGAATTGAAAAAAGGTTCGAGTTTTACCGAACCTTTTTTCACTACGAGAAATTGTGACAAAAAAAATTATTTTCAATGATCACTTTCGTCATGATCCATCTCATCCATATTTTTGGAACCACCATTTTCCTCGGGTGAGCTTGGAGTTCCGATTATGAATTCCTTCTTAGGCATATTGTGCATATCCCTAGCGGTTACATGGGCATATACATAATAAGTTCCTTCTTCATTAAACGACTTTTCCAATTCATAGATTCCATTTCCTTTATGGGTGGCGGCTATTTTTTCATGATCCTCACTATTTGCCAGCCATATTTCAAAGCTCACATCATCTGCATCCTTCACTTCTTCTTCACCATAGGTCACTTTTGCCTTGAATGTTACAGGCTCGTCCCTTTCCCCTTTAGTAGGTTCGACCGTTAGATCTACATTCAGCAGTTTTGGAATCTCCTCTTCTTTACCACAACCAGCCAGTAGGGCTAAAGCTACACACATTACAATCATCATTTTTTTCATTGCCATTCCCCTTTTTTATTAATTCCATTCATCTACTATAGTCGGTAGCACTATGCTAACTTTTGTACCTATCTGTTCCTCACTTTCTATAGTAATTTTACCTTTTTGCTGCTCCACCAATTTTTTGACGATGGAAAGCCCCAGCCCCGAGCCCCCATCAAATCGGCTTCGTGCTTTGTTCACTCGATAAAAGCGTTCCATCACATGGTGAATATCTGATGCCGGTATTCCTCTTCCAGTATCTCCGATGATTAGCTCACACTCTTCTTTTTGCTGGGTCAATGTTAAGTAGATGGTGCCCCCATTTTCCGTATATGTAATGGCGTTATCCAGGATATTATGAAGAACTTGTTCTACTCTTCCTTCGTCACCCATAATAATCGGGTCAGGATCTAGTTCAACCTCCAACCGGATTTGCCTTTCTTTCATAATAGGCTCATATTTAACCAACACTTCTTCTATGAATTGGGCAAAGGCAATTGGCGTACTATGAAGACCAATTTGTTCACTGTCCAACTTAGCTAAATTCATTAAATCCCTTAAAAGTTTTTGCAGCCTTTGCGTTTCCCTTGAAATGAGTTGAAGGTATTTTTGTTTTTCTTCTTCATCTTTCACAATGCCATCCTTAATGGCCTGTGTATATCCTAAAACGTAGCTCAATGGTGTTCTAAGCTCATGTGCTACATTTTCGAGGAATTCTTTTTTTCTTTCTTCTTCTAAATAAATGGACTGTGCCATCTCATTGAATGCTTGAGCCAAACTCCCTATTTCGTCTTGGCTCTTGACTTGAAGCTTAATATTATAATCACCATCCGAAACGCGATTGGCAGCGTGTTCCATTTCCTTGATCGGCTTGACCAACTTTTTCAACCATTTTGTCATAAGGAAAATCACAACAATTAAAAATAAAAATACGGCCCCCAACCATTTTGCTGCAAACTCTCTAAGTAAATCGGTAATCGAATCAACGGGAATATATGTATAGATGATGCCTTCAAGGCGATCTCCATCGTTTAAAGGAATAATTGCCGCTACAATATTCTTATCGAACCTTTTCTCATACCCTTCTTTTTCTACGGCTTGTCCGGCCAATAGGAGTTGCCTTTCTTCTTCTGAAATGAGGGTGTCATAATCGATTTCAAAGGGCAGGCAAGCACTTAATTCCCTTGGGTTGCTGACAACAAAGACTTCACTATCATTTTTACTATTGAACCATTCTACCTTTTCCACGAAATCTTCAGTGATTTCCCCTCCGGAATAGTCCACACCAAGCAAGCTGGCTTCATTAACTAAATCTGTTTTAATTTTTTTTACATATAAGTTTTTGTAATAATATTGTGATAGCGAGTATGCGAATAGAACCGATAGAATAATTGCGGCAATAATCGTTACCCATATTTTAATAGATAGGGACGGTCGCTTATTCCACATGTTTTTCCTCGATTTTATAGCCAATGCCCCATACCGTATGAATATAGTCGTCAGTCTTCAATTTCATCCTTAACGTTTTGATATGGGTATCTACCGTACGTAAAGAACCCCCATATTCTCCGCCCCAAATGTTCTCGAGGAGCTGCTCGCGGCTCAGCGCTTGATTTTGGTGACGGATGAGGAATACGAGCAATTCAAACTCCTTCAATGTCAATATCACTTGCTTCCCCTCTAGAGACACAGTTCTGGAATCAAGGTTGACGTTAATTTCACCCAGCTGAATGCTATTTGTATCTTCTCGTTTCAATGACATTTTCCCTGCTCTGCGTAGTACAGCTCCAACCCTGGCCACCAGTTCACCTGGATTAAAAGGTTTCACCAAATAATCATCGGCGCCTATCCCTAATCCTTTTACCATATCCCATTCCTCACCTTTTGCACTGACAAAAATGATAGGGACTTCAGATTGTGAGCGGATTTTTTCACATATGGAAAAACCGTCCATTTCCGGCATCATGATATCCATTAAGATCAAATCTACATCATGAACTTCAAGCAGGGATATAGCCATTCTCCCATTATCCGCTTGAAGACATTTATATCCTGAGTTAAGCAAATACATTTCTACCAAGTTACGCATATCTTCTTCATCATCAACGATTAAAATGGTGTAATGATGCATGTTATCTACTCCCTAACCAACATTTGAAATGGACCTTCACCGACTTTTGCCGTTTTCTTGACCTCCATGGTTTCAGTATCCACTATATACACTTCATCACTGTCATACCCTGCCACTATCAAATCCTCCTTGAAGTTTCCCATTTCAAAAGGATTGACACCTACAACAAGGCTCTTGATCACTTCATATTTGTCATTCAATTTATATAAAGAACTTGAACCATGACTCAGAATAAAAATCCCGTCATCATTTTCAATGAATTTTATTGGCATAGTCGCCGCCTTAATCCTTTTCTTCAACTTTCCCGTCTCTGTCGAATAAATATAGAGATTTTCTTCTACCTTTTTTCCCTCACCATGACCGCCTATCCAAATTTCTTCATTTTCCTCCCTTACTAAAGCGCCTGTGGAGGAACTCTTTATCGTAAACTCCCGATCAACTTTTTTTGTTTCAAGATCAATCACCGAACAGATGGTATCCCCAAAGTTAACGACAAACAAATTATGTGATTGCTTCCCTTGAAGTACGGTTAAGGGGCTTTGACCAACCCTGACCCTGTCTTGCTCCTTGCCTTCTTCATCTAAAAAGGAAATGGAATGATTTAATTGGTTGACAGCCACAATCCCCTTGTCTTCTTCTAGCATAAGCATATTGACGATCCCCTTCCCTGAATTCCAGCTGTTTATGTGTTTACCAGCGGATAGGGAAAAGATTTCAATCGTCGACATCTCCTTTCCATACAGAAGGAGCGTATCTTTATCCGCTAAGAGCAAAGCTCCTGTAAAGGGTTCAGAAATATCCCAACTGGCAAAGCGCTGATAGTTTTCATCCAGGAACGTCAAGCTTGTATCTTTAATGTTGACAGTAGCCAAAAAAGATTTATCCAGGTTTATTTTGGTATACGTTTCATTGCTGTCGCATCCACAAAGCAGGGCAACGGCAAGCAAAAGGGGAATGACCCGCATCATGACTTTGACTCCTCATTCGTTTAAAAGCTATTTTCAAATATTCTAACAATAAAATGTGAAAAAAGTATGAAGCAAAAAAGAAAAATGATGAACAACTCCCGCTTCACTTTGAAGCCAACAGTCGTTCCTGTACCGCATGGTAAGCTGAAATGATTGCTGTCTTTTCTGCATCGGTAAGAGAGGATTCCCTCACCCGATTGACACTTAAATGAAATTTATCATGAATTGGCTTCCTTGCCCGAGGATGGGCATTTTCATCCAAGAGTTCACGTCGGATAAGTTCTGACAGAACTTTTGACGGTTCTTCTTCCCCCTTCAATACCCTCCTGTTATTCCATAGGCTTAGATAAGCCTCCAATATTGTCTCATCATTCATTAACTTTTTCATCCATTTCCCTTCCATCCATTACTAATTTATACATATTAAAAATCATCTTCGTAAAGACTATAAGTATATTTTAACTTTATTACTTCTAAAGGAGTGAGTGAATTGTCTCAAGTATATCGTTGTCCGAATTGCAGGACAAATAAATCCCGTTTCAATCTCATTGAACAGGTTCCCACCCCTGTTAAGAAAGATCCACAATCCGGTGAGATTGTCGAACAGTACTCAAATGATGCCCTTCAGCCGTTTCACCTAGCCTATAATGGTCCTGAAGTTCGAGTACAGTGCGCAGCATGTGGGCTTATTGAAGATGAGAAAACATTTGCAGCTTTTGGACTGCAGTCATAAAAAAATCAGGCCCATGCTTTAAGGGGCCTGATTTTTTTATTCTTTTCCGACTGCCATTTTTGCTCGATCAATGGCGATTGGAATAGCTTTCCCGTCCTCATATCCTTCATCAAGTAAAGCGTTCGCTATCTCAATGGCTTTTTCACGGACATCTGCATCAAGATTTTTCATTGAATTAGGATAATCGCTTTTGTTCCACGGCATCCATAACCGCCTCCTCAATAACTAGTCCTCCTCTTTTCCCGGTTTTGATTGGTGGTAAACGCCTATATCGCCGCTTTCACTTCCAAAGCTTTTAACTCATTGATTATCTTTTCTTTATCCAGTTTTTCGCCGATTATGACGATATTCAAAGGCATTTTAATCATTTCATTCATATACAATGGCATCCCATAAGAATATTGGAATAAGTAAGGATGCTGCGAATGCGTGAAGGAAAGATATCCTTTCATCCTGTATACCGTTTCAGGGAGGGCCCTGAGCCAATCCTCAAAGTCCGTTTGATTAATGGCCCCTGTAAAAGTATGCACGATTGCACTTAAATGAAGATGGCTATGTACTTCGAGCTTTTGATGGTTTTTATGTTGGTTCCTATGCATTTGTTGCAGGGAACCTATAGATACGGCTGCATATTCCGTCAATAAACATACGGCTTCTGGATTCAACCCCTGAATGGAATAGATGAGTTGGGATGCTTCCATTTCACTTACCAAATCCGCTTTATTTAATAAGATGAAATCTGCGTGGTGTATTTGCTCGGACAACAACTGTCTAAGCTGTGGCGAGAGCTGTTCGCGGTCACGCCACCTCAATAAATCGACCACCGTGATAATCCCTTTATACTCTAACTTATTAGCAAAAAATGGTGACATGATTCCATCGAGTACTTCTACTGGATGTGCTGCACCTGTTGTTTCAATATAAACGGCATCTAGATCATTTTCGGTCAACAATTCTTGCAGCTGAATTTCAAGCTTGTCCTGAAGGGTACAACAAATGCAACCATCAAACAATTCCTTTAACGGTACGTCATCGCCAATCAAACCACTATCCACCGATACACTGCCAAGTTCATTTAAAAGCACGGCCACTTTTCTACCCGCTTCACTTTCCTGCTTTAATATATTTCGAAGAAGCGTCGTCTTCCCGCTACCGAGAAAGCCGCCTAATATATATACTTCGGTCGTTTTCATTAGTATCTTCTCCTATAATGTACACGATTTTTATTTCCGTTAAAATTTTATCATACTTTTCCCGCTTAAGCACCCTGCGGGGCCACATAAAAAAACCAGCCCGAAAGCTGGTTTTTTCACACTTTTATTATGCCTGAACTTCATCTTTTTCATATATCGGAACCCAGCCGGCCGCTGTAACGAAAATACGGACCGCGACTGTTCTTCTATCTTCCGCTAGCGTGAAGTAGTGACGAGTCGATTCAGGTACGCTGATCAAATCTCCAGGGTTAAGTCGGACATCGAACCATTTTCCCTCGCTACCCTCGATGGCGAAGATACTCGTTCCCCCAGCGATGAACCGTACCTCGTCATCTTCATGATGGTGTTCCTGCTTGAAGTTCTGCAACAATTGGTCCAAATTCGGATTGGAATCGGATAATGTGATAATATCATGCGCTTTATATCCTCTTCTTTCCGAAATTTCTTTAATCTCTGACTGGAAAGCATCAAGAATCTCTTGTTTATCTTCATCCGTAAGATCATATTTTTCCACCAGATGGGCTGGCAATTTTGAAATATCCCATTGTTCGTAAATTACGCCTTGAGTCTCTAAAAAGCTCTGAACCTCTTCATTTGTTTCAATTACTTCATTTGTTTCTTGGAATCTAATTGTAGCCATTATTTTTCCTCCTTTATATTTTTAGCTGAGCGAACCTGTCAATATCTTTTGCTGGTTAAGTAACAGCTGATATTGAAACAGGAATTCACATGCTTCTAAGATTTTTTTTGCTTCCAACCCGCTTTTTCCCCATACGGTTATACCATGATTTCTGATAAGCACCGCCCCCGAGTCTGCATCGACATGGGGACTGAATGTCTCAGCCAACAACGGAATATCTGCATGGTTATGGATGATGGGTATCTTCAATTCTGCATCTTCCTGCCATCGTCCAGTAGCCTTGATAATTTCATGATGACAAAAAGTCACTTCCCCAACTTCACTATATAACTCGGAAATCACGTTATTTTCTACTGTATGGACATGGAGGACGCAATTGGCATCCGTTTTCCGATAAATCTCTGTATGAAGAAGAGTTTCAGCGGAAGGTCTGAGCTCGGTCATTTCGACTGGTTTTCCTGACAAATCCACCAAAATAAAATCGGAATCTGTCTGCTTGCGTTTATCCTTGCCACTTGCGGTTATATAAAAAGAAGGGCTATTAGCCTCACGGATCGATAAATTTCCACTCGTCCCCATGAACCAATCTCTCTCGGCTAGCTCTCCCTTTATTTGCGCTAGTTCCTGCCACTCTTTTGAAGCTGTCACCCTTACACCTCCTGCATTTTTTTTAGAATATCAATCACATCATGGAAAGTTTCAAACTCTTTATGGGGAATGGCTTCTGTGCGGCACTTTTCAAGGAGCCTGTCACGGGCAATAACAAAATCTGCCTGTTTAGCCGCTTCAAAGTCGGTAACGGAATCTCCAATCACCAATTTATACTGATCCTTTGTAGAAAGCTTTCTCATAATCGTAGGTTTACAGCAACCACACCCATGATTACATTGGTCATCACAAGTATGCGGCCACTCAATCATAATTTCTTCCTGACTGAAGTCGGCATGATTACAGTAGACATTCTCTACAGGTAAGAGGTCATTCAAAAGAGGTTCAACGAAAAAGTCCATTCCACCACTGACAATATAGAGAGGAATATCTGTTTTTTTTGTAAATTCCACAAAATCACTGAACCCTTGGCGAATACCCGCTGTCTCCTTCACATATTGAATGATGTCCTCTTTTAAATCGCTATCCAGCAGGGAAAACATTTCCCCTACACCGTGGGAAATGCTGATTTTTTGCTGAAGAACACCATCTTTTAATGCCTCCCAGCCGGGCGGGGCAAACTTCTTCATGATTGAGATGATATTATCCGAGTTGGTGATCGTTCCATCAAAATCACAGAAAATGATCGGTTTGACCATGATTATAGCCCTCCCCATAGGGCCAGTGCTTTTTGAAGTGCCTCATCTTCCTCAGCCGCGATTGACAATGATTTTCCGGAAAGGACAGCTTCTACTGCGGAACGGAAGGCCTTAGCTCCGCCTTTTGCACCATCCGGATGACCATGGACGCCCCCACCAGCATTGATCACACTTTCTATCCCAAAATCCTTGATGAGATCTGGAACCATGCCAGGATGGATACCTGCCGATGGAACCGGGAAAGTCCTTTTCCAAGATGCTTCATTTCTCGTCAATCCTTCAGCAATCGCCAATGTCTCTGCTTTATCGAGTGCCACATTTCCGTATGGAGAGGGAAAGAGGGATAAATCTGCACCTGATATCCTCACCAGTTTTCCAAGGAGAAGCGGATAGCTGAGTCCATAAAATGAAGATGAAGCTAATGCTCCGCTATATGCCGGATGAGCCATGATCGGTAAGTTGATCCGGTCATTTTCGCGTAAAGCCTGTAGAACATCCAATCCATATGTATGAACATTAAATAACAAGGCATCTGCGCCGGCTTCGGCTGCCAGTTCAGCTTTATCCAATAGTTCTAGTGTTTTTCCTGACAGGTTCACAGCATATAAGGTTCGATGTCCCGTTGTCTCATAGATACCTTTCAAAATGGCCTTTCCGGTTTTGACTCTATCGATGAAAGGCGTCTGATCTTGGTCAAAAAGAATCTCATCGTCCTTGACAAGATCGACTCCTCCCAATGCCTGTTGCTCCAATTGTTCATTATGAAAGGCAAGGTCTCGACCTAACACACCTTTAAAAATACTCATCACTAGAGGGCGGTCAAACACATCAATTTTTTCCCTGATCCCACTAATTCCGAATCGAGGACCTGGAAAGGCTTTTTGAATATCGCCGACAAAGTCCAAATCCATCAATTTGATTTCCCCATCCAATGACAATTTACCGAATACTGTCGTCAAGATAGCCGGTAGATCATTAGAAAAATTACCTGCCGGGTAGGCAATCCTGATTGTTGAACGGTACACTTTTTGACCGAAATAGAGATTAACTCGCTCTTCTTCGGGAAGGGGTGTTACGGAAACTACCCTACCTTTATGTTTTTCCAGTTGCTGTTGCACCAAGTGAGGAAGTTCAGTCCATGTCCCTACAGTCAATCCTAACGCAATGCCTTCTGCTTTTTTCTCATGCTCTCCTTTGAAGTCATGAAGTAAATACGTAGCGATTATTTCGCTCATCTGATCACTCCCAATACGTAAAAGTCATTCTTAAAGTTGTCATTGTTGGTCTTTCCTTTAACAAGCTTCTAACCATCTGCGAACAAAGTTGCACTCCAATTCTCTGTTAAACATGTAAAAGCCCCTTCCTAAAGAAGAGGCTTTGAAAAAGCCATCTTCTTATCTCCCAGCTCTATAGCTGCAAGAATTAGCACCGTGCCTTACGGAATCAATAAATGATCCGGCGGTATTATCTCCGCCCCATTTCACAATGGTATTACAGTCGGTTGCTGGGCTTCATCGGGCTAGTCCCTCCACCTGCTCAAAATAAGAAAATGCTATTATATTTTCGTTTATGTATCTTAACTAAAAATTTAGAATTCTTTTTTATATTCTTTCACGCAATTCATACTTTGTCAATAGGTATAATGTTCAAACTATTCAATATCTCACTGATTTTCTTTGAATATATTCAATGTACGAATTCTTTCTACCGCTTCTTGGAGTCTGTCTTCTGAAGTGAGAAGTCCCACCCTGACGTATCCTTCACCAAATTCACCGAAACCATTTCCTGGTGCAACTGCTACATGGGCATGTGCCAGTAAATGATCTGCAAAGCTCGCTGAAGTATATCCTTCAGGGACCTTTAGCCAAGCAAAGAAGGAAGCATCTGGAGCCTGGACATCCCATCCAATGGATCGTAACCCTTCGATAAATACATTTCGTCGTCCTTCGTACATGTTCACGAGTTCCTTCACACACTCTTGTGAATCCAGTAAAGCGCATGCCGTGGCTTCTTGTATTGCGGGAAAAAGGCTGACGTAAAGATGATCCTGCAATAATTCAAGCGATTCGATGACACTCTGGTTGCCAACCGCAAAGCCAACCCTCCACCCCGCCATGTTATATGTTTTAGAAAGGGTGTAAATTTCTATCCCCACTTCTTTTGATCCTTCTGCTTGAAGGAAGCTTACCGGTTTTTTCCCATCGAACCCAATTGCACCATATGCGAAATCATGGACCACACATATTGAGTGTTCTTTTGCCATGGAAACCGTTTCTTCGAAGAATTCTGCTGACGCCGATGCTCCTGTGGGATTATTGGGATAATTCAAGAACATCATCTTCGCTTTGTCAAAAACCTCTTTATCTATTTCCTTATAATCGGGAAGAAAATCATTTTCTTCGGTCAAGGGCATAATTTCCGTTTTAGCTTGGGCTAACGCTACACCTGACAGGTAATCTGGATAGCCCGGATCAGGCACTAAAATTGTATCGCCTGGATTCAACAAGCATTGCGGTAATTCGACTAGACCAGCCTTTCCACCGAAAAGAATCGCCACTTCCGTTTTAGGATCTAGCTTGACGCCATATTCACGTTCATAAAAGAGGGCCGCAGCTTCTTTTAAATAGGGAAGCCCCCTAAAAGGAGAATATTTATGATTCATGGAATTTCCTGCTGCTGTCTGCAGGCTCTTCACGATATGTTCAGGAGTCGGTTGGTCTGGATTTCCCTGCCCAAGATTAATGACATCCTTGCCTTCTGATGTTATGTTATTAACTTTTTCGACTAAAGAAGCAAAAAACTGCTTTGGAAGCTCTTGAAGAAGTCTGGATTTTTCGAATTGCACCATCTTTGCACCTTCTCTGAAATTTCTTGAAATTATAGTCACAAATGATATATGTTTATCTTAATCTTGTAAAGTACTTTTTTACATATGGAGGTTTTAAATGATGAAATGGAAAATCGCCTGTTTACAAATAGACATTGCCTTTGGACAGCCAGATATAAATTTCCAGGTGGCAAAACAATGGATTGAAAAAGCTGTACAGTCTAAACCGGACATCGTCATGCTGCCGGAACTATGGACAACCGGCTATGACTTAACGAGATTACATGAAATTGCAGACGAAGAAGCAGAACAAACCATTACCTTTCTAAAAGCCCTTGCAAAAAAACACCACATTAACATAATCGGTGGCTCGATTGCAAAGAAAACTAAGGAAGGCATCTATAACACAATGCTCATCATCGATAAAGAAGGCAAACTGGTTAAAGAATATGATAAACTCCATCTGTTTCAATTGATGGATGAACACCATTACTTACAACCTGGCAAAAAAGATGGCTTATTCTCCCTCGATGAAAAGATTTGCGCCGGATTCATTTGCTATGATATCCGTTTTCCGGAATGGCAACGGGCCCATACGGTACGAGGTGCGGAGGTTATCTTCGTGACCGCCGAGTGGCCAAAGCCTAGGCTCCACCATTGGAGGGCACTGTTAATCAGCCGGGCAATCGAAAATCAAGCCTTCGTTGTGGCTGTGAATCGTTCCGGTTCTGACCAAAATAATCATTTTGCCGGACATTCCATCATCATCGACCCGTGGGGAGAAATCATTTGTGAGGCTGGTGAAGAAAAAGAACTTCTACTCGGCACCCTTGACTTAGAAAAAGTAGGAGAAGCAAGAAATAAAATACCCGTTTTCGAAGATCGGCGGCCCGAGTTTTATTAATTTACCATTGACAAACTATTTGAAATATTGATATCATTCATTCGAGATTAATTTTCTGAAAATAAATACAATACTCTTATCAAGAGCAGGCTGAGGGATAAAGGCCCTATGAAGCCCAGCAACCGACTGTAATACCATTGTGAAATGGGGCGGGAATTCCGCCGGATTATATCCACAGAGCACGGTGCCAAATCCACCAGAAAGAATTCTTTCTGGGAGATAAGAGGTTCGAAGTGAAGCTTCTGCCTCTTTCTATGGGAAAGGGGCTTTTTCATATTTTTTAATGTACTTGGAGGGATAACAATGACTCAACCATCAAATTTCAAGCTATTGACAAACGAAACGGCAATTGACCTAACGAAGAAACTTGGGTTACTGCATTCAGATGACTCATTACTATGTAATGAAATCGGTGACGGAAATTTAAATTATGTTTTTCACGTTACAAATCCCGTAACAAATAAAGGAGTCATCATCAAACAAGCAGTTCCTTACGCAAAGGTTCTTGGTGAAAGCTGGCCATTGACTTTAAAAAGATCGGCTATCGAAGCGAATGCATTAATTCAATTCAGAAGCTATTGTCCCGAACTTGTCCCACAAGTCTATTATTCTGATGAACAGCTTGCAATCACCGTCATGGAAGATTTATCACACTTGAAAATCGCCCGGACCGGATTAATTGAAGGAGATCATTTCCCTCTATTATCCAAACACATTGGTGAATTTGTTGCAAAGACCGCTTTTTATACGTCTGATTTTCATTTGGAACCGGCAGCGAAAAAAGAGGTTGCCCGGAACTTCACGAATCCAGAACTCTGCAAGATTACTGAGGTTTTCATTTTCACGGATCCTTTTTTGGAGGAACATCCAGGCGAGTTTGAGCTTGAGTTGCTGGAGGCTGCCAAGTCTATATGGAAAGATGCTGATTTAATACTGGAAGTGGCTAAGTTAAAACAAAGCTTCGAATCCGAGCAGGAGGCCCTTCTTCATGGCGATTTACATACGGGAAGTATATTTGCAAGTGATACAGAAACAAAGGTAATTGACCCTGAATTCGCTTTTTATGGTCCTGTTGGATTTGACCTTGGACAATACATGGCGAATCTCCTATTCCAGGCAGTAACACGCGAGGCCACTGGGAAGGAAGAAATCTTTACTCATCTTCAGGAATTTTGGAATACATTTGAAGAAACATATACGAACCTGTGGAATTCTGAAAATAAAAGTCCTTACAGTAAGATCGAAGGTTATCTTCCATATGTACTCAACAAGTTTAAAGGTGATGCATATGGCTTTGCAGGATGTGAACTAATTCGAAGAACCATTGGCCTATCTCATGTTGCTGATTTAAATGGCATTGAGAATAAAGAAACTAGAATTACAGCTAAAACGGCTACCTTGAAAATCGGGGCCCATATAATCAAAAATCGGAAAGAACTGAATATTCCAGCAGTGATAGAAGCCGTAAAGCAATATACATTGCCTTCCTATTCAGCCCTATAAGGAGATATACATATGACAACTACAACGCCACTACCCTATTCCGTCCAATGGAATGATACCCATATTACCTTATTGAATCAACAGGCCTTGCCATCAAAAATAGAATTCATTGAACTTTTTACGGTTAAAGATGTATATGACAGCATCTTGACCTTGAAGGTCCGTGGTGCCCCCGCTATCGGGCTAACTGCAGCATTTGGCGTTGCTCTTGGTGCAATCCAGGAAAATACCACGGATTTATGGCAATTTAAACACAATGTCACGAAACATGTTACTACACTCGCTTCTTCAAGACCAACAGCGGTCAACCTTTTTTGGGCACTGAAAAGAATGGAGAATACTCTACAAGCAGCCAATAGCATCGCTTCAGCCAAAAGCGCTCTTGTTGCTGAAGCAAAAAAGCTATTTTCAGAGGATGTGGAGATGTGCCGAAAAATTGGTGAATACGGATTGTCTTTATTCAACGAGGGTGATTCTATTTTAACCCATTGTAATGCTGGGGGGATAGCCACTGCACGGTACGGAACAGCCCTCGCACCTTTCCACCTGGCCCAGGAAAGAACCTTTCCTATAAAGGTCTATGCCTGTGAAACGAGACCTGTCTTGCAAGGGGCACGACTCACCGCATGGGAACTTATGCAAGCTGGAGTGGACGTTACATTAATCTCGGATAATATGGCAGCCCACACCATTCATCATAAAAAAATCGAAGCCATTATAGTCGGAGCAGACCGTATTGCGGCAAACGGTGATACAGCCAATAAAATTGGTACATTGGGTTTGGCGATATTAGCTAAGCATTACGATATTCCTTTCTATGTAGCAGCACCATCAAGTACATTCGATTTATCTCTCGAGTCGGGTATCTCCATCCCAATCGAAGAAAGGAATGGGGATGAAATCACTTCTATACAAGGAGTCAGGATAGCACCAGAAAACGTGAAGACATTCAATCCTGCTTTTGACGTTACGCCCCATTCTCTTATTACAAGCATCATTACCGAAAATGGCATCATTTCACCTGATTACAGGAGTAATATCCCGCTTTTTGTAAAATGAAATTATTTATAAAGGATTAATCAAGGGGCTGTCCCAAAAGGTGTAATTACACACCGAAATTGAATAAATAGTAAAAGGCAGAAACGTTGATTTAACAACATTTCTGCCTCTTTGTTTTTGCGAAATTCACTGGAATAAGGACTTATTAGACAGCCCCTTCATTCTTTTCACGATTAACCTTGGAAACCCATTCAGTTGCTCCTGTTATATTTATTCTGACGAGGTTCTTTTTGATAGATATAATCGCAGAATTTAGTCAGAGTGGCATCTAGCCTTCTTTGATTTTTCTGCCGCTTTTCGGTAGTAATCATTCTTAGCCTTGTATGAAAGTTCATGTTCCTCAAGCAGGGTTTACCGCTCGTTTTCTTCAAATTCTACTTCATCATGGATACCCTTCCATTCCCCACCCATTGGTACTTCTTCCATGGTCACCTTATGGATTACACACACACCTAAGTCAAGCATACGAAAAACGGCCCATCAGCAATAAATGCTTGCTGATGGGCCGCTTGTTTTTATAAAAGATTATTTGATTTTCTTTTTCAATACTTCCACCGCTTTTTTCACTTGAGTATCATTTTTAAGGATTTTATCCCTAATGACTTCCATCAATTTAACGGTTGTATCGTCTTTAATGACACCTGTTTCTTTGATCTTATGATCCTTTTGGAATTCCTTGACCGCTACCTTTGTTTCTTCATCGAAATACTTATCCACTTTTCCTGGATTATACCCGGCTTCTTTCAGCATTTTCTCCGCTGCTTCTACTTCACTCGAGGAATCCGATACTTTCAATCCTTTATCAGGAGAGATATATGGAAGATTGGCATACTCGGGAAGCTTGACTTTTATATCCGGTTCAATCCCTTTTTTATGGATCCAATTGCCTTTCGGAGTCAGCCATTTTTGTGCTGTATACTTAAAGTTGGAACCATCATCAAAGTCTGCGGCTTTTTGCACGGTCCCTTTCCCGAATGATTTTACCCCTACAAGCTGAATACCCGCAGATTCACTAACAGCGGCGGCAACGATTTCAGATGCACTTGCACTTCCATCATCAATTAATACGACCACTGGTAGCTTCAACTCACCATTATTCTGGGATTTATAGACTTCTCTTTTTCCTTTTCGATCCTCGACCTGAAGGATGACTTCCCCATTCGGGATAAATAAGTTTGCCATCGCGATCGCTTGGTCAAGCAATCCACCCGGATTTCCACGTAAGTCCAATATTAGGCCTTTCATCTTTTCTTTATCCATGTCTTCAAGTGCCGTATTCAGCTCTTCCACCGTATGCTCAGAAAAACTTGTAACCTGCACTTTGGCAATCCCATCATCAAGCATCTCTGAATAAACCGTTTCAATCGGAATGGTATCACGCTTAATGGACAAAGTAATCGGTTCCTTTTCACCCGCCCTTGAAATGGCAAGTTCCACTTTTGTTCCCTTTTTCCCCCTGATTTTCAAGACAGCTTCCGAAGAACTTAAGCCATCAAGGCTTTTGCCATTGACACTTAGTATAATATCATTAGGCCGGACTCCGGCTTTTTCAGCTGGTGATCCTTTAATAGGGGAAACCACCATGATCTGTCCATCCTTCTCTTGGATTTCAGCACCTATTCCTTCAAAGGAAGAAGAGATGCTCTCATGGAAACTGGAGGCTTCTTTCTTATCCATATAAGAGGAATAAGGATCATCCAACGATTCTATCATTCCATTTATAGCTCCATCCACGAGCGTGTTCTCATCGATTTCTTCATAATAATTATCTTTAATCGTATCATATGTAGAATATAACTTTTCAAATTCAGGATGATTACTCGGTGCAAGTGACTCTACTTTTTCATCGCCAAAGGTCAACGCGATTGTAGTTATCCCTGCTGTCAAAAATATGAGTAAGAAAATCCCCATAATAAACGTAAACTTTTTTATTTTCACAATTTTGCCTTCATCTTTGGGCTGTTGTTGATTTTCTTCTTCCACTGAAGCCTCACCACTTTCATTCTTCATGACAATATTAACTAATACATCCTATTTTATCAGCTTTCTAGCAAATCGGAAAACTTTAGTTATCAAATTTTTTGAATGATATGTAAGTGCCTACCATCTTGCTCCAATCCAGCTTTCTTATAGAGACCAATTCTTTATCCACATTCTATTTACGTGCAAAAATACGGACTCCGTGGAATAGAAGAAACTAAATATCTTAGTTTCTTCTATTCCTGGCTACCCGTAAATGATAACGTTTATAGTCAGTCTTGAATCGCTGCCTCTAAAGAAACCTCAATCATCTCATTGAATGTTGTTTGGCGCTCTTCGGAGGTTGTTTCCTCACCTGTTAAAAGATGGTCGGAAATCGTTAAAACGGATAATGCTTTACGACCAAACTTAGCAGCAAGTGTATATAATGCAGCCGATTCCATTTCTATAGCAAGGATTTGGTACTTGGCCCACTTTTCCAATTCACTATTATCATTATAGAATTGATCTGCGGTAAATACGTTTCCGACTTTCAATTGCAACCCTTTGTCCACCCCTGCATCATAAGCTTTTTTCAATAAATCAAAATCAGCAGTAGGAGCAAAATCAACGCCACCGAATGTCATGCGGTTCATTTGTGAATCTGTAGAGGCACTCATAGCCAGGATTACATCTCTGACCTTCACATCTTTTTGAATGGCACCAGCTGTCCCAACCCGGATAAGTTTTTGGACATTATAGCTATTCATCAATTCATTTACATAAATCGAAATCGAAGGGACACCCATTCCTGTACCTTGAACGGAAATGCGTTTTCCTTTATAAGTTCCTGTATACCCAAACATATTACGAACTTCATTGTATAATTTAGCATCCTCTAAAAACGTCTCAGCAATATATTTTGCACGTAACGGATCCCCAGGAAGCAAAACCGTTTCCGCAATTTCATTTTCTTTAGCACCAATATGTACGCTCATTCTTAAAATTCCCTCCTTGAAGTGGTTGAAATGACATTCCCAATTACTATAACATACCAACCCCATATTAGGAAAATAGAACTTCTTTATCTACTGCAGGAAGTAGGATATAACACTCTTTAAGTGATCGGTGGAACGCAGCAAAACGGCGGAAACCCGCCGTCTTTTTGGTTGATTTTAAGGAGTAATGGCAAGAAAACTGCCCATTGATTGATGATACATCATTCATCGACTTCCTCATCAATAATGCATTTTTCAAGAAGGTATTCGAATGTGATGTCAGCAAGATCTTCAACTTCAGATTCTTTTGGAAGATAGCCCCGCTTTAATAATTCTTGGTAAAAGAATTCCGCTATCTCTTCAGTATCAATAAAAACCTCAATTTCTCGCAAATCATCGCCCCCTTAATTAAAGATGTATGAATGTATAGGTATAAATATGCCAGTAGGGCATTTTCTCTCAAAACTTACGCATATCCTACACTTTATTCGTTGATTAAATTTCTTAGAGATGAGTCTTCATCGGCTCGTGCTAAAGTGTATACATCCCTTTTCGAGACCTTTTATTTCGTATGCTCTTTTTTGTGACCTGGGTAAATTTCTTCCGCCGCCTTCTCAATTTTAGCAAGAGCTATTTTCATGATATGTTGATATTCATCATCGCCAAATTGATGAAAAAGCTTACAATAATCATTATATAAATCCAACAGTCCATCAATCATTTCCATTTTTTCATTTTTTGTCATAGTCATATCTCGCTCACCTTTACCAGGGTTGTTTTGTTTAGCAATTATAGTAAGCTCGTTATTCTTATTAGAAAGGAGCAGCCCCAATTTTTGAATGATTGCATCTGCACGTTTGGCATCGGCTACTAAAGTCAATTCTTCTTCATGCGCTTCCAGCCATTCCCCATCGGAGATACGTGATAATTCATATATCACATCTTCCCAGGCATTCTCTTTATAGCGCCAAATCTCCGTTCGATAGCCAATTATCTTAAAATAATCATATTCATATCCATCGACCTGGACTAAATCACCGATAATATATTTATATTCGATATCGATTTGTTCCTGTTGATAAAGGATTTCTCCTTCGTATTCAGTTATAGACTGTAATGTCTTTTCAATATATAGGCCTTCGCTGTAATTTACTTCATACACATAAGAACCATCGAGATATTTTATATCGGTTATATTCCCGACTGTCCCATACATTATAATTACGACTGTATCGCCTAATTTGAATTTTGGCTGATTTTTCTTGCCCATAAGAGACATCCCCCAATATGGTCCTTATCGTTTGATAGTAAATTATATGCATGAACAAACAAGGTGGTTAATGGAAAAGAGGGGGCATTTGACTCATTTAGATAGGTTATGCGAGAAACTTTAATTATGGTAACCTATCAAAAAAATAGGACAAGACAGGAAAACCGCCTCTTTAAATGAGACGGTTTGTTGTCGGAATCGTCAAGATCACTTCTGTACCTTGTCCATATTTACTTTCGATTTGAAATTTCCCTTTGAGTTCATCCATGATTTGGATGCAAGTTGCCACTCCCAAACCATTTCCTTTTAACTTTGTCGTATAAAAGGGCATCCCGATATTTTTTAAATTCTCAGGTTTAATCCCTTTTCCATCGTCTCGGATCTTCAATTGTACATAATGAGGTGAAGTATCGACGGTCATTTCAATCTGCCCTTTTGACTCAAACGATTCGCAGGAATTATTCAGGACATTAAGGATAACCTGACGCAACCGGTTTTTATCGGAATAGGTATGTACGGGTTCTGTCAATGTATTAACGAGTGTGACATCTTTATATAGAGTAGAAGCCGAATAGACAACAACCAGTTCATCAAGGAATTCCTTCAGATCCAATTTCTCCATTTCAAGCTGGTGGGGTTTAGCTAAATCAAGGAGTTGTGTAACAAAAACGTTCACTCGATCTACTTCCCCAAGCATGACATCACTGTACTTTTCAATTAACTCTTTTTCATAATCCTGCTTCTTCAACAGTTGGAGAAAACCCCTGATGGTCGTCAATGGGTTCCTGATTTCATGCGCTACCCCTGCGGCCAGTTGTCCGACATATTTTAACTTTTCGGTACGGACGATTTCTCTTTCCCTATCCTTAATCGTATCCATCATCCTTAGAAACGCATGATTCAACTTCTCCATTTCTACAAAACTTCTTTTATCAGAGACCACGAACTCTTTTCCCTGGATAAAATCTTCCGTCACTTCCACTAGATTATGTACTGGTTTCACCAGAGATTTCGTAAGTAAATAGACGCCTAGAATGATGGACATAAATACAATGGTGTATATAGAAAGATAGCGGGATAAAAGATCATTTAACGGCTGATATACTTGTTTTTTGTCAGCTCCCACAACCACAAACCATTTATTTTCCGTTTGAGCTATCGGTTGAACGTATTGAATGGAATATATCTTTTCTCCATTTTCTGCACTATATAAATTATTGGAATTAGCGGATTCCAATAACTTTTCTTTTGTAAGGCCCATATCTTCCAATGTCGTATTAGAACTCTCATGAATGCCATTCGGGTCTTTTTTTGAAATCATAATGCCATCCTGATTGATCATATAAAAATTCACAGGGTACTTTTCACTAATGTCATTGGCCTTTTTCTCCATCATATCCCAAAGGCCTGATATCCGAAAGGCCGGGGACACAACACCGATCATTTTCCCTTTATTATCATTTACCGGTGCACTTAAGGCTATAATAGGTTCAGCAAATGCTTTCGTTTTATATACATCCGATAGGAATTCATGCCCCTTTAGCCCTTCTTGAAACCATATTCTATTAGCTAAGCTTGTTCCGACCATTTTATTTGAGGTATCAGCCATGACCGTACCTTCCAAATCTAAATATACGGCACCAAAGTATTCACCTTTTGCTTCTGTGAATCTTTTCAATTCATCGGTCTTCTCCTCTTTAGAAGAATCAGGATTGATCAATATCGTATTCGTACTCATTAAGTTAACATCACTAATCCGTTCATTTAAATAACTGTACATTTCATTTACCATATTAAGTGAACCTGAATTCAATGTACTCTTCGCTTCTTTAGCTAGCAAGGAGCGTTGTGATTCATAAGAAATGATTCCCAATATCAAAACGGGTAAGCTCGATATAATTAAAGAATAAAACAAAATTCGGGCTTGAAGGCTTCTAAACATCCTTCGGCTCCCCCTATTCCTGTATCTATAGCAGTCCTTCTTCTATTTGGACATATTGATCCCATAATCGATCGAATATAGTCATACTATCTAAATAGTCTCCATTTAACTCCAAGTAACTGCTCACTTCATGATAATCATCCGATTGCTTTGGAAAACTGTGATCTTCGTATGCATGGTTTGCGAATTTTGTAAATTCATCAATTTCCTTCGGCTGTCGATATTTCATTAAAAATAAGTAAAACGGTCTCATGTCGAGCCCCCTTATCAAAATACTATGATTTAAATCTTAATATATCGGAAACTAACGCTTACGTCTACACCTATACAAGTCTTGATTGTTAATTACCTTTTCAACTATAAATTCCATCTAGATACTTTACCACGAATTTTGTGTATATAGAGTAAATCTTCAGGCGCTGATAAATGTTTTATTATCCAGCTGGTTACCCCTCCAATTTTTCATAATTTAACTAAAAGTTCATTTTCAGTTCATTTAGTTACATTACAATGAAATAGAAAGTGATGACGAGCTTAAATGTGATGTCCGCATTTCACATTGCAGCTCTAAACTATAAGGGGGAAATAATTAAATGAATTCTTTTTTACGCCCAATAACTGATTGGGTTTCAACTAAGAAAGGTATGTGGATTACAATTGTCACATGGCTGGTCTTAATGATTGGGTTAAGTGCCGGTCCGGCAGTAAGTGATTACAAAGTGACAAACTTTCAATCCTTACCCGACGATGCACAATCCATTATTGCAAATGAAAAATTAGAAAAATACTTCCCTAATGATCAAGGGACGCCTGGTATTCTTACCTTTCATAACGAAAATGGTAAGGTGAACTTAGAAGAAGTTACAAGCATTATGAATAAAATCATCGGTGCTAAAATTGAGGGTGTCGATGAAATCGTCAATATCTCTCAATTACCGCCAGAAGCAATCGAAGGGTTCAAGTCAGATGACCAGTCTACGATCATCATTCCAATGACTTTAGACCCTGGTCTTGATAGCCGCCAAATTGGCGAAACCGTAGATGCTATGGCTGAGGTTGGAAATGGCGTTACAGAGGGTATGTCTGAAACTTCCTTCCGTATTACTGGTCCTGCAGGAATTGCTGGAGATACGCTTAAGTTGTTCGAACAAGCAGATTTCGTGTTACTATTTACCACAATAGTGATTATTTTAATCCTGCTCATCGTTATTTACCGTTCTCCATTATTGGCTTTTATCCCACTATTAGCAACAGTAATCGTATACCAAGTAGTGAATCAAACACTCGGATTAATGGGTGCTGGTGGACTTGAAATCAACAATTCAACTACATCGATAATGAGTATTTTGCTGTTCGCGGCCGTGATTGACTATTCATTATTCATATTCTCTCGCTTCCGAGAAGAACTGAACCACCATGAGACCAAATATGAGGCAATGAAACATGCGATGCGTGCTACAGGATTGCCAGTATTCTTAGCAGGCGGAACAGTACTCGCCGCAATGCTAGTATTATTCTTTGCAAACTTCCGTGATTATCAAAACTTTGCGCCAATTTTTGGAACGACAATGTTTGTCATCATGTTAGCATCCATTACACTTGTCCCAGCGCTGTTCACCCTATTCGGGCGTAAAGCCTTCTGGCCGAAAGTACCGAAGTTTGGTGAAACGCAAGAAGTGAAACATCGCTTCTGGGGACCCGTTGCAAAATTTGTTGTAAATAAACCAGGCCTTTCTGGCGGAATTATCGCCATTTTAATGGTTGTGTCAGCGTTAAATGTATTTAACCTTGATTTTGAATTTGATACAGTGAAATCTTTCCCAAAAGATTTACCTTCACGTGAAGGCTACGAAATCGTCGAAGCGAAATACGACAAAGGTGAATTGGCTCCAACATCCATTTTATTCGAAGGAAAAGAAACGTTATCAGAAAAACAGATCGAAGCATTACGGACAACGCTCGAATCTGAAAAAGATGTTACATCAGTTCGACTAACAAATGTATCTGACGACGCGAAAGTAGTAAAATATAGTATGACGCTTGACCTTAACCCTTATTCTGTCGAAGCAATCGATATGATGAAGGAGTTAATTGAAAACGATGATGAAATCCTAAGTAAAGCAGATATATCCGGTGAAGTGTATTTTGGTGGAATTACTCCGAAACTTGTTGACGAGCGTGATGTCAATAATCGTGATATTTGGGTGATCGTCCTACTAGAAACATTATTAATTTTAATCCTCCTATTCGTGTTAACGAAGTCAGTAAAAATGTCGGTTTATATGATGGCCACCATTTTACTTTCATTCTTGGCGGCATTAGGATTAGGTCTGTTCCTCATTGATGTTCTGTTCGGTTATGAAGCGGTAAGTACACGTGTACCTGTTTATGCGTTTATCTTCTTAGTCGCTCTCGGGATAGACTATAACATTATTTTAATATCCCGTTTCTTAGAAGAACGCAAAACAAAAAAAGTGAAACAGGCTTTGGAAATCGCTATTCGGAATACAGGTGGGGTCATTTCATCTGCTGGTTTAATTTTGGCAGCCACCTTTGCGGCATTGACTACGATGCCAATAGCCGATTTATTCGTCTTTGGATTCATCGTTGCCATCGGTATTTTAATGGATACATTCTTAGTGCGTGGAATGCTATTGCCCGCATTAATATTATTCTTTGAGAAAGATAAGAAATAAAAGAAAAAAAAACAAATATACAAGCCATACGCAGAGACTTCCACATGTCTCTGCGTTATTACCTGTTTACATGCATGTAAGTATAGATTTCATGAAAGCGAACCCAGGTACATATAAAGCAAAAAATGGTTTGAGGTGATTGTATTGAAAATAATGGTTTGTGATGACGACAAACATATATTACAGCTGGTAAGTATTCATTTAATGCGGGAAGGATATGATGTCATAAAAGCTAATGATGCGAAAGAGGCGCTTTACTTATTAGAAGAAGTAGTTCCTGACTTAGCCGTAGTTGATGTGATGATGCCCGGGATGGATGGCATTGAGTTGACAAAAATACTCAACCAAGATTATAAAATTCCTGTTCTACTGTTAACGGCAAAAGATCAATTAGAAGATAAAACGAGAGGGTTTCTAGCAGGTTCCGAAGATTATGTAGTAAAGCCCTTTGAACCTAAAGAGTTACTATTTCGGATTGCCGTCATCCTTAGAAGATTTGATAAGGACAGCCAAAATATCATTCGGATCGGTAATGTGACGATTAATCGTAAAATTTTTGAAGTGTCAACCGAATCAGAAACACTGATCATGCCCTTAAAAGAATTTGAATTGCTATCATTACTTGCAAATCGGCCCAATTATGTCATCGAGCGATTTACCATCATGGAACAAATATGGGGACATGATTATGAAGGTGACGGCCTGACCCTTAATACACATATCAAACGCCTGAGAAACCGATTGGATCGTCTAGGGGCTAATATCGAAATAAACACAATCCGTGGTTTAGGATATAAATTAGAGGTTCAACATTCATGAAAACCTTGTATCAACAGTTCATTATCACTACGTTAAGCCTTATGCTATTCAGTACAATTGTCGGCTTTTTTTTAACAAACACGTATTACCATGTGGTTACTAAGGAACAAAATGATGAAAAGAATGTCGCCATAGCACAAAATATTACACGATATATCGAGAGTACGCCTGATTTGGATTTAGAACATTATTTATCGACACTTGGCGATATAGGGTATCAATTTTATGTTGTCGGGGAATCTGGTTATTCTCAGTTCTTTGGAGGGGCATTTAAAACGTCAGAATTACCCCCTTCCGCCAAAGAAACGGTATTTAAAGGAAATATCTTTCATGGTATGGAGAACTATCCAAATCAGTCATTCATGACAGGTTTTTTTACGAATAAAATTATCAATACTGTCGGTGTCCCCTTTATATATAATGGCGAACAGTATGGGGTCTTCCTTCGGCCCAATATTGGCTTATTATTTTCTGAAGTGCATACAATATTGGCTTGTTTGATCATATCCATGGCGATAATCAGCCTGATTGGAATGCTATTTGTTGCGAAACAATTAATACGACCCATTACACAATTAACGGAAGCCACTAAACAAATATCAAAAGAAAATTATGATCTTCTACTGAAGGTTAAACGACGCGATGAAATTGGACAGCTTGCATCAAGTTTCAATCAAATGACGAAGCAATTACAGGAAACAGATCGATCAAGAAAAGAATTCATAAGCAATGTTTCTCATGATTTCCAATCGCCGCTATTAAATATCCAAGGATATTCTGAACTATTGAAGTCACCCAGCATTACAGAAGAAGATCGCCTAACATACACATCGATTATCGAGACAGAGACTAAGCGATTATCTCTCTTAACTAAGCAATTACTACTGCTAACCTTTTTAGACCAGCCTACACGTGCATTAAAACGCTCCTCATTTGCATTGGATGAACAACTTAAGACGCTGATTCAAAAATATTTGTGGCTCATTGAAGATTCGGGCATCGAACTATATTATAAAATTGCACCAATCCGTTTCAATGGTGATGAAGGTCTATTGGAGACTGTCTGGGATAATTTACTTACAAATGCTTTAAAGTACAATAAACCGAACGGTTCCATTAAAATTATCGTTGAAGAAACAAACGATGATGTTTTCATTCAATTTCGAGATACCGGTATGGGGATTAAAGAAGAAGAACTTTCTCATTTGTTCGAACGTTTTTACCGAGCGGACGCTTCTAGGACAAAAGAAGGCACTGGTCTGGGACTGGCAATTGTCAAAGAGGTAGTGGATTTCCATCGTGGCAGCATACGTGTTTCAAGTCAATTCGGAAAAGGAACATGTTTTTTCATCACTTTGCCTAAACTATAAATAGGCTAACTACGCACCTAGATCAACATATACCTAAAGCCACCAGGATTAAGATATGGTGGCTTTAACTATAATAATCCATCCTTTTGAACATTCGTACACCCTCCCTTCCGCGTTACTCAACCAACTAAAAACGAACATGGAAAAGTTTTTCTAAACTTATAAAATAAGGAAAGTAGCTTATTCTAGTCTAAGCCTATTAATTATTACATGGAACTTGCTGCAGAAGAGATCGTCGGACATTAGTGTGAAAGAGTTATAGTGGACAATATTAGGGGCTTTTTCTGCAGAAAACCTCAGCTATCCTTGCACTTATAATCAGTCCGTTTAGCCGATTTTATCTAGGTTCAATTCAAAAAAACATCTATCCAATCCCGAGGATCAGATAAATGTTTTATCAAAAATCATAGTTTGTATTTTTTATAGAATTCGCTCCTCCTAAGAAAAGTCAAAATAATTCCGTTTCAGCATTCGCTTCATCTTTAATAGTTCCTCATACGTAGTCTGCTTATCTAGCTGTTTCGTATCAATTAAAAACAGCTGGTCTTCAATTTCTTTCACGATTTCATCACGTTGAAATAGGGCGTTACAATTTTCACAATAGGATGATGGCGTTTCGGTAATCTCAACAGCCCTCGTTCCATCCGGTAATTCCCAATAAACTGTACCTTTTATGGAAGAGAGTTTTCCTGTTTCACACCACGGACATACTTCCATTTTACTCCCCTTCTTCCTTTTCACTTTGTGGAGCTATATTTTTTATCTGCTGTGCCTGAAATTTTTTTTCTTTTAGCTGGTCACGTTTTTCGCGTTGGTTTTTTAAAGAGGCATGTTCTGGGTTGGTATGGTACTTTTCACGACGGTTCATCCGTTTCAGACCTTCAGGTACTAAATTAAATTGTTTGTCGTTCATAAGACCCGCTATCCCTGAATCTGACTGTTTTGCTTCAACATCGGGATAAATCCCCTTGAAATAATCATCGGCAAGTCCCGGTGTGTACTGCTCCGGTTCCGGATAGGTCGTGATTACACCTTCGAAATTCCGTAGGACTGTCTTCGTCGGGGATTGAGACAGGATGTAATTTGGCTGTAAAGTGATTTTCCCTCCGCCTCCAGGTGCATCAACAACGAATGTAGGTACTGCATAACCGGATGTATGACCCCGTAAGCCTTCGATGATCTCGATTCCTTTAGATATCGGGGCCCGGAAATGACCAATTCCTTCTGACAAATCGCATTGATAAATATAGTAAGGGCGTACACGGATCTTGACAAGGTCATGCATTAGCTTCTTCATGATAGGGACACTATCGTTAATGCCCGCTAAGATTACAGCTTGGTTTCCGACTGGCACACCCGCATCCGCGAGCATCTCACACGCTTTCTTCGACTCTTCCGTAATTTCTATCGACGTATTGAAATGCGTATTTAACCAAACCGGGTGATATTTTTTTAGAATATTACACAGGTTTTCAGTGATACGCTGAGGAAAAACCACTGGAGCCCGTGTACCGATTCTAATTATTTCAACATGGGGAATGTCTCGCAAATTCTTCAAGATATATTCGAGGATGGTATCGTTGATCAATAATCCATCACCACCGGAAATTAGCACATCCCTGACCGCTGGTGTATCCCGAATATAGCCGATTGCTGCATCTAATTGTTTCTTTGGAACGCCCATGCCAATTTGACCTGAAAAACGCCTTCTCGTACAATATCGACAATACATCGAGCACTGGTTCGTCACCAGGAAAAGCACACGGTCGGGATACCGGTGAGTCAATCCCGGTACGGGTGAATCCTCATCTTCATGTAGTGGATCCTCCATATCATACTTAGTTTTATGCATTTCTTCCGATATGGGCACGGATTGCATCCTTATTGGACACCTAGGGTCCTCTTTATTCATAAGTGACGCATAATAGGGGGTAATGTTTAAGGGAATCGTTTTGGTGGAGATTCGCACCCCTTCCTCTTCGTCTGGAGTAAGGTCGATTACTTTCTTCAAATCATCCACAGTTCTTATTGTATTTGTCAATTGCCACAACCAATTGTTCCATTGTTCATCAGTTACATCTTTCCATAACTCTATATCTTTCCAATGACGATCTGGTTTATATAAATCAAATAACATAGCCATACCTCCTAAGTCTTGATAGTAGTATTTAATGCAAGAAGGGTGCCAAAATTGCCCAAAAACTAAATATGAACGCTAAAAAATCCGGTTATATACGATATACCGGATTTTTTAGCGTTCAAGTATGTTTCTTAATTTTATATTGGAGGGTCTGCCTCGGGATGTCCAATAGCTTTGAAGCTTGAAAGACATTTCCTTCGGTTTGCAAAAGTGCCTCTGATATAAGTTTTGTTTCCATTTCCTTCATGGCTTCCCGCAGCGGCAATACCTTCTCTTTAGGAACTGTGCTCTTTTTTAAAAATGGGGGCAAGTCACCCGCTGTCAAGACTTCACTTTCGGCATGTATCATCATGAACTCAATCGTATGCTTGAGTTCCCTTACGTTACCTGGCCAATGATAGGCATGTAGGATTCCCTTGGTCTCTTCATCGATTCCTTTTACGGAGCGATTCATCTTCTCGTTAAAGTTTATAATAAAATGCTCCGTAAGCAATAAAATATCCTCTGGACGATCTCTTAGCGGCGGTAGCTCATAGCTCAAAACATGTAAGCGATAAAATAAATCCTCACGGAGCTTTTTCTCCGTGACAGCCGTCTTCGGGTTTACATTCATCGCAGTCATGATCCTGACATCTACCTGAATGCTTTTTGCCGCCCCTATCCTCCTAACGGCCCCATCCTCAAGTACACGAAGCAGCTTCGCCTGTAAATCAATGGGCATCGATTGCAGTTCATCAAGAAATAGAGTCCCTCCATTCGCCAGCTCAAATAATCCCTGGCGTTCGACAGCTCCCGTGTAACTACCTTTCGAAGTCCCAAATAAAAGCGAGTCCAATAAATTTTCAGGGAGTGCCGCACAATTTTGTGCAATGAAGGGCTTTTTTCGCCTATTGGAGTTGTGATGTATACTTTGGATGAAAAGTTCCTTTCCGACACCACTTTCACCATAAACTAAAACCGAAGACGATGACCGGGCAGCCTTTTTCCCTTGTGCAATCAACTTTTCAAATGGTGGATCTTGGGTTAGAATATCAGCAAAAGTGTATAACGTACCATTCGTGGCTACTTTTTTTTCTTTACTTGTCGTCGTTTTAAGAGAGCTTTCCAAGTCTGCTAAGCGTTCCGATAATTGTTTCAGGCTAGAATAATCTTTCGCAATTTCGATTGCCCCCATTATGAAACCGTCTACATATATAGGCAGGGTTGTATTGAAGGTCTCAATGATTCGACCATGCGCATTTACATAAGATTGTCTATGATGGTAGATGGGCTTTTCGGATTGGATGACACGCAGCAAGGTCGAAGATTTATGATTTAAAGACGGAAACGCTTCAAGCAGTGGTTTTCCAAGCACTTCCTCTACCTTCATTCCATCATGGTTGGCCGCCACTTCATTATAAAAGATCGTTTGACCTTTTAGATCGATTACATGAATTCCCTCATCAATGCTTGCCAGAATCGCTTCTAAGACCTGATTTGTATTAAAACATTCACTGATCAATGTCTTCCCCCTCTCTCACATTCCTTCCATCATATATATGAAGTAGTGCCGAAAACTTGTCATATGCATGCCCGAAAATGGGCATTCATGTATAGTTCTTCACCCATAAGTTCATATCCTCCAATTTATCGAAAATGAAGCAGTTATTGGCTAATCTACCCCTGTAATAATAGCCTTGCTGATGCAATGCTGCATTCATTCCGAATGATAGCGCCCTTGCGATAGAATAGATACAATAAATGTCATGTGAGACGAGGTGACTTTCAAGCTTCTCAATCAAGTGCTTCATTAATCCATACTGCCGATGATCGGGCAGTGTTGCACAATCCGTTATTTCCGCATTACGGTAGAAGTCATTTATTTCAGCGGATGCCGCACTGACGATTACTCCATCATGTTCGTATATGTAAAAGACCGTCCCGCTGTTCATGCATTTCCTCACATATTCTGGTTCATTCATTGGGGTTGGGTAAATTTCAAATACTTTTCCGTACAATTCAGCAAGCTTCACGGCATCTATTTCCTCCGCCTTCCTTCCTATATAGGTTGATGGGGGGGCCTCTAGCTCTACTTTTGTTGGAAGTTTCTGTACATTTTCTAGAATTTCATCCTCCTTGATCCAATGAGAACTGGCCCTTCGCTGATCTTGGGTATATTTAACAAGGAAGTGGCAATCACTTCCTAAAAAGAACTTATCAATACTTCCCTCATATAAAAAACCTTTGCTCAGCAGCTCCAGTACATTTTCCGTTCGTGCCTTGAATATGATTTTCTCCGCTGATATATTATCAGCTGCTTTCAAAGATTCTTCGACGCAATCTTGAAAATGGCCCAAATAGTCTTCGACCCGTACGCGCTTATTAAAACGATCCATCATTATGTGTAGTGTAGAATGGGACAATTGAATTCTTTTTTCAACAATATCCATTCGGCTCTCTCCTTCCTTCTCTATCTAATAGTGTAACAGAAGGCCTGACCCTATTTTAGGAATCAGACCCGGTACCCCTTATATGTCCCTCCACTCCACACCATTCCAAAATTGTTCGTGCAATGATTTCGGCCGATTCCAACATTTTATCCACTTCTATATATTCATTGGCATCATGGGCCAATTTTGTTTCGCCTGGTCCGAAAACCACTACCGGTATGGATCCGACCGAAGATAAATACCCTCCATCCGTTCCCCAAGGGGAAGCTTCCACAGTCGGCTGTTCACCCATGACTTTTTCATAGTGGGTGGACAATGCCTGAATCAACGGATGATCCAATTCCAGGATTCCCGGTATCCATCTAGCTCCGAACCATTGCAATTCAATTGGTTTTTCCTTGAACCAATTATCCTTACGATTCAAATCGTCAATCTTGTTTTTCAAGGAGAGTTGTGCCGCTTCCATGGTTTCCTTAGGGGCAACTCCAAATCTACCTTCTAGAATCGCTGTATCAGGCACAGAAGAAGGCCAATTCCCACTTTGGATGCTCCCGATATTAATGGGAATGGGGATGGGGATATTATGATAAAGTGGATGATCCATCTTTTGGTTACGTTCCTTTTCAAGGTTCTTGATTTCCTCGATTACAAGATAAGCTTTATCTATCGCGCTTTGTCCTTCATACCGGGTTCCCCCGTGTGCTGATTTGCCTTTTATTTTCAGTCGAAACCACATCGATCCTTGTTGAAGGGGGAAAAATTTCATGTTCGTTGGTTCTGGAATGATCGCTCCATCAGCTTTATATCCTCTCAATACAGCTGCGAGTGAACCCGCCCCACCGCTTTCCTCTTCGATTACACTCTGAAATATCACGTCGCCCTTCAATCTTATGCCTGTTTCAACGATGGATTCGAGCGCTAATAATAATGAAACATTCCCGCCTTTCATATCCGTCGTCCCCCGCCCATACACTTTCCCATTCTCTATTTTTCCACTGAATGGATCATCCTTCCATGCTGATCTATCACCTTCAGGAACGACATCGATATGACCGTTCAATATAAGCGACCTGCCGCCGCCACTTCCCTTCCTAACCGCGACAAGGTTTGGATTCCCTTTAAAGTCTTTTCGGTCACAATAAAAATGAGGATGATTTCTTAGTGCGCCATCCCCAATCTCCCATAGGTCGATGTCAAGACCGATCTGCCGGCACTTTTCGACGACGATGGCTTGTGCACTCCCTTCCTGCCCGCGTTTGCTGGGTTCCTGCACTAATTTTTGAAGTAATTTAATGCCATCATTTCGATGCTCTTTCAACCATGCACTGATTTGCTCTTCATACATGCCCTCATACTCCTCTCTCATTCTTTTACTATACAAAGCTTGCTAGACACTTTAACATCGGCTTCCGTTCTTTTCTTGACTTCTTCTATTGTAGTGGAAGCGAATAAATCAGTTAATAGGAGACCTTTTGGAGTAACAGAAAAAACGCCCAGTTCCGTGATAACCTTATGTACACATCGTTTCGCCGTTAATGGCAATGTACAGTTCTTCATTATTTTGGAGATACCGTCTTTGTCGGTGTGCTCCATTAGGACAATGACCTTTTTCGCCTTTGCCGCAAGTTCCATTGCCCCACCCATTCCAGGTACTCGCTTACCGGGAACAATCCAATTTGCCAGATCCCCATATTCACTTACTTGAAGAGCGCCTAAGATCGTAACATCAACACGGCCACGGCGAATCATCCCAAAGGCGAGTGTACTATCGCAATAGGATGCTCCTTCCCGGATGGTTATGGGGAGGCCTCCTGCATTACAAAGATGTGCGTCTTCATGGCCCATGGCTGGAGAGCTTCCCATACCAACAATCCCATTTTCTGCTTGAAACATCACTTGATGATCGGCTCGTAGATGATTCGGCACTAAAGATGGAATGCCGATACCTAAATTGACCAGCATGCCATCCCTAATTTCAGCTGCCGCTCTTTTGGCTAATCGATTTCTCGCCTCGGCTCCCAAACCCATTTCCAATCGACTCCTTTTGAAGGAATGATATAATCTACAAAAGCACCAGGTACAATGATTTTCTCTGGATCCATGCTGCCCAGAGGAACGATTTCCTCGACTTCCACAATCGTGATTTGACCTGCCGTTGCCACGAGTGGGTTTGTATTTCGAGCACTTTTGTCGAAAATGAGATTGCCATAGGGATCTGCTTTTGCTGCATAAACGATAGCGATATCGGCAGTCAATGCAGGTTCCACTAGGTAATTTTTCTCCCCGATTTTGACGGTTTGTTTCCCTTTCCTGACGATATCATTATCCAGACCAATATCGGTTAATATTCCGCCAAGACCCATCCCCCCTGCACGGATTCGTTCAACCAGTGTACCTTGCGGAGAGAACTCCACTTCCAACTCTCCATTATTCATGGATAGTCCGGCATTCGGATTGGAACCGATATGAGAAACAATGATTTTTTTTGCCCTCCTTTGAGTAACCAGCCTACCTATTCCGATATCAGGGAAGCCAGTATCATTTCCGATTAAAGTTAAGTGTTGTATACCCGTCTCCAAGATTAGATTGATGAGGCCCGGAGGAGTGCCAATTCCACCGAACCCGCCAAAAAGAATGGACTGACCGTCTTCAAAGAGGTGCAGGACATCCTCAAAACGGCAAACTTTATGGAATGCATTATCATTCAATTCTGTTCACTTCCTTATTTAAGACGGCAGATATCCAGGGAGGATCTTATCTTTAAATTCACGGAGGGTTGAGTCCAGTCTCCTTAGCAATTCAGCACTTTCTTCCTTTGTAATGATTAAGGGCGGAGAAATGATGATGGCTGCCCCGTTAATGCCATCAAGCCCCGCTGATGCAGGGTATAAAATAATCCCATTGTTCATCCCCGCCTTTATAATTTCAGCAGTCACATCTAAAGTTTTTGGAAAAGGTTCCTTCGTTTCTTTATCCTGGACAAATTCCATCCCGATCAATAAACCCCTACCGCGGAGGTCCCCGATAAACGAGTATTTCTTTGCAAGCTTTTTTAAACCGTTGAATAACTCCTTCCCTCTTTTAGCAGAGTGTTCTACGAGATCGTTATCCTCCATATATTCCAAAACGGCAAGCGCTATGGCACACGACAATGGATTGGCACTAAGTGTATGTCCGCCCATGATTGAACGGGAACCATTCATGATGGGTTCCAACACTTTTTCTGTCATGGCAGCGGCAGCGATAGGCGTGTACCCCCCGCTTATCCCTTTCCCAAACGTAATAATATCCGGTTCTACTCCCCAATGTTCAGAGGCTAGCATCTTACCTGTCCGACCGAATCCAGTCATAACCTCATCAGCAATGAATAGAATGTCATGTTCCTCACAAATTTTCTTTAGTTTCTGAAAATAACCATTAGGCGGAACGATTGCCCCACCTGCTGCACCGATAACTGGCTCACATATAAATGCTGCGATGTTATCTGCGCCAATGCGCCGGATGGATGATTCCAACTCCAAAGCACAGGCCATCCCACATGTTCGGTGATCTAATTGATATGGACAACGGTAACAATAAGGAGGAGCAACAGAAGGGTATGATTCAAGTAGAGCGGTAAATCGCTCTCTGCGTATAGGGTGACCAGACATTGAAAGAGCGCCGATCGTAATGCCATGGTAGCTCATCCATCTGGATATTATCTTTTGTTTCCTGGGTTTCCCTTTTTCCTGCCAATGCTGGATGGCAATCTTTAGTGCAGTTTCGGTCGCTTCTGAACCACTATTAACAAAAAAACTATAGGGGAGCTTCCCATTGGTTAAATCCGCAATTTTTTGGGCAAGCTTCTCTGCTGCCTCGCTCGTGAACTGGGAACGATACACAAATGACACTTGGCTTGCCTGTTGAACCATGGCATCTGCAATTTCTTGCACCCCATGACCAATATTGGAGGTTACAGCACCGGAAGATGCATCCAGATAGTCCTTCCCTTCTTTATCGTATAAATAGACGCCCTTCCCATGACTAATTGTCGGATAGGCGACGCCAAGGAACGGCTTGATCAATGAAGACTGCTCCATGCCCACACTCTCCTTCTACCACCAATTATGGCTTATGCTAAAGTGTATGTCCCTACTAGGGAAATCTTGCTAAGGAATTGTTGCAACTCTTTCAAACTATTTTTATAGGAAGGTTTTAGAAGGATGGGGAATCTATTCACCGTGGGGAAAGTAAGGAAATACGACAAAAAAAAGTGTATCCACGAGAGATACACTTTTTTTCTTATAATGAGCTATTTAGTTTGTCTTGACGAATGGAATCTATGAAGCTTTCATCCTTTAAAATGGCCAGCACACTTTTATAAAAAGCCGCTTTGTCAATGACTGAGGTATGTACGTATTCATACTCTTTTAATGTTGGATGACGCAAGACATGTTTCATGCAAGAAAGACAGACTTTTTTAGTACCTAACTTATAGTAATTCAAGTTGCTTGCATCCCCATTAGAAGTGTCTTCGTTACAAACGAAACAGGTATGGCTTACCCGGCCTTTTTTATTATACTCGGATAAAGCGCCTTCTAAACGAATGGATGCGGGAATTGTTAATAACACATAATCACCTTTTCTATTTTAAATCTCTTAGTATTATATCAGAAAAATAAAGAATTTGAACTATTAGCCTCATATTCCCTAATAATGCTTGTAAAATAGGAAAATGAACAGGGATAAAACCCTATTTTACCCAAAAACAGGGACCGATACAGACAATGACCGATAATCTCGGTTCATCCTCTTAAGTTGCCCTATATATAGGTAGTCTGACGATAAGTCCATCTATTTTTCAAGAGAGGATGGTCACTTTCGCGTTACCGTTCCTCACGGTCATCTTAACACTTTCGCCCATCGGTATAGTAGCAAAAGGATGGACATGACCAAAGTTTGCATTCGCTATGACAGGGATACCATTCAGTTCCCTCTTAGTTGCAATGATTTGCTGAAGGGCGTAAGGTGTCATCCCTGAATCCTTTTGAAATCGACCTATGATAACTCCCTTGATACCATCTGCATCAGGCAACTGTAGCAAGGATTGTAAATCCCGATCGAAACTAAAAGGATGGCTTTCTTCATCATCCTCAATAAAAAGAATGCGGTCCCGTAACGATGGCATATACTCCGTCCCCTGCAAAAGATTTATCGTACAAAGGTTGCCACCTAAGATGGTACCAGCTGCTTCGCCCTCCTGTATGACCATATATCCCGAATTTGGATGGAAGGAACGGTCCTCCTGCTCCAGATGCCATGAATCATCGCTCCAGGTTTCACTTTGTTCTAAATCAAAGCCATCATCCATAAGAACCGCTTTCTTAAAGTAGTCCATTGTATAGTCCAGCCCAGTCTTCATCCCAAAAGTAGAGAAATCAGGACCAGAATATGTAGTCAAACCAGTTTTTTGATAAATGGCCAAACCGATGGCCGTAATATCACTATAGCCCATCAAAACTTTAGGATTCTTTTTTATTAAATCGTAGTCGATATATTGTAGCAATTGATTGGCATTATATCCACCTACGCCAGCAAGGATTGCCTTTACAGACGGATTTCTAAACGCATCATGCAAATCTTCAACCCTGTCCTCAATCGAATTCGAGAAAAAGTCATCATGTACCAAAGCTGTTTTACCGTATGTAACTTTAAAACCGAGGTCCACCAATCTTTCCTCTGCCAGTCTGCGTTGCTCACCTTTTACAATCGCAAGACTTCTCGATGGTGCAATAACCCGGATTTCATCCCCGCGTTTTAAACGAGAAGGTTTCATATCTCTTTCCCCCTAAATATATTACATCTTAAATTATTTTAGCAGATATACAGAACAAAAGAAAATCATGGCTCATTATTGATTATAACACAAAAGAAACATATGTTCTTAATCGAATCCCTTTTAAAACTCCACCCTTGAGCCAGTCCCTAGCCAAGGCTTAATCTTGGGTAATTCTGTTATAAAGAATGGCCTCCATAAGAAAAGACCAGCTGATAGCTGGTCTTTTAGTGTTATATTTAGCAGCAGAATGATGCGCCGATGATAACCAACAGAATGAATAAGACAACGATTAATGCGAAGCCTGAACCAAAACCGCCACCGCATCCGCCACCGTATCCTCCGCCGTAACCATAACCGCCGCCGCAGCCGCCACCATATCCTCCACCATATCCGTACATAAAGTTTCACTCCTTCTTGATTTCTGTTTTCTCTTTACACCCTTACCATATGTCGATATGCCCGCCTTGGTCTGTGTATTTGCCCATTTTTTTTTATTTAAGCAAAAACTCCTCCATTCTTCTATATAAATCCCCCTCAATAAAACGTGTAATCAATTGGTTTTAAAAACGGGAAATGAAACCAAACCTTATTGTATTACCTTAAATTTGCGATATAATAAGGTTAAAATATGCTTTTCGGCCTATACTTACCACACCAACCTACAATAATGTTAATCGGAGGAAATGAATTGAAAAAAGTCTCGAAATCCCTCATTCCATTCGCAGGAATTGTCCTCACACTCCTTCTCATTTACATCCTTCAAAAAGTTCCAAAAACATACGGTTCCGATGAGAACTTAAATGTATACCAAAAATACCAGGATGGTCAGCCGATTGACTATCTGATTATTGGCGATAGCATAGGCAGGGGGTCCGGGGCTGAAAATCCGAGTCAAACTTGGTTTAAACAACTGGAAAATAAAATGAGCAAGCACCATTCAGTTCCCTTTAAAGGGGATTACGTTGTTCAAAGCGGCTCCACTGCTTTTGAAGGTCTTTATAAGCTCTCTCAAATAAAAAGAATGGGCCATAAGGATTTGATTTTCATTGTATTCGGTGAAAATGATCGTAAATACATGAATGTGGACGATTTCAAAATGACGTACGAGGCTCTGATTAGAAAAGCAAAGCACCTATATCCTCATGCTGAATTGTTCACGATTACGGAAAGTTGTTTGGAAAACGAGGAATTTGCGAATGCTATCGGTCTGTTATCTGACTATTATGGGGCCACCAATATTGACATGCGTCCAGTTTTCAATTCTTCAGGGTTCACTGACAAGGAATTGACGAAAGATTTGATTCATCCAAATGGCCTTGGCTATCAATTCTATGCAAATGCGATTTACCAAAAGTTTATTGAAAATGCACAAAAAGAAAAACCTGTCGCTAGTCTTCCTCCTAAATTTCATCAAGGCTCCGAAATAAATTTAAGAGATAATGACAACTATGATTCAATGGTGGGGTTTAGACCAAGAGGCGGTTATTACACAAGTGATGAGACAGGGAGTTATATTGAATACCGATTCGAAGGAAATATACTTGGAGTTAAATTACTCAGAAGCCCAGATGGCGGAGAAGTTGATGTATTCATTGACGGCAAACTGAATACATCCCTTCATACGTGGTGGCCCTTTGCCCGCGAAAGGTATTTATTCATCGCCAATGGCCTTTCTCCCGGTCCTCACACCGTGCGTTTTGTAGTTTCAGGGAGAGAAACCTCCAAGGACCTCCCTACCACACATGTGCGGCTTTCTTCCATCATCACCAATGATTCAAACCACTAAAACAAGTAAGCCCCTATCACAGGATGATAGGGGCTTACTTGTTTATTAAAGAAACAGTTTCTTATATTCACCGTATCCTTCTTTTTCAAGATCTTCGAGTGGGATGAATCTTAACGAAGCAGAATTGATGCAATATCGTAACTTGGTTGGTCCTGGTCCATCATCAAACACATGTCCAAGATGGGAATCGGCCGTTTTTGAACGCACTTCGATCCTTCTCATGCCATAGCTTGTATCCAAATTTTCCACAACTTCACCATCATCCAGTGGCTTGGTAAAGCTTGGCCAGCCACAGGCGGAGTCAAATTTATCTTTGGAAGTGAATAGCGGTGTACCGGAAACAATGTCCACATACAGTCCATCTTCATTCAAATTCCAATATTCATTATGAAAAGCAGGCTCTGTCCCGCTATTTTGTGTGACTTCATATTGAATGGGTGTTAATTTTTTCTTCAAATCATCTTTACTGCTCATTTCTTTTCCCCCCAATGATGTTTTTGAAAAGCCTTGCGCCCGGAGCCAACTGAATATCTCTCGTAGTGCTCTGGTTGCTTTTTATAATAATGCTGGTGATACGTTTCTGCCGGATAAAAGGTTTTGGCCGGTAGAATGGGTGTCGCAATGGGCTTAGAAAAAATGCCGCTCTCCTGTAGGTTTGCCCTGGAAGCTTCCGCTATTTCCCGTTGCTTTTCGTCGTGATAGAAAATGGCCGTTTGATAGGAACTACCACGATCAAAGAACTGGCCTCCAGCGTCTGTTGGATCAATCTGTTGCCAAAATAATTCAACTAAATCTTTATAAGGGTAGATGGAAGGGTCAAAGGTAATCTGAACAGCTTCATAATGTCCCGTCGTTTCCGAGCAAACCTCTTTGTATGTGGGATTCTCCGTTGTCCCCCCTGTATAACCGGAAATGACAGATTCAATACCAGGCTGTTCATCGAAGGGTTTTACCATACACCAAAAACATCCTCCAGCAAATGTTGCTTTGTCTAAATGGTTGGTCAACTGTAATATCCTCCTTTTTTGGAAAAGTTCTATTGAATGCATTTTAAACCTTTTATAAGGTCATGTAAAATCATCTGCTGTCTAAACTTCTTTTGTTGATGAAACTGGACTGATTAAAAAAATCAATCAAATTTGAGTATACGAAAGACACATGCCCAAGCATGCTACCATATGATGTCTTCATAATGATTCAAATGAGAGGTGATAGACATGAACCATAAAGACAAACATTTACAAAAGGCCATGAATTATGATGCATTATCCTGCTACTATAAATATACTAACCCACATTTACATGATTATTATTATCATAAACACTTAAAGAGCATGGAAAAAGCCATGCAACCAATGAGAAGTGAACAAATCAATACGGTAAAACCGGCACAGGTCCGTATTTTACATGCAGCTCCAAAAGCACCTGCGGTCGATGTATATGTAAACGAAATGCGCATCCTTCAGAATTTCGCTTACAAAGACAATAGCAACTATTTATCTTTACCCCCGGGTAAATACCAAATTGATATATATCCTGCCGGACAAACCACGTCCACCTTCCTTAGCCGTAAAGTCGATCTGGAAAGTGAAAAACTGTATACTGTCGTTGCTACAGGATCCAATGAAATGCCAAAACTACTTACTTTCGAAGACAATCCTTATGTCCCCCAAGATGAATCCAAGGTTCGATTTGTCCACTTGTCTTTTGATACGTCACCGGTGGATATCGCTGTAAAGGATGGCGATGTCGTATTTTCAAGACTTCCGTATCGCAAAGCAAGTGAATACCTGAATCTCTACCCCATGCAAGTCGATTTTGAAGTAAGGAAAGCCGATTCGAAAGAAGTAGCCCTCTCCTTACCCAATACAGATATTCAGGCAAATACCCCATTATCCATTTATATAATCGGCACCAGTCAGGGTCAACCTGGCTTAGAAACACTTATCTTAACACCTTAATACAAAAAAAGATGAAAAGCCAGGATGCATTTGACCTGGCTTTTCATCTTTCATTTTCACTTATTGTAAAGAAGAGGGGACAGTTAATAAAAATGAAATATCATCATTCTTTAAATCAAATTCATTAGCCTTGACCCTGACGTCACTTTTTAATTTCATGTCCTGTAAAGACACATATATGTTTTCCTCATTGGGATTTATGGTGACCCAATCCGGCATTTTATACCGTTCATTAATTAAGTTCATCACATATGAAACAGGAAGGTTCATCTGGCCAATCGCAATCGATTTTTGTTTTAAAACCAAATCCCCGTTCTTTTGCGCAATGGGTTCGAATGTTAATTTCATTTCCACTTCACGGTTGAAAAAAGGCATTTTCCCGTATAACTCCACTTCATCTCTTAAATACACTTCATAATGTATCAATCCAGTCAAGCCTTCTTTATCAAGATACTGGTTGATTAATCGGGTCAAATCTTCCCGGTTTGTATGAATCTGAAACTGGATATCTTCTTCCTTAGTTACAACTGGCTTCATATCTGAATCTTTTGCCGGTAAATTAATTAAAACCAGGATTGAAAGGATGACCAGGATGTTAACGGCTAATAAAGTAATAAACAAAGTCTTCCATTTGACTTTTGTCATTCTTGGTCATCATCTCCTTTGGCGCTAGCTTCCATTGTATCCTTTCCGATTGTTAAAACTTCCATGTTATTATAGATTCTTTCTGCAATCAATTCATATCCCCGATCATTGGGATGGAAGTAATCTTCCGTATATAGCAAGTCTTCTTTGGAATTTTGGAAAATATCATCTATTTCGATAAAATATGCAGAATCATATTCGGTGATAATCTTTTTTCCGCTATCATTCCAATCATTCATGATTTCATCTAGTTCATAAAAATCAGCAAACCACTTTGAAAATGGGTTATACACGCCCACTAAATAAATCTGTGCCTGTTGATTTTCAGAGCGCACCTTATCCAATATCTGTCTTAATCTTTTTTCATACCCTATTTTAGCTGAATCGAATTGGTTCAGTTCCAAGTTGGAGAAATTCTGTTTAAATACTCTAATGATATCATTTCCACCAATTGTGACGACAATGGAATCGGCTTGTTCAATATCTTCTTGAACACGGGATTTATCCAACCTTTTTAATAATTGGTCGGTCCGGTTTCCCCGAACTCCGTGATTGATCATCTCAACTGAAGTAATAGATGGCTCTTTCTCAAGATTTTTCTGCAAGTAAGGGAGATATCCCCCATTATCTTTACTATCGCCGACACCTTGAGTTAGGGAATCACCTATTGACACGATTTGAACAGGATCCGGAAAAAAGCTGGCTGGAATGGTTTCCTTTTTGCTTAATTCAACAACATTATGCTGCTGAACGAGTGGCTGTTCTGAAGTAGTCCTCTGAGAGCAACCTGAAATCCAAACTAGGCATATAAAAAGACAGGTGATTTTGTGTCTCATAACCTCACCTTCCCTACCTAAATATTATATCATGGGGAAAATATAAAATTGAATCAATTTGACCTTTACTTGTCGGTTTTATTTGTATTTATCACTGTATAGTATGAAAAAAAGCTGGGAATTAAAGCTTATCCCATGAATTTTAGCATGTACCTGATGAGTAAATTCATTCTTCGTAACAGCTATTTGTTCCATACGTCATTCCGTGATTACTATAGAAACTAAAAAACTATTGAACAGGTCATTCTCCTGTTCAATAGTTCAGTAGTATTTTTATATGCTTAATCATCTCATCAAAAGGAATATCCTGAAGTCCCGTGTAATCCCGGATGACTTTTCCCTCTTGATCCATTAGATAAAACCTTGTCTGGTGAATCACCTGATCTTCATTGTCAGGCTTCAATACAATCGTTTTAAAGTTATCCTTGGCAAATGCCTCGATTTCATCTTGACCATAACCAGTCAAAAAGTGCCAATTTTTGTAATCGACGTTGAACTGGTCGCCAAATGCTGTCAAGACATCAGGCTTGTCCACTTCAGGATCCACGGAAAATGACACGAACTCAACATCTGAAATTCCCTCATCCTTCAGTTTTTGTTGCAACTTCACCATATTGGCAGTCATGGGGAGACAAACATCCTCACAATTTGTGAAAATGAAATCGGCTACCCAGACTTTTCCTTTTAAATCAGTTTTGGAAAAGGGTTCCCCATCCTGGTCCACATAACTAAAATCTTCGATATCCCAATTCTTCGCATCAGGCACCCCAGTTGAACCACATGCTGCCAGCATCAACAATACCCCAATGCCCATAGCTGCCTTCAACAAATGCAGCTTCCTCATCCATACCCCGCCTTTTATGTATAAATATTCTGTCACTTCTTTCATTCTACCAGACCACCAGTAGGAAAACAGCACTATTTTTATCATAAAATGAACATTTGACTACATTACTTAGCTATCATCTCCTGCTCTTTAGGAGGTACTAAAAGCGAACATCAATCCCAGTAATACATGATGGCCATGGCACCTTCGCCAGTATGTGTGCTGACCACAGCCGTTGTAGCTTCTAACTTAATATCCTGGACCCCTGAAATTTCAGTAATCGCTTTGCGAACTTTATCGGCCATTTCATAGCCATTTGCATGGACGAAACCAATGCCTTTGACTTGTTTTCCTTGTGTATCTTCTTTGAATTTTTTTGAAATGAATTTTACAACCTGTGATTGGCTCCTTGCTTTTGAAACGGGATTCAGCACGCCTCCGTCCAGAAGTGCAATCGGTTTAATATGTAAAAGAGATCCGATGAATGCTGATACTTTGCCAATCCTTCCGCCTTTCACAAGATTGTCCAGCGTTTCAATGACAATGATTAGACTCGACTGTTTTCTAATGGTCTCAAGCCTTTGCATTATTTCTTCGGTGGTTTTGCCTTCATTCGCCATCTTGGCAGCCTCTATCACTTGGAATGACATGGCTTTTGAGATGAATTCCGAATCATAAACGGTAACTTTAGCATCGGACATCCCTGCTGCACTTTCAGCCGAACGTACTGTACCACTCATGCCACCAGTCATATGGATTGAAATAATCTCACTGCCATCCTTTCCAAGTTCATTATATACTTCTAAAAAAGTCCCTACTGCCGGTTGGGAGCTTTTAGGGAGTTCTTTTGACTGATTCATTCTTCTTAAAAATTCATCCTGTTCAATTTCCACTTTATCCAAAAAGGTCTCTCCATCAATATAGATCGACAAGGGGACCATTGTAATGCCATAATACTCAAATTCTTCTGGGGTCATATCCACTGTTGAATCCGTTACAATCTTCACTTTATTCATCTTTACACATCCCTAAATTAACGTATCTATTGTATTATACCTATTCAAAGTACGCTTTCAAACTAAAGCTTATATTTTTTTCAGAATAATGATTCTCTTGGACACATATACGTTGAAAATCAGAAGAAAACTTTGTAAAAAGGCATATATCTTATTTGGATCTAATCAACTTTATGGCTGAATGATGCCGATTCAATAACTTCAGCCATAAAAAATGACCCGAAGGAATAAATCCTTTGGGCCATTTTTTATATGCCATCTTCATTATTAAGAGTTTCTTCCAGCAAGCTCTCCCGTTTTACCCTTCGTCGATAGACAATTTTAGAAAGCGAAATACTAACTTCGTAAAGTAACAGTAAGGGAACCGTGACCAAAAAATCAGACATGAAATCTGGCGGTGTGATGGAAACAGCAATGACCACGAGAACAAAGTAAGCATACTTCCTTAATTTTTGAAGCACGTAAGGGTTGATAAGACCGATGGAGGTCAGGAACATCGTAACGACTGGTAGCTCGAATAAAAAGGCAAAAGGAATCGTCATATTGAAGACAAATGAAAAATACTTATCTGCGGTGAAATTGGTTATGAACATGCCTTCACCCAGTTCAATTAAAAATTGAAGGATGGTCGGAAAAATGACAAAATAACCAAAAGCAAGGCCTCCAATAAACAAGATGAAAAGAGCTGGAATATAGGCAAGGGTGGCCCTCACTTCATTGGGCATTAAAGCTGGCTTAACGAACAACCAAATTTGAAGTGCTATAATCGGAATCGTTGCAGCAATGGCAACTACTCCTGAAAGCATGAAGTAAATCCAGATGATATCACTTGGACCTAAGACCATTAATTCGAATTCAAGATCCTTAACAAACCAATAGTAGATTTTTTCCACATAAATAAAACTGACAATAAAAAAGACGAAAAAAGCTACAGTCGTAATGATTAGCCGTTTTCTCAATTCATCGAGATGATCGATGATATTTAATTCTTTATCTTCCAAAATAAATCACGCCTTCATTTGAAAATCCGTTTCTTTGCTACAGAACAAAAGACGTAAGAAGGTCCATCTTACGCCCTGCATTTAATCATTCATGATTTTTTGGTTGTTGTATTTTCTTATCCTCTTCATAGTCGCCTTTTGTCAGTTCACTCGTGGATTTCTTGAATTCTCGAAGCGTTTGTCCAAAAGCACGTCCGATTTCGGGAAGCTTCTTCGGACCAAAAATGATTAAGGCCAATACCAAGATGATAATTAGACCAGGTATTCCAATATTCGACATGAATACATCCCCCTCGATGTTATAATTCAACCTATTCTGCTTTTAATTATAATACCATTTTCAGCCAAATGAAAGGAACCTGGCAAATCGTCATACAACGGTAACAATTATCGACAAAACACGACTGCTGGATAAGTTGAATAATATGTAAAAATATATATATTATTCTAACCTAATTTAAAATTTTGTCTAGTTTAAATTAATAAGTGGAATAAATTGCTGTCTTTATTGACTTCCACGCTTGAGAAACCCTTCTTATTCATTCTCTGAATAAGTCCTGTATAATCAAATTTGTTTTTTAACTCAATACCAACAAGGGCCGGGCCACTCTCTTTATTATTTTTCTTCGTATATTCAAATCGACTAATATCATCATTGGGTCCCAACACTTCATCAAGAAATTCCCTTAATGCTCCAGCACGTTGTGGGAAATTCACGATAAAGTAATATAGCAGGCCTTCATATAATAAGGACTTTTCCTTGATTTCCTGCATACGGCCTATATCATTATTACCCCCACTTACAAGGCACACGACCGTTTTCCCCTTTATTTGGTCTTTGTAAAAATCAAGAGCTGATACGGAAATAGCACCCGCTGGTTCAGCAATAATGGCATGCTGATTATATAAATCGAGAATCGTCGTACAGATATGGCCTTCAGGCACTGCAACGATATCCTCAAGATTCTCTTTACATGTTTGGTAAGTCATTTGCCCTACACACTTCACGGCTGCACCATCTACAAACGTATCGATATTCTCAAGTTCAACGACTTTTCCTTCTTGGAAGGAAGTTTTCATGGACGCGGCTCCGAGCGGTTCTACTCCAATACACTTCGTATCAGGGGACACTGATTTGAAGTAACTTGAAACCCCAGCCATTAATCCGCCGCCACCGATTGCTGCGAACACATAATCAATCTTATCTTCACAATCATTCAGGATTTCAACCGCCGTAGTGCCTTGACCGGCAATCACCTTTTCATCATCAAAAGGATGGATGAAAGAACGCCCTTCCTTCTCGCAACATTCCATTGCACTTGCGAATGCGTCATCAAATGTATCACCAATTAAGACAATTTCAATATTATCCCTACCGAATAACCGGACTTGATCGACCTTCTGCCTTGGCGTCGTAGCAGGCATGTAAATTTTCCCATTGATTCCTAACTCACTGCAGGAAAAAGCCACTCCCTGTGCATGGTTCCCGGCACTTGCACACACGACACCATTCTTTGTTTCTTCCTGAGTCAAACTTTTCATTTTATAGTAAGCTCCCCTTAACTTAAAGGAACGAACATGTTGAAGGTCCTCACGTTTCAAATAGACATTGCATTCATACTTACTGGATAAACGCTGATTCTTTTGTAAAGGTGTATGTAAGACAATATCCTTCAATTCTCTATAGGCAATTAGAATATCCTCCAACTGAATCCCCCTATTCACTGATGCTGTCTGGTTCATAGTTATCCCTCATTTCCTTCCTAATCAATTCTATAATTATAGCACTTTATCATAAGTATGTAACTGATTTTTCTAAAAATTCTATCTCTTTGGTTTTGTACAAAAAAACCGACTATGGCTTATTCACCATAAATCGGTTACTAATATCATTTTTTTCGTAAAACAATAAAATCATGGGCATATAGATTTTTATCATCTGTTACCCCAGGGGTCGTCTCCACGGTTTCCCACTCCGTCTCATTAATGATTGGAAAGAACGTGTCCCCTTCAAAGACTTCATGTATTTCAGTTATATATAACCGATCGGTTACTGGCAGGATTTCTTTGAAGATTTCCGCTCCCCCTATAACGAATACCTCTTGTTTACTATTGTCGGCATACGTCTTAATCTGATCAACATCATGCAAAATGGTGCAGCCTTCCGCTTTAAATTCATGATTCCTGGTCACGATGACGTTTTCCCTTCCAGGCAGAATCCGCCCGATGGATTCAAATGTTTTGCGCCCCATGACGATTGGGTGACCCATCGTTACCTTTTTAAAGTACTGAAGGTCCGCTGGCAAATGCCAAGGCAGCTTGTTATCTTTTCCAATCACACGTTTTTCATCCATGGCTACAATTAAGGAAATCATATACTCACCTTCCCTTTAATGTGGGGATGAGCTTCGTAATTTTCAAGTTCGAAATCTTCAAACCGAAACTCAAAGATATCTTTCACTGCAGGATTGATTTTCATCGTAGGCAGTGGTTTAGGGTCTCGTGTCAACTGTAATTTCACTTGATCCATATGGTTCGAATAGATATGGACATCCCCAAAAGAGTGAACGAATTCACCAGGCTCCAGGTCACATACTTGGGCTATCATCATCGTTAAGAGTGCATAAGAAGCGATATTGAACGGCACACCTAAAAATACGTCCGCAGAACGCTGGTAAAGTTGGCAGGAAAGCTTACCGTCCGCCACATAAAATTGAAAGAATGCATGACAGGGAGGTAAGGCCATCTCTTCAAGCTCTCCGACATTCCAGGCACTTACGATCAATCTCCTTGAATTTGGGTTCGTTTTGATTTGCTCGATCACTTCACTGATTTGATCGATTTGCCTTCCATCCGCTGCACCCCATGAGCGCCATTGATGCCCATAGACGGGACCTAGATTTCCTGCTTCATCAGCCCACTCATTCCAAATGCGCACATTATTTTCCTGAAGGTATTGTACGTTTGTATCGCCTTTTAGAAACCATAAGAGTTCATGGATGATTGCTTTTAAACTGACTTTTTTCGTAGTCAAAACAGGGAATCCCTCACGCAGATTGAACCTCATTTGATATCCGAAGGTGCTGATTGTTCCTGTTCCGGTACGATCGCCTTTTTGAGTTCCATTTTCAAGTACATGCTTACATAAATCCAAATATTGCTTCATGGTAAACCACCTTTTCAACATTCATTCTTCTTATTTTAACTTTTTACTGTTACCAGTTCAATGTGTCAATGTGAATTACGATTGAATTAAATCATTCAATCTAGTTGTTTAATAAAATGGTAGGTCTCTGGAGCTTTCCATCTTAGCAATTGATTTTGTTCCGGATTTACATAAAACATCGCAAACGCTTCCGCAAAGTATTCTTCGGGATATGTAGAAAAATAAGGTTGACCAGGAAACAGTGCATCTACTTCTTTTCCCCATACGCTTAAATACTTTATATCCTCACGAATGCCGCCATACACGATTTTATCGAGGGAATGGGCAATTTCATGGAGTTCGAGATTTATAGAACTATGGCCGTTACCTTTATCGCTCGCGCCGATTTTAACCAAGACCATATGCGAGCCCCCCATACCCGGAACATCATCCCATGTAGTGCTGGGATTAACATACCCTCTTGGTGTCTGCCCCTTTAAATGAGCTGCAGAACGATTGTCTGTCAGGCTCCCACTGAAAAGCTTTATTTTCACACCCCGATCAATAATTTTCACTTGAAGGGAATGCGGGAGTTTATTGATTGTTTCAACTATGTTTAAGGCTTCCTCTTCATCAAATTCATCTACAGGATATATAAACAAGTTCTGTAATGTCTCTTGATCCTGAAAAATGGCTGCCTGCCTTAGTAGGCTATCTTTTTTCAAGTCCCTCCACTTTAAACCATCTTCCTTAGCAAAAGAGATGGAAAGCATGGAAAGGAAACAGCCTGCCAAAATGAATAATCCAATCCACTTTTTATTTGTCACCTTCTACATCCTTTCCATGGTTTAATAGGATTTTTCAAAGAAATATGTATACTTCAATCCCAATTTATTATTCTAGTATAACATGAAACTCCTCTATAATTGATTGATGTATTTTTGGTAAAAATAAGTGGAATATTCTTTTCTCACGAGGCACGGATCACCCAGTATTTTCATATAAAATAATATAATCAAAAAAGGTTCAAGGTGATACCATGAAACCAGTTAACAGAAGTCTCATCCTGCCAGAACCACATGAACTAGCCGAGGAAGTACTGGAAATTTACAGTTTAAAAGTGTTCATCATTCTAGACTTATTGCTATTTTCGATTTTCTTTGGCATCTTGCTGCATCCATTCCTCACATCACTATGGCTAAACCTGTTATACCCTTTGCTCTTTTTTACATTTTTCACTCTCCTTTTTCATCTATTTGAGTTTTATTTCCAAAGAAAGAGCTGACACCATTTTGGTGTCAGCTCTTTTCCGTAAGATTATTTACTGTGTTCTTTAAGCTTTTTTTCCCTCTGAAAATGAAGCAAGATGGTCGTTCCAAAAATAACAAGAATGGTCAAAAAGAAGATGACATGTGGAACTTCGATTTTCGCCACCGAAAGAAGCATTTTAATCGATATGAACCCTATCAAGACATAGGCAGCCGTTTCCAATTCGGGAATCTTATCAATCAGTTTCAAAAAGACTCCGGCAACGCCCCGCATCATCAGGACACCGATCATTCCGCCCAACAGGAGGACCCAAATCTTTTCACTCACCCCAAAGGCAGCCAAGACACTGTCAACGGAAAAAGCAATATCCATCATCTCAACAGCGACAACCGTTCCCCATAAATTACCGAACATACGGATTAATAAACTATTTTTACTCATTCCCTGTAACTCTTCATCCTGGTTAGCCTGTTTATTTCTCTTATCTCGGAAATACTTGAATGAAAGCCAGGCAAGATAAACAGCTCCGAGGATTTTTACCCAAGAAATCTTGATGAGATAGACACCTATTCCAATGGCTAAGAAACGGAATGCATATGCACCCAATAATCCATAGAAAAGGGCCTTTTTCCTTTGTTTTTCCGGAAGATGCCGAACCATAACGGCCAATACCAAAGCGTTATCAGCCGATAAAAGGCCTTCCATTAAGACAAGGGTCCCAATTAATCCCCAGCTAACAGGGTCTGTTAGTACTTCCCCCCACATGTCCCAATCAAAAAACTGGGAATAGGTATGGAAGATTTTATTTAGCAATTCTACTGACATGATTAAAGCACCTCTGCAAAACTATAAAATTCACTGCAAGTGCTCTCTAGAGGCACAGCGCAGTTTTCTTGCTATGTATTATTTCACACAAAATAAATACGTTGCAGAACAACGTATCCAAAAAGAACATTATGAACTTACCTTTATGTATGTTCATTATCATCATACTCTTCCCTTTAGATAAAATCAATGAACGAAGAGATTTAGGATATTCTATCTTGATTCGTCCATTTGGGAGGAGTGTTTTTATCCCAATATATTTTCCCGATGTCATAATGCGTGGCAAAAGAATCGTGGTACGTGTGATAATGAAAATTAAACCAATATCCTTCTAACGGTGGATTTTCCTGCCTAACATGGAATCGGATGACATCATTTCCACTTATCGAGTCATAAATATGAAAAATTTTTTCGGATCTACCTGCACTTGGCCGCTCCGTGATAGTTAGCTGTTGCAGTTTTTCATCAGGAAATTGGTTCGCCATATCGTTTACCGTCTCTTCTATTTTCGGCAAAATGATCATTTTGAACTCATCACCTATTTTAGGGTTTATTTTTTCACCAAATTTCACATAAGCGCTTTCTTCTGCTTTATCAAGAATATCCGATAAAAAGTTATCACGGTCGAAATGATTGAAGCCACTAGATTCCTGTGCAGAAGGAAATGGTGTATGGTCTTCTTGCACTACCCCTTTTTTCGAATCTTTTAAAGAGTCAGCATCAGCTAACCATGCCAAATCTGTAGGTGTGACAAGGCCAAACGTTAAAACGGAAACTAAAATGACAAGACTTTTCCTAAACCATGTTGCCGTTTTCAAACCATTATCCCCCCCTCCTGTTGTTCCTTTTTTTTAGTATACTGCGATTTTCCAGGTAATACGAATATATAATACCCCATGTTTCAAAAATCGCCAAAAAGGATAAATACCTATATGCAACATACGTGTTGCATCTTTTATACCATTTTTCACTATAAATATATAAATTAAAGGATTATTAGGTAATTTGTAGAACTTAAATAGATTCAGGTATCTTTTTAAGGAGGGCTTATAAATGGCTTTGACTACAACCGCCATGGTGGCTTTATGTCTTGTTACATTAGCATTTTTCGTATATTTATCATTTGCTGATTAAGACTAAAATACTTATGAAAGAGTCCTTGTCATTCTATTAATGGCAAGGTTTTCTTTTCAATGAAGTTCGTCTCTAGCTCAAGAAAGAACTTAAGACGATATACTGGAGGAATTTTGATGGAAAACATCGATGAAAAAACCAAAGAAGAAAACTATAAAAGAGAAACGGCAACAGGAAAAGCTGGTATGGTCGTCACGGCTCATCCAGTTGCGACTAAAATCGGGGAAAAGATCTTACGCGATGGCGGAAATGCCGTTGATGCAGCAGTAGCCATCCAATTTGCATTAAATATCGTGGAACCTATGATGACAGGAATAGGCGGCAGTGGATTCCTTATGGTTTATAATGAAAAAAGTAAAAAAACGAAGATATTCGATGGACATGTCAGGGCACCTAAAGCGGCATATCCTGAATTGTTCCTGGATGAAAATGGGGAGGTTATTCCCTTTAAAGAGCGTTCGACAAAAGGGACGGCAGTTGGCATTCCAGGAATTCTAAAGGCGATGGATGAAGCGCTCAATGAATATGGCAGCAAGCCATTAGCCGAACTCATTGAACCCTCTATAGAATTTGCTGAAAATGGGGTCCCGGTCAACTGGGTACTTTGTGATGCCCTTAAAAACTTTGAATATCGATTGGGTGATGAAGCGCGAAACTTCTTCATGCCCGAAGGAAAACCATACCAGGTGGGAGATATATTAGTTAAGGAAAAGCTGGCAAACACTTATAGGATTTTACAACGCGAAGGGGTATCTGCTTTTTATGAGGGCGAGATCGGCGAAGGAATCATTTCCTGTATCAAGGAACAAGGCGGATTCATGGAAATGGCCGATTTAAGAGATTACAAAGCAACCGTTGATGAACCCATGGTCGGCACCTATAAAGATTATAAAATTGTCTCTTCGATGGCTCCTAGCGCGGGAGGGTTTACCGTCATTCAAATATTAAAGATATTAGAATCATTCCATCTAGAGCAATATGATGTACGTTCCTGGGAGAAATATTATCTGATAGCGGAAGCGATGCGTCTGGCCTTTACAGATAAAAAGGCATTTCTGGCTGATCCCGAATTTGCCGAATTACCGCTTACGGGTCTTATGCATGACGAATATATAGCTGAACGACGGAAGTTCATTAATTTCAAGTCACGGAACAATGCCATTGATTTCGGAAATCCATGGAAGTATGATTCCGTGAAGCAAAGGGAAGTGATTCAACAGCCAAATGATGAAGAACGCAGTGAAACCACCCACTTCACGGTGCGCGACAGATGGGGCAACATCGCGGCTTGCACCTCGACTGTTGAGCACCCTTTCGGTTCTGGCATCATGGTTTCCGACTATGGTTTCATGTTGAATAATGAATTGACCGACTTTGATTCCGTTCCAGGCGGCATGAATGAAGTACAGCCTAATAAACGACCAGTAAGCTGTAAGAGTCCGACCATCATTTTTAAAGACAATCAACCCATTTTAACACTTGGTTCCCCTGGGGGACCGACAATCATTAGCTCAGTTGTCCAAACCATCATTAATGTGCTCGATTTCAAAATGGACTTAAAGGCGGCAATCGAAGAACCAAGAATTTTCACGCCGATGGGCCCACATATTGAATGGGAAGCCGGGATTGATATGAACAGCAAGGGACACCTCGAAGGAATGGGATTTGCCTTCAATGAAGTCCCCCACTCAATCGGTAATGTCCAGGCCATACAAATCAACCCATTGGACGGTTCGAATTATGGCGCTGCTGATTCCAGCCGTGAAGGCTGTGCAATGGGTCTTGATGAAGGGGATTATCAGACCGAATGAATTCATAAAATGGAAATGAAGCCATAATGGAATTTTGAGGTTTTTCGTTCCAACACGTCAAATCCAAATCTCTGGAAGCGGGTACTGCGAAAATGATCTTTCAACACAACTCTTTTTCGTGCGACCCGCTTGGCTTCATTTATTATTTCCATGGTGAAATCATGATTTGCAGCAAAATGGGTCAGGCCTTTAATGCCATTAGATTCTTCAATGGTCTCCTCAAACATCGGATCAAAATAGACGACATCGAAATGATTATCCGGTAAAGTTTTCAATAACTCATTATGATTAGCCTCCATAACTTCTATCCTCCTCATTACCGATAACATCCACTCTTCTGCATCACTCCAAGTCTTTAAACCATGGTCCACAAGTAATGCCAAGTATTTATTTTCCTCCAGCGCTAACACACGCCCTTTACTACCGACTGCAAAACTAGCGACAATGGAGTCAGCACCTAATCCCAATGTACAATCAAGCACGGAGTCCCCTTCTTTAATATCCCCTGCAATAAGAAAGGGATCAGCCTCCCCATTCAGTAATCGCTTCAATCGAATCATCGCTAAGTTAGGATGGAAAAAGAAAGGCTCCCTCTCTCCGTACCGGTATATTTCCATTCTATTTCTCCCGAAAACGAGACAATCATCCTTGTCGTTTTCCCTTTGGATATCCTGAATCGAACGTTTTCTCCTCGATACAAAAGGAATCTTTTGATCCATCGCGAACTCTTTTGCCAACTCTATAACATCTTGGTCAGCTCGTCCAGCTGTAGTCACAAACATGTACCTGCTCCTTTAATAATCTGAATTTGAAAAAGAATGCCCTTTTACAGGACATTCTTTTTTTTTTACTTATTTTATTTTACTTTACATTATCGAATGCTACCAAGAGATTTTCCATGATAGCTTCCATAGGCTGGCCTTCAATATCATGGCGAGGAATGAAATGAACGACCTCTTTCCCTTTTAATAGAGCCATGGATGGAGAAGAAGGTTCAATCCCATTAAAGTACTCACGCATTTTAGCTGTCGCTTCTTTATCTTGCCCTGCAAATACAGTGACTAGATTATTTGGCTTCTTCTCTGCTTGGAGTACAGCTTGAGTCGCTGCTGGACGAGCTAAACCTGCAGCACAGCCACAAACTGAATTGACGACAACAAGTGTAGTCCCTTCGGCTGCCTCCATGAATTCCTCAACCTTTTCAGCTGTTTCCAATTCCTTAAAACCCGCTTGCACCAATTCAGCACGCATTGGCTTCACCATTTGTTTCATGTATTCATCATAAGCCATAGACATAATAATTCCCCCTTGAAATAACTAGATGACTATAAGGATACTATAATTTATGTTCATAATGCAAAGTTGACGCTTAAACCTTCTACGAAAGGCGAACCTTAACCTTGAATCCACACAATTTAGGTTTACCAACATCCAAGCCCTGCATAGAAAATAGGCAGCAGAATTATCTGCTGCCACCCTTTCATTTGTGAATTAAATCTTCATGACGCCGCCAGTGCTTGCATTGGTGACAAGCTTGGAATAACGACCCAGATACCCTCTTGTTACCTTTGGTTCGAAGCCTTTCCAATTCGCTTTGCGTTTTTCAAATTCTTCGTCAGAAATTTCCAATTGGATGATACGGTTATTCAAATCCAGCTCAATGATATCTCCATTTTCTACAAAGGCTATTGGTCCTCCTTCGGCTGCTTCAGGAGATATATGACCGATACTGATCCCTCTAGAAGCACCTGAGAAACGCCCATCGGTAATTAAACCTACCTTGGCCCCAAGACCCCTGCCGACGATTTGCGAAGTTGGTGCCAGCATTTCCGGCATACCCGGTCCGCCTTTAGGTCCTTCATATCGAATGACCACGACATCCCCTTCTTTTACTTTACCAGTAATAATTCCTGACAACGCATCTTCTTGGGAATCAAAGCAGATTGCGGGACCTCGGTGATACCCGCCGACAGACTCGTCTACGGCACCAACTTTAATGATCGATCCTAGAGGAGCCAGATTCCCGAATAATACCGCAAGTCCTCCACGTTCGGAATGTGGGTTATCTAGGGTATGGATGACATCCGTATTCAAGATTTCGCAGCCTTCCACATTTTCACGTAGCGTTTTACCGGATACAGACAAACAATCACCATTGAAAGCTCCTGGCTTTTTCAGTAACTCATGAATAATAGCACTGACCCCACCCGCATTATGGACATCTTCAATATGATAATCCGATGCCGGTGCAATCTTTGCAAGATGTGGTACCCTTCCGGCTATTTCATTGATTCTCTCCATTGGATACTCAAAACCTGCTTCATGGGCCAAAGCAAGGGTATGAAGTACGGTATTGGTCGATCCACCCATGGCCATATCCAAAGCAAATGCATTATCAATCGCTTCCATCGTAACGATATCGCGCGGTTTACGATCCATTTTGATTAGTTCCATCAGTTGTTTAGCTGATTTCTTTACGAATTCCTTTCGTTCTTCAGCTACGGCTAAAATAGTACCATTACCTGGAAGGGCAAGACCTAATCCTTCAGCTAAACAGTTCATCGAATTGGCAGTAAACATCCCTGAACAAGAACCGCACGTAGGACATGCCACTTGTTCGATTTCTTCTAAGTCTTCTGCTTCAATATTACCTGCTTGATAGGCTCCAACACCCTCAAAGACCGATGTTAAGGATAGAGACTTACCATTCTTATCTTTTCCAGCCTTCATAGGTCCTCCGCTGACGAACATCGTCGGGATATTGACACGAAGTGCCCCCATCATCATACCTGGTGTAATCTTGTCACAGTTTGGAATGCAAACCATCCCATCAAACCAATGTGCAGAAACAACCGTTTCTACGGAGTCAGCAATGATTTCACGACTTGGTAAAGAATAACGCATACCAATATGTCCCATGGCGATTCCATCGTCTACTCCGATTGTATTAAATTCAAATGGAACCCCGCCAGCTTCCCTGATTGCTTCCTTCACGATCTTACCGAACTCCTGAAGATGGACGTGCCCAGGAACGATATCAATATATGAATTACAAACCGCAATGAACGGTTTGCCGAAATCTTCTTCTTTAACACCCGCTGCACGCAATAGACTTCTATGTGGAGCACGGTCAACCCCTTTTGTAATCATGTCGCTTCTCATTTTTGCTGTAGACATTTATGTAGCCCCCTCATTTTAGCAAATTAACATTGAATATATTAACTTTTTATAATACTCTAAAAATTCTAACATAAATGTGGTCAAATGTAACCATTCTAGCTCAAAGTTTTCTACATAAACATTTTTCTAAAATAGTAGAAAAGGGATTTATTCATATAAATGGATGATTTTATCCATTTTTCACCTAATCTTTCATCCCTTTTTTATAAAAAAAAGAGGATGACCAACAAACACGTCCTTACACGGTCTGTGATTATCCTCTTTCGGTCTTTAAACTTACTTATTTTTTACTTTCTTGATTCCGTCATTTGTTTCCATACAGAACCTTTCGCTTCTTCCCCATTCTCGATTCTATCAAGGGCCATTTTCACTTGGAGTGCGACTTCAAATTCGGGGTCTTGTTCAGCTTTCTTTAAAAAAGGTAGGATGGATTCATCACCTACTTCGTATAAAAACATGGCTGCCCTCCATCTCACTAGTTTATTTTTATCCGATAGAGATAATGCCATTTCACCCATTGCTTCCTCAAACCCAAGATCAGATAAACAGTCCCCGGCCGTCCTTCTTACAGCGGCACTTGAATCCCTCAATGCTTTATATAAGCTAGGAAGGACTTTTGGGTCTTCAATCATCCCTAAATATACAGCAGCAAGTCGACGAATGGAAACTTTGCTATCGGCAAGGGCTTTTTCCAGTACCGGAATATCTTCAACCGTCGGATCGCTCATCTGATCCAATAATTGATATCTCTTTTCCCAACTTTCATCGTCTAACATGTCAACGGTCAATTTTATTTTGGGGCGATTGATGACCGGTTCTTTTTTATCCACGGTTTCTTGGGCGGCATCAACTAATTTATTAATTCTTTCCTCCGGATAAGCTGCAACCAATTCTGCCGCTACTTCCTTGACGATGTCTTCCATTTCTCCGTAGCGAATGCCGTAATCCTTCCATTTACGAAGTAGGACGACATTATCATCTTCTTTTTGCGCAGCTGATATGCCCTTAATGAAATACTCCGGTAACGCAAAACGTTTTTCGTGTGTGCTATCATTTGCTTTAATCTGCATGGGAATACCTTTAAATTGTTGGATGGAAACGGAAACTTCTCCATAATGCTCATTTATTTGCGCTTGTTGATTTTGTTTTCCAGTATCCTCACCGAAAACTTGGCGAACTTGGACCAAAATATCTTTCCAATCAAATTTCGCATTACGTTCGACTGCTAAAAAGTCAGCCACATGGTATACACCCTTGACACCGTCAATTTGTAACATGTCTTTTATCATTTTCGGCGCAAGTTCCGCTTGATCTTTTTTATAATTATTGCTCTTTCCTGCTGGCAATTCTTCCGTAAGATTAATTTTCATTGTATTTGGACTTGGCGTAGGTTCTATCGATTTAATATTCAATGCTTTTCTCTCCTTTATCAATACGTTTCCTCGTGTCCTAGATTTTATCACACTGGCAAGAGATTCTCATGCAATTGAGATTCACCGAAAAAAAGACCGGGCCAAGCTAACGCATCCTGGCCCAGTCTTCAGCTTATTCCCCTTCAAGTTTTTCAGCAAGATATGTCCATCTTTCCATTGTATACTCTAACTTTTCGTTAAGCTCTTTTTCTTCTTCTAGAAGCAGGCGGACCTTTTCAAAATCACTGCCGGCTGCTGACATTTCGGCTGTGATATCCTTCAGGCGACCTTCGACTTGCTCCATTTTCCCTTCGATTTCTTCCCATTCCTTACTTTCCGCATAAGTAAGCTTTTTCTTCTTCTTTTCCGTCCGATTAGGCTGTGGCTCGATAGTTTTTTGAGGAACCGTTTCTTCTGTCTTTTCCTCTAAAAACTCAGAGTAGTTTCCGTAATAAAAATCTATTTTACCTTTATCTTTGAAGACGAGTAGTTGGTGACAAGTTTTATCAAGAAAGTACCGATCATGCGAAACGGTGATGACGACTCCCGAAAACGTTTCTAAATAGTCTTCAAGGACTGTCAAGGTTTGTGTATCCAGGTCATTTGTCGGTTCATCCAATAAAAGGACATTGGGTGAACCCATCAAGATGTTCAATAAATAAAGTCGTCTTTTTTCTCCTCCTGAAAGTTTCCGTATCGGAGTGCCATGCGAACCCATGGGGAACAAGAACCTCTCAAGCATTTGTGCAGCGGATATGAAGCTACCATCTTTAAGAGCAATTGAATCAGCCGTTTGCCGGATATATTCGATCATTCGGAGATTTTCATCCATATCGATGCTTTCTTGTGTATAGTAGCCGATTTTGACGGTTTGCCCGATTTCAAGATTTCCACCATCCAACGGTTCGCGTCCGGCCAAGATATTCAATAGTGTGGATTTTCCACTTCCGTTATTACCGACAATCCCAATACGATCGCCTGGCTTGAAAAGGAAAGATAAATCTTTGATAATTGTCTGATTACCGAATGATTTGGAGACGCCTTGCAGTTCCAACACTTTTTTCCCTAGACGGGCGCCGCTTAATTCCATTTCAAGGCTTTCGTTTTTCTGCTTATCCTTAACACCGGTTTCTAACGTTTCAAAACGTTGAATCCTAGCCTTTTGCTTCGTTGAGCGCGCCTTGGCCCCTTTGCGGATCCAGGCCAATTCTTTTTTGAAGAGACTCTCTTTTTTTGAACGTTCAGTTGATTCATTTTCTTCCCTTATGGCTTTTGATTCAAGGTAGTCTGCATAATTCCCCTTGTATTCAAAAAGCTGAGCTTGAGCTATTTCCCATATTTTATTGGACACACGATCAAGAAAATATCGATCATGGGTCACAAATAAGACGGATTTCTGATACTTTGATAAGTATTCTTCCAACCAGGTGATACTTTCAAAATCCAGATGGTTGGTTGGCTCATCCAAAATGAGCAAATCAGGAGTTTCTATCAATGTCTTTGCCAATGCTGCCCGTTTCTTTTGTCCACCTGAAAGCTCACCCAATTTCCGAGAATGATCAGGAAGGCCTAGCTTAGTCAAGATTGTCCGGGCATTGGCGCTAGTATCCCAGGCATTAAGAGCATCCATAGATTGCTGTTGCTTCAATAATCGATTTTGCACTTCACTATTTTGGGGATCGATTTGCAATTGCACCAATGTTTTTTCATATTCTTTTATCAAGGAGAATACGGGTGTCGAACTTTCATACATATACTCCATAATGGTCAATTGTTCATCAAAGTCAGGATCTTGTGATAAATAAGAAATTGTATAGTCATTCGGATGATCCTTCGTACCCAGGTCACTTTCTTCCAATCCAGCTATAATATTCAACAGCGTGGATTTACCGGTCCCATTTATACCGACGATCCCGATCTTTTCACCTTCACTGATGGATAAAGAAACATCTTTAAAAAGAAGCTTCTCTCCTTGGGTTTTCATTACATGTTCCATGCTAAAAACTTTCATAAACGTACATCCCATTCTTTATAGAATTCTTCTAGAAAACGAACCATGTATTCATGGCGTTCACTCGCGATATTCTTCGCTGTATCTGTGTTAAGCAAGTCTTGTAAACGTAATAATTTTTCATAAAAATGGTGGACGGAAGAGCTTTTACCCATTCGATATTCCTGCTTGGTCATCTCTTCACGGACCGAGAGAGATGGATCATACATAGGTTGTCCCTTTTTACCCCCATACGCAAATGTTCTTGCAATTCCAATCGCCCCGAGAGCATCCAAACGATCGGCATCCTGAACAATTTCAGCTTCGACGGACGTCAGATTCACTTCTCCAGCACTGTAGGAAATGGTAGAAATAATCTCCTTTATCTCCCTAACCGTATTCAGGTCCACCCCGGTCATCTTCAACCAATCATCGAGCTTATTCCAACCTGCTTCCATATCATCATTCAATTTATCATCTGGAATATCATGAAGGAGGGCTGCCATCTCGATTATGAATTCATTACCCTTTTTTTCTTCACGTGCAATATGTAAGGCCAGCTTCCGAACCCGATTGATATGATACCAATCATGACCACTGACATCAGATTTTAATTGTTCGTAGACAAATGATTCCGTTTGTTCAATTATTGTTTTTTGCATTTCACCACTCCATGTCCTTTCTATTTTACCATGGTTCTAATTTTTAGAAAGGGAAATTGCCCTAAACTTCCTTGAACCAACTGATGCCGATTGTCTGTTCACCTGTATGCACCCCTATTGCACTACCTAGTGGTGATATATGTATTTTCACTTCTGGAAACTCTTCTGTAATCCTCTTTTCCCATGGTTCGGCCTGAACAGGTGAACCTCCGTACAAGATACTGCATTCTTTTACCTTGCCCAATGAAATGGATTTGCGTAATTCATGGAATATTTGATTTTCCGCTTTCTTAAGATTTCGAGTTTTCGTTTTGGTTTGCAGCAACCCATTCTCTATGGTTATGATCGGTTTTAAGCTCAATAGACTTCCAAGGTAATACTGAGTCCCCGTTAACCGCCCACTCCGGTGTAGTTGATCTAATGAGCCAATCAAGACATATGTCTCATGGCTATCTGCATACTTCCTTGTAAGGGTGAAAGCTTCTTCCATTGAGAACCCGCTGTTTATATAGTGCATGAGCCTTTTTAATAACAGAATCATCGGATACGATATAAGCAAGGTGTCAAAAACATCCACAGGTATCGTGACAAGTTGTGCTGCCTGACGGCTTGAGGAGACCGTCCCACTCAATTTACTTGAGAGATGGATGGAAACCACCCGATCATAGTCTTTTTCAAGTTTTCTATACAACTCGTAAAAGGTGCCCACGGATGGCTGGGAGGTGGTCGGGACCTTATTTTCCTCCTTCATTTTGCGATACAGTTCTTCAGGTAGTAGGTCGACACCATCTTCGTATTCCTCACCATCCATGATGACAATCATAGGAACGACATATACATGTTCATTTTGAGATAGTTCCTCGTCCAATAAAGCCGTACTGTCCGTAACCCATGCAATCCGTTCCATTGTTTCCCTCCTGGGTAAAATAGTTGTTACCTATTATATTCCACTTCATCCCCATTTTTCCCCCTTTAAATTACGGACCCTTTTATTCCTTAAATAAAAAGCCCACCGATAAGAACACGGTGGGCCATTGAATCATGATAGCAATTTTTTTATATCTTCTTCCATTTCAAGCGGTTTTGTTTTGGGAGCATAGCGGTTCACAATATTCCCTTCACGGTCGATCAAGAATTTGGTGAAGTTCCATTTTATTGACTTCGATCCCATCATTCCTGGTGCATTCTCCGTTATATAGCTAAATAGCGGGTGAGCGTCCTTTCCATTCACATTCACTTTCGCAAACATTGGAAAGGTTACACCGTGATTGAGCTTACAATAGGAATCGATTTCAAGCTCGTCGCCAGGCTCTTGGTTGAGGAACTGATTGCAAGGAAACCCTAGAACTTCCAGACCGTCCTCTTTGTATTGCACATATAGGCTCTGCAGGTCATCATACTGTGGTGAAAATCCACATTTACTAGCCGTGTTAACTATAATCAATACTTTTCCCTTGTATTCCTCAAGCGAAATGACATCACCATTGATCTTTTTCACTTCAAATTCATAAATGGACATATATGATCTCTCCCTTTAGCCCTGATGAGGTCATTTTACCTTAAGTGAAGGAAACTTTTCCAGTTTGAGTGTTCTTGATTAGTTATTTAAAGAACCTTCAACAATTTGTATGGATTGTATCAGATACTCTACCATATCTTCTAAATCTTCCATTTGCTCTTCCTTTATAAGTCTTCCGAAAGAAATACCAAATGTTGAATGGCATGATGAGGATGGTTCTTTTTCACTAACCGTTTCAGAAGTAGTCAATTTAATGATTCTCTCACTCCCCCAAAGGGTCTCGAGTTCAATTAATATATTTCTAACTTCCAAGCTGTTGAGCTTTCTCGGTATGGAAATGAATAAATTCACGGCACAACCGGAATGCGTTTCATTCAGGTTCGACTGCAGCAGCTCGGAACTTAAATTCTCCAGTGAAGCGTATACCTCAAAGCCGCCGGTCACAGAATCAGTATGCTCTGATTCTTTCATTTCTAACTCAATTTTATATTTCCTTGCAAGTGTTGAGAGATTGACGATATCATCACGACCAATAACCAATATATCCCCAATGAGGTCGCGATCATATACCGCTCCTTCCAATACCACTTTCATATTCTCATATGCTGTAGGATCAAACAATATCCATATACCCCTCTTCTAGATTCTTAACTGTCATAAACAAGTTTTATATAACTCATCATCATTTTACCATTCTCCAAAATTCTTATGAGGATCTAAAAAAATAAAAAAATTGCTTTTCTATTTTTAAATTTTCTATATAATTGAAATATTATGATTTCACAAAGGAGGCAAAGCTAACTATGCCAATCAAAATACCAAGACACCTGCCAGCTAAAGAGATTTTAGAAGAAGAGAACATCTTTGTAATGGATGAGGAACGGGCAATCAGCCAGGAAATCCGGCCATTAAATATATTGATTTTAAACCTTATGCCTGAAAAAGAAAAAACAGAGGCACAGTTACTGCGTTTTCTTGGCAACACGCCTATTCAAGTAAATATATCATTTCTGGGTTTGAGTACCCATGAATCCAAAAACACAAGTAAATTTCATTTAAATCAATTTTATAATTCTTTTGAAGACATTCGTTCAAAAAAATACGATGGGATGATCATCACGGGAGCACCTGTCGAAAAAATGGACTTTCAAGAAGTTAATTATTGGGAAGAATTAAAAGATATCATGAACTGGTCGAGCAAAAATGTCACATCCACCCTACATATTTGTTGGGGGGCTCAAGCAGCCCTATACCACCATTATGGTATAGGTAAATATGAGCTTCCGGAAAAATGCTTTGGCATCTATAAACATGAGGTTCTCGAACCGAATGAAGACCTCGTCCGTGGCTTCGACGATTATTTCTTGGCTCCACATTCACGCTATACTGATATAGATTATCAAAAGTTAGTGAATCATCCTGAACTGAAAATCTTAGCACAATCAGATCAAGCCGGTGTGTTAATAGCCGCTTCCACCGACTCGAAGAGAATAATGGTGACTGGTCATTTCGAGTATGATGCAGGAACGCTCGGTGACGAATATAAACGCGATATTGAACGCGGAATCGAAACCCAGCTCCCCGAAAACTACTTTCCAGATAATGATCCATCTAAGACTCCGCTGCATCGTTGGAAAAGTCACTGTAGCCTCATGTTTTCCAACTGGCTCAATTATTACGTCTATCAATCCACACCATATGATTGGGATTGAAAGCGAAAGAAAAAAAGGGTCTTTGTCCGTTGATTACCCTTTTTGGGGGAACCTGCCACACATGTGTCTAATGAAAAATCCTGATGAGATACTCAGGATTTTTTTATTTCGTACTAGAACGAAATTATATTGAATACCTAAGCTTGTTAAATGCAAACGTTACTCATCCTTTTTCTTCATTCTCAAATAATTCATTTAATACTCTTCTATTATCATAAAAAAAGGAATCTAGTTTTCCTTTTTACGACTCTTTATCGCCAAAATATACTTCTTCATAGGGCTGGACAACAATAAACCCCTGTCCTTCGAATTTCATCTGAACTGATTCTCCGCTTCCTCTCCCAAAAAATGATTTCAAGGATACATCTGTTACGAAGTCTGGCTGTAGGTTCCCAGACCAGGCGACGGTCGCATTTGGATCTGTATAGACTGGCTTCCCCTCTTCAACAAGTAAAGTGAGCGGTTCGTAGTGTGATGTGAACGCAACCATCCCATTTCCTTCAAGCCTGACATTGAACAATCCACCAGCCAACAATCCGGCAATGCGTCTCATCATTTTAATGTCCCATTTCACACTTGATTCAAAGGCAAGTAAATCATTACCGTTTATACAAATGGACTCCCCGTTCAATTGTATAATCGAAATCTTCTTTCCTTGGTCGGCCACATATAGCTTCCCTTTTCCTGTCGCTTTCATTAAAGAGGTACCTTCACCAGTAAAGGCTTTCTTAAATAATTTTCCAATCCCGTGCTCCAACATGCCTTCTCGTTCGAACTTAATACTGCCCCGGTATGAAATCATCGTCCCCATTTTGGCCCAGATTTGTTGTTCGAGATTGATTTCAAGAATTCGTTCCGTCTCCAGTTCAAATAATCCCTGGCCCTTATCCTGCTGTTTCGTTTTTTCGACAAATTGATTGATATGGTATTTTTCCATCATTGAACACCTTCTTTTTGAAAGAGGAACAGCCACATAAATGAAATGGACTGTTTCAATTCTTTTGAAAAGTGACCTAGCTTGGAGTAGTCCACCCCTCTTTTTTCAACCCCAGTCTCAGCGACTAGCTTCCAACCAGTAGATAGTGCAAGCTTTTCAAACTCCCAGGCCTGCATCGTATTCATGATGACATCTTCACCTAATAACCGTTGGTAACTAAATTTTTTACGTGGCTCCGCCGTAGGTCCAAGTATCCCAAAACATACATATCCCCCGGGCTTTATAATTCGATGTATTTCCTTCATCACCGTCAGTGGCTCACCAGTATATTCAAGTGAATTGATCACCAAAGCGGCATCCATTTCAACATCCTTAAATGGGAGACTGTAAAAATCCCCTTGTGTAAAAGAAAGGCCGGGTTGTTGGTCGGCATTTTCCTTAGCCAATTCAACCATGACGTTTGAAAGGTCCACACCTGTAACAGTGTAACCGGCTTGGGCAAGTTTTGAAGAACCGACTCCGTCTCCGCAACCTATATCCACAACCTTCGATCCCGCCTCCACATACTCAGAAAAGAAAGGGATGATCTTTTTACGACTACCGGTATCCCACATTTCCTGTGAATTCTTCGCCCATGTAGGGGCAAAAACATCCCATTTCTTTTCTGCTTCTTTATGCCAAGTTTTTAAATTCAAATGTCATTCCCCCATTTCACATAGTTTTTCACCAATGAACCTCGAAAAAGGTAATGAAAAGATTTACTGATCGCACCTTTTTCATGATTTAAATGGATATATTTTATTGTCTTTGAAAATATTCCCCTTATAAGCTATTCTGTTTTAAGACTAAAAATCCTCTTTTCCCCGTCATGTGGTTGCTTATTTAAGAAACGAATGATGGTTTTAGAGCAAAAAAAAACTGCCCATGGCAGCTTATTTTGCATTCTCTTCATTTTTCTTTTGTATATTTCTTAAATCCTCAACCCGGCTAGGTGATTCCTCAAAGAATTCTACAAGGTCACCAATTCGGTCTATCGCATTCCAGCTCAGGTGATGCTCGATTCCTTCAACATCATGGTAGATATTTTCTTCCTTGACCCCTATCAATCGTAGCATCTGCTCCAATAATTCATGACGGTAAACAAGTCGTTTACCCACTTTTTTACCATTTGCTGTCAAAACCAAACCACGATACTTCTCATAGATTAAATACTTTTCGTGGTCTAACTTTTGTACCATCTTCGTCACTGAAGAAGGATGTACAGATAGGTTTTCAGCAATATCCGAAACCCTTGCATATCCTTTTTCTTCTATAAGTAAATATATCTGTTCTATGTAATCCTCCATGCTCGGTGTAGGCATCAGGAATCCTCCCATTCAAACGCATATCTAAAAATCTTACTATAAAAACGACCCTGAAACAAGATTATATCGTCTCAGGGCATGGTAGAAACGCTTAATTTTGCTTAACTGGTTGATCCGATATAAATTTAAAAATTACCTTCTTCTCGGTATCAGACCAAATTAAAGCAGCATCAAACGTCTTGTCCCCTTTTTTGAAACCACTGATCACATCGGTTTCTCCATGGGATAAAAGCTTTTTAACATTGACCTGACTGATTTTTTTATTAAGGATTTTTTTTGAGACGGTAAAGTTACATTTGGTTTTCTGATAACTTGCACATCCATAGAATTCCCCTTTATCGACAACTTTAGCACCACATTTCTTGCAACTTCCTACTGATGTCACACTTTTTTTCTTAAAACCCGGTCTTTGAATCGAATCGATATCTAAACCTTGAAAGTCCCAGGTTTCACAAGACTCAACGGCATCGCTAATAATCTTTGTGGACATCTTTTTAACGGCTTCCATGAAAGCACCCGCGGAAGCCTTACCTTCCCCGATTTCCCTTAGGCGCTGCTCCCATTTAGCCGTCATTTCTGGAGAAGCAAGGATTTTCTCGCCAATTGCTGTAATGAGAACCTTCCCTTTATCGGTTGCAAATACCTGGTTTTTCTTAACATCAATATATTTTCGATCTTTCAGCATGGTAATGATCCCCGCACGTGTCGCTTCGGTTCCTAAGCCTTCTGTTTTCATCAGGACCTTTTCAAGCTCTTCATTTTCCAGATGCTTTCCCGCCGTTTTCATCAAGGTTATTAGCTGACCCTCTGTATAACGCTTCGGTGGCTGGGTTTTTCCTTCTTTCACTTTTACCTTGGACACTAGCCCAGAATCGCCTTGTTTAAGGAGGGGTAAAAGAACATCATCATCTTTCTCATCTTGAAAAATGACCTTACGCCACCCTTCTTGAATCTGTTGTTTACCCTTTGAAATGAACTCGGCCCTCTTCTCGACCTTTGTCTTGATCGTCGTGTAATCAAAAATGGCTTTTTCATAATGTGCCGCAATCAGTCTTCGTACCACTAAATCATATATATTACGTTCCTCACCGGAAAGTCGTTTTGGATCTACAACCTGTTCTGTCGGAATGATGGCATAGTGATCCGTAACTTTTTTTTCGTTAACAAATCGTTTATTGTCGCTGATACTGGAGATAGGTAACGGGAAAAAGGGTTGATATTCTGAAAATCCACTTAATTTTTGCATAATGTCCGGAAATGTTTCAGCTTCGCCTTTAGTGACATAGTTGGAATCCGACCGTGGATAGGATACAATTCCTTTTTGGTATAAACTTTGAACGATATCCAGGGTTTTTTTAGGTGAGTACTTATAGAGCTTATTCACAGTTGCTTGCAATGACGACAGATTAAATAAGAGCGGAGGCTGAAACTCTTTTCTTTCCGTTGTCATATCGGCAATTTCAGCTTCTTTTCCCTTACAAAATGCAGCTATTTTCTCTGCCATCTCTTTAGTCTGGATTCTCGAATCATTATTTTGTTGCCATTTTCCCTGATACTTCTTTCCATCCATCTTGAAGTCTGCAAATACTTCCCAAAACGGTTCTGATTTGAACCGTTCGATTTCCAATTCCCTTTTGACTATCAAAGCAAGGGTTGGGGTCTGAACGCGACCTGCTGAAAATACATCCGATACACCCTTTTTTTTCAAGAGAATGCTATATACCCTTGATGCATTCATGCCTACTACCCAATCCGCACAAGCACGCGTATACGCTTCATGATAAAGTGGCCTGGTTTTCTCTTCACTGATTAGATTTTGAAACCCTTCATATATGGCCTTTGGAGTCAGTGAGGAAATCCACAAACGTTTCATCGGCTTTTTGACATGACATAGTGAAATGATATTACGTACAATCAATTCCCCTTCGCGACCAGCATCCCCAGCATGAATGATTTCATCAACATTCGGTTTACTCAGCAAAGTCTTGACCACATTGAACTGTTTGGCCTTTTGGCGGGTCACTTCGTATTGAAATTTTTCCGGTATCATCGGCAGGGTATCAATCGACCATTTTTTCCAGTTAGAATGATAGGTTTCCGGTGATACTAGTTGACATAAATGACCGACTGCCCACGTTACATAAGCGCCATCGGGGAAAAGCTCGTTTGGCATGATTTCTATATATCCTTGCTGTTTCTTCGATTTAAATTGAGCTGCCAATGTTGAACCTTGATCAGGTTTCTCGGCAATGATCAGCTTCATATTCTCTTCACCTAATCCGTTACAAAATACTTTCACACTTATATTATACCTTAATTATGAAAATCGGAAAGATAGGGGGTCGCTTTTGTCCCAGGTCCCCATTTGAAAACATTGAACTATCCTGCTGCAGTCAGGTAGTCAGTTCGAAAATGATATGGCGTTTGTAGACGACATAAAAGGCCGACTATCCATTTGATAGTCGGCTTTTCATATGAGTTGCTACATTAATATGCTTACTTAAAGATAATAGAGATTATTTCCTCAGTCTCCATTTCACTATCTATCACATAAGAACCCGGACGTAAATTGTTCGCCTTGCCCTTCTTTTCGACTTCATTAAAGAAATCTTGGGCATTCAGGATGATTTTCGACCGTTTAAGATGTTTACCAACATCAATGCTGGTCATGCCTTTGGTAACTTTCAGGACCGTCCGATAAATAATCTTTTCGCTCGTCCCTTTTTCAGCTACCTCCTGGTTGGCTTTCAATTCATCAAGTTGCTCTTGATATTCTTTTTCGGTATGAATGACATACCCTTCAGAAGTTAACTTGTTTTTCATCTCATCATCAGATAATTTTTCTACTGTTTTTGTGCTAGCCGTTTCTTCAGAATCGAAGAAATATACTGCTCCGCATATACCTGCTGCAACAAGAATGCCACCGGCAAAGCTGCGCATCGATTTAGATGTCATTGACAACTTTTCTCCTTTCGTTCTTTGCTTTTATGTAAGGAGCAAGTAGGTTTTCTATGTCTTCAATAGATCGTTCTTTTTTTGCTGCTATGCTATCGATTGAATATCCACGTTTATATAAATCTAGTACATCGTGCAACAAAATCCACTTCTCAGGGGGTCCAGACAGTAAACCTGCTTCTTGTGCCATTATTTCAGCATCTATCTCAAGACTTCTTATTTGCATTTGTAATTGGCTTACTTCGTCTCCAAAGGTACTTGTAACCTGTTCAATTTGCTGTTCTACTTTCATCGAATCCGTCTTTATAAACGAAAAAATGAAGAGTAAAACTGCCACACCAAACAAAATGGCTAACGTCCATGACATCATTCTATTTCCTCCTTAACCTTATAAATCCTTCTAGCTTACTCATTATAGCTGGATTTAGTCGAAAACTCGATTTTAATTAGCCGAACCTTGATAAAACAGAACAAAAGTCATGTATTTATGACAAAAAAATACGTGATTACTAAATTATTAAAGATTTTCATGTATAATCCCCCATTTTCCAATCCCTAAGATTCTTCTACTCTTTCTCACTCTTACTAGCCATTTCTCGTGTCCCCCCTTTAACGTATAATAAATGACAAATAATTTTTTACACGTTAGAATGTATGTAATCACGAATTACTATGAAAGATTTTTTAAAATGATTATATTAATGGATGATCTTTTTATATAGAAGGAAAAACTAGCAGCAGCGATTACTAAAGGAGGATACGATGAATATAAAGGTCAAGAATATTCCACACTCTATGCAAAGTGAATTGAAGAAAATCCAAATGAAATTAAATCCCTTATTGAAGAAAAATATGAAGTATGGTTTCTTCTCCACCGTAATGATAGGATTTTCCGTTATAAACCTTTTTTTCCTCTTGTTTATGAATGATTCTTATCCTATTTCTAAAATAGCACTATGTATTTATGCACTAATAGGTGCAATAGGATTTGCTTTAATGAAAGAAAATAAACACAACCAAAAAGAAATAGTGAAAATGAGCCAAAAGTTTGTCCTTGAGAGAATGAAAAAAAGTACCTATCTAACGGATGCAAGGAAAAATAATTATTATCAAAAAGTGAATGAGCACCCTTTTTTAGCGATGAATGTTTTCATTGAGTTTCTGGCCGAAGAAGAACAAAGAAAGAACAACTCCTCCCATAGTTAAATCCGTTAACAAAATCTAAACAAAAAATGGAACCCGACACGATAAGTCGGGTTCCATTTTTTAATCTAGTTCCGATCTTTTGGCCCTCGCCGTCATCGCCTTGTCCTTATTCCAAACCTTTAACTTCATATAAATGGTAGCAAGCCCGATGATTATGATGAATAATAAACTGATGAAGAATCCAGGACGTATCTCCTTTTCAAGAAGGGTTCCACTAACTGTTATAAGTATTAAAACAATCCCGAAAATAGCAATGACTTTACTCCACAATTTATGTTCGAGAATTTTAAGCGAAGAAAGTATGATGAAACCCCAATTATACAAAAGTAAGATACCAGCTGATGTTGTAATGTATTCATAAATCTTTCCTGGCAGTAGTAAAGCTGTAATAATGGACCCCAGGAGCCCTATGGCTGCCAGAACGAGAGAAGGTAACGGAAGGTCTTTAAACTTCTTTATCTTCTTCATGAAAAATGAAGGGGCATTTCCATCATCCGCAAGTGTCACCAACAAATTGGTTACCCCAAATAATGAAGCGGTCATCGTTGAAAAGCCCGCTATGATGATGGCTCCATTAAAAACATGTGGAAAGAATGTAAGATGATAACTATCAATGGCTGTTACAAAGGGACTTTCCTTTTCACTGAATGCTTCCATCGAAACCATTGTCACGGCTAATCCTAAAGATATTACATAGATGATGGTCAGAACTAAAAGCATGATGGTTCCTGCCTTTTGCGCATCTTCTTTCTTTTTCAATTGCATTGCCATCAGCCCTATCACTTCAATGCCGCCAAATGCATAAAAAGCATAAATGAGCGATGTCCAAAAACCTTTCATCCTTTTTGGAAATAATTCATGGTACGTATTCGGAAATGAAGGCGGCTTTCCACCATCTAATCCAAACCAACCAACTACCGCACATATGGCAATGATGATAAACATGAAGATAGCCGCTGTCTTGATAACTGCAAGGATGTTTTCAACTCTGTCAAAACCCTTTGTTCCCAGCAAAACGACCACTATTGAAACAAGCGCGAATCCAGAGGCAAATAGCCATAATGGCACCTTTGGAAACCAAAATTGAGAGAGGAGAGAAAGTGCTGTTAGCTGGCTACCCATTATCAAAATATTAGAGGACCAATAATTCCAGCCACTGCTAAAGCCAGCCCATCTTCCGAATGCTTTATTAGCATAATAACAAAATGAACCCTTTTGAGGGTCTGCAGCTGTCATTTTAGCAAGTAGATTATATACGATATATGTACCTAACGCAGCCAATACAAAGGAAAACACAATGGATGGCCCAGTTGTTTTAATTCCTATTGTCGAACCTAGAAAATACCCTGTCCCAATCGTGCATCCGACACCGACTAAGGATAGCTGCCACCATTTCATGTCACCTTGTTGTTCACTTGAAACAGAGTTTTTAGCGGCATTCCCTTTTGCTGAGCTGCAATTGGCTTCTGTTTTCATAAGAATTTCCCCTTCCATCATCCATAGTATGAATAAACCTACAATGAATTATGTTAGAAAGAAGTTCCATAATGAAATAGAAACGCGGTAAAGAGATTTAGAACCTTATGAAACGATGGCTTTAATGCCTTGATAAGCAAAATAACCACCAAAGCCTAAAAGTGATGCACCCGAAGTGATGGATATGACCCTTAAGCTTCTTTCTGTTAAAAATCTCCTAAACCCATTCGTCAATAAGGCTACAAAAAAACCCCAGCAAGTGAGGCCCAGAAATATCATCCCGCTATAAATGAATACCTGCGACGTACCATAACTGGATGCGGTTTTAGCTAAAATCGACCCGTATATCCCTAACCAAAACAAAATAGATAATGGACTGGTCACCGACATAATGAACCCGGTTAAAAAACAGGAAAATAAGGAATCCCTATTTCTATATTGATTTAAGGTTATTTTGTTGGACTGTACAACGCTTTCGACCCCCGTATAAATGAGAATGAATCCACCAAAGAGCCAAAGGAAAATTTGAACGACTGGTATCTCTAAGAACCTTACCATGCCAATATAAACTAAAATCATGAAAATGGCATCTGCTATCATGGATCCTGCCCCAACAATCCACGCATGCCAAAATCCATTCTTGATTCCTTTATCTATTCGAGCGGAATTTACCGGGCCAATTGGGGCAGCAAGGGTTATTCCTAAAAAGAAGTAACTTAAAAGTAAATGTACACTCAAAAGCATCCCTCCATTCGTTTAGGTAATAACTTGTACATTCTATGAGAAAATCCCCAACCTATTACCTTTACCTGGAATATATTGCTCACATGGATCCAAAGGTTTTCCATCCCTTCTGACCAAGCTTTTTAGGATTATAAAAAAGTTGGTTTGAGAGTCCGCTCGTTTGAATACATTCAAATTAAGAGATATCAATGAAGGGGTGATACTTTGGATTTAGTTGTTTTTTTAAGCTACGTATTCTTAGGCTTGTCAATAGCGGTTCCTATCGGTCCTATTAATGCTGCTCAATTGGACATTGGAATTAAGAAAGGGTTTTTCCATGCCTGGATTTTCGGCTGGGGCGCCATTTTAGCGGATACTGTCTTTATAGCCCTTGTCTTTTTTGGTTTTATCCATTTTATGGACAACTCCTTCCTGAAGACGTTTTTATGGATTTTTGGATTTTTCGTTCTGACTTATACAGGGATTGAAAGCCTCCTAAGCGCTGGAAAGATTGAAGTGAATAATCAAAAGTCCAATGACCGACTTGCTTCTTCATTCTTATCTGGGTTCATTATGTCGCTTTCGAACCCTTTATCCATTTTGTTTTGGTTAGGTATTTATGGTTCGGTACTTGCAAACTCCGTTTTAAAATATGATATGTCTCATTTACTCATTTATAGCTTGGGAATTCTTCTTGGACTTTTATTATGGGATTTCACGATGGCTATCGTCTCCAGTTCCCTTAGACGATTTTTATCGAAACCTATACTCACAGGCATTTCGATAATATCGGGAGTTTCTTTAATAGGAATCGGTATATACTTTTCCATTCAAGCAGCAAAGCTTTTATTTACATAAGAGTCATTACCTTTCGTAAACAATGATAATAAGAGTGCCTCTTCTTCCATGTCAGGTGTAGGTATAGCCTGACATTTTGTTTCACTCAAGTGCCCGAAACAACCTGTACGCACAAAAAAAAGAGAATGCCTAAGCATCCTCTAAGTACTAACATTCCTAACATAGAAACAGAAACGTTCTGGTATGTATTTCTCAATAGTTAATCTATCTGTCATTTATCTAAATGAGTATCTGCAACGACCAAGATTTTCCCAGCCTTGATATCCTCTACATACTGTTTTGCTTCAGCCTTATCCAATCCAAAATCCATTAATGGTTTTTCCAATCCACCTGCACCTGATGCTGCACCTGCAGCAGCTCCACCAAATGTGGCAAATAACGGGCCTGCGGCCAAAATTGGTCCGATGCCAGGTACTGCAAGTGCACTCATTCCAATAAGTAGACCAGTTAAACCAACTGCCCCTCCCGCCGTTGCACCCGCTATAAATCCATCCGTTTTAGTAGGACTCACTTCTTCAATTTCATTAGACAAATTCTTACTATCTTTTGCCACAACTGAAATCTGATCGGATGTATATCCTTCTTTCTTTAACTGTTCAACTGCTACCATTGCTTCATTTTCATTATTAAAAATTTCTATAAATCTCTTGTCCATGGTATCTGCTCCTTTAAAAAGTAATGTACTATACCATTACCCGTTAAAATGCTTTACTAATCATCATGAACTAGAATGCTTCTACTCTCTTATTTGACCTTGACCATATATAAAATACTTGCTTGAGGTCAAGGCAGGTAACCCCATAGGTCCACGAGCATGAAGTTTTTGCGTGGAAATGCCAATTTCGGCACCGTATCCGAATTCGAAACCGTCTGTAAAGCGTGTCGAAGCATTATGATAAACAGCGGCTGCATCTACCTTTTTCAAGAAGGTCGCCGCATTTGAATCGTCGTTGGTAAGGATCGCTTCGGAATGCTTCGTACCATAACGATTAATATGTTCGATGGCATCAGATACATCCTTGATAATTTTCACACTGATTTTCAGTGCTAAATATTCAGCGGACCAATCTTCTTCCGTCGCCATTTTGGCTGGTGAAAAAGCGGCACAGACCGTATCATCCCCAAATATCTCTATACCTCTTTCATCCAAGGCTTCTAATAAACGATGTCCATGGCTTTCAAACCAATTTTCATGAACTAGCAAACTTTCAATGGCATTGCACACGGAAGGGCGCTGAGTTTTTCCGTTCAAGACTACCTTCTCCGCCATAGCCGGATCAGCCGTTTCATCAATGAAAATATGACAATTGCCTGCCCCGGTTTCAAGAACCGGAACACTTGACTCTTTCATGACGGTTTCAATTAAATTCTTTCCTCCCCGAGGAATCAAGACATCTAAATAATCGTTAAGATGGAATAGCTCTTTAGCCGTTTCACGACTGGTGTCTTCAATTAGTTGAACGGCATCCACGGGGATGGCTGTACCCTCTAATGCCTTGTGGATAGACGAAACCAAGGCCTTATTAGAAGATTTGGCAGATGAACTACCACGTAAGATGACTGCATTACCCGTTTTCAAAGATAAAGTCGCAGCATCTATGGTCACATTCGGCCTTGCTTCATAAATCATGCCAATGACCCCAATCGGAACTCGTAGCTTTTTAATCAATAAGCCATTATCCTTTTCAATCGTTTCTAGTTCTTCGCCAACTGGATCTTTTAAGTCAACTAAAAGGCGAATGGCCGCCGCCATATCTTCAATCCGTTTTCCATTCAGCATGATGCGGTCCAATACCGATTCATTCATTCCTTTTTGGCGGCCCATATCTAGATCCTTTTTGTTTTCGGCCAAAATGTATTCCTTATCTAAGACCAGGCGTTGAGCTACTTTTTCAAGTGCCTCATTTTTCACTTCAGTAGACAGGCCGATCAGCTGATAACTTGCGCTCTTGGCCGCTTTTCCTTTTGCTAACACTTCACTCATATCCATAAACCCCCTTGAATTTTTTTGATTAAGCTTTCACCCATTTATCACGATGGATGACTTCTATCGAAGAAAGGACAAGCTCAGTCGTGCGCTTTCCCATCGCCTGCTTCAATTCGGAGGATGAGTATAGAACCTCTCCACGTCCCAAAACACCGCTGGCACCGAACACTTCGACGACATCCCCCTTAGTGAAGTTCCCTTTGATCTCATATATCCCTGCAGGTAATAAGCTGCACCCTTTCGAAACTAAAGCCTTTTCAGCACCTTCATCGATGTAAATCGCCCCTGACACTTTTGAATGAAGGGAAATCCACTGCTTATTTTTGGTAACAGTCGTTAGGACCTCATTGCCGATATATGTGCCATCACCGTTTCCTTCTAGGATGGTAAGGAGTTTCTCTCTCCCCTCTCCGGATCCAATAAACACCTTAACTCCCAGGGAAAGGGCTGTCTGAGCTGCAATCAGCTTAGATTTCATACCACCCGTACCCACACTTGACCCCGCACCTTCAGCCATTTGCAGCAATTCTTCGGTAATTTCAGAAAGCTGGCCGAATCTGCTAGCCATGGGATTAGTCTGCGGATTAGAATCATAAAGCCCGTTTATATCGGTTAGGATGATTAACTGGTTCGCATGGACAAGGCCGCTAACAAGGGCAGATAACATATCATTATCCCCGAATGTCAGTTCCGCAATGGATACGGTATCATTTTCATTAATTATCGGAAGAATCCCCCGCTCAAGCAATTCCATCAATGTAGCATAGGCATTTTGATAGCGTTCTTTATTCGAAAAATCATTTCTTGTTAACAAAATTTGCGCCGGGACGATCCCGAATTGGCCCAGTTGCTCCATATAGGACTGAATCAATAGACTTTGACCGACCGCGGCTGCCGCTTGTTTTCCTTTTAATGTAACAGGCCTTGTCGGATAACCTAATTTACGAAAGCCAGTTGCTACCGCTCCGGATGAAACTAAAACCACTTCATGCCCAGCTGAACGTAAGGCCGCTACTGCGTGAATATGATCGGAAAATTTCTTTTGGTCGATTTCACCTTGGTTGTTTGTTAAAGAACTACTTCCTATCTTTACAACGATGCGCTTCTTTTCCATCGATTTTTTCCTCCAATAAATATCTTAAAAATGAAAAAAAGCCCTTTTCATCCTCGAAATAAGGACGAAAAGAGCTCTCTCCGTGGTACCACCTTCATTGGATGCACATGTATACATCCCACTTTACCTAATAACGCCAGGGTTCGCGCCTATGTTTTGCATAGGACTCAAGAAGCAGGTTCTGCGCTTTTCTGTCGCGGGTCTTCCAGCTATAAACTCCGCTCTCTGTCACAGTAATATTTCGCATACTAATCTTCTCTCAACGTTCATTGTTTTAATATAGTATGCAAAATTATCGTCGTGATGTCAACAACATTCCAGGTGCCTTACTAAATCTTAAAGGGGCATTGCCGGACCGAAAAACTCATAATGAATTTTTTCGGAATCGACCCCTAGCTCCTTCAAGTGAGTGATGATCGTTTTCATAAATGGTACAGGACCACATACATAATAATCTGCATCCGCTTTAATATGATTGCTTAAAAGCTCAACATCCATGTATCCTTGTTTTTCATAGTAAAGAAGATCTTGATCTTCTTTACTAGGGTTCTTGAAAACATACGATAATTGATAGTTTACTAGCTTTTGTGAAAGTCCTGCCAATTCTTCTCTAAACGGCTGAACTGCCCCATTCTCACAAGCATGGACCAATTGTACATCACGTTCAGACTGTAGGTCAGCAAGGGAATGCATCATACTCATGAAAGGCGTGATTCCAACACCTCCGCTAAGAAAGACAATTGGTGATTGTTTTTTTAAGTCCAGGGTAAAGTCTCCTGCAGGAACCGTCGCCTCAATACTATCCCCAACTTGAATGGCATCGTGCAGGTGGTTCGAGACCCTTCCATCAGGAGAGACTTGTGTTTTTTCTTTTTTGACGGAGATACGGAAATATTCTTTTCCTGGTGCATCCGATAAACTATATTGACGGTTGAATAAATACTGTTCACCCTGGATTTCGATGCGTACTGTTAAATATTGCCCAGGTAAATATGATGGGACAGCTTCTCCATCGGCAGATTTTAAATAGAAAGAAGTTATGACTTCACTTTCCCGTACCTTCTTAATAACAGTAAACGGTTTGAAATCAGTCCATCCCCCATTCTGGTTAGATGCCTGGTCATACATTTCCTTCTCCATGTTAATGAAAACATCAGCTATGACACCGTATGCATCTCCCCATGCTTGAAGGATCTCCTCGGTAGCTGCATCACCCAACACTTCCTTGATAGCAGCCAATAAGTATTCTCCGACAATAGGATAATGCTCAGGTTTCACAATAAGGCTCCTATGTTTTTGAGCAATTTGTTTAACTGCCGGTAAAATCGTTTCAAGCTGGTCGATATATTTAGCGGCAGCTAGCACCGTGTTCGCTAATGCGTTTTGTTGACGCCCCTTTTTCTGGTTAGTGTGATTAAAAATATTCAATAGCTCTGGATGGGCTTCAAAAAGATTTTTATAAAAAACAGTTGTAATGGTAGTACCATGCACTTCTAATACAGGCACGGTGGATTTTATGATATCAATGGTTTTTTGAGATAACATGTTTAGGCTCCTCTTTTTAAAAAAACAAGTATTTTAAATACATGTTTATCTTAAAACCAAATATCGATAAAAGCAATATCTAGAATACTTCTTTTTAGCACTTTAGCATTGATGTTAAAAAATGTTCACATTTATGATATAGTCAAAGGGATAGAATGTGAGGCGAAAAACATGAGGCTAACGAGTTATTCAGATTATTCACTAAGAGTTTTGATTTACCTAGCTTCCCAGGAACAAAGCACGTTGACAAATATAAAAGAGATTTCTGAAGTCTATCATATATCGAAAAACCACCTGATGAAAATTGTCTATAACCTTGGTAAATTGGGTTATATTGAGACAGTACGCGGACGAAATGGTGGGTTACGGCTGGCAAAAAAACCTGATGAGATAAATGTTGGAGAATTGGTCCGTAAAACGGAGGAAGATTTTTACTTAGTAGAATGCTTCAAAGATGATGATAACTGTGTGATTTCTCCCGTATGTTCTTTAAAATTTGTACTTAATAATGCCTTAGACGCTTTTCTTAAGGTTCTTGATCAATATACAATTGCCGATTTCGTTGAAAATAGAGTAATGTTAAAAGCCTATTTCGATTCGGTAAAGCCAAAGGACAAAGAGCCCGATATTTAAATCCGGCTCTTTTTCTCATTAACTCATGATCCGCTCAATTTGTAATTCCTTTTCCATTCTTAAATCCACGAAACCTGCATCGGTTTTCATCAGTACTTTAAGAGGGTCATATGGGTTTATCATGATAATCGTCCCAATCTGCTGATTCGTCAGCATGACTTCTTTTCCCACTAGCGTTTCCATCAAGGAATTAATGAATACCAACAAAATTTCAGGATTGAATTTTCCGAATACATCTCGGTTCATTTGTTCGATGACCATATAAAATGGCATGGCCTGATGATAAACCCGATTTGAGGACATGGCATGAAACACATCAGCTATTGCTACGATTTTGGAAAGATAGTAAATATTATTCCCGTTCAGGTTTAATGGATATCCATGCCCATCCTCACGCTCATGGTGCTGAAGTGCCGTCAATGCTATAGAAGGATGGAGCCCTGGTATGTTCTTAAGTAGCTCGTATCCATAAATCGTATGCCGTTTCATTTCTTCATATTCTGCTAAGGTTAGTTTCCCCGGCTTGTCTAATAAACTCTCAGGTATCCTAGTTTTACCAACATCATGAAGGGTTGCCGCTAATGTAAGATTGGAGAGACTTTCACTCGACAATCCGAGCTTCTTCCCTAAATAGGTCGCTATGATCCCGACCCCTATATTATGCTTATACGTATATTCGTTTTTGGACTGCATTTCTTCGAATAAGTAGTAAATATCCGGAATCCTGGCTGCCTCTTGAATGACTGGGACAATTTCCGCTTGAATTCCGTCAATTGTCCTGCGTTGAATTTTCTCTTCTTTGCGTATGTCATCAAATATATTCTTTATTTGTACCGTAATATCGTTTATTTGGTGGTGTAGGTGATCCCCCATTTTTTGTTTATCATAAAGGTCACTAACTGACGACTCTTGGTTTTCTTTTGTCTTTTTATTCAGTTCTTCCAACAAAGAATCGATTTCGGGAATGGTAAGCGGTACTTTCCACTCTTTATTTAACTTTCCTTTTCTTTTATTCATAGCTCCACACTTTTCCTTCTTTTTCCCCATAATACCATATTATTCTATGTTATTGTGAAAAAAGTAGGATCCACTTCTTATACCTGTGTATCATCAACCAGTTTGTTTCCCAGCTCTCTTAATTTTTCTCCCACAGTACACTGTGATATACAGAACTTATGAGCATATGAACGACCTTTATCTTTTCGGAATTGTTTTTGCAGAAAGCAATCCTGGCAGTAAGATACAATCACCTCTTCTACTTCTTCATATATTTTTTTCCGATTCATCGCTATTACGACTCCTTTGATCAATAATTTCCAAATTACTAAAAATGGATTCACCTTGAAGAGCGAGTGTTGCCAAACGATCCGCTTCCTGATTCTCCTTCCGCGAAATTGGCTTATAGACCGGAATGATTTTCATCTTTTCCAGTTTCGCTTCTATGCGATCCAACCATTTATTTAGGGTCTCTTCCATGCATGGCCAATCTCCCGACAATTGATTCAATACAACAAGGGAATCTCCTTTAAAGGAACAGCTTTGATGATGCACACCCAAGTCTTCCATCCGATTCAACGCCTCATAAAATGCAGCATACTCCGCTTCATTGTTGGATTCCAATTGTTCAAGCTTTACATTCGAGCGATTGCGGAAGTGTTTTTTTCCCTGCCGATAATAAATGGCTACGCCTATTCCAGCAGTTTTTTGATCTTTTTGGTAGCCCCCATCAAAAAAGACCGTCACATCCTGCGGCTCCTCTTCAACCACTGTCAAAAGTTTCTTTAATTCTTTCTTCGTCCATGTTGTATCGAAATCATCCTTGAATTCTACGTCCTTCAGTCGGCCCGTTTTTTCAAGGTCGTCAGCTATGATTAAAGCACTTCCGGCATCAAGCCAATCTGAAGTGAAATCCGCTGAAGGTTTCCTGGAGGTTTTATATTTCCAATGCATGATTACTTTCAATGATTTTCAGCTCCTTAAAATCGCTCTATTTCATACGATTAAGTTCGACAATTTTCATACCTATTTTCCGTAATACCATCTATAATATAAAATATACTAATAAATATTCTTATAATATTCCTTTATAGTAGTTCCCTAAACAACACGAATTTCTCACTTTGGAAATGAAATATTTTTCGTTTCCAAAGTGAGAATGATATAGGAAACAAGTTTTAATCATATCATATTAATATTGTGTACTCGAGGAGGAACATCATGATTGAAGTGTATATAGATGGTGCAAGTGCCGGAAACCCTGGACCAAGTGGCGCAGGCATTTTCATAAATAATAACGGTGTGGTAGAGCGTCATTCAATTCCACTTGGCTGTATGGAAAACCACGAGGCGGAATACCATGCATTAATTAAGGCTTTAGAGATTTGTGTTGCCAGTAATTATCAAGTCGTCTCATTCCGTACGGATTCCCAGGCAATTAACCAGGCTATTGAAAAGAAATTTGCTAAAAAGAAATACGGGCCCTTACTTTATGAAGCACTTAAACTAACCGACCAACTAGAGTTGTTTTTCGTGAAATGGATACCAAGTATAGAGAATAAATCGGCGGATGAGTTAGCTCGACGGGCCATACGTCTGAATAAGGATCAACATGAAAAAGACTGCTGATGCAACTTTACTATTCGTGGTATTTATTTGGGGTGTCACATTCGTAATGGTTCAAAATGCGATCTCTTTTCTTGAACCCTTTAGCTTTAATGCTATCCGCTTTTTCATTGCCTTTCTGTTTTTGCTTGTACCATATTTTTTGACTTTACATAAAAAAGGGAATAGATACCATAATGAAACAATGTTGGCAGGACTTCATATCGGGGTTTGGCTTTTCTTGGGTTATGCCTTTCAAACAAAAGGGCTAGAGTTAACGACTCCTGCAAAGACAGGCTTCATTACGGGATTAAGTGTGGTGATGGTCCCCGTTTTTTCGTTGGTGCTCCTAAAATTGAAGCTGTCACGCAATATGGTTCTAGGAGTCGTTGCTGCAACTTTTGGCCTTTACTTAATGGCATTCGTTGACCATTCATCTGTGAATGTCGGGGATTTCTTAGTGTTTCTGTGTGCCATCAGCTTTGCCATGCAAATCATCACGACCGCAAAATATGCAAAAACCCTTCCGGCGCTTCCATTGACGCTAATACAAATAGGGACGGTATCCCTTTTATCCTTTCTCTCCGCCTTGATTTTTGGTGAGAATTATTCAGTAGTCTTCAAGGCTGAGGTCATGCTACAGACAGAGGTTTGGACGGCCTTATTAGTAACTTCAGTCATGGCCACCTCATTTGCTTTTTTTGTACAAACCTATTTTCAGGCCTATACGACGCCCACTAGGGTTGCCTTGATTTTTTCCATGGAACCTGTATTTGCAGCATTGACCTCATACATATGGATTGATGAAAAATTGACAGTTGCTTCTTTAACCGGTTGTGGATTCATTTTTGCCGGCATGATTCTTGCTGAACTTCCACAAAGAAAATCTATACCAAGGGAAGTCACGTAAATAGGCTGGACTTCTACTTACGAAGTCCAGCCTATTTAAGTAAACCTTGTTCTTTAGCGAACGCTACCGCTGCAAAGCGCGTTTCAATGTCATTTTGCTTTAGGTTTTCAAGGAAGGAGATATAAAAACTGCCATCGAACTTTTTTTGGATTTTCAAGGTCAATTCGATTGCCGTATTGACTAAAGTATCACTCGCTTCCGTATACCGTTTGCCAAAATAAATAAAGCCTATGGCATCATCTCCGAAAGAGAAACCTTTTCCTTCAAGAAATCTCACATATTCTTCAGTTGATTGCCCCACTACTGCATCCACTCCAACATTCATACTTTTTTACATCTTACCGTAAATTAGGGATTTTGCCTATCCATTTTTCGACAAAAACCCCTATTTAAATAAAAAGCGAATTCCCTATCATAAGGAATTCGCTCATTTCATTTTATATCATCCGCAATAGTGTTTTATATTCATGATCCCTGGCAAGATTTTGGACTTTCTCGCGGTCGAATCGATAGATTGCCTGATCTAAGGTACATGATATCGGAACATCACATTTGATTTCCGCCAGCTGCCTTGATAAATGAAGCATATCAAGAGCTGATTCAATCTTTGTCCGCTGTCCCTTCGTCAATGAAGCAACATTTTCCAAGATACCCTCAATACTTTGATATTGTATCAATAACTTCAACGCTGTTTTTTCCCCGATCCCTTTTACACCTGGATAATTGTCTGCAGTATCACCCATCAATGCTTTAAGGTCGATCATTTGTCTAGGGGTAATCCCTTTCCATTCAAAGAAACTAGTGGGGTTATGCACTTCATAATTGCCGTAACCCTTTTTTAGTAAGAGAACGGAAATGTTATCTTCAATCAGCTGAAGCATGTCTTGGTCACCCGTTAGGATTCCGACGCGACTATGATTGGCTGAAGCTTTTGCAATGGTACCGATACAGTCATCGGCCTCATACCCTGGAAGCCCTATATTAGGAATATCAAAAGCCTCGACCGCTTGTTTCGCTAATTCGAATTGTGGAATCATTTCCACTGGGGCAGACGTTCTGTTCGCCTTATACCCATCAAATAATTCATTACGGAATGTTTTACTACCCATATCCCAGCAAACTGCAATATGACTAGGGGAGAAATGATTTACCGCTGTGAGCATATGCTTTAAGAAACCCTGTACAGCATTTGTGGGGGCCCCTTTAGAATTAATCATAAACTGGCCTGTGACAGCCGTTGCATAAAAGGCTCTAAATAAAAGTGCCATTCCATCGACAAGCATAAAGGAAGGCTGCTGTTCTTTTTCATTCGTTAACACTTTATCACCTCTATCATGATGTATATCTATTTTACCATAGCTGTACACCTTTTTGAGGATTGTTAATTGGAAATAACTTAATCATCCTATAGGATTATCCGGGTAGGAAATCCAGTCACTGAAGCTTCCTACATATACCTTGACATTAGTGAAACCGGCTTCCTTCAGTGCAATATAATTGGGAGAAGCCGTCACACCTGAACCACAATAAACGATGATTTCCTTATCACCGCTAATACCCTCGAATGTTTTCTTCAGTTCATCCCTTTTCAAGAAATATCCCCCATCAAGAACATTCGTCCATACCTTATTGATTGCCCCCGGTATGTGCCCTGCCTTTTTATCGATAAGCTCTACAATTCCTAAGAACCGTTTAGTTTCCCTTGAGTCTATCAACACCACGTCATCCGGTCTCTTTTCGCTAAACTCCTTCACCTTTTCGTAAGAAGCCAAAATGGGTTCATGTATGTGTAGTCGATATTCTGCCTGTTTATATTCTGGTATATTGGAATCCGAAGGGTACCATCCATCCTTCCATGCCTGATATCCACCATTCAGGATGTAGACATTCTGGTGCCCAATATAGGAAAGCAGCCAAACGAATCTTGAAGCGAAGCTACCCTCCCCACCATCATAGGCAACTAAAATTGTATCGTTGGTTATTCCATATGATTCTAGCTTATTTTTAAACTGAACCAAATTCGGAAGCGGATGTCTCCCTCCATGTTCTTCAACCTGTCCAGATAAGTCTTTTTCTAAATCAAAATATACGGCACCTGTAATATGTTCTTTTTCGTATTCTTTACCGCCCACTTCTGGTGACCCAAGCTTATATCGGCAATCACAAATTCTGACATCCTCTAATTTGCTCATGGATATTAACTCTTCTACCTCTATTATATATCCCATTTTACTATCTCTCCCCCTTTAGAATGGACCAATTTATATGATTGAGTTCCTTCTCCATGTCCCTTCCCACCGGAAGCTTTGTTACATTCTCTTCCAAGAAGGGGAATGTTCCTTTCAAGACCTTAAGATTTTCTTCACTTGCAAGTTTCGGAAAATCTTCGTTTTTTTTAGCCATGAATATTGTAGTCATCCTCTTTTTCATATCTTCTTCAAGCACCACGGACTCCAGCAATTCCCACACATCTATGGGTGGTAGCGATTTTTTTTGGATTAGATAGTGTAACGTCAAATACGATCGATAAACTTGTACCCAAGTTTTAAACGTTTTAATTTCCGTATCCTTTTCTTCAGCCAATCGTTGAATATTGCTCATAATCATGCGGAGGTAATGATGCCCTAAAACCTTTTTGGAATAAGCTACATTCATTAAACTTAGCATATTTCTGCGATAGGTTGGCTCGTCGATAAGTTGAATGGGAGACGTAACTAACTCATAAACAGAAGGGTTACTCTTTAACATGAGCCGGGAGGCCTTGAACAAATCCCATCCTACGAGGTCTAAAGAGCCCTCAACCAACTGGATGGAGTCGACAGGCTTGCTTATCGATAAATAGGTTTTGACTTCATTTTGGACATAAATAAATCTGACATCGAAATCCGAACTTGATGATGATAGACCAAAAGAATGGCTGCCTGTTACAGCAGCCATCATGATTTTAATATGTTCACGCTTTTCAAGTTCGGACAAAAGTGAAATAAGGTTTTCTTTCATAAAGTAACCTCGTTTTCATTATTATTCTAAGAATTCATTTTTACCAATTTTTCTACAGCAGCCTCATAGTAAGGTAAATCTACCTTTTCCTCTAAAGCAGCACGTAACCCAGCAAACACATCGGCTATTTCCGCTTGGAATTTCTTTTGAATCGATAGCAATTCCTGATCCAGAATCGTTGTATATAATTCAAAAAGACGGGCACCCTGTTCTTTCACGTAAATTAAGGCAGGCTCATCCAAGCGCAATTGGATATCCTCACTCATTTTTACCTTTTCATTTTTTTCGAAGAAGCTTTTTGGATTCTTGAACTGAGCTAACTCTTTTTTGAATTCACCCGCATCCATTTGGTTAAAAGCACTTGTGAACTCAAGGGACTCTTTCTCACTTGGTTCATATGGTTGTAACGAAATTGTTTTTCGGACATTCTGGATCTGTTGGAGCAAACCGACTTGTTTTTCATTCAACAATTTATTGACAAACATCTCAGTCCTCAATGCTGTGGCACGCATTTCCTGTGATAGGTCGAATCCTAATGATTCGAGTAGGTCCTTTAAGGCTAACTTAAGGACCTGTTTCAAGTCCTGTCCGTCGTCCTTTATGACAGCAGGGTTGAATGATTCCTTGAAAAAGTCATTGAACCGGAAAAACACCCGTTGTTTACTATAGAAAGTCAATTCATCAATCTCTTTTTTCAACCGTAGTTTTTCGGCATCCCCTTTAATGACTTCCAAAATGCCTGTTATGGTCTGAGCCTCTTGCGCCAATGTCTCAAGGGCCTTTTGCTTGGCTTTCTCATCTTGCTTAGAGGCCGTAATAACATCACGCATTAATTCTTCGGTCCTTCGTACAGCCGCCTGCGCCGATTCGATTGCAAGCCCCGTTAAGTCATGTTCGATGAACGAATCGAATTGCAATTGAAATTCCGTTATTCCACTATCCTGAAGGAAAGAGTGCTTGAATGAACCAGGAAGTTTCTTTTCTGCCAAAGCACCTTTACTAGTAAGCGGGAATAGCTTTGGAAAACGGATACCGAAGCCATTCAATTGATCCGTAACATACTCCATCACTTCTTCCAACTCGTCAGTATTCTGGGCAAGATCGACTGCATTGACGATAAAGAACATTTTATCCATTGCAAAAGAATCCTTAACGCGACCAAGTTGGATCAGGAATTCTCGGTCAGCCTTTGAAAAGGGATGGTTGTAATAGGTCACGAAGAGAATCGCATCCGAGTTTTTAATATACTCGAAGGCAGCTCCAGTATGCCTGGCATTAATGGAATCCGCTCCAGGGGTATCGACAAGCACCATGCCCTGCTTTGTCATTTCACAGTCGTAACGTAATTCAATCAAATCCACGAGACATGACTTCGATTCCTCTGCTGCAAAACTCTTGAATCCTTCCAAATCCACCGTTATGACTGACCCTAAATCTTTTTGGTATGGCGGCATTCCTTGATGGAACGCACGAAGGAAGGATAGATGAGTTTTCCCTTTATCCACTTCACCCGCTTTTTCGATAATCTCCAAAGCTAGTTGATGTGCCTCACTCAGTGACTTGGCAGTTTGGCCAAACGCACTTAAAGCCAATTTCACATCCTCTAGGAGCATTTCTTCGGTTTTTAATTTAACAGTCGCTGTACCATGTGGATGTTCACTGTCCGAAGCCAAGATTTTATTGATTGCGGCAGTGGTAGGGTTCGGTGATACCGGTAAAACGGTTTCCCCCATCAATGCATTGGCGAAAGATGACTTGCCGGCACTGAAAGCACCGAATAATGCAACAGTGAATGTCTGCTTTTCGAGTCTACTCGCCTTCTCTGTTAATTCTTTATAGAGCGATTGGAAACCTTTCAAAGGTTGAATCAGTTTGGCTGCACTTTGTAAGTTTCTTGCCGTATCCATCAATTTTTCCTTACCACGTAAGTCCCCTTTACTCATAGAAGGGGTGACCGATTCGATTTGCACCTTTTTTTCTTCCATGGACGTTTGGGATGGCTTCTGTTTCTTTTCCTGATTTACCGCTTCGGTTTCACTCGTATTCATTATTTTAACCTTGATATTTTTATCTTCTTCATCCCATTGAGTCAGAAGTGCCTCAATATCACTTTCCTTGGCTGACTGTACAGTCTGATTAGCAATGGCATCCAACTGTTCCTTATGAGCGGCTATTTCACCGTGCATTGCTGCTGTAACCTTAAGGGCTTCTGCAAAATCAGCAAAACCTTCCAGCTCTTTATCAATGGATTCTGATTGTAAACCAATTCTTTCTTCCAGGGCGACAATCACTTTATTGAAAAATACATCCGCTTCATCACGGGACTTCTTTTTAATCGTGGAAGCTAGGTCATTGGTATAGTTCAATACATATTCCCCTGTAACATTGACCTGTGGTTTCAGAGATTTCCGGATATACTCTTCTGTAATCTCGATATGTAATGTCTGGGCATCACTTTCTAGCGTTGCATCATGTACTTCTGCCTCAGTAAGAGTCTTTACCGCCAACTCTTTAAGGTGCCATTCAAGTTGAGTCTTAACCTTTTCTTGCAAATCAGCTAAGAAGGATTGAAGGCGCTCCGCACGTTCAGCTTCCGTTTTTTTCTTTGCAAATAATAATCCCATTTTAAAATCGGGCTGGACGGATTCCAAGAATGATTTTCCCAAATCGCGAGTAGTTGCCGGCATGATATACGCGCTTTTCAAAATGACTTCCAAATCCTCGGCAAACTGGGCTTTTATCTTCTCCAAGCGATCCGTTAAAGATCCCTTTTCCTTGATTAGTTTATCCACTTGGCCTGTCAACTTTATCCGCTCTTCATTAGGAAGCTCCGACAGGACTTCAAATTCACTGGCGTGTTCTTCTTCATACTGCTCTTTTAACCAGATAAGATGTCTTTCAACAAGAGCATTCGCAGATTGCATAATGGCGTCCTTGCCATTCGACAAACCATTTTCCGCCATTTCATACAGAAAATTCCGCACAGTTTCAATTTCATTCTCGCTATTGTCCAAATCTCTAACAGACGTAAAAAAGATTCCATCAGGATATACATTCCAATTCGCAAAAGCTTCTGAAACCGATAATTTAAAATTCTGGAAGCTCAGCTCATTTTCATCATGCTTATCAATCATATTGATAATTAAGTACGTCGGTTTTTCCGCTTCTACTAATTCTTTCGTGAAAAGGAAATTCACTTCAGATTGGACATGGTTATAATCCATAACATAAAAAACGACATCTGCTAGATGCAAGGCTGATTCAGTCGATACCCTGTGAGCATCATCGGTCGAGTCAATTCCCGGCGTATCCATGATTGCACAAGAATCTGGCAATTGAAACTGATTGGAGCTAATGGTAATGGCCGATACGGAATCGCCGTCCTTGGCGAATTTCTTTACCTCTTTAAAATCATATGGTGCAGGAAATACTACCGGTGGCTGATGATGATAAAAGACCTTGGCATAGTCATCTCCTTTTTGAACTTTAACTGTATTGGCACTCGTAGGAATCGGACTCGAAGGCAATACTTGATCACCCAAAAAGTAATTGATCATGCTTGATTTCCCTGCGGAAAAATGACCACAAAAAGCAATGATAAATTCTTCTTTATTCACTTTCATGATTAACTGTTTCAGTTTATCGGCATTACCCGTATCGCCTGCCAATTGGAATTTTTCATACATGGCAGTCAAAATCCCCAATTTAGACTGTTGCTTGGTTACTTCAGAAATCATCTTTCCATACCCCTTATTCTATCGTCATTTTGATACTCCTATTGTAAACGATTTCGTTTGTTATTCATACCGTTTGCTTGATGTTTTACTAGTAAAAGACGCCGTAATGCATTGGAAAACTCAAAAAAGCCCACAATTTTGTGGGCTTTCATAAGGCTTATTGCTTTACTGAATGCAGATTCTTACCGAGGTGAGGGTGTTGGGTGGTAACTAGCTTGATTTTCGTTATTTGACTGGGTTAAAGAACGATTCACCTTAGCCGGTTTTTGGATATTATTCAACACATGTTTCATCACAAATGTATATGTAGCGACTGTCAATAAAATGAATAACCAAATCATTACAAAACACCATCCTCTTTTATATTCGTACATTTTTAGTTTTAAATGTCATAGTTTTTCTTTTCAATACAACCATTGAGAATAATTTTCATCTTCATTTAGAATCTTATCACGAACGATAATCATTTTCAATAAGAAAACCAAACTTTTTATTATTTTTGCTTAAAAGCTGTAGAATATTCCGTATGTTCTTTTAAAGCCCTTTCTTCTAGTGGTATCCTCACTGACATCATCCAGACATTTAAAAGGCTGAATATCATTGCTGTATAATAAGCATTGAATAACAGTGAAATAACGATTATTTCAGTGGCCACGATGAGGTAATTCGGATGTTTAACATACCTATAGGGGCCTTTGATGATTACTTCCGCGTCAGGAACGACTATGATTTTTGTATTCCAATGCTTACCAAGAGACATGATCACCCAAACCCGGCCTACTTGGGCCAATAAAAACAACGATAACCAAATCGGCCAAAGGGGAGAAAAAGCTCTAGTAAATCCAACTACCTCAAATATGAGTGCTAAAAAGAAACTCAAGTGCAAGAGGACCATCCACCGATAATGGTCCACTCCATACTCGACTCCCCCAATTCTCTTCATCTGCTTTTCATTTTGCTTGGCGATGTATAATTCAGCAAGGCGCTGTAAGGCAATCAAGCCTATAAAAATCCCAAATAGCATCAGTTCCACCTCATTAATACTAATTCAGATGAAAATCCTGGCCCCAATGCAGCGGCAAGACCATATTGACCAGTTTGACCACTACGCTTCATGAATCTCTCCAGTACATACAAAATCGTAGCCGATGACATATTACCAAACTCTCTTAAAACCGCCATTGATTCCGCCGTCATCCCTTCGTTGAAACCTAACGATTCATGATAGGCATCAATAACCTTCTTTCCGCCAGGGTGGGCTATAAAATCCTTAATATCCCCAAGTCTAAGTCCTTCCTCCTTTAAAAAGTCTTCCACGTTCGGTTTAAGCCATTCCTTGATGATAGTAGGTATGTCTTTTGAGAAGATGACATGGAGGCCCTGGTCTTTCAAATCCCACCCCATCACATCCAATGAATTGGGCATAAGGGTGGATTGTGAATTCAAGAAATGCAGATGGTGGTCTTTATTTGATTTTCCTTCAACCTTAGCATCATCACCGCAGATCAAGACACAGCTAATTCCATCGGAAAATAAAGAGGTCCCAATTAAATTACTTTTGGAAATATCATTTTTCTGAAAGGTTAAGCTACACAGTTCTACACACAATACGATAACCTTTGCTTTCGGAAACGCTTTACAATATTCAAATGCGCGTGATAGGCCACTTGCCCCCCCGGCACAACCCAGCCCCCATATCGGTATCCTTTTCATATGAGAATTAAAAGGAAGTTCATTCATGATCCTCGCATCTATGGTTGGGGTGGCTATTCCAGTACTTGAAATATAAAAAAAGGCGTCAATTTCATTAGGATGAATCCCATTTTTCAAGAAATCAGTATTAGCCAAACACTTTTCTACGGCCTCTTTTCCGAATTCGACAGCCTGTTTAACATATACTTCATTTTTTTCTTGAAAAGTATGATCTTCCCTAAACCAATCCAGGTCATTGGAAAAATACCTATTTTCAACTTGGCCGTTTTTGAACGCCTGCAATAATCGTTCTATATTCTTAAAAGATGCACCGAAAATTTCGCGGGAAAACTCCATGATTTTTTCCTGTGAAAGTTGATAAGGGAGTTTTATGTGGGAAGCAGATAAAAGATATGACATGAATTCACTCCTTATTAAGCAATATATGGTTAAGCTTCCCATTCCCTTTGAATTTGATTCTAAAAAACCACGTAGTCTTAAATACGTATTTTTTCATTATTTTTTTCAATAAAATAGGTATTTCACCCTATAAATTTGATATTATAGGATTAACCATACAATCGGAGGAATTTAAATGGAAATCAGCGCTAGCATTACGAAAGTTTTAAACGGTACGATTTCAGCAGTGAAGTCCGTCCTTCCTTTTTCTTCGGATGTCCAGAAGCCTTCCCTCATTATGCAACCTTTTGAACAGGAATCCATCTCTGTACTTATTGGAATGACGGGTGCCGTTCGGGGTAGATTAATTATCGAAGGAACAAGTGACTGTGTAAGTAAAATAGGTGAAGTCATGTTTGGAATGCCTCTAGAAGGCGAAATGCTAGAGTCATTCGCCGCAGAGCTTGGTAATATGCTTGCAGGTAATCTCGCATCTTCCTTAGCAAATGATGATACCTTAATGGATATAACACCACCAACCGTCCTTGTCGGTCAAACGAAAATGTATGGCTTCAATCAAGCCATCAATTTGCCTGTCGTCCTCGAAGGGGCTGGAACCCTTCATATTATTCTGATGATTGAAAGCTAGTTTCAACATGAAAGAACCCCCTTACCTTCATATCTGGTAAGGGGGTTCTTTCATTCTTCTTTCTCCACGGAAGATTGATTTTGTACTTGTATGATGATGTTCTGAAATTCCTCTTTCCCACAGACAAAACATCTACATTCCTGATTCAAAATGGTCCGACAATGCATACAATATTTTTTTTCCATTCCTATCACTTTCTTTCTTAAACAGATACTAATAATATATTCAGAAAGTGAAGAGAGTTTCCTTTTTATTTTTTAAACCAACCATTTTAATTCAGTTATCTAGGGGACAAATAAAAACTGCCTCCCCACCGAACCGGATAAGGAAGACAGTCTCATTTTTTGATCATGTGAAAATAATCAGGCTACTTTTTGTCCTTCGATACGCACTTTCTTTACTCTCCCTTTTGTCGGGATAACATTGAAAATGATATTCAAGAAGATCGCAGTTAAACTTCCAGCAACGATACCATTTTCGGTTAGAATCTGGATGCCGCCAGGAATATTTGCGAACACCTCGGGAACAACCGTCACCCCTATTCCCATACCTACTGAACAGGCAATGATCAATAAATTTTCCTGGGAGGAAAAATCCACCCTGCTCAGCATTTTAATTCCCGCTGCAATCACCATCCCGAACATGGCTACCATCGCGCCTCCTAAAACGGATGGAGGAATGATCGTTGTGAACGCACCTATTTTAGGTACGAAACCAATTAATATGAGCATGCTCGCAGCTACATAAATGACATTTCTTGTTTTGATGCCCGATAATTGAATCAGGCCCACATTTTGCGAAAAAGCCGTATATGGAAATGCATTAAACAGACCACCGATTATACTGGCCAATCCTTCCGAACGATACCCCCGCGCCAAGTCATCTTCAGAAATTTCTTTATCTGTGATTTCCCCCAAAGCATAGTAAACACCTGTTGATTCCACTAAACTTACTACAGCAACCAGGGTCATGGTTATGATGGCCGTGATATTAAACTCAGGAAAACCGAAATAGAAAAAATGTGGCATATGAAGCCATGAAGCGCCCTCTACGGCACTGAATTCTACTTTACCCATGAAGAAAGCCACAAATGTCCCAAAGAATAATCCAAGTAAAATAGCAATGGACCTGGCAAAGCCCGTTGAGAACTTATACATCAAAATGATGAATAGCAACGTTCCAAAACCAAGGGCTACATTATTCAAGGAACCAAAATCAACCGCTCCTTGTCCGCCCCCCAGATTATTAATGGCCACTGGAATGAGCGTAATTCCAATGATTGTAACTACCGATCCTGTTACAACAGGCGGGAAGAACCTCGATAGCTTCCCAAAAAACTTACTGATCAAAACCACAATCAAACCTGAAACCAGAATGGCCCCATAAATGCTATTCATCCCATACTGAGTACCAATTGCAATCATCGGACTTACTGCGGTGAAAGTACAACCAAGTACTACAGGAAGGCCAATCCCAAAATATTTCATTTTTACGACTTGCAATAAAGTCGCAATACCACACATTAAAATGTCGATTGAAACTAAATAGGTCAGCTGTGTCGAGTTCAATCCCATAGCACCACCAACAATAAGGGGGATAACAATGGCACCAGCATACATTGCAAGAACGTGTTGTAACCCTAACGATGCAACTTTCAATGGGGATTGATTTTCAGACATGAACGATAGCTCCTTCCCGCTCCTCAATGAATGTTATTTGGCCTACGTTCAACTCCTTGATCCTTGCTAAGGATTCAACTTGGAAACCTTGATCCCTAAGATCTTTGCCACCACTTTGGAAAGCTTTCTCTATAACGATTCCTATACCGACCACTTCAGCGCCTACCTGTTTACAAATATCCGCCAACCCCCGGGCAGCCTGTCCAACAGCTAAAAAGTCATCGATTATTAAGACTTTATCACCGGCTTTAATATACTTATCCGATACGGAAATAGTATTGGTTTCTTTTTTAGTAAAGGAATGAACCGATGCCGTCACTAGCCCCTCAGTCAATGTAAGGGATTTACGTTTACGAGCAAAAATTAATGGAACATCCAATTCCAAAGCTGCCATAAGACCTGGTCCAATCCCCGAAGATTCAATCGTAAGCACCTTTGTTATCTCTTTATGTGCAAATCGTTTTACAAATTCTTTACCGATTTCTTTCATTAGCACAGGATCCATTTGGTGGTTCAAGAATGAATCCACTTTTAAAATGTCTTTAGATAACGCTTGCCCCTCTGACAATATTTTTTCTTTTAATAGTTGCATGAAGATTCCTCCCAATCTAAGATGATTGATTATTTTAAGTCATGTCATTGTTTCCTGGTAAATGAAAAATGCCCAAGAAACATTGCATCACATAGTAGAGTGAAGCAATATTTCTTGGGCATTCATGAAAAAGGATATATAAAGTCCCTTCAAGTCGCGACAAGATCTATTACTCACTCATAGTCAGATTATTTACGGTAATCCGGTAGAAACTTGCAGGCCATATTCCTGCGATTATACGAGTGAAAAAAATTTATTTTTAATAATACAAGAATTATAACAATGCCTTCACAATTTGAAAAGAAAAACTTGATAAAAAAACGAACTTTAAATTAAAATGATAGTTTATCATTCGTGTTATTTGAAAATTCAAAAATATATATCTTGGAGATATCCTTTCGTATGGAATATAAATGGAAAGTTCATAAACTTCACAATACTTTCACAATACACCTTCCTTTCAAACCAACACTTTCCTTAACGTTTCAATATTCCCCTATTTCCAACTTGTTAAGACAATGATTGAACAATTTGTGAAATGAGAAAAAACAGCTACTATTCATCTGGTACTTTTGTATGATTAAGTAGCTTAGTTACTCTATTTTTTTCTAATGGGAAAGGTGTGAAAAAATGTCCGAACCTACTGGCAAGAACAAAACACAAATAAAACAAGATTCTGATTTGAAAGGCACACTCGCTTCGGTTTTACTACTTGGAATTTTTCTAATAGTGATTTGGGTCAGCATTTATTTTTTATTTACGGGTCGTTTAGGTTAAGTGAGGAGGATAAATGATGCATATGCATAAGTTTGAAAAGATTTGGCTCATTTTAGGAACGGTCGCCCTACTCATTTTCTTAACAGTTCTAGGGGTAAGTGCTTTCTATTTAGGGAACCAGCCACCAAGCTGTTTAGTAACCATCGACCCTGAAAAGGTTGATACCACTGCCCCCTTCAATGACCCCGGATTACATAAAGTAGACGGAAAGGATTGGGATTATGAATTAGTATTTGTGGCTTCGGCTTTTTCGTACAGCCCAGCAAAGGTGGAGATTCCAAAGGGGGCGACTGTCAAAATCATTGCGACAACCAAGGATGTCATCCACGGATTTGAAGTAGCCGGGACAAATGTCAATATGATGCTTGAACCTGGTTATGTCAGTGAATATACCGCTACTTTCAATAAAGTGGGGGAAAACCTAATTATATGCAATGAATACTGCGGAGTTGGTCACCATATGATGAGCTCTCAAATTGAGGTGGTTTCAAAATGACAAAAGCTATTGATAACGAAAAAATTCACCCACTTGATGCGAAGCTTTCCATGGCACATTTCTATGTTGCCATCATTGCCTTGGGACTAGGGGGCTTTGCGGGACTCCTTCAAACACTTGTACGTTCAGGCAAAGTCGAATTGCCTGCAGGAATAACCTATTATCAACTACTTACTGTCCATGGCGTTTTACTCGCACTAATTCTTACGACCTTCTTCATTTTGGGGTTTCATCTTTCAGCAGTCAGTATAACCATAGGACCTTTAACCAAATGGGCAAGATTCTCAGGCTGGGTTGGTTTTTGGACAATGACAGTTGGAACGGCAATGGCGGCTCTTATGGTGTTATTAAACGAAGCTTCCGTCCTTTATACTTTTTATGCCCCTCTTCAAGCCCATCCTATTTTCTATGGGGGATTGACACTTGTCATCGTTGGCAGTTGGTTTAGCGGTGGCTCCCTATTGGTGACATACCATAAATGGCGGAAAAATAACAAGGGAAAATCCAGCCCCTTATTATGTTTCATGGCTGTGGTCAATACTTTATTATGGTTCGTAGCCACGTTAGGGGTCGCTATCACCGTCTTGTTCCAGCTTCTTCCTTGGTCTTTAGGATGGGTTGATTCGATTAACATTTTAGCAAGCAGGACTTTGTTCTGGTATTTTGGTCATCCACTTGTTTATTTCTGGTTGCTACCAGCCTATATGTGCTGGTATGTAGTGATTCCTAAGATCATTGGCGGTAAAATATTTTCGGATTCATTAGCGAGGATGTCTTTTATTTTATTTCTGTTGTTCTCCATTCCTGTCGGGCTTCATCATCAATTGCTTGAGCCAGGAATAGACCCTGTTTGGAAATATATACAAGTTGTATTAACTTTCTTGGTCGTAATCCCTTCTTTAATGACTGCTTTTTCTTTATTCGGCACTTTTGAAAAATACGGACGTTCACAAAATGCTACAGGTTTATTCGGATGGTTCCTAAAACTCCCTTGGGGCGATGCCCGTTTTACCGTTCCTTTTATCGGGATGGTGGCTTTTGTCCCAGCTGGAGCCGGGGGACTTGTCAATGCATCGAACCAATTGAACCAGGTTGTTCATAATACCATATGGGTAACGGGACATTTTCATTTAACATTGGCCACTTCAGTAATTCTAACTTTTTTCGGCATTTCTTATTGGCTGGTTCCTCATTTGACTGGACGGATATTGACTAAAAAACTTAATAAATTAGCCATCATTCAAGGTATCTTTTGGGCAATCGGAATGTCCATCATGTCTGGGGCTATGCATATTGCCGGACTACTGGGTGCACCTCGTCGCTCATCTTTTTCTACTTATGGGGAGTCAACACAGGCACTTGAGTGGATTCCTTATCAAATCGCCCAGGCAATCGGTGGAACCATACTATTTATTGGAATCGTTTTATATATTATTATTTTCATCCAATTGGCCTTCTTTGCTCCAAAGGGAAATGAAGAATTCCCAGTAGGTGAATCAAATGAGGATGCAACGATTTCTCTCGTTTTTGAAAACTGGAAATTATGGCTTGGAATAACCGCAGCACTTATTCTTTTCGCCTATACCATTCCATTTATTGATATCATTCAAAATGCCCCACCAGGTTCAAAGGGTTTTAAATTATGGTGATTAAAGAAAGCCTTGGCAAGTTGCCAAGGCTTCACTTTATCCATGTTATTTAACTTTATAAACCGCTTTATACTTTTCTTCTAGATACTCGATTAAATATTGCACATTCAAACCTTCCCCCGTTGTTTCTTTCAAAATCTCTAAGGGTTTTTTCAACTTACCGAATTTATGGACCTTTTCGTTAAGCCAATTCCTGATAGGTTCAATGTTACCTGCTTCCAAAAGTTCATTAAATTGTGGTAAATCCTGCAGCATCGCATGTTTAAATTGAGCGGCATACATATAGCCAAGTGCATAGGATGGAAAATACCCAAAACTTCCGTCAGACCAATGGACGTCTTGCAAAACACCCACTGCATCATCTTCAGGTATGATACCCAGATACTCCTCGTATTTTTTGTTCCATGCACTTGGTAAGTCCTTCACTTCAAGCTCACCATTAAAGAGAGCCTTTTCCAATTCATAGCGAATCATGATATGTAGTGGGTATGTTAACTCATCGGCTTCAATACGGATAAAAGAAGGCTTCGATTCATTAATTCCACGATAGAAATCTTCAAGTGCAACATCCGCGAACTGCTCGGGAGCAAACTCCTTTAAAAGCGAATATTGGTTTTTCCAGAAACTTAAGCTTCGGCCAATGAAGTTTTCAAAAAATAAAGATTGAGATTCATGGATTCCCATCGAAGTCCCACTATCGAGAAGTGTACCCGTTAACTCCTCAGCAATATTCTGCTCGTAAATAGCGTGGCCACACTCATGGATGGTGCCAAAAATTGCGCCTCTAAAATCACGTTCGTCATACCGGGTCGTAACACGAACGTCGCCTCTATTGATTCCAGTTGCAAATGGATGGACGGTTTCATCAAGCCTACCAGTCTTAAAATCGTACCCGATTTGTTTTAAAACTTCGTGGTTGAATTGCTGTTGTTTTTCCTTAGGAAATTCCTTATAAAGGAAATCTGTCCCAGGTTGATGCTTACTATCGGCAATTTGCTTGACCAAGGGAACGATGCTCGCCTGAAGCTCACCAAATACTCGATCTAGGATCTCAACGGTCATACCCGGTTCATACATATCTAACAAAGTATCGTATGGCTGGTCCTTGTATCCCCAATATTCAACAAATTTACGAGTATAGGCGACAACTCTCTCAAGGTAAGGTTCAAATATAGAAAAGTCCGCTTTTTCCCTTGCTTCTTCCCACGCACTTTCCGAACGGGATTGTAATATCACGAATTCCTTATATTCATCTGCTGGAATCTTATTATTTCTCTCAAAGGTTTTCTTACATTCCTGTACCATTTTCATCGTTACTTCACTAAGTTTTCGTTCTGCTTTCTCTGTTGTGAGCTCATCAATAAACCGCTTCATTTCGGAACTTGTGGTCATATTGAAAACTTCAGAGGAGAGCACCCCAATCACTTCAGATCGTTGCTCCACACCCTTTTTGGGAGCTCCCGTACGCAAGTCCCAGAATATGAGTGCAAGCGCCTCGTTATATGCCGATATTTTCTTGACGTATTCTTTAAATTCTCTTTCTACTTGCTCCACGCTACCTGTCAAATAAAACATCCCCTTTCACATTACACTTTACCATATTATACAAGGGAAAATCACATCAGAACGAATTGAATTCATAAAAGGTCCAAGGGGATTTCCCTTGGACCTTAACATGTTTTTTTATTAAAGAGATACCGGAAGGACAGAAATGATTTTTTCTTTAACTTGATTTGATAAATCATTGTCAATCAGTATTTGTACAGTTCCAGAGTCGTTGCTGGTCCGGATTAAACGTCCAATACCCTGACGTAAACGAAGAAGCATATACGGGAGGTCAACGGCTTCAAATGGATCGGTGACCGAGTTCCTCTTAGCTTCGAATACAGGATCATGTGGCGGGAATGGGAGGGAGTGTATAACTACATTCTGCAATGAATCTCCCGGTACATCCAGGCCTTCCCATAAATGATAGGAGAACAGAACGGAATGCTCTTCTTCCTGAAACTTTTTAACAAGGTCGCTAATCTCCGATTCACCTTCAAAATAGAAAGGATAATCACCCTTCCTGCAGTTCTCCTTGAACCAAAGCAACTCTTCTTTTGATTGAAACAATACGAGTGTCCGTCCTTTGTTCTCCTCAATTGTTCCCATTGTATAATTGAGTTTAGCTAACCGATCTCCTTTTTCAAAGGTCGGCATGTTCATCTTCATCACTTCTTCATAATCAAATGGAGATTCAACCGAGAAGCTATCGAACTTTTTAATCCCCAAGCTATCCGCAATATATTGGAATGATTTATTATCGGATAAGGTCGCTGATGAAAAAATGTATGGAATTTTTTTCGAGAATACTTGTTCAGATAAAATATCCTGGACAAGTCTAGGCATGATGACCAACGTTTTAGTCATTTCATTTTCTTCAAACCACGAAACGGCTTGTTCATCTTTCACGAAGAGAGAAAGTGAGTATCCCAACTGTTCTAAATACTCTTCAGTGACTTTCAAATCATAGTCGTTAATCGTATACATTTCCGATTCAAAAACAAGGCTTTCTTCTAGTTCTTCCACCTTTTCATGAAGTCTTTTAGCAAAATTGGTGATTTCTTTCGACATCGGTATTTCATATCGGTTTGAACCACTTACATGAATTGCCTTTTCGTTGAGCAAATCAAAAAACTCTTCGTTTATATCAATTAAATCTTCTATGATGTACAGCGTTTCCTCACGCACTTGATTAGCTGTTAACAACTCCAAAACTGAAGCGAGGGTTTGTTCACCCACTTTATATGTTAGAGCCTTTTGTGCAGAGAATTCGAGTAAATGACCTTCGTCGAAGATTACACAACTATGTTCTGGCAATAACGGTAGTTGTCCTTCACGCTTGCGCTTATCTTTCGTCCAAACATGTTCCATGAAGAAATCATGTGAACAAATGATTAAGTCACTTGATTTCCGGTAATGATCACGGGAAAGTGTTTGTCCACAACGCTGACGTTTATCACAGGTAAAGCAATTTTGTAACTGGTCCCAGCCTACTTTAGACCAATCTTCATCATTAAGGTATGGATATTGTTTACGATCCCCATAAGGCGTATAAGCATTCATGGATGAATTGTTATGCACAAATTTAGGGAGTTCATCAAATAGCTGATCGATGCCCTCAGAATCCTCATGATTCACAGCATGATCCAGCTTCTTTAGGCATACATATTGATCGTGGTATTTCGCAAGCCTAACATCCACTTCAATACCTAAGGCGCTCTTTATTTTTTGTATGTCGCCTTCTTCTTTAACGAGTTGTTCAATCAAAGTCTCATCAGCGCAGGAAATGATTGCCGGTTTATTGGTGTATCTGGCATAACAGATTGCATATAACAGATAAACCAATGTTTTACCCGTCCCTACACCAGCTTCTGCGAAACTTATATTTTTTTCCTTAAAGGCCTTTTCTAGTTGAAAAGCCATGAATATTTGTTCGTCGCGTAGCTCGAATCCTTTTTCGGGAAGAATATCGTAAAAAACATCACCCATCCATTCTGAAAGCTTATCATAAAAAGAATCTTCCTTTGTTACCGAAAAAGGCAGTGTTTTTAGCATCCTGGTCTCCCCTTTTATCTATCTTAAGTATATGAATTCAGGTTTTAAAATATATCTAGGCAAAAGTATATTATCCTTCAATTCCTTCACATAGTCAAGGTATTTTGTCATGGCTATTAAAAAGTTTTATGTACTATGGTGTTTATATTGCTAGGGATTGCCAAAAAACAAAAAGACAGACTCCCTAGAGAGCCTGTCTGTAAATACTATAAGGTTGAATTAAGCTTTGTTTACGTTTGATGCTTGCGGTCCGCGTTGACCTTGTTCTACATCAAATGTAACATCTTGGCCTTCTTCAAGTGTTTTGAAACCTTCTCCTTGGATAGCTGAGAAATGTACGAATACATCGTCTCCACCTTCGCGTTCGATGAATCCAAAACCTTTTTCTGCGTTAAACCATTTTACTTTACCTTGTTCCATTTTTGTTGCCTCCTAGTGTGTTTGCCACACATTATATTACTATCCTTGCTCACTGATTAATAAGGTATTCCTTAAATCTGAACAAAAATAATTCACTATCAGAATAACAGAAATGGAAGGGATAATCAAGAATAGAACCCACTTTAGATAAAATGTCCTGACTTTTCAAAATCTTATATTATATTATACCTACTTATTCGCCTCTAGGTTGTCTTGCCGGCCTTTTTCCCCAATATTGATAAAAGTCCGTCCTAATGAATCCATTGAACAGCTTCCTTTTTTTCGTAGCTGGTTTCCCATAAAACTGTTCAAAGTCCGGGTTTGAGGTAATCATGTAAATAGACCATGTATCAAGCTTTTTAAATGCCTCTCCCATCTCTTTATACATCTGCTCAACGGCTTTCTTTTCACCAAGACGTTCCCCATATGGTGGGTTCCCCACAATGACGCCATATTCCTTCCTCGTCGAGATATCCCTCACCTGCATTTGTTTGAAATCAATCAAATCTCCAAGACCTGCTTCGAAACTATTGGCTTTTGAGATTTCGACCATGCGGTGATCAATATCACATCCTGAAATATCCAAATACTGATCGTAATCAGCCAAATCCTCAGCTTCGGTTCTCGCTTCATCCCAAACCTTGCTATCCATCCAAGACCAGGTTTCGGAAATGAAGTCACGGTTAAATCCAGGAGCAATATTCTGTCCAATCAATGCCGCTTCAATAGGAATCGTCCCGGAACCACAGAATGGGTCGATGAATGGTTTATCTGGTTTCCAGTTCGTGAGCATTACCAACGCTGCCGCTAAGGTTTCTTTAAGAGGTGCTTCACCTTGCCCAGTGCGGTAGCCACGTTTATGTAATCCAGCTCCTGATGTATCTATCGTAAGTGTTACTAAATCTTTTAAAATCGATACTTCAATTTTAAATAATGGGCCTGTCTCTTCAAACCAGGAAACTTGCTTATACTTACTTTTCAATCGATCGACAATCGCTTTTTTCACGATGGCCTGACAATCAGGAACACTATACAACTGGGATTTAACTGATTTACCGCTGACTGGAAACTCAACATCTACAGATAGGTAATCTTCCCAATTCAAGGCTTTGGTTTTTTCAAACAGCTCATCAAAGGAATACGCCTTGAATTCAGCGACCTTAATTTTCACACGATCGGCACTGCGTAACCATAAATTAGAGCGGGCTATGGCCATTTGGTCCCCTTTGTACATAATTTTTCCGTTTTCAACTTCACAGTCGTAACCCAAGTCACGGACTTCCTTTGCAACAATAGATTCCAATCCCATTGCTGATGTTGCAATAATATCGAATTGTTTCATTCGTCATGCACCTTCTTTCCTATAATCAAAATCGGTTTCCACATTTCCAAAAAGTCATGCAATTCAGTAACGGGTAACGGTTTTGACAAGTAAAACCCTTGAATGATATCACACTTTTGCGTTTTCAAAAAGTCTACTTGCTTTTTAAGTTCCACGCCTTCTGCTATGATTTCCAGATTAAGCGTCTTAGCCATAGTAATAATCGCTATCACTATTGCCGAGTCATCTTTGTCATTATCTACGTTTTTAATAAAACTTTGATCGATTTTAAGAGTATCAATAGGGAATTTTCGCAAGTAACTCAATGATGAATAACCAGTCCCAAAATCATCAATGGACAATTTAAATCCCTGTTGCTTGAGTGCGACTAATTTTTTTATCGAATTCTGGGCATTAGGCATGATTATGCTTTCGGTCAATTCCAACTCCACACGATGGGGATTGATGTTAGTGTCTTGTATGAGGCCAATGACTTCTTTCGCAAAGTTTTCCTGGGTGAAATGCAATCCTGATATATTGATACTTACCTTTAAATCAGGATACCCAGAAATATGGAATTTTCTAATTTCCTCACATGCCTGTTTAATGACCCAATGGCTGATTGGGATGATCAGTCCCGTTTCTTCCGCAATAGGAATGAACTCGGCAGGAGAAACCTGTCCTAATTCAGGAACACTCCAACGCAGGAGTGCTTCCACACCCACCACTTTCCCTGTTTCAAGATGGACCTGCGGATGATAGTGAACCTGAAGCTCGTTGTTTTCGATTGCTGTATGTAGCCTATTTTCTATTGTTCTTCTCCGGGTATCATTCCCCGTTTGTAAATCTTCATGATATAATTCAAAGCTATTAACCCCATTGGCCTTCGCTTTTTGTAACGATTTTTCAGCATTTATTAATAATGTTTCAACCTGTGAGCCATCAAAGGGATATAAACTAATTCCTACACTAACTGATGTATATACCTCTTCGTCATATAAATAAAAAGGCTGTTTGAGTGTTGAAATGACATCCTCAGAGACGTGGACAGCTTCTTTTACATGCTTTAAATGGGGCAAGACAATGATAAACTCGTCGCCGCCAATTCGTGCAAGCACATTTTCGTTTTTCAACATTCTCTTTATTCTTGCTGCAACTTTTTTCAGCAATAAATCCCCATATCCATGACCTAGTGTTTCATTAATCGCTTTAAATCGTGCAAGGTCTAAGTGTAACACAGCGAGTGTTTGATTGTATTTTTCAGACGTTTCGATTAAGCGGCACAGCTCTTCATTCAATAAAGAACGGTTAGCCATTCCCGTCAAAGCATCATACCGAATCAATTTTTGCAGTTGATTTTCCTGATGCTTCCTATCGGTGATATCAGAAAACAACGCAACATAGTGTGTGACTTCTCCAGATTCATTCGTAATGGCAAGAATCGTTAACCACTCAAGGAAAACCTCACCATTTTTTCGTCTATTCCAGATTTCTCCGCTCCATCTTCCACATTCCCCTATCTCTTTCCACATGGCATCATAAAAATCTTTTTTATGATATCCGGATTGAAGAATATTTGGCTTTTTTCCAATTGCCTCTTCTTCTGTATATCCTGTCACGATTTGAAAGGCTGGGTTCACGGATAGAATGACACCATGCTTGTCCGTATATAAGACACTCTCTTCAATATTCATGTAAATTTTTTCAGCAAGGATCCTTTCTGTTTCTTCCCTTACCTGAAAATCATGATGATCAAAAATAACAGAGTAAAACATTTGTCCCTTTAATGAGATTCCACTAATTTTCATTTTACTTTTAAATCGCTCTCCATTTTTACGGATCATAATTGGAGAGCCAGTATAGGATTGACTACTTCGTAATTCCTTACTCATCATTTCAACCTCATGCTCACTGGCAAATAAAGAAGGAAATAAATGGCCAAATTGATTAAAATCAGAGTATCCGATAATTTTCTCCGCCGCCTTATTCCATTGGATAATTAATCCTTCTTCAGTATATACCAAAGCCCCCTCCTGCATTTGCTGCAGCATGGTATCAGCCAATGAAAACACTTCCGGAAAACCAACCTGCATATCCCTCATGTTGAAAACCTCCGATAGTACACTAGTTTATACTTCCATGATAAAGTATTTTACACACGTAGTGTTAAGAAGGGGAAATCCGACATTGTATTGACATATTTAGATTAGATAAAATTTCATAAACAAAACAAAAACTCTCCTTTCACAAGGAGAGTTGTTCTTTAATTGTTATATGGTAACGTTCTGTAAGCCATGTTTTGTTCCTCAGTACTGCAAGCGACTTGCGTCTCGTACTTCGGCGGTAATCATCTATCTACAGAAGCGATGCTTCTGTCCTTCTCCTCGTTCAATTCCAAGGAAGAAAGCGCCCCTACCATTAATTTGGGTTTCTCGCTCGTGGGGTTTACCTCGTTCCACCCTTTGCATTTCTGCAAAGGCTCCGTCACTGTGGCACTTTTATAGGTATTCATGCCATATCCAAAAGGACTTAGGCATTTTCCCGGCCGTCAACAGTCAAAGACTGCTGCCCAAGCTTATTTTTTCGCCAGGCACGAACACTACGGGCATCTCAGCCCGTGCGAGCATGGACTTTCCTCAACTGCATAAATGCAGCAGCAATTACCCAAACGTTAACATAACATTAATGATTATAACCCATAAACAAATAAAACACAATACAATTTCAAAAAAGAAATAAAACCAAGCAATTAATCGAACAGTTTATTTCCAAAGACATGCTTTTCTAAGTTGGATAACCGTTTTAAAATATCAAAGTTTGTAGTTCCAGGAGTTGCTCCTGGAGCAGGTTGACTCGGACGTTTCGGATTCTCTTCGGTTTGTTTTTTCAATTTAAGATTTTCTTGTTTAAGATCTTCAATTTCCTGATGAAACACTTCATAATCCTTGATGATAAGATCTAGAAACTGGTCTACATCTTCAGGTTTATAACCTCGCATAGCCGTTTTAAAATCTTTTTCAAGAATATCTTTAGCCGTTAATTTTATCTTATCGGATAGCATAAGACTTCACCTCAATACTTTCGCCAATACAATCGACTTTTTATTATTTTTTCAAATCTGCTTGGATTTGTCAAACAAACACATTTTTATTTAAAATAAGGACAAATTTTTTTCGACTTGCAGGACTACCTTTTGTTTCTAATTTTCATCATAATATGATTATGCTCTGGAAACAACATTTAGTCCATGATTTATTGCTTTATGGTTTAATCGTTAGCCCAGTTATCCTCTTCCGCTACTTGCTGCAAATCGTCAAAGCTAATCTGGTAAATGGGATAGGCTAGGGATTCCGCTTTTTTCATGGCTTCATAATATGGATATTTTGCAGATCCTTCCTTTTCAGGATCGAAAACAATCAACATGGCATCACTTTTCTTGACCATGTAACGATTTTTAACTTTCAACTGCTGTGGTCCTTCATAAGGCTTCTTGAAAATTGATTCGACAAAGTCGGCACGTGTCAAAATGGAACGGTAGAAATCCTGATTCGTCTCATTCCATGACTCTTCCTGATTCAAAAAAGGAGTAAGTACACCCAATTTTAAGGAAGGGTACTCCTCTTTCACCTCGAATACCACCTCAGCCCCCCATAGCTCCGATCCTAACTGACCGGAAATGATCACCCATTCAAGTCCATCCTCGACTAAGGGAATGAGCCGTTGCCTAATCGCTTTTTTTATGTATTGTACGCCTTCATGATCATTTTTAAATATCCCTAATTCGAATGCTTTATAACCAGTTAGATACAAAACCTTCATCTAAAGACCACTCCCCCTTTCAGACATTATGTAAGAAAAATAAGGGCTTATTAGGCCCTTAATTTTTTCAGTATCCAAATTGCCTAGGTGGGCAGCAAGGATTGACTGGCGGCATACCACAAATCAAGTTTTGAGTGTAACACTCGTTCACTACAGATTGAGTATGCGGGAAATAGTGTTTATATGTGTTGCAATGTTTATTAACCGTTGTTGTATGAGATGGGTGAATAACAGGAATCACTGTATTAGATACATTTGTGTTTACGTATTGCTGAGTAGGAGATACTTGTGCCGGTGCCGTTTGCGTAGGAAGAGCCTGGGTTTGACCATGTACTGGAGAAACAGCAGTCGGATAGTGTTGCGCTCCCATCACATTGGATTGTGCCCCCATTACATTGGATTTTGCTCCCATCACATTGGATTGTGCCCCCATTACATTGGAGTGTGCTCCCATTACATTGGATTGTGCCCCCATTACATTGGAGTGTGCTCCCATTACATTGGATTGTGCCCCCATTACATTGGAGTGTGCTCCCATTACATTTGAGTGATATCCCCCACAATTACGAAAATACATATATAATTCGTCCCCTTTCATCAAGATAAGTTTTGCCTTACCATTACAGACTATGAAAAAAAGGGTAGACGTGTACTGATGAAATAACCTATTTATATCAATTAATCCAATAATCAAGGAAAATTCAAACTACCTTTCATCTTATGTGGGCAGCTTTACCTCGTGCTTTTTATAAAAAAGAATAAAAACTATCTTTTAATGATGTAAATAAAACAATCGTCAAACATAGGACAACAAAAAATAGAAATAATGTGGTTTTATACATTTCTTCGCTCCGCTTTCACTATTAAATTTATTGAACGGATGGATGTTTCTACATTCATCCTCGACGACTATCATTTTACACATTATGACTTGAGGCTACAATACTTGTTTACTACATTTTTATCACAAGAAGAATTTGGCAATTGGTAGTTACTTATTAATCATTAGAGCTTTTATTGTAGGAGTCTATTTTTTCTTTCAAGCCGCAACATCCTTTTTTCTAATTCCAAAAGTTTTTTCTCCAAGTTCAGCCTATTCCCATTGCCCATTTCCAGCATTTCTTGATATGCCTTCTTGGTGCAAGTAAGGGCAGCAGCGGGATTCTTGGATTGGTGCTCCAAAATTTTTGCGCATTCAATCTGAGCCTGAATCCTCAACCGAGGTATCCCATTTAACGCTACTTCCTTCCAGATTGTAAGTGCCTCGTCAAATTTCCCTTGTTTCTTTTTCTGAAAAGCTATTGCATGACCTGCCGAGATCCGGTCTTCCTCATTTCCGACTTCCCTTATTTTTTCATACGCCTCCACAGAGTCTTCCTTTTTCCCTAAGTAGGCGAACCAACGGGCAATCTCCAATGATTCTTCCGTATATCCGTCCATTTGTAGGATTTTTCGGGACAAGTGAATATACAAGGTGATTAGCGATAAAATATCCAATTCATTATGTTTCATGATCCCAAAAAGAATGTCCGGATTCTTCCGTTCAACAAAATCGAAATAAATCATTGGTGCCAAGTACCCTGGGATATCATCTTCGCGTTCAAACCCTAAAATGTCCGTTTCCACTGCAGATAATTTCACTCGTTCTAATTTATCTTTCCAGAGCCGTCTTGAAGCATGATATAAATCAAAGTGACCGAATTCCGGAAGCTTCGGGACATGTTCCTTTATCAAGGTATGCCTTGTTTTTAACTGTGGCCAGTCAAATGCCTTTCCATTATACGTAACAAGTGTTTCATAATTGATGTTCTCAAGAAAGCTTTGGTAAAGCGGGACCTCACTACCAGGCTGGGGCAGGATATGCTGTTTGACGACGACTTCATCCCCTTCAAAATAAGCGTAACCCAGTAAAAAGATGGTGTTGCCTGCCCCACCACCTAGTCCTGTCGTTTCCGTATCAAAGAAAAAGAGATCTTCGCCCTTAATCCCTTTAGCAGACAAGGGGTGCTCTACAGAAGATTGATTCCATGCCTTTACTATCCCCTTCAACTCCAGGAACGAATACAAACCATGTTTATGTTCCAAGGGATAACGAACTTCACGGACGAAGCAATAATCTCCATCAAAATGGTAGGCACTCGTGTCATTTCCAAGCCACTTTTCAAGAAATGGAATGTCAGTTTTCACCATGTCGTCGCATTCCTTTATCAGTGGTTGTCTATCTTGTGTTTCATGGTTCATATGGGTCTTCAGGCGATTCAGTTTATTTTTCAATGACAAAAAGCTACACCTCTATTCATGTAATCCGGCCATTGAATGGTTTTACCGAAAATACAGGTTCAACATCCGGAGAGCTTTAAAATTAACTCGTTCTTTCTTTCAACTAAAATTGGTCTAGCAACTCCACACTTCTCTTTTTGGCACGTACCCCTTCTATTTCAGTCCCTATACATGAAGGGCACCCATCTTTGCATGGGCATTTTCTTATAAGATTCTTCGCTGCCTCTTTCACCTGGTCAAAACGCTTATAAACATCTTCAGCTAGCCCTATTCCACCTGGATAATGATCGTACATAAATATAGTGGGTAGCTGGGTATGTGCTGCTTTTATTTGGGCAACGACATGGATATCATTCCTATCGCACATAACAAGAATGGGAACTACGTGTCCCAAAACATTAGCAACCCCTTGTAGGAGCTGCTCCAGTGTTTTTTCGCCAAGTGTGGAATCAACTTCTTTTATTTCCAACCAAGTTGCGCTAGTATGCAGTTCTTCCTCTGGTAAGTAAATGGGACCTGACCCTATGTTTTCAAATGTCGTTAGTTTTATCTTTTTAAAGATGCTTGGTAAGATATTGATGGTAACATCGCCATAATTGATGGACGATTCCCTCGTATTGACCGTTTTATCTATTTCCAGTACTTTTAGCTGTACGGCTAAGTTTGCATCTGTGTAATATTCCACGTCCACTTCCCGCACATATGCCTTTTTATGTTCCCAATCTAGTTTTTCAACTTGATATTGGACTCCTTCATGTAAATAAATTGCCTCATCATGTAGGAGTGTCATAGCGCTAAACCTATCCATTTCCCCGATTATTTTTACATTTGCCGTTTCTGATTGATCGACTATAACGACATTTTCTTGGGACGCAGACCGTAAACTGATATTTCCAGCCGGGAAAGATTGATTGGCCCAGTAGAATGTATCACCATTTTGGTGAATAACCCTTTCTTCCACTAGATACTCCAAAATTTCTTTCACATCCAAGGGACCAAATTCTTCATTTTCCTTAAAAGGGAGTTCGTAAGCGGCACACTTTAAATGGTCAACCAGAATAATTAAGTTTTCCGGATTAATCCGGGCCGACTCAGGAGAACGGTCAAAAAAGTATTCTGGATTTTGTACAATGTACTGATCTATGGGGGTAGAACTTGCCACCATCAGTATCAAAGCTTCCCCATGCCTTCTCCCTGCTCTCCCAGCCTGTTGCCATGTACTCGCCACACTTCCCGGGTATCCTGTCATGACACATACCTGTAACTGCCCTATATCCACTCCCAATTCTAAAGCGTTCGTACTGACAACACCTAGAATATCGCCTTCCCTTAAGCCCCGCTCTATTTCCCTTCTTTGTTTTGGGAGATATCCTCCGCGATAGCCCCTAATGGATTTCGACCCGATTTGACCTTTCACGAGGTCCTGCAAATGACTTAATATGATTTCCACTCTAACTCGGCTACGAGCAAAAACGATGGTCTGGATTTTATTCTTCAAGAATTCCTTTGCTAGGTTGTTAACCTCTACAGTTGCACTTTTCCTGATGTTCAAGGGCTTATTAACAATTGGCGGATTATAAAAAACGAAGTGTTTTCTACCGCTAGGCGCTCCGTTATCATCTATTAAGCGCATGGGATTACCAGTTAGCTGCTCCGCCAATTCCTTCGGGTTGGCGATTGTAGCGGATGTACATATAAAGATCGGATTACTTCCATAAAATTTACAGATTCGTTTCAACCTTCTAATGACATTGGCAACATGGCTTCCAAACACGCCCCTATATGTATGGAGTTCATCAATGACGACATACTTGAGATTTTCAAAGAGACTCACCCACTTTGTATGATGCGGTAAAATGGCCGAATGCAACATATCCGGGTTTGTAATCACGATATGACCAGCCTTTCTCACCACCTGGCGAATGGCAGGCGAAGTATCCCCATCGTAGGTGTAGCTTTTGATGTCTATCCCCATTTCACTGATTATCTCGTTCAGTTCGCTTTTCTGATCTTGGGCTAGAGCTTTAGTCGGGAAAATATACAACGCACGGTTTTCCCCATTTTCTGCAATGGATTGTAACACTGGAAGGTTATAACATAGTGTTTTTCCCGAAGCCGTAGGGGTTACGGCTACAATATTTTCTCCTTTCCTCAATGTTTCATATGCTGTGTATTGATGGCTATACAGGTCACCAATCCCTCTTTTTTGCAAAGCATTTTTAATTCTATCGTCAACGCTGGAAGGCAACGGTCTCGTCTTCGCTTCCCGCGGTTCAATTTCATGCCAATTAATGATATTTTCATTTTCCCTTAATTCTTTTATTAATTCCGAAAGTGATTTCTTTCCAATCATACTAGTCACCTCTTTGTACATAATAGTTTACCGAATAAACGTTTGGTTGACCAGTTGGGATATACTGCCAAACAAAAAAAGACCTAAAACTGCTTAGGTCCATAGTTAGTGTAATTTTAGCTTTCACCAATTGATAAAATTTTCACCTTCTACTATTTGACTTCTTCAATGAAATGTTCAATTTCACTCGCAAGCCTTTCAGGGTCTTCAAGCATTCCCATATGGCCGCATCCTTCTAGGACTACCTCTTTTATATTCTTACCCTTTATGGAAAAGGTCTTTTCCGGGGCGATGACTTTATCCTTTTCACCTGCGACCAAAAGGACTGGTAGCTTGGTATCCTGTAAGACGTAATTTTTATCTTTTCTATTTCTCATAGCATGTAACGATCCAATTGCCGCTGTTTCCCTCGTTTGATATCCAATCCTCTTAACCTGCTCGATTTGAGGGTCATTGGAATCCGCAAATAACTTAGGGATGAGTCCATCAATGAAAGGCGGCATACCATCAGCCTCAATTTTTTCAACTGCCTTCATGCGCCCTTCCTTCCCTCCCTCATCATCCGGAAAAGCAGTAGAATGAATAAGTGAGAATCCGTTCAATTTTTCCGGGAACTTCTCAGCAAAGGCCAAAGTTATATAGCCTCCTAGAGAATGCCCGAATAAATATACCTGCTCGATATCCTGGTCTTCTAAAAAGAGTGCAATATCCTCAGCCATATCTTCAATAGAAAAAGATGTTACATTCGATTCGCTTGCTCCATGGCCACGCAGGTCGACCGCAATGACTCTATACTTTTTCTGCAAGTTTGGAATTAGCTTCTGCCAATATTCATGGCTCCCGCAAAATCCATGAATAAACAATAGTGTATCTTTTCCTTCGCCTCGATCTATGTATGATAAATTACTGCTTCCAGTCATCTTCAATCCCCCATCCCCAAGATTATGTTTAATATTGTTATTCCCCGTGGGTCTATATCTAAACCACTTATGTCCATTCACACATCTTTAGCCTCTACATAGCCTATAGGCAAAGGAGTTTTTTAGATAGGAGGACCGTGATGACCCCTTTTGAAAAGAATGATCAACCCCAAGAAAGAAAAGAACCTTTTACCCACTTCATTAACAAAATGGATCGTTTGTTCTCTGAAAGGCCCGCCAGAGGCATGCTACAGTCCCTGGACGGATTCTTTGGCTCAGCTAAAGAACAAACTTTCCCCATCTACCTTGATGAAACAAATTCGGAATATATCCTTACCGCAAGCTTGCCCGGTATTCCCAGGAGCCAAATTTCCATCGATTTATTGCCACAATCCGTGACCATCTCCACGAAGTCCAAAGTAGGGGAAAAGTTTCGCCAACCCCCAGGCTTCATTCAAAATTCGCAATCATCTAGTCAGTTAACAAAAACCATTTCCTTTTTAAAACCAATCGATGAACAAAATGTAAGGGCTAGGCATCGCGATGGCATCCTAACGCTTAATCTGCCTAAAGTGAAAGGGAATCGAATTGAGATCAACGGTTGAATTAGGGGCAAACTTAAGTAGACGTAAAAAGTGGCTGGGTCACTTTTACGTCTACTTTTTTATTTTACCCATCTAAACTTTGAAGAACCCCCCTACTCCCTTGACCATCGAAGAAACTTGAGAGACCGTATTCATCATTTGTCCAGCCGTATTCATCATTTTTGTAATATCCATCGATCCGTCCTGTGTTTTAAATTGGTTCATGACAGACTTAATTCCCGAAGGCTGCTGCTTTTGCATGAATTGTTGTTTTGGATATGGGTTATAAACTTGTTGTTGCATTTGCGGAGGTCGTTTCGTCGGCTGTAGCGGGTTATCAAAAGGGTTGATGCCTTGAGTTTGTTTTGGCATGTATTGATTGACAGGCATTTGTTGATTGGGGTACATAGGTTGAATAGGTGGCATTGGTGACATGGGTGGCATTGTCTGATTCGGTGGCATCGGCTGCATTACACTACTGCCCGGGGCCGCCCCTGTATTCATGGCCTGTTGTGGCACCGGTTGGTAGGATGGAAAGGCAGGTTGCTGGTATGGGTCTTGATAGGGTGGCACCAAGCCTCCATTATACTGGGGAGAGTAATGGTGCATATTCGGGTCCTGAATGGGTGACTGCTGAGGGTACGGCATTGGTTGCTGATATCCCCCCCAGTATTCAGGCATGGATTGCGGGTACTGCTCTTGATTAGGGAAGACAGGATTATAATCCGATCTCATCATGTTCTATGCGTCTCCTCTTTTTTCCTGACATGGTTCCATTATTATATGAAAAAAGAGGATTTTAGTGTTTGGAAGATCATGATAGTAATCTATCCACTTCTGATTTCACATTGTGAAGGATATACTCAATGGATTGAACATGGCTTTTAAACCGTTTATAGCTGGTCTTCGGAAAGAATGCCTGAACCGCGACATCCGAAAGATTATTGGCCGTTTGTTCGATTTGCTCAGGAAATAGATGTTTGAATGGCGTTTCTTTCATCCACTCTTTTATACCATGCTCCCATTCCGCACAATTTGCTTGGACTTGATCGGCAAACGGCTTGACCTCCGTAAAGAAGTCTTTTTCTATTCCTTCCTTTCGAACACTTTCATAAATTTCATTCGCTTGACTTACGTAATGTATTAATTGTTCGGTTAATTTTTGAAGTTTCTCTTTTTGCACGATGAATTCCTCCGTAGCATGTTTCCAACAGTATAATCGAATTGACGAAAAAATGAAATTCTAGCGACTCATACTTATACACTTTATACTTCCGCTAAAATTTTGGGTACCACCATTGATTTTATTGATTTAACGGGATAAGGTCGGCTTATTTCTTCTGTCTCAACCAAGAAATCCCCGGCTTTCTCCATCGCTTCCTGTGCGTCATCCACTAAATTGTGCTGCTCCGCCCATAGCTTACAACGAGCCGTATTCATGGTCTCACCATAAGCATTTTCCAATTGATCCAGACTGGTACTGATTTCAGCTATCATACTTAAAATTTCTTCTGTTGCTACACTTTTATTGATCATGCTGACCCCTCCCATTCTATACCTGTTACTATTCTTTTTTTAAATAAAAAGCCCTTCTAGGTTGACAAAACTAGAAGGGAATCGGCAAAGAAAGTGTAATTTTCTTAATTTATAGGGGCCTTCGACAATATGGAGCGAATGAAGCTGGCCATTTTAAACAAGAATACAAGCAGGAGGTGATTTATTTGCAGTCGAATGAAAGCAGACAGCAAAAAAACGAAAAACGACAAAAGCCGCCGGCAGAAAAGGCAGGAAAAGGTAATCCAAAACTTAGTGGTGAAAACAAACCCTCTACCTAAACGAATAGGGGTATGACCACACATCAGGGAAGGCGGAAACATCGCCTTCCCTACTTCTTTTTCAAGACCAGCTTTTTGAGCAAGATGACCGTATGCAATTGTTTTTGTTTACGATCGAACCAATCGGTCAAAAGAGGATTTTCTTTCCACTGCGGTTCGAAAAACCATTCTTTTTTTAATCTTTTCTTTATACACCATTTCTCCGGGAGAATGGGATGATGATCGATGATTGGATAAACCATACGCAGCATCGGCGTTTCATGTAGCCTGGGTATTTTTCTGTACTGTTCATAATCAAACCTCGATCCGGTCGGCTCCGTTCGACTGGCGAATTCCAAAAATAATGGAAAAAGCTCTTTCCTAAAAAGAAGATCAGCCAATCTTTTCCCCAATTCGATTCTTTCATCTAGATTCCGAAAATGAGAAACGGATGCGCCATATAACACCCCTTTACATGTGGGAAATAATACGGTGCTAAAATGCATACAATCCTGTAGAAAAAATAAGATGGAATGAAATACGAGAGATCGCTTTTTTATGATGGGTTCAATGATATTCTGTTCATTTATAATAAGGGCGGTGATTAATCTTTCCCGATTTCCATCCTCCCAAAAAGAGTACCACTCATTTATGATGAAATCAGTAATAAAAAAATATGGACATAAGTGAAACAAAGGGCGCTTAAATTTCGTCGAATAATGATAGATGAGTAACTGCGGATAGGCATCCTCAAAAATCCGCCAATTCGCTTCTTCGTAAGCAAGGAATAACTGACGTTTATATTTAGAACCTAATAATTGCGAATACCAGACCCCTTTAAGATCACACATATTCCAACCTGCATTACGGGAAACCATCCCTGCTAGAAAGGACCATTTTATTTCAGGATGAAGCAGGAAGAATTTTTCATAAGCTTGGGTTCTGGATATATTATCTTTGTTCCATTTAGCAGTTTGACCTTTTATAATAGATAACAATTGCTTTTCCATGCTTGTAATCTGATACATAAGAACCACCATTTCCAGGAATTATGACATTTTTCAATTGTTAAATCCTATCGTTCTAAGAAACAATTCTTTTTATTCACATTTCGGATTCTTTTTTTGCTAATATAGATAGGTGAAAAAAAAGGAGGGGTAAAAGTGGCATTCAATTATCCCAACGGACGAAAGTTCGTACCGCAGCCCATGAAAGAAAGGAAAAGTCCACTAAAGAAGTTCAGTTACAGTAATCGTGGAAAAACATTAGAGGATGATTTGAATGAAACCAATCAGTATTATTTAGCGCACGGGATTGCTGTCATACATAAAAAGCCGACACCCGTACAAATTGTGGATGTCCACTATCCTAAAAGAAGTGCTGCCGTTATTAAAGAAGCTTACTTCAAGCAAGCATCGACCACGGATTACAATGGGGTCTATAAAGGTAGATATATTGATTTTGAGGCCAAGGAAACAAAAAATAGGAACTCTTTCCCTCTCAAGAATTTTCACGAACACCAAGTTGAACATATGAAGCAAATCGTTCAGCATGATGGAATTGCATTTGTTATTATCCGCTTTTCTGCGACGGATAGTATATACTTAATGAGCTCCGAACAACTGGTGTTGTATTGGAATCGGATGAAAGACGGTGGACGCAAATCCATTACCCTTGAAGAGGTCAAGACCAGTTCAAAGAAGATTGCGCTTGGCTTTCAACCGAGAATTGACTATATTAAAGTAGTAGATTTACTTATCGCAGAAAATTTTTAGTTTTTTCTAGAAAGGCAGGTTAGCTGTAATGGCTGAAAAATATAATACAAGAGAAGAACGTAGAAAGCAGGGTCAGGCACAGAAGAAGGCACCAAAAAAAGGGCCGAAAAAACCCACGAACATGCTTAAGCGAGTTTTTCTCATTCTCGTTACAATCGGAATTATTTGTTTAGTTGCTGGAGGAGCTACATTAGCTTACTTTATCAGTGATGCTCCCAAGCTCGACGAAAGCCTTTTAAAAGACCCCGTTACCTCGAAGATCCTTGATGAAGAAGGTAAATTACTTGGAGAGGTCGGCACTGAGAATCGTGACTTTGTCAATTATGAAGATATACCTGAACTAGTCGAAGACGCATTCCTGGCAACAGAAGATTCCCGTTTTTATTCCCACCATGGGGTTGACTTCCTTCGTTTAGGCAGCGCAGTCCTCGCCAATGTCAAAAATGGCTTTGGTTCAGAAGGTGCTAGTACTTTAACCCAACAGGTTATCAAACGCTCTTATTTAACACCTGATAAAACGATTAAAAGGAAAGTCCAAGAAATGTGGCTGGCCATACAGCTAGAAAGAAAATACACAAAACAAGAAATACTGGAAATGTATGTGAACAAAATTTTCTTTGCCAATCGTGCAAACGGGATTCTGACGGCTTCGCAAACATATTACGGGAAAGACTTGGATAAATTGGACCTTAACGAAGTGGCCATGCTTGTCGGGTTACCGCAAAGCCCAAGTCGCTATGATCCATATAAATATCCAGAACGGGCAAAAGAACGTCGCGATATTGTACTTCATCTCATGAATAAACATGGATACATTAGCGAACAGGAAATGAAAAAGGCACAAAACGTTAAAATAACAGCCGGACTTCAAGAGGTCGATAAAAACCAAATCGATACGACTGCTTATGATGCCTTCATAGATTTGGTAATAGAAGAAGTCGGAAATATGGGTGACTATAATGTGTTTACAGATGGTCTGGAAATCCAAACGACCATTGATAAAGACGCCCAAGAATACGTTTATAAAATGTTGAATAGTAATGATATCGTTAGTTATCCAAGTGAAGATCTACAAGCCGGTGTTACTTTGCTTGATACGCAAACAGGCGAAATTAAAGCCGTTGGCGGTGGCAGGAACACGAACGTCAAACGCGGGTGGAACTATGCAACAGATGCTAAGCGTTCACCAGGGTCGACAATCAAACCTATCTTAGATTATGGTCCAGCTGTCGAATATTTAAACTGGTCAACCTATCAACCTATTAAAGATGAGGAGTATACATACTTTGATGGAACTCCCCTCAAAAATGCATCAGGCACTCATTATGGAACGGTTCCTATTCGAGAAGCTCTCGCGAGATCATTGAACATACCAGCCTTGAAAGCGTTCCAAGAAGTCGGGAAAGAACGTGCACGTGATTTTGCAATTGACCTTGGCGTTCCTTTTGATAAAGATAAGGAAATCAACGAATCCGCTTCAATTGGCGGTGGCACAGATGTTTCCACTCTAGAACTTGCCGGTGCATATGGGGCCTTTGGTAATGGTGGGATTTATAACGAACCACATACCGTCAAGAAAATTGTATTACGTGATAAAACAACCATCAAGAACAAAACAGAAACAAAACCTGTCATGAAAGATTCCACGGCTTTCATCGTCACGGATATGCTGAAAAGCGTCATGACAGAAAGTTACGGAACAGGGAGATTGGCCAACATACCTGGGCTTCCAGTCGCTGGTAAGACTGGATCCACTAACTTCACTCCCGAGCAACGTGCAGCAAACAACATACCTGCTTCAGGGGTAAAGGACAGCTGGATGGCTGGTTACACGACTAACTATACCGTTGCCATATGGGCGGGTTATGATAATAGTGCAGGCAAAAAGATGGAATACCTAGGTGATTCTTCTCAAAGAATACCAAAATTCATCTTTAAGAATTTGATGGAACACATGGCCCAATCAAAAACAACGAAAGACTTTGAACAGCCGAGCAGTGTTGCAAAAGTTGGTGTCATTAAAGGGTCGAATCCTGTAGTGAAAGCCAATCAATACACTCCAAGTGATAGAATCAGTTATGAATACTATGTTAAAGGCCACGAGCCAACACAAGTTACCACAGAATATGAGAAAATAGATACACCTAGCGTCAGTGCGTCTTATAATCAGGAAAGCAATGAAATTCAGCTTTCATGGTCTCATAGTGATGGAAATCCACAATTTGAAGTCCAAATGTCTGTTGACGGCGGCTCAAAAAGTGTTCTCAAAAAATCGAAGGATACTAGTTTAACCATTCCAAACCCTACACCGGGAAGTAAATATACTTTTTCTGTCGTAGCCATCGTTGATAATCAACGAAGCGACCCTGCTGGTGCTACAGTAGAGATTCCTAGCGTTATTGAAGAAGAGCCTGAGGAAGAGGAAGATATTGAAGAGCCAGCCGAAGATGAGGATCTGGAACAAGATACTCCTACTGAAGACGAGGGTAATGAAGACGAAGAGAAAGATAAAAACCCAGACCAGGGCAACACAGATAACAACGGGAACAATGGAAACGGTAATGGTAATGGCAATGATGATGCCACCAAAGACGATGAGGATGTCGAAGATGAGGATCCAGGAAAAGTTGATGAGGATAAACCCGCGGATACTCCTGAGCCCGCTCCCGCTCCTGACCCAGAAAAAGACAAAAATAAAAACAAAGATAAAGAAAATGGCAATTAAAAAAAGGTCTAAGCTTAACCGCTTAGACCTTTTTTCGCTTTTCTTAGCTTGCTTCTTACAAAGAGCTTTTCCAATTCGATGAATAATTCGCTGAGCTGTCTGAATGAATGGTAAAACGCCGGTCTTTCCATGATGAAAGATAATCTTTCAACCAAGTTTATCGGTTTAACCGGACAGGCTTCCATCTGTTTCTTCCATGCACTTAGCTGCACAGGTTTTTCATTCATCCAATAGACTGCCGAAAGGAATAATCCAATTCCTTCTTTCATAGGCTCCAAAGCCAGTCCCGCTTTTCTATTTGAAAATAACAATTCGCAATCCTTTTTAATGAGCCTCCATTTTTCAAACAGTTCAGGTATATGCATTTCCCCACTCTTCCAAGGTGAATAAACTTCTTCCCCCCTGTAAAAAAGCAGCTCATATGAAAACACTTCAACTTCATTGGGATTTCTCCACTCTTGATAGTCTTCCTTTTTTAAAGCTTTTATTTCTTTAGGGAAGAAGAATGGATCGTCTAATTCGACCGGCACATTTATTGAATTTAAATCGTTCATTTGGCTTCTATCCTTTTTAGCCGCTTTTTCCCTTCACGACACAAATCAAGAAGCGGACAGGTTTCACATTTTGGAGACTGGGCTTTACAATGATAGCGACCAAAGAAAATGAGTCTATGATGTGTAACGGACCATTCATCCATTGGCACTTTGGTCATTAAGGTTTTTTCCACCTCAAGGACATTGTCTTTCCAACGGCATATACCCAGCCGCTTGGACACACGCTCTACATGGGTATCCACTGCTATCGCCGGCACGCCAAAAGCCACTGAGACGACCACATTGGCCGTTTTCCGACCGACACCCGGTAACTTGGTAAGCTCATCACGGTCCCTAGGAACTCTTCTATCATATTCGTCTATCAGCATTCTAGACAACTTTTGAATGTTCTTTGCTTTATTACGGTACAGACCGATTGAACGAATATCATTTTCCAATTCTTCAATCGGTACACTAAGATAATCTTCAGGCGTTTTATATTTTTGAAATAAATTTTGAGTAACTTTATTAACCAATACATCTGTACATTGAGCCGAAAGAGCAACAGCAATCACCAATTCAAATGGATTGGAGTGATTCAGCTCACAATGGGCATCAGGAAACATCTCGCCCATCGTATCCAGACAATAACGAATTTGAGCCTTATTCAGCATGTTTGTTCTCCTTTAATTCACATTACTGTTCGAGCCAATTATAAAAGGGTACATCTTTCAGTGGTTGTGTCGGTTCTATTTTACGGTCCCTTTTTTGATGGACTCTAAATTTTTGTCCTTGCTCCCTTGCTTGTTCCAAGGTTTTAATCCCATTCTTTTTCCAATCGAATAAAATTCGGTCTATATAACGGAAATTCAATTTCCCTGAAATGACAGCCTCCCTTAAAGCCGCCTTGATGATATCTGGTTGATGGTCATCCTCCATCCACATTGCCAGGGTTTCACATTCAAAAGGAGATAATGGACGCCCGAACTCCTGTTCAAATATTGTATACAGGCTCTCCCCTGCCTTCTGTACCTCGGCAGATTCAGCCTGTTTCAAAGACTTCAAGAAACAGTCCATCATTTTCTCATATAGTGGATCGAGCGAATACTTTTCCTGACCAATTTCCTGATTATTTTCAACGACCATCTGGACGAATCCTCTTTGAACCAAACGTTGTATTAAAAATAGGCATTCGGATTCCTGTAATGTCATTCGGTCGGAAAGTTGAGACGGTGCTGGAAATGGATTATCTCCATCGATAAAATTCTGCAATTGGAGTAGTAGAACCATCTCTTGCTCATTCAACCCCATTGTCTTATAGTGAGTCAACAAAAAGGATGGAATCGTTATCGTTCCTTCCTTAAACCAAGCATATAAATGTTCTTTATTCATGTTTTGGACACCTCTAAATTAGTATAACATGAAAAATGTGATACGAATAAGCTTATAATTTTAACAGAATTAATAGAAAAAAACGGTTATTCGCCCAGTATGGCTAAATAACCGTTTTTTTTACAAATCAAGGATATAAGCGATTTAAAAGACGTGGGAAAGGAATAGTTTCACGGACATGTTCAACACCGCTAATCCATGCCACTGTCCGTTCTAAGCCAAGGCCAAATCCAGAATGTGGGACAGATCCATATTTCCTTAATTCCATATACCATTTATAAGCATCTTCACTCAAACCATGTTCAGCAATGCGCTGTTCAAGAAGCTCCTGATCATGGATTCTTTCCGATCCACCGATAATCTCACCATAACCCTCTGGTGCGATCAAGTCGGCACATAAGACGACTTCTTCCCGGTTTGGATCTGGTTGCATATAGAACGGTTTAATTTTAGTAGGATAGTGTGTAATGAAGACCGGCTTATCATAGCTTTCAGCAATTGCCGTTTCATGTGGTGAGCCGAAATCGTCTCCCCATTGAATATCTTCAAACCCTTGTTCATGAAGGAACTTGATAGCTTCATCGTAAGTGATCCGCGGGAACGGAGCCTTGATTTGTTCAAGCTTTGTCGTGTCACGGCCAAGTATATTCAATTCTAGCTGACAATTCTTCAGAACAGACTGAATGACGGCTGTGACAAATTGTTCCTGGACTTCTAGGTTTTCTTTGAATTCCACGAAAGCCATTTCCGGTTCAATCATCCAGAATTCGATTAAATGCCTTCTTGTCTTAGATTTCTCTGCCCGGAAAGTCGGACCGAAAGAAAATACTTTTCCTAACGCCATGGCTGCAGCTTCCATATAAAGCTGACCGCTTTGTGATAGATAGGCATCCTCATCAAAATATTTTGTCGCAAACAACTCACTCGTTCCCTCTGGTGCGCTACCAGTTAAAATCGGCGGGTCCACTTTGACAAAACCTTCATCATTGAAGAATTCATATGTAGCACGAATGATTTCGTTACGGATTTTCATAACCGCATGTTGACGCTTCGAACGAAGCCATAGATGACGATTATCCATTAAGAATTCTGGTCCATGAGCTTTCGGAGTGATTGGGTAATCAACTGAATCATGAATGATTTCAATATTGTTCACCTGTAGCTCATAACCAAAAGGTGAACGCTCATCCTTCTGAATGACTCCCGTAACATACATGGAAGATTCTTGTGATACCGACTTTGCAGTAGAGAAAAGGTCTTCTCCTACATCAGCCTTCACGACTACCCCTTGGATGAAACCAGAGCCATCGCGGATTTGAAGGAAAGCAATTTTACCACTAGAACGCTTATTAGCAAGCCAGCCTCCAATTGTCACTTCTTGATCGACAAATTTGCTAGCATCTTTTATTGTAATTTTCACCGAATTTCCCTCCAAATATAACTTAACTACTAAGAAATTTACTCTATTTATTATACCTATAGGGCTCATTACAAGCAAATTATTCAGCTAATCTACTATAAATGTCTACTTTACTGCTCATAATCTTTTATCCATATAAAAAATAGGGAAGATATAAAAAAGCCTACAAACCCCCTAAACGAAATAGGGGACCTGTAGGCTTTTCAAATACTACGCCATTTTCGCTTTAACGAATGTATGAATTCTTTCAACGGCTGCTTCAAGTAGGTCCAAAGATGTTGCGTAGGATAATCTGATGTTATCCGGAGCCCCGAATCCTGAACCTGGGATGACCGCCACTTGAGCTTCTTCTAATAAAGCGGTAGTAAACTCTTCGACATTACTGAACCCTGTTAATTCAATTGCACGTTTCACATTCGGGAACAAATAAAATGCCCCCTGCGGTTTAATGCAGCTTACTCCCGGTATATCTACTAATTTTGCATAAATCGTATCCAATCTACTTTCAAATGCTTGACGCATTTCCTCTACCGGTTCCTGTGGGCCATCATATGCTGCAATTGCACCATATTGAGCCGTGGTAGTAGGATTGGATGTACTATGGCTAGCTAGGTTTGTCATGGCCTTGATGATGGCCTCATCACCTGCTGCATAACCAATTCTCCATCCTGTCATGGAATGTGATTTAGAAACCCCGTTGATGATGATCGTTTGCTTTTTCAATTCAAGAGAAATTTCTGCAATCGATATATGTTTTGCAGTTCCATATACCAATTTTTCATAGATTTCGTCCGAGATGATTAAAATATCATGATCTATGCAAACTTTACCGATGGCTTCTAACTCATCTTTAGAATAGAGCATGCCAGTCGGGTTGCTTGGAGAGTTGATGATGACCGCTTTCGTTTTATCAGTGATGGATTCTTCGAGTTGTTCCTTTGTGATCTTATACTGGTTTTCTTCAGAGCCAACAACATACACGGGTTTTCCGCCAGCAAGCTTAATCTGCTCTGGGTAACTTACCCAATATGGTATAGGAACAATTACTTCATCTTCTTCGTCCAAAATTGCTTGGAACAATGTATAAAGCGCATGTTTTGCACCGGATCCGACAATAATTTCAGAAGGCTTATACTCTAGGCCTTGATCACGTTTTAACTTTGCTGCAATCGCGGCTTTCAGTTTTGGAAGCCCAGCAGAAGGCGTGTATTTGGTTTGTCCTTCATTCATGGATTGCATGGCTGCATCGATAATATGTTGAGGAGTATTATAGTCAGGTTCGCCGGCCCCTAAGCCAATAATATCAAGACCTTGTGCTTTGAGTTCTTTTGCTTTTGCTGTGATTGCCAGTGTTGTTGAGGGTGTTAATGACTGAACCCGATTAGCTAATTTCATAGTAGTAAAATCCTCCATTCTATATACTTCGATAATACTTAAGCCATTCCCCTGTTTTGAAATCGTAATAATCATAATTATACCGTTCAGAATCGTCGAGATATGTTACCTCCCAAAGAGGAACATCCTTTTCCATACCAAGCTTAACAGATATGATTTCTTCAGGTTTTAGCTTATCATTCACTATGTTTAAAATTTCTTTTTTTGTCTTACCGTCTTTAAAATTCCTCACAACTATTTTTTTCTTCTCGTCCTCAGGAATCCAGACGATTTTTTTACTTCCATTTTTCGTCTTGCCAATGATAACAGAATATAAGGTTTGACCATTATAAAGGTAAAACTCATCCTTGGTATCAATTCCGCCTGCTTTCTTTGCCTTTTCAAAAGCCTCATTACCAGCTTCTTTTTTATGCTGTAATGCTTTAATGTATGCTCCGCTGACAAAACCGATAAAACAAAGGACTAGGATAGAAGCAATAACCAACCATTTTTTCAAAGCCGCTTTCCCTCTTTCTATGTACGATAAATAGTAAATATCGCTTTTTCTTGATCTTGTGAATCCAATGCCAGCCCGAACATCAAATCGTCCTTTTTCAACGTTCGATTCAAAGAATCCACAATCTTATACAAATCAGGTGAATTTTGCAGCCTGACTGTCGAGATCACTTCAATTTTGCTCTCCATGAAAATGCTCCTCCATTTTAACTAAAAATTGTCAACAACCACTGGTATGTATGGAATTTGAAGGCATAACTACCTTTCACATTATACCAGTTCATAGGTTATTTTTCTTCATTATTTCGCAAAATTCCACCTATAATAGGAAAAGAATAGAAGAGTCATTAAATCCACTCTTCTATCAAATCCGCCATTTCTCTGATGGAGACATTTTTCCAATCGATAGGGGGAATCGATTTTTTAAACTCATGCCCATATTTAGCCGTGATAACACGTCGATCCAATACGATCAGCAAACCCCGATCCTCTGGCGTACGGATTAACCTACCGAATCCCTGACGGAACCTTAACAGTGCTTCAGGTAAGGAATATGCCGAAAAGGCGTTCTTCCCCTGTTTTTCGAGTAGCTGACATTTTGCAGCCGTAACCGGCTCATCGGGAGGTGAAAAAGGAAGCCTGACAATGACCAGACATGATAGATCTTCTCCTGGTATATCGACACCTTCCCATAGGCTCGTCGTCCCGAAGAGCACTGCTTTCTCGAAATTTTGGAAATTCCTTAACAACCTCATCCTGCTTCCACCAGAAATCCCCTGTGCAAACAAAGTGAAATCATCCAAGACCTCGGAATCTTTTATGGCATAATATGTGGCACGCAACATCTCATGTGAAGTAAATAAAACCATCATCCTGCCCTTGGCAGCCTGGGCAGCAACAATTATATGGTTAGCTGCATTCTCGGAAAACTCATCCACTGTTAAACAGTTTATATCGGGGATATCATTCGGCACCAACACTTTTACCAAGTCCTTATAAGGGAATGGTGAAGGGTAGATGGCCGTCTGTATCAATTCTTTTTCCAAACCAAGCTGTGCCTTGAAATACTGGAAGGAATGTTTCACGGCTAACGTAGCAGATGTCATGACTACACTCTTCTGACGTCCAAAGTAAGAGTCCCACAACCATTTGCTTCCTGATATCGGTTGAACCGTCAACGTAACACCGTGCTGTGGCGCCGCTTTTGTATAATCAAGCCAATAAATATTTTCTTCATGAGGCTTAATGAAACATTCATGTAAGGAATCTCTTGTATCCTGAAGATGTCCAAGCAACACTTCGATATCATTCAGGTAAAACAAGGCATTTTTCCCTAAAGATGATTCATTATCCATTAAACGATGCAATCGCCTCTCAAGTTCCATGATCATTGAACCTGATAGATCCACTAACCGTTCCGCTATAAGTATCGCCTGTTTCCAGGAAGGGTCTTCTATTTTAAAAGCAATTCGCTTCGGACCTATAGACCGTGAGAGTTTTTCTGCTTGATTGGACAAGAAATAAAAAAGTTGATCGAATTCATATGAAAAGTCACTTAGCTTTTGATCAAATGTATAGGTTGGACTGCCATCCGACCATCCATTGTTCGAAAGCAATTTTTCAAGTCTATAAAATAACTGCTTTTGATCGAAGGTCCCTAGCCTGTTTAGCATGGTCTTTACTGAAATATAATGGAGCCTCCTACCAAGTTGTGTGGAAGCCGCCTGTTCCAAGTGATGGGCCTCATCCAAGACTAAATACCCTTCTTTGGGAATAAGGGCGTCTTCTGTAAGGAGGTCACTCATTAAAAAGGAATGGTTTGTAATGATAATATCTGCTTTTGCGGCTGTTTTCTTGGCCCGTTCAAAGAAGTCCAGTTCAATCCAGGGTTTTTTCAAACCTACATATGTAAGACCATCACTTTGAAGCCTGTTCCAAAACAATTGTCCACCACTAGTAAGATTCAATTCATCTTTATCCCCTGTTGCCGTTTCCGTCAACCAGACCAATATCTGCATTTTTGTTAAAGCAGTTTCATAATTATCTTCCTTTTCTCGCAATGCCCGCTCAAACTTTGCCAGGCTCAGGTAATTGCTTCTTCCTTTTAGCAAAACGGCTTGAAAGGAAAAAGGAAGGATCTTCTTCAGTTTAGGTACTTCATTTTGAAGGAGCTGATCCTGCAACTGAAGAGTATATGTCGAAACGACGACAGGTTCATGATGTTTCTTGGCAAAATATACGGCCGGCAGTAAATAACCCAATGATTTTCCAATTCCCGTGCCAGCTTCAATTATCGCATGCTGTCGGGATTCGAAGGAATCATGAATTAAGTTCATCATGCTAAGCTGTCCATCTCTTGCTTCAAAAGCGGGGTATGCATTTTGAAGCATGGCTATTTTCCCCTCGTCATCGAGTGGGAATTCTGTTTCTTGTTCAATATGCTCACTATCATCGGTTACTTTTTTAAATGCCAGTCCTCTAAATGTCGTAATACCTGGTAAACGGACCTCGGCTTTTGTAAGTTTGCTCGCAATGCAAGCATCTATTAATTCGGAAACCTCGCTCTGTAAGGAAAAAGATAGCCGGTATAATTGCTTAAGTGTCATCAATGGTAGGTCCAACAGCTTTTTTTTCAATTCTAACAATAATAAAGCGGTAGCATATGCATCGCTATCCGCTTGATGTGGCCTCGAATGGTCTAAATTTTCCTCTTTGGCCAGCTGATGCAATTTATATCCATCGGAAGTCGGTTTCATGATTTTCGCCAATTCTACCGTATCAAGCGTAGAACCATAAAAGGGCTCAAATCCGCACCTTACCAATTCTTCCTGTAGAAAAGATAAATCAAATAATACATTATGGGCAACAAAGCAAGCCCCTTCTATAAGATGGGCAATTTTTTCCGCGACATCTTCAAAATCTGGCGCATCCTTTACTGTCTCATTACTTATCCCTGTCAATTCTTCAATGAAAAGGGATATTTCCTGCCCAGGATGGATGAATGTTGAATAGGTATCAACAATCTGATCATTTTCAATGACCACACCAGCAAACTGAATGATCCTATCCCCTTTTTTGGGTGAATTCCCTGTTGTTTCTAAGTCAACCACTACATATCGTTGTGTCATGAATTGTACACCTCAAACTTCACTTTCTCCACTAGCTGATGGAATTCTTTATACCTTTTTTATACCATACTACACAGAATAAAGGAAACACTCCGATTGCCAGATGGACATAGGTTCAGGAGTCTGGTTGCATAAAAAAGGGGCATGCTCAACATATAGATGTTGAGCCGCCCTCTTTGCTTACAAGATTGTCGCTGCAGGTTCGTGTGAAATCAATTCAATGATTTGGTTCCTTTCATTCATGATTGCCACTTTAGGTTGGTGATCACTCACCCTTTCTTCAGCCACCATCACATAAGAAATGATAATGACAATATCATCAGGCTGGACTAATCTTGCTGCTGCTCCATTTAAGCAGACAACCCCACTTCCACGTTCTCCCGCTATCACATATGTTTCCAGTCGAGCACCATTATTATTGTTGACAATCGCCACTTTCTCATTGGGCACGATGCCCACTGCATCAATAATATCTTCATCTATCGTGATGCTTCCCACATAATTCAAATTGGCTTCAGTCACCCTTGCCCGATGGATTTTCCCATTCATCATTGTCCGAAACATGATCGTTCCCCCTACTATTCGAATTCGTTTTATAGCGTTACTATAATATTATCAATGAGTCTTGCATGTCTGAACTTAACGGCCACAGCAATGATAATATTTCCATTCAGGACATCAAGTAGCTTCAGTTCCGGATATTGATAAATTTCAACATAGTCAATTTTGCCTTTTGTCCGGGCTTTGATATGCTCCTCGACGAGAGCTATCACCTTTTGAGGGTTTCTTTCCCCAGAAATAATAGCATCTTTCGCCTTCAATAAACTTTGGTACAGTTCTTTTGCTTCATGACGCTCATCCTCAAGCAGGAAGACATTCCGTGAGCTCCTTGCCAAACCATCTTCCTCACGTACTATATCAACGGCCACTAGCTCAATGGGGAAATTGAGGTCCTGTATCAACCCGTCGATTATTGCGACCTGCTGGGCATCCTTCATCCCGAAATACGCCCTATCAGGGAGGATGATATTAAAAAACTTCGTCACGACAGTTGCTACGCCATCAAAATGGCCGGGTCGCTTTCTACCACATAAACAATCGGTGCGGTTTTGAACAACTACTTTGACTGATGGATTTTCACCATACATTTCATCCACGGTCGGATAGAAAAGATAATCGACGCCCGCATTGACTGCCAGATTTTCATCCCGGTCCAAATCACGGGGATAAGACGCAAAATCCTCATTGGGTCCAAACTGCAACGGGTTGACGAAAATACTTAAAACTACGATATCATTCTCTCTACGGGCATTTTCTATAAGGGAGGCATGCCCTTCGTGTAAGTACCCCATCGTTGCAACATAGCCTACACTTTTTTTATTGGTTCTGTCATGACGGAGTACTTTCTGCAATTCTATTGCTGATGTAAAAGTTTTCATTTTTCTCCTCCGTAAAGCGCATGAAGTTGTTCTTCCTTCATCGTAAATGAATGATCTCTCGTCGGAAAATCGCTTGATTTTACTTCTTTCACATAACTTTCAATTGAGTTTCCAATTAATTCATTGGCATTTCCATATACCTTGACAAATTTTGCAACCCGTTCAACCCCATACGTAATGAGATCATGGAAAACCAATACTTGTCCATCCGTTTCGGCTCCAGCTCCAATTCCAATCGTCGGGATTGTAAGGTCTTTAGTAATACGCTCTCCCACTTGATAAGGTACACACTCAAAAACAATGGCCAGAGCCCCAGCCGCTTCGCATTTCCTTGCATCTTCCATTAGCTTTTGGGCAGCTTCGGCATCTTTTCCTTGAACCTTATATCCTCCGAGCACGCCTACAGATTGGGGTGTCAATCCTAGGTGTGCGACTACCGGAATTCCTGCCTTCGTCAAAGCCGAAATCTTTTCGACCACATCGTCCGCCCCTTCAACCTTCACAGCATCGGCATGGCCTTCCTGCATAATGAGAGCTGCATTCTTGAGCGTTTCATCCAAAGATAGATGATAGCTCATGAAAGGCATATCCGTTACGACAAATGTATCAGGAGCCCCTCGTTTCACCGCTTTTGTATGGTGAATCATGTCTTCAACAGTCACAGGAATGGTGGAGTCGTAACCTAGAACCACCATTCCTAACGAATCCCCGACCAAAATCATATCAACCCCTGATTGCTCGGCTAACTTTGCCGATGGATAATCATAGGCGGTCAGCATGACAATTTTTTCACCTTTTTGTTTCATTTTCAAAAAATCACCGGACATCAACTTCATTACGTTTCCTCCTTTATTAGAGGAGATGAAAACATCAGTGTTTTAAAAAACTGGTGTCTAAACATTCGCTGCACAAAAAAGACCGACTAAATAGAGTCCCTAGTTCGTGAAGATAAAAATGGCCAAACAAATGGCCTTTATCATCAACGTTCAAAGTACTTTCCTTTTAGTCGATCTCTTTGGTATCTTTAGAAGTTTCATCCCTCCGTCCCCGTCCAATCATTTGGATCAAGGCAGATTTTCAAATATTTTTGTGTTATTGGGGTGCAGTTCTTTCACGATACTGCCCACTTGAATTATATCAAGCCACATTCGATTATTCTATTTATTTTTCTTATATTCTACAAAAATCTACTGAATTTCTATATCTGCAGAATAAATAGAATGGATGGTCCCTTGATCATCTTCGAGAAGAAGAACGCCAGCATCCGTGATTCCAAGTGCCTTGCCGACAATGGTATCATTAACGGTACTTGCTTTAAGAATTTGCCCTAAACTGATTGCATAACTCTCCCACAGGAGCTTAATTGGCATGAAACCTTCTTGTAAATAAAGTGTATACAGATCTTCTAGACGAAGCAGGACTCTTTGGATGACCTTGGCCCTTGAAATCTTCACTCCACTTTCTATTGAAAGAGAAGAAGCTTTCTCCTGAAGGTCCTCTGGAAAGTCTTCTTTTTGTTGGTTGATATTCATTCCGATCCCGATGATGACGGAATGTATTCTATCCGACTCAGCCTGCATTTCCGTTAAGATTCCCGTAACTTTTTTACGATTAATAAGTAGGTCATTTGGCCATTTGATCTGAGGTTGAAGTTCTGTAACATCCTCGATTGCCTGTGCTACAGCAACTGCAGCCAACAAGGTTAACTGCGGCGCCTGATGAAGAGGGATTTTTGGACGTAAGATCAGACTCATCCAAATTCCGCTGAATTTTGGAGAATGCCAAGATCTCATGAGCCTTCCTTTTCCTGAAACTTGTTCCTCGGCTATCACAAGGGTGCCTTCCTCCGCCCCTTCGTTAGCCAGCTGGTGGGCAATTTTTTGTGTCGATTCAACGGATTCCTGATATTGGATCATCTTTCCAAGGGCTTTCGTCTCCAGCCCGAATTGAATTTCACTTTTCGATACTTTTTCTGGAGCCGATACAATGCGGTACCCTTTCTTCCGGACTGCTTCAACCATATATCCTTCACCGCGCAAATCCTCTATATGTTTCCAAACGGCGGTACGGGAACAGCCAATATACTCAGCAATTTCCTGTCCTGAAATAAATGTTCCATTCGCTTTAGAGAGGGCTTGCATCAGTTTAGTCCTTAAATCAGATTGCATGTCATAAGCCACTCCTTAATTTCAGCTTTTTCATTTGTTATTTCCGAATTCAATACAGCTGCCAAAATCAGTTCCAAGTATTTTCTAACCCAAGGACCCGGTTTTTCTATATGCCATGACAATAAGTCCTCTCCAGTTACATCAAGATCTGACATACTCTTTAGAAGAAGGTTTTCGTACTTGATAGACATGGACTTTTCCGCTTCTAATACGTTTCTGCCTTCGAGAATTGCCTTAACTTTGGCTGCCTGAACCGCTTCGATATGACCTGCCTGGAATACATCAAAAGTGGAATCTTCAAATCCAGGTTCCTTTTCGACCAATTGTATAATACGTTGGACATTCCTGATTGATTTTAAAGGAAGCTTCCATGCTCTCAATACTTCCTCAATATCCTCCATATCTGCCTGGATGAGGACGACCGCCCATAACTCAGGCACTGTCAATTGATGAAGGGGGAGAAGCAATACCCTTTCCAACTTTTCCTTTTGACCAGCAAATTGGGGAAGAAACTGATATAATCCACTATCCAGTAAAAGACTTAGTGCCTTTATCCGATTGTCGCCGGCTAATAGCTTTTCAAATTCTACAAGAATTCTTTCAACGGCAATCTCCCGTAAAATAGGCCCGTTCTCCTTTAAGGATTGGAATGTTTCTTCATCAAGTTGAAAATTCAGCTGACTGACGAACCTTAATGCTCGCATCATCCTAAGACCATCTTCAGCAAAACGATCATGTGGGTTACCAACAGTCGTTATCTTTTTTTGAAAAAGGTCAAGTTGGCCCTTGTATGGGTCGAAGATGACCCCCGATTTGTCCATAGCGATTGCATTTATCGTAAAATCTCTTCTTTGTAGATCCTCAGTCAAAGAACGGACGAATTTTACTGAATCAGGCCTACGATAATCCGTGTATCCACTCTCTGTTCGAAAAGTAGTAATTTCATATGTCCCTGACTCCAGTATCACTAATACAGTTCCATGTTCGATTCCCACATCCGCCGTTTTTGGGAATATCCCTTTAACTTCCAAAGGTGTAGCGGAGGTTGCGATATCCACGTCATTAATGGGCCTGCCGAGAATATAGTCCCTGACCGATCCACCAACAAAATAAGCTTCGAACCCCGCTTCTTCAATTCTTTCAAGAATGGGTACCGCTTCTATAAATAACCGATCCAACTATGTCTCCTCCTCACTACTCCAATGAATTGGTCCCAAGCACCTGCATATAGATTTCTTCATATTCTTTCATGATCGTATCTGAGTGGAACTCAGTATTGGCACGATCCAAAGCAGCTTTTGAGAACTGTTCATGTAAGGTGGGATCACTTAATAGTTTGATCGCTTTTTGAGAGATCATTTCGACGTTTCCTAATTCACATATGTAACCCGTTTCTCCGTCAACAATGACTTCAGGTATCCCGCCGACATTCGTTCCGATGCAAGGAACTCCACAGGCCATCGCTTCTAACAGTACAAGCCCAAAGCTTTCTTTTTGGGACAACAATAAAATTAAATCACTGATTGAATATAATTCTGCCAGGTTATCCTGCTTGCCCAAGAATAGAACCTTATCGCTGATGCCCAGATCTTCCGCCAACTTCAATACAGTAGTCACTTCAGGTCCATCCCCGACAAGTAAAAGCTTGGCTGGCACCTTTTTTTGCGTTAAATAGAAGGCACGGACCACATCTTGTACTCGTTTAACTGTCCGGAAATTAGAAACGTGGATGATGACTTTTTCATTCTTCTCAAATCCGTATTCGTCCCGTAAATATCCTGAGTCGGTTTTATGATAATCGCGTTCATCAATAAAGTTATAAATGGTTTGAATTTCCTTATCCGGAGCAATCAACTCATGTGTTTGCTTGACGAGTGAATGAGAGACGCCTGTGACGACATCCGAATTTTCTATACCGAATTTGATTAAATTAGATAATGATGGGTCATGACCCAATACCGTGATGTCCGTTCCATGAAGCGTTGTGACGATTTTCACTTTATTACCTGACATCTGCTTAGCCAGAATTGCACAAACCGCGTGAGGTATCGCATAATGAACATGTAAAATATCAAGTTCTTCCCGTTTAACAACCTCGGCTATCTTGCTTGCAAGTGCCAAATCATAAGGAGGATATTGAAAAACGGAATACGAATTCACTTCCACTTGATGATAATAAATATTATGGTACATCTTATTTAACCGAAACGGGAGACTTGAAGAAATAAAATGAATCTCATGCCCCTTTTCAGCAAACATTTTGCCCAACTCGGTAGCCACGACACCTGACCCACCTACAGTCGGGTAGCAGGTAATTCCGATTTTTAATTTCATATGATTAATTTTCCCCTAACAAATCGATTTCGACCAAAAATGGTTTTTTTGACATGAACCCTTCCGCATAATCGACACCGACTTCTTTACCGAACATCCGCTCACGTGCTTCGACTGTTTCGATATAACCATTAACAAGCGGAGTATCCACTGTGGTATCCTTCTGTTCAAACTGACTTTCGTAAGCTCTAAGGCTGTCAAGTTTCTTTGATATCGTAGAGGAAATGTCAATGACAAAATCAGGCTTATGAAAACCATTTATCATGTAATAATACATATTTTTGACACGGTGGGCTTCCAATCCAGCATTCTCCATATATTTTCTCACACCAGCAGAAAAAACTGCTTCTTCAACTAACTTTGCACAGTTTCCATGGTCAGGATGGCGATCTTCAAGAAAAGGTGCAAAGACAAGTTTGGGCTTATACTGACGGATGACCGCTATTACTTTCTGTATGTATTCTTCTTTCATATAAAGCCCACGGTCAGGAAGGTCTAGGGAGATTCTATCGACCCCGAGGATTTCCGCCGCCTTTGATGCTTCCTTAATCCTTAATGGGACAGTCCCATTGGATGACATTTCAGCCTTGGTCAAATCACAAATAACAATTTTTTTACCTTGCTGTGCATATTTAGCTATCGTGCCCCCCATCCCGATTTCTACATCGTCTGCGTGGGCCCCGAATGCGAGGATATCTATATTATTTTTGTTTGTCATTTATCTCACCTTGTTTTTCTCTAAGTTTGAGCCAGTCCATATATCCATGTTTAAGTCCTTGAATAAGGACCTCCGCTGTTCCCATATTCGTTGCCAGCGGGATTTCATAGACATCAGATAGGCGGATAAGTGCTGATACATCCGGTTCATGGGGTTGGGAAGTTAAAGGATCACGAAAGAATAGCACCATATCCATTTCCCCTCTAGCTATCATCGCCCCGATTTCTTGGTCTCCTCCAAGTGGTCCAGAATGGAAACGATGGATTGGCAAAGATACTTCATCTATAATCCTTTGCCCCGTTGTACCAGTCGCAAATAGTTCATGTTGTTGAAACACATCTTTATAGGCCATTACGAATTGAATGATATCTTCCTTTTTCTTATCATGAGCAATTAAAGCAATCTTCATCATACGCCTCCTTAATCCCTACTCGATAATATTTTCCAAGCCATAAACAAGTACATCGAGTTTCATGACTGTTTCCACAGCAAGCTTTACTCCTGTCATGAATGATGCACGGTTAAATGAATCATGGCGTACCGTCAAGAGTTCCCCATCGCTCCCGAATAGTACCTGTTGATGGGCAACAAGTCCTGGAAGGCGTACACTGTGGATATGCATGCCATCGATCTTGGCTCCTCGAGCCCCTTGAATCGTCTCTTTCTCGTTTGGATGCCCTTGTTCTTTTGTTTCGCGGACTGCCGCTATCATATCTGCCGTTTTTGAGGCAGTTCCGGAAGGTGCATCCAATTTTTGATCATGATGCATTTCAATAATTTCAACATCCGGAAAGTATTTGGCTGCCATTTGTGAAAACTTCATCATCAAGATTGCGCCAATCGCAAAATTGGGTGCGATGATACAACCAATGCCTTTTTCCTTAGTCAAAGAATCCAGTTTCTCTAAATCCGATTTAGAAAAACCTGTCGTACCTACAACAGGGCGAATACCATGGTTCAAGGCTGTTTCTGTATGGTACATCCCAACTTCCGGTGTTGTTAAATCAATCAATACATCTGCTTCCACCTTGGAAAAGCATTCATTAATATCTGAATACACTGGTGCCTCAATGCCATTGAACCCCTCGATAGTAGATAAGTTCTCTCCATTAAACTTACGATCTATTACAGCGGCTAATTGAAATCCATCTGTGCGATGTACCAATTTCACCGCTTCATTTCCCATTCTGCCACGCGGCCCCGCAACAATCACTCTCACTTCACTCATCCTTCATTCCCCCTACGTTCTCATCTTTTTTTGTCCATCTGTCTTTATCCCGGGTTGTAAATTTATGCATGACCATATCATGCGATTTTTGTAGATCAATGCCAAGGGAATTAGCAAAACAGATCATCACGAACAACATATCCCCCAATTCCTCTTCAACTGTATTTTCTTTTTCAGTCAATTTTTTAGGTTTTTCGCCATAGTAATGATTGACTTCTCTTGCAAGTTCCCCGAGCTCCTCTGACATGCGTGCAAGCATGGCCAATGGGCTAAAATATCCTTCTTTAAATTGTCCTATGTATTGATCGACCTCTGCTTGCATTTGTTGAATCGTTTTCTGTTCCATTTTGTCACCCATTCTTGATATTCGATTACAAATATTTATTTCTACTCCATGTTAGCTAAAAGTGCAAGAGATGACAACCGATACGCCCACCGTAATTAATTGCTCACAAATGGTTAATTGGTTATAATAAGTAAATTACTTGAATACATACGTTTTGGGGGTCTCTAGACATGCTAAACGGTTTAAAAGTGAAAAACATCCTGTTCATCCTAATTGGAGCTGGAATTTTTGCATTCGGCCTTGTCCATTTCAATATGCAAAATAACTTGGCAGAAGGCGGGTTCACTGGTCTTACCTTGATTATATATCAACTCATTGGTTTAAATCCGTCATATTCCAATTTGATATTAAATATTCCCCTTTTCTTCGTTGGTTGGAAATACTTGGGCCGAACTTCTTTTTTTTATACAATCGTTGGTACTGTCGGTTTATCGGCTTGGCTTTGGATTTTTGAAAGGTATCAGTTTGAAATAAATCTTGGCCAAGATTTAATGCTGGTTGCCTTGTTTGCAGGGGTCTTTGTCGGTGTTGGCCTGGGCATCATATTCCGGTATGGCGGAACGACGGGCGGAGTTGATATTATTGCCCAATTTGCTCATCGTTATTTAGGGATGGGGATGGGGCGAACCATGTTTATATTCGATGCGGTCGTCATTGGTCTTTCCATTTTAACTTATTTGGATTATCGAGAAGCGATGTATACCCTCGTAGCCGTATTCATAGGGGCGCGCGTCATCGACTTTATGCAAGAAGGTGCCTACGCTGCAAGAGGAGCCATGATTATCAGTGAGAAAAATGAAGAAATTGCACAAAGGATCATGCATGACATGGATCGGGGGGTAACCGTCTTGAAAGGCTATGGTTCATTCACAAAAAACAATCGTGAAATTCTATATTGCGTCGTTGCAAAAAATGAACTTGTCCGATTAAAAAGTGCTATAACGTCAGTCGACCCCCATGCTTTTGTGTCTGTCAGTGAAGTACATGACGTTCTAGGAGAAGGTTTTACGTTAGATGAAAACAAAAATCCGATAATCCGATAACGCTTTCGGATGATCCTTGAAATATCCCTGTAGCTCATACGTGAATGTAGAGATTGAAAAAGGCATGATTTCAAAATGAAATCATGCCTTTTCTTAATCTTCTTCCCTCATACCGGTGTACATAAGGAGAAGGCGAACTAATTCGAGTACAGCTACAAGAGCAGCAGCTACATAGGTCATCGCGGCAGCACTTAACACTTTTTTCGTTTCTCTCTCTTCATCATTTCGGATGACTCCAACGGAAACAAGTTGATCCATTGCCCGTGAGGAAGCATTAAACTCAACTGGCAGAGTGACTACCTGAAATAATACAGCTGCAGCCATGAATACGATACCCGCTAATAATAAAGCTGGTATGTTCGCAAACATACCGACTAAAATTAAAATCCAGGAAATATTCGAACCAAAGTTTGCGACTGGGACTAACGCATGACGAATCCGCAAGAATGCATAAGCTTCCTTATCTTGTATCGCATGTCCAACTTCATGGGCTGCAACAGCTACACCAGCAACTGAATGTCCATGATAGTTATCTGTGGATAAGCGTACTGTCTTATCTCTTGGATCGTAATGATCGGATAGCATGCCTGGTGTTTCTTCGACTCTTACATTGTAGAGACCATTTTGGTCGAGAATGGCCCTAGCAGTCTCTGCACCATTCATACCTGATGAAGCAGGCACTTGAGAGTACTTTTTATACGTACTCTTCACTTTCATTTGTGCGTAAATCGGGATTAAGATGATAATCGCCAAATAAATGAAATACATGGTTTCCTCCTAAGAACTATAATTACTTTTATTCTATGGATACGGGACGGTCATGTCAAATATAGTGTTCTTCAGGGTAGCGCCTTTCAATCATTACGTTCCTTGGTTGGCTTTTCACGATCTCCCTTATATTTTCTCCAACCTACATAGGATAGCGTCATAATTATTATACTGCCCGTTGAAATGATCACCCACCATAAGGAGGGGTCTGAATCGTCTTCTCCCATTTCCTCAAAGACAGCCGTCAATTCATCCTGCAGGTCTTCCATTTCTTTTTGATTTCCACCTTTCCTAATCACTTCAGGACGATATTGATCCATATACTGAATTCGGGTATCCAACTGTTGAATTGTTTCCCTGGAAAGGTCCACTTTTAAACTGGGATAAATCATTTCATATTGCGAGAGGAATAAGTTCAATTGATCATTAAAAGTGATGGCATCTTGATTGGTTGCCGCGTCTTTCGTTTGTCTAAAAGAATTCATCATTTGATCTTCCATTTCAGTCCAGAGGGGTTGATGCGTAGACTGAACTGCATCCATTACAAGTCTAAACTTAGTGACGGAATTAATCTTTTCGGAATCTCCCTTACTACTATCCTTTATCGTCATCAATGCTTCATTATGAGCAACGGTAATGATTCGAAGTTCGTCCATATCAAGAATTTGCTCTATTGCAGTCTTTTTTATAAACTGATCAGAAAAAAATGTCAGCATCTTTTCTGAATCATCATATCGCTTCAACTTGGCCATTTCAAGAGCTTTATCCGAAATGTTGTCCAACTTCTCCAAATTTGAAGAGGATTGTGCATAAACAGGGAAATTCAAGACGGAAAATAAAAGGGCAGTGGTTAAGATGAATTTTTTCAACATGATACTCGTCCCTCCTCATATCTCTACTAAAACGATATGAGCAAAAAAACATGAGTAGACCATGTTCATGATAAAAAAATAACCTTGCCCATTTAATTATGAACAAGGTCATTTTTACTTTATGAAAGAAAGCGTAAATCTCCCTTTTCTGTATCCGAAATACCAAGCAACGAAAATGGACAATATACTGAGCCAAAACGTGAAATAACCGATCATATCCATATACTCAAATAAATCACGATAGCTGGGCATCATCTTAAAAACGTAATCGATTATATCATTATGTATGGTCCAGATTCCGGCCAAAATTAAATGCCAAGGTTTTATTCTGTAAAATGGTGCGTATAATATCCCCTGAATTGCCATCCCTAAATGGGATGCCATTAACATATAGCCTTCTATTGGCAATGTGCCGGTCGTCAATAAAGTAAGTACGTTCATCACAACGGCCCAAATACCATATTTGAATAAAGTCATGATTGCCAAGGCTTCCATGAAACCAAAGTTTTTCTTGAGTAGAAATCCTACTAATACAAGTGAAAAAAACAAAGAAGCCGTTGGGCTATCAGGTACAAATGGTAAAAAGATAGCAGGTGTTTCAGCTAATTGATAACCATACCAATAATATCCATATGCCGTTCCGAATACATTCACTATTAACAATAAAACAAGTACTTGCCGATGCGCAAACCAACTATAAATCACATTCATCCACTTTTCCCTCGCATTCTCTATATATTCATATTACAGATTCTATCCTCCAAATCCAAGTTTTTCTTTTAAATTGCCATTCAATAAAAATGACTGACAACGGAGTTGTCAGCCATTTTATTCAACAGTAGCGAAAAACAAATGCTACCTGAATTCATTTATTTTGCTGATAAACCAGAAACGAATTCAGCTAATGTCTTCAATTCTTCATCAGAACCTTTGAACATACCAGCTGGCATTGCCCCTTGACCTTTGACAGCAATTTTAGAAACTTCTTCTGGAGTTAAACCGGTGTCAATCAAGCTTGGTGCTCCTGCACCACCTGTCAACTCTGCTCCATGACAGCTTATACATCCGCTTGAATCCATAAGCTTATAACCATCGCTCTCTTTATCGATGTCAGCACCTTCTACGATGGCTCCTTGCTTTTTAGAAGCTTCCCAATCGTGATGGGCCGCCGATTCCCATGTTAAATAAAACACTCCAGCAATGGCTAATAACATAAACCCAACAGCAAATGGGCGTTTAGCTGGACTACGCTCAGGACCACGGTCTAAAAACGGTGCCAGAAGCAATGCTCCAAAAGCTAAACCTGGTATAACCATGGCTCCAATTGCATTGTACGGACCTGAAGCATAGGTATACTTAAGTAATTGGTAAAGGAATAGAAAATACCAGTCAGGCAGCGGAATGTACGCTGTATCTGTCGGATCGGCTATCCTTTCCAATGGGGACGGATGTGCAACTGTCAAGCATAAATAGCCAACTAAAAATACTGCTCCGACCATCCATTCCTTTAAAAGGAAATTCGGCCAAAATGCTTCAGTTTTCCCAGGATATTCAGAATAATCTTTCGGAATATTCGGTTTACGGTTCGCAGAAATACGCGAGTCGCCTACGAATTTCATACCTTTCCCACGATGCATTGAATGATCCCCTCCTTTATGAAAAGGTTTTTATGATTCTTGTTCCATATTCTTTTATAGTGGACCTGAAATACCTTGCTTACGAATCATTAAGAAATGAGCCGCCAATAATGCAAATAATGCCGCAGGAAGGAAGAATACATGAATCGCGAAGAATCGAGTCAATGTCTGTGCACCAACGATTGTTGGGTCTCCTGCTATCAATGTCTTAAGTGCCGGTCCCATTAAAGGTACCGATTCGACAATGGTCAGTGTAACTTTTGTTGCAAATAGCGCTTTCATATCCCATGGTAATAAGTATCCTGTTAAACCCAATGCCAGCATAATAAAGAAGATTAATACGCCAACCATCCAGTTCAATTCGCGCGGTTTTTTGTAAGCTCCCTGGAAGAAGACACGAAGAGTATGTAAGAACATCATAACGATAACTAGACTTGCTCCCCAGTGATGCATGCCACGGACAATTTGACCGAAGGCCACTTCGTTTTGTAAATAATAAACCGATTCCCAAGCATTCTTGATATCGGGTACATAATACATCGTCAAGAACATACCTGACAAAATTTGAATGACCGTGATAAAGAAAGTTAACCCACCAAAACAATATACGAATGCAGAAAAATGATGCGCAGGGTTAACATGTTCCGGAACCTCATGGTCAGCAATATCCCGCCATAACGGCGTAATGTCTAAACGCTCGTCCACCCAGTCATATAACTTTGTTAGCAATGTTTACGCCTCCCCGTGCGGTTTTAGTTGACCTAAATAAAGAATTCCGTCTTTTTCTTTCGTGTCAAAGACATCCAAAGGTGAAATCGGTGGTGTCCCTTTCACGTTCATGCCATCTTTCGTGTACCTGCCATAATGACAAGGACAGAAGAACTGGTTTGGATTAGATTTATCCGTATTCCACGCTACCGTACAACCTAAATGCTTACAAATTGGAGATAGTGCAACTAACTTCCCATCATCCGTTTTATAAACCCAAGCTGTGTTTGTTTCTTCAGACTCATACCACCCGTCGACCTGCTTAAAGCTAAAATCAACTCGGACTGGTTCTGTAGTCAGTTCGCTTACCTTCTGCTTAGTTGCAATGTAATCCCCGCCTTTATCAGCTGATAGTACTGGATCAATTGCAAACCTAACCATAGGCATCAACATACCGGCCGCCATAAATCCACCAACGCCAGTAAGTGTGTAATTAAGGAATTGACGTCGTGAAACATTATGTTTGCTCATGCGTTTTCCCCCCCTCTATTACTATATTGAGAGCCCATTGGACCACTAAATAGCAACACTATAAAACTAGGACATTTCCATGATATATCAATAATTTCCCAAGGTCAATATTTGTAAAACCCAAAAGGTGGCAACTATGTGTCAAAAAATGAAAAAAACCCTTATTTTATTAGCTTTTCCAGTAATGAGTAAATATGTCTAGAATTTGATTTACTTGTTGGCTAATCATAGCCCTAGCTTGGGCATTTTCTAAATTTTCAAGCGGGATGGCAGGAATCCAAACCAAATGATGCTCCAATTCCAATTCATTCTTTTTCCACTCGATATCCGATGTAAGGAAAAATACATGCTTAAAGTTGTTTGCTTCCAGTTTTTCAGACCAACGCTTTAGAATGGAAAGCTTGTCCTCCTCATCACTTAGGTAGTGAAATGTTGGCATTAAAAGCATTCTGCCCTTCATTTGCTTTTCGATTTCCATACTCAAAATAGTAATGAATTCGTTATTCGAACCGGACTGTTTCATTTGTTCTCCAAAAGAGAGGGGAACCAATGGTATTAGTGCCGTATCCACAAACTCTTTTGCATGGATATACATATCCAATTCTTTTGCTGACCACTTCATATTCTTTACTCCACTCCCACTTTATCGAATCAACTCCTTTTCATTGTACCATTTATCGTAATATCTTTACCATATACCCCTAGTATTCATAAAAATGTAGTTTTTAACCATATTTTTTAAAAAAATAAAAATAAAAAACCTTTCCTGCTTCAGGAAAGGTCTTTGCAATTTATCCCAGTACTTTTAGTTGATTGAGTTGTTCCGTTAAATCCTTAAAAGCTTGTTCATCATGTTTATCCAACGCTTCATCGATTGCCTTGAGTATTCGGTCTCTCTCGAAATGAAGCATACTCTTCTCTAAAAACTGCTCAGCAAGTAGCTGATCTTTTTCATTAGCGGCTGTTGATTTTGGCATGAACGGGTTATTTTCCAATACTGCGGCGTATTGATAAGACGAATAAGCTGATTTAAAATTTAGCTGGATATAGATATCCTCATCCCGATTCAATCGAATATCATGAAAAGATTTCTCTGCATCGGTTGTCATGATATTGGATTTATAAAATCTGAAAGGCACTTCCTCCACACAATGGGTAGACATGATAAGACCACGGGGACAATATTGTGCATTCTCTACAAAATGGACCTTTTTCATTAATTGGTCGTGACTCATTAGATAATTTAAAATCCAAACACATTCTCTTCTTTTAAGTTGATAATGATTTAAAAACCACCGAATAAAATCCTTTTTCTCATTTACAGAAACAGGGGTAGCCACCATGAATTCCCTCCTCTGTCTTACTATTTTTTTTACAACCCTGAACTTTCACCTAAACGTTCCAAAATCATCGCATATTCATCATTTGCCGGATTTATTACGAGCAGCTTGTTAAATACTTCTCTAGCAGTAGCGCTGTCTCCTTCTTCAATTAAAAAGAAACCGTAATCCTCCAGAAAATCCGGATTGTCTCTGAAAGAATTATATGCTTTACCATAGCTGGTTAATGACTCTTTATATTGCTCTGTTTTTTGATAACAGACAGCAGCTATCCATTCAAACTGTGGATCATCCTCGCCATATCTCCTTACCTCACCAATGCATTCTAAAATATCTTCATACCTTTCATTATGCATATAGAGCTTCAGTAGGGTAAGGGCAGCTTCTAAGTAGCCGGGATCGATTGCCAAAGCCTCTTTGAATAGGTTTTCCGCTTCATCCTCCAAACCGCTTTTCAAGGCGATTTTACCACCGAAGAAATATAGTTCCTTATTGAACTCATCTGCCTTGATGCCTTCCTTAACCGTATTCAAAGCCTTATCAAGATCCTCTAGATGTTCATAGCTTTTTGCTAAGTATAAGTAGAGGGAATGGTACTCATGGTCTATTTCCTTCAGTTCGATAAACTTGCGCACGGCAGTTTCATATAGACCAGCTTGGAAGGCAGTAAAGGCGTATTCAAATAGCGTATTGATTTCGACGCTACCATCTAAGGCCTTCTCGAAGTAAGGAAGGGCCTCCTCGAATTTCCCCGAACTACTCAACGCTTCCGCAAGACGCTGATTGACGTTCACCCCTGCAATTTCATGTTCCCGTTCTAATACCTTTATGTAATTTGCAATGGCATCCTGGTCTCTTCCTTGATGATAAAATAGTTCAGCTAGTGCAAAATCAATGATGATCTCATCCGGCAATAATTCCTTAGCCTGCAACAATTTCCTTTCACTGACCTCGCTCATCCCCTGTAATTGATAAAGGTCTGCTTCTAGTAATAGGGCACTTGGATAGACCTCATCTTCCGGGCTGACTTTTTCAAGCATCAGCATGGCTTCATCTTCTTGATCCATATCGATAAGGATTTCTGCTAAAGAAACAATCAACTCGCCCTCGTCTGGATACAGTGCCAGTAGATGCTCAAAAAGATCCTTAGCTTCCTCGACAAACCCAAGTTGGAACATTTCCTCAGCCAACAATAAGATGTCCTCTGCCGACTCTGATGATTTAATTCGATTTATATGTTTAAGAGCTTCTGTTAATTCCCCTTTTTTTAAATACTGAATAACTTGTTCTACTATATTCATAGCTGCTTCCTTCCTTTTGCATAAACTTAGTCTCTAGACAAACAACATCACGCAAAACGTCAACTTTCCTATCATAAAAAGGATGAAACGAATCGTGAAGATGTTTAGTAAAAACAGTAATATTTAGTTTACCATACTGCAGCCCGGTAATTCCATTGATGTAGTTCCCCCCATTCTTCATAAAAAAAGGTTACTATCTAATTCTCCATGGAAAGGAGAATCTCCTTTTTGATTAATCGGACCTTTATCATCAGTCCCCACCGTTATATTTCATAAAACGTTATTTTGACAACGCTTACAAAGGGATAGGAGCAAAAAACAAAAAAATAAAAAAAGTTTGCAGCACCAAAATATCTGCAAACTTTTTTCAATTCACTTAATCAAGTATGTTAAATGGTCAAAAAATTCCGGATACGAAACATCAATGGCTCCTGGGTCTTCCAGTTGAACATCCCCATTAGTAATTAATGCCGCTATCGCAAGCATCATTCCAATGCGGTGATCTCCATGGCTCGTGACCGTCCCTCCCTGAAGGGATTTACGCCCACTAATAATCAATCCATCTGCAGTCGGCGTTATATCCGCTCCCAGGATTTTAAGCTCATTGGCCACCGTGTCTATCCGGTTCGTCTCTTTTACCTTTAACTCACTAGCATCCTTGATTGTGGTAATACCTTCCGCTTGAGTGGCTAGGAGAGCAATGACCGGAATCTCGTCAATTAAACGAGGAATCAAATCACCACTGATCGTCGTCCCTTTTAATTGGGAACTCCGTACAGTAACGTCTCCTGCGGGTTCACCTTTTCCAGAATGTAAATCGACCGTTATATCTGCTCCCATTGCCTTCATCACTTCAATAATGCCTGTTCTTGTGGGATTAAGGCCTACGTTTTTCAAAACAACTTCACTATTTTTTGTAATCGCTGCAGCTACCATAAAGAATGCAGCCGAAGAAATATCGCCAGGCACATGTATAGTAGTTCCTTTGAACAACTGATTGCCACTTACTTTAATCGTTTGACCGTCTTTTTCAATTTTTCCACCAAATTGTTGGATCATCCGTTCAGTATGGTCTCGTGTCGCTTCCGGCTCCACGATGATCGTTTCTCCTTCAGCTTGTAGCCCCGCAAGGATAATAGCAGATTTGACCTGGGCACTAGCTACAGGCAATTGATAGCGAACCCCTTGTAATTGCCCTCCCCTTATGGAAAGGGGCGTGTATTCGCCGTCTTTACGTCCGTCTATGAGCGCTCCCATCTCACGGAGGGGATTCACCACTCTTGTCATCGGCCGTTTAGCAATGGAGGAATCACCAGCGAGGACTGCAGAAAAGTCTTGTCCAGCCAAGATACCTAGCATCAATCGAATCGTAGTTCCAGAATTTCCGACATCCAGGACTTCACGAGGCTCAGTCAACCCATTGAATCCTTTCCCCTCTATACGGACTAGCTGACCCTCTTGTTCTATGCTCACGCCAAGCTGCTTGAAACAGGAGATTGTACTTAAGCAATCCGCACCAGGTAAAAAATTAGTAACCTCCGTAACCCCTTCAGCTAGCGCTCCAAACATAATAGATCGATGGGAGATAGACTTATCCCCCGGTACAGCGATCGTTCCACGCAAAGATTGAATGTTCGTTGGCAACCTTTTTGTCTTCATACAACCATCCTTCATCCATGTATTATTTTATGCCAGAATCGTTTCATAATCAGTATGCCTCGCCACACAATCAGCAGCTTTAATACGGTCTTCCTCTGTCTGGAAGCTGATTACTAGTACGCCATATATTTCTTCCCTTGTTTCGATGATTCGTATATTCGTTATACTGATTCCTTCCTGTGCCAAATAACCAGTAATCTCTGAAATGACCCCTGAGTAATCTGGTATATCAACATATAAATCATAAAACGCCGGAATGGCACCTTTCATATTGCTCGGTAAGTCATCCCTATATACCTTGGCATCAGTAAAGAAACGAAAAATTTCTTCGCTATCTTCATTGGCTACAAGTTCTTTGATATATTCCATTTCCCTTAACCAATCATTCATCAACACTAATAGCACTTCACGGTTATGTAATAAAATATCACGCCACATTTCGGGATTACTGGAAGCTATTCTAGTAATATCACGAAAGCCTCCTGCAGCAAGCCTTGAAATCAGCTCATTCTCCTGACTGTATGCTTCCGCCTGTTTGACAAGGCCTGAGGCGATGATATGTGGAAAATGACTGATCACTCCTGTAATTCTATCGTGGGTATCAGGTGAGACTACCAAAAAATTAGCTCTTGTGCCACTTAACCATTGTTTTAACTGCTCTATTCTTTCTTCCTCGACATGTTCCTCTGGAGTAAGTAAATAGAACGCGTGCTCAAATAAGTGCAATTTGGCTGCCCCCGCTCCACTCTTGTGGGAACCAGCCATTGGATGGCCCCCTATGAAGGTGTAACCTCTATTGATCAAGCTGCTGGCCGCATTCACAACGGTTGTTTTCGTACTTGCAGCATCCGATATGATGACATCCCTTTTTAAGTCCAGATGAGCTAATTCCGCTAAAGTCCGGACCGTTTCATTGACGGGGACCGCCATTAAGATTAAATCGGCATCACAGGCGCCAGCTTCAAGAGAAGATACGGAATCATCAATGATTCCTAATAAGGTGGCTAGTTGTAAATTCTTTTCGTTTAAATCATAACCAACAATTACAGCGTCAGGATGAGCATGGCGGATAGCCATGGCCAACGATCCACCAATTAGTCCGAGGCCAATTACGAAAACCTTTCCTTTCACTCTTCTCTCCCCCGCTCCTTTAGTCCTCTAACCTAGATGAAATTAATGTATTGAATTAGAAGGCAAACTTACTTCAGTCAAGAATGATTTAATAGCACGGATCATTCCTTCATTTTCCTCCGTCGACCCAATCGTCACACGGACGCTATTTGGGAAACCGAATGACTTACCTGATCTTGCGATATATCCCCGCTCCAATAAAAACTGAAATACTGCATCAGCGTCATGATTGAAATGAATGAAAATAAAATTACCCTGAGATGGATAATATGAGAGATTTTCCGATTCACAAAACTCATAATACTGTTGTAGACCTTTTTGGTTTTCCGTCCTACATTTTTCTATGAAGGCCTGGTCCTCTAATGCCACGACGGCAATCTTTTGTCCGAATGTATTCACATTGAATGGTTCACGCGATGGATCAAGCTTCTGGATAATGTCTTCATCAGCCAATCCGTATCCAACTCTAAAGCTGGCAAGACCGTATATTTTTGAAAATGTTCGAAGTATAATCAGATTCTTATATTTATTGATCCATTGATTGGTTCTCGGATAATCCTCAGCCACTGCATATTCACTATAGGCTTCATCTAAAACAACAAGTACATCTTCCGGAACTTTTTCAAGGAATGCAATTAAATCAGGTTCGGGAATGTATTTTCCTGTCGGATTATTAGGTGTACAGATCCAAATAACAGATGTGTTTTCATCAATAGCATTAAGCATACCTTCTAGGTCATGACCTCCGTCAATGTGCGGCACTTCTCTAATTTCCGCCCCTTCAAGGGTGGCATTATGTCGATACTGTGAAAAAGTCCCCGTAGCCATAACAGTGTTTTTTCCCGCTCCAAGCAAACTCCTTGATATTATTTGAATATTCTCATCTGATCCATTCCCAAAAATAAGTTGTGTCTCTTTAACACCTGTATGTATAGCAACGGCCTCTCTAAGCGAGGTTGCATATCCGTCAGGGTAAATAGCGAAAGAATGGCTTGCATTTTTTATGCTATCTTTAACTTTTTCGGAACACCCAAACGGATTTTCATTTGAAGCAAGTTTCACTATTTTTTCAAGACCATACATTTTCTTCACTTCATCGGTTGATTTTCCCGGTTGATAAGATTTCAAGGAAAGGACCGCTTCATTCCATTTCATATCATTCACCCCTATTTTTACTACTTTAAAGCAACAAAGTATACAAATATTATACCATATCTTTTTTCTTGAATTCTAATTTTTTAGTTAAATCCGGCCTCAAAACAGTGGCACCCGCTTGATATACATGCTCAATATCTCTCTGCGATTTCGTCGTCTCTACATGAAGCATCACTCTTATACAGGAAGGCAAAGAATTTATCACAGGAATTTCTTGCATACAAGTGACCGGTACATATGTCCACCCTTCAAATTTCCTGAGGGCTTTGGCAGGGAAGACGGAGCGTATATCATCCGTTGCAGAAAAAAATACGGAGGCAACCATTTCAGGTTCAATATCGTTTTTTCGAATAATTTCTTCCAACAGTAGTTCAACAGCAGAAATCACTTCTGATTCTGTGTCATTTTCTACGGTTGTTGCGCCCCTTATTCCTCTAATCACACACGATTCCCCCATTCTTCAATCACATTAAATCAGTCATTTCTTCTAACAGTAGCGAATCTTCCATATCCATTAACACAGGAGAACCCAATTGTTTTAGCAAGACAAATGTAGCACCGCCATGGACGGACTTTTTATCAGTTTTCATCAAATGGAGCAATACTTCTTTTTCAAGCTGCTGAGGTATAGTTGTTTGATAACCTAAAGAGGAAACCCATTGTATGAACTCGTTAAGGTTAAAATCCAGATCCTGTTTCTTCTGACTTAATTTCAGGGCGTAGACCATTCCTATTAAAATGGATTCGCCATGAGTAAAGTTACCATATCCCATAGAGCCTTCAATAGCATGACCAAGTGTATGACCAAAATTTAAATAGGCACGGATACCCGTTTCTTTTTCGTCCTTTTCTACGATGGATGCTTTTATGCTTATCCCTTTTGTAATCATGATTAGAAATTGCTCATCCGTTACATTGGTGAGATCCACAATATTCAACCTTAACCATCGGTAAAAGTCTTCATCAGCAATCAAGGAATGCTTAATTACTTCGGCAAAACCCGAACGTAACTCTTGTAATGGAAGCGTATGTAAAAATTCAAGGTCATAAAAGACCGCTTCAGGCTGGTGAAAGGCACCAACCATATTTTTTCCTAGTGGATGGTTGATGGCAACCTTGCCACCAACAGCACTATCATGCGCAAGTAAAGTCGTCGGGATCTGGATAAACGGGATTCCCCTCATAAAAGTGGCCGCAACAAATCCAGCTAGGTCGCCGACTGCACCACCGCCAAGAGCAATAATCATTGACTTCCGATTAAGTCGTTGGGATAAGGCGTAGCTTTGGCACTCATAAAATACGTCAAATGTCTTAGCATGCTCCCCTTCCGGAACAACATGGTGCAACACCGGTTTTCCCGTCTTAATTAAAGCGCTTTTGACTGTCTGTAAATGCAATTCTGCTACTTTTTCATCCGTAATGATTAAAATCTTGCTTACATGACTATATTCATTGGAAATGAAATCGGATAATTCATGAATCGCATTCTTCCCTATTACAACCGGGTATTGCTTGGAAGCCGTTTTAATTTGTATGGATTCCATCGTTAAAACTCCTTTACTTCTTCCCGATAAGAATTTATGTATTCTTCCAATCGATCAAAGCGGTCTGAAGGAAATTGTTCCACGATTGCCGTCGCAAGTTCCCAGGCCACTACTGCCTCGGCAACCACGGCTGCAGCTGGCACAGCACAGCTATCAGAGCGCTCCACACTTGCTTCAAATACTTCCTTAGTATCGATATCAACGCTTTTCAACGGTTTATATAATGTCGGAATTGGCTTCATGACACCACGTACAACAATCGGCATACCAGTCGTCATCCCGCCTTCAAAACCACCCAGGTGATTCGTTTTCCGATAGTAGCCCTTATCCTTGTCCCAAGCTATCTCATCATGAACATCACTACCGAATCGATGAGCCGCTTCGAATCCTATACCTATCTCGACACCTTTAAAAGCGTTAATGCTCATAATTGCCGCTGCAAGCTTAGCATCGAGTTTGCGGTCATAATGAACATAGCTTCCAACGCCCACTGGCATTCCTTCAACAATGACTTCCACAACGCCGCCGATTGAATCTCCCTTTTGTTTAGCATCATCAATGGCATCCTTCATTTGTTGCTCGACATTCTTATCAAAACATCTGACTGAAGATTCTTCCGTCACATGCTGTAACTGCTGAATCGACTCATATTGAGGAGGATCAGCCTTTATACCACCGATTTCAAGTACATGTGATGCCACTTCAATTCCTAACAAAGCCAGTAATTTTTTAGCTACTGCACCTGCTGCCACACGCACGGTCGTTTCGCGGGCCGATGAGCGCTCCAAAACGTTCCGTAAATCACGATGACCGTATTTAATGCCACCATTCAAGTCTGCATGACCTGGACGTGGACGCGTAATTTTGCGTTTGATCTCTTCAGCTTCTTCCTCTGATAGACCTTCACTTCCCATGATCTTGGTCCAATGCTTCCAATCGTCATTCTCGACTACCAATGCGATCGGTGATCCCAACGTGTAACCATGTCTGATTCCAGAAGATATGAAGGCTTGATCCTTTTCAATCTGCATTCTTCTTCCTCGGCCATGCCCTTTTTGCCGGCGACCCAAATCTTTGTTAATATCCTCATTTGTAATTGGCATACCCGCTGGTAAACCTTCAATAATAGTAGTTAGCTGCGGACCATGTGATTCTCCCGCTGTTAAATATCTCATTTTCCTGCCCCCTTTTAGCACTTTAAAGGATTTATGTATCAATATAACACAATTTTATGAAAAGTGGGAATACAGTTAAAGCAAAATCAATATTTCTTTATATTTCAACACTTTTCTTTTATTATTTTACATGTTCTCAAACAATTTCGATATAGTTTAATCTTTCCCAAGCTAACATTTCACCCCCATCTTCTCTCTCAGCTTACCAAAAATGGCCCTTTAGTCCAATAACGTATATAGAAAAGAGAACTGAATGTTCCATTCAGCCCTCTATACCGTAAATCTATTTACTTTTTCTTATAAAAGAATGTGTCTATGGTTTCAAATTCATATTTTCCCGGATTAAAAATCTGTTCTGTACTCCCCACAAAAAAGACACCACCACTTTTCAAAGATGCACTGAATTTATCATATAAAAGACACTTTGCGTCTTCAGTAAAATAAATCAAGACATTTCGACAGACGACTAAGTCAAAACCCTGTTCAAATCGATCTGCAAGTAGATTATGTTTCTTAAAGGTGACTGTTCGCTTAATTTCATCTTCAACACGATAAAAATCATCTTCTTTTTTAAAGTGCTTGTTCTTTATATCATCTGGCACTTCATTCAAAGAACGCTCAGGATACACCCCCATTTTGGCCCGGGCAATTACGTTTTCATCTAAATCCGTTGCCAATATTTCAATTTGGCTTAATGGAACAAGCTTCGATAAAATCATCGCAATTGTATATGGCTCTTCACCGGTTGAACAGGCAGCACTCCATATTTTTAATTTTTTTTTGCTGGCTAAGAGGGAAGGCAGGACTTTTTTCTCTAAAACTTCCCATCTCTTCGCATTCCGATAAAATTCCGAAACATTAATCGTCATTCTGTCTAAAAACTCATTTAATACTTTAGAATTGGACTGAATGTCTTTAAAATATTCCCGGAATGATCGATACCCTCTTTTCTCATACAGAGAGGTGAGACGACGTTTCATTTGCCCTTCCTTGTACAATGACAAATCAATGCCTGTCAACACTTTAATATTGCGAATAAACTCTTCATATTCTTGAGGCATTGCTGTGACTCCCCCGAACTTATTGATTTATGTCGTTCTTCTCTTTATATCGGAGTGGGCTTGGGATTCTTTAAATAATAATGCCGCTTTACGCCTTTAATTTCAATAACTGCAAAGATACAAAAAAAGCGGGTTCTGTCGAATCATTCGACAAAACCCGCTTTTATATTCTTACCTACCTAATTAGTAAACCCATTCGTTAGCGATTTTTGAATACTCAACTAGTTCTTCTTCTTTGAAGAATAAACCAATTTCACGTGCAGCGCTTTCAGCTGAGTCTGATCCGTGAATGATGTTTTTGCCTACAGTAACTGCGAAGTCGCCACGAATTGTAGCTGCTGCAGCATCTTTAGGATTAGTAGCACCCATCATTTGACGAGCAGTTGCAATTACGTTTTCACCTTCCCAAACCATTGCGAAAACAGGGCCTGAAGTGATGAAGTCCACTAATTCGCCGAAGAAAGGACGTTCTTTATGCTCTCCGTAATGTTGCTCAGCTAATTCCTGAGAGATAACCATTAATTTTGCTCCAGCTAATAGGAAGCCTTTCTTTTCGAAACGAGAAACGATTTCACCGATTAAATTACGTTGAACGCCGTCAGGCTTTACCATTAAAAATGTTTTTTCCATAATTGTCACTCCTAATATGTATCATAGTTATTTGCCTTTATAAGGCAATCCTTTTAGAATACTACCATGGTTTGTCCAGTTTCGCAACTGCAAGCTTTAAAACTTCCTTTTTCCGATGTTTTTTGCTATGTCAGATAATGTCTTCCTCGCCTTTATGGCGGGAAGTCCTTTCAATTCCGAGAAAGCCTTTTCTAAATAAAGGTCACTTATCTTAGCCGCTTGTTCAATGGCACCTGAAGACTTGATAGCTGTAATGATTTTCGATAAATCTTCTTTGGACATATCTTCCCTAACCGTTTCGATTAGCTTTTTAAGCATTGGGTCTTCCATTGCAATCAAAACGGGTAAGGTGATGTTTCCCTGTATCAAATCACTGCCTGCCGGCTTACCCAATTCTTCTTCAGATGCAGTGAAGTCCAGGATATCATCTGTTATTTGATAAGACATGCCAACATAATAACCAAATCTAAATAACTTTTGATGGATTTTTTCATCAACACCGGCAGCAATCGCCCCGAGCTGGCAGCTTGAAGCTATGAGTAACGCTGTTTTTCTCTTTATCCTTCGAAGATAAATTCGCCAGTTTTGATTGAAATTGTATTTATCCTTAATTTGCTCTATTTCCCCGAGGCACAATTCGACCATGGTATCCGCGAGAATCTTATGTGCAAGCGGGGTCTCAATCACTGCCATCATTTCCAGTGCTCTTGCAAAAATGAAGTCGCCGGTATACATGGCAACACGATTGTCCCATTTCGATTTAATAGTGGCAGACCCTCTGCGTAAATCCGCATCATCTACAACATCATCATGTACGAGTGAAGCCGTGTGTATCAGTTCCAATGTCGCTGCAACATGCTTGACTACATGGATATCATAATCGCCAAACTTCGCCCCTAAAAGGACGAATACCGGGCGAATACGTTTTCCACCTGATTGCAGTAAATGTAGTGAAGCTTCCCGCAAAACCGTGGAATCCGCTATAATTGCCGCTTCTAATTCTTTTTCAATTAATTGCAAATCTGTATTCAAGAAGGAATACATCATTCTATATTTCATAAATTCCACCCAGCTTTGTCCATTGCTTTTATGCTTTATTTAAAGGCTTATATCCGAAATGTGTTGCAGCAACGCCACCAAAATGCGCTTTATAACTCACTTTTTCCATGCCTGCCTGCTTAAACATACTTTCAAGTTTTTTCATACCCGGGAAATCGCGTGCAGATTCCTGAAGCCAAGAATATTCGTTATAGCTTTTAGCGAACAACTTGCCGAAAACCGGCATGATAAAACGAAAATAAAAGTAATAGCCCTGTTTAAAACCTAGCATCGTTGGCTGCGAGGTATCGAGACAAACGACCATTCCCCCAGGCTTTACCACTCGGTTTAATTCTTTAAGGACTTGCATGTAATCTGGCACATTCCGAAGGCCAAAGCCAATCGTTACGTAATCAAAGCTATTATCATCAAAAGGGAGTTCCATTGCATTACCATGCATAAGAGAAACATGATCCAATTTAAGATCTTTCACTTTTTGTTCGCCAATTTTCAGCATGTTCTTACTGAAATCCAACCCTATTACTTTTCCTTCCGGTCCGACTTCATTAGCGAGCGCAATGGTCCAATCCGCCGTTCCACAGCATACATCGAGTGCATGGGCGCCCTTTGGGACTTTCATGATATCCATGGTCGCCTTTCGCCATTTTAGATGCTGCTTAAAGCTGATGAGGGAATTCATCTTGTCATAATTTCCGTATATCTTTTCAAAAACATGATGAACTTTTTGCTCTTTAGACTGTTCCATGGCTCAACCTTCTTTCACACATGAATTCGCTTGATTCTTTGTTTGCTTAAGTATCTCGCTCACTCTTTGTAAGATTTCTTCATTTTTTTTTGTTACATTCCGAGAGGAAAGTTCTACAGCTTTACTTACATCTCTTAGACATCTATCTATTTCAATCTTTACTCGTTCTTCTTTTTCTGATGAATGGACGTCATTACGCTTACCTTCATCGATGATATTTCTCATGTTATCAAAGACAATCGATTGGCCAGTAAGCAAATAGTTTGTCTTTTCAGTCTGCAGTCGATTTAAAAGAAGCAGGTCTTCCGAAATCTCCATCCAATCAGGTCGTTTATAATATTCGGCCATTTTATAAACAAGTGAGGATTCGATTGCCTTTAACGTTTTTAGAAGTGTAGGAAGATCGCTTATGCATTTTTGATAAAGAATAATTTTATTATCGTTGATTTTCTTTATCGCACTTGAAAGTACGCGGATCATCTCAATGTTTCCGATACTCGCGAGCCCCTGATAATACAGGCCGCTATAGTAATCACCTGCAAGGACTTGTAATTGCCGATTTTTCAAAACCTGAGGCGTTTCCGGCCCATCGAATGAATTAGAGACGATTTCATGGGTATCAAGAGCAATTTGAACGAGCATGGTTGATTCAATGTATTGATCCCGTTCTTCGTTTAAAACGTCCAGATCATTAAACAAGCCCCAAAGCAATGTTAGTTTATTTTCATCAACTAATGGCTTTTGGATATATTTAAGTAAATAAGGATGTTGAGCCTTTTTTTCTATCGTTTGTTTTAATTGTCTTAAGTCATTCGTTATGTTTAACAATTGAGATCACCTTTGCATCCCCGAAAGATAATTTTTTCATACATATTCGTTTCTTTTCTGTGTAAAATACACATTATTATACCATAAAAACAATCAGTTGAAATGAACAACGTTTATAAAATGATACATCCCTGAATGGGAAGGAGCCCATCTTTTATTCTTTCTAACCAACTGGATGCAGAAGTTTTCTTAATTAAATGTGTGAACCAGGTGAGGAATAACCTTTTAGGTGAGAATCATTTACTTCACGGTTGGATTCTTTTTTGACTCACTTTCCATTTCACCGTAGGGAGTGTAAATCTTTGCATGTCCTCTTATTTTTATGGCCGATGTATGCTCCGTGAATTGAGCTATCATCACTTCCCCTGAGTCAAGCTTCTCAGAATGATGAAACTTGGTATCGGTCCCTCTTGTCAACCCAATCACGTTTACGCTATCTTCAATGGCTTTAATGACTACAAAATCACTTGAGAATTTTTCGTCCATTTCTATTCTCCCCCTATATCCTTAGTCTTTAATGAATGCCAATACTTCGGCCCGAGTACGATGGTCCTTTGCAAAAGACCCTCTCACCGCTGAGGTCACTGTTTTAGACCCTGGTTTTTTCACGCCCCGCATGGTCATACACATATGTTCAGCCTCCACTACAACCATCACACCATGTGGCTCCAGCTTCTCCATAATCGCATTTGCGACGGTCGATGTTATGCGTTCTTGCAATTGTGGTCGTTTTGAAACCGCCTCGACAGCTCTGGCTAACTTACTCAAGCCTGTCACTTTTCCGTTTTTAGGGATGTAAGCGACATGGGCTTTCCCGTAAAAAGGCACTAAATGATGCTCACAAACCGAGTAAAAAGGAATATCCTTCACAAGAACAAGCTCTTCATGATCTTCACCAAAAACCGTATCGAAATATTCTTTTGGATCCTGATTCAGCCCTGAAAATATTTCTTCATACATTCTAGCCACGCGCGCTGGAGTATCTAGTAACCCTTCTCTCCCAGGATCTTCCCCAACTGCCTCAAGAAGCATCTTCACCGCTTCTTCTATTTTTGCATGGTCGACATTTGCCATTCCCTTACCCCCTATTTAAATTGAACTAATATGTATTAGAAAAAAACACAAGACAAAACGCCTGGCATTTAATGTTCTTTCACCAAAAAGCTTTTTAACCCAGTATAAAGATCAATAAATAATTCATGTACCATTCATTGCATTCATTGATACTTATTATTATATTATCTTTTCTTCAGTATTCACTGCCTTTTATAATAGCATAGATAGAAATTAAGAAGCAAAAAAAGACCGCGTATGCACGCGGCCCTTTTTGTCGGTTAAGCACCCGTATGTAATGGTAAAATTACTTCACTGCATCTTTCAGTGCTTTACCAGGTTTGAAAGCTGGCACTTTGCTAGCTGCAATTTCGATTTCGTCACCAGTTTGTGGGTTACGACCTTTACGAGCCGCACGTTCACGAACTTCAAAGTTACCAAAACCGATCAATTGTACTTTATCTCCAGATTTTAGAGCTTCTAAGATTGTATCAAAAACAGCATCAACAGCTTTTGTAGCGTCTTTCTTAGAAATTTCAGTTGCTGTAACAACTTCATTAATTAATTCTGTTTTGTTCATGCCATTCACCTCCTCCCAAAAGGATCTTTATAAAAAATCATTATTACAACACGATAATAGTGATTTGATATTTAATTCAATGGGAACTTTTCCTACTGCTAACCATGTGTAACCTATCTTGAATAATTTTTCAAAAGGACACATCAGCTAAGTTAAAAATAGGTTGAAACCGCTGTTATAACGCGTTTTCTGTATGTAGATTATCACAAATCCTATTCGCTTAGCAAGGGAATTCAAAAAATAATGGGAATCTTTTCATAAAAAATTGTATAATTTATAAATTTTGTCTCCCGCTAATCATCATTTCCCTTTTTTATAGAAAGTAAACTCCTAATCCCACTGAAAATCGCATAACACTAGGGTTTTTAGAGATTCCATTAAAAACTTACTAAAAAATCGTATCGGTCAGATTCTTTTTACCCTTATAAGGACTGATGGAATCCTAACAATAAAAAGACCAATCCGACGAACGGAATTGGTCCCATTTAATAATACGGTTCCTTATAAAATGATCGCTATTAAACCACCACTACCTTCATTGATGATTCTTTCAAGCGTCTCCTTCAACTTATACCGAGCATTATCTGGCATCATGGCTAGTTTCACCTGAATTCCTTCTCTAACATATGAGCTTAGGCTTCGGCCAAAGATATCGGAATTCCAAATGGAGAGTGGATTATCTTCGAAATCCTGCATTAAATACCTGACTAATTCTTCACTTTGCTTCTCCGTACCAATGATCGGTGAAAACTCTGATTCGACATCTACCTTTATCATATGAATAGATGGGGCAACCGCCTTTAACCTGACCCCGAACCTGGCTCCCTGACGAATGATTTCCGGCTCATCCAAGCTCATATCGTTCAAAGATGGAGCCGCTACACCATATCCGGTTTGCTTAACCATCCTTAAAGCATCTGCTACTTGATCATATTCGGCCTTGGCATATGCAAAGTCCTGCATAAGGGATAGGAGGTGATCCTTGCCACGTATCTCGACACCGACAATTTCCTTCAGGATATCGTCGTAGAGTTCATCTGGGGCATATAAGTCGATTTCAGCCACACCCTGCCCCATTTCTATCCCCGCGAGTGCAGCATGGTCAATAAATTCAAACTCATTGAAATGCCCGACTACCCGGTCAACATCCCGTAGACGTTTGATGTCTTTTACAGTCTCTTTGACCGCTTCCTGATAGCTTTCCCTTAACCAATGGTCTTCTCGGAGGACCATTACCCAACTCGGAAGGTTGACGTTGACTTCAAGAACCGGAAACTCATAGAGAGCTTCACGAAGCACACTGTATACATCCGATTCGCGCATCCCTTCCACACTCATCGCCAATACAGGGATATCGTACTTTTCCTGTAAAGAATCCCTCAGTGCCACCGTATTTGGATGATGGGGTTGCACTGAATTAATGACGATAATAAACGGCTTTCCAACCTCTTTCAATTCTTCGATGACCCTTTCCTCGGCCTCTAAATAATCACTGCGGGGAATTTCACCAATTGTCCCGTCTGTTGTAACCACAATCCCTAAAGTCGAGTGATCCTGGATTACCTTCCGTGTACCAATTTCTGCTGCTTCATTGAAAGGGATCGGTTCTTCGTACCATGGAGTATGAATCATACGGGGCCCATTTTCATCTTCATACCCTTTGGCCCCAGGTATTGTATACCCTACACAATCGACTAATCGAATGTTCACTTCTAGACCTTCCGCTACCTGAATGGAGGCTGCCTGGTTAGGCACGAACTTAGGTTCAGTCGTCATGATTGTTCTTCCCGCTGCACTTTGCGGCAGTTCATCTTGAGCTCTTGCTCGGTCTGCTTCTGACGGTATATTCGGAATAACAACAAGCTCCATGAATTTTTTTATAAATGTGGATTTCCCTGTCCTGACAGCTCCAACTACACCTAAATATATGTCTCCACCGGTTCTTTCAGCAATATCTTTAAAAATATCTACCTTTTCCAAGGTATCCCCTCCCGAATTAGCGTTTTGGGATCACGATTATCCATTTACTCATGTTTAGGACACTATATGTCTATGATGTTGTCCGAAAAATTTATTCCGATTATTCCCGTACCCATACCTTCCTCCACCAACAGATTTTATATAAGGGTTTTTATTTTAAAAGTAAGATAAAATGAAGATAAAGAAATAACCCTTCCCCTACAATATATTTTGTAGAAGAAGGGTTATGACTATTTTGTGAGAAATATTGGGCTTTTACTTTTTTCATCGATGGTATATGGCAGTGAATAAGCTGGAACGAATTCCGAACTATCCACAAGAAGTTCCCGAATATCTTCTCCCGTCTTGATTCTTCCATCATGCTGCTGCAGTACATCATATAAATCCGGTGTGTAATCAACATAAAGATTTCCATCCCCATCCACCACTAAATAAAGATCCTTTTGTGAATAGGGGCTCGTAACAGTTGGTGCTTCCTTTAGACCCATCTTTTTATAATCAAGCGTAAAGACATTTTCCGATATCCTCTCTTTATAAGGGGGATACCCGTTACTTTGCTGATATGCCTGCAACCGTAAAGAAATATCTTGAATTTTCTGGGCCATCCGGACATCCAAAAGTTTCACCGTCGGATCGTTCTCTACGTTCACTAGGACATATTGAAAAACCCCTCCCGATTCATAAGCATTATCAGGCGGTTCCGCCATATACCTTGGTGAGATTTTCGTGAACTTGATTACATACTTTTGATAAATCGGAGTGTCCGCTTCTTTCGTCACAATGGGAAGAATCCCGCCTTCGTCTTCCTTAAATTGATCAACAGCGCTTTGAACGGATTGAATTTGTTCTTTATATGGTAATTGATTTTGAACTTTTTGCTTCTGAGGATACAAACAGCCTGTCAATAATCCAGAGATGCATAATAAACATAATATTTTGAAAGAATTTCTCATCATATCTCCTCACCTATTAAGTGGTTGGGCCGCTCAGAACAACGATAAGGATGATCAAGCCGGCTAGAAGCATAAGTATGTATGCAATAATTGCTGTTAAGCCTTTCCAGATTCCTTTTAGTTTATAACGACTTCCATAAATAAGTAGGATAGAGATAACCATAAAGCCCATCGCTATAAAGGATATCCACATTTTTTGCAGAGCTGGTGTCATATCATCTTCACTCCTTTTTCCAGAAATTATTATAACATACCAAATTACGTTAAAGGTATTAAATCGTTGTCCAAACTGTTTAAATTATTGCTCAATTAGCTTTTTCGTTTAAAAATAATGTTTAAAAAGTTAAGAAAAGAATAACCAGTTTGACAAAATAACAGCCCAGCAAAAACTTTTTTCATGAAGGATGCTATAGTCATTCACTTAGCCGAAAAGAAGCCAACACATGGTTTTGAATTGTTTCATAGCCCAATAGAAACAATGGCACTTCCACGCGTCCAAAACCCTCTTGTGGAGTCACGATTCGAGTGATGATGAGTTCCCTTGGTTAACATTTACTGCTGACAGGGGAAAAACTTGAACATATGAAGGATATTTCTCCATAAAAAAAAGCAGAAGATAATAAGATATCTTCTGCCATTTGACTAAATCCCCCGTGCCGAGGTCAAATTACTAGTTTACTTTCGTTGCATTGTATGCTGATACCTTGTAACTCGCATCCTCAAATGCCCATTTTAATGAAATTCTTTTAACAGATTTACAGTCCATGGAATTATTTTTCCTGTCTATTATCCAATATGTTAAAAAGTTCTTCCATTTCATTGGTTTTTGAACGGTTCATCAAGAGATCAACAGCCTTCTTCACTTCTTCCCCATTAAATAACACACGATATAGGGCTTCAGTGATTGGCATGTTCACATCATACTTATGAGCTAGCTGATAGGCTGCTTTAGTCGTTCTGACACCTTCAACGACCATACCCATATTTTCTAATACTTCTTCTAGGTTTTGCCCTTTACCAAGCAAATTTCCGGCTCTCCAGTTCCGAGAGTGCACGCTTGTACATGTCACAATCAAATCGCCGATGCCAGCTAAACCTGAAAATGTAAGGGGATTGGCACCCATTGCAACTCCTAGTCGAGAAATTTCCGCCAGTCCACGCGTAATCAAGGCAGCCTTTGCATTATCCCCATAACCCAAACCATCCGTTATTCCGGCAGCCAAAGCTATGATGTTCTTCAAGGCTCCTCCGATTTCAACACCAACCAAATCCGGGTTCGTATAGACACGGAAAGAATGATTGATAAAAAGGTCTTGAACCTTTTCTGCGGCTTTCATATTTTTAGATGATACGGCAACCGTTGTTGGATGGCGCTTACTTACCTCTTCAGCATGGCTTGGCCCAGAAAGGACCACTATATCTTTAAGCCATTCCGGCGAAGAGACTTCTTCAATCATCTCGGAAATACGAAGTAGAGAATCTGGCTCGATACCTTTACTCACATGTACAATCGTTAACGGAATATCGTGAACCGCTTCAATTTGCCCAAGCACTTCACGATAGGCTTTAGTCGGAACAGCCAAAATAACGATTTCAATGCCACTTAAAGCCTTCTCCATGGAGGAATAGCCCTTAATCCCCAATGGCAGCTCAATGCCTGGCAAATATTTATTATTGGTATGTTCTACATTTATTTCATCAATCTGCTTCGGGTTATGTCCCCATAATCTCACTTCATGCTGGTTATCGGCTAACACCATGGCTAGAGCGGTTCCCCAGCTACCGGCACCAATAACAGCGATGCTTTCTTTTTCATTCACCATTGTACATACCGCCTTTCTATTTTCTTTGGCGTCCAAAAATCCGTATCGGCGTTCCTTCGAATCCAAAGGCATCCCGAATACGATTTTCTAAAAATCTCTCATATGAGAAATGCATTAACTCTGGATCATTAACGAATACAACGAAAGTAGGCGGCTTGATTGCCACTTGTGTCGCATAGTAAATTTTCAAACGGTTACCATTATGTGTAGGTGTTGGATTCATGGCCACTGCATCCATAACCACTTCATTCAGGATATTTGTTTGAACGCGTATAGCATGGTTTTCGCTAGCTCGATCAATGACCGGCAACAATGTATGCGTGCGTTTCTTAGTTAGGGCAGATAGATAAATAATCGGAGCGTAATCAAGGAATTGGAAATTATCCCGGATTTTTTCTTCAAATTCCTTCATCGTCTTTTCGTCTTTCTCGATGGCATCCCATTTATTGACCACGATGATAACCGCTCTACCCGCTTCATCAGCATATCCAGCAATTTTCTTGTCCTGTTCGCGGATGCCTTCCTCCGCATTCAGAACGACAAGAACAACATCAGAGCGTTCAATTGCTCTTAAAGCACGAAGAACACTATATTTCTCTGTGCTTTCATACACTTTCCCTTTTTTCCTCATACCTGCCGTATCAATGATGACATACTCTTTGCCATTGAATTTGTACGGTGAATCAATTGCATCACGTGTCGTACCTTCGATATCACTTACGATAACACGTTCTTCCCCCAATAAAGCATTCACTAGGGATGATTTACCGACATTTGGGCGTCCGATCAGACTGAATTTGATTACGTCGTCAGCATAATCCTGGCCACCGTATTTAGGGAAATGTTTAGCGGCTTCATCCAACAGATCACCAAGCCCCAGTCCATGTGAACCTGAAATTGGGAATGGATCGCCAAAACCTAGAGCATAGAAATCATAAATTTGATCTCTCATTTCTGGGTTGTCCACTTTATTGACAGCAAGAACGACTGGCTTTTTCGATCTATAGAGGATTTTAGCAACCTCTTCATCTGCTGGAGTTACACCTTCACGTCCATTCGTCATGAAGATGATAACATCTGCTTCATCAATGGCGATTTCAGCCTGCGAACGAATTTGTTCCAGGAATGGCTCATCACCGATGTCGATTCCACCTGTATCAATGATATTAAAGTCATGAGTTAACCATTCACCTGAACTATAAATCCTGTCTCTTGTTACTCCTGGAACGTCCTCAACGATTGAAACACGTTCTCCCACTATTCTATTAAAGATTGTTGATTTACCAACGTTTGGCCGACCAACTATCGCAATTACCGGTTTTGGCATTGCTATTCACCCTTTCTGCTACTATATCTCTGTCAAAGTCACGAAATTCATGAATGCATTCTTTTAATATTTCATCTGCACTGTGATTTTCATTAATTCCTTTTTAAGGAAAAGGCTGTATGGATCATCATATAAAGGAAACTTCCATCAGTACAAGAAAATACCTATACTGTTGGCAAGTTAAACGTATCAAGTATATACAGGCATGAGTCCGCCTATCCCCTTGTTCCTAAGAGAACATATGGCAAATCCGCTGCTTGCTAAACATGATTAAAAACAGCCAAGAAAAAATGAAGACAGCCAAAAAACACCTTCGGCAACAGCTTCCATTTAATATAATTAGAGCACTTTACGATTTATCTACAGACCTCTAACTATCCTATAGTACCAAATTTCTCACTAATCAACAATGATTGTATGCATAAAAGCCCATTCTCCTACAATATTCCCCGCAAAAACTCCTTATGAAAAGTATTATATTAAACAAATTTTCATCCTATCTATTGGGTAAAGTTCTCCTTCCTTTCCTCCGACAATACCCTTGCTTGTGATGATGCAAAAATATATCCACATAAGACCTCGAGCAATCGCCAAAGAGCATTGGTCGTCAATACCATGACTACATTATCATGCCATGCATAAGATAGCGCCACGTAAGTCATCGAATGGAAATGAAGGAGGCCTGAATACACAAGATCGCCCAGCGTCATTCCTAACAACAGTACCGACATGCGCGATTTCCAGTCTTTAAACAGTAAGAGAATCAAATAATTCAGGAAAATGCAAAGAAGATAGGGCGCCTTGATAAATAGCCAAATGGGATCTAGTAAAGAGAACAACTGAAAACTTGCATAGGCCAGAGTGACAATCAAACTTCCTATAACAAGCTCTATTGTTTTCAAGGGAGATCGCTTTCTTATGTATACACACAGAATAAGAAAAAGATATAGCCCACTAATATGCATAGTAAAGGAGGATACCTCAAGGGTATATCCCACAAGGACCATGATAGCTAACAGATGGAAAAGGAAATCGAATCGATAGGCAACGGTTTTAGGAATAAAAAACATGACACATACCCACACTATCCATGAAACCCAATAAAAAAATATTCCATCCATAATAGCTTCTCCCCTTTTTAAGAAACATTATGGGTTATTTATGGTAAGAATAAACATGGCGATTTTTTTGATAAGTTACTAAATGCATGCCTGACAATAAAGGAGGTGTAATCTCGTGGGCAAAGACCGCCAAGAAAAGAAATTAAGGGAAAGCAAACGTTTGGAATCGGATCGGGACCAGTCCCTCGATAAAAAAGGGGCAACCAAGCTGGAAAGTCCTGAAGATGCAAGAAATAGAAACCATTGACCACTAAAAAAAGAGCACCTCTATTGTCATGATAACAATAGATGGTGCTTCTTTTATTGTCATTTTGCATAGGAAGTGCAGTCTATCCCTCTTTGAGTCAACCAGTGATAGGTATCACCGGAGATCACGACCTTTGCCTTTCTAAGCTCGGAAATATTAATAGCACCAAGTGCCGTCATAATAATCTTAAAATCGTCATGTATGTAATTTATTTCCCTAATTAGCTGCTCTAAACCGCTTTCTTTGTGCACCTTCAAGAAATGGCCAGCTATCCCTATTCCTCTTGCTCCTAAAGCTAAGCTTTTGGCAATCTCTAAAGGATTCTGAATACCGCCTGAACCCACGACTGACAATGCGGGTGAAACATTTACCGCTTCTACTATGGAAGCAGCAGTGGGAATACCCCATTCATTAAAATATCCGAGTATTTTGGAGCGTCTTTCATTTTCAATCCTAGCAAAATTCGTTCCACCGAAACCGCCCACATCTATTATGGAAACTCCAACAGAATGCAATTGCTCTACGGTTTCCTTACTCATGCCAAACCCTACTTCTTTTATTATGAGTGGAACTCCTAAATTTTTATTGATTTCTTCTATCCTAGACAGTATACCTGCAAAATCCCTATCTCCTTCAGGCATGGTCAACTCTTGAATGGCATTGATATGAATCTGGAATGCATCAGCCTCAATCATATCGCTCGCTCGCTTTGCTTGTTCAACAGTGGCTTCACCACCAAGATTTCCAATGAGGATTCCATTAGGATTCTCTTGTCTTACCACTTTATATGAAGCTTCCTGACTTGGATCTTTAATGGCTCCCATTTGTGAACCGACTGCCATTGCCATTCCAGTTTCCCTGGCAGCAATGGCCAGTTCCCTATTGATTTTTTCAGTTTCCAGTCCACCGCCGCCGGTCATGGCATTTATGGAAATTGGCGAACTTAATGTAAGTCCGCCAATTTCCACCGTAATATCCACATTATCCAATGAAATCCCAGGTAAGCTTTGGTGAACAAACGAAACATCTTCAAACCCGGATTTACGTTGCTGGCCTGTTTTCAATGCAATGTTTATATGGTCTAATTTTCGTTGTGCTCTCTCCAAGGCTCTCTCCAATTATTATCTTATTTTAGTTTTTTTAATTGATCGCCAATCATTTCACCAAGCTGGAACCCTTTTGTTTCAGCTGGAATTTCATAATCCGACGAGTAATTAGATTGTGGATCTTCCAGTTCTTTAATGCTTAATGATAACCGTTGATCCGCTTCATTGACGTCCAAAATCTTCACTTTGACCGACTGACCCTCTTGCAGGACTTCCTGCGGTGTTGCTATATGTTTGTGAGATATTTGTGAAATATGGACCAATCCTTCCACTCCGGGAAAGATTTCAACAAAGGCACCGAAGGAAACAAGACGTTTAACTACACCTTCTTGTATCGATCCTTTTGCTGCTTTATCAGCGATATCCACCCATGGTCCAGGAAGGGTATCCTTTATGGATAAAGAAATTCTCTCGTTATCACGGTCAATCGAAAGAACTTTCACCTGTACTTTATCGCCTTCAGTCACGACATCTGACGCTTTATCGACATGTTGGTGAGACAGTTGAGAAATATGAACAAGTCCGTCTACGCCACCAATATCAACAAAAGCTCCGAAATCGGTTATTCTTTGTACAGTTCCCTCAATCACTTGGCCACTTTCAATTCCATCAAGAACACTAGCTTTCTGCTTTTCCTTTTGCTCCTGTACAACTGCCCGATGGGAAAGAATCAAACGGTTCTTATCCTTCTCTAGTTCGACAATCTTGAATGTTAAAGTTCGGTTTTTGTAATCAGAAAAGTCCTCAACAAAGTAGTCTTCTACTAAAGAAGCTGGAACAAAACCACGTACGCCTAGATCTACAACAAGTCCGCCTTTGACAACATCTTTGATTTCTGCTTCAAATACGACTCCATTTTCAAATTTTTCTTCTAGGTCATCCCACGCTTTAAGAGCATCAATTTTACGTTTTGATAGAATAAGAGCTTCTTCTTCCACTTTGATAACTTCAAGCTCTAAGATGTCTCCTTCTGAAACGGCATCAGATGCTTTTTCGACATGCAGGCTTGACAACTCACTGATAGGAATGATTCCACCGGACTTGCTGTTTTCCACATCGACAATGACCTGTTTTTCTTCTACCTTTGAAACGGTTGCTTTAACTTGATCCCCAACATTGTAATTGTTCACTTCTACTTGATTCATATCTTCTGTCATTACTAACTCCTCCTTAACCCATGACTGATCAGCAAATTCATCGGCCATATATTTTATTTAAAGTGATTGGATAAATACACTTTTTATAAAGATAAACCAGCCTCTTTTTAGAGTAAAAAGGTCAAATTACCTTTTTTATTCCTATAAAGGAATATTACCCCTAATTTATAAATTCTAACAAAATCAGTGAATTGTCAAGCGGAAAGGATTATTTATGTTCAGAAATCAATTTTCCGATATGCGCCATAACGATCTTGGTCGCTTCATCAGCTGAAATCCTTTTCTCCCGATATTCTGTAAAGTCAATTGGTGGGCCGTAAACGACCTTTAGAGGGCGCAATAATTTATATGGTCCAATTATCGCACAAGGAATTATCACAGCTTCGGATCGCAATGCGAAAAAACCGGCTCCTGCCAATCCTTCTTGCAATTCACCCGTTTTGCTTCTGGTACCTTCGGGAAATAGCCCAAGTACTTTGCCTTCTTTTAAAAGCTTCAGCCCTTTTCTAAGTGATTCCCGATCGCTATTTCCCCGCTTTACGGGAAAAGCGTTTACCCTAGGTAATATACCCTTTAATATAGGTGCATGAAACAACTCTTCCTTCGCCATGAAGTGAATATCCCTAGGAGACGTCATTCCGACGACGGGCGGGTCCAAATTATCAATGTGATTGGCACAAATCAGCACCCCTCCCTCTTCAGGTATATTTTCCTTCCCTAACGTTTTAACCCTATAAGCAGGCATTAAAACGCCTTTTACGACGTTTTTACCAAAAGTATAAAAATCCAAGGTCATCTTTTCCTTTCTTCTATCAATGACATGATACTTTCTGCCACTTCTTGGATGGATAGCGAAGTCGTGTCAATCTCGACAGCATCCTCTGCCTTTTTCAAAGGGGAAACTTCTCTCTCGGAGTCGAGCTTGTCCCTAGTTGCAATTTCTTCTTTTAAGATCTCAATATCAGAAGGGAATCCTTTTAGTAGATTTTCCTGATGTCTTCGCTGAGCCCTTTCATCCACAGAAGCAATTAGGAATACCTTAACCTCGGCATTCGGCAGTACATGGGTACCTATATCTCTGCCGTCCATGACCACTCCGCCATTTTCACCAAACATTTGCTGCCTTCTAACCATTTCTTCCCGAATGCTTCTGTGCTTTGCCACTTCTGAGACAGACCCAGTCACTTCATTGTTTCTAATTTGAGCGGTAACATCCTCATTATCCACAAACACCAATTGTCCCGCTTCACTCGGTCTTAAAGATATATCGGTATCAATCAACATATTGAATAAAGCGTTCTCATCATTCAGGGCAACCCCGTGATTCAACGCTTTATAAGTTAATGACCGGTACATCGCACCTGTATCTACATATATGTAATTGAACTTTTCTGCAACAATTTTTGCAACCGTACTTTTTCCAGCAGCAGCTGGTCCATCGATTGCAACTGATAATTTTTTTGTCATAAATCCTCCCAAGAATCCTACGATCATGATGATAGTTTACTACCCCTTCATTTTATCACAATTAGCGAGAAAAAGATTAATAAAAGGGCGTGTCAATTGAAAATCACGTCTGTTTAAAACACCTTATCGGTATTTATCCGAGATTCCTTGCTAAAGGCGTGTTCATCTAGAAAAAGGCGGGAATCCCGCGCTTTTATTTTGATGTCCCATTAAAGGTTTCAATAATTTTAGTATAGTTATTTGTATTGACCCCTTCATACTTTGAAAGCTTTGTCAGCTCAAAGATGCGATCTTCCTTACTTAGAAGAAGTTGAAAAAAAAGCAAACAGATTAGTTGGATGATTATCACTTTAATTAAAAGCCTTTCAATTGTTTTCATGAACTGTCCCTTCCAAACTAGGTAATACAATCAGTATGGAAAGAAATCCGACTTCTCATTCACCTCAATTACATATACAGACCTTTTTTCTTCAAGTCCACTTGCTTTTCAAAAATGAACCTCATCAATGTTTGAACCTCATTTCTTGGAGGGTCTATAAATTGAATATGAAGTAACCTATTGCCATGGTCCTTCTCCGTCACCCTTATCACTTTACTTTTCAACCGCAAGTATTGAATTTCCCCTGACTTTAATGTAAGGGCCATCCATAGATATAGTTCTGAGACAGATCCGATATCCACCCCTTTTAAAAGCCTGATTGAAGCCCCACCCGCACTGATGTCCTCGGTCAGGGCTCGGAATGGGGAAAACTCATACTGTATGGGATGCAATGCGATATCCACCGTTACATCAAGACGGACATACTGTCTCCTCTGAATTTTCACAAACGTCTCTACTTCGGGTACCATTAGTTGAATCATCGGGATTTGCCCTTTCACTTTGCCCAATACCTCGGAATCAAAAATATAAACGGCTTGTTCCTCATCCGTAAAGGAAATGTTCAGTTGAGTTCCATCCACTAGAAATACAACTTTTCCCGTCTCGATATTTATGGGGTAGTCTACGTAAACGCAACCAGATTCCATTTCTACGACCATACATTTAAACTTTTCCTTTTGGGAAGAGTATTTTTGCTCTAGCGTCAGCATATCGCCTATTTTAAACATTGTGTCTACACGTCCTTCGTTATTCTTAAAAAGGATCACCACTGAAGGAATTAATGAAATTAAACCCTTAATTTATTCCACATAATCCATAAAAAGTTTATTTGTATTATGTCATGGAAATGGAAAAAGGAAAAGTACCTAGGCACTTTTCCCTATATTTATTTTAGATATTAGTGTGGATGTTAGATTAACTTTTCATAAACAGGTTCTGCATTTTTCAATTTTTCTACCTTTTCTTCCCTGCCGTTGTCAGCATTAATGAAAATTCGGTAGGTATCTTCCTTAATCGTTCCAAGAAACTCGTAACAAAGTACCTCTTCACCTATGTCATTTATAATTAAAGCCTTTCCCTGCTCCATGATTTTGACGTTCGGATTAATTTTTTCTTTCGCTTCTTTTTCTGTAATTGTGGCATCACCAATATCCCTAATCTTATTTGCTTTTAAATATTCTTCTGCAGAAAATCCGATGATGGATCCATCGTCCAAAGCCACTTTTACCTTGACCGAGTCTGGGTAAACCCTTATTCCATTGACAGTAGAAACAAAATTAAACAGACCTATGTGACCATATTGCACACTTTCAAACAACTCAAGCGATCTAAAGTCATGTTTCTTAAGAAAAGCGGATGCTTTACCGTAAGCTTGATTTAAATCAATATTCGTTTTTTGCACCTCCCGATTATTGATATACCAGATGGGATAACCACCCTTTTTGGTCATATCCATATTCACCTCGGTATCCTTTTCCTTATCCAGGATACTTATGCTATAAAATCCATAATCAGAGCCTTTTCCGTTTTCTTCAACATTTACTTTTACATTTTCACTTTGATTATTTGAATACGCTCGCGCGGCCGTGACAGCCTCTTTTTTCGTCAATGCTTTCCCGTTTAAATTTTGATAATTTTTGTCCTTCTGCTCTGCAGAGATATATGTTGGATTCATTTCATTCGTTTCACCATATCCTGCGACTTTTTTCTCTACCGTTTTAAACCCATCAATGATTGTATTATCATTATTCTCTTTTCCCGTCGCTAGTGCTAACTCGACATCCATCCATCTTAAATTATTTTTAAGTACAAGATATTGCACTTTTCTTAACTCACCTTGAATATCTCCAGCTTGAGTATACAAAGAATTTAAATTCGCGTATTCTTTATCGCTCAGCGGCTGCTTTTCCAAATCACGAACCGCAGTTCGGTAACTGAAGTCTGCGATTTTCGATAAAAATTCTTCTGTCTTATTAAAAGGAAGTAAGGTCAGTGGCAGCTGCCCAACATCACTCTGTGCCTCAGAAGTGATTCGCCAAACGTCGGTAAGGGCTGGACTTAAAGAATGTTGTGAATTCATGGCGAGCGTACTCCCAATTTTGTCATGTAATAGGTCCACCTGATAGCTTAAATCATGAAAGGCCCGCTGATACGTGTTTTCGGCATTAATTAATACAGCATTTTTTTCTTTATGTTCTTGGTATCCCCAAAAGGCAGTTCCTCCAACGACTAAAACAAGCAGGACAATTACTATATTCCTAACCATAATTCATCACCTCTTTACTTACAGAAAATATGCTTTCCGATTTTTTTAATTTGTGGTCTGGACCAAATCCACTTGCTTGTTGCTGTTTCAGGATTGAAATAATATTCCGCATTACCGCTTGGGTCCCAACCGTTAATCGCATCCAAGACCGCTTCTTTCGCCCTTTCGTTCGGAGTCAACCAAATTTGCCCATCCGCAACTGCCGTGAACGCACGAGGCTCAAAAATCACGCCTGAAACGGTATTTGGGAACGAAGCGCTCTCCACCCTATTGAGGATCACTGCTGCCACTGCAACCTGCCCTGTATATGGTTCGCCTCTGGATTCCCCATATACGGCATTTGCCATCAGTTGGATATCATTCTGTGAATATCCTCCTGGAAGGTTCGCAGATGTAGCGGTACCTGTAGACTTATTATCCGATGTAGAGTCATTCGCCTTACTTGTTGAGGCATTCTCTTTATCTTTAACTTTTACTTGCTTATCAATGTCGACTCCCCCGTAATAGGTAAACTCATTTCCTTTATTGATCTGGTCATGGACAAATTCCTTATTGAAATTAGATGCATCTGAAAGTTTCTTTTTTGTCGTTGACCCTGCAAGACCGTCGATTGGCAGGCCGAAGTCTTCTTGGAAATTACGTAGTGCCCAATAAGTTCCCCAGCCATATGCCCCATCGATTTTCCCTTGATAATAACCAATGTTTTGTAAGCGTGCCTGTAATTCAATTACATCATCGCCAACAGCGCCCCTTTGAATAACTTGACTCGAAAAGGCATTTGTTCTTGTTTCCGGGAAAATTCCGAAACAAATCGTTATGCATGAAAGTAGCAAGAGCCATTTCCACGTTGACGAAATTCCTTTCATCAAAAACACTCCTCTTTACTTGAATTAACGTTATTCTATTTTCTTCTTAACCCGCGCTTTTATTCCAAGGCAATAAAAAACGGAGTGGGCAAATTATGCCAACACTCCGAAATAAGAAATAATATTATTTACTTAGATAATGATTTTGAGAAATCTTTTCTGCATGAAACTTTGACAATAAGCGGGCTTTTTTCACTTTTTTCATTCCCAGCCACCATAGGTAAACCATAAAGGGCATGATTAAATGTATCCAGAACTTCTGGGAAATTAAAATATAATCATAGATGCCATGTAACAAAATCGGGATAATCAATGCCAGGAATACGTACAACCTATTATTATCAGCGGAAAATTTTGCTTTACCCAAATAATACCCCATGATTACGCCGAACAAGGCATGGCTCGATACCGGCAGGATCGCTCTACTGAAAGCATGTTCCACACCATTCGCTAGCAGGTACAAAATGTTTTCCATTGTTGCGAAGCCAAGGGAAACCCCTGCCCCATAAACGATCCCATCATATGGTTCATCGAAGGCAATATGCTGATAAATGACGTAGATAAGTATGAACCACTTAAAAAATTCTTCAAGCAAGGCTGCCCATAAAAATGCATTGGCGAGATTAGTATCTAAAATGTGTTCCGTTTCGAGCACATATTGTATAAACATAATTGGTAGAACAAGGAATACACCGAATAGAAAAGTTTTGATGACCACCGAAATGGGTTCGGTATCATATTGATCTTTCAAATAAAAGTAGCTGAGTAACGCCAACCCTGGCGCAATAGCCGCTGACAAAATGACCAGCATGGCCGACCTCTTTTCTTTTCCTTAATCGTACCATGGAATGGAGAAAAATAAAATCCTGTAATTAGTCTTCCTGTTTTTTTACTTGGTCAATATTTAAAGTGCTTTCCGTCTATAGCTGCTTCACTCGCCAGAAGGATTGCTAATTTAATACGCGCTTTTTTACTGTCATAATCCGCGCCTAGAATCACTCCTCTATGCTTTAAGTCTGCAGCACTACCTACATAGTCATATGCGGGGTATACCTTCCCCTCCTCGGCAGCTGTAGTCATGACGATGGTAACCCCTTTATCGATTGCATCTTGGATGGCAGGCACCATGTGCGGGGTTACTTGACCTCTACCAACCCCCTCGAGTACGATTCCTTTGGCATCATGTTCGACAGAAGCCTTAATATAAATACCATCGACGCCGGTGTGGCATTTGATGATATCAACTCTCGGTAAATTACGTTGAATCTCAAAGCTCTCCCTGTATAATGGTTTTTGATAGATGCTAACGACTTCGTTATCAATAATCCCCAAGTACCCATACCCATAGGATTCGAATCCTTGTAAATTGGAAGCATGTACTTTCTTAACATACTTTGCCGAATATATCCTTTCGTTAAAAACTACGACTACCCCTACATTTTCAAGAAGAGGGCTCGCAGCAGTTAAGATAGAGTTTCTTAAATTGGAATACACATCTGTTCCAACTTCTTGCGGAGACCGTTGCGAACCCGTCACCACAATCGGGCGATTGTCATTAATTGTGAGATCCAAGAAGAAAGCCGTTTCCTCTAATGTATCCGTACCATGGGTCACAACTATTCCAGCCACATCCGGATCTTTCAATTCTTCTTGAATTGCTTGTTTAAGTTCATCCATTCTATCTAAATCCATGGACATGCTCGGTATTTGAAAAAGATCAACCAGTTTAACTTCAATTTCCTTTGGTAGCTCGCAAAGGGATGCCAACTCTTTTCCACTCAAAGCGCCTGATGATAACATGCCGCCCGTGGTTTCTTTACTTGCAATCGTTCCACCTGTCGTGATTAATGATATTTTCTGCATTGTTACCCAGCTCCTTATTTACATATCCTTTGAAGCTAAATGTTGAGCAATTAATCCGCCGTGGAACCTGCCATTTTCAATGAAAATTTCATTGGCATTATTTCCTGCTGCCAGGACACCCGCGATATAAAGGCCTTCAACATTTGTCTCCATCGTCTTCTCATCATAAGTAGGTCTTCCTGTTTCTTGATCGATCGAAATGCCCATTGCTGCTAAAAATGAATGATCGGGGTGGTAACCCGTCATGGCAAATACAAAATCGTTTTTAATTACCTTTTGCACGTCACCAACATGATAAGCCACACTATCTTCAGTAATCTTATCTACAGTGGCGTTAAATTCCATCACGACTTTACCATTACGGACCAATGACTCGAACTCAGGAAGAATCCATGGTTTAATACTTGTAGAAAATTCGGATCCTCTATAAAGGACTGTAACCCTTGCCCCGGCCTTGACCAATTCCAGTGCTGCATCCACACTTGAGTTTTTACCACCAATGACAGTAACGTCACAGTTAAAGTAAGGATGTCCCTCCTTGAAATAATGGAACACTTTAGGAAGCTCTTCGCCCGGAATGCACATATAATTAGGATGATCATAATAACCTGTAGCTACGATGACACGTGACGCCGTATAATTACCTTTAGATGTTTTAACGAAAAAGCGTCCGTCATCCTGTTTTCTCACTTCTTCAACCTTCTCGAACTTATGTACCCGTAATTCTTTTCTCCTGACAACTTCCCTATAGTAGGCCAGTGCCTGATTTCGCACGGGTTTCCGATTTTCGGTAATGAATGCCGTATCCCCTATTTCTAACTTTTCACTGGAACTGAAAAAGGTCTGATGGGTAGGATATCGATAAATGGAATCGACTACGTTTCCTTTTTCTATAACAAGGGCCTGAATTCCCTCTTCTTTTAGAGCAATAGCAGCTGACAGTCCACATGGGCCCCCACCGATTATAATTACTTCTTCTTCATTCATTTTACACGCACTGCCTTTCCAACAATAATATTAAGTTATATTCTTCTCCTATTAAAAAATCCTATCATTAAATGATAGGATTTTTTACATATCTTTTCAATGATAATGCTCGTACGCTCTAGCAATACAAGTTAATCATACATCATTAAATTATTAAATCCATCCACGGAAGCGAGATGCTTCTGCCATTTTCCTAACACCGACCATATATGCTGCCAATCGCATGTCAACACGTCTGGATTGGGAAAGATCATAAATGTTATTGAATGATTTCACTAGTATTTTTTCGAGCTTTTCGTCAACTTCTTCTTCAGACCAATAATATCCCTGATTGTTTTGGACCCATTCGAAGTAAGATACGGTAACGCCCCCAGCCGAAGCCAAGACATCAGGAACCAATAAGATTCCACGATCCGTTAGAATTTGCGTAGCTTCTATAGTAGTCGGGCCATTGGCTGCTTCAACCACGATGGAAGCTTTAATGTTTGAAGCATTCTCTTCCGTGATTTGGTTTTCAATGGCGGCTGGAACCAAAATATCGCAATCCAATTCTAGAAGTTCTTGATTAGTGATTGTCGTTTTGAACAGTTTTGTAACCGTACCGAAACTGTCTCGACGGTCAAGTAAATAATCAATATCCAAACCATCTGGGTCATGAAGTGCACCATAGGCATCGGATATACCGATCACTTTAGCACCGGCATCATGCATGAATTTCGCTAAGAAACTACCTGCATTCCCAAATCCTTGTATGACGACTCGTGCCCCTTTAATATCAATGCCGCGTTTCTTAGCCGCTTCATTAATGCAGATGGTCACACCTTTAGCTGTTGCAGATTCACGTCCATGAGATCCACCTAGTACAAGAGGTTTACCAGTAATGAAACCAGGCGAGTTGTATTCATCTATACGGCTATATTCGTCCATCATCCACGCCATGATTTGTGAATTAGTAAATACATCTGGTGCAGGAATATCCTTTGTGGGTCCTACGATTTGGCTGATTGCACGGACATAACCCCGGCTAAGTCTCTCCAATTCCCGGAAGGACATATTACGTGGATCACATACAATTCCACCCTTCCCACCACCATAAGGAAGATCAACAATGCCACATTTCAAGCTCATCCAAATGGACAGTGCTTTTACTTCACGTTCCGTCACATTCGGATGAAAACGAATGCCACCTTTTGTAGGACCAACAGAATCATTATGCTGTGCCCTATATCCTGTGAAAATTTTGACGGAACCATCATCCATACGAATTGGCATTTTCACCGTCAATAATCGTAAAGGCTCTTTTAAAAGCTCAAATACTTCTTCAGGATACCCCAGTTTGTCCAGTGCTTTATGTATTACTGTCTGGGTAGACTTTAGCACGTCATGTTTTTCTTCCTCATTCACATGGCTATTCCCTTTTGCCGATTCCATTATAGTACCCCCTATATAATCTAGATCCATTATTATTAGTGATAAGTGCTCTTCAGTGCTAGTATACACCTTCGCAATATTAAAGCAAAGAGTAAAAATGGGAATTTAAAAGTTAGAAATATTCAAAAAATGAAAACGGTAACATTTACGTTTATATACTTGATACTTCCCCTAATCTTAGAGGTTAAACCGAAAAGGAACGAGGTTATCCAGGCAAACCGTTTTCGGCTATATTTGAAGTGTCTGCCCTGTCTCCTCTTTTCTACTAAATGAAATGCGTGATTAAAACATGTATGGCTTCCTTTTCAATTAGGCGGGTTCCGTATTCATTTATGCGGGATAATGTCAGCGTCGAAGCATGGCCATATTCGGCTGCAAGGGAGATGACCGTTTCATAAGTTGCATCCCTAACACCCTCAATCAATAAATAGTATTTTCCTTCATAAAAATAAAGGGCACTATTGAGCATCCCTTGGAGGGTCAGACGATGACACAACTGAATTACATCTTCAAAATCGTGGAAAACATAAAGAATATGGGGAGATTCATCAACTTTAACCTGCAAATCCAGAAATTCTTCTTCCTCAGTAAATAATTCTTCTTCATCCTTCGTTACTATAATGATCAACCCTTGAGCAGGTAGGGAAAATATTTCAATGGCAATCGAACCACTCATTTTAAAACTGAGCTCTTCACACGCTTCTTCCACCATATCTTGAAACAATTTGTGCACTTTCAAGGAATTCCCTAAGATATCTTCTTTTGTGATGCCTCTATCAATTAAATCATCGAGGGTCAAAAAAATCTTAATCTTATTGTTCGTTAATCGTTCCAGTTTCATAAAAAAATGCCCCCTGGTTTCCATCTTCATACATCATATGAAGACTTGGTCTCAAGGTGCATATCCATTATTTATGAGGAAAACATTAAAATTTCAACCACTTATCCCAATCCGATTGGAGACCGCCAATGAATACATGCTTGAATTTATTACGGTCATCGTCAGAAAGATGATTCAGCGCTTCTCCCCCAAGACCTATTTTCAGGTCAGGGAACTCCTGCCATAGCTCATCTATCAACTTTAAAGTTCCCGGGAGATTCTCAGAAAGCGAACATGACATAAAGAGGTAAGATGGTTTGATTATATTCAATACAGTAAAGAGGTCTTCATTAGCTATCGATTCACCTAAATAAACCGTTTCATACCCTTTTCTTTTTAAGAAGATTGTGAAAATCAGCAAACCGAATTCATGCTTTTCCCCTGGCGCACAAACGGTTAGTGCTTTTGGCAATAAACCACTTGTCGGGATAGTATGCATAATCGAACTGATTCTAGCTTTGATAATGGATGAAGCAAAATGTTCATGGGCTGAAGTAATTTCACCTTTTTCCCATTTATTTCCTATTTGAACCAAGATACCTCCAAGTACTTCAACTACCGTTTGCTCGATACTGTACATACTGAATGCCTGACTAATAATCAGCTGGGCCTTATTTTCATTGAAGCTTAACAGTGCATCAAGGAGTTCATTCGCTAATTTGAGCGTTTGTTCATTATTTTGCTTGGTTTCGTGGACATCTTCCGCTATCCTTTCAGATCCTTCAAGCAACGAAACGGCTTGACTAATCGTGAACCCTTGGTCTGTTTTATTGATTAACCACTTTAGGATTTGCAGATGCTTTTCCGTATACAATCTGTGACCTGAATCATTCCTGATAGGTTCAATAAAGTGATAACGTCTTTCCCACGCCCGTAAAGTACCTGGCTGGATACCTAGCAGTTTAGAAACTGCCTTAATATTATATTTACCTTCTTGCATAAGTTTACAAGGCCTCCAATAACAGAACATCATTGATGAAATTATAGTGGATTAATTCCACTCTGTAAAATTCAAATATGCTCATTGAGTTAACGGCCTAATAGATTTTCTCCAAAACCTCTCCATATTCTGTAGATTTCCCTTTTTTCAATGTGAACAGATGGGTTTCCGGCTTTGCCTCAAGCCTTAATGGCACAGTACTTGTCCCATATCCATTACTAGTTATGTACATGCATTCCGTTTCGTTCCTTATGCCTCCCAAACGATATGGGCCAAATCCAAATATGCGTATCTGCCCACCATGGGTATGCCCCGAAAGAACGAGACTGATACGATTTTCTGACTTTAGTTGTTCTTTAACAAGTGGATTGTGACTGATCAAAATCCGAAAATGCTCATCCCCGCAGTCCGAAAGAGCAAGGTCGAGTCTGTCTCTTTCAACGGAAATATCATCTATGCCTAAGAGAGCAACCTTTTCTCCTGACTCCGACTCAAAAGAAACGGAAGTGTTATCCAATATCTTGACCCCGAGATTCAGAAGTGAGGCATCCAATTCATGAAAGTCCCCTTCGTAATCATTATTCCCCCATACAAAATATATAGGACCAATCTCTTTCAGTTTCAAGATATTTTTTTCTACCCGCTCTAAAGGGACTCCACTTTCCCTGATATCCCCTCCAATAATGACTAAATCCGCTTTACCAACGACATCTTCGATTAAACGATCCGATATGATTCTCCGATGTAGATCGGAAATAAAAAAAATCCGAATTTCCCCAAATCCTTCCGGAAAGTTGCTGAAATATAAATCCTGGATAAGTAGCCTATCTTGTTTAGCTGTACGCCACATGTAAAAAACCATCACACATATAAGCAGTAGCAAACCCAAAAACACATAAACCAAAAACATCTTTCATTAAACCTTCTTTCTTTTCATTACCGAAATCCTTCCGAAACTTACTCATAAAACCATAATACCCGCTATTCAATATTCCTAACTAGGAGTTTATTTATTTTCATGAAATAAGTTAATATCATAGTTCTTCTTCATCATGTCAAATACCTTGTGCCGATTTTTCCATTCATCCTCTTTTTCCCACAACTGTTTGCTTTTGTTGATAATTTCACATCGAAGCAATTGAAATTCCTTTTCTGCTTTATCCATTTTCTTTTTGATCATCATCATATAACCATAGATTCCGGTCGTCGCAGCCAAAAATAAAAAATGGCTAAAATGGTCAACAAAGACACTGAACATCTTAAAGAACGAATAGGAATAAGGAACAACTATATATAAATAAAGATATATCAAGAAAAGAGCAGCGATAATCATTGTTGCCCATAAACTATGAAGATGCTTCTTTTTGAGCGTCTCGAATTTTTTTTTGCGGACCACAACATTCTGTAACATTTGTTTTGCCGCCTGATCGGTTTTATCATCCAATAAAATGATTGCCGGTTCCATTTATCTTCCCCCTCTTTCCTAATCCTTCAAATCATGATATGAGGTTGTCTTGGAAAAAATGATAATGGGGCGGATCTTTACTATAAATAACCCAACCTTAGGAAAAAAAGCACCCTGTCGTTCTTAAGAGACAGAGTGCTTTTGCTTTTACTTTTTCAGTGGTATCTTCAAGACTTGTCCCTTCGAAATCTCATTGCCATTCAGCCCGTTCCATTTCTGAATTAGCGCAATGCCTTCCTGCGATTTGTAGTAGTTCATCGCAATCCTGAACAATGTCTCTTCTGCCTGAACCGTATGGTAAACAACTTTATATCCGTCAGCCTCCGATTTGGTAGCTGCGGCATCCCCAGAAGCTACTTTATTATCTGCTTCTTGTTTGGCTTTCGCTTCCGCTTCTGCTTTAGCCTTTGCTTCTGCCTCTTGTTTGGCTTCCGCTTCTTGTTTGGCTTTTACTTCCGCCTCTGCTTTAGCCTTTGCTTCCGCTTCTTGTTTGGCTTTTTTCTTTGCTCTTTCTTCTGCAGCCTTATCTTCCTCTTGCTTTTTTTCTTTAAGCTTAGCAGTATCTTTTTCTTCTTTTTCCTTAATATCCCCGGCCGTTGCCGTTGTCGGCACAGCCTCTTCTATAGTTTCTTCGTCATCACTAAAATTCACCACTTCACTACTTTTGGTATCCTTTTCAGGCCTATCCTGAAGGTATGTATAAAGACTATAAAATCCTATAGGAAGCAAAATGAAAAATAGCGATAATAATTTAATCATTGGGAACTTTATCTTCACTTTGCTTTTTTTCTTTTTACTCTGATGAACCTCACTTCTTTTTGGTAAAGATGACTTCACCTTATGACGATCGGATCGCGTACGAAGTTCTCCAGCTTGATCGTTTTCATTCTCTTTTACACGACTCATCTAAGTCACCACCCTCTTCACATACTGCCAGCTTTACATACTTATGTCTTATTAATATACCGAGGATAAAATCTATTAAAAAATGGGCTGTGATCGTCACTAAAATATTTTGGGTCCATTCAAACAAAAATCCGATGAGAAAGCTTAAAAGCGTCACATTCAAAAATAAAAACCAATTAAATAAGTAACGATAATGAACCGCCGCAAAGATAATGCTCGTCCACAATAAGCCTATATGTGTCTGCATAACACCACGAAATAATAATTCCTCGCTAACCGCTACTAACAAAGAGACGATAAAGATCATGGGATATGGTAGGCTACTGAAAATGCGTTCATTGACTCCACCATCATCCTGATAGGAAACAGGGGTCACTTTCATCATAACCACATCAAAAATGACCACTAAGATTCCAGCAGGGACACCTATCAACAAAATATCCATATCTTTAATGTCAAATAAAGAACGAAAGGTAGAAAAATCTTCAAATAAGATAATACCTAAAAAAAAGCCAATCGTTAAGAGAATAATTTGGGTCAGGAACAAATTATATAGTAACTGTTTGTCTGTCAGCTGTTTAATTAATTGCGCCTGCTTATTTTTCATGCCCATTATCCTTATCCAATAAGATAAAAGCTAATTCCTGTTTCCATGTAGAATATGAATTACCCTGCTGTTCCTTTACTGCCGGCCATACATCCAAGATATTTTTTGCATCTATTCCACAACGATCGCAACATACGTCATTCCCTTTTTGCTGCTCTTCTTCAAAATAATGCAAAATGCCCAAACGCCTACATATTTTAGTATGAATCCAATTCAAAAAAACGTTCAGCTTTGCCTGATTTTGCATCTTTCTTGTATGACAATAGTCTTTCATCCTTGTTCTATGCAATGGTGAGTCATCATCCGTCAGAAATTGTGTAAAAAAACGGAATTGAATATCATTCAAGGAAAAGCTCTGAAGAAGATGCTCTTTTTCAGAAAGACTTAAATCAGCCATACTTCTATTCGCTTCATTTAAATACGAACAAACGGCCTCAATTTGATGGTCAGTTGGTAGCTGTTGTTCCATCAAATGCAACGGAAGTCCTTCATCTCCTTCGCTATATAGTAAAATGGCTACACTTTGTTTTTGGTCACGGCCTGCCCTCCCTATTTCTTGAAGGTATGATTCCATTGTGGATGGCATATGAAAATGGATGACAAATCTAACATCAGCTTTATTGACTCCCATTCCAAACGCACTCGTTGCACAAATGATTTTTAACTGGCCCAAGATGAATTGCTGCTGAATGAGCATTCTTTGCTCCTGTTCCATACCTCCATGATAATAATTGACACTACCGACTCCATTTTCCTGTAAAAAACCCGAGACCGCTTCAGCCACTTTTTTCGAAGAAAAATAAATAATTCCACTACCTGGAAATTCCCTGACAAGCGAGAGGACACGGGCAAGCTTTTCTTCGTAGCTATATATATTTTCCACAAGTATCGCGATATTTTCCCGATCAACGGATGAAACGATTTCCTTGGGTTGGGAGATATTCAAGTTCCTGATTATATCTTGCCGTACTTCTTTTGTTGCTGTTGCCGTCAAGGCAAGCGTTAATGGGTTACTTAACTTACGCCTCACTTCTCCCAAGTTCAAGTAATCCGGCCTGAAATCATATCCCCATTGAGAAATGCAATGCGCCTCGTCAATGACAAATAAGCCTATGTCAATTTTCCTTAAAGACTGGATTACACTTTCTAGCCCAAGCATTTCGGGAGACAGAAAAATAAACCGATACGTTTGCAATCGTTCAAATGCCTGTTTTTTTTGATACGCGGTCAAAAAAGAATTGAGGGTCAGAACACTTTTTTCCCCTCTCATCTTAAGCTGATCCGCCTGATCCTGCATCAAGGATAATAACGGTGAAACAATTATAGCCGTCTTATTGATAAGGTAAGCAGGGAGCTGATAACATAATGATTTACCAGACCCTGTGGGAAGCATTGCCAATGTGTCGGTCCCTTCTAGCAAGGATTCGATTACCTCATGCTGTCCAGGACGAAAATTGTCAAATCCAAATTTATCTTTCAGGACTGTATTCAAGTTCATCCTCTATCACCTATTTTCGCAAGTACAAGCCTTATTTGAAAAAAACTAATTTGCTCATTATCGACAGCTTCCTTGATTGCCTTGAGTTTTCTCGTATTCAACCGTTTAATGACCGTAATGATTTTGTCTTCATCCTCTATTGGAACATAGTCATTTATCGAAAAACTTTTGTCCGATAGCACGATTTCTACGAGATGATCCTCAATCGTATTTCCTTTTAAGCGACGAATCTCTGCAATTTCCTGTATCGTTTTCCCTGCCTGAATATATTGCAGAGTCGTATGTGTCGATTGTGTTAGATGAGGATGCCCACCATTTTTCCAATCATGGATTAAAGAAGCCAACAGAGGGTAATCGCGTACTGTTGATATCTCTGCGAGCATTTGATGCAATGAATCGAGAAAAACGTAGTGCACAAACCACTCATCAATTTCTTTCCTTTTTCCAATCTGCTCAAACGTAAGTCCGATTCGATTGACTCCCGTAATTTTCAAAACAAAAATGTCACGGTTCAACTCACTTTGCATCTCTAAGAGGGTGACCAATTCATCAAAAAGATGCTGAGCAAGTAACTCTCGATTTTGTTGGTTGGCATATAAAAAACCCTTTACGAATTCCTGTACTCGTTGATTCTGTTGTATCGGATAAAAAGGCCTTTCATTGTGGACAATATGGGATATAGTTTGGATAAGAAGATTGAGTCTTCTCCAAAAATCCGGGGTGATGTTTTGGTATTTCCACCCATTTAGTGATAAAGGAAGAGGCCACTTTTTGAAATAAGAGGCCAACGCCCCTCCTCCTTGTTCACTAATCAAATACACATCATTTTTTTCCGTTGGTTCGATTAGTTTCAGTTCAAGAAACAATTTTATGTTTTGAGATAACTCCTCCCGGGTAAAACGAGGCATAGTCCCAAATATGTTCGTCAGACCAAATAAATGCGCATCCTGAATAGTCTGGGACGATTTTTTACCCTGAAGCATATGATAAATTGCGTAGATGGAACGCTCACCTTGGAACTTTTGTATCGCATATAAAATGATTGCTTGAAGATAATTGTTCATGAAACTCACATCCTTGTTCCATTTATCCAATTATATTGTAACAAAAATCTGCAAATACCGCCTTTTTTTATGTCATATATGCAACGATATTTGTGAATAAACAACTAAATACGTACTCGTTATAAAGAAATTTTCCCAATAATTTGTGTTGACTTTTCATATACTGCCGTATTATCGTTACATTTTCTATTGATAAGTTCGGCATTCGGTCTTACAATAAGAAAGAGATGTTAATCTATAATAAAAAGGTTTTGAGTTGTAAATCAACTTAGGAGGGGTTTTATTCATGGCTAAATTTACTATTGTTGATAAAGAAACATGTATCGCTTGTGGAGCTTGTGGAGCTGCAGCACCAGATATCTATGATTATGATGATGAAGGAATTGCTTTTGTTACGCTAGATGATAACGAAGGAATCGTTGAAATCCCCGATGTTCTTATAGATGACATGATGGATGCATTTGAAGGATGCCCCACAGACTCTATCAAAGTCGCAGACGAATCATTCGAGGGCGACGCTTTAAAATTCGAATAAGAATAAAAGCCATTTTCATTTTGAGAATGGCTTTTTTTATGTATTTTTTAAAACTTCTCCCCATACATTAAAGAGGCAGAAACAACCCAGTTATCATCTGGTTGTTTCTGCCTCTTTTTATATATTAAGCATGTTTATATAACACTTGTTTTATTGATCCATGTTTGGAGTTTAACAAATAATAGCATGAAAACGGAAGTAATGAGCACTCCTTTAATGATGTTAAAAGGGAGTATTGCCGCAGTTACGAATTGTCTTGACTCTGGTGCGGTCATGGCATCCCATCCCATAAAGAAAGTATATGCCGGTAAAAAGACATAATAGTTCAAGACACTCATAATTAGCGCCATGGAAACTGTTCCGGCTAGCAAGGCAAATGTCATTCCTTTTTTCGAACTTATTTTTTTATATACATAATATGTTGGCAGTATGAATAATACCCCCGCTATAAAGTTAGAGATATGTCCAACCGGTACACCCGTATCGCTTCCAGTCATGACCATATCCAATAAGTTTTTCAGGAATTCAACTAAAACTCCTGCAAGCGGTCCGAAAATCAATGCCGCCATCAGTGCTGGGATGTCACTAAAATCAATGTTCAGAAAAGGCGGAAATCCCGGAAATGGAAAATTCAAAAGCATTAGTAGGTAGGAAAGACTTCCTAGCATTGCAAGTGTGACCATCTTTTTAACTTTGTTCGATTTCATAGTTCTCTCTCCTTCTTTTTCTTGATCTACCTTGAAAAAGAGGTTAGGGATCCTTCATGAATGTTGATGTTCAATAAAAAACCCCTTAATTCCGACAGAATTAAAGGGATAAATTAAAGGTTTCATCAAACAAACGTTCAGCACTTGACTGTTTGAACGCATTCAGGAACCTCCATCTTCTCCCATCCAGACTATACTGTCGGCTTTGGAATCTCACCAAATCCTGCCCTAAGGCTCGCGGGCTTAGAAGAATTTTTCTTCATCACCGCCGGTGGGGAGTTACACCCCGCCCCGAAGATAGACCTATAAAATTAATTTACAATTTTCATTATAAATGATTTTTCTTTTTTTGAATAGTATTTTCATCGCAACTATGAATTTACGACAATCGAATATTACACTTTTATTCATTTTAAACAAAATATGTATTTATAATCACGACATTTTACTCGGTCTAAAATAATTTTTATTTTTAGAAAATTACGACTCAAACCCTTTGCCCTTGCGGTTTTGGACGAGTGAATTTCAAAGCAACTTTAATTAAAGCGCTTACATATAGGTATGCCAAATTGACAGTTTTCCCATTTCAATTGTAAAATTAACTGAAATTTAAGAGAATTTTACCTAGGAAGGTGTTTACACGTGTATCAGATTTTAGTAGCAGATGCCATCAAACCAGAAGGACTCGGACCGCTTTCAGAGGCATCCAATATTCTTCTTATTCAGAAGACTGTAGAAGAAGCAGCAAACGAACTTGATCAGATCGATGCAATACTGGTTAGAAGTGCAACAAAAGTTACAGAAGATTTAATGAACCGCATGCCAAAACTAAAGATCATTGCTCGCGCAGGTGTCGGCGTTGATAACATTGACATTCCTGCTGCAACAAAACGAGGAATCGTTGTTGTGAATGCTCCTGACGGAAATACAATTTCAACAGCTGAACATACATTTGCCATGATGGCTTCCTTGATGCGCCATATTCCGCAAGCTTATGCTTCCCTGAAAAATGGAGAATGGAAACGATCTTCTTATACAGGAACGGAACTTCGCGGAAAAACTTTAGGCATTGTTGGTTTCGGACGAATTGGTGGAGAGATTGCCAAACGCGCAAAAGTTTTCGGCATGGAAGTCATAGTTTATGACCCATTCTTAACAGCCGATCGTGCAAAAAAAATGTCCGTAACTTCCCTGACTTTAGATGAATTGCTCCCTAAAGCAGATATAATCACTGTACATACACCTCTAACGGACGAAACTAGAGGGTTAATCAATAAAGAAAAGTTACTCACCTGTAAAAAAGGCGTGTACGTATTAAACTGTGCGCGTGGCGGAATCCTTGATGAAGATGATTTATATGAAATGATTGTCGAGGGACATGTAGCTGGAGCCGCATTGGATGTTTTTGTTGAAGAACCACCGCTTGGCCATAAATTACTTGAACTTGATAACGTCATCGCTACTCCTCATTTAGGAGCTTCCACTAAAGAAGCCCAATTGAATGTTGCCGTTCAAGTCGCCCAAGAAGTATTAACCTATTTTGAAGGTAATCCTGTATCAAGTTCAATTAACCTTCCAGCCATTTCTAAAGAGGTGTTTGAAAAGGTTCAGCCATTCTATCAACTAGTCCAACAAATGGGCTCCATTGCCTCACAATGCATGAAAGAAGGCATTCAGGAGATTTCCGTAACTTATGCAGGTGAATCATTGGACTTCGACACCGCTATTCTAACAAAAAGCCTAATAGCAGGCTTCTTCAAATCAAGAGTAGATGCTTCAGTTAATGAAGTGAATGCGCTATTGGTTGCTAAAGAGCGTGGCATTACCATTGGCGAAAAGGTTTCTACTGACTCTCTAGGTTATTCTAACCTGATCAGTCTAAAAGTAAAAGGCGACACTCGCGAATTAACCATTAGTGGTACTCATATCGAGAACTATGGTTCCCGGATTGTCAATCTGAATGGTTTCAAAATTGATTTCCATCCAGAAGCTAATTTACTTTATATCCAACACACTGATAAACCTGGAGTAATCGGTAACGTCGGTAAAATTCTTGGTGATCATGCCGTAAATATCGCGACTATGCAAGTTGGTCGTAAAGAAGCTGGCGGGGAAGCTATCATGGTATTGAGTTTCGATAAACCATTAGAAGATAATATGAAGCAATTCTTAGAGGAAACACAAGAAATTACTTTCATGGCCCGAATAGCTTTATAATTTCCACTTAAGGATGCCCCACTAGCGGGCATCCTTTTTTTGTTGAACGACCCTCATCTGCCTCTCACATCGCAAGCATGCACTTGACCTTTAATTAACTAAGTTAGGAGCAACGGGTACTGTAATCTCTTCCGATAAATTCAGAGAACCTACCATTTCTACAGGGGAGTTTTCAAACTTCACCTTTGCATAGCCAAAGTCTTTAGCTGTAAATAGAATGACTTCCAAACCTTGAAGCGACTCTGAATCATTCTTCAAGCGGCCTTCTTGTGCCAGTTCTACAGTTACTAAACCCCCATCATATGTTAGGTTCTCCCACTTCAAACTCTCCGGTAGAGCAGAAGAAATCCCTTCTATGCCAGGTTCCTCCTTTGCCGCTTGTAGGGCCTCTTCCATGTTCTGATAATCGATATTGCTAGGCACAAGGAAACTTGAAGATGATTTATCCGTGTGATAAAGAAAGAATGTGCGATTCTTGTGCTGGGGAATTTCTTCTTCTATTACTGTTCCGGCATGAGCAAAACTGGCACCAGATTTTCCGTCCGTTGTAAATGTCACTTTATCAATATTTAGATAGGATAAGGTTTCTTCCATGGTTCTAAGAAACACGATATCCTCATCCAACAGATTACTGCCTGCCCGTAATTCGATATTTGCTGTGTTGTTGGTGGGAACATGGGATACCTTAATATCTAGAGGGAAATAATCGGACAGGCCATATTTTTTCTCATTAATGGTCGACATCTTTTTTACCACCTGATCCAAGGCTTCCGTTTCTTCGATAGTATCGACTACAAAAGATAGAGGTACGATAAAATTCTGTTGGTGATCAGGCACGCCTAGAGTTATTGTCGACTTCCCCCGCAAATCTTCTGAGTAGATCGCACGAATGGGTGTTTTTTCTTTTTCCACTTGTTGAGATTTACTTTTCAATTCATTTTTTTCTATTGGTTCGCCCTCAATATCTTCCTTTACATCCTGCTTTTCATGTGATTCAATATCATGCTTTTCTTGCTTATCCAAAATGATCTTACTTTCTGAAATGGCCAATTTTCCATTGCCGTGGCTATTAACCTCCTGCTCTTGAGATTCATCTTTTCCAATCATCAGTGAAGATCCAATGATCATCATTAAGAATAAGGAGGCAATGCCCACAATACGAGGAATCCAAAGTTTTTTACGGTTTCTTCTTTGCTTACCTTCTATCCTCGAAAACACTTCTTTCTTCGAGCGTTTATCTTTTACCTCCGGAAGTTGGCGAAGCAAGTCCTCAATTTCTCTTTCTTTCCAACGGGATTTCTTCAAAGGAATTCCTCCCCTCTTCTGATGAATCATCCATCATTTTTTTAATCGCTTTTAAAGCGCGGTGTTGCGTTGTTTTTACCTTACTTTCACTCCAATTCAGTACACCCGCGGTTTCTGAAATGGACATGCCTTGTATGTACCGTAAAATAATGACTGCTTTTTGATTAACAGTACATCGATTCAAGCAACGATATATCTCTCTGACATTATCATTCATAATGGCCACTTCTTCGGGAATCGGCTGATTATCTTTAATCATCTGACCATCCCAATCAATATTGGGAATGATTTTATTCTTCCATCCTTTTTGTTTCCGAAAATAATCAATGGTCACATTTCTCGCAATGGAATACATCCAGGTTTTTTCACTACTATTGCCTTCAAAACGATTATAGGCCTTCATTATCCTTATATAAACTTCTTGAACCAGGTCCTCTGCCGTTTCACGGTCTTTGGTCATATAATAAATGAATTGATAAATTTCCTGGTGATATTTTTCATAAAGATCGTGGAAAATGGAATTCATTATTTCTCCACATCCGTTCATAATTATAGTCGATATTTTCATATGAAAGTTACATACTTATTTTATACTAATTACCCAATTCACTCCATATACTGCCCGCAAATAAAATATGGGCAAAGGCAATTAGGAGAATCCAATTGCCTTTGCCCACTCTGTTTCTCATGTATCAAGATTATTTGCCAAGCAATCTGACATTTATTCAGCATTTTCCAATATTCGAGGTAGAATAAAGCTGAATGTTGTTCCCTTTTCTGGTAAACTGTTCACCGAAATATATCCATCATGTGCATCAATGATATTTTTAACAATGGCCAGACCTAGGCCCGTACCAGACCGTCCACGGGTACGTGCTTTATCCGCTTTATAAAATCTCTCGAATACGAATGGTAAGTCTTCTTCCGGAATACCTGAACCAGAGTCCTTCACATCTATAATCAAGCCTCTGCGATCACTCATTTTTTGAATGACATCGATTTTTCCGCCTGCAGGAGTATGACGGATTGCATTATCAATTAAATTCGTCAATACCTGCTCAATTCTATCAGGGTCAAAACTCCAGTTGATCCCATCGTCTTGAAGATGCGTCGTAATCGTGATCCCTTTATCTCTAGCCAGTCCATAGAACTTACTTGTAATCCTCTTTAAATAGGGGGAGACGGAAACCAGGTCATAAGTAAGGTTCATTTTCCCTGATTCCAATCTGGCTAGATCCAATAAATCATTAACTAAACGTCCCATCCTCAACGATTCATCATAAATGATCTGAGCCATTTCCATTTTTTCAGCTTCACTGCCTGCTATATCATCTACAATGGCTTCACTATACCCTTGTAGCATCGATATCGGGGTCCTTAACTCATGGGACACATTGGCAATGAAGTCCGTCCTTAGTTTATCCATGCGACGTTCATCACTCATATCACGGATGATGGCGACAGCACCGCGGATATTATCTGCAGTTGAATATAAAGGACTGACAATCAGTCCCCAATTTCTACCCTGTAAAGTAATTTCTCCAACTTGTTCCTTATCATAGGACTCTGATTCGTCAAATAGATTCATGAGTACTGATGGTACATTCATATTGTCTTCCCGATTGTATCCTTTTTCAAAGTACCATGCTTGCAAGAACCGGTCAGCTGGAGGATTCGTCTCAAGGATAGTACCATCTTTATTAAAGGTAATAACCCCGTCTGCCATACTGCTGAGAATGCTTGCAAGGTGTTCCTTTTCTTGACTGAGGGCATTCATGTTGAATTTCAGCTGTTTTCTCATCTGATTAAATGCAATGGCCAACTCACCTATTTCATCCTGGGTGAGGATGGGAACCTTGGTATCAAATTTACCACGAGCTATGGCCAAGGCAGCTTCCCTCATTTTTACTAGTGGAGCATTGATTCTCGTAGATAAAAAGAAAGCGAAAATCGTTGTCAATATTATAGCGATCCCTGCAGCTAAGAGGATGAACTGCGTTGTGGATTTCGTTGTTTCTTCCATCGATTCCAATGACTGAATCAAGAAAACCTCATCCTGCTGACCATTTAATTCAAGAGGAACCCCCACTACAATTGCTGACAATGTATCTTCATCTGTCCCCTCAGTCGAAAGCATCATCTCTTTTTTTACAGTTTTTCTCTCTGTAAATACCTTTAATAATTCGGGATCATCTTTAATGAATTCAGGCGTTATCTTAAACCCATTCTCATCAACAGATGAAAAGACCATTTTATTGTCATTCAAGATGATCACTTTCGTTTCATCACCTATCAATTCAGAAGCTATTTGGAGAACTTCGTCTCCAGTGCCCCCATGTTCATTCGTGACCGTAATGATTTGCTGTGCCATTTTGGTTAAATCATTTTCGACATTCTCTATCTGAAAATTATCAAAGAATTCAACCAGAAGTACAGTCAAAACGATCAGAACAAAGGATACCAGCAAAAGAATCGTTGCCCAAAGCTTACCAACAACACTGCCCCATAGCATCAGTCGTTAATAACTTCGAACTTGTAACCTACGCCCCAAACAGTGACAATCATTTTGGCAGCATTTTCGGATATACGGTTTAACTTTTCACGCAAGCGTTTGACATGCGTGTCCACAGTTCGAAGGTCTCCAAAGAATTCATAATGCCACACTTCTTTTAGCAACTGCTCACGATCAAAAACTTTATCGGGGGATTTCGCCAAGAAATATAATAATTCATATTCTTTTGGCGTGAGAGATACTTCCTTGCCATCCGCGAGCACACGATGGGCATCATTATCAATCGTTAGGTGGGAAAATACGATTACATCTTTTGCTGATGCTTCGGTTTGCATGTAATTTGCATTGGAAGAACGGCGCAATAACGCCTTGACCCTTAATACAACCTCACGTGGACTGAAGGGTTTGACAATATAATCATCTGTCCCCACTTCGAATCCTTGGACTCTATTCACTTCTTCACCTTTAGCGGTAAGCATGATGATAGGTGTCGTTTTTTTCTCTCTCAACTCCCGACAGACTTCAATACCATCTTTGCCAGGCATCATAATATCCAATAAAATTAAATCATAATCATTTTCTAGAGCTTTCACTAAAGCCTCATCACCATTTTCAGCTTCATCAATTATGTATTCTTCTCTTTCTAAATACATTTTTAGCAAGCGGCGGATTCTTTCTTCATCATCCACCACAAGAATTTTAATAGCATTATACATTTCGTAACCAGCCTCCTATCATTTATTTTACAAAATGAAAGCTTTAATGCCTAATATTATTTCTTAACAAATCCAGATAAACAGCCAATTCTATAGGCTCTTCCTTAACTTTTCACTATATTGTCACAATAATTACCACAAGCTTTCTAAAAGCCCTCTAGGATTTATTTCCCTAGCAATAACGCTTTAATCATAAAAAAGGGATCGTTTGGTAGGAATATCGATAAAATTAACGACATTACTATCAAAAGACCCCCTTCATCTAATGATAAGGTTCCCTTAATTAGGCATATGAATGCAAACCAGCGATAACCAAATTCACAAATATCAAATTGAATATCATGATGGCAAAACCAATGACCGCAAGCCAGGCTGATTTTTCTCCCTGCCATCCCTTAGACATACGCAGATGTAAAAAGGCTGCATAAAACAACCAGGTGATAAGGGCCCATACTTCCTTCGGGTCCCATCCCCAGAATCGTGTCCAAGCAATCTGGGCCCAAATCATGGCAAAAATAAGTGCCCCGAGTGTGAAGACCGGAAATCCAATTAGAACGGAACGGTAACTGATTTCATCCAGCAAGTTCAAATTAACATTTTTAACAAGCGGTTTTATTAGAGCAGCGACTCTTTTCCGAGAAATCAACCTTATCAAGCCATACAGGACGAGTCCTGCACCAATCGACCATATGACTGTGTTCAGTTTTTTCGCATTGATTATTGCAGGCATCTCCACCAATGGTTGAAATTGTCCCTTTTCAATCATAACCCCTTCATGAGGACCAACCAAGGCAGGAAGTGTATATTCCTGTTTGGCTGCCATATCTTTTTTATCAACCCAATCAAAACTAGCTTTATAATCCATCATGGAGAAAGTGGAGGATACTATTACAAGTGCAAGTGTACTGACTAACGTATACATGATGATTTCAAGAAAAAATGTCCGTTTACTTGCTTTTGTCTGTTCCACCGATTTAACCAGATAAATGATAGCGGCGATAAAGCTAATGGCAAGAATGGACTGCCCTGCCGCTGCAGTTGTTACATGGATATGTAGCCAATCACTCTGCAAGGCTGGTATGAGCGGCGATATTTCCGTCGGAAACAGACTTGCATACGCAATGATCAATAATGCAATGGGGAGGGCAAACAACCCAAGGACGGGCGTTTTATAAAGAAAGTAAATCAAGATGAATGCCCCTACCATCATCATGCCGAAAAATGTTGTAAATTCAAACAGGTTACTAACAGGTGCATGGCCCGCAGCAATCCATCTTGTAATAAAATAACCCACCTGCGCTGCAAATCCTAAAATGGTCAAGGTGATTCCTAATTTTGCCCAGTTATTTTGTTTTTTCTCCTCTGCTCCTTTTTTATCCTTTATCGAGCCTCCAAAAATAAAGGTCGCAATTAGATATAAAAAGAAGGCCGCATATAATAAATTACCGCTCAAATCAGCCATTTAAAACTTCCCCCTTATTAGAAGATTTCTCCTCTTCTAGTAAATCTGTTGGTTCACAAAGTGGTGTTGATTCAATCGCATTTTTTATATCTTTCTTAATGCCATGCCAGTTTTTATTGGTATGGCCGGCTATCAAAATCTCACTCTCATTTCTTTTAATCCATATACGGCGATGATTCCAATACGAACCTTGGATAACACCTATCATGAAGATAATTCCCCCGGTGAAAAGAATCCACAATGTAAGATCTTTCCTGACAGTCAAAGCTGTAACGTCTTTCGTTTCAACTCCAGCAAAAGCCAGTTTATATGTATTTTCTCCTAATGGTTCCACCGTCTCTTTTATAGCTACGAAACTCACTTCTCCATCTGGTTTATCTGGGGTCTTCATATTAAAGATAAATGCCGGATTATTCGGAACCTTTGATATCGTCGTCGGTTCTCCTTTTTCATCAAATTCGAAATCGGGGAAATAACTCATTAACTCGACAGAATACCCTTTATTCAATTCATACATCTTCTGCGGATTATTCAAATCCACCGTGATATTTCCAAATTTCTCTTCTGTCTCTTTATTGATGAGATTAAAAGACATGGTACTAAGCTCGTCCAATTTATAATCCACCTGATAATAAGCAAAGTGATCGTGTTTCAAGGGTTCATTCACTTTTATTTTAAAATCCTTAACTTTATCAAGTTCTGCTTTTTCACCTGGCAACGCTTCATTTTGACGCTCGAACAATGTCACATCTGCTTCATAAGTCTTAGCTATCGTACCAGTTTTATCAATGGCGGCACTGAATTGCTCGTCTTCTTCATTCTCTTTATCATAGACTTCCAGTGTGAATTCATTATTCTTAAGATAATACTCACCATTTGTACCAGGAATCTCTTTTGTCTCGCCTTCCCTTAGCCAAAGCACTTTATCAATATACATTCCAGGTACTGAGCGTAGTAAAGCCCCAATTAAAAAAATGATAAGTCCGATATGGTTGACGTAAGGGCCCCAACGTGAAAAACGGCTTTTTTCTGCAAGAATGTTCCCATTTTCCTCACGTATATGATAGCGCTGCTTTTTCAACCGCTCTTTTACTTCTTCCAAATCTACTCCCTGGCCATCAAGCTTCGTCACTCCCGATACCCTTTGTCGCTTCATGAAACCATCATGGCGAGTAATTCCTTGTTTCTTTAAAGACCGATATAATGGGAAAAAGCGGTCGATACTTGCAATCAGAAGGGATATGCCCAACATCGCTATAATGATTAGATACCACCATGAACTGTATAAATTATGAAATCCGAATTCATAATACAACTTCCCTAACGTTCCATACTCCGATTGGTAATGTTCGGCGGGTGTTACAGAAGAAGGGATATACATTTCCTGTGGAAATATTGTTCCGATTGCAGAAGCAACCAAGGCCAGGACTATAAGGGTAACCCCAACCTTAACGGAAGAGAAGAAATTCCAGACTTTATCAATGATCGTTTTGTTATAAGTCTGTGAACGTCTGGCACTTCCCTCATAGCGCATATCAATTAATTTTTTATCTTCTTTATCCAGGATACTCCCGCAAACTTCACAAATTTTTGTACCATATGGATTTACATGGCCACAATCGCATTTTACTTCTTTCATGTCAAAAACTCCCCAGTATTATGGTTTAATTCTCTCCATATGCTTTTGGATGCTCTCTTCTGTCAAGGCTCCGGTAATGATATCTATTACCTTTCCTTCTTTATCTATCAAGAAGGTGACCGGTAAAATATCAACGCGATACGCATTCTCCACTTCCCTGCCTTTATCAATCATGATTGGGAAGGTAAGATTATGTTTTGCAGCATAATTATTGACCGAATATTCAGACTCCCCTACATTGACTGCTAATATCTCAACACCCTGGTCCTTGTATGTTTGATATTGACTTTCCATATAAGGCATTTCGTATTCACAAGGCTTACAATATGTACCCCAAAAGTTCAGGAAAACACCCTGTCCTTTATAATCCGACAACTTATGTTCTTTGCCTGCCATGTCAGTCAAAACAAAATTAGGAGCTTCCTTTCCTTTTTGAAGACTGTCATTCTTATCTTTAGTGAAGTTCGTATAAAGGGCAAACACTAAAGCTGCACCTAATAACAGTAGAATGATGGTCCTGCTCACTAGGCGTCGCTTTTTTCTATCCATAGAAATCCTCCTAAGGCAGCTCTATATTTCACCATACCAATATAACATGTTACACGATGACCATATTTTGAAGATTCGTCGACACCTTTTTCGTATCATGAAAGAAAAGGAATTTACAGGCTGTTTTCCACCACCCCATTCAACCGCTTGGATGAATGGGGTAACGGTTTCAACCTGTTAATAAAGAGAAAAAACGTATTACATTCTCCGCTGTTTAGGGTCAGTCGATGCCATCGTCCGCATTAATTTAACTTCATGGGGAGTTAACTCTCTTGAATCTCCCGCAGTCAGTCCATCTAATGTTAAGAAACCATATTGCTCCCGTTTTAATTTAATTACAGGATGGCCTATCGCTTCAAACATCCGACGGACCTGGCGGTTTCTCCCTTCATGGATAGTGATTTCTATAATGGCCGTTTCCTTTTTCTTATCAGTCGTCAGTACTCTGGTCTTAGCTGGAGCTGTTTTTCCATCTTCAAGCATGATTCCTTTTTCTAATTTCCTTAGGCTCTCACGTAAAGGAATGCCCTTCACTTTAGCTACATACACTTTGTCGACTTCATGTTTTGGATGCATGAGTGTATTCGCAAAATCCCCGTCATTCGTTAAAACCAATAAACCGGAAGTATCATAATCGAGACGACCTACAGGATAAATCCGTTCTTGGACGAATGGGAAGTAATCCGTTACGACTTTTCTATTTTTATCATCCGAAACAGCTGAAATGACTCCGCGTGGTTTGTAGAATACGAAATATACAGGTGGTTCTTTCTCGAGTGGGATTTCATTGACCTGTACTTTGTCATTAGGACCTACCTTCACACCTAATTCTTTCACTACTTTACCGTTCACTTTTACCTTGCCTTCTAATATTAGCTCTTCGGCCTTACGACGCGATGCTAATCCTGCATGTGCTATTACCTTTTGTAATCTTTCCATCTATCTTCACCTCATAGTATAATCATTCGTTTGTTATTGTCTGTACATACACAATCATACAATTATTACATATAGCGAGGCAAAAACAAAAGGTTTTTCGTGAATATGGCCGTTTCTTTTATTATTTCATCCATTTAAGATCTGTTATATAGGCTGGTTTCCATAATGAGTGTAACATAGCTTAATTTTCCATGGCAAAAAAATGTATCCTTTTCTTAAAATCGTAAAATATAGGATATCAATAAAAAAAGGAAATGGATACATCCATTTCCTCGGCTTACTTTGTACCAAAAACAAGCGTGACCACAACCACTGCTGCTATAACCCCGACTAAATCCGCCAATAAGCCAACCTTGAGTGCATCACCCATTTTTTTAATTCCCACTGCTCCGAAATATACAGTCAACACATACAGGGTCGTATCTGTACTTCCCTGGATTGTAGCCGCCAAGCGACCAACAAAGGAATCCGGACCATATACGGAAATCAAGTCACTCGTCATCCCTAATGCAGCCGTTCCCGATATAGGACGGATGATCGCCAGGGGGAAAACCTCAGCCGGGAAGTGAAGAAAGGCCAGAATCGGTTTTAATGCCTGTACGAAGGAATCAAGAGCCCCTGAGGCTCTAAACACCGAAATGGCGACGAGCATTCCCACCAAGAAAGGGATAAGGGAGAAAGACATACTGATTCCTTCCTTCCCCCCCTCTACGAAGGTCTCATAGGTGGGAACCTTCTTATACGTACCGTATAATAAAATCGAGAGAATCAAAAGTGGTATCAACCAAATCGAAATGGCGGTCATCCATTGTAGCATTCCTATTCCCTCCCATTCCGCTTTCTCCTGTAATAAAAGTATCGATCTATCGCTATTCCCCCTACCGCCGAAATGGCTGTAGCCACGATAGTTGGAAACACTATGTCAGTCGGGGAGACGGCATCGTAATTCATCCTTATAGCAATGACGGTCGTTGGGATCAATGTCACACTTGAAGTATTCACCGCTAAAAAGGTAACCATCGAACGGCTTACGGTCGCTTTATTACCATTTAATTTCTTTAACTGCTCCATGGCTTTAATCCCTAATGGTGTCGCTGCATTTCCCAATCCAAACGTATTCGCCATCATATTGGATAAAATATAGCCCATTGCAGGATGATTGGGAGGGACTTCAGGGAATAACCATTTCATTAAAGGCTTGAACAAAACGGATAGTTTTTCGAGCAGCCCCGATTCTTCCGCGATTTTCATTAACCCCAGCCAAAAAACCAGAATGCTCATCAAGCCTATCGAAAGGGTGACAGCTTCCTTGGCGCTAACAAAAAGTGCTTCATTCACCTGATTCATGGTCCCATTAATCATGGCGAATACTATACCGATTACCGTCATTCCAACCCAGATATAATTAACCATTTCTATCTATTCCCAATACTGCTTCGAATAGAGCAGCCCACGAGGACTGAAAAGATTGCTGGTTGAAACTTTCTACAGTTTCACCATAAAAGATGGAACGCGAACCGACCTGTTTTCCATCCAGATAGATATAAGCCTTGCCCACTACTTCCGGAATATTTCGTTTGTCTTCCCAACTCTTCTTCGGCTTCAGGAATTTCATTTTAACCTTTATTGAATTCCTTTCGTCCTTAGTAAGAGGATAGGAAAAATCATTTTTGAAATAAACATGCCCTCTATACGTTTTATTCTTTATGTCCTTTATGGCGCCTTCAGGAAGAATTTCAGTCAAACTGTAATTCTTGAAAGCAGATTCATACATATTGATGTGGTCATTCCAATCATCCGGCCCATTCAACGTGACAGCGATAAGATTATGATTATTTTTAGTCGCTGTAGTGACCAATGTCCGCTTTGCAAGTTTAGTATAGCCCGTTTTCCCGCCGGTACAATACTCATATAATTGCGTGAGTAGCCGATTCTTATTTTTCCATACATAATCCCAATTCTCGGTCGAGTTAGGGGCCCGATGTACTTTAGTGCCGGCTATCTTGGCATATGTCTTGTTTTGCATAGCATAACGGGTGAGTAAAGCCATATCATATGCCGTTGAATAATGATTCTTGGTATTATCCAATCCATGAGGGTTCGTAAAGTGGGAGTTCTTCATACCGATTTCTTCCGCTTTTTGATTCATCATCCAAATGAAACCATCAAGGCTCCCTCCCACCTTTTCGCTGATCGCAACAGCCGCGTCATTCCCCGAACGTAACATCAAGCCATAAACCAAATCTTCAAGCTTGATCTTTTCACCTTCTTTCAAATAAAGGGAAGACCCTTCAGTACCAAAAGCATTACTACTGATTGTTACGGTCTCATCCATTTCTCCCGATTCGATAGCTAAGATAGCAGTCATGATTTTCGTGATACTTGCAATTCGGTTCTTTTCGTGAGCATTCACTTCATAAATGACCCTTCCACTTTCTTCGTCCATTAAAATGGCACTATGGGCACTGACGGCTACGTTGGCTTGAACGCTCTGTAATGGTGCTAGAAAAGAAAACATGAGAATGACCATACACAATTTGGGTATTTCTTTATATAGAAAACGCATGAGTGCCCTCCCGTTTCTTTACTTGTTTTTGTACAAGTTTATGCAAATGGACAAGGGTTATGATTAAATAATCGAAGGTCTTTAAAGATAATAGGAAGGTTACAAGCATAATTCAATTAGGTTAAGGTACAAAAAAACGAAAAAAAACCGATGAACAGACATGTTATGTCCATCCATCGGTTTTTCATCTATTAAACTAATAAAGCAGCAATTTCATCGATCTTCTTCGCTCCGAACACTACTTCCTCATCATTGATGATCATAGCCGGAACACTCATAACTTTATACTTTTTCTTAATGTCTTGGAAATTACTGATGTCGACCATCTCAGCTTCAACATTAGGATTTTCAATGGCGATTCTTTGTGCTCCAACTACAACGTCAGGGCAGAAGTGGCACGCTAAAGATACCATGACTTTAATATTTGTCTTCTTGCTAATTGATTTGATTGAATCCCGAACAGCAGCATCCATCGCTTGACCCGGACCAGCAAGATTGTAGATAGCTAAAATGAAGGAGTTCAGTTCATGTCCGCCTGGTACACCGTGATATTTGACCCCACTGTATTCCCCATTCGAATTTAACAGGGAGACTACAGGGAATTTATCGGCATTCACTTTTTCTTCCATATCTTTATTTTCACCTTTATTATATAGCTCAAGATGAAGCTTGTCCCCTAATTCTGCAACATCTAATAAGAAATCACGTAATTCTACCGATTTGGGTAGGCTTTCATCCACGATTGATACTAAGGTCACGTCATTCTCCATCTTATCGAAGATTCCTTTTAGTTGGCCTCTTAACGTATCGCTCAGTAAGGAGCTCTTACCTGCTGGTGCAGCAGCTTTTTTCTTTTCCTCTTTCTTTTCTTCCACTACCGGCTCATCTTTAATGCCTAAGCGGTCTTTTTCTTCTGCAACATATTTACCCGCATCCGTAGCGGCTATCGCTCCATCAGATACTGCTGTAATGATCTGACGCAAGGACTTCGGTCTCAAGTCACCTGCTGCGTAAACACCCTTTACATTTGTGTTCATATCATCGTCAGTTAGGATATAGCCAGCACGGTCCATTTCAATATGGCCTTGGAAAATGGCCGTTTGAGGTTGATAACCAATGAACACGAAAATGCCAAATGTACTATCTTCTTCCTTCGCTTCATATTCCCACTCTTCTTTTGTTACGTTATTGATGAAGCGGGCACGTTGAATCATGCCGTCGCCATAAGCACCAAGAATCTCTGTATTGAATTTGACCTCGATTTTCTCATTGGCCATTACTTTATCGACAATGGAAGGGGCACATGAGAAGGCTGATTCGCGGGCGATAATGGTTACTTTTGTTGCAAAGCGAGTAAGGAAAATGGCTTCTTCAGCCGCTGCATATCCTGCTCCAATGACGAAAACTTCCAAGCCTTCAAAGAACTCTCCATCACAGGTTGAACAATACGCTACGCCTCGGCCAGTGAATTCTTCTTCTCCTGGAAACCCAAGTTTTCTTGGGGTGGCGCCCGTTGCAATGATTACAGCGCGTGCATGATAGTCCCCACTAAGCGTTTTTACGGTTTTTACTTCCCCAGAGAAATCTACGCCGGTTACATCTGATTTAGCGAACTCCACACCAAAATCTTCGTTTTGAAGTTTCATTTCCTCCACTAGCTTTGGACCTGAGATGTTGTGAATACCAGGATAGTTAGCTATTTCTGAAGTGGTGGCTGCTTGCCCACCGCCAGTTCCTTTTTCAAGGATGATCGTTTTTAATTTTGCTCGACCTGCATAAACTCCCGCAGAAAGACCTGCTGGCCCTCCCCCGATAATCAATAAATCATATATTTTTTCCATAGTTGATCTCCTTGCTGTTTAAAAAATTTTATTTTTAAAGGACAAAAGGCACTTATTGAAGTAAGTGCCTTTTGTCAATCATAGCTGTTTTATATATCAACTAGTTGATATATGTATAGGGAAATATCCTAAAATTAAAGTTTTCCTACTAGGTCAAAGCTTGGCTCTAATGTATCTTCACCTGGAGTCCATTTAGCAGGGCAAACTTTATCTCCATGTTCTGCTACGAATTGTGCAGCTTGAACTTTTCTAATAAGTTCTTCAGCATTACGGCCGATTCCCATGTCATTCACTTCATATGATTTGATTTGGCCTTCTGGATTTACGATGAAAGTACCACGTAAAGCTACGCCATCTTCTTCGACTAATACTCCAAATTGACGAGATAGAGCTAGTGCTGGATCTGCTAGCATTGGGTATTCGATTTTACCGATTGTATCAGTAGCATCTGCCCATCCTTTATGGCTGAAATGAGAATCAGTTGAAACCGAGTAAACTTCACAACCGATTTCTTTGAATGTTTCATAGTTATCTTGAAGATCAGCTAATTCTGTTGGACATACGAATGAAAAGTCAGCTGGATAGAAGAAGAATACAGCCCATTTTCCTTTTACATCTTCTAGTGTCACTTCTTTGAACTCTCCTGATTGGTATGCTTGAACTTTAAAATCTTCAACTTGTTTATTAATTAATGACATATTATTATTCCTCCAGAAAAAATATTTTTTGCTTCCTGTTTATAATAATTATTATTTAGTAACTAGTCAATAAATATAACTTAATAATTGTCATGTTCACATTTTCGACACAACTTTATACTAATATACATAAAAACAAGTTATAATCCCTATGAATGGTCTATTTAACATACCCACATTACTATATCAAGAACTAATATGAAAAATATAAAATTATTTTAGAAGAAATATCACGCCCTAATTCTAATAACAATAATTTACAATTGAGAATATTCACCTGAAGTATTCACTCCCTTTCGGTCCCTGATTTCCTCTTCCTGTCATTTTTCCATACTTTTCATACCCCCGAAAATGATCTAAACGAAAAAGATGGAACCACTATGGCCCCATCCATCCCTTCCTATCTTTTCGCGAGAACTCATTTACTATTCATTGTTGTTTCCAAATCAGTTTTTTTGCTTTATTGAACCGTAATGTGGTTTGCGGCCAATTTATGACATTCCACCATTTTTTTACATAGGCTGCCCTATTGTTCTTATATTGAAGATAATAAGCATGTTCCCAGACATCCAGAACAAGGACAGGGATGGTATCCCATTGTGTCAAAATCATATGTCGCTCAGATTGAAGGATCTCTAACCTACGTGATCGGGGAACCCAGACCAAAATGGCCCAGCCAACGCCTTCCACCTGTTTGGCCGCTTCGCTAAAGTGACTTTTAAAAGCCTCGAAACTTCCAAAGTCTCTCTCAATCTGTTTAAGGAGATCTCCCTTCGGCTGACCTCCACCTCCTGGCATCATGCCTTCCCAAAATAATGTATGCAGATAATGTCCGGAACCATGGAATGCTGCCTCTCTTTCCCAATGTTTCAAAAGTGAAAAGTCATTGGATTCTCTTGCCTTTTTCATCATTAACTCCGCTTTATTCAAACCATCCACATATGTTTGGTGATGCTTATCATGATGCAAGCGCATAATTTCTGCCGAGATGATTGGTTCTAGTGCATCGTATGAATATGGCAAGGGGGGCAGCGTATGTTTCCCGATAGCTACAGATCCCTCTGTTTCGTTCTGAGATTGGAAACCAGTTGCCCTTTCTTTGATTTCTCTATAAATCCTGTTTATTTCTTCTTCAATCTTTTGTAGTTCTTCATTATCTATATCTCCGGTTTCCAATGTCTTTGTCCATCGTGAAAGCTGTTCCATATTTGCTATCATTCGTCGATCCTTAATATCAATACTCTCCATGTACCCCATCATTTGTTCGATCCATTCACTGACATCCATCACATACTGTCTTATATCCAATAAGCACACCCTCCAAAAATCTCAAATAAGACATCAACCCATTTTATGCTCCAAATAAAAGAAAAGACCCTTAACAAAAAAACAGCAAGGCTATTAGGCCCTGCTGTTTCCTTATCGAGATTGCAACATCTTAGTTCGATAATCGGTTTCGTAAAACTCCAATTCTTCACGCATGTTTTGGAATCCACTCTCTACGGTCTTAAGAATGGTGATGATACTATCCGGTACCGTTTGATGGAACTTGATGGAGTTTTTCCCTGTATAAGCTGAACGACTGTCTTCAAACCATCGGTCCGATTTTGGTGAAAAGTACTCTTCGATACATTGATGATACACTCTATATAGCGTCTTTTCCGCAGCAGCTTTATTAAAAACCTCATTTTTAAGAACGATTTGACATGCTTCCAAACCCTCTTCACAACTTACAAGCATTCTTCTTAAACTAGAGAGAATCCCTTTATAATAGCTTTCTTCACCATTTTTTTCCTGTTGCAACTTAGAATAAGTCGTTTCATTCAGAAACTCCTCTAGCTGAGCCACTGTCGTTTCTAAAAAGCTTTTTACATCCTCAAGCTGTGATTTTACCAATGTATTCCCCAACCGTGAACCCTCCTCATAATGATTATGATTGATAAAAGTCTAAATATGTTTTAATATCATATGGTTTAGCTTGTTCAATAGATCTAAACACTTCCTCTAGTTTTGGAAAGTTTATATTTAGAAGGTAACTTGCTAACTCTTTTTCTGAATTTATATATATTCGCTTTCGGCTGGACAAACTTGGTTCTTTGATGAGACAAATCAAAGCGATAATATCAGCCATATAGATATCTCTATTCAGGCTTTTGAAAACGGGATTTTGGGGATATGGAGTCCAACGGGCGATCATCTCATCGAAGTAACGAAGATACAATACGTTCAATACCTTTTCTTCACCGGCCTGTATGTATTTGACAGTGGATCGGTTAAAGAATTCCTCGGGAGAATTTGATTTTTCTTTTTCAAGTGCATACCCATTGCACGCTACAATGCGCACCTGCAACCCCTCCAAACATCCATTTTTTTCTATATTATCACAAAATCATGAAGATTTGTTATTCGATTGTTTTTTGGAAGTTCTCGAAAAACAGATCAGCTTCTCCGTTTTCGAAGCTTTCTTCCGTATTATCGGCAAGTGGCGGCAACTCGTTTATGGATTTTAGTCCGAAGTAATCTAAAAACTCTTTCGTTGTGCCGTATAAATAAGCGCGACCAGACCCTTCAGCTCTACCTACCTCTTTAATTAAAACTTTCGTAACAAGCGTATGAATCGGACGGTCTGTTTTCACTCCGCGTATCTCATCTATTTCCGCTCTCGTAATCGGCTGTTTATAGGCGATTATGGCCAACGTTTCCAAAGCTGCCTGTGTCAACCCTTGTGAACTGGATGTTTCCACAAGTTTCTTTAAATAATCGGAGTGTTCTTTCTTAGTTGCCAGCTGGAACACACCGGCTATTTCAATAATTTGAATCCCCCGTGTATCCGTGAGATAGTCTTCCTTTAAACTTTCAATGATGTCCGTTGCTTGATATTCTGTGATTTCAAGGACTGAGGCAATTTGCTTGATGGAAAGACCTTCATCTCCGGATGCAAACAAAAGGGCCTCGAGTATCCCTTTCCAATTAATAACTTCCAACTGGTTCTACACCTTCCTTAGCTACAATCATGATTTCCGAAAAATTATCTTCTTGTTCAACTTTAATTTCATTTAATTTCATCAGTTCCAATACCGCTAAAAATGTAATCACTATATGCTCCTTGACTGGCTCTGGAAACAAATCAAAAAAGCTCTTCTTACCTTTAAACGTTTGGAGGTCTGCCATGATTTCTTCCATGCGTTTTTCAATGGAAATCTCTTGTTTCGTCACTTTTGTATAAAGGGGCTTTTGAATCTTTTGCCGGCGAAGCAACTTTTGCAAGGCACCCAACATATCGTAAAGGCTAACATTTAACTCCTGCAATTCACTTTCCGTTTCTTTTACATATTCAGAAAGATCACTTGGCGGTTTAGTGAATATCAAGTTCCGTTCTTCTTCCAGTTCTTTGAATTCTTCTGCTGCAGATTTATACTTTTTATATTCCAATAGTTTCTCTACAAGTTCGTCACGAGGATCTTCTTCGAATAATTCCCCATCTTCATCCATCAATAGCTCATCTTCATGCTTAGGCAGCAACATTTTACTTTTGATGGCGAGTAAAGTAGCGGCCATGACTAAATATTCGCTCGCAATATCTAATTCAAGATGCTGCATCGTATGGATATAGCCTAAATATTGCTCTGTGATATCAGCCATAGGGATATCATAAATATCTATTTCTAGACGGTTTATCAAATGAAGGAGTAAATCCATCGGTCCTTCGAATGCATCAATTTTAATATTATAACCCATCAAAATACCCCATTTAAATCTAATTGGCCTTTAATTGGCCTATTTCTTCATTAATCAAGTATAGAGGATTACCGGCCCTTTATCCATTACAAATAAAGCTCTGCTTGATTTAAAGTTTTTTCATGCGGATTTTTTAAATTGGGTCGTTGCCCAATCATATTTATAAAATGAACATAGTCTAAGAATGTAAGATAAGCAGAATAAAGGAGGTACTTATATGGGTGGCAATGCAGGAGGTTTTGGTGGCGGATTTGCGTTTATCGTAGTATTATTCATTTTATTAGTTATCGTCGGTGCTTCTTGGTTATAATTGAAAACTGACGACACAAGCTGATTGCATAGCAATCAGCTTTCCTTATTTTTCTGGACATTTTTTTATGGTACTATGGTATTTATACTTAAAAAGCGGTAATCGTCTAAAAAAGCTTTCTTAACCTAAGGGAAAATAAGGCACAAGGAGGGGTTATTATTGCATTTACCTGAAGACTATCTCTCTTTCCTCATCCATTTTCACGGAACTCGAGATTACTTTGAGTGTCACGAAATACTTGAAGAGTATTGGAAAGAAACAGCTCCTAAAGAACGTGATTCACATTGGGTCGGCCTGATTCAAATCGCCGTTGCCCTATACCATGATCGCAGGGGCAATAATGCAGGGGCTACAAGAACTCTTGCAAAGGCCATATCCAACCTTCATTTAAAAAAAGCCGAGCTGCGACAATTGGGTCTTGATCCCGAAGCCCTGCTCGATTTGCTTCAACTGACACATGAACGAATGTTGCTTAAAAAACCCTATAGAAGCATTAACCTTCCCATTAATGACCCGGAATTACTTGCACATTGCCAAACCTTATGCAAACAGAACGGATACACGTGGTGCATGGACAGTGATTGTACGAATGTAGGGTTGGTCGATAAACATTTAACACGCGATCGTTCTGACGTTATCTTGGAAAGGGCCAAACAACTTTCCTTAAGGAAATTAAAAATAGAGGACCGCTCATGAGAGCATCCTCTATTTTTGATTAGATAAGTTTTTCAACACTTTTCAATAAAACTTTCCGTATGCTCGTTTGCCTTTAATTCTTTGTCAGGGTATTGTTCCTTCACTGACCTAACCATTTCTTTGCCTATCCCTTGCTTACGGAAAGAAGGATTTACAGATATATGTTGAATCTCGATGAAATTGGAACTTGTCTCTATTCCAATCAAGCCGACGATTTCTTCATCTTTCCATAAGAATAACTGCAAATTTTCATCTGTTTCATAATTCTTCATGGTATTCCGAAGCACTTTTATCTCTTTTTCATTTGGCATGAAAGATAATAACCCCATGGCAAACTTTTCATAACTTTTCTTATACTTAATCAACATAATATCCCTCGTTACTAAATAACGTTTTTTATTATTTACCTGTTTATCTAGTTTATACACTTTGATGATTACTCTCACTTATGACATTTACATCATACATAAAAACTTTATTCGTTTCAACATCACTTTCAGCACTTGAATTATAGATTCCCTAGTGCTACGCGATAAATGTCCAGTAGATAATTCCCCATATCAAAGCCACAACAAGCATCATAAGTAAAAGTGTTTTATTACTCCTTCTCATCCCATACTCCCTTTATTTTTATGAATAACTATTTAAATATCGAATTCATTCTACTATAACTTAGCACATTTTGACAAATCCCCTTGCAATCTCGCTCTGTTTTTACTACATTGATAAAGGATATAATGGTTTCATGGCCTGTATCTTCATTACGAATGATGGAAGATCGTTCAGCTACTTTAATAGGGACTAATTTTTGGTGAAAAAAATTAATAAAAACTGTATCTTTTTTTCGCTTCGATTCGTCCAATCTAATGTAACCCTATCAGTAGGTTATAATCTATTAAGAACAGAGGAAAAGTTAAGGAGGAAAATCATGAAAAGTCCAAAAAAATGGGTCATTGTGACCATTTTATTATGTCTGTTATTGCCTTATAAGGCCTTTGCGGATGCCGCAGTTGGCGATATGATCGTTACACTAGGAGAAAATTTGTCTAAAGAACAAAAAAGCATGCTCCTTTCAGAAATGAAAGCACCTGACGATGTGGAGGTCCTGACAGTCACCAATGCGGAAGAACATGAATATTTGGGAGATTATATAGCTAGCAGATTAATAGGTACAAAAGCTATATCCTCTTCTGCCATTACGCTTGAGGAAAAAGGCACAGGCCTAAAATTGGAATCCAAGAACATTAATTGGGTAACTGATGAAATGTATATCAATGCCCTTGCGACTGCTGGGGTTAAAGATGCTACCGTTTATGTCACAGCACCTATTCCAGTTTCCGGTACAGCTGCCTTAACAGGTGTCATTAAAGCCTATGAATTATCTTCTGATAAAGCAATCTCCGAAGATGTAAAACAGGCTGCCAATGAAGAAATGGTCACCACTGCTGAATTGGGAGATGAAATCGGTACGGAAGAGGCTTCTGCACTCGTAACGAAAATCAAAGAGAAAATGGCAGACAACCCTCCTGCCACTACAGAGGATGTTCGTAAGATCGTAGAATCCGCTGCAAATGATCTTGGCCTAGTCTTAAATGAAGGGCAAATTCAAAGCCTGATCGATCTATTCAATAAATTAAAAGAATTGAATATTGATTGGAACGCCGTTGGTGACCAATTGACAGAAGCTAAAGATAAATTGTCCAACTTCCTTGAATCTGAAGAAGGACAATCATTTCTAGATAAATTAAAGGATGTCTTCAATAGTCTTATAGATGCTATCAAATCTTTTTTTAGCTGATTCACAATAAAATGGCGGTACCTAGAAGTACGACCGGTAAATAAATAGCAAAAGGCAGATACGTTCATCACGTTTCTGCCTTTTACTATTTTAAAAAAGGAGTTACATCCTCTTTTTGATTATTCTTTATTCAAACCAACCGCTTCGTGAAAAGCTAAATCATGACGGATAAGATCATCGAAGGTTTCACGCCTGATGACTAAACGCGCTTCCCCGTTTTCAACGAAAACCACCGCAGGTCTCGGAATCCGGTTATAATTGTTAGACATGGAATACCCATAAGCCCCTGTACAGAAAACAGCTAAAATATCTCCTCGTCCAGCTTTTGGCAAGGGTAAATCCCAAATCAGCATATCTCCGCTTTCACAACATTTCCCGGCAATAGCAACCGTCTCCTCCACTGGATCAAGTGGGCGATTGGCTAGTACCGCATCGTACTTCGCTTCGTATAAGGCTGGACGAATATTATCGCTCATGCCCCCATCGACAGCTAGGTATTTGCGGACGTCCGGCACTTCCTTTTCTGAACCCACTTTATATAAGGTGATACCTGCATCTCCGACCAAGGAGCGACCAGGTTCAATCCAAATCTCCGGCATTTCTAAATCAGATTGGGCAATCTGTATTTGCACTTCCCTCACGATTTCTTCTACATATTGAGATGCTGGAAGCGGATCGTCTTCTTCTGTATAACGGATTCCGAAGCCTCCGCCTAAATTTAGCACCTTTGGCTGAAAACCAATTGCTTTATGCCACTCTCTTAGCTTGCCAATGATTTTTTGGGCGGCCAAAAGAAAGCCAGTGGTTTGAAAGATTTGGGAACCTATATGGCAGTGCAACCCGAGCACTTCAAGCCACTTGCTTTTTAACGCCTGTTTAAGGGCGCCTTCCGCCTGACCATTAATTAGATCGAAACCAAATTTCGAATCTTCCTGCCCTGTTAAAATATAATCATGTGTATGCGCTTCAATGCCAGGTGTCACACGTAAAAGAATTCTGACCTTTTCTTCTCGGTTTGAACAGATTTCTTCAAGTAGTGTCAATTCAGAAAAGTTGTCCACCACAATACACCCTATTTGGTAATCTAGTGCCATATGTAACTCTTCGACACTTTTATTATTCCCATGGAAATGGATACGTTCGGTTGGGAAATTAGCCTTGATGGCTGTATATAATTCCCCCGCTGAGACCACGTCGAGTGACAAGCCCTCCTGTTCGGCCAATTGAATCATGGCAATGGATGAAAATGCTTTACTTGCGTACGCCACCTGAGCCGGTATTCCCAATTCTTCAAATGTCCGCTTAAATCCTCTTGCCCGTTCGCGTATTAACTCTACATCATAGACATATAACGGCGTACCATATTTTTCTGTTAACTTAACAGTGTCCACTCCGCCAATTTGTAGATGTCCACGGTCATTTACATGACTAGTCCCAAACAAATGCATAATAGTCTCACCTTCCTGATCCAAACTTACGGTTAAATGAAGTGAGGGGATCGTAAGAGGTTCCTCGAAAAGGATGATATCCCATTAAATCTCCTCATCCAAATTCCTCGTTTACTATTCTTATTTACCTGTTTCTACACGTTCCCATTAAATATAATTGCGTAGTTCGAAATCAGATTGGTTTAACTCCAAAGAGCCCAAACTCTTTGTGAAGCCACTTTACTGCTTTATTCGAATAAAATTAAATTAACACAACTTTTCGACAACATCAACCTTAAGATTTCCTTGGCTGCCTGTATTTGTCCTGTGGATGGACGATACTCGGCCGTTCTCTGGAACCTGGAAAAGGTCTTCTTAATATAATATGTGACAAGGCTCTTGGTTGAAACGGGATTAACGGCCATAAATAGGGTGTATTCAATGCTTTTATGCTCGTTAATAAAATGATATATAGCGTTATTCCTATGATTAACCCAGGCAGCTTGAACAAGGCAACCAAAACGATCAAAGCTAATCGAGACAGTTTATTGGCAACCCCTAATTCCAAACTTGGGGTGACAAATGTCCCAATGGTCGCAACCGATGCATAAAGAACGACTTCCGGCACAAATAACCCTACATCAATAGCAATCTGTCCGATCAAGACCGCAGCAATTAATCCCATTGCAGTTGAAAGTGGGGTCGGGGTATGGATGGCGGCCATACGTAAAAATTCGATCCCGATATCCGAAATGAAAATTTGGACAACAATCGGAATATGCGTTTTTTCATTTGGCCCGATAAATTCTAGTTTATCTGGAAGGAAGTCAGGCTCTAAACAAAACAGCAACCACAATGGAAGCAAAAATAACGAAGCGGCTATCCCGAGAAATCTCGTCCACCGTACCATTGTTCCAACAGCTGGGGATTGTCTGTACTCTTCTGCATGCTGCATATGATGGAAGAGGGGAGCAGGGGTGATGATGACACTAGGTGAGGTATCCACATAGACTAGTACATGGCCTTCCAGTAAGTGTGTTGCGGCTACATCAGCACGCTCTGTATATCGGACAAGAGGGTATGGATTATATCCTTGCTTAACGATAAATTCTTCTACCGTTTTATCCGCCATCGTTAGCCCATCTATTTTTATATCTTCCAATTTTGTACGAACGATTTCAATTAAACCCGGGTCCGCTATATCTTTAATATACCCTATCGCAATATCCGTTTTAGAGCGTTCGCCGACCTTCATGATTTCGAAACGTAATCTCTCATCCCTGATTCTCCGTCTAGTGATGGCTGTATTTACAATGATATTTTCTACAAATCCATCCCTAGAACCACGGACAACTTTTTCTGTATCGGGTTCTTCAGGCTGTCGTCCAGGGTAACTCCTGACATCGACAACCAACCCTATATCGTATCCATCCATCACAATGACGATTAAACCGGAAAGGACTTGGTCAACCAACTCATCCATCGTACGTATTTCTTCCACAGATTGGTGAACGAGTAAATTTTTCATGAAATCAAATACTTTTGTCGTTTTTATTTCCGTATTTTGAGAATGGACCATCGAGTTAAGAAGTTCAATGATGAATTCCGTATCCGTAAGTCCATTCACATAATAAAGGTGAACTTCTTTTCTTAAAACTTTTATTTTCCTTACGCCTAAATCAAAACTGACACCCAGACCGACCCTCTTTTCCATGAAAGTATCGACTTCCACCACGTTAGTCGGAATGGGCTTCATATTTTGTTTATCCTCTGATGCCATCAAAACCGCTCCTTTCCAATATAATTTGCACAGCAAGTTTTGTGATTGGTGCTCCTTTTTTAAAGTCGTCCTGGTGTGACATTTTTCCAATGTCTCCAATGCCTACAACGATCGGAGCTTTTAACTCATCAATGCAATACACCGTATCCCCGGTTATCTTCCCTATCTCAAATTCCTGGGCTCCGAATTTGTCCACCCCATTTTCCGTCAACTGCCCATCCCTATCGATACAGACATCCACCTTAGTCCACTCTTCCCTTCTACTTTTCGAAGCAACGGCTATGATGCCCAGGACATGGATGTCAGGATGGCTTGCAACCACCTTCATCGCCGTTTCACCGAATCCCTCACCCATGAAGCCACTATCATCGAACATGACCAACACGGGGTCATTCTTCGCTTTCTTTATAAGGTCTACCAGCTCCAAACCTGTATAACGGGACGGATTCCCTTGTGACATTGAAATGCAGCGCCCTCCGATTTCTCTTGCAACTAGCTCAACAGCACGATTTGCATATACATCTCCATCTGTTATCAATATCACTTTTCGTTTGGTCACCATCAGGAGCCTTCCTTTCATCAGGTATGCGTATGGTCGTTCTTATAAATCGACAAAATAAATCCATTGAAATAAGGATCCAACTATTTTACCTAACACTAGTGCCATTAACAGATAAATGATTTTATCTTGTATGCCTACTCGTTTGGACAAGATCGGGAAAACATTCAACACCTCAGTCAGTGCAGCTGCAAGCATTCCATTAAAAATACCGTCCGCAAGTCCGATTGGAATTAATAAGAAAGAAGGAAGAGCAAAGGTCGTCCCCTGTAGGCCAAACCATGTTCCTCCGACCACTCCTGAAATTATGGCCACTTCATAATACCGAACCATTTTTAACGTTTTTGTCAGCTGTGTCAGCCTTGGTATGACACCAAGTACAGTCAGAAAAGCTACAAAACCAGCACCTGTAGCGACACCGCCGGCTAGCCCAACAAAAATCCCGAAAATGATATTACCTGTCATCGAGATGACGCACGCTCTCATTATTCTCATTCATAATGACGTACCGATCTAAATCCTGCTGGTAATTGAACATTTCAACCTCGAGTGGGCTAGGTTCTTCATTAAAGCGTTTTTTAAAGAAGTGATTAAAAAACAAAATCATTCCAATCCCAATACCGAAACTATAGGGTATTTGGATCAACAAAGGCTTTTCATCAACCCTTCCTGTTATTAGCGTAAAGAGTTTTTGATGAACTTCTCCCATACTTACATCCACATGGAAATTCATGATGGTAATTCCCCCTCCAATGAACATAAGCAACCAGATAACGGAGAAAGTAACGAAAGACATTTTCTTTTTGGGATAAATGACTTCGATGATTGTCTGGGAGGGACCAAATGTCTCCACTTCGATATGTGGATCGATTGCCTGTATGGCCATGATGAGTTGGGCCAAATCGATGATAATGATATTCTTATCTTCACTATTCACCGTTAATAAAAGGGCCCCTTCAATGCTAGAAACCAATTCTTCAGGACCAATAATTTTTGCAATATCTTTTATTCTTACCTTTTGGTTTACATTTACATGCACCCGGTTCCTCATTCTGGTGTAAATGACTGCCATCACTTTTCACATCCCGACCTTTTATTTCCTTATAATAGTAGTATGGATTGGAAACAGAGTGAAAATGCAGAAAGAAAATGATGTCCAAATATTACTAATTCAAAGAAATGAAATAAAAAAAAGACATGCCGGATATCAGCATGTCTTTTTGTAAAATATTTATAAATTAATGAGTTGGGAAGAAGATCATTTGAATCAAGAAAACCACGCCAAAAATATAAATGAGCGGGTGAACGGATTTACCTTTTCCACTGAAGAATTTCATCAAAGGATAGGTAATGAACCCCATTGCAATCCCTGTCGATATGCTTGAAGTAAGCGGCATCGTTAATATGATTGCAAATGCCGGAAAAGCTTCATCAAATGTTTTCCAATCCACTTTCGCAAGACCTTCCATCATCAAGCAACCTACAATTATCAATACAGGTGCCGTGATGGCAGAAACGGAGGAAATGGCCGCTATTAATGGAGAAAAGAAAATGGAAAGAGCGAATAAGATGGCAACGACCGTGGCAGTTAAGCCCGTACGTCCTCCAGCTGCTACTCCAGTACTCGATTCAACATAAGCGGTTGATGGGCTTGTTCCAAACAACGAGCCAACCGTCGTGGCAATAGCGTCTCCCAAGAAGGCCTTTTTAGCACGAGGGATCTTTCCATCCTTCGTTAATCCCGCTTGTTCCGTCACTCCAATTAATGTACCTGTCGTGTCAAATATCGTTACAAGTAAAAAGGCAAATACGACTGTATATAAAGAATTGCTAAATACTCCAGCAATATCAATATCGAAAAAGACCGGTGAAGGTGGTGTTGATAGAATTCCATCAAATTTCAGCATCCCCATAAAGTAACCAATGATTGCTGTAACAATCATGCCAATGAAGATAGCTCCTTTAACATTCCGAGACATCAAGATTAGAGTGAATAATAAACCTATAAGGGCCAAAACGGTGCCTGGTTGGTGTAAATCCCCGAGTGAAACCATGGTTCCTTCATTCGGTACGACAATCCCCGCATTTTTCAAACCCATAAATGCGATGAATAGACCAATACCAGATGTGATTCCAAATTTCAACGAATTTGGGATGGCATCAATAATCATTTTGCGCAAGCTCGTAACACTTACCAGAATAAATAATAGACCTGCTATGAAAACTGTACCAAAAACTGTTTGATAAGAAAGACCGTGTGCACCTACCACACTGGCAAAATAAGCATTCAGCCCCATACCTGGTGCAACGGCAATCGGATACTTCGCTAATAATCCCATAATTAAGGTACCTAGGACTGCAGAAATGACGGTCGCCATAAAGACCTGTTCAAATGGTATTCCTATTGAAGATAATAAAGCAGGATTGACAATAATAATATAAACCATGGTGAAGAATGTCGTAACACCTGCCATAATTTCAGTGCGAACATTCGTCCCATTTGCTTTTAAGGAAAAAAACTTTTCTAAAAACATATTTTTCTGACCTCCATATATTAAGGAAACACCATTCAATCGCTTGCACAAAGGTGACCTTGCATTAATACTTCATCTTTCAAATTTCAACGAGATAAAAACCTTATGAAAATAGTTTTAAATCCGAATGAAACCAGCGACCTTTACTATAATATTCGTTTTTAACTTCAAATTCAACTAAAAAATTCGTTTTTTCTTCTTTTTTCACAAATATATATTTCCTTTTCAACATTCCTACCAAATGTTGTGTGGCACACTTCCCCTTCACTTCCTTACTATTTCCAAAATCCCACTTTTTCTCCCAGCAAATGAAAGACCACATGAATCAACGATTCATGTGGTCTTTCATTTGCTGAAGGATTTTTTTCTCCAACCGTGATACTTGAACTTGTGATATTCCTAGCCTAACGGCGACCTCCGACTGAGTCTGGTCTTTATAATATCTCAAAAAAACAATTAACCTTTCCCGTTCATTCAATTCTTGGATGGCTTCTTTTAAAGCGATTTGGTCGAACCACGATGAATCATTATGGTCGGCAATCTGGTCGAGAAGAGTAATTGGGTCTCCATCATTTTCATAAACCGTTTCATGAATGGAAGAAGGGCTACGGCTAGCTTCTTGGGCCATGATAATTTCTTCAGGTGATAATTCAAGATGTTCTGCCAATTCATTGACAGTCGGAACACGACCGTGCGTTTTTGAAAGTTCTTCTCTGGCCCGACGGATTTTATTCGCCATTTCCTTTAAAGAACGGCTTACTTTCACAGTACCATCATCACGGATAAACCGTTGAATTTCACCAATGATCATGGGGACAGCATACGTCGAGAATTTCACTTCAAACGTTAAGTCAAATTTATCAACTGATTTTAATAACCCGATGCAGCCAATCTGATACAAATCATCCGGTTCATAGCCACGATTGAGGAACCTTTGGACAACGGACCATACAAGCCTTAGATTGCTGTTGACAATTAAGTTCCTTGCATCCTGGTCCCCACTCTGACTGAGTTTAATCAACCTACGCAATTCCTCATCTTTTAAATGGGTCTGGCCTTTCTTGCTCTTCTCGTATTTAACCTCCACATCCATATGCAAGTCTCCCTTAATTGCACAAAGCTCTGCTTGTAGTTAAGTGCTTTTTTAATCGAATGATCGTTCCTTCGCCCTTATGCGAAATGATATGGATTTCATCCATGAAGTTCTCCATGATCGTAAATCCCATGCCGGATCGTTCAAGTTCGGGTTTCGTCGTGAATAGTGGCTGCTTAGCCTCTTCAACATCCTCAATGCCCAATCCTTCATCACGAATTGTCACTTCGACCGTATCTCCTTCGATGACTACAGAAATGTAGACCCACCCTTCCGGATCGTTTTCATATCCATGAATGATTGAATTCGTGACCGCTTCAGAAACGACCGTCTTAATCTCTGTCAATTCATCCATCGTGGGATCTAATTGAGCAATGAATGCCGCAACCGTCACCCTTGCGAATGATTCATTTTGGCTAAGTGCTGAAAATTTCGTTTCCATTTTATTTTTCATGTTAGGCAACCCCCAGTCTTTGCAAAGCGTTTTGTTCGGATAGTTCTAGTTTAACAATTTTAAACAAACCTGACATCTCAAATAACCGCTTTACTGCTGGAGAAATTGCACAGACAACCATCTCACCATTTTTCTGATGTACCTGTTTATACCGACCGATAATTACGCCCAATCCAGAACTGTCCATGAAATGCAGTTCATCCAAGTTAAGGATGATATGTTGGATATCATGCTTTTGAATGGCCGCCTCTGCCTGTTTTCTTAACTTTTCTGCTGTATGATGATCTAAATCACCTTTGAGACGAATGCATAATATTCTACTCTTCGCCTCCATATCAATCGTAAGACTCACTATATACAGCCTCCTTCACTGTCTTATAATGAGTCAAATTCTCTGTTTAATCTTCAGATTCCTTCTTCCTGGCAAAACTAGTGGCCATTCGCCTAAACTAGTATATTTACACGCCTTTCCGACAAGTTAATCATTTCGTTTGTGTAAACATGCCGAATGCCCGTTTATACAGTTGCCACCAACTGGCTTTTTCAACAGTTTCCTTTGAAACAATCGGTGATTCGACATATACTTTTCCGTCTTTAATCAATTGGAGCGTTCCTATTTGATCTCCTTTTTGAATGGGAGCCTTTAGGTTTTTATCGAGAATAACCTTTTTCGTAAAGTCTTTTGCCGCACCGCTCTTGGCCGTCAAAACAGATATTGGTTCACTTGTTACCCCTACTGCCATCTTTTTGCTGCCCTTGCTTACTTTCGATTCGCCCAAGACCTCTCCTCGTTTGTAAATCGGATAGGTAATAAATTGTGAAAAGGCATAATCAAGCATTTTCGTTACCTGGGCATTTCTTTCCTTCGGAGAAGCCGCACCGAACACCACAGCAATAACACGCATATTCCCTTTTTTCGCCGTAGCTGTCAGACAATACTTGGCTTCATTCGTAAACCCTGTTTTTAATCCATCGACTCCCGGGTAAAATTTCACTAGTCGATTCGTGTTCACAAGCCAGAATTTTTTATCTGTATTTTCACGGAGGTAGTCCTCGTATGTACCCGTGAATCTTGTAATCATGTCGTATTTCAACAATTCCTTTGCCATGATGGACATATCATGTGCCGAGCTGTAATGGTCCTTAACTGGTAAGCCTGTTGCATTTTGAAATTTCGTGTTCTTTAATCCCAGGTCTTTTGCTTTCTTATTCATCCGTTTGACGAATTCTTCTTCGGATCCAGCAAGATGCTCTGCCATAGCGACCGATGCATCATTTGCAGAACCGATCGAGATCCCTTTAAGCATTTGTTCGGTAGTCATTTCTTCTCCTAATTCAAGAAAGATTTGAGAACCTCCCATCGATGCAGCGTACTCACTCGTCCTGATTTTATCCTTCATGTTGAGTTCACCTTTATCGATGGCTTCCATGATTAAGAGCATCGTCATGATCTTCGTCATACTAGCAGGCGAAAGACGTTCATCTGCATTTTTATCATACAAAACTGTACCTGTATCCCGTTCAATTAAAATAGCTGATTTTGCATTTTCCGCTAAGTTGACACCTTTTTTTTCTGATGCTTGAGTATGCGGGATGCTAAAGCCAGTTGCTAGTAACACGATTAAAAATAGAGAAAGAATCCGCTTCATCTCCATAGCCTCCAATCTTTATATATTCCATTTTTTCCATATAAGCCATTTTTATACAAATAAGTTGGTGGAATTATTATTTAAAAAGGGAGAGGACAGTTTTAATGAGGAATATACAAAAACAGAGGACCTTGTTGCCTGAATAAAATTATGCTGAACGTAAAAAAAGGTCACTCTTTTAAAAAGAGTGACCTGCTTGGCGAATCATTATTCCATGATTTCTTTATAGATCAACGTTGGTTTTTCAACTTTTTCCTTGGAAATTGTAATGTTTTCGTATAATTTCTCTTTTACTTTTGAAACATCTTCAAAGTTACTGTATATGGTTACAAGTGATTCACCTTTAGCCACGGTTTCACCGATTTTCTTACGAAGCATAAGACCTACAGCCAAATCAATTTCCGATTCTTTAGTAGCACGTCCAGCACCTAATAACATGGCAGCCGTACCGATTTCATCAGCAACGATTTCCGATACATATCCGTCTTCTTTAGCTTCAAGCTCAAAAGTGTATGCAGCCTGTGGAAGTTTTTCTGGCTGTTCTACAACTGAGCCGTCTCCTCCCTGTGCCTCCAAGAAGATTTTGAATGAACGAAGCGCTGAACCATCCTTGATTGCATTTTCAAGCAGGGTTCTGGCTTCTTCAAGGGAGCCCGCTTTTTTAGCAAGGTACACCATATGACTTCCTAACGTTAAAGATAGTTCCGTTAAATCTTCCGGACCTTCACCTTTAAGCGTATCAATCGCTTCTTTAACTTCAAGAGCGTTCCCGATTGCGTAACCAAGAGGCTGGCTCATGTCTGAAATGACTGCCATCGTATTACGGCCGACATTATTTCCTATGCTCACCATTGCATGTGCCAGTTTCTCGGAATCTTCAAGTGTCTTCATGAATGCACCTGCACCCGTTTTCACATCAAGAACAATCGCATCTGCACCAGCAGCTATTTTCTTACTCATGATGGAACCAGCAATCAACCCGATGCTATTGACGGTAGCCGTTACATCACGTAATGCATAAAGCTTTTTATCTGCAGGAGTTAAATTACCACTTTGACCAATAACGGCTATCTTGTTTTTATTGACAAGTTCAATGAACTCATCATTTTCAATTTCCACATGAAACCCTTTAACGGATTCCAATTTATCGATGGTTCCACCTGTATGGCCAAGGCCGCGCCCTGACATTTTTGCCACTGGAACGCCTACAGCTGCCACTAATGGTCCAAGAACAAGTGTGGTCGTATCACCAACGCCACCTGTAGAGTGCTTATCGACCTTAATTCCCTCTATCATCGATAAATCTATTTGATCACCGGATTCTACCATGGCCATCGTTAAATCAGCACGCTCCTGCTCGTTCAGCTCTTGAAAATAGATTGCCATTGCCCATGCGCTCATTTGATAATCAGGAATCGTTCCATTTGTAAAGCCTTCCACAATAAACTGAATCTCTTCAGTGGAAAGTGTCTTTCCATCACGTTTTTTTGCGATTAAGTCAACCATTCTCATAAGTCATTCCCCATTCTTTAAAGACAGCCTTAGTTTCGACTGTGCTTGTATTATTTTAAATCCGATTTATAAATCTTTAACAATCGACTTAACAAACTCCAGAAAACTGCTTTTTACTTTTTCTGTCGTTTCAATAACTTCCACGTGTGACAGGGGCTGGTCCAAAATACCAGAAGCCATGTTTGTAAGGCAAGATATCCCCAGTACTTTCATCCCACAATGTCTAGCAACGATAACTTCCGGAACAGTGGACATGCCCACTGCATCCCCACCAAGAACTCTTGCCATCCTTACTTCTGCCGGAGTTTCATAGGTCGGCCCAGAATTCCCAATATAGACGCCTTCCTTTACATCCAAGCCCAGCGTAGAAGCGATCGTCTTAGCTTTTGCCCGCAATTCTTTATTATAAGCTTCTGACATATCAGGGAAACGAGGACCAAAGCGGTCTTCATTCGCACCAATCAATGGGTTAGTTCCCATTAAATTGATATGGTCCGTAATGATCATCAGATCTCCCGGTGCATAGCTTTCATTCACACTTCCAGCAGCATTGGTTACGATTAATGTTTCAACACCAAGCAGTTTCATCACACGTACCGGGAAAGTGACTTTCTCCATTGAGTATCCTTCATAAAAATGGAAACGACCTTGCATGGCTACAACCTGTTTGCCACTCAGGTTTCCGATGACAAGCTGACCTGCATGTCCTTCTACAGTCGAGACGGGAAATTCCGGGATTTCATGATAAGGGATAATTATCGGGTTTTCAATTTCATCTGCCAATACCCCAAGACCAGATCCAAGAATCAAGCCTATATCTGGAGTCCCATCCACTTTGTTCTTTATAAATTCAGCAGCTGTTTCAATGCTATTAAACATATTTACCCTCCCTTATTTCACGTCGCCTAAAATATTTTTCCCATATGTAGGCATCTTTATATCAAAGTTAGCGGCAACTGTTGCACCAATATCAGCAAAAGTATCTCTTACTGGTAACTCCGTGCCTTTTGTGAAACGTTTTGAGTAAACTAATAATGGAACATACTCACGAGTGTGGTCTGTACCTTCATGAATCGGATCATTCCCGTGGTCGGCCGTGATGATCAACAAGTCATCTTCTGTCAGCTTCTCTATCACTTCAGGCATTCTAGCATCGAACTCTTCCAAAGCCTTTCCGTAGCCTTCCGGATCACGACGGTGACCATATAAGGCATCAAAGTCCACTAGATTCAAGAAGCTTAATCCCTTAAAGTCTTGATCGATGGTTTGGATTAATTTATCCATTCCGTCCATATTGGAGACTGTACGTAATGATTCGGTGACTCCTTCACCATCAAAGATATCCGAGATTTTTCCAATTGCCAAAACATCCAACCCAGCATCTTTCATTTCATCCATTACCGTTCTGTTAAATGGCTTCAATGCATAATCATGACGGTTAGGTGTTCTTTTGAAACTTCCTGGCTCTCCAATGAAAGGTCTTGCAATAACGCGTCCAACCTTATATTCATCAGCCATCGTCAACTCTCGTGCAATTTCACAAATTTTATATAACTCGTCTAATGGGACTACGTCCTCATGAGCGGCAATCTGTAAAACAGAATCAGCGGATGTATACACAATTAAAGCTCCCGTTTTCATGTGATCTTCGCCAAGTCTTTCAATGATTTCCGTTCCGCTTGCAGGTATATTCCCTATGATTGAACGTCCCGTCTTCGCTTGAAGTTCATTGATTAATAACTCAGGGAAACCGTTCGGAAATACTTGAAATGGTGTAGTGATATTAAGACCCATTATTTCCCAATGGCCGGTCATCGTATCTTTTCCTGTTGACGCTTCTTTCATTTTTGTATAGTAAGCAATCGGTTGCTCTGTTTTTGCGATACCTTTAATATCCCGGATGTTGCCTAAACCCATTTTAGAAAGAGTCGGCATGTTCAATCCATTCATTCTCTCAGCTATATGGCCAAGTGTATCGGCTCCTTTATCACCGAATAAATCTGCATCCGGTGCTTCGCCAATCCCAACTGAGTCCATTACAACTACAAAAATGCGTTTAAATGCTGAATTTTTTTCCATGCTAATTCCCTCCAGTAAATAGTATTATACCCTTTTATATTCCCCGTATATTGTCCATTTAACCTACAATAACCGAAACGTCAGAAGTCTGACCTCTTTATTGTAAACGATACCAATCGTTTTAGACAATTGTTATGTACCTTAATCTTTATATAGGAAAACAGACTCATAATTTCAAAAAAGATTTTTATAGTTCCAGCTTATCATGGTCCAATAAATTGGGCCACCTATTCCTGATGGCTGTTTCACCATTACTTGTGCAGGAGGCCTTTCCTCCTACACTTTCAATCTACTAATTTCCTAAGCTCTTGGATGAAATTTAGAATATACATCTTTTATCCGAACATTCGTAATATGTGTGTAGATTTGAGTCGTCGAAATATCCGCATGCCCCAACATCTCCTGAACGGCCCGTAAATCTGCTCCATTCATCAAAAGATGGGTGGCAAAAGAATGCCTTAGTGTATGCGGTGTAATTTCCTTCTCGATTCTCGCCTCTTTCACGAGTTTTTTCAAGATCTTCCAAAATCCCTGTCTCGTCAACCTGTTTCCATGGTGATTCAAAAAAAGTGAATCCGTCCGATGCTTTGGACTGGCAAATTTACCACGGGCACTATCTAAGTAATTCCCGATGGCCCCCAGTGCTGTTTGTCCGATAGGGATGATTCTTTCTTTATCCCCTTTTCCGATACAACGGACAAAACCCATCGTCGCATGTACATCGCTCACATCCATTGAGATCAATTCACTGACACGCATTCCTGTCGCATACATCAGTTCAAGCATCGCTTTGTCACGTAATCCATATTCGTTCATTACCTTTGGGGCTTCCAATAAGGCTTCCACCTCTTCCATGCTTAACACCTTTGGAAGGCTTCTTTCAGGTTTGGGTGTTTCTATATGTAGAGCTGGATCCTGGTCAGTCACCTTTTCACGAAGGAGAAATTGATGGAAGGATCGGATTGAAGCAATATGGCGGGCAATGGTTTTCGACGATTTCCCTTGGTCTTTCAAATGAGCAAGAAAGTGTAAGATGTTTGCCCGACGTGAGTCATTCCAATCGGTAATCATTTCTACATTCATTAAATAGGCCCAATATGATTTCAAGTCACGTTCATACGAGACGAGTGTGTTTTTGGCAAGACCCTTTTCAATGGTCAAAAAATGAATGAAATCCTTAATTTGATTCTCCATATTCATTACTCCCCGTTTAAATAAAACAACATTAAGCGTTCAAACCATGCATCATCACCTGTATCAACAGCTTTTGATACTTTGACAGCTGTGCCTTTTGGTTCATCGTACCGATGATAACTATGATATTCCTGATTTAACCATACCATTCCTATGTAAAAAAGAACAGTGAAGCTAACGAAGAGTATCATCACTTTAGCTGTATGTAAAACTAGCTTCAATGACGTTTTCATGCTTTCCCCTCCCTATCCGAGCACTTTGTATCAATCTATGCCCATCGGGACAAGTTTTATACATCTTTCGGTAAAGAAGAGGAAAAAAAGTTCTATCTATTTCTAACCCAGGTTAAACAGGCAAACTATTTTCTTTTAAAACCAGAAAACCTTCTCCAGGTAGGGGAGAAGGTCCGACTTTATTCATCTTTATCTTCGACTTTGTCATGACATCGATGACAAATGCCATGAAAGGTTAATCTATGGTCTTTTATCTTGAAGTTCCAGTCACGCTCGACAATGGCTTCCACGTCTTCAAGTAAGTCTTGTTGGATCTCATCTACCGCTCCACATTCCACACAAACCAGATGATGATGGAAATGCGCTGCGCCTTCTTGTCTTAAATCATAACGGGAAACTCCGTCTCCAAAGTTAATTTTATCTACTATTTTCAATTCAGTCAGCAACTCTAGCGTACGGTATACCGTTGCTAATCCAATTTCCGGCGACTTTTCTTTGACAAGGAGGTAAACGTCTTCTGCGCTTAAATGATCCTCTTCGTGCTCAAGTAAAACGCGGACGGTCGCTTCTCGCTGAGGCGTTAATTTGTAGCTGGACGAGTGCAACTGCTTTTTTATTCTATCAATTCTATTTTCTATTTCCATACCAATATTCCCTCCCGCGCCGCTATCTTATACATTATATCAAATGAGGGAAAACTGTCAAAATAGATTTCCTTATTAATAGCAAAAAAATCATGATGAATGCGTAGCTATCCTTCATTACCCCAAGAAGCTTACGACATTTTTCATTAAGGAAGGGGATAAATATGCTTCAAATGCAGCTGCTGCAATTAAAAATACCCCAGACAAGATCAAGGAAAAAACATAGCGGGAAATAATCGGCTTTAAAGGCTCCCGAACCTGTTTAAGAAAAATGCGGCTGATCATCTTCATGGATAGCGATACGGCCAGAACCGTGATCACGATAAAGATCGGGACAATGAATATATTTTGCGGTAGGATTGCCACAAATGATAATAGGAATCCACTCCACCCCATTTGATTGACTAAAAATCCGACCGTAAATCCCACAACCATACCTTTTACAAATAACAGTACTAATATCACTGGCAAACCGATAACCGAAACCCCAAGAATCCAGATGACCCCAATATATTTAAGGTTATGCATAAGACTTTGACTGAACATATCGTGTGAAGAAGCAAATTCCCCTTTGGAAACTTGTCCGAAGAATTGTGATAAATAGTAGAACAAATCTTCCTTTTGAGTAAAGCTCAAACTGTTTACGAGAACAGCACCAAAAATGACACCCATTAAAAAGAGTACAGTGATAAAAACGTATAATGAGGAATGTTCGTTAACATGTTTCCTTACAGCATTTTGTATGGCAGATCTATTTTTCATCTTTTATCTATCCTCCCAACTCCACTTACTAGAATCTATGTTTTTTCTGTTTTATTTATGACAAGGATTCAAGCGTAATTTACAGAGTCGTAGAACATTTTTCACAAAAGACGTGTTATAATTTTCCATAAAGTTGTTTGGAGGGGTACTATGAAAGCTATACTAATGGATTTTCCAGAAAAAATTGAAACTTCTCGCTTATATTTAAGACCTTGCCTACCGGGAGATGGACTTGACGTTTATGAAGCCATAGTCCGTTCACGAAACGAGTTGAAGAGATGGCTTCCATTTGCCCAGCAAGAACCATCAATAGAAGCTTCAGAAAAGAATGTCCTGAAAGCATATGCTGATTTTATCTTAAAAGAAGATATTAGACTCCATATTTATAGGAAAGAAGACGGTCAATTCATAGGCTCCACTGGCCTCCATCGAATTAACTGGGACATCCCCAAGTTTGAAATCGGTTATTGGATCGATACGGAATACAGGAACAAAGGATATATAACTGAAGTGGTAGAAAGGTTAACAAGATTCGCCTTTAATCATTATGGGGCCAAGAGAATTGAAATCCGTTGTGATCCCAATAATCTTACCAGCAAACGGATTCCTGAAAAGCTTGGATTTACCCTGGAAGGGATTTTACATAATGATGCTTTAAGCGCCGACGGCAAGACATTACGAGACACTTGCATTTATGCAAAAATAATAAACTAAAAAGAGCCCTGGCAGCATCAGTTTTCCCTGTCAGGACTCTCTCCATTAGCTTTAAAAAGCAAAACTCCTCTTTCGCTTTCCATACTTTACGTTCCAATTAACTCTCTTTCTATGAAGCTTTATTAAAAGGATTTAAAGAATCCCTAAAATAGTTTCAGGGATTCTTTGTATTTCAATCTTCAATCATTATTGCTTGGAAAGGCAAATGTCGACCCCGTATTGGCGGACGATGTCAACCATCGTTCTGAGACAGTTTTTGTTTTTGTAAAGAAACGGGCTTGATCTGGTCCGAACATATGACCTTCACCGAATCTAGACCCTTTAAATCCAGCAAAATTATGGTAGCCGACAGGGATTGGAATCGGGACATTAACTCCTACCATCCCAACGTCAATTTCCGTTGTGAATTTCCGAGCTGCCGCTCCATCATTGGTGAAAATGGTGACACCATTCCCTAACTCATGTTCGTTGATCAGCTTAATCGCTTCTTCTAGTGAAGCGACCCGAACAACATTACGGGCGGGTCCGAACACTTCCTGTTCATATATATCCATTCCTGGCTTTACATGGTCAATTAATGTCGGGCCGACAAAGAAACCTCTGGATTCTTTCACGATGTCTAATTCCCGTCCATCACACACTACGGTTGCACCTTCTTCAATGCTCTTGTCAATCGCCGCAATTACCGACTCTTTTGATTGTTGGGATATAACAGGTCCGAAGTCAACTTCCCGGTCTGTGTAAGAGCCCACTTTCAATGCGCCGATTTTTTCTTTTAAAATCTTTATTAAACGATCCCCTGTTTCTTCTCCAACAGGCATGAGCGTTGAAATGGCCATGCAACGCTGGGATGCAGCTCCATATGCAGCTCCAATAAAAGAGTTTGCCACTTGTTCTAAATCCGCATCAGGCATGACAACCATATTGTTCTTCCCGCCACCAAGAGCCGTCACACGCTTACCATGTTTCGCTCCCGTCTCATAAATATATTGAGCCACCGGCGTAGAGCCCACGAAGGAGATTGCCTCCACTTCTGGATTTCTCAATAATTCATTGACAGCGTCCTTATCACCATTGATAACGGTCCAAATACCGTCCGGCAATCCTGCTTTCTTCCATAATTCACTCACGAATAAAGCTGTCATTGGAACTCGCTCCGAAGCTTTCAGAATGACTGCATTGCCTACAGCAATTGCCATGCTCGTCTGGGCCAGTGGCACCATGATCGGGAAGTTGAATGGAGAAATGGCTGCTACGACGCCAAGTGGGTACTTCGCCGAATAGACATTGATCTGTCCACCGACGTTGACGGAATATTCCCCTTTCACTAAATGGGGCGCTCCAATGGCAAGGTCCACAGATTCTATTCCACGGGTAATCTCGCCCTTTGCATCTTCTGCCGTTTTACCGCTTTCTGTACAAATCAGATCAATTAGGGCATCTGTATGTTCCGTAAGCAAGTTACGAAACTTGATCACTATATCCGCACGCCTTGCTACGGACATGTCACGCCAAGCGGGAAATGCAGCTTTGGCTTTATCAATGGCTCCCTTTACTTCTTCAATCGAAGCTAACGGTACTTTCGCAATGACTTCTCCACTTGAAGGATTGAATACATCCGAAAATCTCCCGTTTTGCCCTGCAACCATTTGACCGCCTATAAAATGAGATAATTCTTTTACTTTTATTGTTTCAGTCATTATAACTCCTCCTAATTGTTCGAGATTTTACTATATAGTAGGGGTGAAGCATTTCCTTTATGTAATCCGTCACCCACAAACTCACAAAATACTCAGATAATTAAACTCGGAATTTCAGTCGCGAGTTTACGCCAGCATATTGCGCCTATATTCGTGTCACTTCCTTATTATGATTTATTTCCTATTCCTATTGTGTAACTTCCTGGCTTTTTAGTCATTATACAAAGTGTTAAATGAATCCCTTTTCTATTTCACAAAAAGACTAATTGCTACGAAGTGATATCTATAACAAGCACAAAAGGCACTTCCATCTAGAAATGCCTTTTGAAAAGTTTATATCGGGAAAGCCTGTGTTATCACATCTTAACTTTCCCATATTTGCCGCCTCCTCCTGCATCAAAACCCAATATCCCTTTTCTTGCGGAATCTATAAAGTGGGCTAATTTCAATGGAACGACCTCTGAAAGCTGTTCGAGAGTCACCTCATGAAGGATATTCATCTCTGTTCCGAAGGCCCCCAATAGTCTGTCCATGGACTTCGGGCCAAGGCCCGGAATGAAATCAAGCGGAACCTGATGAATATACTGCGGACGGGACCTCTTTTCCTCCCCTTTTCCAGAAACGGATAATTCGGCAATACGTGTGGAAACTCCCTTAATGATCTTCTTGCCTCCGCATTCACTGCATGCCTCAGCATTTATGGCCATTTTATGAAGGCAACTTCCGCAAACGGTTTGATAATATTTACCCAATAAGGGATTCAATCCATAATTGGCTGTCACTTTACGACCTTCTTCTTCCTTAAGCGCTTTTTCCAACTCTGTAAAACTCGGTTCTTGAAGTAATAGCATTTGATATTCACGGGCTATCTTTCCAAGGGAGTGGGCATCGGAATTCGTCAGGAAGGTATACGATTTCAATTCTTTTATGTCCTCCACCAAATAGGTATCCGAGCTTAAACCAAGTTCGATGGCATCAATGAGCTTCGGATCGAACACTTCCGCCAGGCTTTCCTTTACGCCTTTACCGTACAAGCTTTTAAAGGGGGTGAAAACATGCGCAGGGATGAACAGCCCTCCAAGGGATTTGACGATTTCTTGCAACTTTCGCCCGTCACAATAAATCCTCTGGGAACTCAACGTAATATTTTTCACATAATTACTCATCCATGATGAAAACCTCTTCAGCACTTCCATATTTGGAAAATAGGCAAGAACATGAATCGGTCCATGGCAATTGTGGTCATATATTTCAATTTCCGACCCTGGGATGATGGTGAGGTTCCGATAATGAAGTCCGCCACCCTCCATTTCCGTAATTTCCCCATTGTGAATTCCAGCTTCTATCTCTTCAATAACCTCAGGAGAATGGCAGTCTATAACCCCTATCATATCGAGTCCTTTTCGTTCGCTTGCCACTTCGATTATGTTGCTGAAGGTCAACGTTTTAGCTCCGGTGATCTTAACCGCCTTCCCACTTCTCGTCCTGCCGATATGAATATGGAAATCAGCATAGTATTCTTTCATTTATTCATTCAACGCCTTTTTCAACTGCAAATATTGTACGGCGTAGGCCGTTTTGGCATCTTGGATCTTCCCTTCATCCAGATAGTTTTGAGCTTCCTTCAATGTCAGCTCGATCACCTCGACAAACTCATCTTCATCCAATGGTGCCGCATCTTTTTTCTTTTTCAAATTGTGGGCCAAATAGAGATGGACTAGCTCATCCGCAAAGCCTGGAGACGTATAAAAAGAGATGATATGCTCCATTCTTTCACATTCATAGCCCGTCTCTTCCTCAAGTTCACGTTCTGCCGACCGAACGGGTTCCTCCCCTTTTTCAAGCTTACCTGCTGGAATTTCAACCAGGCTTCTCTCCAACGCTTTACGGTACTGTTCGACCATGATGATCTTATCTTCAGCTGTAAGAGCGATGATTGCGACTGCCCCGGGATGCTTGATGATTTCTCGTTTACTCGTTTTCCCATCAGGAAGCTCGACATCATCCACTTGTAAATTGATTACTTTACCCGTGAATATCTTTTTGCTTGATAATGTTTTCTCTTCGAATTTTTTCAACTTGTCCACTCCTCTGTTCTAATTACAGCATGATTCTTCATACATTTTACCATACTAGGGATGGAGGGCGATTTGATGAAAATTCATGTGTTCGAAAATGGCATTGTTTTCTCCGGAAAGAGTTGGGAGATTGTTCAAAAACTCAAAAGTCTACAAAGTGACTATGTTTATGTCAATGACTGGATTGCAGATATCCATCGACAAGAACCTCACCCCTTAAAAAGGATCAAGTGAAATCTTTGAGTGAAAATGATTCCTCCTTTACAATGAAGATATAAAGGAGAGGATAACATGAAAAAACGCAGATTAGGAAATTCGGATTTGCTTGTATCCGAAATTGGACTTGGATGCATGTCTTTGGGAACCGATCAAAAAAAGGCAGCCGAAATTGTGAAGGCTGCTTTACATGAAGGCATCAATTACTTCGACACCGCTGACTTATATGATTTTGGAGTGAACGAGGAAATTGTGGGAGAAAGCCTAAAGCCAGTTCGCGATCAAGTGTACATAGCAACGAAAGTCGGAAACCGCTGGACGGAAAATAAAGAAGGCTGGAGCTGGGATCCATCTGGTGACTATATCAAGACGGCCGTAAAAGATAGTCTAAAGAGACTAGGCACCGACTATATTGACCTCTATCAGCTGCATGGCGGTACGATTGAAGATAATTTGGAGGAAACGATTGAAGCCTTTGAGGACTTAAAAAAAGAAGGTTTGATTCGGTACTATGGAATATCATCGATTCGGCCCAATGTAATAAAGGCATTTGTCGAGAATTCAGATATTGATTCCGTGATGATGCAGTACAGCCTGCTGGACCGCCGTCCGGAAGAGTGGATGCCACTTTTGGAAAATAAGCAGGTCAGCATCATTGCTCGGGGGCCTCTCGCCAAAGGGCTGCTAAGTGAAAAAATGCTTAACAAGGCTAGTGAGGACGGCTACCTCGATTATAGCTATCAAGCACTCAAGGACTTACTTCCACAATTAAAAGAGAAGATTTCCGGCAAGAAGCTGAATGCTGTGGCTCTGCAATATGTATTATCGAACCAATGCGTTGCATCTGCCGTAGCCGGGGCGAGCACGGTGCAACAGCTTCGCGAAAACTGTCAGGCTGCCAACAGCCCTTCTCTTTCAAAAGATGAACTTGATCTGTTGAAGCAACTCACCAAAGCAAGCAAATATGCAAACCACCGGGAATAAATCTAACCTGAACACCCTTTAAAGACTAGCAATCATTTCTCTGCAAAGCTATCCTTTCCGTACACCTACGGTTGGATAGCTTTTTTTTATTCCGGGAGTCATACCCTACACTTTTAAATAACTCAGCTGCAAAAGTGTAGGGTGAGTTCTTTCTAAGATCTTTTCTGTTGCTATTTCTTAATTGATATTATACAATTCAATTGTGCACAATCTAAATGAAAAGATTGGGGAGATAAACAATGACAAAAACACTATTTACGACGTCTGTAACGGTTGATGGAGGAAGAGAAGGAACGGCCATTTCAGCTGATGGAAACTTTACGGTTGATATTGCAATGCCCGGAACGCCAAGGGCTAAACAGATGCCTGAAGCTTCTAATCCTGAACAGCTTTTTGCAGCAGGATATGCGGCTTGTTTTGATAGTGCTTTACAATCGGTTGGAAAGATTGAAGGTGCTACATTTACTTCAAACGTCACAGCCAATGTCAGTTTATTGATGGGTGATATGCATCAATACAGCTTGGCTGTAACATTAGTCGTAAAGGGATCAGGAATCGATAAAAATTCATTTGAAACTTTCGTTCATAAAGCTCACCAAATGTGCCCTTATTCAAAAGCAATCAACGGCAATGTGGATGTTGCCATTGAAATTGAAGTAGAATAAAGCAATTTCACAAAAAAACGCTTGGGTTTGAAGTGAACCCAGGCGTTTTTCTATTCCTTCAAAGTGCTTGCAAGGTTTTTAATAGTTGAAGCAGCGACGCTTTCAAATCCTCAACCACTTGCTTATCTTCACCGGACATATCCGAAATGCGTTCAGGAATGAAACAGGCTTCTTCCCTTAAATCAAGTCCCTTTCGAGTCAGCTGAATCATGACAGACCTTTCATCTTTAGTGGACCGTTCACGAACAATGAGCCCATACTGCTCCATCCGTTTCAACATGGGAGTGAGCGTTCCTGAATCAAGTGCAAGTAACTCCCCTAATTTCTTCACTGTAAGCGTGTCTTGCTCCCATAGTAAAAGCAGAACGAGATATTGAGGATACGTTACGTTAAGTTTGGTAAGTAGTGGTTTATACTTCTTGGTCATTTCCCTTGAATTTGCATATAGAAGGAAGCATAGTTGATTTTCCAGTACAGATTCTATTCTTTTTTCCATTTCATCACCAACTAATAGTAGTCCATTCGATAAGCGGGTACCTATCAAACTTACTTTTAATATAATCGTTATGCTTTATAAAATAAAGCGATTCGGCCATCCAAACAGAATTACGAAGGAATTTAATTTGTTCCATGTCATTTTCTTCATACAAAAACATCCCCGTTATAAGTACATGGGTACCAACGAAGATGCTTTCCATTTATAGTTTTTTTGGTCGGGTCATAATAAACATCCCGATTTCATTAAAATCATTTATAGTTTTTCCAGTTAAGATCACTTTCACCCAACAGCTCTTCGAATGATTTATTTTTCTCACGCTGTTTTCTTTCTTGACGTTTCTTTTCTTCTTCTGCTGCTCTCTTCTCTTGTTCCGCATCGTTTAATTCTTTTTGTTTTTGGCGAAGCTGCGACATGATATCTTGATTGAGCATATCACCAAGTTTCAATGATGACGATGCTTCTTTTTCTTGCTTTTTACTTTGATTTTGATTGCGCGGCTGTTTCTTTTTCATCCTTAAAACCCCCTGACATTATACATTATTATACCATGACTCCGGTTTTACCCGTGACGATTTCTTAACAGTATTTTCTTATTTTTCAACATGGTAAAATAAACTAAAAACAAGGAGGTTCACCATGAAAAAATGGGGTCTCGCAATTGCCGGCATCTTGACGTATATGGTCGGCATCGGTATTTATTTTTCTAATCGGCTCATGTACATGAAGAAGAAGGAAGATAATTCCATCAAAGATCGTGAAGTCTTGGCTAAACGGTTCATTCAAGAGGATTTTGATACCCTGCCTAAAAGCGAAATCTGGGTACCTTCTCCATCTGGGTATTCCTTGAAATGCATGTTTATTGAACCTCATCCTACGAATAAGTGGATCATTATTGCTCACGGCGTGACAGAAAATAAAACGAACTCGATCAAGTACATGAACATTTTCCTTAAGCGTGGATTCAATGCGGTCATCTATGATCACCGTCGTCATGGAGACTCCGGTGGGAAAACAAGCAGCTATGGACATTATGAAAAATTCGACTTGAAAGCCGTGATTGACGAGTTAAAAAGACGTAAAGGTTCAGATCTTTTCTTCGGCATTCATGGTGAATCCATGGGGGCTGTGACCCTTCTTCTATATGCGGGCATGCTTGAAGATGGAGCAGATTTTTATATTGCCGATTGTCCATTTTCCAATTTTGAAAAGCAAATTCAACATCAAATCGGTATGGAAATCCCTTTTCCAACCTGGAGCATCTTTCCACTTGGGCGCATGTTCATCAAACTTCGTGATGGATATTGGACGAACGAAGTATCACCGATAGATTTCATTAGTAATATCGAAAAACCAGTGCTGTTCATTCATAGTGAACCTGATACTTTCATTCCCGCTTCCATGACACTTGAATTATATGAAGCAAAAAAAGGACCAAAACAACTTTACCTCGCAAAAAACGGGGCTCACGCACAATCATATAATGCTAATCCCAAGGAATATGAGGAACGGATCGACCAATTTCTCGAACAGCTTGTATTGAAATAGACAAAGGGAGAATCCCACGACTATCGGGATTCTCCCTTTGCTTTTTTTAGAGTTTATTAAAGTAACTCATCCTTGGATTCAAGATTTGATTCGGGCTTTTTAGCTGAAAGCAGTTTGCTTCGACCACAAAGTCTATTGTCATGATATCATCGAGAAAAATCATTTTAGATTTTTCGACATAAAGGGGAACTCCATTGGTCTCCACTTTTTGATTATCCTCCTCAAGCTCGTCAACGAGCCAAAGAGCTGTCACGCCACTTACTACGCAACCACAGCCATCTGTATCATATTTCAACTGTAAATGTCCTTCTTTTCCCTGTATTTTATCGGAAAGTTTTTCGGCTGCTCTATCTGTCCATTCAATGTACATCTCATTTCCCCCTATTCGTTCCATTCCCCCATTATAAACGATAAAAGGACCCCTGTCCTTTTCCCGCACTCTTGTGCATCCATGGGGATAATCCCACCATTCTTATTCCATCAATCTTACATCCGCTATATGGGAAAGTTGAATATAATGTGGTTGCTGAAAATGGTCAATAATATGAAGTCTTTGCAAGCATTCATCATAATAATGAATGCTTCCGATTAAAAGCTGGTATCGGGTTCTGTCATAATAGGCAATCATGACCTCTCTACCTTCTTCCATCGCTTCCCCCATCACAGCATTCATTTCTTCAAACTGCTGTTCATCGAGAATGCGTCTTGCTTCATGGCTATCCTCCGCCACCCAATCCCGCAACATCTTCACATGTTCCGGTAGCATCATGGATGTCCATTTGATACGCCCCCGATCATGAATCATTCTTTTTCCTCCTCTGACGACTTTGTCAAGCCTTATGCCCGCCAAGCAATCCGCTTCTATAAACGGCCGTCCCGGCTTTCGTATACGAAACCGCGCGCAACAGTGATTTTGAACCATATTTATGTCGAATGCGGTCAACGGTATAACTCAATTCCCGCTTTTTCCACCGTGAAGCATCAAATAAAGTCAGCTGCATCTCATTATCATCCACAATATTCGAGAGTGTGACCGAAACGCTACGAACCGTTTTTTGCTTATGATAGTTTTCATGAAAAAGTTCAAGACAGACTTTATACAATTCCATTGTGATATTTGTCGGTTCCTCAATCGAACGGGAGCGATGAAACCCACCGCCAAACTCATCCTTACTATAACCAATGCTCAGACTGATCGTCCGTCCAGCCTTCCTATGGGTACGAGCCCTTCTTCCGACTTCCTCACAAATTTCTACCATAACCTGCTTGATCTCGTGTTCTTCCTTGTAATCACGGAGTAAAATCTGACTTTTACCAAAGCTGACCTGCCCCTCGATGATCGGCGCCCCGAGATCTGACAAATCGATTCCCCAGGCATGATGATAAAGCTGATTGCCCATAATCCCGAACTTCGCTTCAAGCAATTGAAGGTCATAATTGGCAAGTTGCCCGACAGTGAATATTCCCATGCCATGAAGGGTCTTTTCCACCCTCCTTCCTATCCCCCACATTTCACGAAGCGGAGAAATCGGCCAAAGCTTAGCTGGTACGTCTTCATATGTCCACTCAGCTATTCCTGTATGTTTGGCCTCGAGATCAAGAGAAAGCTTCGCCATCAGCATGTTCGGCCCAATCCCGATTGCACTTGGAATCTGTAATTCCCTTTCAATGTCATCTTTTATTTTCCTGGCAATATTCCAGGCATCCCCCCATAAAGAAGCCGCTCCATCAACTTTCAAAAAACTTTCGTCCACACTGTATACATGAATCGCTTCTTTTGGAACATAGCGGTGAAACAAGCGCGTAATCTCCGTCGAAACTCTCAAATAAGTGGCCATTTTGGGTTCAACGACTAGAATGCGTCGATCTTTCGGTATCTCAAACTTCCGGGAACCGGTTTTTATACCGAATTCCTTCTTTAGCTTTGGAGAAGCCGCAAGCACAATGCTCCCCTCCCTATTCTTATCACCCACCACTGCCAAATAACATTCGAGCGGGTCCAATCCATGCATGACCGCTGAGCAGCTAGCATAAAAACTTTTCATATCAATACACATAATTGATTGTTTCGGCATCATGCTATAATCCATTTTTTCTTCACCCTATACAGAATATATGTTCGTGTTTATATTATATCCCTCATTCTAAACGAATAAACGTTCGCATTCAATGGAAGTTTCATGACAAATTTCCACCTATTTATGGGAACTTTTTAAATACCCATAAATACCCTTTAATTTAAAAGTAATCCATTATATCCAACTAGTTTTTATAAATATAATTAGTTGGTATCTTGCCTAAAAGGGGAACCGAGTCTTTTAACCCTTTTACTATTTAAGAAAAACGATTTCGCTGATTTTCACTAAGTATTACTACTTATTTTTTGTAATGAAAATGTAATCAAAAACTGGTTTGATTGTCACAATGGTATTGTAGGATAATATTGTTAAAGAAAAATAGAGAGATAGAGAGAGGAAATGAGATACATGAAGAAATGGATTGCCTCAGCTGCTGTTGCTTCTGCATTAATGCTGACGCCACTTCAGGCGTTTGCAAATATTGGAGATCAAACCCTCAGACCCGGAATGACACATAGTGATGTCAAACAACTACAGACCCTATTAAAAACTAAAGGTTATTTCACATATACTGGTTCATCGACTACTTACTACGGAACCTATTCAACAACTGCCGTAAAAAACTTTCAAAAAGCTAAAGGATTGACTGCCGATGGGATTGCAGGAAGAAATACCTTCAATGCGCTAGGTGTTTATAATGTCAATAATACAAGCATGATTAATTATGCAAAAACATTGACAGGCTCACCATACAAATGGGCTGGCACGACACCAGCAGGATTTGACTGTTCGGGGTTCATCTATTATGTATTCCAAAAATCACAAGGAATTACCCTACCACGGACAACATCCCAGCTTTACGCGAATACCGGATTGAAAGTATCATCGCCATCAAAAGGCGATCTTGTATTCTTTGATACTTCTTCTGGAAAGACGGGTGTTTCCCATGCTGGAATCTACATTGGAAACAATCAGTTCATTCATGCTTCATCTTCTAAAGGAATTACCATCACCGATATGAATAACTCCTATTGGGCGCCAAAATACCTGGGTGCAAAAACTTTATAAAAAAACATAAGACTAAAACGAAGCAGGGCAGAATCTATTTGATTCTGCCCTGTTATTATTTTAGATATAAGATTTCTTCAGTAGAATCGTCTACGGTCACAGTAAATGATGCATCCAAGTTGGAGCGATTCATCATTTCAATATTGTATACATGCTCGGAAGGGAAATGAATGATTTCAAGAACCATGAAACGCTGACTAGGAGCTTTAGTCACATGCTCCAGTGCAGCAGTTACGGCCTTTTGCTCTTCTAGACTCTCTTCATCCTTTAAAATCCGTATCAATTCTGCATCCGCTTTCGAAGGAAATGATTCTTCGACCTCTCCACCGTACCATGGTTTAACTTTCATCCCGATTGCCAAGTCTGAATAACTGAGCTTTGCCCCATGTTCATCTTGTATATACGTATGATTTTTCACCTTGTAATACGTCCGTTTTATCAGAATCCGCTTATCATCTAAATCTGTAATGAATCCTTCTTCTCCCTTGCCAATGGACTTATGGGGTTGCTCTTCAGAGAAGGATTGACAGCTTCCCAGAATGAAAAAAAGGAATAAAAAGATAAAAGACTTTCCCATAACGAGCTTCATACAAAATCCCTCCTATAAAACAGACGAATTCACCAATGAAATGGTTACATAAGATGGAAAGATAATCCAAATAAATTCAAAAAAAGGGAATGTCAGATGACACTCCCTTAATTTCTTATTAAAATAGTAATCTTCACTTATATTTAGAAGTATCTATTTTTTAAAAAATGCTTTTTTCCCAACGGTCTCAGTGATTCTTGGAAACAAGGTATAAAACTTACTCACCATATTCATCCAGGCGGGCAGATTGACTTCCCGTTTATTAGTTAGCATGGCAGCAACGATTTTGGCTGCTACATCCTCAGGCTTAAGCATGAATTTCTTAATGCCCTTCATATATGTCCCGGATTCATCCGCTATAGTAAAAAAGTTGGTTTCGATTGGCCCAGGATTGACGGTGGTCACATGAATGTTGTCTTCCATCAATTCAAGCCGGAGAGCATTCGAATAACCAAGCACCGCGAATTTAGTGGCTGAATAAAGTGTGGACTTAGGTGTTGCAATTTTCCCTGCCTGTGACGCAATATTAATGATGTGCCCCGCTTGTTTGCGCTTCATATGTGGAAGCACAAACTTCGTACAGGCCATCAAGCCGATTACATTGACAGCAAACATCCCTTTACTCTCTTCTAAATCCGTATCAAGGACTTCTTTAAACGTGCCGTGCCCGGCATTATTGACCAACACATCCACGGTGCCGACCTGGTCGTGGATGTCAACGAAGACCCTTTCCACTTGTTCTGTATCGGAAACATCCAACTTCCATACAAAAACATCGACCCCGTATTGGCTGGTCAGGCTCTCCTTCAGAGTCTGCAATTTATCCAGGCTCCTTGCCAAAAGAACGAGTCTTGCCCCAAGTCGGGCAGATTGAATCGCAATTTCCTTTCCAATTCCTCCCGAAGCCCCGGTAATGACAATGACTTTCCCGCTTAATTTACTCAATAGATTATCCCCTTAGAAACTGTCGTCGCACTTGAATATAAAATGACACCCGATTGCATTTCCAATTCGATTTCACCCAAATCCTCCAGATAATCCAACTGACCGACCGTTTCCGAGAGTGTCAAGTCGACTTCCTGACGATAAACTTTTGGGAAGAGGCGCTGACACACTTCAAATCCCGTTAAAGGTTTTTCTTGGAGCATGCTTTTCACCTGCATGGCCCGATTATGCTGTCGCTCAAATCTATATCGAATCAAATCGGACACTTTCTCTCCATCAATTTCTCCCCCATGTCCTGAATAAACCTTAGAAATCGGAAAGTCTAATAGTTTTTGAAGGGAGGCATTGTATTGAAGCAATGGCCGTTGACGAACGCCACCCACAATCAAGGGTGGCTCCATTAATGGATTAGGCGAAATTCTTGCAAGTAAGTGGTCTCCTGCAATCATTAAGCCGTCACTCTCCCGATAAAAGGAAACATGGCTTTGCGCATGACCAGGAGTCTCGATTACTCGCCATCCTGGAAGGCCCGGAAGTTCGTCACCCTCAGCCAAATGTGCTTGCATGTTCCTTTTACTAAGGAATTGGATTTCTTCTTTGTCATGGGTCAATCTATGTTTCAATTCTTCAGCCACGCCCAATTTCCCTGCAAAGTCTAGAAAGAAAGAATTATGGGTGTCAAGGAACTCATCGCTTAGAGTCAGCCACCGCTGATTGTTTTTATGACCATACACCGGGACTTTCTTATCGAAGAAATCGAGTGCACCAGCATGGTCTGGATGATGATGCGTCAAGATTATTTGTTCAATATCAGATAGTTGCAGCCCTAATTCCCCAAGTCCAGCATTCAGTGCCTCTTTTGATTGTACGGTTTTAACCCCCGTATCAATTAAAGTTAAGGCATCTCCTTTAACTATGTAAACATTTACATCGCCCACTGCAAACGGCGTCGGCAGAGAAAGCTTTGCGATATCCCCATTCCAATTCACCATGTCTATTTCCACCTTAATATTATATTTAAATAAGCTTATATATCCGTAAAATTTGGTATTTCCTTATTTTATTAGAAAACTGTGTATGTAATCACTATTTTACATATAATCCTGAACATTGTCATTATTTTCACATAATTAACGACTATATTTTAAGGCTCAGCATATATTACTATTGACAGAGTACTCATGCATCCTTCATAATCACAAGTAATTAAAGACGGCACGGCTATGATTGAGGCCAAGTAAATAATGGATGGCGTAAAGAGAGTGAAGTTCTTAAATGTGCTGAAAAGCTTCACCGTCCTCTCTATTATTGAACCTACCTTATGAGCCTTCAGTAAAACTGACGTTCATCCCACGTTAGCGGATTCAAGTGCAACTTCCTTTTTATTTTGTAGGAGTTGAACAAAGGTGGTACCACGGAAGCCAGACCTTTCGTCCTTTATTGGATGAGGGGTCTTTTTTATTTTATTTGGGAAAACTGACCGTTACTAGTATGCATTAAAGGAGTGAGTGAAATGAAAAAAATAGCTTTTATCGGGGCTGGATCAATGGCCGAAGCAATCATTTCCGGTTTGGTCACTCAGCAAGTAATAAACCCGGCTGACATTTTTGTGACCAACAAGAAAAATGATGAACGATTCACTTATCTAACAGAACAATATGGGGTTACCCCAACACGGTCTCTTCCGCAACTACTAGAGAATGCGAACATAGTAGTACTTGCAGTAAAGCCAAAAGATATTTTAACCACGATGCAATCCATAAAGGAATACATCCAGGAAGATATGCTGTTCATTTCCGTTGTGGCAGGGGTCCATACGGCAAGTCTTGAAGGGATTGCAGCCAAACCGGTCGCCATCGTAAGAGCTATGCCTAATACATCGGCAGCCGTTGGAAAGTCAGCCACTGCCCTATCGGCCAATGCACATACAAATGAATCGCAATTGCAGACGGCCATCACACTTTTCGAAACGGTGGGCTCGGTTGCCATTGTCGAAGAAACACAGCTTGATGCCGTAACGGGCTTATCCGGAAGTGGTCCCGCTTATATTTATTATTTGGTCGAGGCTCTGGAAAGATCCGCGGAATCCATTGGCCTTGATGCCGTAACAGCAAAGCAATTAATCCTTCAGACTTTAACCGGTGCAGCTGAGATGCTGCAGAAATCGCCAAAAACACCAGCGGTACTGCGAAAAGAAGTCACTTCACCGGGAGGGACAACGGAAGCTGGCCTGAAAGCACTTCAAGCCCATCATGTACAAGAAGCATTTATCTCCTGTGTTCAAGAAGCCACCGAACAATCCAAGCGGATGGGAAATCAAATCAGTAAAGAGCTGGCTAAATATGTAGTTCCCCAATAACAACAAGTAAACAGGCTGTTGATTCCCAACTGGGAGTTAACAGCCTATTGTGTCTAAATGGCCATGACTAAGATAATGAAGAGAAGCTGTCATCCATCCTTCAAGATTAACCCATATTTCAAATCGAATATTTCTAAAATCCCCTTCCCGCTTATCCAGCTTACTTGGCAAATACGTTTTTCCCTCCGAAATGATTGAATTACGTCGGGAAGAACACCCACTGGAAATACGACGGTACCGGTAAATAAAATCGACATGGCAGCAAAAACAGGTAGGAAATCCACTATCTTTGGCGAATCAGTACTTGTTTTGTCAACGGCAAAGGAATCGCTTCTTTTATCTAGAATTCTACAACCAAAAGGAGGGGAATCTAGATGAATACAAGTGCAGTTGCCAAGTTATTGAACGTTTCTCATAGTACCATTCAACGCTGGGTTACCCAATTGAACATGGAAGTAGAACGGAATCAGCTAGGTCATTACCAGTTTTCGGAGGAAGATATTGACTTATTGAGGAAAATCCAAGACCAGCTGAACGAGGGAGTGGTCTTACAAAAGGTGAGCATTTCAGAAAAGAAGACCAGAAAGGCCACTGTTAAACAACCTATTGAGTCGGAAAAAGGACAAGATCACCTAAACGAAAGAGTCTCCAGGCTAGAAAAAAGTCTGAAAACAAAAGCGGATGACGTTGTTTCCTATCAACTATTACAGCATAGAAGTGAAATGGAAGACATGCATAAGCTCGTCACTAAACTTGAAGCCCGTATTGAAGCATTAGAAGCGGCCACCATTCCACCAGCAGATTTTTATCTCGCTACCGAAGAAGCTGCCGCCGCTAAAAAAACAAAGAAAAAGTCCTTCATGAGAAACTTTTTTGGAACCAAAAAAGATGACAATTCTCCTTGGAGCACAGCTGATAGCGATTAAGCAGGAGGACCTTGCATTCTCTCCGAACGTCCACTGTCCTCTGCAGTCAACCCGTTCTCTTGGCCTTCCGTAAGGCGAGACTCAGTCACTCGATAGTAAACCCTTCCGATTCCGCCGAAAAAAGAGGCCTCGGTCCAAGGTCATTCACCTTGAGCGCTAGGCCTCTTTCACTTTATATCAACACCGCACGGTCATTTAGCATTTTTTCACCCTTGATACGCTGGAATTCATTCAAGAGCTTATCAACAGTCAGTGCCTGTTTTCTCGGGCCTCTTGCCTCGAAAATGATTTGGCCTTTATCCATCATGATTAAAGAATCACCAAGATCGATGGCCTGCTGCATATTGTGAGTCACCATCAATGTAGTTAACCGGTTCTTTTCAACAATTTCCTTCGTCAGGCTTGTAACAAGCTCTGCCCTGGATGGATCGAGAGCAGCTGTATGTTCATCGAGAAGCAGGATTTTCGGATCGGTGAAGGTCGCCATCAATAACGATAATGCCTGACGCTCCCCTCCCGATAATAACCCCACTTTTGCATTCATCCGATTTTCCAATCCTAAATGGAGTGTACTCAGGCTATCGTTAAAAAGCTCTTTCCGTCTTTTCGTTACCCCAAAGCCAAGACCCCTTCGATTCGTCCTGCCATACGCGATGGCCATATTTTCTTCAATGGTCATGTGCGGGGCCGTTCCGAGCATGGGGTCCTGGAAAACCCGCCCAATCATTTTCGCCCGCTTATGTTCTTCAATCGATGATACATTTTGGCCATCAATGATGACATCACCAGCATCGGGAAGGGTCTTACCGGAAATCATATTCATCAACGTGGACTTCCCAGCACCATTACTGCCAATGACCGTTACAAATTCACCCTTTGACAGCTGTAAATCCAGATTGCCAAGGGCAAGCTTTTCATCCGGAGTCCCTTCATTGAAGACCTTATAGATCTGATTTAGCTGCAGCAAATTCCTCTTCCCCCTTTGTAGGCTCGATACGGTGCAGTTGCAATTCTTTGAGTCTTTTTTTCTTACGACCTTTTTCTTTTTGTTTTTCGGAAATTTGCGGGATGACTAAGGCACCGATTACAATAAGCGCAGTGATTAATTTCACATCACCCGTATCAAGGAATTTTACACGTAGCGCCAATGTAACGACGATACGATATATGATGGCTCCCCCAATGACAGCTAGCGTGGCGCGTACAATCGTTTTTGCGCCAAATAACGCTTCCCCGATGATGACGGAGGCCAGACCGATTACGATGATCCCGATTCCCATCCCAATATCGCTAAAACCATTGTACTGGGCAACTAAAGCACCAGAGAAAGCAACTAGGGCATTCCCGATGGCAAGGCCTAATATCTTCATATTCCCTGTATGAGCCGAAAAACTCTTGACCATCGCTTCATTGTCACCAGTTGCCCGAAGCGCAAGGCCTACATCCGTTTTTAAAAAGGCGGACATCCCCAGTTGAATCATTACTACTACAATAAACATGACAATGAGAATGCCCCATGTTTTTGGCAAACTTTCACCAAGGCCAATGATTGAAAAAATCCCATTAAACATTTGATCCAAACCAGTATGAGACCATGCTTCTGAGATGTTCGTGATAATCGTCGTTTGAGAAAGCAAGGGAATGTTCGAAGCCCCCATGATCCTTAAGTTAATGGAAAAGAGCGCAATCATCATTAAAATACCGGCAAGAAGCGGATTTATCTTCCCTTTTGTATGCAGCAGCCCTGTCATCGTCCCTGCCACAAATCCGGCAAGCATGGCGCAAAACGTGGCCATAATCGGCGAGAAACCATTGACGATCATAATAGCGGCGACAGAAGCTCCTGTCACGAAGCTACCTTCGACCGTCATGTCCGGGAAATCGAGAATTCTGAATGTCAAATAGACTCCAAGTGCCATGATCGCATAGATCATTCCAGATTCAAAAGAGTTAAATATGGCTGTTGGCATTTTTATCTTCCTTCCCTGGAATAACGCAAAAGCTTATTTAACAAACTCAGCATTTGCTTTCCATTCTTCTTTTATTTCAACACCCATTTCCTTTGCAGCTGTTTCATTAATCACCAATTTTAATTTTTGAGGATATTGAACCGCGATATCACCCGGTTTTTTATCATCTTTTAATATTTCTACCGCTTTCTGGCCTGCTTCGTAGCCAATATCATAGTAACTGAAGCCATATGCTGCGAAACCGCCTGCATTCACGGAATCAAGTTCCCCGACAAATAAGGGGATATCCTGGTCATTCGCTACCGAAATCACTGATTCTAACGCTGAAACTACTGTATTATCCGTAATGATATAGAAAGCATCCGCTTTTCCAATCAACGATTCCGTTGCCTGCTTAACTTCGGCTGAAGTCGAGACGGATGCTTCCACGACTTTCAAGCCCGCTTTTTTTGCCTCCGCTTTCACATTTTTAATTTGAACGACTGAATTTTGTTCGCCCGTATTGTAAACCGTCCCTATTGTTTTCGCTCCAAGCTCTTCTGCCAGGAACTTCATGGAATTTTTGATGGCATCCGGATGAGAATCGGTCGTACCTGTCACATTTCCACCTGGTTTCTCCATGGACGTAACAAGTTCCGCAGCTACTGGATCAGTTACAGAAGTGAAGACGATTGGAATATCTTTAGTCGCATTCAATGAACTTAAAGCGCTTGGCGTCGAGTTAGCAAAAATCAAATCCACTTTATCCCCGACAAAGTTATTCGCTATCGTCTGGCTGTTGTTTTGATCGCCCTGAGCAATTTGGAGATCATATTTTGCTTTAATGTCACTATCCTTCAAAGCAGCCTGAAACCCTTCATATGCTTGATCCAAAGAATCGTGCTGAACGATTTGTGTCACTCCGACTTTGAAAGCATCCTTATCACTTTCGTTTTTTGCCGAGTCTTTCTCGTTTTCATTTCCACACCCTGCAAGTAAAATTCCAGTAATCAAGGTCAAGGCTGCCGTTGAATATAATCTCTTTTTCATAATGTTCCTCCGCTTTTCTCTTTTTTTAAAATTCTGTCTCTCTAACGAAGTCAACTTTTCCGCTTTTATGTACTAAATTATAATCGTTTACTGCCACTATTCCAATGTATTTTTTTAAATTTTTAGAATTTTACGATTACTCTTATGAAGTAATAAAAAAGCTACTGTATAAAGTTGTATAAACTTTATACAGTAGCTTGCTCTTCTTAATTATCGACGACCTGGTTTACGATAGTGGTAACCGTTGACCGATTGATTTTTTCTTTTCCTTCTTTTAACGCCTTCAAAGTAGCTTTAGCCAATTCCAAAGGAATTTTACAGAAATGGACAATATCCTTTGTCTCGATGTCTTCAATGTACCTATCCGCCAATTCAAGATTATATTCTGTATGGCTCAGCATCTCTTTGAAGCCCCATCCATTCGGATAAAAATTCACGCCGCGTTCTGCATCTTCTTCACGGTTCCGTAGGATGTTGACCGTTTGAAGGCCCTGTCCAAATGCAATGGCAAGATTGCGATCCGTATCTGTTCCATCATACCATTTCCAAATATCAGAGAGCATCACCCCAACTAAACCAGCGACATAATAGGTATACTCATCAAGCTCTTCCTTATCATGTATTTGCCAATTCTTCGAAACCCACTTCGCCATGCCTTCAGCCATTTCCTTGGTAGACTCAAGGACCTTACCAAGCACACCTGGAGGACAATAATCCATCCAATCTCCAAGTTGCAAGGTCACTTCCGGAAGCACATCCTTATATGGTTCAAAAACAGCCTGGATGTCCTCTTTACGATAATCGGTTTTCAATAGGCTGCTAACAGCCTGCAATAGGGCGATTTTATCTTCGGCACCTAGATTCGGGTGGTCTTCAATTTCATCAATGGCCCGCATGCAAAGATATGCCGAACCAATGGCTTCCTGTAATCCTGATGGCAAGTAACTAATAGGGATAAAAAAAGTACGACTTGTTTTCAAAAGAAAATCCATCGCCTTGTTATGTAAATTATTTTGTTCAGTCATTTTTTCACCCTCCTTATATCCAATAAGCAATTGAACTATTATACCAAATAATCGTAATGATTTCCCTATTCTTGTACATATAAAGGGATTTTAATCGACAATAAATCTTCTGCCATGGTTGTATTCGAAAGGATTGCACTGCTTTCCTCTTTTAACCGTTCTGCATCCTCAAGAGTATAGCGTGAGGAGATATGTGTTAAAACAAGGTGCTTAACCCCCGCTTTTTTGGCAGTTTCAGCCGCTTGTATAGTAGTTGAATGGAAATAGGCCGTTGCCAATTCCGTTTCTTCCGCAGAAAAGGTTGCTTCATGGATGAGATAATCAGCTGAGTCGGCAAGGACGAGGGCATTGTCGCAAACCCTAGTATCACCAAGTATCGTAATAATTCTGCCCTTCTGTGGTGCACTAAGATAGTCTTTCCCATTAATGGTCCGGCCATCTTCAAGACGGACCGATTCCCCATTTTTCAATGCTTTATAAAGGGGACCCGGTGGCACTCCTTGTTTACGCAACTGGTCAACCAGTAAACTCCCCTGCCGATCTTTTTCCACGATTCGGTAACCGACACTATAAATGCCATGATCAAGTTCCAGGGCCGTCACGGTAAACTGGTCATCTTCGAATATGACGCCTTCCTCAATTTCAATGATTTCCAATGGATATTTCAAATGAGTGGCACTCACTTGTAAACTCGTCGTGATATAAGCATCAATGCCTTTTGGGCCGTACACCGTCAATTTTTCGACTCCACCCTGAAAAGACCTGCTGCTTAAAAGACCAGGAAGACCAAAGATGTGGTCACCATGCAAATGCGTTATGAAAATCTTTTCAATTTTACGTGGTTTAACCGCCGTTTTTAAAATTTGATGCTGTGTCGCTTCCCCGCAATCAAAAAGCCATACTTTTCCCCGTTCTTCTAATAATTGAAGGGCGATTGCCGTCACATTACGCGCCTTTGCCGGAACACCAGCACCCGTTCCTAAAAAAACAAAATCCACATTCCTACCTCCGTTGCAAAAACTTTATACCTTACTATAGCATAACAGAGGCCCTGATTCATTTTTCAACTTTTAAAATTCGGTCTCTTTGAAGATTTTAATGAAATTACGAAAAAATGCGCAAATAGATTGCTTTGAGGGAAAGCTAACCGTAAAATTAAGAATTAGTACATATCCAACTTTAAGACAGAAATTACAGAAAGTTGAGGTTCTAACATGACAGAAAATAAACCTACAGCATTAATCATGATTTTTGGCGCTACCGGAGATTTAGCGAAACGAAAGCTGTTTCCTTCGATATATCGACTATTCCAAAAGGAAAAAATCAATAAATTCGCAGTGGTGGGTGTCGCCAGAAGGCCATTAACCAATACTGAGTTTCAAGCAAGTGTAAAAGACTCCATCCTGACATTTGGACATGCGGAGGAAAAGGTTGATGAATTCGTTTCCCATTTCCACTATCATTCACATGATGTAACTAGTTCAGAGTCCTATTTACAATTAAAGCAGGTTGCTGATAATTTAGACGGCCAGTATGATCTGGAAGGCAATCGTATCTTTTATTTAGCGATGGCACCGGAGTTTTTCGGAACCATTGCCGAACAGGTAAAAGCCCAAGGCTTGACCGATACCAAGGGTTACAAACGCCTTGTCATCGAAAAGCCATTTGGGCACAGTTTTGAAACAGCACAAATCTTGAATGAGCAAATACGTACCGCATTTGCTGAAGATGAAATTTATCGAATCGACCATTACCTGGGCAAAGAAATGGTACAAAACATTGAAGTCATCCGTTTTTCCAATGCCTTATTCGAACCACTATGGAATAACCGTTATATTTCCAACATCCAAGTTACTTCAAGTGAAACACTTGGTGTCGAGGAACGTGGGCGTTATTATGAAACGAGTGGCGCCTTACGGGACATGGTCCAAAACCATTTATTGCAAATGGTCGCCCTGCTTGCCATGGAACCTCCGATTGCCTTGACTACAGAAGAAGTCCGCAGCGAAAAGGTCCGAGCATTACGGTCACTCCGACAAATGAAAGTGGACGAAGTCAAAGAATATTTCGTCCGTGGTCAATATGGCTCAGGTACGGTAGGGGAACAAACACTCCCTGCTTATCGTGATGAATTGAATGTCGATCCTGAATCTAATACAGAAACCTATGTTGCGGGTAAATTGATGATTGATAACTTCCGCTGGGCGGGTGTTCCTTTTTATATCCGTACTGGTAAAAGAATGGATGTAAAATCAACGAAGATCGTTGTTCAATTTAAAGACATTCCAATGAATCTCTATTACAAAACCGAAGAAACCTTGCAACCAAACCTTCTTGTCATCCATATCCAACCTGAAGAGGGTATTTCCCTTTACTTAAATGTGAAGAAATCGGGAACGACGATGAATACGAAGCCAGTGAAGTTGACGGTTTCCAACAAAGGAATCGAACATATCAATTCACCTGAAGCTTACGAAAAGCTTTTATTTGATAGCATGCGTGGAGATGCCACAAACTTTACACATTGGGATGAGGTCGCACTTTCTTGGAAATTTGTCGATACCATTTCGAATGCCTGGGAAAATACGAAAGAAGCCTCTTTCCCCAATTATGAAGCGGGTTCGACAGGACCAAAAGCATCCGATGAGCTTTTAGCAGAAGATGGACATGTTTGGTGGCAAATCGAAAAAGAAAAAAGAAATAATCAGTAAACTAATAAGAGGATGCAGTGAACCTGCATCCTCTTCTCTATTTTATGAGGCACTCTTTTTGATGATTTTCTCTCGAATGGCATGGATAAAATCCTTCGATTCTGAATCTGTTCCATGATTAAGCCAAAAAGTCACACTTGATTCAATAACCACAAAAAATAAAACAAGGGCTACGATCATCCAGATGAAGTGCATAAATTCAACCACTCCTTTTCTTGCTTCACTATACGCTCATCATCCCATACATTTTATACAGGTACATAAACTGTTAAAGATGGTTGCTATAAATCTTACTACTTTCGGCATAAAAAAGAAATATACAAAGTACCCATTTTTTCATTGAGTTCAGTTTATTATTTCATCTCTCCTTTTTCCATATAGCCGAATGATACCGTCCAGCTGTGGTAACAATATAAATGGTGTTCTTTATCTGAATACCACTACTAACCGATGCGGAGGGATTTACGATGGATGTTCGTGAAGGATTAATTCCAACAGCGTTAGGAACTGCCGTAACTGCTGCAGGTTATGCCATGAAGCAGAACCGTGGCTCAAACAAGATGGTCGCTAATACGGTTTTTGGTTTCGGATTGGCACATGTTGTATTAGGGGTCATTGACCTTGTTGAGCATCGACGTTAGTAGAAGAAGGGAGCACACTTGTGCTTCCTTCTTTTTAAGTTGTCGAATAAAAAAACTGGCTAAAATAGAATGTCTATTCCAGCCAGTTTTTTTGATTATTTGTCCATCCATTCAGTGTGGAAGGTACCTTCTTTATCGATCCGTTCATACGTATGTGCTCCAAAGTAATCGCGTTGAGCTTGAATTAAATTGGCCGGAAGCGTTTCTGTACGGTAGCTATCGAAATAAGCGAGTGCAGAAGACAAGCAAGGAACTGGAATGCCGTTCAACACAGCGGTAGAGACCACTTCACGCAAAGCTCCTTGATAATTTTCGGCAATTTCTTGGAAATAAGGATCTAGAAGCAAGTTGTTCAAGTTTGCCTCGCGATCATATGCATCTTTGATTTTTTGCAGGAACTGAGCACGGATGATGCAGCCCCCACGGAAAATCATCGCGATGTCCCCATATTGAAGGTTCCAGTTATTCTCTTCAGATGCAGCCTTCATTTGAGCGAAGCCTTGTGCATACGAACAAATTTTACTCATATAAAGCGCTTTGCGAATGCTTTCAATCAAAGCCTTTTTATCACCGGTAAATTTAGCTTCCGGACCGCTGAGGACCTTGCTTGCTTCTACCCGCTCTTCTTTTATGGCTGAAATGTATCGTGCAAAAACGGATTCCGTTATGATTGGAAGTGGTACACCAAGATCCAGTGCACTTTGGCTCGTCCATTTACCTGTACCTTTTTGGCCAGCTTTATCTAAAATGACATCGACCATGGGCTTACCTGTCTCTTCATCATAGCGTTTGAAAATATCAGCAGTGATTTCAATAAGATAGCTATCCAACTCTCCCTTATTCCATTCAGTGAACACCTCATGAAATTCTTCAGCGGACAGACCCAGAAGATTTTTCAAAAGGAAATAAGATTCCGAAATCAGCTGCATATCACCATACTCAATTCCATTATGCACCATCTTCACATAATGTCCGGCACCACCTGGTCCGATATATGTACAACATGCATCCCCATCAACCTTGGCAGAAATATCCTTCAAGATAGGCGCTACCAAATCATATGCTTCCTTCTGCCCGCTTGGCATGATGGAAGGACCAGTCAGGGCTCCTTCTTCCCCTCCTGAGACACCAGTTCCAATGAAATGAATACCAAGTTCACTCAATTCCTCATTGCGGCGCTGCGTGTCCTTGTAGAACGTATTCCCGCCATCAATGACGATGTCCCCTTTTTCAAGAAGCGGCTTAAGTTGATCAATGGTTGCATCCGTAGCGGCACCCGCTTTTACCATCAATAGAATTTTCCTTGGTGTTTGAAGCGAATTCACGAATTCTTCAAGCGTATATGCCGGTACTACATTTTTGCCTTTCGCTTCTTCCATCATTTCGTCCGTCTTTGCAGCGGAACGATTATACACGGAAATTGAATACCCTCTGCTTTCGATATTAAATGCAAGGTTCTTACCCATTACAGCAAGTCCGATAACGCCAATTTGTTGTTTTGTCATGATTACCTTCCCTTCATTTGGATGTATGTCACCTTAGTCCATTTTTACTTCTGGTTCGCTCAAAAAAGTCTTTGCTAAAACTGGTATTCGTACCAATTGACCGTTCTTTCAAAGTAAGGCCCTTTTTAATAATATTTTCTCCATACTTATTTTGCAAGTGTTCCATCACTTCGTATAAAGGTTCTTTGTCAGCATCCTCTTCAAAGGAAAAGATATCGAGTTGTTTGAATGCAGATTCTTTTTCAATGACATCATAAGCCGTTACACCTAACAGGCGAATGGCCTCTCCATTCCAATTCTTCAAAAACAGCTCAGTAGCCCAATCCGAAATATCCGTTTTTTCAAAAAATGGATTGGAAACCATCTTACTTCTTGTAATGGTCCTCCAATTTTTATAACGGATGGTCACTCCAATCTTCTGACCTAGCAAACGTTTATTCTTCAAACGTACTGCAACTTTTTCCGAAAGCTTCTCCAATACCCCGACCAGCTCTCTTTGATTGGTAGTATCCTTAGGCAGGGTTGTCGAGTTCCCAATGCTTTTATGGTCAAAAATGGCCTCTGGATCAACAAGTCGCGAATCCATTCCGTTAGCCCGTTCCTTCAAACGGATGCCATTTATCCCTAGCAACTGTTTTAACTGGGTTTCGTTGGCCTTGGCAAGGTCTCCAATTGTCTGGATACCGATTGTCTGGAGTTTTTCTGCCGTTTTACCCCCAATCCCATGCATCTCCACCACCTGTAAGGGCCAGAGAACCTTGGGAACATCTCTTTTCCTTAGAACCGTGATCCCCATCGGCTTTTTCATATCCGATGCTGTTTTAGCCAAAAATTTATTTGGGGCGATGCCAATGCTACAAGGAAGATCCATTGTATTATATATACGCTCTTGAATACTTTTGGCAATTTCCAAAGGTGAACCCCATTCTGCACACTCACTGATATCCAGATACCCTTCATCGATGGAAACAGGTTCAACTATTTCCGTATACTGCCGCAATACTTCAAATATGGCGAGGGAAGCCTTTCGATATCGCTCAAAATTCGGCTTTTTAATGATTAATTGAGGGCATAGTTTTTTGGCCTGCCAAATGGGCATGGTCGTTTTAACACCATATTTTCTAGCTTCATAACTACAGGTAACGATGATTCCCCTTCTTTCTTCAACATTACCGGCAATTGCTAATGGCTTCCCTTTCAATGATTCATCATAGGACATTTCCACAGATGCATAGAAACTATTCATGTCTACATGGAGAATGACCTTTCCATTTTTAGGATACATATCCTTCATGTGACTGTCACATCCTTGTTGGTACAAATCTCAGGAAATTGGGTCCATATAAACTAAATCTTCTTCATTAAGATACCCCAATCTAACCTTGATAACCATTGAAGTAGTGCTTCATTCTAAGAAAAACAGTCATCATATTACTGATGACTGTACATATATTCCTGTATCCCTTTTATGTCCACTAAAGATGAACGAGTTTTTTTGGATCATTATTAATGTGACAAGTGACTTCCAATATTCGCTACACCCTGCATATATTCGGTTTTTTGGTGGCTAACACGCCAATTTACGATATTCTCGGGAAACTACTTCATCCATCTTCGCGTAATTATTCTGCCGAAACTTCCTGAATGATACTGATGACCATTTCAGCCAACTTTGTCAATTCTTCCACTGGAATTCTTTCATTCGTTGTATGAATGTCTTCATAGCCGACTGCTAGATTAACCGTAGGAATGCCAAATCCAGCAATTACATTTGCATCACTACCGCCGCCGCTTTTCACCAATTCGCATGGACGGCCAATTTTCTCTGCCGCTTTTCTTGCAACTTCGACCACATGGTCACCTGCTCCATATTTAAAGCCTGGATACATGACATTGACTTTCACTTCGGCCCGTCCGCCCATTTCGATGGCAGCAGTCTCGAAAGCTTCTTTCATTCTTGCTACTTGTTTTTCCATTTTTTCAGGAACCAATGATCTTGCTTCTGATAAAATTTCAACATGATCACAAACGATATTCGTTTGTTGTCCACCTTGGAAACGTCCGATATTGGCTGTCGTTTCATCATCAATGCGGCCTAAAGGCATTCTTGAAATGGCTTTGGCAGCAATCGTAATGGCAGAAACCCCTTTTTCAGGAGCTACGCCAGCATGGGCGGTCTTGCCTAAAATGGTTGCAGCTACCTTGGCTTGAGTAGGGGCAGCAACGACGATATTCCCAACTTTACCATCACTGTCAAGAGCAAAGCCGTATTTTGCCGTTACAAGAGAACGATCTAGAGCTTTTGCTCCTACTAACCCTGATTCTTCACCAACGGTAATGATGAACTCAATTGTTCCGTGCTCAATATTCTGCTCCTTAATCACTTTCAACGTTTCTAACATAACAGATAAACCTGCTTTGTCATCTGCCCCTAGAATCGTCGTTCCATCTGACACTATGTATCCATCTTTAATAGACGGTTTGATACCGTTACCTGGTACGACCGTATCCATATGTGATGTGAAATAAATGGTATCTACGCCAGGTTTCGTGCCTTTCAGCGTACAAATTAAATTACCAGCCCCATGACCCGTAACAGACATTGTATCATCTTCAAAAACATCCACGCCAAGTGCCGTGAATTTTTCTTTTAAAACTTTAGCTATTGCTGCTTCATTTTTAGTTTCTGAATCAATTTGCACCAATTCAAAGAATTCACTAACTAACCGTTCTTCATTAATCATCATTTAAACCTCCATAAAAGTAATCCTTTATAAGTATATCTCTAAAGCCGTTACCCGGCAAATAATCCGATAGGAAGATCTCCTTTCAATAAAAACATAAAAAAGCAAAAAAAGGAGCCTGGTTTCAGGCTCCCCTCATACTGGTACTTACAACGGAATATTCCCGTGTTTTTTCCATGGACGGGTTTCTTTTTTATTACGTAGCATTTCAAGCGATTGGATGATTTTAATTCTTGTTTCACGAGGGTCAATAACATCATCGACCATTCCAAGACTTGCCGCTACATATGGATTTGCAAACTTTTCACGATATTCCTCAATTTTCTCTGCACGTGTGGCTTCAGGATTCTCACTATTTTTAATTTCACGGGCAAATATGATGTTTGCAGCTCCAGCTGATCCCATCACCGCAATTTCAGCATTTGGCCAAGCAAACGTAAGGTCTGCCCCGATGGATTTACTATTGAGGGCCACATAAGCACCACCATAGGCTTTACGGAGAATGATCGTTAATTTTGGCACAGTTGCTTCTGAATAGGCATATAAAAGTTTCGCACCATGGCGGATGATCCCACCATGTTCTTGTTTAACACCAGGGAAAAATCCAGAAACATCTTCAAAAGTGATCAATGGTATATTGAATGAATCACAGAATCGTATGAACCTGGCAGCTTTATCAGATGAATCAATATCGAGTCCACCAGCCAACACTTTAGGCTGGTTACAAATAAGCCCCACTGATTTCCCTTTAATGCGTGCTAGACCAACCACGATATTCTTCGCAAACCCTGCTTGCACTTCCATAAATGAATCCTCGTCGACAATTTGATTGACCACTTTTCGGACATCGTATGGACGAATGCCTTCATATGGGACAACGTCCGTTAGATCTGGACGATAGTCGTCTTCATCTGTCGCTTCCAGAGCCGGTGGCTTTTCTTGGTTGTTTTGCGGGAGATAGCTTAAAAGACGTTTAACATCAGCTAAAACTTCTTCCTCCGAAGCACCCATGAAATGAGCATTACCACTGACCGTGTTATGTACCTTCGCTCCACCTAATCCTTCAGATGAAATTTTTTCCCCTGTCACCGTTTCGATAACTTTCGGTCCTGTAATGAACATCTGGCTTGTTTTCTCAACCATGAAAACAAAATCCGTAATGGCTGGTGAATAAACCGCGCCACCTGCACATGGACCCAATATGACAGAAATCTGAGGGATCACACCAGAATATATCGAATTACGATAGAAAATTTGACCGTATCCATCAAGGGAGACAACCCCTTCCTGAATCCGAGCTCCGCCAGAATCGTTCAACCCGATGAAGGGAGCACCATTTTCCGCAGCCAAATCCATAACATTGGCAATTTTCAGAGCATGCATTTCTCCGAGCGCCCCACCAAACACGGTAAAGTCTTGAGAGAACAGGTAAATGTCACGACCATTGACTTTCCCATAACCAGTTACTACTCCTTCTCCCGGTCCTTCTGCTTTTTCCATGCCAAAATTGGTGTTCCGGTGTTTGATAAAGGGATTCAGCTCAACGAAGGTACCCTCATCCACTAGAAGTTCGATTCTTTCCCTCGCCGTTAGTTTTCCTTTTTCGTGTTGCTTTTCAATTCTATCTTCCCCGCCGCCCATTTCTACCTTTCGGCGTCGATCGTACAAGTCATTGATAGTTTCATAGATATCAGTCATTTTTGCTCCTCCTTTAATTCAGTTCTTTCACATAGCTCATATAGGACACCCGACGTCGATTTAGGATGGATAAAAGCGACATCTGCGTGATGTGCCCCTTTTCTTGAAGTCTCATCAATCATACGAAGACCGGATTCTTTTATTTCCTGGATTCGATCCTCTATTCGCTCTACACCCAAAGCCACATGGTGAATCCCTTCACCCCGTTTTTCAATGAATTTAGCGACGGCGCTATCAGGAGATAACGCTTCCAATAACTCTAAACGAGTATTCCCTGCTAGGATAAATGCCACTTTAACGCCTTGGCTCTCAACCGTTTCTATTCCTTCAAGCTCCAATTTCAATGTTTCAGTGTAAAGCGGCAAGGCTTCCTCTATTGATTTAACCGCAATCCCGATATGATCAATATTCTTAATCATTTTACTATTCCCCCATACTATGTACTATTTTCACTCTATTGAATTTTCTATCAATTCATTATGTAACTATACCATTCTTTTGAATAATGAGAATATTGCACTTTTGCTTGTTTCTCCTATATGTTCAAGTTAAAATGAAAATAATCATACTGTTTGAGGAGAGAACATAATGAAAAATAAAAAAGTAAGAAAAGTTGTTGTCTATCTCATGCTTATCTCGATGTTATTGACGACCTTACTATCAGGCATCGCATTTTTATTGTAATAGGCTGCAGGAGGGGAGCTAAAAGCTTCCCTCTTTCTTATTTGATAGCCCCTATATTTCTGGCTAACGTGTTGAAACTTTCATTTGATAGAGTTATTAGAACCTTTGTCCCAATCGGAACCTTGTCATATAACCGCTCTACATCCGGTTTATGCATCCTCACACAACCATTGGAAATGTATTTCCCGATTGAGGATGGTTGATTGGTTCCATGTATCCCATAAATCCTGCCATCTGTATTCCTGGCATCAAAACCAATCCATCTTGACCCAAGCGGATTTCTGGGATCTCCACCAGGGATATTCTTTTTTCGATAGTAAGGATTAACCGCTTTTACCTTGACGGTAAATAACCCTTCAGGCGTCAATTCCTGACTCTTGCCTGTTCCGACTGGAAGTATCTCTTGTACCACGTTGTCGTCAATGAAAGCCAGTTTATTATTCGCTTTATTGATAATAATGAATGGCTCTCCGTGATTTACGGTTTGAGCAAGGGCCTGAGATGGTACAGCTGACAAGACAAGCAATAACAATAAAGAAAGGATTCGTTTCATTTCTATCAGTTCCTTTACTTTTTTGCTTAGTTTAAGCCAACGGCCTCTTTTTCATTCGATTATGACTCTCCTTAGGGAATCCCTTGAAAGAATGCTTAAGCAATAAATAGCGTTCCATTTCCTTCATAAGCTGCAATAAAGCTGCACGTGATTCAAACTCTTCCCGGGTTTGAGGAAGTTCCATCCCCTTAAAAAACTCTTCCATTTCCTCAAGTTGCCTCAAGTAAAGGATCGCCGTATTTTGAGGATGAACATTTTCAGCCAAATCCTCTATAAAGTCTGCCAATATACCGCTTTGCTTCACTCTTAAAGGAATATTTGTGACCAAAGGGAGAATCCTCTCAATAATTTCGAATTGCTTTTCCCTCATTTTGAAATAATGATAATGGAGATCTTCTTCCCGAAGAAAATGATTCTCCACATCCCTAAAGGCAAGACTTTTGGCTTCATTAAGAAGATTTGCTGTTTTTGTAATTTCCTTTCCATCCCATGTATGGTCATTATCCCGTAAATAGCGGACAACTGCCATTAAGATAGCACTAAAATTCATCTCAATTCTATCCTGGTAAGCAATTAATTTTTTTTCCACACTAGGCATGTATAGATTCATGATAAGTGCCACACCCACTCCAACGACAATCAAAATCGTTTCATTGACGAGCAGTGCAATAGTAATCTTTCCAGAGCCATAGAGATGTAGGATGATGACACTGCTTGTAACTATTCCCTGGCTAACATTCAAGGCAACTGTAGTCGGGATGAAGATGAGAAGGATTAGCCCGATTACAAGGGGATGGAAAGCTATACCCTGAAACAGTAAAGTAGAATAAAGCATTGCGATCATACAAGCCAAAAATCGATGCCAGGAGGCAAATACCGATTTCCTTTTTGTAACCTGTATACACAAAATCGTTATGATGCCAGCAGAAGAGAAATTATTCAAACCCAGCAATTGTGCAATAATAATTGCGATGGATGCCCCCATAGCAGTTTTAATCGTTCTATACCCGATTTTGAACATTGTTATGTATCACCTTGCTTCTTTCACTTCTATTATAATACTATCAGCTATTCAGATAATTTTACAGTCCTTTATGAAGGAAAATTCTAAATTATTAATAATTCATTATACCTATGATACATTATTTGGGTAAAATAAAAAAGGTAACTAAAGTTACCTTTTTTCACTACATGTTCATTTTTTTCATTTTAAAGCACTTTTTGAAGAAAATCTTTGGCACGCTGGCTTTTCGGGTTGGAAAAGAACTCATCCGGAGCACCTTCCTCAACAAGCAAGCCGCCATCCAAGAATAGAACCCGATCGGCCACTTCTTTAGCAAATCCCATTTCATGCGTAACAATTAACATTGTCATCCCGGTATGGGCCAGTGACTTCATAACGTCCAATACTTCTTTTACCATTTCCGGGTCTAATGCGGAAGTCGGCTCGTCAAACAGCATGACTTCCGGATTCATGGCCAATGCACGTGCTATGGCAACCCTTTGTTTTTGCCCGCCGGAAAGACGATTTGGATACGTTGTTTCCTTATCAGCCAATCCAACTTTATTCAAAAGCTCTCTTGCCTGTTTCACAGCGTCTGCTTTGGATAACTTTTTCACCTTCATAGGCGCATATGTCAGGTTCTCAAGCACCGTCTTGTGTGGGAATAAATGGAAATGTTGAAATACCATCCCGACATTCTCACGGACTTTCATAATATTAGTCTTTTTATCCGTAATATTTTGATCTTTGAACCAAATCTGTCCATCAGTAGGTGTTTCAAGCATATTGATACACCGGAGAAAAGTCGACTTTCCTGATCCGGAGGGACCGATTATCGCTAGGACTTCACCCTGTCCAATTTCTGTACTGATTCCTTTTAGAACGTTAAGTTTGCCATAACTCTTTTGAAGCTGATCTATTTTAATCACTGCGTCTCATTCTCCTTTCGATCACTTTACCTAAGATAGTGAGAATCATGACCATCACATAATAAATGAGACCGGCAAATAATATCGGCTCGAAGAATTTATAGGTCTCACCACCGACAATATAAGAACGGCGCATAATATCGCCTAAACCGATGATGGTTACCACGGCGGATTCCTTCGTTAAGGAAATGATTTCATTCACTAAAGAAGGGAGAATGTTCTTGATGGCCTGTGGCAAGATGATATTCAACATCATACTTGAATAAGGAACCCCAAGGGCAAGCGCGGCTTCCCGTTGCCCTTTATCGACCGCTAATATACCACCCCTGATGATTTCCGAGATATACGCGGCAGAGTTTAAGCCGAAAGCCAAGAAAGCAGCCTGAAACGCTTCGATTTGAATCCCTAAAATTTGTGGGGAACCAAAATAAATAAGCATTAATTGTAAAACTAATGGTGTACCGCGGAAAATCGATGTATAAAAGTCAGCAATCCAATTTAACGGCTTAATTCTGCTGATTTTCAGTATGGATAAGATGATCCCCAAAACAAAACCGATTACAGCCGCAACCGCCACAACTTTTAGTGTAGTCGGTATTCCCTCCATGATATATGGAAGGGAAGGCATAATCCTTTCAAAATCCAGATTCACTCCATTCATCCTCTCTTATAAAGACCTATAAAGGCCTTCCTTATTCACTTTATACTCAATAAAGCGTGGAAAAACGCTCAGAAGGCGTATTTTATCACTTCTGAACGTTTTCCCTTTTCTCTGTATTATTTAGTTTCACTGCCACCGAACCATTTTAGAATTAATTTTTCCATTTCACCATTTTCCAACATTTCGTTCAGTTCAGCATTGAAATCTTCCGTTAAATCACTGCCCTTTTGGAATGCAATAGCGGAACCAGCGTCTTCTTCCCCAGTTTCCATCTCATATCCTACTAAATCCGGATTGTCTTTCAAATATCCTTTAGCAACTGTATCTTCAATAATCACGGCATCAAAACGTTTCGCAACCATTTCCTGGATGATTTCAGGAATACGATTCCGTTTTTCAATCTTCATCCCGATATTTTCATTTTTATTCAAGTCATTTGCCAATGTCTCTTGAATGGAAGCAAGCTGTACGCCTACCGTTTTCCCTTTTAAATCATCTACCGTTTTTATCTTGCTGCCATCTGTCGTAATGATCATGTTTTTCGCTGTATAATAAATATCACTAAAATCAACGGATTTCTCACGTTTCGGTGTTGGAGTCATTCCAGAGATAACAAAATCCACCGATTTATTTTCAAGTGATGGAACAAGACTGTTAAAATCAATATCCTTCACCTGGATTTCATATCCTAATTTCTTACCGATCGCTTTAGCGATATCTACGTCAAATCCTTTGATTTCATCGCTTTTGGATGTTTCAACATATTCAAACGGTGGATAATCCGCAGATGTTCCCATTACTAGCACTTTTTTATCTTTATTACCTGATGTATTCTCTTCTTTTTTCTCTGAGGTTCCACATGCTGCTAAAATACCTACTAATAAAACAGAAGTAAGCAACAATGCTACCCGCTTTTTCAATTTCATCATTATTCCTCCAAGTAGTTTTTGATTCTTGTATGAGCCAATGGCCAAATTACGATAAACTTAAACTCGTATGCGAACTAATATTCATGCACTCTTGTGTATTTTAACACATTCTTATAATTATTCAATAAGCTTAATGAAAAATTTATTTTTTAGAATATTATTTTAACCAAATTCTAATATAATACTCTACCTACTACAAAATACACCTGGTTAACCAACCAATTTCTTCCGATTCCAACTGATTCCAAGCAAATTCACCAATAAAAAAACCGCCAAACTCGGCGGTTTTCCTAAAAGATACTAGTAAGCTTAATGCATAAGCAAAGTCTTACACTTCTTCACAATATTCATCGAAGTAAGCTTGCAATTTTTCCACTACAGACATTGGATGATGACCCTCGATTTCATGACGCTCAATCATCGTGATGATTTTTCCATCTTTCAGAAGAGCGAATGATGGTGATGATGGTGGATATCCTTCGAAATAATCACGGGCCTTCTCAGTCGCTTCCTTATCTTGACCTGCAAAAACAGTTACAAGCTGATTAGGACGTTTATCGTTATGAATCGCATGGGCTGCAGCTGGTCTAGCAATTCCCCCAGCACAACCACAAACGGAATTGACCATAACTAGCGTCGTACCCTTTTGGGCCAATACATCTTCTACTTCCTCAGCAGTCGTCAGTTCTGTATATCCAGCAGTCTTAATCTCATCGCGAGCTTGTTTGACCACGTCATTCATTAAAAAATTGAAATCCATATTCATAGTATAGTGCTCCTTCCAGCTTTTTCTCTTCACCACTATCATAACAATTGACGAAGCCCGATTCAATCAATTTAACTGGCCATGATTAAAAACATCAAGATTCCAATTGGTGATAAGAAAGGGAGAGCTATATCCGTTCGTTATCTGTGGGACCGCATTCATTCGAACTTAAGGATTCAGAGAACGATTGAAATGCTTGTTGTACGGCTTTAGTGACCGTTTTATTACCGGACATCACTTCATTTTCAAGCTTGGGCAGTAAGCCTTTGACAGTATCATTTTTATAGAACATGGTTTTAAGCTGATGGTCTATTAATGAATACAACCACTCTTTGGATTGCATTCTTCTCCGTTCCTGAAAAACACCCGATAACTTTGTTGTCTGCGAAAAGTCCTGTAATACGTCCCAAATTTCAGGAATCCCTTTTCCTGTAACAGAAGAACATGTATACGCTTTTCCAGCCCACCCCTTAGTGGCAGGCTGAAGGAAATGGAGAATACGACTGTATTCCGACCTTGTCCTGTTCGCAAGCGGAATGTTTTCACCGTCTGCTTTATTGACCACTATACCATCAACAAGTTCCATGATTCCTTTTTTCATGCCCTGCAATTCATCTCCGGCTCCTGTTAGGACAAGCAACATGAAAAAGTCGACCATACTTCGGACAATCGCTTCACTCTGCCCTACACCCACCGTTTCAATCAAAATCACATCAAAACCGGCCGCCTCACAAAGTAACATCGTTTCCCTCGTTTTCCTATGCACCCCACCCAAAGTTCCTTCTGATGGGGAAGGTCGGATAAAAGCTTGAGGATTCCGTGCCAGTTCCTCCATCCTCGTCTTATCCCCAAGGATGCTCCCTCCATTAATCGAGGAACTTGGATCGACAGCGAGTACCGCAACCTTATATCCTTTATTACATAAAAACGTTCCAAAGGTTTCGATGAATGTACTTTTACCAGCCCCAGGGACACCTGAAATGCCGATGCGGAGCGAAGCACCTGTGTGTGGGAGAATTGAGTGCAAAAGTTCTTGTGCCAACTCGAAATGATGTTCGGCATTGCTTTCCACTAATGTGATCCCTTTAGCAAGCTTTGCTCTCTCCCCTGTCAAGATTCCATCTTTCAATTGCGGTATCGAGATTCTCTCATTTTTCTTTTTGATAAATCTACTTTTTGATGCTTTATTATGACCAGCATCCAATTCCACACCTGGCTTTAACGAAGAAGCAAAACCATCCTGATTGTTAGGATCGACCCATTCCGGCTTCTTATCTTCACTCATTACTGTGCCACTTCCTCATATCCTAGGCGATGGTATATTTCTTGTAGCACTTTTTTAGCTGCCTGTGGGATGACCGTGCCAGGTCCAAAAATCGCTGATGCGCCGTTTTGCATTAAATAATCATAATCTTGTGCTGGGATGACTCCACCGACAATGACGATAATGTCTTCCCGGCCCAATTTCTTCAACTCGGCCATCAATTGCGGCAATAGTGTTTTGTGGCCGGCAGCGAGCGAGCTCATCCCAACAACATGCACATCATTTTCCACAGCCTGAAGAGCGGTTTCCTCCGGTGTTTGGAATAGTGGCCCGATGTCAACATCGTAGCCTAAATCAGCAAACCCCGTACCAACCACTTTCGATCCTCGATCATGGCCGTCCTGCCCCATCTTAGCCATCAATAAACGAGGGCGTCTGCCTTCATTTTCAAGAAATTCGTCAGTCATGGCAATTACTTCTTCAATTTCCGCCTCTTTCGAATAAGCTGAGCTATAAACACCACTAATAGAACGGATGGTGGCCTTATGGCGACCAGCCACTTCTTCAATTGCATCGGAAATTTCCCCAAGTGAAGCGCGGACTCGAGTTGCCTGTACTGCCAATTCAAGCAAGTTACCTTCACCAGTTCGTGCCGCTTGCGTCAATGCCTGAAGAGCTTCATCGACTTTCGCCTGATCTCTTTTTTCTTTAAGGATGCTTAAACGCTTAAGTTGACTTTCGCGGACGGCGGTATTATCTATCTCCAAGATTTCAATCGCATCTTCTTTTTTCAGGCGATATTTATTGACACCCACGATTGTTTCATCTTGAGAATCGATTTTAGCTTGACGTTTTGCTGCCGCTTCTTCAATCCTCATTTTCGGAAGACCGGTTTCAATCGCCTTTGCCATGCCCCCAAGACCTTCAATTTCTTCGATATGAGCCCAAGCCCTTTCAATCAGTTCATTTGTTAGCGATTCGACATAATAAGAACCTGCCCATGGATCGATGACCTTTGTAATGCCAGTCTCCTCTTGAAGATAAAGCTGTGTATTCCGGGCAATACGTGCTGAGAAATCGGTTGGAAGGGCAATGGCCTCATCCAATGCGTTCGTATGCAAAGATTGGGTATGGCCCAAGGCAGCTGCATGCGCCTCGATCAGTGTTCGTGCTACATTATTGAAAGGATCTTGCTCTGAAAGGCTCCACCCCGATGTTTGGGAGTGTGTTCGTAAAGCCATCGCTTTCTTATTCTTCGGTTCAAACTGTTTCATTAGTTTTGACCATATGAACCGTCCCGCTCTCATTTTTGCCACTTCCATGAAATAGTTCATTCCAACAGCCCAGAAGAACGACAAACGAGGGGCAAATTTATCAATATCGATACCGGCTTTCATTCCTGTCCTTGCATATTCCAGGCCATCCGCCAACGTATAAGCAAGCTCGATATCCGCAGGTGCTCCAGCTTCTTGTAGGTGATAACCGGAAATGGATATAGAATTGAACTTTGGCATATATTTTGAAGTATATTCAAATATATCAGCAATGATTTTCATCGACATCTCGGGTGGATAGATATACGTATTCCTAACCATGTATTCCTTTAAGATATCATTTTGAATGGTACCAGAAAGCTTATCCTGGGTGACTCCCTGCTCCTCGGCTGTAACGATATAAAAAGCAAGAATAGGTAAAACCGCTCCATTCATTGTCATGGATACCGACATTTGATCGAGTGGTATTCCATCAAATAGGATCTTCATATCCAAAATCGAGTCTATCGCCACACCCGCTTTTCCTACATCCCCAACAACACGAGGATGATCCGAATCATAGCCGCGATGTGTTGCCAAATCGAAGGCCACCGAGAGACCCTTTTGACCCATCGCTAAATTCCTGCGGTAAAATGCGTTGGATTCCTCTGCAGTTGAGAACCCTGCATATTGTCGTACTGTCCATGGCCGGTTCACATACATGGATGGATAGGGTCCCCTTGTATATGGAGCAATTCCCGGTACACTTTCCATGTGCTCCAAATTCTGACTATCTTCTTTCATATATAATGGTTTAACCTTGATTTGTTCATTCGTTTCGAATAAAAGTTCCTCGATGTTTTGTCCAACTGCTGCTTCTGCCTCTTGTTTCCATAATTCAACTGTTCCTTTACGCTCAGACTTAGCAGGATTTATGGTAGAGAAATTTGGTTTTTTCATTGTTCATTCACCCCTAGCTCTTGTAGTAGTTCTGTCAAGACCGCCACAACATTCGTTTTAACATGGATAAAGTCGTCCGCTCCAGACTCCAATAAAACGGTCTCCAATTCTGCCGATTGCTTTCCAGCGACATATAGCTTGATGTGTGGGTATTGCTGTTTAATCTCTTTTATGATGGATTCCGCCTTATCCGAGTAATCAAGATCACTTCCACATACACAGTATATGGAAAGCTTAGTTTCAGCTATATAATCCACCGCTTCCTTACTATCATGGCATCCTTCACTTTCCATCGTTTCAATTCCACCGGCTGCAACAAAGCCTTTTATAAAATCAGCACGAGGCTTATAAGATTTAAGTTCATTCAAGTTAATAAGGCCGATTGTCGGTGCTTTCCCGCCATTTTGTTTACACTCTTCACTTCGTAATCTTAACTGTTCAAATTGGGATGATATACGATCTAACTTGATTGGTGTAATATCTACTGGCCCCTGAACCACCATATATGATCTCTGTGTTTCAGTTGTAGGAACTTTGATTTTATCGGTAGGGTTCGGATAAACGTTGGTACCAATAATACTTTCTTTCCGTAGTGCCGCATTCTGGACCCTTTCCTCGTAGACTTTTGCTATGTCTGCTTGTAAAGCCCCTTGCATAATGGCATCAAGTACCCCGCCTGCCTCGTCAATCTCAAGGAACTTCACCCATGCTTTATCAGCCAATTCATCCGTCAATTGCTCGACATACCAAGATCCGCCGGCAGGATCGACCACCGTTGTGATATTCGTTTCCTCTTTAAGGATTAAATGCGTGTTGCGTGCTATTCTTTCCGAAAATTCATTACACTCACCTGAAGCATGATTAAATGGATGGATCTGCAAGTACTGAATCCCTCCAATTGCTGCAGCAAATGCTTGATTCGTGGTCCGCAGAATATTCACATGTTGATCATAGAGCGTTTCTGTCAACTCGGATGTAACTGCATGTATAACCATTTTAAAATACTCGGCATCCTCTTCAAAAGCTTCCGCTAGACCAGCCCAAAGTCTTCTAGCCGCCCGTATCTTCGCAATCGACATAAAGTAATTGGAATCCACTGCAAAGGAAAACACGATCTTTCCGACAATATCCCGTACGGAAATCCCTTGTTTTTGCCCTTCCCATATATATTGGACAGCAACTGCCAATCCATAGGCAAGCTCTTGAATTGCATTGGCTCCTCCATTATGAAAACTAGCCGTGTTAACAAGAATTGACTTTAAGTCCGGACCAATCTGTTGATAATCTTGGATTGTTTTTGCCCATTCTGCAAAATATGTTTCTGTATCTTCAGGAACTTGACCACCGACTAACCATTCTGCAATCGGATCTTCTGCAAGCACACCCTTAATTTGCGCATTTTGTTGATTTGCAACAGCTTTGAATTGAGGGAATAGTTCCTTTTGCTTTCCCTTCAGGTCAATGAAAACGGGAAGTTCATTTAATGATAGGCCATTAAAAAGTTTTGAAACCCTCGCACCCTCCGCAAGAAGATGAGCTGGATAGACGATAATATTCTGACCGCGCTCTAGTGCGGCGTGCATCTTTTCATTTGCCTCGTCAGCCGTGATACCGCTTACAGGATGTACGACAAACCATGGCTGCTCGTAATAACCGGTCGGAGCAATTCCACGTGTAAAGGGAGCAAATCCGGGAAGCTCTGTTTGTTCTCCATCTGAAACAGATTCCTCTGTATAGAGGGGATTTAAAGTAATGCCTTCATATGTATTCGTTTTTAATTTTTCGACACTTCTGCCTTTTAAACTAGTTTCTGCCGCTTCCTTCCACTCTTCTAATGAAGGTTTTGGAAAGGATATGTTTTTTACATCTTTCAATTCCATTTTAATCGCTCCCTTATATTTTGCTTTCCTACTGGTTCAATCGTCAATACGTAGACCGAACGCTCAGTCAATTACATAAGAAAAACACTCTCCCATCAATTTATATATATTCTATCATAATATTCTTATAATTTTAGCTAATATCAAAACCTGTTAAAAAAACCATATGATAGAAGATGGAGAATAATTATGAGAAGAGCCTCTATAAAATAATAGCAAAAATAAAAATATTGTCGACTATTTTCTAAATACTCTTATATTTCTATTCATAAACAGTTAAAGAGGCACAGAGAAAAGGAAGCACCTTTATGGTTACCTCCTTCTTTCTCCCTATTAATAAACAGATGTATTATCTGAGGTTATTTTTTCAATAATTTCTTTTACTCGCGCTAAGAATCTGCCGCATACAAGACCGTCCAATACCCGATGATCTAGTGATAAACATAGGTTGACCATATCACGGACCGCTATCATGTCATTGATGACGACAGGTCTTTTTACAATGGTCTCCACTTGTAGAATCGCTGCCTGGGGATGATTTATAATTCCCATGGACTGGACCGAACCAAATGAACCAGTATTATTGACAGTGAAAGTGCCGCCTTGCATATCCTCGACTCTTAACTTTCCTGCTTTCACCTTTGATGCCAGGTCATTGATTTCCCTAGCAATCCCTTTGATCGACTTTTCATCTGCATTTTTTATGACCGGAACAAATAAAGCATCTTCCGTTGCGACCGCGATTGAAATATTAATTTCTTTTCTTTGAATGATTTTATCGCCTGCCCACATTGAATTGATCTGAGGAAATTCGGTTAGAGCCTGCGCAATCGCTTTAACAAAGAATGCAAAGTAGGTTAAGTTATACCCTTCTTTTTGTTTGAAATCCGATTTAAGTGAATCCCTAAGTTTAACCATATTCGTCGCATCAACTTCAACCATTGTCCATCCATGTGGAATCTCATGCTTACTTTTCGACATATTCGAAGCAATCGCTTTCCTTACCCCAGTTACGGGTATTTCTCTATCTCCAGTCATGCTAGGAATGACAGTTTCTTTCTCATTTGATGGCAATGATTGGGGCAGATGTTCTTTTGGCTCGGAAGCAGTTCTTACTTCAGCTACCGATTGAGGGAGGTTTCCGGACTCAATGAGTTTCAATAAGTCTTTACGCGTTATCCTTCCTTCATTCCCCGTCCCATTCACTTGAGAGAGATCGATATCATGTTCCTGGGAGAGCTTTAGTACAGCGGGAGAAAACCGGACTTTATTCGGAGTCGGAGTTTCTACGTTAGGCTTCATGCTATTAACTGCATCATCATTTTTCTCTGCTGGGTCTTCTTTTTCCTCTTCCTTGGGCTTGGTTGATTCGACCTCAATGGAACATATAACTTCCCCCACAGCCAGCGTTTGATTCTCATCCGCCTTTAACTCCTTAACAATCCCCGTAAAAGAAGAAGGAACTTCAGCGTTTACTTTATCCGTCATCACTTCAGCTAGTGGATCATACTTCGTCACGTGATCTCCTGGCTGAACAAGCCATTTACTTATGGTCCCTTCTGTCACGCTTTCACCAAGCTGGGGCATTTTCATTTGTTCTATCGCCATCATTTAATCCTCCTTCTTTTCTATTAAAATTCAGCCAGTTCTCTCATCGTCTTCTCCACTTTATCAGGGGTAACCATAAAATATTTTTCCATTGTAGGTGCATAAGGCATTGCAGGGATGTCCGGACCAGCCAGTCGCTTGATTGGGGCATCCAAATCGAATAGGCAATGCTCGGCAATGATGGCTGCAACCTCACTCATGATGCTACCCTCTTTATTATCTTCTGTAACCAATAAGACCTTACCCGTTTTGGAAGCCGCTTCTATGATGGCTTCCTTATCCAACGGATATACGGTGCGCAAATCTAAAATATGCGCTGAAATACCATCCATTGCTAGTTTTTCTGCCGCTTGGAGAGCAAAGTGAACACAAAGCCCATAGGTTATGACCGTAATGTCCTCTCCCTCTCTTTTCACATCAGCTTTACCGATTGGCAGTACATAATCATCATTCGGAACTTCGCCTTTAATCAAACGGTACGCACGCTTATGTTCAAAGAAAAGTACCGGATCCTCGTCGCGAATGGCAGCTTTAAGCAAGCCTTTTACATCATATGGGGTGGAAGGCATCACAATTTTCAATCCTGGTTGGTTCGCGAACATAGCTTCCACGGATTGGGAATGATATAACGCTCCGTGAACTCCGCCACCATACGGAGCACGGATGACCATTGGGCAGTTCCAATCATTATTGGAACGATAACGGATCTTTGCCGCTTCGGAAACAATTTGATTTACAGCGGGCATGATAAAATCCGCAAATTGGATTTCGGCAATAGGTCGTAGTCCATACATGGCTGCCCCAATTCCTACACCAGCAATCGCTGACTCTGCAAGGGGCGTATCGATGACCCTTGATTCACCGAATTGCTCATATAGACCATTTGTCGCCTTAAAGACTCCGCCCTTTTTCCCGACATCCTCCCCCAAAACGAATACTCGCGAATCTCTTTCCATCTCTTCACGCATTGCCATTGTCACCGCATCTATATAAGAAATTACCGACATCCTTTTCCCCCCTTACTTTTGTTCGTAAACATGATCCATAGCGCTTTCAGCTTTCGGATATGGAGCATGTTCGGCGTAATCTGTAGCTTCGTTCACTATTTTCATCACTTCATCATTAAGTTGTTTTTCAAGGGTTTCATCCATGATACCCGCTTCCTTTAAATACGCTCCAAAAGTCATGATGGAATCTTTTGTTTTCGCTTCAGCCACTTCTTCAGCTTCACGATAACTGCGGTCATCGTCATCACTTGAATGGGGAGTCAGCCTATATGAAACGGTTTCAACTAAAGTGGGGCCTTCTCCTCTACGAGCGCGATCAGCCGCTTCTTTAACCGCTTTATATACCTCCAACGGATCATTGCCATCCACCGTGATTCCAGGCATGCCGTATCCAATTGCCCGGTCCGATACCTTTTCACAGGAAAGCTGTTTGGATATAGGAACGGATATGGCGTATTGGTTGTTTTCACACATAAAGATGACTGGAAGCTTATGGACGCCTGCAAAGTTGGCCCCTTCATGAAAATCACCTTGATTGGATGAACCTTCCCCAAACGTGACGAATGTCACCAAATCCTTTCCTTCCATTTTCCCTGCAAGGGCAATTCCCACTGCATGTGGTACCTGTGTAGTTACCGGAGAAGAACCCGTAACGATCCGGTTTTTCTTTTGTCCAAAGTGACCTGGCATTTGCCTTCCCCCGGAATTGGGATCCTCGGCTTTGGCAAATCCTGATAGCATCAATTCTTTCGCCGTCATTCCAAATGACAAGACGACTCCGACGTCCCGATAATAAGGCAATACGTAATCCTTTTGCCGATCCAAGGCAAATGCAGCTCCAACCTGTGCAGCTTCTTGCCCTTGGCAGGAAATCACAAAAGGAATTTTCCCTGAACGGTTCAACAGCCACATCCGCTCATCCATCCTACGTGACAGCAGCATGGTCCGATACATATCTAATACAGTTTCATCATTCAAGCCCAATTGTTCATGACGTGTTTCCACCATTATCAAAAAACCTCCTCCTTTTTTATGAGTGAATGGCAAGGCCATCCACTGCGAGAGCTGCCTCTCCGATTGCTTCCGAAAGACTCGGATGGGGGTGAATCGTCTTTGCCACTTCCCAAGGGGTGGCATCCAGTACCTTTGCCAGGCCAGCTTCGGAAATCATATCCGTAACATGCGGACCAATCATGTGGACACCCAGAATATCATTCGTTCTTTTATCCGAGATGATTTTGACAAATCCATCCGATTCCCCATAAACAAGGGCTTTACCGACAGCCCGGAATGGAAACTTTCCAATTTTCAATTCATATCCATCTTTTTTGGCCTGTTCCTCTGTCATGCCGACGCTTGCTGCTTCTGGACTGGAGTAGATGCATTTCGATATAAGCGAATAGTCGATCTTTTCCGGTTTTTTTCCTGCCATGTGTTCAACTGCCGTCAATCCCTCATGTGAAGCAACATGGGCCAACTGCAAACCGCCGATGCAATCTCCAATCGCGTACATATGCGTCTCTTTCGTTTGGAAAAATTCATTGGTGACAATATATCCATTTTCAATGACGATATCCGTATTATCCAAACCAATCGATTCAAGATTAGCCATTCTTCCAACGGAAACCAATAGTTTATCTGCCTCGAACTCCTCGAGTTTTCCGTTGATTTCTGCAGTGATGGACACTGATTTATCTTTTTTCAGCGTCTCTGGCAACACCTTAGCGCCTGTATGAAAAGTAATGCCTTTTTTCTTCAATAAGCGAAGCATTTCATCCGAAATTTCATGATCTTCTGTGGGAATGATTTTATCTGCATATTCTAGTACCGTTACTTCCACGCCAAAGTCATTTAACATCGAGGCCCATTCAATACCTATCACGCCTCCACCAACTATAATGATTGATTTTGGCAAGCTGTCTAGCTGAAGTGCTTCATCGGAAGAAAGGACAATATCCCCATCAATCGATAAACCTGGTAATGATTTTGGGCGTGAACCGGTAGCAATGATGATATTTTGTGGAATCAGCATTTCATTTTCACTACCATTATTCATTTCCACGGAAATTGTTCCTGGCATTGGTGAAAAGATGGAAGGTCCAAGTATTCGGCCTATTCCTTCGTAAACGTGGATCTTACCTTGCTTCATCAAGTGCTGGACCCCTCTATAAAGCTGGTCGACCACCTTGTTTTTCCGTTCCTGGACTTTGCTGAAATCCACATTCACGTTTTCTGTGAAAATACCGAATTCCTCACTTTTGATAGCCGTTTGGTAAACCTCTGCACTTCTTAGCAAAGCTTTGGAAGGAATACAGCCTTTATGTAAACATGTCCCGCCTACCTTTTCTTTTTCAACGACTGCCGTTTTTAAACCAAGCTGTGCCGCCCTTATTGCTGCAACATACCCTCCGGTTCCTCCGCCAAGAATGACAAGATCATATTCTTCAGCCATGTTCATTCCTCCTTGTTGGAAATTCCCATGTCCATCCTGATAACACAGGAATCCAAGTTGTTTTTTAACTCATCTACGTCGGTTCAAGATATGTTTCTCGTCTCGTAAAAATTGACTTCTGGAATTTCTCATTCTTTCAATCCGCTCTTCTGCCATTCTATCAGCTGCTTTATAGGTCGGGATTTTATCCCGTTTTGCTATTTCAATGACTCTTTCAATGCTATCATAAACACCTTCAACTTTTTTCAAGGCTCTTTCCCGATTGTACCCTTTCAGTTCATCCGCAACATTAATGACACCGCCCGCATTAATGACATAATCAGGTGCATAAATGATTCCTTTTTCATGTATTTGGTCCCCATGAATCGGTTCCTTTAACTGGTTATTGGCCGCGCCTGCAATCACCTTTGCCTTGATTTTACCGATTGTTCCATCATTTATGACAGCCCCTAATGCACAAGGTGCATAAATATCACAGTCCACTCCATAAATCTCATCCGGGTTTACAGCTTTGGCACCAAATGTTTCAACAGCACGATTTACACTCTCTTTATTAATATCAGTGACAATCAGTCTCGCTCCTTCTTCATTCAGGTGACGGCATAGATTATAAGCTACATTCCCTACCCCCTGAACGGCAATCACCTTTCCTTCCAAGGAATCACTTCCGAATGCTTCCTTTGCCGCTGCTTTCATGCCCCGGTACACACCATAAGCGGTGACCGGCGAAGGGTTCCCTGATGAACCGAACTCAGGTGAAATGCCTGTGACATAATCTGTTTCTTCATGAATAAGGTCCATATCTTCCACTGTGGTTCCGACATCTTCGGCAGTAATATAGCGGCCATTCAATCCCTGGATATACCTACCGAATGCCCTAAACATTTCTTCATTTTTGTCTTTACGTGGATCTCCGATAATCACGGTTTTTCCACCACCTAGATTCAAGCCTGCTGCCGCGTTTTTATAAGTCATTCCTTTTGAAAGTCTTAGCGCATCTTCTATGGCTTCTTCTTCTGAAGCATATGTCCACATGCGAGTACCACCAAGGGCTGGGCCAAGTGTGGTATCATGTATCGCGATGATCGCTTTTAAACCTGATTGTTTATCTTGACAAAATAATAGCTGCTCATAGTCATATCGTTCTAAATAGTTGAAAATTTCCATAATGGAATCCCCCTCAGATGTTTTCAAAATTGCCAAAAAAGAGAGGCCCATCCTTTATCCTCATTCTTTTCTGACATATAAAGGTTAAAGTCAAATTGTTAATTAGTGTTCTCTTGCCTATATGATAGTGCGCATTTCGCGATTTGTTACCCAAAAAATCCATATTCCATTCAATAACATGCAAATTACATGCCAACAAAATAAATATGGTGGATATATTCCTGTGAAAAGGGAGTGGGAATTGATGTAAAACGTGGAAGCAGAAGAGAAATCCAATCCTATAAGTTTTTTAATTTAATACATTCCATCTGCTTATCGAAGAATAATAAACGCCAAGAACGTGCATTTTTTTGCACACTATGCAATTATTTGCATGCATTTTTTTTCACACTCCCATTTTCTCCATTTTGTAATATAAACTTCTGACTGAAATGCCAAGCGCCTTTGCTGTAAGGGTTTTGTTCCCCTTATACGTATATATCGCCTCTTGAATAACCTTCGCTTCATACCTGTCCATTATTTCCATGAGCGTTTCTCCCGATACGTACGCTTCATTTCTTAATGATTTCTCTTGTATTAAAGGAATGTTATCTTCAATAAAGTCCGGAATGTGTTGGACATCCATGATGGTCTCGGTTAACTTCATGAAGATAATTGCTCTACCCAGGATATTTTCCAGTTCCCGAACATTACCTGGCCAATTATACATTTGCATTTTATGAATTGCTTCATCTGTAATTCCTTCGATGCTTCGCCCGTATTCCTGGTTGATCTTGTGAATCAAATGTTCTGCCAGTTCTTTTATATCTCCCTTTCGCTTCCGCAATGGGGCGATGAAAATGGGCATCCGGTTCAAACGGAAATAAAGATCTTCACGGAATGTCCCTTTTACTATGGCTTGTTCAAGGTTAATGTTGGTTGCAGCGATCACCCTGACATTAATAGGTATGGGATTGGTACCACCCACCCTTATCAGTTCTTGTTCCTGGAGAACCCGAAGTAATTTAGCCTGGATACTCGCCGGCAACTCACCGATTTCATCCAAAAATATACTTCCATGGTTGGCCTCCTCAAACAGTCCGGTTTTTCCGCCTCTTCTTGCTCCCGTAAAAGCACCCTCTTCATACCCGAATAGCTCACTTTCCAACAAAGATTCCGAAATTGCTGCGCAATTAACACGGACGAATTTATTGAACTTTCGATCACTTTCATTATGGATAGCATGGGCAAACAGTTCCTTGCCTGTTCCTGATTCACCTCTTAATAGAACGGTAGCAGGGGTTCTCGCAGACAATTTAGCCTGATCGATAGGTAACTTCATCTCTTCCGAAGTGCCAATGATATCATCAAAAGAATATTTTGCCTGAAGAGTACGGATGATTTGCCTTGCACGGTTCAATTCATGAGTTAACGATTGAATTTCAGAAACGTCATGAATGACTCCAACGCTTCCTTTCAATACTCCTTCAACAATGATTGGTGCAACATTCACAATTACTTCCTTATGTTTAGGACCAACACGCATGTTAACTCCGCGAACAGGCTTTCTAGTCTTAAGGACCTTCATATGCATGCTTTCCCCTTCATAAATATCAATGGCAGCCGGTTTGCCAATTACTTGATTTTTCGTCAATCCTGTTATCCTAGAGTAGGCTGGATTGATCAATAAACCATATCCCCGTTCGTCCACCACCGAAATTGCTTCATCACTAGACTGAATGATGGCCTCAAGCATGGTCTGAATCTCTTTTAAATCCGTTATTTGTTCAGCTAGTTTTACCGCTTCCGCTTCCGTTCTTTTCTTAAACAGCGAGAATGCGCCTATCATTTCATTTTCGTGACTTACCAAGGGAATCCTGGACGTAATGAAATCCATACCCGATTTACTGATGGAAATATGTTGGTTTTCTTCTCGTTCCCTCGTCTCCATCACCCTTAATAACCCACTGGAAGGAACAAGATCGAGGATATGTCGGCCAATTACCGTTTCCCGTTTTGTATTGGTTATTCGTTCAGCATTATGATTGAATAAGGTGACATAGCCGTCCTTATTGATCACTAACATGCCCTCACTCGCTGCATTCAATATCAAGTCCATTATGGAGGATGAATTTTCCAACTTATTAATCAGATGATTCTTCTCTTCGATGAGATTAACAAGAATATGGGCTACACTACCAGGAACCAGGATTGATTGCTGTCCTGTCTTCTTTTTTATCTCCTTAAAAACAGCAGGGTCACCGGTTGTATCAATAATGATATCCAATTCCCTATCCATCGCACTTTCCCAATTTGATACTGTACAAATTTTTCGTGCCTTTGCAGCCAGGATCCCTTCAGCAGCCTCATTCGTATCAGCCATACAATCAATGAAAAGGGTTTTGCTTTCCAGTAGGAGCTCCAATACAGCACTGCCCCCTTTTCCTCCACCAACGATCATCACCTTTTGCATGACTTCCTCCTTCTGCGATAGTAAGTTCCCGCCTATGATATCTTTGATTTTACCATATTGATTCCAAAATGACCGTTCACACATTCCAATGATTTTCTCAATTACCCATACTTGACAAAAATATATTATCCTTTATCATTTTTTATATGGAATTTCTGGAAGGGACTTGACACATGAAACGTTTAATCGCTTTTTCCATCCTTTTTATCCCGGGAGCATTTGCCGCGTACGGAATTAAGATAATGCGGGATATGGTATTCGGCATTCTCCAACCTCCCTATCCCATGCTTTGGATCCAATTTTTAATTGGACTGCTGATAACGATAGGAGGGATAGCCTTTATCGCAGGGTTTATTCTTCACCGGGATCGTAAAAAAGACAAAGTTCAAAGTAGATTTAACAAATTTTAAACACGTCGAACAAGGGGGCATGAATCACATGGCCCCCTGTTTTTTTTACTTTTCATAATTTGCCCTTACTATTTTTGCTTTTTCCGGAAAATCAGTGATGATGGCACTGCAACCCAATTTGAATAACCGCTTCATATCTTCTTCTTTATTAACGGTATAGGGCCGAACCAGGATCCCATCGTCCATGGAAGATTGAATGATCGAGTCTGGGGCTGATCGGATACTAGGATGTATCGCACTTCCACCAATCGCACGTGCATATACCCAAGGCATATACATAAATTCCCGGTACAATGGTGCGGTTTCTATTTCTGGTGCCAACTGATGGCAAAAAACCAGACTATAATGATTAAAGGAAGAAATAATGATTCGTTCTTCCATCTCATACGCCCGGATGAGCCTAATGACCTTTGCTTCTAGTCCCGGATACATAAAAAAGGTGTTCTTCAACTCAATAATGCAAAAGAGATGGGTATGGTACAACCACTTCAACAGTCCATCAAGCGTAGGAATTCGCTCTTCACACCCTTTATCCGCATAGGATGAAGCCGCATTCAAGGTTTGCAACTCTTTTAATGTCCTGTCTTTCACAAAGCCAGAGACACCTGTGGTTCGATCAAGCTTTTCGTCGTGAATAACGACTACTTCGCCATCCTTTGAAAGCTGCACATCCATTTCAATTCCCTCCGCTCCAACACGAGCAGCCTCTCGGAAAGCCATCATCGTATTTTCAGGATGGGTTCCTGCCGATCCTCGGTGTGCGAAAATTAACGTCATAAAAACTGCCCCCCACAAAAATTTCAGTAGATCTTCAATTTTATGAAAAGGCGCAGTCGGATATTAATTTAAGATTAATCAAAATGCAAATAATTATTTTCCGCATAGAACGTTCCTTTTGTTAAGTCGTTCAATTTTTTCTCCATGCTTTTAATTTGCAGTCGAGTATCAGGAAATGCCATTTGCCCGATGGTAATTTCCCCATCCCCCTTGGATTCAAGTGTATCCATCAATGATTTACGTTTTTCATCGATTTGAAAAATCTCACCATTCAAGCGTTCAAGCTGTTCTTTGGTATGTTCATATTGATAATTTTGCGAAACATTCAATTGTCCGACGAACATTTCATAGACCTCCAGCTTTTCCTTCATTAATTCCAGCTCTTGAACCTTTGCCTTATAACGGAGTAAAGTTTCATTCAATTCCTCTTTTAAATTCATACGATTAAAGCCCTGTACATTTACGATAGTCTTCCGTTCCATTCTATTCCCGATGACGGCAGCCCTGACTTTTCCATGAGCTTCAATAACGCCCCCAATCAATTTTCCTTTCTTTTCATCTGTATAGATATTTTTTGCTTTCAGAAAACTTCCAAGCGAATAATATCCGATATGTATGCTTTCCCCTGCATGTAAATGGCTTTCATTAGCATGCTTTACGTAAATATTTCTACCTGCAGAGATTTCGGAAACCCCTTTTCCAAAAATACCACCTTTAATGAATACATCCCCCTTTTTCGAATAAATTCCTTTTACATTACTTATCCCCAGCTCACTTAAAATGGATATATCCTTGGTTGCGGTTACCGAAAAATTGTCAAGAACCGATCCTTTTATGGTAACGCTTCCTTCGAATTCGATATTACCTGTTTCGATTCCGACATCCCCCTCAATGACAAGGTGATTTCCTACACTGATTTTCCCGCCTTTGAACTCCACCACTCCATCTGTCATGGCCCTGAGAACGATTTTACCCTCACTTTCAATTGCCTCCACAGTTTTTTGGTCATATTGAAGCTTTTTATTTTTCCCCTTCTGTGCGAGAACAAAGTCCCCTGTAATGGACCTTCCCATCGTCCCTTCTGTAGGAGGGGTCTTTTCACCAAGCCACTCTCCCTTTTTTACTTCATCAAGGAAATTCATATCGTAATAATCGGCCTTTCCATCCTCCCGTATCGCAGGCTTTCTATCCGACCTTTTGTAATAGGTGACCACAGCATCCGTTCCATGAACCGGCTCAATGCCTTTAGCCACAACAATTGATTCTTTCACTTGTAACTGATTTTGCAAGACATGCATTAAGATTCCTTCTGAAATATTCTCACGTTGTAGATCCTGTAAAATCATCCCCACTATTTCTGACTGGTGATTCATCAAATAATCCGCAGAACAATTAATCTTTACACTTGCTGTCAGCTTGTCTTCCGCTATCTTCCACTCCAAGAGTGGTTTTTGTTTACCCACTTTGATTTTTTCCCCGCTAGCCTGTATAAGTGCATCCTTTAAATCTTTAAAATTATCCAGTGAGATTTGTGGATATTTATTCAGGATTGGATTCAATTGCAGAATGGAAAAACCTTTTTGAAAAACGGTCATATATACTATTTCTTCTTCCATTTCCAAGATGAAATATTGATTTTCTTCATAAATCACAAACTTTCCTCCTCGTGCCTACGAATATATACCTATAATTATAAGCCATAATCTCATAAAAAAATCTAAAAACATACATATTTTACTAAGTAATTTGATATTTGCAAAAACTCATCCTATATGAAGCCCTATATCCAAACAAAAACGCCTTTTATTTATTGGATTCTTCAGGAATAATCCAATAAATAAAAGGCGTTTAATATAAAAAACTCATGGACTTACTCATACTTGCCTAAAAAAAGACAACTACACCTTATCAACTTAAAAGCGCCACGAGTTCTACTATATTTTATTTAGCGGCTCTAGCCTCTTTATGGTCAGTTGTTCATTAAAAACAATCCGTATCCCCTAACCCTGTCAAGAAGCTTTGTGTTCAAGACGTAGCTTATCTGCGACCATCGCAATGAATTCGGAATTCGTAGGTTTCGCCTTTGTCATGCTGACGGTATAACCAAATAAAGACGAAATCGATTCGATATTCCCACGACTCCATGCCACTTCTATGGCATGACGGATGGCACGTTCAACCCGGCTAGCCGTTGTATTATATTTTTTCGCGATATCCGGATACAGCACTTTTGTTATGGATCCCAATAACTCAATATCATTATAAACCATTGAAATGGCTTCCCTTAAATATAGATATCCCTTAATGTGTGCCGGCACTCCAATTTCGTGGATAATGCTTGTGATACTTGCATCAAGGTTTTTCGGTTTTGACTCATTTTGAGGACGGTAACTAAACTGACTATGGTTCTTTAGAACTGACTGTCCTTTGTTGCTCACTTGACGTATATGGTTGGACAAGTTCTCCATATCGAAAGGTTTCAGGATGAAATATGAAGCGCCTAAGTCCACAGCCTTCTTCGTAACATCTTCTTGACCGAATGCAGTAAGCATAATTACATTAGGCATGTTTCCCCGTTTAACTTCACGAAGTTTTTCCAATACCCCTAATCCGTCTAAATGAGGCATAATAATGTCAAGAATCAAAATATCCGGATCAACGCTTTCTAGCATCCCCATGCAATCTTGACCATTATGTGCAACACCGATTACTTCCATGTCATCTTGTGCAGAAATGTATTCTTCCAGAAGACCAACCAGCTCTCTATTATCATCTACCACGCATACCTTGATTTTTTTCACTCTTGATTTCCTCCTCAACTACAATGGTCTTTTTTCTATATGACTAAATTCTATTGTAATTGAACTTTTCGACAATGGAAACTAAATTCCTTTTATTTTCGAAAAAATAAAAGGAATTCAATATTATTCTCCGGATATCTCTTGTTTTCGACTTCGTTTGCTACCTGAAGAACTGCTTTGTCGAAAAATCTTCATTTATTTTCATTTTATCACATTTCTTTCAAAAAACCTCTTTTCCAAGATAAATCATTTTAGTTGCCATTGATATTGAACCAAGTAAAAAAAGGTATCCAGTTGGATACCTTCGATGGTTAGCTTGCTTTCTCATAATCCTCTTTGTCATATATATTGATACCGGCTTCGTTTAACATCCATTCAATATGGACTCCATATCCGCTTGTAGGATCATTGACAAATACATGGGTAACGGCACCGATTAATTTACCATTTTGTATGATTGGGCTGCCACTCATTCCTTGAACGATCCCGCCCGTTTTTTTGAGTAATTCTTTATCAGTCACTTTTAGAACCATTCCTTTAATTGCAGGAAACTTTTGTGGAATGGAGCTGACTATTTCCACATCAAAGGCTTCTACTTCTGAACCATCCACCACCGTAAGAATTTTGGCTGGCCCTTCCTTCACCTGGTGAGAAAGGGTGATGGGTAATGCCTTATCCATAACACCATTTTTGAAATCTTGATTTAGTTTCCCAAAAATCCCAAAAGGACTATTACGATTAATGTTACCTATTTTTTCTCTGTTAGCCGAAAAACGCGCCAATTTTTCTCCTGGGTCCCCATTACTCCCCTTTTCGATGGAAGTGACCATTGATTGTACAATCTGCCCATCTTTCACGACGATTGGTTTTTTTGTATCCATATCCGATATGACATGTCCCAATGCACCATACTTTTTCGTATCCGGGTGATAAAATGTCATCGTCCCGATACCCGCTGCTGAATCACGGATATACAGACCTAATTTGAAGATTCCTTCATTTTTATCTTTTAGAGGCATGAGCGAACTGTGAAGCACTTCATTATCACGATTGATCACGATCTTCAACGGTTCTCCCTTTTCACCTGCCTGCTGGACAAAAGGAGTGACGTCGCCCATCTTTTTTATTGTTTGGCCATTGATTTCCGTAATGATGTCCCCGACTTCCACTTTTGCTTTTTCACCAGGGGATTTTTTTCCTTGAGGTGTATCAACAAGATGATGACCGACCACGAGCACACCCAACGTGTTAAGTTTAACCCCTATTGACTGCCCACCGGGGATGACTTTAAAATCTTTCAGCACTCTTATATCAACCTTCTTGGCAGGTAAGCCTGCCACATCAAGCAACACCTCGTTCGTACCTGGCTTTTCGGCACCTAGTGTAATGGAGGCTTTCTCATCATGGACCGAAATTCCTTGACTTGAATCTGAAGCTTTTGCTGAAACAGGTAATGACTTGGAAATACTATAGTGACTACCCTCAAAGAGTACAAGCTGATTTGGAATTAAAAAATATTCACGAAATGGCTGGTATAACCCTAATGTTAATAGCGAAACAAGGAGAATTCCACCGATGATTCTGTTGATCCATACTAATTTCAATCCATTCACTCTCCTCGCTCTCTAAAACTTTATGGCTACCCCTTTAATTTAGCCCTCATGACAATCATTTATAACAGCTGGACAAAATAAAAGCTATCCGTTTTTGGATAGCTTTACAATGAATGCTTATGATAAATTATGATACCTTCTTACTTAGAAACATCATGAAGTGATTTTCATCTTTTTAGCAAGCTGAATCAATTCATTGGCATGCTGTTTGGTTAAATCCGTTATCTCGACACCGGATATCATCCGGCCAATTTCTCGGATTTTTTCGGTTTCTACCAGAGGCTTCACCGAAGTGTTGGTACGACCGGCCCTCACATTCTTGGCGATGAATAGATGAGTATCCGCCATCGCGGCAACCTGAGGTAAATGGGAAATGCAAAGCACTTGGGAACCCGTGGCCACTTTGTAGATTTTTTCGGCAATGGATTGAGCCACCCGGCCACTTACACCTGTGTCTACCTCATCAAAAATGATGGAGGTAATCCCTTGGTGCTTGGAGAAAATACTTTTCATCGCCAACATAATCCGGGACAACTCTCCTCCAGATGCAATCTTTGACAATGGTTTTAAAGGTTCACCAGGATTGGTGGATATATAAAATTCCATGTTATCGAGACCAGATTGATTAATCCCACGTTCTGATAGCTCATCAAAAGTATAGGCCGTTTGATGAAAATGTGGTTCGAATATGGTCTTTTCCATATATAGATCCTTTAATTCCTGATGAATGCTCTTCGTTAATTGCTGGGCGAATGTTTGTCTGAGCTCAGACAGATTTTTCGCTTCAATAATTAAATCCGCCTTTATAGATTTAAGTTCCTTTTCCAGTTTTAAGATATGACTTTCCCGATTTTGAAGCTTTTCGATTTCTTCTTCAATACCTGCACCATACTCTAAAATCTCTTCGATGCTGCGCCCATATTTTCGCTTCAATTGGTTAATTTCATTTAGGCGGCTTTCGATGAACTCCACCCGTTCCGTATCGTAATCCAAGGAATCCAATTGATCTCTAATAGTAGAAACCGCTTCCTCAAGCAGGAAATAACTATTTGAGACGGTTTCGGAGCTTTTTTTCAGTGCTTCATCCAAGTTGGCCGCTTCCTCCATATTACTCATGGCTACTGAAAGCCAATCCACGGCATGTTGCTCTCCATTTAAGGCATTATAACTTGTCTGGAGGGCCTCATGAATCTTCTCGAAATTGTTGATCCTTTTTCGTTCTTCCATCAACTCTTCATCTTCATGGAGCTTTAACTCCGCGTTTTGGATTTCATCGGACTGAAACTGGATCAAATCTAATCGATGGACCATTTGCTGTTCGTTCTGGCTCAAATTATTTAACTGCTTGGATGTCATTTCATAATTCTTATATAGCTTTTGGTATTCAGCAAGTGCGGCCGCGATTTTTTCCCCGCCAAACTGGTCCAGCAATGGAAGATGAAGTCGTTCATCCATTAATTCCTGATGTTCATGCTGACCATGAATATCGATTAATGTTCGCCCTATCTCTCGCAATATCGCGATCGTAACCAATTTTCCATTGACCCTGCATACACTTTTACCACTCAGTGAAATGTCCCTTCGCAGGATAGCCATTCCATCGTTCATATCGATGCCAAATTCTTTCGCCTTAACAAATACCGGATGGGTATCATCTTCTATTTGAAATAGGCCTTCTATCTCAGCCTTCGATTCACCATGGCGTATGAATTCTGCCGAACCACGCCCTCCAACCAATAGATGCACGGCATCAATGATAATGGATTTTCCTGCCCCAGTTTCCCCCGTTAATACCGTCAATCCTGTTTCAAAAGAAACGGACAGGCTATCAATGATCGCAAAATTCCTAATCGAAAGTTCTGTTAACAATCTAGATCACCTCTTCAAAATATTAGAGCATGTCCAAGAATTTGCCGGAAATGATCTTTGCGTCTTCTTCAGAACGGCAAATAATTAAACATGTATCATCACCGCCGATGGTTCCGAGTATTTCTTGCCAATTCAAATTATCTATCAGTGCACAAATTGCTTGGGCATTACCTGGTAACATCTTCATGACTAGCAAATTATTTGCAGCGTCAATGCGAACAAAAGCATCAACCAGCATTCTTTTTAATTTCTGTAATGGATTAAAACGTTGGTCAGCCGGTAAGCTGTATTTATACCTGCCGTCAGATAACGGTATCTTTACAAGGTGAAGTTCCTTAATGTCTCTTGAAACAGTTGCTTGTGTAACGTTATACCCCGCATTTTTAAGTTCTTCCACTAAATCGTCCTGTGTCTCAATATCATTATTCGTAATTATTTCCCTTATTTTTATATGACGCTGTCCTTTATTCATAAGTAGAAGCACCTCTCAACTGTTGCTCATTTTAATTATCATCGTTGCCCTAACTTTAGCAAGCTGACCATATGTAATTGCTTTGCTTTTCCTAATCCTCACAAACGTCCCTAACACACAAGAAAACCGTCGAAGAAAGAGGCTAATATTAATGTTAGCGGATTTTTATACAATTGTACAACTTTTTTCTCTAATATACATTTCTTATCCCTTATTTTGTACTAAAACTTTCTTTGCATACTTTTCTAAACCTTGGTGCATGAACATGAACCATTTCAAGAAAAAAAGCTCCTTTAGCTAACCATTCAGCCAAAGGAGCCATACGAAGACTTATCTATTCTTTTTTAAATTGGGCATGAGCTTCCCCAACGATATCATCCACCGTTTTGGATAGTAGCATATCTCCCACTTCTTTTGGGCCCTCCCAAAATAAATGGAGCAGAAATTCTATGTTGCCGTCCCCACCAGTAATAGGAGAGAAAGAAGCATCTTTAATATCGTATCCTTCCATTTGTGCAAAGGAAATAATCTTGTTCAACACTTCTTTATGAATTTTAGGCTCACGGACAATCCCTTTTTTGCCAACTTGACCCTTCCCCGCTTCAAATTGAGGTTTTACAAGTGCCACGACGTCGCTTTTTGGAACAAGCAAGGTTTTTAACACAGGTAAAATCAAAGTGAGCGAGATGAAAGATACATCAATGCTTGCAAAGTTAGGCATCTGTCCATCTAAATCAGCAGGTGTGACATAGCGGAAATTAGTCCGTTCCATGACCTTAACCCGCTCATCTTGTCTTAGCTTCCATGCAAGTTGATTATAGCCAACATCAAGAGCATAAGACATGATGGCGCCATTCTGTAAAGCACAATCGGTAAAGCCCCCAGTGGATGAGCCGATATCCAGAAGGATCTTTCCATCGACGTGTAAATCAAATTCTTTCAATGCCTTCTCAAGTTTAAGACCACCTCTTGATACATAAGGCATCACTTTCCCTTTTATCGTCAATTCAAGATCAACCGGCACTTTTTCCCCTGGTTTTTCATATCTTTCTTCATTTGCATAGACAAGCCCAGCCATCACCATACGCTTTGCTTTTTCACGCGTTTCGGCCAATCCTTGTTCTACTAATAAAACATCTAATCTTTCTTTCGCTACTTTCATATTGTCAGGCCCTTTTTTCTTTTTTTGGCGTTATCATTTTAATCTTTTTCTTAACCGTATCCGTTGTTAGGCCGATTTCTTCCAGTAACTCGTCCACACTACCGTGTTCAACGAAGTAATCTGGTATGCCCATTCGGTCAATGATTGCCCCGTAGAACCCTTGGTCATGTGCATATTCAAGTACTGAACTACCGAATCCACCTTGAAGAATGGCTTCTTCAATTGTCAATATTGGCATTTTCTCGCCAAGTAAGCTGCTAAGCATCTTTTCATCAAGAGGCTTTATGAAACGAGCATTGATAACCTTTACAGAGTAGTCCTCTTTTTCAAGTTGGGCTGCTGCTTCAAGAGCCATCGGAATAGTTGTCCCAAATGTTAAAATGGCAACGTCCGATCCTTCTTTCAATACTTCCCATGAACCAATCGGGATTTGTTGTAATTCTGTATCCATGACGACTCCCTGTCCATTTCCGCGCGGAAAACGCATGGCTATGGGACCATCATCATATTTAATGGCTGTATTGACCATATGCTGACCTTCATTTTCATCTTTAGGCATCATCAATACCATATTAGGAACATGGCGTAGGAACGCGATATCGAACACACCTTGATGCGTTTCCCCATCAGAACCGACAAGACCGGCACGGTCAATGCCAATAAAGACATTCAAGTTTTGACGGCAGATATCATGTACCACCTGATCATACGCTCTTTGCAAGAAGGTTGAGTAAATCGCCAAAAACGGTTTCATTTTCTGGGTTGCCAACCCGGCTGCGAAAGTAGCGGCATGCTGCTCAGCAATTCCAACATCATAAAAACGCTCAGGAAATTCATTCGCAAAACCGACTAACTTCGATCCAACGGGCATCGCAGGTGTTATCGCGACGATACGTTCGTCATTTCGTGCAAGCTTGCGTACCGTTTCACTTACTAACGCACTCCAAGCCGGCCCTTTACTAGGTGATTTAACGAAGTCACCCGTTTCAATTTTGTATGGGCCTGTTCCATGCCAATTGCCTGTCGTATCAAGCTCAGCAGGTGAGTACCCTTTTCCTTTTTTGGTAATTACATGCAACAGGACAGGACCCTTAGTTTTCTTGGCAAATCTCAAGTTATCTAACAGTTCTTCATAATTATGGCCATCTACTGGTCCAAGATAGGTAAAACCTAACTCCTCGAAAAACATGCCGGACACCAACAGGTATTTCATACTGTCTTTCAAGCGTTCGGCCGTTGCTGCTAGTTTGCCACCGACTGCGGGAATCTTTTTCAAGAACATTTCCAACTCGTCTTTTGCCCAGTTGTATTTTCCTGCTGTCCTTAATCTTCCCAGTATCGAGTGCAAGGCGCCTACATTAGGGGCAATGGACATTTCATTATCATTCAATATAACGATCATGTCCTTTTTCTCATCACCGATATGATTCAAGGCTTCAAGAGCCATTCCACCTGTAAGGGCGCCATCCCCTATCACTGGTAGGATAAAACTCTTTTCTCCTTTGATATCACGGGCTGCAGCCATTCCCATGGCAGCGGAAAGAGAGGTCGAGCTATGTCCCGTTTCCCAAACATCATGAGGGCTTTCAATCATTTTTGGAAAACCACAAAGCCCTTTGTATTTCTTTAACGTATTAAACTCTCCGGCTCTTCCTGTTAAGATTTTATGAACATAAGATTGATGACCTACATCCCATAAAATTTTATCATTCGGACTATCAAATTCTTTATGAAGCGCGATTGTCAACTCGACCACGCCTAAATTGGGACCGATATGCCCACCAGTTACCGATAATTTCTCCACGAGGAATTTACGAATATCCACACTTAATTCGACAAGCTCTTCATTATTCATTTTCTTCAAAAATGAAGGGTCTTTTATAGATAGAAGATCCAAACAGGACCACTCACTTTCTGTCATTTCCGGTTGTAAGCATAATCAGAGCCTCAAAAGCGACTATTATAGAAGGCTTGACCGAAAAATTCTTTTTAAGTTAAAAAATAGCCGCCAACACCCAGGTGATTTCGGCGGCTTTATATACCAATTTTATCACGTATCGTCATTTATGAATTCATTTTATGTTGCATAAATTTTCACAATGAGTATACCATAAAACTTTGTTTGATAACAAATTTGGTAATGCTCAATGATCTCGATTCGCTATTAGATCCGTTAATTCATTCAATAGGCCCGTTTGTAATTTCGTTTCCGCTAAGGAAGCATGCGCCAATTGGATATGATGATTCAATTTGTCCTTGGCTCCCTGTAGCGTCAGCAGGGAAGGATAGGTGCTTTTGTGGTTCGCCGCGTCACTGCCGACAGGCTTACCAATAAGCTCGACCGAACCTTCAATATCCAGGATATCATCCCGGATTTGAAAAGCAAGTCCCAAGTGATAAGCAAAATCGCGGAGATGCTGACGTTGATTGGCATCGGCTCCAGCTAAGATGGCACCTGAAAGGATACTTGCCGCCAATAGTTTCCCCGTTTTATGTTCATGAATATACTCCATTTCACTAAGGGTCAGCTGCTTTTCTTCGCCTTCCATATCTGCTACTTGTCCTCCAACCATTCCTTCTGCACCGGCGGATTTTGCAATTTCAGTTACTAAATCCAACTTCATCTCCGCACTCACTTCGGGGTCAGACATTTCAGCCACCAATTGGAAGCTATATGTAAGTAAGGCATCACCCGCGAGTACGGCCACCGCTTCACCGAAAACTTTATGATTCGTCGGTTTTCCGCGTCGGAGATCATCATCATCCATCGCTGGCAGGTCATCATGAATCAAAGAATACGTATGAATCATTTCAATTGCCGCTGCAGCCGGAATCCCCAACCTCAAATCTTTTCCGAATGCCGACAATACCGAGAAGACCAATAAAGGACGGATGCGTTTTCCGCCTGCCTCCAAGGAATAGGCCATAGCTTCTTTGACACTTTCTGGAGCGTTCAATTTCTTCACATATTCAACGACTTCTTTCTCTATTAACGCTTTATACTCTTTCGAAAAAGTTTCGAACGTTGCCGTACTCATATTATTCTTCCTCCTGAACCGCAAAGTTTTCCAGTTCTCCATCTTCGCGTAAAATTTGCGTTAATTGATCCTCGACAGTTTTCAACTTGGTATGGCATAGTCTGGATAAATCCATTCCTTGTTTATAAATGGAAATGGCTTTTTCCAATGGTACATCTCCTTCTTCCAACTGTTCTACAATTTTCTCGAGGTTCTCCATCGCTTCTTCAAATGTAATATCCTTTTTGTTAGTCATGGCTCAATCCGCTCCTTTATTTCGGTTATCTCACATTCAAGTGTTCCGTCTTTTATCGAAACAGCTATCTTATCTCCAGTGGATACTTGCTGTGTGCTTTTAATTAACGTCTCATCTTCAGTAAAGACTAACCCATAGCCCCGCTCCATGATCTTCAGTGGGCTTAGGGCCGATAGAGTGGCAGTCATTGAAACGAATCGCTGTGATTTTTGACGATAGATGGCTTCCATAGTCTTACGCAGCGCTTTTTCGTACTGCTGCAGGTTTTCCTTTGAAGTCCTGACCAATTGCTCAGGATGCTGTTTATTCAGAACTTCAGTCATCTGATTCAATTCATCCCTTTTCTTCAGGAAATATCGCGTACTGGTTTTCCCTAACCTCTCTGTTGCCCTATCCAACTGTTCAAGTTTTTGTTCGTACATTTTATGAGGGTAACGGAATGCGTAAGACCTTTCAAGCCTACTCAAATGTGTACGATTGGCATTCACTTGCTCCTGGATGGAACGTGTCAAACGATTCTTGCGATTCATCAACCTTTCCAATATTTCATTCAGGTGAGGCACTGCAAGCTCCGCTGCCCCCGTAGGAGTCGGCGCACGCATGTCAGCAACAAAGTCAGCAATCGTGAAATCCGTTTCATGCCCCACTGCTGAGATAATGGGAATATCCGAATCATATATCGACTCAGCTACTATCTCTTCATTGAAGGCCCAAAGTTCCTCGATGGAACCACCGCCCCTCCCAACTATCAGCACATCGGATTCTGCTCTTGCATTGGCCAGTGAAATCGCCTGTGCAATCGATTTAGCAGCATTATTTCCTTGTACAAGAGCTGGATAAACAATGATTTTAGTAATGGGATAACGCCGCTTGATGGTCGTTATAATATCCCTTAAAGCTGCCCCAGTCGGTGATGTAATGACCCCCACCGATTTGGGGTATTGCGGAATCGCTTTCTTATGTTTAGCCAGGAATAATCCTGCTTCTTCCAGTTTTTTCTTTAACTGTTCATATGCAATGTATAGATCCCCCACACCGTCAGGAGCCATGCTTTTCACATAAAGCTGATACTGTCCACTGGCTTCGTATAGGGATATATCTCCCCTTACAAGTACCTTCATCCCATTTTCAGGTGTGAATTTCATCCCTTTGTTGTTAGCCGCAAACATGACAGCCAGCAAACGGGCTTTCTCGTCTTTTAAAGTAAAGTACATATGCCCGCTTGTATGCTGTTTGAAATTGGATATTTCCCCTTTTATGTATGCATTTTGCAAATGCGGATCCACATCGAACTTTCGTTTTATATATTTTGTTAAAGCCGACACACTTAAATATTGTTGGTCGCTCATATAATGTCTCCTTCCGACAGAATCGGATATAAAGGGAACCAGCCTTTACTGCAGACTTATAGTCCCAGTTAATCTTTACATAGAAAAAAGCGGTCTCTTGTTATTATAAAACAAGAGGTCCGCTTCTTTAAAATAATTTGGCATTTTTTTTAACTTTTCATTGTTTGTTTATCCAAGTTAAGTGTTTTCTGAGCAGATTTAACAGTATTCTTCATGAGCATCGTAATCGTCATCGGACCTACGCCTCTAGGTACAGGGGTAATGTAAGAAGCTTTTTCCTTCACTTCTTCAAACGAAACGTCTCCACAAAGCTTACCTTCATCATTTCTGTTCATGCCAACATCAATCACGACGGCACCCTCTTTAATGTGGGCACTGGTGATTGTATCTCTTTTACCGACGGCAACCACGACCACATCAGCTTGTTTAGTAAAGTAAGCAAGGTCACTCGTCTTAGAGTGGCAATATGTAACCGTTGCATCCGCATTCAAAAACAACTGTCCTGATGGTTTCCCTACGATATTGCTTCTTCCGACAATAACGACGTGCTTGCCTTCAAGGTTATAATCGATATGTTCAAGCATGACCATAATTCCATACGGCGTGCACGGCAAGAAAGCATCCTGTCCCGTCATCATCCTGCCAATGTTGATTGGATGGAACCCGTCAACATCCTTCTCAGGTGAAATCGCTTCAATAATCGCTTTTTCCTGAATATGTCCAGGTAACGGCAGCTGCACCAAAATCCCATGAATGCTGTCATCCTGGTTTAATTCATCGATGTTCTGTATTAATTCCTGCTGTGTTAAATCCGCAGGTTTTTGGATTAACACGGAATGCATGCCTAAATCTTCACAAGCTTTTTGCTTATTTCGCACATAGGTTTGTGAAGCCTGATTGTCACCGACTAATATAACGGCCAATCCGGGCACAACATTTTTTTCACGTAATTGTTGGACTTCCTTGCTAATATCCTGCCTTACCGACTCTGCAATTTCTTTACCATTAATGATTTGAGCTGACATGTGTAGTTCCTCCCAAGTTAACTTTCGCTAAAGAAATTGCGGAGACCCATCAGTACCTAAAATAGCTTTAGTTGCCGACTTTTTCTTTGACTTTGGATAAAACGGCATTCACAAAGCTGCTTGATTGGTCATCACCGAATTTCTTAGCAATTTCAATAGCTTCATTCATCGCAACACTTACCGGGACATCATCACAATGGATCATTTCATAAACTGCGATACGCAGTAGATTCCGATCGATATTTGCGAGTCTTTCCAATGTCCAGTTTTCCAAATTATCTCTGATCATTCCATCAATCTGTTCACGCTTTTCCGCTATCCCTGTAACTAATGTTTCGAAATACTCGTCAGTGGGTGCACCGTTCAGCACACTTTCCATAGCTTCTTCCGGTTCTGACTTGGCGATATCTATTTGGTATAGTGCTTGAAGGGATTTTTCACGGGCTACTCTTCTTTTCATAATCTTACTCCTTTGACATCTACTATTATATATGAAAATGCTAGTACAGACGAACAATAATCAACAATTTATCGAAAATATTAAGTTCTTTATCGTAATTTCTATAGATTCATCTATTTTCCGCTAACAAAAACGTCAAAATACTCTCCATGACATGAACCTCTATGCAATTTCTCATGAGGATTCACGTTAAATGGATGTTTCGCCATTTAACTTTTGTACAACGGATCATGTTATATTTTTTCGAAACTGCCAAAAGTCCCTGCTTAGCTTTCATGATCATATTTCATCTTTTACACTCTAACAGAAAACCCACGTAAATTAAAGGGAAACTTCCATACACCGCCTTATTATGTTCGTATAACAGAATATTATGAGAGCGGGATGGATTCATTGAATAAAGACTCAAAACAAAAACCCGACATATAGTCGGGTTTTTGCAGGTTTTAGTTAGAATGATGCCGATTACACTTCTTGCTCGTAATCCGTTTCATTTTTTGCATTTTCGAAAGCTATTCCAACAACATGAATGTTTACTTCTCCCGCGTCGATAGCAGTCATATTTAGTAACGCTTCACGAATATTGTCTTGAACTTCCTGTGCAATTTTCGGAATAGACACACCAAATTTCATCACACAATATAGATCGACTTTGATCGTTTCACCTGTTAAGTCTACTTTAACACCTTTGCCGTGGTTCTTCTTGCCAAGCTTTTCTACTACGCCTGTCGCAAAATTCCCCCGCATATGTGCTACACCTTCCACTTCCGATGCAGCAATACCCGCGATAACTTCTATAACCTCAGGTGCAATCTCAACTTTACCAAGTCCACTATTGTATTCATCCATTTCGAGTAACTTGCCTTCCAATTCACTCATTCTAAAAGCACCTCCTGTCTTCCTTTACATTATGAGTTCATTACATCATAAATTTCAAGGAATTTGGTATTAAATTCTCCAGAAACAAATTGTTCATGCTGAAGTAACTTAATATGGAAAGGAATTGTAGTCTTAATTCCCTCAATGACAAACTCGCCTAAAGCTCGTTTCATTTTCTCGATTGCTTCTTCTCTTGTCGGTGCATGGACAATTAATTTAGCAATCATGGAATCGTAATATGGCGGTATTGTATATCCTGGGTATGCTGCAGAATCCACACGGACGCCATATCCACCTGGTGGTAAATACATCTGGATTTTCCCTGCGGAAGGCATGAAATTCTTTTCAGGATTTTCCGCATTGATCCTGCATTCGATTGACCAACCGTTAAAGGTCACTTCCTCCTGTGAAAGAGAAAGCTTATCGCCAGAAGCGACTTTGATTTGTTCTTTAATCAAGTCTACACCTGTGACCATTTCCGTAACAGGATGTTCCACTTGGATACGTGTATTCATTTCCATGAAATAGTACTTCCTATTCACATAATCATAAATGAATTCCACCGTACCTGCACCGGAATAATTAACGGCAAGAGCAGCTGTAACGGCAGCTTGTCCCATTTCCGCACGTGTCTCCCCATCAAGGGCCGGAGATGGTGTTTCTTCAACAAGCTTTTGTAAACGTCGTTGAACCGAGCAGTCACGCTCTCCTAAATGAATGGCATTCCCGTGGTTATCAGCCATCACCTGAATTTCAACATGACGGAAGTCCTCTATATACTTTTCAATATATACGCCCGGGTTGCCGAAGGCCGTTGCTGCCTCTTGTTGCGTTATATTAATGCCTTTGACGAGCTCTTCTTCCGTTCTCGCAACACGGATCCCTTTACCGCCGCCACCAGCTGTAGCTTTAATGATGACTGGGTAACCCATTTCCTTGGCAAGTGCCACACCTTCATCCGTGTCCTTAATGATTCCTTTTGAACCTGGTACGATAGGAACACCGGCTTTACGCATGGTCTCCCTTGCCACGTCCTTAGTTCCCATTTTATTGATGGCTTCAGGACTTGGTCCTATGAATATAATATTACATTCACGGCATAGCTCCGCAAAGTTAGCATTTTCTGCAAGGAAACCATATCCAGGATGGATGGCATCCGCACCTGTTTTCTTGGCTGTGCTGATAATGTTCGTTGTATTTAAATAACTATCTTTTGATAGTTTAGGACCAATGCAGTAAGCTTCGTCAGCAATTTGTACATGTAGTGCCTCTTTGTCGGCTTCTGAATAAACCGCTACAGTTTCAATACCAAGCTCCTTGCAAGCCCTAATAATCCGGACTGCAATTTCACCGCGATTTGCAATCAATACCTTCTTAATCATTTAGAAACAGCTCCTCATTCAGGCTTTACTAAAAATAATGGTTGACCATATTCTACAAGTTGGCCTTCTTTTACAAGTACTTCTACAATTTCCCCGTTTACTTCCGCTTCAATTTCATTGAAAAGTTTCATAGCTTCCACGATGCAGACAATTTTGTCCGCCGTTACTTTGGAGCCTACTTTCACGTATGCATCAGCATCAGGAGAAGGAGATTGATAGAACGTTCCCACCATTGGGGATGTGATTTTATGTAAGTTTTCTTGCTCATTTATAGGAGTTGCTGGTGTTGCTGCTTCTGGCGCTTTAGCTACTGGCTGGGCTGCTGGTGTAGGTGTGACTTCAACAGCCGCTTTAGCTTGTACGACTTCTTGAGCAGGTGCTGGATAAGCTACTGTACCCGCTTCCGTTTTCTTCAGCAAAATTTTGGTTCCTTCATTTTCATAAACAAATTCACCGATGTTAGATTGATCGACTAACTTAATAATTTCACGAATTTCTTGGACCTTCATTTTAGGCACCCCTTGTCTGATTTAATGGAAATTTGAGACAATTCAATATGTATATGTAATTTGCCCATCGTCTTTGGCCTCTGCCGTCTCTAGCACCGGAGCCGTTTCTTTTAAAACACCGAAAGACATTTCACATATCCCTTCTGTAATATAACAGAAGTAAATCCCTCAAAAAATATGTCTAGCAGGAAGTTTTGAATTTTTTAATACCTGCTTCTAATATCATACAATATTAGCTTGTATATATTCAATGATAGATTAGTTGGGACTTGCTATTTACAGTTCTATATTACACTTTTATCTTAAGATTGTGAATTTTTTAAATCTATTTTTAAAATATAATTCGGAATTTCCCCCTATTAAAACGGTAAAAACCATGTAAAACCGCCTTTTTTATTACTTTAAAGGGATTACATTGGATAATGCCGAGGGGAGGTATTTTTATTTTTTTGTCTCCTTTTTTTGGAACCACCAAATCGCGACCATCCATTTTTTTCCGAAAAAAAAGGCCTTTTCTACTAAAGAAAAGAACCAGCATGCATATTTCCTTTTTCGAAAAACTGTTGTGTATCAGTTTCCACTCACTTTAAAATTATTTTTCCGGTTGGAAATTCACGACTACATTTTGTGCATTCTCCACTTCTTTACGTACAAGGCGTATGATGTTATTAGCTTCCGTCTTCGTTTGTTTATCAGCTTTTACACTCACTTTTACATCCGTTCCATCAACCCGGACAAGCGCAGCATTATAATCCATCGCTACAATTAAGTTTTCAATGATATTTTCCTTCACTTTCGTTTCACTTAATTGTTCGATTTTAGCATAAGCTTCATCTCTTTCTTCAGCGGATAGATCGGTATCCCCCATTTTAACCGTTAACTCTTCATTCAATTTCGCACGTTCGTCCTCAATTTGCATTCTTAATGCCTCAAATTCGTCACCGGAAGCAATGGTTACAGAAGAACCATTATCCCCTGTGGAAGTCTCCGTTTCCTTTTTGCTTTCTTCTTTACTGTCTCCTTTGCTTTCCGTTTGACTTTCTGTCTGATTTTTTTGTTCTTCCGTTGCCGGCAAATCTGCTGCATTTTCTTCAGGAGCCGTTAAATAGTAGACCGAGAGCACCACTACTAGACTTAACATCGTCAATAACCAAACCGTTTGTTTTTTCAATAACATGTTCGTTTTCCCCCTTATTTTTTAGGCATGACAGAAACCCGGTGACTTGACACATCAAGCGAGCGTGTTACAGCTTCGACAATCCATTTCTTAATTTGTATATTATCTGCCCCTTTAGCGACAACGAGGACCCCTCGTACGCTTGGCTTTTGGGTTTCGGAAATGATTGGTCCCTCTTTTTCCCCGTTTTTAATCAGGACAAGCTGTTCATCTACCGAGGTGTCTTCGACGGTTCTTTTTCCGCCTTCCTGGTCGGTTTCTTGAGTCACTTGTTTTTGAGTGGTTTTATTTCTTTCATAGACTTTTTTCTCGGATGCATCCACATAGATTACGACTTTTACATCCTCCACACCTACAATGGATTCCAGGGCTTCCTTCATTTCGTTCGCCAGGTATACTTCATAATCTTTTGTCGACTTGAAGTCGGTCTGGTTTTTCTGACCGAATGTTTCCACATCCTCTTCTTCCTGCTTATTATTACTGAATACCGCTTTATCGCCCGTTATCTTCCCGGCTTGGTTCGTGGTGGTCAATAGATTCCCGGCCATCATGATTCCCACACCCAAAAGGACAACAATTAAGGCATAGATATACATCGAAGGTTTTTTATCTTGCGGATCTTTTTGGTCCGGATCTTTGTTCAATAGTTTGTTTAGCCAGGATAATGGACCCTTATCTTTATTCATATCTCAGTCACTCCTCTCCCCGGCGATTTCAATGATTTCTTCATCGACAGACCAACTTGCTGCCAGAAACTTCTTGACGGCTTCGAGGTTCAACATAGTAGGTGTGGTCTTTTCCCGGGTGCTGATGTCCACCTTAGCCACCGTCTCTATCGCGGAGGATGAGTCTCTTTTTTCCGCCTCCTCCAATGAAATATTGATATGCTGTAGTTCTTCTAAGCTCGGACTTTCTTCATTCGTGACTCCGACTTCAATCGAACTGATCTTCACTTGGTACTCCTCCACCAACTCCTCTTCCACTTCTGTCTGTAGGTCAACAGCCATTTGTTCTAAAATATATGCACCTTGGGTAGCTTGTATTTCTTTTTTCTTCATTTCTGTTAAATTTCCTAAATCTTTTTTATTTGGGTTTTCAAATTCACTTGTCACAGTGGAAAGAATTTTATCAAAATCCGTATGAAATAGTCCCAAAATTGGAGTAAGAATTATCGCGATCAATAATAGTCCGATGACCATTTTTGCATATTTTTGCAGTGCTGAACTGGGAAGCAGCATATCGATCACGGTTGCCAGCAATACAAATACGATAATATTTGTTATCCAACCAGCTAAAAAGCTCACTCACACTTCATCCTTCCTAGCGGACCATCAGCGTTATATTCCCGGCTGCGATAATTACGGTGATGCATAAAAAGAACATGAGAGATACGATGGCCAGCGCTGCAAAAATATAAATCATACTCTTACTGATAATGTCGAGACAATTGATGACGGGTCCTCCTCCAAGTGGTTGCAAAAGACTGGCAGCCAACTTATAGACAAAAGCGATCATTAAGATCTTTATGGCCGGGAAAGCAATGATGAGCAGAAGGATGACGACACCTGCCAAGCCCACCGTATTTTTAAGAAGGACTGATGCACTAATGACTGTATCCGTCGCATCAGTGAACATACGCCCTATCACCGGAATGAAATTACCGGTAATGAATTTTGCCGTCCTGATCGTCACTCCATCGGCAACGGCGGATGAGGCACCCTGGACGGAAATCACACCGAGAAATATCGTCATGAAGGCACCCAGAATCCCGATAGCAAAATTACGAAGCAATTGCGCGAGTTGGGTCACTTTGTAATGTTCAGACAATGTGCTGACAATACTTAAAATGGCAGCGAAGAATAAGAGAGGCAGGACGACATATTGGATCAAGATCCCACTGGTATTCATCAGGAACATTAAGATTGGATGAAAGAATGCAGCGGATACAAGACCACCTGAAGCCGCTATTAAAGCTAATAACAAAGGTAGGAGCGCCATTAGAAAGGAAATCATTAGATCAATCGTATCTTTTGTATATTCAATGGCCACATGGAAACTATTCAGTGCCAATATGATCAATACCATATAAACGATCGCATAGGCCACCTTACTCACTGAGCTCTGTTCAAAAGCATTCTGTAGTGCTTGCAGAAACATGCTGAACACGGTCAAAAGAATAAGCGATCCCAGTAATTTACCGTTTACAAGGAGTTCATGAAAGACGAATTTCATTATGCCTTTAAACCATTGTTCGAATGAAAATTTCTTCTCACCGCTCACAAAATCCATAAAACTACCCTTTTGGCTTTCCGGTAAGAAACCGCCATATTCCGTTACGATGTCATCCCAATATTGCTTGAGCTCGTCAACGCCTAATCTTTCAATTTGGGCTTGTACCAGTTCTGATTGCATGATTGGTTCCTGGTTATCCCTCCATGTCTGTTCTTCCTCAGATTGCTTAATGGGCTCATTCTTGATTTCACCATTTTCGGCAGCATGTCCAACAGATGTATGCAGGAAAAAGAATAAAACGAATAGGAAGAATAAGAAAGGCATCTGCCGCTTCATACATTCACCTCAATTGACTAGTTGGAATAGTCCATTAACTAGGGAGCATCTGTATTACCGTTTCAATAATGACCGTCAAAATGGGAATGGCCATGGCCAAGATCAAAATCTTCCCGCTCAGTTCTATTTTGGAAGCTAATGACCCTTGACCTGCATCTTTTGTGATTTGAGAAGCAAATTCAGCGATATAAGCAATTCCGATAATTTTCAAGATTGTCTCTAAATAAACTGTATTGACATTCGCATTCACAGCTATCTTTTCAAGCATCAAAATGATTTCGTATATTTTATCCGCCAGAAAGAGAAAGATTGTACAACCTACAAAAACGACTAACAAAAAAGCAAAATTTGGCTTCTGCTCCTTGACTATCAAGGCTAAAAAGGTGGCTACTAGGGCAATTCCGACGATTTTTATGATTTCAATCGCGATTACCCCCTTTACTGGAATAGGAATACGGACTTAATTTTTTGAAATAGATCCTCTACCACGGAAGCTACCATAAACAAAATATAGATAAAGCCAAAAAGTGTCACCCACTGAGCATATTCCTTTTTCCCTACCTGATCGAGAATCGTATGAAGAAACGCCACGACAAGCCCCACACCCGCTATCTTGAATATGATGTCCACATCAATGCCCATGTTTATCCCTCCCGCATATGCCCTACATCAGCAAAATGATTAATAATAATCCTGATAAAAAGCCTAGGCTCTTCATCATCTTTTCATACTTTCCCTGTCGTTCCAGTGCATCGTTCTCTTCCCGTTCCAAGTGTGCCATCGTTAGCATGATTTGTTTTTGCTGATGATATTTATCACTTCTCCCGAGGGTTTCACCGAACTGAGATAGGATTTCAAACTCCCCTTGCTTTAAAGCAAGGGACTGCCATATCTTTTTCAAGCTAGCGTCCCAAGCCTCTTTTACAGTGGTTTCGCCTGATTCAAGTCGATTGGCAAACGTATGGAAAAAGTGGGAAAGTGGTTTTGGCATTTGCTTGGAGAGCTTCTGGGCTGCTTCTTTCAAAGGGGTCTGCCCATACATGATTTCAGCTTCAAGCGATTGCATGGCGACTTTCAGTTGACGTAACTGGCGGGGGCGCATACTCAATTTCTTGGCGGCTTCAAAGCCCGCCCATGTTGTGGCTAAAATAATGATGGCCGCTCCAATCATCTTAAACATGAGGACTCACGGCTCCACCTAAGAATAATTGGCCACCCGCCGCATCGAACACCCTATAACTCCGGTCTCCTGTCTTACTTCTTTGTAATTCAATAAAGCGTTCAAAAATATTCTGTCTTAAGATTTCCGATACAAAAGGACGTTTTTTCACTTCCTCCAGTGTATGGCCATGCGTAGTGATGATCAGTTTAATTCCTGCATTTACGGCTTCGAGTACCGCTTGTGTATCCTCTGCCCGTCCAATTTCATCCACAACCAATACATCCGGGGACATAGAACGAATCATCATCATCATCCCTTCCGCTTTGGGGCAGCCATCAAGGACATCCACCCTTGGGCCGAATTCAAGTTGAGGAACTCCATGAACACAACCAGCTATTTCCGATCGTTCATCCACAATCCCCACTTTTTGAGGAGGGATGCCCTTCCGATCGATTCCACTCGAGATCATTCTGGCAATATCACGCAAAATGGTCGTTTTCCCTGACTGGGGGGCACCGATTAAAAGGGTATGCTGCCATTCCCCATTATATAAATAAGCCGTGAGTGGTTCAGCTGCCCCTATCTTTTCACGTGCTACCCGAATATTAAAGGAAGAGATATCCCTTATCGCCTTGACCATCCCATTTTCCAGTATGACCTTGCCCGCTAGTCCTACACGATGTCCCCCGGCAATGGTGATATAACCGCGCTTTAATTCTTCTTCTAGCGTATATAGCGAAAATTGGCCTATAGAATTCAGTAATTGCTCTGCATCACTCGGGGTCACTTCATAAGGGAAAAAGAAAGGATTTCCCCCTACTATCACTTCTAACGGCCTGCCGACTCGAATCCTCAGCTCTTCTATTTTTTCTATCATCATCGGGGTCATCCCTTGGAGATGTGCGCATAGTTTTTTCGGTAGAAAAGAAAGTACCATTTCCATTTAGGCAATCCTCCTGTATACACCACTTTCAATAAAATGTATGCCGGGAATCATATAATGATGACAAGCTAATCAAAGAAGCATCGCCTGAATTCATCTTTGTGACTAAAAAAACATAAAAAAAAGCCCGGGATGATTAATCCCGGACTTCTTATGACTTAGGTTAACTTAGGCACGTGATACGTATGAACCTTCGTTTGTGTTAATCAATAATTTGTCGCCTTGGTTGATGAAGAATGGCACTTGAACGGAAAGGCCCGTTTCAAGTACAGCAGTTTTTGTTCCACCTGAAGATGTATCGCCTTTAATGCCTGGCTCTGTTTCAGCAACTTCAAGTTCAACTGTATTAGGAAGCTCGACGCCTAGTGTTTCCGCTTGGAAAGTCAAGATATGTACTTCCATGTTTTCCTTTAAGAATTTCAATTCGCGTTCGATACTTGATGCTGGAAGTTCGATTTGGTCGTATGTTTCGTTATCCATGAATACATGGCTGTCTCCACTTGCATAAAGATACTGCATTTTGCGGTTCTCGATATGTGCTTTCGCCACTTTTTCACCGGCGCGGAAAGTTTTTTCTTGGATGGAACCTGTACGAAGATTACGTAATTTAGAACGTACAAATGCCGCTCCCTTACCTGGTTTAACGTGTTGGAATTCAATAACCTGCCAAATTCCATTATCTACTTCAATGGTTACACCTGTGCGAAAATCGTTTACTGAAATCATAAATTTGTCCTCCTACATGTACATGTTTACAGAATGATTAACTCTTTTGATGAATGAGTAAGTGCTTCGTTACCACTTAATGTAACGATTGTATCATCTTCAATGCGTACTCCGCCAATTCCCGGTAGGTAAATCCCCGGTTCAACGGTAACTGCCATGCCTGGTTCTAAAATGATATCAGACCTTACGGATAATGCGGGACCTTCATGGACTTCAAGACCAATTCCATGTCCCGTCGAGTGTCCAAAGTATTGTCCAAACCCTTTTTCTTCAATTAAATTGCGAGTTAGTGCATCCGCTTCCCTACCCGTCATCCCAGGTTTAATCCCAGCCATGCCGCGTAATTGAGCTTCTAAAACAATGTCATAAATATTAATAAGTTCTTCACTTGGCTTACCGACTGCTAATGTGCGGGTGATATCCGATACATATCCATTATAGTACGCACCATAATCCAATGTGATGAAGTCACCTTTTTCGATAGTCTTATCCGTTGCAACACCATGTGGAAGAGCAGATCGAACACCTGATGCGACAATGATATCGAAAGAAGATGAAGTTGCGCCTTGTTTCCTCATGAAGAATTCAAGTTCATTGGACACATCCAGCTCAGTGACGCCTGGACGAATAAAATCAAGAATATGTGTAAAGGCAGCATCAGCGATAGCAGCCGCTTCCTTTAATATCTTAATCTCTGAAGAAGTCTTTATCAAGCGTAAATTCTCAATTACTCCCGACAACGGCAAAAGTTGAGCTTTGATAGCCTTTTCATAAGCCTTAAATGTGGCAAATGTCATATGGTCTTGTTCAAAGCCCAATTTGGTAATTTTCATCTCTTCAACTTGTTTCCCGACTTCTTCAAGGAGTGTTCCTTTATGTTGAACGATTTCAAAACCCTTAGCCTGGGTCCCGGCCTGTTCTACATATCGGAAGTCCGTGATGAACTTAGCCTCTTTCTGTGAAACCAGCACGACACCGGTACTTCCCGTGAAGTTAGTCATAAACCGGCGGTTATATGTACTTGTAATTAATAACCCATCAACGTTCACTTTTTCCATTGATTCGCGCAACCGTTCCAGTTTATTCATTTAATTCTCCCCCTTGCAATTTTCGTAATGGCCTGTAATGCCAATTCATATCCATGTATTCCCAATCCGACAATCTGTCCAGCTGATACCGGGGCAGTAACCGATTCGTGACGGAAACTCTCACGGGCATGTATATTCGAAATATGCACCTCAATAACCGGAACATCAATACCGGCAATCGCATCACGAATCGCATAGCTGTAATGCGTGAATGCTCCTGGATTAATGATGACCCCATCGAATCCATGATCTTCTGACCAATGTAGTTTATCGATGATCTCACCTTCATGATTAGATTGAAAACAGCTCAAGTCCACATCTAACCCTTCTGCTTGCTCATTCAATTGGGCTTCCACATCTTCTAGGGTAGAGGAGCCATAATGAACCGGTTCCCGTTTACCTAATCGATTAAGGTTCGGACCATTAATTAATAAAATTTTTATCATCTTTCCAACACCTGCTCATGGTTAAATAATGCTTTCCATGAATATTCTATCATAATTACAAATTGTCTTACTACTTTTTTACAAACGGCCCGATCAGCTTCCCGATTGATTTTCAGCGATTTCTTTTTGACGCAGATATTCCTGATGGTCATAGGATATAGAATATCCTACAAAAAGACCGTATAATATAAAAATGCAAACACTGGTTATGATGGAATTGGATGACATCTTCGAAACAGCGGGCAAATCTGAAAACATTGGCTTGAAAACAAAAACCAGTAATGCCCAACAAATCACACCATAAATCAGACCAGCAAAAATGCTTTTAATTTTTTTAAAAAGCCCATAATATATGAAAGCAACACCAATGGAGAGGATTCCGAACACTAGCAAAGTCATCATCGTTCCCTGCCAACGGTCAATCCAGGACATATCCGACCAGGAAGTTAAGATGAATTTCGGACTAAACTCCATAAACTTAAAATAATGTGCCGCCACTCCGGCTAAACTAGCAAAGATTCCCCCAAAAATACCAATGGCAAATACATTGGCAAGCAACAAACTTTTATTCTCTTGCTGATGATTACCTGTTTCATTTGTAGACACCTTAAACACCTCCGATATATAGTATGTCCTTTCTTAAATAGGAATATTTTCTTTTTTGGGCCTTCGAGGGTAGATTTACTAGAGGTTTTTGTTATTATTCTGTATGATTAACTCATAAATAATGTACTTTTCTCAAAGGATAATATCCATTCAATGTTGAAGTTTATATGTATAAGAATGTTTCTTCCTGAGATGGTTCATTTATGTTCGTGTTTAGGAATAAGTTCCCCGCTCATCATCAATAGATTGATGAAAGGTCGATTTATAAAAACCTGAACATATTTTAGGCTATACATGTTAGCATCCATGAGAGAGCTACGTGAAAAACTATTTAGGTTGGTGTAGAAATGTCTGAGGTTCAAAAACCCGTTTATGGAGGGCAGGCTGTCGTGGAAGGCGTCATGTTTGGCGGCAAGCATCACACAGTCACCGCTGTCCGTCGCAAGGATTCAACGATCGTGTATTACCATTTACCACGAGAATCAAAGCCTGTGATGAATCGGCTAAAAAAAATCCCATTTGTACGGGGAATCGTTGCCCTTATACAATCAAGTGCAAATGGCTCTAAACATCTTAATTTTTCCACAGAACAGTATGAAGAGGAAGCTGAAGGAACCAAAGTAGAAAAGAAAAAAGAAGTCAAGGAGTCTTCAAGGTTTAGTGTATGGTTAAGTGTGGCTGTTATCGGTGTTCTATCATTCCTATTCGGGAAATTGCTGTTCACCCTCGTTCCCGTTTTCCTTGCAGAATTGACAAGACCCATTTTCTCTAGTCACCTGGCCCAGATCCTAGTGGAAAGTTTATTTAAATTGATACTACTGCTCGTATATATTTACGTAGTATCCATGACCCCATTAATCAAGCGCGTGTTCCAATATCATGGGGCAGAGCATAAAGTGATTAATTGCTTTGAAAGTGGCAAAGAATTGAATGTGGCCAATGTCCAGGCAAGTTCAAGGCTTCATTACCGTTGCGGCAGTAGCTTTATTCTATTTACTGTCATTGTCGGCATGTTTGTGTACCTTCTCGTCCCGACCGATCCTCTTTGGCTCCGTGTCGTGGATCGCGTTTTACTTATCCCTGTTGTCCTAGGCATAGCTTTTGAGGTATTGCAGTTGACGAATAAAGTGAGAGATATTCCTGTTCTTCGTTACCTTGGATATCCTGGTCTTTGGCTTCAATTGTTAACCACAAAATCCCCTTCAGACGATCAGGTCGAGGTTGCACTCGCTTCCTTCAATGAGCTCTTAAAGATGGAAAAAAGTACGGAGGAAGGTTTAGACTCGGATGTTATTGTGTAAAACACTTATAACTGACTTTCGGAATAATATGATAAGTATTACTCCCTCTTTATTTTTTGGGAATATTTTGAATGGATAATGTTTAAAATAAGCTAAAAATGCTTATGATGCTCTTAAGGAGGTGTCTTTGTTGAAACGTTTCATATCTATTTTGATATACGGAATCATCGCCCTCGGAGTCTTCGGACTGATAAGCAGAATGGTTACTGACCCAATCGGACTCCTAAAGAATATTCTGATTATTGCCACGGTCGCTGGGATTATTTATATGATCTACACCGGATTAACAAAGAGTAAGCCAGTGAAAAAAGAGCAACAGGCATTTCGTAAGGCTGCACGTCAGTCGAAAAAGCGGCTAAAGAGCAAAACTTCGAAAAAGGATAATGTGGCTAGCTTTTCGGCAGCGAAAACGTCCAAGAAAGGTTTAGCACGTAAGAAAACGGAGAGTCACTTGACGGTCATTGAAGGAAAAAAAAATAAAAAGAAAAATCGGGCCTCATTTTAGGAGCCCGATTTTTTTCTTTTTAATAAGTCCATCGTTTTAAAAACTCCCTTGTGTAAATTCGTCCACGTTCTATTAATTCCCCCTTCATCTCATCATTCATATTGAAATCCATCGCGGAAATCCCCTTCATCGGAATAAACACGATGTTGTTAACATGTTTTTTGGATATATAACGTGCATCGTGAGCATCCTTCATCGTTTTGAACAGGGCCGAGAATAACTCCACTGCGTTTCCTACCTCATGTGGCTTCCATATTTCATCCGCACTCAATCGCAAACCGATGACGGGTCGTTCCTTTCGTACATGTTCAGAATTGAATAACCACATGGGGAAGTTGCTCAATACTCCTCCATCAACGAATAGGGCCGTACTTTTCCCTACATTCAGCTTGACTGGTTCAAAAAAATAGGGAATGCTACAGCTCATCCTTACCGCTTTAGCCACTGAAAAAGTATGAGGGTCAATCCCATAGTTCTTCAAATCATCAGGTAGGACGACCAACTTCCCATTTGTGATATCCGAAGCGATTATGCGAAGAGATTGAGGGGGAAGATCTTTGAAGGTAACCACATTTCTGATAGCCAGTTTTTGAGCTACCCATTTTTCTAATGCCTCCCCCTTGTATAATCCCAATTTCCAATAAACTAAAAGCCATTTTGCAAAAGGAATCGGTATAAGACCGTGTCTCCTATCCAATAAACCAGATAGGTTTATATCAATAAAGAGTTTCTCCATTTCTTCCCCTGTATACCCAGCTGCTATGAAGGCAGCTATAATAGAACCCGCACTTGTTCCTGCAGTTCTATGAAATGTAAATCCACGTTCCTCCAACTCTTGGAATCCACCCAATAATCCATAGCCTTTTATCCCGCCTCCGGAAAATACGCCGTCAATGATCATAGCTGCCCTCCCCACCCGGTCTATTCATTTTTAAGCAGGAGCAGGGCTTATTATGACTGTTTTGGCGAAACTTTTCTCTTTAAGTAAAGTACTGAACTACAGCTTTCGGAAAAAACTCCTCTATATACTCTCTAATTGTCGTTTCCAACTCTTTTGCTTCTTCATTTTGATAAACGTATTTACCGATTCCATAACGGCCCCATTTATATTTCCGTTTGGTTTCATCCAGTTCCAACTTTGTTTTGGGATAATTTTTTTGAATCACTCTTTTAGCAGGCCCCGTAAAGCGGTGTTGTATTAATTCAAACGTTAAATCCGGTATGTCGACTCCTTTTAAGCCCTCGCTCAATCGTTGGAAAAGTTCATAATACCCTCCCTGCCAATCTTCATGCCTATAAATGGGAGCGACGATGAATCCTAATGGGTAGCCCGCACCCGCCACTTTTCGTGCTGCCTCTATCCTCTCGTCAAAGCTTGAGGTACCAGGTTCAAAATTCTTGATCACATACCTTGAATTGATGCTGAACCTGAATCTTGTCTTACCATTATGCTTTGCATCCAAGAGATGATCGACATGATGAAATTTGGTTACAAACCGAAGCACACCATATTCACTTTTGCCAAAGTATTCGATAGCCCGTTTTAATGAATGTGTCAAATGGTCAATGCCGACGATGTCAGATGTACAAGCGGCCTCGAAACGGGTAATTTCTGGTTTTCTTTCGTTCATGTAGTTTTCTGCAGCCTCAAAAATCTCATCCAGATTAACATAGGTCCTTATATATGGTTTGGTACCAAGCGTTGTCTGTAAATAGCAATAATGACAGTGCCCCATACAGCCTGTGGCCAAAGGAATGGCATACTCGGCCGAAGGTTTAGAGGTATCGAATTTCAATGTCTTTCTGATACCTACAACCAGTGTGGATTTAGCTACACGATACTTTTGAAAATCATTATCTCCGGGTAAGTCCCGAATTTGATTATGAGAGGTCGTTTCACGGATTTCGATACCCATGTCCTCAAACTTCTTTTTCAGTTCTCTTCCTAAGGGGTATTCAAGGGTCCGTGGTTCGATATAAACAAGCTGTGGGATAAAGGGTTTCATATCCATCTCCATTCATTGACCGATCCGGTCATAGTTTTAGTTAAACTAGACAACCTATATATAAGGATAGCTTTTGCCACTTCTAAAATCCTCATGATGGTTTTTATTCTGTAAATAATGGAAAGGAGATGCAATATGTCAAAGAAGCAAAATGCATTCCGAAAAGTAACCGAAAATAAAGAAATGACTGTCACAGTTAATGAAAATCCAACTTCACAGCGTATCCCTGGAGACTCTGTCGACAAGTACTCCATTTTAAGAAGTGCAAATCTTGAGCTGGCCGAAAAAGAAATCTTCCAACAAATGGAAAACAACTGACAGATACAACAAAGAGAAAGCCGATTCCTTTAGGATTCGGCTTTCTTGTCGTCCGGTTTCAATGTTTTTTTATTAATGATTTTAAAGACGAGGAATAGCAAGATGAGACCAATCACGGCGGAAATAATATAACTCATGTTTAAATGATTTTTCATTAACACAGACATGAGCGGTGGTCCTGCCGCGACACCGATAAACCTGGCCGCGCTATAAAAAGACGAGATGGTTCCTCGTTGTTCCTTTTCGATATTCTCAGTGATGAGCGCATCCAATGTTGGAAGTAGCGCCCCAATGGCAATCCCCAATATACTCACTAGAATGAGCATGATCACGAGTTTGTCCTTTGTATATCCTACAAATGCCACGCTTGCCGACATCAGTATTAAACTGACCAAAATGATCTTTCTCATCAAAGGAATGCTTCCTTTGATTTTCCTTCCCGCTATATAAGAGGAGATACACAGGAATAATAAAGGGATAGCCAATATAAAGCCTTTTTTCACTCCTTTTAGATGATGCAATTTCTCCAGATTATCCGATAAGAAAAATAGCACCGCAAAAAGAATGAGCATGACGAAAACACCCAATATGAAGACTACGGACAGCCATTTTCCTTCTTTCTTAAAGGTAGCCTTCGTTTTTTTTAAGAATTCCTTGAACTTAAGAGGCTCATCTTCATTTTTTGGAACCTTGATGCAAAAGAATACGAAAATGATTGAGATCAGGCTAAAAAAGGAAATGGAAAAGAACGGAAGGAACCAAAGGACAGCTGCAAACAAAGATCCTAAAATCGGACTTAAAACTTTGCCGAACGTATTTGACGTTTCGATGATGCCAAGCGTCGAGCTGGTCTTTTCATCGTCATCCTTATAAAGGTCCCCCACTAACGGAAGAATAATCGGTGACGCCCCAGATGCTCCAATCCCTTGAAGGATCCGCCCAATGATTATCCAGGTATATGGACTGTCCATTTTCCAGGATGCGAACCCTGCAATCAATCCTCCAATTAAAGCTAATATTAGACTTGGTAGTATGACTTTTTTTCTTCCTATGCGATCAGATAAGTAACCCGCCACGGGGATAAGAAAGATGGACGCGACCGAATAACTGGTGATTATCATACTCGATTGAAATGAAGTGATATTCACTTTCTCTTCAAAAACCGGTAGTACGGGTATAAGCATTGAATTCCCCAGGGTCATAACGAGAGGAATCGAAGCCATGCTTACAATACACCACACGCTAACCTTACTATTACCTTTCTGGTTTTCCATTCAAGCACCTCATTAATGTTGATAATGAATAGTCTAACCATAAAACTGAAAATACTTCATAAAGACGTTTTCCAAAAAAAGGGTTAAGACGTGCTAATAGGGAATAACACAAAAAGTCGTCGAGGAAAGCTCCTTAGCTTACCTCAACGACTTTTTGTAGCTTTTTAATAAGTTTAAGTATGACATATAAAGTAATCAGCATGATGGGATTCTATATTTTTCGTTAGTAAAAGTTCCTTGTAGACAAACAAATTGACGATAGTCTAATTAGACTATATAATGATGAAAGTCTAATTAGACTATATTATACAAAGGCGTGAAAATTAAATGACAAAATCTTTTTTAATGTTAGGTCAATCAAATATGGCAGGACGTGGATTCTTGCATGAAATAGATCCTATCTATAATGAAAAAATAAAAATGCTACGCAATGGTCAATGGCAAATGATGGCCGAACCGATTAATTACGATCGTCCTGTTGCTGGTGTAAGTCTCGCAGCATCTTTTGCAGAGGAATGGTCGAAAGTCAATCCTGATGATGAAATTGGCTTAATTCCTTGTGCGGAAGGCGGCAGTTCTTTAAATGATTGGCATCCAGAAGGTACCCTTTTTAAACATGCTTTATCTGAAGCTCGATTTGCGCTTGAGTCTAGTGAAATCTGCGGTATTCTTTGGCACCAAGGCGAAAGTGATAGCAACCATGCTCTTCATGAAACATATTATGAGAAATTGGTCCTGATTATTGATACTTTAAGAAAAGAATTAGAACTTGAAGATGTCCCTTTAATCATTGGTGGACTTGGTGACTTTTTAGGGAAAATAGGTTTTGGAAAATACGCAACAGAGTCTCAACAAGTTAATGAACAGTTACTCCGATTTGCTCATACTCAGCAAAACTGTTACTTTGTAACGGCAGAAGGCTTAACAGCCAATCCGGACGGTATTCATTTGGACGCTGTTTCGCAACGAAAATTTGGTTATCGCTACTACGAGGCATTTTCGAAAAAGTGCGATGTCCTAACACCTCTTTCGAATGAAGAACAATCATTAAAAACCAATACTGACTATTCAAAAACAGAACAAATTTATATTTATAGTATGAATATGGCTTTAAGCAAAATCACATACGCTGAATTTGAAGCAAAAATGATGAAGGTGATGCAATCATAATCCCCTTGCTTATACTTGGCCTGCTGATCCAAAATCCTGGAGCGCATGGCTACGAACTACTAACTTTAATGGAAAAACGACATTATAAGTATATCGTTAACTTTACGAAGGGTTCATTTTATTACAACTTACAACAACTTGAGGAAAAAGGCTTGATTGAACAAGTTCATCAAACAATTTCAAGCAATGGGCGCGAAATCCATCGTTTTATTATCACAAATTCAGGAATGGAAGAATTCGAAAAATTAATGGTGAAGTTTGGAACTAAATCCGAATATGTCAACTTAAAATGCTATGTGGCGTTACTCTTCGCAGATGATTTCGATAAATATAAATTATTAAAATTAATTCAAGCACAAATTGACCAGACTGAAGCTCGAATTGCTCTCCTCGATGATTATCTAGCCATCACAAAAGAATTTCCTGGTAAAATCGATTATTTTCGCCGCATGAACGAAAATTCTCGTTCTCATCATCAAGTGAACTTAAAATGGTTTAAAGAATTGAAAGAAGAAATAGAAGAGCCCAATGCATAAATATAATATCCCCTATCAATATTACTTAGTAAAATTGATAGGGGATATTTATTTAAGGAATCCATAAAAAGGTTTTCAATAATAGAACATTCCTCTACTTGAAATCACACTGAAATCCTCTAGACATTAAAAAACAGCCCTTTGGACTATCTTAATCCAAAGGGCTGTTTTTTTATGAACGATACATCTTTTCATTACTGGTTTAAAGCCCGCACTTCAATTGGGCACCACAATTCGTACAAGTATTGCATCCGCCCATTTCCTGGACTTCACCCTTACGGCAAACTGGACACGTGTTACCCACTTCCGAACCTATCGTTACATTAGTCGAACGCAGTTCATTGATGGTATCAACCAGAACGACTTTTTTCTTTTCTTCCACATCTGTTAAGCCATCCATTTCAAGCTGCTGTTCCATTTGGTTTTCTTCAGCTTTTAATGTAAGAACCTGGCTGTCACGGCTTCCATCTACATAAACCGTTCCACCTTTTGCGCCGCCTTTATATAAGCGCTCGTACACTTTTTGGACCTGCTCGACGGTATACCCTTTTGGGGCGTTAACCGTTTTACTGATTGAGCTATCAATCCAACGTTGAATGATGCATTGAACATCCGCATGGGCTTCAGGAGCCAATTCCATCGCCGAAATAAACCATTCAGGAAGGTTATCAGGATCGGCTTCAGGATGACGATCCAAGTATTCCTGAACGATGTCCGCTTTGACTTCAATGAATTTCCCTAAACGTCCGCTACGGAAATATGTGAACGAGAAGTATGGTTCAAGACCTGTCGAAACGCCTACCATCGTACCTGTGCTGCCCGTAGGAGCCACGGTCAATAAATGGGAGTTCCGGATACCGTGCTCGGCAATGCTTGTACGAATATCCTCAGGCATCTTCTTCATGAATCCAGTATTCGTGAAGCGCGTTCTAAGCTCATTCGTTTCTTCATCCGACGTTCCCTTCAGGAACGGGAAGCTGCCTTTTTCTTTTGCAAGTTCAACCGAAGCCCTGTAAGCAGACGTAGCAATCGTTTCAAACACTTTGTCCACCAGGATTTTTCCTTCTTCTGATCCATACTCGGTTTCACAATAAATTAGCAAATCATGCAGTCCCATGACACCTAATCCAACCCGTCTCTCGCCGAGTGCTTGTTTTTTGTTTTCCTCTAGGAAATAAGGGGTTGCATCAATGACGTTATCTTGCATCCGCACGCCCACTTCAACTGTTTTCTTAAGTTTTTCGAAGTTAACGGTCTTATTATCTTTATCCGCCATCTCAGCTAAATTGACCGCTGCCAGGTTACACACTGAAAATGGAGCCAATGGCTGTTCACCACATGGATTCGTAGCAACGACTTGCTGTCCATAAGCTTTTGCATTCGTCATCTCATTGGCATTATCAATAAAGAATATTCCCGGTTCTGCTGAGTACGTCGCACAAATGTTAATCAGGTTCCAAAGCTCCTTAGCACGGATCTTACGGTAAACCCGGACTTTATGGCCCATTTTTTCCCACTCGCGTACGTCTCCTACATTGTGCCACTCATCATTATAAATCGCCATTTCTTCCGCGTCGTAGCTTTCGACATCAGGGAAGCGCAACTCATACTCCGTATCTTTTTCGACGGCTTCCATGAACTCTTTGGTTAAGCAGATTGAGATATTGGCACCAGTCAAAAAGTCCGGATTGTGGACGCTATACGTTCCGCCTACGCGAACTTTTTCTTCAGCATCCCTAATGATTTTTTCACTGAATCCACCTAGACCCGGAATCTCTTTATAATTAATGATTCCTTGGTACATCGCCGTTTCTTGTTCGGTATGCGGTGTGAACTTCAATTTATCCGATGCATATTTCTTTATGGTTTCATCTTTTGTGTTCTCCATTAGGTAACGAAGAATCCTTGGGTTTTGCATTTTTGAAATAATGAACTCCGCAATATCTGGATGCCAATCAGTAAGCATGATCATTTGGGCACCGCGTCTACTTCCACCCTGTTCAACCAAATGAGTCAATTTCGCTATATCATCAAGCCATGAAACAGAACCTGAAGACTTGCCATTGACCCCTTTCGCAAGGGTGTTTCTTGGACGGAGAGTAGAGCCATTCGTACCGACTCCACCACCACGGCTCATGATCTCCATGACTTGCTTTCTATGCTCGGAAATCCCTTCGCGTGAATCTGGTACAAACGGCATGACATAACAATTAAAGTACGTTACATCCGTGTTAGAACCAGCGCCATATAATACCCGGCCGGCCGGCACGAAATTAAGGTCCTTTAATTCTTCATAAAATTTATTGAACCATTCCGTTCTTTTTTCTTCAGTCGTTTCCACTGAAGCCAAACCAGTTGCATTACGCTTGGCAATTTGCTCGTAATATATTTCAAGCGGCTTTTCGATGATATCAAGCGGCCGATTAATGATTCCTGTTTCCACTTCTTCCGGATTATCCAGCACTCCGCGGAACTCTTCATCCACTAAAACCTTTGCCTTTTTCGATTCCCAATCTATTTCGACGATATGGCCAAGACCACGTGCAGGAAATTTCGGATCTTCTTTAATTGTCAATACTACAAAATCGCCAGCAGAGAGTGTGATTTTTTCAGTATCCTTAAAAGAATAACGGTCAAGCATAACTAGACGGGACACGCCCTTATGCATCATTTTCATATCAGCCGTTACAGGATGAACTTGGGGAAATAAAGATATATCTTTATTCAACCTTTCTAGATCAACCTTTAAAGCTTCTTTAATTACAACCGACATAATTCCCTCTCCTTTACATGTTTCAGATCCGTTCTTGTTGCAAAAATCAATATGTAACCTACATGTCCGTTTCGCTTAACAAGTTACACTAAATTTATCATAGCGAAACACAAAATTCAACATGTAGTGTTTAAGTATTTATTTTAACCACTATATATTGTGTTGTGGTTGATTGTCTTTTAATTTTGTCAAACGGTGAATCAATTAATTGAGTTAGTAAAAGGGAGGAAAATGTCGATTTATAATAAAAATTAGACAGATTTCAATGAATTTGAACATTGCATTTTGCCCGCCTCTTTCAAAGCACTGACGTTACAAGGAATACATGCTTGTTCACACAAATCTGAAAAAACTTATTTATTCCCGACTCTCGCTTCCCCTCTTTTTCTACCTCAAAAAATTCCAGTCATCACTTTCATATTTATTTTTGGCGATGTCCTTCACTTCCTGTAATTGCTTTTCACTCAGCACATATGGTTTCAAATCAATCGACAGACCCTCAGAAAAACCGTTTTCAAAGGCTACCTTCGCCTCGGAAATAGTTATTTTTCTACCAGCAATGTCATTGATGGCCACTGCTTTGTTTCTCAGATTGTTTTTTATCTTCTCTTTTACTTTATCATCGGAGAACTTGAATACACTAAATAGCTTCTCCTCATCAAGTTCAAGCAGGATGGCTCCATGCTGAAGGATAACACCTTTTTGTCTCGTTTGTGCGCTGCCCGCAACTTTCCTTCCCTCAACCACCAGTTCATACCAGCTTGGCGCATCAAAGCAAACTGAGGACTTTGGAGATTTCAGCATCTCTTTATCCTGTTCAGTTTCAGGCACAGAGAAATAGGCATCCAGTCCGAGGTTTCTGAACCCCTTCAATATTCCTTCAGAAATCACCCGATATGCTTCGGTCACTGTATTCGGCATTCCCGGATAAGACTCTGGGACAATGACGCTATAGGTGAGTTCATGTTCATGCAAAACAGCCCGACCGCCTGTAGGCCTACGGACAAAACCTAAGCCTTGCCTTTCAACTTCCGCCAAATCGATTTCGGTCTCAGCCCTTTGAAAATACCCGATGGATAATGTAGCCGGGTTCCACCCGTAAAACCGGATCATGGGAGGGATTTCCCCATTACTCTGCCAATTCAAAAGTGCTTCGTCCATTGCCATATTATAAGCAGGTGAACAATTGCCTGAATCAATGAATCCCCATTTTTCTTTCGTCACGATTACCCCTCTTTTCACGTAGGCTTATTAAACCCTCTAAAAAAACTCACAAGTAGTAGTTTACCAGAGTTTAGCAACGTAAAAAAGAAAGTAAGCTATTCCACCAAATATTTATAAAATTTTTTTGATTATTGGAGAAACCAATTATATAATAGACATTGTCTGTATTCGTTTAGGTAGAAGGGAGTTTTTATGGTTGGATATCTTATATACACTGATTATCATCATAGTAGCCATCGTTGCATATTCACTATTTAATTGGTTCCGTCAACGTAAAATCGTTAAAACCTTAACACAGGAAGAATTTATCGCTAATTACAGAAAAGTTCAATTAATTGACGTACGGGAACCTAATGATTTTGATAATGGACATATCTTAGGGGCAAGAAATATCCCTATGACACAAATGAAGACCCGCTTAGTGGAGATTAGGCAGGACAAGCCTGTATACTTGTATGCTCAAAGTGAAATCATTAGCGGAAGAGCGGCAGCCATGCTATATAAAAAAGGCTACAGGGAACTTTTTCACTTAAAAGGCGGTTTCAAAATGTGGACAGGGAAGATCAAGGCGAAGAAATAAGGCCAATTGCCCAAACCTTACATCTTATCCGTTTTTGAAACATATCATACTGTTCAATAGGGAACTCATGCTTAACAGGCCAAGCATGTTATTTCCCGAGATACATATGAATTTCACCAACTAAAAAACCCCCGCCATCTGGCAGGGGTTTTTTCAGCATCATGCTTGATAACGAAGAATTGGTTTTCTAGCGGCCAATGTTTCATCCAGGCGTTTAATAACCGTGGTATGGGGTGCCTCCTGAACGATTTCAGGGGTTTCTTCGGCTTCCTTGGCTATTTGTATCATTGCATCTATGAAAGCGTCCAGTGTTTCTTTTGACTCCGTTTCCGTCGGTTCGATCATCATTCCTTCTTCTACATTTAACGGAAAATATATGGTAGGTGGATGATACCCAAAATCAAGTAGTCTTTTCGCAATATCTAATGTACGGACTCCCAACTGCTTTTGCCTCCGACCACTCAATACAAATTCATGCTTACAATGGCGATTATATGGCAAATCGAAAAATGGTTCCAAACGTCGCATCATATAATTTGCATTGATGACGGCATTCTCCGTAACGGCCTTAAGTCCATCCGGTCCCATTGACCTTATGTACGTATAAGCCCTTACATTGATGCCGAAGTTCCCATAATAGGGTTTGACCCTTCCAATGGATTGTGGACGGTCATAATCAAGGACAAACTGATCGCCCTCTTTTGTCACGATCGGTTTAGGCAAATAGGGAATTAAATCCGACTTCACCCCAACCGGACCTGAACCAGGTCCTCCTCCGCCATGGGGTCCAGTGAATGTTTTATGGAGATTTAAATGAACAACGTCAAAACCCATATCTCCTGGACGCACTTTGGAAAGAACAGCATTCAGGTTAGCCCCGTCATAATAAAGCTTTCCACCGGCGTCATGGACAAGCTGTGCCATCTCCAGGATGTCCTCTTCGAATAAGCCTAATGTATTTGGATTCGTAAGCATTAATGCTGCTGTATCTGGTCCTACCACTCGCTTCAAGTCTTCAAGGTCCACGAGCCCGAATTCATTGGATTTTACCGTAATCGTCTCTAGTCCGGCAACTGTTGCCGAAGCCGGGTTCGTTCCATGGGCCGAATCGGGGACGATGACTTTCGTACGGTTTACATCTCCATTCGCTTCATGGAAAGCCCTGATCATCATGAGCCCAGTCCATTCACCATGCGCCCCGGCAGCAGGCTGCAAGGTCACTTGATCCATTCCTGTAATTTCCGTCAAATGTTCCTGAAGGTCAAATAACAACTCTAGGGCACCTTGGACGGTTTCTGGGTCCTGGTATGGATGAATATGGGCAAAACCATTGTACCTGGCGACATTTTCATTAATTTTCGGATTATATTTCATCGTACAGGAGCCGAGTGGATAAAACCCAGAGTCCACTCCATGGTTCCGTTTGGATAAAGCCGTATAATGACGCATGATATCAAGCTCGGAAACTTCCGGAAGCTCGGCTTCCTCCGTACGTATATATTCCACAGGCAGGATTTCTTCTAGTGGAGTATCCGCTACATCCATTTCAGGAAGGCTATACCCGATTCGACCGGCTGTACTGATTTCAAAAATGAGTGATTGATCTTGATTATTCATAGTTGATCCCCCAGTTCCTGCGCAAATGCATCGATTTCTTCTTTTGTTCTTAATTCCGTTACAGCCACTAGCATATGATTTTTCAACTCGGGATAAACGGAGCCCAGGTCAAAACCACCAATCATTTCTTTTTCAAAGAGCCTCTTATTGATATCTTTGTAGGGAAGAGGCAACTTAATGACAAATTCATTAAACGAAGGTCCTTCAAAGACCACTTCAATTCCTTGTGCTTGGAGCGTCTTTTTTGCGTAATGGGCTTTTTGAATATTCTGGACGGCCATTTCTCTGACGCCTTTTTTCCCTAGAGCAGTCATGGCTACAGAGGCTGCCAATGCGTTCAATGCCTGATTGGAACAAATATTGGATGTAGCTTTGTCACGGCGTATATGTTGCTCACGTGCTTGGAGCGTCAATACGAAGCCCCGTTTTCCATCCTCATCCACTGTCTGACCGACTAAACGGCCCGGGACTTTCCGTAGCAGTTTTTTCGTGACCGCGAAATATCCGCAATGAGGTCCGCCGAATGCGGCAGGAATGCCGAATGGCTGAGCATCACCTGTCACGATATCGGCACCGAGTTTTCCCGGCGGAGTCAATGCACCAAGTGCAAGCGGATTACTCGATACGATAAACATCGATTTCTCGTTATGTATGATTGCTTCCATTTCCTTCAACGGTTCGATGCGTCCAAAGAAGTTGGGGTACTGTACGATGACACCTGCAATATCATCTGAAGCCAGGTCTTTTAAAGCAGCAATATCTGTGACTCCGTCTTTATGAGGAATCTCGATGACCTCCACCCGTTGACCCTTTGCGTAGGTTTTCACCACTTCCCTTGATTCAGGATGGACAGTAGATGATAATAGAATCTTTTTCCGGCGCGTTTGTCCGGCGGCAAGCATGGCCGCTTCGGCTAAGGCTGTTCCACCGTCATACATCGAGGAATTCGCCACCTCCATACCCGTCAATTCACATATCATCGTTTGATATTCAAAGATGGCCTGAAGCTCTCCTTGAGAAATTTCCGGTTGATAGGGAGTGTAGGCTGTATAAAACTCCGAACGGGATAGGACGTGATCGACGATGACAGGCGAATAATGATCATACACGCCAGCCCCAAGGAAAGATGCATAGTTTTTCAAATCCGCATTTTTGGAAGCCAGTTTCGATAGTTCCTTCATTAAAGCTGGCTCTGATTTTGCTGGTTTTATGTCATATTCACCTTGAAATCGGACATTTTCTGGTATATCGCTGAAGAGATCATCGACGGTTGTGACCCCTATAACTTCCAACATTTCTTTTTTATCCTGCTCTGTCATCGGTAAGTAACGATGTTTCATCTTATGGACCATTCCCTTCTATTTTCGTGTATTTTTATAAAAAGGTGTTTGGATAACAATGGCTTTCAGTCTCTTAGAACGGATTTCCACTTCTACTTCCGTGGATAGACTTGAGTGATTTTTATCGATAAGGACCAATCCTACATTTTTATTCAATGTTGGTGACTGAGTCCCTGTCGTCACTTCGCCAATGAGTTTCTCCCCGTTATATACTTTATAGCCATGCCGAGGTATGCCTCTGTCAATCATTTCGATGCCAACAAGCTTACGTGGTGCCCCTTTTTCCTTTTGTTCGGCAAGCACGGCTTTCCCAAAAAAGTCTGACGCCTTATCCGGTTTAACCGCAAAACCAATCCCCGCTTCGATTGGGGTGATATCCGGCGAAAGCTCTTGACCATAAAGCGGTAGTTTTGCTTCGAACCGAAGGGTATCACGGGCCCCCAGTCCAATCGGTTGTATCCCATCATCTTTACCAGCTTCCAAAATTTCTCTCCAAAGGGCTGGACCATCCTCACTTCGGCAATATATCTCGAAACCATCTTCCCCCGTATACCCTGTACGTGAAACCATCGTGGATATATTATGAATGTGGACGTCTTCTTTAAATTTAAAAAAGCCAATTGTGCTTAAATCAGTTTGGTCGGTAATCTTCTGCAATACTTTCTCCGCTCGAGGACCCTGCAGAGCAAGTTGCGCATAATCGTTTGAAACATTATTGATGCTGACACCTTCCATACCATTCGCCTGAAGCCAATTGAAGTCTTTCTCGATGTTGGCTGCATTGACCACAAGCAGATAATCCTCTTCCGCTTTTTGGTAAACGATAAGATCGTCCACGGTCCCCCCATTTTCATAACACATGGCTGTGTATAGCGCTCCGCCCTGTTTCAGCTTGGCTACGTCATTCGTCAGCATCTTTTGTAAAAAAGAAAGGCTCCCGAAACCTTTTACCTCAATCTCTCCCATATGCGACACATCAAATAAGCCACCTCTTGTACGCACAGCTTCGTGTTCATCTTTTATGCCGGTAAACTGCACAGGCAGTTCCCACCCACCAAAATCGATCGTTTTTCCACCGTGCTCACTGTAAACCTCGAATAATGGCGTTCTTTTTAAATTGCTCAAAAAATGACCTCCTTCAATTTTTTTGCTTGTTCTCTTTCAGCTGATATTCCTTAAAAAAAGACACAAAAAAGGACAGAGAAAGCCAAAATGGCTTTTTCTCTGTCCTGAAACCTGAAAGTTTACCTATTATTATAGGTTTTCCCCTTTGGTGGCCGTCATTAAATAATTGGCGCTCTCCAGAGTCGCGTCCGATAAGAGTTCATTTGCCTGAGAGATTCACTGCTAAGTTTGCTCCTTCGGCGCTACATATGTAGATGGTAGTCTCTCCCCTTATCCTCACCCGCATATTGATGGAAAAGACTGAAAATTCTCCACCTGATGGTCATCCATTTGCGTGAAATGGGTACCAATCTGCTCATTGTTGATCTTTGGATAAAGCACTATCCAAATGCTAATACTATAATAACTAAAATTATTATCCAAGAAGAATATTTTCCTTCTAACTTCAGTACTATTGCAATTTTCTAAATATATTTACATCCTACCCTAAGATACTTTACTCTGCAATAACTTTTGTGGAGAAAGATTTTATTACCCTATAAAAAGGTTCATGGTTTAAAGAAACTAAGAAAATTATGTTTTAAGAAGGAGCAAGAATCAATGAAAATCAATATATCCTTCAGTTCTGAATGGAATGATGAATTTCTGCAAAAGATGGAAAACGACGGTCCATGGGGAAATTGGGATCTTTATAAACTGGCCATCCAAATGGAAGAGAACCTAATTATTCCTGATTTTGAAGGCTTACAAGCGCCAAAGCACCTTCAACAACTGACTCCCCTTCCCCATCAATTAGAGGCAGCACGTCAGGTGGTTGAACAGATGAATGGCAAAGCCATATTGGCTGATGAGGTCGGTCTTGGTAAGACTATCGAAGCAGGATTGATTTTAAAAGAATATATGATTCGGGGACTGGTTAAAAAGGTTTTGATCCTTGTACCCGCATCACTTGTCACCCAATGGGCTTTCGAACTGAATACGAAGTTTCATATTCCTGCAGTCGTTCAAAGGAAGAGTTATGTATGGGAATCATGCGATATCGTCATATCCTCCATCGATACGGCTAAGCGAGCCCCCCATCGGGATATCATTTTCAATCAAGAATATGACTTTATCATTATTGATGAAGCTCATAAACTTAAAAATAATAAAACGAAAAATTATGAATTTGTCCAAAATCTTAAAAAGAAATTCTGTTTATTGCTGACTGCTACACCCATTCAGAATAAAATCGAGGAAATCTTTAATCTCGTTTCATTATTAAAGCCTGGACACCTAGGAAATGCCGCACTCTTTTCCGAAAAATACAAAGGGAAAGGCCGGAACATTCTAGAAGATGAGCACTTAAAGGAGCTTGTCAATACGGTCATGATAAGAAACCGACGTGCCGATACTGGAATTGAATGGACGAAACGGCGTGTAGAGACAATCATCATTGAATTTTCACCAACTGAACAAGCCTTGTATGATGCCGTAACGAAGTTTAAACCAATATCAGACGGAACAAAAGGAAGTGCTTTTTCTTCACTCACCCTTCAAAGGGAAGCATGCAGCAGCCGAGAAGCAGTCTACTATACATTGAAGAATATGAAGGAAAAATACAAAGAACCATCGGCTGACTTTGAAGCAAGATTAGATGATCTGTTTGAGAAAGTAAACCTCACCGAACAAAATTCAAAGGCAGAGAAGGCTTTGGAACTTATTAAGAAAATTGATGACAAGGTCATTATTTTCACCGAATATCGCGCTACACAGCTTTATCTACAATGGTACCTGCAACAGCATGGCATTTCATCCGTTCCATTCCGCGGAGGGTTTAAGCGTGGTAAAAAAGATTGGATGAAGGAACTATTCCAGAAGAAAATCCAGGTATTGATTGCCACCGAAGCCGGAGGAGAAGGAATCAACCTACAGTTTTGCCATCACTTGATCAATTTTGATTTGCCTTGGAATCCAATGAGGTTGGAACAAAGGATTGGACGGATTCATCGACTTGGTCAAGAAGAAGACGTCATGATTTATAACTTTGCCACTAAAAATACAGTCGAAGAACATATTTTGAAATTGCTATATGAAAAAATCCACTTATTTGAAAAGGTAATTGGAGAACTGGATGATATTTTAACGAAGTTGGATATTAACAATATCGAGGAATATTTAATTGATGTTGTCGGAGAGTCCAAATCAGAAGGAGAAATGAAAATTAAAATGGATAATTTGTCATCCATGATTCAGTTCGCACAAGCTATGAAGGATGGTGAAATCCATGCAGCAACAGGAAATTCATGATTTTTTAATAACCTACTTTCAATCCAACGCATGTGAGGTGTTGGAAAATACCTCTTCATATCTCACTGTTCAGTTAACGATCGAAATGGATAAGGAACTTATGAACAGACCTTTTTATTGGCACTATCTCGAAAAAACCGGTGGGATACCGAGTCCTGGCATGCTTACGTTCATCACCCAACCCGAACTGGCACCGCCTGACTTGAAAGGGGAAATCATTCATTTTGGTTCGCCACGGCTCCACCAAATTATCCAGTCGACCAAGAGGCTGGCAGGTTTCATCAGGCTTTTTGAGGATAGGCCTCCCTTAAAGACGGGCCAAAGTCCACTTTTTCCTTGGCTCACCCAAAATGTAAAAATCTCTTATCAGTGTGACAGAAAAAAAGATATCTTCATGTCCATAGGACTTAATTTAATTTCCGGTGAATTCATAGAAGGATTTCATGAGCGTCTCCTGTCGGTCAAGGTCACTCCCAAAATACCGGATTATTCTTTTACACTTTCCCCCTTGATCATGCCTAAAAGCGGGCTATCCAGACTGGATACATATATTCGTAAAAGCTTCGAGAATGATGATCATACCTGGGCGGAAGAAGCGATGGAACGGTGGCAGACAGACTTGAATCTATTGGAACATTTTTATAAGGATATGGAAGATAAAAGCGAAAGCTATTTTACTGAGAAACAGGCATTGCAAGCCCAATATGAGCCAAATATCCAAATTACCATCATCAATGGCGGGCTATTCTATTTATCCGACCAATCATTAGCATAATGGTCTCTTTAGCCAATCATTAAGAAAAGGGGCTGTCCCAAAAGTCAGGAATATGACTTTTAGGGCAACCCCTTTTTTTTATAAATTTATGCACAAAAAAATCGCCCTTTTTAGTAAAATGAAGTTACCAGACAACATTTAGAAAGGACGATTTTTTATGAGCAATCCAAAGATTACTACAGAAAATTATAACATGGAACAAACTTTACTACCACTCTGCATACATGAGGAAACTGTCGTTCCCCAAAAACGAAATGTCACACCTACTTTTATTCCCTATGATAATCAACAAACAACTGTGATTTTTGATATTCAGGATCTGATTCCAGCTTACCACGTCGCGCGTGTAATCGATCAAATGATTGAATCAGTAGAAGATAAAGTCTTTTTCGAGCACTATAATGGTGGCGGACGTAGCTCTTACCATCCCAAAATGATGACGAAAGTCATTTTGTATGCCTATTCTCAAAAAGTCTATTCCTGTCGTGAAATCGCCAAACTGGTTGAAGAAAATATCCCAACAATGTGGCTGGCTGCCTTGCAGAAACCGGATTATCGAACGATTAATCGATTTCGTACACAACAAATGGAAAAGCTCCTTCCGAAGCTATTTGAAGAAATGATCCATCAACTAATAGAAGAAAAGCACATCACAATGGAGAACTATTTCCTAGACGGAACAAAAATTGAAGCAAGTGCAAACAAGTATTCATTTGTGTGGAAAAAGGCGACGACCAAATTTGAGGCGAAGCTACAAGAAAAAATTGAAGAAACGTACCAACAGATTCAGACCATTACAAATGAAGAAGGGCATGAACTGTCTGCTCAAGACGAAACGTCCTTTTTAACGGCAGAGGAAAAACTAACTCAAATAGAAAAAGCATTAGTGAAAAAAGTTGAAAAAGAAACGAATGGTATCCAGCTTGAAGAAGATGTCCAGGTACGAAAAGAAAAACGACGGGAACTCAGTCCGGTTAAGAAACTATTGAAATTAGTGCGTGAAGACTTAGGTCCACGATTAGTAAAATATAAACAACAAAACGCTCTATTTGGCGATCGAAATAGTTATTCTAAAACTGATACGGATGCGACATTTATGCGAATGAAAGATGATCATATGAATAACGGACAACTAAAACCTGGTTATAATATTCAAATGGCAACGGAAAATCAATTCATTCTTTTTTATACGATACATCAACGTCCAACTGATACACGGTGTTTTAAGCCCCATATAGAGGCACTGAAGAATACATCGCTACCATTCCCGAAAAACGTCATCGCAGATGCCGGCTATGGCAGTGAAGAAAACTACCTCTACTCTTTGGAGGAAGAATTTGAAGCTTTGATTCCTTACAATACTTTTTTAACGGAACAAAAACGGAGCTATAAAAAAGATATTCGTCATGCGAGTAACTGGGCATATGATGAACAAAAGGATGAATACACCTGTCCAAATAACCGTAAGGTTTTATTTAAGCGTTACTCGACCCGTACGGATAAAAATGGATTCACACGTGACTTTAAAATTTATGAATGTGAGGATTGTACGGATTGTCCATTAAAATCGCAATGTACAAAGGCGGCAGGAAATCGCCAAGTGCATGTTAATCCAGTTTATGAAGAACTAAAAGCGAAAGCAAAAGTGAACCTTTGGTCTGAATCGAATGCACAAATTTACGCTCGACGAAAAATCGAGGTAGAGAGTGTTTTTGGTCATATCAAGGGCAATAGGTCGTTCCGTCGCTTTTCGCTTCGGGGCTTAACGAAAGTCCAAACGGAGTTTGGCATCGTAGCCATGGCACATAATTTACTGAAGATAGCTGGCTTGCATCAGCTACTTTCAATGAATAATTATAAAAATAGAAAAACAGGTGGAGAAAAACAACTCGTTTTTCTCCACCTGTTTTATTTTAGGGACTTATTAGACAGCCCCTTTCTTTTTTTGACTTTTTTAATGAACATGGACACGGCGAAAGGGACAATCCCAAACCAGTGAGAAACTCTAGGCTCCTTATCCTCTTTCCGATGACGGCGCTTTTCTTTTCTTTCTCTCTTTGTTAAATTGAAATACTGTACGATTTGCTGTGTAATATATTTGATATAAGCGTTCGTAGACATACATTATCACCCATGACCAAGTATGCCCCATATTCGTATTCCATATTCGTTCACCATAAATCGACATGTTAGTCCTTCAGTTTTTCTATCCATTCTATCACTCTACCTAGTTTTTTATCATATAGAATGATGATTCGGCCTGTTCGCTTATTTTTGGTGATAGAAGAAAATTCGATATAGGCATATCGCACATCCTGCTTCGTTACCTTATAGTGAACATCACCATTAGGATAGGCGATTTCCCCCTGAATGCTTTTGGGTACCTCATCCTCCCATTCGGCTGTCACTTCATTAACGGCCAGATGCACTAAGTGATCGGAAAGTAAGGTCTCTTCTACTTCTTTATAAAATTTTTTATCAATAACGAATTGATCAATCATCAGTATCGTGAACATGATAAAAACACTAGCTATAATCATAACCATTGGGAATATGACTCCTTTTTGATTATTCATCAGCCACCAACTCACTTTTAATGAAGGGATGGAACCTTCGTATAAAGGTCTGACCTGCTTTATCCGTTATATTAAGTACGATGACGTTGCCATCCTTTTCAACCTTCACATTCGAAATGTTCTGGAGTATGACCTCATGGCCCTCCCCGTTAACCCGTCTTCTAAGCTTGTCATTATATTGCTCGATTAAAGACAAATCCTCTCCTGAAAGTAAATATAATTTATTCCCCACAACATCCTGGCTTTTGGAGCTTCTGACTTCCTGTTGCATTTGCAACGTAAAGAGCTCCCACTCTTTAGGATGTATTCTATTTTTTGTTCCTATCTGGGATTGAATGATTGAGAAAAACTGGAGGATAAAAAGGGAAAGGGTCAGCAGGATCATTAAGGAAAAGAGCATTTCAATCATGGTAAACCCTTCACTTTTTCGCAACATCACAAATCGATTCATACTTCCCCTTTGCATTTTCATATCGGACACATCCTTCAACCATATCCGGAAACTCCTTTTGGACATTCCAGGTCAATTCATACGATTTTTCCTGGTACGTAATTTCTTCGTGGATAGCCTGTATTTCCCCATCCATATATGCCAACAATCTTTCATACAGCAAATGATGGGCATCCGCCCTCAAAACTACGTTCTTACGATTGGACATCGAATCTTCAAGAATAGGAAGCATGGAAATCACTAGGAATACACAAATGGAAAAAGAGGCTATCATTTCCAAGTAGACGTATCCTTTACTGTTTCTCAATCCTGAACCTCCCTTTACCGATATTGACCACCAGCTTGTATTTCCCCTTTGAAGTATCAATGGTCATCGTACCGGCTTTTGAAGCATTTCCATATTGATTGAAATAAAAAGAAGCCCCTAATGTCCCATTCATGAACTGTACGTCCGGCGGTATCTTTCTCTCTAGTATCACTTCTTCCTTATAAGAGTAAATCGTGTAAATATCGTTATCCACATAGAAATAAATCAAGCTTTCGTGACTTATTGCATACTGTTGTGCATAAAAAATATCTTCATTCAATTGATTAAGGAACATCTTATTTTGCATTCCCTTTGAAAAACTTGGATATAGGTTAAGGCCTAGAGTGCTTAATAGAATAAATACCACAAGGACAATCAGGGTCTCGGACATGGTGAATCCTCCGGAGGAAGGGTTATCCTCCCCGAATATTCTACTCAACGACTGTAACCTTTCCTTTATTGTCAATGCTGATGCTGTCCCCATTCGGACAGGATTTCTGTTTAAGGTATCCTTGAGTTTCCAAATCATTAATACCGGAAGGCAACTTGGAATTGTCTATCTCATAAGCTTGGACTTGGGCCTGAACCATTTTGACAAAAGCCTCACACCCCTTAGAATGGATGGTCGATTGATGCTTCGTGATGTTCGGTATGGTGATAATCAGCAGAATCGAGATGACGAGCAATACAATAAGCATTTCAATTAACGTAAAGCCTTTTTCGTTTAAATATTTCTTCATATTAATCTGCTAATTACGAAAATAACAAGAATGCACTCAATTATTTTCTGAGCAGATTCACCTCCCATTTTTTCTTGTACCTTATATTCCATCTAGTAGAGAAAACATCGGCAATAAGACAGCCATATAAATAGAAATAATCAATAGCCCGATTATAGAAAAAAGAAGAGGTTGTATGACTTTCATGATGGCGTTCATCCTCTCTTCAATCTTTTCCAATAAAAAACGGCTGTAATGGAGTAACTCAGAATCAAGCCTGCCATACTTTTGTCCATTCGCTGCGATAATCGACAAGTTCTTATCAAAGTACGGTTGCTCTTGAAAGATGGTTTCTAGCGACCTGCCCTCCATTAAATCATCTTTAATGATGGAGCAAAGCTTTTGATAAAATGGTTGCTGCTGGTTTACGGAGAATAATTTAATGCTCTCATTAATAGAAAGTCCACCAGCGAGGAGACCGCTGAACTGACTTGCAAAAAAATACGTTTCATACAACTTGATAAAGGGTCCTGCCAACGGAATCTTCATCAATAATCGCCGTTGTCTTAATGGACATAGTTTGTCGAACCAGAATTGTTTGAATAAATAGAAGATAAGGAGCATTCCAAGTAGGATGAAGGGGATCATCGGGAGGATGACTGAGGATGCAGCCAACACATTCAGGATCATATTCTGTTTAACATTCATCGTCTGAAAAATCGTCTGAAACTTGGGGAGAAGGACACTTTGCAGTACATAAAATACAATGCTCACAAAAAAGAACAGGAAAATCGGATAGATCATGAGTTTTTTCACTTTTTCTGTATCTTCCGTCCGTTTCTTCCAGTAGTCCCCACCTTCCTTCAATGCTCGATCAAGGTCGCCATATTGTTCGCCATAAAATATAAAACTTACAAGCTCTGGATGAAACGTAAGATTCGTCAACACTTGATGCAAAGGGTGCCCACTCCTTAAATCCTGAATGGCCTGATTGAAATCCCCGGCCTTTTTCCTGGATTCCTGAAATTCCAGGAAGTGGATCGCCTCGGCTAAAGGATAACCATGAGCTAATAATTCGCCCAGCTTCGTTATAAAGACAGCTTGTTCTTTCAACGTCCATTTACTTTTTGGTTTCTTCGTAAACCAACCGTTCAAATTCATCGAGATTCACATAGCCCATCGCTACCGCTTTCCCAATTTCGTCTTTCAGCTGACGATAGGTGGCTTTCCCCTTTCCTTTTTCCTCTTTCGTCACCTTCAAGACTTCCGCTAGACTTTTTCCAGTCAGCAACTCATATACGCTGGCCCTTTTATTTCGGTAGGTCATGGAACAATCGGGTGCACACTCGCCCTCACAATGCGGGCATTTCAATTCCACCAGTCTTTGCGCCGTCACACCAATCAAACTCTGTTCAATCTCCAGCCAGCTTACACCGAACTCTAGAAGCCTAGAAATGGCTCCTTGAGCATCCCTTGTATGCATAGTAGTAAGGATTAGATGCCCGGTCAATGCGGCCCGTACTGCAATCTTTGCCGTTTCGGAATCCCTAATTTCCCCGACCATGATAATATCGGGATCATGTCTAAGTACCGCTTTTAAACCGACTGAATACGTAATGCCGGCCTTTTCATTAATTTGGACCTGTAACACTTTATCAGATTCATTTTCTATAGGATCCTCAAGCGTGATGACATTTCGGTTAATCATTTCTTGTGCATGATGAAGCAAGGAGTATAATGTTGTCGTTTTCCCACTTCCAGTAGGACCCGTGAAAATGATCATCCCATGGGAATGTTTCAAAAGCGCTATCAGTTTTTGAGCGGTATTGGGAAATAAGGATAACTGTTCTAGAGGTAGGATATTCTGTTGAGGAATTAAACGGATAACCAAACTCTCGGAGTGAGCTGTGGGTAGGGTGGAAAGGCGAAGTCCAACCACTTTATTGGCGAGATTGACGGTAATGGCTCCGCTTTGGGGCCTTCTTTTCTCGCCAATATCCATTGCGGCAAGAAATTTAAGATGGGAAATGAGCCTCTCGGTTTCAAAAAAGGATAGGGTTTCTTGTGGTACGAGCTTGTTGTCGATTCTAAATTGAATAAGTGGGCCTTCCTTGCGTGGTAAAACGTGGATGTCCGATGCCGAGAGTCTAATGGCACTGGTAAGGATTTTTTCTGCTGTTTTTTCAGTTGATATCAATCATTCATCACCTCCAGATTTTCTTGTAGTAGAATTTCGACGTTATAAGACAAATTCCTTCTAAATAAAAAAAATTCTCGAAAAAAAATTCGAGAATAGACTTATATGCTCATTTTCAATTCTGAGTTATGGGAAACCAAATTTCGTAAAGCATCTTCATTATGACCAATCACTAACTTTTCACCGTCTATGAGAATCGGACGTCTCAATAATTTAGGCTCATTCGTCAATAGATGGAGTACATCGGAAAGCATCATCTCATCAATGTTCACGTTTAATTTTTTGTACGCTTCGCTTCTTGTTGCCAATACCTCATCCATTCCTTCGGTTGTTAATTCAAGTATTCTCTTCAATTCTTCTTCATTCGGTGTATCTTTGAATAAATGACGCTCATCAAAGCTAACATGGTTGGCTTTCAACCACTTCTTTGTTTTACGGCAAGAAGTACAACTTGGATAAGAATAGAAAGTTAATCGATTCATCCTTCATCACTCTCCGTTCACAAATTATTGTTTTTGATTTCCATAATGGAATTGTACAACATTTGTATAATGTTTGTATATACATTTGCACTATAAATCCAATTGAAATGTGAACTTTTTCTTAAATAAGGGAAATTTGTTCTTTCTTTCATTCCAATTTTTTTTGCCTGTATTATAATATAATTAGTTAAACTTGGAATTTTAGGAGGGCACAATGGAACAAACGTTAAGAATTACCAACGTATTAGCCGATCCAACCCGATATTATATCTATCAATATATCGTGAATAATCATCAAGGAGTCTCCGTCCAGCAAATTGCAGACTCCTTTGAAATCCATCCAAATGTTGCCCGTCTTCATTTATCAAAACTTGAAGATGTTGATATGCTTACTTCAGAGGCACGGAAAACTGGAAAAGGTGGCCGTCCGAGCAGGATTTACCACTTATCGGATAAAGTCATTCAACTTCATTTTCCTTTCAGGGATTATCAGTTACTTTCAAAAATTGCCATCCAGACTATGATGACACTCGGCGAAGCAGGCATACAGGCGCTCTATGAAACTGGAAAAACATTTGGAGAAGAGTTGATCCACCAACAAATCAAACTTAAATCAACCTCCATCGATGACTTGACCTTTGATGAAAAAGTCAACATGCTTAAAAATGCAGCATCAATTGCAGGGTTCTCTCCTGAAATACAGGCAGATGAGGCGGAAAATAAAATTCACTTCAGAATTTATAACTGTCCCTTTAAAGAAGTTGCCAAAATTGACCCTAGCACTATCTGCACCATGCATAACTCCTTCTTAAAAGGAATGTTTGAGTCGTTGTTTACCAATGTCCACATCGTGGAATTGGATAATATGATGGAAAATTGCGTAACATGTTCTTATAAGGCATCCATCCTCGCCTAGAAACAAAAGGCATCCTTTACATTACCTTACAATTTCATTTATAATTATTTAGTATGAACACGACTAGACACAGGGAGGTATTCAGATGGAACGCATGTTTAGAGTTTGTGGATTTTGGACAGGGGTTATGGCAATTTTCTTTTATCTTGGCGATATGTACCAAACATCTTTACTTTTCTTCGCACAAACCGGATTTTTTGTACTATTGAGTTACCTGAAGTTGTCTGAACGCATGTATATTTACGTTTTCGGTGCCTATCTTACCGTTTTCTTTGCAGGATTTTCCTACTGGAGCGTATTTATGATGACCCCAGGCGCTGCACATTAAGAGCAAAATACATAACCCATGGACTCTTGGTCCATGGGTTTTATCATGTCTCATTCACGAAACAATTTCACCTTTTCGTCTATATTCTTTGTTTGTACTAAAACCCTAAAGTATTCACTTTGGCCTCCAGGCATGATTAAGCTTCGTATCGCACGGTTACGCTTAGCATGTTCGGAGAATGGGTTTGTTCCTTCGTGATCCCTCAGCCCTTCAAGAATCCCCCCTTTCAGTAAAAAGTCCCGTTGCACCAGGAGATCTCTCAAGGATAGACCCCGGTTAGTCCCAAGTTTGATTAGGGTATCAAAATGGATATGCGTAGTCAGATCCGCTTCCCCTGGTCGTTGGAGTATGTCATTGACCATGTTATGTTGATAAAAACCTCTTAAGCTACCTTGCTGATGAGCTGGTTCGCCCCATTCCAGTTCCGTATAGCCATAATCAAAGGTAAGAAGGATACCCGCATGGAGGCGATTAACGATTCTCTCAAATTCCTCTACCATCTTTAAAGGTACCTCATAACGCTGATTTTCTTTTAATGCAATATTATGCTCCTCCAAGTAGGAGTGGATTTCCTGATTTTCAAGGGATTCCTTTATTTCCACTAATTTATCTTCTTTCACCGTGATGAATATTTCTACAAGCTCTCCATTTTTCTTTTCGATAACATGGACCGGCAATGCATCAAAAAGTTCATTAGAAAACAAGATTCCCTTCACTATTGGGAAGTCTTCGAGATCAGTGGCAAAAACGACCTGTTCGCATGGACGTATCCGCATTTGTTGCAGTTTCCTATGATAAGGACTGCTATCCACCAGGATATATGTAAAATCCTCCCACAGCATTGGTTCTTCTTCTCTTATATACTTGAGAATGTCATGGGCCAGCTTTCCATTTCCAGCCCCCATTTCAACGACACAAGGCGGCAACCCCCTTTCCTTCATTAAGAAGACAAACCACCTAGCAAGAGTCCTACCAAATGCATCGCCAACATTACCAGATGTATAAAAGTCACCGTTCATACCAATCTTCTCTTTTTCACGCATATAATAGCCTAAAGTAGGTGAATAAAGAACAGCTTCCATATAGTCCTGATAGGATATTTTTTTATGTGGACTATTTCCTATCAGTTCATACAGGAACTTTTCCAAATTCCCACCTCCTTTTTCCGAGTACCTTCAGTATAATTACACGAGTCAAAATATTCAATCAATTATAATTCAAAGAAAAACAGGTACCTGATCCGGCACCTGTAGCATCTCTTATTTCAGAAAGGGATTCGTATTCTTTTCATCTAAAATGGTCGTAATGGGACCGTGCCCTGGAAAGACAATTGTATCATCAGAAAGGGGCAATAATTTCGTATCAATACTTTTTAAAAGCACTGATTCACTGCCACCTATCAAGTCCGTTCTTCCTACACTTCCCTGAAACAAGACGTCCCCGGAAAAGAGAAGCCGCTCTTCCTTTGCATAATAGGAGACGCTGCCCGGCGAGTGTCCCGGTGTTTCAAGCACTTCAAAAGTGAATCCGCCAATAGTAAGCTCCTGTTCGTTGGCAAGGATATGGTCTGCCGGCTTCATGCGCATCGGATTATCGGGGAACCAGTTCTGTGAACCATTCAGGGCAGGGTCAAGCAGCCATTTGGCCTCCCTTTCATGGATATACGCAGGAATTTCATAATGATCGCGGATGGCATCCAGTGCTCCGATATGATCAAAATGCGCGTGGGTTAATAAAATGGCCAGCGGTTTAAACTTTTTAGTTTGTATGTACTGAATTATTTTCTGCGGCTCCTCGCCCGGGTCAATAATTAAGCAATTCTGTCCGTCGGAAACGATATAACAATTAGTTTGCAACGGTCCTAGAGGTATTTGAGTCCATTTCATCTTCAACAACTCCCATATTTTCATTACCCTTATCTTACACCAATTTGGCTCTTTTGTTGATACAGTTTACCCATGACATAGAAGTGTCATCTTTTAGGCCTCGACAAACAATTGAAAAAATATTAAAATATTAACAAATGCAATCTTTTCTACATATTTTTGGTAGTTACTTAAATCTCTGGGTATATTATTAGGGATTGGGTTTTCAATTAGGGAAAAGGGGGTTTTGATATGGTATTAATGGTCATTTTCGGACTTGTGGCGATACTTGGTTTAGCAGCGGTAGTTACCACAATTAAAAAAAGAAACTTCTTGGGATTCATTTTCGCAGCAGGCAGTGCCGCCGTATTTGGCTGGTTTACTGTCATGACTATCATCAACAGCGGTTTTCCAGTTGCACATTAAAAGAAAAAGCTCGCCATGTGGCGAGCTTTTGATTTAGTCATTATATTTCTTAGAATAATTTTTTTATTTGATGGGTTTTCATATCAATGATTTTTTCAAATTGATTCCCATATAAGCATAGACTGCCATCAAGCGAACAGCTCAATGGTTCATTTTCCATGTCCTTCATCAATTCTTCTTGTGTACCCGTTTCCCAATTCAATTTAGTTAAAGTAAACTTACTTTCATATTGGTCAGCGTCTTTTGATTCTACAGGAACGAACGTTAAAAGTTCCTTATTCTTTTCAATCATGTCGTAGGCTGGTATAACCCAATCTGAAAAGCTTTTCAATAGTGGTACGGAAAAAGAATGGATCGGTTTGTTTGTCTCATCATAAAATGCGTATGTACCTCGATCTTGTTTTTCTGTCTCCACTTGAATAGTCATAAGCGCGTGTTTCACTTTTTTAAAATGAATGACATCCAGCATTAAGTTTTCCACTGCCCCATCATTCAACGCTTTTCTTTCTAAAGGAGCCGTCAAAGCGGGTTCTTCCCTATCCCAATCAAGAAACATCAACCCATTTCCACTATCCCATTGAGCGAAAGGCTGCGGAAAATCAAGTGAACGAACCGTTTGCTCTTCTGGGTTTATCACATAACTGCTGTATGTCCAATCTTCATAAAAACTGGTTAGAAACAACATATCCTCTTGGAACGAATTCCACTCAAAAGATAATTCGTAGGCAGGTAACACGAGAGAATATTGTGGGTTACCCGTTCGGTCCAAGATCGTAATCGCCGTTTTACCTGCTGATGTGAAGGAAGAAATCAACACATGTGCCCCTGTTGGACTGATTGACACTTCACTAAAATCCGAAGAAGGCTGATAAAAAACAGCTGAAGTATTCGTTTTCAAATTCCATTCCATCAGCTGTGGTGAATCCATACCATCTTTCTTTTCGGAAAACAAAATGGTGTTGGAATCGAGCCAACCATAAATAGCTTCGATTTTTCCCTTTTCTGAAGCCGGGATTTCTAATCTGCTCAATGAAGATTCCTGATTGTGTTGGGATTTTTCTTTTTCCGTATCAGCTACGGGTTTACTAAGGTCATTGGAAGGCTCACAAGCCGAGAGAAGAAGGGTAGTGGAGATACACAACAAAACGATACTTACCATCTTACAGATAGGCAGCAATTGAGTGAGGGCTGCATTAAACACTTTAATCTCCACACACCTTCCTTTAAAACTAAACGCCTGGCATATGTGTGAGCAAGACATTAGAAAGAGTAAGAGATTACAAATGAACCTCTTATGTTCTTCATTATAAAGTAAAAAAGAAGAAATGTGGCGATTAATCACCTTATATTTATTTGGAAGTATATTCCGACAAAAATCATGGTCACATATATAATGCCGCCATTAAAATATGCACAGATTCTCCATATATAGAAGGAAACTGGGATAAAGGAAGCGGGTTGATCCCCTTGCCCAACTCTATTGTATAGGCCTCTTTCCTGAATTCTTGAATGAACCAATCTTTATAGCCTGCATGACTGTCAACATATTGAACGGCACGGTACCCGCTTCTCGCTTCAAACTCTTTAGCGATTTCCTCACTTTGCTTAGGCTCCCATCCTTCATACCCCCAGTAAAACTCTTTGCCTTGCGTATGGAGTGCCAAGACTCTGCTAAAGTTCCGCTTCTCTGCCAATTCTTTCATGGCAATTGCTTCCGGCTCCGACAAACACACCTCACCGGGAAAATCCCTCGGTGCAGGTGCCTGTGGTACTTTTCTTTGTTTTTCTATCTCCCACTTGGCAGGGTATTGATTGTTCAAATCAACCCCGCGTATATTTGCCTTCCAGGCATAAAAAGCAGGGTTGCCATTATTCATTTCGAGCACATCTACGCACCCCTCCGCCGCTTCCTCCCCCTTAAGTACAAGGTCTACGCCATCAGGGTTGACCATAGGAACGACCGAAATGGTCACTTCCTGAAAAAAAGGCAAGCATGCTATGCCGCATATGCGATCATCGTTGCTTAGGGCGAGAAGCAAATCATTAAGCCATTTCATTAAAATGGCCGAGGTGATCCATTCATTTGCATGAAATGAACCATTAAAATGGATGACTTTTTCACCTTGGCCGATTCTTACTTCCAACAGCTCTTTGCCTAACACACTCTTTCCAATCGACTCCACCTTGATAAATGGGTAATGTACGGTTAAAGCCTCCAAATCATCCAGAAGTGACTGATAATCATAGAACTTGACCGGATTAAGCAGAGGGCCCATGATTCGAACGGGTACTGAAAAAGGTCCTTGGTTTGACTGATTAACCAGGATCAATGCATCCAGCGGCAAATGATAGTGTTTGGAGATTGTTACCAGATCAAAGTCGTTCCTTGACTCCTTCTGAAGAATAAACCCCGGTATATTCACATAAAGTCCTTCCTGCAGAATGCCTTGGATATCTCTGTTAGCCTCCTCCACCAACACCTGTGGGATTTGAAACAGTTTACTGTAATAGTCCAAACTGTCACCATTCCTACTTATGATTATCATCCACTATCGTCCCCTTTCATTCCTTAATATTTATGAAATGAAAAAGGGAAACATGTAAGAACCTCCCCTTTTAAAGGACCCTTTCTTTTCCATGGACATTGACCGAGCCAAACAATACCTACATTCAGTTCCCGTCACTTCTTTTGCAATATTCCATCTATTCATCATCCACCCATGCCTATATAATCGGTTGAATCATTACAAGTAAGATCATGATGGATTTAACCGATTTTTAATAAGCCAGGAAGCCCCTATGACCCCGGCATCATTTCCAAGGGTTGCTAGATGGATTTTTGTCGATTTGCGAACTCGTTTAAAAGAATAAAGTTCAAATGCCTTACGGACTGGTTCCAGGAGTATATCTCCAGCATTAGAAACCCCTCCGCCGATAACGATTTTTTCAGGATTCATGACATTGCCAACATGAGATAATGCCAGTCCTAAATAATTGCCCACACGGTCCACCACAGATTTAGACAAAGAATCTCCTGCAAGTGCGCATTGAAAAAGCAATTTGGAGGATAGCGGATTTCCCTCTTGTATTCTTTCTTGTAGCAGAGAGGGTTCGTCCGCCATTCCCAATGCTTCTGATGCAAGTCGGACAATTCCAGTTGCCGAAGCAACCGTTTCCAAGCAGCCAACCTTGCCACAGTTACAGGGAGCCCCTCCTTCTGTAACGACGGTCATATGACCAATTTCCCCAGCTGCTCCGCTTATACCATGTACGATTTTGCCATTATGGATGACCCCTCCGCCTACCCCTGTTCCAAGCGTTACACACACAAGGTCTTTAGCTCCTTCTCCAGCGCCTTTCCACATCTCGCCCAATGCCGCCATATTAGCATCATTGTCGATCACGGCCGGAAGAGATGTCTCCACTTCCAATAAATCCTTCAATGGGTAGTCTTTCCAACCGAGATTGACCGCTTCATAAATGGATCCGTTGGTAAAGTTGACGGGGCCCGGGGCACCCATTCCGATACCTAGCATTTTACTTTTCGGTTCATTGAGTTCCTCAAGCTTTGCATCAATCGCCTTTGCAATATTCATGGTGATGTTCTTTCCATTTTCGGAAATGTCAGTCGCAATTTCCCACTTATGAATAATCTCTCCGTAAACATTGATTAAGGCAAGCTTGGTTGTGGTTCCGCCCAAGTCAACCCCTAACAGCACCTTTTCCATCGTATCACCTTTTTTTATCATTTTTTTCTCTTTCAATAGCCAATTGCTGCCTAATCAAGAGTATCGCCATCTGGTAATCCTTCGTGTCCATCATTTGCATTTGGTGGATTTCCCTGATTTCAGATTCCATCATTTCCAACTCAGCCACACGATCACCGAAATAAATGAATGTCCCAAACTTTTTCAAGTATTGTTGTAAATCATAGTATGTTTTCATATTAAACCTCTTTACTATTTTCTCCATACAGCATAATCAATTTGCCATGTGAATCCTCTAATGTTATTTTTCAGTACTTCTTGTCCAGCACCATTCATATGATGAAACAGTGGGTATTTCCATCTAGCATTCCGTTTATTCATTTTTCTTTTTAAATGAACTTGTTTATAGCATACAGCCAAAAACGGAGGCGAAAAATGAAACTACAATTGAAGTATACCGTTTTTTTAATGGTAGCTGCCATCTTTATTATCCTATATTTTTCGGACACACACCAGGTAGAGGAAACGATCATTTATTTCCCAATTGACTCTTCCCTCCAATTTGAACATGCTTCTACTCATTTGGTAGCGAAAGAAACAGGAAAGGACGCCTATTCCCTTACATGGAAAGTTCACTCCTCATTGGATCAGACAGCCTATTTGCGTCAGGACGTTTCACTCCTTTACAAGAATGGGAATCTAGAAGGCACGTTAAAAAACTGGAAACAAAATCGACAAGAGCTCTCACAGTCAGACAAATTCAAGGAAAAAGAAAGTGGGCGTTATGATGCGATAACCTTTCATTATGCCGAATTACACCCTTCTGATACCATTTTCACAAGCGCACAACAATTAAGTAAAGACAAACTATATGCCATATCCACACCTGATTTTCAATCTTTCCATAATCCCCTTTCCGAGGAACAGAAGGAGTGGAAACATGTCCTGGACAGTGTAACCAAGAATATTACCCAAAATAGTTTACAAAAAGCCGAAGAACACTTTGATATTGACCCAAATCAATATAAAGTGATCTCTCTAACCGATTTACCGGCCAGAAAAAATCAGTGGCTTTCAAGCTTTCCTTCATTCCAGCGGGAAGAAATTGTCGGTAAACTTTGGGAAGGCCTTTATAAAAATTATGTAATAAGCATAAAAAAAGAGGACGGTACCACCTTGAGTCCACAAGGCAGCACCATCCCCCTATTGTTAGTAGCCAAAGATAAAAGGGAAGTCCTCGTCTTATTTTCCGGTAAAGACGGCACCCCATATTTGCTAAGGCAAAAATTATAGACTTCCTATTCCAATTCTTCTAGCAATTCCTTATATGATTTTTCCTTTGGAGCAAGCTCAACGGCCTTTTGAGCCTGCTCTTTAGCTTCATCCATCAGGTTGAGCTTGGCATACGCCAAAGCGAGATTGTAATGTGCTTCATGTAACTTAGGGTTTTGTTCAATCGCTTTTTCAAAGTAGTGGCGAGCGTCTTCGAATTCCTCATTATCAAAGGATAGGTTCCCAAGGATGAAATGAGATATCGGTGCATCAGAATTATCCTCCACATAGTCCGCTAACATTTCCTCCGCTTTCGCTTCCTCACCATCTTCAATGTAATCCTGTGCCAACATGGCCATTGTTTCATCATCATTTTTCTGATGAGTATAACCAAATTGCAGCAAAAAGTAAGTCAGTACGGCAGTTCCAACTAAAAAAGCCATCTGACGTAACACCTTTTGCGTCTCTGGTAGGTGGACCACCCCGGCCGCTAGGAAACCACCGATCAAACCACCGATATGTCCTGCATTATCGATTCCCGATACGGTAAAACCATATACCAGGTTAATGACGATGAGAAGAATGACGGTAGAACCCATCGTACGCATAAATAACTTTGGATACACCATTCCAAAATACAACAGGGCCCCAAAACAACCAAAAATAGCTCCGCTGGCTCCTGCTGAAAGGTTTGGAGTCATAATGAAGCTACCTAGAGTTCCTGCAAAACCTGCAAAGATATAGATGAATAGAAACCTAGCATTCCCATATATCCTTTCAACTTCCGCCCCTATCAAGTACAACGAAAATGTATTCATGAGTAAGTGGATAAAACCAATGTGGACAACCATCGGAGTAAAGAACCTCCACCACTCCCCTTGAAGGATGTAAGGCGAGTATTTAGCCCCAAACTCGATTAAAGTCCTGGAATCGGTGCTCCCTCCACTAAACCCCATCAAGATGAATACAGCAACCTGTATCGCTATTAATATATAGGTAAAGAATGGTTTAGCCTGCTGGAATACTTTTTGTTCAGCCTTAGCCTTTTTGACGGAAGCTGAGATGGCTACCTTCTTTAACTCGAGCACTTGCCCTTCATCAATTTCTTCATCCTCCGGTACAGAAATCGAAAGTGGTGTTTTCAGGGTAGCCTCCAAATTTTGTTTGGAAGTCTGAAAAGACTCGCTTGTAAATATAAAGGTGTTCACTTTCGTTTTTTGAAGCATAGCTGGTTGTGCGCTAAATTCAAAATCATCAACAGGAGCAAATTTACTCACATAGATACTTAAAATGCTCATTGGTTTTTTATATAATTTTTTCCTGACTTGTTCGCCGTTTTTCAAGGTCCGGTCTATATCCCTTTTAAGCCAATTTGCCCAATCAAGATCATGACGAATCAATCTTATCACGGGGAAATCCGTGTTTTTTTCGCTTTCTAGCCATATTTCCTCATGATTTTCCGTGACAGTGATCATGCGGTAATCATATTGAACTGACAATAGCCGGACAATCTCCCAAAATAAATACTCCTCTTTATACCCCAAAACATTCCCCACTTTCCAAATCATTTCCTGATAAAATCCTTATATTATCTAATTCAAACTATAGACGAAATGATCAAAAAGGTAAAAAAAAGAAGTGTACCTCCCATAAAAAAAGGAACCCTCTCATTAGGTTCCTTCTACTCACTCATCATTTGGTTTGTGAAAACATACTTTGCATCATTTTATCCCTCAATATCGGCATGTTTAAGGACTTGGTCACTAGATATTTTCTTATCATGCCATTCGATAGGGCTACATTCATCAAACGATACCGATTTTTGAAACCTGCATAAATCACTAAACCAATCAAAAATATTTGTACAATTACTCGTAACATAAAAATCCCTCCTACCATTAGTGTGATACAGGAAAGGATTTTTATGAGTGAAAAATAATAATGGAACCTCTTCTTGCTCTAATGAGCATATGTACGTAAAACTTTCGTGGGAGTAATCAGTTTACCAACGGCGATATCATGCACCTCTATTGGCAAGTCATCCAGTATTTGAACATCGTAGGCAAGCGCTAACGTCTTTCCACTGTAATGAGAAAGGAAACGATCATAATAACCTCCGCCAAATCCTAGACGATATCCTTCATTTGAAAATGCCAAACCCGGGACAACCAAAAGATCCAATTCACGGACGGATGCTTTTTTCGTATCCTCCATTGGTTCAAGAAGACCATAATAAACGGACTCTAACTGATTGAAAGAAGTGATTTTCTTAAAATCCATTGCCTTCTCTTCTGGGTAGCACTTCGGTACGGCAATCGACTTGCCTTCTCTCCATGCTTGTTCAATGATCCTGACCGTTGAAATTTCAGGGTAGATGGAAATGGTAATGCCGATGGTTTTGGCCTGTTTCCACTCGTCAAGTGAAAATAGATTTTCGGCAATCTTATTTGATAGCTCCTCATGCTCTTCATTGCTCATTTCCATTAAATGAGTTCGAATGCGTTGCCTGATTATCTTTTTATTCTCTCTCATCATTTTATACTCCTTTAAGTCTACTACTATCAGTATCTCATAAAATGAACTCATTTACGAAAGCCGAAATAGAAAGTTGTCGAATTTTAGGATTAATGGCTAAAAGGGAAAAAAGCAAAAAAAAAAACAACAGGAAAATCCTGTTGCTTACTTTGTTTCGCGGTGAGTTGTGCTGCGTTTTTCTCTTGAGCAGTATTTTTTAAGCTCAAGACGGTCTGGATTGTTACGTTTATTTTTTTTAGAAATATAGTTACGGTCTCCACATTCAGTGCAAGCTAATGTAATATTTACGCGCATGTGTATTTCCCTCCAAACATATTGACTTTTTCACATAGGACTTTTCTATAATAGCATTATTTATTGTGAAATGCTAGTATGTTTTTCGGGAAAAATTAATTTAACTTTTTTTTTCCTAGTTCTCGCCGTTTTTCATGGTTTGAAGAAGATTGTGATTCAGGAGTTTTGCTTCTTCTTTTGTTTCAGCATGTATGGCCCATGCCACTACTTCCACACATTCCTTTGGCAGGATTTCCGTTTCCAGGGTGAACATACTGGTGACCTCCCCTTTGGCAAGTGGTGAGTAAGCAAGGATCCCTTCTTTCAACGATTTAAAACATCCTTCTTGATAGAGACTCCCTTTACCCTGAATACAGTATTGTGAAATACCTTTCCCCTTCACAACTCCTCCTAATAGGGCAATCGACTGCGTCGCAACATGTAGGATTGCCCGCTCACCCGGACTGTAAAAAGCGACCGCTTGCTTTTCGAAAGCGTTTTCATAATGAAAGAACATCTTTGGATATTTAGGCTCAAAGGACGTATTTCTTATCGTGAACTTTGAAAATGTTATTTTTCCTTGGGTAAACGTTTGTAAAAGCGACCTTATTTCCCCGCCGGGATGACTCATCATATCCTCTTCAGGATACCAATCAAAACTCTCGTCCATCCATAGCCCCGCCTTTAAACCCTTTCGAAATACTTCCCGGTTATCCTGTGGCATATATGCGGATAATGAACTCATAAAAATCATCCCTTTCTCTTTTCGAATTTATATCACACTTAACGATAGGCGCTGGCAGTGACACTCAATCTCTCATGATCCTACACACTAATTTTAAGAAAGGCTTTGCCTTTTTTAAGCAATAAAACTATTTGATTTTTCAGTTTATTTTATTACATTTATGTTAGCATTGAATTCGCCAATGAACAATAAACACATTTTGTCGAAATTTATTTACTTTAGAAATAAAGGGATTTACATCAAAATTATTATCCATATTTATTTTCTTTTTATAAACCGAGTGCAAATTCGACAAATAACGAATGAAAATCCGTCAGATTATGAAAAGAAATGCTATTTTAAAAATATAATAAAAGGAAAATCACCAAATTTTTAATAAATATGTGTAAAATAGATGTAAATGTCGAAAATTTTCTCCCTGAGGTGAAAACATGCAAACCTTAATTATTCTGTTATTCTCATTGGCAATCATCCTTCTTATTATTTCTTTTTTCAAACAAGACAAGGTTGCTAAATTAGAAGAAGATCTAGAACAAATGACTATAACCTATATGCAGGATATCTACCAATTGAAGAAAAAGGTGAAGATTCTTGAAGAGGAATTTGTGATCCAGGACGGGCCAGACCACTCTGAGGCAAACCGTCTCAAAGCAACCACTCCTTCAAATGACAGGGAGTCCATTCATAAAATCTTAAAGAGCCAGGTTCTTTCTTTATACAACCAAGGACTTTCACTGGACCAGATCGCCAAACAATCCTCTTTGACGAAAGAACAAACCCTTTCAGTCATTGAAGAATATGGATTGCGGGGAAAAGAAGATGAATAAAGTGACGCTTCAGGCCTTTTCAGCAGGCCTCATTGTTTCCACAACAATCTTTGCTGGTTTTTATTATATGACGGAGCCCAACGAAGAAACTGGACCGACTGTGGAAGAAGCTAAGAAATTGCTGAATGAAAAAGGCTATCTCGTATCCTTGCAGAAAGACGAAAGGCTAAATTCCGAAAAAGAAGAAAAAAGGATCGACAAGGAGGAGAAGAAACAAGAGAAAGAGGTTCCCAAAAAGAATAATCCTGTTGTTTCCTATACCTTAGAAGTGAAAGCCAATATGACTACACTAGAAATAGCAACGAAACTGGAAAAGGAAAAAATCATCGATGACGCTGCACGTTTTGAGTCATACGTTGAAGATCAGGGCTTCTCCAAGAACATTCAGATTGGCGAATTTGTCGTCACGGATAACATGACCTATCGACAATTGGCCAAGACACTGACACAATAATGATAAAAGAGAGACTTTGAATGGCTGCCGGCCAGGCAAAGTCTCTCTTTTAAAACTGCCTATATTCAATCCCTGCGGCTGATATAACGCCCCCTCACAAGGAAGTATATATTTTCGGCAATATTCGTTGTATGATCAGCCGTTCGTTCTAGATAGCGGGCAATGAAGGAAAGTTGAGTCACCTGTTGTAGGTTCTTTTCATCCGACAATCTTAGGAGACTTCGGATCATATCCCCATAGAAACGATCGACCTCATCATCCATTTCAATGATTTCTCGCGCTAGAGTAATATCTTCCCTCTCAAAGGCATCAATGGAAAGTTCAATCATCTTCAGTGTGATATCATACATCTCTTTCAATGAAGTTATCGGAAGAATGAAAGGCTGATCACCGATTCGTATGGCCGATTTGGCTATATTAACGCCAAAGTCTGCCATTCTCTCCATATCGGATGCAATTTTGATGGCAGCAATGATCCTCCGTAAATCGATGGCAACCGGTTGTTGTTTAGCAATTAGGAGAATGGCGAAGTCGTTAATTTCCTCTTCCAATAAATCTGCTTTCGTATCATCCTCGATGACTCCAAGCGCTTCTTCAAAATTCCTGTTCTCGAGTGCCGTAAATGATTTAGTGATTGCGCCTGATGCCAATTCAGCCAACTCAACGATTTTCCCTTGTAATTCTTTTAACTGAAGTTCGAAATTTTCGCGTACAATCATGCATCTGCCCCCTTTTCTCTCATCCAAACCGACCTGTAATATAATCTTCGGTCCTCTTATCATGCGGGTTCGAGAAGATGGTATCGGTGTCGTCATACTCGATGACTTCTCCATTTAGAAAGAAAGCCGTTTTATCAGAGATTCGGGCCGCTTGCTGCATATTATGGGTAACGATTATAATACTAAAATCTTTTTTTAGCTCTTGGATCAATTCTTCAATTTTTAATGTGGAAATCGGATCGAGCGCTGATGTCGGTTCATCCATTAAAATGACATCAGGTTCAATGGCGAGACACCGAGCGATACAAAGTCGCTGTTGTTGCCCACCTGAGAGTCCATATGCATTTTCTTGAAGACGGTCTTTTACTTCATCCCAGATGGCAGCACCTCTTAAACTTTTTTCCACTATTTCGTCCAAAATCTTTTTATTCTTGATGCCATGAAGTTTCGGTCCATATATCACATTCTCATAGATTGATTTAGGGAAAGGGTTCGGTTTTTGAAAAACCATACCCACCTGCGTTCTCAAATCCTCCACTTTATAAGATTGATCCAGGATATTACGGTTCCGGTATTTAATCTGTCCTGTCGTCCTTACGCCTGGAACAAGTTCGATCATCCGGTTCAACGTTTTGATAAAGGTGGATTTCCCACATCCTGACGGACCGATGATTGCGGTCACCTCATTCTCATGCATATCAAGATCAATATTTTTCAATGCATGGTTTTCCCCATACCATAGATTGAGCCCTGCCGTTTTATATACGGGAGCCCTTGAAGAAACAGGCTTTTTTTCATTTTTAATTAGTGGAACCTCTTGTTTCGCTAAGGTCATGTTCATATTATCTTCTCCCCCCATCAGTATCTTTTCTGAAATTTATTTCGGATTACCACAGCAATTGAATTCATGAAAATGAGCAGAATGAGCAACACGATGATTCCTGCTGCAGCCACCTGTTGAAATTCTTCCTGAGGACGCGATGTCCAGTTATAGATTTGCATAGGGAGCACCGTAAACGTATCCATGACTGATTGCGGTAAAAAGGCAATGAATAATGGAATGCCGACCACCACCAATGGAGCGGTTTCTCCGATTGCCCGGGATAAAGCAAGGATCCCACCTGTTAAAATCCCTGGTATCGCTGCTGGCAGGACGACTTTCCAGATGGTCTGCCATTTGGTGGCACCCATTCCATAAGAAGCATCTCTTAATTCACGAGGTACAGCCCTAATGGCTTCCTGTGCCGCTACAATGATGACTGGCAGGACGAGTAGGCTCATCGTTAGTCCTGCTGCCAAAATGGAGCGATCCAAGGCCAAAGCCCTGACGAAAACCGTCAAACCAAGCAATCCGAATACAATGGAGGGAACTCCCGCCAGGTTAGATATATTAACTTTGATGAATGTGGTGATCCAATTCTTTTTCGCATATTCCTCCAAATAGATGGCCGTCCCAACCCCCAACATAAGAGCAACCGGTGCAACGACGGCCATCAGCCATAATGAACCAATGAGAGCAGCCTTTACCCCAGCTTCTTCAGGTTTTCGGGAAGCGAAGTTCTGGAGGAAATCCCCATTCAAGTGACCAATCCCTTGAGTAAATATCCGATAGAATAAGATGGCTAAGATCAGGAGCCCAAATAAGGTTGCCAAGAAGAATAACCCTTTACAGATTGAGTTAATCGCCAGTCGGACAGGCATTTTCTTTGCTACAAGACCTTTATTTATCAGTTTCATGTCAATATTCCTCCCTGTACCTGCGGGAGATGAACTGCGCCAGCAGATTCATGATTAGCGTAAAAGCGAACAGTGTCATTCCGACCGCATAGATGCTATAGTATATCGTTGTTCCATACCCAGCATCCCCACTACTGACCTGCACGATATAGGCTGTCATCGTTTGAATCGATGAGGTGACGTCCATGCTCACGCTAGGAGTCGAACCACCTGCCACACTCACGATCATCGTCTCTCCTATTGCTCTCGAGATAGCCAGGACGATGGAAGCCACAATGCCGGATACAGCAGCTGGCAGGACCACCTTTATCGTCGTTTCAAGCTTTGTGGCACCTAGAGCATATGCACCCTCACGGATCGACTTCGGTACCGAGATAAGTGCATCTTCCGATAAAGAGGCTATCATCGGCATGATCATGATTCCTACGACGATCCCAGGGCTTAGCGCATTGAACATTTCCAGGAAGGGGAAGAGATCACGCAAAACCGGTGTAACGAAGGTCAAGGCAAAGAATCCGTAAACGATAGTGGGAATCCCCGCTAACACTTCTAGAATCGGCTTTATCACTCTCCGCGTTTTCTCCGATGCATATTCACTCAAGAAAATGGCAGTGGCAAGTCCTACGGGGACCGCAACTAGCGAGGCTATTACCGCTATCTTCAGTGTACCTACAACAAGTGGCATAATTCCATAAGAAGGAGTGGCGGCAAAAGGTAACCACTTACCATTTGTAAAAAATTCAACGATCGATACCTTCTCAAAAAATATAAACGTCTCAAAAATAAGGGTAAAGACAATTCCAATGGTCGTGAAGACCGATATGGCCGCTGTTAGGAACAGCATGACCGGAATCAGCTTTTCCAGATTGAACCTTTTTTTATTTTTTCTCTCCAGGATCATTCGCTGTACAGAATAGGCTTCTGCTTGTTTCAGTTCCAAAATGCATCCTCCATTTCAAACACGCAATATTTGAATGACCATCCGTTCCCCGCTCTGAATTCAGATGAGGAGACGGAAAGGAGTGACATGATTAAACCGTCTATTCCTTTAGTTCTTTCAATTTATCAAGATCCTTTTTATACTCCTCTTCCGGAAGGCTGATGTACCCTACTTCTTCAGATAGTTCTCCCGCATTTTCAATCATGAATTCCGTATAATCCGCTACTTGTTCCTTCTCTGCTACTGATTTGTTCGCTACATAGGTAAATAAGGGACGAGACAAAGGAGCATAGTCCCCACTTTTAATCGTTTCATGGGTTGGCTCAACGGCCCCATTTCCATTATCGATGGAGATGACCTTTAATTTATCCTTATTCTCTGCATAGTACGCGAATCCAAAGAACCCTATGGCATTCTTATCCCCCTCTACTCCTTGAACCAAGACATTATCATCTTCGGAAAGTGTCGCGTTCTCCACCATCGGTTTTTCCTCGAGTATGACTTCATTGAAATAATCGTATGTGCCTGAGTCTGTACCCGGGGAATAAAACTTAATCTCTTCCTTTGGCCATTCCGGACGTATATCAGACCATTTCTTCACGGTTCCATTATCAACCCATAGTTCTTTTAGTTCCTCGACTGTCATGTGTTCAATAAAATCATTATCTTTGTTGACCACTATCGAGATGCCATCAAACGCTAATTTCAATTCTGTATATTCAATACCTTTTTCATCGATCAATTTACTTTCTTCCTCTTTGACAGGTCGGGACGCATTCGTTAAATCCGTTTCACCGGCAATGAATTTTTTAAATCCCCCGCCCGTTCCTGAAGATCCTACAGAAACTTTCACATCCGGTTGTTCAGCCATATATTCTTCCGCAACTGCCTCTACTATGGGAAATACAGTAGAAGAACCATCCATGATGACTTCCCCTGCCAATGAAGATGAGCTAGAGCCTTCCCCTTTTTCACCGCTTGTTTTAGTCGAACCATCCGCACCACAACCAGCCGCAATGGCTATCACTCCACCCATTACTACAGTCATCGCCATCCCCTTGAAATATCTCATGCGTAAGTCCCCCTAATATTTTTTTATGATTAATTTGTCCTACATACAAATCATACGATTACTCTGTAAACCTCGTATAAAGGAATTGTAAATATTCAGTAAATGATTGTTCACCTAGTGTAAAGTTGCTAAGAGAAAAGTGGTTGCACCCTGAACATCCCCATTTGGACATAAAAAAACACGCTTTGGGTTGATCCCAAAAGCGTGTATCTTTTCTTTATTCGTCTTGACTATCTCTTATTTCAGCTTGCTCTTTTTGAATCTCTTTACCGTTCTCAACTTTCAAATCGGTTGATGCATTCGTATCTTTTTTCTCGGTCCGCTCTTTTTTCAGCTTGAAATAAGTATCCATGATTTCCGCACCAATTTCTTTACTCATGGAATGACCTGAATGTCCCTGATATGCCCAAGGAACGACAACAGCAAATGCAACTTCCGGGTTTTCGGCTGGAGCATAACCCACAAGCGTGATATTCATCGTGGCTTGAGGCTCGCTATAATCCAATCTACTCGGACCATCATAGAATGCTTCCGCCGTACCTGTTTTGGCCGCTACTGTATAAGACTTATTTCCAAAGTAAGAATAAGCGGTTCCGCCTACTTCCATCGTTACCTTTTCAAAGCCCTTTTGTACACGGGTAATCCATTCATCCTTCATATCAAGACGATTCAGGACGGTTGGTGAAACTTCTTCGGAAATGGGACCCAATTCATCATTTTCATCAACCGGATCACGTATTTCCTTAACAATGTGGGGTTCCATACGGTTCCCGCCATTGGCAATCGTGGACACATACTGCGCAAGTTGCATAGGGGTGTATGTATCATACTGACCGATAGCAAAATCCAGTAATTTACCCGGAGTTGTTTCGGAACCCTTGAAACCATTCATTTCCATCGGGAGATCGATTCCCGTACGAACCCCTAAACCAAACTGGGCAAACGAATTTCGCATCGTTGAAAATGCACTGGATTTAATGTTTAAAGGCTCATTCGGCACATAATGTGCACCTGCAATATTAATGGCGGTCCTGAACATATAAACGTTGGAAGAGACCTTTAAAGCCGTTAAATCGTTTATGTTCCCGAAATTGCTATAAGATCCTTTTTCCTTTGTACCTTTGATCTTCAACTTTGTATCATAGAAGAATGTTCCGGGCTGAATGGCTCCTTGTTGATAACCAGTCAAAACAGTCGCACCCTTCACAGCAGAACCCATCGTATAAGAAGTCGTGATGTTTCCTAATGCGAAATCATTAATGGACCTTTTTCCCGTCTTTTCATCCTTGTCATATTTTTTACCTGCCATCGTTAAAACTTCTCCCGTTTTCGGATCCATCATCACGACAAACGCTCTATCCAAGAATTTTGTGTTCCCCATCTTTTTCTTGCTGATTAAATGCTTTTCAATGATTTCCTCTGTTGCCAACTGTAAATCCATATCAACCGTCAACACCAGGTCTTTCCCACGCTGTCCTTCAGTAATGACTTCTGAATCCACAACGTTTCCTGATTTATCGGTTACATTCTTCACTTTTGCCTTTTGGCCTTGGAGGACATCTTCATATTGCAACTCAATATAACTTTTACCCACACGGTCATTCCGGCTGTAATCACGTGCTAAATAATAGTCAAGGCTCTCGCTAGGCAATCCTTCTTCTGAAGAAGAAACCTTTCCTAGCACAGACTTAAGCGTTTTATTATAGGTATAGAACCTGTCCCAATCGGTTGAAATATCCACACCTGGAAGCGAATCGAGATTTTCACTCACCCTTGCAAACTCTTCCTTGGTTACTTTCTTGTTTTTCACGATTTGTGGAGTCAGTGCATAACCACTGGCGAACTCCCTATAAATCGCCAGGACTTCCATTTCCTTTTTGGAAAGCTTCATTTCTTCTTCTGTAATACGTTCGAGCTGTAGCTTGTACAAATCAGCTTCTTCAAGCTCTCCCTCTTCTACCTTTTTTCTTTCTTTATCCGTAATCTTTTTCTCTGCAAGCTCTGGATTACGCAGGATCCAAAAATCCTTTTTATCACGATCCGTGACCTTATCGGCTTCTTTATCAATCAACTTAGCTAGCTTCTCGGCCGTTTCAACCATTTCTATTTGTTTCGTACCTTGCTTTCTTGTATATGTAATTGCATCCAGCGGCTGATTGTCGACCATCAATTTCAAATTCCGGTCATACATTTTGCCACGGGGCACCGAATTATTCACGGTTACTTCTTCTGTTCTTTCAATCTCGCGTCGGTAATCATCGCCGTATACGATCTGTACGACACCCAAACGCAAAATCAGACCAGAAAACAAAACAAATACTAAAAAGAAAAGAACATTCAATCTGAAAGGTACATGCGTCTTTTTCTTTTTCTTTGTATTTACCACACCAAGCCACACTTCCTTTATCCATAGTCATGATAGTCCTATACTATTCTATAGAACAATTTTGTTTTTTTCTACCTTCATGTTCTAGAAATATTAGACACATAAAGAAAATCTAGCCCAAAAGCACGTTCAAGCCGTTCATTCGCGTTTTTTTACCACCATCTTACAATAAAAAAAGGCCCTCCAAGGCCTTTTTTCATTCTCGATCATAGATATCGATATTCCTCACAAACCAATAAATGATGAAATGTCCCGCACCAACGATTAACAAATAGAAGGGCAAGCTCTCTTTTAAATCAAAGCTCATGACCATCCAGATAAAACCTACTACAGAAACAATCCTTCCAAGATGAACGAACAGTTCACGGACAACCACGTATTCAATTCGCATTTTAGCTGCATCCTTAGCCCTTCCTATGATGTCATAGGTCAAAGAAATATATGGAACAAGCAACAGCGGATATGCTCCTGCAACGATGGCCCCATAAACGAGAAGCTTACCGAATGTCACATCGAAAGCGATGAGCCAGACTCCCATATAAAGAAAGATGCCTCCGATAAGGATTGCTTTCTTCCGCATGGGTTGTTTTATGTACCGCGAAACAAAAAAATAAGCAATGAAGGACACCGCTGAATTCAATAGTCCATAGCTCCCTATAGCCAGTTCACTTCCCGTTTGTACAAAGATGGTGATGGATATGATGAACATGAACGTTCCTTCCCGAAGCCCCTGAAAAAAATGGGCACGGGTGATCATACGCCAGTTCTTATCATTTTTTCTTTCTTTCCATACTCTCATAAAAAAGTATTTTCCGTGAGCAGGGCGTCTATTCAAGGAAAAGCTCAGAAAAACGGCAATGGTAAACAGTAATAATGATAAACCAAAAATGATTGTATACCCCGTGAACTTTTCGAGCCTTGATATAATAAACCCTGAAAGGATAGGACCAATCATGCCCCCAAAGGAATGTAGAGCCCCTAAAACACCGTTGAAGAAGTCTCTCGTATCCGGTTCAGTAATTTCAAAAGTCAAAACATTAAACGCTAGCCAATAAAACCCATAGCCAATCCCTAGCAAGGCCCCCAATAGAAAAAGAAAATCCGTGGCCCTCGTTCCTACCAAAAGGACTGTCAAATAAAACAAAGCCATGAAACTTACGCCTAACCTTAAAACGATAATTCGGTCGACCTTTTTGGCTAACCGTCCGGCAAATACAAAAGTAATTGGTTGGAAAAGAACCACACTTAAATTGTAAACGGCAATATCAATAATTTGACCGGATTGTTTCCACAGATACACATTAACAAATGTATTGGATAAAGCGACACTCAGGCTATATAATCCGCCAATCAGCAAGAGAAGCTGCAAATCCTTCTTCGCTCCCGCCTCTCCCTTCCATTTTACTAAAATACCCATTGTTTTAACTCCCCTTCAAATTCCACTCTAGTGTTTGAAAAAACAATGGCATTTATGTGAGAAAGGGAAAGAAAACTGATGAATCGGCGTTCCCAATCAGGCCTATCCCTTTAGATTATCCAAGAGGAATAAGTAAGTTGTAAACGATTAGTTCCCATAAAACAAATAAGGCGGAAATCCCCGAAAGGATTTCCGCCTTATTATTAGTGCGTATAATTATTTAGCTGTGCTGTAACGTTTTGCAACTTCATCCCAGTTAACAACATTCCAGAAAGAATTGATGTATTCAGGACGACGGTTTTGGTAGTTCAGGTAATAAGCATGTTCCCAAACATCTAATCCAAGAAGTGGAGTCTTTCCTTCAGATAATGGGTTGTCTTGGTTTGGTGTGCTAGTAACTTCTAATTCACCGTTGTTAACGGCAAGCCATGCCCAACCAGAACCGAAACGAGTAGTTGCCGCTTTAGCGAACTCCTCTTTAAAGCTGTCAAAGCTTCCAAATTTAGAAGTGATAGCGTCTGCTAATTCACCAGTTGGTTGTCCGCCACCGTTTGGTGAAAGGATTTCCCAGAATAATGAGTGGTTAGCATGTCCGCCACCGTTATTGCGTACAGCTGTACGTACAGCTTCTGGTACTGCGTCTAGGTTAGCAACGATTTCTTCAACGCTTTTGCTTTGAAGCTCTTCGTTTCCTTCTAGCGCCTTGTTTAAGTTTGTCACATACGTATTGTGATGTTTAGTGTGGTGAATGTTCATTGTTTCTTTGTCAATGTGTGGTTCTAACGCATCGTATGCGTAAGGTAATTGTGGAAGTTCGAAAGCCATAATAAAATTCCTCCCTATGTAAGCTGTTTTTTGGGGCTCTAGTCATCTTCAGATTCCTAAAGCTCGTTAGCATTAGATTACCAAATTTTCTTATCCGTTTCAAATCTTATGCCTATATTTATTTTCATTTTATAGTTCTTTAGGCGAAGATCACGAATAAAAAGTACCCAATCATCAAAAGTTGGATGATTCCTTTAGTGAAAATGCTGCTTATGAAGCCTACCACGGAACCAAGGCCGATTTTTGATGCCGTAACCACATCTTTTTTATGGAAAAGGATCTCGGCCAGGAATGCTCCAATGAAGGGCCCAATCAATATTCCCACAAATGGAATCACAAAAGGACCGACAATGAGCCCGATTGTACTGCCCCAAACACCCGCATTAGTCCCTCCGTATTTTTTGATGCCGACCATATTCGCAATATAGTCCGCAGAAAATAAAAGAACGACAAACAAAACTTGGACCGTCCAGAAAAACCAACCAAAAGGCTCAAAGGAATAAAAAAGTCCATATAACAAAATCCCTGCGAATATGAATAATACGCTTGGGATGATGGGAAAAATCAAACCGACAAAACCGATGATGAACATCAGGATAATGATGATCCAAAATAGCGTATCCACAAATAAAACATCCCTTCTATTTTATACACCTTACCTCTTCATATTTGCCCGTTTATATGCGGTTGAAACCATTGAATGCTGATACAGGTTGTTTTATTCCATAACTCTAGTTAAAATTGAGGGGAATATCATAAGATAGGTGCTGAAATCATGAACATATTCAAACAACTATGGGTGAGCCTCTATTCACCGAAAGATATCGGTTCCTTTCAAAACCAGGGAATTGGTAAGACAATTTTATATGTATTTTTCTTGAGCCTCATATTCTTCCTTCCTTCCGCATTTTACTTAGGTACAATGATTACGAATGGAATAAACGCGATTTCAGAAACTGTCTCGGAGGAAATGCCTGATTTTGAAATTAAAAATGGAACGCTAACCTCTGCTGACAAAGAGCCATTCGTCTTGAAAAAAGACAACTACCAAATATTCGTGGATGGCACTGGTTCCTTAACTCCAAAAGATGTTTCCGAAAAAACGGATGAAGCAGTGGCCCTTTTAAAATCCGAACTTGTATTTGTATCGAATGGCAATATACAAACTTCTCCTTATTCACTCTTAGAAGGAAATAATGAAGATTTATACAAATGGATCCATTCCGTGGAATCCGTCCTACCGATCATCCTGCCGTTGCTTCTCCTGACTTTATATTTATTCACGGCTGCTGGAACATTCTTGAAAGTGACCATTCTTGCTGCATTCGGGACGATATTCCGGAGCACCATGGGGCGTTCAATATCGTATAGACACCTATGGAGGATTGCCGCATATAGCATCACGCTGTCCACTATTTTCTTCACAATCATGGACGCCTTTCAAGCAGAAGTCCCCTTCGCTTCCTTCATTAGCTGGTTCGTGTCGTTAATTATGCTTCACTTATCCATTAAAGAAACGAATGATAATCCTGAAGAAATAGGATCATAAGAATAAATCAAAACCAGACTTGCTCTTGCCTGTCTGGTTTTTTGTACAGGGCGTTATTCCATATGACACCCCTGCTCCCTAACCATATGTGACTGTAGTCATCATTTTTCCCGTTCACCTAAAATCGACAAACTATTCCCGAACATATGCCTATAATAAGAGTTTAATCAGTATGTAAGGGGTGAAATGGCATGACCAAAGGGATTTTTGAATGAACTTCAAAAAGGACTGCCCAAACAAACTCTATTTAAAAGACACTCAGGAAAACCTGCCCAATTTCAGGCATAATACACCATCCTCCCAAATATATATGTATGAAAGACCATATTGGGGGATGAAATAATGAAAAGGTTACTGATGTTTTTCTCAATTTGTTTCATTCTATTTATCATTTATTTCGACATGACTACAGGAACTTTACCCACCTCCCCATCGTCAGCAACTTCAGTTCAGCCATCCAAGCCCGTAAGTAAACCTTCGGCCCCTTCAATCGCATATAAAGAAGTCCTCATCAAACCTGGAGATACCTTACTCTCCATCATGGAAAATGAAAGGGGAGCATCAAACAAGCCAATTGAAGAAGTCATATCAGATTTCCAAAGTTTGAATGAAGGGTTAAAACCTGAAAATATGCAGATTGGTAAAACGTACAAAGTACCCACATACTAATAAACCGTAATGATATATCTATCTTATCCGATGCTGGGATTGATGTCTTCTAGAAATAGCCGAACTTCAATCGAGAAAATCTCGACTGAAAAGAGTATACTTACTTCATAATAAAAAAGTAATGCGTCCTATTCCTTGTCAAGCGGTATGGACATTGATACAATATTTTAGTGAACTAAATGAAAAATCAAAATTGATTTTTTCCTAAAGGAGAGAATTCCACTTGAGTGAAATCATACATCGTACTAAAACGCGGCCAATTAAAGTTGGAAACTTAACAATCGGCGGCAATAACGAAGTAATCATCCAAAGCATGACAACAACTAAAACACATGATGTTGAAGCAACCGTTGCAGAAATCCTTCGTCTTGAAGAAGCAGGTTGTCAAATTGTACGTGTGGCCTGCCCGGATGAAAGAGCGGCTGATGCCATACCTGAAATTAAAAAACGCATCCATATTCCACTTGTGGTCGATATCCATTTTGACTATAAGCTAGCCTTGAAAGCGATCGAAGGCGGAGCAGACAAAATACGGATTAACCCTGGGAATATCGGACGCCGAGAAAAAGTGGAAGCAGTAGTAACAGCTGCCAAAGCTAAAGGCATTCCGATTCGTATCGGTGTCAATGCAGGTTCTCTTGAAAAGAAAATCCTCGACAAATATGGCTATCCAACAGCAGATGGAATGGTCGAAAGTGCATTGCATCACATCAAGATCCTGGAAGATCTTGATTTCCATGACATCATCGTGTCAATGAAGGCATCCGATGTTACTTTGGCAGTCGAAGCTTATGAAAAAGCTTCAAGAGCTTTTGATTATCCATTACATCTGGGAATTACTGAGTCGGGCACCCTCTTCTCCGGTACGGTTAAAAGTGCGGCTGGACTCGGCGCCATCCTTAGCCAGGGTATAGGTAGCACACTCCGCGTATCGTTGAGCGCAGACCCTGTAGAAGAAGTGAAAGTAGCAAGGGAGCTCCTTAAAGTATTCGGGCTTGCTTCTAATATGGCCACACTAATCTCTTGCCCTACTTGTGGACGAATTGAAATCGACCTTATCTCCATCGCAAATGAGGTCGAGGAGTATATCCAGACGATCAAAGCACCAATCAAGGTATCTGTCCTAGGTTGTGCAGTGAATGGTCCTGGTGAAGCACGTGAGGCTGATATAGGCATTGCCGGAGCACGAGGCGAAGGTTTACTGTTCAGAAAAGGAAAAATCGTCCGTAAAGTACCTGAAGAAACTATGGTTGAGGAATTAAAAATAGAAATCGACAAAATCGCCGAAGAGTATTATGCAAAGCAAAGAGCTGAAGCAGAAGAAGCGGCTAATGCGGTCATTAAATAACAAAAAAGGGGCTGTCCCAAAAGTCAGGAATATGACTTTTAGGGCAACCCCTTTTTTTTATAAATTTATGCACAAAAAAATCGCCCTTTTTAGTAAAATGAAGTTACCAGACAACATTTAGAAAGGACGATTTTTTATGAGCAATCCAAAGATTACTACAGAAAATTATAACATGGAACAAACTTTACTACCACTCTGCATACATGAGGAAACTGTCGTTCCCCAAAAACGAAATGTCACACCTACTTTTATTCCCTATGATAATCAACAAACAACTGTGATTTTTGATATTCAGGATCTGATTCCAGCTTACCACGTCGCGCGTGTAATCGATCAAATGATTGAATCAGTAGAAGATAAAGTCTTTTTCGAGCACTATAATGGTGGCGGACGTAGCTCTTACCATCCCAAAATGATGACGAAAGTCATTTTGTATGCCTATTCTCAAAAAGTCTATTCCTGTCGTGAAATCGCCAAACTGGTTGAAGAAAATATCCCAACAATGTGGCTGGCTGCCTTGCAGAAACCGGATTATCGAACGATTAATCGATTTCGTACACAACAAATGGAAAAGCTCCTTCCGAAGCTATTTGAAGAAATGATCCATCAACTAATAGAAGAAAAGCACATCACAATGGAGAACTATTTCCTAGACGGAACAAAAATTGAAGCAAGTGCAAACAAGTATTCATTTGTGTGGAAAAAGGCGACGACCAAATTTGAGGCGAAGCTACAAGAAAAAATTGAAGAAACGTACCAACAGATTCAGACCATTACAAATGAAGAAGGGCATGAACTGTCTGCTCAAGACGAAACGTCCTTTTTAACGGCAGAGGAAAAACTAACTCAAATAGAAAAAGCATTAGTGAAAAAAGTTGAAAAAGAAACGAATGGTATCCAGCTTGAAGAAGATGTCCAGGTACGAAAAGAAAAACGACGGGAACTCAGTCCGGTTAAGAAACTATTGAAATTAGTGCGTGAAGACTTAGGTCCACGATTAGTAAAATATAAACAACAAAACGCTCTATTTGGCGATCGAAATAGTTATTCTAAAACTGATACGGATGCGACATTTATGCGAATGAAAGATGATCATATGAATAACGGACAACTAAAACCTGGTTATAATATTCAAATGGCAACGGAAAATCAATTCATTCTTTTTTATACGATACATCAACGTCCAACTGATACACGGTGTTTTAAGCCCCATATAGAGGCACTGAAGAATACATCGCTACCATTCCCGAAAAACGTCATCGCAGATGCCGGCTATGGCAGTGAAGAAAACTACCTCTACTCTTTGGAGGAAGAATTTGAAGCTTTGATTCCTTACAATACTTTTTTAACGGAACAAAAACGGAGCTATAAAAAAGATATTCGTCATGCGAGTAACTGGGCATATGATGAACAAAAGGATGAATACACCTGTCCAAATAACCGTAAGGTTTTATTTAAGCGTTACTCGACCCGTACGGATAAAAATGGATTCACACGTGACTTTAAAATTTATGAATGTGAGGATTGTACGGATTGTCCATTAAAATCGCAATGTACAAAGGCGGCAGGAAATCGCCAAGTGCATGTTAATCCAGTTTATGAAGAACTAAAAGCGAAAGCAAAAGTGAACCTTTGGTCTGAATCGAATGCACAAATTTACGCTCGACGAAAAATCGAGGTAGAGAGTGTTTTTGGTCATATCAAGGGCAATAGGTCGTTCCGTCGCTTTTCGCTTCGGGGCTTAACGAAAGTCCAAACGGAGTTTGGCATCGTAGCCATGGCACATAATTTACTGAAGATAGCTGGCTTGCATCAGCTACTTTCAATGAATAATTATAAAAATAGAAAAACAGGTGGAGAAAAACAACTCGTTTTTCTCCACCTGTTTTATTTTAGGGACTTATTAGACAGCCCCTTTTTTGTTTCCACAAAAAAGCTGTCTCCGCTACAAACGGAAACAGCAAAAACATGCTCCTTAAAAGAACGGCAGGATGAATATGCCCACAATGATGGAAACTGCACTTATACCTATAGCCCATGAGCCCATGCTCGATCCCCTTTTACGGGCTGAAAAACCAATAATGATCCCAAGGATCCCCAATATAAAGGGCATCATGAACAACGAGAGAATGGAAATGATTAACGCAATGGCCCCTATACCTGTTCCACCCGATGCTTTACCAGAAGCATCCGACCGTCCATTCATCTTACTTTCATTAGGAATGGTGGAAATCTCGGCAGAAGTTTCTTCCTGATAACGACTATCCTGGACTGAAGTATCGTTTCTTTTTTGATAAGCCCTTTGCTCTACCGCATTTTCTTCTGTATAGTACCGCTCATGATGTTCATCATCCACGACAACCACTGGATCTTTTCCCGCTTCAGTTGAATGATCCTTGTCAATAATGGAGTATTGATCTTCTTCCATTGATCCATCACTCACTTTCGTTTTTAGGAGCATTTATAGTATATGTATAATAGCGAATAACCCTCATGATAAAGGTTGCATGTCTTGGTTTAAATATGTATTGTTTCCAATGGCTTGTTTGAATATGATACACTAAAATAACTGTTGCTGAAAATGAGGAGAGAGTCATCATGAAAAAAAGATTTGGTATCGATATTGACGGGACCATAACAAGACCCGATACCCTAGTTCCCTATTTAAATAAAGCTTTTCAATTAAATTTAGCTTATGAAGACATTAATGAATATGATTTATTCCCTTTCGTCAATGTACCCAAAGAAGACTTCACAAAATGGTTCATCGAAACCGAACCGACCATTTATTCGGAATCCTTAATGGCTGAAGGGGCAAAGGACATTCTCGAGGACTGGATGAAGCACGCTGATTTATATTTCATCAGTGCCAGGAGTGACCGCCTTCTTGATGTAACAAAAGACTGGTTTACGAAGAACCAGGTCCAATACAGTCATCTGGAGTTAGTCGGTTCCCATGATAAAGTCGCCACAGCCAAAAAATACGCCGTGGATCTCTTTCTAGAGGACAAGTATGACAATGCGGTCGCCATTTCTGAAGAATGTAATATCCCTGTCCTTTTATTCAATACACCATATAATCAAGGACCGGTACCAGAAAGGGTTTTCAGGGTGGATAACTGGATGGAAGCTTCTCAGTGGGTCAACCATTGGCTCCCCGATAAGCCGTTAAGCTTAAAATAGGATCGTAAAAAAGGGGCTGTCTAATAAGTCCCTAAAATAAAACAGGTGGAGAAAAACGAGTTGTTTTTCTCCACCTGTTTTTCTATTTTTATAATTATTCATTGAAAGTAGCTGATGCAAGCCAGCTATCTTCAGTAAATTATGTGCCATGGCTACGATGCCAAACTCCGTTTGGACTTTCGTTAAGCCCCGAAGCGAAAAGCGACGGAACGACCTATTGCCCTTGATATGACCAAAAACACTCTCTACCTCGATTTTTCGTCGAGCGTAAATTTGTGCATTCGATTCAGACCAAAGGTTCACTTTTGCTTTCGCTTTTAGTTCTTCATAAACTGGATTAACATGCACTTGGCGATTTCCTGCCGCCTTTGTACATTGCGATTTTAATGGACAATCCGTACAATCCTCACATTCATAAATTTTAAAGTCACGTGTGAATCCATTTTTATCCGTACGGGTCGAGTAACGCTTAAATAAAACCTTACGGTTATTTGGACAGGTGTATTCATCCTTTTGTTCATCATATGCCCAGTTACTCGCATGACGAATATCTTTTTTATAGCTCCGTTTTTGTTCCGTTAAAAAAGTATTGTAAGGAATCAAAGCTTCAAATTCTTCCTCCAAAGAGTAGAGGTAGTTTTCTTCACTGCCATAGCCGGCATCTGCGATGACGTTTTTCGGGAATGGTAGCGATGTATTCTTCAGTGCCTCTATATGGGGCTTAAAACACCGTGTATCAGTTGGACGTTGATGTATCGTATAAAAAAGAATGAATTGATTTTCCGTTGCCATTTGAATATTATAACCAGGTTTTAGTTGTCCGTTATTCATATGATCATCTTTCATTCGCATAAATGTCGCATCCGTATCAGTTTTAGAATAACTATTTCGATCGCCAAATAGAGCGTTTTGTTGTTTATATTTTACTAATCGTGGACCTAAGTCTTCACGCACTAATTTCAATAGTTTCTTAACCGGACTGAGTTCCCGTCGTTTTTCTTTTCGTACCTGGACATCTTCTTCAAGCTGGATACCATTCGTTTCTTTTTCAACTTTTTTCACTAATGCTTTTTCTATTTGAGTTAGTTTTTCCTCTGCCGTTAAAAAGGACGTTTCGTCTTGAGCAGACAGTTCATGCCCTTCTTCATTTGTAATGGTCTGAATCTGTTGGTACGTTTCTTCAATTTTTTCTTGTAGCTTCGCCTCAAATTTGGTCGTCGCCTTTTTCCACACAAATGAATACTTGTTTGCACTTGCTTCAATTTTTGTTCCGTCTAGGAAATAGTTCTCCATTGTGATGTGCTTTTCTTCTATTAGTTGATGGATCATTTCTTCAAATAGCTTCGGAAGGAGCTTTTCCATTTGTTGTGTACGAAATCGATTAATCGTTCGATAATCCGGTTTCTGCAAGGCAGCCAGCCACATTGTTGGGATATTTTCTTCAACCAGTTTGGCGATTTCACGACAGGAATAGACTTTTTGAGAATAGGCATACAAAATGACTTTCGTCATCATTTTGGGATGGTAAGAGCTACGTCCGCCACCATTATAGTGCTCGAAAAAGACTTTATCTTCTACTGATTCAATCATTTGATCGATTACACGCGCGACGTGGTAAGCTGGAATCAGATCCTGAATATCAAAAATCACAGTTGTTTGTTGATTATCATAGGGAATAAAAGTAGGTGTGACATTTCGTTTTTGGGGAACGACAGTTTCCTCATGTATGCAGAGTGGTAGTAAAGTTTGTTCCATGTTATAATTTTCTGTAGTAATCTTTGGATTGCTCATAAAAAATCGTCCTTTCTAAATGTTGTCTGGTAACTTCATTTTACTAAAAAGGGCGATTTTTTTGTGCATAAATTTATAAAAAAAAGGGGTTGCCCTAAAAGTCATATTCCTGACTTTTGGGACAGCCCCTTTTTTTTACGATCCTACCGATATACAGACGGGACAACGACCATAAATTTCGAATTTATGACCTGAAACCTCATAGTCCTTCAAACTTTCCTGAAGCTCCTGCATCGGGCATACTTCGATTTCCTTTGTCTTACCACAATTCAAACAAATGAAATGGTGATGATGGGAAGAATGTCCACAAGTGAAGCGAAAATGCTTTTCACCTTCCAATTCAGTTGTCTCAAAGATTCCAAGCTCGACAAACAAGGAAAGATTTCGATAAATTGTATCGAAGCTTAAGCCAGGATAATCTCGCTTCATATTCTCCAGTACATCTTTAGCGGTTAAATATTTATCACTTGAAGAAAAAAGAGCCAGCATTTCCTCTCTTTTTCCTGTATGTTTAAACCCTTTATCTTTAAGTAATTGCATGGCAGTTGTTACGTTCAAAAAATCACCCCACCTATCGATTTTTCCACTTATCCAATAAAATTGATAAGACAAGTATTAGCACTGCGATGATCACGATCGTTCCTCCTGGAGCAAGATCCATATTATAGGATATGAATAGTCCTCCCACGACAGAAATTTCCCCGAATATGACGGAAAAGGCAATCATCTGCTTAAAGCCTTTTGCAAAGCGAAGGCTTGCTGCCACAGGCAATGTCATAAGTGAAGATACCAGTAATATCCCGATAATCTTCATCGATGCAGCAATCACCAATGCCACCATCACGATAAAAATAAAATGAATGGCTTGATATGGGATACCTGAAGCCTTGGCATGTTCTTCATCAAAGGATAGTAAAAATAATTCTTTATATAACAAGGCTAACATCAAAGCGACTGCAATGCCCACTCCCATGATGAGATACAAGTCTGTACGGCTTACTGCACTGACACTTCCGAATAAATAACTGTATAAGTCCGTATTAAAACCATCTGCAACGGAAATGAAAATGACGCTAAGCCCCATGCCGCCAGCCATGATGATGGGTATGGCAAGCTCTTGATAATGCTTGTACACCCCTCTTAACTTTTCAATGAATAACGATCCTCCAACAGAAAAGGCCATCCCTATATAAAGCGGATTCAATCCGGCAAGAGAAAGAAAACTTTTCTGAAGCAATAAACTGAATGCAATTCCTGCTAGCGCTACATGACTAAGTGCATCGGAAATCATCGACATCCGTCTTACCACGACAAAAACGCCTACAAGTGGCGCAATCGCTCCGATGATGATCCCAGTCAAAAAAGCGTTCTGCAGAAATTCAAATTGCAATATCCCCGATATCATTGGGCTATCCTCCAAAACTTATTAATGATTATGGTTTAAAAACTGAACGCCATGTCCGTAAATGGAAGACAATTCTTCCTCATTCAGGCCATTGTATTCGACGGCATCGCCATGAAAATGAAGCACCTTGTTCAAACAGGCAACATGTGTGACTTTATCGGTCACAGTACCGACATCATGTGTAACCAATATTAGGGTAATCCCCAATTTTTTATTTAGCATCTCAAGCATTTCGTAAAACTGATGGACATTTTTTGAATCAACACCTACAGTTGGTTCGTCCAAAATCAACAATTCAGGCTCACTGACAATTGACCGCGCAATAAACACCCTCTGCTGTTGACCTCCGGATAATTCACCGATGTTTCGGTTTTGATACTCGAGCATATCCACTGATTCCAGAGCATCCTTCACCTTTTTCTTGTCTTCTTTGCTTGCAAATTTGAACAGGCCGATTTTTTTTGTCAAACCGCTTTGAACCACTTCAAAAACGGTAGCAGGAAAACCGGAATTGAAGGAATTTGCCTTTTGAGAAACAAACCCTATCTTTTGCCAATCCCTAAAGCGTCGGATATCTTCCCCAAATAAATTAATTTTTCCTTTTTGGAGTTTAAATACACCAAGTAACAACTTCAACAGAGTGGATTTACCGGATCCATTCGGACCGACGATAGCTAAAAAGGCCCCTTTAGGTATTTCAAGTGATACATGCTCCAGCACTAAATCTTTTGTATATTTGTAAGATATATCTTCTAATTTAACGATGGGGTTGATTACATTGTCCAAAACTATCACCTTTTTTTTAAGAATCATTACGATTAACAAAGGTTAGTATAAATCAAAGATGTTCAGAAGTAAAGAATTCGCTCCAGACTTCACATGGTCTAACTGTTTAACAAAAACCATACATCCGTAAATTTCCAACAATCCGTGAACTTTCGAGTTCACATACCCTATCTTTCTTCATATGTTTTAAAGGAGGAGGAGATCGTATGAAATTATTCGAAATGATGGTCAACCATAAAATAAATCAGATACGCCCGGATGAACTACTTTCCCTTGCTAAACAACATCAGATTAGTCTAACACAAAAACAGGCAAGTGATATTACTGCACTGCTGGCCGGTAGAAACATCAATATATTCGATATTCGCCAAAGGCAAAACGTTCTTGGTCAAATCACCCAAGTGGCAGGAGCGAATACGGCCCGGGCAATCGAAACCCTTTTCAACAACCTTACAGCCAATATGTAAACAAGGGTAGCCGGTATCATCTAATTTCCTATGTAAAATAAGGGACGATTCATCGACATGCCGATGGATCGTCCCTTCTACTTACATTTGCAACATGATTTTTTCCAGTACACCCTCGTCGAATTGCTGGTTCTTAAGCATATCGATTTCGAATTTATACGGAGCCTTTTTATCCTTCTTGTCTTCTCCTACATAAGGAGTTTCCAGGATTTTTGGAACTTCGCTTAACTGAGGATGATGGACAATGTAATTCAATGCTTTAAAGCCGATATGTCCAAAACCAATATTCTCATGACGGTCCTTATGCGCACCACGGACATTTTTGCTGTCGTTGATATGGAGCACCTTGATTCGTTCAACGCCGATCAACTTATCAAATTCATTCAGGACTCCATCGAAATCTTCGACGATATTGTATCCAGCATCATGTGTATGACACGTATCGAAACATACAGATAGCTTATCGTTATGGATTACACCATCCATGATCATTGCCAATTCTTCGAAAGAACGGCCACATTCCGTACCTTTCCCTGCCATCGTTTCAAGGGCAATTTGCACTTTGTCATCTGCAGAAAGAACCTCATTTAAACCTTCAATGATTCTTTTAATTCCGATTTCAGTGCCTGCACCGACATGGGCACCAGGATGAAGGACGATCTGACCCGAACCGATTGCTTCCGTCCGATCGATTTCACTGCGCAAAAAATTGATTCCCAAGTCGAAAGTAGCTGGATTTGTGGTATTGGCAATATTGATTATATATGGAGCATGTACAACAATATCCGTTATCCCATTCTCCTCCATATGCAGTCTACCTGCTTCAATATTCAAATCCTCTATTTTCTTGCGTCTTGTATTTTGCGGGGCTCCTGTATAAACCATGAATGTATTGGAACCATATAAAGCCGCTTCCTGACTCGCAGCAAGTAGCATATTTTTCCCGCTCATTGAAACATGCGACCCAATCTTCAGCATCTAATTACTCCCTTTTATTTCTTTCTTTGTATGCGGCGTTCGCGTTTTTTAAAGTTTTCCACGTCACGTTGAATTTTCTTCTTGTAACCAGGTTTAACTTTAGACGGCTTCTTAACATGCCTGCTTGCCTTTACATCTATCTCTGATTTTTGTTTCTTACGATTTTTCCGTTTGTTACGTTCGTCTATATCTACCCAATCGCCATTTTGAATATCGGCATCATGGAATTCAATCCCCATCTTTTCAAGGCGGTTCAATGCATCTTCATCAGATGTACCATATATCGTTGCTGCAATTCCTGAGTATCCGGCGCGGGCAGTTCTTCCCGTTCTATGAATGTAGAAGTCCAGGTCCGTCGGTAATTCATAGTTAATGATATGACTGACACCTTCAATATCAATTCCGCGAGAAGCCAAATCAGTAGCGACAATGAATTGATACTCCAGATCATTGATTTGCTTCATCATTTTCTTACGATCACGAGGCGATAAATCTCCATGGATCCGGCCCACTTTCAATCCCTTTTCAATCAGGGAGTTGGCTACATGATCCGCCATTTTTTTCGTATTGGTGAAAACGATAGCCAAATACGGATTATAACGAACGATGATATCATGTAATAACTGCTCCCTGTTACGGTGACGAAGAGGTATCAGAACATGTTCAATCTTTGCGGCTGTCGCCTGTTTCGGATTAACTTGAACATATTTCGGGTTTTCCATATATTTATTCAAGAATGGCTTTAACTTTTCCGGAATGGTTGCCGAGAAAACAAGCATTTGAATTTTTTCCGCCATACGGGAAGCAAATTGGTCAACATCTTCAAGGAAGCCCATATCGAGCATAAGGTCCGCTTCATCAACAACAAGCATCGTAGCCGTATATACCTGAAGGGCTTGAGCCTCAACCAAATCCTTGATTCTTCCTGGAGTCCCAATGACCAACTGTGGCTGGGTCTTCAATTTATCGATCATACGCTGTTTATCGGTACCACCGATATAGCAACGTACTTGAATTTGCTCATCTTCAGGGAAATGGTCCGCAATTTTCAAAGCTTCTTTGTAGATTTGATTCGCTAACTCACGGGTTGGTGCGGAAATAATCGCTTGAACTTCATTTTTCCCAGCATCAAGCTTGTTCATAATCGGCAGCAAATAGGAATGAGTCTTCCCTGTACCTGTCTGCGACTGTCCAATTAAGCTACTTCCCTTTAAAAGCGACGGGAGCACGCGTTCCTGTATTTCCGTCGGCTTATCGAACCCTAAAGTACGAACTGCATCTAGAATGTAGCTTTTCAAATTAAATCGTTCAAATTGGTTTTGTTTCATCAAATATCTCCTTTATTCTTGTCTTTCATTAGACACGTCTTATTATTATAATAAATTTTATACAAAAAGCGCAAGCGTCTTGGTAGCTCGTGAAGAAAATAGGGATTGGCCCATAAGGCGCTTTTTGCCTTATGTGGTCCATCATCTTTTTCACAGCGAGCTAGACGCTGGAGCTGGATTATACAAAAAGCGCAAGCGCTTTGGTCAGTTCTCTTAATGGACTCTTGCAAAAGAAAAGCACCTGTCCTGGTCATAGCGTATCCCCCGCAGACATGGAGCAAAAAGACTACCGTTACCATCTTACCTTCTTTCCGACCACTTCACAACATTCCATCTATCCTTTCCTCAAACCTTTTTTACCATGCTGCATAATTTATAGGGAAGAACACATCAATACCTAAACCATAAAGAGGTGAAACCTATGTTCCAAGATAGAAACCGTTCCCCCGGTCCTGGATTCCAGCAACCTAATAATGGCCCAAGGATGCAGCAACCTAGACCCTTCAGGGGACCACAGTACCCAAACAGCAACCCTTTTCAGCCAATGAGGCCGCCTCAAGGAAGACCACAAGGACCACCGGGACCCCAACAAGGCTTCCGGGGAGGAGCCCCCTTCAATCAACAACAAAGACCAGAACAGCAACTTCCTAAGAAAGAAGGGATTTTAGCCAAGCTTCTAGGTAGGTCCAAACAACAAAATGCCGCTCCCCCAAACTTATTCGCACCAGCCAATTCCACTACCACTAGTTCTTCAAGAAGTAGTGGCGGCGGCATCCTGGAGAACTTAACCAAACCCGATTCACTCAACAATATGCTAAACAACACCCAAAAGGTATTGCAAGCGGCCGAGCAATTCACGCCAATGGTGCAGCAGTATGGGCCAGTAATTAAAAACCTCCCCTCCATGTGGAAGGTGTTCCGCAGCATATCATCAAGTGAAGAAACGGAAAAACCAGCAGAAGAAAACACCAATTTAACCACTTCTCCCAAGATTCAGGAATCCGAACCCGCTGTGAATAGCGATAAGCCAAAAATCGAATTAAACGTAGAACCGGCTGCCGAGGCTCTCCCCAAAAAGACAAGGAATCGATCATCCGGACCTAAACTTTATATTTAAACCATTATAAATTTGCGCCCGTGGCATCATTCATGAAATACGATATTTTGTAAAATCATCTATGGTCTTATATAATAGAAGGGAATACGCGTAAGTTTCTTGCCTTTGAAGGAGGACACATAGATGAAAGTAAATAAAATCTCCCCGCGGGGCTATTGCTATGGAGTAGTTGATGCCATGGTTATTGCCAGGAATGCGGCTTTAGATAAAACCTTGCCACGCCCTATTTACATTTTAGGAATGATCGTTCATAACAAGCACGTTACCGATGCTTTTGAAGAAGAGGGGATCATAACGCTAGATGGCAGTAACCGAAATGAAATCATCAATCAGGTGGAAACGGGAACTGTCATCTTTACCGCTCACGGCGTTTCCCCTGAGATTCGGAAGATTGCGAAGGAAAAAGGCCTTGTCACCCTTGATGCTACTTGTCCTGACGTTACCGCTACACATGACTTGATCAGGGAAAAAGAATCGGAAGGGTATCAAATCATCTATATCGGCAAAAAAGGACATCCTGAGCCAGAGGGAGCAGTTGGGGTAGCCCCTGATGTCGTTCACCTCGTGCAAAATGCTGAAGATGTCGAAGCCTTATCATTGAATAGTGAAAAGATCATTGTGACCAATCAAACGACAATGAGTCAATGGGATGTCCTGGACATCATGGAGAAGGTGAAGGAAAAGTTCCCCCATTCTGAGGTCCATAAAGAAATCTGTTTAGCCACACAGGTCCGTCAAGAGGCCGTAGCACAACAAGCTGGAGAAGCGGATGTCCTTATCGTCGTCGGTGACCCAAAAAGCAATAACTCCAATCGGCTTGCACAAGTATCCGAAGAAATTGCAGGAACCACGGCTTATCGCATAGCCGATATTTCCGAACTGAACCTCGAATGGTTAAAAGATGCCAAAACGGTGGCTGTCACTTCGGGAGCTTCGACGCCTACTCCTATAACGAAAGAGGTCATTAGATTCCTTGAACAATATGAACCTACTGACGAATCGACATGGGATACGGAAAAGAAAACACCCTTGCATAAAATATTACCTAAAATCAAAGTAAAGAAAGCCTGAAAAAAAGGCAGCCACAAATGGTAGTGGCTGCCTTTTTCTATCCTTTTATATAAATGTAAAAGGATCTGTATTGAGCTCAGAAGGTATGAATTCTACATCCAAATTTTTATTGACGCACATCTCATTCAAGATTCGAGCTACACCTTTTTTCATCACTTTCTCAACATTATGGCCCGGATCCACGATATTCAATCCAATCATCATGGCGTCGTGAGCCGTATGATAATACATATCACCCGTTACATACACATCGGCACCTTTAAACTTAGCGGTCGTGAAGTATTTATTTCCATCACCGCCAAGAACGGCAACTTTTTTTATGGTACTGTTCAGGTCTCCAACTACACGGACATTCTCCACTTCGAGAGTCTCTTTAACATGCTCGGCAAATTGTCCAAGGGACATTTCTTCTGCAAGAACCCCGATTTTGCCTAGCCCCAAGGATTCGCCTTTGTTTTCCAACTTATAAATATCATAAGCCACTTCTTCATATGGATGGGCTTTGATCATCGCAGAAAGTATTTTTTTTTCAATGGGTTCAGAGAATATGGTTTCAATTCGCACTTCTGAAACCCTTTCAATCTTGCCTCGTGTACCAATCGACGGTTCACTGCCTTCCCCGGGTAAAAACCTGCCTGTACCCTCAACTGTAAACGAACAGTAGCTGTAATTTCCTAGCGAACCGGCTCCTGCCTTACCCAAGGCATCCCTTACCTTTTGTTCGTCCTCTTTTGGTACATACACCACTAATTTTCTTAGAGGGATTTCATGGGTAGGGACAAGGACCTCTGTATTTTGTAATTGCAATGCATCAGCAAGTAAATCATTTACACCGCCCTTGGCTACGTCCAAGTTAGTATGTGCGGCATAAACGGCAATATCATGCTTGATCAATTTCTCGATGATTCGGCCACTAGCCTGAGCTGTATCTATTTTCTTCAACGGCCGATAAATCAAGGGATGATGGGCAATGATCAGTTCGACACCTTTTTCTATCGCTTCATCCACCACTTCTTCCAGGACATCAAGTGCAATCATCACTTTTGAAACGGGCTTATTCAATTCCCCGACATGTAGTCCAATTGGATCCCCCTCCATTGCATATCGTTTCGGAGAGAACTGTTCGAACATTTCAATAATCTGCATACCATTAGCTGTTTTCATCGTTTAAGCACCTCCTCAATGAATGCAATTTGCACTTCCATTTCCTTGCGCTTCGTTTCTAAGCCACTTCGGCCACTCGCATCCAATTGCTCAATGATTCTTTCGAAGTGCGCCTTCTCATGTTGCCATTTCTTTATGAAAGTATCACTGAATTTCTTTAACAGGAATGGCCCGAACATAAGCCCAACTTGCTTATTTTCATGATAGGGCTGAAGAGGATCCCCTTTTTTCGCAATCAAGATTTCATAGATCTTTCCATCTTCCTCCAGAATATCTTCATCGATTAATTCCCAACCGTTATCAATTAGCCAATTACGAACGTTTAGGGCTCCTACATTGGGCTGAAGAATGAGTCTCTCCACCTTCCCCAACTTTTTTTTCCCATTTTCCAATATACTAGCGATTAATGTACCGCCCATTCCTGCGATAGTAACACATGTAGCTTCATCCGGTTTTAATACCTCAAGCCCATCGCCTTTACGGACTTCTATGAGGTCCTCTAATCCCGTTCCCTTCACTTGTTTAAGGGCAGACTGATAGGGACCTTCCACAACTTCACCCGCTATCGCACGGTCACAGAGCCCATTGGATACAGCATAGCAAGGCAGGTAAGCATGATCGGAACCGATATCGGCCAGAATGCTCCCTTTCGGTATATGTAACGCGACATTTTCTAATCTCTTTGATAATTTTTCGTGATTCATTATACTATCAACTCTCTTATTTCAAATTCATATTTATATCATTTCATTTCCCATTCGATTATAACAAGTTCCAAGGAAAAATTACAGAACGAGGACAACATGGGGGGATCCATCAGGGAAAAGGAGGAGAATACCGAAGATAAAAGAAAAGCTGATTCAAAAACGAATGTACGTTTTGAATCAGCTTCCTGCTTATTTTAATCCGTGAATATACTTTGCCATGGCATCGAGATTCGATTCGTCAACTAAACCAGCAGGCATAGCTCCTCGTCCATTAGCGATGACTTCTTTGACTTCATCTTCGGATAAACGGTCGGCAACACCCTTAAGGGCAGGTCCGACTCCACCTTGATAGGCATCACCATGACATGAAATGCAATTCTGTTTATAAATGTCTTCAGGTGAGGATGAGGCACTTTCCGTTTCCTCTGTTTTTTCTCCGCCTTCTTTTTCTTTAGCAAGATCTTTGGCATCTCCTAAACCTTTGAATGAAAGTAAAAACATAAGTCCAATACCAAAAACCATGATAATAATAAAAGGCATAACTGGATTGCGATTCATAGTATTTCCTCCTCTATGTAGAACCTAAACTTACCATATTTAATATTATATACAAATTACTATATATTATTTTACTTGAAAAGAGTTTCAAGTAAAACCCCAAAAATAGAAGATATTATATTTTTTCTCAAATTTGTCAAAAATTTATGTATATTTACGAACAATTTTGACTTTTCTTGGATTATTTCCATAATACCCCTATTCATGATAAAACAAACAAGCATCTGTTTTTAATTATATCAATAAAAAGTAAGCTATTACAACTAATCCCAAAATTCCAGATATCGAAAAATAGAGCAGCTTATATTTTTGGCCAATCCATAACCATAACCCACAGTTGAAAAATAAGCCTATATACAGGATACTCCTCTTTCCAGCAGCGATTAGCTCGGTTACTTGCACTGTTTCCACTAACACTAACAATAACAATCCTATTAAAGATAATAGTAAAAGGAGTTTCGTGTTCTTGAAGCGTCGAAGAAAGAAAAGAAAAGCAAGGATGGAGAAAGTTGTCACGACCATTTGCATTGTGTTGGATATTTCAGTAAAATAATTCAAAAATATATTAATTAAAAAAAGAGCACCCATTGCAATCCCATTAATCCATTCTTTTTTACGGCTTTTGCTTTTCTGAGGGGTAACAGGTTGTGCCTCCCCCTGGCTATATAAGGCTAGTAAGTAATTGCAATATTGTTCTGGGAGCATGCGACTTTGCTTCCAAGAGTTAATTTCTTGAATGATGATTTTCTTTCTTGTTTCATCCATGAATACACTTCCTCATGCGTACTGTGCTTTTTTATTTTTCGGTTAATCCTGCCTGTCGGATTTGGTGTTGATTTCCTTTAAAGGATTATTCTCCACACCAATGGCTGAAAAAAAGAGCCACTCCCGAACGCTGGGCATTCAAAGAGGGCTCTGTAAAGGGCGTTATTCTATTCTAGGAAATCTTTCAAGCGTTTACTGCGGCTTGGATGTCTAAGCTTTCGTAGTGCCTTAGCTTCGATTTGACGGATACGTTCGCGGGTTACGCCAAACACCTTACCTACCTCTTCAAGAGTGCGTGTACGACCATCATCAAGTCCGAAGCGAAGTCTCAAGACATTCTCTTCACGATCAGTCAGTGTATCTAACACATCTTCAAGTTGTTCTTTCAACAATTCGTATGCAGCATGTTCAGATGGAGAAGTCGCATCTTGGTCTTCAATGAAATCACCTAAGTGTGAATCATCTTCTTCACCAATTGGGGTTTCCAATGAAACAGGCTCCTGAGCAATCTTCAAGATTTCACGAACCTTTTCCGGAGTTAAATCCATATCCTCTGCAATTTCCTCTGGAGATGGTTCACGTCCAAGATCTTGAAGAAGCTGTCTTTGTACCCTGATTAATTTATTGATGGTCTCAACCATATGCACCGGTATCCTGATCGTTCTTGCTTGGTCAGCAATCGCACGAGTGATGGCCTGACGAATCCACCAAGTTGCATAGGTACTGAACTTGTACCCTTTGCGGTAATCGAATTTCTCTACCGCTTTGATAAGACCCATATTTCCTTCTTGAATCAAGTCAAGGAAAAGCATACCGCGTCCCACGTAACGTTTGGCTATGCTGACTACCAGACGTAGATTGGCTTCGGCTAGACGGCGTTTTGCCTCTTCGTCCCCTTCCTCGATTCGCATCGCTAAAGAGATTTCCTCTTCTGCAGATAAAAGGTCGACCCGACCGATCTCTTTCAAGTACATCCGGACAGGATCATTAATCTTAACACCAGGAGGAACACTTAAGTCATTTAAGTCAAACTCTTCTTCTTTAGCAAGTTTTTTGGAATCTGGATCATCTTCATCCTCTTCTTCCTCACCATCCGTGAGAATCTCGATTCCATTTTCAGCTAGCACCTCATAGAACTCATCCATTTGATCGGAATCTAATTCGAAACCGCCAATTTTTTCGGCAATTTTTTCTAAGGTCAAAGAGCCTCTTTTCTTACCTAGCTCTATTAATTTTTCTTTAACCTGCTCAAGGCTAAATTCATTATCAACTTGTTTGGAACGTGCTGGTTTTTCAGCCATTAGTTCCCCTCCTTCCAGGTCTTACACCTAAACAACTACAACATTTTGCGCAACTTAATGATTTCCATTGCAATTCTGGCGGCAGCTTTAGGATCGCTGCGTCTCACTGCATCTTTTTCTTCAGCCTGTTTTTCCTTTATCTTTAACATCTTTTCATATTTCAACACTTGATTTATACAATCAGTCAGTTCTTTATCGGAAACTTCCTCATTAACTGACATCATTTCTATTTCCGAAACGATCCTTCTCAAGTTTGGATCCGGCAAATAAGTAAGGAAAAAGCTTGGATCAGGCTCGTGTCCATCTTCATAGAAAGCATATAAATAGGTGATGATGGCCTGATGTTCATCTACATGAAAGAGTGTTTGTCCAAGCAACTGTTGAATCTTATAAGTCATTTCCCTGCTTTTCAGCATATGGGCCATCAACTTAATTTCAGCATTGTGATGAGCAGGTTTTAATTTATGCTCATACTGAAGGGTCATTTTCTTTTGAGTAGCAGGTTGTGGCAGTGTACCCTTTTTACGTTCCGCAAAAAATACCTGTCGTTGCTGCTGTTCAAGCGCATCCAACGAAAGTGTAAACTCGGAGGATAGCTGCCTAAGATAATGATCCCGCTCCACTGCACTTGGCAAACGAGAAATTTCTTTAAGGACTTCTTCGATATATTGAATTCGATCTCCTTCATTATTTACATTTTTTCCTCGACGTAAATAATGCATCTTGAATGCCATGTAGGTTAAACTGGCCCCTATTACCTCAGAAACAAAGCTTTTCTCACCAAATTCCTTTATGTAGTCATCGGGGTCCATATTATCAGGCATAAGTGCTACCTTAACGGTAAAATCCGTTTCCTGTAGCATGTTAACTGCGCGGTTAGCTGCATTCAAACCAGCCGAATCCGAATCATAACAGATTAAAACCTGGTCCGTATTTCTTTTTAAAAGCTGAATGTGCTGATCGGTTAGAGCGGTCCCCATCGTAGCAACCGAATTCTCCACTCCGGCACGGACTGCGGAAATACAGTCGGCAAAACCTTCGAAAATTACAACTTGTTCCTTCTTGCGAATGTGCGGTCTTGCTTGATGGAAATTATATAAAGTTTTACTTTTATTAAAGATTGGGGTCTCGGGGCTATTCAAGTATTTGGGCTCATCGTCCCCCATTGCTCTACCCGAAAACGCAATCGTATTCCCTTGATGATCCATAATCGGAAACATGACTCTATTTCTAAAACGGTCAAAGTATGACTCATCTTTTTCCCTGTAAATAATCAACCCAGCCTGTTCCATAAATTCTGGCGGGAAACCCCTTTTTAAAAGAAACTTGGAAACAAAATCCCAAGAATCCAGTGAGTAACCAATTTGGAACTTTTCAATCGTTTCTTCGGTAAATCCTCTATTAAGGAGATACTCCAAAGCTTCTTGGCCTTCCTTGGTATTTACAAGAAGATGATGGTAAAACTTTCGAAGCAAGTCATGGGCTTCAAGCATCTGTTGAGAACCAGCCGGCATATTAGACCGTTGGGAGTCCTTATTTATTTCAACGTCCAAAGGTATATTCCCTTTTTCAGCCAGGACCTTTGCAGATTCCACAAAATTATATCCTTCGATATCCATTAAGAAAGTGAAAATATTCCCACCTGCACCACAGCCAAAACAATGGAAAATCTGTTTTTCCGTGGAAACAGAAAATGATGGTGAGTTTTCACCATGGAAAGGACAAAGCCCAAAATAATTCCGTCCTTGCTTCTTCAGCTGGACATATTCTCCAATTAAGTCGACGATGTCCACTGCTTCTCGGATCTGATTTATCTTTTCATCTTCTATACGACCATTTGTCATTTTTTCACCTTGCGATTTTGGTGATAGTTTTTTAATTCGATATTGAATCCTGATTCCCTGCAAAATTCGACAAAATTTTCAAAAGTTTATTTGTAAAACATATTTTGTCATCCTTTGTAAAGGCTTTCGGTCCTTTCGTATGCTTCCCCTGCCTGCGAAGTTTCGCTGACTGGTAGCGCATATCGAGAAGCATGAAAATATTTTCATTTGTATATTCTTTTCCCCTCGGAGATAGAACATAAACGCTTTTAGGAAGCAGGGTACCAGCTAATCCAATATCAGCAGTAATAACAATATCACCCTTTTTTACAGAATTCACTATATAAAGATCTGCTGCTTCTTTATCTGCATCGACGTATACCCATTTGCCTTCAGGGTTGTTCATCATATTTTTATATGATGCAACAAAACAGACATCGATATCGTATTGTCTTGCACAATGAAGAATCTCATCTTTCACCGGACATGCATCGGCGTCAACATGTATTATTGGTTTATTTATCATACCTTTTAATTCTACATCATTCTGCATAATCCTTTTTTCTCCCCTAAACTTTATCGAGATATAATGAAACTTCCAAACACTTATCCTGAAGTCATTCGCAAGAATCTACAAACGGTATCCTCTAAACAAGTGTTACACCCTATTTTGCCTCATCAATTATACTGAATGTGTCGAATTTTCTTATGATAAAAAACTTGACTTCTTATAATCCTTAGTTTATTCCTTAATAACCAAGTCTAAACCTCAAGATTACTTTTTTCTCACAATTTTTTATTATAATCTATTTTTTAAAAAGATGCTACCAATTAGATTCTGAATTTCAAACATCTAAAAAGTGGGTTGTGAATTGTTTAACAAAAGAGGAATTATGTAAGTGTCATCCATGTTTTACATTTAAAACCCAATAAACCTTGAGCATGAAAATGTGAGCCGACACTAAAAGTGTCCAGCTCACATTTTGATTAATCTCAATTTTAAGAATAAGAGAAATCTACCGATTTTTATTTTGAAGAATATTCATAATTAAGTTGGCCGTTTCTTCGACAGCTTTATTCGTAACATCAATGATTGGGCAGTCGAGCCTTGAAATAATTTTATCAAAGTATGTCAACTCTTCTTTGATTCGTTCCACATTCGCATATATAGCATGATCATTGAGTCCAAGTGACTTCAATCGCTCTTTTCGAATATGATTTAACTTTTCAGGACTTATTTTCAACCCAATGCATTTTTCAGGCGGGACCAGGAACAGTTCTTCTGGCGGCTCTACCTCTGGTACTAAAGGAACATTGGCCACTTTATAGCGTTTATGAGCTAAATATTGGGACAAAGGTGTTTTGGACGTGCGAGAAACACCAACCAACACGATATCCGCACGTAAAATCCCACGTGGATCCCGTCCATCGTCGTATTTTACAGCAAATTCAATGGCTTCCACACGTTTGAAATAATCATCGTCAAGTTTTCTTACGAGCCCCGGCTCATTAAGAGGTCCTTTAGATGTTCTTTCCTGAAGGATATCCATGAGCGGTCCTAAAATGTCATAAGCAGACAGGTTTTCTTTTTCCACCTGTGCTTTCATGTAGTCTCTAATAGCAGGCTTCACAAGAGTGTAGGCGATGATCGCCCCATCTAATTTGGCCAGTGAAATTACTTCATCCACGTTATGTTCATCTTCAATATACGGAATTCGTTTAATAGTAAAAGCGGAACTAGAAAACTGACTAGCCGCAGCTTTAGTAACTAACTCCGCTGTTTCCCCAACTGAATCCGATACAACATATATAATAGAACCGTTCATATTCTCCGTCATTCCTTTGCAAGCCCCCCTAATAGCCTTCATCAGCTAAAGCTACGAATGCTTTTGTTATATTGGTTTTCGTCACTCTTCCAATTACCTCATAGCCTTTTTCTGTTTCTTTGACGACAGGTAATGAATCAATTTGTTTCTCAATCAATTTTTTGGCAACATCGATCAATAAATCTTCTTTAGTACACATTGTAATGTTAGGCATCCTTGTCATGATGATATTGACCGGGATGGAATTCAGTTCTTGTTTCCCAATACTTGCACGGAGCAAGTCTTTCCTGGACAGTACCCCAACGAGTAATGCATGCTTATCCACTACGAACATAGTGCCGACATCTTCTAAAAACATCATGACAATCGCATCGTAAACAGATATACCCTCATCCACAACGACAGGGATCGATTGATGGTCACGAACATACAGATGGTTCAGACTATCCGTCAATAGCTGTGTACCCGAGCGACCTGTATAGAAATACCCGACACGTGGACGTGCATCTAGAAAACCGGCCATCGTTAAGATAGCCAAATCCGGACGAAGCGTCGCCCTCGTTAAGCTTAACCTATCTGCAATATGCTCTCCAGTAATCGGTCCATTCTCTTTAACAATTTGTAAAATCTGTTCCTGACGTTTATTCAATTGAATTGTAATCACCACCCTACTGCTTTTCGCAGAGTAAAGTAACAAAGGATCTTCATATAACGATTATATACTATATCATTTGATAAAAGCAGTTTTCATCTCTATTAGTTGTAATAATCGGAAACCCTTCATAAAAAGGGTCCCGATCATTTTCATTGGATTAAGAAAGGATTATTTTGTTCACAGCCCCAAAGCTGGAAACTAAATCACTAATTTCTTTCATAAGGGATAAACGATTATTACGTACGGCTTCATCTTCCGCCATGACCATTGTATGCTCGAAATAAGCCTCGATTTCGCTTTGAAGCGATATTAGCTGTTCGAAATGCTCCATCTCATCATTCGTTTCGGCATAGGCTGAAGCAACCGTTCCAAATTTCTCATACAACGCTTTTTCTTCTTCATTTTCAAAAGCACTCGGGTTCACTGTCACCTTATTATCGCATTTCCCAGCGATATTCATGACACGGCTTAACGCCTCAAGACTTTCTTTAAAGCCAGCTTCCTCTTTCTTCGCTTCTAATACCTGGGAGCGTTCAACAACAGAATGGATATAACCAATTTCATTAGCCAAAACAGCATCGATTAAATCATAGCGAATGTGTAGTTCCTGAAGCAAATGCTTCACACGGGCTTTAAAGAATGTATGCATATCCGCTTTTACATCATCCATGTCACGTTTCAAGAGGCCTTTTGCTTCAAGTCCTTTAAGACCCAAAGTGATAAGTTCCTCCAGTGTGATATCCCACTTTTTCTCCGCTAGAATTTGAACGACTCCACTTGCTTGTCTTCTTAAAGCATATGGATCTTGAGAACCGGTAGGGATCACTCCGATGGCGAAGAATGATGCCAGTGTATCAATTTTTTCCGCTACGCTCACAAGTGCCCCGATTAAGGATGGAGGTACATCGTCATCTGCATGCCGTGGCATATAATGTTCATTGATCGCTGTTGCCACTTCTTTCGCTTCACCTTTTAGAAGGGCATACTTTTCACCCATGTACCCTTGTAATTCAGGGAACTCATAAACCATATGACTCACTAAATCAAACTTGGCTATTTTTGCAGCACGTAGCGCCAATTCTTTATCCACTTTCAGTTTCAAGGCATCCACCAATGCTCCGGTTACCTCTGTTACACGTTCAGTTTTCTCGGCTAGAGTACCGATTTCTTCATGGTAAACGATGCTATCCAGCTTTTTCAAAGCATCAGCAATCTCTTTTTTCTGATCTTCTTTGTAGAAGAAAGCTGCATCCGATAAACGGGCACGCAATACTTTTTCGTTCCCTTTCGATACCATATCCAGGTGACGGTCATCCCCATTTCGAACGGTCACGAAGAAAGGAAGCAACTTTCCATCTTGATCTTTTACAGGGAAATACCGTTGATGTTCCTTCATCGATGTAATCAGCACCTGAGAAGGCAATTCAAGGAATTCTTCTTCAAAACGGCCAAATAACACCGTTGGATATTCAACCAAGTTATTTACCTCTTCCAGAAGATTTTCATCGACCGGGATGATCCAGCCATTCTCCTGTTCCAGGTTTTTGATTTGATCTAAGATCACGGTACGGCGTTTGTCTGGATTGACCATGACAAATTGTTCGTTAAGTGACTTTTCATACTGGTCAGGAGTTTCGATAACTGTACTTTCACCTAAAAAGCGATGACCTTTCGTTTCTCGGCCTGTTTCTACTTCAGCTATGGTAAAAGGTACTACTTCTTTACCAAACAAAGCAATTAACCATTTAATCGGACGGACGAAGCGAAGGTCCTGATTGGCCCAACGCATATTTTTCGGGAAGGTCATGCCAGTTATGATTTCTTGTAGTTCCGCCAATAACTGAGCCGTCGGTTGCCCCTTGATGAATTTATTCACATGGACATATTCCACACCTTTAAGTTCTTTGAAATAAATATCCTCAGCCGTCATGCCTTGTCCTCTTACAAAACCTAACGCTGCTTTAGACCAGTTGCCTTCGGCGTCCAAAGCGATCTTCTTAGCCGGTCCTTTTGCTTCTTCTTCAATGTCCTTTTGTGATTCCGCAACATCTTTTACCAATATCGCCAAACGTCTTGGTGTTGAAAATGCTTCGACTTCACCAAATTCAATCGCTTTTTGTGTCAACCACTTTTGTACTTTGTCGGATAACTGTTTCATAGAAGCTGTAACAAATCGAGCCGGTAGCTCCTCCAACCCAATTTCCAATAACAAATCACGCTTGCTCATTTGTTTTCTCCCCTTTCACTTTCAGGATCGGGAAGCCTAATTTTTCCCGCTCTTCATAAAAAGTTTTGGCAACCTTACGCGCTAAATTACGACAACGGGCAATATAACCCGTTCTTTCCGTTACTGAAATGGCACCTCTGGCATCCAGCAGATTAAACGTATGGGAACACTTCAATACATAGTCATAAGCCGGATGTACAAGACCTTCCTCCATTTGACGATGAGCTTCCTTTTCATACATCGTGAAAAGCTCGAACAGCATATCAAGGTTGGATGTCTCGAATGTATATTTCGAATGCTCGTATTCCGGTTGACCAAAGATGTCACGAACAGTAAATCCATCCGTCCATTCAAGTTCAAAGACATTTTCTTTGTCTTGGATGTAAGAAGCCAAACGTTCAATTCCGTATGTAATTTCGACGGAGACTGGTTTACACTCTAGTCCACCAACTTGCTGGAAATAGGTGAATTGGGTAATCTCCATTCCATCCAACCATACTTCCCATCCTAGACCCGCACAGCCAAGGGATGGATTTTCCCAGTTATCCTCAACAAAGCGAATGTCGTGCTCCAATGGATTGATGCCTAGCTTCCGTAATGACTCCAAATAAAGTTCTTGAATATTATCCGGAGAAGGCTTCATGATCACTTGAAATTGATGATGTTGATAAAGACGGTTAGGATTCTCTCCATACCGGCCGTCTGCAGGACGTCTTGAAGGCTCCACGTAAGCAACACTCCAAGGTTCTGGCCCAATTGCTCTAAGGAAGGTATAAGGACTCATCGTCCCGGCACCTTTTTCGACATCATAAGCATTCATTAAGATACAGCCTTGCTCAGACCAATGCTTTTGCAAAGTTAAAATCATATTTTGAATATTCATCGTACACCTCCAGATTATTTAAAGCGGCTTACTAAATTTCAGATTCAGGGGCGGGAAGTATCTTTTGCCTAGGATTCCTCAAGGCAAACAAAAAACTCCCGTCCCTATGCGTAATGCATAGGGACGAGAGTTTACCCGCGGTTCCACCCTAATTGCCGTTATGAAACGGCCTCTTTTCAAACCTAATCATGCTCCGGAACGCCCTTCCCTGTGTCTTCATATCCCGGCTTGCACCATCCCGGGTTCGCTTTTATGAATTAAAACAGGTACTCTCTTCCATCGACGCATTCTTCTTATTTTGATGATTAAAATTTTATACAAACAAAACCGGAATGTCAATAGTTCGAACCTAAAACATATCTTTCATCGAATCAATCTGTTTGAGAAACTTTTTGGACTTCAGATGTAACCCTGAATATTCCTCATAATAGGCATCAATGATTTTTGACAATTCCCTTTTAGTTTCCGGTTTAACAGATATGTTACCAAGCCTGGATAAATCAAAATAATAAAAGATCCTCAGAAGTTTCACCGCAGAAGGAGAAATTTTATAATGATAAGGGTCCTTGTCCAAACATCGGTGACAAATAAACCCGGCTTCCCTTAGGGAGAAAGCAAATTCCCCTTCGGTCTCCCCACAAACGGCACATTGGTTCAAAACCGGGTTGATTCCATTTACAGGAAGCATTTTCATTTCAAAAATGAATTTCAAAACCTCAGTGTCGTATTCTTCATTTATGTAATGTAAAGTTTGTGAAAGCAATTCAAACAGATATGGATTTGGTTTTTTATCGTCCACACTCTTATCGAGCAATTCGACGATATAGGAAGCATAGGCAGTGGCGAAAAGATCCTCCCTGATAAAACGAAGCGAGTCAACCATTTCCCCCTGCTGAAGGCTTCCAAGTCCACTAGATGTCGAAACAAGGAAATACCCGGAGCAAAAAAGCTGGGTCACGGCGGCAAGCCTGCTATTTGGCTTGCTCGCACCTCTAGCCATGACCCCTATTTTCCCTAGCTCTCGGGTATAAATCGTTATAATTTTATTGTTTTCTCCATATGCCGTCCTTCTAATGACAATGCCTTCACATTTCTGAAGCATAAAAGACACCACCCATACTCGCCTTAGCTAATCCTTAAGAAACAGGAAAATCAATATCAGCTAGCTCTTCATTCGATACTAATGGTCTTTCCTGCCTTTCGACTTCTATCTCCTTATAAAGTAAATAGGTGTCCACATTACCTGTCTCACTAAATAACTCCCAGGTAAAATCCAACATATAAAGCCCACCCTTCATTATGACTAGCAATATCAGATAAATATCCGTCCTTAATGATTAGCTTGACCGTTTTTCACACTTTCATGAAGCGTAAAATTTGTTAATTAATATTCTTTCTCATCAAATCCAAAATCACGAAGCTGACTTGCTTTATTACGCCAATCTTTCTGGACTTTGACCCATAGCTCAAGGAAAACCTTAGAGCCCAATAGGTTCTCAATGTCGACTCTCGCGCGGCTACCGACTTCTTTCAGCATTTTCCCTTGCTTACCGATGACAATTCCTTTTTGGGAATCCCTCTCGACAATGATGGTCGCCATAACATTGATTGTGTCACTGTTATCCATTTTTTTGATTGAGTCAATCACAACAGCCACGGAATGTGGAATCTCTTCACGAGTTAAGTGCAGAACCTTTTCGCGGACCAATTCAGAAATGATGAAACGCTCCGGATGATCCGTTACTTGATCGGCTGGGTAAAACTGCGGCCCTTCAGGAAGATGTTCCTTGATTTGGGCGAGCAATGTATCGACATTATTACCTTCAAGAGCTGAAATAGGCACCACTGCTGCAAAAGGATACAGCTTTTGGTACTTTTCAATGATGGGCAGAAGGTCATCAGGATGCATCGTATCAATTTTATTGACTACAAGGAAAACGGGTGTTTTAACCGATTGTAGCTTTTCAATGATAAACTCATCTCCACGACCGTAGCCCTCTTCAGCATTAATCATGAATAGAATCAGATCGACCTCTTTCAAGGTATTCGTCGCAACCTTCATCATAAAGTCCCCAAGCTTATGCTTAGGTTTATGAATGCCCGGTGTATCAATGAAGATCATTTGTGAATCATTTTGTGTAAGTACACCTTGAACTTTATTTCTTGTCGTTTGAGGCTTGTCGCTCATGATTGCGATTTTTTGACCGATTACACGGTTCAAAAACGTGCTCTTGCCGACATTTGGACGGCCGATGATGGATATAAATCCTGATTTATATCCTTTTACCTGTGTATCGCTAACTAATTTATTCATTTAAATCCTCCGGTGAAAAAGCTCCTGGAAGCAATTCCTGTACTGTTAATTCTTTAGTATCACCATTCAAGTTGGTTAAAACAACCATCATATCCGGTTCACATAGTTCTGAAATGACTTGTCTGCAGGCTCCGCATGGGGATACCGGTCGGTCCGTGTCCGCTACGACCGCAAGTTTGCTAAACTGCTTGTCATTATGCGCATAGGCACTGAATAATGCAGTTCTTTCCGCGCAGTTGCACATGCTGTATGCTGCATTTTCAATATTACAGCCATGATATACCTTACCATCGGCAGTCAATAAAGCAGCTCCCACTTTAAACTTTGAATAAGGGACATAAGCCTTTTCTCTAGCTTTTTTAGCTTCTTCAATCAATTCATTCGTATTCATTATACAATTCCCCCTCTACATTGGATGAATAAAAGAACCTACATACCCAACTTTGGCAAAAAAATAATCAATCCAACTATTATAGAAAATATAGCATATATGAATACAGCCCCGGCTGCAATATCTTTTGCCTGCTTGGCAAGAGGATGGATTTGGTCTGTCACTAAATCAACAACCCGTTCAATGGCCGAATTCACTAGTTCTAATGCAATCGTACCAGCAATTGCCGTCAAAATAAACAACCATTCCATTCCGTTCAATGAAAAATACCAACCAAAGAACACGACGGCTGCCATCACCACGAAATGGATCTGTATGTTTCGCTCGGTCCGTACCGCTTCCAAAATCCCTTGACAAGCAAATGAAAAGCTTTTTACGAGTGGATACCTTGGCTTACCCTTCTCTCGAGAGCCCATATTCCCCCAATATCTCCTTTTGTCTAGAAAACATCACTTTTTCATCTTCTTCAGTCATATGGTCATAGCCTAGCAAATGAAGAAAACCATGTAGGGCTAAAAAGCCAAGTTCGCGGTCAAAAGAGTGTCCATACTCCTCGGCCTGCTCTTTTGTGCGTTCAATTGAAATGATGATATCACCAAGCATACGAGGCATTTCCGCCCCGATAATCTCGACTTCTTCCTCCCCCATCTCTTCCAGTGCAAAAGAAATGACATCGGTAGCCGAATCCTTATTACGGTATTCTTTATTAATCTCCTGAATCCTTTTGTTGTCGACAAAAGTGACGGATAGTTCCGTACCTTCTTCGATATTCTCTTTATTGGCGGCAAATTGCAAAATGCTTTCAACAAGCTGCTGCCCTTTTTCCGTCACTTCGTTCGTTTCATCGATTAAATCCATTGTTAAAATCATTTTTTCACCTTCTGTCCTAATTTATCCATGTCAGGATACTCGATCCTTGAGTGGAAGATACCATTCAGCGATTCACAAAGCGAATGCTTTACGATACTTAATTCTCTCATAGTAATGTCACATTCATCAAATTGACCGTCTTGAATCCGGTCACTGATTATGAAACTTACCAGTTCCTCGATCTTCTCGGGTGTAGGATGCTTCATCGACCTGACTGCAGCCTCAACACTATCTGCAATTCCAATGACGGCCACTTCCTTCATTTTCGCCATAGGCCCCGGATACCGGTAGTCGACTTCGCGTGTCGCTTCATCTTCCTTACATGCCTTATGATAGAAAAATTTCAATAAAGTCGTCCCATGATGTTGTTCCGCTATATCCACAATTTCCTTCGGGAACTTATGGCTGCGAAGCATTTCTCCGCCATCCACGGCATGCGCAATGATAATGTCCTTGCTCGTTTCCGGTTGTAGCCTATCATGCGGATTTTCCTCATTTAACTGGTTCTCGATGAAAAAGTGCGGCCGCTTTGTCTTGCCTATATCGTGGTAATAAGATCCGACTCTTGCAAGCAACCCATTCGAGCCAATTGCTTCACATGCAGATTCAGCCAAATTGGCAACCATTACACTATGGTGGTAGGTACCAGGTGCCTCAATCAAGATTTTTCGTAATAGGGGGTGATTGGGATTGGAAAGCTCGATCAACTTCATTGAAGATAAAATCCCGAACCCCGCCTCGAAAAATGGAAGCAGCCCCATTGTCAACACAGCGGAACCAAGCCCAGATCCTATAGCCGCTGCCGCATAATATAGATACTCCACTTTTGTGTAATGGCCATCCATAATGAAAATGAGCGAATAGACGAAAGCGATATTGATCACTGACATCATGAGACCCGCTACCAGTACTCTTGATTTGAAATTGGAACGCGATAATATTATGATGGCCATCAATCCGCTAAAAATAATATAAAGCCCCATAGAGAAGTCAAGATTTCCTGGCGTATCGCCATTAAATATTATCGTACCATAAGATCCTAATAAAATTGTCATGGCAACAGCCAATTTATCATTTAATAATATCTTAATAAGCATCGCTGCCATGGCAGCAGGGAAAATATATTCTAAATTCGAATCTTTCAGTTCAGCGAATATGCTGACTGTTTTCATCGTTGCCATTGCAAAAATGAAAACAAGGCTGAAAACCAACAACTGATTGTACTTATTATCCCGTTTCGTTATGGAATAGTAAAAAAAGTAATAAAAAGCCGTAAAAGTTAAAAAAATATAAAGCAGGAGCCCTACATATGGAAAGATAGTGGACTCGGTACTTAAAAACCCAGCCAATTCAAGCTGCCTGTACACGTCCCGGTCCACTAATTGATTTTCTTCGACGATAATCTGCCCCTGGAGAATCCTGACTGGTTCCACACTTTCCACTGCTTTTCGGCGTTGTTCCTCCGTTTTATCTTTATCAAAAAAAACATTTTGAATAATCGCCGAACGGGCAAGTGATATGGAGACCTTCTTCATATCACTATTTATACTCATATAGCTCAGTTCATCTACCACTTTTTTCTTTGCATTTTCAACATCGCTGGCCGAGATCCGCTCACTCATCACATTATTTACAGCGGTTATCGTAGAGTCCCTCGCTATCTCCAGTTCATCTTCATCCGCCTGTACCAATGCCATGAAAACAGATTCTTCTATATCTTTATTGACCTCCTCCGTCAATTTTTCTTTCAAGATGGAAACCTTTTGGCCATCCGTCTTTTTAATTCCTTTTTTACCGCCCTTATTAGGATCTGTTTCTTTGTTCACTTCAATCGCAGAATCAAAAATTGAAGAGATCAAATCGACTTTATTTTTGGCATATTCCTTTTTTAATGTATAAACATCCGCCACCTGTTTTGAAATTTCTTCTTTTTCTTTCGTAGTCTTATATGTATCTTCTATAGTCTTGGTGGATCGTATCGTTTGTTCCGCTGGCTTAAAAAGCTCCACTTGGATCTTTTCAGGCTTAACGTTGGATAGCATTAACCCATATGCAAACAAACCAAGTACGACGAACAAGAGTACTTGAAAAAAGCGATGGACCAGCAGGCCTTTTATTTTGGTGAAAAATTTTTGGATACGGTTCAAAGAAGGTCCTCCTAAAAAAAGATGGTTAATATGCTAGATATGTAAAATGATAACAGTTTTCCCTCTACTTTTCATCATGTTATGATAAAACCCTTGCTTTTCACCACAATTTCACATTCCATTCATGATGGGCAAGCGAATCACCATGAAAAAATCCGCCATTTCATTGGCGGATTCCCTCTATTCTTTTGCCTGTTCATATGCGCTGATAATTTTGGCGACGAGCGGATGCCTGACTACATCACTCTGTTCAAAATACACAAATGAAAGGCCTTTGACATTCTTGAGAATCTCCTCAACCCGAATCAAACCTGACTTCATCCCTTTTGGAAGGTCGATTTGGGTACGATCTCCCGTAATGACCATTTTCGATCCAAAACCGAGCCTCGTTAAAAACATCTTCATTTGGGCTTCGGTAGTATTCTGTGCCTCATCCAAGATTACAAAGGCATCCTCGAGCGTACGTCCCCTCATATAGGCCAAGGGAGCGATTTCAATCGTCCCGCGTTCAATCATCCTTTGGGTCTGTTCCATCCCCAGTAGGTCATGAAGAGCGTCATATAACGGACGTAGATACGGGTCTACCTTTTCTTTTAAGTCCCCAGGAAGGAATCCCAAACTTTCGCCGGCTTCTACGGCAGGTCTCGTCAAGATAATTCGTTTAACCTGTCCGTTTTTCAAGGCATTGATTGCCATCACAACAGCTAGATAGGTCTTCCCGGTCCCAGCAGGACCAATCCCGAATACTAAATCGAGCTTCTTTATGGCCTGAATATAATATCGCTGGCCAATTGTCTTGACCTTAATCGATTTACCTTTAGCCGTTTTAGCAATTTCTTCTTCATATAATTCTCCGAAATATTCCAATGTTCCCTTGCGAGCCAATTCTATAGCATACATTACATCCCTAGAACTTATCGTAATCCCTTTTCTGATCACAGATAACAGCGCCTTCAGGATATCCTGTCCCATCGTCACCCGCTCTAATTCACCGGCAACGCTAATACCTTCCCCGCGGGTGATGACCGAAATGCCCAGCTCGTCTTCAAGCACTTTTACATTAGAATCTCCATTGCCCAATAAAGCGACCGCTTCATTAGGTGATTCAATTTCCAACTTGATTACCTTCACTTCATCTGCCATTCGCTAGTCTCCTTGAATGATTGGTTGTCCTACAGCAATATCTTCAATAACTTGGTAATGTATAGATAATTTCACTTTACCATTCTCCATGCTTTCGTGCAAAACTTTTTCCCCTATAATTTGGTCTTCTTCTTCAAGAAGCTTCCGTAAGTCGGCCTGGGCCATCTTCTTACCTTCCTTTATCGCTTCTTCCTTCGTATAACTCCGGACGATATCGTCTTTACTCCTTAATGTGTCGACTTTATAGGAAATGGGAAGTTCCCATTGCAGAAAATGAAACGGCCGATCAGTCGATTCTTTTTCCTGCTTTTTATAGCCCGGATCCTTAAATCCCCATATAGGTATAGATAAGCTGCTCACTTTTATATAATGCTTACTGGTTTCATTACCATTGTAAACGGAAAAATTGGTTTTCAGAGGCACTTCCACATTCGCCTTGTACCAAGTTTGCCCCATTACTTTCCCCTGTGCCGAGACAATTTCTGGTTTATCTTCTTTCCCAATTAACCCTGAAACAAGAAGTTGTCCTTTACTTACATAATCATGCACATTCACTTTAGGTTGTCCTTTTTCAATGAACATATTGGTGATGACCGCCTTTTTTGAAGCAACCAAATTTTGTGAGGAGGTTTTCTCTATTTCCTTCGGCTGCCGTTTTTCCACCACCTGAAAATGGTAGGTTGTCCCCTTAAGCTCCACACCAACCCAGGTTAGGGCACCGATGCGATCAGAGAGCTTTCGCTGAATCGTATCCACATCGTCCACTAGAAATTGCACCTTTCCAATTTTCACGCCCATTTTGTCCAATTCTTTACGGATGGCATGTTCCGTTTCCGGTTTTGCCCCTTTCACTTCTATCCCCCACACCATATTGGAGAGTACAAAAATGCAAATAAGGAAAGCAATCAAACCCGCCAAGAATCCACTATTTTTCATCACTCGCTTCATGAGAAACGGAAACCCCCTGCCTTGGAGGAACTTCACTTTACAGTCGCTTTTTCGCAGGACCTGACGCAATTTTGAAATTTCCCTGAAATCCATATGGAAAATCAGGGATTCACTTCCTACACGCTTCACATCCCAGATATGAAGCCCTCTCCTTGTCAACATATTGATTAGCCTTTCGGTTCCTCTTCCATATGCCTTCACTTTTACATAGCCTGTATAATAGTTTGTCCATTGGTTTTTCATGGAAACCTCCCGGGATCATTCATTGATAAAATATACTTTGTCAATTTTGCCCTCTAACATGATTTCCTCCGGCAAGATGGTCTTGATGACAAAGCCAGTTCCCTTTATTAGCAGCTGGCCATTTTTAAGCATTAACCTCACTTCACTGTCAGTAAAGGCCAACAAGCCACGATGATTTTCAATATATATATGTAATTGTCCGATCATGGTAATTCGCGGCAGGTCCATCATGACATCTTGCGGAAGGTCCATTGTTTTAGTCATAAGCTGTTTCACTTTTTTTCCCCAATTGCGAGCCATAAAAAAGAACCCCCTTTCATCTCAATGTATGAGATGAAAGAGGGTTCTAGCACAAAATTATAAAGGTTCAATTTCTATTTTTTCATGTTGAACGAATGAACGCGGGATACAAGTTCTTCCGAATTATCTCCTTGACCTTTGCAAACTACGCTTAGCCCTTGGAGGTCCGAGCACCTCAGACATAATGATTCCATCAATCAACTGTTTCTTAGTGAAGGAAGGACCTTTATGATAGACGGAACTGCTATCGTCAGAAATGGCTGTAGTAATTCGATCTGCCTTATCTTTTTGTTCCACACGCTCTTGCTCATATTTCTGCTGCAGCCTTCTTAGTTCAGCAATCCTTTTTTCAGCCTGTGCTTTCGTTTCATCCACAGGCCCAGCAGAGTGTACGACACGCTTCTCTGCTTTTTGGCCAGTTGCCGGAACAGGGGTTTGCCGTTGTTCCTTTTGTGGCATCTCGCCTTGAAGCTCCTGCATGATTTCCTGCCATTTCTTTTTCGGCGGGTTGTTTGGATTGTTTGGTTGCGGCTGTTTTTTCCTGCCGAACATGGATGTTGCAACAGCTATCAAGATAATCAGAAGGAATGGATTACTGAGAAAGAATTGAATGAGATCTCCCATTTAAAGGCCTCCCTTCTGGGAATTAATTGTTATCCTTGTCCTTTGGGTTATCCGATATCTTACTGATGGAATCCCGCATATCCGTATCCGCCGTGATATTTTGGATATTCATGTAATCCATTACCCCTAGATTTCCGCTCTTCAACGCTTCAGCCATAGCCAATGGCACTTCTGCCTCGGATTCTACAACCTTCGCTCTCATTTCTTGGACACGGGCTACCATTTCCTGTTCCAAGGCAACAGCCATCGCGCGACGTTCTTCCGCTTTTGCTTGGGCGATTTTCTTATCCGCTTCAGCCTGGTCAGTCTGTAGGATAGCCCCGATATTCTTCCCGATATCCACATCAGCGATATCAATCGATAGAATTTCAAATGCTGTACCTGAATCGAGACCTTTCGATAAAACGGTTCTAGAAATTAAATCCGGGTTTTCAAGGACATCCGTATGCTTTTTTGAAGCACCGATTGTCGAAACAATCCCTTCACCTACACGCGCGATGATCGTTTCTTCCCCAGCACCACCGACTAATCGTTCGATATTGGCACGAACGGTGATTCTTGCCTTTGCCTGCACTTCAATCCCATTCATCGCTACACCGGAGATGAATGGCGTTTCGATCACTTTAGGGTTAACGCTCATTTGAACCGCTTCCAGTACATCACGTCCTGCAAGATCGATGGCTGCCCCTCTTTCAAATGGCAATGCGATATTCGCACGTTCTGCTGCAATCAGTGCATTGACGACACGGTCAACATTCCCTCCTGCAAGGTAATGGCTCTCCAATTGATTCGTCGATACATTGATTCCCGCTTTGTGGGCTTTAATGAGCGGGTTAACTACCCTGCTTGGTATAACACGACGAAGCCTCATTCCCACTAATGTAAAGATACTGATTTTGACTCCAGCCGCTAAAGCTGAGATCCATAACATAACTGGTACAAATGTGAAAAATACCGATAAGATGATGATGGCCGCAATTACAGCCAACACGATAAATATTGTTCCTGAAGTTATCACCTAAACATTCACCCTTCCTATTTTCATTGATTTGATTCCGGAATTTGCCGAACGACTACTCTCGACCCTTCAGCTTTCACGACTTTGATGGATGTCCCTTTGGAAATAAAGCTTCCTTCTGTCACAACATCGACCCGTTCATCATTAATTAAAGCCGTTCCAGATGGCCTTAAGTCTGTCATTGCCTTACCTTCAACACCTAATAATTCCAAGCGATTCGGAGAACTGACATACCCTTGCTCTGTTTTTGTTGCATCGGTTAATATCATTTTTCTAAAAAAGTTCATTTTTTTACCAAGCACCTTTACAAATAGGATAGAAACCAAAATGGATGCGGTAATCGCAATTAACAAAGAAATGGTCATATGGACCGGATCTTCTGAAGCGAGAAATAAACTGCCTATAATTGCACTAAAGCCAAGCACCCCGATAATTCCTCCAGGGAGGAAAAACTCCAAGAGCACAAGGATGACTCCTAAGATGAATAGCGCTAACGACTCATAGCCCGTGATGCCTGCGACCAAATGTCCATAAAAGAACAATACGAGGCCAGTGATTCCAATAAAACCAGGAATGCCAAAACCAGGCGAAAACAACTCTACCACAATCCCGATGCCTGCTATCGTCAATAAGATGGGAATCACAAAAGGATTGGTCAAAAAGCGAGCTAACTTTTCTGGAAAGCTTTCCTCTATGGTTCGAATATCCGCATCTTCCACCCCGAGTATACTATATAACTCAGCTTTCCCCGAAACGGTCCCTTCACTGTAGCCGGCCTTTTTTGCCTGATCAGCAGTGAATGTCAGTAATTTTCCTTTTTCGGCTCCGTATTTTGGAAGGTCGATATCCTCATCAGCCATCGCTTGTGCATAAATGGGATCGCGTCCATTCTGTTCGGCTGCCGTTTTCATTGCAGCCAACCAATAAGATTCCGCTTTTTTTCCCGCTGCATTTCCCGAAGAGTCAATCACCGCAGCTGAACCCATTGTAGCACTGGGGACCATATAAATTTCATCGGCACTGAGCGAAATATAGGCACCCGCAGATAAAGCACGATTATTGACGTAAGCCACTGTTTTTACTGAGGAATTAGACAGTAACTTGGCTATCTCCCCTGCCGCATCTACGGCACCACCTGGGGTATTCACCTCGAAAATTACAAGATCTGCGTTATTCTCTTCTGCAATCGATAGTGCCCGTTGCAAAAAGGCGGCCAAACCCTTTTCCACCGTTTCTTGAATGGGAACCTGGTAAACAATCTCCTTTGCAGAAGCACCGGGCACCAAGAAAGACACCAAAAGCAGCAATCCGAATAAGAGAACAGATAGACCACGCCATATTTTCAATGGAACGCCTCCTTTCCCGTATTAAGCGCCTGTAAGCCGGTCTTTCCATTACCTAAAAGGCATATTTCACCCTTGCTAATCGAATCCACTTATTATCGTCACTTACTTAGTTAATACGTATGTATATGAAAAAGGTTTCATTTAAAAAGCAATTAATTTATATAAAACCAGTCGGCTGCCCTTTCACTAGTTACTATACGTCTAAAAGAGGCGAAATAATCACGTAAACACACAAAAACCACAGGCTAATGCCTGCGGTTAGGTTTCGAGTTTAAGATAGATGTTGTTGTACTAACTTGTTTACTAGAGAACCATCTGCTTTACCTTTAACTTTAGGCATTAAAGCTCCCATAACTCTCCCCATATCTGCTTTGGATGTTGCATTGACTTCCTCAATTGTTGATTTAACAATCTCAGAAATCTCTTCTTCTGATAGTTGCTCAGGCATATATGCCTCTACGTATCCCAATTCGGTGCGGACTTTATCCACGAGATCGGAACGACCTGCGTTTTCAAACTCCTGGAGGGAGTCTTTGCGTTGTTTTAATTCGCGAGAGAGCACTGTCAATTCTTCATCATCTGTTAAATCTTGTCTCTGTTTTAGAGCTTCGTTTTGAAGCGAAGCTTTCAACATACGAATAACAGATAGTTTGTCCTTTTCCTTGTTCTTCATCGCTTGTTTCATATCATTATTTAAACGCTCGAGAAGACTCATCTTTCCACCCTCTCTTAGAATTTACGTTTTCTTGCAGCTTCAGACTTTTTCTTACGTTTTACGCTTGGCTTTTCATAAAATTCACGCTTCCTAGCTTCCTGAAGCGATCCTGCTTTAGATACAGTACGTTTGAAACGACGAAGAGCATCTTCAAGCGATTCGTTTTTACGAACGACGGTTTTAGACATCTCTTTCCCTCCCTCCGAAAACAACACACTAACTCAAGTTGTCAACATGTTATACATGTACTAAACAATTATAATATATCATCTTTGACAGGTCAACCAATAAAACGAAACTTATTTCAAATATTATCATGTTGTTACCATATTTTTTTCTAATTGCAACTTTGAAGCTTTTTATAGCATGTCTATCCCCTATGGGCCATAGACTGTTCAAGAGGTGTTGGTCATGTACGAGTTACTTTTATTCCTTTTATTCATCACTTTATTTTTAGTGGGTATGGCCGTTTTACGCATCGGCTTATTCAACCTGTCCGGCGCTAAATTAAAATCCTTTCTATCTAAGGTGACCGATAAACCCTGGAAAGGTTTTTTTGCAGGTACGATTTTCACAGGCATCCTTCAGAGCAGTTCGGCGGTCATGGTCATGACCGTGGGTCTCGTCTCCGCCGGCAGTTTATCCTTTCCACAGACGATTGGCATCATTTTAGGAACGAATATCGGTTCGACCTTTACAGCTGAATTCATGACCTTTTCATTGGACCGCTGGATCATTCCAGGAGTCTTATGCGGTGCCGCTCTTTGCTTTATGCCCAAAATCGCATTAAAAAGCGCCGGAATGTCCCTTATAGGCATCTCTGCCATTTTCGCGGCGATGAGCGGTTTTAAGATGCTCTCCAAGCCCATCGCTGCCTATCCATCGGTTCAGCATGTACTCAGTGGCATAGAAAGCCATCTTAGTTATGCTTTGTTGGCAGGTATCCTGTTAACGGCGCTGATTCACTCTAGCTCCGCGACCATCGGAATCGCCATGAGTTTTTTAATGAGCGGGGAGCTATCCGTCTCTTCTTCCATCATCATGATGCTCGGTTCTAATATCGGTACGTGTATCACAGGCTATATGGCTAGCATCGGTTCAGGTAGACAAGCTGCCTTTACAGCATATGCACATATATGGCTGAATGTGATCGGTGTGGCTGCCTTCCTTCCTCTTGTGGACGTTCTAGAACGGACGGCTGCCTTTTTCACTGAAAATAAAGCGACCCAGCTTGCACATGCTAGTGTCATTTTTAATATTACGACTTCTTTGATCGTTTTACCTTTCGCAAGCCAATTTTCCAACTTCATTTTATTGCTGCATCGTCCTCAAAAAAATAAGCCGCATTCCTAAGAATGCGACCATGAAAATTAATAATCAGAATCAGCTGTTAAGCCTTTTACAATGGATACACCAGCACTTGCACCAATTCTAGATGCTCCTGCTTCAATGATCTTCTCAGCATCGCCCGTGTTACGAACCCCACCTGAAGCTTTAACGCCGATATTCGGTCCAACCGTTTTTCTCATAAGCGCTACATCTTCAACCGTAGCACCACCTGTTGAGAATCCTGTTGAAGTTTTAACAAAATCAGTTCCCGCTTTAACAGCTATTTCGCAAGCACGCACTTTTTCTTCCTCTGACAATAATGATGTTTCAATAATGACCTTTGAAAGGGCCTTACCAGTCGCTGCTGCGACAACGGCACGAATGTCCCGCTCAACCAATTCATCATCCTTGTCCTTCAAAGCACCGATGTTGATTACCATATCAACTTCATGCGCACCGTTGCTGATGGCATCTTTTGTTTCGAAGGCTTTAGTTTCAGGAGTGGACGCTCCTAGAGGGAAACCTATAACCGTACAAACCTTTACCTCTGAACCTTCCAATAACTCACTAGCATACTTCACCCAAGTTGGGTTCACGCATACTGATGTGAATTTATATTCTCTTGCTTCTTCACATAAAACTTTTATTTGTTCTTTCGTTGCATCCGCTTTTAATAAAGTGTGATCGATTAAACCTGCTACATTTTGTGTCATTTAGTAATCCTCCTTAATATTCATAAAAAAAACTAGTTGTCCGTACCTCTCATGATACCATAATAATTTCAAAATGACGATATATATAAACTATACCCTTATGTTCCGTTATCACTCTAAAAAGAAGAAAAAAAGACAGCGATAAATCGCCGTCTTAAAGATTAGCTGCTTGTTGTAATGGAAGATCTTTCACAATCGTAACAAACTGTCCTTCACTATGTGGATAGCCGGATTGTGTAATTTTCACTTTTACGATTTCTCCAACCATTTCTTCAGTAGCCGGGAAAATAACCTTCATATAATTATCGGAGTACCCCTCATAAAGCCCATTTTCCAATGGTGTTTCAGGAATCACTTCCAGTACTTCTCCTTCGAATTGAGAAGCATACTCTTTTGCCAGCTGATCGGACAAAGAGATCAGGCGATGAACACGTTCGTTTTTCACATCTTCATCCACTTGATCATCCATGCGTGCCGCTGGTGTCCCTGTGCGTTTCGAGTAAGGGAATACATGTAATTCAGAGAACTTATATTTCTTGATGAAATTATATGTCTCCATGAATTCTTCTTCGGTTTCTCCAGGGAAACCTACAATGACATCAGATGTAACGGCAAGGCCAGGAAGCGCCACTTTTAATTTTTCGATACGGTCTCCGAAGAAATCCATCGTATATTTACGTCTCATCCGTTTTAACACAGTATCTGATCCTGATTGAATCGGAATATGCAAATGGCGAACCACTTTTTTGGACTTCGTAAGCACTTCAATGATTTCATCCGTTATTTGACTCGCTTCAATGGAAGATATGCGGATCCGTTTAAGTCCCTCGACCTTTTCCAAATCACGCAAGAGCATGGCCAAATTATAATCCTTCAAGTCGTCACCATAACCACCTGTATGAATACCAGTCAACACAAGTTCCTTATACCCTGCTTCGACAAGCTGTTCAGCTTGATGGATAACTTCCTTTGGATCACGGGAACGCATTAAACCACGTGCCCATGGAATGATGCAGAACGTGCAGAAATTGTTACAACCTTCCTGGATCTTTAAAGAAGCTCGGGTTCTGTCGGTAAAAGCTGGTACATCCAATTCTTCGTATACACGGTTCTTCATAATGTTTCCAACTGCATTAATCGGTTCGCGTTCCACCTTAAATTGTTCGATGTATGCTAACAGTTTTCCCCTGTCCTGTGTGCCCACCACGATATCGACGCCCGGGATTGCCATGATTTCAGCAGGCGACGTCTGTGCGTAACATCCTGTTACTGCAATGACGGCATTCGGGTTTTTACGGATAGCACGACGGATGACCTGGCGGCTTTTCTTATCGCCCGTATTCGTTACCGTACACGTATTGATGACATACACATCCGATGTGTTTTCGAATTCAACACGGTCATATCCTTCTGTCTTAAATAATTGCCAAATAGCTTCTGTTTCATAATGGTTTACTTTACAGCCTAATGTATGGAAAGCGACCGTTGCCATTTTTCATCACCTCAAAAGTTCTACATGATAAGAAACAGCGGAAAGTGCATATAAAGGTGCTGTTTCAGTTCTTAATATTCTAGGTCCAAGTCCACATGCTACAAAACCGGAAGATGTTAATTTCTCGATTTCTTTTTCCGCTAGGCCCCCTTCAGGCCCAAAAACGAAAAGAATCGACTGTCCAGCCCTGATGTTTTCCAACACCGACGCTAGCACGGATGTTTCACCGCGCTTTGCCTCTTCTTCAAATGCGATTAATGAATGATCGTATTCAGAAGCAAGCTCCGTTAGTTGAGCGATTGACATCGGTTCGGTCACGGAAGGGACAACTGTACGGTGGGACTGCTCGGCCGCCTCCTTGGAAATCTTTTGGAGTCTTTCTAGTTTCTTGCCGACCTTTTTGTGGTCCCATTTTACCACCGAACGAGCCGCAATAAAAGGGATAAACTTGTAAGCGCCCAATTCCGTCCCCTTTTGAACGATATACTCCAGCTTATCCCCTTTAGGCAGACCGCTCGCTATCGTCACCTGGACGGGAAGTTCTTTTTCTTCATTCTTCCATTCTAAAATGTTTCCTATAACTGTATCATTCGTAATTTCCGAGATTTCCGTGACTGCAGCCATGCCACTGCCCTTTACAGTTATGATTCGCTCTCCAGGTTCCATTCTCATGACTCTGGCAATATGGTGAAAATCATCACCTGTAATGGTCACGGTTTGTCCCTGAAAGTCCATTTCATTAAGAAAATATCGTTGCACAGTGCCACCTACTCCGTCTAGTCTAGAAAAACTCACAGGCTAGCAGTCAAAGGCATCTTCCCTTGAATGCTTTGTGCCTTGCCAAGGTTTGAGCGTAAAAAAAGGTACTCTGATTACCTGTGGATAAGATAATCAGAGTAACTCATCATTCAATCATTTCTTTTAGCAATGAACGCAACCCAATCTTCCATCTGGATGGTTTCCACAATTATGAATCCGGAAGCTTGAATCGCTTCCTTCACATCTTGTTTTTTAGGTTGAATGATTCCAGAGGCAATGAAATGCCCACCAGGTTTCACGATTTTCGCAACATCGTCCGTAAAGCGCATAATCACTTCGGCCAAAATATTGGCTACTACGACATCCGCCCGTTCATCTACTCCATCCAATAAGTTACCTTGCGAAACAGAGACCTTTTCCTGAACATTGTTCAGTTCAACATTTTGAATGGCCGACCGAACAGCCACTTCATCCAAATCAAGTGCCTGAACTCGTTTTGCATCCAACAATGCGGACGCTATGCTCAAGACTCCAGAACCCGTTCCAACATCAACCACAAGATCACCCGGTACAACAGTACGTTCGAGGGCTTGGATACACATGACGGTTGTCGGGTGGGTACCCGTCCCGAATGCCATGCCCGGATCCAGTTCTATGATCAATTCATCACTGCTTACTGGCGTATAGTCTTCCCAAGTAGGGACAATGGTGAATCGCTCGGATATCTTGACTGGATTATAATATTTCTTCCAGGCAGTTGCCCATTCTTCCTCATTCACTTCACTGATTGAAACAAGGTTCTTCCCTAGGTCTATTTCAAATTGCAGGAGATTATTGATGGATTCCTTAATAGCATCAACCGTTTCACCAAGAAAGCTATTAACCGGCAAGTACGCCTTGATCAAAACACCTTCGTCCGGATAATCATCTGGGTTCAGGTGGTAGATTTCGCCAAAGACATTTTCACGTTCTTTGACTAATTCAAGAGGATCCTCAATGACAACACCGCTTGCACCTGCCTCATGAAGGATATTTGAAACAGGTTCAACCGCTTCATTTGTTGTGTGGATTGCAAATTCAGACCACTTCATAACCTACCAACTCCCGATCTCTTCTTTTACTTTTAGTCATCTATCTTTAAAAGCACGCTTTACCTTCGAGAAAAAGCCATCTTCTTGTTCATCAATGCCTGCTTGGCCACTGATTTCGCTGAACTCACGAAGAAGTTCTTTTTGTTTTTCCGTCAATTTCTTTGGAGTGACCACCAATACGATTACATGCTGGTCGCCTTGTCCATAGCCCCTGACATTCGAAACGCCTTTTCCTTTTAAACGGAAACGCGTACCAGTTTGTGTACCGGCAGGAATCTTCAATTTAACTTTGCCATGCAAGGTTGGGACTTCAATTTCGTCTCCTAACGCAGATTGGGCAAATGTAATCGGCATTTCGCAATAAATATCATCGCCATCCCGTTCAAAGAATTCATGAGTACGGACATGGAAGACTACATATAGATCTCCGGATGGGCCACCATTGATTCCAGGCTCCCCTTGACCGGAAACTCGAAGCTGTTGTCCGTCATCGATACCTGCAGGTACTTTGATTTGAATTTTTTTACGTTTTTGAACTTTTCCTTCACCTTTACACGTTGAACATTTATTCGGAATGATTTTACCTGTTCCTTGACAATGGTGACAAGCTCTCCGGTTAACGATACGCCCGAAAGCTGTATTTTGTTCAACATTTAACTGACCAGTTCCGTGACAGTGTGAACAGTTTTCGACTTTTGTACCAGGCTTTGCACCTGAGCCCTTACATGTATCACAATTCTCTTCACGTGGAATTTCAATCTCTGTATCTTTCCCAAATGCGGCTTCTTCAAAAGAAAGCGTCATCGTATATTGCAGATCGGCCCCTTGACGAGGTGCATTAGGATCTCTTCTACGACCTCCACCACCAAAGAAACTACTGAAAATATCTTCGAATCCGCCAAAACCACCAAAGTCTTGACCACCACCGAAGCCTTGATTCGGATCCGTATGCCCAAATTGATCATAATGGGCTTTTTTCTGTTCATCGCTTAATACTTCGTAAGCTTCCTTAATTTCCTTGAATTTATCCGCAGCATCGTCTGCTTTATTAATATCAGGGTGATATTGTTTGGAGAGCTTTCGATACGCTTTCTTGATTTCATCCTTCGAAGCACTCTTCGAAAGGCCTAACACCTCATAATAATCGCGTTTACTCATATCTAAATCCACTCCCGATTCGATTCACATAAAGATTATATTATCACTGTAGGAAGATAATAATCAACTAGAAAAGCACAAACAGTTTGAACACCCATCCATAAAAGAAGTGGGAATGTCCCCTCAAACTGTCATTTCATCTCTTTATAGCCCTATCATTCCTATATTTAGCTCCATCCATTGTAAAAAAAGCCAAAGCCAAGATAACCTGACTTTGACTTTTCTACTTCAGGCAGCATTTCACTACCCACTATTTCAGCATCCCAAAAGGGTTACTTTTTATTTTTTTCGTCTTCGTTCACTTCTGTAAATTCTGCATCAACGACGTTATCGTCTTGAGCTCCAGCTTCACCAGCACCCTCTTGGGCAGCTTGCTGTGCTTTAGCCGCTTCTTCGTAAAGCTTCATAGTTAAAGCTTGAACGATTTCGTTTAGAGCATCTTTTTTCGTACGGATTTCTTCAAGCTCATCTTTCTCGATTGCAGCTTTCAGTTCATCCTTCGCTTCGTTCGCTTTTGTTACTTCCGCTTCGTCTACTTTACCTTCTAGATCTTTAAGCGTTTTTTCCGTTTGGAAGACAAGTTGGTCGGCTTCATTACGAAGTTCCACTTCTTCTTTACGTTGTTTATCAGCATCGGCATTTTCTTCTGCTTCGCGTACCATACGCTCGATTTCTTCATCAGAAAGACCTGAAGATGATTTGATTGTGATGGCTTGCTCTTTGTTTGTACCAAGATCTTTTGCACGAACATTAACAATACCGTTTTTATCAATATCGAATGTTACTTCTACTTGAGGAATTCCACGTGGTGCAGGTGGAATATCGCTTAATTGGAAACGGCCAAGCGTTTTATTATCCGCTGACATTGGACGTTCACCTTGAAGAACATGGATATCCACAGCTGTTTGGTTATCTGCTGCTGTTGAGAACACTTGAGATTTACTTGTCGGAATCGTTGTATTACGGTCGATTAACTTAGTGAATACACCGCCCATTGTTTCAATTCCAAGGGAAAGTGGAGTTACGTCTAAAAGAACCACGTCTTTAACGTCTCCAGTTAACACGCCACCTTGAATGGCAGCACCCATCGCTACTACTTCATCAGGGTTAACACCTTTGCTAGGTTCTTGACCGATTTCCTTTTTGATTGCTTCCACTACTGCAGGAATACGAGTAGATCCACCAACAAGGATGACTTTATCGATTTCTGAAGCTGAAAGTCCAGCATCTTTCAATGCTTGACGAGTAGGTCCCATCGTACGTTCAACAAGACTTGATGATAGCTCATCAAATTTAGCTCTAGTCATCGTTACGTCCAAGTGAAGTGGGCCAGCATCCCCAGCTGTGATGAAAGGTAATGAAATTTGAGTTGAAGTTACACCTGAAAGGTCTTTTTTCGCTTTTTCAGCTGCATCTTTCAAACGTTGAACAGCCATTTTGTCTTTAGAAAGATCGATGCCATTCTCTTTTTTGAATGCTTCTACTAAATAATCAATGATTACTTGGTCGAAATCGTCTCCACCTAGGCGGTTGTCACCAGCTGTTGAACGTACTTCGAATACTCCGTCTCCAAGTTCCATGATGGATACGTCAAATGTACCGCCACCAAGGTCGAATACAAGGATGGTTTGGTCTTCTTCCGTTTTATCCAATCCGTAAGCAAGTGCTGCAGCTGTAGGTTCATTGATAATACGTTCCACTTCAAGACCAGCAATTTGACCAGCGTCTTTAGTTGCTTGACGTTCAGCGTCATTAAAGTAAGCAGGAACGGTGATAACCGCTTTTGTTACTTTTTCTCCAAGATATTCTTCAGCATAAGATTTCAAGTATTGAAGGATGATTGCAGATACTTCCTGCGGTGAATATTCTTTTCCATCAATTACTTCCTTATGGTTAGTACCCATATGACGTTTAATGGAAATGATTGTGTTCGGGTTCGTAATTGCTTGGCGTTTGGCCACTTCCCCTACTTGACGTTCCCCATTTTTAAATGCCACAACAGAAGGTGTTGTACGGTTTCCTTCTGGATTCGGGATAACTTTTGGTTCCCCGCCTTCAAGTACAGATACGCAAGAGTTTGTAGTACCTAAGTCAATACCAATAATTTTGCTCATTGTTACACTACCTCCCAATATTTATATGTAATGATTTCTTTATTCGTTTACCTTTACCATGGCCGGGCGAATCACTCGGTCCTTAAGAAGATATCCTTTTTGGAATTCTTCCACAACGATGTTCGAACCGAAGTTCTCATCTTGAACTTGCATGACGGCTTGATGCAAACGCGGATCGAATTCTTCACCGACAGAATTGATCGGTTCGATGCCTTCTTTCGCCAATGCACCAATAATGCCTTTATAGACCATTTCCATGCCTTGAAGAAGGGACTTTGTTTGCTCATTATCCGCTTCGATTTTAGTCGCTCTTTCAAAGTTATCAAGAGCCTCGACCAAATTCCCAGCAATATCTTGCACTCTATATTTTTGAGCCGCTTCCATATCAAGCTTTGCACGGCGTCTAGAATTATCGAAATCAGCTTGCAAACGAAGGTAACGGTTATCCATTTCTTCGATTTTAGCTTCTAGTTCCTGAATCTTTTCTTGAGCCAACTGTAGCTCATCTTTTTCTACCGGAGTTTCCTCCTGAGTTTCTTCCGATGAATTCACTTCTTCAGCAAAAACCGCTTCTTCCGTGCTTTCCTCGATTGTTTCATTATTTAATGTCTGTTCATTGTTTTTATTTTCCACAATCTCACCTCCCCTAAAGGATTATACAAATTTATGCTTAAGTAATAGGTTGGGCGGTGGTAACCCTTTTACCGCCACCTTACTATTACCTTTGCTCCTATTTTTGATACAGCTTTGTCATCAACGTCGTTAAATCCTTCGAGAAAAAAGAAAGGAGACTGATTACTCTCGAATATTCCATTCGAGTTGGACCCAATATTGCCAAGGTGCCCACTTGTTCCTGCCCGATTGAATACGTCGCGGTAATCAAACTACAATCCTCAAGGACTGTATTTTGATTTTCACGGCCAATCTTGACATGAATGCCAGATGGGTTTTTCGTAATGAGATCATAAAATCCTTGTTCCTGTTCGATCATGGATAAAAGTGTGCTGACTTTTGCAATGTCATGGAACTCAGGCTGCCTCAAGATATTCGTTTTACCACCGAAAAATATTTTTTCCGGTTTCGTATCCGTGAGGGTGTCCGCAAGAACGGAAACGACCGATCCATAATTATGGATGTGATGGCTCAATAAGACCGCCACTTCCTTATAGATCTTATCCTTCAGCTCGACAAGCGGTACATCCACTAACCGGGCATTTAAAATATTGACTACCTTCTCGATTTCATTGATATCGAAAGAAGGAGGCAGGGAAATCATTCGATTTTCAACATGGCCTGTGTCAGTGATGATGATCGCAATTGCCGTTTCAGGACTCAATGGAATGATTTGAATCTTTTTCAGCTTATGTTCATTGACTTTGGGGCCAAGAACGATTGCCGTGTAATTCGTCAATTCAGAGAGTATCTTAGCTGACTTTTGGACAATCTTTTCCAGTTCATAAATGCGCTCCACGAACACGGATTTCAACAATTTCATTTCATTCTTTTTTGGAGCTTGAGGAGAAAGTAAATGATCCACATAATATCTATACCCTTTTTCAGAAGGAACCCTTCCTGAAGATGTATGAGTTTTTTCTAAAAAACCCAATTCTTCAAGATCAGACATTTCATTGCGAATAGTGGCCGAGCTGAACGTAATTTCATCTTTCTTCGACAAGCTTCGCGACCCGACAGGCTGGGCTGAATGGATAAAATCCTCGATTATCACTTGCAGAATCAATAATTGACGATCAGTTAGCATGTATGATCACCTCTGTTAGCACTCTAACTTCCTGAGTGCTAATATACTAATAAATTATCAAATGAAGCTGATGATGTCAATAATGAAAACCGCTAAATTACCGTTTATAGGACAAGAGATTTCCATCAATCCGTATCAACCACTCCCAAAAACGATTGAAACACTTCATTACCAAGCAATTTGCCACGCTCAGTCAGGCTTACGAACCCGTCCTCAATCGTGAGTAACCCCTTTTTCATTTGTTCTTCGAGCGATTCCCCGAAAATCTCCTTCATTTCTACAGAAAATTTGCTTTTGAATGTTTCTAGGGAGACGCCTTTTGTTTTCCGGAGCCCCAAAAACATCTCTTCTTCCATTTTTTCATAGAGCGGCACAGGATGTTCATCTAAAACAGGCAATTCACCTTTTAGCAAAGGAGTGATGTATTTTTTTACCGGACCATGATTGGCCACTCTTTTGCCGCCCGTATATCCATGAGCTCCAGCACCGATGCCATAATACTCTTTATTGTCCCAGTATGTCAGATTATGCTTACTTTCAAAACCGGGGCGAGCAAAATTACTGATTTCATATTGATGCATTCCATGCCTCTCCATCTCTTCCATCAGCCGCTCATACATGGAAGCCTCTAGTTCCTGTGGAGGGAGATTCAATGTGCCTTTACGCATTTGATTGTAAAAGACCGTCTTTGGTTCGACGATCAAGGAATAACTGGAATAGTGAGGAAGTTGCAGGGCAAGGGCTTTCGCGAGTGTATCCTCGAAATCTTCCATAGTTTGCCCCGGTAATCCATAAATCAAGTCAATCGTAATATTGGTGAAGCCCACATCCTGAGCCAACTGAATGGTTTCATACACCTCGGATGCCCGATGTGTTCGGCCGATGCGCTTCAATAATTCGTCATTAAAGCTTTGTACCCCAAAACTTAGCCTATTCACGCCTGCTTGAAAGAGGATTTCAAGCTTTTCTCTCGAAAGGTCCCCGGGATTGGCTTCAAACGTATACTCAGCCTGTTTGGCATCGAAAGGGAGGGTCTCATTGATGGCCTCACAAAGGAAGGATAGCTGCTTTTCATCAAGTGAGGTGGGTGTTCCCCCACCAACAAAGACCGTATCCAGTTCCGTTGTCGGATATTTAGCAAGTTGCATTTCCATTTCCCTTTTCATCATCCGTAAATATTCATCAACGGGCTGCCCTTGTAAGAAAACTTTATTAAAATCACAATAGTGGCAAATATGTTCACAAAACGGGATATGCAGGTAAGCACTTTTAATCATTAAGTTCACAACCTTTATTTAATCGAATGGACCGATAGAAAAAGAGGCTAGATCCTGTCTACCCTCTTTTTTCTACTATCATTTATTTTTTTGGAGTCGTGTCATCCATTTTCAGGACAGCCATGAAGGCTTCTTGTGGCACTTCAACGGAACCAACTTGTTTCATCCGCTTTTTACCTTGTTTTTGTTTTTCAAGCAATTTACGTTTACGGGAAATATCGCCACCGTAACATTTAGCCAATACGTTTTTACGCATGGCACTAATGGATGAACGGGCCACGATTTTTTGTCCGATAGCCGCTTGGATCGGCACTTCGAATTGCTGTCTTGGAATCAATTTCTTCAATTTTTCAACGATGATTTTTCCACGTTCATAAGCAAAGTCCTTATGGACGATGAAACTTAATGCATCGACCGTTTCGCCATTCAACAAGATATCCATTTTGACAAGTTTGGATGGCTTATATCCGATTAACTCATAATCGAATGAAGCATACCCTCTTGTATTGGATTTCAATTGATCAAAGAAATCATAGACGATTTCTGACAACGGAATCTCATAATGGATACTTACGCGCGTTTCATCCACGTATTCCATATCGATGAAATTCCCACGTTTGTTTTGGCAGATTTCCATGATGGTTCCCGTAAATTCTGTTGGTGCCATCATGGTCGCCTTAACATAAGGTTCTTCGACGTTTTCGATTTTTTGTGGATCCGGCATATTTGATGGATTATCCACCTTTATGGACGTTCCATCTGTAAGGATAACGTCATATATAACACTTGGTGCTGTCGTGATTAAATCAATTTTGAATTCACGCTCGATACGTTCTTGAATGATTTCCATATGAAGAAGGCCAAGGAAGCCACAACGGAAACCAAATCCTAGCGCTTGAGAAGACTCTGCCTCGAATTGCAACGCTGAATCATTCAACTCCAGTTTTTCTAAAGCATCACGTAAATCATTGAATTTAGATGCATCAATTGGGTATAAACCGCAATAAACCATCGGATTCATCTTCCGGTAACCAGGCAAGGCTTCTGTCGCGGGATTATTGGCACTCGTAATCGTATCCCCTACAGTCGTATCACTGACATTCTTAATGGCTGCGGTCAGGAAACCTACATCCCCCACTGTCAGTTCATCAAGCATTTGGACTTTCGGATTGAAGACGCCCAATTCGGTCACATCAAATTCCTTACCAGTGGACATCATCTTGATTTTATCGCCCACTTTTATAGAACCCTCAACAACCCGGATGTAAGCTACTACACCGCGATAAGCATCAAATACGGAGTCAAAAATAAGTGCTTTAAACGGTCCGTCCGGATCACCCTGAGGTGCCGGAACCAATTCTACGACCTGTTCTAAAATATCCTCAATTCCAATTCCAGCTTTAGCCGAGCATAAAACGGCATCAGATGCATCAAGACCGATTACATCCTCGATTTCACCACGGACCCGCTCAGGGTCGGCACTTGGCAAGTCAATCTTATTGATGACAGGTAAAATTTCCAGGTTATTGTCCAATGCTAAATAAACATTGGCAAGCGTCTGGGCCTCGATGCCTTGAGCAGCATCCACGACAAGGACTGCACCTTCACACGCAGCAAGGCTTCGTGAAACCTCGTAAGTGAAATCTACGTGCCCCGGTGTATCGATAAGATGGAAGATATATTCTTCGCCATCTTTCGCCTTATATTTCAATTGAATCGCATTCAATTTAATCGTAATTCCACGCTCACGCTCTAAGTCCATAGAATCTAACAATTGACTCTTCATTTCACGTTGAGTCATGGCGTTCGTCTTTTCTATGATACGATCCGCCAATGTTGATTTACCATGATCAATATGAGCGATGATGGAAAAGTTACGAATCTTTGATTGTCTTTTTAATTTCTCTTCTCTATTCATAACGTTCACTCCCAATAGTCGACACAATACACTATTTTTCATTATATCAATAGAAAATGCAAGATTCAACAGAATAGTTACAAGGACAGTCCATTATGTAGAAGGAGATAGCAAAAAAGGCTGCATTCAATTTGAATGGAGCCTTTTTCTAGAATTTTCTACCGGCTTATCCTACTACTAAATCATATTAAAGAGTGCGTTAAAAGCTGCTGATACGGTTTCACCCAGACTCTTGCCAAGGGAGGAGAAAAAATTATAAGCTTTCATTTCCTCCAGCTTTTCTTTTTTCGTCTCTATATCATGACTCGTCACTTTTTGCCCAAGGATATCCGCTTCCATTTCTCCGTGCTCCGATTGGTTAATGGTGAAAGCACTATTTAAAGCGGGGTCTTCATACCCTTTCATTTTTTTCATGCCGTCGTTTGCCTGCTGCATCCCGATAAGTACACCTAAAAACAAAATAAGTAAAACGCCCGTGCATTTCAACCAAAATCGAACCATGATAGAGGCTCCTTCCAAATTACTTTGCTTCCGATTCTCCCTTGATGCCATCCACAGCCTTAGCATCCCAATACAATTCGCTGAACACATCAGTGAATGCGTCGACCGTTAAATACATTTCCTCGAATGTATTATCGACGCCTCCAATTTCCAAAAGCATTGCATTACCCGTCAAATCCTGATTGTAAACTCCATTATTTCTTGCCCCGCCCTGTTTCATGACCCCACGCGAGATACCAGGGTACTTTTTTTCTAACGCTTTATGCATTTTATTGGCAAGTGCCGCATTTTTTTCATAATTCGGGTTGTCCCCTCCCACAACAAAAGCTATCTTGGCGTATTGTTTGCCATTAATGGTGATCGTCGTATGTTTTTTCCTTTTGGAATCACGATGGATATCGATGAGATATTCTATATCCTTATTATTCGCCATTGCCGTCTGAACGGTTTTACGTGATTCCTGGTACGCTTTTGCAAAATTCAAGCCCTTGCTATTCAAGTTCCCCATCACATCCGTTTTATTTAGAGAGGCTCCTATACCTTTATCCGCGAGATCGGCGGTCATCCGTGTTCCGAGTTTTGTAATATTGATTTCAGAATGATACGCAAGATCTGGGTCGGTGACACCCTTTAGATAAGGCAGGTACGACTCCCGATTATGGCTATGATATATTTCTACCACCTTGCGGCCATTGGTCGTTTGCTTGGGTTGATTGGGCGTTGTCTTCTTATCAGGTTCTTCTATTTCATCCAGATTTTGCAGAGATGCATCTCTTTCATCATTCATCACCTCTAAAGGTGGTGGAGACTCATACGGCATATTCGTATAGTTCGTTCCTTCACCTGCGACAAGGATCTCGTTATCAAAAATCGAGAACCCTGGTAATTCCCGACCTAGCAAACTACGGGGATCCTCCATTGAGATGTTGGTCGAAAGCTTTACTAACTGCTCCATGACAATCGATTGTTCTTTTCCTTCAGGCAAGGCACTGAAGAAGTAATGGTTTTCATTGGCCAGCATCGAAAATAGCATTTTACCTGAAAATTGGTTAGCGACAGTATGTACGGAATTCGAGGTAATGCGATATTCCGGCCGTAATGAAGTCATGACCCCGCTGACGGAAAAAACAAAAAGAAGCAAGGCTAGGATACCTAGAAACGTTTTTACAATCGTTGATCCGTGAATAGCTGTAATAATACCTGGAGATTTTCTCCTTTTCATCCGTCCACCCTCTCTATAGCTTGTCTACTAATACTTATGACTTTGCTAGAGAGGGTAGAACACCATTTTTGGGCACTAATGCCGTTTAGCGGGTGTAGAAGCCCGCATTACCTTGATTGATTGATTCATGTAACGCCGCATTCAAACCGTTGGCTATCAGATTGGCCATATCTTCAATGAATACATCGACTTCCTTTGGTGTAACCATTAAATTATGACCTAGTGGCGAGAGCACTTCATAAATCAATTTACGCTTCTCTTCATCCGGAAGCACACCGACCATTCCCAAGAAAGTTTCTCGTTCCTTCTCTCCTGGCATATCCTCATCTTTTAGCTTTTTCCTTTTTCCGAAGCTGAATCCAGCGGGGGCCAAGGCGCGTGAAGGCCGACCGCCTTCTTTCAGTTCCTTGCCAAAATGCTTCAGGATATAATCGATTGTGTCGCTCGTGATCGATACGGCATCGACGACAGTAGGGATCCCAATGGCGATAACAGGGACGCCTAATGTTTCCTGGCTCAATTCTTTGCGTTTGTTCCCTACCCCTGAACCGGGATGGATGCCCGTATCCGTTATTTGAATGGTTGAATTCACCCGGTCAATGGAACGAGCCGCCAAGGCATCTACAATGATAAGGAAATCCGGCTTGCTTTTTTCAATGACGCCTTTGATGATGTCACTCGTCTCGATCCCCGTGATTCCCATCACCCCGGGAGAAATTGCGCTGACCGGACGATATCCTTCCTTTACCGACTCCGGCTGCAACTCGAATAAATGTCTCGTAACGACCAAGTTTTCGATGACAGCCGGTCCGAGTGCATCAGGGGTGACATTCCAGTTACCCAGACCAACGACTAAGCAACCGCTTTCCTTTGTGAGCTTGTTCCTTTTCAAAAAATACGCTAACTCGTTGGCGAATACCTTTTCCACCCGTTGCTGCGTATCCGTATCCTGTTGGCGGATCCCTTGGACCTCTATCGTTAGGTAACTCCCCTCTTTCTTGCCAATCTCCTTTTCCCCTTCCGCCGTGACCTCAACTAGGGAAATCTTCAAATCATCCACTTCTTTTTCTTTAATGATCACACCTTCAATATGGGAGACATCCTTCTCTTCGACGACACCTTTCATTTCAAGGGCAATTTCTTTCGCTTCAATTGCCAGATCTGTCCGAATACTATAATTACTTAGGTCCAAATGTTTCACCATAGCGCCTCCTGCTGTTTATATGAGTCAAATCTAGTATTTTAATCATCTCTCTTAAACATTCTTTCATTTTAGCTTTTGTATTATTCATTTTTTTGGTACAATACATTATGACGAGATGAATTAATTTCAGAAATTATAATTACTTTTCGATTCTCAATCTGGAGTATTGCATAATCTTAAGCAGTCTGATAGAATATCATTTGTGCTATTTGATATGGATTTGAAAAGTCGAGTTCATATAATCTCGATTTCTTTGTAGGAGGTGAACGGAATGCCAAACATTAAATCTGCTATTAAACGTGTGAAAACTAACGACACAAAACGCGTTCATAACATTACAGTTCGATCTACTATGCGTACTACAGTGAAAAACGCTGAAGTTGCTTTAGCTGGAGAAAACGTTGAAGCTGCTAAAGAAGCTCTTTTAACAGCTGCTGTAAAATTAGACAAAGCTGCATCTAAAGGATTAATCCATAAAAATGCGGCAGCCCGTAAAAAATCTCGTTTAGCGAAAAGACTTAACGCTCTTAACGCTTAATGAAAACGAAACGACCTTCCGGGTCGTTTTTTTTTTTGCCCAAAAAGGGGAAAGAATCATTCCATCCCCTCCCCTTTAAGCCTTCATCTGAATTTCAGTAGTAGTAATTCTAAAGTGATTGCTTTATCAGCCTGACCAGTTTTCATCCGATAATCCGCCTCAGCCAAGTCATCTATAATGCTAAGCAGCTCTTTCTCCTGAAATTTGCCTGTCTTTTCAAGGGCCAGTTTCACCCTGTATGGATGCACCCTCAATTGTCCCGCGATTTTTTGCTGACTATACCCTTGTCGAGATAGTTCCTTCACTTGATACATGAGCCTCACTTGTCCAGCCATCACACTCAAAATCTTAATGGGCTCTTCATTTTGCCGAAGTAAATCATGGAGAATGGTCATGGCACTTTCCATTTTTCGTTGCAAGACCGAATCAACCAGGGTAAAGATATTCTGTTCAAGCGATTTAGCCACTAACTTTTCGACAACTTCCGTCGTTATCCGCTTCTCATCTTCTACATACAATGCCATTTTATCCAGTTCGTTCGTCAGCATCATCAAGTTTGTACCCGCAAGCTCCAATAGGAGTTCCGTGGCTTGATCATCGATCTGCACCTGATATTCTGCGACCCGTTCTTTGACCCATACCTTAAGCTCACGGTCGCCCAGCTTCTTCGCCTCAATGAGGACGGCCTTACGCTTCAGTTCCTTGGTGATTTTTTTCCGCTCGTCCAGCTTCTCGTAAGGGGCCGTCAAGACCACAATGGAATAAGGAACAGGGTCCGAGAGGTAGGCTTCTAATCTTTTCACATTATGTTCCACCTTGGACTTTGATTTTTCCGCTGTCAGGAAAAATGGGTTCTGCATGAAAACAAGACGCCTTTCCCCAATGAAAGGGAGGGTCTCCACGTCTTCAAGAGCCGTTTCGACTGGCGTCTCCTCTAAATCAAATTGAGAAAAGTTAAAATCCATTTCATCTTCATGAAGGACATGCTCTATCAAGAGTTGCTTCGTTTCATTAATTAAATAGGCTTCTGTTCCATATACCAAATATACGGGAGCGAATTGCCCTTTTTTTATATTCTTCCAAACGTCTAATACCAATAGAATCCGCCTCTTTTTTATGTATTCTTCTCTAATGGTATAGTGGGAGGAACCATTTGACAAGCTATAAAGGGAACTAGCCCCTAAGGTCTAGTTCCGGATCTATATGAACGCTCTCAAGAAAGGCCCTAGGAAAACTTCCTTGAAAACGATAACCATTCATGTAGAACAATTACGTGCTTGCTTTGTTTGTACTTTTATTTTGACCTCAATTAAGCAAACTATTTGTGACAACTCTTGTCAGTAAAGGAAATGAAGAATGTGACCTGTGGATTTTTTTTTGGTAATGTTTTATACTATTAGCAGAAATAGGAGGGGTAAACAATGAACGAATTCGAAAAGAATGTCCAATCGAAGACTGATGACGTCGCTGATTCCGCAATCGGATTCATCGCTTCATTTGTATTTTTCGCTGCCATGTTCACCATTGCTGTCGTCGTTAAAGCAGTAGGATCCTAATTTTCATGCACTTATTTTTCCCTGAAGGAGGCTGCTGATGCAGTCTCTTTCTTTTGGATTTCTACATACTATGGAAGAATCTTCCGAAAGGTTCCTCCCTTTTTAGTATATTTGTAAATGACGGCTCCATCTTCGTCCGTCCTGAACACCATGATTTTATTTGCTTTCATCGACTCCAACACCTGGCCGTGTGGATGGCCATATCTATTCTCCTTTCCTACGGAAATGATGGCAGCTTTAGGGTGAATTTGCTCTAGGAAGGGGATCGAAGAAGATGTTTTACTTCCATGGTGGCCCACCTTCAAAATATCTGCCCGTAGTTGTGGAAATGCATCGATGAGCTCCATTTCCCCCGGTTCACCCATATCACCCGTGAAAACCCAGGAAAGCCCACCAATCTCGGCATACAAAACAACGGAGGCCTCATTCGTATTTTCTTCTTTCTTGTGGGGATTCAACACATAAAATTTAGCATCCGCAACGCTCCAAGAGTCGCCTCTTTTCACCATCTTGATTCTTATGCCCTTGTCTCGGGCTACAGGGATAAAGTCTTTATCCCGATATTGCTCTTCGCCCCAGCTACCAATAATTACTTCCTCCACCTTGAAATTCTCGATCAACTTTTTTGCACTTCCCATATGATCGGCATCCGCATGCGTTAAAATCAGCTTGTCCAAATGATGGATTCCTTTACTTTTCAATAGCGGGATTATGGTATCTTCTGCTGTATTATAGGTCTTTCGCTTCTTCTTCCATTCCTCCAACGGAAATGTGATTTGCCCTCCTGTATCAATTAAATAATTCCCGGCGTTAAACGGCAGGGTAATCAAAATCGAGTCACCCTGGCCAATATCAATGATCTGCACTTCACCGAAGGGAGATAGCTTTTGAATATTGAATTGAAGAAGTAAAAGTAAAATGAACATCCCCCACCAAGTTTTACTTGCGCGAAAAGAAGTCTCCCAATTCACAAACAAGCCCAAAATCGATACAAGTAGGAACAATAGGATGATAAAGCCTGGTTTACCAAACGAGACCGAGGCCAGGGGAAAATCAGAAGCCAAGTCGGCTGCACGATTGCAGAGCGTGAAGGTCACATTAAGGAGTGATATGAGCGGGTGGCCGAGAGCTGGCACTAAAAGATTCACAACGACCGTTATTAATGAAAATGGAAGCAATATCACGGAATAAAGAGGTACATACAAGACATTCAACAAGACACCCAGGAGGGAAACTTCGTAAAAGTGGAAAAGCAATATCGGGAGGGCCGCCAATTGACAGCTTGTGCTAATGACGAGGAGCTGCATGACCTTTTGGGGATAGTGCAAGAAGATGCCCGAGGACATGATGATGGAAAATGTGACAGCGAAGGACAGCTGAAAGCCAATGTTATAAAGCATGTTTGGCTGAAGAAATAACAAAACCAGATAAATGACGCCAATCGTGACACTCGCTGACAGCCTTTTTTTAAAGAGCATCAGGATAAAGAACAACATGGCCATCAAACAGGAACGCATGACAGAAGGACTTCCGCCGGATAGTAGCGTATACATCGGCAAAAAGACCAGGATGAGGATTATCATTCTTTCGCGGGTGATGCCGATACGAATTCCCAAATAAAATAACATGCCCGTTAACAGGCTTACATGAAGCCCCGAAATTGCCAAGAGATGCACCAAACCAAGCCGCTGGTAATTGGTAAGGTCCTCTTCATCGATTTCACTCTGATCTCCAAAAATCAGGGCTGTGACAAAGCCACTCGATTCTTTAGGAAAGTGTTTTTTGATGTAGGAAATCCCTTTCATCCGAAAATTGCGAATCGAGACGACAAGAGAAGCCTTTGACATATTACATTTTGAAAAAGAGATCGAATCGGCTTTTACTATCCAGTGGGTGTTCTGATGGGAAAGATACTGCTGGTAATCGAAGCTGTTTTCATTACGGTGTTGTTCAGGGACCTGCAAAATTCCCTGTATCGGACAGGATATTCCCGTGCGCAAGTGCTGATTCAGACCTTCCTTTTCTTGTTCGGAAGCGATAGTATATCGTAAGAGGAGTTGTTCGCCTTGTTCACTTGTGACGAACCCTTTTAGCAGATTCCCATCGAGTTTTGGCTGGGAAGTAAATGTTACGAGGAAGTGACTTTCCGATCCATCATATATGGACTTGTTCCGAATTTCGGTTATGGAAGCGGAGCTTATAAAGATCCCCATGATGACAATATGAAGGATGAGGACCTTCCACTTTCCACCGCTCCAGTAAAAAAGAAAACATAAGAAAAACAAAATGCAGATTAAAAGCTTCATGCTAAAATTCGAATGGGCTGTAACGCCCAACGTGGCAGAAACCGCTAAGAAAAGAAGGTGTCTGGTCATGCCCGCCCTCCTTTTCATTTATTAATCAAATAACCGCTTGGCCTGCTTTTCCAGGTCCAAAACTACCTCTTTTCCAAGACCGGTTTGTTCCAGTTGACTTAACAAAGATAAAACAAAGTCCTGCTTCTCTTTGCCATTCACGTCGATGGCCCCTTTTGCTTCAACCTTTTCCATCTTAACTCCGGCTTGTTCGAACAATTCAATAGCATAAGGATGGTTTTTGTAATCCTCCGCATAGTAAACAGCCTTGATCCCGGCCTGTATCAGCGATTTACAGCATTGTAAACACGGAAAATGCGTCACATAAATTTCTGCTCCCGCTGTCGGCACGCCAAATTTGGCACATTGTAAAAGCGCGTTCATTTCAGCATGAATCGTTCTGACACAATGATTATCGATGACATAACAGCCATCATCGATACAATGGGTGCCACCCGCAATCGAGCCGTTATACCCACCCGCAATAATCCGGTTATCCCGCACAATCGTTGCCCCCACAGTTAGACGAGTACACGTGCTTCTTAACGCTAACAAATGGCTTTGAGCCATGAAATATTGATCCCAGCTAATCCGATTCATGTGTTGTCGTCCCCTTTGACTCAGTAAATTTCTTTCTTCAATTTTACCTTCTTCCCGTCCTTTTGTGTACCCATTCTCATTATTTATTGAACCGTAATCGAATCCTTTAACTTTTCAAACGTTTTATCCCCGATACCAGAAACGTTTTTTAAATCCTCCACCTGCTTGAATTTCCCGATTGTCTCCCTATATTCAAGGATTGCTGTGGCTTTTGACGGACCGATTCCAGAAAGCGTTTCCAAGTCCGCTTGTGTGGCTGCATTCAAGTTCACTTGACCTCCCGTACTACTAGATGCCCCTTCAGAAGCCATGGAACCAGTTGGAGCGGCAGCAACATTCGCAGGACCCTCTACATCTTCTTCGCCTATCTTCGGTACGTAAATGACCATTTGGTCCTCCACAAGCTGTGCCAGGTTTACTTTATCCTTATCAGCCTTATCCGTGAAACTGCCTGCTTCGGTAATCAAGTCAATTACCCTATCGCCAGCTTGTGCCGTAAATACACCAGGAGCCCGGACGGCCCCCTTCACATCGACTTTCATAATTCTGGGTTCCGATTCGGCTTCTGGCTTCGTTTCTTCTTCCATCTCTTCGTTTGCGGAAGCGGCAAAGATATCTTCTGTGCCAGCCGTTTCGTCTTCTGGTTGAAAAAAAAGATAAAAACCTATTACCACAATAACGATGGCAACGGCTACCAATGTTAGTTTCTTTTTGAGGATTGTCTCCATAATTAATTGAGCTCCTTCCGTATCATTTCATCATTCCATTGTCATAGGACAGGGTAAACGGCCATAGTGTTTATTGAGAAGTTGTGCTTCTTTGAAGGGAGTTGTAGTCATGAAGAAAATCGGTGTGATCGGTACCGGAAATATGGGGACGATTCTAATAGAATCGTGGCTTGAAGCGGAGGTATTGAAGCCAAAGGATTTAATCATTACCAATCGAACGCTTTCCAAAGCCTTTGTATTGAAGGAAAAGCATCCTGGCATCCAATTGGCGGCAAGTGCAGTTGAAGTCGTCCATCAAGCTGATTTTATCTTTCTCTGCGTAAAACCTTTACAAATCCATAGCCTATTGCAGGGCATCAAACATCATATAAAAAAGGAACAATTACTCATATCCATCACAAGCCCTCTCTCTGTCTCTCAGCTTGAAGCAGAAGTTAAGGGGCCATGCGCACGCTTTATTCCCAGCATAACGAACCGGGTCGGTTCAGGGGTATCGTTACTGAGCTTCAGTGAAACGTGCAACAAGGAGATGCAGGAGTCGCTACAGAAGCTTGCCTCATCCATCTCAGAGCCAACCATCATCGATAATGACATCACCCGTGTAGCCTCTGACATCGTCAGCTGTGGCCCTGCATTCTTTAGCTATTTAGCACAGGCATTTATTGAAGGGGCAGTAGACACGACGAAAATCGATAAAAAAACGGCAACGATTTTAACGGAGAACATGTTGATAGGATTGGGGGAACTGTTGGGTAAAGGCATTTACACCTTACCGACCTTACAGGAAAAGGTGTGTGTAAAAGGCGGGATAACAGGTGAGGGAATCAAAGTTTTAGAAGCAGAAACCGGAGAGATGTTTCATCACCTTTTTCATGCAACACATGAAAAATTCGCAGAAGATCTTGAAGAAGTCGAAAAACAATTTGGCCATCCCTACTAACTATTCGAGAACCAAATCAAAAGTCCTTCCCAATAAAAAATAAAATAAGGGTCAGACCCCCTTTCGTGCATCGCCGTGCGAAAGGGGGTCTGACCCTTATTATTTCCCATATTATTTCCTGGCTACAAAAAGGATTCGTTCAGTTTCGTTAACGGGCGGTTTTTCTTCTAGGTCCGCCAGTATTTCGAGGGTTTCGAATCCTGCTTGCTGCAACCATTGTTTGTATTGTTGAATCGGATAGGTCCGCTGGTAATGTAATTCATCGAAACGGTCATATAAACCGCTTTGATCGTCCCTGACAAAAAAGCTAAGGTCATGCTCGACACTGTATGGTTCTTCCCCCGGGAAACTGTCCCAAATGTAGGAGACTTCTTCATCATTGACGGCAAACGTATTATTGTAAAAGATCTCTTCCATCTTATAAATCGAATGGACATCGAACAGAAATAATCCGCCTTCCTTCAAATGATCATGAACCCGGCTGAAAGTTTTTACAATATCCGCTTCCTCGCGAAGGTAGTTCAGCGAATCACAAAAAATCGTGACACAGTCATATAGACCAAGCCCTTCAAGTTCTGCCATATCCTGCTGAAATAAAGGAATCGATAATCCTTGCTTCGCCGCTTTTTCATTGGCAACCATCAGCATTTCATCAGATAAGTCCACACCGGATACATCAAAACCATGCTGCGCCAGTTCAACGGTAATCTCACCGGTACCACAGGCCAAATCCAGTACTTTCTTTCCTTCTATCCCATATTGCTCTAGCTTCGCCGTCAGAATTAACAACCATTTTTCATAGGGAGCATCCTTCATTAATTCATCGTATACATAGGCAAAGCGTTCGTACGTCATTGAGTCAGTTCACCCTCAAGATCTTCGAAAGGTGCATCTCCCCATAGACGTTCAAGGTTATAATAGTTTCTTTCATCTTTATGGAAAACGTGTGCAACCACATCACCTAGGTCAACAAGTACCCATTTCGCTTCATCAAACCCTTCAAGGCGCTTAACATTGATGCCCGCTTCGTCCGCTTTGCTCTTCATTTCACGTGCGATGGCTTGTACTTGTTTTTCGGAATTACCATGACAAATCAAAAAGTAATCCGCCACCAAGGAAATTCCCTTCATATTTAAGGCAACGATATCTTCCGCTCTTTTATCGTCCGCCGCTTTTGCTGTAATTGTTAGAAGTTCACGTTCAGTCATTACATCTTCTCCTTCAAATTCATGATTAGATCATTATATGTCTTAAATGTATCAGGGTAAATGGCCTGATTTCTTTTCATTAAAAAGGCCACTGTATTTCGCAAAGCCTGTATGACAGCCTGATCCAGTTTTTCCTTGGCTGTCTGCCTCACTTCGTCGACCCCTGGGAAAGAACGCCCTGGTTCAATATAGTCGGCAAGATAGACGACCTTATCCAAAAGGCTCATTCCCACCCGGCCTGACGTGTGATAGGCGATTGCATCAAGTATTTCACGATCGGTGATCCCGGCCTCTTTTTCTACCAGGTAAGCACCAACCGGGGCATGCCAAAGCTCCATATTGTATTCCAGTAGGTCCGGTGCCATTTTTTCAGAGATGATGATTTGCTCCATTTCCTCTTTTGGACGAAATTTTGCATAATCGTGAAAAATGGCTGCGAGTTCCGCCTTTTTGACGTCGGCACCATATCGTCCTGCAAGTTCAATCGCAGACTCGACCACGCCCAAAGTATGAATATATCTACGCTCGGTGATTTGTTCTCTGACAAGCGCTAATGCTTCCTCACGATTCATATAAGTCATTCCCTTTTATATACTTCACCACTGGATCGGCTAATAAGTATTTCACGGTTTTCCCTGTCCTTAACTTCCTTCGGATCATGGAGGAGGAGATGAACATCTGTGGGACTTGAACCATCGTAATAGGGTAGTCCGTTTTTTCGTTATAGCCCGGCCGTTTCACCCCGACAAAGTTCACAAGCTTGACTAGCTCGTCAATACGATGCCATTTAGGTAAATACTCGATCATATCCGCACCAATGATGAAAAAGAATTCTGTGTCAGGTTCACGCTCTTTCAGCAATTTCATTGTATCATGTGTATAGGATGTGCCTTTTCTTTCAATTTCAATACCTTCTATATAAAAAGAGGGATGCCCGGCTATAGCATCTTCAAGCATAGCCATCCTGTCCAAATCGGTAACTTCCTCCGTTTTTTCCTTATGGGGAGGAACATGATTGGGCATAAATCTGACTTCATCTAACTCTAGAGCATCTAGCACTTCATTAGCAATAATTAAATGTCCGATATGTGGAGGATTGAATGTACCGCCAAGAATTCCAATTTTTTTCATAAGATAGGTAGGTCCCTTACGGTAATTTAATTTGTTTGTTTTCTCTTGATTCTTTATATAATACGATTGTATTACCGATAATTTGAACCAATTCCGCTCTTGCACCTTTTGATAAAGCACGTCCTACTTCATTACGTTCCTCATCACAGTTTTGCAGGATGCTCACTTTAATCAATTCGCGTACTTCTAGCGCCTCACCAATTTGCTTGATGAGATTGTCATTGACCCCGCCTTTTCCAACTTGGAAAATTGGATTTAGATGATGGGCCTTTGAACGTAAAAATCTTTTCTGCTTTCCTGTTAACATGTGTTACCTCCTAGTTTGTTCAAGACAATATCTGTCATTCTTGTTGTGTCCGGCTTGATTCCGGTCCAAATCTCGAAAGCATACGCAGCCTGGTTGACGAACATGCCAAGTCCATTAAGCGTTACCGCTCCTTTTTCCTTGGCTTCACGTAGAAACTGCGTTTGCAAAGGATTATAGATAATGTCACTGACAAATGCACCGGCCTTAAGCTGGTCTAACTTCATTGGGGATTGATCCAACTTCGGACTCATCCCGCAAGATGTTGTTTGGATGATCAAATCATATTGTGATAAGCTTTGTTCCGCCTCGTCAATCGTGAGCGCCTTTGATTCTTTATCATATGGGCAATCAGAAACAAGGTGGGCTGCCCGGTCCTTCGTCCGGTTCGCGATATCAACTTGCTTTACCCCTTCTTTAACAAGGGTAAAGTAAATGGCACGTGCAGCACCGCCCGCTCCGATCACTAACGTTTTTTTAGCCTTAATGTCACCTGATATTTCATCGCATAAAGATCTATAAAATCCTATTCCGTCTGTATTATACCCTATAAAGCGGCCTTTTTCGTTAAAAACTGTATTTACTGCCCCGATGGCAAGCGCCAATTCGTCTACCTCATCGAGTAGGGGAATGACTGGGGTCTTATGTGGAATCGTTATGTTAAACCCTGATACACCAAGGGCTTTCATGCCTTTTATCGCATCAGGCAAACTATCTGGTTTGACATGAAAATGATGATAAACGGCCTGTATATTTTCTTTTTCAAAAGCATCATTATGAATGTCCGGGGACATCGAATGAGCAATTGGATCCCCTATTACACCAAATATCTTCTTCATGGAATCCCTTCCCCTATGGATTAGATTAATGATTTACGGACGATTACGTTAACGCCCTTCGGTACATGCGCAACGACCTTTGCTCCTGGTTCATTGACTGTAACCCAGCCAAGACCTGAAAACACAATATCCATTTTACCTTCTTTTAAAGTAAACTCATGCGGAATCAATTTCGGGAATTCTTCCAATTGAGCCGGACGTGGAGGCGTCAGCATTTCTCCAGCATGATTCTTATATAATTCATCCGCTTTCTCCAATTTCGTACGGTGAATGTTCAATTCATTGGAAAGATAACATGTCAGAGAGCGTCTGCCTCCTGATACATAATCCAAACGAGCCAATCCACCAAAGAACAACGTTTGAGCTTCATTCAACTGATAAACCCTCGGTTTGATTTCCTTCTTCGGCATGATAACCTTGAAATCACGTGTATCAACATAGTGGGCCATTTGATGGTGGTTAATGATTCCTGGTGTATCAATCAAAGCTTGTCCGTCATCCAACGGGATCTCAATCATATCCAAAGTCGTTCCAGGGAAATGCGAAGTCGTGATGATATCCCCTTCACCGCTCACTTCTTTAATGAGGCGATTGATGAAAGTTGATTTCCCGACGTTCGTACAACCGACGACATATACGTCCTTACCATTCCGATATTTTTCTATCGCATCAGCCGCTTCAAGGATATGTTTTCCCTTTTCTGCACTGACAAGCAGGACATCGACTGGATTCAATCCCAATTCCTTCGAAGATTTCTTCATCCAATTAATCAGTTTATTCGGCTTTACCGATTTTGGAAGCAAGTCTACCTTGTTTCCAATCAATAGTACGTCATTATGTCCGACAAATCGGTGCAATCCAGGCAACCAACTTCCATTGAAATCGAAGATATCGACGATTTTAACAATCAAAGAATCGGTTTCTCCCACTTTATTCAAGATTTTCAAAAAGTCATCGTCCGTTAAAGAAACATCTTGAACCTCATTATAATGTTTTAATTTAAAGCAACGCTGACAAATGATGCTTTCTTTTTCCAGTGCGGATTGAGGGGCATAGCCCAATTCCTTGGGATGTTCTGACTGGACTGTCACACCGCACCCGATGCATACTAATTCTTGTTGGTTGTTCAATTGTGTTCCTCCCATTCTATCATTCCTTTTCGTTTAAAGAACGCCATGATCTTTCTTTCGAAATAGCGGTTGATTTTCGTTCTGAATTCATCCGTTTGTGCGACCGGTACGACGAGGATCGTATGGAATCCTCCCCTATTTCCTCCCAATACATCCGTCATCAGCTGATCTCCGATTACTACCGTCTCTTCCAACTTCAAGCCCATTGCCTTCCGTGCTTTATGGAAGGCTCTTGCCATCGGTTTTCTCGCCTGATGAATAAAGGGAATCTGAAGGGGGTCGGAAAAAGAACGAACGCGTTTCTCATTATTATTCGATACAATCGTCACTAAAATCCCGTGGGCCCGTAATTTATCGATCCAGATAATCAATTCAGGGGTAGCGGTGGGCCTATCCCACTCCACCAATGTATTATCTAAATCAGTGATCACTCCTTTTATTCCCTTTTCTTTCAACTTTTCAGGATCTATATCAAAAATGCTTTGAACATGTTCACTCGGCAAAAATAATTTAAGCATACTGACACCTCTGTATTTTCTTTGAAATTTACCGTCTCTATCATATCGAATTTTCGGCTTACTTTCAAAAAATTCGTGAAAGAAGGGCTAATCGTAAAGAAACATCATAATGTATGTTTTCTAATATGAAAAGGCATTTTTCAAACAAGCTAAAGAAATCGATAACTTGAATCCATGAGTCACCCTAAAAATTACCAATAGTTTTCGACAAATATTGCCTACAACCAACCTGTGGATAACTTTACTAACATTTTCCATACTGATATGTAACATCTCACTTACTTTGTAAACAACTTAACCACAGGTTATCCACTTTCGGTTGTGGATAACAGAACGATTGTTCTCCAAGTTTATTTCTGATACAGTAGGGGTACACCAAAGATGACTTAATAATATATGTCTAAAAATGCAAAGTATTCCTCGCATTCCAACTGGAGGTGGCAGCCGTAAATGGCGTTCTAATGCAAAAACTATCCGATGATTTGTTGCTTGAATCCTATTTTAAAGCAAGGAATTTAAAGCTGAGCTCTGATTTCATCCGTCTAATTGAAACAGAAATCCATCGAAGGTCCTTAACACATAGAATTCGCTCATTATTTTAATATGGGATACATAGGCTGACAAATCCTGTTAGCCTTTTTATTTTCATACCCCTTCTTGCTTGGCCGCCAAATGTCCAATCGTTTCACCGACCCTGACATCAGCAGGAACGGATAAGCTTTCGGCGAGTCTAAAGCGATCCTTTTCAAAGAGCAGAACGACGGTTGAACCGAAACTGAAATAAGAGAATTCCTGTCCTTTTTTCAATTGCCTTGAATCATCCGTTATGACGATGGAATTGATAAACATGGCGCCGACCTTGACCATGGTTATGCACCCTTCCTCGCTTTGTAATTCTGTAATCGTACGATAATTTTTGGCCAAGGGCTCCTTACCATACTTCATCCCCCATTTATTGACAGGGTATGACTTTTTCCCAAGTGTCCACCTTTTGATTACAGAACCGGAAATGGGCGCATGAATCCTATGATAATGGCTCGGGCTTAAGTATAACACGAGATATTTACCGCCTAGGTATTTTTCTAGAAACAGAGCATCCCCCACCATTTCTTCCATAGAATATACCTTTCCCTTAACGACGATTTTTTTATCAGTACGAATTTCTCCCGCGTCCTCGAGAACGCCATCGACCGGACACGCCACCGCAGAGCTGTCGGTCGTAACCGGTCTCGTCCCCTGTTTTAGCTGCCTTGTAAATAAATCATGCAAATTCGTATAGGCATTCATGTCATTGTTGAACTCTTGTTGATCAAGGTTGAATTTTTTCACATATAGAGGAATCAAGGGCCTACTCCATCGTGATTGGCTGAACTGTTTTAATAGGCCTGAAGATACTCTTCCATTCGTGAGTTCTATAAGAATACGATAAAATGTTTGATACAACTATACCACTCCAACTTGTTAAAAAATTCAAAAAGCACTTGCATAAATTGCGTTCATTCCAATATTATTATATAATAAATACTTATGTTTACTATTCTTTACTTTATTTTGCTTTTTTTGAAGGGAGGGAAAAGATGTTTTTATTACATGCCCTAGATCAAACCATAAAAAAATTGAAAACCCAAACAGCCAATATTATAACTCTAATGAACTTATCCCTCGGTGGATTTGCCATAATAGCCGTGATACACGACCAATTAAATCTTAGCTTGCTTTTAATTTTCCTGGCTGCCCTAGCAGATCGATTTGATGGTATGGTTGCGAGGAAGTTTAACATTGAATCGGAATTAGGTAAAGAGCTTGATTCCATGTGTGATATTATTTCTTTTGGAGTCGCACCCGCTCTACTATTATACCAAGGAATATTAATAGAATTCGGTGCCCCAGGAACATTTTTAACTGTTTTTTATATTGGTTGCGGAGCATACCGCCTTGCACGCTTCAATATAAGTGAGAATAATGGATATTTTACCGGCGTACCGATTACCGTCGTTGGCTGCGTGGCCACACTTAGCTACCTGGCGATTCCTTATTTACACCCGGTCTTTTTCTTATTTCTTATGATTCTATTATCTTTACTTATGATCAGTCCATTTAAATTGAGAAAAGTTTAATTGCTGAAGGAAGCGGGCGCCCTATTCGGGCACCCTTTTTTTTGCAATTTTCCGCTTCATGCCTTTCGAACAAGTGGATCCGTCAAACGCATAAATTCCTCAACATCCTGCATACAGGTAGAAACCGCTTCTTGCCAAAAACCTCGTGTGGTTATATCGACACCCAAATGCTTCTTAGCCAAGGATTCCACATTCATCGAACCTGTATCCTGAAGCAGGGCGATATACTTCTCTTCGAATCCAGCAGGTTCATTCAGAGCTTTCGCATAGATACCTAACGAAAATAGGTAACCGAATGTGTACGGGAAATTATAAAATGGAACATCGGTGATATAAAAGTGAAGCTTCGAGGCCCAGAATGTCGGGTGATACTCATCTAACGCATCCCCATATGCCTCTTTCTGAGCATCGACCATCAGCTCATTTAAACGCTCAGCACTTACATATCCTTGTTTTCTTTCCTCATAAAACCTAGATTCAAATAGAAAACGGGCATGGATATTCATTAATAACGCCACGGAGCGCTGAATTTTATCTTCTAGAAGAATCAGCTTCTCTTCCTCACTGGATGCTTCTTTCAAAGCTGCATCCGCTACGACCATCTCAGCGAATGTAGAAGCTGTTTCAGCCACGTTCATGGCATATGAGCGATTTAATGGATGGATATTCCCCATCACATGGGAATGGAAGGCATGTCCCAACTCATGGGCCAATGTCGATACATTCGAAGGCGTTCCCGAATAGGTCATAAATATCCGGGATTGATGATTCAGTGGGAAGCCTGTACAAAAACCGCCTGGTCTCTTGCCTGGTCTATCCTCCGCTTCAATCCAGCTGTCTTTGAATGCCTTTTGGGTGAAATCCGCCAATTGACTTCCGAATTTCGAGAATTGTCCGATAATGAAGTCTGCCCCTTCTTGATACTCCATTACTTTCGATGTGGCTGTAACAGCAATAGGTGCATCCAAGTCTGCCCAACTCAGTTTTCCCACTTCAAGCATTTCAGCCTTTCTATGTAAAAACCGCACAAGTGGTTCATTATTGTCAGCTATGACCTGCCACATGCTTTCAAGCGTCTCTTTCTTCATCCTGCAGATTTCCAGGGGTTCCTTCAAAATATCGTTCCAGCCCCTTTTTTCATTCACGCTAATCCGAAAGCCCGCCAAATGATTCAAGGTCCTTCCAAACAGTTCACCCTTTTCTTCCCATGCACGTTCCCAAGCTGTAAATAATTCGTTTCGGACACTTTGGTCCGGACTGGAAAATTTATTTGCCGCCTGACCGATAGAAAGCTCTTCCCCTTTAAACGGAACCGTCATCGAACTTACGAGCGTATCATACATTTGGCTCCATCCTTCAAATCCGTCCATGGACAACTGGGTGATCAGCGACTCTTCCTGGACCGAAAGTTTCTCTTTAGCACGGTCTCGACGCTCATTCAATACATAGGCCAGTTCATTCAACGGTTCTTTCTTGAGGACATTCTCGAACCAATCATCATTAAACTGGACCAGTTTTTCATCCAGTTTACTTAAAGCGACTTTCAAGGATGCTTCCACCTTCATCAGTTTGACCCTTAACTGACCTGCTTTTTTATCCTGAACATTTTGGGCCTCAAGGCAACCGATAAAAGCCCCTGCTTGTTCCATTTTCATTTTGGTGACTTTGTAAAGATCGAGAGCCTTGATCAAAGTCTTTTCACTACCCTCTGAATTCAACAGACACACAGCTTGATCCAATTCCGTCACTTCTTGTTTGATTTCATCCATTAGGAGCAGAAATTCCGCTGAAGAGCTTCCCCCTTTAAAAAAGACATCCAAATCCCACGTTAAAGAATATCCCATACATAATTCCTCCTTATTATCAACAACACCATTATAGAGGGTCCATCCATTTTTTCCTATTCATAAGGAAGATTAAGTAGATTTTTGTCTAATTGTTTTCCCGCTTTCCATTTTATAAGCATGATATGATTGATGTACGTATTAATCGAAAAGTTGGTGGTCCTTTTTGAAGTTCATTATCCACTTTTCAGTCATTGCCCTTCTCCTGTGGACACTGCCCCATTCCTACCAGCAGCATACTCCATTGACCCTTGAAGAGGGCCATGACGTACACCTTTTGAAGAAAATCGAGAAGAAGTTTGCACTGATACCTTTCTTGAAAGTCAGCCTAATCCTCATCGTTTTGCTAGTGAAAGAATCATGGATATTCCTGTTCCTTTATTTCCTCTCTGCCTTCCGCCGACGTTTTTTCAATCCTGTCTTTTATCAGGCGAATTACATAGCTTCTCTCACTCACTGATTTTACAAAAAATATCGAGGAGTGATGGATATGTGGTTCCGCCTAATCATGATTGGAATCTTTTCGTTAACTGCATCACGTCTATTTCTGTTCCAGGGCATTGAAATCTACCATGCCTTTGCAGACCTGATTCGCAATAAATAAAAAAACGAAGAGAGTGCGGAAGCAAGAATCCGCACTCTCTTCGTTTTACATCCCATTATCTTTGGCCTTCTTTTCCTTCTCTTTCTCCGCACGATAAAATTCATGGAACATCTTCATCAAGGCACGCTTTTCAATTCTTGATACATAGCTACGAGATATGCCCAGTTCTTTAGCAATCTCTCTTTGCGTCTTCTCTTTCTTTAAATCTAGTCCAAACCTTCCAACGATGACTTCCTTTTCACGCTCATCCAAAACACCAATATACTTCTTCACTTTTTCTATTTCCATATTAAGCTGAATCGTGTCAATGACATCCTCTGATTCTGATTTCAATACATCAATTAAACTGATTTCATTTCCTTCTTTATCTTGACCGATTGGATCATGCAGGGAAATATCCTTTTTCGTTTTTTTTGTTGCACGTAAATGCATCAGGATTTCATTTTCAATACAACGTGCTGCGTAAGTGGCAAGCTTCGTGCCTTTACCGTCGGAATAGCTTTCAATAGCCTTTATCAATCCAATGGTCCCGATTGATATCAGATCTTCAGTATCTTCACCGGTATTCTCGAATTTCTTGACGATATGGGCCACTAGCCTAAGATTATGCTCGATGAGAATATTACGGGCTTCCCCATCCCCTTCACTCATAAGCTTCAGATACTTCTTCTCATCTTGTGAAGATAATGGCTGGGGAAAAGCATTATTTTTCACATAGGAAACTAATAAGTAAAATTCCTTGATGAGATAACCGACTGCAGTAAGTATTCCAGGCATTGGTTTCATCCTCCCGCCTCATTGGGTGTTTCCTTATCCATACCTATGCGGTTGTGGGCTTGTTCTTGTCTGTACCACAAAAAGAAATCCTCCGCTTGGTTCATTACGTTGCTAGAGAGTGTCTACCTGCATGGATATTCTCTGGAATATCCATGATTTTAGGATTCAAGGATTGATGAACCTGTCTACAAGATGCCCACAAAAGCACCTAAGCGATTAATAGAAAATGTGGGAGGGAAACCATTCAAGAATTCTCCTTTTAAAATCCCAATCAAACATAGACAAACTTACATATAATGATAGGGAATTTAAGCGGAAGGGAGGGATTTGTATGGGATACGGCTATGGACCATACGTATATAATTACGGTGCTCCATGCCCAGCACCTTGTTATGGCGGAGGTGGATTCGGTCTTGGAATCGCCTTGATCGTCGTCCTCGTCATCTTACTGCTGTTATTCGGATTCTGGTTCATTCCTGGTGGATTCGGATTCGGGGGCTGCGGAGGACCGGGGCCATGCTGTTAAAATAGAAAAAACTCGGCCAAGTGCCGAGTTTTTTCTATTTTACATAGTCCATGATGCTGTGCAGCGGTTTATCGGCATCGACAGAAACATTTACAGCGATTACTGTTCCAATGACAGTCGTAACAACCAGTACCATTACGATTGAGAACATTCTGAATCACTCCTTATAATTGAACCTATCTTCAATTTACCACGTTAATGTGATTGCCGACCGCTGCTATTATGAACACTTTTCATACAATCCATGGCGATACTGTGAAGATTGCCTTACCTTTGTTAGCCGGTATCCTTCTCCTGCCAGTAGCAACACTTTTCCCCTTTTATAATAGCCCATTTAATCATATTGATCTCCACCTTTCATTTTAATATTTCCTACGTGCCCCTTAGATTAGAAAAAAGGACGATGCCTCATTGCTTTATCTAGGTGCTGCTCACGTAATTTCCTGATTCGATCTTCTTGCAAACATTCCTCAGCAGTCATTTTCCTCATTTTGATCGTGATTGTAAAAAACAGCATATTCAGTGTCATAATATCACCTCCTTTAAGGGGGCGGCTTACCAAAAAGGCATAAAAAGGCCGCAGAAAGTTCCTTCCTCCTGCGGGATTTTAAAAAATATAAAAAGGCCGCAGGGTAAAAGGATTCTCCCTGCGGCCATTATGTCTGAATGATTAATAAAGCCCATTTGCTTTAAGAATATTCCGCATGGCACAGGTCGAATAGTATATGATTGTTTGTTGGCAAGATCCAGCTAATCAGCTTAATGTTGATTTCAAGTAAATATGTTCTCATCTTCTTCGACCTCCTTTGGAATATTATTTGGTAAGTATATCCAATAAATAACGTTTTGTAAATAGACTTTTTGTAATTTTTAGAAATTTTTTCTGTTCCAGAACATAAGGTAATAAAAAAAGCCTGATTCCCCAGTTACACTAGGAGAATCAGGCTTGATTGCTATTGTTGTAAAAAATCTTGGTCATCGCTTTCGTCCAAGATTTTTTTATATTTTTTGGATATAAGGAAAAAGAGGATGGACAAACCGAGGAAGAGTACAGTCGCTCCCATATAGACATTGGTGGAAAGGTCCGTTTTTCCGGTTGTAGGCAGTATCGTTCCTAAATAAAAGAACGCTCCTACACATAATAAGGTGATCGCAAATTGTTTAAAATCCGCCATTTTGGAACGTAGAGCAGCTGCCGTTTGATTTTTACGGTTTTTCATCCCATTCACCCCTTCTTTCTTCTAGTAAACAATCTATATCTCATTCTACCATATTAATTCCAAATGGTTGGGTGTAAATAATGGGAGGAAACTGTGTAAGTGGTTCTATCCTTCTAACGCCTGTTCTAGATCTTCCATGAGGTCTTCCACATCTTCCAGCCCTACGGATATTCGGATTAATCCATCCGTGATGCCTAAGTTTGCGCGTCGTTCGGCTGGAATCGAGGCATGAGTCATCAAGGCCGGAACCGATATAAGGCTCTCCACAGCCCCAAGGCTTTCAGCAAGGGTGAAGTATTTCACTTTTTGAAGCACCCGTTCTGCCTTCTCACCACTGCCGACATCGAATGAGACCATGCCACCAAAACCCCGGGATTGCTTTTTGGCTATTTCATGGTTGGGATGATTGACGAGACCTGGATAATACACCTTTGAAATTGATTCATGCCCGGTTAGGAAACGGACAATTGCCGAGGTGTTCCTTTCGTGTTCTTCCATTCGAATGCCGAGTGTTTTCATTCCGCGCATCAACAACCAGGAATCTTGAGGCCCCAGCACGCCTCCTGTGGAGTTCTGGACAAAGTGAAGGTCTTCCCCTAGTTTTTCGTCATTCACGACGGCAAGACCAGCCACAACGTCACTGTGGCCCCCAAGATACTTCGTTGCACTATGGAGAACGATATCTGCCCCGAGCGTAAGCGGATTTTGCCAATATGGAGTACTGAACGTATTATCCACAATGGTTAGCAGGCTGTGTGCCTTCGCTATTTTAGCTATTTCTTCAAGATCGGTGATTTTCAATAAAGGATTGGTCGGGGATTCAATGAACAGCGCTTTTGTATTCTGCTTAATCCCTTTTTCTATAGAGTCTATATCACTCGTGTCGATAAAGGTGGCCTCCAGCCCAAAACGGTTCAAGATTTTTGTCATCACCCGAAAAGAGCCTCCATAAACGTCATCAGTCAGTAAGACATGATCCCCTTGATTAAAGAGCATCATCACAGCCGTCATTGCCGCCATTCCGGAACCGAAGGCAAATCCCCGTTTCCCCCCTTCAAGCTCCTTGATCAATTCCTCGAGAGCATGGCGGGTCGGATTGCCGGTACGGGAGTACTCATAGCCCCTGTGCTTTCCAGGCCCATCCTGTTTGTATGTGCTTACCTGATAGATTGGCACCGATACGGCCCCTGTTTTTTGATCGCCAAAAATGCCTCCATGAATCAATTGTGTCTTCTTCCTCACTTCATAGGCCTCCCCGATAAATATTTTTGCTTAAATAACGCTCGCTGGAATCCGGAAAAACGACGACGATATTTGTACCTGCCCGGGCCTTTTCCGCTTCCATCAAGGCCGCGGCAAACGCAGCACCAGAGGAACTCCCGACGAGCAGTCCTTCTTTCAAGGCTAATTCTTTCACCTTGGCAAAGGCCTCTTGATCGGTTATCGTATGAATCTGATTAAAATACGCCTCATCCATGTAAGCGGGTAAAAACTCCATGCCGATTCCTTCCGTTTTATGGGGTCCCGTTTTCCCGCCGTTTAAGATGGATCCCTCCGGTTCGACGATGACTGTTTTGACTGCAGGGTTTTGTTCTTTTAAATATCGGGATGTCCCCATGAAGGTTCCCCCAGTTCCCGCACCGGCAACAAATACATCGACCTTGCCATTGAGCTGCTCCCAAATTTCCGGACCAAGTGTTTTATAATATGTCTCCGGATTCGAGGGATTGGCAAACTGTTGAGGACAGTATGCACCAGGAATTTCGGCAAGAAGTTCCTTTGATTTGGCAATGGCTCCTTTCATACCGTCTTCAGTGGGGGTTTGCACAACTTTTGCCCCAAGAGCACGCATCAGCTCCTGCTTCTCGCTACTGAATTGCTCCGGTACACAAAAAATCACATCGACACCCTGGTTAATCGCTGCTAAGGCTAAACCTATCCCTGTATTTCCAGCGGTCGGTTCGATAATGGTCCCACCTCTTTTTAATGCTCCCGTGGCAAACGCTTGCTTCAAAAGTTCTTGGCCAAGACGATCCTTCACGCTTCCCCCAGGATTGAGGAATTCCAATTTAGCATAAATCCGGACATCATCCGGAATCGTGAAAGAAGTGATTTCCATCATTGGCGTCTTGCCAATCAAATCATGTATGTTGTGAATGACCTTCATAGTGGACATCCTCTCTAAGTTTTCTTAGAAGCTTAGTTGGTTTAAAGGTGGAGATAAAGAATAATCAGCGGAATGGCTTCCGCTGATCACTAGCTGTTTTGTGGCTTATTTCATTTTTTCAACCATTTTCAGAATCAGTTCTGCTGAATGAAGCGCCGCCGTTTCCAGGAATTGATCAAAGGAAACATTGGACTCCTTGCCAGCGATATCCGAAAGCGAGCGAATAATAACAAACGGTGTCTGGAATTGATGTGCAACCTGAGCGATTGCTGCCGCTTCCATTTCGACCGCATATAAATTAGAGAATTTACCTCTGACGAATTCGACACGGACCGGATCATTCATGAACGAATCTCCCGTCACGATCAATCCTTTTGCCACTTGGATATCTTTAATTTCTTTAGCCGCTTCTTCTGCTATTGTGAATAGCTTTTCATCCGGGATGAAAGCAGCAGGCAGTTGCGGCACTTGACCATATTCATAGCCAAAAATCGTTACATCCACATCATGATGGCGCACTTCAGTTGAAATGACGACATCGCCGACATTCAAATCAGGGTGATATCCACCTGCAGATCCCGTATTAATGACCGCATCCGGTTTGAACTTTTCCAAAAGGATTGCGGTCGACATGGCCGCATTCACTTTTCCGATTCCTGATTTAAGCAAAATGACATCGATTCCATTCAATGACCCTGTATTGAATTCCGAACCGGCAATCGTCACCTGTTCCAGCCCTTCCAATTTATCGCGTAAAATCGTAACTTCTTCTTCCATTGCTCCGATTATGGCTACCTTCATTAGTAAAAACCTCTTCCTATATTTTTTCCGCCTCCATAATCCAAACAAATGAATTGCAACGCTCAAAATTCACAGTGAACCCATGTTTTACAAGCACTTTTTCCAAAAAAGGAATCGTCGTGTAATATTCCGTTTGCAAATCCTTCGCCAAATTATGAAAGCCTGCATCCTCTGCATCCCGAATCGCCTGATCATGCGCTTCTTTTGATTGATACATAGTATCCGCAAACACTATTCTACCACCAGCATTCAGTAACTTTCCATAGTTGGCAATGGCTTTTTCTTTTTCTTCATCCGTTAAATGGTGAAAAGCATACGTACTAACGATTGAATCGACCTGTTTCGGCATCGGAAAGTCGATGAAATCACCATCCACGATATCCGTTTTATCCTGTAATTTTCTGATTGCTATTTTTCTCATGGCCGGGGATGGTTCAATCCCAGATACCGCGAGACCGGCTTTTATCATCCGTTCCGTCAAGTTCCCCGTTCCCACCCCAAACTCCAATACATGACCACGGGACCGGCTTACGACACTATCCAATATTTTGTCATAATACTTAAAAACCTCTTGATATTCAATATCCTGTCCCTCGACGGATTCATCATACGATTTAGACCATTCATCGAATAGTTCCAAAAACTCTCTGCCCATATTAATCACCTTTTTATGAGGAATAATTTATACCTATGAACAGAATATGAGAGTTAATAAAAACGGTTCGCATTTTTTAGGCAGTTTCACCAGATTTGATGGTACACTAACACTATCAAAACCTTGGAGGAGTATAGTATGGATTTTCAACTTGATTTAAATTTATTCGAAGATAAAATTGAATTTTTCGAAGCGGAAAGCATCAAGAGCCTAGAAGAAAAGGTCCAATCCCAAATCGAGATCAACAAAGCGATCTTGCTACAGGTGCACTCCGTATCACACCAAATGTATGTTAGTGAAGAAGGACGCCGCTTCTATAGCGCCGTCGTCCATTTTAAAGCGAAAAAATGAAAAAAATCCCGGAAAGCCATCGCTTTTCGGGATTTTCATGCTTACTTTTTATCATTCACTTTCAATTCTTCGACTTTGACTGGTCTCCATCCAGAACCGTCCACCCACTCGATATGTACACGATACGTTTGTGATTCGTTTCCATCTGAAACAGTGCCGATGGCCGTACTCGGAGATCCACCGTTTTGTAACCACCATAACTTCATGCTGCCTTCGTCCACACCAGCTCCAAGGGCAATCGCCTTACTCATTTCATTCCAGTCAACCGAACCCTTTTCGAAGCTTGTCGTATGTTCACCCGATTGCTCTGTACCAACCGGTTTCCAACCCTCACTCGTATAAGCCTTCTCGACATTGCCATCTCCGCTTGCCTCCACTTCTACAAGCTCAGCATCCTTGTCCTTATCTTCCTCAGTCGTATCTGTCGCTTCTGAATCTTCTTCATCTGCTTCTTCTTCCTCGACTCCTGGTGCATCTTCTTTTTTCTCTGTTTTCTCAGCTTTCTTCTGTTGTTTTTCAGTGGTTTGTTTCGGCTCGGTTGTCGCTTTTTCTGTGGAATCGTCATCACTAAGGAAAATCGTGGCTGCCACAATGACAATGAGAATGGATACGATGGTAATCGCGATATTATAAATTTTATTTAATTTTCGTTTTTGATCTCTCTGATTGAATCTAGAACTCAAGGTCCATTCCTCCCTACCTTTACTTTCAGCCTCATTCTATCATGATTCAGCTGGAGATAGAAGGGGAAGGTTTCCTACACTTTTCGTCAATTCTCGCGTATATTCTGGTCCTTGCTATATAGAACATTTACAATATCTGAAAATAGAGGCGTCATGCTGGAACTACTTTCATTTGTTTCAAAATTCACCGTAACCAGTGCATATTTGGGATTTTCATACGGAAAATACCCAGCAAACCATTTATTGAGCTCCCCTTTTTCAATGTTAGTCTGTGCAGTCCCCGATTTCCCTGCGACCTCAACAGGAAGGTTCTTTAGAGAAGCACCGGTCCCTTTCACTTCCGTGACCACCTTTCGTAAAAGATGTTGCAATTTCATCGCCGTATAAGGCTTCACTGTATCTCCCGCTATTGTTTGTGTAGGAAAGTCGACTACTGTCGTGCCGTTGTCGAATTCTACCTTCGAAACTGCTTTGACCTGTTCTTTCTTCCCTCCTCTTGCAATGGTCGCCATCATATTGGCAATGGCAAGTGGTGTGGTTTGGACATCCTGTTGACCAATGGATGTCTTGGCAATCATTTTCGGATCTTTTTTCAATTGTTCATCATGCCATACCTTTCCTTTTTGTTCATGGTACAACTGGGTGACGGCCGTATGGTAAACATCCCCCTGCCATCCGGATTGGCCAACCAACCCCAACATTTCAGCATATTTATCCAAAAAGTCCGGATCCTTTACAGCGATTTCCTTCGATAATTCGGCAAATGTCCTGTTACAGCTCTGGGCAAAGCTATTCTCAAAATTCAGCCTGCCAAGCTCTCTCTGTTTATCGGCTTCCCCTTCAATCGTTTTATCACAATCAAACGTTCTAGTCGGGCTCGCAGCCTCGTAATCAATGACAGCTGCTGCCGTTACCGTTTTAAAAACGGATCCGGGCGTTTTTTGAGTGAGCATCGTATTGATGGCACCTTCGCCATTGGGGTCCTTTTTATTAAGGGCGGGGCGGGACACCATGGCCACGATTTCGCTTTTTTCAATATCAATCAGCACAAGTCCACCTTTTTTAATCCCGCGCTCATCCACGAGCTTCTCTGCTTCTTCTTGAATGCTCTTATCGATGGTCGTGATCACTTTGACAGGGTAAAGAGGGTTGGCAGGTTCCACGTATTTTACGTCCACGCCAAACATCGGACCCCCACTGGCATCGACATGAAATACGAGCTTTGATTCTCCATCGGAAAGTAAGAACTCATCAAATGTCCTTTGTAAACCCGTATTGCCAATTTTCGTATCTGCAGAAAGCTGCATATCCGGGTAGCGCTTTTTCTTTTCGGCATCCGATATATTCGTTGTACCAATCAATTGTGCGGCGGGTATTTGATCATGATATAGCTTTTCGTTCACCGCAAATACGCCAGGGATTTTCAATTCATTGATTGCCTTGGACTGATCCAAGGTTAGCTCGATCGGGTCATCCCCACCAAAAACAAAGGGATCTTTCGCTTCTGCGATCGACTGTCTCAGTTCCCATTCCGTCCTGCCGATTATGGAGGCGACTTGATCTATAGGCCAGTTCATCTTATTTAAAAACGGAAACAAAACAAGTGTCGGGATTTCTTCATGGGCAAGTGGAATGCCATTTCGGTCGTAAAACTTCCCCCGTCCGTCGTCAATCTTTAAAATTTGCGAGCGTTGGTTTACACTTGCTTCTATTAAATTCACATCATGCTTGGAAAAGGATTCTGTAGACACTAGTTGGATATAAGCTATTCGGCCAATGAGCATCAGCATGAACATAGCCAAGACAACTGCAAGTATCCTCATTCGTTTCTTTTTCATATAGAAACACCTCGTTACCATTGTTGACGAGGTTCGGATTTTTAAACACTAAAAAGAGGATGCCCTCATGGACATCCTCCTGGAAAACGCTATTAGCTAATAGAAACGATTTTGACGCTCATTTCGCCGCCTGGCGTTAGGATTGATACTTTGTCGCCAACTTTTTTTCCAATCAAGCTTTTGGCAATGGGAGAATCATTCGAGATCTTGCCTTCGAATGGATCTGCTTCAACGCTACCCACGATGGAATACGTTTCTTCATCACCATTTGGAAGTTCTATGAATGTTACAGACTTACCAAGAGTTACTGTATCTGTATTCAAATCATTGTCTTCAATGATTTTAGCATTACGAATCATGTTTTCGATGGTAGTGATACGACCTTCAACAAATGCTTGCTCTTCTTTTGCAGAATCATACTCAGAGTTCTCTGAAAGATCACCAAAACTACGGGCGATTTTGATTCTTTCCACCACTTCTTTACGTTTAACCGACTTTAAATGTTCTAGTTCCTGTTCTAACTTCGCTTTACCTTCGTTAGTCATTGGATATACTTTTTCAATTGCCAAAACCCTTCACTCCTTCAAATTCTTCACAGCTGACATCCCGCCGTGACCAGTTTATGTACTCTATAAGTGCTTACCCGAAAAAAAATATATATAATCACATGCCACTACGGAACAACCGTCCCTTAGTATATAAACCGACTGCATTAAGCAGCCGGTTCGTTCTGTATCAAGAATAGATTATTGTGTTTTCCAACATTTGTCCAGTCTTTCCCTATAAATAATTGGGATTTTTATATATATGAGGTAAAATGGCACCTATCATTATTTATGCTATGTTATTACAAAAAAGACTTTTGTTCAAGGATTGTTTGTATTTTTGTTACCATGAGGTCAATTGCCACATGGTTTTGCCCGCCTTCAGGAATGATGATATCGGCATATCGTTTCGTCGGTTCGATGAACTGATTATGCATCGGGCGAACGACGCTGATATATTGATCGATGACAGAATCCAAGGAACGGCCACGCTCTTTAATATCACGAGTCATACGTCGAAGGATTCGCAAATCTGCATCTGTATCCACATAGAGCTTCATATCCATCAAGTCTCTTAGGCGTTGGTCTTCCAATACCAAGATTCCTTCAAGAATGATGACGTCTTGTGGTTCAACCGTTATGATTTCATCTGACCGCGTATGGTTCGCGTAATCATAAACCGGTTTCTGAATCGTTTCATATTTCAATAATGCATTGATGTGTTCAATCAATAAGTCATTATCGAATGCAAACGGATGATCATAATTCGTTTTCAAGCGTTCCTCAAACGGCAAGTGGCTTTGATCTTTATAATAATAATCTTGTTCGAGCATCAAGATGGAATGTCCATTGAAGAATTCAAAAATTGAGCGTGTTACACTTGTTTTACCTGATCCCGACCCACCGGTAACTCCGATGACTACTGGTTTTTTCCTTGTCATGTTAATTCTCCTTACGCATCATATTGTTCACATATACCGGCTTATCTACTTGAATGCGGACAATTTGAAGCGGATGACGTGCTGCGTCCAACTCTTTACCCATTTCATCCCAGATAATGCCGATTTTTTGAGTAAAGTTCTCAATCTCGGGTCCGAAGAATTCCACTTCATCACCAGGCTTGAAGAAGTTACGCTGCTGTAAGGTAGCAATTTGAGTTTCCTCATTATAATCAAGTACCAATCCAGCGAAGTCAAAGCGAGTCTTTACGGTATGATTCCCGAACATTTGTTGTTTATACCCAGGGATTTCCCCCTCCATGAACGATGAAGCCGTCTCACGGTTTGCACATTTATCAAGCTCTTCCAACCATTCAGGTTGAATCTCGTAATGATCCGGATCTGCGCAATACGCATCAATCACTTTACGGTAGACACTGATTACCGTTGCGATGTAGTGAATGGATTTCATCCGGCCTTCGACTTTTAAACTATCAATCCCAATTTCGATCATGCCTGGCAAGGATTCGATCAACTTCAAATCTTTCGGACTCATCGCGAATGGTGCATCTTCTTTATCGAATAACGCTTTCTCCCCATCCTGATTCAATTCGTACAAGTCATAATCCCAACGGCAAGACTGACAGCATCCTCCCCGGTTGGAGTCACGTGCCGTCATATGGTTGGAAAGTGTGCAACGGCCTGAATAGGCAATACACATTGCCCCATGTATGAAGGTTTCAATTTCGATGTCGACTTTTTCCTTCATTTCACGGATTTCATCAGCACTCGTCTCACGAGCTAGCACGACACGCTCCAGACCTTCTTCTTTCCAATACTGAACAGCCTTCCAGTTTGTAAGCGACTGTTGCGTGCTCAGATGAATTTCTATTTCCGGAGCCACACGCTTACACGTTTCGATGATCAATGGATCTGCCACGATAATCCCATGAATCCCCGTATCACGAAGGCCTTCCATATATTCTTCAAGACCATCGATATTTTCATTATGGGCATAGATATTCGTAGTCACATATATTTTCGCCCCGTACTTTTTAGCGAATTCGACGCCTTCCTTCATTTCTTCAAACGTGAAGTTTCCGGCATTCGAACGTAGACCATATTCCTGTCCGCCAATGAATACGGCATCTGCGCCATAATGGACAGCAATTTTTAGTTTTTCCAGATTACCAGCAGGAGCCAGCAATTCAGGTTTTTTTACAATGACTCTCTTTCCATCAACTATCTTGGAAATTTTATCAGCAATAGCATTCAAGGCTATTCCTCCTCTTTCCCTTACTTAATAAACCGATTCTTTAAAGAAGAATCCGGTATCTAACTCACGGTTATCAGGTTGAATCGCTTGGATTTTTTCGAACAATTCCATTTTGACATCCTCATAGCGATCTGGATCATCCGCACATAAATCTATCGCCTCACGGTATAATCTTGTGACGGCCACAATGTATTCGGGCGTTTTCAGGACCCCATCGATTTTCAGGGAATCCATTTCCGCTTCCATCAATTCCTGAAGTTCATCAATCATGCACATATCATTCGGACTCATGATATGTGTACCGTTTTCATCTTCATATATCGGATATTTGTTTTCACGTTCCGTATCATGCAGGAACATATTCTTTTGTTCTGTTCGGTTTCCGACTTCCAACGCCTTGCCTTGGTATTCAAAATAGTTGCCAAGTAGCGTACGCTTCGACTGGAACATACATGTCATGCCGTGGACTTGAACTTCAATTTCAACTTCGGCATGCTCCTTCATTTCGATGATTTCGTCCAAGCTGATTTCACGGGCTGCAACGGCCCGCACCGCTCCGCGTTTCCCCCAGTAATTACAGGTGTACCAGTTGGTAACCGTCATCTCTGTGTTCCAATGTAATGGCATATCAGGGGCAACAGCCCTTACAGCCATCAGGACTGCGGGGTCACCGTAGATAATCCGGTCAGCTCCTGCTTCTTGTAGGAAAGCTATATAGTCTTCAAGCTCGTCCACTTTATCATTATGAAAGATTGCATTCATGGACACGTATACTTTTTTACCTGCAGTATGCGCCATTTCAATTGCCTTCTTAACGTCCACACGAGTGAACTCCCCCGCTAAACGAAGCGCATAACGCTGCTCACCGATTACGAATGCATCAGCACCCGCCTCGATCAGTTCAGCTAGATGTGCGATATTTATCGGAGTCACCAGTAATTCAGGCTTTTTCATGTTTGTCACCTCTATGTTTACTAATAGCTACACCATCACCAATCGGTAAAATCACGGTATCGTAATGAGGATGGTCATGCAGCCAGATATTAAAGTCTTTTATTTTTCTAATAAGCGCTCGCTTACGTCTCGTCATTTCCATCTCTTCGATGTTTTCAGCAACCAAGCCTTTAAATAATACATTATCAGTAATGATTATGCCAGCTTCATTCAGGAAAGGTTCGAACAGCTCAAAGAAACGCTTGTACTGTCCTTTCGCTGCATCCACAAAGATGATGTCGAACGGGCCATGATCCTTCACGTGAGGCCCTGCTTCTAGTGCATCGCCTTCTATGAGTGTGATTCGCTCCGAAAGACCAGACTTGGCTATGTTCGCCTTCGCCTGTTCAATACGCGCTTCATTCCGTTCCAGCGTGACAATACGCACATCCGGTAAGGTTTCTGCCATTCTAATCGCCGAATATCCGATTGCTGCGCCCACTTCCAATATGGCCTTCGGTTGGTGAAGCCTCAAAATCTGTAGCAGCACCTCTATTCCTTCAGGCTCCATGATCGGTACATTATGTTCCCTTGCAAAATCCTCTAGCTCCTTAATCAATCCGGTACGTTCCGGAAGTAAGTCGTGAAGATATTGGTCTATTTTTCCGTTCAAGACATTTCCTCCAATGATAAAAAAAACGAAAGCGTCTTGGCCGGCTCTCAATGAAATTCCGCATCATATACAAAACGAACTAGAACCAGCATCACTTGACTATCTACGTTTCCTTATCTTTTCAAAATAAAACCCGGCAAAAGCCGAGTTACAGTCATCAATAAAATCGGATCTGAAATTTTTACGTTTACTATTCTATCATAAAAACAAGGGGAAAGTAATATCCCTCTCCCCTTAGTCCCTATTGCCCTTGCCATTTATTTATTGGTAATATGCTGTGCCTTTTTATTATTGTGCTCTTCCAGTGTTTTGGAATATAGAACTTCTCCTTCAGGTGTAGCCAAGAAATAAAGGTAATCGGTCTTCTTAGGCTTTAAGACCGCTTCAATCGAGGACTTTCCGGCGTTAGCGATCGGACCTGGAGTCAGGCCTTTGTTTTTGTACGTATTATATGGTGATTTCACCTCAAGGTCTTTGTATAGGACCCTGTCTTTGTGTGAGCCTTTTGCATACAAAACGGTAGGATCCGTTTGTAATGGCATATCTTCCTTGAGTCGATTATAAAAGACCGAAGCTATGGTTTTGCGATCGACCTGAGCTGTTGCTTCTTCTTCAACGAGTGAGGCAAACGTCAGTAACTGGTGGGCCGTATACTCTTTTTTCTCCATCAGTGATTCGAATGGCTGAAGGGTTTCCTCCGTTTTCTGGAGCATCTCCACTACCATGGATTCAATAGATGGTTTTTCTTCATAAAAGTCATAGGTTGCCGGATACAGGTACCCTTCAAGTGGATATACGACATTTTCATTATCGATTTCCGATGTCAGAAGCTCAGGGAATCTCGTTTGCATGGATTTTACGAATTCCTCATTATTCAATTTCTTAAATATCTCTTTAAAGTCTTGATCTGTCTTCACAGCGATAATATCGGCTATTTGGACTAGCTGCTTGCCTTCCGGAATCGTTATCCTAAGGACGGCCTCTTTCATCAGTTTCCCGGTTTTGATGCTCGTTACAATATCCTTGATTGGCATCGATGGAGAGAGCTTATACTCTCCTGCCTGAAAGCCGGATTCATTTCGGAACTTAATATAATATTTGAAAACACGCGCGTCTTTGATGATTTCCTGCTCTTCAAGCAAAATCGAAATATCACTAATGGAGGAACCAATCGGGATTTTCACCGTCTTGATCGTATCATCCTCTGGATCAAAGGGCTTCATCGCCGAGTTAATATAGAAGAATCCCACAAGGACGACTATCCCTACAATTAAAATAAGTGCAGCAATCGTAATCATGATAATTTTACGGACAAGCTTGGCCTCCCCTTGTTGTTCTAGCATCTTCATTCGAATATGTTGTTTTTTAGATAGCTTTTGATTCTTTTCATCCATTTCCATTCCCCCTGCAAACTGCACACCCACTACAGATTGTTTCTAGAAGATGCTTTCTCTAAGAATAACTTTGCTTCGAATATTATACTAAAACCTACAAATAAATACATGTTTTTTGTATAACTACCTTCGTTCCTACTCTATTTATGGCAAAAGAAGGCCAGTTTTGTCAATAGAAGGTGGTTATTTTATAGGAATAAAGTGATAGGTTCCCGTCTATGTAAATACAATGAATTTTCCGAACTTCGTTGTATCAGTTCCTTTAATTCATACAACTATTTGGATATTCATGATAAAATCCTTTTAGTGTGGAAGGGTGTGGAAAAAATGGACAATTCCTATGTCGTGGGGTGGGGCACATTAGCATTAATCAATGCCGGAATTGCCCAGGGTAAAAACAGAACAGGTTTAAATTGGTTTCTATTATCATTAGTTTTAGGTCCAGTCGCTACTTTTATTCTCTTGTTTGTGGAGAAAAGATAAGGGAATGGGGACAATCGAGTAGGAGGAGGCGCCTAGCCTCCGACCTCTCACACCACCGTACGTACCGTTCGGTATACGGCGGTTCAGTTTAAGTCTGACGTAGTTTTGTATATCGTTCATATAAACTTTCTAACCCTTGATTGTGCCAATAAGCATTGTCGAGGGTTTTATGTAGAATAGGACTTTGGGTAATTCGCCAGTAACCCTTTCTACTATTCCCCCATTCATATGCTTTTCTAGAAGGTACACCAAGCCCTTTGAGTTTTCGTACTCTCGTCTTTGGGAGTTTCCACTGTTTCCAGAGGCACATTCTGAGCCTTCTTCGAATCCATGAATCTAATTTTCGCAATATACTTGGAGTATCAATGAGAGAAAAATAACCTACCCATCCTCTAAGGTACTGTTTTAACCTACCTATTTTGAGTTCCATGGGTATCGGGGATTTCCTCGAGGTCATTTCTCTGATTCGGTTCTTCACTCTCTTCACCGTTTGTTGTGCCAATCGAACCTTCGGGTTCTTCTTTGACCTTGTGTAACTAAAACCGAGAAATGTTCGATTCCAAGGACGATCTACCTTTGATTTCTCATAATTAACCTTTAGTTTTAGTTTACGTTCTATGAAGGAGGAAAGGTTACTCATGGCTCGATTTGCCGCTTTTCTTGTCTTTACGAAGACATTACAGTCATCCGCATACCTCACAAATCGAAGATTTCGCTTCTCCAGTTCTTTATCTAACTCATCTAACATGATATTAGATAATAAAGGACTTAAGGGTCCCCCTTGCGGAGTTCCCTCATTACTCTTATGGAATAGTCCGCCAATCATAATCCCTGATTGTAAGAATTTACGAATCAGTTTTAGAACTCGTTTATCTTCAATTTTCAGCTCAAGCTTTCCCATGAGTTTATCATGATTCACTTTATCGAAAAATTTCTCTAAGTCCATATCTACTACCCATGTATACCCTTCGGCTATATACGATTTCGCCTTTCGAACAGCCTGGTGGCCCTGTTTATTAGGGCGAAATCCGTAGCTATTCTCTGAAAAGGTGGAATCGTATATCTTGTTCAATATCTGGGCAATCGCTTGTTGAATGAAACGGTCAAGAACGGTCGGGATTCCCAATAACCGAACTCCGCCGTTTGGTTTCGGGATTTCGATACGACGGACGGGTTGCGGTTGATAAGTACCCTCTAGTAAGGATGTTTTCATGTTATGCCACGCTGTTACGAGGTGCGGTCTCAGGTTTTGAACCGGCATTCCATCGACTCCATGGCTTCCCTTATTTCTCTCTACACGCTTTAATGCCTGTATTAAGTTGTCCCTTTCTAGTACCTGTTCCATTAACATCATTGATATCCTTTCTACGTGGATAAATGGTCTATTTGTGCCTTTATCTGCTCCGCCCTTTTGAAGTTCCCCGTGTATTCACCACTTCTTCCTTCAAATAAGTTCCGTTTGGAATTGTTTGCTTCTTTGCAAGATAACGAACGCCTAGTATTTATCCTCCTTAATCTGTTCGGTCCTTCCTTATCTTCTCGAGTAGATAAGTACTATGACCTCTGCTGACTTCTGATGATTCAGCTGTCCATCACTGGACAGGTTGCCAAGTTTACTTGGTTGTCACCAGACCTCCCCGGGTAAGAGTGCAATCTTTCCCTCCACCTATCTGCTTCATTTACTCTGTACCACCTTCGGCAGTATGGACTTTGTTTTGTGCAGCAAACTCATCCAATGATACCTAGCCTTATATGAAGTTCGTGTTCCTCAGACCGGAGGTTTGCCGCTTGCTTCCTTCAGATTCCACGTCACCGTGGACACCCTTGCATTAAGCTAACCATTACTACTGCCTTCATGGTTCGGGACTCACACCCTATAGATTGCACCCATGCCGGGCACACTACTAAAAAAACTGGCCTTGGGATACAAGGCCAGTTTTTGAGAAATTATCTTCCTTCTTCTTCTGCTTCTTCATTATCAAGGAATGTATTCAACATTTCCTCGACTAGATCCCACTCTTCTTCAGTTTCGATTGGAGCAAGCTCACCATCTTTGCTGTCTTCACTTGGTGTGAATGATGAAGCGTGGATTTCAATTTCTTCCTCGTCATCTTCAGCAGACATTGGGTAATAAAGTACGTAAGATTTGTTGAATTTCTCAGAGTCAAATGTGAATAAGATCTCACAAAGCTGTTCGTTACCATTCTCATCTACTACTGTAATATTGTTTTCACCGTGTTCCATTTATCTTCACCTCATATTGAATTTGTTTGTCTGTCCAAGAACCCTTGTAGAATCATGACAGCTGCCATTTTATCAATGACTTTCTTGCGTTTACTTCGGCTCACGTCCGCCTCGAGAAGGACACGTTCAGCTGCCATCGTTGTCAACCGTTCGTCCCAGAGAAACACTGGCAGCTTGAATTTCCATTCTAAGCGCTTGGCGAATTCTTGACTGATTTCGCCGCGTGGGCCAATGGTTCCGTTCATATTTTTCGGGAGACCAATGACAATCTTAGAAACTTCGTATTCTTGTATGATTTCCTTGAGACGTTTTAAGCCGAACTCGTTTCCAGCTTCGTTAATTTTGATTGTTTCCAATCCTTGTGCAGTCCAACCCATCGCGTCACTCACGGCGACACCGATGGTTTTTGAACCTAAATCAAGACCCATTGTGCGCATTAGTATTCCTCTCGATGGTTCTTAAGATACGATTTGACCAATTCTTCAATGATTTCATCGCGTTCCAGCTTGCGGATTAAGTTGCGAGCATCCATATGGCGCGGGATATAGGCCGGGTCACCTGATAATAAATAACCGACAATCTGGTTAATCGGATTATACCCTTTTTCCTGGAGAGCCACATACACTTTTGACAAGACTTGCTGAACATCTCTTTCGAATGGTTCTTCAGGGAAATTGAACTTCATCGTTTTATCAAAGGAACTCATTATCATACACCTCTCCTCAGCGTCTTAGAATTCCATCATTACCTCATTGTACAACACTTTTCACTGATTATGAAATCGTTAGGACCCATTCTTCAACAAAATTAAGTGCCGCATCCAATTTTTCTGGGTCTTTCCCACCTGCTTGTGCCATATCTGGGCGTCCACCGCCTCCGCCACCGCAACGTGTAGCGACTTCTTTAATCAATTTACCTGCATGGAAACCGCGATCGATGTAATCTTTCGTAACGCCGGCTATTAAGTTGACTTTATCTCCTTGAGCCGATCCCAACACGATAATGACTGAATCAAGTTTTTGTTTTAACTCATCTGCCATCGCACGTAAATTATTCATGTCAGTAGCTTGGACTTTGGCCACAAGGACTTTCACGCCATTGATTTCTTTTACGTTCGAAACAAGGCTTCCCGCTTCGATATTGCTTAATTTAGCAGCAAGGCTGTCGTTCTCACGTTGAAGTTCTTTAGCATCCGCCAAAATGGTTTCGATTCTTGCAGGAACATCCTTCAGATTCGTTTTCAATTTAGACGCTGCATCCTTCAATACATGAATCTGTTCAGCCATCAAGTTGTAGGCTCCCGCTCCTGTAACGGCTTCAATCCGGCGTGTACCCGCCCCGATGCCACTTTCAGAAACAATTTTGAATAAGCCGATCACTGCTGTATTCGGTACATGGACACCACCACATAGCTCAAGGCTATAGTCGCCTATTTGAACGACACGGACAATCTTGCCATATTTCTCACCGAATAGGGCCATCGCACCCATCGCTTTTGCTTCTTCGATATTTTTATATTCCGTATTCACTTGTAAGCTTTGCCAAATTTTTTCGTTTACAATCGTTTCGATTTGTTCAATTTCTTCTGCCGTAATCTGACCGAAGTGTGAGAAGTCAAAACGAAGGCGCTCCGCTTGTACAAGCGATCCGGCTTGATTGACATGCGTTCCTAAGACATCCTTCAAAGCTTGGTGTAGAAGATGTGTAGCCGTGTGGTTTTTCGTAATCTGGATGCGGTTTTCTTGATTAACCGCTGCCATGACTGTTGCATCAGTTGTTAATGTACCCGCAGTAACCGTGACACGGTGTAGGTTTTGGCCATTCGGTGCTTTTTGCACATCAAGGACATCCACTTTCACCAATTCACTCACAAGCGTTCCTTTATCGGCAATCTGCCCGCCACTTTCCGCATAGAATGGCGTTTTATCCAGGATTACCTGTACATCTTCGCCTTCATGTGCTTCCGTCGTAAGCTCACCATTTTTCACGATGGCTACGATTTTCGCTTCAATTGAAGCTTGATCATATCCGACAAATTCACTTTCGACTTTAATCTCACCTAATATTCCACCTTGGATTTGCATGGAGTCTACATCTTGACGAGCAGAGCGTGCACGTTCGCGTTGTGCTTCCATCTCTTTTGCGAAGCCATCTTGGTCAACTGTCATGCCTTTTTCTTCCGCATATTCCTCCGTCAATTCAATCGGGAAGCCGTATGTATCATACAAACGGAATGCATCGCTACCAGGAATGACCGTGTTGCCTTTTTCTTTTTCCTTCTTGATGACTTCAGAAAGGATTGCAAGACCATCATGAAGCGTTTCATGGAAACGTTCTTCTTCATTTTTGACCACTTTCGCAATGAAGTCCTTCTTGTCGAGAACTTCTGGGTAGAAATCCTTCATGATTTCGCCAACCACTGTCACAAGTTCAAACATGAATGGACGGTTGATGTTGATTTGCTTAGCATAGCGAACCGCTCTGCGCAGTAAACGACGTAATACATAGCCTCTTCCTTCATTGGATGGAAGTGCCCCATCCCCAACAGCGAATGCCACGGTCCGGATATGGTCGGCGATGACTTTGAATGCCACATCTTTCTCGGAATCGACACCATATTTCACATCGGCGATTTCTTCTACCGCATGAATGATCGGCGTGAAGAGGTCCGTATCATAGTTGGTTGCTACATTCTGCACGACAGAAGCCATACGCTCAAGCCCCATGCCTGTATCTATATTTTTCTTTGGAAGCGGTGTGTAAGAACCGTCCGGATTATGGTTGAATTGAGAGAACACAAGGTTCCAGACTTCTAGATGACGTTCATTTTCGCCACCTGGGAATAATTCTGGGTCATTCGGGTCATCTCCATATTCAGGTCCACGATCATAGAAAATCTCCGTATTCGGGCCACTCGGACCTTCACCGATATCCCAGAAGTTTTCTTCCAGACGAATGATTCGTTCAGCAGGAATGCCGATTTTCTTGTTCCAAATCTCGAATGCTTCTTCATCTTCCGGATGGATCGTTACGGCTAACTTTTCTTTGTCGAAACCAATCCACTTTTCGTCGGTCAGGAATTCCCAAGCCCATGTGATCGCTTCTTCTTTAAAGTACTCACCAATGGAGAAGTTACCAAGCATTTCAAAGAATGTATGATGGCGTGCTGTTTTCCCCACGTTCTCGATATCATTTGTACGGATTGCTTTTTGAGCATTCGTAATTCTTGGATTCTCAGGAATCACCCGTCCGTCAAAATATTTTTTCAATGTGGCTACCCCGGAATTGATCCATAGCAATGATGGATCTTCATGCGGAACCAATGACGCGCTTGGTTCGATATTATGACCTTTTTCACTAAAGAAATCTAAATACATTTGGCGGATTTGAGCACCAGTTAAATACTTCATCTATATATCCTCCTCTAAAAAAATATGTAATTTTGCGCACAACAAAAACTCCCATCCCAAAAACAGGGACGAGAGTCAACTCGCGGTACCACCCTGATTATGGACACAAAAACACCTTGTCCATCACCTTCATAAATGCCTTAACGCGGCAAGACGGCAGGTATTAACTGCTCTCCGGACTAGCTTTCTGCTGCTCTTCACCTCGCCATCCCTTTCAGCCTAAGGGGATGCCTCTCTTTTAGATGGTCTTCAGCATACTTCGTCCTTCAACGAATTATCTTATGTATTGGATTATATTCACAAGAGTTTTATTTGTCAATAAGCGGCGGCCTCTTTCTGAAATGAACCCTGGCATGCTGCACGAAAACTTTCAAAATGGCCAAAATCGGGATCGCAAGCACCATTCCAATAATTCCGCCTACCTCACCACCAGCCAGGAGGGCAAACATGATGAAAAGTGGGTGCATATGAAGGCTTTTCCCGACAATGAGTGGCGACAAAATATTCCCTTCAAGAAATTGCAGGATGGCCACGATGACAACGACGATGATCACCATTTTGACAGAAATGGTAGCGGCTATGATGACCGCTGGAATGGCCCCGATGATGGGACCAAAATAAGGGATTACGTTCGTTATCCCGATGATTGCACCCAATAATAAAGGATATTCCATCCCGGTGATCCAAAACAGCAAGGATGAAATCACGCCGATCGCAGCACATACGATAATCTGTCCCCGGATATATCCCCCAAGAGAAGCATCGACATCTTGGACAAAGGCACGGCCCTGCTTGCGCCACCTTTTCGGCGTCATGTACCAGGCCATCCTTTTCAAAGAAGCAAAATCTTTCAGGATATAAAAAGCGATGAATGGGATGATGCCAATTAAAAGTACGAAATCGAATAGTTTCAAGGCGAAGTCCATCAGCTTTTCCGGCATTTCACTTAACCAATTTTCAAAAAGGACAACGCCTTCCTCGAATCGTTCGTGGATGCCAAACGGCCAGTCTGCGGTTTGATGATTAAGCTTTTCCACCCTGCTCCGATATTGTTCAACCAGTTCCGGTACACTCTCCGAAAGTTCCCGTACTTGACTGGTCATCATGGGAATTCCCTTATATACCGCAAATCCGATCCCTCCGAAAAAAACCAAATAAATAATCACAATCGATAGCCAACGGCGCATCCCTTTTTTATTCAGGAATTCCACGACCGGATGCAGCAAGTAACTAATGAACGCTCCGATGAAAAATGGCAGTAGGACTGTTAAAACCACCGTAACAACGGGCCCCCACATAGGCTTCAGTTTCATAAAAATATAGATGATGAAAAATAAGAGCAACAAAAAACCGAGTCGATAAAACCATTTCATGCGAATACTCACCTTACCCACCTCCCTAGCCCACTTATTATTCGAAGGGGAAGGTTTTTTCATACCCGTTTACTAGAAAAGCGATGCAATCAATATGATTACATCGCCTTTTCAAATGGATTAGAGCATCGATTTTATTTTCTTTCGAATTCTCTTCATTTTTTTGTTTATCGTTTTAGAATTCATCATGTTCATGAATCGTCTAGCCATTACATGCACCTCTTCCGTTAATTACATTTGAAGCGGCGGTCATTTTCCTCGAACAAATCATCCAAAGAGCTTAAACTTCCATCTTCTTCGACCTGATGCGTGTTGATCAAACCTTCAGAAATGGTCATTTCTATAAAACAATTCCAACAATAAAATTGGTTTACGCCAATTTTCCCGACATCCTTACTGCGACAATTCGGACATTGTATTTCCAAAATGGACACCTCACTGTTCATAAACTGAAACAATGATGGCATCCTTCCCTAAAGTAGGTGGTTGTTTTGACTCAATCACTGTCGATTCTGAGAAAAAACCATCCGTTGTTTCATACGCTATAATCGTGCCCATTTTTTCCAGAAAATATACGTCCTGCAGTAAGCCTAGCTCGTCGCCCATTTCTGAAAGAAGCATACGACCCACTACCTGATCCTTTGAAAACCAGATGGAATCGTCCATCATTTTCTTTGGTGTCATATCCTGTTGCAGGACGACCCCATCGGGACCAAAGGAAAAGATATCTTCCAGTGCCAGAAGAAGATCCTTCTTGAATAATGCTTGCCGATGGATGACCAGACCGTTCACCAGCCCAGCATCTGATAATGATAAATCGTGAACCATCCCGATTTTCTCACCCTGGGCAGTAAAGACCGGCAACCCCTTCAATACAGAAAACGTCCGCAAAGTCATCCCGCCCCTCCGAACATTTTTAGTATTGCTTCCTCCCCTCCATTAGATGTACTGAAAGGTTTTCCATTCCTTTTTCAGGCAAGAAAAAAGACCGGTTTCCCGATCCTCAGAATGTAGATAAACTCTATAAAAATCGAGTTTGTCTATACTTTTTTATGGCTTGTACAATGTGGACGTTGATTTCCACTCCAGGTACTCGCTTTTCGCGGGCGGTCCTCGAGCCTCCTCGGCTTTCTCCTGCGGGGTCTCCCGTAGACACGCTTTTCCCGCAGGAGTCTCGTACCTTCCGTTCCAATCAACTTTGTTTTAACTCATAGATAAAACCCTATTCCCCCTAAGTCATGATTTACAATAGAATAATTATAAAACTTGAGACGATGAGGATGCTTTCTAAACAGCGAGCTCGACTTGATATGATTACGGAAAAATCAACTGGTGGCATCGAACATTTGGTTCATAAAATGGAGGCTGCCCTGAATGTATAGAAGATGCCCAATTGGACATGGCAAGTTTAGGCGAAGATTCGAAAGGAATTTCAAAAGGGGAGCGGAACTTAATAATTCCGACCCCCTTTTGTCTACACTCTGAAGACCGGTTTCCCGGTCCTGCCTTTCTACCAACCCCTGCTGGAACCTCCGCCTCCCGAACTTCCTCCGCCTCCGCCTCCGCCTCGAGGACCGCCACCGCCACGGCCGCCCCCTCCGCCTCCGCGACTGATGAACATCAAGAGGATATTGAGTAAGGTTTGAAGGAAAAATCCTTTGAAAAGTTTAGCATCCAAAAAGACCACAATAATCGCTACGATGATGATGAGGAAAATCTGAATGCCCGATAGCTGGGTATTTTCTTCCGGTTGAACGGCATAATCTTGGTAAAAGTCTTCCCCTAGATTGTACTCTTGTAAAACCTCATTATAGACGGCCTTATATGTTTCAGTCAGAGCAAGATTGTATTGATTCGCCTTCAAATGCGGAATGGCCACATTGTCCAATATCTGTCCTGATTGGATATCAGTAATGGCCCCTTCCAATCCGTACCCCACTTCGATCCGAATTTTCTTTTCCTCGACGGCGAGGACAATAAGGACTCCATTGTTCAATTCCGCATCGCCGAGTTTGAATGACCTTAAAGCCTCAACAGAGTACTCTTCGATTTCAGAGCCTTCCATGGAATCGACGGTCAACACGGCCACCTGTGCTTTGCTGGCATCCTCCAACCTTTTTCCCAACTCAATTAACTCGGCTTTTTCCTGCTCATTCAATACGCCGGCAAAGTCCTGGACGTAGATGTCACCAACTGGTTTTGGGATATTCGGTTCTGCTGCGACTACGTTTGCAAAGTTGAAAGTGAAAAGGAAAAGGAGCGCAAACACAGCAAGCTTTTTCATTACTTATCGCTCCCGAAATCAACCTTTGGTGTTTCTTTGTCTTGTTCACTCACTTCATAATACGGTCTCGCATCAAAGCCGAATGCACCTGCCATCATGTTCTTTGGAAAACGTTTAATTTCCTTGTTATACGAGGTGACCTGGTCGTTATAATCTTTTCTCGCCACAGTCAAGCGGTTCTCCGTTCCTTCCAAGCTATCCATAAGACTTTTGAAGTTCTCATTAGCCTTAAGATTTGGATACTTCTCCACTACCACCAACAGACGGCTCAAGGCCCCGCTCAGTTCTTGATCAGCACCGATTGCATCCTCGGTAGTATTGGCACCGGCTAACTTCGCACGGGCATCACTGACCGCTTTAATGGCCTCCGTTTCATGTGAAGCATAACCTTTTACCGTTTCCACAAGGTTCGGGATTAAATCCGCCCTTCGTTTTAATTGGTTATCCACCTGTGACCACTTATTGTCCACATCTTCACTGCTGCTGACGAGGCTGTTATAGGAAGTCGCGCCAAAAATGATAAGCAGGACCACGACTACTAGTCCGATTAACCAACCCTTTTTCATACTGTTTCCCCCTTATTTTGATTCTAAGTATAATTACATTCTATATTTATTCCACTAAAACTATGAGTTATAAACTAAATCTAGACAAAAAGCCGAAGATTTAATCTTCGGCTACATAAAATCATAGGGTGTAACATTACCCATACCAATCATCGGATCAGCATGCAGGAGTACATCAAGATAGCTTTCCTCATGTTCCGGCACTCCTGCTTTATCATCCGGACCGGCAACTTCCTTCGTAAGGATATCCCCATCTAAGGTTTCCCGAAGCTTTTCAAGCAAGGTCGTTTTCCTGCGCATTTCATCGTTGCGCTCGATACCCAGGCGGAAAGCATCTTCTTCACCGCACAGAATCAGGAAACTTTTGCTTCGCGTTATGGCTGTATATAATAAGTTCCGGCGTAGCATCCGGTAGTAACTTTTCACGACAGGTAAAATCACGATCGGAAATTCGCTTCCCTGTGATTTATGGATTGAACAGCAATACGCGTGCGTAATCTGGTTCAGGTCCTGCTTCGTGTAGGTCACTTCAATGCCTTCAAACGAGATGATCACCTTATCTACATGATCCGTATTTTCCTTTGCGAACAGAATCGAGACAATTTCACCCATATCTCCATTGAAGACGCCCTCCTCCGGCTGATTCACCAGCTGGAGAACCTTGTCACCCGTCCGGTAGACGACATCACCGAATTTGATTTCGCGACGCTTTTCATCCTTATTGCTATTGAATACTTCTTGCAGCATCTTATTCAAAGCGTCAATTCCTGCAGGCCCCCGGTACATCGGTGCCAGCACCTGAATATCCTTGGCCGTGAAGCCCTTCGTCCTGGCATTCGCGACGACTTTCTCGATCACCTGAGCGATTTGTCCGGTCTGACAACGAATGAACGAGCGATCTGCCTGCTGCTTCGTCACATCGTCAGGAAGCCGGCCTTTTTTAATATCATGGGCGAGTTCAATGATCGATGAACCATCTGCCTGACGGTAAATATGTTCAAGACTGACAGTGGGCACACACTTTGACCCGAGCAGATCCTTGAGCACTTGACCTGGTCCCACCGATGGAAGCTGATCTTCATCGCCCACCAAAATCAGCTGGACATTTTCCGGCAACGCTTTAAATAACTTTTGGGCCAACCACGTATCCACCATGGACACTTCATCAATGATGACAATTCGTCCTTCGAGTGGATTATCTTCATCATGAGCAAAACCCTCGCTTCCGTTCCATCCAAGCAATCGATGAATGGTCACCGCCGGAAGTCCAGTGGACTCTGCCATTCGTTTTGCCGCTCGACCTGTAGGGGCTGCAAGGACGAATGGAAAAGGATCTGCCCCTTCTTTTTTATAATCGTGGATGTCCATCGAAACCCCATGAAGTTCCGCATACAACTCGACGATTCCTTTAATGACAGTCGTCTTCCCCGTACCTGGACCACCCGTCAAAATCAACATCGGCGATTGGAGCGCCGTTTGGATCGCTTCTTTTTGTGCAGGAGCATAGGAAACATTGAGCCGTTCTTCCAGCTTACCAAGCGCAAGTAGGAATTCCGATTCCGGAAACTGGTCTTCGTACTCCGTTTGGGCTAGCAAGCGCTTTATGTTCGCTACGATTCCCTTCTCCGAATAGTAGAGGGACGGCAAGTAAATACGTTGGTCTTCAACAATAATTTTGCCCAGCTCGGTCAATTCGATTATTTCCGAGGAAATATTCGTAAACTCTATTCGGTCCCGCTTATTTTCCTCTAGCAACCGTTTGACGGCTTCTAATAACTGCTCGGCCTCTATGTAGATGTTTCCATCCTGTAAGCATTGAGATTCAAGCGTATATAAGCAGGCAGCCTTGATGCGATCGGGATGGCTGCCGGAAATGCCTAGCTGGTGGCCAAGCTCATCGGCACGTCCGAAACCGATCCCTTCTATATCCTCCACAAGCTTGTAGGGATTCCCCTGAAGCATCGTGACGGTATCCTGTTTATACGTTTGATAAATCTTCATCGATAACTGTGGACCAAAGCCATATTGATTCAGGGCAATCATCACCTGCTCGAGGCCCTGGTGCTCGACCAATGTATCGTAAAGGCTCTTCGCCTTTTCCCCCGTCAGCTTCGGAATATCATCAAGAATGGATGGCTGGGCCAGAATTTTGGAAATGGCATTCTCCCCAAGTTTTTCAACAATGCTCTCGGCCGTCTTTTTCCCGATGCCCTTGAATAGTTCACCGGACAAATAACTGACGACGCCTTCCTTGGACCGGGGAAGGTCTTTCTGGAATTGTTCTACATGGAATTGAAGGCCAAACCTGGGATGCTCCTTCAGTGCCCCGTAGAATATATACACCTCATCCTCATGCATCCTCGGAAAGTACCCGGTAACGACCGCTTCCTTCTCATCATAATTCAAATTTGTTTCATCCAAACGGATTCTGACAACCGAATACATATTATCTTCGTTATGAAAAATCGTCACCAAATGGCGGCCTTTCATAAACATCTTCTCTTCAGAAAACAAATCCATCGAATCCTGCTGAGCCAACGCTTCTCCCCACCCTTCCCATGCTTTTTTCCATTCTATTTATTCAGTAGCCATTTCTTCCATCAGCTTCTTACCATGGGCCGCTAGCATATGATCTGGCTGTGCTTCCAGTGCCTTTTCAAAATAACCGATGGCAGCCTTGGAATCTTCCTTATGCCCTGCATATGCCACACCTAGATTATAATAGGCATCCGCATGAACAGGGTCTTGTTCCACCACAATATTCAACTGCTTGATCAACTCATCATATAACTCCGCATTGGCCAGACAAAGCGCGAATTGGAACCTTGCATCCACATCCTCCGGGCTCAATTCCACCGTTCTTTGCAGATAAGGCATCGCCAATTTCGGCTGGTCCAACGCCATCAAGGTCAGTCCAAGCATAAAGTAAGCATCACTGTTATCAAGGCCCAAACGGATTGCCTTTTCAAACATATCCTTCGCTTCAACCAACTTGGAATCGACTTCGTAATATAAGTTCCCTAATGAATAATAAGCAGCCGCTGCATTTTCATCGAGTTCGATTGCCTTTTTATAGAACTTAACGGCTTTATCCGTCTCGCCAACCGCAGTCAGCACATTCCCAAAGTTTATGTAAGCAACTGGCTCAGTCGGATTTTCCTCAATCGCCTCATTAAAAACCTTCGCCGCTTCCTCATATTTTCCTTGCTGCATAAATTCAATACCTTGTTGATTCTTATCCATCCTATTTCACACTCCATTTTTTTATTGAAAAGTATAGCATATGTTTTTATGTACATTCATTGATTCCATTGCAGTCTTTCTACAATGCAAACAAAATCCCCAACCGCAAATACAGCTGGGGACATGATTATTTTACCCTACGTAGGTCAGTTTTTCACCTTTTTTAAACACTTCATCAATCGTACCGCCGCCTAGGCATATTTCGCCGTCATAGAATACGACGGATTGCCCTGGCGTAATCGCCCGGACCGGCTCGTCAAATACGACCTCGACATCCCCGTTTTCCAGGACTTTCACCGAAACGCCGCTATCGACTTGGCGGTAGCGGAATTTAGCCGTACACGTAAATTCAGTGGCTGGCATGTGTTCGGCAACCCAGCTCATCTTCACAGCTTTCAGTGAATCAGAGTAAAGCACATCATTGTTAAAGCCTTGGCACACATATAAAACATTGCGTTTCAAGTCTTTACCCGCTACGAACCAAGGCTCGCCGCTTCCACCGATCCCAAGACCGTGGCGTTGACCGATTGTATAATACATCAAGCCATCATGTGTCCCCATGACTTTTCCATCCATCGTGGTCATTTGACCAGGTTGTGCCGGTAGATATGTGCTCAAGAAGCCTTTGAAATCACGTTCCCCGATAAAGCAAATACCGGTTGAGTCTTTCTTTGTTGCCGTCGCAAGACCCGCTTCCTTTGCAATTTCACGGACTTCCTTCTTGTCGATATGACCAAGAGGGAACATGACTTTTTCCAGCTGCGTTTGCGTTAACTGGTTCAAGAAGTATGTTTGGTCCTTATTATTATCCACGCCTCGAAGCATTTTGTACTCGCCATCTTGGTACTTGACCTGTGCATAGTGACCCGTTGCCACATAATCGGCACCCAGGCTCACCGCATGCTCAAGGAAAGCCTTGAACTTGATTTCCTTATTGCACATCACGTCCGGATTCGGTGTCCGTCCTGCCTTGTACTCCTCCAAGAAGTATGTGAAAACCTTATCCCAATACTGCTTTTCAAAGTTGACCGCATAATAAGGAATTCCGATTTGGTTACAAACCGCAATCACATCATTGTAATCTTCCGTTGCTGTACAGACCCCGTTTTCATCCGTATCGTCCCAGTTCTTCATGAAAATCCCGACCACGTCATAGCCTTGATTTTTCAAAAGCAGGGCGGACACAGAAGAATCGACGCCCCCTGACATCCCAACGACGACGCGGGTGTCTTGTGGTGCTTTCTTCATTCTGTCACCTCATCTATTTACAAAAATTATGGTTGTACTAATCTTTTCACGATCTTCACGGTTATTTCCGCAGCTTCCCTGACTTCCTGCTCGGTATTGTTCAGGCCAAAGCTGAAACGAATCGCATTCTTCGTCCGCTCCGAACCTTTTCCAAACATCGCGACCAAAACATGCGACGGTTCAATGGACCCCGCCGTACAAGCAGATCCGCTTGATACCGCAACACCGGCCAAGTCCAAATTCACGAGCATCGATTCAACATTCGTACCAGGAAAACTGACATTCAACACATGTGGAAGCGCGTGCTCCCTCGATCCGTTAATTTCATATTGTACCTCTGCCTTGTCAAAAACGGCAAGCAATACGTCTTTGAAAGAGTTGTATTGCTCCGTTTTACTCTTCATCGTACTTTGGGCAATGGACACGGCCTCGGAAAAACCAGCGATTGCCGGGACACTTTCCGTACCCGCGCGCCGTTTCCGTTCCTGTTCCCCACCGTATAAATGAGGAGCGAACTTCAATCCATCACGCATATATAAGAAACCGGTTCCTTTTGGTCCATTGATTTTATGAGCGGAAACACTCAATAAATCCACGCCAAGCTCTCGGACATCGATAGGTATCAAACCATATGCCTGCACCGCATCCGTATGGAAAAGGGCTTGGTGCTCGCGTAAGAGTTGTCCAATTTCAGCGATTGGCTGGATCGAACCCACTTCATTGTTGCCAAACATGACGGAAACCAAAATCGTATCGTCCCGCAATGCCGCTTTTAAATCAGCAATCGAAATGAGCCCCTCTTCATTCACAGGTAAATACGTGACCTCAAAGCCAGACTTCTCAAGGAATTGACAGGTATGCAGAATTGCATGATGCTCAATCTCTGTTGTAATGATGTGGTTGCCTTTTTTCTCATTCGCATGCGCAGCCCCGATAATCGCCGTATTATCCGCTTCCGTTCCACCACTGGTAAAAATGATTTCATTCCGTCCCGCATTGATACTTGCGGCAATATTCGAACGCGCTTCATCTAAAACATGACGCGCTTCCCGTCCGTACGCATGAATGCTCGACGGATTCCCAAAGTCATGGCTCATGACCGTCATCATCTTATCAATCACATTCGGATGCATCGGTGAAGTCGCAGCATGATCTAAATATATTCTGTTCACTTTTTTGTCGCCTCCATAGAATAGTTAGGCAATGCTCTATGATTAACCTGACTCTCGTGTTTACTAATGAAATGAAACTTGCAAAAAAATGCCTATTCACATAGGATTTTACCTTTAAATCAACCGGTAGTCCAATAATGGTTGTAAGATAGAACCCTTTTGAATAGGTATTTTTGCTTCATATTAATCTGTAGTCCCAATTAAATATAGTACATATAATCGTTTGTTTCACCATTGTCCTTGTAATTCGCCAAATCCACAAGCGTCGTATTATCAAGGACTTCTTTGACCGCATCGCGAATCCGGATCCAAAGCTGACGTTTCACCGGCTCTTCATCCTCGATTCCTTCAACCGGGGTAATCGGTCCTTCCAACACGCGAATGACATCACCAGAAGTAATCTCATGAGGATCTTTCGACAAGACATATCCGCCATATGCACCGCGGACACTCTTCACCAATCCCGCATTACGAAGGGGCGCAATCAGCTGCTCCAAATAATGCTCGGACAAATCATGCGTCTGGGCAATCGATTTCAAACTCTTCGGACCTTCACCATAATGCTTAGCAAGCTCAATCATGATCGTTAAACCATACCGGCCTTTAGTAGATATCTTCATGTATATACACCTCAAATTATTAATCCGTTACTAAATTCTCTTGAAATTATAGCATATCCCTAGTAGAAATGCATTCACCCACCCTTCATTTGTCAAATAATTCTAATTGGAGAGGTGGGGGAAATGGTGGGATGGCGGATTAATTGACTGAAAGTCGTATTAGTTTAGTGAACACGACAGTCGAATTCTAAATAAAACCCCATTTATAGCAGTAATTTTTTCAAAAAATATAAAATGATGATAAAAAACTGAAGGAGTGATTTATTAAAGATTGCGAGATTCCATTACAAGCACGAATGCTTGAAACGCTTATAAAATGATTGCCAAGCAGCCATCCATTACACCCACTACTAAGCTCAGACTATAAAAAAATGTAAGCTGGATACCATGGTGACCATAGCGTTTTGTCTGCTTTACAAGCCGTTCGTGAAAAAGAGTATCTACTCTTTCATAACCTCCATCTCCTTGGCTCCCCTTACCCCTTTCAAATGGACATTCTCATTCTCACTTCTTCTTTCCTATTAATCCTTGAAGTAAAAAACATGGCCTAATATAGTGGGCTTGTAGAGACCCAAGCTTTTAATCTTGAGCAAAATTCCAAAAAAATATCAAAAGGGGGTTCGGAATGAAACCATTCCGGACCCCTTTTGTCTACAAACTGAGAGCCTTTGAAAAGGCTCTCCTTAAATCGTGGAGAATGTCCCCCATTTCCCAGCTGTATCTACTTTACTTTTTTATTATGAAAGGTTTTGTACTCTTCAGCTCTTTATGTGTGGAATCAAAGACAACGAATCGATATTTCTCCTTTGCGTGTACGCTCGCTTTACTCACTGTAAAGATCGCAGTCTCATCCTTGCTGCCCCTCCAGATCACCCTGGTGATATCTCCATCTTGATCGACTAACTTCGTATACTTAGGGGCACCATGTACCTCCATAACATAAGCATTTCCTTTAGTAGACAAGCTTTGAAGCTCCATCTGTTTCATTTCTCCAAGAAAATATGATTTATCCGGGTGCACATCCATGTTTGCTGTAGTGTCTACCGAGTAGCGTTTTCCGTGAAGCAAATCATATTGAATGAGCTTTAAATCAAGCATTTCTTTTGACGGACTTCCCATTTCCTTTTTAAATTTCGCATAAGGGATGACCGACTTTTCCTGTTCCCTCAGATTATCTAAAATAGCGGTAACGTTATTCCCTTTTACACCAGCCATTTTCAGGGATAGGGCGCTAATCTGATTGGGTGATAGATTAAGCTGCTGAGATTGATTTCCCTCAGACTTCCAGATAAAGTAGGGAACACTATGGGTGGTTATAAAATCATCGTAGTCATTCAGCATATTATTGGCAATTTTCGTTCCTTGCTTTCCGTAAACCAAATCGTTCGACGGGAAGGTTGGATAGTGATCCCCGAAAAAGATAAGAATCGTTGGTTCCGGTCGTTTTTTCACTTCATTAACAAGCCGTCCCAGCTCATTATCCACGCTATGAATCAGTTCAGTATACCGATTTAGGTATGTCCTTGTTTTCTCCGGAAGAGTCCCTTTCTGAAGAAACTTAGAATCCTGAAGCGGCTGATAGGATTGATGAGCCTCAAGCGAGACGGCGTGAATGAAATCGGGTCCATCTGTACGGTCAAGCTGCTGCAGGATTGTATCCGTCATATGCTTATCCTTCGGGTAGCCGTGACCAGATCCATTGACATGATCCAGATCCATAAATTCCCCAGAAATAAATTGCTGAAAACCAAGCATCTTATATACTGATTGTCTTTGATAATACCAGTTATAAAAAGCATGAACAGCAGTTGTATGATAGCCTGCATCCCTTAATGCATAGGCCACTGAAGGAAGCGGATGCTTCACGAACTGCTGATAAGCCACCACGTTATCTGGGAAAAACTGCCGGCTTAGCCCGGTAAGTGCTTCAAATTCAACATTCGCAGTTCCGCCGCCAAATTCCGGCGAATACATCGTTCCATGCAGCGACTCGTCATATAAACGATGAAAGTTGGGAATCGGGTCAGCTGTAAAATGCTCTTTTCCAAAGTGCAATGGATCCGTGAAGGCCTCGCTCATTATATAGATTACATTCGGCTTTACAGCAGGCTGCTGTGGTGATGCTGGCTGATACTTTTCCCCTATCGATTTTACTGTATCTTTTGAATACCCTTTTGGCGGCTGGATTTGACCTTGCTTAGCCATTAAAATAAAGTTTCCCATCAGTCCATTTCTCATGGTGCCTAGTTCAAGCCGCCAATATGTATTTTCGAACTGAGCTTTTGCCATAGGAGACATAGGAAACCCTGTCCATATAACCGCCCAGACGACAATTGATAGAACAAAAACCCCTGCTTTTAGTATCCATCTGTCTTTAAATCGCGGGACTAAATAAATTCCTATGAGGACAAGAAGGATAGCCGCAGCAGAAATGATGATTACCATTGTATTAATATCTATAGGCTGCTCAAGCCCTTTGAGTTCTTTAGATAAGGCAAGGTCTCCAATTGTAATCGGCGCATTCCTTAATTCTAATTTTATTTTATTCGCAAAGGCAAATATGATAAGGAAGCCACTTAACAAAACACTCATCATCATATAAAGTCTGCGCGGAAGAATATAAAAAATATTATAAAGAGCAAGGATCATAACCATATTTAAAGCAAAACGCTTTGTGTACTCGCCTGTCCAATGTGTAAAGGGCATCCATAAATAGCTGCGGACGATCATTTCGCAGACAGCTAAGGTCATTAGCGGCAAAATCACCATGAAAAACGCAGTCAGTAAATGAAGGGCAAGAGCTTTTTTTCTTGAAAGTATATATTCTGGTAATATAGCTTTTTTCTTAGAAGTATCAATCTTAGGTAAAGGACTTTGCATCAAAATTACTCCTCCTATATTTTTCAAACAAATTAATATCAGAAAATTATATAACTTTTTTAATTGTTTTTACTTGTCGTTTTATGCTTGAGATATACTAAATAATTGTACAGGCTCACTATAGAGCACGTGTTGAATCATCAGCAGTAAAGAATGTTTCGTATGCTTCAACAGCTTTATTTTCTAAAGTTTTAGCTTGGTCAGCGAGTAATTGTACAGAATATGTTCCATAACCTGCAGCAGTATCAGCTACTAAAGTTCGAGTTTAACTATCTACTTGCTTTCATAAATACCCTTGACTTTGCCAACTTTTACTGTATATTTTTTTCTACCCCAAATACCTATCATTCTTTTTCTATGTAAAAACACCTTAGATTAAATCTATATATCGCTAAAATTTTACTTTTTATGCTTCATTTATGATACCACTATATTATCCTATGGTACATAAATTGTTAGAAATTTACCTTACCTTTATACCTTATATACCTTAGTACCACCACTCAAATCAGACTTCCCTTCTCTTCTAGCTCTTTGACCTTTTTCAGATAAGTTTCTATAGCATACTCCTTATCTGCCAAAACTTTAAGATGTCTACTGATTCATTACGAACCTGGGTATTCTGACCTACCTGTTCCACGTATTCCATGGAGAGACGATTAAGAAAGTGGATATGCCGCATATGTATGACCTCTTCTCATGATGCAATACCAACAGCGAATGTTGGCAATTCCTCCAGCTCCACTCTCCAGCGGTCGCAAAAAATTTATTACATTCCTTGCAATTAGATCATTCCGGCCATACTAAGGGTAGAATTTATCTCTTAAACTCGCTTATGTCGAATTAATCCCGTGAATGTTGAATGATCCCACACAACCGTCGAATTCCCTCCCCCAAACGCATATTCTGAGCATTTCCCCCTTTGTTTGTGATACCTTATATAAAAAGGAGAGGTGCATCATGAATATTAAACCGCTGGCTTTCCGGATGCGGCCCCGTTCGATTGATGAAGTCATCGGGCAGGAGCATCTCGTCGGTGAAGGGAAAATCATTGCGAGGATGGTCAAGGCCAAACAGCTGTCTTCGATGATTCTGTACGGTCCTCCCGGCATTGGCAAAACGTCCATTGCGAGCGCCATCGCCGGCAGCACGAAGTTTGCCTTCCGGACACTGAATGCTGTGACCAATAATAAAAAAGACATGGAAATCGTCGCTGCCGAAGCCAAGATGTCCGGTAAAGTGATCCTGCTGCTCGATGAGGTCCATCGCCTGGATAAAGCGAAACAGGATTTCCTTCTTCCCTACCTTGAAAATGGGATGATCACCTTGATTGGTGCGACGACAAGCAATCCCTATCACGCCATCAACCCAGCGATCCGCAGCAGATGCCAGATTTTCGAACTAAAGTCGCTGGAAGTCAATGATATTATCAAAGCCCTCGAACGTGGATTACAAGATGAGGAGCGTGGTCTCGGTCACTATAAAACGGATGTCAGCACCGATGCTCTTGCACATTTCGCGACCGCTTCGAATGGGGACGTCCGCAGCGCCCTTAACGCTCTAGAGCTTGCGGTCATTTCTACCGAGCCTGACGAATCCGAAACGATTGTCATCGATGTAAAAATTGCCGAAGAGTGCATGCAGAAAAAGAGCTTTTCGCATGACAAGGATGGAGATGCCCATTATGACGTCCTATCCGCCTTCCAAAAATCAATCCGTGGCAGCGACGTGAATGCGGCCCTCCATTATTTAGGACGATTGATAGAAGCCGGTGACCTGGTCAGCATCGCCCGTCGCTTGGTCGTCATCGCGTATGAGGACATTGGCCTGGCGAACCCTCAAGCTGGTCCTCGTGCCCTTTCAGCAGTCGAGGCAGCCGAGCGCCTTGGTTTCCCGGAAGCCCGGATCCCGCTTAGCAATTCAGTGATCGAGCTTTGTCTATCGCCTAAATCGAACACCGCCTATAAAGCAATTGATGCGGCACTCGCCGATATCCGAGCCGGCCATAGCGGCGACGTACCCGATCACCTTAAAGATGCCCATTATAAAGGGGCTACCGAACTGGGCCGCGGAGTCGACTATCTCTATCCGCACGATTATGAAAGCGGATGGGTGAAACAGCAGTACCTACCGAACAAGCTGCGCAACAAAAAATACTATCAACCGAAAAAAAGTGGGAAATTCGAACAAGCCCTCGCATCGGTCTATGAGAATATCGAGAAAAAGAAATAACTCCGGATCTTAGTAGATCCGGAGTTATTCATTGAGGAAACTGAAAGCTCTTGACATGCCGCATATTTACGTAAACCTCTTCGCCTTGAGCATCCATCATATGGATGATGCCATCCTTCACTTGGATGATTCTCCCTATGCCCTTCGGGTGCTGCCCTAAATCGAGCACCACCAATTTATCGGTCAATTTTTTCAGTTGTTCCTCCAGAGTACGGGCCCAGCTCAGACTGGAAACCTGAAGAAGCTGCTCGCTTTTACTCAATCCGTATGGCCCTTTTTCATCCTCACGAACCGTTAGCCACTTTACATGCTCCATGGGGATGAACATCGTTTTATAGGCAGGAGAATGAAAAATGAAATAGTTATTCATGATACCCACGATATAGCCGTAGAGGGGTTTGTTTTTCATGAGCAAAATTTCCACAAAGAGCCCTTTCGCATTCATCAGCATCTTACGGAATGATGTCTCACTGATTTCCGGGTCCTCTCCTCCTTCAATCTCTTCATCTATCATGGGAAAAGAATAATTCTTAACGTGTCGCTGCGGTACATAGCGGTACACTTCCCCCGTGTACAGGACTAAGATATCCGTACTTTCTTCTATTAAGTTCCCAAACACAGGAATGTTTCCTGAGAGTTCTAGCTCCATATACTGTCCAATATATTTAGAAAACAAATATAATCCACCTTTCCTTCCTTATGGCGAGGGATCGTTCTTGAATCCTGTCCTACTTTGGTACACTCCGACTTGTTTCAGAGATTCGCTATAGGAATCACCCCTAGGTCTAGTCCAATATGCCCTTGATCACCTTTTGGACAACCCATATGCCTGTCCCTTTTTAATAAGAAGGCACAACAACTGCATTGGTTGCTGTACCTGTGGGGTCGATCCTTTATAGAGTTGTCTTTGAAACTTTAATAAGGTTCTCAAGCCAGATTTTCTTAAACGTATTGACACGCGTACGGTTTTTATCCTTTCTATGACGGCGACGACGTTTCTTGCCTTCATCTGAACTTTCAGGTGAGCTGCTGCTTTCACATGAAGAGGAACTTTCAAATGAACTGCTCTCACTTGATGAACTTTCCGGGGAACTGCTGCTCTCGAATGATGAAGAACTTTCAAACGAACTGCTACTCTCGATTGACGAGGAGCTTTCATACGAGCTGCTTTCACATGAAGATGAACTTTCAGGGACTATGCAGACACATGATGAACTTTCGCTTGAGCTGCTTTCACATGAGGATGAACTTTCATGCGAACTGCTTTCACTTGAACTGCTTTCGTGTGATGAGCTTTCATACGAACTGCTTTCACATGAGGAACTCTCATGGGAAGAACTTTCTTTGCCTTTATCCTTATCTTTTCCCTCCCCATCATTTCCCCTTGGGAAAAATAGTCCAATGGATTGGATTTGATCTGTCGTGATATAAAATATTTCGTCTTTATTTACGACAACAATAAATTCATCTGCGACTTGTATCAAGACACCCTCTACTTTTTCAGGTCCGCCTGCATGAACCGAAATCCAGAAGTAAATCAATTGATTAAGAGCGCCATTTAGGGTATCAAGATCGACAGTTGGAAACTCCGGCCATGATGCACGGAAGGAAACCTCCACAATCGCTACACTCTTAATAAGAGCAATCGGGAATAGAACGAGCCCGTCCTTCTTAGTCGATAACACGATAAAATCTGTCGCTACCTCGACAATCTGGCCGACTTTTGAAGCTGGACCTCCACCATTCACCTGGACGAATCTGTTATCCAATGTTCGCAATAACTCCACGAACGTTGATGGAAATGCATAGCCCTCATCATAAGGAGGTAGTAAATCCTCTTGAGATTTCTTTGCATTCACAACCACGATTTTCAGTTGGGCAATCGTATAATACACGAGTTGCTTATCTTCAGTCAGAATGACGATATACTCGTCAGTAACTTCTATCAGCCTGCCTTCTCTTGAATCAGGTCCGCCTTTAAATACTTTAACAAATTTCCCCTGCAAAGCTTGAAGGTACGGTAAACTAATTATTTCTGCCATTTTTCCTTTAGCCTCCAATAGTTATTTATACTTTAGTGATATCCGTACTGCATATATATGCGCCTTCTTTCTATTGCGGACTCTTCTAAGCACCCATTTTCTAGTAAATCGTCGTTTACCTAGAGAGATTACATGTAAAATGACCATGGACATGCCTCTCTAAAAAAAATAACCCCGGATATATGATCCGAGGCCACCTTTTACTTTTCTTTTTTATAGGAAACTGCCACTCTCCCACTTTCCTGCTGTCCTGACTTTGTTACTGTCACGTACACTTTGCCCGATTTCTTACCGAGCTGCTTTATAGAAAGAGTGAGCTTTTTGCCTTTTGCCGTCCCTTTCACCAGCATGTTTCCTTTGCTTTTTGCCTTGTAAATCTTCACGACATCGCCTTTGGCAAGGGAACTGATCACCACGGTATCGGCTTTTCCCTTATGATTCGTCAGCTTGACCTGGCTTGTCTTCACGGAAGGCGAGGTTTCACCCTTAAACGTTTGGGCGACACGATCACTTTCCCTCAAGGGTGATTTCATCACGGTCACGTAGACCTTACCTGTCTTTTTGCCAAGCTGGCTGACCTTAAAACTCACTGAAGTGCCTTTCGCCGTCGTTTTCCCTATGACCTTCCCTTTGCTTTTCGCATCATACACCGTGACGACATCACCTTTTTTCAGGTTGCTTACCTTTACACTATCCGCTTTGCCTGTATGATTCGTCACGTTGATTTGGGAGGCCTTTAAGGAACTGGTCCTATCCGAGATCGTAAACTCATACGGGACATCGACGGAATCATCATGGTTTTCCATCACAAAGGAATAGGTCCCTTTTTTCAAATAGGTTGTGAGGCTTCCATTTTCGTTCGAATATAATTCTGCCAACTTTTTATTGGAACGATCTTGGATAGAGCCCCTCCATATCGTGTCCCGTTTTTGTTTCACGCTCAATGTCACATTCCCATTTTGCGGGACGATGAATGTAAAGAAATCGCGATCATCAGAGTGACTAATGACCCCTTTATAGGTAGCATTCAGGTTGATGGGATTCGCTGTAGCTACCTTATCATTGGACTCTTTTTCGTAAAACTGGCTTTTTGTATATTTCGTGGAAAATTGATAATCCGCTTTGGAACCTTGTCCGCCACTATTGCTGATCCGCACATAGTACGTCCCTTTGGGCAAACCTACTTGCACTTCATCAAACCCGGATGTATCATCCTGCCTTTTCGTATAAACGAACGTATAGATATAGCCTTTACTATTCTGGATATGTCCCTCAAATGAGGTCTTGGCGTTCCGTTTGATCGATAACGTGACATTCCCAGGCTCGGGTAAAGTTACTTTATACAAAATCTCCTTCTTATTAGCTAAAGAACCCTTATACATCTTGTTCACGTTAATCGCTTTAGCTTGATTCACGTTCGAAGCCGCCTGTACATCCGCTTTTCCTGCCACCGAGAACATAAAGAGGCAAGCTCCAAACATCATCAAAAACCTTATATATCCTTGTTTCCGCACACGTTTCATTTCCCTTCATATGTAAATTAGTAGTTCAATGAGATTAGTTATATTTTCCTATTAAACCATGATTTTATCAATGATTTATTACGTGGTAATTATAACCATATTCTTTTTTTGCAATAAAAAGACCCCAAATCCTCATTTGGGGCCCTACTACTCACTTATAATGTGCTTTCATCCATCCCACTACCGACTCCCCGTTTCTTTCACGGATGCCTTCTACTTCCTCTTTCCCAATGACCTGCCCATTCTGAATCAAGAGCACTTCATCCAGGACCTTTTCGATATCATCGATTTCATGCGTCGTGATGATGACCGTTTGTTTTTCAAAATCAATATACGTAAGCAGACTGCGGACAATCTCCTCACGAACCATCACATCCAACCCTGAAAATGGTTCATCCAATAATACGATGGATGCCTCCCGTGACAAAGCCAGCACCAATTTAAGCCGGCCCCTGTTTCCCTTCGACATCGAACTGACTTTCTTTGCAACATCCAGTTTCATGAATGCCAGCATTTCCATGGCCTTCTCACGATTGAAATCCGTAAACTGCGAAGCATGGAAGTCGATATAATGGCCGACCGTAAACGTGGGATAGAAAAAATCCAACTCCGTCAAATACGACACGCAAGAAGCAACCCTCCTGCTAACCTTCTTCCCCTCGACCGTCACTTCACCCTGATCAGGTTTCACCAAACCGGCAATCAGTTTGAGGAGGGTCGACTTACCGCTCCCATTGGCCCCTAACACCCCATAGATTTTCCCTACATCAAACGAAAGTGAAACACGATCCAGTGCCACAACTTTTCCATATTTCTTCGTCACGTCCTGCATTTCAATCATCATTCCACATCACCCCGTTCTGTCAAAAATGCCTGTACCGCCGTGAGCATTTCCGTTTTTGACAACCCAATTTCCTTCATATTTTCCACGAACGTTTCCATGATTTCCGTTTGAATCCGCACCCGTAACGAAGCGATCAAGCTTGGATCATTTTTAACGAATGTTCCTTGCCCCCTTTTTGTCTCCACGATCCCATCCCTTTCAATCTCAGCATACGTGCGCTGTATCGTATTTGGATTGACGCCCGTTTGAATAGCCATCTCTCGAACCGATGGTAGCTTTTCACCACTTTTTATCTCCCCGCGGACAATCGAATAACAAATTCGATCCGCTACCTGTAAATAAATCGGCTTTGTCGCATGAAACTCCTCTGTCATACACTTACACCTCAATCTTTCGGTCCAGCAGCCAACATGAAGCTAGGAATAATAACACTAACGTGATGATATCCAACCCGGTTGTCAGGAGGGATATCCCGCCCGTATTTAGATAAAATCTCAAATTATCAGCCGACATGGTAAATGAAGAATCACTCAACACATCCACGACCCAGACCGTATCCATTTGTTGATAAACAGCCGTACTTTCATACCAGCTCCCCACCATGACCATCCCTATAAATAGAAGGGAAACGATCAGCCAACGAAACGGTTTAATGGCTAAGACCCGAGCCAATGCATGGTAAACCACCCATAAAAATAATATGACCAGGGCAAGAAAAAGACTGACTGCCATCAACAAAATGCCCATTTGCAGTAAATTATAGAATGACATCATACTCTCCGTATGAAAACTCACATCAAAATGGCTCGTAGGAATCCTCATCGTCACAAAAGTGAGCAGGCAGGCAAACAGCAATGACATCCCCTGGAACAGTACACTGATCAACAATTTACTACCTAGTAGCATCCCGGAAGACTGTGGATTATACAACCATACCTGTACCTTCCCTTCCACATTCAACCGACTACATATAAGGAAAATCATAATCAGCGGATGCATCAAGATGACCATTGGTGAACTGATATAAAACAAACCAGCCACTTCAAAATACTTCGAAAGCAAATAGGCAACAAACACTAACCCCGCCTGGGCCAGCAGCAACCAAAGAAGCACCGACTTCCCGATCAGCCACTCCTTTTGCATCAATCCTCTAAACGCTTTCACTTCCCCATCCCCTTTACCACTGTGTTAGTTAAATAGTACACAGTCACACCATAAAATGTCAAAGGTATTATAAAATAACAAAAAAAGCTACTCTTTCAATCTCGAATTTACTATAATAGACTAAGTGATTACATAGCGAGGAAGGAAGTTAAACATGAGACATGAAAAAAAGAAAAAAAAGAAACGAACATGGCTAAAAGTAGTCGGCATTATTGTCCTTCTTTTTGTACTAGCTGGGGGGGCTTTTGCATTCTCCGTTTGGAATTCCTTAACCAAAACCGTAGAAACCATGCATACGCCTATAGACCGTCAAACAGATAAACGAACAGAAAAACTTACATTATCAGATCAGGAGCCTTTCTCCATGCTGATGCTCGGTGTTGATGAACGGGATGGCGACAAAGGCCGTTCAGATACGATGATTGTCTTAACCGTCAATCCGGAACTGAAATCGGTTAAGATGCTGAGCATCCCGCGTGATACCCGTACAGAAATTGTCGGACACGGCACTCAAGATAAGATCAACCACGCCTTTGCATTCGGCGGCGCCGAGATGGCGATGGATACGGTCGAGAATTTCCTTGATATCCCGATCGATTACTATATGAAGATCAATATGGAAGGCTTTAAAGATATCGTGGACGCAGTCGGTGGTGTCACCGTCCAAAATGATTTGAACTTCACTGAAGAGGGGACGACCTTCAACAAAGGCATGATCGAACTGAATGGTAAAGAGGCGTTGGCCTATGCCCGAATGAGATACGAAGATCCTAATGGTGATTTCGGGCGTCAATCCAGACAACGTGCCATTATCGAAGCGGTCATTAAAGAAGGGGCGAGCGTATCGACCTTGACGAGTTACGGCGACGTATTCGACGCACTAAGTAAAAATATCCAGACGAATTTGACGTTTGATGACATGATGGACATTCAAAAGAACTATAGAGACGCAAGTAAGGACATTTCCCAATCCTCCATCGCCGGTACCGGAACGAAAATCGACGGAATCTACTACTATCTTGTGTCGGAAGAAGAACAAAAAAAGATTCAATCAGAATTAAAGGAACATTTAACCGTCAAATAACGCAAAATGAAAAAGCTGCCTGGACCGCATCCAGACAGCTTTTTCATTTGACCCATCCAACATTCTGACAAAAAACGGACACCCATTGTAGAGATTTGTTGGAATTTTTGTTGTTTATTAGAGGGGAAAAGACGGTATAATCTAACTAAGAGCTAAAGATATTCCTTCTTCCCCTTGAATCTTTCATTACGAGAATCAACTTTCATTAGACACAAGGTCACGTGAATCATCATGCTTAGGTAAACATTTTTCAAAAAATAAAAGGAGTGGATTGTATGAAAATCAAGGCAGGTAGTTGGGCAATGCTAAGCAAACAAGACAAAATGTTTATTCTGAAGGCCATCAGTGATCGCTCTAGAATGAAATATGCTTCATGATCACTACCTTAATCCGTCAATTCCCTTATAAATATCCTCTCCCTTTTCGATAAAAGGAGCGAAATGTTGAAAAAGGAGAGGCATCTATTCAAATCGATAATCCCAAAACAGACGCCATTCGCCTTTTTCCTTCACTACATAACAATCCTGTTCGATCGTAAACAAACCAAAATGAGACTCAAACACCTGGGTGACAGGGACCCTGTACGCGGTTTTATGGACCTTTCCGCCTTTCCCCATGCTCCAATCCTTCACTTTCTTTGAATCGCCCACTTCATACTGAAAAGTTTCCACATCCATATGTTGCAAGAAGACATGAGCTCGATTTTGCACATAATCGGCACGAACCGGAAAGCGCAGCTTCATTTCGCTACTTAACAATTCCCACGACTTCCCGAATTCCGCCTCACTCTCGTATGCATAAAAATCATCCACTAATCGCTCAGGTCCACTGGGCCACAGAAAAATGATACAACCTCCAACGACTAATATCGCGATTATAAAAGCCCCTACTCCAAATGGACTTCTTTGGCGTCTCATCATATACATCACCTTCAGAAAGCCGATCCTTACCCTATCTATATGAAAGGAACGACAAAAAAAGAAGCATGCTTAACAGACATACTTCTCACGCAGGGTGCCTCCACCATCGACTGACCATAATAAAACACAAAATGCCCATTACTCCCCCGAACGTATCGATCATAACATCCTGCAACAGTGGTGTTCTCCCACCTGTAATGTTCTGATGCACTTCATCCGCACTCGCATAAAGCAGCACGCAAACAAGAGCACCTGAAAGGCTAATACCTTTATGTTTTACAAAAACCCGCCAAACACCAAATGTCAAAAAACCGAATACAAAAAAGATAAAAAGATGGGCACCTTTTCGAATGAAAAACTCAAAGAACCCATCCACCCCAGCGGTATGAGCACTCACCTCGACCCCACCATACATAAACGAAATGCCCTCAAGCAATTCATACCAATACGGCGTATTAAACCGTCCTAAAAAAGAAGAAAGGCTCTGCTCCTCATACTTCTGCGAGGAGAAAAAGAAGATGAGTATCGCCCATAACGTGAGCAAAGCCGGGAATAGCCACTTACGGCCTCTCATGTAAAGGTCCTTCCATAATCCCGCTCAATTTCTCCTTCAGTTCCTCTACTAAATCATATACGGTTACATCTTGTTCTGATTCCACTTTTGAAACCATTTCTATTAAAATATCATTAAAAGTCATTAGAAATATCCACTCCAAATAATAATTAAAGCCTCATTGTAATACCATGTTACTACCTCTCCACCATTGGTAAAAACAAGAAATTTAGCTCTCTTAATAGATAATTACATATTAAACGTATAATGGCAAGTAGAACATCGATGTAAGTGGTTTCATTTACTACAATTACCCAAAAAACCATTACTTATAGCACAGTTTACACATGAGGACAATGACAACCATCCTACTAAAATCACAAAAAGGAGACTGAAAAATTGTTCTAAACAACCTTTCGCCCCCCTTTTCATATTAATATACCTTTATTATTCTTTTACCACTTTGATTACCTGCTTTATACTTTGCACAAAGAGTTAAAGCTGTACCTTTCTTCTGAGTTTTTATTTTTAAAATTCTTTTTGGAATCTGTAATAAACGGTCTATTTCTATAGGTTCAAAATGTGTAAGGAAAAACTCATTTAGCCCTATCCTTCGTCGTAGAAGCTCTTAAACAAAGGATATACTACCTTATTTTTAACAGCTGATGAAGTTGGTATCAGACTGCAAAAATGTAGAATCTAAAGGGACATCTATCGCTTAGTTAACACAAAGAACCGACCCTATTTACTCATCATCGATGAGAAAGGATTCATTTTAAATAGTTCTTTTTTATAACTTTTATAATTTTTATCATATCTTTCGAATATAAAAATATCATAATAACTATTACAAATAAGCCTATTAATATATTGTAGTAAAAATTTTCAATTTTAATGGAAAAGAAGGCATATATAGAAATAATAACAATCATACTATATATCCTTGTTAAATCATAATTCACTTTATAATATTTTAATGATATTTGGGTTCTTAGTGTGAAAAATACTATAAAAGATATAGCTGTAGCCACTGTTGCTCCAAATGCACCATATCTTGGGACAAATATCCAGTTACCTATTATGTTTATCAGACATGTAATAATAGCTATAAATATATGCCATCTTGTTTTTTTAAAAAAGTTAATACCAATTACTGTTGTTTCAGATAATGTGTACATTATAGGCATAAATACTAAAAAAGGCATCAATTTTGAGGCTTTACTGTATTCATTTCCTAAAATATATACCACTAAATCTTTTCCAGAAATTATAAGTATAGCAATTAAAAACATAGAGAATGCAACTATTTTGGATACACTCTGAAAAAATTCTTTATCTTCAGGGTTTTGCTGAAATTTTTCATAACATACAGGGGCCCAAAATGTTGAAAATGTAATCTTAATGATATTTAAAAGTGCTATAATTTTAAATGCAGCAGTATATAACCCTAATTCTTCAAAGTTGCTCCATTGCTTTAAAGCAAATTTATCGAATGCCTCAAATAGCCAAGTTATAAGAGTTGTTAATACTAAGGGAGAACTATATTTTAATATGTCTATTTTACTGTGTTTTAATTTATAAACAGATATATTTCTCAAAGACCAGAAATCCTTTTCTAACATGATTGCTATTATTGCAAGAAATAGTAGGGTCAAAATAGTTGAGTAAACTATTACCTCAAAACTCTTACCTATTATAGTATATAGTAGCAACAAAAATATTAAGCTTAAAACCCTATCTAATATTTGCAAATTAGAAAACGATTTACCTTTTTGTTTCATTCTTATAACCAATGTCCCATAACGATATAACACCTGTGCTACTATTCCTATAATTAACATAAAACTCAATATCATACTTTTTTCTTCTAATAGATACATTGTTATTTGTTCATTAAAAACTATTATAAATAAAATAATAATTATTAATATTAAGGATGGAATCTTTAGACAGTTATATAACAAACTACTTCTATTCTGCTCTTCTTCTTCGTGGAAAAACCTAACAAAAGTCTGATCTGTTCCAAAAATTATAATTATCATAAAAATATTTATTGCAAGTGTAAACATTGAGGCTTTTCCAAAGTCTTCTGGAGCAAGTATTCTGGTTGTTATCATTGTACTTAAAAGACCGATAACCAAGCCTATCCAGTTTCCATAGGAAAATGATAGAAACTTTTTAAATAAGTTCATCTTGTTTCCTTTCTATTAACTATAACTTATTATTACAAATTTAATTAAGTCGTTGAAACTAACAAATAAGAAAAAGTTATTTTATATCTATACTATAAACTTCTTGTATTTTTTTTAATTGAATATCATTTTGATTCTTTCCGACATTAGCTTTGTTTAGAGAATCAGTTTGACTGGAAGATATTACATACAAATTTTGAGGAAATCCAGATGTTTTTACAACTAAAGTACCTTTCCTAATTGACATTATTTTAAGCCATAGATCATCAGCCATCAAACAAGTTGATTTAATCGTTTCTTTATCAAATACTGCATTATCTAAAGAATGAGGTGGATATATTACTCCCCCTACACCAGTAGGACATAATAATAAATTAGGTCGTGTATTATTATTAATTGCATGCTCCCATAAAGAATATGGCAATATACCATCCTCATTTAAAGTTATCATATGTCCTCGGTTACATGAGATGCAATTTGGGTATTTTGCATTTGAATCTATTAACTTTTTAATTGCATATGATGGATAAAGAATATCATCATCAAAGGTTATTACAGTTGCTTCGGGATTTTCTAAAAAGGTATAAAAATACTTTTTATGCGGTTTTAAATCATCACAAAATTTAATTTCCAAACCTCTACTTTTTAACTTTATTAATTGTTTAGGAAGTAGATTTTCATTATCAATTTGATCCCTAGCTAACCATAAAATAATTCTATCCGGTTTATATATTTGTCGCATTAAAGTCTCAATACATATCCATACTGTATTAATTCTTCCAGGAAATGTGGTTAAAGAAACTATTACCTTTTTTTCATTTTCTCCCGTACCTTTTTTCTTAAAAAACCTCCAACATAACTTATAATAGCTGATTACTACAATATTAACTAAAAATGAAAAAAATTGATGTATTCTCAAATTCCATAGTTTTTTTTTTTCTTTTTTTAACAAATGTTCAACTATATAAAAAAAATTCAACATTATAAATCCTTCTTTCCCTCTAAGTAATCTGCATTAGAAAGTAAACCAAGTATAAATACTGGTACGATAAATAACGAATTATGCCAAAAAGTAAAAAACATTCCGCATAGTATTACATATAAAATCCCAAATCTCAATATGGAGTTTTTAGTTTCTATTAGAGTTAATATTAACAACAAGCATAATGAACCAGTACCAATAATGCCGAATGAAAGGAGGTACTGAAAAACAAAATTATGGTTTTCAATATCCAAACCGAATTTATATAGGTCCAACCAACTTGATCCAATACCAGAAAGTAAATTACTTTTTATAATTGGCCAACTCTCATAAATAATTTCGTATCGTCCATTATCATCAAAAAAACCAGTAATATTATCTCGCATATTATTTAATATGGGTAAAGATATTAAAAGTAAAAAGAAAAAAACAATTAATGTTATACCTATATTTAGTTTTTTTACTTTTTCCTTTTTACCGAACAGTACATATAGAATCACTGTAGTAATTAAACATAAAACACCAGTTCTTGAAGTATTGATAATATTTGCAGCTAGAATTAGAATTATACAGAAAAGGGTTCTATAATTAAATATCTTAAATAACTTACAAACAAGAAAAAATGCTCCAAGACATAAAAACCCTGATAAAATACTTTTTTGGATGAAATACAAATTAAAAATAATCCTTCTCTCACCAAAAAAGATAAAACCTATCTGCTTTCCAAAAAACTCATACAAAAAAAATTGTATTACTATGCCTATAGCTAATGCTACAGTAACATCAATTATTCTATCAATGAAATAATTAATTTTATTATTATCTATATGCAAGCCATTTTTTTTGTGAATGATGGATATAAAAAGAGAAAAAGTAATTATTAATAACTTGAAAGTAAACTCTAAAGACTCTAAACCATCACTAGACTTAAATATACTTAAAAAGAAAAAGCTAGAGAATAATACAATAAGATATAAATATTTTATGTTTATTTTTAAGTTATTAAAACAAATATTAATAAAACCATATATTATATAAAAGAATAATATAATTGTTGTCAGTGAAAAATTATCATTGTAACCAAATATCCCTTTATAAAAAAACGGCAACGAATATATTGTTATAAGAAGTACTTTCTCAACTACCGATTTTTTTTTAAATAGAAATATTGTTGCAACTATTAATAACATAGCAGAACCCAGTATTTCATTAAATAAAAATAGAATTATATTTATAGTGACTAATATTAAAAACAAATTCTCACCTAACTAATATAAATTTTTTCAAGTTGTTTAACCACTGTCCTTACATCGAAGTCAGAGTTTTTTAACTTACTAGCAAATTCTTCTCTATTATTACTTCCACTTTTATAGAGTTTCATAATATGTTCTGCCCATTTTGCTGTTGCTAAATCTAATGATAGATAATTGGCATTACCTGTTATATTAGTAGTATAAGGAACAGTATCAGACACTATACAATTTAATCCTGATGCTTGAGCTTCTACTAAAACAGTGCCGAACCCCTCATATAAGGATGGAAAAACAAAAAGATCCATACTATTTAAATAATCATTAACATTTTCTTTATAACCAACAATCTGCACTTTATCTTCAAGATTTAATTCTTCTATAAATTTAACAATATCTGTTCTTAATTCGCCATCACCTACTAAAACCAGTTTACTTTGTGGTAAGGACTTTAAAAATTCAAAAAAGGTTTCTATTAAAAATTTATGGTTTTTAGCATGCGTGAATCTGCCTATATGACCGATTACATATTCATCTTGAATATCCAGTTCCATTCTAATTTTTTTTCTTTTTTCTAAATTGAACTGGTATTCATTGATATTTATACCATTGTTAATTACAGTACATCTATCATCTAGTTCACCTTTTTTCACCCATTGTATTGCTTCTCGCGAACATCCCAACAAATGAGTTGCTTGTTTTACACATTTTTTTTTAAAGATATTTCTAATAAAATGATAGGATAAATCACCATAAGAAGTGGTTCGAGCATGAATTATTCTTTTTTTTATTTTATACTTTTTTGCATATTTTAATAAAAAATAACTATTATCCACAGAATGACAATGGATAGCACAATAATCATTATTTCCTTTTAGAAAATTCCTAACAGCCTTAATATGCTGTAGTAATCCAACCTTTTTTATTGAAGGTACATAATATACTGAACATCCTAATGATTTGATTTCATCAAATCTTTTATCTAAAGGATCAATATATGTTATCAGATCAAAGTTCACTATTTTATTATCTATTAAATTCAACCAATCTTTAAATCTCTCTTCTATTCCCCCATAACTATATCCAGGTATAAAGTGTAGTACTTTGTTTTTCCTGACTACTGATTTCACAGTTGAACCACCTTTAGTTAATCTTTATTAATTACATTTGAGAACAAAATTATATATTTTTTAGATATCTCATTCCATGAGAACTTATCAACAAGGTTTAAACAGTTTGCAGATAACGAAGATTGATTTGCTTTAATATATTTAATAGCATTTGCTAGTTCATTTACTGAATTAGGCTTGACAGAAATTCCTACAATTTTCTCATCATATTGCTTATCAAATCCTTGTCCTTTGGTATAAATAATTGGAGTGCCTTGACTCATTGATTCCGCATAAACAAGACCAAAGGACTCTTTAAAAGATGGCATAACAAAAATATCACTTTTTCTATAAAACTTTAATAGTTCTGAAGCATCCATAAAGGAGTAATGTCTGACAAAATCATTTTGCATTATAGAGTGCGCATATTGCTCATCTTCAATATCCCCAATTATCGTGAAATTTATATTCAAACCTTCTTTCTCTAACAATTTACAGGCATCTAAAGTAAGTTTCGTATTTTTATTTTTATTTATCTTGCCTACAAATAAAATATTTAAATGATTATTATTGTTCAAAGGGGATGGAAGGTGTTTATTTTCAATCCAATAATCATCCACACCGAAAGGGATAATTTCAGAAGTTCTCATTATTTGAGAATGATATTTTTTAGGGACATATTTACTTAAAACATTTTCTCTATATGTTGAAGAAATAAAAACTACTTTAGATGCGTTCAGGATAATATCCAAACCTATCTTTCTCAAATGAAACATCTTTTTAAAATAAAAATTCACATCTGTGTTTTGTACTATTACTATGTACGGTGTCTTATTGACTTTATTAATAGTCCTAGCTAGGTAGCCATTTGAAAAAAGTGAATATGCTAAAATAACATCATGCTTGTTTCCGTATTTTTCAAATACTACCTTTGCTAACTTCCTATTTCTTGAGAAGAAATTTATAAAATCATATTTTCTTAGACATTTAATAGTATCTACATTTTGTAATTCTACGTTTTTATTATCTTCATAATAGATATTAACTGGGAAAAAAACCTCACCACTTACATTTTCGTTATTATTTATTGAGTTAAGCATATTTTTGTATATTGTTGATTGATTAAAATTCGAGTTCAAATGTAAAATTTCCATATTAGTTCACCTTTTATTAATACTAAATATCATTTTTTTAAATCAAAATAGTATATATAATATATAAGTTTAACCTTATACTTCACCTTGTAAACTGTATGTTGAGCTAATAATTATTGGAGTGATAATTAAATTGCTCTTACAACCTCCAATATTGATATCCCAATTTCTGTGCCTCTTTCATATTAAAAATACCTTTTAGATCAATTAATACAGGGATATGATTTTCTTCATATGTGACGGCTACTTCCTCTATCATCATTGTTTCTTCTTTTAATAAACCAATCGAATCACCATAGAAATCCTTTTGATACTTTCTTTTCAAGTCTAGTAACGAAAGATGTAAAAATTCTTGATGTGGCACTGCAAATACTATAGCATCTGCTTCATCTATGTCCTCAAAATTATGAAGTTCAATTTTGTATTCATCCCATACCTCTTTTGCATCAGCAATTGGATCTACTACTTTAATGTTAACATCATAATCATTAAGTGCATTAATTAAATCTATAACTTTAGTATTTCTTGAATCAGGACAGTTTTCTTTAAATGTTATTCCCATAATAATAACTTTAGATCCTTTAACTTTTTTATCTGCTTGAATCATTTTCTTAATTATATTTTCGGCTACATATTTACCCATATCATCATTAATTCTTCTTCCAGATAAAATTATTTGGGAATGATATCCTAATTGTTCAGCTTTATAAACGAAATAATAAGGGTCGATTCCTATACAATGTCCACCTACTAATCCTGGCTTAAAATCTAAAAAATTCCACTTTGTCTTAGCTGCCTTGAGAACAGATGTCGTATCAATATCCATCTTATTAAAAACTATTGAAAGTTCATTCATAAAGGCAATGTTTATATCTCTTTGAGAGTTTTCAATTACCTTTGATGCTTCAGCAACTTTAATACTCTCTGCCCTATGAACTCCCGCTTCAATTATCATCTCATAAGTTTTTGCTATAATTTCTAGAGTCTCATCATCCATACCAGAAACTACTTTTACTATTGTTTCCAGTCTATTTATCTTATCACCCGGATTTATACGTTCTGGCGAATATCCAACTTTAAAATCTATTCCATATCGAAGACCAGATTCTTCTTCAAGAATCGGCACACATATTTCTTCTGTTACTCCAGGGTATACTGTTGATTCATATACCACGATAGAACCTTTGACTAAATTTCTTCCTACTGTTTTACTTGCTCCAATTACAGGCGCTAAATCTGGAGTCTTGTCCATTGTTACGGGTGTAGGTACCGCCACAATATGGAATTTACATTTTTTTAATTCTTGTTCGTTCGAGGTAAAAATTACTGACGTTTCTCTTAAAATATCATCTCCAACTTCATTTGTTACATCTATACCATTAAGGTACTTTTGAATTTTCTCTACATTAATATCAAAGCCAATTACATCCGCCTTTTTCGCAAACGCAACTGCAATAGGCATTCCCACATACCCTAAACCCACTATTGAAATCTTTTCATCTCTTTTTACTATTTTATTGTATAAATTCATAAAACCCCATCCTTATCCTAGTAATTTTGTTATTTCATCTATATAAGCTGATACTACAATTTTCCGATCAAAATCTACTTCTGCCCTTTCTCTACTTCGTTTTCCCATTAGTATTTTTTCTTCTTTTGATAAATTAATAAATTGTTCCATACTTTTCTTTAGAGATTCTGAATTAGCCACTTCACATAAATATCCGTTATACCCATCCTCTACATTCTCTTTACAACCATAAGTGTTACAAGTTATCAATGGTCTTCCTATAGCTGCACCTTCTTGAAGTACAGTACCTCTTCCTTCACCATAAGAAGGCAATACTATACAGCTTGATTTTGTTATTATTTCAGGAATATCATTTCTTTTCCCTAAATATTTTATTATTCCTTCACTTTCATATTGGCTCAGCAAGTCTACATATTTATTCTCGTCAACAAAACCAACTACTTCAAACTTTACATTTTTATAACTTTGCATGAGCTCCTTAGCAGCGATAAGATACTCTTCAATTCCTTTATCTTTTAAAATTCTTCCAATGAAGGTAAAGGTAATATTTTCATGATTTAATTGTTCCTTAAATCTAAATATATCTAAGTTGACACCTGATCCTGGAACAATTAGAGTATTATGTTTATTTGAAATTATGCCCATTTTGTAATAAAATGCTCTGTTATCCTCATTTAGAAAAATTAATTTTGATGCTGTCTTAAAAGCTACTTTATTTAGAATGATTGCAATGTTTTTTTGCCACATATTTTGGATATAGACGGATCCTAATCCCGTTATTGTATGCATTGTCTTTTTTCTAGAAAACCTCGCTGCCATTCCTCCATATGTATTAGGTTTAATTGTATAAGTAAGTACTAAATCAGGCATTATACTTCTAAATATTTTTATATATTGAAAAAATAATTTCATATCAGAGAATGGATTAGTACCTCGTCTCTCAATTGGAGTTTCTATTATCGTACAACCCATTTTCGTAAAAAAATCATTTTCTTCAGATTTAGGCAATCCAAGGAATACTTGATAATCCCGTTTTAATAACTCTTCAACCATTTCTTTCCTAAAAGCATATATAGTTATAAAATGATTTGCTAATATTAATATTTTTTTCATTTTGCTCTTTTAGCCTCCAGATATTCTAGTATTTCATTATGAATCCCCTCTTCAAATAAGATGGGGTTATACCCAAAATCTTTACTGGCCTCATCATAAGGATAGCTCCTGTTTTCACCCATTCTCTGAACTTTTTCAATATAATCAACTTTTCCAACAGATACCACTTTAATAATTTTCGCTAAATACACACTTATATTTAGGGGGACATTAATATAAATAGTTGGTTTATTTAGTTCTTTACTTATTATTTTAAAGACATCAATCATCTTTATAGCTCTATCACCTGAAAGATTATAAGCCTTATTTTCCGTCTCTGCAGGAGACATTAATACTTTATAAAATGCTTTCCCTAAATCTCTCGCATTTACTGGTTGTATCAAGTTTTGACCATTACTAATAATGGGTAATATTCTTAATTTATCAACCATCTTTATAAATTTACTCATATTTCCATCGCATATATCCCCATATATCATGGTGGGTCTTAGTATTGTTACTTGTGTACAACTAGGTAAGTTAGTTAACTCGAAGACTTTCTTTTCCAATTTTTTGTATTCCTGAGAAGCAGTCTTGTAATTTGAAAATATACCTGTAGTATGAACTAATATCACCCTTTTAACATGATGTTCGATAGCCTCTTTCACAATTATTGGGGAATGATGAATATTATATATATGCATTACTATATCTATGCCTTTCATGACCCGTCTTATAAATTCTCCATCGTTTAAGTCCCCGACTACCTTTTCTATATTCAGATTACTTTCATCTAATAATGATGTATCAGAGGTGTTCCTCACAACACATCGAATAAGGCCGTTATAATTATTTTCAATTAATTCTCGCAAAAAATATTTTCCAGTATGACCAGTAATTCCTGTAACTAATAACATTGTTACACCTCAATTATATTTACTATCTAACTTTCTATAGACCCTTTCCACCTATACTTGTTACATCATTCTTTTCTTGCCTTCCTTCAATCACACCATCTTTTTTCAAGACGCTTATAACCGTCCCAAAGAAACACTTAGTATCCATCCAAAGGCTAAGCTTTTCTACGTATTGTCCGTCTAGCTTGGCCTTTATCTCGATTGGAAGTTCATCTCTTCCATTAATCTGCGCCCACCCGGTAAGTCCAGGTGGTACATCGTTTGCTCCATACTTGTCCCGTTCATCAATTAAATCGTATTGGTTCCATAAGGCTGGTCTTGGACCGATGATGCTCATTTCACCAACAAAAATGTTCCATATTTGTGGTAGTTCATCAAGCGACGTTTTTCTCAAGAATTTTCCCACCTTGGTAATATATTGATTGGGATTTTCTAATAGATGGGTCGGCGTGTCCTTAGGAGTATCAATCCTCATTGTCCTGAACTTCAAAATGTGGAAATAGGTCTTGTTAATCCCTACACGCTTTTGCTTGAAGAATACAGGACCTTTAGAATCCAGTTTGATGGCTACAATCAACAATAAATACACCGGCGATAAAATAAGAAGTCCCAAGAAAGAAAGAATGACATCAATGACTCGTTTGATTTTTAGATACATGCCAGTTAAACACCCCTTGATGATTATTTAGTAAATTAGTACTTACTTGATCATGAGTCAACTAACTACTAATCAACTAATTTACTTTTGGTACGCCACTGCTTATTTTTTCCATTCAGTTACCTCACCAAGGAAAGGAATTAAACCCTTTACCCGGCTGAATATTTTATCTACGCATTAATTTCTTTTGCACCCATCTTCTGAATAATGCTCGTTAAGTACTCCAATAACTCATCCTTGATTTCTTCATTCTGCAGTGCAAATTCTATCGTCGTCTTCACAAACCCTAATTTCTCACCGACGTCATATCGTTGGCCTTCGAAGTTATAGGCAAACACCCGTTGAATTTCATTCAGTTTTTGGATGGCATCTGTTAATTGAATTTCTCCTCCAGCACCTTTTTCTTGTTGTTCTAAAAACATGAAGATTTCAGGCGTCAAAATATACCGGCCCATAATTGCTAAATTGGATGGTGCCGTTCCCATCGCCGGTTTCTCAATGAATTGGTTTACTTGATATCTTCTTCCCATTTGTTCGGAAGGATCGACAATACCGTAACGATGTGTTTCGTTCTCTGGAACGGTTTGTACACCTATGACAGACGAAAGGGTTTGATCATATTCGTCTATTAACTGTTTTAAGCAAGGTGTTTCTGCTTGGACGATATCGTCGCCTAAAAGAACAGCAAATGGTTCATCACCAATGAATTTTCGTGCACACCAGACAGCATGTCCTAATCCTTTTGGTTCTTTTTGTCTAATATAGTGAATTTCCACTTTAGAAGAGGCTTGAACCTTCTCTAGTAATTCAAATTTGTTTTTCTCCATTAAATTGCTTTCGAGTTCAAAGGCATTGTCAAAATGATCCTCGATTGAGCGTTTGCCTTTTCCTGTTACGATGATAATATCCTCTATTCCGGATGCTACAGCTTCTTCCACGATATATTGAATGGTTGGTTTATCTACAATCGGAAGCATTTCCTTAGGCATCGCCTTAGTGGCTGGCAAAAACCGTGTTCCTAAACCCGCCGCTGGAATGATCGCTTTTCTTACCTTTTTCATCTTTCTTCCCCCTTCTACTTACCTCGCTACTGAAAAATCTTTGTTCTTTCTCCGATTCGCTAAATTGATTACAAACTCTTTTAGTTGCATTGTCGATAAATCATCTTGTGAACGTAGCAGATACTCAATTTCCGCTTCCTGTTCCAACACGGCTTTTCCAATGAATATCTTAGGGAATACGGCCTCACTGTGTACTTCTTTCTCCCCTAATAATTCCTCATACATCTTCTCACCCGGTCTGATTCCTGAATACTTAATTCCTATTTCTTCTATTGTATAGCCAGATAGTTGAATGAGGTTTGTCGCTAGATCCACGATCTTAACGGGTTCACCCATATCGAGGACGAAAATCTCTCCACCTCGTGCCAGGGAACTTGCCTGAATGACCAGACGGGAGGCTTCCGGTATCGTCATAAAGTATCGCGTCATATCTGGATGAGTAACGGTTACGGGTCCACCCGCTTGGATTTGCTTCTTGAATAGAGGGATGACACTTCCTCTGCTTCCTAAGACATTACCAAAGCGAACGGCAACAAATTTGGTAGAGCTGTTTTTAGCCAACTGCTGGATAATCATTTCGGCAATCCGCTTTGTTGATCCCATGACGTTTGTCGGGTTAACGGCTTTGTCCGATGAAATCATCACGAATGCTCCGACGCCAAACGTGTCTGCAGCTTCTGCTACATTCTTTGTCCCAAATACATTATTCTTCACGGCTTCGCGCGGGTTGTATTCCATGAGCGGCACATGTTTGTGTGCAGCCGCATGATAAACGATATTTGGTCGATAGTTGTCCATTACTTCAAATACTCTATCTCGATCTTGTATATCTGCAATGACAGGGATGATTTCAATATCATCAGCATGTAACTTTTTCAGTTCCATATCAATTTGATAGATGCTGTTCTCTCCATGTCCTAGTAGAATGAGTTTTTCCGGAGAGAAGCGGCATATTTGCCGACAGATTTCGGACCCAATTGATCCACCGGCCCCTGTTACTAGAATGGTTTTAGCTGTAACGTATTTAGATATGTTATCAATATCTAATTCCACTGGTTCTCGTCCTAATAAGTCTGCTACTTCAACTTCTTTAAATTGATTGACTGCCACATTTCCTAACATGATGTCTTCAATCATCGGCATGATTTGTGTCTTGGCATTTGTTTTGATACATTCTTCAAAGATGACCTTTAATTCCTTTTTACTTAATGAAGGAATCGCAATGACGATGTTATCAATATGGAATTTTTCAACAATTTCCGGAATCTGTTTCGATGTGCCTGCAACAGGGATTCCAAGAATGTCTAATTTGTTTTTTTTCGGATCATCATCAATAAAGGCCACTGGTTTTAATTCCGTATCATGATTATTGAGAAGTTGCCGGACGACCATGGTGCCCGCTGATCCGGCTCCAATAACCAAGGTGTTTTTGATTTCCACTTTATTCTTAATATAGCGATCACGTAATACTCTCCAGGAAAAACGCGAACCACCAATCAGGATAACATGCATCATCCACGTCAACGCCATTGCCCTCACGTAAATATCTTGAAAAACGATAACTTGAATGAGAACGACTGAAATAATAGATAACGTGACAGCTTTGACAATGGAGATTAATTCTCTAATACTGGCATATTCCCATGCCTTTTTATAAAGCTTGTATATTGAAGCGAAGAAATGATGGCTGATTAATAGAGAGATGGAACTGACTAGTAGTGTCGTCAACTTAAATATTTCAAAATATGGATGTAAGAATAAATAACTTGCATAAATAGCTGATAAAACAATAATCGAATCTAGTGCTGCTAATATTGTTAGTCGCTTGCGATAGGCCAATTTAAACTTCCCTCCCTTAAATAAAAGTTTGTAACGCACTTCTTTATGACACTTTAGTTACACTCGGTTAAGTCTTACTATACTAAGCACTTTGCTGAGTTACTTCCCAAATTAAATTGATTCAAAATATCCCTAAAAATTTTTTCTTTTTAATTTTCTCCGGAATTTCTCGATAAACAGGTTTCCCCTGCACAAGTAATTCTGCATTATCTAGGAACAAGTCAATCCAATCTACGCCAAACTTCTTTTCAATCACATCAAAGGCTTCATTCATCTTGAAACTTCTGCTGGTGATATTATGAGCATCAGACGAAATGAAGTGAGTTAAATTGGATTCAATTAATTGCATGGTGAATTTTTGAATGTTTTTTCCAAAGGCTCCGGAAACACTGGCTGCCGTCACTTGCGTTAGTGTTCCATTTGTCACAAAATTATAGAGGAGATCTGGGTTGTTGATTAGTTCTTGATTCCTTTCGGGATGGACAATGATGGGAGTAAGGCGTTCGAATTGAATGTCAGCTAGCAGTTGGTCCGTATAACGCGGAACATGGGCTGTTGGAAGTTCAACAAAAAGGTAAGTACCTCCATCATTTAAGGTGACAATCTCATTAAGTTTATAATCTTTTAAAATCTCTCCATAAATCCTTGTCTCTTGTCCTGGTAGAATCTCTAACGGAATCCCCTCTTTAATTAAGGTTCTATTCAACTCTGCTACTTGGCTTATGATATCTAATTTACGATTTTCATATTTTCCATTTTTGTGATGTGGTGTAGCAATAATCTTATGAATGCCTTCCTGAACGGCCAATCTCGCCAACGCCATGCTATCGTCGACAGTTTGAGCACCATCATCAATCCCCGGTAATATGTGTGAATGGATATCGATCATCTTATCACCACCCCCTCTATGTAAATCTTAATACCCAATAAAATTACTTTTATTACCTTTTTCATGTTTTTTATTCAAAAAATCAGGAAATAAGCCACTTATCTACTTATTTCCATAATAATAGGAATATTGGTCATTCTTTTGCACTTTTTTATTATTCAGAACGACTCCCAGAAGATTACAAGAGGCTGACGTTAATTGTTCTTTCGCCTTTAATGCTTGTTCCACCTCTGTTTTTCCACTAGAAACGACTAGTATCGTACCATCACAGCTATTCGACAAAATTTGTGCATCCGTTACTGCTAAAACTGGTGGTGTATCCATTATGATGACATCAAATTCTTGATAGAATTGTTCAAATAACTCAGTCATTGATTTGGATCCAAGAAGTTCTGCAGGATTAGGTGGAATGGGACCACTCGATAAGACAAACAGGTTTCTTTCATCTGTTTCAATTGCTGCTTCATGTAACTCCATTCGCTTTGTTAAAATGTTTGTTAATCCAAATGTATTCGGTAAGTTGAAAGTGTAATGTACGGTTGGTTTTCTTAAATCAGCATCAACAAGCAGGACTCTTTTTCCTTGTTGCGCAAATACGACAGCAAGGTTTGCCGCTGTTGTGGATTTTCCCTCTCCCGGTGCTGAAGAGGTAACCATGATGGAACGTACTTCTTGATCGACAGCAGAGAATTGGATGTTGGTTCTAATCGTTCGATATTGTTCGGATATAGGCGATTGCGGATTTAATTTCGCAATCAGCTTTCGTTTTGTATCTGACTTTTTCTTTTTATCTTGGGGAGCCAATGGATTCACCTCTTCCTCTTGCTGTTCTTTCCTTACGTGACTTCATATCATCTTGTCCATCAAAGATATTTATAACACCTAGTACTGGTAAGCCAAGTTGTGTCTCAATATCTTGTTCTGTTTTGATTGTATTATCTAAATATTCAAGTAAGAAAGCGAGACCTACTCCAGCCATTAATCCGACTATGAGCCCAATTGCAATATTCAATAATGGCTGTGGCTTAATAGGTGAAGGGTTCTCAGCATATTCAGCATTGGCCAATATCGTTACATTATCCACATTCATAATTTCGACGATTTCCTTTTGGAATACTTCAGCCGTTTTATTGGCAATATCTACTGCAAGCTTGGGATTTGCATCCTCAACCGTAATATTGACTACTTGTGAATTCTGTTCACTTGCAACCATAATCTTTTCGTTTAACTCTGCTGGAGTCATGTCAAGACTTAGGTTACCCTTCACTTTTTCCAATATCGCCGAACTTTTAATGATGACATTGTATGTATTAATTAATTGCAGATTCGTTTGGACCTCGTTGTTGCTATAAAGTGCTTCTTCATTCTTTGATTGATTAACGAGTAATTGTGTCGATGCCTGATATATCGGAGTTAAGAGAAAATAACTGACAACACCACTCACAAAAACGGCAAGTGCTGTAATGATAATGATTAGATTCAATCTTTTCCTCAAGGTTAAAAATAGGTCTTTTAAACTAATCGTTTCTTCCATGATTCCCTCCAAATTTTAATTAACAACTATGGTAGTATATCACAATTAATTGCCAATAAGTTTTTTTTTGCCATAATTATAGGCGAGTTACTATTTAAATTAAAGCAAATTTTATCATAAAATGGTATAGTTATAAACTAATTGGTATTATTTGCATAATTAATTAGAATTATATGGAGGTTAACCATGAAAGTCTTTTTACCTATTTTTATGATTTTTGCATGTACTGTATCTTTAGTATTAGGAAATATTAATTGGCAGGATAAAGTCTCAAATGCTAGCAACATACCATTAGAGACAAGAGATAAAGTAGGATCTGACAAATCTACTCCTTCCAACAAAGATCTAGTAATGTTCACAGAAAATTGGCCAGAGAAAAGTAAAAAGGTATATCGGGAAAGAGTAGCAGATGGAAAAGCATTTAAGATTTTGATCGTCGGATCGAATTCGCTAGGCGATAAGGATTACAATTTACCTGATGAACTCGGTAAACGAATGAAAGAAGTATACGGTAAGACCGTTCAAGTCGACGGATTAATTTATGACCTCATGTCGTCCCAGTTTGTAATCCAAGGCAAGCAAAAAGACTTAATTGAGAAAAAAGCTGATTTGATTTTATTTGAACCGTTCACTTTAAAGGATAATGGGAATGTGGCTATTGCTGATTCACTTGATAATCTTACGAAAATAATGGAGGATGTCGCTGCTGCAAACGAAGATACACAGTTTATTTTACAGCCCCCTAACCCTTTATTTAATGCGACATATTATCCTAATCAAGTGAAGGAATTGAAGAATTACGCCGAAGAAAGAAATATTCCTTATCTTAATCACTGGAGTAATTGGCCGGAACAGGATACAGAAGAAATGAAAGATGTTTTAAATGAGGACCTTGAATTACCTAATGAAGATGGTTACAAAATCTGGAGCATGTATCTAGAGGAATTTTTCATCAATTGATCTTAATAACGAACAGCCGCACCTTTTAAAGATGCGGCTGTTTTTATTAGACGTTGTAAGTTATTCCATGTAAGAGATCCTAAAACATTCTAAAATAAGCTGAAAAATTTCTTTGTTTGAATTTTTTGTGGCATTTCCTTGTAAGCTAGTTTCCCCTGCACAAGCAGCTCGGCATTGTCCATAAAGAGATACACCATGTCGGTACCATAACTTTTTTTAATCTCGTCAAAAGCCTGAACCATGTGGAAGGACCTACTTTTAGTATTGTGGACATCAGATGCTACATAATGAGTCAAGTTCAATTCAATGAGCTGTTGGGAAAACTTTTTAATTTTCTTACCATATCCGCCTACCAAGCTTTTGGCTGTAATTTGTGTCATCGCGCCGTTTTTGACAAGCTTATAAAGCTTATTGGGTGAATCTATAAACTCCTGGTTCCTTTCAGGATGAACAATAATTGGGATAAGTCCCTTCATTTGAATATCATATAATAAAGATTCTGTATAAGCAGGAACAGAGTCTGTAGGCAATTCAATAAACAGATATCTTTCCCCATCATTTAGTGTTAAAATTTCTCCATTTTGATAGTCCGCTAGTATTTCGCCATATACTCTTGTTTCCTGACCAGGCAAAACTTTTAAATCGATAGCTTCCTTTTGCAATACATCATTTAGTTCTGTTACCCTCTCTAAAATATTCATTTTTGGGTTTTCATAGAGACCATTTTTATGATGCGGTGTGGCAATAATCGTGTGAATCCCCTCCGAAACGGCCAGTTTCGCTATAGCTAAACTTTCGGTAATGTGCTTAGCCCCATCATCTATCTCAGGTAAAATATGAGAGTGTATATCAATCATTTTTTAAGAAAGCCTCCCTCTCTGTCGGTCTTTTTTCATATTTGTTTAGTCTAATTTAACATTTTTATGTGTCTTTAACAAACAAATTCGCACTATTCATGAATTTTTTGTGTCTTTTTACCCTTTACATACCCATTTTATTTATTTTTTTACTTTTTTTATAGTTATAAGGGATTAGTTGGTATACTTTGGAATATCTCTTTATTCCCACTGCTCAAGAAACTCGTCTATGGTTGAAATAGTGCTGTACGTAAGCGAATTATAGAGTGTGAGGTGAAAACAGCCTCCTGTTAAATCAGGAGGCTGTTTCTATTTTATTTTTTCGCTTTGACCACAGTAACGATTCTGGCTTTGCTGGTATATCCTGCTTTGCTTTTGGCTGTAACGGAAAGTTTTGTTCCTGCCTTTTGTTTTGTCTTGATCGTAACTTTAAATGTTCCCGCGCTGTTGGTTTTTGCTTTGCCAAGCTGGCTGCTTCCTTTTTTAACGGTAACGGTCGAGCCTTTTTCAGCTTTTCCTGTAATGGTTTTAGCATTATCCTTGACTGTATGAACAGTTGGCTTTACAACATAGTTCACAGCCCTTTTGGCATTTACGCGTCCATTTCCGTAAAGGTCGTCTCTTCCTTTTTTACCTAGGTCATCGGCCGTGCTGAATAAGCGTTCTTCGACCTGCGTATTCGTCAAGGAGGGTTTGTTCCCCCATACCAAGGCTGCGACCCCTGTGACGATAGGCGCGGCCATCGACGTTCCTGTCATATAACCATACGATTTAGAAGGAAGCGTTGAATAAATCGAATCACCTGGTGCAGCCAAGTCAATATTGGTTCCATAATTGGAATAGTCGGCAATACGATCTTTCTTGGACGTCGCACTGACAGAAATGACGTTCTCATAGGAAGCAGGATAAGTGTTCCAATAAGTATCATCATTCCCTGCTGCCGCAACTATGATCAATCCTCTATCATGGGCATACTGGATGGTATCATCAAAGCTATAGGAATAATAGTAATTGCCCAGACTTAAATTGATAATATCGGCACCATACTCCACCGCATAATAAAGTGCATAGATGACATCAGACGTGTAGCAAACATTTCCTTCGAATACATTAATCGGCATAACTCTAGTTTTGGGTGCAATCCCCGTACCGCCAGATCCATTATTCATGGTAGCCGCAATGATGCCGGAGACATGTGTACCGTGTTCACCTGCCGGCAAATAGGCACTACTAAAGTTCACCATGTTATAGGGAGCATAAAATTTCCCTTTTAAGTCGGGATGGTTCAAATCTGCACCATTGTCAATGACAGCAACGATGATATTTTCCGAGCCCTTCGTCTTGTCCCAGGCTTGTTCAGATTGAACCAACTTGTGATGGTATTGCTTTGTATAATGGGGATCACTCGGATTTTTCATCATATGAATGAGATGATCTGGTTCCACGTATTCAACGTTTTTATCTTTTTCTAGTTTCTTTATAAAACCATCAACACTTGTCTTATCAGGGACTTCCATCGTTTTCAATAGCCCCTGATGATCTATCGTTTTCTCGCTGACCTTATACTTTTTCAGGCTACCTTCTTTGGCTGAAGATTTCAATTTGACAATGACTCGGTTCGTTTCTATTTTGACCGGATTTGGCTGTTCAGCCGCTAGTATTTTAGCGTTCCCCGTTCCTAAACATATTTGCATACCAAAGACACTGACAACTAGTAAAGAAAAAATCCACCTCATACTCATCCCCTCTTTCTCATACTCTTGAACTACAACTTTACCATTTATTAACAATAATTTAAATACTATTTCACGGCATTCATGACAAAAAAAAGCTTCCCAGATTCTCGGAAGCTTCCTTTCTATAGCAGTTTTACTTTTTCACGGTCACTTTTCTTGACTTACTTGCATTCTTTGCCTCGTCTTTTGCGTAGACATACACGATTTTCCCGGCACTTTGCTTGGCAATCTTGACCGTGAAGCTACCTTTGTTCGTAGCTTTGGCAGATCCGATGACTTTGCCTGATGTTTTGACAGAAACGGTTGAGCTTGCTTCTGCCTTCCCCGTCACCTTTGTTGTTTTAGGCGTAACTTTATTGACTGTCGGCATGCTTGGGGCGGTTTTATCCTTGACCGTCACTTTTTTTGCAGGGCTTATGTTTCCCGCTTTATCGGTTGCGGTTAAAGTCAGCACTTTTCCAGCCTTTTGCTTTTTCGTCATCGTCACGGTGAATGTGCCTGAGCTGTTGGTGGTTGCCTTTCCAAGCATAGTGGTTCCCGTTTGGACGGTCACTTTGGAACTTGCTTCCGCTTTCCCCGTCACCTTTGTTGTATTGTCACCCACAGCATTTACTGTCGGCTTAGGTGGTGCGGTTTTATCGGTGACGGTAAGGAAGACCGGCACGCTTTTATTACCTGTTTTATCGACTAATCGTACATACACTTTCTGGCCAGCCTTCTGTTTGGCAACCATCGCTGAAAATGTCTTTTCCCCGTTGATTTTCACCGTGGCAAGTGTTATTTTCTTCGTATAAATGAAGACGGTTCCGGTTGTAAACTGGCTAGGTATCGTCCCTTTAATCTTTGTATCCCTATCTGAGATGCCTGTCACAGAAGGTCTACTGAGGGTCTTCATCTCAAGCGCCTTTTTTGCATTGACACGCCCGTTACCATAATAGACATCTTTTCCTTTTGTGCCTAGATCGACAGCCGAATCATATATCCGGTATTCCAACGCTAATTGGGAAAGTTTCGGTTCGTTGGACCAAATCAATGCGGCTACACCGGTAACAATGGGTGTCGCCATGGACGTACCGCTCATATAGGCATATCGATTATTAGGAAATGTTGAAAGGATTTTGTCCCCGGGGGCTGTAATATCCACCGATGAATCGTAATTGGAATAAGTGGCGCGCTTATCTTTTGAAGTGGTGGCACCCACCGAAATGACATGACTGAATGCGGCAGGGTATACGCGCTTCTTGCTCTTTTTCAAATCCCCTTCATTTCCAGCCGCTGCAATAATCAGTACCTCTTCTTTATACGCCTCTTGGACCGCTTTATCTAGCGCCTTTGAATAATGATTCTCTCCTAAACTCATATTAATGATGTCGGCTCCGTTTTCGATTGCATAATGGATGGCTTCTATGATATCAACCGTATCTGCATATCTCCCATCAAAAACGTTAATCGGCATAATTTTTATAGTAGGGGCCACACCTGCGCCTCCTAGTTTATTATTAGCAGAGCCGGCAATGATGCCCGCAACATGCGTTCCATGTTCTCCTTTAGGCAGGATATTCATTCTCTCACGCACGGTATCATAACCTTTATAAATCTTCCCTTTTAAATCTTCATGATTACGGTCAATGCCATCATCAATGATGGCCACGATCATTTCTTTTGAGCCCATGGTCTTTTTCCATGCAGCTTTCGTCCCGATTTTTTGATGATGCCATTGATCCTTAAAAATGGGGTCAGAAGGACTTTCCATCTTTTTAAAAAGATAGTTTGGTTCTGCATACTCTACCTTTTTCTGATCTTCAAGCTTCTCTATTAGTTTTTCTGTGGTTTCCCCTTTAGGGATGTCTACTGCCTCAATTAATTCGCTGATAGGCTCATCATTTGTTTCTCTATATTTTACAATGACACCATCGGCATTAGGAGCTTCCTCTGCAAAAACGGCTTCTGGCTGTTGAATCGGCAAAAATGTTAAAAGAAGTGCGATAGGTACGATGGACCGAAATAACTTTTGCATGGAATCACTCCAATAGATTATTGTGGGTACTTTTCATTAGTTCCCTCTATCTAAATTGTATACTGCTAGATATAGATTTACTAATCTTTTCATCTAGTCAATATGAATCATTTCCATTTTTATCAAAAGAAAAAACCGCAATTTGCGGTTTCAGTGTCCTCCTAAATAGGCATTCTTTATTTCTTCACTCGCCGTTAGTTCCTCAGCTTGACCAGAAAGGACGATGCGGCCCGTTTCCACTACATACGCTCGATCAGCAATGGATAAGGCAAGATTCGCATTTTGCTCGACAAGCAGAATCGTCGTACCCGTTTTATTGATTTCTTCTATGATGCTGAAAATCTGTTTCACCAGTAACGGTGCAAGTCCCATCGAAGGCTCATCCAATAAGAGCAGACGCGGCTTTGCCATGAGGGCCCGGCCCATGGCGAGCATTTGCTGCTCCCCGCCAGAGAGGGTTCCCGATTGTTGCTTCAGTCTCTCAAGCAAGCGTGGAAATAGTTCATATACCTTTTCCATATCTTTTTTGATTTCTGCCTTGTCTTTTCGTAAATACGCACCTAGTTGAAGGTTTTCCTCCACCGTCATGTTGGCAAATACACGGCGTCCTTCCGGAACATGTGAGATTCCCATCTTCACAATCGATTGGGCAGGTTTGCCACCGATTGATTGATTTTCATAAAGAATCTTTCCTTGTTTCGGTTTCAATAAGCCAGAAATCGTCTTGAGCATCGTACTTTTACCTGCTCCGTTCGCCCCAATCAGGGTGACGATCTCCCCTTGGTTGATCGTGAGGGAAACACCCCTTAGTGCCTGTATGTTCCCGTAATATACGTTAATATCCTCGATTGTTAACATTATGAAACCTCCTCGCCCAGATAGGCCTCGATGACTTTTGGATTGTTCCGTATTTCTTCCGGCTTTCCGTGGGCGATCAACTGACCATGATCGAGCACATAGATCCGCTCGCATACACCCATGACCAGTGGCATATCGTGTTCAATCAACAGCACGGTCAAGTCAAATTTCTCACGGATTAGCGCAATCAGTTTCATGAGTTCGTGTGTTTCCTGGGGATTCATGCCGGCCGCCGGTTCATCGAGTAAGAGTAATTTCGGGTTAGCGGCAAGCGCACGGGCAATTTCCAAGCGCCTTTGCTGACCATATGGCAGGTTTTTCGCCTTTTCATCCTTGTATCGATCCAGATTGAAGATCTTCAGGAATTCAATGGCCTTTTCCTCCATTTCCTGTTCCCCTTTAAAATGGGTAGGAAAACGCAAGATGGAACTGATAATGCTATGTTTCGAAAGAGAATGATAGGCTACTTTCACGTTATCAATCACCGAAAGTTCGCTGAACAAACGGATATTCTGGAATGTCCGGCTGATTCCTTTTTGTGTGATTTTATAGGGCGGACGTTTCCTCAAGTTTTCCCCGTCAAGGGATATGGTGCCCTCGGTCGGGACATAAACCCCAGTCAGTAAGTTGAAAAAGGTCGTTTTCCCAGCTCCATTCGGTCCGATCAAACCGACCAATTCCCCCGGATACAACTCGACGTTCACATCGGATACCGCTTTAAGCCCTCCAAACTGGATGCCGACCGAGTCGACTTTAAGCAGCGGTGTTTTTGTTGTTGCCATGGCTGCTGCCTCCTTTACGATTGAACATGGACGTTATTTCTTTAGTTCCCATCAAGCCTTGTGGACGATAAATCATCATCACAATCAGGACAAGGCTGTAGATGATCATTCTTGTTTCTGGATAATCTTGCAGGAATGTCGTGACGACCGTAAGAAGGATCGCCGCCAATACGGAACCGGATAAGCTTCCAAGTCCACCGAGTACGACTAGAATTAAGATATCGAATGATTTCAAGAACCCGAAGTTCGACGGTTGGATGATATAGAAGTTGTGGGCATATAAGCCTCCAGCTATTCCGGCAAAGAAAGCACCGATTGCAAACGCGACAACTTTATAATAGGTTGTGTTGATCCCCATCGAGTCGGCTGCCGTTTCGTCCTCACGGATCGAGATGCAGGCCCTTCCATGTGTCGAACTTGTAAAGTTCCGGATGACGAGAATCGTGATGAGTACGGACCCGAACACCCATGGCCATGTAGTCAAATGCGATACTTGCATTCCGCTTGCCCCGCCTACATAGTCAATATTCAAGAGCACAATCCGGACGATTTCGCCAAATCCCAAGGTCGCGATGGCCAGGTAATCCCCTTTAAGGCGCAAGCTTGGAATCCCGATGATCAAACCGGCAAGCGCTGCGACCAAACCTCCTATAATCAATGCCAGGGGAAACGGCATTTGCAACTTCATGGTCACGACCGCTGAAGCATAGGCACCGACCGCCAAGAATCCGGCATGTCCGATTGAAAATTGACCGGTTATCCCGATGATCAAATGAAGGCTCGTCGCCAAAATAATATTGATCCCGATGAACATGAGCGTATTTTGATAAAAAGGATTCAAAGAACCGCCGCCGATCAATACCTGGACCACGGCGAAAAAGATCAGTGATAGGACGATCGAGAGCCAAAAACCTTTAGCTCGCTTAAAAGTAGTCATAGCTTTGTCTCCCTTATACTTTTTCTTTTTTGTTTTTACCGAACAAGCCTTGTGGCATGAAAATCAAGATAAGAATCAGTACGATAAAGGCTACGGCATCCCGCCATAATGAATAGCCGGCGGCACTGACCAAAGCCTCGATGACCCCGAGCAATAATCCCCCGACCATCGCACCCGGGATGATTCCGATTCCACCAAGCACCGCGGCTACGAAAGCCTTCAGCCCTGGAAGCACTCCCATCAATGGCTCGATCTTTATATAGTAGATACCAAAAATGACCCCTGCTGCTCCCGCTAAAGCGGAACCGATTGCAAATGTTGCTGAAATGGTATTATTGACGTTGATTCCCATCAACCTGGCCGCATCTGCATCGAAAGAAACGGCACGCATCGCCTTCCCGATTTTCGTCCGATGGACAATGATTTGTAGGACGATCATCAATGCGACGGCTACGCCAAAGATCAATACCGACTGGCTGCTTATCGAAGCACCGAAAATGTTGATTTTATCCGAAGGCAATACATCACTTGGATAAGCTTCCGGCTGTGCACCCCGGACATAGATGAATCCATATTCGATTAAAAGCGAAACACCGATGGCGGTGATAAGAGCGGCAATACGCGTTGCATTACGCAAAGGTTTGTATGCGATACGCTCAATTAATACACCAAAGATTGCACAGACCGTCATTGAAATGAGAAGGGCCGGCACGAATGACAGATCCAAAACCGTTATCGAGTAGAAACCAACGAATGATCCGACCATGAAGACGTCACCATGCGCGAAGTTTATCAGTTTAACAATCCCATACACCATCGTATATCCGAGAGCGATAAGGGCATAAATGCTACCGAGAGAAACTCCATTTATTAGCTGTTGTACCAATTCCATATACGACTCTCCTTGAAAAATCCAATTTTATAATGCGGCACGACTATTTTTTCAGTGGGTAAAAAATGAGAAGTCGCCAGCACCTTCTAATTTGAAGAAGGGCCGGCGAAGGCTAAAACCTTTCCAGATCATTCAGGATTGATTTTTGTATTGAATACTTGTTTTCCTTCTTTAAACTCAAGGATCGTAGCAGACTTGATCGGGTTGTGTTTTTCATCTAAGGTAAATGTTCCCGTCACAAGGTTCAGGTCTTTTGTTTTTGCCAAAGCATCCTTGATCTTATCCGAATCCGAAGATCCCGCACGTTTAATGGCATCGACAAGGAAGTATCCTGTGTCGTAGCCTAGAGCGTTAAATGCGTCAGGAGATTTATCTTTGTATTCAGCTTTGAATGCTGACACAAAGTTCTGGATCTTTTCGTCCGGGTCACCTGAAGAATAATGGTTGGTGATGAATGTATTATTTAGGGCCTTCTCACCAGCAATTTCAACCAGTTTAGGAGAATCCCAACCATCGCCGCCCATGAATGGCACGTCCAGACCTGTTTCACGGGCCTGCTTAACGATCAATCCAGCTTCTTCATAATAGCCTGGCAGGAAGATGAAATCCGGTTTTGCGGATTTAAGGCGAGTCAGTGTAGATCGGAAATCAGTATCCTTGGCAATATAAGCTTCTTCCGCTACAACTTTCCCACCATTCTTTTCGAATTGTTCCTTAAAGGCTGCCGCTAACCCTTTTGAATAATCGCTTGCACTATCAATATAGATGGCTGCGCTTTTTGCTTTGATTTCGCTAGTGGCGAAATTCGCTGCCACGGTTCCTTGGAAAGGATCGATAAAGCTTGTTCTGAATACATAATCGTTTAATTTATCATCTTTATATGTGATTTCTGGGCTTGTCCCAGAAGGAGAGATGACCGGAACCTTATTATCCTGGGCAATCTGCACCTGTGCGATTGTATTCGTACTTGTTGCGGCACCGACGATCGCCGTCACCTTATCTTGAGAAGTCAACTTGATGGCACCACTTGTCGCTTCAGCCGCTTCAGATTTATTATCAACTTGTATAAGTTTGATTTTTTTCCCATCAATGCCCTCTTTGTTAATCTCTTCAGTCGCAAGCTTGAGGCCTTCTGAAATCGATTGTCCATAAGAGGCTACTCCCCCTGATAATTCAAGGTTCACACCGATTTTGATCGTGTCTCCCTCTTCACCTTTTTTTGATGTTGAAGCAGAGTCCGATCCGGAACAACCTGCCAATACCCCCGCTGCAAGTGATAACGAAAGAAATGCACTTGCTAATTTCTTCTTTTTCATAATGAACCCCCTATTTTGTAATCTTTGTTTGTGGCGCATGGATATTTATTCAATACGCTGTCTAAATAATAGATAAATATAAATATTTACAATTTAATAAATATTTTGAAAATAGTGTACCGCATAATTTTCACCACGTCTAGACGTAAAATGCATGAACATTTTGTCCAATAGTCTATATCTCATAGACCTTTGCAAGCTATTATTATATCGATATATGCCATCATCGTTTTTAACAGAGAAAAATCAAAGAGTTTCTTTATTTCAATGTTATAAATCCACATTTATCATTGGTCATTTTTTATTCCGTCATTAGTAACATCCAACTTTATCATTTCCTTAATTTTCTATTCTCGAGTATCCTGATAGGTTTTTACACCTACATCCAGCGCGTATCTTTTATACAGATTTCTATTTCAAAATTGTATAATACTATATAAATATGCAGGTATTTCTGCTGGCATATTACAACAAAAAGACCGCCATATGGCGGTCCCTTTGAATCAATCGAGATCACGGATCAATCTTCGTATTAAAGGTTTGTTTGCCATCCACATATTCCAAGATGGTGGCCGATTTAATCGGATCATGGTTTTCATCCAAGTTCAAGGTTCCTGAGACTAATTCGAAATCCTTCACTTCTTCTAATGCTTTTCTGATATTTTCAGATGTTGGATCTCCGGCTCTTTTAATGGCATCAGCCAAATAGTAACCAGTGTCATAGCCTAATGCAGCAAAAGCATCAGGTGTTTTGTTGTATTTCGCTTTGTATGCTGAAACGAAATCTTGAATCTTAGCGTCTTCATCTTCCGGCGAATAGTGATTAGTGATAAAGGTGTTCTTCAAAGCTTCCGCTCCGGCAATTTCCACGACTTTTGGTGAATCCCAGCCGTCTCCACCCATGAACGGGAGGTCCATTCCATTTTCCCGAGCTTGCTTCAAGATCAGACCGACTTCTTCATAGTAACCTGGAAGAAATACGAACTCTGGTTTTGCTGACTTGATGCGAGTCAATGTGGCACGGAAATCAGTATCTTTTGTCACATAAGCTTCTTCCGATACGATTTTTCCTCCATTTTTCGTAAAGGCTTCCTTAAAGGCTGCAGCGAGTCCTTTTGAGTAATCGCTTGCACTGTCAACATAAATGGCAGCGGTCTTCGCCTTTACTTCATCTGTTGCGAAATTGGCTGCAACGGTTCCCTGGAATGGGTCGATGAAACATGTTCTAAACACATAATCATTCAATTTTCCAGCTTTGTTCGTAATATCGGGATTGGTTGCGGTTGGTGTAAGTAGAGGAATCTTGTTATCTTGTGCGACTTGAACTTGTGCCAACGTATTCGTACTAGTAGCCGATCCTACAATCGCCACTACTTTATCCTGACTGACAAGTTTAATCGAACCGTTCGTTGCTTCTGCTGCATCCGATTTATTATCCACTTTTTTAATTTTAATTTTCTTACCATTAATTCCTTCTTTATTGATTTCATCGATGGCCAATTGCAAACCATCCATTGCAGACTGACCAAATGAGGCCGTCCCACCTGACAATTCAAGGTTGGCACCAATTTTTATGGTGTCTCCTGAACTCGATGAACCTCCGCCTGAACTACTGGTTTTCGAGTCACCATTACAACCTGCAAGTGCCCCCGCGATTAATGATAGTGATAAAACCATGCCTGCTAACTTTTTCTTTTTCATTTGAAACCCCCTTTTTCTTTAAAAACAAAAAGAATATTCTGAAAATAATGTATCTCATTCTAGGTAGTTTGTCTATATTTTTCGGTAAAATAGTAAATATATGTAATTATTAAAACGATAAAACTGACCCTGGATCAGAGTCAGTTTACCGCTTATTAATCGTTAACACGACGAACTTCAATATCTTTTAATAGGTCATTGATGACCCAGCTCGCCGCAATTAAGCCGGCTACAGATGGAACGAACGCATTGGAAGATGGAGGCATTTGAGCTTTACGGATTTTCGCATCATCATTACCGACCTCTTTCCGGACATCCTCCCGTATGACAATTGGGCTTTCATCGGAAAATACAACCGGAATTCCTTTTGTGATGCCTTCTTTACGCAATCTTGTGCGGATGACTTTCGCAAGTGGATCGGTATGTGTTTTGGAAATATCGGCAATCTGGAAGCGGGTTGGATCCATTTTATTGGCGGCACCCATACTTGCGATGATTTTGATATTCCGTTTTAGGCACTCTTTCATGACATGCATTTTGTAGATGACCGTATCGGATGCATCGATGACATAATCGAGATTATAACTGAAGAATTCCTCGAAGGTTTCTTCTGTATAAAACATCTTCAAGGCGATGACTTCGCAGTCCGGATTAATATCCTGGATGCGTGCTTTCATCAATTCGGCTTTTGGCTGGCCTACAGTCGAAAGAAGCGCATGGATCTGTCTGTTTACATTTGTGATGTCCACATCATCTTTATCGACAAGGATAATCCGGCCAACACCTGTACGTGCCAACGCTTCGGCTGAAAAAGAACCGACTCCGCCTACACCAAGGACAGCAACCGTCGTGTTTTTCAACCGGTCCATGCCCTCTTTACCAATCGCTAGTTCATTTCGTGAAAACTGATGCAGCATATATTTTCAACTCCAATAAATTCTGATCTTATTTGTGTTCCCAATTAACAATATATCATAAACATCAGGGATGACAAGCAAATATGACCAGTTTTATCGGAATTGGCAGGCTAGTTCATTCGAGACAATTTTTCAAGCAAAATGGCTAACAGGAGTGTGCGTTCTAACAGACTTTCTATCTCTAAATATTCATCTTCGCTATGGGCATGGCCTCCAATCGGTCCGAGTCCGTCAATCGTTGCGATCCCTAATTCAGAGGGAAACGACGCATCCGAGCCTCCACCCGTTTCCGTATCGGTGATGGTGATGCCCAATTCTTCACCAGCTTGCCTGATGATTTCCAATAAGACGGTGGTTTTCTCCGTCTTTTCCATGGGCGGCCGGTCCATCTTACCGCTCAGGATAGTTTTTGTTCCCGCTACAAACGTTTGGGCACAGATATCCTTCATTTGCTTAAAGACGAACTGCGCCTGATTTCTTTTTGAGATTCGCACATCTATTAAAGCTGATGCATGGGGTGCAACTGTATTGACCGCCACCCCGCCTTCTATGATTCCAACATTTACACCAATGCCTAGTTGATGATCCGTTAACCGATGCAGGGCGAGGATCTTATGAGCCAATTCTTCAATCGCACTCTGACCTTTTTCCGGTTCAACCCCAGAATGTGCAGATTTCCCTACAACCTCCACCTTGAATTGGCCGCAACCTCTTCTCGCGGTGACAAGTGAACCATCTGCTCTCGCTGGCTCTAACACAAGCGCGAACTTCTTGTCCTTGGCTTTTTCCGAAATGAGCGCAGCGGACGATGGCGACCCTATCTCTTCATCGCTGTTTAGGATGATCTGTATATGTTTATAGCCGGTTTGTCCAGTCAGCTTCATGCAAAAAACCGCATAAAGAAGCTCGACCAAGCTTCCCTTCATGTCAATAACACCTGGCCCATATGCACGCGGGCCCACCATTTTGAACGGACGTTTCTTCGCCGTCCCTTCCGAAAAAACGGTATCCATATGGCCAACAATGAGAATATGCGGAGACATTGCTTCACGGTGCTGGATGACTAAATGATCGCCATATTTCTCCTGTTTAATTACCGTCACAAGAAAATTAAGATCCTCAAATTTCTTTTTTAAAATCGCTCCGATTTCATCAATTCCTTTTTTTGTATAAGAACCGCTATCGATATTCACAAGCTGCTCCAATAATTGGAGCATTTCTTTCCTTTTCGCGTGCAATAAGTCCTTCAAAGCCCTCACTACTTTCTATCCTCGCTAAAGATTTATACTCCTACTCATAATTTACGAACGTACATTACGGAATGTTCCATAAATAGTGCGGCTATCAGTCGGTTTGATGTTTTTATCGGTCAATTTTGCACTTTTATCAGTCTAATGTAACATTTATCGGTCAAAACTCACTTTATATCAGTCAACCTCCCATTCAAGAACATATTCTCGCCCTTTATATGATCCGTAATGATTGACATTCATTCCTGACAAGATACGATTGGCAACCGTTCCTGATTCAATTTGCAAAAACGAACGCACATCTTTATTCGTTACCGTAGGACGGACAAGGAGGGCAAAATCATGCAATGCTTGTAAGTGAGCATTCTTTGAGCTATGTGAACATGAAGGGCAAATCCATTTTCCCCGCCCGCGTTTCATGGGAAGAACCATACATTCCGGACATTGGACACCTCTCAATAATTCAGTTTCAGGGATTTGGTACACGTGTAGGATATTCTGATTGAGTGGGGTGTTTTTTTGGAGGAAGCTATTAGAAAGTTTGTTGAATTGCCTTTGCGTCAGTAAATGGGAAGGATACTTATTTTCAAGGGTTCGTATTCTAGAAATGAGGGTTTCTTTACCGGTAATTTGGCTGAAAATCGAAGTGTGCCCAGGCGTGGTTTTGATGGTGGCATTCGGGTTGGCATTGGCAATGAGGGTTTCTATCGGAATCTCCGGGAATTTATGATCCCTCATCCAATCGATCAAGCGGTCTTTTTGGATATTCACCTGGAGAAGCGGGTCAAAGTAGGCTTGTTCCTGCCCGTCTTTCGTACGGATCAATTGAGGATAAAGTCGATCAAAATAAAGTGAACCGGCAAAGTTTTTCACCTCTATAATGATTATTACGTTTTTGGACAACAGCAATAGGTCCAGTTGAAAAAAAACGGGTTGGGTCATGCTGTAATCGCAGATCATGAAAGATGTAAAATTCTCCTGATAGATAGGCTAACTCAGCACCGATAGCTCGTTCTCCCTTATGGCCCGTGCGTATTTTTCGATAATCACTTGTTATAAGATACTGCTTGGGGTGGTGTTCAGGTAGCCTCCTCGTCAACGCTTCTAGTTTAAGCATCTTAATTGGCTTCTTGCATGGTTTTTTAATCAATTCATCACTCTCCTTACATGCTTTTTTCGACATGTCTGCAGATGAATCCTGCAAAAAAGATTGGACTTGTCTTTTATCGGTCTGTTTGTGTTTTTATCGGTCAAATCCGCACTTTTATCGGTCAATTGAATATATTTATCGGTCAAAACACCACTTTTATCGGTCAACATCCAAAGCGCACAAAAAAACCCATGTTTTCTCAACATGAGTTGCTTTGTTATGCATAAGAGTCCCAATTGTGCCGTTTATGCCTTTGTTTTGAACCCGCTCTCCGCAGGTGGGTGCTCGGTTCCTTGCATTTGTAAGTCCTCTACGAAGGAGGCATTTACGCGGCCTGGAAACTAGTGCTCCCGGTAACTATAAGTGTTCGGTCAAAACTTATAGGTTAAAGAACGAACACATCAGGACTCTTACTTGTTGAAATCATCATAGCATATCACTTAGCTCTGTTTCAAGAGAAAGCATCTAGGTATAATTTATCATTTTTTACCAATTTACTTACTTTTCTTTGCAGCCAATCTGATGCTTAGTTCTGCTAATTGCTTGTCGCTTACCGGACTTGGAGCATCTACAAGCAAATCGCTGGCGCTAGCTGTTTTCGGGAACGCGATGGTATCGCGAAGGTTTGAACGACCCGCAAGCAACATCACCATACGGTCTAATCCAAGGGCAATTCCGCCATGTGGAGGTGTTCCGTATTCAAAGGCATCCATTAGGAATCCGAATTGTGCTTTTGCTTCTTCTTCAGTGAATCCTAGTACTTTGAACATTTTTTCTTGAACATCACGTTCGAAAATACGTAATGAACCACCGCCAAGCTCGTAACCGTTCAATACAAGGTCATAGGCTTGTGCGCGGACATTGGCTGGATCGGATTCAAGAATATCCAAGTCTTCACGGAATGGCATTGTGAATGGATGGTGGGCTGCGTAGTAGCGGCCTTCATCTTCGTCATATTCAAATAATGGCCAGTCTGTAACCCATAGGAAGTTGAATTTGCTTTCGTCGATCAAGCCTCTTTCTTTACCAAGCTTGTTACGAAGTGCACCAAGTGCATCCGCTACGATTCCTTTTTTATCAGCAACGAATAGGATAAGGTCCCCTATTTCCGCTTCCACTGCTGCCACTAATTGTTGTTGATCTTCAGCGAAGAATTTAGCGATTGGTCCTTTTACGCCGTCTTCTTCGACTTTCAACCAAGCAAGGCCTTTTGCACCGTATATCGCTGCAAATTCTGCCAAGGCATCGATATCTTTACGGGAATAGTCTGCATTTCCGCCCTTAACGACGATTGCTTTTACTTGTCCCCCGTTCGCTATAGCTCCTGTAAATACTTTAAAGTCGCTATCTTTCACGATTTCAGATACGTCCTTTAGTTCCATTGCAAAACGTGTATCCGGTTTGTCAGAACCAAAACGGCTCATCGCTTCGTTATACGTCATTTGTGGGAACGGAAGGGTAACGTCCATTCCTTTTACGTCTTTCATGACTTTTGCCATCATGTTTTCAGCCGTTTTAATTATATCTTCCTGGCTCATGAAGCTAGTTTCAATATCGATTTGCGTGAATTCAGGCTGTCTGTCAGCACGTAAATCTTCATCACGGAAACAGCGTGCAATTTGGTAATAGCGTTCAAAGCCAGATACCATCAATAGCTGTTTGAAAAGCTGTGGAGATTGTGGCAATGCGTAAAATTCACCATCATGGACACGGCTTGGGACTAAATAATCACGTGCGCCTTCTGGTGTGCTTTTTGTCAAGATCGGTGTTTCGATATCAAGGAAGCCTTCTCCGTCCAAGAAATCACGGATTGCTTTAGTCGTTTGGTTACGCATTTTCAACGTTTCGAACATGGCCGGACGACGTAAGTCCAAGTAACGATATTTCAAACGGATATCTTCTGAGACTTCCGTTCTTTCATCAATGATGAACGGAGGTGTTTTTGCTTCATTCAAGATTGTTACGCTTTCGGCTTGAACTTCAATCGTACCTGTTGTCACGTTCGGGTTGATGTTCGCCTCATCACGCTTGATGACCGTTCCTTGAATATCAAGAACGTATTCATTACGGATTTTTTCAGCGGTTGCCAAGGCTGCTGCCGAGATATCCGGATTGAAAACGACTTGTACGACTCCGCTTCTGTCACGAAGGTCGATGAAGATGACTCCACCTAGGTCACGACGTTTTTGTACCCATCCTTTTAATGTAACCTTTTCACCAATAGCTGCTTCTGTTACTTCTCCATTGAAGTATGTTCTGCCAAACATGGTATTTCCCCCTTAAGCCTGTAGCTTTTTAAATTGTTCAACGAATGTAGCTAGATCCATTTGGACCTGTTCGCCCGTTTCCATGAACTTTAGACTGATTTTATTGTTTGCCAATTCATCGTCCCCGAGAGTCGCCACGTATTTCGCTTCTAGACGGTCAGCTGATTTAAATTGGGCTTTTACTTTACGGTCCTGGTAGTCTTTTTCGACTTTGAATCCAGCATTACGCAATTGATAGGCAAGTTTTACGTTATAATCCTTAGCCGCTTCACCTAATGAAACAAGATAGCAATCGATGCCTTTTTTAATTGGAAGTTGAACATTTTCGGCTGAAAGTGCAGCAATGAGACGCTCGATGCTAAGTGCAAAACCAATTCCTGGCGTTTCCGGACCGCCAAGCTCTTCGGCAAGACCGTTATAACGTCCTCCACCGCATAGAGTCGTGATGGCTCCAAATCCTTCGGCATCACTCATGATTTCAAAAGCTGTATGATTATAATAATCCAAGCCGCGAACAAGTGTTGGATCTTCGACAAACTCAATATCCAAATTTGTTAAATGCTGCTTCACTTTTTCGAAATAGATACGTGATTCCTCATTTAAATAATCAATGATGGAAGGTGCCGTTTGCATCAGTTCATGATCGTGGTCTTTTTTACAATCAAGAATACGTAGTGGGTTTTTTTCCAGGCGTTGCTGGCAATCACCACAGAACTCGCCAATACGTGGCTCGAAATGCTGAATTAATGCATTGCGGTGCGCTGTCCGGCTTTCTTTATCCCCTAAGCTATTAATGACCAATTTCAGTTTTTTCAATCCAAGTGCCTTGTACAGGCTCATCGCCAATGAAAGAACCTCTGCATCAATGCCAGGATCCTTACTGCCCAAAGCCTCGATCCCGAATTGAACAAACTGACGGAAACGTCCTGCCTGTGGCCGTTCGTACCGGAACATAGGTCCGATATAATAAAGTTTGACCGGTTGATTCGCCCAACCAAACATTTTGTTCTCAATGTATGAACGAACGACAGAAGCTGTTCCTTCAGGACGAAGCGTCAGATTCCTTTCGCCGCGATCCTGGAATGAGTACATCTCTTTTTGCACGATGTCGGTCGTATCCCCTACACCCCGCAAAAATAATTCCGTATGTTCAAATATCGGCGTACGGATTTCTTTATACTGATAACGTTGACAAATTTCGCGCGCAGTCTTTTCAATATACTGCCAAATCTCCGTTTGTTCAGGCAGTAAATCCTGTGTCCCTCTTGGAATCTGAATCGACATAATTATTTCCTCCTTTAAAGCAAACGCCATTTTATCCCAAACAAAAAACTCCCGCCCCTTGTAACATAATCGTTACAAGGGACGAGAGTTGAATATCCCGTGGTGCCACCCTAGTTGAAACACAATAAATACGTGCCTCCGCTTAAAAGCAGTTAACGCCTGCTTACGTCCATCTCCTACTAGTGAAATCGTTCAGAGTGAAACCTACGGAGGGTTCTTTCATTAAGTCATCATGTGGAATGCTTTCAGCCTCGGCATTTCCTCTCTTGTTCATGTGTTTCTTAATTACTCTTCTCCATCATTGGTTGTTACAGTAATAGTTCTGATATTGTATAATCATACGGACGTTGCCTTCAAATGTCAAGATTCCTTGAGAAATTTGTCGAAACTTTCATTGATTGAGATTCTTTTTCAAGTTTTTGATCGTCCGGACGTTCACTTCGAATTCGGATGCTAATTCAACAAGATTTGCAGTTTGTTCCTTTTGGATGAAATCATGAAAATCGACGCCTAATACTTGATTGCCTCCATTTAATGTCGTTTGGGCCTTCTCGCTGAATTTCATTTGTACCCCTCCATCGTTTAGATATGATTTAGTCTTTCCAAAAATAAATCTTTTTTGCATAATAAAGAGGGAAATTTTTTATTGAACGAGAATAGAATACAGATAGACAGAAAAGGGAGAGAGACAGCCATGAAAAGGAAACCAGGAATCATTGCCCTTGCCCTGTTGCTGATGATGACGGCTTTTTCACCGGTACAACACGTACTCGGAGAAAGTGAAGGAGAAATTATCGTGACGTCAAAGGTGGTCAATGTCCGTGAAGGTGCGGGCCTTAGTTACCCTATCGTCAAAAGGCTTACAAAGGGCGACAAATATGAAATCGTTAGTGAAAAAGATGATTGGTACGAAATACGGATTGGTACCGGTAGGACAGGCTGGGTGGCCAATTGGCTTGTGGAAAGAAATACGGAGTCGGGTCAAGTCAGGATGAAAACTGGTCAAGGTACCATTACCGGCGATTCCGTCCGTGTCCGTTTTGGTCCAGGCACCACATTCCAAACGGTAAGTACATTATCAAAAGGTACACCAGTGGACATAATGGAAAAGAATGAAAATTGGGTCCAAATTAAAAAAGGTGACATCGAGGGATGGGTCGCAGCTGACTATATTCAGCTTCCTTCTTCTTCAGCAGAGAACAAGGTGAATCAAGATGTTAAGGAAGAATCGGGAAAGAACCTGAAAACCGGTTTCGTGACGGTCGATAACCTTAATGTCCGTTCAGAACCATCCAAAAACAGTACCTCATTAGGTAAGCTGAATAAAAGTGCTTCGGTCACCGTTTATCAAATCAATAATGAATGGGCTGAAATTAGCTTTCAAGGCAAAAAAGGTTGGGTCGCTGAATCATACATAGAAATTGGCAAGGATAAAGACGTTACCAAGGAAGTCACGGCAGGCACGGCCATAGCAAGAATAACCGCCACAGGTTTAAATGTGCGGAAAAAGGATTCTTTGAATAGCGAAGTCATCGGTTCGGTCAATAAGGATGAGACTTATCCAGTTCTCCAACAAAAAGGACAAATGACACAGCTTCAACTTTCCGACGCAAAAAAAGGATGGGTCGTCAGCTGGTTCCTAGAAATTGAGAATGAGGAACAAACGTCCAAAAAAACGAACCAACCCATCAAAGGTAAGAACATTACAACTTTACATGATGGCACCATCCTTAGAAGTAAACCGGACACTGGCTCCGACATCGTTGGACAAGTTAACGAGGGGGAGACCTTCCCCGTCCTTGGCATGGAGGGAGATTGGTACTCCATTAAGCTTAAGAATGGGAAAACCGCTTATGTAGCAGGCTGGATTGTTAAAGTTGAGGGGAACGCCGATCAAGTTAAACGACCAGGTGTTGAAAAATATTTAGAAGATAAAGTCATCATCATTGATCCAGGCCATGGAGGCCGCGATAGCGGGACAATCGGAGTTGGTGGTACTCTTGAAAAGAACTTGACCATCCAGACGGCTGAGTTACTTCGGGACAAGCTTCAGGCCGCTGGGGCAAAAGTCATCCTAACAAGAAGCTCCAATACGTATGTGGCTCTTCCATCACGTGTCAGCATCTCTCATATTCATAATGCCGATGCGTTCATCAGCCTCCATTATGATAGCACCATCGATCAGATCACAAGTGGGATAACCACGTATTATTATCACGGCTATCAGCAGGCCTTGGCCTCTTCCATAGCCCATTCACTCGGTTCCACCATGCAGGTGCCTAATCGCGGGTACCGGTTTGGGGATTATCATGTAATCCGTGAAAACAAACGAGTCGCTGCACTGATTGAATTAGGTTACTTAAGTAACCCTGTCGACGAATTGACGATTACAACGAACGAATACCAAGAAACCGTCACCTCTGCCATCTATAATGGTTTGGCAAGGTATTTTAAATGATGTAAAGCCGGGGCCCAAAATGTGGGGCCTCGGCTTTTCCCATTTTCTCGGATAAAAAAAATAAATCCCTGCACAATGCAGGGATTTATTTTTTACTTTCCAATAGCAACGTTACTGGACCATCATTGGTGAGCTGAACATCCATCATAGCACCGAATTCACCTGTTTCGGTATGGACGCCACGTTTGCGTAATTCTTCATTGAATAGATCATATAAAGCTTTCGCCTCATCAGGACGGGCGGCGTCCATGAAGTTCGGGCGACGGCCTTTTCGGCAATCACCGTATAAGGTGAATTGTGAAACGGAAAGGATCGAACCACCAACATCCAGTAATGAATGATTCATCTTTTCATTTTCATCTTCAAATATTCTAAGATTGACGATTTTCTCAGCCAATTGGACGGCGTCAGCCACGGTATCCCCATGGGTGACTCCGACTAAAAGCACGAGCCCTTTATCAATTTGACCAATTGTTTTCTCTGCCACAACGACCTGGGCAGCTTTGGAACGTTGTAAAACAACACGCATAGTGATAAAACTCCTTAGTTCATAATCCTTCTTACGGAATAGACATCTGGTATTTGTTTTATACGGACGACGACCTTTTGTAAATGGGCAATGTTATGAATGTAAATGGACATATTGATGGTGGCCACTTTATTACGGTCTGACTTACCTGAAACGGCTGAAATATTTGTCTTAGTTTCATTGACCGCTTGCAGGACTTCATTCAATAAGCCTCGTCGATCATATCCGCTGATTTCAATCTCAACAATGTATTCCTTGCGATCGTTTATGCTGCTTTCCCACTCAACAGGGACCAGACGGTGATCCGATTCGCCACTTTCCAAGTTTGGACAGTCTCGTCTATGAACGGAGACTCCACGTCCTTTGGTAATATAGCCGACAATTTCATCGCCTGGGACCGGATTGCAACATCTTGATAAACGTATGAGCAGATTATCAATGCCTGGTACACGAACCCCAGAGTCACGTTTTTTCGATGAGCTAGGGAAGGTTTTGAGATCTGAAACCGCTTCTGTAATGTCCGCTTCTTGCTCGACCATTTTCTGCTTACGCCATTTTTCAGTAAGGCGATTGGCTACTTGAAGGGCTGTAATCCCGTTGTAGCCGACTGCTGCATACATATCCTCTTCATTAAGGAAATTGAATTTATCCGACACGCGCTTAATGTTTTCGGGAGTCAGGATTTCCTTCAGGTCAAATTCCATTTCCTTGATTTCTTTTTCAACCAGCTCTTTGCCTTTTTCAATGTTTTCTTCGCGGCGCTGCTTTTTGAAGAATTGGCGGATTTTATTTTTCGCCTGGGACGTTTGGGTAAGTTTTAGCCAGTCCTGACTAGGTCCATATGAATGCTTCGAAGTCAGGATTTCAATGATGTCACCTGTTTTCAGCTTATAATCCAGCGGTACCATTTTCCCGTTCACTTTGGCACCTATCGTTTTATTACCGATTTCGGAATGGATACGGTAAGCAAAGTCAATTGGATTAGATCCTGAAGGAAGCTCAATTACATCGCCTTTAGGTGTGAAAATGAACACCATATCGGAGAAAAGATCGATTTTCAGGGACTCCATGAATTCTTCGGCATTGGTAGCGTCATCTTGGAATTCTAGGATTTCCCGGAACCATGTCAATTTTTCCTCTAGGGACGGCTGTTCACCGACATCCTTGCCTTCTTTGTAAGCCCAGTGAGCGGCTACCCCGAACTCGGCAATGCGATGCATTTCCGATGTACGGATCTGCACTTCAAGCGGATCGCCTTTTGGTCCGATTACCGTCGTATGCAACGATTGATACATATTCGGCTTTGGCATTGCAATATAATCCTTGAATCGGCCAGGCATCGGTTTCCAACATGTATGGATGATCCCCAGGACTGCATAGCAATCCTTGATGCTGTTAACCACGATTCGTACCGCTAATAAATCATAAATTTCACTGAATTGCTTGTTTTGGAGAGCCATTTTCCGATAGATGCTGTAAATATGTTTCGGTCTGCCGGAAAGGTCGGCATTTATATGGACTTCCGTAACATTCTTACGCACTTCTTCAATGACTTCTTCTAAATACTCTTCGCGCTCCGCACGCTTTTTCTTCATGAGATTGACGATGCGGTAATACTGTTGCGGATTCAAATACCGTAGTGCGGTATCTTCCAGCTCCCATTTAATCGTGCTAATTCCTAGACGGTGTGCAAGCGGTGCAAAGATTTCCAGGGTCTCATTCGAAATCCTTCTCTGCTTTTCCTGTGGAAGATGCTTCAACGTCCGCATGTTGTGCAATCTATCGGCTAGCTTGATTAAAATGACCCGAATATCTTGAGCCATTGCAACAAACATTTTCCGATGATTTTCCGCTTGTTGTTCTTGCTGTGATTTATATTTGATCTTCCCTAATTTGGTTACGCCATCGACGAGCATGGCTACTTCAGGACTGAAATTTTCTTCGATATCCTTTAACGTGATCTCCGTGTCTTCAACAACATCATGTAAAAAACCTGCGGCAATAGTTGCAGGATCCATTTCTAGGTCCACCAGTATACCAGCGACTTGAATCGGATGAATAATATACGGCTCCCCCGATTTACGGAATTGTTCTCGGTGAGCATGCTCTGCATATTTAAACGCTCTATGAATAAATTCAGCTTCTTCCGGCTGAAGATATAAGCTGGCCCGTTCTACAACCTGCTCGGCAGTCAATATTTGATCATTAGCCATTTAATCACCTTAACCCCACTTTAACTGCCACCGGATACTTTTCCGTCCGGATTGAGTATGATTGGTAACACTTTCCTTCTTTCAACAAAACCCTACATTATTTGCTAAAAAAAATAAATCCGCCTAAACGGATACATGTGCAAATTGATTTAGTAGAAGAAAAACTCTTTATTATTACTATTATCGAAAAAAAACACAAGGATGTAAAGGGTTAAACGTGTATTTTCTTTAGAATGCTTCTTTTTTTCATTGGAAATTCGACAAAATCACTGAAAATGATAAAAAAAAGAAGGCACTCTGGTCAGAGCGCCCTTGTTTTTAGAATGTCATTAATGTTAAAACATCATAACCTTCTAATTTATCTTTTCCATCTAGGTCTGTTAATTCAATCAGGAATGCAATTCCCGCTACAATTCCACCAAGTTCTTCTACTAATTTAATCGTCGCTTCGATTGTACCGCCAGTAGCAAGTAAATCGTCGGTGATTAGAATGCGTTGGCCCGGTTTAATAGCATCTTTATGGATTGTCAATACATCCGTTCCATATTCTAAACCATATTCGACTTTGATTGTTTCCCGTGGAAGCTTACCTTCTTTTCGCACTGGTGCAAATCCCACTTCCAAAGAGTATGCGACTGGGCAGCCGATAATGAATCCGCGCGCTTCAGGTCCAACAACTAAATCAATCTTCTTATCGCGGGCGTACTCCACGATTTGATCTGTTGCGTATTTATAAGCGGCACCATTATCCATTAATGTTGTAATATCTTTGAAGATAACACCCGGTTTCGGCCAGTCTTGCACAATCGTTACAAATTGCTTTAAATCCATTGCTTTGTTTCCTCCTCAAGGTCTATTGCCTCATGAATCAATATATGATTGAACCAATCGAATAATTGCTGATAGGAAGAATAAACTAGCTCTTGCTCGAGCTCAAATTGTTCTTTCTTTCTTATAAACGAAACAGATTCACTGAAATCGCGTTTTTTCGGGTTGGTCGTGAGCATAATTAATCCATTGTCTATTGTAACAAAATCAAGCTCAAAAAACACCTTAGAAATAAAATCCACTGTATCTCTTGACCAGCCGCGGTATTTGGCAAGGTCATCGCCATACCTTTTTATATCGAGCGGGCCCTTTTTGGAAAGAAATGCATAAAACCATTTGAAGTGGTCACGCGTCGGTAGCGTACTCAAAAAATGATCCTGCACATGAGAAAAATGAGCATAGATTCGTGCTGGTTTTTTATTTTCAACCACCTGTTTCAACAGGTTCCTCAGCGGTGGCATGTCCATGAATACGACATGGCCTTCATGACAGTCCAGTTCCAAGGCATCCTTTTCGTCCTCTATATGGACAAGGTCAGGATGTTGTTGTAGAAATGGATAGGCTTTAAGGGTTTCCTCAGAGAAGATAACGATCTTCCGGTTATGTGCCGGAATGTCCGCCAGCCACTTATCAGCTTGTCCCTTTCCTCGATAGTCGAAAAGTTGCCAATGATTGACTTCTATATCTTGCACAAAGATTTGCGGCTTTTTGATGTTATTCCATTCATTGATGGAAAGTTCACCGATAACGGAAACCTTTGCGTGTGGGGCAATCTCTTCCATATAATGCCCAAGCCCGAACCCTACCCCATCAAGTTTATGATTCTCGCTATCCTCAAGCTGAACCTTCAAGTGGTTGTGGTTCGTGCCAATTTTGCGGACGCTCGCAAGCTGAACGGAGTCTATTAAAATTTTCGGCTTAGGGTTCGTCACACCGAAGGGAGCAAGCAAACTCATTTCCTGGATCGTTTGAATGGAGGCTTCAGCCAATGTCGTCGCCCCATCCAGATTGGTAATCGGTGTGAAGTCCTCTTCTTTAAGTTGTTCGTTCGCAATCTTATTCATACGGTCCCGAAGCTCTTGAACGTCTTCGATTTTCAATGTCATCCCTGCAGCCATAGGATGGCCACCGAAATGAGGCAATAGTTCCCGACAGGTTGAAAGGCTTGCGAAAAGGTCGAAGCCGGAAATGCTCCGGGCCGATCCCTTGGCAAGTCCCTTTTCCTGGTCAAAACTTAATACGATGGTTGGTCGGTAAAAACGTTCAACGAGCTTAGAGGCTACAATCCCGACAACCCCCGCATTCCACCCTTCCCTTCCAATGATAAGGACACCATTGGTCTCAGGCGGATAGTTTTCCTCCACTTCCCGAATGGCTTCTTCAGCCATCGATGCAACCATCGTTTGCCGCTCTTTGTTAATATCGTTGATTTCCACAGCAAGCTCGGTCGCTTCTTCCAAATTATCCGACATCAGTAAATCGACGGCCGGATCGGCATCTCCAAGGCGGCCAACGGCATTGATTCGAGGCGCCATCCCAAATCCGATTGATTCTTCACTCAATGCCTCCTGCTGGATATTCGCCACTTTCATCAAGGCTACGAGCCCTGGTCGTTTGGTCAACCGCAGCTGCTCGATTCCTTTCGCAGCAATCAGACGGTTCTCCCCTTGTAAAGGGACCAAATCGGCAATGGTACCGATTGCCGCGATTTCCAGCAGATCCTCGGGCATTTCGCCAAGTAAAGCATGGGCCAGTTTGAACGCTACCCCCACTCCTGCAAGGTCTTTAAAAGGATAGGCGCTATCTTCAAGCTTTGGATGGATGATGGCAAGTGCTTCAGGCAGGATAGGACCTGGTTCATGGTGGTCGGTTAAAATATAATCAATGCCCAGCTCAGCTGCCAGCTTTGCTTCTTCCACAGCAGAGATTCCCGTATCGACGGTTATTAACACCTTAACGCCTTGATCTGCAGCCAGGCGGAAAGCCATTGGATTCGGTCCATATCCTTCCGTAAACCTGTTGGGAATGTAAAAATCGACATCAGCACCTAATTTAGTCAATGTCGTCATCATGACCGTCGTGGACGTTACACCATCCGCATCATAGTCCCCGAAAATCCTGATTTTCTCTTTATTTTGTATCGCTTCTCTTATTCTATATACCGCTTTATCCATATCTTTCATTAAAAACGGATCATGGAAAGTTTGATTTTTTACAAATAGAAATGAACGGGCACTTTCAATGGTATCTAGGCCCCTATTCACTAGTAATGTCGCAACCAAAGGTGTGATATGAAGCTCTTCGGCTAGTATAGCTACTTTATTTTCATCGACGGATTTTACGTTCCATCGAGTTTTTGGCTTTAACATGCATTCACCCCTTAACCTACTTATTATACAAAATCACAAGTTTGGTTTCAATTTTATATTATAGACTTTCTTGTTCAGAAAAAAAAGAAGGCCGGCAATTATGCCAGCCCCCTCTTAGTTATTAAACTTGACCTTCCATACTCTGTTTCTTTTCTTTTGCTGTATTCAATGGTCCTTTTTTCTTCAATTCTTTGATTTTTAAATCGAGCCAGAATTGAGAAGCAATCAATAGGGACGAGTATACGCCACATAATAAACCGATAAATAAAGCAATCGAGAAGTTTCGAATAGCTTCACTTCCGAATATCGCTAACGCCACCACTGTCACAAGAACGGTCAAGACCGTATTAATCGATCTCGTCAACGTTTGTCTTATACTGATGTTGGCAATATTCTCAAGCTCTTCGACCGTTTTGACCTTTCGGCTAAATCGTAGGTTCTCACGGATACGGTCAAAAGTAACGATTGTATCATTGATGGAATAACCCACAATCGTCAAGACTGCTGCGATGAATGTGATATCCACTTCAAGGCGAAGCAAGCTGAATATCGTGATGATGAAGAACGCATCATGTATTAGGGCTACAACAGCCGGTAAAGCCATCCGCCATTCAAAGCGTACGGATACATAAAGGATGATGCCAAGTGATGCGATCAATAAAGCAATCATCGCATTTTTAGCAAGTTCTTTTCCGACTGTAGGAGAAACGGTGCTGACATTAGGTTCGGCACCATAATCCTTCTTGAAGTGGTCCTTCAATTCAGCGATTTCCTGTTTATCAAGGACACCGACCGTACGAACGACAGCATTTTTATCATCTGTACCGGCAAGCCTGATATCCTTCGCTTCAATATCGAACTTGTCCATCTCCGTCTTAATCTGTTCAGTCGTAAGTGCCTCTTTCGAAGCGATTTCAATACGGGTACCACTGGTAAAGTCAATGCCCAGATTCAATCTAAATACGAACAAGAAAATGATCCCGATGAGCGTAACACCGATTGAAATGCTATAAAAGACTTTCCGATGTTTTACGAAGTCGATTTTATCAAAGCGAGTTGGCAATGACATTAAATCGATTTTCTCGGATAGATTGTGAATGTATTTTTTCTTCACGCCAAACCAAGATTTTCGTTTGTCCAGGAACCCACTTTTCACCCATAAGCTCATGAAAAGACGCGTACCATATACGGCGGTGATAAAACTCATTAAGATGGAAATGATCAACGTTGTGGCAAATCCTTTAACCGAGCTTGTCCCATAGAAGAATAGTACGGCTGCGGCCAACAATGTCGTCAAGTTAGCATCCATGATTGTGCCAAGTGAATTCTTCGTACCTTCTGTGTATGCGGCCTTCACAGATCGTCCAAGTTTCAACTCATCCCTGATTCGCTCATAGGTGATGATATTGGCATCGACTGCCATCCCAACACCGAGTACAAGAGCCGCTATACCAGGTAACGTTAGAACCGCATTCATCCAATCAAAGACTAATAGCGTTAAGAAAATGTAAATGCTCAATGTGACGATCGCAATGAAGCCTGGGAAGCGATAATACACAAGCATGAAGATAAAAATAAGTGCAATTCCGATGATGCCGGCAAAAATAGTATCATTCAAAGCCCCTTCACCAAATTGGGCCCCAACGGAAGTGGAGTACACTTCTTTTAAGTCAACGGGCAGGGCACCTGCGTTCAATAACCCAGCAAGCTCTTTTGCCTCTTCTACTGTAAATTGACCCGTTATGAATACTTTATTTGTACTGAAGACTTCACTGACAGCTGGTGCTGAAATCATATTGTCCTGTGAATCTACTTTTTTAATGGAATCTTTTCCTTCTTCAAAATCCAACCAGATAGCCAGTACATTCGTCGGGCTCTCCATGGAAGAAATCTTTTCAGTGATCTCTTTAAACTTGTTTGCATCTTTCAATGTGACTTCAACGACAGGTTTATTATCTTGGAACGTTTGCTTTGCGCCGCCTTCTTTCAGGTCAGCCCCTGTCATCATTTCCTTATCATTGTAATCACGGAAGGATAGTTTAGCCTGAGTCGAAAGAATTTCCCTGGCATTATTTTGATCTTGGATACCCGCTAGCTGAACACGGATCCGATCATTTCCTTCAATTTGAATGATAGGTTCGTTGACCCCCAATACATTGACACGCCGATCAAGTGCGCTCGCTGTACTGCTCAATACATCCTGGGTGATTTTTTCCCCAGCAAGCGGTTTTACTTCATACAACACTTCAAAACCGCCTTGAAGATCAAGACCAAGCTTGATGTTCCCAAGGATTCCTTTTGAAGTCATTCCCATCGCTGCGGCAATCAAAAGAACAATTAGAAAAAACGCAACGATTCTGCTTCTTTTTACCATTATGTAGTAGGCCCCTTTCTTTATTACGCCTGTTCTTGGAGTATAAATAACTGTTTATTTTTTCATGAATGATCTTGTTTGCTCTTTAAGTTTGAGAAAAAAGGCACAGTTCTTCATGCTTTTTTCCAAAAAAAAGCATAACCATATCTATTATGATTCATTTACAAACGGCTGTCAATTTAAGTATATATCTCTTTTATTCTTTCAAAAGCTCTTTTAACTCTTCTTCAGAAAGGGGGGCGAATAGATTCGGTGATTTATAAGCTTGGACCATTTGGAATGACATGAACTGATTGCTTGAAAACGTAACGATGTCAGCGACCAATTCGTGAAGGTGGACGCTTTCCTGCGGTCGTTTCCATTTCATGTCTGTCAACGTACTCCATAGATCCTCCTCGGTAACAGCTTCTAATCCGATCATTTCGAACTCCTCGCATTTACTTTTCAGGAATGGTCGTACCTTTAAATAATAACGTTGATACGGGTGATTTTTTTTCTTCATCACTTTGCCTCCATTAAAATGATTCTCAATTGGATGCGTACATTTCTTAGAAGAGACTCAATCATTTGAGAGAACACAAACACTTTTGTCATGCTTTGTCCAAGTACAAGCATATAGATAATTGTATAGTATAACCGCTTTTTTGAGAAGGCAGGGAGGGAGTTCAATGTCTAAATTTTTGAAAGGGACGCTGATTTTATTAATAGCAAGCCTGATTACAAAGGTTCTTGGATTCATCAACCGCATCGTCATCGCCCGTTTCATCGGCGAAGAAGGCGTTGGTTTATATATGATGGCACTGCCGACCTTATTTCTTGTTATCAATATGACTCAATTGGGCCTGCCGATTGCCATATCCAAATATGTAGCCGAAGCGAACGCCAGGGGCGATGAACGGAAAATCAAGAAAATTCTCGTTGTTTCTTTGGCATGCACATTTGGTTTATCGATGATTTTCACCCCGGCCATGCTCCTGTTGGCACCCGTTCTTTCTGAACACTTGTTCACGGACGGACGAACGGTTTGGCCACTTATGGCGATTGCCCCTATCGTTCCGATCATCGCCATTTCATCCGTCCTACGCGGATATTTCCAAGGTAAGCAAAATATGAAACCATTTGCGTTCTCACAGGTGATTGAGCAGGTGGCCCGGATCACCTTCATCGCGGTGCTGACAAAAGCCTTTTTACCGTATGGAATTGAATATGCCGCAGCCGGTGCCATGTTTGCCTCAATCATTGGTGAACTCGTTTCTCTCGCATACCTTTTAACAAGCTTTAAATTCAAGAAGCATTTCAGATTCAGAAAGGGTTTCTTTCAAAATGTAAAATCGGGAAAAGGCACGTTTACCGAACTGATGGGAATTGCCCTTCCTTCGACAGGCAGTCGCATGATTGGTTCCATTTCCTGGTTCCTGGAACCGATCGTCGTTGCTCAGAGCTTGGCCCTGGCAGGCGTGACGGCTGCTGCGGCCACAAGTCAATACGGGGAGCTGACTGGCTATGCCTTGCCCCTTCTCATGCTTCCTTCCTTTGTTACGGCTTCATTGGCTACAGCCCTCGTTCCTGCTATTAGTGAAGCTCGGACAACAGGGAATTATCTGCTTGTGGAGCATAGGCTTCAGCAAGCACTGAAAATCACCTTCATTACCGGGTGTCTAGCTGTCGTCACTCTCTTCATCTTCGCTGAACCAATCTTACAGGTGATGTATGGTTCTTCTCATGCAGCCGTATTCATTAAGTTCCTAGCACCTTTTTTTATCCTTTTCTATTTTCAATATCCACTTCAGTCCATGCTTCAGGCACTTGACCTTGCAAAAGCCGCCATGTTTAATAGCCTGGCAGGAAACATCCTAAAGATTGGAGTAATCTGGATGCTGGCTTCAAAGGAGAATTTCGGCATTATGGGGGCTGCAATCGGAATAGCGGTAGGAACCATGCTCGTTACGTTCCTCCACTTTTCCACCGTTATAAAAGTCGTTCCTTTCACACTCCATTTCCGGAGCTATATCCTTTCTTTAATCATTGCTTTGGTTTCTGGCTTTGGGGGTTATTATGTGTACGAATTCCCTCTCGTCTCCCTGCCATTGGGATCGCGCTTATTGCTCTCCGTTTCAGTATTATTGGTGCTCTTCACCTTTTTCATGTTAGGGACGGGCAGCATAAAGAAGGCGGATTTGGTTCGTATTCCTTTCGTCGGTGGTTTCTTAGCAAGATTTGCTTGGAAATAGAAATAACCAAGTTCCCTTGGTTATTTCCTCACTTCTTTTTTATCAATATAGATCTGACCATTGATGAAACCGCAAATCGAGACTTCCTCAAGCTTTAGGTCTCCATGCCGTTTCAACTGATGCAGAAGCCAATCTTTATCCTTCCCTATGTACGATAGGTTTTTTTCTTGTATCTGTCCGTCGATGACAAGTGGGTAAGGAGTTTCGATACTTTTCGACTTCTTCCCTTGGCTATTTTTAATGACGGAGAGTTTACCCGAAGATTCAAGTATCGCAAATTGCACTTCATTCAAGTCACTGATTCCCTGTTCCCGGAGCTGCGTCAACAAATCATTAAAATTATACCTTTGCCTTCTCATTACTTTCTCATCTATTTTCCCTTGATTGATGATGATTTGTGGTTGACCGTCCATGAGAAAACGGAACCTTACACTCTTCAATGAAAAGAATGCCAAAGCGATTTGCACCAATGCCAGGACAAACATCGGGAAAATCGTTTTTAAAAAGGGTTTATCATTCCCTTCCAAGACTAATACAGCAAGGTCTCCTATCATGATCGATACCACCAAATCCAGGATGCTAAGTTCCCCGACCTCCCGTTTTCCCATCAACCTAAAAAGGAGCAAAATGAATAAATAAACAAATAGGGTCCTTATTCCACTGCTTAAATAATCTTCCATACAAAGCACTTCCTTCACCATTATCATGGCTGGGATGACGAATAATTACTCTTTATATTTTAAAAATTCACGGAAGGTTCCCAAACCTGGTCTAAAGCGGATAAAAGTGGAATATGCTTGTACAAACACATCAACAGGCTAGTCGATTCAGCCTTTTAAAAAGGGGGAATAAACATCGAAACAAAAAAAATGAGTGTCGCCGTACTTTATGGCGTCGGCTCCATCTTTGCCATAGCTGTGATTGCAAGTTTTCTATTTTCGATTCTTCTTCGTTTCACTTCATTGACGGAATCATCCCTGACATACGTAATCATGATCGTGTCCTTTATATCATTATTCATTGGCGGGTTCATTTCAGGGGGCAAAGGTCAGAAACAGGGGTTATTCCTAGGTGGCAGTACAGGATTACTGTATCTCCTTGTCGTGTTCCTTTTTCAATACTTGGGACATGATGCACTGTTCACCTTGAAACAATGGATTTATTACGGATGCTTTGTCATTACCGCTATGATGGGTGGAGTACTTGGAGTGAATATGAGCTCAGAATCACGGACGAATTAATAGAAACAAAAAACCGGGCACAGGGCCCGGTTTTCGTCTGTCTTATACTTGTGCTTCTCTTGCTGGTGCGCTTTCCGTAATTTCACGGATTGCAGCACGGTCAAACGTTAGTTTTGAACCATCTGTAGATTTAATGACGATTTTTAACTCATCGATAGCATCGATTGTTCCGTGCATTCCACCGATCGTTGCAACCTTGTCGCCTTTTTTCAAGCTCTCTTGCATGTTTCTTGTATTCTTGGCGCGTTTTTGCTGCGGACGGATAAGTAGGAAATAGAACAATACGAACATTAAGATTAACGGAAGTAATTGTGTTAAACCACCCATTTATATTCACTCCTTTCATTTTTTAAAGTATTTATGGAATTAGAAGTTTTTTGCATTTGGCTTATTGAAACCATATTGTTCAAAAAACTCTTCCCTAAAGTCTCCAAGGCGATCTTCTCGGATAGCTTGTCTGACCTGTTCCATCAAGTTTAACAGAAAATGAAGATTGTGATAAGTCGTTAGACGAATACCATACGTTTCTTCGCATTTAATTAAGTGGCGAATGTATGCCCGGCTATAATTTTTACAAACATGGCAATCGCAATTTTCATCGATTGGACCAAAATCACGCGCGTACTTCGCATTTTTTACGACTAATCGGCCAGTACTTGTCATCAATGTACCATTACGAGCGATTCGTGTTGGCAATACACAGTCAAACATATCAACCCCGCGGATTGCACCGTCAATCAATGAATCAGGTGATCCAACCCCCATAAGGTAACGAGGTTTATTCGTCGGAAGGAGCGGACTCGTGAACTCAAGCACACGGTTCATGATATCCTTTGGTTCACCCACCGATAATCCCCCAATAGCATAACCCGGGAAATCTAGGGAAACAAGGTCTTTCGCACTTTGTTTACGGAGATGTTCAAACTCCCCACCCTGAACGATACCGAATAATCCTTGATCATTTGGACGTTCATGAGCATTCAAGCAGCGTTCTGCCCAGCGTGATGTCCGTTCGACAGACTTCTTCATGTATTCCTCGGTAGCCGGGAATGGAGGACACTCATCGAATGCCATCATGATATCTGAGCCTAGTGCATTTTGGATTTCCATTGCCTTTTCAGGAGATAAAAATAGCTTATCACCATTGATATGGTTTCTGAAATGGACGCCCTCTTCCTCAATTTGACGGAATTTGCTTAGGGAGAATACCTGGAAACCGCCGGAATCCGTTAATATTGCGCGATCCCAGTTCATGAATTTATGCAGTCCTCCAGCTTCCTTGATGATCTCATGTCCTGGACGTAGCCATAAATGGTACGTATTGCTGAGGATGATGCCTGCCCCCATTTGTTTCAATTCTTCAGGTGACATCGTTTTGACGGTAGCCATCGTCCCTACCGGCATAAATGCTGGAGTTTCGAAAGTACCATGTGGCGTATGAACGCGACCAAGCCGTGCCCCCGTCTGTTTACATGTTTTGATTAACTCATATCGTATTGCAGTCAACGCAATAACTCCCTTCAAGAGCCTATCACTCTTTATATTACTTGATTAACATTGCATCTCCAAAACTAAAGAACCTGTATTTTTCTTCCACTGCCGTTTCGTAAGCATGCAGAACATGTTCCCTTCCTGCAAGTGCAGAAATAAGCATGATTAACGTTGATTTTGGCAGATGGAAGTTCGTGATCATTGCATCGATTCCCTTGAATTCGAAACCAGGATAGATGAAAATGCTTGTCCAGCCGCTTTCTTCCTTGAAAACCCCGTCATTACGGGATGCAATCGTTTCCAGCGTTCTTGTTGATGTCGTGCCGACTGTGATGATCCTTCCGCCGTTTCCTTTCACTTCATTCAACAACCGTGCTGTGCCTTCGGTCATTTGGTAAAATTCCGAATGCATTTCATGACTGTCGATGTCTTCCACACTTACAGGGCGGAACGTTCCAAGCCCAACGTGTAGCGTGATGAAAGCGATGTGAACACCCATGTCTTTAAGCTTCTCAAGCAAATGCTCCGTAAAGTGGAGACCAGCCGTAGGTGCTGCTGCAGATCCACGTTCACGTGCATAAACCGTCTGGTAACGGTCTTGATCGTCAAGTTGTTCTTTAATGTAAGGAGGCAACGGCATTTCGCCAAGTTCGTCCAATATTTCATAAAAGATGCCATCATACTGGAACTTCATAATCCGGCCGCCATGATCCAGAATGCCTGTGCAGACCGCACGTAGCTTGCCATCACCAAAAACGATAGTGGATCCTTCTTTAATACGTTTTGCAGGTTTCACCAAGGTCTCCCAAACATCGTCACTCTCTTGTTTTAACAAAAGAACTTCAACTTTCCCGCCTGTTTCCTCTTTACTTCCATAAAGTCTTGCAGGTAAAACCTTCGTATCATTCAATACAAGGCAATCACCCGGCTTCACATATTCCGTGATTGAACTGAATACATCATGCTGAATCTCACCGGTTTCCTTGTCCAATACCATCAATCTACTTGCTTCCCTGTTCTTCAAAGGAACTTGGGCAATCAATTCCTCTGGTAAATGAAAATCAAACTCTTCTAATTTCATCTGTTCCACTTCCTAATCTGTGTATCATGTAGTTAGTTATTATTTAAAACGGCTAATTAAATAAAAAATAGCCGACAGCACAATGCTGACGATGATCGAGGTCATGATAGGAAAATAAAAAGTCGTATTTCCCTTCTTGAAAAAGATATCCCCCGGGAGCCTGCCAAGCTGAATGAACTTCATCACAAATCCAATCACAAAAATAATCACACCTAGAGTCATGATCGTCTTAGGCACATTCATCGCTCAGGCATCTCCATCCCGAAATGCTCGTAAACAAGCGAAGTTGCCATACGACCTCGAGGAGTCCTCTGTAAAAAACCAACCTGCAGTAAATAGGGTTCATACACATCTTCAATCGTATGCGCTTCCTCCCCGATCGTAGCTGCGATCGTCTCTAAGCCCACAGGACCACCACGAAACTTTTCAATGATTCCTTTAAGTAATTTATGGTCAATATGATCCAGTCCTAAACGGTCGACCTGCATTAATTCCAATGCATAATCAGCCAGTTTCGTCGTGATTGTGCCATCCCCGCGAACTTGGGCAAAGTCCCTTACACGGCGTAAAAGCCGATTGGCAATCCTAGGGGTCCCCCGCGACCTTCTCGCAATCTCACCGGCAGCCTGGTCATCCATTTCCGTATCCATGATTTGGGCGGTCCGGAGAACGATGTCGGTCAAGTGATGTTCCGTGTAGTATTCCAAGCGGCTCAAGACGCCAAACCGGTCCCTAAGAGGTGCTGATAGTGAACCCGCACGAGTTGTAGCGCCAACAAGGGTGAACGGTGGTAGATCGATTCGGATTGAACGGGCTTCGGGTCCCTTACCGACCACGATATCCAGACAAAAATCCTCCATGGCTGGATAGAGAACTTCCTCCACGACCCGAGGCAAACGATGGATTTCGTCAATAAATAAGACATCTCCTGGTTCAAGGGCACTCAAAATGGCTGCCAAATCTCCCGGTCTTTCAATGGCCGGTCCAGAAGTGGTGCGGATATTGACTCCCATTTCGTTCGCAATGATGACGGCAAGCGTCGTCTTCCCAAGCCCCGGCGGTCCATACAAAAGCACGTGATCAAGCGTTTCTTCGCGCATCCGGGCTGCTTCGATGTACACACTCAAATTCGCCTTCACTTTATCCTGTCCAATGTATTGCTTTAAGTTTTGCGGTCGCAGGCTTTGTTCAAAGGATAGTTCGTTCAAATCGGCTTCCTGATTAAAAACTCTCTCCTCCATTGCGCCACTCCTTATCTTAACATCATTTGCAATGCTTTCTTAATGTATTGCTCGGTCGTCATTTCTTCCACTTGCAGCTTTTTCGCGACCTTCTGTATTTCTTTTTCCGAGTAACCAAGTGCCTTCAGGGCCAGAATCGCTTCGTCCAACTCTTCGGTATGCCCATTTTGATTGATTGCCGTCGGAACTCCTTCATTGAATAAGTTCGGGAAAGCATCCGGGATGATATTCTCAAGCTTGCCTTTTAAGTCAAGGATCATTTGGCGTGCTGTCTTCTTTCCGACTCCAGGGAATTTTACAAGGAACGTCTCATCCTCATTTTCGATGGCTTGCACAACCTGATCCACCTGGCCCGACGCCAATATAGCAAGCGCCCCTTTCGGCCCGATTCCCGTCACATTCAATAGTTTCGTGAACAGTGCCTTTTCCTGCCGCGATTGAAATCCGTATAAAGAAATCATGTCCTCACGTACATAATGATATAGAAAAACTTGAGTCTCTTTCTTAAATTGGGCGGAGTAAATAAAAGGATTCGGAGTCAGCACTTGATATCCGATTCCCCCATTATCCACGACTATGTATTCAGGTCCAATATAATCGACCATGCCTTTTATATAATCATACAAATTAATTCTCTCCCTGATTTAGCTGTACCTCTCATTTTATCATAAAAGGAGAGGGAAGTTTATTAAAAGTTATTTAGCAATTGGTGGTGTTCACCGCCTATGCTTTTTTGAGATAGGCACCTTTTGCCCCGACGCTGGATATCCTGAATTCCCTACCCATCAGTTTGGCGTTAAGTCACCCATCGATCCTTGGAAGGCAGACAAATAGGATGGGTGTATTTCTCCCATCCTAGTTAATCGAATACGGCTCATATTCCTTAATAAGCTGTTTATATTGATCCTTATTTACGATTGGAATCCCTTTTTGCAGTTCTTCCTGCTTGTACACTTCCAATTTCCCTACATCCAATTGATAGAAAGTATGAATGATTTTGGCATGCTCCGGCTTCCCGATAAAAATGGATAGAGTCCCATCCTCCTTCATCCCAAGATAGCCGTTTGCTTTGAGTAAGGGCGATATATCATTCTCTATTTTATTCAATACAATGTGGTCATCATTTTGATCAACCACATTCCATCCTTGGTATTTCAACCAAAAGTCTTCCATCGTCCAAATCTTTTCCGTCAATTTTTCTTCACTTAATTCCCCATCGAGATACAAACGCTGGAGGATGACTTTTTGTTCGATTGGCTGACTTTCCTCTTGTTTTGCTTCCTCGGCAAAAGCAGTCAAACAGAACGGGATGACGAACAAGGCCAAGAAAAACTGGATTTTCAGTTGATTAATCAATGCGATCACCTCTTAAGGCGTTTACTTTTTACATAGTTTGACCTGAAATTCGATTATTAACCGAAAAAATTCCGTTGGTCTTTTTAAAGAAAAGAAGCTGACTCCATTCGAAGCCAGCTTGGATGCGTTTATTTGATATGATCTTTATGAATATCCAGGTTGTCGAACATATCATTGGCATCCAGGACAATTAATTCTTTTGTATCTCCGTCTCGCAGGTTATTATCGAGTGTCATCGTCCGGTAGTATACACCTTCATCCGTCGTTACATAAAGTGCCCGGCCCTCTGTTAGAGGTTCGATTTTCTTCCACACCGCTTCTTTGACCGCCGTCGCCTGATCATAATCATCTAGCAACAAAGCCACTAGCATTTCATCTTTCATGATGATGGCCCTGGCGTCAATGACATTGTCTACACGATTTGCAATCTTATCCGCTTGGTCGACCAATGTCCCTTCATAGGAGTTATAATAGGATGATTTAGCCCGAAGTGGTTTGCTTTCATGACCATGATAGTTACGGTCCTTCTTGCTGTATGCATCATCTTTTCCATACAAATCCTTTTCCATATCATCAAAATTGATTTGACGAACTAGTGCATTCTTTTCGGTTGTATGGTACCCCGTTTCATTCATAGGATTTTGATTCTCTGCCGTATCATTATTGGCACAGCCAATCAAACCCCCAATGAATACCGTGCAAAGCGGCAGTGCCCAAATTTTGTTCCGCACCAACAATCCCCCCTTTGCTAAAATGGATTGAGCCTATTTTCGCTCATAATTAGCATGGGTGTATTGAAGGGATTTCAGTCTGTAAGTTATGTCCATATTAGATACTCATTACCTTTTGGAAATCATGTCCGCCAATTTTTCGTTCATCTCCATTCGCTTCGAAAACCCCTCCACCGTCATTTTCCAAACGGAATGGAATTGTGATGAGCTTTTATTATTCCTGTTCCACTCGCGGAATATATCCGTAGGGAAAGCCAAAGCATAAAGAAATGCCCGATCTTTTTGATATTTTTTCAACTGTGGAACTTGCCAAAGCATCGTGGCAGCATCATCGAGATGGGGTGAAATCCGATTGGCATATTGTAAATAATCGATGCATCGTGGTGCCTTCGCCATTAAATCGAAATCGATTAAAGCAAGTGACCCATCTTCTCTTCTCAAAAAATTATGGTGGGCACAGTCACCGTGAATGATGACGTTTTTTTCCTTATCCCATTTTGATTGGTTTTTTTCAAACCCCTCCAAGGACCATTCCCCCCACCTTACCCACTCATTGATGATTTCATCTGAAACATATTGGCGAGTATACGAAATGTTCTTTTTGAATAATGACAATCTTTCTTTCCATTTTCTCACCTGATCAAATAGGGGAGCTTTGATCGACAGGTTTTCAGAAACATCGTGAAATCTTTCCAATAATTCAATGCCCTCCAACCGGTCTTTATGATGGGAAAAACGGAACTTTTTCTTGCTTGGAGGTATATAGTCCATACTGCCATACCATTTCCCTTTGAATTGGAACGGCATTAACTTCTGGTGAATCTGATACGTTTGTTCGAACCCTTTTTGACTTAACAAGGAAGTCAATTCCCTTTGTCGATCCCATTTTTCAAAGCTATCGAATCCTTTAAGAATGATGGGAGCATCTTTTTTGAATGAAATCATATAGACATTGCTCTGAAGATGATGGACGTTCTTTGGTCGGCGGTTTAAATAAGAGAGGAGACGAGTGTAAAAAACACTGTCCCCCTGATAATTAGTAGTCATCACTTTCGTCCGCATACGTAGGCATTCCAAATGTTTCAGGTGCTTGAACGCCTCCGAATTGACCTGGTTGACCACCCATTTGCCCTGGCATCATTGCTTCAGGGTGACCTCCGAGCTGTCCACGCATCATTCCGGGCTGTCCGCCAAACTGACCTGGCATCGCACCTGGTTGGCCCCCTAGTTGATGGCCATATGGATTACCCATCATATCTCCCATCTGGTTGCCGGGCTGGTTCCCCATCATGCCTCCCATTTGGTTGCCGGGCTGGTTTCCCATCATGCCTCCCATCTGGTTGCCGGGTTGGTTCCCCATCATGCCTCCCATCTGGTTGCCGGGTTGGTTCCCCATCATGCCTCCCATCTGGTTGCCGTATGGATTACCCATCATGCCTCCCATCTGGTTGCCGGGTTGGTTCCCCATCATGCCTCCCATCTGGTTGCCGGGTTGGTTCCCCATCATGCCTCCCATTTGGTTGCCGGGCTGGTTTCCCATCATGCCTCCCATCTGGTTGCCGGGTTGGTTCCCCATCATACCTCCCATCTGATTGCCGGGTTGGTTCCCCATCATACCTCCCATCTGGTTGCCAGGCTGGTGGTTCCCCATCATGTCTCCCATTTGATTGCCGGGCTGGTGGTTCCCCATCATGTCTCCCATCTGATTGCCAGACTGGTGGTTCCCCATCATGTCTCCCATCTGATTGCCGGGCTGGTTCCCCATCATGCCTCCAGGAGGTCCTCCTTGATATTCTTGAATTTGAATTTCATCCACCGATTCTACTTCATATTGCATTGGATGCTGTTTTTCCCCCATTAGACTTTGAATACTAGCTCCCGCATAGGATTCTGAGTATTGTGGTCTGCCTTTATGGAATTGATGATAATCAGGGTGATGGTGCGCCTTGCTTTGCGTTTCCTCCATAGCATAGTATTGGCCCTTCACTTCTTTCTCTGGTCCATATGTTCCTATTTCTCCCTTGTTGCAGCCACAATCCTCACTTTCGGCTTGCATATTGGACTGCATATAGGGCTGCTGTGGATAGTATTGGAAATTCGAAGCATTCGACGATGACGACTCGGAAGATGACTCATAATGGTGCGGCATATATGCACCTGCAACTTGTTGTGGAGTTCCGCCATACATATGATGTGGGACGGGTGCTGAAGCTTGATATGGATAGTATTGCTGACCGGCCTGGTTTTGACTGGCTCCTTGGACGGTACTTTGACCCATTGAATGCATATCAGGAGATTCTCCCCATACGTCTGAACTTTCTTCCATCATTTGATAGCCTTGCATGCCTTGAACACCTTGTTGATAGTGAGGGGCTCCTTGAAAAGCTCCTTGGACTCCATGCATGGGCATGGATGCCCATGGCGGTGGATCGATGCAAAAACCGCTACCTGGCATAATAGGGGTGATTGGAATGCAATCGTCTACCGGTTCACATATTTCCTGAACAACTGGCTTCTTTTTTGATTTTTTCTTTACCGGTTTTTCTACCGGCTTCACCGCTTCAACCTTTTTTGGGGGAGTTGGTGGAGTTGGTGGCTTCTGTACACTCATGTTGGTCATATTGACCAAATAATAATTATTGATATCTATTTCTGGTATCACTTGTTTCGGTACCTGAACCTCTTTAGGTACGACGATTTGTTTTTCCTTAACAGGCATTTCCTTAATAGGCATTTGTTTTTCTTTAATAGGCATTTCCTTAATAGGCATTTGTTTTTCTTTAATAGGCAATTGATATTCTTTTATCACAGGCTGTTGAAATTTCTGCTGTTCTTTTATGGGTGCTTGATATTTTTGCTGTTCCTTCATTACGGGTTGTTGTTGAATTTGCTGTTCTTTCATTTGAATCGGTTGAATTTGAGATTCCTTGGATTGATATGTCACTTGTGGCGCGCCCATCTCTTTTTTAATTGATCCCGATGTATTTCCAGGTATATTAATTTTCATGCCCGGCATCATCATATCCGGATTACTTAACTGAGAATTGGATTTTTTCAGTTGTTCATAACTGACGCCATATTTTTTTGCGAGCTTCCAAAGCGTATCGCCTTTTTGGACTATATGAATTTTCACGCTGATAACCCCTCCTGTGCATATGTCCATATATACTATGATGTAGTGGGTAAATTGCCATTATTATTTATCATGAAAACTTATGCTTGATGAAACTAAAATATGAATGAAAGCCACACAGTCGGAAAAACCCGTTCAAATGAGGGGTTAGCAGGATTGACCGCTTTTTGCCAGAGGGCATTTCTGTCTAATCGATCCGAACTTTGGGTATAAGGTATAGGATTTATAAAATGCTGATCAAGATAGCACTACATAAAAAACAACAACCTAGGAGGATATCTAAATGAAATGGAAAGGAAGACAAAAGAGTTCGAACGTTGAGAACAGAAGAGGAATGGGTGGAAAGAGCATCGCCGGGATTGGTGGCGGATTTGGCATAGTTGTCGTTTTGATCGTTATGTTCCTAGGTGGCAACCCGAGTGATCTTTTGAATGGCCTTGGTTCCAATGATACTACAGACAATGGCTCCTATGAGGAAACGGACCAGGAGAAGGAGCTAACTCAATTTGTCTCGGTCGTTCTTGGAGATACCGAGCGGGTTTGGGCGGAAGAGTTTCGTAAGCAAGGTCTAGAATATAAAGAGCCCACTCTCGTTTTGTATACAGGAAGTGTCGACTCGGCCTGTGGAACGGCCGGTTCTTCAGTGGGACCCTTTTATTGTCCCGGTGACATGAAGCTTTATATTGACTTGAGTTTCTATCAGGAACTTCAAGATGAGTATCAGGCACCCGGAGATTTTGCAATGGCTTATGTCATAGCTCATGAAGTGGGACATCATGTACAGACCCTATTGGGCACGTCTAGAAAAGAAATGCCCGACCGGTCAAGGGTCAGTGAAAAAGAATATAATAAATATTCTGTTCGACTGGAACTTCAAGCTGACTATTTAGCAGGGGTATGGGCTCATCACGCTCAAGGAGAGAACTTACTTGAGGAAGGCGATCTCGAAGAGGCTTTGAGTGCAGCCAGTGGAGTGGGAGACGACACCATCCAAAAGAAAGCTCAAGGGTATGTTGTTCCTGACAGCTTTACGCATGGAACCTCCGAGCAGCGAAAGCGCTGGTTTAATAAAGGATTCCAATCTGGTGATATGAACGGAGGCAATACTTTCAAGGCAAGTAACCTATGATTGTACAAGATTGAGGGCGGACGTTTCCATGTGCCTCCCTCTTTTTTGCTGCATTCACCCGCATGCATTTAAGGAACACCATGGGTAAATCGACTTTCATTCGATTAGCCCCTTTATTTTATGGTAAACTATTTGTACATAACGAGGTGAAGGATCATGCAAAAAAAGAAATTATTAGGCGAAGAAAGACGAACCAAGCTCTTACATATCCTACAAACAAGTTCACAGCCTGTTACCGGTAGCGAACTCTCCCAAATAACCAATGTGAGCCGGCAGGTCATCGTCGGTGACATTACCCTTCTTAAAGCACGAAATGAGCCGATTATCGCTACTAGCCAGGGGTATATCTACTTGCAAACCGAGACTAGACAAAACCCGGAACGGACCATCGCTTGTCAGCATGAGCCCACTCGAGCCCAGGAAGAATTATTTCTACTTGTCGATATCGGCATAACCGTCAAAGATGTGAAAATAGAGCATCCCGTGTATGGGGACTTAACGGCTTCCATCATGGTCAGTAATCGGAAAGAAGTGGCATCCTTCCTTTCAAAGGTTACTAAAACAAAAGCCACATTATTATCGGAACTGACTAGCGGCATTCACCTTCATACCATTAGTGCCGCTTCAGAAGACTTACTGGACGAAGCCGAAGAGGCGTTAAGTGAGGCCGGAATTTTGGTTAACTAAAAAAAGGACACTTCGAAGCACGTCTTTCGAAGTGTCCTTTTTCCTTACGACTCACTTCCACTCTCACCCGATTCATTACTTATTAATTGAGCAATCAGGGTGAGGATGGCCCCTATTGCTTGAATCCAGCTCCCCAATACTTGTATGGATTGCGAATCTAATTGCCCCTCACTATTTCCATTGTTCCCATTCCCTTCGTCTCCATATCCTAGACTTCCATACCCTTGGCCCCCTAGGCTCGCATTCCCTTGATTCCCATATCCTTGGCCAGCACTTAAGTCTTGGTCCCCACTTTTCAAATCGATGATGCCAGCGAGGGCTTGTAATGAATTCCCCACTGCTTGCAATATGTTACCCACTATATTTATTCCTTCGGCCGGCGAATTTTCCGTTATATCAGCTGCAGAAACGCCTCCGCCCAAAGCTTGAATGAAGTTTCCATCTATGACCAATATTTGTTTCGTTTCATCTGAAAAATCCCCAATTAATCCTGTAATGACGGTGGAGTTTCCAATGGCTTGGATAGCACTTCCTATTTGATCCAGGGTGAAAGCTTCCTCCCCATCCGCAATCACCGCATTCCCCGTTCCCTGAAGGACATTCCCCACCACATCCAAGTTTGTAGCCGTCTCCTCTTCCGGTACAAGAGTCGGCGTATTAGCGATGGCGGATAAAACCGTTCCGATGGCTTGAACCCAAGAACCAAATGTTTCTTTGAACTGATTCCCCATCTTTACCGCACATCTCCTATCCTCTACTTTCATCTATTTTCGTTTATTTGTGGTCAGATTCTGTATAAGGACATCATTACGATAACTAACCCCTTGGATATGTATTCTCGTCTTTACATTACTCTATTATATGGGCTAGATGACTTAACGTTCTTTAAAATAATGGGCCTCCTATTTTCTATGAAGAAACGAACTGAACTCCTCGTCCTCAAAGAAAACCGTGATCAAAAAAAATATCCCTGGAATATATCCAAGGATTTTTCACCATACAGTGTCCACTTCCTCGTTCTGTTTCTTATCGGTGCACCAATCCATTTTGAACCGTAAAGCATGGATAACTGCCCAAGATGGAAACGGTACAGCCAAGGGCCTCTAGTTCGGAAATCGTGCCCGGGATGAGCACCTCGTCAAGTGCCATTTCTACATCGATAATGAAGAAATAATGGCCCAGTCCGGTTTTCATCGGCCGAGATTCAATTTTGGATAGGTTGAGCTTCCTCCATGAGAAAGCGGAAAGGACTTGATGAAGCTGTCCCGAATGATCGGCCGGAAGCTGGATCATCAACGTCGTTTTACTGTCTCCCTCAGTCGTCAAATGCCCACTGAAATCGACCTCGCCGTTGGATACGACAATGAATTTGGTGTGGTTATGCTCATAGTCGTGAATATTTCGTTCAAGAATCGTCAACCCATACTCCTGTGCTGCCATTTCGTTCGCGATGGCTGCAATTTTGGCATCCGGATTCTCCATTACCATTTTTGCTGCTGCAGCCGTTGACGTAACATATTCAAATGGGATGCCACTTAGATCTTTATGTAGGAATTTACGGCATTGTGCAATAGCGTGTGAATGGGAATAGACCCTATCCGGTTTAAAGTCAGGATTGGCATGATCCGGATGAACCATGTAATGCTGTTGGATAGGAATCGTGATTTCCCCTTTAATCGGAAGCCTCACTTCATGAACCAGGTAATCCATCGTTATATTTACCGAACCTTCCAACGCATTCTCGATTGGGACCAGCGCATGGCTTACTTCCCCATCGCGGACAGCGTCGAGACTGTCTGGAATCGTACTCATCGGAATTTTACTATCATTAGGAAATAAGCGAGAGACAGCTAAATCCGTGAACGTTGCTTTCGGTCCAAGAAATGCTATTTTTGAAGTCATATTATAATCCCCTTTTCACGGACAATCTATTGTTTATGTTATGCCATTTTCTGATTTATTACAATAGTTAATCTTTAATGACCACACATAAAAAAAAGCCTGTACAATGAACTGTACAGGCTTTATTCTATGCACCATTCCCAAGGATTTCGACCTTTTCGACGAATTCCATTTTACGCAATCTTGTTAAAAGATCATCAATATCCACCGTCATCCCACTCGTGTTGAGCGAGAGAGTGACGTTGGCACGACCCTGTAAGGGAATCGTTTGGTGAATCGTCATGATGTTGCAGCCAGATGAGGCGACCAGTCGTAAGAGCTCCGATAGAGTCCCGGAACGGTCTTCGAGGTAAAAGAACAGAGTGATTAGCTTTTCTTTGACAATCGTATGAAACGGAAAGACCGTGTCCCGATATTTGTAAAAGGCGCTTCTACTCAGATCCACTTTTTGTACCGCTTCCCAAACTGAATCTGCTTTTCCCCGTTCAATCATTTCTTTAGCATCCAGCGTTTTTTTCATCGCTTCGGGGAGGACATCCTCTCGAACGAGGAAAAATTTCTGATCGGCCTTATTCAAAGTCCGCACGCTCCTTTTGCCTACCACCATGGTTTTTACATATTATCAGTCAATAAATTCAAATTCATATTCAAGGATACGAACGATATCCCCGTTTTTCGCACCTTTTTGGCGCAATCCTTCATCGACACCGAATGAGCGAAGTTGTCTAGCAAAACGCTTGATGGATTCTTCACGTGTGAAGTCCGTCATTTTGAATAGACGTTCAATCTTGAATCCTTTAACAGCAAAGCTGCCATCCGATTCACGCTCGATATCAAATTCATCTGAAAGGGCTGTATGTTTATAAAGAACACGATGAACCCCGGTATTCTCTTCTTCATGATCAAGCGGGAATTCAGGTGTTTCTTCGATTTTATCGGCAATTGCATAAAGAAGTTCACGGATACCTTCACGTGTTACAGCTGAAACCGGGAAGACCGGGAATTCCTCTTCAAGCTTTTCTTTGAATGCCGCTAAATTATCTGCTGAATCAGGCATATCCATTTTACTGGCTACGATGATTTGCGGACGTTCAGTCAAACGAAGATTATACTCTTCTAGTTCCTTATTGATTGTCAGGTAGTCTTCGTACGGATCTCTGCCCTCAAGGCCAGACATGTCTATCACGTGAACGATGACTCTTGTTCTTTCAATATGGCGCAAGAATTGATGTCCAAGACCTACTCCTTCAGAAGCACCCTCAATTAGCCCCGGTAAATCGGCCATGACGAAACTGCGGTGATCTTCCGTTTCAACCATACCAAGATTCGGCACGATTGTCGTGAAATGATATTCGGCAATTTTAGGTCGGGCTGCTGATACGACTGAAAGCAATGTAGATTTACCAACACTCGGGAATCCTACAAGGCCTACATCAGCCAATAACTTCAGTTCCATGATAATATCGCGTTCTTGTCCTGGTTCGCCATTTTCACAAATTTCCGGTGCCGGATTGGCTGGTGTCGCAAAACGGGAATTCCCGCGTCCACCACGGCCGCCTTTAGCGATAATGGCACGTTGTCCATGTTCAACTAAATCTGCGATGACTTCTTTCGTTTTTTCATCAATGACAACTGTACCAGGTGGAACTTTAATGACCATATCCTTCGCAGTTGCACCATGCATATTTTTAGACATGCCGTGTTCCCCGCGAGGCGCCTTGAAGTGACGTTGATAACGGAAATCCATCAACGTCCGCAATCCTTCTTCCACTTCAAATACGACGTTTGCTCCATTGCCGCCATCTCCGCCGGCAGGTCCGCCTTTTGGTATGAATTTCTCTCGACGATAAGCAACGATTCCGTTACCACCATCTCCGCCTTTTATATAGACTTTCGTTTGATCGACAAACATGCTATCACTTCCTTGTTTTCTGCAAGTCATTTCTTGCTGTATACTTCTCTAAAACTTAATATCCATCTTAAAGAATAATTCATTCTCATTACAAATACGCATTTCTATTGATTGCTCCGCTGTTAAGGATTTTTCTATAAATTCCACCACCGCGGATTGATCATTGAAACGGCCCTGCAAATGAAAAGAACAACGCATATCACTTATTTCTTTTTTACACATAGAAACAGCCAGTACATTTTCTCCAAAAGGATCGAGATTCTTTTCTAAAACTTTAAAGTAATCGTTCGTCCAACGAGACATCAACTCGTCCAACTCATTGGAGCCCGCAAAAACATCGATAATTTCAAATTCACATTGAAATGTTGAATTACTCCAATTCGACGTCAACAGCATCTCGCTGAACTTTGGCATATTCAAACTAGAGAGCCTTGCCTCATTCTGGGTTTCAATTATGATCTCGTCAATGAATCCTTTGACGCGATCAATTCTATTCAACTCCAAATTCCCTTTTATAATTTGAATTCTATTCAGCCAATCATGTCTAGTCTGACGAAGCGTTTCAATAGTCGTCCAATTTTTATCCATTATTAACACCTTCAATTATGATAAAGAAACTTTTTTTTGGCTCTATCATGTTGAATACTTCCATTTGTATCAGTATATCAAAAAACAAAACAAACAGGAAATGAAGCTCGATTCACATGCCTTCATATGAAAGCCCCCGTCCAAAAAATACAGCCACACACCCTGAGTTCTTTGGACGATGGTAGAGCCGTTTGAACTTGCAAAGAGAATGGGCTTATTCATGCAACAATTGGAGATATAATAGTTGAATTGAACAGTCTATTTAAATTCAATCAATGTGTTAGTTAGAGCAATCCAGGATTTTACCCCCTAAAGTATAAGAAAGCCCGCCAAAACTGGCGAGCCTTTTGTGAATCAGAGGTGGTTTTCCATACTAATTGACTAAAATCTCCTGCAAAACGCTGGTTATTCATCATATTTATAGTATAAATAAAGGGCCGGACCCCTTCTACACTATATAAAGCATACCATTATCAATAATGACGCGATATATAGTGTCTCATAGAAGGAATCAGACCCTTTTGAGTCAGCCTCTGTTCAAAGATGCCAATTATGCTTCTTGTGCAACTGGATATACGCTTACTTTTTTACGGTCACGTCCGAAACGTTCGAATTTAACAACACCGTCTATTTTTGCAAATAGAGTATCGTCTCCACCACGGCCTACGTTCTCACCTGGATAGATTTTTGTTCCGCGTTGACGGTAAAGGATAGAACCACCAGAAACGAATTGACCATCTGCACGTTTAGCGCCTAAACGCTTAGAGATTGAGTCACGTCCATTCTTTGTAGAACCTACTCCTTTTTTCGAAGCGAAGAACTGAAGATCTAATCTTAACATTTGTTCCACCTCCTACTGGTTGAGGATAATTTTCATATATTTACCATAATCACGTTCGATGGTTTGTAGCGATATGAGCATTGCGTTCAAGAGCAATTGCACCTTCTCTTCGGATTCCGGCGAAAGATTCCCCGGGATGACGCAGCGAAGGTAGCCGCCGTCTTGCCCTTGCTCAATCTCAGGTTCTACATCCGTTAAGGACATAATCGCATTGACCGATCCAAAGGATACGGCCGATACGCCTGCACAAACGATATCGGAACCTTTTTTAGCAAAATCAGCATGTCCGCTTAATGTGAACGAAGTGATCCGTTCTTGCGGAGCATCAAAGATAACTTTAATCATCTTGATATCAGCCCTTACGCGTTGATTGCTTCAATAACAACTTTAGTGTATGGTTGACGATGACCTTGTTTTCTACGATTGTTTTTCTTCGCTTTGTATTTGAAGACAGTGATTTTCTTTTGCTTCCCTTGTTTCTCAACAGTACCTGTTACAGTAGCGCCTTCCACTAGTGGAGCTCCGACTTTCACGTCCTCGCCACCTACGAATAAAACTTTGTCAAATGTAACAGTTTCGCCTGCTTCAGCGTTTAATTTTTCAATGTAAACCGCTTCGCCAGCTGCTACTTTAATTTGTTTTCCGCCAGTTTCGATAATTGCGTACATACTTGCACCTCCTTGAATGTCTCAGACTCGCCAATCACAGGCGTTTTGTCCAGAAGACAAAAAACTTAAGACCTGTTGTTGAGCGGTTGTAGCACGGGTGCTACAAACATAACATTAAAATCCTATCATGAAACCTGAATGACTGTCAATACATTTGTTGGATTTCTTGTCCATCACTTTACTGACCGCTTGATTTCTTCATAACTTCCGAAGCGCCTGATGGAATATGTATGGACCGGGCCTGGAACATAAGAGATCACTAGCTTTTTGGATATTAGTTCTTCCAATGTCGCTTTATATGATTCCTTTTCCCCCAACAGGACATCCCCCACTGATTGGCTAAGTTCCACCCAAACGGCCTCATCGTCCGTTTTGCGGTGCTCCAGCAACTCCCGCTCCAAGCGGAAGGCAACGGTTTCAGCGCTTTCCACCTTTCCACTTCCATTGCAGGTTGGGCAAGGAACCGTCATGGTTTCACTAAGCGAAGGGGATGTCCGTTTTCTCGTCACTTGAAGGATTCCTAGTTCAGTAAATCCGACAACCTTCATCCGCATCTCATCTTTCGCGGCTTCCTTTTTGAACAGATCGATGATTTCAAGCCTGTGTTGCGGTTTCTCCATATTGATGAAATCAATCAAGATGATTCCACTAATATTTCTAAGCCTCAGCTGACGGGCGACTTCTTTTGCTGCCGCTGCATTCACTTCAAAAAGCGTCGCTTCCTTTTCCACCTTGCCTGTAAACTTCCCTGAATTGACATCGATTACGGTGAACGCTTCGGTTTCTTCGAAAATCAGATAACCCCCATTATCGAGCCAGACCACTTTTTTCATGGCCTTTTCGAACTGGTTATCTAGATTCCGTTCTGAAAAAATGTTCTTCGCACCAGTCTCATAGGATATACTCCATTCCTTACCATTAGTCAGCACCCACTTTTTCAACTCTTGACTCGCATCAAAATTGTCGATAAAGAGCTGACCTGATACCGTTTTCGCCATTTCAGCGATAACCATCTCTAGGAATGTATCTTTCTCATAGAGGAGGGCAGGTGCCTTCATCGTACCGGACTTTCCTTCCAGTTCTTTATACAGCTGCCTCAGTGTATTCAGCTTGTCGAGAAATGCCGACTCACTTTCCTTCTCCATCGAGGTGCGAACAATCAACCCCTCGTCCTTTTGCTTATATTCTGTTGCTTTTTCTCTCCAATACTTTTGCAAACGTTCATTTTTGAATTTCTTCGACACACCAACATAATCTATTCCATGTATGTAAACGAGGGAATCCGTCGAAAACTCGATCAGCCCCGTCAATTTCGCCCCTTTTGTACCCGTTTCATCACGGCTCACCTGAACGAGCAGCTTTTCACCCTGTTTAACATAATGATTGATGGGTGATTTTCCATCACGCTTCGTCAGTTGATATGCCGGAATTTCATCCCGATGCAGAAAACCATTCTTGTCTGCACCATAATCGACAAACACGGCATCCATTCCTGGCAAGACCTTAGTCACTTTGCCAAGATAAATATTACCTACCGTACTATGTTGATGAGGTGGCATGACTTCGACTTTCCGTAACACTTCATCTTCTAGGACAGCTACTCTCTTCTCACGCGAAGATAGGTTCACAATCACTTTTTTCATCAAAAAAATCCTCTCCTCAATTTGAAGAAAGGATATCATATTTAATAAGAATATAACAGGTCACCAATTTGCCCATTGGTCATTTTCTCGGAAAAATAGGCATGAAGTATTTCCGTCTCATCCAATGAGCCACTCTCTTTCCCATTTTTCATGATGATGACGGGATGCTTGCAGCCACGTTGAAACAATTCCAGCACTTTATAAATCGGTTCATGGGCATCCACCATGATGGGTTTTAATTTGGCCAGATCATTCGTGTTTCCGTAATGGCGCTGCAGAAGAAACCGCATGAACGCATAATATCGCTGTCGCCACTCCATGATTAGAGAAAGACTGATAAAAAAGATGATCAGCCAAATATTCAGGTTAAGCGGTTCGAGAAGAAGCCATGTTAAAAACGCCAATACAGCGAATGCACCAGAAAAATATAAGGTATATTTCTGAGCCTCAAGGAAGGTACAGTATAGGGAAACACCAATGAAGAGTAGCCTTCCCCCGTCCAATGGCCAAATTGGCAGCAGGTTAAAGAACAACAACATAAGATTCATATAGAAGAAGGAATGATACAGATCAGAAGAAACGACAGAAAAGAAATAGAGCAGGTAAGCCGCTCCAATGAGCCATATATGTTGCAGTGGACCCGCCAGTACGACTGCAAGATCTTCCTTCAAACTTTTATTGCCATATTCCTCGGTCTCGACAGCCCCACCAAAGGGGAGGAGCTGAATCGACTTGATCCGCCATTTAAAATACTGTGCACACGCAGCATGTCCCATCTCATGGATAAATACGATGAGTAAAAGCATCATCACTTCAATAAAGTGTGCCGTAAGGATGGCGATTCCTATGACGAACCACAGCGTCGGATGAATCTTGATTTTGGACAGTAAGTTCGCGTATTCAGTCAAAGGAAATCACCTTTTTAGGATCGATGAATGCATCATTTTCTTTAATGGCTAAGTAAAACCTGCCTTTGGAACCATCCTCGCTTACTGTGACCTGTCCTACTTCTTTCCCTTCCCTCACCAGATCATAGAGCTTCACATCAATCTTTTCCAACTGGCCATACCATGACTCACTTTTATTGGCATGCTGTATGACCACAGTCTTACCGATTCCTTCTTTTTCTCCTGCAAAAATGACCACCCCCTCATTGATGGCTTCGACCTTGGACCCTAAGCTCGTTTCCATTATGATTCCCTCGCCGTTCGCCTCGAAGGTTTGGGTAATCTCCCCCGATGCAGGCATCGCATATTCTTCACCTGAATCCGCCGTTTCAGTAGTGGATTCAGTCGGTAAAAATGCGATAGGTTTGCCAAATGCATTTTCATACCAACTGGAAACCGATGCAAATTGGAACTCTTGGTTCATGTTTTCCGTAACAAAGCTTCTGGCTGAGTCCAAGCGAACGGAAGGGTGCTTGAACATCACGGCAACCACTAAGAATAGGCAAATGCTCACCAAGATTTTCAAAAAGAAATATTCCTTCTTAAAGAGCGGATGATCTTTTTCTGAATACCCGTCAAAAGATTCGAATTCGTACGGGTTCTCCTTTTCAATCTCCGTCCAAGTACTGTTAAGCACTGGGCTATCCTTCACCTTTCGTCTCTTGGCGATACGATTGCGGATATCTTTCCTGCGATCATCCATTCCAAATCTACCCCCTGCTCATATCAAAGCGCTCATATTAAAACTTATGAGCAACCTGTCCAGACTATGACGAGGAATCGTTTTTCTTTACGACAGATGAATGGTTTGCGTTTTAAAAACGAATGGACGAAAGAAAAAAAGACTGATTTTCAAACGTTTTGAAAGCCTTTCCCTTTTAATAATGGAAGAGGTGAAAAATCCAATTGATATTCACCTACTTTATTTGTTATAATGAAGTTGTTTTAACATTATTGAGGGGGAACAATTTTAATATGTCAATCGAAATAGGCAGCAAAGTACAAGGTAAAGTAACAGGTATCACTAATTTTGGAGCATTCGTAGAATTACCAGGAGGCTCAACAGGTCTTGTGCATATCAGTGAGGTAGCGGACAGCTATGTAAAAGACGTTAATGACCATCTTAAAATAGGCGACCAAATTGAGGTAAAAGTGATCAGCGAGAAAGACGGAAAAACTGCCTTGTCCATCAAAAAAGCTATAGATAGACCCGAAGGACAAACCTCTTCTTATACTAAACGCCCACCACGCCAAGGCGATAATCGTAATAAAGATTTTCGTTCTAAAGGCAATTTTCAACCTAAGGAAAACTTCGAAGATAAAATGGTCCGTTTTTTAAAGACTAGCGAAGAGAATTTATCTACGCTCAAACGTAGTACAGAATCAAAACGTGGCGGTAGAGGCGGAAGACGCGGATAACCTGTTGCATTTATAATACTTTAGTACAATAGATAAGGTAAGCCTATTATAAGGCTTACCTTTTTTATATCCATTTTTCGATAAAAATAAAAAAAGCGAGGGCATGGAATGCTCCCGCTTACTAAATTAACGCACACTAAAGAATTTTTTCAATTTAGACATGAAACCTTTTTGCTCTCCACCAATTGGAGTCAACGGCACAGATTCACCAAGAATCCGGCGGGCAATGTTCCGATAGGCAATCGAGACCCTGTTGTCCGGATTGTAAGCTATCGGTTCCTTTTTATTCGCAGCCACAATGACCTGATCATCATCAGGTATAACACCGATAAGATCAATTTTAAGGAAATTGGTTACTCCGTCAATATCCATTTCTTCATCTTCATGTAAAAGGTGTCCACGGATTCTATTGATGATCAATTGAGGAGGATCGATATGCTCTTCTTTCTCAAGCAGGCCGATGATACGGTCTGCATCACGGACGGCCGGTCTTTCAGCGGTGGTGACGATGATGGCCCTGTCCGCACCCGCTATCGCATTCCTAAAGCCCTGCTCGATACCTGCCGGACAATCGATCACGATGTAATCATAGTCCGGTTTCATATCACTGATCAGTTTCTTCATCTGTTCCTCATTCACAGCTGATTTGTCACTGTTTTGTGGAGCCGGAAGCAAATAAAGCAAATCTTCGAAATGCTTATCTTTAATAAGTGCTTGATGAATTTTACAACGCCCTTCGACTACATCGACCAAGTCATAGATGATACGGTTTTCCAACCCCATAATCACATCTAAGTTCCGAAGACCAATATCCGTGTCAATCAAGCAAACCTTTTTGCCTAGAAGAGCTAACGACGTTCCTAGATTGGCTGAGGTGGTCGTTTTGCCGACACCACCCTTACCAGATGTTATAACTATTGCCTCTCCCACGATTAGAGACCCCCTTCTAATCTATTTAAATTAGGTCTATATTTCTTCAAAACTTGCAGTTTATCAATGATGATATTTTCTTCGTCGTCCATGAACGCACATTCCAAGTCATGTCCAAATTTCGTATATTGGTCAGGAGATAAGTTCACTTTCCCCGCAATTCGCAATTGTGCAGGTTTCATGATGGATGCAGCGATGATGGCCTTTTTATTCCCCAAATAACCAGCGTGGGCAATGCCTCTCAGCTGTCCCATAATATAGATGCTCCCACCAGCTCGGACAGTACCATCTGGATTGACATCGCCAATGAGCAACAAATCGCCGGGCACTTCAAAAACCTGTCCCGATCTTATCACCCTGGTCAAAGTTGTCACTTGGTTTTCGTCTTTCCACTGTTTCGCATCTTCCTTTGACATGACATTCGAAATCAACTCATCAACGATAAGCTTTTTCTTTTTATGAATAACTTCTTTGATTTTTTCCTTCTGGTCTGCATCTAGATAGCGGTTCCCGGTATGTACTTTAACGGAAATGGACGGGTCGTTTTCTTGAAACTGATAGTTTGCCGAAAGCTTCACTTCTAACTCTTTCAATAATTCGGAAAATGAGCAAGAATCATCGAGATGAAGCATAAACCCGTCCTTTGTCCCCTTAATCATAACATTTTGCTGAATTCTTTTATTCATGACGTTTGTTTCACCTCAATGAAATATAATTCGACATAGGAAAACAATTTACCTTTTTCTACGCACATGTTAAAGAGAAAATACATTTTAGACCGCATCCAACAGTCCAGTGAACGTTATTCCATTTCTCCCTGTAAATCAAACTTTTCAATAAGTCTCTTTAAGGGGTAGCAACTAATAATAATAAAAATGAGATTCAATATGAGTGTTGGAATGAATCTCCTGTCCACAAATTCCCCGAATCCCATATCCGCAAAAGTAAGAATATGATTCATTTGATAAGATACACACTCTACAATTGCCGTAAAGACAAGTGCCATTAAACAGTTAATGAGAATATTGTTTTGAAGGATCTTCATACTTTTGGAAATCAAATATGCTAGAAAAGGTAAAAGGAACATATAAATCCCCAAAATCTCCGTATATACGACATCATAGGTCAGCCCCAAAATGGCTCCATACAACATCCCCAGCTTCCTTGAACCATACATGGTCAGGAAGAAGACGAAAATGATCATGAAACGGGGAACGAGAATGTTATTGCTTCCAAAGACATCCCCCGCGAAAAGTTGCGCAAAGATACTTTCAAAAACGAAGAAGAGTAAGGCTACAAAAGAAAGGATGAAATGTTTCACTTAGCTTCATCCTCCCCTTCACTTTCTTCTTCAGCTCCCTCAACTTCACGTTTAACGACCATGACATTATTGATATCATAGAAATCCGTTGACGGCTCAATATATGCGGTTTGGTTCAATCCATATTGATCCACCTTCACGTCAACAACCTTACCGATTAGCAGACCTTTAGGAAAGATCCCGCCATAACCGGATGTGATGACCTTAGAGTTTTTCTTGATCTTTTTATCATAAGGAATCCGTTTCATTAATAGAAGATTCTTCTCATCATCGAACCCTTCTATCAAACCATATGCCTTATCATTACCCTGGACGATAGCTGAGACGCGGTTCGCTTTATCGATCGAACTCAAAAGCTGAACGGAAGCCGTGAATTCAGTCGTGGCTTTAACTTTACCGATCAAGCCATTGGCAGTGATGACAGCCATATTTTTTTCCACACCGTTACGCTCGCCTTTGTTAATTGTTAGCATTTCATGCCAGCGGTCCGGATTACGACCTATGACCGTTGACTGAATGGGTGCATACTTTCGTAAGTCATCTTCTTTTTTAAGATTATCACGAAGCTCTTCATTTTCTTCTTTCAAATCCTGCACCTGCGTTTTCAACAAGACGTATTCATCCAGACGAGCTTTTAATTTCTTGTTTTCATCGTATGTATGCTGAAGGTCTTTTAAATCCCCTACAAAACCTGTAATACCCGATACTGGTTTATTAAACACATTACCAACCCAACCGGTTGTATCCTTCAAGAACTTTTCGGGCCAAGTTAACTCTTCTCTCTCTTTTAATGAAAAACCGATCAATGCCACGAGAACGATAATACTAACGAGCAAGAGAAGGAGCTTTTTATTAAAAAACTGTGGCATGATGATCTGCACCTCTATTTTAATTTACTCTATTTGCATGAAGTATAATAATATCTTCTGTCAAAAAACTACACATTTAAGACAGGTAAAAAAATAGAAAAGCCGGCTCAAAATTGCGATCTTTTGTTGAGCCGGCCTTTTTTATAAGTACCGCTTAGCGAGAATCTCTAGATTTCGTCTTGAATAAGTGAATATGGTCCAAAGCTTTCCCTGTTCCAATCGCTACACAATCAAGAGGGTTTTCGGCAATAATAACCGGCATTTGCGTTTCTTCACTGATGACTTTATCCAAATTACGCAGTAAAGCACCGCCACCTGTCAATACTATGCCTCTATCCATGATGTCAGCTGCAAGTTCCGGTGGAGTTTTTTCCAACGTGTTTTTGACAGAATCCACAATGGCTGACACTGTATCACGTAATGCTTTGGATATTTCCTCTGCCGTAATTTCAATCGTTTTTGGAAGACCCGTCAATAAATCACGACCACGAATTTCCATGTTTTCGATTCCTTCTGTATCACCTGCAGAACCGATTTCCATTTTAATAGCTTCCGATGTACGCTCACCAATCATCAAGTTGTAGTTTTTACGTATGTAAACGATGATTGCATCATCCATCTCATCACCAGCAATGCGGATTGACTGGCTTGTCACGATACCGCCAAGGGAAATGATGGCCACTTCCGTAGTACCTCCACCAATATCAACAACCATGCTGCCTGTAGGTTCCCAAACAGGAAGATCCGCTCCGATAGCAGCTGCAAATGGCTCTTCAATCGGATAAGCATCGCGAGCACCAGCTTGTCTAGCTGCGTCAATCACTGCACGTTGTTCAACAGCCGTAATTCCTGAAGGCACACAAATCATGACATATGGCTTGTTGCCAAATACGCCTTTTTTCTGAGCTTCTTTCATATAATATTTCATCATCGTAGCCGTTGTTTCATAATCAGCGATTACGCCATCTTTCATAGGACGAAGTGCCACTACATTTCCCGGTGTACGGCCAATCATGTTTTTTGCGTCTTTACCGACAGCAACGATCTGCTTTGTATCTGTCTGCACGGCAACAACCGACGGTTCACGGACAGCAATGCCTTTTCCTTTAACATAAACGAGCGTATTCGCCGTTCCTAAATCAATTCCTATATCTCTTGCGCCAATTCCAAACATTATGGTATCTCCCTTTCGTAAACAAAAATGCCTTTTTATAAGTTCAAATGATAATTTGTCGTTTTTTGACAATAGGTTTTTGAAAAAAGTTCCCTCTTTTAAAAATCATAAACAACATTATATCGTATCGTCAAAAATTTGGATAGTGTCATAAATAACCTTTTTCCTTTAAACTCACATATTTATGCTCCCCGATGATGATATGGTCCAGTACTTCTATCCCCATTATTTTACCACATTCTACTAACCTTTTTGTCACTTCAATATCTTCTCTGCTGGGAGAAGGATCTCCGGAGGGGTGGTTATGAAGACAAATGATAGAGGCTGCCGACCTACGGAAGGCTTCTTTAAATACTTCGCGTGGGTGCACAATCGAAGCGTTGAGGCTGCCTATGAAGACAGTTCGTTTATGAAGGACTTGGTTTTTCGTATTTAAGTAAAGACAAACAAAATGTTCCTGCGACAAAAAACGCATTTCTTCCATGCAATAATTGGCCCCGTCTTCCGGAGAACGGATCACATAGCGGTCTTGATCATTTAATTTATGGATTCGTCGGCCAAGCTCTACCGATGCTAGAATTTGAATTGCTTTCGCTTCCCCGATTCCCTTGATTTCAGTCAATTCCTCTACGGACGCTTCTTTCAAAAGCCGGAATCCCTCAAAAGCCTTGATAAGCCTATTGGAGAGCTGAAGCACAGATTCCTCCTTAGATCCCGTCCTTAACAAAAGCGCAAGTAACTCTTGATTCGAAAGGCTCTGGGGACCATCCTGCAAAAACCTTTCACGAGGCCTCTCTTCTTTCGGATAATCCCTGATTAACATCTTTTCACTCAAAGCATCCACCCTTCCTTAATAAAAGGGAGGAAATCAGTCCGAATTCTTACGTCCACGCGGATTCCATCATCTTTAATTCTCTTGCTAGCCTTGAAACTGGGAGTCCGACTACCGAGAAATAGTCCCCATTGATTTGTTTGACAAGAAGCGAACCCAACCCTTGGATCCCATAGCTCCCAGCTTTATCAAATGGTTCACCACTGTCCAGATAACGTTCGATTTCAGGTTCTGATAGCTCCCAAAAAGTCACTTCTGTTTTTTCTGCGAATATGCTGCTGTGCTCACCATATAGAATGGCCACACCTGTATAAACTTCGTGTGTTCTACCCGATAACATTTCAAGCATTCTTTTTCCATCAGCACGATTGGCCGGCTTTCCGAGGATTTGCCCGTCAAGTACCACGACGGTATCGGAACCGATTACCCAGCTGTCCGGATATCTCGTTGCAATGGCTTCCGCTTTCCTTACAGCTAATTCTTGCACTGCGTCCTCTGCCTGCATGTTTTCGTCAATACTTTCATCGACATTGGAATTCATACTTTCGAAGGGGATTTGTAGGAATTGTAGAAGTTCTTTACGGCGTGGTGATGAAGAAGCTAAAATTAATGAATGCATAATAAAAAATCACCTTTCTTTACTAGGAGAGATACCTTTTCATCCTATCAAATTATGAAGAATTCCACAATTATTGTTTACCAGGAATCGACAAAGATTCAGTCTTATTTCCTGGAAAATAAAAAAAGGTCCCTAATTCAAACAATTTCCTCCTAAAGGGGAACTTTTTCTTTAGAAAACAGCTTCCCCTTCACATACCTGTTCTTAACTCCCCATACTTTGAAAACCCTTTAGAAACTTCAATAGTTTTCCCTGTGCCTCTAATAGCTGTTCATCCTTTTTGGACGTCTCATACTCACTGATCAGCTTGGCTGCAGCCGCTAAATGGGTGTTCATTTGTGAAAGCTCTGATGAAAGTTTCTCATCCTTTAGCTTATCCATATCTTTTTTCAACGTTTCAGCATCCCATTTCGTTTCCTTCCCACGAAGCTCTCCTGATGAAATCTTTGATAGGGATGAATAAATCTCCTTCATGACATCCAGCGTTTTCTCTTCTTCTGCACTTATTCCCGACGCTTTTAAATCAATTTCCTTCCAAAATACTTCCACATCATAGGTCTTTAAAAATAAAGCTAGCTCTTTACTTGAAATCAAGCTTTCAGCTGAACCTAGGAATAAATAATAGCTGTCCTCCATTTTGAATATTTCAGCAGGAACCTGTTTTTCCACGATTTTCTCCTGGATTTGTTTCGCGGCATCCTCGCTACTGAATATCCCACCTTGAACCAGGAACGTTTTCAGTTCCATCCCCTGCCCTTTTTCACCCCCGCTATCATTCTTTACAACTGGGGATGCCGTCGTCGTGATAGCTGTTTCGACCGGAGAATCCGTTGCCTTTTCCTTCGTTATGGTATTTACGGCGATAAGGCCCAGTACCGATCCAAATAAAATCGCACAAAAAACAGCAATCACAAAAGTCTTTACAGACCTGTTACCAGGACGTTTGCCCGTATGTGTATTAAAACCGATAAGTTTCGGCATTTTCTTCTTAGGTGGTGTAGGAACCAATACAACCTTGTTTTCTACGGAATCATCCGGCAAAATCCACTCGAAACTATCATCCGGTTGTTCCTTACTTGCAGCCTCTGGAATTTCCTCTGTAGACTCCCGCTTATTTTCACCCACAAATATTTTTTCTTCTCCATTTATTTTAATCTTTACCCCTTTACGTTTTTCGGACTTGTCCACTTATCTTCCTCCTCTCTGCTTCATTTTTTTCATCCTAACATAGGGGCAAAAAAAAATAACAAGACTTTTGTCGTCTTGTCATTAATAGGTTTCGTCATTTTTCTCTTTTCATTTATCTGTCACTAATTCAGGTGATACATCTTCAAAAGGGATAGCTTTTCCATCTCCTTCATCACCGCAAAGTTTACGTTTCTCACCGTATAGACATATTCCTACGACCTTATTATCCAAGGCAGTCACATAGGATTCATTAATTGAAGGGTCCCAGTACTCTTTCGTATCAGGGTCTACCACCTTATCGAGAAACCCAGCTTCGACAAGCTCCTGATAGCTGATTTCTGTCACACGATCTCCACGCATGACCTTATCCTTTAAATAAAAATTCGAAGCATCCCTAAAAGCATAACCATTTGAAATGAACGCATTCGTCCGAGAATTCTGTATCACATTGAAAAAAATGGGGACGGCCACTGCAGCCAGTATCCCTAAGATGACGATCACCGCCAAGACCTCCATCAATGTCATGCCCTTTTCATTATCCACATCCCTACATTTTCGCTCCCTCATCCTAATTGCCCGTATCCATATCAGCATCATCTCTTTCACTTGTGCTGAATGGATTTTTCTTTTCACTAGGTTTTGGTGTTGCGACAATCGGGGTCTGGTCTTGCAAATCCGTTAATGAAGGATAGTAATAAGCAGACACAGTCAGGCCATACTCTAAAGGTTCTTGGCTTTGGTCACGGGACCTGACTTCCTTAGCTCCCTCGAAGGTTAAGCTGTCTATCGTAAAAATTCGATTTGTTGCTTGAATGGAATGAATAAATTCCAACATTTCATCATAAGAAGACGATTTTACATTCATCGTCGCTGATAGCTTTTTCAAACTATTCGGCAGTGTTCCTGGTGCCTCAGTTACAGTATTATCCTGAGGTTCAGTCATTGTTTCTTTTGAATCCGAAGTACCTTTCCCTTCATCTTCAGGAGCTTGATCATTAGCATCTGAACTTTTAGATGCAGGTTCTTCCTCTCCTGTTGCCTCAGACAGTTTAGGTTCTACCGGAGTTTCTCCATCGGCAAATGCCATATCGACAATAAAGCTATTGGACACGACTTCTGCTTTTTCCAGGTTCAATACAAACTGATCAGTTAAGGGTTGCACAGGCAGTCTTTTTTGCAATTCTGTCGTCGATTCAAAATCAACACCCGTCCCTGTACCAACTTTCATTTGGACCATCTCTAAAATCTGTTCTTCATTTTTTAATTCGGATGTCTTAGAGGCCAGTTCTTTTTTTACCGGATTTAATAGATAAAAGTATAGTAGAATAAAGACCAAGGCAAAGACAAAAAGGGTGCCAGCTAATAAGAATAGTTCCTTTTTATTGAAAAACCTCATCATTCAGAAGCACCACCCTTTTCCCCGGCTTGTTCCTCATCGTCTTTTATAGCTTCTTTTACGGCAGATTTGTCGAGAATAATAGTATACACAGCCAGATAACGCGGTAGAAAGGCCTCTGTTTCTTCCTCAACGTTTTCTATCTCCCTTTCCATTTCCTCAGTGGTCACTGATACCAATTCAGCGGTCCCTATCAGTTTAGACTTAGTCAATTCGCTCAAATAATAAGCAGCTTGCCTTGAGGTATCAAACTGGACGGTTAATTGAATGGAGCCATCTTCATTATAGGAAAAAGCATCGAAGAAACCTCGTTCTGGAAGCAGGAAAGTTAACTGGTTTAACACAAACACCGTATCGATTGGAAACGTATCAGCCCAGTCAATGACACTATGTAATTCAGTAACGGAATTTCCGGAATTCTGTGTATTGAGCATATTTTGTTCTACCGTAGCTGTCGCTTCCCTCACTTGCAATATCTGCTTATCCATGCTTCTAATCCGGTCTGTTTGCAAAGAATATTGCCAATAAAACAAAGCACCCACTGCTAATGCTATCAAGAATAAGAGAATCAGATAAATGAAGAAATGTGGATTTCTTTTTTCTTTCTTGGGGAGTAAATTAATGTCAACTAGCATGATTATTTCACCCCTTTGATGGCCAATCCAACGGCAGAGTGGTATCGCTGCAATAAAGGAGCATCATCCATTACCATTTCCATGTTTTCATTTATGATTGTGATAGGAAGATCCATATGGTCTGAGAGTTTTTCGGAAATCTCCTCAAGATACGGATGATCTCCGGTGACTAAGATGGTAGAAACAGAGTCCCGACCACTATTTAAATTATATTTATAAAAGGTCAGCAATCGATCAATCTCTACATACGTATCCTCGAGCGATTGAAAATAAATATCTCTGTCACCTTGATAAGCGAGTGTTTCCACTCCGCTGCTTGATGAGTGATCGACTTCCCATTCGGAAACCTCATCGGGAAGCAAAATATGACGCATGAATACCGGTTTATCTTCAACAAAAATGGTCGCTGTCACCGAAACCACATCTAATTCTAACAACATGAGCTGTTCGCTGGAATCCAAGTCTCTAGATACATCCCATAATCGATAGATTGCGAGTGAAGCGATATCGGCAGCCAAAGGCTCTAGTTTAGTACTTTCTAGCAAATCACTATATTGCGAGACCAGCTCTTCTGAAGCTGCAAACAAGAGAATCTCCTTACCTTCCGAATTATCCTCCAGGGATACCGTATCGAAAATCGGATCCTCAAACGGTAAATGAATGCTTGTGCCCAGCTCCAAATATAAAAACCCTTCGATCTCATCTTCTTTTATTTCTTTTGGAATCATCATTTTACGAATCACGACAAACGGGTCCGGCACTAAAAAGCGCACTTGTTTTTTCGAAATTTCCCATTCTTCAACACATTGCTCTACAATCATCTGCAGCGTTTCATAATCGAGGATTTTCCCTTCTTTAATGATTCCAGGCGGCAGATACCGTTCACCATATGCTTGCACGATAGGTGGATCCATTTGCTTTAGCTCTACATACCGGATTACATAATCTTTGAAGATTAAATTTACTATTCGATTTTTTCCGCTAAAAAAAGAGAAAGCCATAGATAGATACCCCTTACTTTAAATTCATCTTAAAAAGTTCAAATACCACTGTAAAATGGAATCGCCCCAGAAATAAGCAGTCAATGTACCACATACAATATACGGTCCAAACGGGATTGCTGTTTTCTTCTTGACCACGCCGGTCAGAATCCCGATGATACCAAGAAACGCTCCATAGAATGTGGCAAATAAAAATGATAACAGCACCAGTTTCAGCCCTAGTGCAAAGCCAAGTACACCAAAAAGCTTGATATCGCCGCCACCCATGCCACCTTTACTTGCAACGGCAATCAAAAGCAGCAGGCCAAAGCCAACGGCCGCGCCTATAATGGAATCCCACCATGGGGATAGTGGATAAAATACTCGTAAAAATAAAAAAACCACTGCAAAAAAAAGCAGGATCTTATCAGGTATAAGCATATAAGCCATATCGGAAACGAAGATGATCATCAATAACGAGATCAATGCCCAGGTCACCCATAATTCACTTGTCCATCCTAGAAACAAAGGAGCAACAGCGAACAAAATGCCTGTCAGCAATTCAACAACCGGATAAAGTGGGGAAATCCGGGCTTCACAGCCACGGCATTTCCCGCCTTGTATCACATAAGAAACAACCGGTATTAACTCAAACGGCGACAAGGTTCGTCCACAAGAAGGACAAGCTGAACGCCGATTCGTAAATGACTTGTTTGCCGGTACACTTAAACCGACTACGTTATAGAATGAACCTAGGGTTAGACCTAGGGTGAAGAGTAAGAGATAGGTAGTCATTTTTATAAGTCAATGTCATCTCTTTTTAATTGACTTGGTGTTTTGGCTCTTGAATCTGTTTTAACGTAATTATGGCTGTCTTTCACTAATGTAACAACGTAGGTAAGATTTCCAGTATCGGCAGCTTTTGTAATAGTTACTTTTGTTTTGTCATCATCATATTTACCTCCACTAGGATTATCTACATCTTCTATATACCCTTTAGCTTTTAAAGCTGTTAGTGTAATTTCTCCTGTTATCGTTATAGTACCACTAAATTCTATATCATTACCTGCAACCGCTGTCCTTGCACCACTTGCCAATTGTTGTGCATTGGCAATATGTGCATCTTTCTTCGAGTTATTGATCAATCCCCCAATGCTTGGAATAGCGATGGCTGCAATAATCCCCAGGATAACGACGACCGCCAATAGCTCGATCAGGGTAAGACCGCGTTCGTTTTTCAAATGTTTTTTAATAAAATTCATATAAATCCTCCTCTTCTCAATTACCATTTCGTTACTTTACTGTTACTTTTCTATTAGATTACTATATATTTCTAGAAAAATACAGCATTTAGGGGTAATTATTCTTACATTTTTTACATATTGTCCACTTGATTGAAGATTTCAAACATCGGTACCATGATGGAGATGACGATCGTTCCGACAATTCCCGCAAGAAGGACGATCATGAGTGGCTCGATAAGTGACTTTAAGCGGTCTGTGCTTGCTTCTACTTCCTTCTCGTAGAAGTCCGCCACTTTCCCAAGCATCGCATCCAGGGCCCCTGTTTTTTCGCCAATCGATATCATCTGGGTGATCAATGGTGGGAACGCCCAATGTTTTTTCATCGGGTCCGTGATTGACTGGCCCCGCTCCAAGGAATCATGTGATTCCCGGATGACACGGCCGACCACTTCATTTTCAACAACCTGTTCGACGATTTTCATCGCCTGTAAAATCGGTACCGAGCTACTGAACAGGGAACTGAGGGTCCGCGTCATTCTTGCCAATACTGCTTTTTGCATCATCTTTCCGAATAGGGGCATTCTTAGCATTGCAAAATCATAATAGTATTTCGTCTTCGGATTTTTCTTCACAGACATAATCGCAAAGACAATCAAGAGTACAACCAAGATGACAAGGTACCAGGCTTTCTGCATGAACCCGCTCGCCCCTAAAACAAAGCGGGTTATGGCCGGTAATTCGCCACCAAAATCGCTGAACATATCAGCAAATGTTGGCACAACGGACGTTAATAAAAAGATGACCACGAAAAATGCTACAAAGGCGACCACAACTGGATAGGCCATGGCTGATGTGATTTTCTGCCTCGTTGCCTGTTGCTTTTCAAAATGATCGGCCAGCCGGTCCAAGGTACTATCCAGATTACCACCAGCTTCCCCAGCCTTGACCATATTGATATACATCGTCGAAAAGATTTTTTTATGCTTGGCACTTGCTTCAGAGAGTGCCTTCCCCTCCTGCAAATCCTGTTCGATGCTTTCAAGCGCTTTGCTTAAAGGCTTGCTCTCCGTCTGTTGAGATAAAATGCTCGTTGCATCGACGACCGTGACCCCTGATTGCAGCAGTGTGGAGAATTGACGGATAAAGATAACAAAATGCTGCAGTTTTACCGGGTTTCCTATGGAAAGGTCCCTTGTAAAAAACGTTTCTGGTACCAAGGTCATTTCGATGACCCGAATGCCTTCCAGCTTTAATTTCTCCATTGCCTCACGCTTTGTATCGGCGGTGACTACCCCCGCCTTTTTCCCTGATTTATTCCGACCTGAATATTTGAACCTAGCCATTTACTCCACCTTGTCCTGTAAAAATGCATGGGCGCTTTCTTTGGATATGACGCCTTCTGCCAATAGTTCCTTAATGCTGCTTTCAAGGGTATGCATGCCTTGTGCCTTGGAAGTCTGCATAACATTGACGATTTGATGGATTTTTTCATTTCTGATCAAATTGGCCACAGCTGCATTATTGACTAGAATCTCGGTTGCTGCTTTCCTGCCTTTTTTATCGACGGTCGGAATCAAGCGTTGCGAGATGATGGAAACAAGGACGTTAGCAAGCTGGATTCGAACCTGAGGTTGCTGTGCCGGTTCAAAGACATCTATGATCCGGTCGATTGTCGTCGGGGCACTCGATGTATGTAATGTCCCAAACACCAAATGACCCGTTTCGGCTGCTGTAATCGCCGTCTGGATGGTCTCTAAATCTCGCATTTCCCCTACTAGAATCGTATCGGGATCCTGCCTTAGAGCGGCTCTCAGCCCATTTGCGAAATTATTCGTGTCGAAACCCACTTCACGTTGGTCAATGATGCAATTTTGATGCTTATGCAAATATTCGATGGGATCTTCCAAGGTTATGATATGCTTACGCATCGTCTGATTCATATATTGAATCATGGACGCGAGTGTTGTTGACTTTCCGCTTCCCGTTGGTCCCGTCAAAAGGACAAGGCCTTGGGGTTTTTCGACGATTTTCTTTAAAATGGACGGTAACTGCAGTTCATCTAAAGTAGGAATTCTTGTCGGCACGATTCGGACGGCCAACGCCACGCAGGACCTTTGCATATACGTGTTGATTCGAAATCTGGAAATCCCAGGAATGCCGTAAGAAAAATCCAGTTCACCATGTTCTTTAAATTGCTCCCACATCTCTTCGGGGATAATCGCTTTAGCCATCCCTTCCGTATCGGATGGAAGCAACAGTTCTTTTCCGTATTTCTTCAACTCACCATTCAAGCGCATAACTGGTGGCACACCCACCGTTATATGAATGTCAGATGCCTTTAGTTCAAAGCCAGCCATTAGTAAACTATCAATTTTAGCTCTCAAACTGACACCCCTATTCCAGAACTGCTACTCGAAGAATTTCCTCGGTAGTGGTCAGTCCTTGTTTGACTTTCAATAAGCCGTCATCCATTAAGAAAATCGTTTTATATTTCATGGCCACTTCACGGAGCTTGTTAAGCGGCTCGCCATTCATGATCAGTTTTCTCATCTCATCATTGATGACCAATATTTCTTGAAGGGCAATCCTTCCTTTATACCCAGTCATATTACAAGACGTACACCCGCGCCCCCGGTTAATGCTTTCGATTTTCATGCCTCGTTTTGCAAAAATATCGATTTCCCGCTTACTCGGCTCCTGTTTTTCGACACAATCCCGGCACACTTTTCTTACTAATCGCTGCGCCATGATTCCGCTCAAGGAAGAAGCGACCAAAAAAGGTTCGACGCCCATATCTATCAATCTAGTGATCGTTCCTAGTGAATCATTCGTATGGATCGTGCTTAATACTAGATGTCCTGTCAAGGATGCACGGATGGCCACCTCTACCGTGTCCTTATCCCTGATTTCCCCCACCATGATGATGTTTGGATCTTGTCGTAGGATGGAACGTAGACCGGTTGCAAACGTCATGCCGACATTCGTATTGACTTGAATCTGGTTCACACCTTCAAGCTGAAACTCAACAGGATCTTCAATCGTAATGATATTGACTTCCTCGGTATTCAGCTGATTTAAGGCCGCATATAAGGTCGAAGATTTCCCTGATCCAGTCGGACCTGTAATCAGGACAATTCCATTTGGCTGGGCAATCATGGATTCAAATCGCTGTAGGTTCAATTTATTGAATCCAAGTTGTTTCAAATCATTCAACTTATTGCCTAAATCAAGAATCCGCAAGACGATTTTTTCCCCAAAGACTGTGGGAAGAGTCGACACCCGTAGATCGACAGGATGATGACCGAGGTTCACTTTAATCCGGCCATCTTGTGGAACTCTATGTTCGGTAATGTCCAATTTCGCCATGATTTTGATTCTGGCAATTAAAACGTTTTGCATATTCTTGGGTAACACCTTTTCCAACCGTAATACACCATCCACGCGATACCTGACGACCAATTTCTTTTCCTGGGGATCAATATGAATATCACTTGCCTTATGCGTCACGGCATTCGAAAGCAACTGATTGACAAGTCGTACGACCGGTGAATCCTGATCGACTGTTTCCTCTTGATTATTTACATCGCGATTAAGGGTAACCATCAATTCTTCTAGTCCGTCTTCATCCGTGTAATGTTTAGCAATCGCACGCAAAATATCATCTTTTGTCGCTATGGCTGGTTCGATTTGAAAACCGGTTGAGAGCCGTAGATCATCGATGGCATAAAAGTCCATCGGGTCAGCCATGGCGACATATAGTTTTTCGCCTTCTTTTTTCAAAGGAATCATTAAGTTCCGCTTAGCCATATCCTCCGAAATCAAACTGAAGATATTCGAATCGAACGGGTACCGATATAAGCTCACATGGGGGATACCTAATTGAAATTCCAATACTTCAATCAACTGTTGCTCCGTGATATACCCTTTTTGCAGCAATACATCACCAAGCTTTTGTGACTTACTTTTTTCTTCCAAGGCAATTTGCAGCTGGTCCTCAGAGATCAAACCAGCTTCCACCAATAAGTCTCCAAGCCTTTTTCGGGTTTGAGCCATATTTATCCCTGCTTTACCTTATTTTTGGGGAACGTTGGGATCTTCCACATATTTGGGGTATCCACCCGCTTCCTGGATACTATCACCCTTAACTTGATCACGATCTTGTTTACCTTTTTCGATGTCCTTATTGTTTTCTTTCCTATCGCTATTCCCACTGGCATCTTCGGGCGATTCATTCTCTGTTTCCCCCTGATCCTGCTCAGTGTCTTCGTCAATCCCTTGATCGTCTTTTTCCGTGCTCTCATCCTCCGCATCAGAGGCATCTTCATTATTAGAATCAGAAGGAGGTGGAATGACTTTGAGTTCCAATCCATATACTTCAATTCGATGAATCGGTGCATAGAAATCTTCAGATACGGTTTCCGTCTCCAGAAGATCTCCCGCAGAGGACTCGATGCGACGAAGAACCTTGACTGTTATACCGTCTTTGCCATCCTTTTTCACCTGCATGGCAGCAGGGGCCAACTCATCACTATACTGTTTAATCGTTTTCGGCGTGTACCTTTTTTCATCATTCGTCTTTACCTCATAGGAATTCAGGAAAGATTGCCCCTTTAATGTCGCCTTTAATTTCTTTCCTTCTACCTGAAGTTCAACCCGGTATGCATGATCATTCGTATTGGCAAAAACCAGATCATGGCCATTTTCAGAATCGATATGTGCCTCAAATCCCAATTTGGCATAACCAGGAAGTTGATCACTGATATTCCGCTCAAGAATCGTAAAGTTAGTCGGCAGGACCACACCATAAATCGCTGTCGCCAACCGGCTCAATGTGTCTGAGTTATATTTCTTTCCTTCAAGCTCCGACATTTTCTGCAAAAGAGAAAATTGAGTTTCCCCTTTCACTTCCAACGGCTGTATCAAGGGAATCAATTCCTTAATGGCAGTTGCAGCGTCTCCTACATTCACCGTAGCCTCAGCAATTACCTCGTCCTCGCCCACATCTCCATCGATGTAGTTTTCCAGCTCAAGGGTTTTGGTCCCTTCCGTTAAGAACTCCGCACTTACCGCCAGGTCATTGGCAAGTCTATCTATGTCCAACGTAGTAGATGCAAGTGATAAGGACATGTCATATAAATCTTCTAGCAAAGAATCTTTGTCGACCGAGACGACTGCTTTATTTTTCTTGCCTGAAAGCAAAGAAACAACCGTCTTTTCCCTTTGAAAATTGAAAATCCCATTATCTACGGTCATTTGACCTTCCTTATAAGTAATGCCCAAGACCGTATTCTGCGTCCACTTTTCAGTTGCCTCACTCAGTAGCGTACTTACTTCCCGCTTACTTTGACCCTCTATATCCAGGCTCCCAATCGTCGTGTTCTCACCAAATTGTGCTGAATCTTTGAAAATCTGATTGTAAGCCGACGCTCCAAAATGCGAAAAACTAAAAATATATGCGGTTGATAAAATAAAGACCAGAAAAATTTTCAGCATTTGTGGATTCTTCACATAAAGGCAACTCCTTTTTATGCTTCAACATTCATGGAAAGCCCGACCAATACACTCGGACCCGCCGATTGTGCGTTAATAATATCCTCTTTCGAAAGAACGCGACCTTCCGAGAAAAGGACTTTTCCGTCTAGGCCCGTAACATTATTCACCAATCGCTTTCCTTGAAGCAATTCAATTTGCTTATTCCTTAAATCAGCTTCCCCATTGGGGTTTTCTTCGCCAGCAGCTACTTCTGCCTCAGGGACTTGTTCACCCATCAACTGTTCCGCCTGCTCGAGGAAGCGGGATGAAGCATCTTCCGTCACGATCAAAATGTCCTTGCCAAACGTCAAAACAGTTTCAGATGGGAGAATTACTTCATGATCCCCGACTTTCACCTGCATCCCGATGACTTGACCGTTATCTTCATCCGTAAAATACTCGCGGACGCTTCCTAATAATTCACCTTTTCGGGTCATCACTTTGGCATCGGTAATCTTGATTTTTTTATTCACGAGCTGATTCGCAATCGGGATTTCATTTAAATCGATGACAGAGTTTTCGGTTTCGATCGTTAAAGCGTATTCCCCAATCCCTATTACTTTTTTGAAGGGAATGGCCCTTACACTAACCTGCCAATCTTCATGTTCGATTGTGATAAAGTCTAGTGAGCCTTTTTCAGGATTGATCACTAATGATTTCACCTTTCCAATTTCCATACCTTCTGAAATGCTGATAATGGGCAAGCCTAAAATTTCTGTACTTTTTTTCATATTTTCACCATACCTATCTTCTGATTTTTCATCTTAACAAAAACGGTTTTCCATGAATGCTAACTCTTCTAGAAGAATTGGGTGCGCGCTGAACTTTTCCTTTAACTGCACGATCAATTCACGAAGCTTTTCCGTCTTTTTCGCTGTGATATACGTTTGAATTAAAAATGATGCAAATATGTAATACTGTTGATCCGGTATTTCCGGATGCAAATGGCTCATAACCAGTTGCTCGAACTCGCTATCATTCAACTGATGCTGTGCGATTTGAATATGGGAAACCATCGTTTGAAACATCTGTTGTTGCAATTCGCTGACATGTTCTGTTGGACTCTCAAGAGTTGTTTCTTCAGGCTTAGCAATGACTGACGACGACTCTTGCTCTTCTTTTGCTTTATCTATTTCTAGGACAAGCGCTTCAGGAATCTCTAGAAGGCTTTCCGGTTCTAAAGAATCTTCTAACTGAATATCTGGTTCTTCCACATTCATTTCCTGACTATCTTCACTACCTGTTTCATCGGACGTATTTTCAAGAGTTCCAGGCTCTTCGGGATTTTCCCCTAAACCATTTGATTCTAAGTAACCATGGAAATCCAGTTTCTCTTCCGCAGTATTCACTTCGATAGTTTCTGTGTCATTTTCCGGCTCTATTACTTCCGTTACCCACTCGCGTTCTTCAGGTAATACAGCCAGTTCTTCCATCTCTTCTAGATGAATAGGGTCACTCTCTTCGTCAATCTCCAGCTCCACATACTCATCATCAAGTAGCTTTTCAATCTCGCTTAAATCGTTTTTCATCGGCATTTCTATTTCTGGGATACTTTCTGTTTCTTCAGTTACCGGCTCCATCAAGTCTTCTTCTAGTAATCTTTCAATATCACTTATTTCACCTTTTACCGGCATTTCAATTTCTGGGATACTTTGTGTTTCTTCGGTCACCGGCTCCATCAAGTCTTCTTCTAATAATTTTTCAATATCACTTATTTCCCTTTTTGCCGGTACTTCTATTTCTGGAATACTTTCTGTTTCTTCGGTCACCGGCTCCATCAAGTCTTCTTCTAGTAATCTTTCAATATCATTTATTTCACTTTTTACCGGGACTTCTATTTCTGGGATACTTTCTGTTTCTTCAGTCACCGGCTCCATGAAGTCTTCTTCTAGTAATTTTTCAATATCACTTATTTCACTTTTTACCGGGACTTCTATTTCTGAAATACTTTCAACTTCTTCTAAATCATCCGTTCTCGTATCCAAAAACTCTGCCTCAAAAACAACGATCTCATCATCAGCGAATTCTTGCTCTTCCTCCGTTTCCTGAACGCGTTCCTCAGATACCGCAACATGATGCTCGCTGCTCTCAAATCCCATTTTTTCTTTCTGTTCCGCCTCTGACTCTTCTATTTTGGATAACGAAGCACGATCTCTCGACGTTTCAATCAAAACGGCAGAATCGTTATACCGTTCATAGAAGTCCGACGCTTCTTCTTGATTCGAGAGCATTAATGGCTCGATTTTTTTACCGATAAGGAATAAAGCCAAAAATAACAACAAAGTCAAAAGTAATAAAGCCTGCCAAAGAGGATAGTTATTTGCCACAACTAGACCCGCCAGTGAAACCGCAACAGCACCCCCGATTATGACCAGCTTTCCCTTGAAAGTAAGGGACAATGGTAAAACATAAACAATCGGAATCAATAAAACGAGGGATATTCCAGCAAATACGATTGTCTCCAATAAATCACTCCTATACTATTTTATTATATATTTTCCGTTTTTCGAAAATAGCTCCTTAATTTGGGTAATAAATCCTAAAAATATTGTATAATACTTATAGATATTTTGAAAGAAGGGAAAAGTATGGAAGAAAATATTTTTTCGAAAAATCAAAAGGGATTCACCCTCGTTGAAGTACTTGCTTCTATCGCTATATTAGGAATTATCACCATAACGGTAATGACCTTCTTTACACAATCCTATGATTATACAAAAAGGAACCAGAGTAAGACAGTCGGAATAAATGTTGCGAGAAATGTGATCAATTACTTTGACCAACTTGAGTTTAATGAACTTTATAAACAATATGGAATCGCCTCACTAGACTCAGAAGGCATCAATATATCTCTACCAGACTGCAACACTCGCCCTTCCCTCTATACAACAAGCTGTTCCGAAATCTTGCAACCTACCATAAATAATTACAAATATGATACAGAAATTACCCTTAAAAAATATGAAAATGTAGCAGTGAAAGATACAGGCTATGATCTTAATAAGAATTTGATTAGAATCGAGGTGAAGGTGGTTTGGGCAGACAAAGAAACAGCTGTCACCGGCCTTTTGAAAAAGTAAAAAAATCTCTCTCGAACGAGAATGGCCTGAGCCTGTTAGAAATTTTACTTGCCGTAACCATTACAACCTTCATCACAGGCGTTATCTATTCACTATTCATCACCGGCCTTAGCCTCTATCAAAAAATCCAAATTGAAGGCCAGCTTAGAGAAGATGCGGATTATATCGCCACCATGATTATGAATGAACTGACAACCAACCAGCCTAAATATGTTACCCCTCTTAATGAAGATGAAAAAAACGGCGTTACGTTGAACGTACAAGAAGAGAAAACGGTAGATGGATTCATCATAGAAGATAGCAAGGGAACGGAACCAGTGGATATTTATTTTAAAGATAGCCAGTTCATCATCGATAATAAAGGCGTGTTGACCACTCTTGATCTTTCCACTTCCTCTTTTATCGACATAAACGAAGGTACACAAACGGAAAAGAAAACGGGCATTACACTCGATGCGGATAGTCCCGACTGCACCATGGGCACCTCAGGGACCTCAGGGATCTTATGTACGCATGGTACGATTCATGTCACGATGGTCATTGAAAATAATATTCATGCCAAAGGGTTCTTTGTTACGACCGAACCACTTATATTAGAAAGCTCGTTTGGATTTTAAGGAGTGAAATTCATGAAATGGAATAATGAAGAAGGATATACCCTTTTATCCGTGTTGCTTTCTTTTTTGATTCTGACCACGCTTGGCATGGTACTTCTTGCTGCGAGCATTAATGGAGCAAAGAGAACGGAAATAAGGGAAACAGAAATCGTGGAGGATATCGATGATATAAGTGCCGTAAAAGAGGGGGTTTCGATTATTGAGGAACATGTGAATACAATGGAAACACCTCTCCTTTCTGGTAGTAAGTCTGAATACAATAACGATTTAGCAACATTCATAAACGAGGAAAACTTGAAAGGTATTTTCACAATAGAAGATTTAACGAAAAATTATCCAACGATTGATAACCAACATGATAACACGAGAGTATTTGAAGTAAGCAGCGGCAAATATCATCAAAAGGTCTACATTACGGCGATGCCAAGCTTTCTAAAGTATGCTCTTGGTGCCGGCAAAGATTTGACCATTAATGGTTCTCCCTATATTGATGGAAATATCTACGCAAAAGAGCAATTTAATATCAGTAATCAAGCTTTGTATATGTTTAGATCCTCCCTGCTTTCAAGGAAGACCGACTTGCCGGCCGTTGAAGATTATAGTGAACTACATGCGAATCGGCAAGGGATGAACATTTGTATATCGGCCCCCTCGTGCTATGGTGGAGCAGGACATGACAAAGAAGAGTTGAGATGGCAGCGATTGAATGTTCCCACATTGAAAGACGCTTTTCTTTCTGGAAACATCCTTTTCAATGATGTAGATGACACTTTCAATGAGATTGATATAAAAGAAACGTTTATTGATAAACTATCATCTAGTAGTATTGGTATTTCGGGTCTAGATATTGATATGTCGATTGAAGATTTGAATCAATCCATTAATCAAAAAGATTACCCTAAAAATGAAAAAGTCAGATTCGATGATTTATCGGAGTATGGTACAATATCGCCGATTATTCACTCCGGCGACGCCTATATAGACAGCTTCGATATCGAGCTTGGGGACAAGCAATGGCTAGTCATTTCCGGTAATGCAACGATTGAAAACTCCTTATTGGAATCTATGGATGTTAAAGGCAATATCTTAATTACAGGTGACTTGACGATTAAAGGGAAAGTAAGTTTTGATTCCGTCATCTATGTACTTGGTTCTACTACCCTAAATAATGCAGATATTCCTTGTTACAAAAACAAATGTGGAGATCAACCAGATGATTCGTCGTTGATCTTAATGACACAAGGGAAGCTTAGCATTGCGCGGATAAATAAATTTCAAAATGAAACCAATACGATCAATGGTTATTTTTATACAGAAAGCCAGTCTGCCTGTGAAAATCGCTTTGCTTCTGAATGTGTAGCCAAAGAGAATTCCGATATAGAATACCAAACCCCTTCTGAGATTTATGCATTGGGATCCCTTCTGAATATTAATGGCGGAGTCTTTTCGAAGAGCTATCTAACTGTCAATAGTTATCGTGGAGACGTAGAAGATGATAAGGGCGATGGCGATTTAAGCTTTCCTGCAGTAAAAGAAGACGCCGAGTCAAGGTTGACCATAAAAAACAACAAAAGGCTTTTTCTAAATAAGACGCATGCCCTTCCAAAGGTGGAAGGATTGGATGTCATACCCGATAAGCTGAATAAAGAAAAATAAAACAGGGAGCTCCCTGTTTTATTTTTTCAATAGTTTCATAATCCCTTTATGGTCCCACTCTTTAGCGTAATCATAGGCAGTCTTTCCCTCTTTGCTTTTTATTGATTTATCCGCTTTGGCGTCGAGTAATAATTGGACTTGTTCTTTCTCTCCGAACTCGCTGGCATACATAAGGGCTGTCTTACCCAGCTCATTTTTGCTATCAACCGGAATCGCCTCTGTACGAGTAAGCAGCTTCACTATATCCGTTCTACCACCAATCACCGCTATAGTTAGTAAAGTATTCTTTTCATGATCCTGTATCTTTGTTAGTTCTTTATCGCTTTCTATCAACGCTTGACTAGCTTCGACATTCCCTTCCTGAACGGCAAGCATGAGCGGAGTTTCTCCTGCTTTATTTTTGATTCCAGGGTTAGCCCCATACTTTATAAAAAGTCGTGCTAGTACATCATCCCCTTTTAGGGAAACGATATGGAGGGCCGTGTTTCCTTGTTCATCCTTTTCTTTTAGCTTTGCTTCAGCTTTTTTCAGCGCCACTTTAAACATCTCATTTTTAACTTTCTGCTTTTCTTCGACTTGCATCTGCTGGTAATGATCTAAAGAATAAGCAAGCTGGATGAATAGAGGGTTATCCGCTTTTGGACTCACATCTGCCCCTTGTTCTAAAAGTGTCCTAGATAAAGAATAAAGTTGCATGTGTAAGGCGCATTCCAATGGGGTCTCCCCTTCTTCCGATTCTTTATTGATGAATGCCTTCGTCTTATTATTCTTTAACAGCTTTTCCGCTTTTTCTTCTTCGCCTGATTTTATATAGAAAAGCAACGATTCGTACTGTTCTTTCTTCTCCGCTTTAGCAGTCTTGTATTGATACACTCCACCAGCCACAATTAATATAGTTAAAACCATTGAACTGATGAGTATGATTCTTTTTTTCATAAGATGTCCTTTCCCGTTTAATATAAACGAAAACCGGGTTGCCCCGGCTTGATAAACGATCAGTATTTATCTTGATTGTCATTTGAACCTTCTTCTTTTTTTGGTGTAACGGTAACCTTAACGATAGCGTTATACTTTTTCCCAGTATCATCGGTCACCGTAACAGTAATTTCAGTTTTCCCTACCCTCACTCCATGAACGACTCCATTAGATATGGTTATATAATCATTCTTTAAAGGAGAGAAATCCGTTCTATCCACGTTTGTCGCATCTGCTGGACTATGGTGAACGATAATGGGTTGTGAAGTACCTTTTTGTAGCGTTATCTCTGGCACCCTAATTCCCTCAAGAGGTTGGCCTACTTGAACCTTAATTGTTGCCTTTACCTCAGGATTTGATTTTGAAATAATTTCTATGTTTGCAGTCCCGGTACTGACCCCTTTTATTTTTCCATTTTCCACCACTCCAACAATACTCTCATCAAGTGATTTCCACTCTACTGTTTTATCGGTTGCGTTACTTGGAACGATAATTACTCGAATATCATTAACTACATCAAATTTATTCATGGTAACCGAGGACCGATCCACTTCAATACCTGTTACGGGTACCTTTCTCACCGTAATAATCGAAGTATGTTCTACTAGATTACCATTTGAATCAATGCCTGTTACAGTCATGGTTGTTTTACCTGTCTTTAATCCTGTAATGGTGAATTTCTCTTTATTAACACTAGCTATGTCAGCATGGTCTACTTTTATTTCTAAGCTCGACTTTCCCTTATCTTCAGGTAAGACATCGGTAATCGGTAACGGTAAGGTCTCACCCACATCTAATGTAAGATCTGTCATAGTAAATGAGTTTACAGGAATTCTTACTGTCACAGGAACTCTCTTTTCAAAAACATTTCCGAAAACGTCCGTAACTGTCACATTTAAAAATGTATCGCCTTCTTTTAGGACTTTGGCCGTTCCAAGATCAGAGTCTAAATGTAATATCTGCCCTTGGCTTTCTTCATGCCATAAAATACTCTTAATCCCTGAATCGGCAGGGAGCAGCTTCAAATCAATCAAGAAGTTCTTTTCTGTATCTTTACTTAATAAGTACGAATTAGGAAAGTCAATTCCTGTTAATGCTATATTTGCATTGAAAGATAGTGTATTAAAGGTTAAATCCTTTTGGATATTAGTTAAATCCTTATATCTTAATATAGAATTAGCCAATGTATACTGTCTTTGCTCTGTTGGTACAACCTGCACTTCAAATGTAATAGGGTCCGCTTTGAATAGATTTCCTTCTTTTGTGTAAGTAATATTATTCACTGTCTTTTCTAGTGTTATCCCCGTTGCTGTAGATCCAGTTTTTGCACCATCACTAATAATCTCAAGGCCGCCTGGGAATGTTTCTATTAATTTTATGGAACCTACAGTTACTGATTCTCCAAAAATGGCCTGAGCCTCAGTACCGGTAATGTTTCTCGGAGTAACTGTATATTCAATCGTTACAGGTTTACCGACTTCTACTAAGCTATTCGATTTTAAGTTTCTACTTACCTCGAGATTAGCATTAATTTTTTGCACTTTAACTTTCACTTCTTTTTCGCTGACTGCACCAGAGGCATCTGTTGCTTGAACCTTAATCGTCACATCGCCACCATTTGGTAGATTATGAGGTATCGAAGTATTGATCGTCGAACCATTAGTGATATTGCTCTTAGCTTCTGAAGTTATTTCCTTTCCATTCATGAAGACCTTTGTAGACACTTTTTTATCCTTTAAATCATAGTCTTGAAGTGTATAAGATAATGCGATGTTTTGATTGGAAGGGATAACTTGATTATCCTTCGGTGTATGGATCGTAATCTCCGGTGCATGATTCGACCCTAGGAACGCTCTGTACATCGTGTTAACGAATAACTTTTGCTCATCATCAGGGAAGCTATCACTTCCCCCCTTATGACCTGTTCCAGAGTACGTAATGTTCCCTTTCGAGTAGGTATAATAATGATTCCAGCTATCATTTTCATCCCTACTGTTTCCAGTGATATTATACCAAGGAATTATTTCTGGATCCTCCAAGTCAAGCGTGTAATACTGATTATGGGTTAATGCCACTGATAATTCATTTTTCAAAGCATATGGATAGGTTGTCATTAAACCATCATTGATTCTTTTCGTCGTTCTCGAAGTATTGGGTGCACCATATCCAAGATTCGTCTGAGGACTGATTTGTCCTGTATCATTCATGAAATTTTTTACCCAATTGTTATTATTTTCAAAAATGGTATCGTGGGTAAACATGATGCTTTGTTTAGAAGCAATAAACCTTTTCAATGAAGCCACTGCATTTGTATTTATATTCGCCGATCTATTATAAGAATCGGCAAATCCAAAGATGACCATGTCATATTTTCCATTGATGACCTCATGCGAATAACTCGTTTCTTCTTTTTTTGACTTATTAAAAGTGTCCATGCTCGTTGCGTCAATTGAGATACTATATTCGTTACTATTTAAATAGGATTGATTCATATTATTCGGGTTGCTATTCCTTTTTAACGAACTTTTTTCATTGGTGTAGACTTGGAGCACTTTTACTTCCACTTTTTTGTCAACGAACTTAATCATCCCTTTTTCATAACTCTTTAAGTTATTACCGGAATCCACAAGCTCCATTTTCCAATAACGTACCCCTGAATAACCATTTGGTAGTTTAAAAGAAAGGTTTGTTGATTTCGAAGTAATGTTCTCTTCCAATACAATTTCGTCTGTCGTATATTTGTCGTCAAAATTGGAATCGATATATAGCTTGGCTTTTAGGCTCCTCGAGTTGATATCCGAAGGAACGACTACATTCATCGTGAATTCCATGTCCTCTTTTGGCTGATATGTCTTCTCCTTATCAGGGGCTTTAGTTAATGTAAAGCGTGGGGATTGCTTGTACTTATCTCCTTTAAGAAAATCATTAAAAGCCTTTTTCATATTATCTTTATCTGTTTGTGTACTTTCATTATTATTTTTTCCACTTCCATACCAGAATTCGTTCCAGCGATCCCAAAAGCTTCCGCTTGAATTGGTACTAGTACTATCATAGTTGATGACATTATTTTTACTTAATAGATTTTGATTGCTAAACTTCGCTTTTATTTTAGAACCAGTCGTTAGACTTTTGGTATGTAGGATGACAGGTTGTCCTTTATTAATGAAATCATTAATGATTTCATTTGCTTTTAAATTCGTTATGTCATTCATTACACCTTTTGTATTATGATTATCCCCACTTACAGGGTCAGAAGTATAATTCCCCTCCATAATCGCAATAACATCATATTTGCCATCCAGCTCTTCCCGCTGTGCGACAAACTTCTTCATCGTCATTAAGGTATACTCATAGTCATTACCCAGGATACTCTTTAATTGTGAAGATTCCCCCGTTGCAATTATCTCAAGGATTCTCAATTTAGGACCAGACGTTTGAACAGCTGCTTCTAAAGGTTTAGGTAGAAATAGAAACGAAAAAATTAACACCAATGACACGACTAACCCCACTGATTTTTTCATAATTTACACATCACTCTCATTTATAATTTATCTCTCCTCTGCCTTATACGAAGCAGTTCAGTTCCTGGTAATGTAAGTATATATATTTCTCTCTATTGATTGCTTATACCATTATTAGTTATATAGTCTTATTACTTAAGCATATTTTATCAAAAAATGCATAAGAACGGGCAATAAATCCATTAATTTTTAATATTGGTAAAATAACCCTTATAGAAAAAGACAAGACTCCAAGGAATCCTGCCTTTTTACCCTCCATATACTGCCACTTTATTTCTCCCAGCTTGTTTTGCGCCTGTATACATGGCACGGTCAGCGTGCCTGATTATCGATTGGGCATCTTCGGCATCGACCGGTGCTGTTGCGACCCCGATGCTTGCTGTAATGGAAATGGACTCTTCCCGTCTATTTTCATTTAAATCCGAATGGACGGTGAAGGGTTTGTTGGCAATCGAGAGTCTGATGAATTCTGCGAATTGATAGACTTCTTCTTTTCCAACATTGGGTAAGAGGATGACGAATTCCTCTCCACCGTACCTTGCTGTTACCCCTAAATGACCAACAATGCCCTCCAGACGTTCTGCCAATTCACATAGGATTTCGTTACCGCTTTGATGCCCATATGTATCGTTTACCGATTTAAAATGGTCAATATCAAGAAGGATCAGCGACAACTGATTGATTGAATGGTTTTGTAAACGTTCGAATTCCTTATGTAACACACATTCAAAATACCGAAAGTTATATAAATGAGTTAATGCGCATCGTTCACTGCTATATTTCGTTTTTTGATAATGGCGAGCATTTTCAAGAGCCACCCATAGGTAGGAGGAGAGAATGTCCATAATCTTCGTTTGATGCGTTCCATACGCCCTCTTCTTGGAAGAGGTAACAATGATTACTCCAGCCACAACGGAGTTTCGAAGAATAGGAATGGCCATGAGGCTTTCCACGTCTTCTGGAAAATTCCCATAATTGGACAGATGCTTCCATTCCTTTTTAGAATGAAAGACCTTTGCTTTTTTCAATTGAAAAAGGGTTGCATAAATTCCTTCTTTTATGGAAACAGGTTGAATCCTTTTTTCTATTTGTACGCCATTTTCTGCATATCGTAATATCTGGGCGTTTTCTTTTTCATCGAATATCTCGAAGACCAGCGTGTACTTGGAAGGGATGATTGCTGAACTACCATCAATAAATAGATCCAGTACCTCGTTCGCCTGTAGCCTTCGAGTCAACTGATGACCAAATTCACTCACCTTTTTTAAATGCCTGTTTATTTCCTTAGTAAAATAGTATTGTTTCATGATAAAAGCCAAACTAATCAAAGCCGCCCCTACGAGCAAAATGGCCAGGGTCCCCATTTCGATATATAAAATAAATAAAATAACCCCGATTGGCATGGTCATGAGGCTTGAGAAACCGTCCCAGAAAGTATCCTTTGTTTTCATCTCCAGCTTTTTTCCATACAGCAATGAATGTGCGACGATGACCGCTAACTGATTGAATAAAAAATAGGAACATTGATAAACGAGAATCAACAGAATGTCAAAAGCATCAATACCGGAAGTGAAATCATGATCTCCACCTAAACCATAATAGACCAGCCCACTTAATAGGCAAAAGATAAATGACGTGATGGAATTAAGCGGAAAACGATACCAATCCTTTTTGGCTAATCGAAGCCTGACTATAATGAACATGAAGGCAACCTGTGTGACCAGGATTTCAATAGCTAGTCCGAACACAAGAAAGACCGCGAGCGAAACACCTTGTATAATTGTGATATTATTAATCATAATTGGCATCGAGGCCAACACACTGATGAGTACGAGAAAAGCAACAATGTCTCCCGTATTCCCACTCGTGATTGGCGGAAATACATGAAAAGTCCCGACTAAACCAGCGGGTATAATAAGAAACCACAACGCATAGACAGCCATTCTTTTTGTACTAGAAATAATCATTTATTCTCCCCATCCCCATGAGTATCTTGACACATCAATCATACCAGTAATCAGTTACTTTAGCACTATACCCAAATTAAAAAACTTTAAAACTAGTAGGTTAAAAGTCTTGTTTATTTGGTTTTGGAACCTAAAAAAACCCTTCTGTCTTAAAAGACAAATGGGTATAAAGCTAAATATGATAGAAAAAATGGCTGCAATAAGTGGCACATGCTGATGATCACTCAACACTGTATACAAATTTCCGGACAAGAGAAAGAAAATAGAGGGAACCCGTGATGACCAGTACTTCTCGTGCGTTTGTTCTTTGTTTGCCGGTTATGATCGCTTTCTGCCAATCCTTCTCCAATTCCCGTTTCTCCTTAGAACAATGTTCATAAAGCACTTCCGCGTTCGCTGCCCGTTCATGTTCGAATTCAGTAACCGTTATTTGACTTGCTTCCGTGTCGAGTAGCTGAAGCATCGTAGCATAATCCTTATCACGAAACGAACTGAATATAAACCGGTAACGATGATTCGGATAGCGTGTCTTTAACGTGTCAAGCAGCACCTCAATACCGGCTGGATTATGCGCCCCATCAATGATGATCAACGGTTCATTTGAAATTATCTCAAAACGGCCATTCCACTGTGCTTCCCCTATCCCCTTCCGAATGCTTTGTTCACGGATGTCCTCTCTTACAATTGTAGCAGCTGCGATGCCCAGTGCAGCATTATAGATTTGATGGCGCCCTAGCATCTTTACCGCTATATTTTCGATGGTGATATCCTTGAATGAAAAAGAGAAGCTTTGGCCGAGTTCATCTTGCTTAATGCCATGTACATGAACGTCTTTATCGATTTGATAATAGGGAACGTCCATGGAACGTGCTTTATCTTCTATCACCTTTGCTGGTTCCTCTGTCGTCACTCCACTGATGATGGGTGCCCCTTTTTTAATGATCCCTGCCTTCTCAAAAGCAATTTCTCCAAGCGTATTACCGAGGATATTCGTATGCTCCAAAGAAATGGAGGTGATGATGGAAAGAAGTGGCTGGACGACATTGGTGGTATCGAGCCTTCCCCCAAGTCCCGTTTCCAGTAAAACCAAATCCGTGCCTTTTTTGCTAAAATAAGAAAAAGCCATCGCTGTCAGGATTTCAAATTGAGTGGGTCCATTTCCTTCACCATCCATCTCTTGTACGATTGGCCACAGTTCTTGAAATCCAGAGACAAAGTCCTCATCGCTGATTTCCTCCCGGTTTATCTTTACCTGCTCATTCAGTCGAATTAAGTATGGGGATGTGAAAGAAGCCACCCGTAGCCCTTCAGCCAAAAGGATTTCCTTTATGAATTGGAGCGTAGAACCTTTGCCATTGGACCCTGCAATATGTATGTATTTAAGCCCTACATGGGGGTTTCCTAATTTAGCTAATAATGTTTCCATTCGTGACAAGCCAAAGTTCATACCTAATTGGACCTGTCTTTCTTCAAAAAATCGGTTGATTTCATTCATGTCCGTTACCATTTATCGATAAGCCTCCTCTTTCTTTATACCGCTCTTATGCGTTAGAATTATTTTATCAATATATTAACGATTTACCTAGATGAAAGGTAGTGATTGACCATGAAATCTTCTTCACTCCATTGTTGGATTGTCGTCAACGGCTATTTGCAACATGAAAAGTTTTCTAGCTTGGCTTTATTCATACAAGAGTCCGCTGAAAGAAAAGGGATATCGGCAACACTTGTCCGAAATTCCGACCTGGTTCCCGTTATTGAAAAGGGAATCCCGTATCTAAAAGGAACTGATGGAAAATTACCAGATTTCGTCCTGTTTATGGATAAGGATATTCATTTGGCACGCCATCTGGAACTGCTCGGCCTACCCGTATATAACAGCAGCTCGGCCATCGATATATGCGATAGCAAGGCCAAAACGCATCAAGCTTTAGCGGGTCACGGCATCCCGATGCCAAAAACCCTGTTTCCCCCGTTTACTTATGAAGGAATAGAAAGAAAGAACCTAGATGCATTCAAAAAAATCGGCAATGAGCTTGGCTACCCCCTCGTTGTAAAAGAAGCATACGGTTCATTCGGGGAACAGGTGTATTTAATTCCTACGGAGGATGAATTTATGGAAACGGTGAAAAAGCTTGGGCACCGGCCTTTTATTATGCAGGAATTCATTGAGCATAGTAAAGGCCGGGATATCCGTGTCAATGTCGTCGGCAATCAAGTCATCGCTTCCATGCAACGGAAGTCCGAGCATGATTTCCGAGCAAACATGACAGCTGGTGGAACAGCCTTCCCCTACACACCCACCAAGGCAGAAAGTGATCTTGCCATCCGTTGCGCTACTCTATTGGGTGCGGATTTTGCCGGGGTAGATTTGCTGTTCGGAGAAGATGGCCCGCTATTATGTGAAGTGAACTCGAACTCGCACTTGCTTAATATTTGCGAATGTACGGGCATTAATATTGCTGACAGCATGTTTGATTATGTGATGGATGCATTCGAAAGAAAGGGATTCCAATGAAAAAGCATACAGGCTGGCTGATTTATAACCAAGAAGATGCCGCAAAAAACAGGGGATACATAGATTGGATGCTGGAAGAGGCCAAAAGTCTCGACCTAGATTTGCGTTTATATTATCGCGACCACCTACAAATCGGCCACCGTTCGAATCAATTGTATGTCGTACATAAGCACGAACCGATAGATTTGCCTGATTTTGCGATAGTCCGGACCATCGATCCTTTCTTCACCAAACAATTGGAAAGGCTACATATCACATGCTTCAACTCTTCTTTCATCTCGGAAATCGTGAATGACAAAGCAAAGACGCATCAATATGTGACTTCTATCGGCATTCCAATGTCAGATACAGTTTATTGCTATGGTAATCCCTCAACAAGCGATATGGAATTACCATTCATTGCGAAAGACGTTCATGGACGTGGTGGAAAACAGGTTTACTTGATTGAACATGAAAAAGACTTGAGAGAACTGCCTAACGCAAAATGGATCGTTCAAAAACCGGGTGTATTCGGAAAGGATATCCGTGTCTTTGTCATTGGGAACAGAATCATTGCAGCTGTCCTTAGAGAGTCCTCTTCTAACTTCAAGGCCAATTACACGTTAGGCGGATCTGCTTCGTTATATGAGCTGTCAGCTGCCGAACGGACACTTGTAGAACGGGTAATCGCTGCCTTTGACTTTGGCATGGTCGGGATCGATTTCATTTTCGCCGAAGATGGCAGCCTCATGCTCAATGAAATTGAAGATGTAGTGGGAAGCAGAACGTTAAGTGCGCTCAGCAATCTTAATATTGTAAAAGAGTATTTATTGTTTATAAAAGAGAAACTATCGGTTAAGTAAACAAAAAAGGATGAACCAGCTTCTTACATAGCCGGTTCATCCTTTTTTGTTTTTTTAAAGCTGTTTCAATTCATTGATTCTATGAATGACAGAATCACGTTTCTCACTATAGTCTTTTTCTTTGGCACGTTCTTCTTCAATGACGCTTGCTGGTGCTTTTTTGACGAAGCCTTCGTTGCCTAGTTTTTTCTGTACGCGTTCTACTTCTTTATTAAGTTTGTCGAGTTCCTTTTCAAGACGTTTCACTTCTTCGTCGATATTAATCAGTCCTGTTAGTGGAAGGATCAGTTCAACACCCGTAACCACAGCTGTCATGGCTTGTGCTGGTTCTTCGACATCGATGCCGATTGTCAATTGTTCAGGATTACAGAAGCGCTCGATATAGCTGCTGTTTTTTTCTAATGTTTCTAAAATGGACTCATCTTTTGCTTTTAGAATCAAGTTGATTTTTTTGCTTAAAGGCGTGTTGACTTCAGAACGGATATTCCGAACTGAACGGATGATTTCAACAAGCAGTTTCATTTCCTCCGCTGCAGCTGTATCCGTTAACTCTTCCTTCACTTCAGGCCATGCAGCAACCGTGATTGATTCGCCTTGGTGCGGAAGGTTTTGCCAAATTTCTTCCGTTATGAACGGCATGAATGGGTGAAGCAATCTCATCGTGTTATCTAGCACGTATGCAAGAATCGAACGAGTCGTTTTCTTCGCCGCTTCGTCTTCGCCATATAGCGGAAGTTTAGCCATTTCAATATACCAGTCACAGAAATCATCCCAAATGAAATTATAAAGCACGCGACCCACTTCACCGAATTCATAACGGTCCGCAAGTCTTGTTACGTTTGAAATCGTTTCATTCAATCGAGTAAGGATCCATTTATCAGCAACGGACTTTTCACCGCTTAAATCGATTTCATCATACGTCATGCCATTCATGTTCATTAAGGCAAAACGGGAGGCATTCCAGATCTTATTGGAGAAATTCCATACCGCTTCCACTTTTTCCGTGCTGTAACGAAGATCTTGCCCTGGTGAGCTTCCTGTTGAAAGGAAGTAACGTAGCGAATCTGCACCATATTGGTCGATGACATCCATTGGATCGACACCATTGCCAAGCGATTTACTCATCTTGCGTCCCTGTTCATCACGAACAAGACCATGGATCAGAACGTCTTCGAATGGGCGCTCTCCCGTAAATTCAAGCGCTTGGAAAATCATCCGTGATACCCAGAAGAAAATGATATCATATCCTGTTACAAGTGCTCCGGTCGGATAGTAACGTTTGAAATCGATGCTTTCCTTGTCCGGCCAGCCCATAGTCGAGAACGGCCATAGTGCGGAGCTGAACCACGTGTCCAGGACGTCTGTATCTTGTTCCCAGTTCTGTGCATCAGCAGGTGCTTCCTGTCCCACGTATACCTCGCCTGTTTCTTTATGGTACCAGGCCGGGATGCGGTGACCCCACCAAAGTTGACGGGAAATACACCAATCGCGGATATTTTCCATCCAGTGCAGATATGTTTTCTCGAAACGATCAGGAACGAAGTTGACCTTTTCATCCTCGGATTTCTTTTGAAGGTCAACCGATGCATCAGCAAGAGGCTGCATTTTAACGAACCATTGAGTAGAAAGATATGGTTCTACAACTGCTCCGCTACGCTCTGAATGGCCGACAGAGTGAAGGTGGTCTTCAATTTTGAAGAGTACTCCAGCTTCTTGCAAGTCTTTGACGATTTGCTTACGGCATTCGAAACGGTCCATTCCTTCATATTTACCGGCCTTCTCATTCATCGAACCATCTTCATGCATGACAAGGATGCGTTCTAGATTATGACGGTTTCCGATTTCAAAGTCATTAGGGTCATGAGCCGGTGTAATTTTAACGGCACCCGAACCGAAATCCATATCCACATAATCATCGCCAACGATCGGAATTTCACGACCTGTGATTGGCAGACGAACCATTTTCCCGATTAAATGCTTGTAACGGTCATCTTTAGGATGTACCGCAACTGCCGTATCACCAAGCATCGTTTCTGGACGGGTTGTCGCAATTTCAATTTCTCCCGATCCGTCAACTAGCGGGTATTTCATATGATAGAATGCACCTTGAATATCTTTGTAGATTACTTCGATATCAGAAATGGCCGTTTTCGTCGATGGGTCCCAGTTAATGATATATTCGCCACGATAAATCAATCCTTTTTTATAAAGGGTAACGAATACTTCATTGACCGCTTTAGAAAGACCTTCATCAAGCGTGAAGCGTTCGCGGGTATAGTCAAGGCCAAGACCAAGTTTTGCCCATTGTTCACGGATATGGCTTGCATATTCCTCTTTCCATTTCCATGTTTCTTCCACGAATTTCTCACGACCTAGGTCATAGCGGCTAACGCCTTCAGCACGAAGCTTTTGTTCCACTTTCGCCTGTGTTGCGATACCGGCATGGTCCATACCAGGAAGCCATAGCACGTCATATCCTTGCATACGCTTCATACGTGTCAAGATATCTTGTAGTGTTGTATCCCAAGCATGACCAAGATGTAGCTTACCTGTTACGTTTGGTGGAGGGATGACGATTGTATACGGTTCTTTTTTATCATCACCTGTTGTTTCAAAGTACTTCCCATCAAGCCACCATTTATAACGGCCTTTCTCTATCGTTTGCGGATCATATTTTGTTGGCATCGAAATTTGGTTTTCTTCCATGTTGTTTTCCTCCTTTTGGGCATAAAAAAAACTTCCATCATCATAAAAGGACGAAGGAAGTTGTTCGCGGTGCCACCTTTTTTCCGAAAAAGAAAGAAATCTTTTCTCGGCTCTCAAATCGGATAACGGCTCTTCACCGGCCTTCGCTACTAACTATTCACGAAGACTGCTCGCGGACGACTTCTGATGCTGCCTGCTTAGAAACCTCGCACCAATGGTTTCCTCTCTGAAAAGGGCATTTCATCTTACTATTTCCGGTCTTTACATTCATTTATATTCATATGTAAAATCATTAATTGCATATAGTATATAGTACAAAAAAAAGGGGGGTCGAGTCAATCATCTTTTCGTTTACTTTCGTAAGTATAGCCCTATTCACTAAGGGAGGCTCACAAGAACAGAACGATCTTCCTATTATACCATCAACGTTTCATGATGTTCCGCATTTCTCACATGTTTCGCAGCCCTCCCATACAATAAAAGAAGTCCTACAAAGGAAGGTGCAATCTTGAGACGAAAATACTCACCTTATACGTTGCCACCTTGGATGAAAAAGTTCCGCGGTGTTTGTCAGCAATTCATTGTCCCCTTTATTGTTTTTCAAGGAATACGTACATTAATATTTCCAACTTTCTTCGATATGCTCCTGTTGGTCGCCTTTATTTTCTTAGCCATGTCTTTATATTTAGAATGGATATAATTATTCCCCTACAACAAAAAAATATACATGATTGGATATTCATCCATTCATGTATATTTAGCTTGGGGGCGATTGTTCCTCTTTGGCCGCCTCGGCAGCCGCTTTTTTCTGTTTTTCGACTTCCTCGACCTTCATCACCATATATTCCACATTCTTCAAAAGCCAGAATTGTCGTTGCAACTTCGTGACATTATCCAGTTCCGTCCTTAGACCTTTACCCTCGGAATAGTTCTTCACCACATCCAGTGCTGATCCCGGGAAAGCCAAATAACTTTGCATCAGCAGCATTTCCTCTTCTTTCAAAGGAAAGAAACGAAGATAATTATAAAGCCAATCGACGCAATCATCACATTGGACTGGATAGGTCCTCGCCGTTTTGACGAGAAAAGGTAGTAAGTCAAAATGGGGAGGGGCCGTATTCGAATTCTCGAAATTGATAAAGTAACCATATCCTCGTTCATCATATACAAAGTGCTTCAATGAAACCTTTCCGTGGGTGAGGACGGTCCTTACTTTTTCACTTTCCTTTGTCTTTTCGAACCATGTTTCAAACTTTTTGATAGAGTAGTTCAATGCCTGGGTGATATCCGTAAAAAAGGTGCAGACCGACATCTCAAATGGAGACATATACCACTTTCTTTCACAGGTGACAATGTACTCCTCCATAAAGTCCTTCTGCGTATTCCACTCACTCAGCGTTCTTTCATAATGAGCTTCCCGCTCCTCTGTATCCACCTCTGTTTCTTTCACAGACAGTGTATGCATCCGTGCAAGTTCCCTGAACATTTGCTTATGTTTCTCATCACGTTCGCCATTTTCTTCATTATTCAACCAAGGCATCAGGTAATATAATCGACCATTATGAAGAACGGCATAGCGCTGGTCCATCGTTTGGTAAATAGGCACGATTCGGTTATATCCCCGGTGATACAATGTTTGGATATTTCGGATAAAGTCCATTCCATTGTGGGGCGTAATCGATTTCAAGGCAAAGGTTCCACGGTCGCTATACACTTTTTTCACTCGTCCAAAGTCCTCGATATATTGTACATAAAGCGCGTATTCTTTTAAGACATAGGCTGAATCACTATCCTGAATATTCTTTTGTTGATTCTCGTTTTCCCTCACGAGACTCACTCACTTTCTTTTAAAAAAAGCTCTCCAATCGTTTGAAATGCAAGATAAAGCAGGAGCAGAGCCAAGGCCCTGCTTTCTGCTTGTGATTAGTTTTTGTAAGCAATGGACTTTGGAATGTAAATGACTTGCCCTTCGGTAACGCTCTGATTGCCTTCTAGTTCATTACTAAGAAGCAAGGATTGTACCGTGACGCCATAACGCTGGGCCAGATCATCTATCGTTTCCCCCTGCTGTACAATACAGACCTTCATCCTGACCAATTCTTCTTCCTGATTTCTTCCGAAAAGATCCATGATGGTTTGTTGCTTATCCGTATTATCCTGATTTTCTTTTTCACCTTGTTCGGCATTTTGCTTTTTTCTGCCTTTATAATTTTTCATTTCTTTTGCCTGTTTTTCGGGTTTTTCTCTTCTTTTGAATAGATCGGTCAAAGATGAAAGGGATTCCGGATCCTTTTCAAGGCTTGAGGATTCATTCTCATCACTAAGATTGTCATCTTGCCTATTGACGATGACATCCTGTTCTTGATGAGGCGAACCCGGAATTTTAACCACTGGCACATTTTCCACATCGGTCAAATAAACGGAGCCTTCCTTTTCTTCTTCTATTTCAGCGACTTTTCTTTTCACTTCGGTTTCAATACGTTTTCCTTTTTTATCTTCTATCTCAGCCACTCTTCTTTTGACCTGTTCCTCGATGTTCCCTTTGTTCTCTGCATCTTTTTTTGCCTCGATTTCATCCACTCGCCTTTTGACCTGTTCCTCGATACTTTCTCCATTTCCTCCCTCTATCTCATCCACCCTTCTTTTAACTTGCTCTTCAATTCTTCCGCCTTTTTCTGTCTCAAACGATGCTGGCCACTTTTCCTTGGAAACAGGAGTCTCATTTTTCTCTTCCTCAATTTCAATTACTCTTCTTTTCACTTGCGTCTCTATGTCGTTATCCTGTCTGTTGACCTCGGCTTCCCACTGCATCTCCTCAGGAAATGGGGATACAGGAATTTCAAAAACAGGGGCGTTATGTTGATGGTTGCTTAGGTATACCGGTTCCTCTTCTTCATCCTCTTTTGCTTCCGCGACTCGTTTTGCTTCTGCGGAAAATGGCGTATATAGATCACTTTGCTCGTCATTGCGGAAGACATGATGGAAATCAGGGACGGGTGGTTCTGCAGCCGCATATGGAACGTATGATTCATTTTCGTCATCTGATTCCTCAAGAAACTCAGTCTCCTCGGTCTCTTGATCTACTTCCATGCGCTCTTCCACATAGGAATCATTGTAAATACCGGTTATCAACAAATCCGCCTGTAATTTTAGGCAGTTATGTTCAGGCAGGGCATAGTCAAAACTCTGAATCGTGATATCGATTTCCTCCAATGAGGAGATTCGGTTATTCGGTATCGTTATATCAACCGGAAATCGGTGTGTGAATTCATTGAGACCATCTGGATGCCTCTCAACCTTTTGAACGGCTTTCGGCAAAAAGCTTTGAGGAAATTCCTCATAATCACCGTTTTGCGAGTCTTTGTATTCACCACTTAAATCTAATGAACCCCGGATAAACACATATTGATCGCTTTCCTGGATCGTCACATTTGGATCGAGGGATATGGAATAGAGCTCAGCCACTTCCTGTCCCTTATGAAACCAAACGGACTCTTCCAAAGAAAATCGCAAATACGATTCTTTTTCTTGCGACAAGACAACTCCTCCTTTCAGCTTCAGAAAAACAGTACCTATACCAATAACAATCTATGAGGAAAGGGAAATGATTATTCCTTTAATCAATGGGAAAAATGGATGAATGAATCGAACAAACGGTTGAATGGAGGGGGGAAATCATCACAAATAAAAAAGGGCTTCCCCAGAATGGGGAAACCCTTACGATTATTTTTTCAATGTAGCGAAAGCTTTTTCAGCTGCTGCGATTGTTTTTTCAATGTCTTCATCGCTATGAGCCGTTGATAGGAATAAGCCTTCGTATTGAGAAGGCGGAAGATAAATCCCTTGGTTCGCCATTTCCCGGTAGTACGATGCAAAAAACTCTAGATCAGATGTTTTGGCTGTATCATAGTTCACTACATCTTCATTTGTAAAGAAAAGTCCGATCATGGAACCGGCACGGTTGAATGTATAGGGAATGCCATATTGTTTCGCCGCTTCCCCGATTCCTTTTTCAAGCATATCGCCTTTACGGGTAAACTCATCATACGATTCAGGTGTCAATTGACTCAGGGTTTCAAGTCCTGCTGTCATCGCAAGAGGGTTACCAGATAATGTACCTGCTTGATAAATATTACCGCTTGGTGCTACTTGCTCCATGATTTTACGTTTGCCGCCGAAAGCCCCGACAGGTAATCCGCCGCCGATCACTTTACCTAGGCAAGTCAAGTCCGGATCAACGCCGAAATAGCCTTGAGCACAGTTATAACCTACTCGGAAGCCTGTCATGACTTCATCAAAGATCAATAAGGATCCGTATTGGGTCGTCAAGTCACGTAGTCCTTCAAGGAAACCAGGTTGTGGCGGTACGACTCCCATATTCCCTGCAACCGGCTCGACGATTATACAGGCGATATCTTCACCAAACTGTTCGAACGCGTATTTAGTGGCTGCAAGATCATTATATGGTACCGTGATGGTATTCTTTGCAATTCCTTCAGGCACTCCTGGACTATCAGGTAAGCCGAGCGTAGCCACACCAGAGCCGGCCTTAATCAGCAAGGAATCACCATGTCCATGATAAGACCCTTCAAATTTCAGGATTTTATCGCGGCCTGTATAGCCACGCGCCAATCTCAATGCACTCATCGTAGCTTCTGTTCCTGAAGAAACCATTCGGATCATTTCGATTGAAGGGACCCTCTCGATGACTAACTTAGCCAGTTCATTTTCAATCAGTGTAGAAGTACCGAAGCTTGTACCTGATTCTGCTACCTTTTTCAATGCCTCAACTACACGGTCATTCGTGTGACCAAGAATAAGTGGCCCCCATGAAAGAACGTAGTCAATATATTCGTTGCCATCAATATCATAGAGTTTGGATCCTTTCCCCCGTTCCATGAAAATGGGATCCATATCCACTGACTTGAAGGCACGGACAGGACTGTTTACGCCCCCTGGCATCAAGTCTTTAGCTTCGGCAAACGCCTTTTTTGAGTTTTCGTATGAACGCATGTATCCGTCCCCTTTTCTCTAATAAACTATATTATTTTTTCCTCACTTATTATCTTCATCGATCCAACGGGCTACATCTTTTGAAAAATAAGTAATGATCAAGTCAGAACCTGCTCGTTTGAAGCCTGTCATCATTTCCATTACGATTGATTTTTCATCGATCCAGCCGTTTTGGGCGGCAGCCTTCACCATTGAATATTCCCCACTTACGTTATAAGCCACAATCGGAAGTGTGAAGGTATTTTTCATGTCCCTGATGACATCCATGTAGGAAAGAGCTGGTTTCACGATTAAGAAGTCAGCTCCTTCTTCTACATCGGATTCTGCTTCACGGAAAGCTTCTAGACGGTTAGCCGGGTCCATTTGGTACGTTTTCCGGTCGCCGAACTGAGGAGCTCCATTGGCCGCATCACGGAAAGGACCATAAAAAGCGGACGAATATTTCACAGCATAAGACATGATCGGGATATCTTCGTAACCCGCTTCATCTAGTCCTGCACGGATGGCCGCAACAAATCCATCCATCATATTAGAAGGGGCAATGATATCGGCACCTGCTTCTGCTTGGCTGATGGCCGTTTTGGCAAGAAGGTCAAGTGACGCATCATTTAAGATTTTGTCTCCCTCAACTACTCCACAGTGACCATGGCTTGTGTATTCACATAAGCATGTGTCGGCAATGACCATGACTTCAGGGTATTGTTTTTTGATGAGTCGGGTCGCTTGTTGGACAAGTCCATTATGATGAAAGGCTCCAGTGCCTTGTTCATCCTTATCATGTTCAAATGGAACACCGAATAAAATGACTGATTTAATGCCAAGACCCACGACCTCATCCATCTCTGCCGCTAGATTATCCATCGAAAGCTGGTAAATTCCTGGCATGGAGGCGATTTCCGTTTTTATGTTCTCGCCGTCGATGATGAAAATCGGGTAGATTAAATCCTCTTTATGTACGTATGTTTCACGGACCAAAGCCCTCATGCCGGCACTTGCACGCAGGCGGCGGTGACGATTGAATAAAATATCTTTCATTTTATGGTTCCTCCTTTAGGATTCTTTTTAACAATATATCGTACTACTTCCTCAACCATCGCTTCTGTTGTATAGACATCAGGACATACAGAAACATGTAAACCATTTCTCGATGCCGTCCTGGCACAAATCGGTCCGATACAAGCAATGACAAGGTCTTTTATGTATGTATTCAATTCATATTGTTCAATGATCTGTGTAAAGTGATTCACCGTGGAAGAGCTTGTAAAGGTGATGATATCCACTTTTCCGTTCAAGATTAATTGGACCAGTTGTCTTTCGCTTTCTTGTGGAAGTATGGTGTGATAGATAATCATTTCATCACACGATGCACTCGTTTCATTAATGGCCTCCGCTATGACCGTCCTTGCGAGGTTCCCTTTCGCAAGGAGGACACGTTCACCGGGTTCGAGGTGAGTAATAAACTCCGAAACAAAACTTTCTGCAACATATTCGGATGGAACAAAATCCGCTTCATATCCATACGCGTTCAAAGCCTCTTCCGTTTTGGATCCAATGACGGCTATTTTCGGAAGCACCACATGTTGTTGCTTGCCGAGCAGCCTGAACAAAAAATCCACACCATTCTTGCTCGTTAATATGACCCAGTCATAGCTGTTCAATCGATTCAATCGTTCTTGTACCTCTTCCAGATTTTCTGGAAGGGTAAACTCAAGCAACGGCACCATCAGAGGAGTTCCCCCATTTTTTTTCACTAAGGTTTGCAAACCCTCTGCCTGCCCTTTCCCTCTGGTGATTAAAACCTGATAATCTTTAAGAGGCAAAAACGGCTTCATTACTGATCAAGCTCCTCTTTTACACGATCAATCAACTCTTTGCCACCGAATTCACTAATCAGTCTAGCAGCCTCAAGGCCAACTGCTTCAGGATTTGAGCCCTCAGCCATTTCTTTATAAATCACTTTACCATCCGGGGAAGCGACTAAAGCTGTTAAGGAAACATCTCCATTGTCTTTTGCAACTGCCAATCCTGCAATCGGCACCTGGCAGCCACCTTCCATTTTATCTAAAAAGGCACGTTCAGCTTCTACGGTCTTTTTCGTATTTTCACACGTGAATTTAGCGAGTTCTGACAATAAATCATGATCATCTGCACGGCACTCAATGGAAAGAGCTCCTTGGCCAACAGCCGGTAAACAAATGTCTTCATCTAAAAATTCCGTTACGACGTCTTTTTTCCAACCCATTCTAGCAAGACCTGCAGCAGCTAGAATGATGGCGTCATACTCTTCATTTTTTAGTTTATCCAAACGGGTATCAATATTCCCGCGAATCCATTTAATTTCAAGATCCGGTCTTCTTGACAAGATTTGGGCACTGCGACGCAAACTGCTTGTTCCGACAATAGAGCCCGGTTTCAATTCAGAAAGCTTTTCATGATTCTTTGAAATCAATGCATCACGGTGATCTTCTCTTGGTGGAATGCAGCCAATCGTCAATCCTTCTGGAAGCACCGCTGGCATATCCTTCATGCTATGTACAGCCATATCAATTTCCTTATTCAGCATGGCCTGTTCGATTTCTTTAACAAATAGTCCCTTACCGCCTACTTTCGAAAGCGTCACATCCAGGATTTGGTCACCTTTCGTGACTATTTCCTTCACTTCGAACTCGTAGGGAAGGCCAAGTTCCTTAAGTTGATTAATCACCCAATTCGTTTGGGTAATCGCTAGTTTACTACGTCTAGAACCGACAATGATTTTTCTCATAGTTTCCTCCTATGTATTCCAAACATGGAATGATGAAAGACTTCCAAAAAGGAAAAAGTTAATTAATACAATCATGAAGAATCCAATATTCAAAAAGGCCAAAGCCCTGCCATAAACCTGTTTTCGGATTTTCAAGTATAAATAAACACTATATCCTATCAATATAACAAACGAACCGATAATTTTCATATCCAACCAAGAAACACCTGGTAATTTAAGATTGGCCCACTGAATGCCCAGTATCAAAGATACCCCCAATAACGGAACGCCGATTACAGCGAGAACATACGACAGATTTTCAAGCTTCGTCAAATCACCTAGTCGAAGCAACCGCTTACCCCATTTCTTTCGCTTCAATAAGTCATATTGAATCAAGTAGAGTAAGGAAAACACGAATGAAAGAGTAAAAGCACTATAAGATAGTAAGGCAAACGTGATATGAATAAATAAAAGCTCAGAAACCAGCTGTTGTGCAAGGACTTCCGATTCTATCTGGACAGGGGCAAACGTATGGATGGCCATCACCATGAACCCAAGTAGATTAGTAAAGAATACGATAAAATCGACACGTAACAACCGGTTAATGATCAATGATAATGAAACGAGGAGCCAAGCATAAAAATATAGCCCTTCGAAAATCGTCAAGATTGGAAATCTTCCCGTTTTCATTACATAAAGAAATAAAAAAATTGTTTGCAGTACCCAAACAATAGAAAGCAACCAGAAGGCGATTTTATTAGCCTTCTGGTTATTATTTAGAAAATCGAAGAAATATAAAAGCATACTGACGGCATATAACAATACAGTACCTTCATGTAACCTTGTCATTAGTAATTCCATATCTACCTCATTAATGGACAGGAACTGGATTTAGTAGAGAAGACTTCGCATGTGCCTTTTCAGTTTCATTGTCCTCTACCATCTTTTCTTCAACCAATTCCTCTAAATGAAAGATTTTCACAAAATTATTCAATTGTTCTTTTGCATTTGGTTCCTCTGCCAGTTCTTTGGCATATAAAATCGGATCCCTCAGCATTTGATTAATGATGCTCTTCGTATGTTTGTTCAATACTTTTATATCACGTTCACTCAAGTGTGGGAGCTTTCTTTCAATGCTCTCCATCGTTTCCTTTTGAATCGATAACGATTTTTCCCGTAGGGACGAAATGACTGGAACCACACCAAGCAAATTCATCCACTGATTAAATTCAACAATCTCGAATTCAATCATTAAGCCTATCTTTTCAGCAGCTTTCTTACGTTCTTCGATATTCGCTTGTACGATTCCTTCAAGGTCATCGATGTCGTATAGGAATACGTTTTCCAGTTCAGCCAACGTTGGATCCAAGTCACGTGGAACAGCGATATCCACCATGAAGATAGGACGGCCTTTGCGAAGCTTGTTCACAAATGTCATCATTTCTTTTGTGACGAGAAGGTCTTTCGATCCAGTTGACGTGATTAAGATATCCGCTTCCACCAATGCACATTGCAGTTCCTGAAGCTGTTTTGCATCTCCATTAAATCTCTCAGCTAAATCAACCGCCTTCTGATAAGTACGATTGATGACAGTAATGCTATCCGCACCATTACTGTGAAGATTTTGAATCGCCAATTCACCCATTTTACCTGCTCCGAGAATCAGCACATTCTTGCCACTTAAGCTTCCAAAGATTTTCTTCGCCAATTCAACGGCCGCATAGCTCACGGAAACTGCATTCGTATTGATTTCCGTTTCCGAATGGGCTTTCTTGGCCAGTGTAAGGGCTTGCTTGAAAAGATGATTAGAAACCGTTCCTATTGTATCTTCCTTCTGTCCCAACATATAACTCGAGCGAACTTGTCCCAAAATCTGCGTTTCCCCAAGAATCATGGAGTTCAGGCCACATGTAACTGAAAATAAATGCTCAACAGCAGCGTCCCCTTCATAGAAAAACAGATATTTAGAAAACTCCTCTTTATCGATGTGAAACCACTCAGAAAGGAATTCCTTAATATAATATCGGCTAGTATGAAGTTGATCACCTACCGCATATATTTCCGTTCTATTGCATGTGGAAATAATGACATTCTCCAAAATACTTTTTTTATTTTTAAGAGCTTTCATTGCCTCGGCAAGTTCGGCTTCATTAAACGACAATTTTTCCCGAATTTCTACAGGGGCAGTTTTGTAATTGATACCAACCGCTAGAATATGCATCTTTTCTTTTGCACCCCCAAAATTTTTCATGTACCTTCATTATACCATGTACAAAAACTGAAACAAAAAAATATATGAACAGTTTATGAACGTATGCTACCATAATAAGAAAGCTTGTTCACCCACTAATATAGTGAATATATAAGCCGTATTTTTATATTAAATACATATTTCGACATTGTGTACAAAAGAACCATATCAAAAATACCAATAAACTTCAAGTAATCGAATTGATAGGAGGATAAAATGAAAAAGCAACGAATTTTTCCCGGAATCATTTTAATCGGTTTCGGACTTTATTTTTTTCTTGAACATTCACGAATTGAAATTTTCCCAGGTTTCTTTAGCTGGCCTACACTATTATGTATTGTCGGTATTGCCTTTTTAATCCAGGCCTACAGTGGGAGTGAGTATGAATCCATACTTCCCGGTGTCATCCTGCTCGGATTCGGCGCCCATTTCCATATCGCCAATAACCTCGAGATTTGGCCGGATAGCCTTGGTATCTTTATTTTAATCATTTCTCTAGGTTTTATTCTTAGGACACGTAAAACGAATACAGGCATGATGCACGGGATGATTTTATTCTTCATAGCGATCCTCACTTTGTTTTATGACAAAATCACCTCATCTTTCGGAATACTGGAAACAGGAACCTATAATATAGAAAAATTTTGGCCATTTGTTTTAATCGCAATTGGTGTGTATATCTTACTTCGAAGAAAATGAAAAAGGCCTCCCAGATGGGAGACCTTTTTTCACTAAGAAGAGAAGGGCATTCCACTTAGGGAATGTCTTTTATCTCTTACATGTATTTCTTCAAAACGCCCCAGACTTGTTCTTTACCTTCTCCGGTTTCACCTGAGAAAAGAAGCAATTCATCTTCTTTTTCCAGATTAAGCGTTTGGCGTGTGATTTTAAGATGTTTTTGCCATTTCCCTTTTGGGATTTTGTCTGCTTTCGTCGCTATCACGATTCTTGGCAAATCGTAATGCTTCAGGAACTCATACATGGCTATATCATCTTTAGTCGGCGGATGGCGTAAATCAACGACCAATATCGCTGCACGAAGCTGTTCACGGGAGGTGAAATATGTTTCAATCATTCTCCCCCACGCATCACGTTCGCTTTTAGAAACCTTTGCATACCCGTAACCAGGTACATCCACAAAATGCATGGCTTCATTTATGATATAGAAATTCAGCGTTTGCGTCTTTCCTGGCTTGGAAGAAGTCCGCGCTAAATTTTTTCGATTGATCAATTTATTGATGAAACTTGATTTCCCGACATTGGAACGACCAGCTAAGGCAAATTCCGGAATGGGGGTGTTAGGATATTGTTCAGGCTTAACGGCACTGATGACAATATCTGAACTTGTTACTTTCATTCGTCCACACCTACCAATGCATGTTCTAGGACTTCATCAACATGTGAAACTGGAACAAATATTAATTCTTTACGGACACTTTCCGGGATATCATCAATATCCTTTTCGTTATCTTGCGGGATGATGATTTTCGTAAGTCCTGCTCGATGAGCCGCTAAGGATTTTTCCTTAAGGCCACCAATTGGGAGAACCCGTCCGCGTAATGTAATTTCGCCTGTCATGCCTACCTCTTTTCTGATCGGCCTATTAGTTAGAGCCGATATTAACGCTGTTGCAATCGTGATGCCTGCAGATGGACCATCCTTAGGAACGGCTCCTTCTGGAACATGGATATGGATATCATACTTTTCATGGAAGTTCGTATCGATGTGGAGTTTCTCGGTCTTCGAACGTACATAACTGAAAGCAGCCTGAGCTGATTCTTTCATGACGTCGCCAAGTTTCCCAGTCAAAATGAGCTTTCCTTTTCCTGGTGATAAAGATACCTCGATCTGTAACGTATCCCCACCAACGGAAGTGTATGCCAATCCATTAGCGACACCTATTTGGTTTTCTATCTCCGCTTGTCCATAATGGAACATCGTTTTCCCTAAAAACTCCTCGACATTCTTATCAGAAATCACGACTCGTTTTTTATCACCGGAAACGATGATCTTCGCCGTTTTCCTGCAAATACTGGCAAGCTGCCGTTCTAGACTACGGACACCGGCTTCCCGAGTATAATAACGAATGATCTTAGTAAGGGCTTCTTCACGGATTTGCAGTTGTGTCTTCAATAGACCATGATTCTCCAACTGTCTAGGCATTAGGTGATCCTTGGCGATATGAAGCTTCTCTATTTCAGTATAACCTGCAATCGAAATGATTTCCATACGATCACGAAGCGGTCCTGGAATTGTTGAAAGATTATTGGCTGTCGCAACGAACATAACTTTAGAAAGATTATACGTCTCTTCAATATAATGGTCACTGAAGTTATGGTTTTGTTCCGGGTCAAGCACTTCTAACATCGCAGCCGATGGGTCTCCTCTAAAGTCATTGGACATCTTATCCACTTCATCCAGTAAAAATACCGGATTAATCGTGCCCGCCTTTTTCATCCCTTGGATGATTCTACCTGGCATGGCCCCTACATATGTGCGGCGGTGTCCCCGGATTTCCGATTCATCACGCACGCCACCTAGGGAAATTCGAACAAACTTCCGGTTCAATGATGAGGCAATCGACTTAGCTAAGCTTGTTTTTCCGACGCCTGGAGGACCTACCAAACAAAGAATCGGTCCCTTTAACGAATTAGTCAGCTGCTGGACAGCCAAGTATTCAAGCACCCGTTCTTTGACCTTTTCCAATCCATAATGGTCACGGTTAAGGATTTTTTCCGCTTTATGAATATTAAGATCATCTTTCGTGGCATTCGACCATGGAAGCGATATTAACCATTCGATGTAATTGCGGATAACGGAGCTTTCAGCTGAACTGGATGGTACTTTTTCATACCGGTCGAGTTCTTTTAAAGCCGTTTCTTTAATATGCGCTGGCATATCGGCTTCTTCTATTTTTTCAGTAAGAACGGCGATTTCTCCTGTCTTACCTTCTTTATCCCCTAGTTCCTTCTGGATGGCCTTCATTTGTTCACGTAGATAATATTCTTTTTGTGTCCGTTCCATGGATCGTTTGACACGCTGACCGATCTTTTTCTCCAGGAAAAGGACTTCCTTTTCGTTATTGATGATTTCAATCACCCGGCTTAAGCGCTCTTTCATATCAATGGTCTCAAGCACTTCTTGCTTCTCTTTCAACTTAAGAGGCAAATGGGAGGCGATGATATCAGCCAATCTACCCGGTTCTTCAATATCTGAAGTGGAAGAGAACGTTTCACCGGTTATTTTCTTGGACATCTTTATGTATTGTTCAAAATAATCCAGCAAGGTGCGCATTAACGCTTGATGTTCCGCATCTTTTTCATCGCTGTCTTCATATATTTTAACCTTCGCACCATAGTGTGTCTCATAATCGTAAAATTCACTAACCTCTGCCCGGTTTAAACCTTCCACTAAAACACGGATGGTACCATTTGGAAGTTTCAGCATCTGTTTTACTTTTGTTAATGTACCCATGGTAAATAAATCTTCTTCACCAGGTTCATCCAACGTCACATCTTTCTGTGTCGTCAAAAATATAAGATGGTCTTCCACCATTGCTTTCTCAAGGGCTTGTACCGATTTATCTCGGCCCACATCTAAATGAAGTACCATTGTTGGATATACAAGCAGTCCTCTTAGCGGCAGGAGGGGAACGATGATTTCTTGATCAGTCATTTCCTGACACCTCCAAATTTAGTATCGTCGTTGTAAACTAATTACCCAAGTTATCAACCTTTTAACAATTCTATCCTATTTATATAGAAGTGTCTATTTGTTTACCTTAACAGGTATAATTGCTTTTATTATCTCCAATTTCCGAGTAAAAAGCACGCCTGAATTCATGATTATTTTTTTCGGCCAGAAAACGCCCCGGTCTTTTTCAAACCGGGGTTCTCCTGTTATACGCTTTCTTTTTTCGAAGGGTCCAAGGAGGCTAATATCTGATCGGATATTATCTCTTTCTTCAGCGCCCTATCCAATACTTCTTTTACATTCGTAACAGGAATGATCTCGATATCTTTTATTTCCAGCAGCAGCGGTTGCATGTTTTCAGCTGGAATAATGACAGTCTTTGCCCCAGCCAGTTTTGCGGCCTTTATCTTCGGAATGACGCCTCCGATTGGTTTAACGCCACCATGAATACTAATTTCTCCCGTCATCGCTACCGTATGATCCACAGGCATTTTATAGATGGCCGAGTATATGCCCGTTGCCATCGCTATACCCGCTGATGGACCGTCCACAGGGCTGCCGCCTGGGAAGTTAACATGGATATCGAATTGGTCGGCTGGAACGCCCATGGAACGCAGGACCGTGATGACATTTTCAATCGACCCCTTGGCCATGCTCTTGCGACGAATGGATTTCCCATTTCCACCACCAATGCTTTCTTCTTCGACTATCCCTGTAATATTGATTGAACCTTTATCATCTTTAGCAGCCATCACAGTCACTTCGATTTCCAACAAAGCCCCACTGTTAGGACCATAAACGGCAAGACCATTAACCAGTCCTATTTTTGGACTTGACTCTATTTTCCGGTCCATCCTCTGTGTAAGTTGGCTGCTATGAGCCATCCAATCAATATCTTCTTCCCTGATGTAGCTTCGATTTTCATTAATGGAGATACCGGCCAATGTTTGAATCATATTGACAGCTTCCCTTCCATTTCGGGCGTAATCCGAAATCGACTGAAGTCCCTTTTCACTAATAGTGATACCTACCTTATCGGAAGCATTTTTGGCAACGGATACGATTTCCTCACGGTCCAGTTCACGGAAAAACACTTCAATGCACCTTGAACGAATGGCTGGGGCAATTTCATTAGGCGTTCTTGTTGTAGCCCCAATCAAGCGAAAGTCGGCAGGAAGTCCATTTTTAAATATATCATGGATATGGGTCGGAATATTTTGATTTTCCTCTTGATAATAAGCACTTTCGAGAAACACTTTCCGGTCTTCCAGCACCTTTAACAACTTGTTCATTTGAATGGGATGGAGTTCCCCAATTTCATCTATAAACAGTACGCCGCCATGAGCATTACTGACAGCCCCTTGTTTGGGTTGCGGGATACCCGCCTGGCCCATGGCCCCGGCGCCTTGATATATAGGGTCGTGCACTGAACCTATTAACGGATCGGCTATTCCCCGTTCATCGAATCTAGCAGTCGTTGCATCCAGTTCGATAAAGACTGCCGACTTCTTGAAAGGAGACTTCCCATTTTTCTTGGCTTCTTCTAGAACGATCCTTGCAGCTGCCGTTTTCCCCACTCCTGGAGGGCCATAAATGATCACATGCTGAGGATTCGGACCGCATAAAGCTGCTTTTAGAGATTTGATGCCGTCCTCCTGACCAATGATATCCTTAAATGTAATCGGCCTCACCTTTTCTGACAATGGCTCTGTTAGGGAGATGGACCTCATCCTTTGTAGCTGATCCATTTCCTTTCGTGAATCACGGTTAATCGAAACTTTTTGTGTTCGTTGACCTTTTAATAAATTCAAAAAATACAAACCAATCACAATACCAAAAAACAGCTGAATAAATAACGCTATTCCTGTCCAGTTCATCGTTTTCCCTCCTGCTACTGCCTTGTCATTTCTGATAGTATCTCCTAGGGGAGGGCGAAATAATCCAATAAATATGGGATGTAAATTTTGGTGTTTTGAGATATAAACTTAGAAGCACTGAGGTAATGAAAAAGAACATAAAAAAAACTGCCAGAAGAACTGGCAGTTTTTTCACTAATCGATTAAGCAGATGTTTTCTTCCCTTGTCCCTGAATGGTTGTACCATCTTTCAGGACAAGCTTTGGTGTTTCGTTTTTCGCGATTGTGCTTCCTGTAATTACACATTTGGCAACATCATCACGTGATGGAAGATCGAACATCACTTCAAGGATAATTCCTTCAATGATGGAACGGAGTCCACGCGCACCTGTTTTACGTTCGATCGCTTTTTTAGCGATTTCACTAAGTGCTTCCTGTTCGAATTCCAATTCTACGTCGTCAAGCTCAAGCAATTTTTGATATTGCTTCACAAGAGCATTTTTCGGTTTTGTAAGGATTTCAATCAAAGCGGCTTCGTCCAATTGCTCTAATGTAGCAATGACAGGAAGACGACCGATGAATTCCGGAATTAGACCGAAACGCAGTAAATCTTCTGGAAGAACTTTAGAAAGCAATTCTTTTTCTGCGATATCATCTTTTTTAACATCAGAACCAAAGCCAATGACTTTTTGGCCTAAACGGCGTTTGATGATCGGTTCGATGCCATCAAAAGCACCACCACAGATGAATAAGATATTAGTCGTATCGATTTGAATGAATTCTTGATGAGGATGTTTACGTCCTCCTTGTGGCGGAACGCTTGCCACGGTACCTTCAAGAATTTTCAATAAGGCCTGCTGTACACCTTCACCGGATACATCGCGTGTAATCGATGGGTTTTCGGATTTACGGGCCACTTTATCGATTTCATCGATATAAATGATGCCTTTTTCCGCTTTTTCCACATCGTAATCAGCCGCTTGAATCAGCTTAAGAAGGATGTTTTCTACATCTTCCCCAACATAACCAGCTTCCGTTAATGAAGTTGCGTCAGCAATGGCAAAAGGTACATTCAATAGACGCGCCAATGTTTGGGCAAGTAGCGTTTTCCCACTTCCTGTCGGTCCAATAAGAGCGATATTACTCTTGGATAACTCGACGTCATCAACTTTGCTATTGGAATTGATGCGTTTATAATGATTATAAACAGCGACGGCCAAAGACTTTTTAGCCTGTTCTTGTCCAATTACGTATTCGTCTAGTATCGCACGAATTTCCTTAGGTTTAGGTACATCTCTAAATTCTACTTCTTCATCAGTACCTAGCTCTTCTTCAACGATTTCAGTACAAAGCTCGATACACTCGTCACAAATATATACACCTGGACCAGCTACCAGTTTGCGGACCTGTTCTTGAGTTTTTCCGCAAAAAGAACATTTTAATTGTCCTTTTTCATCATTAAATTTAAACATGAACGTTCACCCCTTTAAATACTCTTCCAACTCTAGTGATGTAAAGGTGTCAAATCCGCTATAGGAAAGACACACAAATACTTTAGCGTTCCAAAATTCCTAGTATGTTTTGCATTCTATCACGTTCTTGGAAATTTTGTAACAAAAACGCTCACCCACAAGTTGTCCAATAAGTACAAATTTTCATTTCATATGTATGTTTCCATTTACCAGTATGTCCAAACTTTGCGGTTTTTAAAATAAGGTTTTTCTGTATAAATATGTATATGCAGCATTAGAATTAATCTACACTGAAATGAAAAAAAAATCAATCAGAAACTATCCGATAGTTAAAATTACCAATAAATTCTTAATATGTATAAAACAAGGCACGATTACTCGCGCCTTGTTTCTTTGAAGAAAATATTAGTAAACACTTACTTAAAATAAATTATTTTGCTTCAACAGTTTTGCTGTTTTCCACTAAGAAGTCAATTGCTTTCTTAATTTTAAGATCGCCTTTGATGCTTTCTAAGTTTCCAAGAGCTTGTTTGATTGCTTCAACTTCCATGTTGTACATTGTAGCCATTTCTGCAAGTTCAGCTTCAACGTCTTCATCAGTTGCTTCAATTTTTTCAGCTTCAGCGATAGCTTCAAGAGTCAAGCTTGTACGAACTTGTCCTTCAGCTTCTTCTTTCATTTGTGCTTTTAATGCTTCTTCGTCTTGACCTGAGAATTGGTAGTAAAGTTCTAAGTTTAGGCCTTGAGATTGAATGCGTTGAGAGAACTCATTCATCATGCGGTCTACTTCGTTAGAAATCATAGCTTCAGGAATGTCCATTTCTGCACCTTCAACAGCTTTACCGATTACAGTGTTTTGTACGAAGTTTTCTTCTTCGTGTTTTTTGTCATGCTCTAATTTATGTTTTGTTTTTTCTTTAAGTTCAGCTAACGTTTCAACTTCTTCGTCAACGTCTTTCGCGAATTCATCATCCAACTCAGGAAGTTGTTTTGTTTTGATTTCGTGAATTTTCACTTTGAATACAGCTGGTTTACCTGCAAGTTCAGCAGCATGGTATTCTTCAGGGAATGTAACTTCGATGTCTTTTTCAGCGCCTGTTTCAAGACCAATAAGTTGCTCTTCGAAACCAGGGATGAATGAGTTAGAACCGATTTCTAGTGAATGGTTTTCTGAAGCTCCGCCTTCGAATGCTTCACCATCAACGAATCCTTCAAAATCAAGAACGACTGTATCGCCTTCTGCAGCTTGTCCTTCTTCTTTAACGACAAGTTCAGCTTGACGTTCTTGCATTGATTTCAATTCGTTATCAACGTCTTCGTCAGTTACTTCAGTATTGAATTTTTCCACTTCAACACCTTTGTAATCTCCTAATTTAACTTCAGGCTTAACTGTTACAGTAGCCGTGAAGATTAGGTTTTCGCCTTTTTCCATTTTCTCGATGTCGATTTCTGGACGATCTACAGGCTGAATTCCAGCTTCTTCGACAGCATTTGCATATGCATCAGGAAGGATGAAATCAAGAGCATCTTGATATAATGATTCTACGCCGAATTTCTTTTCGAACATTTGACGTGGCATTTTACCTTTACGGAAGCCAGGTACGTTTACTTGTTTAACTACTTTTTTGAATGCTGCGTCTAAACCTTCGTTTACTTTTACAGCTTCTACTTCGATTGTTAATACGCCTTGATTACCTTCTTGTTTTTCCCATTTTACAGACATGTGTTTCCCTCCAAAAAGATCTATATACTTCAATAATAAGCATTGGATGAATATGCTTTGCAAGTGTTAACAAGTCATCCTTCAAATATACCCAAGAAAAAAATTGGGAATTCGTCAAAATTAGACGATTATACATTACAACCACTACATTATAACACAGGTTCAAACCGTTACAACAGCAATAGGTTAAATAATGGGATAAGAAATTTCTTCGATTTCTTTTATAGTGGCTAGAATATTCGTAACCGCTTCCCCATCAACGGAATAACTATTCGCTATTTCTTGGATCCTATCTTCCCCTGTCATGTACTCTTCGGCTAACGCATGATAGGCAGCCGCCCATGCCGGTATCATATCTGATTCTGGTTCGAATGGATACAATAAAAAGGAATGCCGCTCAATTAGGCTGTGCACCATTTCAAATAAACTCGGATTTTTATGACTGATTTCCTCTTCTGTCAGGTTCATGATCGTTTTATGGAAGCTTGTTTCCTTCAAGGTCACCAGCTCTTTTGGATTGACAATCTTGGACTGCGTGAACTTCCAAACGGTTACTTCTTCATTATACTCCTGGTCTATAAGGATGTTTAATAGCATCGTTTTAAAAAATGGATGTCCATCACGGTCTTGAAGAAACTGCTCGATTTGGGGGACAAAAGGTCGAATATTAAGATTCGTAAGTTTAGAAATCACAAGTAGCATTTCTTTATCCGATTTCCCTGCGAATAACTCTTCCTTCTGTAATTCTTCTTCCCGCAGCTGTAATTCCCTTTCGGTTTCCTCTTTTTTATCTTCAAGGGCCCGCTTGCTGAAGTGAAGCATCTTTTCAAAATGCTCCTCTTTGTCGAAGGGGATCTGGTTTTCATCAAATAAAAGTTCAATTGTCGTAATCATTTCCTGATGTTCATTCAATTGGAGTAGCACCATTAAATAGATGTTAATCAATTGGAAATAGTCACCGATTCCTTTATTGAGCATCTCTTGGCACAATTCTTTGGACTCTTCATAATACTCGAGCTCAACCAGGGAAACGACAAGGCCCATACACACTTCATCATTATCCGGCTCAAATTCCCGTGCTTGACTGAAGAGCCGGGCTGCGTCTTTAAAGTTCCTTTTTCCAAGCTCGTCGAGGCCCTTTATGATTAACCGTTCCCCTAGATTAGGAAATGGGACGACCTTCGAATCCTCTGTGCTCTTGCCATGTTTCCCAACCATCATTATTCACCTCGCCGTTCGCTTTTGGAAAATAGTTTAGCATGTAATAGAATGAAATTCAAAAAACAGTCACCTTCCAAGGTATCCATTCCACTTATATGTAATTTAAAACTCCACAAAAAAGAGCTTCCTATTTTATTGGATAGGAAGCCTTTTTTTGAATTCATTACGCATTAGAAACTGCATCTTTTTGCTTTTCATAAGCTGCTATTTTCTCATCATATTGAAGAGTGATCGATATTTCGTCCCAGCCTTTGACGAGCATTTCCTTCCAATATGGATGAATATCGAAGCTTGCTTCAAACCCTTGGCCATCTTTCACCGTTTGATTCGGTAAATCGACAGTCAGTTCATAATCAGGGGAAGCAGCCCTCTCCATCAGGTACTGGACTTGCTCATGGTTTAATGCGATGGGAACCATTCCGTTCTTCATGCAGTTGCTTTTGAATATGTCGGCATAAGATGGTGCGATGACAATATCGAAACCATAATCTTTCAACGACCATGGTGCATGCTCCCTTGATGATCCACAGCCAAAGTTTTCACCCGCAATCAAAATCGAGGTATCACGATTTTGAGGCTGATTCAATTCAAAATCAGGGCGTTCATTTCCTTCTTCGTCAAAGCGCCAGTTATAGAACAGGAATTCGCCAAAGCCGCTTCGTTCAATCCGTTTTAAAAATTGCTTTGGAATGATTTGGTCGGTATCCACATTTTTCCGATTTAGTGCCGCCGCTCTTCCTTTATATATAGTAATGGGTTCCATTTCCATTGTGCACCTCCTATTATTTTGTATTTATTGGACTTTCTCAGCTTTTTTCAAGTTTCTTATATCAACAAACTTCCCGTATATGGCCGCAGCCGCTGCCATGGCTGGACTTACTAAATGGGTCCTGGCCCCTGCCCCTTGTCGTCCCTCGAAGTTCCGGTTACTCGTGGAGGCACAGTGTTCACCAGGAGGCACCGCATCCGGGTTCATGCTCAAGCACATGCTACAACCTGATTCCCGCCATTCAAAGCCTGACGATTTAAAAATTTCATCCAATCCTTCATCTTCCGCTTGCTTCTTGACACTTTGTGAGCCTGGTACCACCATTGCTCGAACACCTTTATGAACCGTCCTGCCTTCAATCATTTCAGCAGCCTGACGTAAATCTTCAATTCTGGAATTCGTACAAGAACCGATAAATACATGTTGAACCGGAATATCCGTAATCGCCATTCCTTCTTGAAGTCCCATATATTCAAGCGCGCGGCCGAGTTCCTTCGAATTAGTGATATCCTCTGCAAAAGTCGGTACCCGTTCATCCACTCCACTAGCCATGCCCGGATTTGTTCCCCAGCTGACCATTGGCGAAATCAAACTGCCATCAAGGACGATTTCCCGGTCATAAACCGCATCTGCGTCACTAACAAGTGCCTTCCAGTCCTGAACGCAACGCTCAAACTCTTCACCTTTTGATACATATTTACGACCTTTCAAATAGGAGAAGGTCGTTTCATCTGGTGCCACTAGCCCAGCACGAGCACCGCCTTCGATTGACATATTACATACGGTCATTCTTTCTTCCATTGACATGGCATCGAAAACTTCCCCACAATATTCAATGATATGTCCTGTCCCAAAGTCGACACCGAATTTGGATATAACATATAAAATGACATCTTTCGCCATGACTCCATGACCGAGTTTCCCATTAACCTCAAGCTTTAGCGTTTTTGGTTTAGTCTGCCATAGGGATTGAGTGGCCAAAACATGCTCCACTTCACTTGTTCCGATCCCGAAAGCAATCGATCCGAACGCCCCATGCGTAGATGTATGGCTGTCCCCGCAAACAATCGTCATACCAGGTTGTGTAAGACCTAATTCTGGACCGATGACATGAACGATTCCTTGTTCTGGGCTGTCTAGGTCAGCAAGACGGATACCGAATTCCTTACAGTTTTTATCGAGTGCCTCCAACTGTTTTCTTGCAATATCATCCGAAATGAAATGGCGATTTATAGTAGGCACATTATGGTCCATTGTTGCGAAAGTCCGGTCGGGCCTTCTTACTTTACGCCCTTTCAATCTCAAACCTTCGAATGCTTGAGGGGATGTTACTTCATGAATATATTGAAGATCTATATACAATAAATCCGGTTTATTTTCCTCTTCATATATAATATGGCGATCCCATATTTTTTCAATTATAGATTTACCCACTTATATCCACCTCGATCAATTTTATATTTTTTAAAAAACACGGCCTAGATTTAGGCCGTGAAAGAAGGTTATGCATAAGCTCCCATGATGTTGGAGATGGCTTCCTGGTCTAATAGAGTTGCTTTTATTTGGGCAATCATTTCTGTCGTCGTCGTGATTGATGATTGACCATTAGCAATATCACCGGTTCTTAATCCATAGTTCAGTACCGTTTCCACCGCTTGCTCGACCGCGTCGGCCTCATTTTCCAATCCGAATGATAGGCGTAACAACGATGCTGCCGATAAAATCGTCCCAATAGGATTTGCTAGATTTTTTCCTGCAATATCAGGGGCAGATCCGTGGATCGGTTCATATAAATTGGGACCTTCCGTAGAGATCGAAGCGGAAGGCAACATGCCAAGTGAACCAGTCAAGACGGATGCTTCATCGCTTAAAATGTCACCAAACATATTTTCCGTCACGATAACGTCAAATTGTTTCGGATTCTTTATGAGCTGCATCGCAGCATTATCAACAAGCATGTGTTCAAGTTCCACTTCTGGATAATCTTTGGCGATTTCTTCAGCCGTTTCACGCCACATCCGACTGGATTCCAGGACATTGGCTTTGTCGACCGATGTCACTTTTTTCTTGCGGTCAGAGGCTAATTTAAATGCAAGTTCAATGATGCGCTTCATTTCATCTTTCTGATAAAAAAGGGTATCGACGACCGCATCCTTCCCCTCTCGTTCCACCCGCTCACTCGGCTTCCCGAAATAAAGGCCACCCGTCAGCTCGCGTACAATAACGAAATCGACATCTTCAATGAATTCCTTTTTAAGAGGTGAAGACTCCGACAAGCTGGAATAATAGCTAATTGGCCGGATGTTAGCATAGAGATTCAGGTCTTTGCGGATTTTCAATAAACCACGCTCTGGCCTTAGGTGCGCAGGTTGAGTGTCCCACTTCGGTCCCCCGACCGCCCCTAATAATACCGCGTCGCTATTCTTGCAAATCTCTACTGTCCCGTCCGGTAGTGGCGATCCCGTGTTATCGATAGCGCTACCACCAATTTCGCCATATTGAAATTCAAAATCATGCCCGTACCGTTGAGCAACGGCTTCAAGAATTTCTACAGCGCCTCTAGTCACTTCTTTACCGATGCCATCTCCTTGAAGCACCGCAATATTCCTTTTCATCGAAATCTCCCCTTCCTACTGCATGACTGCTTTTTCTTCTAATTCCTTCATGATGACTACACGGTTCACCGCGTTTAAATAAGCTTTTGCCGAGGCTTCCAATACATCCTGGTCCAGTCCACGTCCACTCGTTTCCACACCGTTGTAATCGATTTTTACGAAAACTTGTGCTAAGGCATCCATCCCAGCTCCCACAGATTGGATTCTGTAATCCTGGAGGTTGATTTGACTACCCAAACATCTTTCAAGCGTGTTATAGAGGGCCTCAACACTACCAGCACCCGTTGCCGCTTCCTGTATTTCTTCACTATCGCCTTTTTTCAACGTAACCGTTGCCGTGGCAACTTGATGGGTACCATGAGATATTTGGAAGGAAATCAGGTCATAAAAACTGATATCCGTCGCTTTTTCTTCAAGGACAAGAGCTACGATATCTTCGTCCGTCATGGTTTTCTTGTTATCCGCCAATTCTTTGAACTGGACAAATAAAGAATTCATTTCTTCATCCGTTACAGAGAAATTCAATTCTTGTAATCTCTCTTTGAAAGCATGCCGTCCAGAATGCTTACCTAGAACAAGCGAATTGGCAGACACACCGACCAGTTCCGGTGAGATAATTTCATACGTCGTTTTTTCTTTCAACATGCCATCTTGGTGAATCCCGGATTCATGCGCATAGGCATTGGCGCCGATAATGGCTTTATTTGCAGGTACCTGCATTCCCGTTAAACGACTAACCAGATCACTAGCTCTTTTGATTTCATTCAAGACAAGACCCGTCTCCGCCTGATAGAAATCTTTTCGGATATAAAGAGCCATCGCCACTTCTTCAAGGGCCACATTGCCGGCACGTTCGCCAATTCCATTTATCGTTCCCTCGACTTGGGTAGCCCCACCTTCAATGGCAGCCAATGAGTTAGCTGTCGCCATTCCAAGATCATCATGGCAGTGAGCCGATAGGCTCACCTTATCGATGGAAGGAACATTTTCACGTAGGTAACGGAAGATGTTTCCGTATTCAATCGGGGCGGCATATCCCACTGTATCCGGAATGTTGATAACCTTCGCCCCCGCCTGAATGACCGCTTCGACTATTTCAGCCAGATAGTCAAGTTCAGTTCGACTGGCATCTTCGGCAGACCATTGTACGATTGGGAAACGCTCTGCCCCATACTTGACCATGGCAACTGATTTTTCAATCACTTGTTCTTTTGACATTTTCAACTTGTATTGACGGTGGATCGGAGACGTGGCGATGAATGTATGCAACCTTGGTTCTGCTCCGACTTTCAATGAGTCCCACGCAGCGTCAATGTCTCCCTTTACAGCGCGCGCCAGCCCTGTAACAGAGCTGTTTCTGATTTTGCGCGCGATTTCCTGTACGGAATTGAAGTCCCCTTTGGATGCTGCCGGAAAACCGGCTTCGATGATATCCACACCAAGCCTTTCAAGCTGATAAGCAATTTCCAGCTTTTCGGTAAAATTCAAGTTCACACCGGCCGATTGCTCCCCATCACGAAGTGTTGTTTCAAAAATATTAATTTTTCGCAACGGCTACCACTTCTTTCTCTGTTTGTTGAGGTTTGACGAATGGCATCATTTTTCTTAATTCACGACCTACCACTTCGATTTGGTGTTTGTTTTCACGGTTATTGATAGCATTGAAGACTGGACGATTCGCTTGGTTTTCTAGGATCCATCCTTTTGCGAATTCCCCGTCTTGGATGTCTTTTAAAATGGCTTTCATCGCTTCTTTTGTCGTCTCTGTCACAACGCGTGGTCCTGAAACGAAATCTCCCCATTGAGCCGTATCAGAGATGGAATAACGCATATTTTCCATACCGCCTTCATACATAAGGTCGATGATTAATTTCAATTCATGTAAACACTCGAAGTATGCAACTTCCGGTTGGTATCCAGCTTCCGTCAATGTTTCAAACCCAGCTTTTACAAGGGAAGTCAATCCGCCACAAAGCACTGCCTGTTCTCCAAAAAGATCTGTTTCTGTTTCTTCTTGGAATGTCGTTTCCAATCCACCCGCTCTTAGTGCTCCGATTCCTCTAGCGTAAGCAAGTGCCAATTCTCTTGCTTCACCCGTCACATCTTGGTAGATTGCGAATAATGCCGGTACCCCTGCACCTTGTTCATATGTACGGCGAACAAGATGTCCTGGACCTTTTGGAGCCACTAATAATACATCCACGTCGGCTGGTGGGACAATTTGGTTAAAGTGAACGTTGAATCCGTGTGCGAACATTAATGCTTGACCTGCATGCAACACAGGTTTGATTTCTTCTTGGTATACTTTTGGTTGCGTTTCATCTGGTAAAAGGTTCATGATTACATCTGCTTGTTCTGCCGCTTCTTTAACTGTATATACATTGAATCCATCTTCTACAGCTTTATCGAATGATTTACCTTTTCTGATTCCGATGATTACATCCACACCGCTATCACGTAAGTTTTGAGCATGTGCGTGTCCTTGTGAACCGTATCCGATTACCGCTACCTTTTTATTGTTGAAAAAATTCTCGTTTGCTTCTGCGTTATAATATACTTTTGCCATTATTAATACATCTCCCTTTTCATATCCATAGTTTTTTTTGGTTGTTTTTATACGATTGTTGCGCTTTTTGCATGTGACAACTGCATTCCGCGAGGGAAGGCCGCCGTCCCGGTTCTTGCCAACTCTTTGATGCCATACGTTTTGATCAGTTCAATGAAGGCTTCGATTTTGTCTGATTCCCCAGTGATTTGAACCGTCAGGCTATCTTTACTTACATCTATAACAGAGGCCCGGAAAGGCTCAATTACCGAATAGATTTCAGGTCGGGTCTGGCTTGTCACCAATATCTTGATGAGCGCCAGTTCCCTGGCTACAATCGATTGATTCGTGATATCAATCACTTTAAGCACTTCTATCTGCTTATTTAATTGCTTTGTGATTTGCTCAATGACCGTTTCGTCATCAACATCGACCACGAAGGTCATCCTTGAAATGCCCTCCTGCTCGGATTGCCCGACTGTCATGCTTTCAATGTTATAATTCCTTTTCGTGAACAGGTTCGTGATCCGGTTAAGGACGCCTGGTCTATTGTTCACGGTAAGGCTAAGAATTCCCCTCATTGCTTAAACTCCTTCCATTTCATCCAGCCCTTTTCCTGATGCTACCATCGGAAAGACATTTTCCATTTGTTTGACACGGAAATCGATCAAAACCGGTCCATCTATCGTGAATGCTTCATCGAGGCATGCATTGGCTTCTTCCTCGGTAGTCGCTTTAAACCCTGGAATTCCATATGCTTCAGCCAATTTAACGAAATTGGGTTGAGACTGGAAAACACTGTGTGAAAAGCGATTGTCATGGAAGAGTTCCTGCCATTGCCTTACCATTCCAAGCGCACCGTTATTAATGATGATGATCTTAATCGGCAGATTCATTTCCGCAATGACCGAAAGTTCTTGAAGGCACATCTGAAAACCACCATCGCCAGATATCGAAAGAACTGTCGCTTTTGGATTGGCCATTTGTGCTCCAAGTGCGGACGGTAAGCCAAAGCCCATCGTACCCAGGCCACCGGATGTGACCCATGAATTAGGCTTGTTAAATGGATAGTACTGGGCCGCCCACATTTGATGCTGACCAACATCCGTCGTGACAATGGCTTCCCCCTTCGTTTTTTCATGGAGCATTTGAATGACACGTTGAGGTTTCAGCACCCCTTCTTCTTGGGTATAACGTAATGGGAATTCTGCATTCCACTCATTCAACTGTTCAGTCCATTCCGTAATGTCAGGCTTTTTACCACTTTGGGCAATCAACTCCGTTAAAGCTTCTTTTGCGCTGCCGACTACAGGAATCTTGGTTGGTACATTCTTTCCGATTTCCGCTGGATCAATATCGATATGGGCAACAGTTGCATATTGTGCAAATTTGGCTAAGTTTCCGGTCAAGCGATCATCGAACCTTGCCCCCACATTAATCAACAGATCACATTTCGATAACGCCATGTTTGCCGCAAAACTACCATGCATGCCACCCATTCCAATAAATTGCGGATGCTCGGCTGGGAAACCACCAAGGCCAAGGAGGGTGTGAACTACTGGTATGCCTTGTTGTTCGGCATATTCCTTCAAGAGATGAGATGCCTTTGCATGAAGGACACCTGCTCCAGCAAGGATGACGGGCCTTTTCGCACCACTTACCGCTTCAACAAGCTTTCTTATTTGCAAGTAATTCGGCTTTGTCGTTGGCTGATAGCCTGGCAGGTCCATCACTGGATCCTCTTCCGTCGCTACCCCTTCCAAGATTGCCATGTCTTTAGGAATATCTATTAAAACAGGTCCCGGTCGTCCGCTTGAAGCGATATAAAATGCTTCTTTGATGATACGTGGGAGGTCTTCCGGCTTTCTCACTTGATAGTTATGTTTTGTAATTGGGGTTGTAATCCCGAGTACATCTGCCTCCTGAAAGGCATCCGAACCAATTACGCTAGTAGCTACCTGACCCGAAATAACAACAAGTGGAAGAGAATCAATCATTGCGTCCGCTAGGCCGGTTACAATGTTCGTTGCTCCAGGACCGGACGTGACAATGACCACTCCCGGTTTGCCAGTAATCCTGGCGTACCCTTCTGCTGCGTGGATTGCACCCTGCTCATGTCGTGTCAAGATATGAAAAAGCTTTGAACTATAAAGCTTGTCATATATCGGCAATACAGAACCACCAGGGTACCCAAAGATGACTTCAACATTTTCCTTTTTCAATGCTTCCATCAAAAATTCGGCACCACTATAATGTGTCTTTCCACTTTTTCGATCAGCCACTACTGCTTTTTGTGTCATTCGTAAAGACCTCCTCCGCTTTCTCACTCGATTAAATTCATAATATTCGGATTTTTAAGCATACAAAAAAGCCTCTTCACCCCAAATGTACTTGCACTTAGCAAGTTAAAGGGGTGAAAAGACTTAATCAGCCGCTCCACGGTACCACCCTTTTTCGCATGAACTTCCATGCGCACTTTGAATAGTATACAACTATTCTCTGTTTTGGTAACGGGTACTGGTACGCACCCGTTCAGCCCTACTAGTATAACGTTCAAGCTGAAACTCCAAGGTGAGTTCATCTTTTGGGACAATACCGGTTCTCAGCAACCCGGCTCTCTGTGAATGTCTTGAAAAAAGACTACTTATCCTTTTCAATGTTTTCTCATTATTCATATTTTTTTGAAACGCTAATGTTTGATGTCTTGTATTTGAGATTATCTTACTCGCATTTTGGAGTGTAGTCAACAGGTATTTAATGAATTTTTAGACAATTCTAAATTATAAGTTTTATTGTATGCGCTTTCATCCCTACTATTATCCTATTTTCACATTAAAAAAAATATATTTTTTTAGTTTAAAAATAATGAAAAAAGATACAAACTAAAGCATAATGCATTCCATATTCTTACCAAACATCCAATTTGCCTGCAACCGATGTTTATTTTGAAAGGCTGTTTCTGCATTTTATTGGTAATTACAAGAAGCGGTGTCCCCTTGGCACCCTCCCCCAGAAACTTTATAAAAAAACAAAGGGAAAAGGCTGAATACACAGGAAAAGGAATGGTAATCCATTCCTTTTCCTAGTATCCAGCCCTATATCGTTACTTAGCCAATACATCTTCATATGCTTCATTTTTTTCAAATTGCTTTTGAACGAATGTACATTCCGGAACGATTTTAAGATTTTCATTACGCGCTAGTTCAATCACTTTTTCAACAAGCGCATTCCCAACCTTCTGTCCGCGTAGTTTGTCGGATACAACCGTATGATCCACCGTGATTTCGTGATCACCTGATTTAAAGAACGTAATTTCAGCCAGCTTTTCACCAGAGTCCTTGACAAAAAATGACCCTTCACCTTTTTGGATATCTACCATCTTGATGACCTCCTTTTATACTCCCTATCATATATCACAATCTGGTTATTAAACAAATAATTGGAATTCACATAGACTTTATAAATCTGAGTGAGCCCTCCCCTTACTTCTAACCTATACTAGAGGATTGTAAACAGAAAAAAGTTTTCGTAAAGAAAATAACCCGCAACACCCCATAAAAAAAAGCCCTAACAAATAGGGACAAATGGTTATAGTTTGATAAAAAGAAAATATAAAATGACCATCAATAGCAAGATGAGCATAAAGACCGCAATGAGAATGACTTGGGCCGAGGAAGGCTTGAAGGTCTCCTCATTAATTTGCTTCTTCTTCTGAAGATAACTCACCGTTGACAATATGGTGATCACTAGACCTAAAAAGCAGGTGAACATTCCAAGCACGATACTGATCAAATCGATTCGGGCATCTCGGTACACACCTATCGTAAAATGCAAACTTGTTGTTAGAAAACCCACCCCCACAATTGCAATCACGGTTCGGATCCACGCCAAAAAAGTTCGTTCATTGGCCAAATGCTGCTGTGCATATTTCAATTGGTTCTTGTCCATTTTTCATCACCTTATTAAAAAATCTCCCCTAAAAAAAGGGCTGATATTTAGGAGACTCCCTAATTGTACATAGAGTCACCCTACTATATCAACCCAACCGGTCATCATTCGCTTCTCTTAAGAAGGGAAAAGGCCCTAAACATAGATCCAACGAACATAAGACCCGATCCTCCGAGCAGTAAATATATGCAAACTGTTTTACTGATAACATTCAAGGGATAAAGCAGGGCAAACAATGCGATCAAAACCCCGATTCCCGTTACAAACCAACCAAACTGTTTCATGAGCAACTCCTATAAAATGATTATTTATTAAGCTCTTAGCCTCCATTTTACTATATTCAAAAGACAAATGGTCCAAAATCTTGATAAAGCCAAAGTTTCAACTTTTATTATCGAGCCAAATTAAATAAAGAAGCCAATATAGCCTCCTTAGTTACAAGTATTTATTAAAGGTCCTTATTATCTTTTTTCATATATTCTTTAATTTTTCTTTCTTCCCATTGCGACCCGAAGTCCCCGCTCGCAAACGTTGTTAAACAATGTATAAGGATTCCGATTCCCCAGCCGCCAAGGGGATAGAGAAACCACAAATAACTAGCATCGGTCAATAAGTTTATCATTATAAGCAAAAGATTCACCAAGATGTAAACGATTAAATGGATATAAAAACCCTTTAATTTCTCCACCCTTTTTTTTGCTTTCAAATAGCTTTCATCCTTTTCCATCGCTACGCCTCCTTCATCAAAACTCAAACTCACTTTTTCATTATACTTTTATTTTACTTTATTTACCATTATTGAAATCAGATCTATATAACCGACGCCTGCCCGTTACTCACTCAAGAGAGGATCTCATCCCTTTCACACCCTCTTGATGAAATTAGCAGCTGGTCTAATAATATCCTCCTATAATATTTTATTCTGCGTGAAATCCAAATTGAGTTTAATTCCCCATGAAAAAAACATGTCTTCCATGTATAATTACCATATCTCAATAATAAGCTATGTATATTCACATCAAGCTTTAGAGGAGGATATATTATTGAACTCTGATTCCGGAAAGGTTGTTTCTTCTATCCAGAACCCTGAAATACATAAAGCCCTACAAGGCGTTTCGGAAAAATTCAATATATCAATGCTTCAGTTACGCGATACCATTGATATATTATTGAAAGATCAATCTAATCTCACACCATTTGAAAATGAACAAGATGTCATCCGAACACCGCTTGAAGAAATAAATACCGCCATAATCAAAAACCGTGAAATCATCAATAAAAACCGCGAAACGTTAAATAAGAATTGAATGAATCAGACACAGAAAAAAGCATCCAACTCGTTGGATGCTTTTTTCCTCTTCCTAACTGAACCGGTGGTATTAACTAGGAATGAATTTAAGGATGCCTTCAAGGTAAACGCCTTGATTTTGCGACTTACACTCTCTTAGTTTGATCCTGCCTTCTTGTTCTAACTCCTTGGCCATTTGAACTACCTTGGTTCCATCTTGGGCTATCTCTACTGAAAAGAAATTCCCTCGCGTGGAAGTTTGAATGAATTTAAATAAGCTATCTTTATTCATCTAAACATCTCCCTTATTCTTATACAGTTCGACATAAAAGAGAATCCACCTTCTCCAAAAATAGAAATATAAACAAGTTAGAAAAGAAACTAAAAGGCAATAGATCTATGGCCTCAAATCATTGTCTCCATGATCAGTAGTATTCTTCATCCATATCCTCTAGTGAAATGTTCCCCTCTTGAATCCTATGGGAATAATGATAGGGGAAACAAACATATCATTATAAAATGCCATGACAACCCTTTATATAACGAAAAAACAGCCAAACCCTTCAAAAGGTCTTGGCTGTTTTTGATAGTGTCCCAGGAGAGATTCGAACTCCCGACCGACGCCTTAGAAGGGCGTTGCTCTATCCAGCTGAGCTACTGAGACATTGTGTAACACTATGTATGAAAATTCTTGGTCATTTAAGACAACTCTTATTATAGTGAAATATAATAAGAAAGTCAACATTTTTTTATTTTCACCAGAAGATTTATATTCAATAAAAAAACAGCCAAACCCTAAAAGGATTTGACTGTTTGGTAGTGTCCCAGGAGAGATTCGAACTCCCGACCGACGCCTTAGAAGGGCGTTGCTCTATCCAGCTGAGCTACTGAGACATTTTATGATATAAGTTGCGGTAACACTTATGTATTAACCTTACTTAAGATCCCTTAGGACAATTCTTATTATATTAGCATATTAAAAGAAAGTCAATGGTTTTAATAATTTTTTTTGCAGACAGGAAGCACAGAATGCTTCCTGTTCATTATACCTTAAGTCAGTTAGTTTTATAAGCTTTATTTAGTTCCTCGACCGTGTTTCCTTCAAGATCGTAATACGTGATTTCAAGTACGTTTTCTTCTATAGACAAAATTACATACGTTTTTTCTTTTCGCCCCCGAGGCTGGCGAATACTGCCAGGATTGATGAATAACCTTCCATCGATACGTTCAGATCCCGCTGCGTGAGAATGCCCAAAACAAACGATATCAGCACCGGATTCTTCACTTTTATAAGATAAGTTCATCAGTGTCATCTTAATATTATACAGATGTCCATGGGTAATGAAGAAGCGTTTGCCAGCAATGTCTTGAATGAGCTCGTTAGGAAAGGCATGATCATGGTCACAGTTCCCACGTACCGCTAAATACCCTCCCAAAAGTGGATCCTTGCTTTCAAGTTCCGAATCTCCACAATGTATCATCGCTGTGACTTCTTGTTTATGACGAGCGGTGATCATGCTTATTTCATGAGTAAGCCCGTGGCTATCACTCATTATCAGGACCTTCATGATCACATTCCTTCTTCCCGTTTAAGGAATTCTTCCAATTTCTCATCCAACGCTTTCAATGCGTTTGCACGGTGACTGATATTATTTTTTTCTTCTTTTGTCAATTCAGCATTAGTTTTGCCCTGTTCTTTCACAAAAAAGATTGGGTCATAGCCAAATCCATTGGTTCCTATCGGTTGCTTCGTAATGAAACCTTCCATCGTACCTGAAACCGTTATCGTTTCTTGATTGGGAGAGGCCAATGCCAATGCGCAATAGAACCTAGCCGTTCTTTCCTCCTCTGGTACACCCTCTAGTTCCCTCAATACTTTTTCCGTGTTCGCTTCATCAACCTTATCTTCACCGGCATAACGGGCAGAATATACGCCAGGTCGGCCGTCTAACGCATCTACGATCAGCCCCGAGTCGTCTGCGAGGACAAAGTGGCCCACTTTATGGGCAATCGCTTCCGCTTTAAGAATTGCATTCTCTTCGAACGTCGTTCCAGTTTCCTCGACATCCGGTGAATCCGGCAGGTCGAGGAGAGTCTTGACTTCATAACCTTTTGCTGCAAACATGTTCTTGAATTCGTTGGCCTTTCCTTTATTCTTCGTCGCAATAATCACGGTTTTCATCAATTCATCTCATCCTTTTCGTTTATCTTCACTGAGTTCCCTCTTGCCCCTTTGACTTCCGAATACGATATGGACTTATTCATCGTTCGAACAAGTAAATTGGGTGCTTGTCTTATGTAAGTATTAAGTATGTTCCTCACTCGTAGTTCACTTCGTTCTCCGCTTCCTGTCGGGACAGCTTGATGACCACAAGGAAGATATCGAACTTTATTTGATAAGTTAATTTTATCACAAATTCAGCTTCTTCAATAATCCGGAAACTTATAAGGCTGCTTTTTAGAAATAAATCCTCTCTATTATGAAAAATAGAATAAGAGGCAGCTGAAAGCCTGCCCCCATTTTTTATAGGTATCAACTCGTTTCTTTAAAAACTACCTGTGTTCACCTTTTCAGGACGGATTACTGGTTCCGATAATGGCTTACCTTCTTCATTTAGAAGATCTGCACTCCCCTTAACATGAACTTCCACGCTTTCAATTCCTTTTTGCTCCGTTAGTGATAAAACCAGGGCATCAAGTACATCCTGGGAAACCTTTTTCTCCTTGAAGCTTCCAAGTATATTTTCATTGAAGTTCAGTACAACCTTACCATCCGCTACCTTAGGCTGATCAAGCAACGCTACGTCACTCATGAAGCTTGTTTGCAAGTTAGAACCTGCCGGCCCCTTCGTTAATTCCTGAATGGCCGCTGTCACGTTATCCGACTCCGTTTCACTGACCCTGCGTGTCACTGGTACATAATAAGAATACTCCTCGTCCCCACCGATGTAATAGACCGTCACAGCTTTCGAGTTAGAGATATCGACCACATCACTTGCATCGACATTGATTCCTGAAGCACGGGAGATATTATCATCGATTGGCGTACCATTTACCGGCATTTCCGATATATCTTCCCCATTGATCCTCAATTGGATTTTATCGACCGAATCAAATTGGGTCAGAGTCCAGGTGATGGCTTGCAGGATCTTGAGTTCATCCTCCTTTTGATAGTTTTTAAACTCTGGTGAAAAATCGGCAACAGCCACACCTTCCTTTATGTTTACACTTATCGACGTATCTGCCGGAATCACTGCGCGGAACCCATTTGGCAGCTTATCTGTGACAGGTCCATTATTCACTAAATAGTCCAATGCCTGTTTTGCGACCGCTTCGGATTTAGGAAGCTCCATTGTTTGCGGAACTACATATCCACTTTTATCAATTAAATAAAGCTCGGTCTTAACTGTACTTTCAGTTGACGCCTCTTCTCCTTCATCTACAGGCTGTTGCTCCCCTTTCGGCTCTTCCAATGAAGATTCATCCTCCACTAAAGAAACATCCTTAGGGGGATCGATTTCCGTTTTCTCGCCCGCTCCGAACAAGCCACAGCCAGAAAGAAAAAGAGAAGAAGCCAGGATTGTCACTGCTGCTGTTACTTTTGATTTATTGGACATAAAATCACTCCTAGGACAGTTTGTACTCCTATTTATACGAGCCCTAGGCAAAAATAGACCAATTATTTTCCTTTCTCTTTAGGCAACTACTGCCACCCGCCCATTCAACCAAACCAAAAAGACCTCCATAGGGAAGTCTTATAGATGGTCGATCTTGATGGTCTCTATCGTATCAATTTCTATGCCGAGCCAACTCGATGCGATTGCACCAAATATATCTTTGGAACCCGTTGTATAGAAACGGTGTACAGGAACCCTTTTGCTTCTATTGCTTAGTCGGTAGTAATCTAAAATGACACTCGCTTCACGGGCCGTCTCTTCCCCAGAGGAAATGACTTGTACCTTATCCCCCATGAACTTCGAAATCACGGGTCCTAAGTGAGGATAGTGGGTACAACCGAGAATGAGCGTATCAATGTTGATTTTCTTTAACGGCTTCAAGGTTTGCGCCACGACCCTTTCGACGATTTCCCCCTGAAACTCTCCGCTTTCCACAATTGGGACAAATTTCGGACAGGCTAAACTATCCACTTCCACACCCGAGTTTATGGAAACGAGTGCATCGTCATAGGCTTTGCTCTTCACCGTTCCCTCTGTACCAATCACGCCAATATGTAGGGAATTAGAAACCTTTAAAGCTGCCCTTGCCCCTGGAAGGATGACACCGAGTACAGGAATCGGAAGAATCGCCCTGATTTCATCCAGCACTGCTGCAGTTGCTGTATTACAGGCTATAATTAGCATTTTGATATCCTGTTTCATCAGGAACCGGGTCATCTGCCATGTGAAGTTTTTGACATCCTTTTTTGACCTTGGTCCATACGGGCATCTGGCCGTATCGCCTAAGTATATTATATTTTCATTCGGTAACTGGCGCATGACTTCTTTAGCCACAGTCAAACCACCGACACCCGAATCAATAATTCCAATTGGTTGTTTCAAAAATCTCGCCTCATTTTTCTTTCATTTCATGATGATATTCTCTATGAAGAAAACCTATACCTAAGCTTCTCGCTTACTTCATGAAACTTATCATACTACCATTTTGGGAGAAAGTGAAATAAATTTCAAGACAGAAGTTTTACGAGCCCTGGAAAACCTTCTCATAAAAAATAAGCAGCATCCAAAGAAGTGGAAACATGGAAATGTTTCACCCTTCCTTATATGCTGCAAATGAACGGGAGAGTAAAGATATATAAGGCTTACGTATTAATAAAGCAACACATTATAGCTTAAGTTCTCCCATACGAAGGAGCTCTATAACTGCCTGTGAACGTCCTTTGACTCCAAGCTTCTGCATCGCATTCGAAATGTGGTTTCGAACTGTTTTTTCGCTAATAAACAATTCACCTGCGATATCTTTTGTTGTTTTGTCTTGTACTAGTAACTCAAATACTTCTTTTTCTCTTTTGGTGAGTAGTGGCTTATGAGTGAATTCGTTCTCCTTCAAGTAATGTTACCCTCCTTGCCTTCACCAGCATAAAACCCGGAGTGGGTGTCTATTTAGTCAAGATATAGTATGTCGGCTAGGGCAAGGGAGTGACTCATTTACTTGTCTAATTGAAATTTTACTTTTAAAGTTGTTTGACACTTGTTTTTGACATCCACTTTTTCATTTCTTCAGCCAGTGGCACCGGCTTCCCGGTCGTTTTCGATACTTGGACGACCGTTCCCCTGCCAGTGAGGCAAATCGTCCCATCCTCTTTCGTTCCCATATAATGAATATCCACCGATGAGTTGCCCACGTGGGCCGCTTTCACATGGATCGTCAGTTGTTCGTTAAAAAACACCTGCTGAATATAATCACATTGTAAATCGGCAACAACCGGAATTTCATCACTTTCTGCCGAAGACCAGTCCACCATGAACCCCATACTATTGAAATACTCGATCCGTGCCTCTTCAAAGTAAGTGAATGGAACCGTATTATTGAGGTGTCCGAACATGTCAGTTTCTGAAAAACGGACTTTAATCTCATGTTTAAAAGAGAATCCATTGCTCCACTCTTTTATATTATCGATATATGATATTCTACTCACTGTGAGAACTCCTCCTTAATGAATGACTATTCATTCATTTTATAAGAAAAAGGAAAAAATGGGAAGATATTTCTATCTATAATTAATTTACTTCAGAAAATTAATTAAAAAGGAAGAAATAACTCCTTCCTTTTTTGACTTACTTATATAGAGAGTAATAAACAATCCCACATTATCTAGTACCTTATTTTTCATGAACCCTTTTTTTCTTTTTTATTTCCTTGATTGGCACGCTAAGCTCTTCAAGAAAATACTTGGCCCACTTATCTTCTTTATAAATAAATTCTCCCTTTTCATTTTTATCCGTTATATCAAGGAGTTTTCCGTTCCACATTGTCAATTTCCCCTTATCATCAAACGTAACATCCAACTGGCCAAGAAATCTCCCATACCTACCCGCTTGTACTATTAGGGTCGGTTTCTTTTTTTGATTAATGACGTCAGGTTCTTTCAGTTTATGATGTGAATGACTACCAACAATAACATCTATTCCGTCAACTGTATTAGCTAACTTTTTATCGTTGCTGTAACCAAGATGTGAAAGGACAATGATTTTATTAACTCCCTTAGCTTCAAGTGCGTTAATTGTTTCTTTCGCTTTCTTGAAAGCATCTTCAAACACGATATCCTTATTAGGATTTGATAAAAGGGTCGTCCTCTGCGTCGTAAGACCAATAATCCCCACTCTCTGCCCTTTGATTTTCTTGACTACTGAAGGATGAATAGTACCCTTCCATCCTGTTGTATCGATTTCTATTCGAGACAGATCTTTTAATTCTTCATCTTTAGAAAAATCAATATTAGCACCAACAATAGGAAATTCTGCAGCTTTTATAAAGTCCCTTAGTATGACCGATGACTTATCAAATTCATGATTACCGAGTACCATTGCATCATATCCGATTTTATTCATAAACTGTATATCAGCTTGACCAAGATATTGCTTAAAGTAAAGAGAGCCTGTAAAAACATCTCCCGCATCGAGTAAAAGGACATTTTCTTTTACATTCCTTATTTTATTGATTGCTGTAAACCTTCGTGGAATATCTTTTAGGTGAGCGTGAGTATCGTTCGTGTATAAAACTGTCAAGTCGAGTTCCTTATTTTCAGATTTAGAAGAAGCATCTACTCCACTACCTCCTTTTGGATCTTCCACCATTTCCAACAAGACCGTAGCTTTTGCATTGCCTAAAAGGAGAAAAGCACTTATAAACACCAAGCTAAATATAACTAAAAAGAAAGAAATTTTTTGAACAGAGCCGTTTTTCATACTTCTGACCCTCCTATAAAGGTAGAATCTCCTTGAAAACGGAAAAAATACTGCTTATTATTTGAAACTTATAAGACAGAGCTATTATATTGAAATGTATTCTTCAGGTAAGATACCCCAGAGGGAAATTTACTTAACCCCACTTCACCTATATTCATCTTCCGCTTCTAATAAATACAGGCTTATTCTTTAAAATTGATGAGTATTTTTTGTAGAGCTAATATAAAAAAAAACCCTATCCAAAGGATAGGGGGTTACTACTTATTAAACTTCGTCGCTTCCGAAGAAGTTACGGAATTGTTGAATCGCTGTATCACGGTTTAACGCTGCAATCGAGGTTGTCAATGGAATACCTTTAGGGCAAGACTGCACACAGTTTTGTGAGTTACCGCAGTTTGCAAGGCCGCCATCTGACATGATTGTGTTTAAACGTTCTGCTTTGTTCATTGCACCAGTTGGATGTGCATTGAATAAACGAACTTGTGATAATGGTTGTGGTCCCATGAAGTTGGAGTTGTCATTTACGTTCGGACAAGCTTCCAAACATACGCCACAAGTCATACATTTAGATAATTCATATGCCCATTGACGTTTCTTTTCTGGCATACGTGGTCCTGGTCCAAGATTATACGTACCATCAATTGGAATCCAAGCTTTTACCTTTTTCAATGAATCGAACATACGGCTACGATCGACTTGAAGGTCACGCACAACCGGGAAAGTACGCATTGGAGCAAGACGTACAGGCTGTTCTAACTGGTCAATAAGGGCTGTACAAGATTGTCTTGGCTTACCATTGATGACCATTGAACAAGCACCACAAACTTCTTCAAGACAGTTCATGTCCCATGCGATTGCAGTTGTATGTTTACCTTCTACCGTTACCGGATTACGACGAATTTCCATCAAAGCGGAAATGACGTTCATATTCGGACGGTATGCTAATTCAAATTCCTCATCATAAGGAGCTGAATCCGGTGTATCTTGGCGAGTAATAATAAAACGAACTGTTTTAGTCTCAGATTTAGTTTCAACCATTTTTATGCTCCCCCTCTTTAATGTGTAGTCGTGTAATCACGTTTACGTGGTGCAATCAGTGATACATCAACATCTTCATAATGGAATGCAGGAGCTTTGTCTGCTCCTTGGAATGTAGCCATTGTTGTTTTCATGAACTTTTCATCATTACGTTCTGGGAAGTCAGGTTTGTAATGCGCTCCACGGCTTTCATCACGGTTAAGAGCACCGATTGTGATTACACGTGCCAATTGCATCATGTTTTGAAGCTGTCTAGTAAAGGCAGCACCTTGATTGCTCCATTTAGCCGTGTCATTGATGTTGATTTTTTTGTAACGTTCCATCAACTCAAGAATTTTATTGTCTGTTTCTTTAAGTTTGTCATTGTAACGAACTACAGTAACATTGTTTGTCATCCATTCACCAAGTTCTTTGTGAAGGATATATGCGTTTTCATTACCATTAAGAGACATGATAGAATTCCATTTCTCTTGTTCTTGTTTTTGGTAGCCTTCATATAATGAAGAAGGAAGAGAATCTGATGTTTTATCAAGTCCTTGAATGTATTTAACAGCATTCGGACCAGCCACAGAACCACCATAAATGGCTGAAAGAAGTGAGTTCGCACCTAAACGGTTACCACCATGTTGTGAATAATCACACTCACCAGCAGCGAATAGACCTTTGATGTTTGTCATTTGGTCATAATCTACCCAAAGTCCACCCATAGAATAGTGAACCGCTGGGAAAATTTTCATTGGAACTTTATGAGGGTCTTCACCGACGAATTTCTCATAGATTTCAATGATTCCGCCTAATTTAACATCTAGTTCATGTGAATCTTTATGTGAAAGGTCAAGGTAGACCATGTTTTCTCCGTTAATACCCAACTTCATATTAATACATACGTCGAAAATTTCACGTGTTGCAATATCACGGGGTACTAGATTACCATAAGCCGGGTATTTCTCTTCTAGGAAGTACCATGGTTTTCCGTCTTTATATGTCCAGATACGTCCACCTTCACCACGAGCGGATTCACTCATTAAGCGAAGTTTATCATCACCAGGGATTGCTGTCGGGTGAATTTGGATGAACTCACCGTTCGCATAATGTGCACCTTGTTGATAGACGATAGATGCTGCTGAACCTGTATTGATCATAGAGTTAGTAGATTTACCGAAAATGATTCCAGGGCCACCGCTCGCCATGATGACTGCGTCGCCAGGGAATGATTGAATTTCCATTGAAGTCAAGTTCTGAGCTACGATACCACGTGCTGTTTGATCATCATCGATAACAGCTCCAAGGAATTCCCAGCCTTCATATTTCGTTACAAGGCCTTGTACTTCGTAACGACGAACTTGCTCGTCCAATGCATAAAGTAATTGCTGACCAGTTGTTGCACCAGCAAATGCAGTACGGTGAAATTGTGTTCCACCAAAACGGCGGAAATCAAGTAGACCTTCCGGCGTACGGCTAAACATAACACCCATACGGTCAAACATATGGATAATAGATGGTGCTGCATCGCACATTGCTTTAACTGGAGGTTGATTTGCTAAGAAATCCCCACCATATACTGTATCATCAAAGTGAAGCCATGGAGAATCGCCTTCACCTTTCGTATTTACTGCCCCGTTGATTCCGCCTTGCGCACAAACAGAGTGAGATCGTTTTACTGGAACTAATGAGAATAAATCAACATGTTGTCCTAACTCTGCTGCTTTGATCGTAGCCATTAAACCAGCTAGACCTCCACCGACGATAATAATTTTACCTTTACCCAATTGTGTCACTCCCTTATTCCATTAGAAAAGCTATGTTTTTCCTAGTACGTATAATTAATTTCTTCTGCTACTTATACGAAAGCGAAAACTGCACTAATTCCTATATAAGAAAGAAGAACGAAAATGATCAAAGTAACATATGTCATAACTCTTTGCGATTTAGGTGAAACTGTTAGTCCCCAACTTACTGCGAATGACCATAATCCATTGGCAAAATGGAAAATAGCAGAAACAATACCAACAATGTAGAACGCGATCATGAATGGATTAGAGAAAATCTCAGCCATCATATCAAAATCTACTGTTGCCCCAAATGCTGCTTGAACCCTTGTTTCCCAGATGTGCCAAACAAGGAAAATCAAAGTTATGATTCCTGATAAACGTTGTAGCATGAACATCCAGTTACGGAAGAAACTGAATCTTCCTAAGTTGTTCTTTGCCGTAAAGGCGATATAAATCCCATAAATAGCATGGAAAATTAATGGTAGATAGATGATTACACATTCCACCACGATTTTCAATGGAGTAAATTCGATTAAATGAACTGCCCCGTTGAATGTCTCTGCTCCCTTTGTTGCCATAAAGTTAACCGATAAATGGAAAATTAGGAATAGACCGATTGGTAATACCCCTAGAAGTGAATGAAGCCTACGATTCCCAAACTCACGATTCTTTGCCACTAAGTGCCCCCCCTTAATTTGTCAAAACTCATACGAAGATGGTTATCTTTTATCTCCGCGTGAAAATAAAGTATAGAGTTAAACCGCTCTCTATACTTTCTTACAATTATGTGACAAGTCCATTTTACTCCTGACTTCAATGTGCGTCAAGAAAACGGATACAAGATTTCTCTTTTTTAGAATAAATATTATCAATAAATTAATAAGGTTTTGGGTGTTCATTTACAAGTAATATGAAAAAACTAACTATTTTTTTAATATATTGAGATAATTTAACATTTTTTTACATTTTTCTGTTGAAATATTAAAAAAAACTGTATAAATCGCAAAAGGAAAACGTTTATAATAGATTTACAGAAAGAGGCGATAATACATGAAAAAAAATATTGCTGCAGCTATAGAAGAAGAAATCCAAACAGATGAATTCCAAGTTCCAGCTTTCGGGTATGAACTGATCAGGGAAACTTTATTGAACGATATCCTGGGGAAAGATTCTTATCAAATCTTATATTGGGCGGGTAAACAACTAGCAAGGAAATTCCCTTTGAATGGCGATCAGGAATTGGTTGCATTTTTCCATAGTGCAGGCTGGGGCCATCTTGAAATCATAAAGCTTTCCAAATCCGAGATGGAGTTATCCTTGTCAGGAGAAATGGTCGCCCGTCGTCTGGATCTATATCCCGACAGTCATTTTCAACTTGAAGCCGGATTTCTTGCCGAGCAATTCACCTTACAAAAAAGGTTCCTCAGTGAAGCTACGGAAGAAATCAAACGTCGTGCAAAAAAAGTCGAATTCACCATCTGCTGGGACCCGAAAGATCCAATTTAACGGCTTCTTTAAAATGGGTTGAAATGTAGGAAGCCTGCGTCAAGTTTGACTATTTCCAAGTGGTCTTCTTCCAAGAGTGATTCTTTAGCTAGTACTTACACCCATTACACAAAACAGCATATACGATACATAAAATAGAAGTTATAGGTGTGTAATTCCAATTCTTCTTTTCCTAATGGCTATATAATAAGAAGAAAGTAATCTTTTTTTGGATAGATTCTACCCTGATTTAAACAAAAGGAGTCAAATAACCTGAGTCCCCCTCACTCTCGGACTCAGGTTATCGGACTCCTTTTTTTCATAATTGTTAATCATTTAACACCCTTACTTTGAAATTGAAGGAATTCTCGTTCTGAACATAACACGAAGTGTCCTGGTTTCACTTCTCGCATTTTGACTTCTTCATCCGCCGTATAAGCATGTGTAGCGGGATTATACCCCTTCCGTTGCCTAGTCCGTTCCAATTCTGGATCCGGATGCGGAATCGCAGATAACAGGGATTGTGTATACGGATGTATTGGGTTGTTATAAAGCTCTTCACTAGGTGCAAGCTCCACTAACTTACCAAAGTACATGACGCCGATTCTGTCACTGATATACTTGACCATCGATAAATCATGGGCAATGAATAAATAGGTTAAGTTTTTTTCTTTTTGAAGCTTTTTCAACAGATTGACTACCTGTGCCTGAATGGACACGTCCAGTGCTGAAATTGGTTCATCCGCGATGATGAATTCCGGTTCCACGGCAAGTGCCCGTGCAATTCCAATTCGCTGACGCTGTCCCCCCGAGAATTCGTGCGGATACCGATTTGCATGTTCGCGATTTAGCCCGACTGTTTCGAGTAAATGGTAAACCCGTTCCATGCGCTCTTCTTTTGTCTTGGCCAGCCCATGGTTATCGATGCCTTCTGCGATAATATCCGCAATCTTCATTTTAGGATTCAAGGATGCATATGGATCTTGAAAAATCATTTGCATCTTTCTGTTCATATCTTTCAGTTTTTTCCTCGATTTCTTTCCATGGACACTTTCCCCTTTGAAAAGTACCTCGCCATCGGTTGCATCATACAGGCGAATGATTGTACGTCCTGTTGTCGATTTACCGCAACCTGACTCTCCAACAAACCCAAGCGTTTCCCCTTGATAAATATCAAAAGAAATATCATCGATTGCTTTCACCATATTAGGCTTTCCGTTATTGAAGTATTGTTTTAAATGTTTGACTTCCACGAGTTTTTCACGTTGTTCCATTATTTAGCGACCCCCTGAACGAACTGCTTCATGCGTTTTTGTACAGCTAGAGGTGGTGTCACCTCAGGTGCATCTGGATGTAAAAGCCATGTGGCTGCATAATGCGTCTCGGATACTTTGAATACGGGTGGCTGTTGTTCTAAATCAATCTGCATTGCATATTCATTCCTCGGCGCAAACGCGTCACCTTTTGGCGGGTTCAGCAAATTGGGTGGCGTGCCCGGGATCGTGTACAAATCATGTTCCCCCGTATCTTCGAGGCTAGGCATGGAACTGATAAGTCCCCATGTATAAGGGTGCTGCGGATTATAAAAGATTTCATCCGCCGTACCTATTTCAACGATTTTCCCTGCATACATCACAGCTACACGATCCGCTATGTTCGCAACCACTCCCAGATCATGGGTGATGAAGATAATCGATGTTTCTATTTTCTTTTGTAAATCCTTCATCAATTCAAGAATTTGAGCTTGAATGGTCACATCCAATGCAGTCGTAGGCTCATCCGCAATCAATACTTTGGGATTACACGCCAAAGCTATCGCGATGACCACACGTTGTCTCATTCCTCCCGAAAATTGGTGGGGATATTGTTCGAAACGCTGCTTAGCATTAGGAATGCCCACAAGTTCCAATAGTTCGATCGAACGTAACTTCGCCGCCGCCTTACTGACGTTTTGATGTTTTAAAATGGGCTCCATTATCTGTTTGCCCACCTTGATCGTTGGGTTCAACGAAGTCATTGGATCTTGGAAAATCATCGAAATATCTTTACCTCTGACCTTTTGCATATCCTTATTAGAAAGTTTGGCCAGATCCTTTCCTTCAAAAAGGATTTCACCACTTTTAATTTCTGAATTATTTGCTGGCAACAATCTCATGATTGATTTGGATGTCACGGACTTACCCGATCCGGATTCTCCTACAATCGCCAAGGTTTCCCCTTTTTTCAGTTCAAAGTTCACACCACGGATTGCCTGGACTTCACCAGAAAAGGTATGAAACGATACATGTAAATCTTTCACTTCCAATAAGTTTTCCATTTCATTTCCTCCTTCTCTTAATCTCGCATTTTTGGATCCAATGCATCTCGAAGCCCATCGGCGATCATATTGAAGCAAACCATGATCAGACTGATGAAAAATGCTGGGAATAACATCAGATGTGGGTATAGTCTAAGCGTTTTGAATCCATCGTTGATCAACGTCCCAAGGGATGCAAGTGGTGATTGTAGACCCAGTCCAATGAAACTCAAGAAAGCTTCGAAGAATATCGCACTCGGAATGGTGAACATCGTATTGATGATGATGACGCTCGCTAAGTTTGGTAGCAAATGCTTTAAAATGATCTTGAAATTTGAGCTTCCCAATGTCCGCGAAGCCAAGACGAATTCTTGTTCTTTTAATTTCATCACCTGAGCACGAACGACACGGGACATGCTTGTCCAGCTCGTAATGGCTAGGGCAATCGTGATGGACATGATCCCAGGCTCGAAAACAAGGATCATTAAAATGACCACAACTAGGTTAGGGACACCTGAAACGACTTCGACAATACGTTGCATGACATTATCAAGTTTCCCACCGTAATATCCGGAAATGGCTCCATACGCTACACCGATAAGCATATCAAGCAAAGCCGCTAAAAAGGCGATATACAAAGATATTTGAATCCCCTTGGCCACTCGGGTAAGTACATCCCGGCCAAGTCCGTCCGTTCCGAACCAGTAATGCTCTTCAATGTTTTTTTGTTCGTAAACATCCACCACATTACCATTGGCCATTGTCCTTGTACCATCAAAAGGAAGCCAACTTACATTTTCCAATCCTGGAATTTTCGCTGGTAAATTGGTTCTCTTTAAATCTTGTTCATCTAATCCATGTCCACTAATAAGGGGACCCACCCAAGCAAAAATAAAGACCAAAGCAATTAAAACCATACTGACTAGGGCTGCTTTATTTTTACGGATACGCATCCAAGAATCCTGCCAGAAACTTATACTTGGTTTATTGATCGCTTCGCTTATGGTGGCGTCCATAATGGCAGGCGCAAATTGACTTTTTGACATTCTCACTATTTTGTTTGCCATTATTTTTTCCCCCCTGCTAACCTAATACGTGGATCGATAATACCGTAGAGAATGTCAACCAATAGAACGATGACGATAAAGAGGAATGAAAACAGCAATGTCGTTCCCATGATTACCGAGTAATCATTCACCGTTATCGATTTAACGAATTGTTCCCCGATTCCAGGTATACCGAATATTTGTTCAATGACGAGTGAACCCGTCATAAGTGACACTGTTAATGGTCCGAGTACAGTTATGACAGGAATCAGAGCATTTCGCAGTCCATGTTTAAACGCCACTTCAAAATTACTTGCCCCCTTCGCTTTAGCGAGGGTGATATAATCCGAACCGAGTACATCGATCATTTCCGTCCTCATGAAACGTGCCGATGTGGCTATAGGGAACATTGCTAAGGCAAGCGTTGGCATAATGCTATACTCCCAACCCTTCCAGAACATGACGGGCAGCCATCCCATCTTCACTCCAACATAATATTGCAGCAAACCGGCAAACACGAAACTTGGTATCGATTTACCCAAGACCGCTATGAATGTTGTTCCATAATCGACCCATGTATTTTGTTTGAGGGCTCCTATCACACCCAGAATAATCCCAAAAATCGTTCCGAAAAACATTGCTTGAAATCCTAATACCAAGGAAGGCTGAATCCTTTCGCCCAGCAATTGCGTAACTGGTGTATTATTGAATTGAAACGAAACTCCTAAATCTCCCTGTACTAGGTTCAGCATGTATTTCCCATACTGGACAGGCACCGGCTCATTCAATCCATACTTGTTCTCCATGATTTGGAATTGAGCCTCCGATAACTTGCTTGCATTTGCAAATGGAGAGCCCGGGATCAACTTCATGAGGAAGAACGTCAAGCTCGCGATGATAAACAAAGTAATTAACATATATATAATCCGTTGCGTTAGATATCTGGCCATTTGTACACCTCACAAAATAAAATTCTCACTTTTTCGACAATAGTTTTATAGTGAAAAGAGAGTATATACTAGTGATATACTCTCTTTTCTAGTTTGTTTTAGAAGATGCTTATTCTACTACTGTTACGCCTTTGTAGTAATAATGTGGTCCTAAGTCACTCTTAACAATTCCTTTGACTTTAGGATTTACTAGGATGTTCTCTACTCGTTGGTAAATTGGTGCGATTCCGAAGTCTTCAGTCAAGAAAAGCTTTTCAGCATCTTGCATGGCTTTCGCATATGCTGCCGGATCGTCCGTCAATTCGTTTGTGGCTTTATTGATCAGTGCATCGTATTCTGGATTAGAATAGTCCATTTCATTATTTGTTCCACCTGTTAACCAAAGATCGGTAAATGAGATGGCATCTTTATAATCCGGTCCCCAACCTGATACGACCAAGTCATAATCGCCTTTTTTCGTACGGTCCAATCGAATCGAGAATGGAACGCTTTCGACTTTGATTGTTAAACCAGGAAGGTTTTTCTCTAATTGGTTCTTCATATACTCACCGATTTTTTTCGCAGAATCGGTTTCATCCCCCATATATCGAAGGGTAAGTTCCTTCACGCCCAACTCTTTTAATCCTTTTTCCCAAGCAGCTTTTGCTTCTTTTGCGTTAAACGTAATCAAATCTTCATTTGCCGAACGGAAGTCTTTTCCATCATAACTAACGAAATCTTTTGGCACGAAGTAGTTGGCTGCTACTGAACCATCGCCCAACACGCTTGATGCAAGATCTTCTTTATTGAAAGCTTTTGCAAGCGCTTCGCGGATATTGACATTCTTAAGTGCTTCATTTTTCTGGTTCATCTTCATCCAGAATACCGTTGGTGCCAAGTTGGTTTGTAACCGCTCGTCCCCTTCATATTGTGGGACCAGTTCAGATGTCAGTAAATCCGTAATGTCTGCTTCACCAGCTTCAAATGCATTAACTTGCGCATTGTTATCTTTTGAAACATTGACCGTGATTTTCTCTAATTTAACTGAATCTGCATCGCGGTAATTCTTGTTCTTTTGAAGTTCCCATTCTGTCGCAGTTGGGCCATTCCAAGAAGTCATGACAAAGGGACCATTGTATAAGAGCGTTTCTGCACTTGTAGCGTACTTGTCACCTTGTTCTGTAACGAACTTTTCGTTTTGCGGGAAGAATGTCGCAAACGATAAATACTCTTTCCAGTATGCAAGTGGTTTTTCAAATGTAATTTCCAATGTTTTGTCGTCAACCGCTTGCACACCAAGGCTGTCTAAATCGTATTTTTTCTTTTCAGCAGCTGCCTTCGTAATTTCTGTTGCACCTGCGATTTTGCCATTCATCATATATGGACCATATTCAGAAGCTACTTCAGGATCCATCGCCCGTTTAAAAGCAAAAACGAAATCATTTGCCGTAACTGGGTCACCGTTCGACCACTTTGAATCTATTAATTTAAACGTATATGTTTTTCCGTCTTCACTGACTTCAGGTTCTCCGTCAACAAGAGCCGGCACTGTCTCTCCGTCCTTATCAATGGTATATAAGCCTTCGTTCACATTGTTCAAATAGTTGAATCCTACTGTATCTGTTGTTTTAACGGAATCCATGACTGGGATTTCCGATTTACTCATAATACTAATCTCTTGTTTTTCAGCTAATTTCGTTCCATCTGACTTCTTCTCAGAATTATCTGAATTTCCGCCACATGCTGCTAGAATGACGCTAAGAACTAGCATAAGACCAGCAAAGATTGTGATTTTAGACTTTTTCATCTACTTTGACCTTCTTTCTATATTTTAAAATCATATTTTCATTATACTGATTTTTTTGATTTTGTATATAAGTTAGAATAATAAATTATTTCTAAAAAATTAAAAATACTCAAAAACCAAGGAAAACATAGGTTTTTACTACTTTAAGGCTTTAAAGTGCTGCTTGCGCCGTTTTATCGGATTTTTTAGAATACTATTATGTTTTTTACTATCGCTTTTTCATACTATTTCAAAAAATCATTTTTGTTTATTTAGTGTTTTTGATATACTTATAAAAAGAAAATCGAGGTAAAAAGAATGAAAAAAATACTTATAGGTACGGGATTTGGTATCGTGCTATCCATTTTGTTATCCCTTATATTCCATCAAAATCTCTCTCTATTGAATTTTATTAATATGACCTTTTACATCAGTGGAGGACTGATTCTTCTAGCATTGGTTACTTTCGTCGTCCAACGAGGATTTTTCGACGTAGTCTTTTATAGTTTCCGGAGAGTATTCCAAATACAAAATCAGCATGTAGGGGAGGAAAAAGAAGACATCCCTAAACTTTCCGATATCATCTCCCTTTCCTCTTCCTTCACCCTTGTCGTAGGTCTTATCCTATTTTGCATCATGCTACTCTCTCTAGCCGTCTATTATCTTTAATCTTAATCTTTCCATAGAGTCCGGGCACCGAAAAAGGGCAACCTTTTTTTAGGTGCCCTTTTTCTTTATAAAAGCATTAGGTACATCTTTTCATCAGTTTTAATCAATCAGGCAAGGACTTTGGCGTGCTGTCCAAGTTTGAACGCCTCGTGAAGCGCTTCGACCGCTTTGACCATTTCCTTTTCGTTTACGACGGTAGAAACTTTGATTTCCGAAGTGCTGACCATTTTCACTTGGATCCCTGTATTCGCCATGACTTCAAACATCTCTGCGGCCACTCCGGGATTGGAAACCATTCCTGAACCGACGATAGAGACTTTAGCCAACTCGCCTTCCGTTTCTATACCATCAAATTCCAACTGGCTTTTATTGTTTTCAAGAACCATTAAAGCTGCTTTTGTATCTTCGCTTTTAATAGAGAAAGAGAGATTGGTCGTATCTTCTGATGTCATGCTCTGGATGATGATATCTACATTTATGTGATTTTTCGCCAGTGTCGTGAAAATCGTGGATAATACACCAAGTGACCGAGGCAAGCCGTTCACTGTAACTCTTGTGATGCTATCCTCAAAAGCAATACCCCGTACAATTAAATTCTCTTCCATATTCGCTTCCTCCTCAATGATGGTCCCAGATTCTTTTTCTAAGCTTGAACGGACTTCAAGCGAGATTTGATAGTTTTTTGCATATTCAACGGCCCTTGGGTGCAGGACCCCAGCCCCTAAATGGGCCAGCTCCAACATTTCGTCATAAGATACGGATGTTAATTTCCTGGCGTTTTTTATGTAGCGTGGATCTGTTGTGAAAACACCGGTTACATCGGTATAAATATCGCATCGGTTTGCGTGTAGTGCTGCGGCTATGGCAACCGCCGTTGTATCGGAACCGCCCCGACCCAATGTCGTGATTTCCCCATGTTCATCCATTCCTTGAAAACCGGCAACGATGACGATCTTTTTTGCTTGCAACTGAGCTTGAATTCTGGAAGCATCGATATTTAAAATTCGCGCATTTCCGTGAACGGACTCTGTCTGCATCCCAGCCTGCCAGCCCGTAAAGGATACGGCTTCATGCCCCTTTTCCACCAATGCCATCGTTAACAAGGCAATCGTAACTTGTTCCCCGGTCGTCAATAACATATCCATTTCCCTCTTACTTGGGGATGCGGAAATATCTCTCGCCATGGAAACCAATTCATCCGTTGTCTTCCCCATTGCCGAAACAACGACAACGACGTCATTACCTTTTTCAGCTTCCTCGATTACACGATTAGCGACATGTTTGATTTTCTCGACACTCCCTACAGAAGTACCGCCAAATTTTTGTACAATCAGTGCCATTCTCATGCACCCTCTCTATCTTTTTTAGGCAATAAAAAAAGCAATGAGAATATCTCATTGCTGTGGTTACGTATCCGTTCAGTAATCACAGTGAGATAGCTCTCCAAGGTATCAACCCTGACAATCTGCCATCTTTTAAATGGTCAGACCAGAAAAACAAGGTATGAGTCTTGTTTTCCTTCGGCGTCATTCCCTTTCAAAACCCTTCATTGAAGCTCATACTTCTCTAGGTTTTTACTATTGAATTCCGCACCTCTATCAGCACTTTAAATTGTCTTGTTTAAAAATTCCTTTTAAGCATAGCATAGGAAAAAGACACTCGCAAGGTCATTCTTGTAATTTTCTAAAGATTCCATCCGCTACATTTTTAGGCATTCCCGCTTCGATTATCTGTTCGACTGAGGCCTCTTTCATTTTTTTCAATGACCCGAAATGCCGAAACAGCTGCTTTCTTCTTTTCTCACCTACACCTGGAATATCATCCAGAAGTGAATGAATGGCATTTTTCCCACGAAGCTGGCGATGGAAAGTAATCGCGAACCGATGCACTTCATCTTGGATTCTTTGTAGCAAGTAAAATTCCTGACTTCGCGAATCAAGTGGAATCAGTTCGAGCGGGTTTCCAATCATCAATTGGGATGTCCTGTGTTTTTCATCCTTAATAAGGCCAGAAAGCGGAATATCGAGACCGAGTTCATTTTCCAAAATGTCCCGAACGGCCTCCACATGTCCTTTCCCTCCATCGATGATGATCAAGTCAGGAAGTGGAAGGCCATCTTTTAAGACGCGTGAATATCTCCTTCGGACAACTTCACGCATCGATTCGTAATCATCAGGCCCTTTCACCGTTTTAATTTTATACTTTCGATACTCCCGCTTTTCCGGTTTGCCATCAATGAAAACGACCAAAGCAGATACAGGATCACTTCCTTGAATATTCGAGTTATCAAAAGCCTCGATACGATGTGGAGTGTAGATGCCTAACTTATCCCCTAAATTCTCCACTGCCTTGATCGTTCTTTCTTCATCCCGTTCAATTAATGAGAACTTCTCTTGAAGGGCGATGGAGGCGTTTTTATTTGCCAGTTGCAGCATATCCTTTTTCGCGCCCCTTTTCGGATGAAGCGTTTTTACACCAAGCAAGCTCTCCGCCAGCTCGGCATCAACAGACTCCGGCAACAATATCTCTTTTGGCTTAAAGTGATTGGCCTTTTCATAAAACTGTCCAAGATACGTAAGAAGCTCCTGTTCCGGTTCATCGTAGACCGGAAAGAGCGAAACATCTCTTTCAATCAGTTTCCCTTGACGCACAAAAAATACTTGTACGCACATCCACCCTTTATCATAGGCAAAACCGAATACGTCCCTGTCAATGAAATCAGTCGTCATCATTTTCTGTTTTTCCATTGTAATCTCGATGTGGGCAATTTTATCCCGATATTCCTTCGCCCGTTCAAAATCGAGCATTTCAGAGGCTTCAAGCATTTTTTCCGTGAGTTCTTTCTTTATCTCGGTATGACCGCCATTTAAAAATCGGTTAATATCATCGACGATTTGCTTATATTCCCGTTCCTCTACATCATAAACGCAAGGGGCCAAGCACTGGCCAAGGTGGTAATATAGGCAGACACGGTCTGGAAGCGTATTACATTTCCTTAATGGATAGATCCGATCCAGAAGTTTCTTCGTTTCATTGGCCGCAAAAGCATTGGGATAAGGACCAAAGTATTTCCCTTTATCTTTTTTGACTTTTCTCGTGATGATCAAACGCGGGTGTTTTTCAGCCGTCAACTTGATGAATGGGTAGGTCTTGTCATCCTTCAACATGACGTTATATTTTGGATCGTGTTTTTTGATTAAATTCAGTTCTAAAATAAGCGCCTCGATATTGGAGGAGGTGACGATATACTCGAAATCCTCGATTTCATTTACGAGCCTGAATGTTTTCCCATCATGTGAGCCCGTGAAATATGAGCGGACGCGGTTTTTCAATACTTTCGCCTTGCCAACATAAATGATCGTTCCCTGACGATCCTTCATTAAATAACAACCAGGCTGATCAGGGAGAAGGGCAAGTTTATTCTTTATCCGTTGATTCATGCATTCAGCCTCCTGTTCTCCCATTCTACAATCAATTATATATCAAGATACAAAAAAAAGCTTCAAGTCCGTAGACCTGAAGCTCTTCCTTCATTCAAATTAAGCGTGTTTAGCAAGAAGTTCAGCAAGAGCTTCCTTCGGTTGGAATCCAACCACTTTATCCACAACTTCACCGTCTTTAAGAACGATTAAAGTAGGGATGCTCATAACGCCGAATTTTCCAGCTGTTTCTTGGTTTTCATCAACGTCCACTTTTACGATTTTTGCTTTGTCGCCAATTTCTTCATCTAACTCGTGAAGAACAGGAGCGATCATTTTGCATGGTCCACACCATGGAGCCCAAAAGTCTACAAGAACGACACCTTCATTAGTATCTGCTGTGAATGTTTGATCAGTTGAATTTACGATAGCCATATATTTTATCCTCCTAAAATGTACTCAAATAACTATAGACAGTATAACATTGTAACAGGAACAGATGCTATTATTTTGCTTCAATGGTAGCATGTCCATAAACAGAGAAAAAATACTGCCTAGAACCTAATAGATTGTCATAAAAAGAAAAGGCGCTTGCCAGTTCATTCCCTGACAGACGCCTTTTCTTTTATATCAACTTACAAATCAAGCATTCACTTTTAACTTTTTGAATTCTTCCGTTAACAATGGGATAACTTCGAATAAGTCCCCGACGATTCCGTAATCGGCCACATTGAAAATATTGGCTTCAGGATCTTTATTGATGGCTACGATGATTTTGGAGTTGGACATCCCCGCTAAATGCTGGATGGCTCCGGAAATTCCGCAGGCAATATAAAGGTCAGGCGTGACAACTTTACCCGTTTGTCCGATTTGCAAAGAGTAATCGCAATAATCAGCATCACATGCACCACGAGAGGCTCCTACTGCTCCCCCAAGAACTTCAGCAAGCTCTTTCAAAGGTTCGAATCCATCTTCACTTTTCACACCTCGCCCACCGGCGATGACCACTTTCGCTTCTGAAAGGTCGACCCCTTCACTTGCCTTTCTTACTACATCCTTGATAATTGTACGTAAATCTTTAATATCCACATTTAATGTAGATACATCCCCAGAACGGGACTCATCTTTCGATAGAGGTTCAATGTTATTCGGACGGATGGTCGCGAATACAATACCGTCTGTGACGATTTTCTTTTCAAAGGCTTTACCTGAATATATCGGGCGAGTGAAGACGATATTTCCGCCTTCTTCTTCAATGGACGTCACATCTGAAATCAAACCTGATTCCAGCTTGCCAGCTAATTTAGGAGCCAAGTCTTTCCCTAATGCCGTATGACCGAAGAAAATGCCTTCTGGTTTTTCTTGCTCGATAATAGCTAGTAAACTTTGAGCATATCCATCTGATGTATATTGTTTTAATTGATCGTTTTCGACCACTACCACTCGGTCGGCACCATACTGAATCAATTCACTCCCAAAAGACTGAACACTGTCACCAACTAAAACACCTACGATTTCTCCGCCGTCTGCAGCAAGTTTAGCCGCTCCGATAGCTTCGAACGATACATTTCTAAGAGAACCATCGCGTACTTCGCCCAATACAAGAAACTTTCTAGCCATTTTTAAAAACCTCCTGTGCTCTATTTTATCTTTTTGTTGTGTTTTATTTTCAATAGAAATCCTTCTATTAGATTACTTTTGCTTCACTGCGTAATAATTGAACAAGTTCGCTAACTTGGTTCGGAATCTCACCATTCAATACTTTACCAGCTTCTTTTTTGGCTGGAAGGAAGATCTCAATCGTTTTTGTTTTTGCCTCGACATCGTCTTCTTCCAAATCCAAATCATCCAATTCCAACTCTTCAAGCGGTTTCTTCTTCGCTTTCATGATCCCCGGTAAAGATGGATAACGAGGCTCGTTCAAACCTTGCTGCGCCGTTACCAGCAGTGGAAGTGAGGCTTCGATTGTTTCTGAATCCCCTTCTACATCACGGATAACGCTTACATTTCCACCTGAAATGCTTAATTTCGTAATGGTTGTGATATAAGGGATATCCAATATTTCTGCTACACGCGGTCCTACTTGTCCAGATCCACCATCAATGGCCACGTTACCTGCAATGATCAGATCAGCTTCTTTATCTTTTAAGTACTCTCCAATAATTTTGGCAGTCGTGAATTGATCGCCATTTTCTATGTCGTCTTCGATATTTATTAGAACAGCTTTGTCAGCACCCATAGCAAGCGCTGTACGCAATTGTTTTTCAGCCTCTTCAGAACCGACGGAAATAACCGTTACTTCTCCACCTTGAGCATCACGCACTTGGATGGCTTCTTCTACGGCATACTCATCGTATGGATTGATGATGAATTCTGCTCCATCCTCATTAATTTTCCCGTTGGAAAGCGTAATTTTTTCTTCTGTATCAAATGTTCTTTTCAGTAGCACATAAATGTTCACGATAATACCTCCCGAATAATTTGAGTTTTGAAGATTGTGTTTTTTAGGCATACTTATAATGGTATTCTTCAGAATTCCTTAAAATCCTGCATTTTTTTTAAATATAAGTAATAAATTTACTAATCAAAAGGATGGCTTAAGGATCATTCTCCTTTAAATACCGGTTCCCTTTTATTTATAAAAGCATCGATTCCCTCTTTTGCATCAGCGCTGTCAAAGGCTTCTCCGAATAGGACGGTTTCCTTTTCTACACCTTTATAGTAGGAATCACCCTTCGAATAATTCAATAGTTCGATAGCGGACTTCAAGGCTAGCGGGCTTTTCTTGACAATCTTAGCGGCTAATTCCTTAGCTTTAGGCAATAATTCTTCATCAGTGTAAGCGTGGTTTGCCAAACCCCACTGTACAGCTTGTTGACCCGTTATTGGCTCACTCGTAAATAGCATTTCAGCAGCTTTTGCCGTTCCAACATACCGTGGTAGGCGCTGTGAACCAGCATATCCAGGAATCAATCCAAGTTGCAACTCAGGCAAACCTAATTTTGCACGTTCAGTTACTAACCGAATGTGACAGGCCATGGCCAGTTCCAGTCCTCCGCCAAGAGCAGCTCCGTGAATAGCTGCAATTACCGGCTTTGGAAACGATTCGATTCTCTCAAACACAGATTGACCATTTTGGGCTAGTTTCACAAAGGCTTTACCGTTTTTCACACTAGTGAATTCTTTAATATCCGCTCCAGCAGAGAAGAACCTTCCCTCACCATGGAGTAACACCACACGCACTTCTTCATTGCTTTCGATTTGATCGAAAGCCTGTGATAATTCTTCCACAATAGCGGAAGAAAGAGCGTTAGCAGGTGCATGGTTTATCGATATAATAGCAACGCGATCTTCGATTGCGAGTGTAAGGTATTCCATATTGATCTCCCCCATCATAGTCAAACTTTTTTGAAAATTCGTTATGTACTTCGGTAAAAGGCAGGTAGCCAAATGGCTAGAGGATGGTTCTGGCCATCCTCTATTTTATCTTTACCGTTTCGTGCCACAACCACCGAGTAGAAGGCGATGAACATCTGACGCAAGGTCAGCAAGTGAATATTTTTGTTCATTCATCACCCAAGTTGTTGCTGTTTCATCAATCGTTCCAAAAATCATTTGCCTTGCGAGTAAGTTATTTAAATCAGGCAGGAATTCACCATTTTCTTTCCCATCGGTAATGATTTGATCAATTACATTTAAATATCCTTTTAATACTTCATTAATCCTAAGTCGTAATTCTTTGTTTGACTGTCTTAATTCCAATTGAGTGACAATTGCTAAATTCACGTCTTCTGAAAGGATTTGAAAATGTTTTTGAATTAATAGGAACAGTTTTTCTGAAACTGATGTCTTACCCTTTAATTCTTCTTCAATTTGTTCTACAAAGTAGCCCATTTTTTCATGAAATAATGATATTAAAATATCTTCTTTATTCTTAAAATAAAGATATATAGTACCATCTGCCACGCCTGCTTGCTTGGCAATTTTTGATACTTGCGCTTGGTAATAACCATTTTGTGCGATGACGATAACAGCTGCATCAATAATTTGGTTATACTTTGGTTTGTTGCGTTTCACTGGATGTCCCCTTTCAGAAAATGAATGAATCATCATTCATATTTCTATCATAAAATGATGACTCTCTACTGTCAAGCAAAAACTTCCATAGAGTCATAACATCCTTTTTCCATTCTACCCCTCATTACTTAAGGTTGTCCAGTTGTTCCGCAAACGGAGCTCACTATTACAGCTCCGTAAGATGTTTACGCCTCCTTTTTTTCTGGTGGGATTTTTTTCTTTTCCTCATCAATTAGGACTCTCCTCAAGATCTTACCAATGGTCGTTTTAGGAAGTTCCTCTCTAAATTCATAAAGACGTGGTACCTTATAGGAAGCTAAGCTCTTTCTCACAAACTGATTCAATTCCTCTTCCGTTACTCTTGCCCCGTTCTTCAATACAACATAGGCTTTGACGGTTTCCCCACGATATGGATCAGGAATTCCTGCCACTACTACTTCCTGTACGGCCTCATGTTCATACAGAACCTCTTCCACCTCACGTGGATAAATATTAAATCCACCTGCAATTATTGTATCCTTCTTGCGTTCCACTACATAAAAGAACCCTTTTTCATCCATATAACCTAAATCACCCGTAAGAAGCCAGCCGTTTTTAAATGTGTTTTCCGTGTCTTCAGGACGATTCCAATAGCCCTTCATAACCTGGGGCCCCTTAATCGCTATTTCACCGATTTCATTTGGCGGAAGTTCTTCACCCGTTTCCAACGAAAGGATTACTGAGTCTGTATCCGGCCAAGGCAAACCGATGCTTCCTTTGACCCGAGGTTGATCCCAAATGAAATTGGCATGGGTAACTGGAGATGTCTCCGAAAGACCAAAACCTTCAACTAGCTTTCCACCCGTCACTTTCTCAAATTGCTCCTGAACTTCTAATGGTAGGGGTGCCGATCCACTCATGCACGCTTCAATGGAGGACAGGTCATACTTGGAGACGTCAGGATGATTCAATAGACCGATATACATCGTAGGTGCCCCTGGAAACAATGTCGGTCTCTGCTTTTGAATGGTTTTCAATGTAGACTCGACATCAAACTTCGGCATGATGATCATCGTATTTCCTTCCATAACGGAAAGAATCAAAACTGTCGTCAATCCGTACACATGAAAGAATGGTAGGATAGCCAGAATCCGCTCTTCGCCTCGTTTACATCTATAAAGCCAAGCATTGCACATTTTCGTATTCGCAAGTACATTTTTGTGGGTAAGCATGACACCTTTAGGGAAACCGGTTGTCCCCCCGGTATATTGCAAGAGCGCCAAGTCATTCTCCACATCGATTGGCTCTGCTATTTCTTCTGACATTTTCCGCTTCATGATCTCCGTGAATAAATGATGATTTCCTTCATGCTCCACTTTGACCACTATGCCATATTCCTTCTTTTGAATGAACGGATAGATAAGATTCTTCGGGAAAGGCAAGTACTCCTTGATAGCGGTTACAATAATATGTTCGATTTCCGTACTCCGGGCGACTGAGGTGACGCGGGGGAATAATATGTCCATCGCTATGATGATCTTCGCTCCAGAATCCTTCATTTGATGTTCTAATTCACGTTCCGTATAGGTAGGATTCGTTTGGACGACCACTCCACCAGCCATCAAAATTCCAAAAAAGCTGATGACTCCCTGTGGGCAGTTAGGAAGCATGACCGCAACACGCTCTCCCTTTTGGAGACCGATGCTCTTTAAGTAGGATGCAAACTTCGTAGCAGATTCATAAACTTCTTTGAAAGTTAATTCCTTTCCCTGGAAATGTATGGACACCTTATCTGGAAATTCATCTGCAGCCTCCTTCAATAATGAATAAAGAGGTTTATCATCGTAGGTTAAAACAGTTGGTATTTGTTCCGGATACATGGCTTGCCATGGCTTATTGCTCATTTGCCCCCTCCTTCTGAATATTCATAATACTCATACTCATTATAATACAACCGGTATTTTCTTACAATTACTGTATTCAGAAAAAATAAGCATAAAGGAGGATAATCGGTTTTAAAGGAGTAAAAGTCCTTTCATCTTTGGTTGTTTCGTGGGAGTCACTTACTCTTTATATTTTTAAGGTAGATTGTTAGATGACTTTAAAGCGACTGTGCATTGAGCCTTGAATTCTTTTTTAGAAAGCACTACGAAACTTTTAAAACTCTGTATCGTTCGTCCATGTCGACTTCCTATTATTAATCTAAACTACATAACAAAATTGTTGAATGTGTTGATTCTTTTTTTTCTTCCTAAAAGAGATTGCTGCTGATATTGGGATGGTGTAACCCCTTCGTATTTCTTGAATACCCTGGCAAAGTAATTTGGGTCGGAGAACCCACATTTCTCGCTTACTTCCATTACATTTTCCCTACTGTAAAACAAGTATTGTTTTGCTTTTTCAATGCGACGGACTGTGATATATTGTGTGATTGTGTAACCCGTCTCTTGTTTAAAAAGTCTGCTAAGATATTGTCCACTAAGAAAGACCAACTTAGATAAAGCATCTAAATTAATTTCTAAGTGAAAATTATTCTCGATATATTCGAGAATAGTTAAAATGTCGTCATGATCACAGACTGCCCCTAAAGAGTTTGAAACCGGCCGTTTTGCCACAGGTATATATTTTATTAAGGCTTTCTTGATATCATTCGGATGAGCAGGCTTTAATAAATAATCACTTGTACCTGTATCAATAACTTTTCGAGTGAAGTTACAATCATCATACGCCGTCAGAAAGATGATTTGGCAATCTGGCACCTCATCTTTTATCATCTCCGCTGCAACCAAGCCATCCATAATGGGCATTTTAACATCCATAAGAATAACATCCATTTGATTTTGCTTTGCAAGTTCCAAGGCTTCCGCTCCATTTGTGGCCTCGAATAATTGGCTTATGCCCAGATACTCTTTTTTAATTATCATTATAAGGACTTCCCGTTCCAATGGTTCATCATCTACAATCATTACCTTCACGATAGAACACCTCCTGATACTGGAATGATTATTCGAACCATTGTGCCAAATCCAGGTTTACTTTCGATGGTTGTTATACCGTACTCTTCCCCAAAATGAAATTGAAGTCGTTTCTTTACATTATCTATCCCAATTCCTGTTGTATGACCATTCTTTTTTTTACTGGATGGTAAAAATATCGATGATAACTTTTCTTTCGTCATTCCAACTCCCGTATCAGAGACTTCAATTACTATATTCCCTTTATCTAAAAACACGTGGGTTTTTACCGTAACTGTACTATTATCTGGTTCAAATCCATGAATGATAGCGTTTTCAATAATAGGTTGAATTGAAAATATAGGTAACTTTACTAACTCAGCTTCTACGTCCACTATTTCTTCATATTGAATTAAGCTACGAAAACGAGATTGTTGAATATTTATGTAATTTTTCACATAATCTAATTCTTCCTTCAACGTTACAGGCTGATCTATATTACGTAGACTGTACCTCATGATTTTAGCCAATGAATATGTGACTTTTTGTGTTTGTTCTGCATTTTCTAAATAAGCAAGTCGGGAAATGGTATTTAAAGTGTTAAATAAAAAATGAGGATTTATCTGTGATTGAAGGATTTTTAACTGTGCTTCCTCTAATAGTTTTTCTAGTGATGCACGGGCATTCATTTCCTCTACCAACTTTTGATTCATAGTATTTAACTCTTCCTGTGCAAGAAAATTAACTGCCGTTTTTATAATATAATTCGCTACAAGTTCGAGCATTTCCATTACTGCCTTAATCCGCTTTCGACTGGTAAATTCGATCTCACCTAAATAAAGCTCTAGGAGCCCCTGATTAATTGGTAGACTTCTCAATTTTTCTCTACTCTGTTCAATACGCTTCTCATCTCTATTTTCTAGCAACAGTTGACCACATAGAACAGAACCGAGATATTCGCCATTAAGAATAATAGGTGCAGCTACATCAACTAGACCCGAATGACAATAATGCATAATGGGCTTTGCTTGTTCAGCTGCAATTAGCCCCACTTTCTGATCAGATAATAGACAGCATTTAAATCCTTCTTCGTTGGAACGTATGTGGTTACAAAAACTTGTAAAATTAGTTGGTATGGTGACAGGTATTCCTTGCTGATCCGCAATTATTACTCCAAAACCGGTAGCGTCTGAAAAGCGTTTCTGGATATCCTGAAGCATCTCTACATCCACAATATTACGTAAAGTCAACATAGTCACCTTATACCTCCACATTAATTTTCTTTCTATTCTAAAAATAATAAATTTTATATCCTTTATTATAACTAATTAGTGTCCATTAAAAAGTATAAAGTTCCAGAATCTACAAATAGTTTGTTATAGATTGAAAAATATACTTGATTTTAGTCTCAATAAACCTTTTAAAACCAATGATGCTCTACCGGCTTTCATATAATTTATACCCCTGAAACCAGGAACTCCGTAATATTACTAGGAGTTTTTTTAATAAAGTCTATATTCAAAGGATAATAAGGTGTTCGAGTACAAAAGGACCATTTAGTTCTATTCAATTAATAAAATCAGTGAAGATAAAAATCTTCACTGATTGTTAAATTGCTTTATTCAGAGAGAATCCCGATTAATTTTATATCCTTCAGTGCATTAACTGCACTCTGGGCTACCAATATATCTTCTTCAACCGAACCACCACTTACACCAACTGCTCCAATGATTCTGCTATTATTGTACAATGGAATACCACCGCCGAATACAACAACCCGTCCGTTATTAGTTGTATTAATTCCATAAAGTTCTTTTCCATTTGCAGCTACTTGCGTTAAACTCTCCGTGGTCATTTTCATGGCCACGGAGGTCCATGCTTTATTTTGTGCAAGTTCAACACTTACCAATAAAGCATCGTCCATTCGGTGAGATGCAATAAAATTCCCACCTTCATCCACAACGCTTATAACCATTGGAACATTGATTTCATTTGCTTTCTTTTCAGCACTTTCAATGAGCTCCTTAGCTACCTTTAAATTGAGCTGAGTCATTTCCCCCATCCTTTCCTCTTAAAAAAATAATGGTAACCCTTTAACTAATCGAGCTGCATTTTTTCCTGATTTCCGACCATTTTGAACGATGTCTCGTATATAAGGTTCTTCCGAATTTAATTTCTCGTGATGAACACATAAATTCCCAAACTGGTCGATGCCAATACCTACATTTAAAGGAGACATATCTGCTGCGATATTCCCTAGTTCAGTAAAGCTATTCGTTTTATCGCATTCTTCCAATAAGAACGAAACTCCTTCTTCTTCTAGTCCCGCACAGACTTCTTTAATTAGATTAGAATCAAGAACACTGTGATATAAAATAGCAATATATACTTCGTGATTATTCATTTCAATACCTCGTGCCTGACAGAAGCTAGTACCAATCCAGTTGCAACTGCATTTCTAGGACCTTCTGTGCCGCGAATATTGGCAAAGCCTGCTACAATTCCGTACTTTCCTAATTCCTCTGTTAACATTTGTGGAATTTCAAAGTCCAAAGCCGAGCCACCTACCATAACAACAAAAGATAGGTGTTTTAAATTGCCTGTTGGAACGACTCGCTTCAGGGCTCGGAGTGCATTAGTCACAAATACTCTTCGTTTTGCACTTCTGCGGATTTCTCTAATTTTGTCCATAGTTGCCTTGGTTGCTAAAGGGGTAAGTTCATCTTCTTCTCGGACCACCACTTTTCCGAAGGTATGGGGAGGATAAGGTTTCTCTGAAAATAACATCGTTCCGTCTTCTAGTTGCATATGGAATAAGCTGAGTACTTTTCCTAAAGGATTTCTTTTTATTTTTTCAGCCAATTCCTTGTCGTCTAAAGCCAATTCAGAATTGATGAGCATCGTGACCATGGCTCCTGCCCCTGCTAAGTGACACGAGTTAATTTTGCCACTTTCATACATCAGCGCAGCATCAGTAGACCCGCCTCCCATATCCAGAATCACAATTGGTTTTCTCGTTCCGGGTGTCGTTAAGGCGCCACAAATTGCCATCTCTGCTTCAACCCCACCAATTTCCACCTCGATACCAAGTTCTTTTTTCAATAAAGAAGCAACTTTTTGCACAGGAACCTTATCCGTTTTCACCATTGAGGCTAAAGCGACACCGCTTTCCATAGAAAGCTCACCCGCCATAGCTCCGGTAATTGAATTGGGGATTACAGCATCCACAGCGAGAAAGTCAGAGATTGTAATATCGTCTGGTGATTGTCCAGTCAGTTGGGCTAAATCTTGCCGTAGACCATTAAACATTCCACCAACATTGGTGCCTGTTTCCCCATATACGTCTATCAATGTTTCTACCTTTCCATAGGTATTCATTATCTCCTCAGCACCATCATTAATGGATACTTCTAGCTTTTGGGTATTCGCTCCTTTTAAAAAGATTTTACCTGCCTCTATTTTGCGTTCGACGACTTCTCCTTTTGGTGTTCGAATAACCACAGCTGAGCGGTTGCCAACTAACGCTTTGGCAATTAACGCAATTTGTATCGTTTCGTCAGGATCCAACTGAAAAATAGTAGAAAGACCATATGGATTGCTTAAAGTTCGGATTACATGGCCCGGTAAAGCAACCTCAACTGCCGCTAATTTCCAAAGTGGAATTTTTTCAATTAATGCGACTTCATCCACAATCGGTATCTTTTTCTTTAGACGGTTGTGTATTAAAACCCCATCGTCTTTTTGTACCACCGCACCAGTAATAGAAATCCCTTCACTTTCAGCTTGGTTCAAACAGTGAGCAACCCATGCATAATCGAAATATTTCGGGATTACCGCAATATAATCTTGTTCTTTTTGTTCCACTTTCCTTATTTGATCGATTAACACTGTTATTCCAACGCCTAGACCTGCTCCACCCGGTGTATCGGGGTTATGTCCAACCATAGAGGATTCTGTGATAATGGTTTCACTAATCAGATCCATGGCCAAATCGCCTATAACCGGTACCGCATCATTCAATCGGATAAGATCAATATCTTCAAACTCAATATCTGCTTTCTTGACCGCTTCCTGCAAAGCGCGTCGAATACCTTCAACATTCTCAGACGTTCCTTTTATACCCGTAGTTCTCACCAAACACTGTGAAAGAAATTTTATATCGTTTCCATCCAACCTTGCAATTGCTACTTCCGTTGATGAATTACCGATATCTACACCAGCTAAAATCCTTTTCATACCCCTTTAATCCTCATCCTTCTTCAGCCTTCCTCTTCTTTCATATACGTCTGCAGCTTCACGAATCAAATTTGCATTCTCTAATGCTCCATACTCTTCTTCTAATTCATCGGCAATTTCTAAAAGCTGTTCTCTAGTCGAACGATTAGGACGCATGGCATTATAAATTTGTAAGATACGTGCATCCGATATATTAATCATTTCAGCTGCTCGACGGAAGTTTTTGGCGAGTTGTGGTCTTCCTAGCGTTTCACTAATATCAGCGTGCATTTCAAGCGTGTTTGGGCTGATACGTAAGTCTGCTTCTGCTATGTCTCCCTTTAAAGCGGCATCTAGATTCAAATCATTGTAAGACTTTTCTGTACGTGTGTATAATAAATCTGGCCTTTTAATACCTAGCGGATAGTCATTTTTTGTTAGATTTGCCCCATCTTTCTTTATTACTCTCTCCATATTCACCCTCCTAGTCTTTTATTAAGAATTCAACTTTAACTTCAACTGGTTTCTTATCCGGTATAAGGGATTGGCATTCCTTTAAATAGAGCAGAGCTGCTGCTGCTTGATATTTAGGTCGTGTCATTTCATCATTTAATACCGGTACAGGATTTGGGCTTTCCCCTATCGCATACATTGCTGCATTTCGTCCAATCGCCCGATACATCTCTAAAGTTATTAGTGGGGATTGAGGAAATAATTCAAGATTAGTTAGGGGGTCTAAATCACGCTGATGAATCACTGCAGTTCCTCTGGATTGTAAGCCGATGCTGATACCTGAACCACTTAATTGGGCTCCTCCATGGGCCATGAAAGCCAAATCAGCAGTACGCAAGCTTCGAATTACACGAGGTACAGCCCCTTGTTCTTCAATCCCGGAAAGGATTTCACGTAAGACAGAAGCATGAGCGACTTTCACGATGGTCTTATTCATTTCTTTCCCAAAGGCCGGAGCGATAGCAACTATTACTTCTTTTGGATTTGTTCCTTTTTGGGCAGACCCAATTTCCGTTAATTTCATCTCAATTGATAAAGCTGTGGTCATATTCCATTCCTCCTTAATCAAAATCTTGCGGACTAATGGCTTGACGAATATCTTTTATTTCATCCCATCTTTCCGGACTAAGTCGATAACCAGTCCCGGGTCCCATGTAATCGTTTTCATCATTCACCGCACTTATAACCACATTGTCTTTATTAATAATGGCAGATGTATGCAAATAATCACCAGCTACCCTATGTTTCAACATATTGAAAATTCGTTCAGCTGTTTGTCGATAACCACGCTTGGCCAGGATGAGAGCCACATCGAAACCAGAAATCCCATCTCTTAAAATCCGTTCCGCAGCCTTTAAATCTTCGACTACATTTCGTTGTGGCATATCTTCACTGCTGTTAGCATATGTGGCTGCCTCTACCTCTTCATCTGTAATCACTGGGAAGCCCAGTTCTTCAAAAATAACCTGTAATGCTTTAGCAGCTTCATAACGTACTTTGATAAGGCTTTCTTCATCCACTGGTTTTAATCCACCGTCCACCATCATATCTCGTTGGATAATTAAGTAATCGTCCAAATCGCTTGAATCCATATTAGATCCTGCAAACATATCTTCGTTATTTGGTACAGCCGAGAATCCAGCAAAAATGAAATCCGTACCAGGAAGCATTTGACATAGCATTTTAGCACTACGTCGAATTTCCGAATGAGAAAAGGTTTGGTCATTTCCCGAAGCTACTTCCATATCAAATAATGTAGTAGCTAAGTTTTCTGCTAAGACGGCCCGGATTCCGCTTGGTACGGAGGCTGGTATGCCAATACAGCTGATTGATCCATTTTGCAACCCTTGAACGCCTGCCCCTTTTGCCATCATCACACATCGAATCTCTAAATAAAGCATGGATTTCCCTTCTGCTCCCGCCATTTGCACCTCAGAGCCAGTACCTGATGTAAAACGCATTTTAGCCCCACGTGAAGCATAGGCTGAAGCTAAAAATGATTTCGACCATGGCGTGTCATCTCCATCCATAAAAACAGATTCCGTACCATAAATTGAAACAGTTTCCGCATAGGAAGTCATTCCCAGCATCGCTAAGCGAAGTTCAGTTGCTTCTTCTAAGGAATCTTGCGTTAAAATTCCATTCCTTGCCGTTTGGGAACCCACTAGTAAGGCTAATGCATTAAAGGGTGCGTAACGGGCAACACCAACGGTTGTCTCTTGTTCATCAAATCCGTAGAGACCCGCTTCTGCAGCATCCGCTGCCATTAATACAGGATTATCGCGTACATTGGTCACATGGCATTGGTTAGACGGTGTTTTCCTTGCTCTCATTTTTTGTAAAGCCATCATCATTTCAACCACATTCATATGATTGAGTACTTCTAGTACTTTTGCGGGAGTGAGCCCTTTTGACAATTTGACAATCTCTGACCTTGAAACGTTTATATCTACAAGTTTCTTAGCAATCTCCAAAGAATCAAGAGCCATGACTTGTTCAGTTAAGCTTGAATCAATTGTGTAATCTGCAATAAATTGATCTAACATATCAAAATCTTCTCGTTTTTTTCCATCCAACTCTATTATTTGGCCATTTTTTATCTTAATAGACGGCTTAGGATCATTAGGGCTTGACATGGCAACAAACCCCATTTCAGGCCATTCTTTTACGAATCCATCTTTATTGACCGGTCTTTCTTCTAAAATCTCAAATCGTTTTGAGCGTTGCATAAGCGATACCCTCTTTCTATGATTATTTATATTATGCTTTCATAAACGAAAGACTTCTAAAGGCCAATCTTTTTGGATAATCATAAAGCCTCCAATATGCAACTTTAAGTAATCTACTATTCAACAACTTATTTTTGACACCATCCCCCTAAATTTTATTTCGTTTAATTTATTATAATTTTCAGAATAATAAATGTATCTAGACGCATTTTACATTCATTAGCATTTTTTATGCTTTTGGCTATTTATCAATTACCAACTAAGACTTATACTCTGGGGAGAGAGCAAACGTATCTTAGGAACGTTGACATTCATTTTTATATCTGAGTAAACAAAAAAGGAGTATCTCTACTCCTACACTCATTTAATTTCTAACCCTAAACCAATATCGATAGAGTTCTTCGAAACCTAATGTTGCATAAAGATTCCGTGCAGGTTCATTCGTTAACACCACTTGGAGATAGGCGTTATTCGCTCCATTCTCCTTTCCCCAATACAGGAGATTTGTAACGAGTTTCGTTCCATAGCCCCGGTTTCGGTAGGCCTCCTCGGTGGCGATATTAAATAGACCTATGTATTCATCCTCCAGAACACCGAGTCCACATGCTAGCGTTTTCTCCTTTTCATCCGTCAAAAAGATAAAACAGGTAGTTGGAATGATTTGTTCCAGCACCTTCCTGAAAATGGGCTGATTTCTTTTGTGTATGTTATTTAATCTACAAAAATCTGCAAACCGCGCTTCTGGCATCTCGTTATATATGAGCACATTGGTTCCACTCGGTAATTCCATATGTGCTAATGACAAAGCTTGCACACTGGTCCTACTTTCGATACTATAATTCAAGGCTTCAAGGGTATCGTCTAAATCGTCCGGACTAGCCAGTGGAGTGATTTTATAAGACATTTGGATGTTCCGTTCCAAGAAAGCTTTTTCACTAGATTCTATTTTTCTATTCACATCTTCATAAGAAGGATAAAGGGGATTTACCGAATTTGCCCTTTTGGTATACCCATCGGCAAAGCGTAAAACCCACCCATCACACAACTGCGTTTGCAATGCCGGCAAAGCGTTCATTGATAGCTCTTCAATTTTCCTTATCAGTTTAGGCTGAACCATTATTTCTTCCTCCATGTACTAGGCTTCGTAAATAATTATATAAAAAAAAGAACCCAAATAAAGAAGCGACGCAACGGCCGCTTCTTTTCAGGTCAAGAATACCATATAGATGATTCCGAGCAGAAAAAAAATTCCGCAACAAATAATTAAAACTTTTGCAAGCTTCTCCACAGTTTTCTCCCTCTCATGCAGGACATTAAGATATTCCAGCGCCGATGACAAAGGATAGGGCGATTGAAATGATCATCGCAAGAAATCCCACTGCCCGATTATCTTTTTGTATCTCTTCATCTATTTTAAATCCCGGGGTCATAAATTCAAAAATAAAATAACCGATGAGTAGCAGGATAAAACCGTATACACCCCAGCCTATCATTGTAAGTAGCGAGTTCTGATGGAGAATGGACTGTTGGAACACATAGGCGATTCCAAAAATCTTGCCCCCGGTGGCCATCGCGACAGATAAATTCCCCTGTTTGATTTCCTCCCAGTTTTTGTACTTGGTGACAAGTTCAAAAACGGCTAAAAAAACAATTATGCATAATATAACGACACTATATCTGGCTGCTATATACACATACTCATTTTCCCATATGTTCTCCATGAGACAACTCCCTAACGGTATTCGGCCATTCCTGCTAAGCAGCGTGCCTGAATGGCCACTTTCCTTTATTTAAATTCTACGACCGTCACACCAGTTCCGCCTTCTCCAGCTTCCCCGAAACGGATTTTCTTGACTGATCTGTGATTCTTCAAATATTCTTGAACCCCGGACCGGAGCGCACCCGTCCCCTTACCATGAATGATGGACACACGCGAATATCCTGCCAGCAATGCATCATCGACATACTTTTCGACTCTCGACAATGCACTTTCATATCGTTCCCCACGAAGGTCTAGCTCCAGGCTAACATGATAATCTCTACCTTTGATCGTGGTTAACGGCTTCGTTTCTTTCGCCTTTGTCGTTTTAATGAATTCAAGGTCGGACTCTTTCACCTTCATTTTCATGATGCCGATTTGTACCTGCCATTCATTATTTGAGACTTTTTCAATCAGACTACCTTTTTGTCCAAAGCTTACAACCTTCACTTCATCTCCAGGTTTCAGAGTTTTATCCAAAGGCTTAGCTGCTTTTTTGGTTGACTTCTTCACTTTTGGCGCTGCTTCTTCCAGCCGTTTTTTCGCATCGATCAGTTCGTGCTCTTTTACATCGGCATGCTTTTCAAAACGGAGTTGGCGCAAGTCAGCAATGATCGCTTCCGCTTCTTTTTTCGCTTGTTCAACGATTGCCTCTGCTTCTTTGGCCGCTTTTTCACCCATCGCATCTCGTTCTTCATTATACTGTTCCATTTGCTTTTGAAGATCCTTGTGCAGAATGTCGGCCTGTTTTAGAAGCTCGGCTGCTTCTAGTTCCTCTTCTTCTGCCTTCTTACGGCTATCTTCAAGAGAAGCTATCATATTCTCGACTTTATTCGTATCCTCGCCAATATGGCTGCGGGCATTGCTAATGACGCTCTCTTCCAAACCAAGACGCTTGGAAATTTCAAATGCATTACTCCGACCAGGAACACCGATAAGGAGCTTATAGGTTGGGCTCAAAGTCTCGACGTTGAATTCGACGCTTGCATTAATGACGCCTTCACGGTCATACCCATAGGCTTTCAACTCAGGATAGTGAGTGGTGGCAATCACGCGCGCACCACGCTTGTAGACTTCATCCAATATGGAGATCGCCAGTGCGGCACCTTCTTGAGGATCGGTTCCCGCTCCAAGTTCGTCGAACAATACAAGGCTTTCATGGTCGACATTCTTTAATATATCGACAATATTGACCATATGGGAAGAGAACGTACTCAAGCTTTGTTCGATTGACTGTTCATCCCCGATATCTGCATAGATGGAGGAGAATACGGCCGTTTCAGAACCATCAAGAGCAGGGATTTGCAGACCTGCCTGGGCCATTAACGTACAAATGCCTATTGTTTTGAGTGTTACTGTCTTACCTCCTGTATTCGGTCCGGTGATGACAATCGTCGTAAAATCTTCTCCAAGGAAGATATCATTGGCAACGACTACATCCGCTGGAATAAGCGGGTGTTTCGCCTTGAATAGTTTCACGCGGCCTTCATTGTTCAAACGTGGTTTCGACCCTTTTATCGCTTTGGCGTATTTTGCCTTTGCAACAAGGAAATCCACATGGGCAAGCACCTTGACGTTATGGAATAGTTCTGGAGTGAACTCGCCTACTTTTTCGGAAATCTCGACCAAAATGCGTTCGATTTCCTGTGTTTCCTTTACACGTGTTTCCTGAAGGACATTATTTAATTGGACAATCACCTGTGGTTCAATGAACAGCGTTTGTCCTGATGAAGATTGGTCATGGATGATTCCACCATACACACTACGGTATTCCTGTTTTACAGGAATGACAAAGCGGTCATTTCGAATCGTAATGATGGCATCTGACAACATTTTCGTTGCATTCGAAGAACGAATCATGCTTTCGAGTTTTTCACGAACCCTGCTTTCATTCGTGCGAATCTGGTTACGAAGCGTGCGCAGCTTATCACTTGCCGAATCCATCACTTCCCCATGTTCGCTAATAGCATAGGTAATTTCCTGTTGCAAATCAATCAGGGGATGAAGCGAATCGATAAACTCAGCCAATAGCGGAACTTCAATCTCCTGTTCCACGATTTCTTCGAAAAATCGAGTCAGGATCCGACCAGCACGAATGGTGCTAGCCGTTTCCATCAATTCCATCGGGGATAACATGCCACCGATTTGCGCCCTTTTAGCCTGCAGGCGGATATCGAATATCCCTCCCAATGGTAGATTACCTTTTAACCGGACAATTTTAGCCGCCTCATCCGTTTCATCCTGCCATCTCGATACTTCCTCGAAGTCGGTGGAAGGCATTAATTGCTGTGCCTTCTCCTTCCCGATTGCAGACGAAGCATGGGAAACCAATTGTTCTCTAATTTTATCAAATTCCAATGTCTTTAAAGCTTTATTATGCATGGAGTTAAGACTCCTCCTCAGTGAGTAAATAATTAGTCATTTCTCTTTAAAAACGTCAATAAACCATCCGTATCCATCGCGTTAAGAACCGTTGTTTTTTTAATCCATCCTTTTTTAGCAGAAGATACGCCAACCGGCATATGTTCAAGCATATCAATACTATGGGCATCAGTATTGATCACAACCGTCACGCCCGCTTCTTGCGCTTTACGTAGATGAGGCGGAGCCAAGTCCAAACGGTTCGGGTTAGCATTCAACTCAAGTGCCGTATTCGTCTCGCGTGCCAGTTCAATTAGCATATCCATATCGACATCATATCCTGTTCGTCTGCCGATGATTCTTCCTGTCGGATGGGCAATAATATCGACATGCGGGTTATTCAATGCCGTTTTTAATCGTTCCATGATCGTTTCCCGTGGCTGAGAAAAGCTCGAGTGGATGGAGGCGATGACCAAGTCCATCTCTGCCAGCAATTCATCATCGTAATCAAGGGTTCCATCTGGAAGGATATCCATTTCGATTCCTGATAGGACCGTAAAATCATCATACTTTTCATTAATGTCATGAATGATCTGTTTTTGTTCGCGCAACCGCTCTGCAGTCAAGCCATTCGCCACTTTCAAGTATTGTGAATGGTCAGTGATAGCCATATATTTATAGCCTTTGGCCCGACATGCTTCAACCATTTCTTCAATCGAATAAGCACCATCGCTCCAAGTGGTATGCATATGCAGGTCACCCTGAATATCTTCTACCGTTATAAGCGGTTCACTTTCATTGTACTGTTCCACTTCCGTCCCATCTTCACGTAATTCGGGTGGAATGAGCGGGATGCCGAAATGATTGTAAAATTGCTCTTCTGTTTCGAAGGTCAGAATTTCTCCCGTTTCAGCTACCTCCACGCCATATTCACTTATCTTTTCTCCCCGTTCTTTAGCCAACTGGCGCATACGTACATTATGATCCTTCGAACCGGTGAAATGGTGAAGAGTCGTGGTGAACTCTTTATCCTGCACGATCCGGAAATCGACAGAAATATCATATTCATAATCAAGGACGACCGAAACCTTTGTATCACCTGCGGCAATGACTTGCTTAATGCCAGGCAATGAAAGAAGCTGTTCCTTCACCTCTTCGGGGTGGTCCGTGGATATGATGAAATCAAGATCTTTAACCGTTTCCCTCATTCTTCGCATACTGCCGGCTCTTGATGAGCGCGTGATATGCTCCATATTGCCAATCGCCATCTCGATATCGTCAGCAATCGGTCTCATGAAAGCAAGTGGAAGACGGTCAGGCCTTGATCCAGCCTCGGCAATGGCTGATAAGATCTTTTCTTCTGTTTTTTTACCGAAACCGGTCAGAGCCGCGACACGCCCCTCCACACATGCCAGTTTAAGGTCATTCACATCATTAATATGTAATTCTTTGTGTAGCTTGGCGATTTTTTTACCGCCTAATCCCTGAAGTTGTAAAAGCGGTATCAAGCCCTTCGGCACCTGCTCCTGAAGCTCTTCAAGAACGGTCGACTTCCCTTCATTGATAAATTCTTCAATAACGGATGCCGTCCCTTTCCCGATGCCATTCAACGCCGTAAAGTCATCGATGGCCGTTAGACTCCGGTCATCGGTTTCCAATGCACCAGCCGCCTTGCGGAAAGCCGATACTTTAAACGGATTTTCTCCTTTAAGTTCCATGTATATGGCTATCTTTTCTAATAATTTTATAATATCTTTTTTATTGATTGTCATTTTTTCACCACCAAAATTAGTAGGGAAACTCCCTTGGATACTTTCTTAAAGATACCTTTCTTAACGCCAAAGTACAAGCCGTTCGATTATTACTTATACGAATCAACGATTAGGTAATTCCAGGCTGATCCACAGAAAAGGGCCCGCCCTTCCAAAGATGACGGTTTACAACTTTGAAAGGTAATGGACCCCAATTTAATGCGCTTATGAATTTACTTATTAAACCAAAGGTCTTCCACCTGTTCGGATAGGAACGGAGTATGTTTCACGATTGATTCTGCCAGGAAGGAGCCGGTAAGCGGTTCCTGGATGGAATCCATTGGCAGCAAGGCACCTATGTATAATATAATAAACATGATAAGATAGACTTCGGCAAATCCCAATATCGCGCCTCCCCAACGATTCAACTGTTTTAGGATCGGCAGGTAGGTGATGAAATTGAGCATTGATCCAAGCATTTGCCAAAGAATCTTAGTGGCAAAGAACACGATGGCAAAGGCGATGGCATTGTAATAAGCCGTCTCAAGCCCAACCGATTCGAAAAACATATTAAGCGTCGAAGAATCACCTATGGAAGGGAATGGAATCCACATTTTCAAGTTGGGGGCAAGATCCCCATAGAAGACATAGGCAATAATGAAAGCTACGATAAAACCTGTCATATGAACCAGTTGTAAAATAAAGCCACGCTTCAAACCGATTAATACACCGATTAAAAGAATGGCCAGAATTGCTAAATCAAGCATGTACTCAGTCCTTCTCTCTCTTTAATTCCAGTTGAAGCTGGTCCAGTTCATCTTTTAATTTAATATATTCGTGGATCGTGTTCACTGCGGTCAGTACCGCAAGCTTACTCGTATCCAAATGTGGGTTTTTCATACTGATTTCTCTCATTTTCTCGTCGACCATCGAAGCAACTAGGCGCATATGACTCGCGCTTTCCGTACCGACGATTGTATATGGTTGTCCGTATATGTCAACTGTCGTTTTATTTCGTTTATCGTCTGACAAAATGATGCCTCCAATCTAAACAATCCTATTTCTATCATATCATGAACTTTTTCGTCATGAAAGAGAGTACATCGTCATTTCTCGCATAAAAATTGCAATAATTTGTCAGTTATAAATTCCTTTAGTATGAATGATCCCTTAATAAATCAAATTGAGCGAGGAGTCCATTAATTATGTCCCATGTTGTATTACTTACAAGTCCTGTCCAAATCCAAGCAATGAAAGCCCATTATATGAATAGCTCAGTTGCAAAGCTTCCACCTGGGAGTATATTTTCAGCCAAGCCCCCGCTCTGTACCGTAACCGGTTATAAATCCGGAAAGGTCCTGTTTCAGGGAAAAAATGCAGAATTGGAAGCTGCAAAATGGCAAAAGGATGCAGTAGCACCGAAGAAGAAGCCGGACTCTTCTTCCACTACCACAGTCAAAGTTCATCGTTATTTGCCACCGGCCAACATTGCCACGATGTCGGTTATTGGTTCTGATGAAGTCGGGACCGGCGATTATTTTGGCCCCATTACCGTCGTTGCTGCCTATGCAAAAAAAGAACAGCTACTTTTATTGAAAGAACTCGGTGTTCAAGATTCAAAAAACCTGAAAGATCCACAAATCATCGAAATTGCTAAACAAATCAAGGATGTTGTCCCATTTAGCCTGTTGACGTGTGATAATCCGAAATACAATATGCTTCAGGCAAAAGGGATGTCTCAAGGAAAGATTAAAGCACTCCTCCATAATCAAGCCATCAAGCACCTTATTCAAAAAATACAGCCAGAGCAAGCGGAGGCGGTCCTGATAGACCAATTCGCCCAGCCAAATGTATTTTTCAATTATTTGAAAGGCCAGGAGCCCTTTCAGGCTAACGCTACCTATTTATGCACGAAAGCGGAAGGCATTCATCTTTCCGTTGCGGCCGCTTCGATTCTGGCTCGTTACGCATTTGTGAAACGCTTTGACCTATTGAGCGAAAAGGCCGGTTTTAGAATCCCCAAAGGAGCAGGCTTTGCCGTCGACGAGGCAGCGGCACGCTTAATCCATGAAAAAGGGATCGACGCCTTGAATGACTTTACGAAAACACATTTTGCCAATACGGAAAAAGCAAAAAAAATATATCACAAGAAATACGGGAAATGAGAACGGGAATTGGAAACGTAAATGCCTTTGGGCTTGCTTCTTATGATAGTAAGATGAATGTATTCAGAAGATCTTGTCGACTATAAGAAAGTACATATTATTAGGAGGCGGTCTTCATGCAATTATCAGCAAGAAACCAATTAAGTGGAAGAATCACTGAAGTTAAAACAGGACCTATTTCAACTGAAATAACCATGAGTATCAATGGTGTAGACATCGTATCCAGCATTACAACGGCTTCTGCAGAATCAATGGATCTAAAAGTGGATGATCAGGCGACAGCAATCATCAAAGCAAGTTCCATCATGATTGCCAAGTAACTGATACATATCCTAATAGAAGACTCTCACCCACCTTTCTAATTCTAGAGAAGTGAGTGAGAGTCTTCTTTTAAATTTGCATGCTGTCAATCGAAGGCGTTACACCCAGAAAAACAGCCTCCTGAAATGTCAGGAGGCTGCCTTTTTTGATGCGATCTTATCCTCGTAATTCTGCTCCGGCTTTTTCTTTAACCGCTGCAAGCACTTTTTCATGCGCTTTGGTGATATCCTCGTCCGTCAATGTACGTTCCGGATCGAAGTATTTCAATGAGAAAGCGATAGATTTCTTGCCTTCTTCCATTTTTTCACCTTCGTATAAGTCAAAGATACTGACTTCTTTCAATAACTTGCCACCCGCTTCCAAAATAATATTTTGGATGTCGCCGGCTTTCGCTGCTTGCTCGACTACTAACGCGATATCGCGTGTGGTCGATGGATAGCGTGGGATCGTTTGATACGCAATCGGCGCCACTTCCGCTTCAGCCATAGCTTTGAATGAAAGTTCGAAGATGTATGTTTCCTTAATATCCAAATCCTTTTGAACGGTTGGATGCACTTGGCCGATGAAGCCGATTACTTCACCATGTAATAGTACTTCCGCTGTCCGTCCTGGATGCATATCTTTGATTTCCGCTTGGCGATAGCTGATTTGATCAGTTAACCCCAGCGTATCGAAAATTGCTTCGATCACGCCTTTTGCTACATAGAAATCAACCGATTTCTTTTCCCCTTGCCAAGGTTGAGATTCCCATAACCCTGTAATAACTCCAGCTACATGCTCTTTCTCTTCAGGAAGCTCTTGATTGTCTTTTTTGAAGAAGACAGAACCAATTTCATATAGAGCAAGTGAGTCAAGCTGGCGAGCATTATTATATTTCACGACTTCTAATAATTGTGGAACGATGCTTAAACGCAACTGGCTCCGTTCTTCACTCATCGGCATGGCCAAACGGATGGAATCACGGGCGTTCAATGCAAATTGAGCCGCTTTGTCCTCGCTTGTCAACGAATACGTAACCGCTTGATACAGTCCTGCTCCTTCAAGGGTACGGCGGACTTTACGACGTTTCATTTGATAATCCGTCAATTGGCCAGGAGTCGCGGCACCAACCGGCAATGTTGCTGGAATGTTGTCATATCCGTAAAGACGGGCAGCTTCTTCCACTAAATCCGCTTCAATCGTAATATCTCCACGGCGTGTAGGAACGGTGATCGTGAACGTTTCATTGTCCAGAGCCACTCCAAATTGAAGACGTTTGAAAATGGATTCCACTTCAGAAACAGACATATCCGTGCCAAGAAGCGTATTGATTTTTTCAAGGGTAATGCTAATGACAGCCGGCTCCATTGTCAGTTCATCAACCTCTGCCGTTCCTTGTAGAATCGTTCCGCCTGCATATTGTGCAATCAATTGAGCTGCACGTTCTCCAGCTTCACGCACGCGAGCTGGATCGACACCCTTTTCAAAACGGGCACTTGCTTCACTACGTAACCCATGATCTTTCGAAGCTTTACGTACAACCGTCCCGGCAAAATAAGCACTTTCGATAATGACGGTCGTTGTATCATTCTTCACTTCTGAGTTTACCCCGCCCATTACTCCTGCAATCGCAACTGGCTCGGTGCCGTTCGTGATGACCAGATGATCTGGCGATAATGTACGTTCCGTTTCATCCAAAGTAACGATCTTTTCTGCTTCGTTCGCTTTACGGATGACAATTTCCTTTGAACCCAAACGATCATAATCAAAGGCATGTAGTGGCTGACCATATTCAAGTAAAATGTAATTCGTAATATCGACCACGTTGTTATGCGGACGAATGCCTGCTGACATAAGGCGGGTCTGCATCCAGAGTGGAGATGGACCTACTTTTACGTCCTTGATGATTTTAGCGATGTATAATGGATTATCTTCTTTTGCTTCCACTTTGATGTTAATATAATCAGTGGCTTTTTCCGTTGCTTCTTCTTTTTCGATGACTGGCCATTTCACATCACGACCAAGAATGGCCCCGACTTCATAAGCAACACCCAGCATGCTTAAAGCATCTGATCGGTTTGGCGTTAAACCAAGTTCCAGCACTTCATCGCTTAAACCAAGTTCTTCTAGTGCATCTTTGCCAACTTCCACATCATTAGGGAATACAAAAATGCCTGTTGCATAATCTTTAGATACAATCTTGGATTCGAAACCTAATTCTTGAAGCGAGCAAATCATTCCGTGAGATTCTTCTCCACGAAGCTTGGCTTTCTTGATTTTAAAGTTACCTGGAAGTACAGCGCCAACAGTCGCTACGGCTACTTTTTGGCCTTTATCCACGTTCGGGGCTCCACAGACGATTTGTACAGGGGCCTCCGCTCCAATATCAACCAGGCATTTATTCAGTTTATCGGCATTCGGATGCTGTTCGCGTTCTAGTACGTGTCCGATGACAATCCCTTTAAGCCCTTCACTTTTCTTTTCTACCCCTTCAACCTCAATGCCGCTCTTCGTGATTTTATCCGCAAGCTCAGTTGCATTGATGCCGGAAAGGTCTACATATTCCTGCAACCATTTATATGATACAAACATGGTAGGTCCTCCTCTTTCAAATTAAAATTTATGCTTCATGATGATGGAATTGTTTTAAGAAACGAACATCGTTTGTATAGAAGTGACGGATATCATCCACGCCGTATTTTAGCATCGCGATCCGTTCTACACCGATTCCAAAAGCGAATCCGGAGTATTTCTTCGAATCGAATCCAGCCATTTCAAGGACATTCGGATGAACGATTCCTCCACCCAGCACTTCAATCCATCCTGTTTGTTTACATACATTACAACCTTTACCGCCACAGATTTTACATGAGATATCCACCTCTACTGATGGCTCCGTGAAAGGGAAGAAACTTGGACGAAGACGGATTTCCCGGTCTTGGCCGAATACTTTCTTAGCAAATACATCAAGTGTTCCTTTCAGGTCGCTCATGCTGATGTTTTCATCGATGACCAAGCCTTCAATTTGCTGGAATTGATGCGAGTGCGTTGCGTCATCATTATCACGACGATACACTTTACCTGGACAAATGATTTTAACCGGACCTTGGCCTTTATGTTTTTCCATCGTTCTTGCTTGTACTGGAGACGTGTGGGTACGCATCAAAATCTCATCCGTTATGTAGAATGAATCTTGCATATCACGTGCTGGATGGCTCTTCGGCAAGTTCAATGCCTCAAAGTTGTAATAGTCCGTTTCGACTTCAGGACCTTCAGCCACTGTGTATCCCATACCGATGAATAGGTCTTCAATTTCCTCGACGACCCGTGTTAATGGATGAAGATTTCCTTTCTTAACCGGACGGCCTGGTAATGTCACGTCAATCGTTTCTGTTGCAAGCTTCTTATTAACGGCAGCTGTTTCTAATGCCGCTTGTTTTTCCTCGATTTTCGACGCGATGGCTCCACGGACCTCATTAGCTAGCGCTCCGATTTTCGGACGTTCCTCAGCTGATAATTTCCCCATTCCGCGTAATACCTCTGTAATCGGCCCTTTTTTCCCTAAATAAGCAACACGGACTTCATTCAGTTCTTTTAGTTCGGAAGCTGCGGCAACTTTTTGCAACGCTTCTTCCTGCAGTTCTAGTAAACGTTCCTGCATCATGTCTTCCTCCTTTAGTTTTCCTTTTGTAAAAATGAACACAAAAAAACCCCACTCCCAGAAAGGGACGAGGTTTATGTATCGCGGTACCACCCTTATTAGTGCTATCTGCTAAAAAGCATGAAGCACTCACTCATAAAAAATAACGGCTCTTCACCGGAACATTTTTCAGACACTCTGTCTTCCCAATGCCAACTCGAAAGGTGAATTCCCTTAAGCAGTGCCATAAAAATGCTTTCAGTCACGGCATTTTTTCCCTGGTTATGGATGTCTTAAGTTACTACTCTTTGTCATTGTTGTTTTCATTATAAAATTCTGTTTCATTATATTATAAATGAACGGCCGTTTCAAATTGATTTTCTTAAATAGTACATTAAAATACCGGCCGCGATCCCGACATTCAGTGATTCACTTTTCCCGTAAATCGGAATATAAAGGTTTTTCGTCGTTTTCGCCAATAATTCCTTGGAAACTCCTTGGCCTTCATTACCGACGAGCAGTGCAAATCGCGAAGACCTTTCCACCTCTTCAAAGGGCGAGCCACCTTCTAAGGCCGTGCCATAAACCGGCATGCCTTGTTGCTTCAGTTCATCAATGATCTCGGAAAGATTCCCTTTAACCACCGGCATATGAAACAGGCTTCCCTGCGTGGAACGGACCACTTTCGGATTATACAAATCGGCACACCCTTCTCCTAGAATGACAGCATCGATTCCGGCTGCATCAGCTGTCCGGATCATCGTGCCGATATTGCCTGGATCTTGCACCGCATCGATCAACAGTAGTTTGTCCGGATTGATGGAAGACATGCTCATGGTTTTCTGTTCACAGACAGCGGCTATTCCTTGTGGGCTCTCCGTATCGCAAATCGCCTTCATGATATCAGTTTTCACATAGATGACATCCGTGCCTTCAAGCGAAAAATGGGCCGGCATTTCTGTTTCTTCATTTACGATTACTTCCATGACGATTTCTGCCTTCAATGCTTCTTCAACAAGATGAAAACCTTCTACTAAATATGTACCGGTTTTATCCCGTTCTTTTTTGGTTAATAATTTTTTCCACTGCTTCACCTGAGGGTTTTTTACAGACTCAATATATTTCAAGGTAAACGCTCCTTTAATATTTCACGCTAATTATCCTATTATAACGTAATTCGTATACATATTGAATGCCTGTTTGTGAAATGCTAGTGATGTGAGTCATTATGTGTTAGAGGAGGAAAAATCATGAATTTAAATTTACGCAATGCCATTATTCAGAATGTATCCGGAAATACGCAAGAACAGCTAGAGGATACGATAGTCGATGCGATTCAAAATGGTGAGGAAAAAATGCTACCAGGTCTTGGCGTATTATTCGAAGTCATCTGGGAAAATTCATCCGAACAGGAAAAGCAGGAAATGATTACGGCTCTTGAATCTGGATTAAAAAAATAACAGCCATCCACGGCTGTTATTTTTTCGGCTCATAAGTGATCCGTATTAATGCGATTTTTGATGTATGGGTCCGTTAAGTCAGGGTTCTCATCGCTATCTTGTGGCACCTTTCCGTCCCCGGGAGCCGTGGTCCGATTCAGTGCGTCTCCTACATCCAGTGAATGTTTGGTGTCAGCGGAAAACGGATCTGCATGGGGATCGCTCGCTATCGTTCCCTCATAATCCTCTGGTCTTGGCTTCTTATACTGCTCCGTGGAATTCGACTTCATCTCCTTCTCCTGTGCCCGATTCGATCCCATCTCTTGATTATCATAGATGTTGGTTGAATTTCCATGAAGCTCTTCGCCTTTACCTGGCTGTGCCTCTACTTCACTTGCTTGATAGGCATTCGCCGTCGTTTCCGGGAAAAGATTCGGATCCGGATTATTCACGATACCGGTTTTAAGTGGGTTATTCTCTTGGGAGGTAATATGATCTTCGGTCTCTATTGGGGTCTCGTCGTCAAGAAGAATCAAGAACTTCCCGGCTTCAACTTCATTTATATAAGCCGTGGCTTCACTATCGGCTAAACCCAGATTCCCTAAACGATTTCTGATATCACCGGATCCTTCATTCAAGAAGAAGTGTTTCACTTTTTCTACGAATGAATCATCATCCTGGTTCGTGATAATATCGACGTCCTCATTCTGGCTATTGTTCACAAAAGCCACATCTTCTTTTTTATTCGCGATTACGGTGATTTTCTCACTATCCCATCCTTTTAAATGAAGCGCCTGGATTTCCTTGTTTGCTTCGGAACTAGAATCATAAACACCATGCAATGTTTTTCCCATGAATTATTCCTCCTTTTGTAGCATTACTATTTAATCTTGTTATACCCTTACCACCCAAAATTAAACAAAAATCAAGCTCTAGCCAGTCGATAAGGATTTAATTCCACTCGTCATGCACCTAAAAAAAGACCTGCCGTCTCGTAAACGGCAGATCATTCTCTATTAATCCCTTAACGAAGTTTTTGTTGTTCTTCAAGGGTTTTCACATTTCTCTTTTCTTCTAATGGGTCATGCCCTACTCCGGTATTGACCCCAGTATTGACTCTTCCGGTATTGAGAGAATCGCGATTCTTCACTGAATCCGTTTTATTTAAAGCATCTCTCTTGGTCGTTTCACCTAGATTTTTTTCACGTACGATGGATGAATCACTACTATCAAGCTGGATATCTTCTTTTTTAAGAGTATCCTGAACTTGTTCAGTATCTTGTACCACTTGTTTCTTGATGACAATTTCATCAGTGACCACCGGTTTTTTGGTCACTTCCAATTTTTCCTCAACAACTGGAATTCTTACAGTTTCCCCATCTTTAATGCTTCCTGCTTCCAGTCCGCTTTCTCTACCTGTAACAGGCCGACGTTCAATCGTTACTTCTTCGTGCTCAACCGGAACATTAATGGTTTTTTGCTGTTCCTTCACTTCTTTATCGATGACGACTTCGCCTGCCTGAACTCTTTCTTTATCAATATTCAACTGTTCTTCACGTAGTCGAATCGTTTTTTCATCTTCTGTCGTTCCACGACCACGGCCATTCATGACAGAAGTATCCTTATCGTTCAACAAACCATTCTGTTCAGTTCCGTTGAAACGTGGGTTTTCCGAGTTGCTATCCAACGTCTTTCCAACCGGACGGGTGCTTCCTTCTGTTCCAGCCTTGAATGAATCTCTTGGTGCAGTTAGATGACCTTTGCCTTCTTCAACTAAAACCAACACTTTTCCTCGTTCTACATCATACACGTATTCAGCTGCTTCACTATTAGAAAGCCCTGCATCCGCTAGTTTCGTTGAAAGGTTCGCATGCTCATCTGGCATGAAGAAGCGTGCCACCTTGTCCATAAAGCTATCATCATGTGATGCATTCGTAATGGTATGGACATCCGTTTCCCTTTGTTGATTCGTAAAGTCCAGTGTTTCTTCTTTGTCTGCTACAACCGTTATATCTTCCCCTTCATAGCCTTTCGCTTTAAGTGCATTGATTGCTTGGATCACTTCTGCATTAGATTCATATACTCCATAAACTGTCTTATTCATATTAAATTCCTCCTCGTATTTTATCGATGTATTTGGTAGTTGGTATATTTAGAATGTACCCGTTAGTATGCGAACTAAACGAATAAGCCATATTACATTTGTGTTATAACATTACATTACGTTCTCAAAAAACGAATGCCTTTTCCCTCCAGACCCCATCTGGACTAGGGATGCAAGCATTATATAAATGTAATGTTTAGAATCAATACCCCCATTTTACTAGTTTTCATAAACTCAATAGATTCGCTTTCTTCTATATATAGGCGTCCTACCTACTAAAGAAGTGTCTCCAAATCTCCCCAACTAGAATTTTAGAAACAAAAAAACCCCCCTCCTGTTTAAGGTTATCCTTAAAGCAGGAGGGGGTTTTACTCTCATTATGGAATCATCCAAGAAAGGATGCCATTTTGCAAGAACGTGATAATACATACAAGAAGCAATAAGAACAAACTATGCTTGAGGGTGAATCTCAATAATTCGGACTCCCTACCAGCCAGTCCGACAGCCGCACAAGCGATGGCAATCGACTGAGGGGAAATCATCTTTCCGGTTACACCCCCGGAGGAATTCGCCGCGAGCGCCAATACCGGCTCCATTCCAATCTTTAAAGCGGTAACTTTTTGCAGACCGCCAAATAATAGATTGGCAGATGTATCCGAACCTGTAATGAACACACCTAACCAGCCAAGGACCGGTGCGAAAAACGGGAAGAAGTCTCCGGTCTTTGCAAGTGTCATGCCCAAGGTCGTCGACATCCCCGAAGAATTCGTCACATAAGCGAAAGCAACGACAGAGGAGATCATCAAGATTGGCTTGGCTAATTCTTTCATGGCTTCCACAAATGTATCCAAGAATACTTTTGAAGACATATGTACGATGAACTTTGTCACAATGGCCGCCAGTAAAATGGCCGTTCCTGCTGTACCGAGCAGTTCGATTTTATAAAAAGCTGCAATGGGCAGGCCATTGCTACCAATAATTTCATTATGCAAACCAGGCACTTCAATTTGGAAAGTTAATAGTTTACCAATTTCATTGATTCCTTTTAAAATGGCATTCGTTCCCTCATAATGACCGGATAATGCCGGCTTTATTGGATTCAATCCCCAAATGGAAATAAAACCCGTCAACAGAAGGAATGGAGACCACGCATGGAATATCTGCCATTTCGTATACTTTTTCTCTGTTTCTTGTTCGGAAGCGAATTCTTCAACAGCTGCTGCCGTTTCTTCCGACTTGAATCGAAAAATCGTTTTTGGCTTCCAGAATTTCAGGAAGATGGCTAAGGCAAACAATGATACTAATGCAGAAAGAATATCCGGTAATTCAGGTCCAAGGAAATTCGAACTTACATATTGGGTAATGGCAAAAGATAGACCGGAAACGATGACAGCCGGCAGCACTTCAATCGTCCGTTTCCATCCAGACATGATCATGATGAGATATAGTGGGATGAAAGCCGACAAGAAAGGTAACTGACGACCGACCATTTTGGATATTTCCATAGCCGCAATACCAGTAGGTCCTTCCATCGCAATAATCGGAATCCCGACCGCACCGAATGCAACAGGTGCCGTATTGGCGATTAAACAGATTCCCGCTGCATATAGCGGATTAAATCCAAGTCCCACCAGAAGAGCTGCAGAAATGGCCACTGGTGCACCAAATCCAGCCGCCCCTTCTAAAAAGGCCCCGAATGAGAATGCCACCAATAAAGCTTGAAGGCGGCGATCTTCCGTCAAGGACAGGACAGAAGATCGGATAATGTCAAATTGCCCACTTTTCACAGTCATCTTGTACAAGAATACGGATGTGATGATGATCCATCCGATAGGCAACAGTCCGTAAACGGCCCCTTGAGAAGCAGACATCACGACTTTTCCTGCCGGCATCCCATACGCGAAAACGGCAGTTACAAAAGCAACAAGCAAGGTTGTCAAACCCGCTAGGTATCCTTTCATCCGTTTGATGGTAAGAGCCCAGAAAAAGTACAAAATGGGTATAAGCGCTACTAGAGATGATAGTACCAGATTATCAAGAATCGGTGTAAAGTTCTGTGTCCATGTCATTCGTTTCGACTCCATTCACTATATTTTTCAAACTTTCAGATATTTATATTCAGTGAAAACCCTTTCATAATTATATTTCTTCATATTGCTGGAAGTCATCAGATGACTTGATGATTATTTATTTAAGGTAAATGATTAGAAATGGAAAATCAAGGTTTTTTTATTTTTTGATCATATTTCCTTATCGACAGATGAGAAACCAACAATGTGTTATATAATAAAGATAACTAGAAAAAGCAAAGAAAATCGGGGTGTTCCTACTTGGCCTACAAAAAAATCAAACCAAAGAAAATTTATGAAGAAGTCAGTGATGAACTGTATGAAATGATCCGTTCCGGTACTTTGAAACCGGGCGATAAATTAGATTCCATTCAACAGCTTGCGGAAAATTTCCAGGTCGGCCGCCCGGCCATTCGTGAAGCATTAAGTGCTCTTAGCTCGATGGGGCTCATTGAAATTAAGCAGGGCGAAGGAACATTCGTGAAAACTTTCGACCCTAGCATCATGAACTACCCATTGACTACAGCTCTGTTGATGGATAAAGAAAATATTAAAGATTTACTGGAAGTCCGAAAAATACTTGAATCTGGAACTGCCGAGTTAGCCGCTAAAAAGCGGACCGCTGAGGACATTGCCGAAATGGAGACGAAGCTTGCGGAAATGCTAAAGGTAGCCGACGATGAAGCATTGAGTGATAGAGCTGATATAGGGTTTCACGTGACCATTGCGAACGCTTCTAAAAATGAGTTGCTCATTACATTGATGAGCCAGGTGTCAGTGATGATGACCGAAAAGATGCGTGACATTCGACGTCTTGCTCTCTATTCTGAAGAAATGTCCCTTAAACGGCTTTATCAGCAACATACCCAAATTTACCAAGCAATCGTCGACAAGGACGAAGCCGGCGCCCGCCATGCCATGCTTTTCCATTTGCAAAATGTCGAGGAATCTTTTGATAAATTCATCCTCCAAACCAGTGAGAAAAATCAATAATACGCACGATTACTAAAAATGAACTATACAAATTATACAGAATTTGATATATTATTCTGAAAAAGATTCCATGTTTCTAGGGAAAATGGCAAGTTATTCAACCATTTCCTTTTTCTGTTTTAGTCATCAGATGACCTGTTAACTCATTTGAAAAAGGAGGAAAAATTATGAAAGTGACTTTATTCGCCACATGTTTAGTGGATTTATTTCAATCCAATGTCGGAAAAGCGACGGTGGAACTGCTCGAAAGGCTTGGTTGTGAAATTGACTTTCCGGAATCACAGATTTGCTGTGGACAACCGGCTTATAATAGCGGCTATACAAAGGATTCAAAAGAAGCAATGAAAAAGATGATCCATACATTTGAGGATGCACAATATATTGTCACCCCTTCTGGTTCCTGTGCAGCTATGTTCAAAGAGTACCCGGTTCTTTTTAAAGGAGATCCGGTTTGGGAAAAGAAAGCTGTTGCATTGGCAGAAAAAACATATGAACTGACTCAATTCATCGTGGATGTACTAAAGGTGACGGATGTCGGTGCTAAGCTTGAAGGTAAAGCGACCTATCATACATCATGCCATATGACTCGATTGCTCAAAGTGAAAGAAGCTCCTGCCATTTTATTGAGCCATGTTAAGGGACTGGAAATGACACCGCTTCCGGACGCCCAAAACTGTTGTGGCTTTGGGGGGACCTTTTCAGTCAAGATGGGAGACATTTCCGGACAAATGGTAGAGGAAAAGGCTTGTAATGTGGAAGATACCGGAGCCGACTTTCTTATCGGCGGAGACGCTGGTTGCTTAATGAATATCGGAGGCCGTATCCAACGTAAAGGGCAACCCATCAAGGTTTTACATATTGCGGAAGTATTAAATAGCATTTAAAGAAACCGAGGAGGCAAAACGATGTCTATGAAAACGAGTTCTGCCAAGTTTAAAGACCGGGTGGACGAAGGAATACAGAATGACTTTATGCGATTGGCCGTTTCGAGTGCCCAAGAACGTTTACATGGACGCCGCCTAACGGCCGTTGACGAATTGGGAAACTGGGAGGAATGGCGCTCCCTTGGGGAAGAAATCCGCCAACATGTACTAAGCAACCTTGATTTTTATTTACATCAGCTTGCCGAAAATGTATCCAAAAGGGGTGGTCATGTCTTTTTTGCGGAAACGGCGGAAGAAGCTAGTGGGTATGTTAAGGACGTCATCGAAAAAAAGAATGCAAAAAAAGTCGTGAAGTCGAAATCCATGGTCACGGAAGAAATTAACCTGAACGCAACACTAGAATCAGCGGGAGTCGATGTCATCGAAACGGACCTAGGAGAATATATCCTGCAGCTTGATAACAATGACCCTCCGTCACATATCGTGGCACCAGCGCTTCATAAGAACAAAGAACAAATTAGAGACGTTTTCAAAGAAAAGCTCGCCTATACGAAAACTGAAAAGCCTGAAGAGCTGACGGACCATGTCCGGGGAATCCTGCGGAAAGAGTTCCTGAGTGCCGATATTGGAATTACCGGCTGTAATTTTGCGGTTGCTGAAACGGGCTCCATCGGTTTGGTAACGAACGAAGGCAACGCAGATTTAGTGACGGCCCTTCCAAAAACCCAGATTACGGTGATGGGGATGGAACGTCTCGTGCCGACGTTCGATGAATTTGAAATCCTTGTCAGTTTATTGACGAGGAGTGCGGTCGGCCAAAGATTGACCAGTTACATTACCGCCCTTACCGGACCAAGAGATGAAGGCGATATTGATGGCCCCGAGGAATTTCACCTTGTCATCGTGGATAATGGACGTTCCAAGATTTTAGGGACTGAATTCCAATCGGTACTCCAATGCATTCGCTGTGCCGCATGTATTAATGTTTGTCCGGTCTATCGGCAGGTTGGCGGTCATTCTTACGGTTCGATTTATCCAGGCCCAATCGGGGCGGTACTTTCCCCTCTTCTTGGTGGATATGAAGATTATAAGGAATTGCCTTATGCATCGACGCTTTGTGCAGCCTGTACAGATGCCTGTCCAGTAAAGATCCCGCTTCATGATCTATTGAGGAAGCATCGTGAAGTCATTGTCGAAAAAGAAAAAATGGCTCCTTTTTCTGAAAAAATGGCGATGAAGGCATTCGGAATTGGCGCTGCCTCCCCGATGCTTTATAAATTCGGATCCAAAATGGCTCCTTCCGCCATGTCTCCTTTCAAGACTGGGGATATTATTTCAAAAGGACCAGGACCACTTAAGTCTTGGACGGAAAGCCGTGAATTTCCTGCCCCTAATAAGGAAAGCTTCCGAGATTGGTTCAAGAACCGTGACAAAGGAGGGCAATCATCATGACCGGAACCATTCAAAACGAGGATACATTTTTAGCGAAGATAGCCAAGAACTTGGGGAGGTCCCCCATTACGGAAGGCATATCCCGACCCGTATGGAAACATGCCCCACAGATGGAAGTCTTGAAACATGCAACACAAGAAGAGCTTGTCGAGGAATTACGAGAACAGTGCACCCGGATTCATACTCAGGTCCATCTTACGGATTCTAGTCAGACTGCACATGTTTTGCAACAAGTCATGGAAGAACTTGGACATGGGCCTGTCATCATCCCGAAAGATCAAAGATTCACAGACTATCAATTAATGGATGTATTGAATGATACAGGCGTCCATGTTTGGGATCATCAAATCGGCAGAAAAAATATTGAAATGGCGGAACGTGCCAACATCGGCATAACGTTCAGTGAAATCACGCTGGCCGAATCTGCTACAGTCGTTCTGTATAGTGATAAGGACCATGGCCGTTCGATTAGCTTCTTGCCCGCTTGCCATGTTTCCATCATTCCAAAGAGCAGCATCGTTCCAAGGATGACCCAGGCCGCTATGGCACTCCGCTCCAAAGTTCAGCAAGGTGAGCTTGTTCCATCCTGTATTAACTTCATTACAGGGCCAAGCAATTCCGCTGACATCGAAATGGATTTGGTCGTAGGCGTTCATGGCCCAATCAAAGCAGTCTATATCATCGTTGAGGATAAATAAAGAAAAAATGGAGAGCTCCTTTTAGTAGGAAGCTCTCCATTTTCATCTCATTGATTATTCATAGATAATCCGGTCCACCGTTTCCCGGTCGAGGCGTTTGATCACTTCAACTATGAGTTTGACGGCATTCTCATAATCGTCACGGTGTAACATCGCAGCATGGGAATGAATATAGCGCGTCGCAATCGTAATGGCTAATGCGGGTACACCATTTGCGGTTAGGTGAATGGAACCGGCATCCGTTCCACCGCCTGGAATCGATTCATATTGATAAGGAATGTTCATTTCATCAGCCGTATTCGTAACGAAATCCCGTAATCCTTTATGGGCCACCATCGATGCATCATAAATGACGATTTGCGGGCCATTCCCCATTTTACTCATCGCTTCTTTATCACTTACACCAGGTGTATCCCCTGCAATCCCTACATCAACGGCAAAACCGATATCCGGCTGGATCTTGAATGTCGATGTTTTAGATCCACGCAGACCCACTTCTTCTTGGACTGCTCCAATTCCATACACTACATTCGGATGTTCACTATCTTTCAATTGTTTCAGAACATCGATCGCGATGGCGCAACCAATTCGGTTGTCCCAAGCTTTGGCAAGAAGCATCTTATCATTATTCATGACCGTGAATTCGAAATAAGGCACCACCATGTCTCCTGGCTTGATTCCCCACCCCTGTGCTTCTTCCTTACTGGTCGCTCCGATATCAATGAACATATCCTTTATCTCAACCGGCTTCTTCCTCGCTTCTGCCGTTAAGATATGCGGCGGTTTTGACCCGATGATGCCTGTCACATCGCCTTTGCTCGTCACGATCGTCACACGCTGTGCAAGCATGACCTGTGACCACCATCCCCCTACCGGCTGGAAACGTAAAAATCCTTTATCGTCGATTCGTGTAATCATGAAACCGACCTCATCCAAATGACCCGTCACGACAATCTTCGGCCCATTTTCCTCACCTGTTTTCTTAGCAATCAAACTACCCAATCCATCCGTGGAAATTTCATCCGCATATGGAGTTATGTATTCAGTCATGACCTTTCTTACTTCACTTTCATTCCCGGCAATCCCTTTTGCATCCGTTAAGTCTTTCAACATCTTAAGCGTTCCATCTAATTGAACCATTCCCGTTCCTCCTCATTCATACACTTCAACTTTCATTATACAAAATATGGGTATAACCCACAATTAATAGCCATTCTTCTGCCGTTCATAATTCACTTCATTCTTACTGACATACGCGGCCTCTACATCCACCGCAGAAAAGCCAAGCATCTCCCCTAAGCGTAAGTACTCGGTAAATACCGCTTGAAAGGCAGGCTCCTCCTGCTGTATACGAAACTCATTGATGGATCCATAAATCTTTATAAATTGCGCAGTTACATCCTCCCCTTTCAGATGGGAAGCTGATTCCACTTTGGGCATAAACCCTTTTTCAATGCCAAGTGACAGAATAAAATGTATGCCATCCACATATTCAGCTAAAACCGTCTCCTTATCCGAAGCGCCTTTAAGACTCCAAAACTTAAAACATCTTGTTTCGTTCGCCAGCTCGCCAAGCTCTACTAATAGAGCCAGAATCTTTCTCTCAACAAGATCCTCATTATGTAATGCATGTTTCTTCTCAATATGTTTATCCAAGGCAGCCTGCATGTCCATCAATTTTTCGATATTCATTTCATCACTACTTTCATCAGTCATGCTTAAATTATATCAAATAAATGAAACTTATTAAAAACCTATACGTAAAAGAAAGGAATCACTCTGTTTAGGAGGAAACATGATGGTATTAATACTACGGATCTTGCTTTTGGCTCTTATCATCTTTTTCATATACACGACAATCAAATATTTATTTAATCCGAAACGAAAATTGGAACTTGCACACGAACAGAAAAAGTTCTTTTTGCTCGATGATACATCGAATATCCGCAAGAATTTTTTATTGACCTACAACGGGGTGATGTTTGAAGGGGAAAAATATTTAGGTACGACCGAACGTTCCTTTGAGGTGATCTCCATTTTCATCTGGCCGAAGAAAACTTCCGCTTTGAAAGGCTTAAAGCGTGATGATTTCTTAAAGATTGAAAGAGCCATAAAAAAACAATATCCAGATGCCATGATTGACTGGAAAAGTCCGGTTAAGGAGTTTTTGACCGACTAAAATGGCAATGGCCTTGAGTGACTTCCACTCAAGGCTTTTATTTTTCATGCGATTGAAAAAATTCTTTCCATGGCACGACCGTCTGCTTTTCCCTCAATAAGTACAGCAATAAGGTAAGCGATAATAAAATGATGATGATGAGTGTCGGGCTGAAATCCGCAATATAATGACCGAAAACCGTATAGACGAAGGCAACGGGGATATTTGTCATGAAGGATAAATAAAAGTAGTTCTTTAATCCTTTATTGGATTCCAAAAGACAGAGGGATAATAAATAGTAATGGATGAACGGAATGAGCCGCAATACCGCAATTTGACGGCTGTTAAGTTTCCGATTTCCGAATAGCTTATTTTTAAGACGAAACAGTTTTTCCTGCATTTTAGGAAACTTTTCAATGACGAAATAAAAAATCATATTAGCAAGGGTCAGACCGATGATGGAGTAGATGGTTCCAAAAGCTGCCCCGAATAAAATGCCCCCTGAAATGCAAACGACTATCACAGGTATGAATAAAAACTGTCGTAACAAATGGAAAGTGATGAAAATTAATGGTGCAAACACACTGCCGGATTGAACGTAACCCATTAAAAGTGTCAGTTTTTCATCCATGTTCTCCCTCCAGCTAATTCTTGCTGCTTCTACAAGCATATACGCAATTTCAGTAACATATGACTAACGAATGATGTTGGTGAGTAATAGCACAATCTGGATAACCATTAAAGCAGGTAGCCCCCATTTAAAAGTGAAGTGCTTCGTTTTATGGCGGAAATGACGCATCCCCATGAATGCTCCCGTTCCCCCGCCAATGATGGCCCAGGTCCAGAGTGTCTTTTCACTGATCCGGTATTCCCTCTTCCATGCCTTCTTTTTATCGATGCCCATCAGCACAAACCCGATGATGTTGACCATGATGAAATAGGCAAGAACGAACCATATCGCTTCCATCTTCTTTCCCTCCTTGCATATAAAAAGCCGCCCTCTTAAAAAAGAGAGCGGCTTATATCAGTCAGACTTATTTGTCTAATTGTTGTTTAGCAGCAGTTGCTAATTGAGCAAAAGCTTGTTCGTCAGCTACAGCAAGATCAGCAAGCATCTTACGGTTCACTTCGATACCAGCAAGCTTTAAGCCATGCATTAAACGGCTATAAGATAGTCCGTTGATGCGAGCAGCTGCGTTGATACGAGTGATCCAAAGTTTGCGGAAATCACGTTTTTTCTGACGACGGTCACGGAAAGCATAGTTTCCTGACTTCATTACTTGTTGGTTAGCTACTTTGAAAAGAATATGTTTCGAGCCATAGTAACCTTTAGCTAATTTTATAACCTTTTTACGACGTTTGCGAGTAACAGTACCGCCTTTTACACGTGGCATGTTATTTCCCTCCTATTTAACTCGATAAATCGAACTTATTTAATGTTATCTAACATATGACGAATACGTTTGAAGTCACCTTTGCTTACAAGGCTAGCTTTGCGAAGCTTACGCTTTTGCTTAGTAGATTTGTTAGCAAATAAATGGCTTGTGTAAGCGTTAGAACGCTTAAGTTTACCGGATCCAGTTTTTTTGAAACGTTTAGCTGAACCGCGGTGAGTTTTCATTTTAGGCATAAGGTATTCCTCCTCATTACAAAATACTTAATAATTACTTTTCGGCTTTTGGTGCTAAAATAATGAACATGCTGCGTCCATCCATTTTTGGATGTTGCTCGATTGTAGCCACTTCTTTACATGCATCTGCAAAACGAACCAATACGCGTTGACCGATTTCCTTATGCGTGATAGCACGACCTTTGAATCGGATAGAAGCTTTTACTTTATCGCCTTTTTCAAGGAATTTGATTCCGTTGCGAAGTTTCGTATTGAAATCATGTTCTTCAATCGTCGGGCTCAAGCGAACCTCTTTCAGACTGATGACCTTTTGATTCTTACGAGCTTCCTTGTCTTTCTTTTGCTGCTCGAAGCGGTGTTTTCCGTAGTCCATAATCCGGGCTACCGGAGGCTTTGCATTTGCAGCAACTAAAACTAGATCAAGATTTACACGAGCGGCTATTTCCATTGCCTCGAATTTCGTTTTAATTCCAAGTTGTTCTCCGTTTTGGTCAATAAGACGAACTTCACGGGCTCGGATGCCCTCGTTTACCATCGCGTCTTTACTAATAGTTAGCCACCTCCAAAGATATTGGCGAATACGAACGTTTGAATCAATTAGGTCACGCTCACAACTCGCTTACAGGATATAATAAAATAAAAAAAGTGTGGATGCATGCAGCACCCACACTGATAGACTAATTTAGAAAGATCCAAATAATCAAATCATGACCTGTTAACTGCATTGCTTGCGTCAACCAGGTGAGAAGCGGGTGCCTCTTCTTTCCTCAAACCGTATTCAATTCACTTTAGAAATATATCATAAACACTGATGACTTGTCAAATACTTAATTCGTTTTAATTCGTTCGTTTTTCACAACAGAATTAATCTTATCAAACATTAGGAGATTTGACAATACATTTTCCTAAAGTATTTTGAATAAATAACATTCACCATCATACGACCACGTCGAAATGGGAGTGCTTCACTACATTCTCGAATTCATAAACCCATCTTTTGATTCACCGATGTTCAGGCCTACCATAGCCTGTCACTCCATTTCCTGCATGATCATCACCTGTTAGGATTTTCTTTTGCCTTTTTCTTTTTCTCAATCGAATCCCACGAAAATAGAGCGATCCAAAACAGCAGGACTGGGAAAATGGCATATTGTCGGTAATCATCCAACATCAATAAAACGATGACTAACAAAAAAGCCGGTGCAAATAAATAGGAAAATTTCTTTTTCATGATGTCACTCCTTATTCTTCGTTGTCTTTATCATGCCTTAATTAAAAGGGAGACACAACAATATGTGCCTCCCTTTTTTTGTTAACGACTCACTTCTGCTTTAATGGCTGAAACGAAGTCTTCGAAAGATACCGTTTCGGATTTTTGTTCGCCGTATTTACGGACGTTCACACTGCCTTCGTTTACTTCATTATCACCAACGACAAGCATGTAAGGGATTTTTTGCATTTGTGCTTCACGGATTTTGTACCCGATTTTCTCATCACGAGTGTCCAAATTAACACGGATGCCTGCTGCCTTCAGTTTATCTTGGATTTCTTTTGCATATTCAAGATGCACTTCAGGTGAGACTGGAATCACTTGTGCTTGGATTGGGGATAACCAAGTTGGGAAAGCCCCTTTGTATTCTTCGATCAAGTAAGCGACAAAGCGTTCCATGGTAGAAACTACGCCACGGTGGATAACGACCGGACGGTGATGTTTACCATCTTCACCGACATAGTTTAAGTCAAAACGTTCAGGAAGCAAGAAATCAAGCTGAACAGTCGATAATGTTTCGTCTTTTCCTAAAGCCGTCCGCACTTGGACGTCCAGTTTCGGACCGTAAAATGCCGCTTCGTCTTCCGCTTCGAAGTAATCAAGGCCAAGCTCGTCCATCGCGCCTTTTAACATGCTTTGCGCTTTTTCCCACATTGCATCATCGTCGAAGTATTTCTCAGTATTGTTTGGATCGCGGTAAGATAAACGGAATGAATAATCCTTGATATCGAAATCCTTATAGACTTCTAAAATCAGGTTCACGACACGTTTTAATTCGTCTTTGATTTGATCCGGACGGACGAAAATATGAGCATCATTCAATGTCATTCCACGTACGCGCTGCAATCCTGACAATGCGCCTGACATTTCATAGCGGTGCATCATGCCAAGTTCAGCAATCCTGATCGGAAGTTCCCGGTAGCTATGGATGCTGTTTTTATACACCATCATATGATGTGGGCAGTTCATCGGACGAAGAACAAGCTGTTCATTATCCATGTCCATCGCTGGGAACATTCCGTCTTGATAGTGGTCCCAGTGTCCAGATGTTTTGTAAAGGTCGACACTACCCATGACAGGTGTGTATACGTGGTCATATCCCAGGCGTTCTTCCTTGTCCACAATATAACGCTCAATCGTACGGCGGATTGTTGCACCTTTTGGCAGCCACATAGGCAGCCCTTGGCCGACTTTTTGTGAAGTCATGAACAGATCCAATTCTTTACCGATTTTACGGTGATCACGCTCTTTTGCTTCCTCTAAGAAACGTAGGTGGTCAGCCAAGTCTTCTTTTTTGAAGAAAGCCGTACCATAAATACGTTGCAACATTTTGTTCTTGCTGTCGCCTCTCCAATAGGCCCCTGCAATGCTTAACAGCTTGAATTCTTTGATCTTTCCAGTGGAAGGTACATGAATTCCCCGGCAAAGGTCAAAAAACTCACCTTGTTCATAAATCGTTACTTGCTGTTCAGCTGGAATCGCATCGATCAATTCCAATTTATATTCGTCGCCAATCTCTTTAAAACGGGAAATGGCTTCATCACGGGTTACTTCAATACGTGAGATTTCCAGGTTTTCATTGACGATTTTCTTCATTTCTTTTTCAATCGCTGAAAGGTCATCAGGAGTCAATGATTCCTCAAGATCGATATCGTAATAAAAACCGCCTTCGATGACTGGACCGACACCGAATTTAGCGTTTTTATAAAGACGTTTGATGGCTTGTGCCATTAAATGGGCGGTACTGTGGCGAAGAACTTCAAGTGCTTCCGCAGCATCTTGTGTAACGATTTCAATGGTACCGTCTTCTTCGATTGGACGTTTCAAATCATATAGTTCACCATTGAATTTACCTGCAATGGATTTTTTTCTTAGTCCTGGGCTGATGGATGCTGCGATGTCTTCAGTTGTTGTGCCTTTAGCAAACTCCTTCACCGCTCCATCAGGAAAAGATATTTTCAGTTGTTCTGACATTGTAGCTTCACTCCTTCTTTTAGTTACCATCCGTTTCAAGTTTCAGGGGGATACCAAGCAATTGCGCGGATTAAAACACAAAAAAGCCCGCCCCTGTATAAAACAGGGACGAGCTTAGTAATTAAATTAACCCGCGGTTCCACCCTCGTTCCACTCTGCTTTTCACGGCAAAGTGACACTTGTAACTAGATAACGGCAGCTTCCCGTCAGCTCATAGTCGCAAAAAAATTGCTTTCCGAACCGAAGTTTAAAGGTGGTAAGTGTTCTATGCTAATAGGAAGCTTACAGCCTGCTGGCTTCCCTCTCTGTAAATTGGCGACTAGAATACCCGTGTCCTCATCATAACTTTTTGTTTTTAATAGTATGTAGGAAATTATAATTCGTTATGCATTGAAAATCAAGGTTAAAATTAGGTTTTACCCAAAATCCCCAAGATAATCATTCAGTGGCCTGCTTAAAGGCTGAAAGCGGCAGGACGGTCGCCCTTTCCTCGAAGATTCGTGTCATCGTTTGAATCAGGCCTTCCTCCTTATTATCCGTATAAATATATAAGCTAGCCGGTGCGATGGATAAGAGTGGTGCCCAAAGGACCGTATCAAGAAAGAATGAAATATCGGCCAGCAACTTCCTGTCAATCATGCTTGTCAGTTTTCGGCGATCCATCCTGCCGAGCTCATGATCATAGAATTGAAACCCGTCATGATTGACAAGGTGAAGCCTTGGTACCTTCGATTCCTGTTCATGCAGGCAATCCCTGAGCATCGCAATGAAATTTTGGTAATCCTGCTCGAGCTTATATTCATCGATGGCCCGAACTGCATACTTTTCCAACGCATGCTGAAAAGACCTTAACCGAAAGGTAGTGAACGAATCGAATGAAAAAGACACCTTTCCCGCCAATATACTCTGAAGGCCTTCTTCGATCAATTGCTTTTCCCTACTGAATAAACTGCCTCCACATTCGGTGTTTTCCGCTTCAATGATGGAAGAAGCTATCTCGATGATGGCATCAATTTCTTCTTGTTCTCGATAGAAAAATTTTCCGATGATGATTTGTTTAAGAACAGGAAGCGTTTTTTCTTCAAGTAAAAAGGAATGAAATGTTTCACTGAGCAGTGTCAGCCATTTATCGGTTTTTAGTTTGGACATATCGATAACGAGACCTTGTTGTGGGGAAAATTCAATATATGGTTGAACTTCTGTCCCCAAAGGATGGACAGAAACGAAATTCAGCAGTTTTAAAGCTTCCGAATCATTTTGGAACGTAATTTGCACTACGACATCCCCCCTTCCCCCTTGCTTTACTTTTTTCATGTATATGGGAATAGGGGCTTATTTAGAAGTAAGATGGTGTGAAAGGGCAAAAAAAAGCAGCCTCTTTGTAGAGACCACCTTCCTTTACCTTCTGCGATTGATACCATCAAGCTTTACAGGTTCCGCTAAATATTGAATCCTCTCCAATACCCTTGCCGCTTTCACTTCTTCTTTCTCACCACGTTGGGAATAAGTCAAGTGATTCTCCAGACCCTTCATATCAAAATTGGAAGTGAAAAACGTCGGTAAATTTTCAAGCATTCTAAATTGTAGGATGGGCCCTATGACTTCATCCCGTCCCCAGCTTGTCATCGATTCTGCCCCAATATCATCAAGCATCAGGACAGGCGCCGTTTTGACCATCTCTATTTTCTCGTTGACGGTATTATCACCGATTGAACCTTTCAGTTCCCGTAAATAATCAGGAACATAGACGATCATCGAAGAGATTTGCCTTTGCGCAAGTTCATTGGCGATCGCACCCAATAAATACGTCTTACCAACGCCAAACTTTCCGTATATATACAATCCCTTTTGACGTTTGCCAGGCTCATATTCCATGATGAACGATATCGCTTTTCCTAGGACGCCTAACCGTTTATTTTCATCGTCCGTTTGTGAAAAGTCTTCAATCGTTGCCTTCAATATATCCTTGGGAACGTATAGACTGCGAATGAGCCTCTCCCGTTTCCGCTTCTCATCCTCTGCCAATTTCCTCGGACAGATTTCATAATTCAAATTAAGGGCCTTCCCTTGAACAACGAGCTTTGGATAATACCCATGCATCATATTGATGCACCCATCCAGGCTTGGACATCTATCACACTTGTTGCTCTGAGAAATGAATTCGTAAAGCTTACCTAAATTCTTATCGATCATTTCCTCTGTGACCGTTGAGCTATTGGCATTCAGAAAAAGACGCACCTGTTCATTTTCAAAGATTTCCTGCTTCAACTGTTCATACCGTTTCTGGAAATCACCCGTATTGGCCAGTTTATTAAGCGATCTATTAATCTTTTCCATCGTTTATTTCACCTCCAGCTTTCCACTGCTTCCACTTCTCTTGAAGCTCACGTTTTTGTTCACTCAGTTCAGGCTGTTCCGCTTTCTGTTCAGGCTGTTTCTCCTCGTCCTGTTCAAGCCAGTCCGGAACCACTTCTTCTCTGATCGATTTTTTCCGGCCGCCTTTGGCAACGTTCTTGCTTCCTTGTGCCCACTCTTGGTATTTCCGGTGTTCATTTTTAGCCAGTTCCATCGCTTCTATGACTGTGGAAACCTTCAATCGTGCCCAATGACCTGCCAGTTTTTCCACATATCCCTTTGTGAATTTCATGTCTGTCTTAAGCATAACGTATTCGATTAAAACATTCACGACTCCAGGATTCAGCTTCTGATTGATCATTACACCTTCCACCACTTTTAAATCACCACTGGTCGGTTCCGCTCCTCCGGATAATTGCATGAGCCGATCACGCGGGGAAGTAGTCTCCAAATGGCGAATAAGCTCTTGCTCCTGTGTTTTCGGTTCATCCTTTTGCGTCCGTTCCCGTATAGGCTGTACACGATTGATCAAGGAAGGCATGTCGGCCTGGCGTTCAATTTGGTACCAGTCCCTTGCCGCTTTCCGAAGCAGCTCTTCATCGATTTCATCGTCCAGCGTTACGGCATCCATTACTAGTTTTTGCATTTCAAGCGGATTGATGCCATATAAAAAAGCTAGTTTGGCGATGGTATTTCTAATTTTAGGCGTAAAGGCCTTCTTGGGTACAATCGAGCTCTTCATCCCAGCGAACAAAAGATCAAAATCAAACAAGCCATCGAACCCCGAAGGCTCGACACCGTCAGATTGATCGATAAATTGCTGTTTAGGCAATGGGTTCCATTCGTTTTTGGCTTCATCCGTAACATAGAGGGAATCTAGATGATCTGATGAAAAAACCTCTGCAAAGGATTTCGTCACATATTCAAACTGGTCCGTTGCAATCGTGTCCACACAAAAGAATCTCTTCAGCCGGTTGAATTGGACTTTTCCTATTTTTTTATATAAATAGATATTCAGCATGCCATCCGTGAAAAACTGCTGCGGGGATAGGGGCGGATTCAATTCATAGATGAATTCCTTCGTATCCCCTTTCGATTTCTTGTACACATTCAGCAATCCGATTCCTTCAAGTAAAAGACGTGCTTCATATATATCGCCTAATTTCAGGCCCATGGTATTCATCAATTGATAATGGGAGGAAGCCTCCGACCAAAGCCGGTTCTCCTCCAATTCGCTCCATAACGTCATGTATAGGCTAATACAGATCGGTCCAATAAGAGGTTGGTACAGCCGTGTCAGTATTTTCCGATCATAATCATGAAGCAGCCCCGCAGAGGACACCATGTACGAATCCGCGGGGAGCAGTTCCTGCCAATGCATTGACATCTTCATTCAAACCTTTCAAAAGATATAGTGAAAAAAGAGCCAAAGTAAATCTTCAGCTCTACTTTCTTTCTTTATTTATTAAATCTTTCAGTTCATCGATAAATACATTAATATCTTTAAATTGTCGGTATACGGAGGCAAATCTCACATAAGCCACTTCATCAACTTCAGCCAGTTGGTCCATCACCATTTCACCGACACTGTCACTTTTCACTTCCGAAATACCCTGATTGCGCAATTCCTTTTCTACATAACTCGTGATTTGTTCTAGTTCCTTCAATGGAACCGGACGCTTTTCACAAGCCCTGATTAGTCCACGCAGGATTTTATCACGGCTAAACTCTTCCCGAGTCCCGCCCTTTTTCACGACGATCAACGGCGTCTCCTCGACCTTTTCAAAAGTAGTGAATCGAAACCCGCATGCCTCGCATTCCCGGCGTCGTCGAATCGATTTACTTTCATCGACAGGCCTGGAATCGAGCACTCTCGTTCCGTTATATTGACATGATGGACATTTCATCATTACCAGCTCCGTATTTTAAGTGATACTCCTAATCAAACTTCCCTAAGGAATACTATTTTATCTTAATCTTATATAAAAGGGACAACCAGTACAAGTAAAAAGTGAAACTTCAAGTAAAGGATGTGTGTACTTACTATGTAAATGCCTGTTAATGGAGCTTTTCCATGAGTGAAGAATGGCCATTTCATGGCATCAAAAAAGAGATGCATATATAGCATCTCTTGTTAACCCGTTTATTATAAAACACCCATTTTAGTTTTTTTCATTTGCACGGGACCAAGTCCACGTGGAAGTTCAATATTCTCGCGCGTTTGTGCATTCAAAGCCTCCGCGATATAATCGGCTGCAATATTAGGATCTAAGTTGCCGCATGTATAAACATCAATGCTGGCATATCCATGTTCCGGAAAGCTATGAATGGTAAGATGTGATTCAGAGATAATGACGACCCCGCTCACCCCTTGTGGAGCAAATTTATGGAATGCCACCTCGCGAACCTCAGCACCCGATTTCAGTGCAGCATCGACGAAGATTCTCTCAATTAAATCAATATTGTTCAGTTTTTCAAAGTCACAACCCCAAAGTTCAGAAATGACATGTCTTCCCATCGTTTCCATCGTGTAAGCTGTTTCCATATTCTGTTCCCCCTTACATAATTAAAAATTCTGAATCCTTAATAACTACCACGGGGGAAAGTTAGTCCAAAGAGGTCCTAACCCTTTAAGTAGCCATTACGCAAACTCCCTTTTTAGGAAGTTCACGATTCATAGTATATAATGTATGGATTTCTTTTGCAACTGCATTTTGCATTTTTGGAAATTTAATCATTAATTGTTAATCTGACAGGACCAAGGAATTAATACCCAAGGTTCCGTACCTGTCCTAAACGTATCCATAAGAATAGCCCGTTAAACATATAACGGGCCTTTACTCTTATTTAACTGACATTTGAACTTCAGAAGCCTTTGTCAACTCCGAAGCTACCAATTTTACAAGATCGACTACTCGATTGGAGTAACCCCACTCGTTATCGTACCAAGCCAGAATTTTCACTTTTCTATCACCAATCATCATCGTCGACAGACCATCGATGATGGCAGAATGCGGATTGGTCTTGAAATCACTTGAAACAAGCGGTTCTGTTGTATATTCCATAATTCCTTTAAGCTCATTTTCTGAGGCATCTATGAAAGCCTGATTCACTTCATCGATTGTAACATCACGGTTTAAATCCACAACAAGGTCGACTAAAGAGACGTTCGGAGTCGGTACACGTATGGCCATACCATGAAGTTTGCCCTTCAATTGAGGCAACACCAATGAAAGAGCTTTAGCCGCCCCTGTAGTCGTAGGGATGATGCTTTCTGCAGCCGCACGGGCACGCCTTAAATCCTTGTGCGGGTTATCGATGTTATTTTGGTCATTCGTATAAGAATGGATGGTTGTCATCAAACCATTGTCTATGCCGAACTTTTGATCAAGTACTTTGGCAACCGGTCCAAGGCAATTAGTCGTACACGACGCATTCGAAATGACGAAATGCTTGTCAATTTCTAACGCTTCCTGATTTACGCCCATCACAATGGTAACGTCTTCATTTTTACCCGGCGCGGAAAGGATGACCCTTTTTGCCCCTGCTTCTAAGTGCATGGCGGCTTTAGAACGCTCATTGAATTTACCCGTAGCTTCGATTACAATATCTATATCCATCTCTTTCCAAGGCAATAGCTTTGGATCGCGATTATTTATCAGTTGTACACGTCGTCCATTCACTACAAGAGAATCATCTTCGGCAACGATTATGCCGTCAAACTTCCCATGAATTGTATCATACTTCAATAAATGGGCTAACGTTTCAGCGGGATAGCTTGCATTAATGGCAACGATGTCCAGACTCTCATCTACTATTGCCTTACGGAAAACCATTCTTCCAATTCTTCCAAATCCGTTAATCGCTATTCTTGAATTCATTTATCGGACCCTCCTGAATATATTAATGTTATACTTAATACCCTTCATATGTAATTAGTATAACACATTACTCTTGAAATGTGTTAATAAAAAAGCGGATTTCTTCCTTTTTCAAAACAAAAAGGAAGAAACCGTTAAAGTCCCTTCCTTTTCCACTCTATAGGATCTCCCATTTCTTAAGTATTTCAACAACCTGCTTTTTGGTTTCTTCTATATCGCCATTATTATCGACGATGGCATCCGCTAGTTCCTTTTTATCTTTCAAGGGCATTTGCGAATGGATTCTCGCTAAAGCGTCGGTTTCCGTCAACGCATTCCGGTTCATTAATCGCTCTAGTTGAACCGATTCATCCACGTATACCAAAAGTGTCCTTTCCACCATGAACGTCAGCTTGCTTTCGAACAGGAGTGGAATGTCCATGAATACCGTTTCCGCTCCAGCAGCAAGGGCCTTTTCCGTTTCTTGGCGCATCCAATTTCTCACGGCAGGATGTACGATACGATTTAAAAGCAACCTTTTTTCTTGGTCGTGAAATATGATCGAGCCTAACTTTGCCCGGTCGATCCTTCCATCAGACAATAAAAGATCTTCCCCGAAAGCCTTCACCACTTGTAGGTAGGCCTCTTCCCCAGGTTCCACGACTGCACGGGAAGCCACATCCGCATCCACTATCACGAAACCCAATTCTCTTAAATACTGACTGACACTACTTTTCCCACTGGCAATTCCACCAGTGATCCCGATGATTTGTCCCATAAGCTCCCCCTTTTCCCCGTTCTTTATAACTTGAATAATCCGATTAAAATCAGTAATACCCCCGGAAGAAAGGTCAGATGCTGCACGATTTTATTATTGGAAAGCAATTTGCCGGATTGAAGTCCGCTCCCGATAAAGATGAAGCTCATCACGGCAATGCAAAGTGCAAGAATGATTGGGGAAATCCCCATCATGGCAGCTCCCACTCCGGCACCGAACGCATCTAGCGATAACGCGAAGCCCAGTACAAGCGCCTCGATACCGGTAATCGTCCCTGATCTATCAAAATCGGCATTCATTGGTTTTTGTAAGATATTGATAGCCACTCCAAGTGATTTAATTTCAAAATTGAAGATGATTTTTTCGTGATATCGCTCATCATTCGTTTCCTTCTCGGGCCTAAAATATTGGTATACCATCCACGACCCCAAAAGTACGAGGATAATGCCCCCTGTTTTTTCTGCGGCCCCGACAGAGATAAGCTGACTGATGAATTCACCGATGACCATCGCAATACCCAAGCTCATTGCCGAACAGACCGATACGACAGCAATGGATTTCAAGGGTATTTTCACCTTGCGCATACCGAACGTCATGCCCACACCGAAACCGTCAATACTTACTGCAAAAGCAAGAAAAATAATTTGTAGCCACATCGGAATGAATGCTCCTTCCCATCTAGTTGCTACCCCAGTATATGGAAAGAGCCCATCCGATGTGTTTTATCAAATGATTACTTATTTGGCTGGCAAGTCGGGCATATATGTGTGCCCCGTCCTGCGACGACTAGCTTTTCTAACGGGGTACCGCAAATTTTGCAGTTTTCCCCTTTGCGTCCGTATACATTCAGTTCCAACTGAAACATGCCGATTTGACCTTGTGAGTTGACGTATGAACGTATCGTGCTCCCGCCTTTTTCCACCGCTTCGCTCAAAGTGGCGATGATTTCGGCATGCAGTTTTTGAATTTCTTCCAGTGTGAGGGTGGAAGCCACTCGTTCCGGATGAATGCCTGAACGGAATAAGGATTCGTCCACATATATATTACCGATCCCGACCACGACGGTTTGGTCGAGTAGAACAGGTTTGATCTTCCTGCTCGTTTTCGCAAGTTTTGCACGAAGTCCCTCGACGGTAAACTCTCCCGATAGTGGTTCAGGACCTAAATGCAACAGAGGCATTTGCTCCATTTCTTCTCCTTTACGAAATAGATGCATCGTTCCGAATTTGCGGACATCCCGATACCTAAGCTCACTGCCATCCGTGAAGGTGAAGATGACATGGGTATGCTTATCGTAAGGTTCCTCTTTCGAATGGACCCCGTATTTCCCTTCCATCCTTAAATGGGAGACCATCGCATAGTCGTCCATGTTGAAAATGAGGAACTTGCCCCGACGGCCAATGCTGTGGATCGTCTGACCCCTTAATGCATCTTGAAACTGTTCAACTGGCTCAGGTGCCTTTATAATTTTGGGCCAGAAGACGGAAACCTCCAGGATTTCCTTTCCTAAAACAAGCTGTTCCAATGTTCTTCTGACGGTTTCCACTTCAGGAAGTTCTGGCATTATAATCACCTATCTTCATTTATTTAGCATCAAACCATGTTGGTCCATATGCATAATCCACTTTGAGTGGAACGTTCAATTCAATCGCATTTTCCATTTCTTCCGGTACGATTTTCATCAGGATCTCGAGCTCCTCCGGTGGTGTTTCGAAAATCAATTCATCATGAACCTGCAGAAGCATCCTCGTTTTAAGCCCTTCTTTTTTCAGGCGTTCGTTCATATTGATCATCGCTAGTTTAATGACATCTGCGGCACTTCCCTGAATTGGGGTATTCATCGCTGTCCTTTCAGCAAAACTTCTGATATTGAAATTACGGCTCGTGATTTCGGGAATGTAGCGCCTTCTTTGCAGTAATGTTGTACTGTATCCGTTCTTACGTGCTTCATGAATACTTTCTTCCATATAATCCTGCACACCTGGGAAGCTTTTGAAGTACCTCTCGATGAACTCCCCAGCTTCCTTACGTGTTATCCCAAGACTTTGAGAAAGTCCATAGTCACTTATTCCATAAACGATTCCGAAGTTTACGGCTTTAGCGTGTCTACGCATATTTGATGTGACTTCCTCGGAAGGCACATGGAATACATCCATTGCCGTCCTTGTATGAATATCCATCCCGGCCCTGAACGCTTCAACCAATCCACTGTCATTGGCGATATGCGCCAATACGCGGAGCTCGATTTGCGAATAGTCGGCTGCGAAGATAATCCAATCCTTTTCGGAAGGAATGAACGCCTGTCTGATTTTCCGACCTTCCTCTAGACGAATCGGGATATTTTGCAAGTTAGGGTCCGTTGAACTAAGGCGGCCCGTTTGGGTCAACGCCTGATTGAATCGGGTATGCACCTTATCCGTTTCCTGGTTCACCACTTTGAGCAAGCCCTCGATATAAGTCGATTGCAACTTGCCCAATTGCCGGTACAACAGGATTTCCTTTACGATATCATGCTGGCTTTCCAGTTTTTCCAGTACATCCGCTGACGTGGAGTAGCCCGTTTTCGTCTTTTTGTACACGGGGAGCTCCAATTTTTCAAATAAGATTACCCCGAGCTGTTTCGGGGAATTGATATTGAAGGCTTCCCCGGCCAAATCGAAAATTCGTTCCTCAATGCTTCTTAAGCGGACAGCCAATTCCTGTCCCATCTTTTTCAGCCTTCCGATGTCCACCTTTACGCCCTGCCACTCCATATTTGCTAGGATGATGGACAATGGCAGCTCAAGGTCCGTTAACAAATCGTATTGTTCGAACTCACGCAACTTTTCGATCATCGGTTCTTTCAATGCAAAAATGCCCTTCGCTTTTCTGGCAATATGCTCACTAAGTTCTGCATCTCCAGGTATCTTCCGCTTTGCCCCTTTTCCATAAAAGACATCATCGCTCTCTAGCCGCACAAGCCCTTGCGTTTTCGTGATTTCCGCCACTTCATCTACAGACTCTCCGGGATCCAAAATATAGGAAGCTAGAAATACATCAAAATCAATGCCTTTTATATCGATTCCACGGTGGCGCAGAAGTACAACCGTACGCTTCGCATCAAAGACCGTTTTCTTTTTGGTATCATCCTCCGCCCATGTTTTGAATACTTCAGATGTCAGTACGGTTTCACCCGGGAAATAAAAATGTCCATGTTCATTACTGATGGAGATACCCAGGATTTCTGCACGATGGTAGTTATCCTCAAGAATTTCAATGTATAGGGCATTCTCATCGGCAAGCATATCCATTGTCAATTCTGAACCCGTCTGAACATGGATGTCTTCCTGTTCTAGCGGTTCCCCTCCTGATACGTCAAGTTTTTCCAGAAGAGTCGAGAAACCTAACTCTTTATAAAAGTCAATGACCTTTTCCTGATCCATTCCGTTATATTCCGTTTCGTCCACACCCACTTCAATGGGAGCTTCTCGTTTGATTGTCGCAAGCTCCTTACTTAGTAGCGCAAGGTCTTTATGCTCCTCGATCTTTTCTTTTAACTTCTGGCCGCTAACCTCATCAATCGATTGCAGCAGGTTTTCGACCGTTTCGAATTGATGTAGCAATTTAAGTGCCGTTTTCTCGCCCACACCGGGGATGCCTGGGATATTATCGGATGCATCGCCCATCAATCCTTTAAGATCAATGATTTGCACGGGGGAAAGGCCATACTTTTCATGGATATACTTCGGTGTATACTCCTCGATTTCAGTGATGCCCTTCTTCGTAATTGAGACGGTCGTGTTTGGCGAAGCTAATTGTGTTAAATCCTTATCCCCGGAAATGACCTTCACCTCGAACCCATCTTTCTCGGCCTGAAGGGAAAGCGTTCCGATAATATCGTCCGCTTCATAATTTTCCAGTTCGTACCGTTTTATTTGAAAGCAATCAAGCAGCTCCCTTATGAAGGGGAACTGTTCAGATAGTTCCGGTGGCGTTTTCTGACGGCCACCCTTGTATTCCTTAAAGGACGCATGTCTAAACGTCGTTTTGCCGGCATCAAAGGCCACGAGTATATGGGTCGGCTTTTCTTCCTCCAGAATGCGATTGAGCATCATGGTGAAGCCATATACAGAATTCGTATGGACCCCTTTGTCGTTATTCAAAAGCGGAAGCGCAAAAAATGCGCGGTAAGCTATGCTATTTCCATCTATAAGTACTAACTTTTTATTCAAAATTGTCTTCCTCCAGTCACACCCGTTTTATGTAGGTCGGCTTCTATTAATCACACAAAAAAACCGTTCATCGTCTCTTTCCATTCTACCATGAGTGGAAGTGGAAAGAAAAATGAACGGCTATGCTGTTATTTAGTATTTCCCATTAACAAGCTTGCGTACGGCGAGTCGGATGGTAAAATGATAACCGTTTGATTACCGACCGTTTTTTTGTAAGACTCCAGCGTCCGGTATAGTTTATAGAACTCAGGATCCTTGGAGAATGATTTATTATATATCTTGGCTGACTCTCCTTCTCCTTCAGCACGGATGACTTCTGCATCAGCTTCCGCCGATGAAAGCATTTCCTTCACTTTTCGGTCAGTGTTTGCGATGGTCCGGTTTTTCTTCGCATCCCCTTTTGAAAGATATTCCTGCGCTTTACTTTCCCGCTCGGATATCATCCGCTTATAGACCGACTCCTCATTTTCAGCAGGTAAATCCGTCCGTTTGATACGAACATCAGTAAGACTGATTCCATAGTTGTCCTTCACTAACAGTTCATTGACCTTATCTGTGATGCGGTCGTTCAAGCTTCCCCTCGATGATTTCTCGTTGATGATTTCATCATAGTTCAGCTGCCCCAACTCTGAACGGACCGCAGAATAGATGAACTCTTCCATCCTTGTTTCGGCGTTTTCCAGTGTTCTCGCATTGGTGATCAATTTTTTCGGGTCTTCAATCCGCCAGACCGCATAATTATCGATCAACATCCTTTTTTTATCTCTTGTATTGATTTCTGCCTCGGATACATCGGAGCTCATTTGATACTTGGGCAAGGTCACAACGCTTTGAATGAATGGCACCTTGGCTTTCAGTCCTGGTGTTTTATCAATCCTAACCACTTCTCCAAATTGGCGGACGACTTTGTATTCCCCTTCTTTGACAATATACACATTAGTGAAGATGATCAGCATGAGGATGATAAAGATGATGAAGAATATCCCTATTTTCACATAACCTCTCCAATGAAAATCGCCCTTTTTTAGCTCATTGAAATCAATCACTTTTCCACTCATGGCTGGGTGCCCCCTTTCACTGCCGACTCTTCGTTATCCGGTGCTTTCGCTTCTTCTTCCTCAGGGACAGGCACCGTTTTCGTTTCTTCTTTTTCTAATGGGCGCAGCGGTAGATACTTCATTGTATTTCCGTCATCGTTCATGATATAAATATCGGCATTCGGCAATACCTGTTCAAGAGTCTCAATAATCAGACGGTCCCGGGTGATATCCTTATTGCCTTTATATTCACTATATAGCTTTTCAAATACTGCCACATCACCGCGGGCCGCTTCCGTACGGGCCGCTTTATCGCCGTTCGCTTTTGAAATAAGGGCATCTTTCTCCCCTTCCGCTTCATTAATCCTTTTGTTCTCGTATTTATTGGCTTCATTGATTTTCGTATTCGCCGTCTCCCTGGCATCCGTTACGTTCGTGAAAGCTTTACGCACTTCTTCGTTGGGCAGCTCGACATCCTGCAGTTTAACCGCGGAGATGGAAATGCCCACGTCATATTTCTTCATCAATTCCGACAGCAATTCACGAACATCCGCTTCAATTTTCGCCTTACCGGAAGTGAGGGCATCGTCGATTTTCGTACTTCCGATGATGCTCCTTAAAGACGCGGAAGTCGTATCATATAAAATCTTCTGTGGATCATCCGAATTGAAGAGATATTTAGGAGGGTCGGTAATTTTCCATTGTACCACCAAGTCAGCCAGTACAATATTCTCATCACCTGTTATCATCTTGGTCTCTCTCGGATACTCCGTTACTTTTCCTCCTTCTTCCTTATACCCGAATTGGAGGCTGAATGTTTCCTTGGATAGTTTATGGACCGATTGAATCGGCCAAGGTAATTTAAAATGAAGACCTGGCTCTGTTATCGTCTCCTCCACCTTACCAAACGTCATAATGACGGATTGATCTGATTCATCCACCGTATACCAGGTGGAAATGGCGACCACTCCAAGTATTATAATAAGTAAAACAAGTCCCGTTACCGTATAAATCCTTTTTAAGCTTACGATATGTATCACCCCTTCTATTTGGTGTTATATCTTATTTACGCAAAGAAGGGACCAAAGTTTCGTAAAATTGAAAATTTTTAACAAGTCAGCAATGACTCCCCATTTTCAGACAGAAAAAGGCAGGGACTAAAATGTCCCTGCCTTACTTAACTCCTTGGATGAGGGGTTGTACAATCATTGTACCCCTCCATTATGAAGCTTGTTTAAAGGAAGTGTAAAGCCTGTGTAAACTCTACCTATTCCCTTTCAATTTTTTATTCAATGTGACGGTGAATGTCGTGCCGGTACCCGGTTTACTCTCTACGTTAATTTTGCCTTTGTGAACTTCCACAATATGTTTGACGATGGCAAGTCCAATCCCGGTTCCACCTGAATCTCGGCTCCTTGCCTTGTCGATTCGATAAAATCGTTCAAAGATTCTCGGAAGCTCTTTCTCCTCAATCCCGATTCCATTGTCCTGCACGATCACATCCACGGTTTGTTCCTTCTCCGCAACCGTTACAGTCACAATCCCACCATTTGGTGTATAAGCTAAGGCATTGGTAATCAAATTGATGAACACTTGTTTGATCCGATCTGATTCCCCTTCAATAACCACTGAATGCGAAGGCACTTTGACTTCGAGTGAGATTTCTTTTTTTCGTAGTTTACCCATGAGCATTTCCTGAATTTCTTTAAGGATGGTAGTCATATCTACCTTGTCCGTTTTCAGGACAAATTCCTGCTGTTCCATTTTGGATAAATTAAGAAGTTCCTGAATGAGCTCTTGAAGCCGATCGCTTTCGTTTAAAATGATCGATAAAAAGTGCTTTAAGGTTTTCTCATCCTTCCAGGCCCCATCCAGCAATGTTTCCGAAAAGCCTTTAATAGAAGTAATCGGTGTCCTCAATTCATGAGAGACATTGGCAACAAAATCCTTCCGCATTTGTTCCAGTCTTTTCAGTTCAGTGATGTCATGGAAAATAAGCAGGATTCCCTTCCATTCATCATAATCACCGATAATGGGAGCTCCATAGATTTCGAAATGCTTTCGTTTAAGGGCAAGCGGAATTTTCACCTGACGTTTTATCGTTTTTTCCGTCCTGAAAATCTCTTCTATTAGAGCTATGACTTCTTCATCCTTTATCACAGAATAATAGTCTTGATATAGGAATGTATGCGAATCTACATCAAAGGTTTTCTTGAATTCCCGGTTGATTAGCGTTGTATATCCTTTGCTGTCAATTAACAGCACACCACTCCCCATATTTTCGACGAGCGTTTCCAAACGATCCTGGTTCATTTCCCTCGCCATTTCGGTTTCTTGGAGGTTCCTTGCCAGGATATTCAACGAGTTCGTCAACATCCCCGTTTCATCTGAATGTTGCTCGAATTTTCGGGTACGGTAATTTCCTTTTGCCAGGTCAATCGCTGCCATTGTGGCCTCTTCAATCGGCCGGGTGTAATAGGAAGTGATTTTACTTGCCAGCATCAGGATGATGATCAAGGCTGCACCCAAGCAAATGACCAATATGCTCCACATTTGCCGGTTGACTTGTTGAATTGCCTCGATTTCATTACTATGGATGACAAATCCTTCAATCTCGCCATCCTTTTCAACGGCGCTCCAGTAATAATGAAGGTCCGAATCCCCCTCCACCACTTCATAGCCTTCACGCTGCTCCCCCGTTTTTTCAAGGGTGATTTTCTGAAGGACTTCTGCATGGCTATCAAGCAACTCATTTGAAGAGGACGAATCATATAAAACCTCTCCATCTGTCGAAAGAATGGTTAAGTTGGATTCAAGCAACGGCGTTAGTTTCGACGTTTTACCTTTTTCCAAAAAGGAGGTGATACCGCCATGCTCTTTAATATATGTAGAAATGAAAAACGTTTCATTTTGAATTCGTTCGTTGAATGTTTTAATATAATAGCTTTTGAAAAGATGGCCCAACAAAAAACCAACGGCCATCAGTACGACCATCACCAGCGTGATGAGGGTAAATAGCAGTTTCTTACGGTAGGTCGTCATTCTCTTTTAGGCTCCTCGAACTTGTAACCCAAGCCCCTTATCGTTTTGATATACAGAGGTTTTTTTGTGTCTGATTCAATTTTCTCCCTCAGATGGCTGATATGGACATCCACGATACGAGAATCTCCGGCAAAATCATAATTCCACACCGTGCTCAATAATTGATCCCTCGTTAACACTCTTCCTTTATTCTTCACGAGGTATAAAAGTAATTCAAATTCCTTTGGAGTCAATTCTAGTTGATTCTCCTCGAAATAGGCTTCATAGCGTTCAGGAAAGATCTTCAAGTCGCCTATTTTCAGTGAATCATTCTCTGGATCATCATTATTTTCAGTACTATTAGAATGCTGTGATCTTCTTAGTATCGCTTTAATCCGGGCAACTACCTCACGTGGGCTAAAGGGCTTCGTTAAGTAATCATCTGCTCCTAATTCCAGGCCAAGCACCTTATCAAATTCATCATCTTTAGCTGTTAACATCAAAATCGGGATATTTATTTTCTGTTGGCGAAGCTGTTTACACACTTCAAGCCCATCCAATTTGGGTAGCATTAAATCCAATACGACCAAATCAGGACAAAGCTCAACAGCTGCCTGTAAACCTTCTTCCCCGTCCAATGCTGTAATTACAGAGTAACCAGCCTGCTCTAAATTGTATTGAAGTAAGGTAACAATTGATTGTTCATCATCCACTACGAGAATTTTCTTTGACATTAGATCCTCCTGAATTATGTATTACCCTTAAGACATGCTTTTGTCTACTCATCCAATTCTATTATAAAGAATATTATCTGTAATTCACACTTAAAATTCTCTCGTCCTCCCAAAATCACCAATTCCTTTTACTGCCTCAAGTAAGGTAAGGACGAAAAATCCGGGTCGATACATAAAAAGACCACCTGATAGGTGAAAGGAACACAAGCATTCCTGTCACGTTTCGGGCAGTCTTGTTATGAAACGGATGAGTTATTGTAAGATTTTCATGACTGCTTTAACGGAATCGACTGATTTCGAAAGGGCAGCTTTTTCAGATTCCGTCAATTCAAGTTCGATGATTCGTTCAATTCCATTGGCACCTAAGACCGTAGGCACACCAAGGTAGATGCCTTCGAATCCATATTCACCTTCAAGGTAGGCGATTGATGGAAGAACGCGATGTTGGTCTTTCAGGATTGCTTCCGCCATTTCCACAAGGGATGCCGCAGGTGCGTAATAAGCGCTACCATTGCCAAGTAGGTTGACGATTTCCCCGCCGCCAGTACGAGTACGGGCAACGATTGTGTCTAGACGGTCTTTTGGTATTAATGTTTCCAAAGGAATGCCTCCGGCGTATGAGTAACGTACTAAAGGCACCATGTCGTCACCATGCCCACCCAGGACGAAACCGGTTACGTCCTTAACCGACATATTCAATTCTTGAGCGACGAACGTACGGAAACGGGCAGTATCAAGCACGCCCGATTGTCCGATTACTCGTTCTTTTGGAAAACCCGATTCTTTGTAAACCGTATAAGTCATTGCATCTACTGGATTGGTTAAAACGATGATGGTTGTATGTGGAGAGTATTTGACCACTTCTTTCGTTACAGCTTTCATGACTTTTTGGTTCGTCTGAACTAAATCATCACGGCTCATGCCTGGTTTGCGGGCGATCCCGGCAGTGATGATGACGACGTCTGAGTCTGCTGTATCTGAGTAGTCGGAAGTGCCGATGATAGAGGCGTCAAATCCTAGGACAGGACCTGCTTCAGCCATATCAAGTGCCTTACCTTTTGTAGGGTTTTCTGATTGTGGAATATCAACTAAAACGATGTCACCGAGTTCTTTTTGAGCGGCAAGGAATGCTGCGGTAGCTCCAGTGAATCCTGCACCAACTACTGTAATCTTTTTACGTGTAGACATGTTAATTCCTCCTTAAAATATGCAAATATTTCGGAATACTTTTAACATCTGTATACATAATTATACGCCTCCCGGAAAAGGAGCTGAAGTCAGCTCTTTTCCTGAAGGCGTCATTAGTAAAAATTAAAGGTTTTTGATTAGCTCGTCAGCGAACTCAGAACATTTAACTTCTTTTGCACCTTCCATTAGGCGGGCAAAGTCGTATGTAACAACTTTAGAAGCGATTGTTTGTTCTACTGATTTAGTGATGCTGTCCGCAGCTTCATTCCATCCAAGGTGTTCAAGTAAAAGAACGCCTGAAAGAAGAACTGAAGATGGGTTAACTTTGTCAAGACCAGCATATTTAGGAGCAGTACCGTGAGTTGCTTCGAAAATAGCATGTCCAGTTTCGTAGTTGATGTTAGCTCCTGGAGCAATACCAATTCCGCCAACTTGAGCAGCTAGTGCATCAGAGATGTAATCTCCGTTTAAGTTCATTGTTGCAACAACGTCAAACTCTCTTGGACGAGTTAGGATTTGTTGTAAGAAGATATCGGCAATAGAATCTTTAACGATGATTTTGCCTTCAGCTTCTGCAGCAGATTGTGCTTTGTTAGCAGCTTCTGTTCCTTCAGCTTCTTTGATTTGATCATATTGGTTCCAAGTGAACACTTTGTCAGCGAATTCAGTTTCTGCAACTTCATAACCCCAAGTTTTGAATGCGCCTTCCGTGAACTTCATGATATTACCTTTATGAACAAGTGTTAATGATTTACGGCCTTCTTTGATTGCATAGTTAAGTGCAGCGCGAACAAGACGTTTTGTACCTTCTTCAGAAATTGGCTTGATACCAATACCAGAAGTTTCAGGGAAACGGATGTTTTTAACACCGAACTCAGTTTGCAAGAAGTCGATAAGTTTTTTCGCTTGGTCAGAACCTTTAGCATATTCGATACCAGCATAGATGTCTTCAGTGTTTTCACGGAAGATAACCATGTCAGTGTCTTCAGGACGTTTTACTGGAGAAGGTACACCTTCGAAGTAACGTACTGGGCGTAGACATACGAATAAGTCTAATACTTGGCGTAATGCTACGTTCAATGAACGGATGCCGCCACCGATTGGAGTTGTAAGTGGTCCTTTAATAGCGATTAGATATTCGTTGATGACATCAAGAGTTTCTTGTGGAAGCCATTCGCCTGTTTGGTCAAATGCTTTTTGTCCAGCTAAAACTTCTTTCCATTCAATTTTCTTTTCGCCATTGTATGCTTTTTCTACAGCTGCGTCTAAAACGCGTACTGCTGCTGCCCAGATATCAGGACCGATTCCGTCACCTTCAATGAAAGGAACGATTGGATTGTTTGGTACGTTAAGAACACCGTTAGTAACTGTGATTTTTTGGCTTTGTGTCATGTCTCTTTACCTCCGATTCAAATTCAAAGGCTAGTTGGTCTGCCTTATAATTCTTGGCAGAACCACTAACCTCGTTTACTCACATCTTTTAATTTACTACAAATCCGATGAAATTAAATATAAATTTTGAAAAAACTTTTATTTATTCAAAAATTTTATCGATTTTCAATCGGAATGTACTTTTGCATACCTGGTCCAACATACTCTGCACGTGGACGGATAAGGCGGTTGTTTGAATATTGCTCAAGGATATGAGCGATCCAACCTGATGCACGGCTAACAGCAAAGACTGGTGTGAATAGGTCATGCTCGATACCTAGGCTGTGGTATACAGAAGCTGAATAGAAATCTACGTTTGGCGGAAGATTTTTTTGACCAGTCACGATTTCGTGAATTTTAGTCGACATTTCATAATATTGAGGCTGACCAGTAAGCTCAGTCAATTTTTTAGACATTTCTTTAAGGTGTTTAGCACGTGGGTCACCTTTACGGTATACACGGTGGCCAAAGCCCATGATTTTTTCTTTGTTAGCTAGTTTTTCGTTGATATAAGGCTCAACGTTTTCTACTGAACCGATTTCTGTAAGCATTTTCATAACTTGTTCGTTAGCTCCGCCATGAAGTGGGCCTTTTAATGCGCCAATGGCAGATGTAACGCCAGAATAGATATCAGAAAGAGTAGCAACGCAAACGCGTGCAGTGAAAGTAGAAGCGTTTAATTCATGGTCAGCATGTAGAACCAATGCTTTGTTGAATGCTTCTTCTTCGATTGCAGTTGGCTCGTTACCACTTAACATATATAAGAAGTTAGCAGCGAAGCTTAGATCTTTACGTGGTGCAACCGCTTCCTTACCTTGACGGGTACGGGCGAAAGTTGTTACCAACGTTGGGATTTTAGCTTGGATGCGAATGGCTTTACGATAGTTAGCTTCTTCACTCATTACGTCAGCTTCTTCATCATATAGACCAAGAAGTGATACCGCTGTGCGAAGAGCACCCATTGGATGTACTTTATCAATTGGGTATGTTTTGAAATGATTAACAACTTCTGCAGGAAGTTCTGCGTTTTCAGCTAGTTGTTTAGTTAATTCAGCTAATTGGCTTTTGTTTGGAAGAGCTCCATGCCATAAAAGATAGATTACTTCCTCAAAAGTGGCATTTGTAGCTAAATCATCGATATCGTACCCAACGTAAGTTAGTGTATCGTCGATAATCGAGCTTACGGATGAAGTGGTTGCTACCACACCTTCTAGACCTTTTGTTGCTGTCATATAAAATCTCTCCTTTTTCTAAAATTCCCCTATATCCTTGCTCATTACGTATAAATATAGCGCTTCCAAGAGTAAGCTATCCTACCCAACCATCTATTTTTTAGCTGAAGACATGCGTCACCCATCGATAAGTATTCACTGATGTGAATGCCAATCAAAGGAGCATGCACGACCTTTTACAATCGCTTATACGAATTCTAAAAATTAATGCTTGTAGCTTCGCTTCCTAGTGAGCGCTTGCTCAAATAACTACACTCTTTTTTTAGATCATCAGAAACTACTATTTCTAAATCCTAATATAATGACTCGGAGTAGTTACAACATTATTATAAACAATAATCACTTTTTTGGGAATGAAAAGCGCTTAAAATATGAAAAAATTATTATTTCATTAGAAAAATCTCTATTCCTAATCCACCTTTTTTTTCAGCTTTTTCCACCACATTCTTACAAAAAAATGAAATGAAGCAGAATAAATCTAACATAGAAAAGAAAAAAAGATTCCAGAAAAATTAAACAATTACTATTCATTCCCTGTGTCAATTATTTAAAAAAATCAAAAATCTGCATGCATAAATAAGCGATTCCAGCACCAATCAACGGACCTACAGCCACACCTTTGAATAATGCGACGGCTAGAATCGTCCCAAAAACCAATGCGGTTGTAATATGTGGATCGTGAGAAAGCAAGGTAATTCCATTTTTCGCAATCAAGGCAACAGCTATACCAGAAGCCAGCGCAATCCATGCATAGGGCGATTTAATCGCATCCCCTAGTTCCTTGAAGCCAATCGCTCCATTAGCAATAGGGATGAGCACTGCAATCGTAATGATCGTAACGCCTAGGTTGATTCCCTTTGCTTCTAAATAAGGGAACACTTTGGCATCAAGACCAATGATTTTCATGAGTAAAAGAAAACCTGCTGCGGCAATAAGGGATGTGTTTTTCCCAAACCAACCGATTGCCGCAAGTAAAATTAAAAACACGACCGGGCCGTTTATCACTTCTCCTCCTCCTCTTTCCTTTTTGTTATTTTAACATAACAAACCGTCTGTTTACCTTTGTCAAAACCCATGATATTTATTTGGCTACCAATAGAAATAGTTCAGATTGGATCCAAAAGGAACTTTCCTTTCTTTACCATTGTCGTTACAATTATAATACAATGTAGCCGTTAGAAGGAGGGAATGTCTTGAATCCTGTTTACATCTACCGTTTCATTCGTTTCATATCAGTCATCGGAATCATCATTTTGGGCGGGATTGCCTTATTTTATTTATCTAAGTATACGTATCCATTCATTATTGCCATGATCATTGCTTTCTTGATGAACCCCCTTGTGACTTTCTTCGAAAAGAAAGCTCACTTGCCACGAGGACTTGCTGTATTTGTCTCCCTATTACTCATTTTCCTTATTTTCGCCGGACTCATCACCCTATTAGTTACCGAAATCATATCAGGTACTAATTACCTTGCGGGTGTGATACCGGAACATATCGAAACCATCGTAGATTACATAGAAACGCTCATTGCCACCAAGATCATTCCCCTATATAACCAAACCACAGCCATGTTCAATACATTAGATCAAGATCAGCAGGACACCATCCTAAAGAACATCCAAAATATTGGTGAATCCATCACTACCGGGGTCAGCGGTTTCATTCAGGCATTCCTGAAAAACATCCCCGCCATCATCGGCTGGTTTCCAACGACGGTGACAGCACTACTCTTTACCCTACTGGGCACTTTCTTCATCAGCAAAGACTATGACCGTTTCGGACGAATGACGGGAAATGTATTGCCAAATAAACTATTTTCCGGGGCCAAACGTTTATTCCGTGATTTAAAACGAGCATTATTCGGATTCATTCGCGCTCAATTCACTCTAGTTTCATTAACGACCGTTACCATTTTAATCGGATTTCTTATATTAGGGGTCAAGTATTCGATTACCATCGCTTTAATTTGCGGCTTAGTCGATATCATTCCTTATCTGGGTACAGGAACCATCTTCATTCCATGGATCATCTTCGAATTCATCTCTGGGAATACCAGTCTTGCCATCGGGCTGTCTGTGCTTTACATCATCGTTGTTGTCCAGCGCCAACTAATTGAACCAAAAGTTCTTTCTTCTAGTATTGGCTTGGATCCACTTGCTACTCTCATCGCCTTATTCATTGGTTTTAAATTAATCGGGTTTCTTGGATTGATCGCCGGGCCAGTAGCCCTAGTCATATTCAATACCCTTCAACGTGCTCATGTCTTTCAAGCCATTTGGTCGTACATCATGGGACCGGATACGAAAAAACCTACTCCAAACAAATTTCTTTAGAATCAAAGAAAAATCCGCCCGATATTCGGGGCGGATTTTTTCTATCTATCTCTTATTTTGATGTTTCGAATTGTTCAGCTTCAGTAGAACCAGCAAGTGCTGTTGTAGAAGAAGTTCCACCAGATACAACCTGTGCCACTTCATCGAAGTATCCAGTTCCAACCTCGCGTTGGTGACGAGTTGCCGTATAGCCGTCCCCTTCACTAGCGAATTCTGCTTGTTGAAGTTCTGAGTATGCTGCCATTCCACGGTCTTTGTATCCAAGAGCAAGGTTAAACATGCTATGGTTCAATGAATGGAATCCAGCAAGTGTAACGAATTGGAATTTGTAACCCAGTTTCCCTAATTCGACTTGGTAGCTCGCAATTTCCTCATCACTCAATTTCGCTTTCCAGTTAAACGATGGCGAGCAATTGTATGCTAGTAGTTTTCCTGGGAACTCAGCATGAATCGCTTCAGCAAAACGACGGGCATCTGCAAGGTTCGGCTCGGACGTTTCACACCAGATAAGGTCAGCGTACGGTGCATAAGCCAGGCCACGAGCAATCGCTTGGTCAAGTCCCGCTTTCGTGCGGTAGAATCCTTCTGGAGTACGTTCGCCTGTGATGAATGGGGCATCGACTGGATCGATATCATCCGTGATCAAGTCAGCGGCGTCAGCATCCGTGCGAGCAATCAATATAGTCGGTGTTCCCATTACGTCTGCAGCCAAGCGGGCAGAAATCAGGTTACGTACGGCAATTTGTGTTGGAAGAAGCACTTTCCCACCTAAATGGCCACATTTTTTCTCGGAGGAAAGCTGATCTTCAAAGTGAACACCGGCAGCTCCAGCTTCGATCATCCCTTTCATTAGTTCGAAAACATTAAGGGCTCCACCAAAACCTGCTTCCGCATCAGCTACGATAGGGGCAAACCAATCGATATCGTCTTTTCCTTCAGCAAAGCTGATTTGATCGGCCCGTTGCAGTGTTTGATTGATGCGTTTAACGACTTGTGGTACAGAGTTTGCTGGGTATAAGCTTTGATCCGGGTACATCTGGCCAGCGATATTCGCATCTGCAGCCACTTGCCAACCACTTAGATAGATGGCCTTTAAACCCGCTTTTACTTGTTGCATCGCTTGGTTACCAGTCAATGCTCCTAGTGCATTGATGAAATCTTCTTGTTTCAGGAGATTCCATAGTTTTTCAGCTCCCCGACGCGCTAAGGTGTGCTCGATGTCAATGGACCCTCTTAATTTGATAACTTCCTCAGCTGTATACGTGCGTTTAATTCCAGTCCATCTTGAATCATTTTCCCAGCTTTGTTGTAATTGCTCTACTCTTTCGTTCGTCATTATATTTTCCCCCTAATAGTTTATAGTACGTTCATAATTGATAGAATATTAAGATAATTTTTCGTATGCTGGATTCGTTAAGAAATCAGCGAAGTCTTCAGCCACAATCAATTCTTCGAATAGTTTAGTAGATTCTTCAAATTTCCCTGTTTTGAAAGCTTCTTCACCAATCTCGGATTTAATGACTTCCAATTCTTCCTCTTTAATTTGATGGAATAATTCTTCCGTCACTTTCCTGCCATCTTCTAGTATGCCTTTAGGATGACGAATCCACTGCCACACTTGAGCGCGGGAAATTTCTGCTGTAGCGGCATCTTCCATCAAGTTATTGATAGGAGCCGCTCCTCTACCACATAACCAGGAAGCGATATACTGAATGCCGACGTTTATATTTGTCCGTAAGCCAGCCTCCGTAATGGATCCTTCTGGGACTTCCAGCAAATCTTTAGCCGTCACTTCTACATCTTCACGTTTGCGGTAAATTTGATTCGGTTTCGGAACAAGAAGGTCAAACACTTCTTTCGCAGTACTCACCATGCCTGGATGAGCGACCCATGTACCGTCATGCCCATCTCTCGCTTCACGTTCTTTATCCGCTCGGACCTTCGCGAACGCCTCATCATTCTTGGCCGGGTCATTCTTGACCGGAATTTGGGCAGCCATTCCACCGATTGCCGGAGCATTACGGGTGTGGCAAGTCTTGATTGCGAGAAGGGAGTAAGCCCTCATGTTCGGAACCGTCATTGTAACCTGTAATCGATCTGGGAAGATTACGTCCTCTGAGTGACGGAATTTCTTCAGGAAGCTGAAGATGTAATCCCAGCGACCGCAGTTTAGGCCTGCTGAGTGTTCTTTCAACTCATACAAGATTTCGTCCATTTCGAATGCTGCAAGAATCGTTTCGATTAGTACCGTCGCTCTAATTGTCCCCTGCGGAACTCTTAAATCATTCTGGGCATAGACAAAGATGTCATTCCATAATCTGGCTTCGAGATGACTTTCCATCTTTGGAAGATAGAAGTATGGACCGCTTCCATTTTCGATCAATGCTTTCACATTATGATAAAAGTAAAGACCGAAGTCGAATATGCTGGCGGATATAGGCTGTCCATTTAATAGAACGTGTTTTTCTTCCAAGTGCCAGCCACGGGGTCTGATTTTCAAGACTGCCGTTTTTTCATTCAATCTATATACTTTACCGTTTGGATTTTCAAATGAGATGGTACCGCGGATGGCATCCCTCAAGTTCAGTTGCCCATCTATGCAATTTTCCCAAGTAGGCGAGTTGGCATCTTCAAAGTCTGCCATAAACACGCAAGCCCCTGAGTTTAATGCATTGATGATCATCTTACGATCAACCGGCCCTGTAATTTCAACCCTGCGGTCTTGCAAGTCCTTCGGGAGGGGAGCGATTGTCCAATCACCTTCACGGATATGTTTCGTTTCCTCCAGGAAATCAAGCTGCTTTCCTTGGTTTATTTCCTCTTGGACCGTTTTACGTCGCTCTAACAGTTCCCTTCTCCTTGCACCGAACTGCCGTTCAATCCGTTCAATGAATTGAAGCGCTTCCGTAGTAAGTATTTGTTCATATCCAGGCTTGATATCCCCTGTTATTTGTAAACCTTTTGCTTCAGTAATCATGTTGCTTTCCACATCCTTTCAAACTCTTATATGTTATAATACAGTTATTTTATTTCCTGTTTGTATTATATAACACGCTGTATAAATTTGTCACCTACTTTTCCAACTTTTTTAAAAAAAGATATTAATTTACTATAGAAAGCCTGGTATATAGGCATTTCTATTAGAAAAATAATTGAAAATATTCTGTTTTTTTATTTCTTTCTTTCTTCATTGTCCATTTTTGCATGAAACAGTTAAGATTTTGAGTGGCAAGATTTCCTTCATATGTGGAAGCATTTATGGGCTGAACGCAAAAAAAGGCTATCCACATTCTTATCTTTGTGGATAGCCTTTTTCTATTTATGTTGAATGATCGTTACTTTTCCTTTATTCATCCTGTTCATCATAATCCGAATAACAATTGGTTTTAGAAGATTACGGGTGGGTGGAAATACCAGGATCAATCCCAAGACATCCGAAATCAGTCCGGGTGATAGCAACAGAGCGGATCCGATGAAGATACAGATTCCATCGACGATTTCATTTCCAGGCATCATCCCTTGACGAACCTGACCCTGTGCCTTTTTCCATATTTCCATTCCTTGGCGTTTAGCCAAATAAGCTCCGATTAAACCAGTGGCTACAATTAGGAACAGCGTTGGCCAAAACCCAATCAGATTGCCAGATAATAAGAGGACAATAATCTCAATGATCGGCATCGCAATGATAAACAATAAAAAGTACTTCATTTACATTCCTCCTGCACAGCCCACTTCTGGTGCGGTACACCTATCTTACATCAACGATTGGATTTCATCCAAAATTTTGTTTTACAAAACTTTGGCATGACCATCATAAATGATTCCACGGCTGGCATCGACCGTTATTCTCTGTCCATCCTTAAAGGCCTTTGTCGCATTATCAGCCCCGACAATGACAGGAATGCCTAAGGTAACGCCGACAACTGCCGCATGGCTAGTCAAACCGCCTTCTTCAGTAATCAATGCGGCACACTTTTCTATTGCCGGCATCATTTCACGATCCGAACCGATTGTAACCAAAACAGATCCTTCTTGTACTTTTTCCAAGGCTTCCTTGGCATTCTTGGCAACGACCACTTCACCCTTCGCTGTTTTCCTACCGATTCCTTGAGCCTTCAATAGAACCTCTCCTAACACATGAATTTTCATCAAGTTAGTCGTCCCTATTTCACCTACAGGCACACCAGCGGTAATCACCACTAAATCCCCATGGGAAACGATTCCGGATTCCAGGCTTTGGTCAATCGCTGTTTGGAGCATATCATCTGTCGTCTCTGCTTTAGGCCCCATCTGCGGATAAACGCCCCAGACCAATGCAAGCCGTCTGGATACATCTTCATTAGAGGTAACGGCAATAATAGGCGCTTTTGGACGATACTTAGAAATCATCCGTGCTGTATGACCGCTTTCAGTCGGTGTGATGATTGCACCTGCATTAAGGTTAAGCGCAGTATGTGCAACGGATTCCCCAATGGCATCTGTCACATTATGTCGATCCGACTTACTATTCCTTGTAAGGATATCCCGATAATTAAGCGCTGTTTCTGCACGTGAAGCAATATTATGCATAGTCTGAACGGCTTCGACTGGGTAAGTTCCCGCAGCTGTTTCACCAGAAAGCATGATGGCATCCGTTCCATCGAAAATCGCATTCGCCACATCACTTGCCTCAGCTCGTGTCGGACGTGGATTACGCTGCATCGAATCAAGCATTTGTGTAGCGGTAATGACCGGTTTGCCTGCATTGTTACATTTCTTGATCATATCTTTTTGAACAAGTGGCACTTCTTCCGCAGGGATTTCAACACCTAAATCACCACGCGCAACCATCAAACCATCAGCTACTTCTAAAATTTCATTGAGACGGTCCACGCCTTCCTGGTTTTCAATTTTAGGGATGATTTGAATATGCTCTGCTTTATTTTGTTGCAACAATTCCCGGACTTCCAGTACATCCGACGCCCTGCGGACGAAAGAAGCGGCCACGAAATCGATTCCTTGTTCGATACCGAAAAGGATGTCCTTTTCATCTTTTTCCGTAATCCCTGGCAAGTTTACGGAAACGCCAGGAACGTTGACGCCTTTTTTATTTTTCAATGTACCGCTGTTTAGGATTTTCGTATGAATTTCTTTTTTTGTTTCATCAATTGCTAACACTTCAAGACCAATCAAGCCATCGTCCAGCAAAATTCTAGATCCAGCTTGTACATCATATAGAAGCCCTTCATAGGTAATGGAGAATTTCTCTGGTGTCCCCAAAACTTCTTGCATCGAAATCGTTACTTCTTTACCTGCCGTCAACTCGATCGAGTCATTCTCCATGTTATTCGTCCGTATTTCAGGACCTTTTGTATCAAGCAAGATAGCGACCTGTTTCCCCGTTTTCTCTGATGCTTCTCTTATATTGCGAATTCTTGCAGCATGTTCCTCATGATTACCGTGGGAAAAATTAAGACGTGCTACATTCATCCCTGCCTCGATTAATTGAGCCAACTTTTCTACACTTTCACTAGCTGGCCCAATGGTACATACAATTTTAGTTTTGCGCATGGTGTCAACCTCCTAAAGAAACTCGTCCTCTACCGCCATATGACGGAGAGTGACGTAGTATTAAACATATTTTTTTCAATCATTTAAATAGACAATTCTTCTGATAGGTCATACATTTTCTTATCAATCGTGTGCTTCTTCGATAAGGCATCGATGATATCGTAATCAACCAGTTTATTTTCCTCAATGCCAACAGCCCTGCCACCTAAACCTTCAAGAAGCAATTCGACTGCGCGGGCGCCAAGCCTGCTTGCCAACACACGGTCAGACGCAGTAGGAGAGCCACCACGTTGTACATGACCCAGAACCGTAACACGCGTTTCGAACCCTGCTTTCGCTTCTATCTGTTTGGAAATCTCCATAGCACTGCCTACACCTTCTGCCACAACGATGATACTATGCTTTTTCCCGCGTTCATGTCCCCGGTTCAGCTTTCCTATCATCTCTTCCATATCGAAATCGTATTCCGGGCATAAAATGGTCTCAGCCCCTCCTGCAAGACCGGCCCAAAGAGCAATGTCACCGGCGTTTCGGCCCATCACTTCAACCACATACGTCCGTTCGTGGGAAGTCGCTGTATCCCTGATTTTATCAATCGCATCGATGACCGTATTAAGGGCTGTATCAAAACCAATCGTAAAGTCCGTTCCCGGAATATCGTTATCGATCGTTCCCGGAACGCCAATGCAAGGAAAACCTCGTTCCGTCAATGCCTTCGCTCCAAGGTAAGACCCGTCACCGCCAATGATGACGATGCCCTCAATACCCACTTTTTTCAGTTGTTCGATTGCCTTTAACTGTCCCTCTTCCGTTTTGAATTCAGGACAGCGGGCAGTATGTAACATCGTGCCTCCGCGGTGTATGATATCCCCGACAGAACCAAGCTCAAGACGTCTTATGTCGCCATTGATCAACCCTTCATAGCCATGGTAGATGCCATAGACCTCCATTTCATGAAAAATCGCTTTCCGGACTACTGCCCGGACTGCAGCATTCATGCCTGGAGAATCCCCTCCACTTGTTAATACCCCTATTTTTTTCATTATGTTCACCTCTCCTACTGCGCTAATGACATAAAACTTTTCAATAACCTCATTGTACCCTTTTTTCACCTAAGATAAGCAAGGAACTCTTCTTACTGCTTAATCCAATGTATTAAGACTAACGTATTCTGAACAGAAATTGAAGTAAATTGCGTTAAAGATTGTTTTATTTCCCAAAATAGGAATCAATTTAGTCACCTGGGTATTTAAGTATCATATTAAGGTTGAAAAAACGTGTTGCCTGCGGCAGCACGTTTTTTCTTGGCCATGTATTTATGAATGTTGTTTTACTTCCAGTATCGGTCCTTCTGGCTGTCCTTCAAATTCATATTCACCGATATTTTTAAATTTCATATAACGCTGATTGATCAGTTCCTCACTATTAAGGGAAAGAAGCTCATTGATTGATTGCTTCAACATATCCTTAATCGCTTTGGCTTGCTCCTCGGCATCGCGATGGGCCCCGCCTTTCACTTCAGGAATGATTTCATCAATGACTCCCAATCGGTTGAGGTCAGGAGCCGTGATTTTCATCGTTTCGGCTGCACGCTTGGCTTGGGAAGCATCCTTCCACAAGATAGCGGCTGCTCCTTCAGGAGAAATGACAGAATAAGTGGAGTTCTCCAGCATATAAATCCGATCCGCTACTCCTAGAGCCAAAGCACCACCACTTCCACCTTCACCAATGACAATACTGATAACAGGTACATTAAGTCCTGCCATTTCAAAAAGGTTTTTTGCGATGGCTTCACTCTGACCACGCTCTTCCGCTGCTTTACCAGGGAAGGCACCTTTCGTATCTATGAAACAAATGATGGGACGATTGAACTTTTCGGCTTGTTTCATCAGACGTAAAGCCTTTCGATAGCCTTCAGGATGTGGCATACCAAAATTACGACGGATATTTTCCTTTGTATCCTTACCACGCTGATGGCCGATGATGGTCACAGCACGTCCATCAAATTCCCCGATGCCTGCTACGATGGCTTCATCATCACCATAGTAACGGTCACCATGGAATTCCATAAATTCATTAAATATAAGAGGGATATAATCAAGTGTTGTCGGACGGGCTGGGTGACGAGCGATCTGCACGCGATCCCATGGCTTCAAGTTATTATAAATGTCCGTTTCCAACTTCTCGAGACGCTGTTCCAAGCTTTCAATTTCAGCTGTCAAATCAACATCTGCTCCCTTTGTTATTTCCCTTAGTTCTTTAATCTTGCTTCGAAGCTCTGTGACAGGGCGTTCGAATTCCAATTCGTAAATCATAACCATTCACCACCCGGGGCATGAATTTTCAGGATCGTTGTCAAGGTATCTTTCATTTCCGTCCGTTTAACCACAGCATCCAATTGGCCATGCTTCATCAAAAATTCAGCTGTTTGGAAATCTTCAGGAAGATCTTCATGTATCGTTTGTTCAATGATCCGTCTTCCAGCGAACCCTATCAGGGCACCAGGTTCTGCAAGGTTAATATCCCCAAGAGATGCAAAGCTGGCTGAAACGCCGCCAGTTGTAGGATGGGTCATCATCGAAATGATCAATCCACCTTCATTGCTGAACATTTTAAGGGCGGCACTTGTTTTGGCCATCTGCATGAGGCTCAGAACACCTTCTTGCATTCGCGCCCCGCCAGATGCGGTAAAAATGATGAATGGTATCTTCAATTCGCCGGCCCGTTCAATCGCCCGTGTGATTTTTTCTCCAACGACGGACCCCATACTTCCCATCCGGAAATTGGAATCCATGATGGCCGTTGATATTTGGAAACCATTTATGCTTCCTACCCCTGTAACCACTGCCTCATTAATTTTGGCCTTCACTTTATCCTTTTCCAGCTTTTCCAGATAATCCGGGAATTGAAGGGGGTTAACGGAAATCATTTCTTTATCAAATTCAGTGAAACTATTGGCGTCGAAAAGAAATTCTATGCGCTCATGAGAGGACATGGAATGATGGAACCCACAATGCAAACAGACTTTTACGTTTTTCACTAATTCTTTTGTATACATGATTTTTTTGCAACCTGGGCACTTCGTCATAATTCCTTCAGGTACATCCTGTTTTTCACGATCTAAAGGAACCGTTGCATATTTCTTCTTAGATTTTGCAAATAGCTCTTTAAGCAAGTCTAATCCTCCCTTTGCCACCAAACCTCTTTTTAAAGAAACTTTGGTCCAAACTATATCAGAAATATATTCAAAATCGTGTAAAATGCTGTCACTCTTCCTTCGACAAATTTCTGATTTTAGTAAGGTATGCTTCGATGGCTTTTTCTTCATCACGTTCAAGCAAATATGTAAGCAACAAAAGATAATCTTCTTTTTTCGTTTTTGTTTTGATCTGCTCTGATGCTCTAGCATAGCTGTTGACAATACGCCAAATTCTTTCAAGCAAACGATTGCGGTTTAATATGGCGATCCTCAAGAAGAAATCATCATCATGGAATTCTTCTGCCTTGACCCAGTCCATTAACGATTTAACCTCTTGGGCAGTGGCGAAGAAGGCCACGATCTTCAAACAATCGATTTCAATTAACCGTTTGGTCTCGGCTAAATCTTCTTGAACTTTTTTATCTTGCAAAAAAAAGGTTCCCAGAAGCTCGACTAACTTATGCTCCTGGAAATCCCTAATAAACGTTCCTTCACCACGTCTAGTTTCTATCAATCCTAAAAGCTCTAGTGCTCGCAATGCTTCACGGACAGATGAACGTCCAACATTCAGACGGTCGGATAACTCCCGTTCAGAAGGAATCTTATCGCCCGGTAAGAGGTTATCCGCTTCAATCATGCTCCGCAGGCTTTCCACAACATCGAGATAAATTTTGGTTGAAGAAGTACGTTCTGCCAAATTAGTTAATCCTCACTTTGTCCAATGATTGCTAGTTTTCTTGTTTTTTCTTTAATTTGCTCTGGATCGGCTTGAATTCTTGCGACCCCGGTTTCCATCGCTGCCTTTGCCACAGCGGCAGCGACTGCAGGCGCTACCCTAGCATCAAAAGGGGCGGGAATAACATAGTCTTCATGAAGTTCATGCTCTTCTATTAAACCGGCAATCGCCTGTACAGCTGCCACCTTCATTTTTTCATTGATATGCGTTGCACGTACATCTAAAGCGCCTCGAAAGATTCCAGGGAAAGCCAGGACATTATTGACCTGGTTTGGGAAGTCGGAGCGACCGGTCCCCACCACCTTGGCCCCTGCAGCTTTCGCTTCCTCCGGCATGATTTCAGGATTGGGGTTAGCCATGGCGAAAATGATTGGATCGTCGTTCATGGAAGAAATCATGTCCTTATTCAACGCTCCCGCCGCAGACACACCGATGAATACGTCCGCTCCCTTGATAACTGTCGCAAGGTTTCCTTGGACCTTATCCCGGTTGGTCACTTTCGCTACTTGCTCTTTTATATCGTTCATACCTAACGTACGCCCTTCATAGATGGCACCTTTCGTGTCACACATGATGATGTCACGCACTCCATAGCTATAAAGCAACTTTATGATGGCAATGCCTGCCGCTCCGGCACCACTGGCCACGACTTTAATTTCCGTTATCGATTTTCCTACAAGACGCAAAGCATTTACAAGACCGGCCACGGTTACAATTGCTGTACCGTGCTGATCATCATGAAATACAGGGATATTCATTTCTTTTTTTAATCGTTCTTCGATTTCAAAACAATTCGGTGCTGCAATATCTTCTAGGTTCACTCCGCCAAAGGTCGGTTCGAGCAATTTGACGGTCTCTACAATCTTATCCACATCCGTCGTTTTTAAACAGATTGGAAAGGAATCCACTCCCGCAAAACTCTTGAACAAGACCGCTTTGCCTTCCATGACAGGCAAGGCGGCTTCAGGACCGATATTGCCTAGGCCCAACACTGCCGTTCCATCAGAAATAACGGCGACCGTATTCCCCTTCATGGTATAGTCATAGACGGTTTCAGGTTTTTCGTAAATTTCCTTACATGGTTCGGCGACACCAGGAGAATATGCCAAGCTTAAATCTACTGCATTCCTAACTGGTACTTTCGAAACGGTTTCTAATTTCCCTCGATTCAAGCGATGCATATGTAATGCTTCTTCTCTTAATGTCATATTCTCACTCCTAGAACGAATTGGGCAACCCGGAATTATGCTGAAATCTAGTGGTCAGACCACATGGGTCTGCATTCAATATAACATACCTGATAAAGTTGTAAAATAGTTAATCTCTCTTATAAACGACATTTCCTTTTCCTAACAATCCTTTTAAAAGATCGATTAACTTATCGCCCGGGTTGACCCAATCCCAATAGGATAGCTGTACATAGCGGTTTTCCCGCTCATAAAATAGCATGACCTTCGTTTCGCCAGTATGCTGGATTAATATTTTTTTTATTTTTTGAAGAGTGTCTTTTGTTTGCTTTTCCGCTTCAATCCTCAAGAAAAGCGTTCCTGCTTTTTTCTGTGCCATATCTTTCACTTGGTCCAGCGGATAGACATATTGGACGATGAGCTGTGTTTTTCCGCTCCGCTCTTCCAATGTACCTTGAAGCATGGCCAACTGTCCGTGATTCAAGATGGCAGAGTAGTTTTTATACACATTGGGGAATACGACGGCTTCAAGATCGCCTTCTTCATCACTGACAGTCAAGAATGCCATCACATCACCCTTTTTCGTACGGATGGTCTTAACCGCCGTGATGTACACACCAAGCAGGATTTTTGCCTCTTTTTTACTTACTGCTTCATCGATGGTCAAGCAACCGAAGTGCCCGAAAAGTTCTTTATGGCTCGTCACGGGATGATTGGAGAGGTATAGGCCAAGTACACTCTTTTCCAAGGATAGCTTGTCCTCCACCGGAATGGGATCGACATGATTGTATTTAGGCTTTAGCGAGAATTCACCATCCGAAAACATATCGAATAGATCATCATCCGGATTGACCAATTCGGTATGGCTGATTGCGACATCCAGGCTAGCAAGCAAGGTGGCACGGTCTTCGCCAAATTCATCAAAGGCACCTGAATGCACCAACGCTTCCAATACCTTTCGATTGACGATTTTTCCCGACACCCGTAAACAGAAATCGAATAGGTCCCCGAATTTCTTTTGGCGTCTAGCCGCAAAGATTTCCTTCAGGACGGTCCCACCGATTCCTTTTATGGCACCAAGGCTGAATCGGATTCCTTCTTTCCCCGGTAAAAAAGGATAGCCGCTTTCATTAATGGAAGGAGGCAGCACGGAAATGCCTTTCTTCTTGGCTTCACGCACATACTGGGAAATCTTATCGTCATTTCCGACGGCAGAAGTCATGAGGGCAGCCATGAAATACTCAGGATAATGGGTTTTCAAATAGGCAAGCTGATAGGCAATGACACTGTAAGCTACAGCATGGCTCCTGTTGAATCCATAATTGGCGAACCGGACGATCAGGGTATAGATATCGTCCGCTGTTTTCTCGGAATACCCTTGCTTCAAGGCCCCATTCACGAAGTGCTCCCTCTCCTGGTCCAATACTTCCTTTTTCTTCTTCGAGACGGCACGCCTTAGTAAATCGGCCTCTCCCAGGGAGAAACCGGCAAGTCGTGATGCAATCTGCATGATCTGTTCCTGATATACGATGACGCCGTATGTAGGATCTAGAATCTCCTTCAAATCCGGATGGTGGTATTCAATTGGGACCAGCCCGTGTTTGCGCTCGATGAAAAGTGGGATGTTTTCCATTGGACCTGGACGATATAAGGCGTTGACCGCGACGATATCTTCAAAACGGTTTGGCTTTAGGTTCATTAATACCTTCCGGATCCCATCCGATTCGAACTGGAATACGCCCGTCGTTTCACCCCGTCCCAGCATGGACAAGGTCTTCGGATCATCCATGGGTATATGGGAGAGGTTCAGTTTTTTCCCGATCCCCTTTTGGATGTTTTTCAAAATATTATCCAGGAGCGTTAAGTTGCGAAGGCCTAGAAAATCCATTTTCAGAAGGCCGAGTTCCTCGAGGAGGTCCATTGGATATTGCGTCAGATGGATGCCATCATGCCCTTCCTGAATCGGGATATGCTCAGTGAGCGCCTGATCGCTTATGACGACGCCAGCCGCATGTGTGGAGGTATGGCGTGGAAGCCCTTCAAGCAGCAGTGCCGTTTCAAAAAGCTTCTGGTTCCGCTCACTTTCCCTTACGAAATCCTGTAATCGCTTGGATTCTTTTAATGCTTCAGGCAAGGTGATCCCAAGGCGTCCCGGAATCATTTTCGAAACCATTTCCTGCTCTTTTGTATTCAAACCGAAAACGCGGCCGGTATCACGCAACGCCGCTTTTGCCGCTAAAGTACCAAATGTTATGATTTGGGCAACATGCAATTCCCCGTATTTCTTCGCGACATAAGCAATCACTTCCTCGCGGCGGTTATCCGGAAAGTCGATATCGATATCTGGCATAGTCACCCGCTCAGGATTTAGAAATCGCTCGAACAGCAGGGAGTGTTCGATTGGGTCGACATCTGTAATGGACAATACGTAGGCAACCATCGATCCTGCCGCAGATCCCCGTCCTGGCCCCGTCAAGATCTGGTGGTCCCTTGCGAATTTCATGAAATCCCAGACGATTAAAAAGTAATCGCTGAATTTCATTTGCTTGATGACAGCCAATTCAAAGCGCAGACGCTCTTCATATTGGATGGATGGTTCAGGCATTCTTTTCTTCAAGCCCTGGAAGCAGAGGGCTTCGAGCATTTCTTCAGCCGTAACTCCAGCTGCGGTAGGGTATTTGGGTAGCAGGGAACGATGAAAAGGAATAGTGAGATTGCATTGCGCGGCTATATGTAGCGTATTTTGAAGGGCATCCGGCAAGTCACTGAACCGTTCAGCCATTTCAGCACGGCTTTTCATATAATACTCTGTGGATGGAAGCACCACCCTCGTTTCGTCCGCCAGCTTGTCGCCATTACCGATGGCGAGTAGCGCTTCATGTGCCAGTGCATCATTTTGGTTCAAGTAATAGACCGGATTCGTCGCCACAAGCTCGATTTCCAGCTCTTTGGCCAAATGACGGATTGCTTGTATTCGCTGCTCCTCCTTGGCCATCCCCAGCCGTTGAAGGGATAAATAAAAGTTATCCTGTCCGAACACCTTCAAAAATTGCCCGGCCGCTTTCCTTGCCTCCTCGGTCCTTTCTTCTTCCAATAATCTTTCGATTTGGCCATCCGCACCCGGGGAAAGCGCTATTAATCCCGTAGAATAGGCTTTAAGCCAATTAAATGGAATGCCCGACGGAGATTTCGTTTTGATTGCACTGCTTATTTTCAGCAGGTTTTGGTATCCTTGAAGATTTCTTGCTAGTAAAAGAAGAGGATGTGCGGCATCTTGGTCATCTAGAACATCCGCAAGAATCCCGATAATCGGTTTTATCCCCTGTTTCTTGCATTCCTTATAAAAATAAACCGATCCATACATAACATTCCGGTCGGTTAATGCTAGACTCGTATGGCCATCCGCTTTCGCTTTAGCCACAAGTTCACGAATTTTCACCGTACTGCTCAGCAGGCTGTATCCGCTCTGAATATGGAGATGTGTATACACGTTTTTTTCTCCCACCTTTGAAAGGGCATGTTTCTTTTCATTATAGTGTTTATTTCAAAAAAAGAAAATATGTTCTCATTCCCAATCGGGTTTGTCCACTTTGATTTTCAGAGGCTATCATATTCCCTCCGCGCATCCCATATAAATAGAGTAGAAGAATATCAAGCCAAAAAGGATGATGATACATGAATGAAGCCTTTGTTCCGGCATTTATCAACAGTTTTTTCATCGCGCTCGGCGTTTTGCTTGGCGGGTCGATCATTGGCGGACTGGCGGCTTTTTTCACGGGACAAGCCCCGATGACGACCGTTTTCCGTTTATCGGATAGCCTAAGGATCTGGGCGATCGTCGCTGCCATCGGGGGGACCTTCGATATGGTCTATAATTTTGAACGTGGCATTTTCCACGGGCAGACGAAGGATATCGTGAAGCAGGTGCTATTGATCCTCTCCGCCCTCGGGGGTGCACAGACAGGGGCGTTAATCATCAATTGGTTCACGCAGGAGCATATTTCGCCATGAGGATCCCCCCTTATCATCGACTACCTACCTGGCAGCGTTTTTTTGCCGGTGCAGCATTAGGCGGATTGCTCAGCTGGGTGATTTTCTTTTACATGTACGGAGTGCAGCAGGAAACCCAGATCCGGATCATTCATGAGCAAAGAGAAGAAATGAAGGATTTGACTGAAAAAATCGCGATTTGGGAGCAGGATTACAAAAAATTAAATCAAAAAAACGAAGAGATTTTGACAATTCAAGAAGTCGAGGTGAAAATTACCAACGGGCAATTTTACAGCCTCGATAAGCTGAGTATCGCCGATGCCGAGGATGTCATAGAAGATGACCTCTCTTCCCTTCTGGCAAAAGACGTCGTAAGTGTATATAACGGAAAAATGCTACTTAAGAAGTCGATTGAAAACAAACTCATCAAGATTAATAAGAAATGGTACGAGCTGGAAGTCAATGAAATTATGTTTTATACGAAAATGAATATTGAACTCACAATCAAGAGGGCGAAATGATGCGATGGGAGAGGTGAACGATGAACCCAATCTTAAACCAAATCGGTACGGTCTTCATCCCGGTTCGTGATATTGAAGTGGCCCGCGATTGGTATTCCGACCTGTTGAGCATCCCGGTGACCGGGGAAATTTCATTCGGGCACCTGTATGCCCTGCCTATGATCGGAACGGGCATTGTTTTGGACAGTAAGATATTTTCCGAAGACCGCATTTTCAGGGTCCCCCCCTTTCACTTCAATACGACGAATATCATCGAAGCGTACGAATATATGAAAGGGAGAGTAGAATGTACAACAGGGATCATACATGACCGATGGTTCAACTTCAAAGATCCCGATGGCAATCAGTTAAAAATTTCCCAGCATCGTGACTATCTAAAAGGCAAAAGACCAAATTCAAGATGATTTGGTCTTTTTGTTCTTCTTATTCGGCTTTATTTACCTCTTCTAAGTCAGCCAAAATGTCATCTACTGCATCCCAAGAATAAATAGAGGCCCCTGCTGCAAATGGATGTCCGCCACCATTGTATTTCCTGGCGATCATGTTGATGATTGGACCCTTAGAACGGAAACGAACCCGGATTTCCTTTTCTTCTTCAATGAAAAAGACCCATGATTTCACGTTTTTAATCGAACCCAGCGAGGAGACAAGCTGAGAGGCTTCTGAAGGCGTCGCATGAAATTTTTCCAGGATATCCTTCGTGATGATCATCTTCCCTGTTCCGTTTGGTAGGATTTCGAAGTTTTGCAGCACATACCCATTCAGGCGGGTGATGCTTTCCTCGACATCATACATCTCTTGATATAACTGTGGACGGGAGAATGAATAATGAATCAACTCACTCGCATAGGAGAATGTTTTCTCGGTCGTGCTTTGAAAAAGAAAACGTCCCGTATCACCCACGATCCCCGCATACAGGAGACGGGCTACCTCATCGCTCATCTTCAATCCTTGATCTTTACCAAATAGATAAAATTCATAAATCATTTCACTCGTCGAGCTTGCGGACGTATCGACCCACAGCATGTCTCCATAAGGATCTTCGTTCGGATGGTGATCGATCTTGATCAGCTTATCCCCTGTCGGATAGCGGCTGTCACAGATTCGGTCGGTATTGGCGGTATCACAAACGATGACCAAGGCCCCTTGGTACATTTCATCCGAAATCACATCGAGCCTCCTTAAATAATGTAACGTAGGCTCTTCTTTCCCGACCGTGAAAATGCGCTTCTCAGGAAATGACGCTTTCAGGATTTCAGCCAATCCCCCTTGCGAACCGTAAGCATCCGGGTCAGGCCGGACGTGGCGATGAATGATGATCGTATCATAATGCTTTATATCTGCTAATATTTCAGCCTTCATATAAATCTCCTTTTTATAGATGGTATTGTACAAATTAAGACGATATATTTTATTTAATCAAAAAATTGGGGGAATAGGAAGACACATCTTGTTTTAGGTGGCAATCTCTAGAGATTCCCGCTACAATAAAAAGGTACATATGTTAAATTGGGGGAATTATAAACGATGCCTATCCTTGTCACCTTGATCGTTCTGTCACTAGGGATTTATGTATTTTACAAAATCAAAATGGTACGCACGAAAATGCCGATGGAGAAAAAGTGGATTTCAGGAAAATCATCCATTGCCCTCGGTGCCTTTGTAGCCTTATTTGGAATCAATCAGCTATTCCTTTTCCAGACGACCGTTACATACATCATTGCCGCTGTATTCATTTTTGTCGGACTTTTCAGCGTTTGGGGCGGTTATAAAATGTATAAATTCTACCTCCCACATGCCATTGAAGAAGCCACAAATCAAAGAGGATAATCGAATTCGATTATCCTCTTTTTCTAATTAAGAACGATCGAGCAACTGACAGGTCAGCATCGCCTTTCCTACAAGCTTACCTTGGTTAAATACCTCGACATCCACTTTCCCGAACTTACGTCCCACATCCAGGACACGCGGATGAATTTCAAGCGTACTGTCGATCTGAACAGGCTTGATGAAGTAGATCGTCATATTTTCAACGACTAAATCGCCGCGCTTATAGCTTCTGAGCGCACGATTGGCTGAATCCGTAACAAGTGTCGTGAACACCCCACTTGAAATCGTCCCAAGATAATTGGTCATTTGCGGTGTAACACCATAGCTATACACTTCTTGTCCCTTGCCTTGGTTTGACGACATCACCAGCTGACTCGTGATCGTATCGTCAATCGTTTCACCGACCTGTGGCTGTCTTTGGCTCATCTGTAGCGCCTTCAGTACATCCTGCCTGCTCACGATCCCTTTCAGGATGTGACTGTCGCTAACGACCGGAATCAACTCGATCCCTTCCCACACCATCATATGGGCTGAGGAGGCGACACTCATTTTATCGCCTACGGTCATCGGATTCTTCGTCATCACCTTATCAATGAGCGTCGTTTCTTCTTGGCCCATGACATCTTTTGAGGTGACCATGCCCTGAACCTTCATGTTTTCATCAACGACAGGGAAACGGCTATGACCCGAATCCTGATTCAATTCATGCCAATTTTGAACCCGGTCCCCCACGGTCAAGAAGGTCGTTTCCTGAACTGGCGTCAAAATATCCTCTACCAATAAGATTTCCTTTTTGATCAATTGGTCATAAATGGCCCGATTGATCATGGTCGCGACAGTAAAGGTATCGTAACTCGTTGAAATGACCGGCATCTCCAATTCATCGGCCAATATCTTAACGGATTCTTCCGCATCGAACCCACCGGTGATCAGCACCGCTGCACCCGCTTTTAACGCGTGCTCATGCGCCTGGGTACGATTGCCTACAATCAATAGGTTTCCTGCACCCGTATATCGCATCATGGCCTCAAGCTTCATCGCACCGATGACGAATTTATTTAACGTTTTATGAAGACCCGTTTTTCCACCCAAGACTTGTCCATCAACTATATTGACTACCTCGGCAAACGTTAGCTTCTCAATATTCTCTTTTTTCTTTTTCTCAATACGGATCGTGCCGACCCGCTCAATGGAACTTACATAGCCTTGATTCTCCGCTTCTTTAATCGCACGGTATGCCGTACCCTCACTAACATTCAGGACTTTGGCAATCTGGCGGACGGAAATCTTTTCACCAACCGGAAGTCCATCGATATGTTTTAATATTTGTTCATGCTTTGTAGCCAAGCGCTTCACCCTTTTCACGGTATTCCTATATCCCATTATAAGGTCAAAGAGCCTAGATTATCAAACAACTACTGATATTCACGCAACCTTTTCTTTTCGTGCAACCGTTTCCCTTTCCTTTTTGCTGGTGAATACAGGATGCCCGTCAAATTGCCCGCAACGGCCAACAGCGCGAACAGCAGCCAAGTTCCCCCAAACAAACTCTCTAGGCCCCCGCTTTCCAACGTTAGGCGTGGCACTGCATAATACAGCATCACACCGCATAAAAGCAAACAGAGCAATAACCTTTGCTTCATCCAACCCCCTCCTTCATTCCATCCCTTCATTTTATGCAAGAGGATGAATAAAAAGAATGAAGCCTACAGGGGATTTTTATGGTTGTCGTCGAGACATACTACATCGTACTTCCTGATTATTCATTTCCTATATAAAAAGGAGCCCCGAATCAGGCCCCTGTTGCATTATAAGTCGATTACATCTCCGGGTTCCATGACAAGTCCATTTTTTGCTTCTAGCATACCGATGAATTTGTTTGGATCCTGTTTGATGACCGGGAACGTGTTGTAGTGGATCGGCACGACCTGCTTCGCCTGGAGGAATTTTGCGGCAAGCGCTGCATCTTCCGGCCCCATTGTGAAGTTATCGCCAATAGGCAGAAATGCCAGATCAATCGGATGTCTTTCCCCAATCAGTTTCATGTCGGAATAAACGGCCGTGTCACCAGCATGATAGATCGTTTTTCCTTCTACAGTCAACAATACGCCGGCAGGCATCCCTAAATAGATGATCTGACCATCCGCTGTATTGAATCCGGTTCCATGAAAGGCAGGTGTCAACTTCACTGTGCCAAAATCGAATTCATAAGCACCACCAATGCTCATGCCATGAGTCCTGACGCCTTGGTTTCCTAAATACACGGCTATTTCAGCAATTCCGATGACAAGGGCATCGTTCTTTTTCGCTAATTCCACCGTGTCACCAATGTGGTCATTATGACCATGTGTTAAGATGATGACATCCGGCTTTACGTCCGCCACCTTTAAATCCGTTAGTTCATTTCCATTGATGAATGGGTCAAAAAGAATCGTCTTGCCATTGGTCTCCACTTTCACGATGGCATGTCCATGAAAAGATACTTTCATTACTGATGCTCCTTTCCGATACACACTTTTTTGAATTTTTTCAAAAGCTTTACCATTTACTATTCAAATAGTTATTGCTAAGGTAATTATATCCTATCTATGGAGGAATCGTCATGAATAAACATTTGAAAGAACTACAAAACTGGTTGCAAACCAATGAGTTGGACGCAGCCATCCTAACTTCTACCGAAAACGTCTTTTACTGCAGTGGATTCTTTAGTGATCCGAATGAAAGACTGCTTGCACTAGCCATTTTTCCGAACGCGGAGCCATTTTTGGTTTGTCCGCAAATGGAAGTGCCCGATGCCAAGAATGCTGGATGGCAAGGCGAGATCATTGGCTACACCGATATCGAAGATCCATGGTTGAAAATCCAGAAAGCGGTTAGTCAACGTGGATTATCCTTGAAGAAAATCGCGATTGAAAAACAACATATGAATGTGGAACGCTATGAAAACATACAGCATCATTTTGATGCGCCGGTACTCGTTTCAGCCGAGGAGAAGCTACAAAAGATGCGAATGATCAAATCCGAAGATGAAATGATCAAGATTCGTGAAGCCTGCCGACTTGCCGATGTGGCTATCGAGGTCGGGGTCAGCGAAATCCGTGAAGGGAAAACCGAAATGGAAATCCTGGCTGCGATTGAATTTGAAATGAAGAAGGTCGGCGTTAGCCACATGTCATTCTCTACAATGGTACTGACTGGAAAGAATGGAGCTTCGCCTCATGGAACACCAGGAGCATCGAAAGTTCAGCGCGGTGACCTCGTTCTTTTTGATCTAGGTGTCGTATACGAAGGATATTGCTCAGACATCACCAGGACCGTCGCATTCGGGGACATCAATGACAAGCAAGCGGAGATCTATGAAACGGTTCGAAAAGCGCAGGAAGCGGCCATTGCAGCAAGCAAACCCGGCATTGCTTGTTCCGAGATCGACCGGACTGCCAGAAGCATCATCCAGAACAAAGGCTACGGCGACTATTTCCCACACCGTCTTGGGCACGGACTTGGCATTAGCGTCCATGAATATCCATCGTTAAAGGAAACGAATTCACTTAAGTTGCAAAAGGGAATGGTTTATACAATCGAACCAGGTATCTATGTTCCCGATGTGGCTGGTGTGAGGATAGAGGATGATCTGTACATAACCGAAACAGGTTGTGAAGTCTTGACGAAATATCCGAAAAGCCTCCAAATATTAAGATAGACTTCACCAAAAATTCGTAAATTTGTTACAATTGAATAAGGAAAATTATAGTATAATGGGAGTGAAGTAGAAGGAGGAGATTCATGATGGGTACGATAGATTATAAAAATATCCTTGTAGCGGTGGACGGTTCTGAAGAAGCAGAATGGGCCTTAAAAAAAGCGATATACCTTGCAAAACTAAGTAACGCGACTCTAGTTCTGGCTCATATCGTCGACACCAGGAATTTCCCGACTATCGAAGCTTACGATATGACTATCCGCGATCGTTCTGAAACCTTTGCCAATGACTTATTGGAAAAGTATAAAACAGAAGCGGTGGCCTCTGGCATCACTAACGTAATTACGGAAGTGGAGTATGGTTCTCCTAAAGTCAAAATACCAAGAGACTTAGCGAAAAAACATACGATTGATTTAATCGTTTGTGGTGCGACTGGACTTAATGCCGTTGAACGTTTCTTGATTGGAAGCGTATCAGAAGGTATCGTCCGTCACTCAAATTGTGATGTCATCATTGTTCGTACTGATAAAAACTAAAATTTTTTAAAAAAAAGATCGTACACCAAATCGGTGTACGATCTTTTCATTTGTTATTCACTTATGAGTTTCTCCGCTTTTTCAATCGCAAGCTGCACTTGGGCAAACCCAGTACCGCCTGCACTATTGCGGCGTTTAACTGCTTCGTATGGATTTAATGCGTCGTAAATATCCTCTTCGAACAACTCGGATGCTTCCTTGAATTGTTCCATGCTTAGGTCCACTAAATAGCAGCCGTTTTGCACACAGAATAAAACAAGTTTGCCGACGACTTCGTGGGCTTTACGGAAAGGCATGCCTTTCGAAGCCAGATAATCGGCCAATTCGGTTGCATTGGAAAAGTCATTTTTCGTTGCTTTTTCCATCACGTCTTTTTTCACTTTCATCGTTGAAATCATGCCTGCGAAGATTTTAAGTGAACCAGCGATCGTTTTAACCGTATCAAAAACGCCTTCTTTATCTTCTTGCATATCTTTGTTATAAGCAAGTGGCAGTCCTTTTAATACAGTCAGTAACCCTGTTAGATTCCCGTAAACCCGTCCTGTTTTACCGCGGATCAGCTCCGCCATATCAGGGTTTTTCTTTTGTGGCATGATGCTGCTTCCCGTTGAGAAAGCATCATCCAGTTCAACGAATTGGAATTCCTGGCTTGACCAAAGAATGATTTCTTCGCTGAAACGGGATAAATGCATCATCATCGTTGCACTGTTACTCATGAATTCCAGGGCAAAATCACGGTCACTTACTGCATCAAGACTATTTTCATATATGCCATCAAAGCCTAGTAGCTCTGCACTTAACGCACGGTCAATCGGAAAAGTCGTCCCTGCAAGCGCTCCTGCACCCAATGGAGAAATGTTGATTCTCTTGAAGCTTTCCGTGAAACGTTGTTTATCGCGCTCCAGCATCCAGAAATAAGCCATTAAATGGTGAGCGAATGAAATTGGCTGGGCACGCTGTAAATGCGTATACCCCGGAATGAGTGTTTCCACATTCTTTTTAGCCTGTTCCAAAATTGCTCCTTGGAGGCCATTAATGAGTTCCAGAATCACTTTCGTCTGGTTGCGCATGTAAAGATGAAGGTCTGTTGCCACTTGGTCGTTACGGCTTCTGCCAGTATGCAATTTACCTCCGACCGGGCCAATCGCTTCAATAAGCATGCTTTCAAGGTTAAGATGGATATCTTCCATCTCCACCTTGAAAGTCAATTCGCCTTTTTCCGCTTTTTCCTGTAAACCTTTTAGTCCTACAATGATTTGATCAGCATCCTCTTCAGGCAGGATCTGGCATGTCTTCAGCATGGTGACATGTGCCAAGCTGCCTTGAATATCTTCAAGGACAAGTTCCTGATCAAAGGATATGGAAGCCCCGAACTCATCTACCCATTCTTCGGCAGATTTCGTGAATCTTCCTCCCCAAAGCTTGCTGCTCACACTGTCACCTTCTTGTTGTTGACCATGCTGTTCACTTTCGTTGGAAGTCCCCATAATTTAATGAAACCAACTGCTGCCTCATGATCGAATTCGTCCGCTTTTGTATAGGTTGCTAGTTTTTCATTGTATAGGGAGTACTCTGATTTTCTTCCTTCAACAATGGCATGGCCTTTGAAAAGTTTTACACGGACAGTACCCGTAACGTTCACTTGTGTCTCTTTCAAGAATGCAGCCAACGCTTTTTGAAGTGGAGAGAACCAAAGTCCTTCATAGATCAATTCCGTCATTTTCTTCTCGATCACTGGTTTGAAGTGGGCAAGTTCTTTTACCAATGTAATATCTTCAAGCTCTTTATGTGCAGCGATCAATGTCATGGCACCTGGAGCTTCGTATACTTCACGAGACTTGATTCCTACTAATCTATTTTCTACGTGGTCGATACGTCCGACACCGTGTTTTCCGGCAATTTGATTCAATTCGACAATTAAATCAGCCAATTTGTAGTTTTTGTCATTCAGTGTAACCGGTACACCTTGTTCAAATCCGATTTCAATGATATCGGCAGTATCCGGTGTGTTTTCAAGGCTTGTTGTCAGGTCATATGCCTCTTCCGGAGGAGCAGCCCATGGATCTTCAAGGATTCCACATTCGTTACTTCTTCCCCATAGGTTTTGGTCGATTGAGTAAGGGCTAGCCAAACCGATTGGAACAGGAATTCCATTCTTCGCGGCATATTCGATTTCCTCTTCACGAGACCATCTCCAGTCACGAACTGGGGCAAGAACTTTCAAGTTAGGGTTTAATGCTGAAATGGATACTTCGAAACGCACTTGGTCATTTCCTTTTCCCGTACAACCGTGCGCAACGGCTACTGCATTTTCTTCTTCAGCCACTTCCACTAGCTTCTTCGCGATAAGTGGACGCGATAGAGCTGATACTAAAGGATATTTTCCTTCATATAATGTATGGGCTTGAAGAGCCGTCAATGCGAATTCATCGGCGAATTCGTCTTTGGCATCAATCACATATGAACTAACCGCTCCGACAGTGATTGCTTTTTCTTTAATGAAGTCTAAATCTTTTCCTTCACCGACATCCAAACAGCATGCCACAACGTCGTATCCTTGATCTTGTAACCATTTAATTGCAACAGAGGTATCTAATCCTCCAGAATAAGCTAAAACTACTTTTTGATTTCCCATGTTTTATCGTCCCTTTCGTGTGAATAAAAATTCATTCGTTGTTATTTTTATTCAATCTATGTTTAGTACTTTATCATTTTTATACAAGGAATACAAGGGGTATTTTACTGATTTCAGTAAAATTTTTTCGATATTCCAAATAATTTACACAATGGATACATCGGTTAAAATATAGTAATCTAAGAGTATGAAAACTGTGATTACAGGAGGCATTATGAAAGAACTTTTTACGTATGATGAACGGCTTGGAATCTCTATCCCCGACCTCCCCATGGAATGGGATGAATACTCTAAAGGAAAGCAGCACCGCATACTCGCACACTGGGAAAGCATCCGGGGCCACATCCCGGACCGTATACAGGAACTGGAAGCCATTATCAATCGGAAACAAGCTCAGCTCTCCGACGAAAGTAATTTTTCCCTGTCGTGCCAACTCAACACGGAAATCTCCGAATTGGCTTCCGTGATAAACGATCTTTGGCTTTGGTATCGGACCGATCATGGGATAAGTGAAAAGATGCATAATTAAGCCCATTTCCATGCAAAAAAAGCCCCAGTTTTTAAAACCGGGGCTTTTTTTGTCCGTTTCCTTATGTATCCTTCCGAATTTCCCCGACAACATGGCCCAATTCCGGAAGTATTAGTTTATTCATCGCAAGGCGAACCGCCCCAGATGAACCAGGAGTCGAAAAGATCGCTTTATTAAATGCCACTCCAGCAATCGCCCTTGATAGGATGGCTGCCGATCCGATATCTTCTTGATAGCTCAACATACGGAAAAGCTCACCAAAACCGGGTATCTCTTTAGTCATCAATTCTTTTACCGCTTCAATCGTGACATCCCTGTTTGCGATGCCTGTACCGCCATTGGTTAGGATGGCATCGACTTGATTGCTTTTTCCGCCGGCCGTAATCGCCTCTTGGATTGCACCCCGTTCGTCCTTCACGATTTCATATTCTGTCACTACATGGCCCTGTGATTTTAGGAGGTCCATCATCAAGGATCCGCTTTTATCCGTTTCTTCGTTTCGCGTATCACTGACCGTGATCACCTTGCATCGAATCGGCTCCGTAGTGGCCTTTTTATGTTCCTTGACACTCATTCTTCATCGGCCTTCTTTCCCTGTAAATAACGATACTGATAGAATTTCTGGGCGAATTCACTGACATCTTTCGTCATTTGGTAATTAGCCCCGGCGCCAATGGCCATACTGATAAGCGGAACGCCGCCCAATAGTTTTTTCCTGAAAACCGTGATGGATACAGCTTTTAATAATTGCTTTAATGGCTGTTCCATCCACTTTGGATTCGTCAGCTCCTCTATTCCCATATACCAATATTCATCTTCCGCAGTCTGAATTTCCCGGACCAATTCTTCCCAAGCCACTCCTTGGAGCCGCTTAGGCATCGCCCCTGCATTGAATACCTTTAAGGCCATCATCATTTCAAAGGGTGTATTCCCTTCAAAACCATAAGACATCGCTATCAGCTGTACGGTTCGAACATTAATGACTGTCATGGCCGGGATATCACTTCCCAGTAGGAGCAACCCTCCACGACCGCTTATTCCTCCCTGCACAAAAGAATATAAACGATGCTTCGCAATATGCTGGTTCGCTATGTAGTTCAACTGGTCGATTGTTAAAAGGTGTACATCCTTGATCTCCTCAATCTCATCATTGAATACGCGTGCCGAGGCCAAAATGCGGTCTCTTGCGTCTATTTGAATGGATGAGCTCTGTACCATCGCATGCAAGTGAAATAACCAAGTATCAAGCTTTTCAAAAAATTGTTGTTGAACATCTTCAGGCAACCGTGAAAAACTTTGCTCTAGCCATTTATCATATAATGATGCCAGGTCTGTCGGATTATATTGGTTCAGTTTATCTTGCCATTCACTAATTTCATTCCAAGTTTTCATGTCCCGATTTGTGAATTCCATGCAACAAGCCTCCTTTATAAAGAATTGGTGGATTCTCCCTTTAAGTATACCATACGGCACAGCTTTTCAAGAATATGAAGCAGCTTACAACCTAACCGAAAATCAACATCTAAACAGAACTCCGGGCAAATCCGCACGTAAAAAAACCTCCATTCCCTTGATGGGCATGGAGGCTTTTTTCTTCTAGGAAAGCATATCTTCTAAACTTTCATTCATTGTGATATTCATCGTATCTCTGACAATCATGACTTCTTCATTCGTAGGAATGACCATGATTTTCACCGGGGAAAATGGGGAATTGATGAAGGCTTCCTCACCAGAGGTACGATTCAGGTCTTCATCCCAATAAACTCCCATGAATTCAAGTCCATCCAAGATCCTCCCCCGGATGTCCTGGCTATTTTCACCAATGCCGGCCGTAAAGATGATTCCATCCACGCCGCCCATTTTTGCTGTATAAGAACCTATGTATTTATGAATGCGGCCAGCAAATACCTCTAGCGCAAGCTCAGCCCGCTCATTTCCTTTATCGGCTTCCAATTGGATATCGCGTAAGTCGCTGGAGAAGCCAGACAGTGCAAGGATCCCACTTTTCTTATTCAAGACATCCAGTACTTCATCTGCCGTTGTCCCCGTTTTCTCCATGATGTAAGGAATCAAAGCTGGATCGATATTCCCTGAACGTGTACCCATCGTCACGCCGGCCAATGGAGTGAATCCCATCGACGTGTCAATCGACTTTCCTCCCTCGATGGCCGTGATGCTAGCGCCATTTCCCAAATGACAGGATATCAACCGTAACTGTTCTATCGGTCTTCCTATCATTTCCGCTGCACGTTGGGAAACATATTTATGTGATGTACCATGGAATCCATATTTCCTGATACCGTATTTCTCATAGTACTCAAATGGCAAGCTATACATATACGAACTGGGTTCCATGGTTTGATGGAAGGCCGTATCAAAGACAGCAACCGCCGGCACTTCACCCAATATTTGCTTAAACGCCTTGATGCCCGTTATATTGGCAGGATTATGAAGGGGAGCTAAATCCGAAAGCTTCTCGATTTCTTCTATAACTTCCTCTGTGATTAAGACGGAGTCGCTAAACACTTCACCACCATGCACAACTCGATGGCCCATGCCATCTATTTCTTCGAAAGAGTGTATGATTTGGTGGTGAATCAGTTTTTCTAGTAAAAGCCCGACAGCCACTTCATGATTTGGGATGTGTAACGTTTCAGAAATCTTCTCGCCTTCAACACTCAAGGTGAATGTGGAGTTTTTCAAACCGATCCTTTCCACAAGACCTTTCGTAATAACATGTTCACTAGGCATCTCAAAAAGCTGAAACTTCAAAGAAGAGCTGCCTGCGTTTATAGCCATAATTTTAGACATCCATCCTGCTCCTTTACTCTAAGCTAGTCTACAAACGTGCAGTATATAATGTATATATCTTATCATGGCAAATGGATTCCACCAATAAAAAATTTAATAATTTAAAAAACTCTTTATCTTCTAAAAACAAAAGCCGATGCCTTTTGGCATCAGCTTTTGTTTTTATTTTTCTTCCTTAAACCAATCGTCCATCTGGTTCATGACCGACCTAGTCGCATCGAAGTCAGATAGCTTCGGAAGTTGTACCAACAAGGCTTTCTTAGGAGCCTCGACGCCATCCTTTTTCTTTTGAAGGATTAAAATGCTCTTGGCAGCCGCTTCGTTTTTAAACATGGTAAGCGGAAGCTGCACCATTCCTTGTATGTGAGTATTTTTTTTCAAATAGTCATTGAGTTTAGGTGCTTCTTCCGAGACAAATAAATTATTCGGGACAATGAAGAATAGATATCCTCCATCTTTCACATGTTTGACACTTTGCTCTATGAATAGATGATGTGCATAGGAATGCCCGTTTTCTGCCTTCAGTTCGTATTCCGCTGCACGGACATCATTCGGGTAATACCCAATCGGCAAGTCACTGACTACCACATCCGCTGGGTCAATGAAAAGCGGCTCTAGGCTGTCCTGATTGAAAAATGATAAGGGATGCTCTTGAAGATTAGCCCCGGCATATGCAAGCCTGATCAAGGTTTCGTCGATTTCCACACCAAATGACGCCATGTTTTTATCGGTCAACTGGTTCATGATCGCAAAGAGTAGGTTTCCTGTCCCAACAGCTGGATCGAGCATGACGATCTCTTTTTGATCCTTCGTGAATTTGCCGACTAAGTAACTGACAAAAATCCCGACGGCATCCGGTGTCATGTGATGGTTAGGTTGTACGCTTTGTTGCATGCCTTTAAGGATGGCCAGCTGGTATGCTTTACGGATGGCTTCCTTTTCATACTTTTCCAATGAAAATTCAGCATAATGCTTCATCAAACTTTTCTTTGATTCTTCACTGATTTCTTCCTGCATCACTTTCCCTTGGAAAAAATTCTCTCCGGTCTCGCCCAAAGCATCGAGATACGTGCACGACAGTTCATCTTGCAATATTTTGGTTGTTTCATCAAATTCATAAAATAGTTCTTCAACTGGGGTAGACTTCACTTATTTATTCCTCCTGTTTGCTTCTGTCCTTATTTTAAAGGTAAGGAGTAAGACTTACAAGTCGTAAGCCCCGTTTATCATTCATCAGTTATTTGACAGAATGTTTCCTTATTGGAGCCATTCGGTACATGCTATCCTATCATTGGGTTGAAGCAATGTCCGTCAGTGAACTCACAGGAAGGCGTTTCTTTGGGGAATGAGGAAAAGGTCTGGTTTTGAGGGTTTCTATCTTTATTCATCATAAGGCAATCTTCCTGTTTTTAGGATGTTCGACCCAATAGAAAAACCAGGCACATCAGCGCCTGGTTCAGTGAGCTCAGTCCTTATTTTGCTGCTTTAGCTGCCTCAATGGCACCTTCATAGTTTGGATGAGTCGTACCTTCACTTACATATTCAACATAAGTGATTTCATCGTTACTGTTCACGACGAATACGGAACGTGCCAGTAAACGAAGTTCCTTCATCACAACGCCGTAAGCTTCCCCAAAAGAAAGGTCGCGGTGATCGGAAAGGACTTGGACATTGTCTAGTCCGCTTGCAGCACACCAGCGTTTTTGTGCGAATGGAAGGTCATTGCTGATCGTCAATACTTTCACATTATCCAATTTGGCAGCCTCTTCATTGAATTTGCGTGTCTGTGCGTCACAAACGCCTGTATCAACCGACGGAACGACACTGATAATGCGGACTGTGCCTTTAGAATCGTTTAATGTAACCGGTGTTAAATCATTAGCCAATACTGTAAAATCAGGTGCTTTATCCCCAACTTTAAGTTCTGGTCCCACCAAAGTGACCGGGTTGTTTTTAAAAGTAACTGAAGCCATTAATAATTCCTCCTTTATATGCGTATGTACAAGCTTTATGATATTTGTTTTATCGTAATTTTGCAATTAATTGGATTTTGGAATTTATACATCAAATAGAAAAACTCGGCGGACGCCGAGTCGCATTAGAAATCCAGATCCTGTTTAGGTTGTTGATTGTTCATGTTCATTGAATTCCTTTGAGCGCTATCTTGCCTTGATTGATTATTATCTTTTTTAGCTAGCATCGATTGGATTTTATCAACGACCTGCGGTGCTAAATCCATCATTTTTTCAAGAAGATGCGTACCTTCATCTAAATGAATCATCTTCACGCCATGTGTACCAACAATAAGAAAAGCTATAGGCGTAATGGATACTCCACCACCACTACCCCCACCAAATGGTTGCTTTGAATCGCCTTGTTGACCTTGATGGTTACCATCGATCACAAATTCACTGCCTCCAGCGGCAAATCCGAAGCCCACTTTGGAAACCGTTAAAATGACACTTCCATCGGGGGTTTCCACCGGGTCCCCGATGATCGTGTTAACATCGACCATCTCTTTCAAGTTCTCCATGGCTTCTTTCATTAAACCTTGTATTGGGTGATCAGACATCTAAATTCCTCCACTCTACATCGATTGATTATTGGAATCTCCAGTTAGCTTCGCTAATTTCTTAGACTTGAATTTCACTTTACCGCCTTTCCAGTAGCGAAGCAGTTTTATCCCAGTCAGTATAGCTTGCCCGACTCTGAATTCTACTATGCAAGCAATTGACGTATTGGCCTGTTTTTGATAAAAATCCGGTGTAATCGTATAGGTAGGCATGACCCGAAAATTCAGGTAGGTGGTCAATAAACCAATGATCGATCCTTTAAGGGCCCAACAGTTACCTGTTAATATCCCTGTTTGGGCAGCATGTTTCGTCCCTATCACACTATGCCATGCAAACTCTTTCACTTGGACTTTCCCGAGGAAGTTCCGGAGGATCCGATGCAAATCAACTATATGGTGGATCAAGGCCCGCATATCGCTTAAACCATTCATGAACGCTTCCGGTGTAAGCTTGGCCGTCGACTTCTTTTCCGTATCATTCGTCATGTCCGTTTCTTTCTCCACGATGAGAGCCGACGATTCATCGTCCTTTTTTATGACCGGCACCTTCAATGTGTAATGCAAAAGGCCATGCCAGGCCGTCATTTTCATATGGATAAGATCATCTTTTTGAATACGCTTATAGGTAAAATGCACCCTGACTTTAGTGAAAATGAGAAGAAGCAACACTGCTATGAGGATAGCCAATATCATTACAATCCATTTCACACATCCACACCCTTTCAGCCATTCATTATCGGCCTCGTCAAAAAAAAATAAACCTATTGGACCTAAAATGGCAGTCCGACAGGTTTATTTATTAAAAAGGGCATCATCTTCTAATTAAAACGACGCTCGTGTCCGCAAAGATATCATGCAAAGCCTGTTTCTTGGGTAATAGGCCTGCCAAAAGGTAGCCGACCCAGGTAACTTTGGAAATATAACGTCCAAACAATTCCCTGAATAATACCGTACCCCAGGTAATCGTCTCTTCCTTCAAGGCCACTACCTTCAAACCAAAAATCATCTTGCCTAATGTCTGATTGAAGAATTTGGTCATCAGGATGAAATAAAGGAAAAAGACAATGGCCGTCAATAAGGCCTCAGCAGAAAACCAAAGGTTATCTGACTCATTATAAAATTTAAAGATGGGGTGAATCAAGATGCGATTCAAACTGCCAATCACAAACAAGTCCGCTAAATAGGCCCAAAATCTCATCCAAAAACCAGCAAAATACACGACTTTCACATCGCCATCATCCTCTAGAGGTTGGACTGGCAAAAGCTCTGGCTGTATGGGTCCCTGCTCCGATGCTAGATTGGATGGTACGATTCTTTCATTGCTATCATTTTGTTCCGTCATTCTTCAGCCCCCCTATTCCGCATACAAATACATCAAGCGTGGGGAATTTGAAGAGGAAAGGATTTTTGTCAACACGGCCGTTTCCACATCATTTCCCAATATTTTTTGCGCTCCCATACTGAACAATGAACCGAATCCGGCTTCACCTGTATAACGAATGACTTGCGCATTTTTTTTATCGATATCGTTTTTCATGGCAGCAATCACATCATCCAAATGGCCGAAGTCATCAATTAAATGAACTTCTTTCGCCTGACGTCCATCATAGATCCGCCCATCCGCAATCTTCCTTACTTCTTTTTCGGACATGCCACGTCCATTGGCAATGATCTTGACGAATTGATCATAAGAATTATCGATCATATTTTGGAGGATTTTCCGTTCATCATCGGTCATTTCCCTCGTCGGACTCATAATGTCTTTGTATGTACCGCTTTTGATCGTTTCAAATTCGACACCATATTTCTCGGCTAATTTCTCGTAATTGTACCCCTGCATGATGACACCAAGTGAACCTGTCATGGTTTCGGGGCTGGCAAAGATTTTATCGGCTGGTGCAGAAATATAATACCCACCGGATGCCGCCATGGAACCCATGGACACATATACGGGCTTTTTCACCTTTTTAATATCAAGGATTTTGTCGTAGATTTCAGCGCTTTCCACAACCCCGCCGCCTGGTGAATTCACTCGAAGGATAATTCCTTTGATATTGTCATTCTCTTCCGCCATTTGCAGCTTGTCCATGAAATCCCGGTGATTGTAGGTTTCCGAACTTAACAGGGAAGCTTCCCCTGTATCCTGAATCGTTCCTTCTACATCCAATACCGCGATGACATTGGTTGGATCTTCGCCTTCTATGACTTCTTCGTAAAATCCGCTATCGGACGCAAAAAAATCTTCGAAAACACTTTCTGTATCGGTTGCAAATAAAGTGGTGGCTAGACCTACGCCAATAGAAACAAAAAATAAAACGGCTGCAATACCCAGAGCAGCCCAACGCTTCCCATTCATATGTGTTCCCCCTTAAATTTCTATCACTCTTATCTTACGAACTGTAAACAAAAAAGTTTCAATCCATGATAAAATGAGACCATCTTAAAATTGTAGCAAATAATCCTCAAATTGGAAATGGCAAGGCATCTTGTTCTATCAACTTTTTCCTTGATTTTATTGAGTAGGCCCTAACGTGACTATACATATTTAATGGGGGAATCATGATGACCAATCGCCGGAATATTTATTTTTTCCATGTACAGAACGAGCAGATGATAAAGAACGTCAAGAGATTGACGGAGTTGGCGCAACAATATTCATTTGAAGTCGTCAAGGATTATAGAAAGGCCAACATCATCGTTAGCATCGGTGATGACGGCACCTTTCTACAAGCCGTCCGGAAAACCGGGTTTCGGGATGACTGTTTATATGCAGGCGTTTCTACCACAGGCAACTTGAACATGTATTGTGATTTTTACATGGAAGACGTAAACAGAATGATCGTTGCCATGACGAACGAACAAATCGAGGTCCGTAAATATCCTGTTATCGATATCCAGCTCGATGACCAACCCTTTTTCTATGCCTTGAACGAGCTCAGCATCCGCACCTCCGTCATCAAAACCTTTATCATGGACATTTTCATTGATCACATCCATTTTGAAACACTGCGCGGAGATGGAATCATCATCGCGACCCCGACGGGCAGCACCGCCTATAATAAGTCCGTGAATGGAGCAGTAGTCGATCCGCTTCTACCATGCTTCCAGGTCAGTGAACTCGCTTCGATCAACAATAATACCTACCGGACCTTAGGCTCGTCCTTCATCCTGAGCGGCGACCGAACGCTGACCGTCCACCTTGGGCAAAACGGGCCAAGCTACCCGATCATTGGCTTGGACAACGAGGCCCTGAGTATTCGCAATATAGAGAAAATCAAGATCCGCTTAAGCAGGAAAGTCATGAAAACGGTCAAATTAAAGGATAATTCCTATTGGGAAAAAGTAAAACGCACCTTTTTATAAAACGCCTAGATTTACAGGCTTGGAGGATGTTTCTTCCAAGCCTTTTTTATGATTGCGCTCCTGTTAAGGATAAAGTCCGGAAAAGAGTCTAGTCGTCTAACACTTTCATGCAAGTACTCATATAATTATCATGTATATGCAAACACCCCTTACATTAACTTCACCAAAAGGCGGATATCATCATGATAAAAATCAATCACAAACCGATCGACGCTAGCCAGCTGCTAGCCGGTATAACAAACAAGAACCTATCAACCATTATTCAGCTGATGGCCATATATCCTACCGTTTTTGAGTTTGACACATTGGAAGATTTTCGTTTCGACTTAAAAATACGTCTTAAGGCCATTCAGGCTTCCGTATTGTTAGAGGAAAGTGGGGCCGAATTTACGATCCTCGAAGATTCCCTATGCAATCCACAAGTTTGGCAACTCACGAAAGACCGGGCTTTTGAACTCTGGCCGAATATCCCTCCACACATGGCATTGAATGACATATTCATAAACGGCAGACTATACTCTTTCGAATGCGGAACAGCCATATTGGTCGTATTTTATAAAGCGATACTGGATTCAATCGGACCTAAGAATTTCGATCGTATTTTTCCTGATCTGTTTCTTTACAACTGGCACTATCATCAACATCTTTCCATCCTTGTCCATGAGGGGATGGATTATTTACCTGGTGACTGCTTATACTTCAAAAATCCGGACTTTGCTCCGAACACCCCGGAATGGCAAGGGGAAAATGCAATCATGTTAGGCCAGAACCTCTTCTTTGCGCATGGTATCGGAGTCACCGATCAACAAGAAATCATTACCGAATTGAATAGTAACAGAATTTGGGGATCCATGATCTCCGCCTACCTGACAACACATATTATCCAAATCGACAGTTCCGCTTATCGGCCCTACTCCATAAAAAGTGAACGTGACGATACGGATTCACTCGATAATATGATCGTTGGCGAGATAGGTTCCAACACCTATTTAACCTAAAAAGCGCCTGGAGGGAATCATCCCTCCAAGCGCTTTTTTAGGCACCTATATTTCTTTTTCCTTTAAATCTATCAGCACCCATTTTTCCCCATTTCGTAATGGAAAGTGTATAAACGACCAATGCGGACCAGATGAAGATAAAGGCCAAGAAGTGTGCTTTTGTAAAGCTTTCATGATATACGAACACCCCCAGGAGCAAAGTCAAGGTTGGGGCAATGTACTGCAGGATGCCAAGCATGGACAAAGGCACCTTTTCTGCACCTTTCGCAAAGTACAGTAAGGGTAGTGCCGTTACGATTCCCCCACCCATCAACATCAGGCTCGTTCCGCTGGATGCGAAAAATTGCGAATCCGAATGGAGCATCAAATATATCCAGTAACCCAACGCAAGTGGCGTCACCATCATCGTTTCAAGCGTCAGTCCCACGGCTGATTCGGCCTTGATCATCTTTTTCGCCAAGCCATAGAGTCCAAACGTGATGGCCAGGATGAGCGATACCCATGGAATCGTTCCAAAGTGGATACCAAGGATCAAGACACCAATTCCAGCGAGGATGAATGAAACGACCTGCGATCGGCTTAGTTTTTCTTTCAAGACGATGACTCCCAACAAAACGCTGACAAGCGGATTGATATAATAACCAAGGCTCGTGTCGAGGATTCGTTCTGAGTTAACAGCCCATATGAACACTCCCCAGTTAGCTGAGACCAATAGTGAGGCCGTCAATAATGCGGCAAATAATTTGGGGTTGCCTAGGATTTCTTTAACATAATCGACAAAAGCCCGCCATTTTTTCATGAATGCCAATAAAACCACCATGAAGACGAAGGACCATAATACCCGCTGAGCTAAAATTTCCGCTGCCCCAACGCCCTGAAGAAATTTCCAATATATCGGGACAATGCCCCACATCATATAAGAAACGGCTGCATAAATCGCCCCTTCTTTTTGTTCGTTTACTTTCATAACCTTTCCTTCTTTCCCTTTGCATCATTCCATAGTCACGCTCAAATTTGCTCTAATGGAACGATTTTTTCTGTACCTTCATTTCTTTGATGACTTACCCCTTACCCTTTTCCCCTTCCGATTCGATTGTCTTCCTTAAACGACAAGGACCACCTACTTAGAAAGCAAACATTGTCCTTTCAGGTCGATTTCCCCGGAAATATTGCAGACATCATTTTTCCATAAGAAGCCTGCCTCTCCCTAACTTGCCGATCTTCTTTAGCACGTAAGTTTCCCATAATATGCAGTAAGTGTATCACCTCATTTGATTTAATCCCACATTTTTGCTTCACTAAAAAAACGCCAGCACAATGGCTGACGTCCGAGTTTCCTCCTACTTTTCCAGGAGTCTTTCTTCCATTTTACGTAAGTCGACCCGCTTGATCTTACCGGACGTCGTTTTAGGAAGTTCCTTTAAAAATTCTATTTTTCTAGGGTATTTATAAGGAGCCGTCATGTCTTTCACATGTTGCTGAAGCGTCTTTATTAAATCTGGACGATGAGGGTCTACACTATCAATCAAGACAATGTATGCTTTAACAACACTCCCCCGCACTTCATCCGGACTTGCTACGACTGCACATTCTTTCACGAAGGGATGCTTAATGAGCGCATCTTCGACTTCAAAGGGCCCGATTGTATACCCGGAACTGATGATGATATCATCGGAACGGCCTTCAAACCAGAAATAACCTTCTTCATCTTTCTTAGCCTGGTCCCCTGTTACATAATAGTCACCGCGAAATTGTCTCGCCGTGCGTTCAGGATCCTTAAAATACTCTTTGAAGAGGGCAGGCGTATCCACATGCACCGCGATATCCCCTACCACGCCAGGAAGACATGGCTTTCCGGCATCATCGATGATCTCCACATGATTTCCTGGAGTCGGTTTGCCCATAGAGCCCAGTTTAATTTCCATGCCTTTTATCACACCGACCAAAAGCGTATTTTCCGTTTGGCCATATCCGTCACGCACTTCGATGTTAAAATGATTCTTAAACACTTCAAACACCTTTTGATTTAACGGTTCCCCGGCCGATACAGCGCTATGGAGAGCAGATAAGTCATAATCATCGAGATTATCCACTTTCGCCATCAGACGGTATTCTGTAGGCGTACAACAAAGGGCATTCACTTTGTAATCCTGCAGCAACTGCAAATACTTCTTCGGTTCAAATCTCCCATGATATGCAAGCCCAGTCGCACCGGTCCCAAGGACTGCCAGGAACGGACTCCAAATCCACTTCTGCCACCCGGGTCCAGCGGTTGCCCAGACGACATCTCCCTCGCTAATTCCCAACCAGTTTGCCGCCGATGTCTTTAAATGGGCATAAGCCCAACCATGTGTATGTACAACTCCCTTAGGATTTCCTGTCGTACCTGAAGTATAGGATAAGAAGGCCATATCCTCACTTTTCGTATCAGCTAAAGCAAGCTGTTCGGACTCATCTTCAGCTAATCCATTCAAATCATGCCACCCGTCCACTTGTTGTCCTATCGAGAATTTCAAGAGATTTTCTGTTTCTTTAATTTCATTGAATTCATGGGTGTATTCATGATAACTGACAATCCCCTTTACATCACCGTGATTGATCCGATATTTTAAATCTTTTGCACGGAGCATCTCGGAGCAAGGAATGACAACGACCCCGATTTTAAGGGCGGCTAAATATACTTGATACGCTTCAACTAAACGAGGGATGATGATCAGAACCGTATCCCCTTTTTCCAGTCCCATTTTTATAAAGACATTACCGAATTTATTTGCGCTTTTTAATAAGTTCTCATATGTAAGTTGTTTTCTGTGCCCGGTTTCGTTTTCCCAAAGTACTGCCACTTTTTCCGGATTTGATGCAAAACGTTCCATTTCACTCACTAAGTTGTAATGTTCCGGAGCCAATAATTCTTCACGCTTCATTCTCTTCTCCTCCATTCATGAACTCTTAGTACCTACTCATTATACAAGATACTTCCCCATTTTAATATCTTAACGATGTTTTTTTCTGAAATAAAATAAAGAGAGCGGGGGAATCCCCGCTCTCTGCAGCCATATTTATTCAATTATCTTATCGTCTGAATCCGCCGCCTAATTGTTGTTCAGCCATTTGAACTAGACGCTTTGTAATTTCTCCACCCACTGATCCGTTAGCGCGAGAAGTTGTATCTGCACCAAGTTGCACACCGAATTCTGAAGCGATTTCGTATTTCATTTGTTCTAGAGCTTGTTCTACTCCAGGTACCAATAAGTCGTTTGAGCTGTTGTTGTTTGCCATGTGTTTTTCACCTCCTTGTGATTATAGAGTGTGTTAAAACACATGGCTTCATTCCTACTTATTTATTGGTAATTGTAGGGTTTTAGAAAAGGTCTTCCAGCGCTTCATTATCGTCGAAAACCTGTCCAGGTTGGACCGTCACAATCTCTGTGTCGGACACCGCTTTTTCAATCAATGTTTCGAAGTCCACGAAGCTTTCATAATAATTGACTTTTTCGCGTTTCGGCTTTGTCTTCGGACTTGCCGGTGTGAAGACCGTACAGCAATCCTCGAATGGAAGGTTCGAAATTTCAAATGTATCCAGCTCTCTAGCCATTTTGATGATTTCCGTTTTATCCATTGTGATTAACGGACGAAGAATGGGCGTATTCGTCACTTCATTGATGGCATACATACTGCTCATCGTCTGACTTGCTACCTGTCCAAGGCTTTCACCCGTGATCAGTGCCATTGCATCTTCTTTCTCACGAATTTTGTCAGCAACACGCATCATTAAGCGGCGTGTTGTCGTCATGGAGTAGTTCTCCGGAATCTGTTTCTGGATCAGTAACTGGATTTCCGTGAATGGTACGATATGGACCTTCATGCTGCCACTAATTTCAGCAAGCTTCCCTGCGAGGTCTATCACCTTTTGGCGGGAACGTTCACTTGTGAAAGGAGGACTGTAAAAGTGGATCGCTTCCACATCCAATCCGCGTTTCATTGATAGGAATCCGGCAACAGGACTGTCGATTCCACCTGAGAGCATCAACATTGCTTTACCACTTGAACCAAATGGCAGACCGCCGGCTCCTGGAATGATTTCACCTGTTAAATACACTGCTTCCCGTCGCACTTCCACAAGTAAATTCAAATCTGGGTTTTTTACATCCACTTTTAAATCTTCGGTATTACGAAGCAAATGACCGCCTAGCGCCCGATTTATTTCATCCGTATTGTATGGAAAATCCTTATCGGACCGTTTTGTCGTAATTTTAAATGTAGCGACTTCCCCAAGTGTGTTGTTCAAATAATACAAAGCCGCATTTTTCATCACTTCCAGGTCCCGTTCGATTTTAACCGCGGGGCTCAAGGACTGAATGCCAAAAATCCCTTTCAATCGTTCTATGACCGGCTTGTGATCGACCCCATTTAACAGGACATACATCCGTTCCCGATTCGAAGTCAACTGCACGCCCTCGATATCCTTTAAACTCCAGCGGACATGTGCCTTCATCTTGTCCACGAAGCCTTTGCGGTTTCTTTTCTTCGTGGAGATTTCGCCGTAGCGGATAATTATATGATCAAATTTCATTTCGCAACCCTCATTATTTTTTCTAAATTAGCGACTATTTTCTGGATCGCTGCCAGGACTTTCTCTGCTTCTTCCAATTGATTACTATAAGTGGTGCTAATCCGAATCACGCTCTCGGAACGGACGGAGTCATGAAACATCGCTTCCACCGTTTTGCTTGACGTCCTTTTTTTAGAAGAACAGGCACTTGTAGTCGAGACAACTATTCCCTCAGCTTCAAGAGCATGAAGCAATACTTCCGACTTAAGACCGGGCACGGAAAAATTCAGGATATGAAGAGCCCCATTTAATGGGCTGTTTACCAAGACTCCATCCATTTTCATAAGGCCCTCGTATAAATAATCCCGGATTTGTTGCATCTTATCATGATACAGCTGTTGATTGTTCATACTAATGCGAAAAGCTTTGGAAAGAGCGACAATGCCGGCCACATTTTCTGTGCCACTTCTTATTTTCGTCTCTTGATTGCCTCCATGGAACAAGGATTGAATACGGACACCATCGCGGATATAAAGGATGCCCGTTCCCTTCAACCCATGAACTTTATGGCCAGAAATGGAACAGAGGTCTATATTATTTTCCCTTATTGGCAAATCAACCTTACCTGCTCCCTGTACATGGTCAACATGGAAAAGCGCTTTTGGGTAACGTTTCAGCAAGCTACCGATCTCCGCAATGGGCTGAATGGAGCCCACTTCGTTATTCACATGCATGATCGATACTAAAATCGTATCTTCCCGTAATGCGAGTTCAAGGTCGGAGAGTGAAATTCGACCTTGCTCATCGACAGGCAAGTAGGTCAATTCAAATCCCTGTTCCTCCAAAGAGTGGCATGCATCACCGACGGATGGATGTTCAATGGCCGTCGTGATGATATGTTTTCCCCGGTTAGCGTACGCCTGTGCCACCCCTTTGATCGCCAGGTTATTCGATTCCGTCCCACCGGACGTGAAATAAATTTCCGAGCTTTTCACCTTTAGCAATTCAGCCATCTGCTTTCTAGCTGCAGACAATAATTTTTCCGCCTGCACTCCAAGCCCATGAAGGGAAGATGGGTTACCGAAATAATCAGTAGACACCTTTATGAATGACTCAATCACTTCTGGATATGGTTTTGTTGTTGCACTATTATCAAAATAAATCATGGTTTCACCTTCCATGTTCTTGTATCTATGATGTAAATCGTCTTTAGTCCGTTTCATATGTTGCACTTGCAACTTCTAATTTTAACATAATTGAAATTGAAAGAGAATGGAAACACCTAGGTAAACAAGTTACCCCCATCTTTTCGCTTGCTTCATCCTTTCCCTCCGCTTTTTAGCCATCCTGAGGCTTATATGGAGCCATGACATTACATTCTGGATTAAATAAGCCTCTCGGGATTTAAAAACGTTCTGAAGGGCCTTTAAACAAGCCTCGCTTTCATCTACTTTGTGATCACACGAAAAAACCCGCCATAGCGGGTTTTCAGGAAAGAACTTCTTCTAGATTCGCTCCGATTTTTCGTAAGCTGCCTGGGTCGACCTTTTCAATCGCGGTGGCAGCCGTTTCCAATGCAGCTTGATACTCATAGCTCCTGAATTTGGCTTCAGCTTGTCTCAAGCTTTCAGCAACCGTCTCATGACTGCTACGGTACCGATTACCGAATTGAATCACTTTTTCTGCGAGATACATATGTTCAATGAGTTCATGTGCCTTATCATAAACCTTGTTGACCTGTTCAACGGCTTTTTCTAGGTAGATATAGACAGCGGACATATCAAGAGGTTTTTCCTCCAGTTTGCTTTGAACGTCACTCACGCTTTCCTTAGCATCCTGAAGCACCAATTTATACTCTTCAGGCAGACCGGGAATGTTGCTCTTGGTAATCAATCGGCTGGTTTCGATCATTTTCCGTTTCAAATCGGCCAGTGAGTCCCTTGCATCCATTTCATCTTTTCTTAAATCCTGTAATTTAATACTGAAGTCCTTTTGGCTTTCTTGCAATTCGTTCAGCTGTTTGGCAAGGCTTTGCATTTCTTCACTGATCAGCGAGCTCGCCATTACATTATCTTCAATTTTCAAGACAAGCAATTGATAGCGTTTGGAAATCTGGGCAATTTGCTTTTCCATCTTCCGTTGTGCTTCCAATTCATTTTCAGTGAGATGATACGTTTCTTGAACATGCACGGTTTCTGTTTTTTGCTCATCGATTTCTTCTTCAAGGTCATTTATCATATTCCGGAGCACTTCATCATTCTTCAGGATGTACTGTTTGGAAAGCACTTCTTTCTCCAGTAGGTCGTATAGCACCTCAATGCTTTCCCTGACATCCTTGATTCCCGTTTCAACCGCTTCCGTTTCTGCATTTTCCAATTGTGTCTTATATAGGTCCAGTTCATTCTCCAAACGGGAGATTTCCTGTTCGAATTGGATATGGCTCAATAGATAACCCTGACCGGCCATCTCCTGATATCCGTCTTTCAATTCACTAAGATGCGAATGTAACTCGGATTGGCTATCAACCAATAACTTAGGGAGCATTTCCATTTTCGTACCCAGGACAGTGAGCTTTTCCTTTATGGAAAGGACAAGTTCCCTCGCATTTAAATAGTTCCCATTGACCGTTTCTTCCTCATACTGCTGGAGGATCTGCAATACCTCATCAAGGGAGGATTCAAGCTTATCCGCCGCTTTCCCATAATTATGACGATGGGCAAGCAATGTCTTTTTCAATTGGCGATACGTTTCTTTTATGTCCTCAATTTCCACTCGGTTCTTTTCTTCACTGCCAACAAGTTCATTCAATTCGTACAAGATTTTTTTGATCATTTCTTCAATTTCATCGAGTTTTAACGTAATCTGTCGCTGTGTCTCTTTCGAACGGCTGAAACGGAATTTATCGACAAATTCCTCCGCATCGAACAAGAGCTCTTCAACTTTCGGCATATGATCCGTAATGATGGCATCCCATTCCACGCGCCAGTTTTCGAACATTTCTTCTGTTTCACCTGTCATGTTCAATTGTTTGACTTTGGATAGTTCTTCTAAAACGGGGCGATGCAAGATACTGATCTTCCAGGATTCAAGACGATCGATTTCCTTGAAGTATTTCTTTTTGTAAAAATAGCCCCAAACTATGAAAATTAAAAATAACACGATTATTATTCCAAGTATGTATATGAATACCATGGTAAGCCCCCTGTTCTAATCCTTACAGCCACGCTCTTTTATATATAAATGTAAAAAATGTTCAATTTAATGCTTTTATGATACCATGTTAGCAATAATTTTTGACGAGAAAAATATAATTTTTGTAGAAAATTGCTACTAATACCGTTTATATGGGAGGGAAAGAACATGAAATCTGATAGACATGTGCATACTTCGTTTTGCCCACACGGTTCAACGGATACATTTGATGATTATATTACAAGGGGAATTGAACTCGGATTAAAGGAAATTACGTTCACGGAACATGCACCTTTACCACCGGGTTTTCAAGATCCGACCCCTGAAAAAGACAGTGGAATGGATCCCACCCTGCTTCTTGATTACTTTCAAGAGCTTCATGTATTAAAAGAGCATTACAAAGACAAAATCCTCATTAAAAGAGGCCTGGAGGTTGACTTTATAGAGGGATTCGAAAAGGAAACAAAAGAATTCCTCAATGAAGTCGGCGAATTCCTCGATGACAGCATTCTTTCCGTCCATTTCATCAAGCAGGAACAGAACTGGCACTGCATCGATTTCAGTGATGCTACATTCCGTTCGATTGCGACCGAATTAGGATCCATCGATGCTGTATATGCCAAATATTACGATACCTTAGAAAAATCAATTCGTGCTGATCTAGGAATCTATAAACCAAAACGAATCGGGCACATTACCCTTGTTCATAAATTCCAGCATCGATATCCGCCTGAAAACAATTTTGACGACCACGTATACCGAGTTTTGGGTTTGATCAAGGAACAGGGGTATTCACTTGATTATAACGGAGCTGGTTTCGTAAAACCACTTTGTGGTGAGCCTTATCCTCCGGAGCGCTTTGCCAGACGGGCCATGGATCTCGGCATCCCGCTCGTTTATGGTTCCGATGCTCATCAAGCCAAGGATTTAGGACAGGGTTTCGAGTCGCTCATTCCGGAATTCAAGGGCTCATTCAAGTAAACATTTCGGGTCTTCCCGCTAGCAGGGGTTGCAGCTCTTCCGAAATGAATAATGTATCTTCCAGGAACCGACCGACTTCCTCTGCATATAGATTCGTATAATAGGCTTCCTGAGGGAACACATGCAGGACTTCCATTGCATAATGGGTATGAAGGACCGGCGCTGTTAATAGGCCTTTTAACTGCAACATGAACATGGGGATGGAAACCGAATGGAAGTTCCTGCTTTTAATCCCTTGTTCCAGGATATATTGAAAGTAAGATTTTTCTTTTGTAAAATAGGTCGAATGAATTTCACGGTTCAAGTTGGAATCAAGTGACGATTCCCCATAGATGAATCGGGCCGCCAAAAAATTCTTTCTCTGAAACGTGAGGATATCCTTCACTAGATTCATCAGGCACTCTTGTGGACCTTTAATCTCCAGTTGTTCCATATTCCTTTCAAGGACTAGAAGGTATTCTTCTAAATAGGAAATGAAGCAGAACTCCAACAGTCCCTGCTTATTCTTGAAATAGTAGGCAATATTGGCAGCATTCACTTTAGCTTTATTGGCGATATCCCGTATGGATGTTGCATGGTAGCCCTTTAAATGAAATAAATGCAGGGCAGCTTCCACAATAGCTTGTTTCGTTGGCGTCTGGCGATTCATCGGCAATCCCTCGCTTTCTTTGAGACAAGTCTTGTGGATTAATTCTGTATGAAACCGGCCAACTCCTTTAGTAAGTTCTCGACAATTTCTCTTCATCCAGTGGCTTGTCAAGAAAGTCCTGTAATATAATGCGGAAGACAGGTGAATCCTTTTGTTTAATGTCGAAATGTATCAAGGAAATAAAGTAGAAAACTATGCGCTCGTACAAAAACAGCTCATAGCCCTTATCGAAGATGAACCGAACATGATTGCCAACTTAAGTAATGCATCCGCCTTGCTCAACCAATTCTTGGGCGAAATCAATTGGGTTGGATTTTATTTACTCGAAAAAGACGAATTGGTCTTAGGTCCTTTCCAAGGCCTTCCAGCGTGCGTCCGCATTCCAATCGGCAAAGGTGTATGTGGGACCTCAGCAGCTGAGCGGAAAACCATGAGGGTTGAGGACGTCCATCAATTCCCGGGACATATTGCCTGCGATGCTGCCACGAGATCGGAAATAGTCGTCCCGCTCATGAAGGATGGCAAGCTAATTGGCGTGCTTGATATCGACAGCCCGATCCCAAACCGATTTGATGAAAGCGATCAACAAGGGTTGGAGAAAATAACGGACATCCTTTGCAACTATTTATAGAAACAAGACGAAGGGGCTGTCCCAAAAGTCAGGAAAATGACTTTTAGGGCAACCCTTTTTTTATGAAATTTATGCACAAAAAAATCGCCCTTTTTAGTAAAATGAAGTTACCACACACCATTTACGAAAGGACGATTTTTTATGAGCAATCCAAAGATCACTACAGAAAATTATAACATGGAACAAACTATACTACCACTCACCATTCAAGAGGAAACTACGGAAACTACCGTTCCTCAAAAACGAAATTCTACACCTACTTTTATTCCCTATGATAACCAACAAACCACTGTTATTTTTGACATTCAGGATCTCATTCCGGTTCACCACGTGGCGCGTGTGATTGATCAAATGATTGAATCAGTAGAAGATAATGTCTTTTTTGAGCACTATAATGGTGGCGGACGTAGCTCTTACCATCCTAAAATGATGACGAAAGTCATTTTGTATGCCTATTCTCAAAAAGTCTATTCCTGTCGTGAAATCGCCAAACTGGTTAAAGAAAATATCCCAACAATGTGGCTGGCTGCCTTGCAAAAACCGGATTATCGAACGATTAATCGATTTCGCACACAACAAATGGATAAGCTCCTTCCGAAGCTATTTGAAGAAATGATCCATCAACTAATAGAAGAAAAGCACGTCACAATGGAGAACTATTTTCTAGACGGAACAAAGATTGAAGCAAGCGCAAACAAGTATTCATTTGTGTGGAAAAAGGCGACGACCAAATTTGAGGCGAAGCTGCAAGAAAAAATCGAAGAAACGTACCAACAGATTCAGACCATTGCAAATGAAGAGGGTCTTGAACTGTCTACTCAAGATGAAACCTCCTCATTAACGGCAGAGGAAAAACTAACTCAAATAGAAAAAGCATTAGTGGAAAAAGTTGAAAAGGAAACGAATGGTATCCAACTTGAAGAAGATGTCCAGGTACGAAAAGAAAAACGACGGGAACTCAGTCCGGTTAAGAAACTATTGAAATTAGTGCGCGAAGACTTAGGTCCACGATTAGTAAAATATAAACAACAAAATGCTCTATTTGGCGATCGAAATAGTTATTCTAAAACCGATACGGATGCGACATTTATGCGAATGAAAGATGATCATATGAATAACGGACAACTAAAACCTGGTTATAATATTCAAATGGCAACGGAAAATCAATTCATTCTTTTTTATACGATACATCAACGCCCAACTGATACGCGTTGTTTCAAGCCGCATATAGAGGCACTGAAGAATACATCGCTACCATTCCCGAAAAACGTCATCGCAGATGCCGGCTATGGCAGTGAAGAAAACTATCTCTACTCTTTGGAAGAAGAATTTGAAGCTTTGATTCCTTACAATACTTTTTTAACGGAACAAAAACGGAGCTATAAAAAAGATATTCGTCATGCGAGTAACTGGGCATATGATGAACAAAAGGATGAATACACCTGTCCAAATAACCGTAAGGTTTTATTTAAGCGTTACTCGACCCGTACGGATAAAAATGGATTCACACGTGACTTTAAAATTTATGAATGTGAGGATTGTACGGATTGCCCATTAAAATCTCAATGTACAAAGGCGACAGGAAATCGCCAAGTGCATGTTAATCCAGTTTATGAAGAATTAAAAGCGAAAGCAAAAGTGAACCTTTGGTCTGAATCGAATGCACAACTTTACGCTCGACGAAAAATCGAGGTAGAGAGTGTTTTTGGTCATATCAAGGGCAATAGGTCGTTCCGTCGCTTTTCGCTTCGGGGCTTAGCGAAAGTACAAACGGAGTTTGGCATCGTAGCCATGGCACATAATTTACTGAAGATAGCTGGGTTACGTCAGCTACTTTCAGTAAATTATTATAGAAATAGAAAAACAGGTGGAGAAAAACAACTCGTTTTTCTCCACCTGTTTTATTTTAGGGACTTATTAGACAGCCCCTTCGTCTTTTAAAGTCGCGATTCCTTTACATTCACCCTATTTTTCCCGGAGTTCTTCGCCATATACAACGCTTCATCCGCCCGTTTGAATACTTCCTTAACGTTATCGAACTGCTCTTTTGCCCAGTAAGAGACGCCACAGGAAATGGTCACTTTCGGACTGGATTCCTCCCCAACCTTATCTTTTAAACGTTCCGCAATCTTGACGCCAGTTTCCAAGGGTATGCGTGGGAGGTAAATGGCCATTTCTTCGCCACCCCACCTAGCCCCTATATCTGTATCACGGATGTTATGCTGAATGAGATTGGCAACCTGGATGAGGATATCATCCCCAACTTGGTGCCCATACGTGTCATTCACTTTCTTAAAGTTATCAATGTCAATAAGGATGAATGTCCCTTCTTCATCCACTTCCATCGACTGGGACATCTTATCATCGAGATAACTCCTTGAATATAGCCGAGTCAGATGATCTGTTATGACCATCTTTTCCAATTCTTCACGGAGCATGGAATTCGCCATGGCCAAACTTGAATGATGTATGAGTGATTGCAAAAGTTTGAACATTTCAAAGGAAAAGAAATAGGGTTCTTCGTGTAATACTAAGGCAAAACCCTTAACATCGTTGCTTTCCATCATCGGAACAGCCATCAGGGAGTGATACCTCACATCAACACCCGGGCATTTCACGCTTAAGTCCCCTATAAATAATGATTCCTTGTCTTTATCAATCTTGTCTTTCATGAATGATACATACAGTTCCGATTCCTCTGAATCAAAAAAATCAGAGCTTCCTGTCAATAAATTCACGTTTTCCCCTGGCAGAAGCAAGATAAAACCTGTCTGGTCTGCGTCAAAGGACTTCATGATTTGCTGTTTCATATACTCCATCGTCTCACTTAAGCGTAGATTGGAATTCAAATGGTGAGATGTTTCGTTAATCAACTGCAAATCCGATACGAGACGTTTCGATTGCTGATACAATTGGGCATTTTCCAGGGCACTTCCGGCAGTATTCGCCAATAACGCAATGAACTCGATTTCGCTTTCAGGAAACATGAGCGTGTTAGGCGCAATGACTTGCAAAACCCCATATACCCCCTGTTTACCTTTTAGAGGTGCATATAAGATAGAATGATCGTCAGAGGGGTGATCATCGAATTGTATGGTGCCTGTTACATAAGCTTGCAGGGCCGCCACATTCTCGCTATCATATTCTAGATCCTTAATCGGTAGATTTTCATGACTATCATTATCATGGGAGAGAAGCAGGAAATAATCAAAGGTTGGATACACGGTATGCAAGGTCGAAATGATTTCTCCCAAGACCGCATCCATATTCATCGAAGAATGGAACTTTTCCGTGACCTTGAACAACCGTTTATTCCGTTTCTCCTCGACTGACATCTTGGAAATTGATAAAGCCGATTTCAAGATGGTTGCGAATTCTCCTGCAAAATCAGTCCCTTGCTCCTCTGTCAGACTCCTGAAAGAAATCCCTTGTTCTTTCAGGGCTATCAATCCGTTGACCTTCCCCTGATCCCAAAGAGGAATGATCGTTTGGAAATCTCGGAAATCCTTCGGCATAAATACAAACGATGCTTCGTCATTCTTATTTTCGTTCATTGCCTTCTCAATATGTTCCTGTGCGGGCGCCTTCATAATATAGTCCTCAACACTGCCTGTCGAAGCCTCTTTATAATATTGTAGCTTCCACTCATCAAATTTAAAGAAAGATACCTCTTCCATATAAAGCTGCTCTTTTGTCTCTATTAAAAAAACTTCTAAAAACTTCTGGAAATGGAGGTCCCCTTCCGAACTTTTCATATGCTGAAAGAAAAGTATCCTTAATTCATTCAATAACTGCACTGTTTTAATCTTCATCTCCATCATCCCTATATCACAGCCTATTTTTAAGCAAACTTATAAATACGAAATATTTAAAAATTATTAGTCCAAAAGAACTACATGTAATCAAGATCATACCATATCTCCCTGAAATAATGGAAACGATTGACAATATTCATTTTAGGTTATTACTTTATTATAACGCTTCTACCCTGAAATTTCTCCCTTATTCTAGTATTTTTTATAAGATTTTGAATTTCATTCTCTACCTAAATCATAATTATCATCCGATTCCGCTTGACTCACTTGGCAGAGTATTATACAATATTCCTTGTGTAAAATATTGCAGCCTATGTGACAGCCTTTATGTTCTCATTTTGTTCCTCCATACAGAGGTGTATCTCGTAACTCTCTGCTGCTAGGGCGAAGGTACATGAAAACAAAATGGTCATGATTGTTCATTCACACACGGTTTTTATTTTACCAAAATAAAAACATTCGAAGGAGGAGTCATCCTATGGCTCGTTATACTGGCCCAAGCTGGAAACTATCCCGTCGTTTAGGGATTTCCCTAACAGGTACTGGTAAAGAATTAGAAAAACGTCCTTACGCACCAGGACAACACGGTCCTAACCAACGTAGAAAAATTTCTGAATACGGAATGCAACTACAAGAGAAACAAAAACTTCGTCACATGTACGGAATCACTGAACGTCAATTCCGTTCAATGTTCGACCGCGCTGGCAAAATCAAAGGTGTTCATGGTGAAAACTTCATGGTTCTTCTTGAATCACGTCTTGATAACCTTGTTTACCGTCTTGGTTTAGCTCGTACACGTCGTCAAGCACGTCAACTTGTTAACCACGGTCACATCACTGTAGATGGAAAACGCGTAGACATTCCTTCTTACAAAGTGTCTCTTGGACAAGTAATCAGCGTTCGTGAAAAATCACGTAACTTCTCAATCATCAAAGAATCAGTTGAAGCGACTAACTTCGTTCCTGACTTCCTTACTTTCGATGCTGAGAAATTAGAAGGTACATTCACTCGTTTACCAGAACGTTCTGAATTGCCAGCTGAAATTAACGAAGCTCTTATCGTTGAGTTCTACTCTCGTTAATACCTTCGGAACCTCATCCTTGGATGGGGTTTTTTTTATGCTTGGAATTCAATACAAATAAAAGCCGGCTGGGATTCAGCCGGCTTTCTCTATCTTATTTCACTAATGTGTATTTCTTTTTCCCACGACGTATTAGGATGAATTCCCCTTCAATCTTAGCCTCTTCGTTAACGATATATTGTAAATCAGTGACTTTTTCTCCGTTGATGGAGATGGCCCCATTCTGGATATCTTCACGTGCTTGACGTTTAGATGGAGAAATCTTCGCTTCTACAATTAAGTCCACTAACGAAATATCTTCGTCACTTTCACGTTCAAAACTTGGAAAATCTTTAAACCCGACTTTAATTTCGGCCGCACTTAGATTCTTCACGTCACCACTGAATAAAGCAGCAGAGATTTTGATCGCTTGATCTAGAGCTTCTTGACCATGGATCATCCGTGTCATTTCTTCTCCTAAAGCTTTTTGCGCTTTACGTAAGTGCGGTTCGGTTTCCATGGATTTCTCTAAGTCCTCAATGACTTCACGTGACAAGAATGTGAAGAACTTCAAGTATTTCACGACATCAGCGTCCGCTGTGTTAATCCAGAATTGGTAAAATTCATAAGGCGTCGTTTTTTCTGGATCCAACCAGATTGCTCCGCCTTCCGTTTTCCCAAACTTCGTGCCATCCGCTTTAGTTACAAGTGGAATTGTCATGCCGTAAGCTTTTGTCTCTTCATCATGCGACTTGCGGATCATTTCAAGTCCTGTGGTGATATTCCCCCACTGATCGCTTCCACCAATTTGCAGCTTACAGTTATGATTGTCGTACAAGTGGTTGAAATCAATGCCTTGTAAAATTGTGTACGCAAATTCAGTAAAGGAAATTCCTGTTTCCAAACGAGAAGCAACCGTATCTTTGGCAAGCATGTAATTCACACCAATATATTTTCCATAATCACGCAGGAACGTCACCATATCAATTTTGCCGATCCAGTCATAGTTATTAACCATCACTGCACCATTTTCACCTTCAAATTCGAAGATTTGGGAAAGCTGTCCCTTAATGCAGTCTGCATTATAAAGAACCTTTTCCAACGTTTGCAGCTGTCTTTCTTCTTTCTTACCACTTGGATCTCCGATGAGACCAGTCGCTCCGCCCACAAGCACAACAGGACGGTGTCCATGCTTTTGGAACCGGCGCAATGTTAAGAATGGAAGCAAATGCCCAATATGCATGCTATCTGCAGTTGGATCCACCCCGCAATATAGGGAAATCTTTTCTTTATCCAAAATATCCTTGAGTCCTTCTTCATCCGTTTGTTGGTACATGATTCCCCGCCACTCGAGATCCTTAAGTAATTCCATTCCATTTTTCCTCCTTCATATATATCCTGAAAATTTCCGCAAAAACCATACAAAAACGCCCCTTCATATAAATGAAGGGACGAATAAATTCGCGGTACCACCCAACTTGAGGACAAAAATATGCCCTCCGCTCGAGACGAATAACGGTCGTCACCCGTTTGTCGCTACTAATTTAGGTTCACAACAAATGCTCAAGGAAGTAATTCATCTCACTATTTGTACCGGTTTTCACCAACCACCGGCTCTCTAAAACAGGGATAGCTTAACTACTGGGTCCTATCATCGCTAATTCAATAAAGATAATACTAAATTTTTATCATACCTGCCGTACATTGTCAACAGCACCCTAGCTGAAGCCAGAAAAATGTAGAAGTTTCCTTTTTACCTAGATGTTATATGCTATAATATATGTGATTTCAGGGGGTTGATACGATGAATAATAATCAAAAAGATAGAATTCAATCGGCATGGAAACAAGTGAACCGATTTTTCAAAAGTGAAAAAACAATAAGGAATGCCAGAGTCTCCTACCAAGTGGTTTGGAATTTGACATTGATCGTAATTATTGTTGGAATTCTAGGCTTTTCATTCGCCGGTGGTGTTGGAGCCGGCTATTTCGCTGCCCTCGTCAAGGATGAGCCAGTGCGCTCAAAAGAAGATTTAAAAAAGGATATTTATAATTATGAAGAGACCTCTGAGATATATTTTGCAGATAAAGTATATCTAGGCAAGCTCACAAGCGATCTTGAGCGTGAAGAAGTGTCCATCGATAAAGTTTCCGATCACCTGAAGAACGCCGTCATCGCTACGGAAGACGAGTACTTTTATGAACACGATGGCGTTGTACCAAAAGCGATTCTCCGGGCGGTTTATCAAGAATTTTCGAACGCGGCCGTCCAATCCGGGGGAAGTACGTTAACACAGCAACTCATCAAGAACCAAGTGTTGACAAACGAAGTCTCCTTCGAACGAAAAGCAAAAGAAATTTTACTAGCACTCCGGGTGGAAAAGTTCTTTGAAAAAGAAGAGATATTAGAGACTTACCTAAATGTCTCCACTTTGGGAAGAAATTCATCAGGCAGAAACATTGCTGGTGTCCAAGCAGCAGCGGAAGGGATTTTTGGTAAAGACGCCAAAGACTTGAATCTCGCACAATCTGCTTTCATTGCCGGGTTGCCACAAAGTCCTTTTGGCTATACTCCCTATACGCAACAGGGAGAGATCAAGGATGATCTCGAACCAGGCATCAACCGGATGAAAACCGTATTGAAAAGGATGCACAGCAACGGATACATAACAAAGAAACAATACGAAAAAGCCAAAACATACGATATCACAAAAGACTTTATTGGCAAGAAAACATTACCTACCGAGAAATATCCATGGCTTACCTATGAAATTGAAAAACGATCTATCGATATCCTATCAGTCTACCTTGCAAAAGAAGATGGATATGAAGAAAAAGATTTAAAAAATGATGATTTGCACGAGCAATACCTAGCGCTAGCAGATCGAAACTTGCGTCAAAACGGCTATAAAATCTATTCGACCATCAATAAGAAAATCTATAATAAAATGCAGAAAGTGACGAAAAACTACCCGAACTTCGGATATGATAAAAACCAAACCATCATCGATCCCGATACGAAAGAATCGAAAATCGTTCAGGAACCGGTTGAGACTGGTGCCGTCCTCATCGAAAACAAGACAGGTAAAATCATCAGTTTTGTCGGCGGACGAGACTTTAAACGGGAACAGACCAACCATGCAACCGCAGCACTCCGCCCAAATGGATCGACGATGAAGCCGCTTCTCGTATTTGGCCCAGGCATCGATCTCGGGAAGATCTCACCAGGAAGCGTGACGTCCAATGTCCCTGTCTCCATACCGGATGGAAGCGGAAGGTTATGGAAGCCTAGGAACTACGGCGGTGGAAGCCTTACTGGTATAGCGACAGCCCGGGAGACTCTAAAGAACTCGTATAATATCCCGACCGCGCTATTTTATATGAAAATTCTTAACCAGAATCCTGTTTCCTATTTAGAAAAAATGGGCTTCACAAGCCTATCCAAATCCGATTACAGCAATCCATCCCTGTCTTTGGGCGCAATGACAAATGGCGTAACCGTAGAAGAAAATGTCAATGCCTATACCACTTTTGCCAACTCGGGTGAATTCATCGATGCCTACATGATCGATAAAATCGAATCCAAAGACGGCGAAGTCATCTACCAGCATAAAGTGAAGCCAGTTGAAGTTTTCTCACCACAGGCTGCCTACTTGACACTTGATATGATGCGGGATGTCGTAAACAGCGGTACGGCCGCTTCCGTCAAAAACCGCCTTGCCTTCTCCAGTGACTGGGCTGGCAAGACCGGGACCGGACAGGATTATAAGGATGCATGGTTCGTAGCCACTAACCCGAATGTGACGTTCGGCACTTGGATTGGTTATGATACACCTAAATCTTTGCAAGGAACATACAATGGCCTCCAGTACAATAACCGTAATATCTATTATTGGGCCGACTTAATGAATGCTGCCTATGAAGTGGATTCGAAGCTGGTGGATCCTGACAAACGCTTTGAAATGCCTGGGGGAATCGTCAGTCGTTCCTTCTGTGCAGCAACAGGACTTCTGCCATCAGACTCCTGTCAAAAAGCAGGGCTTGTTAAGACAGACTTATTCATTTCAAACCAAGTCCCAGCTAAAGGCGACGCTAGTTTGATAGATGGTCAATATGTTTCAGTCGGAAGCAGACGTTATGCTGCCCTTTCAGAAACACCAAGTGAATTCACAAGTGGAGGGTTTATGTTGGATCCCAAGTCCATTGATGAAATCGGATTAAAATACGTGGATGATCCCGGCGCCTTGATACCAGGTGGCGAGAAATGGGGAGATATCGCGGGTACAAGTGCGACGCTCAACGATAATGGAAAAGTGCCCGATCCCCTTTCCGTCACGGTGACTGATACGATCATTACCTGGGGTCTCCATCCTGAAGGAGATGTGGTTGGCTATCGCGTTTACCGTAATGGACAGAAAGTCGCCAGCATCAGTGCCGGTTCAGATTTGGTCTATAAGGCAAGTGCTGATGGAGGTTCTTATTACGTAACCGCCGTAGACATTGTCGGGAAAGAATCCGCTCCATCACAAAGCGTTCAGACTGTCGCTAAAAAGTCGAGCACCTTCGTGAATAAGAAGGATACGGAAACTGATTCCAGCGATCAAGAAAAAGACGAAAAAAAAGAAGATACAAAAGATAAAGATCACGACATTACTGATAAAGTCGAAAAGGATATAGCGGAAGAAGAGGAATGAAACACCCCTGCTTCCCATCTGAAAAAGAGGCAACCGGGAAGTTTCCGGTTGCCTCTTTTTTTGATAATGTAGCACTTTTAGTCTTCCATGGATGATAAATCACCAGTCGGCAAATCCAGTTCCCAAGCTTTCAGGACACGACGCATGATTTTACCGCTTCTGGTCTTAGGAAGCTTATCACGGAACTCGATTTCACGAGGTGCTGCATGGGCCGCCAATCCATGCTTCACAAATTGCCGGATTTCATCTATTAATCCATCATTCGCAACATACCCATCACGGAGGGCAATGAATGCTTTAATAATCTCGCCACGGACTGGATCCGGCTTTCCAATGACCCCTGCTTCCGCAACGGCCGGATGCTCAAGCAGCTTACTTTCCACCTCAAACGGACCGACCCTTTCACCAGCTGTCATGATGACGTCATCGACACGACCTTGAAACCAGAAGAATCCCTCTTCATCCATGAAGGCAGAGTCCCCTGATACATACCAGTCACCTGGCATGAAGTACGATTCAAACTTCGACTCATTATTCCAGACCGTCTTCATCATGGATGGCCACCCTTTTTTAATAGCAAGGTTCCCCATTCGATGTGGAGGCAGTACGTTTCCTTGATCATCCACGATAGCCGCCTCCACGCCTGGAATCGGTTTACCCATCGAACCGGGTTTGATTTCCAGGCAGGGGTAATTACAGATAAGCTGGGCGCCAGTCTCCGTCATCCACCACGTATCATGTATGCGTCGATTAAATACTTTCATTCCCCAACGCACCACTTCAGGATTCAACGGCTCCCCTACACTAAGGACATGACGAAGTGAACCCAAATCGAAACGTTTGACGATCTCATCCCCTGCCCCCATCAACATCCTGAAGGCAGTCGGTGCGCTATACCAGACCGAAACCCCGAATTCCTCAAGCGTCTTGTACCATGACTCAGGCTTGAAACGACCACCTACGACCACATTTGAAGTACCGGTTAGCCATGGTCCGAAAATACCATAGGACGTCCCTGTCACCCATCCGGGATCCGCTGTGCACCAATATACGTCATCCTCCTGTAAATCGAGGACCCATTTAGCCGTTTGATAATGCTGGATCATCGCATTATGTACATGAAGCACCCCTTTTGGCTTACCCGTTGACCCGGATGTGTAGTGAAGAATCAATCCATCTTCACGATCCACCCATTCAATGTCAAAGTGCTTGTCGGCTTCTTTTACTTTTTTATTGAAGTTATGGTATTTCCCTTCCTCCTGGATGTTCTCCCCCACTAAGAAAATATGTTTTAAATGGGGCAGGTCGTCTACCGGTACACGAGGCAACAATTCAGGTGTCGTCACCAATACGCTCGCTTCACTGTCTTCAAGGCGATCCCGCACCGCCCCCTCCATGAAGGCTTCGAATAGTGGCCCGACGACAGCTCCCGTTTTGATTGCACCGAGCAACGCAAAATAAAGTTCCGGGGACCGTGGCATGAAAATGAAAACGCGGTCTCCCTTCTTCACTTCAGCAAGGTTCTGAAATACATTGGCCGCTTGGTTTGTGTATTCTTTCATTTCCTTAAAGGTATACTTCTCGTTTCTTTTTTCATCTTTAAAATAAAGGGCGATTTTATTCTTTCTGTATGTCTCAGCATGTCGGTCAATGGCTTCATAAGCAAGGTTCACTTTTCCGGTTTCGGACCAGGAGAATTCCTTCTCCGTTTCAGACCAGTCAAAATGCTTGTACTTCTCATCGTAATTCACTAAATTATAATTGCCCCGCACTGCTGGTAGCGCTTTCATATTCATACAAATAATCCCCCTTCTTTTTGCTTTATAGCTCTTATTATAGTATAAAAAACTATTTTTCTCAATTTTTAAAATATTTACCTTTTTATAAATTCAAGGAAAATATTTCTTGATATTTTTGAACATTCAGGGTAAATCTTGGTATAGTTAGTTAGGAATGGCTTTATCCTTTCATTCTTCAGGCTCAACTGTAACAAAAGGTTTAAAAATGAGAGAGCTTTCATCATCTTGTCACTTGTTTTTTATGTATAATTTATGTAAGGTTTCCATCTATTTGGATGATCAGTATACAAGATTGGTATTTTACTAAGGTGGTGAAGAAATGGAATATAGCAAGACCTATTACAAAAAAGAACTCCAGACATCAAGCGGAACACTTCTGATTGAAGGGCCGCTAACCGGAGAAATGATGGCCGGATACGATTTTCATGAAGACTTGGTCGCCTTTCGCCCTCCTGCACAACAGCATAAGGCATTGATTGAAATCGCCGATTTACCTGAGGGCCGAATCTTTATAGCCCGCGAGGAACGGACCATCGTTGGTTATGTGACTTATCTATATCCCGACCCATTGGAGCGCTGGTCAGAAATCAAGATGGATGACCTGATCGAGCTTGGTGCAATTGAAGTCATTCCCAAATACCGTGGTGCCGCTGTAGGAAAGAATTTAGTTCAGCTGTCTACGGAGGATGATTCGGTAGAGGACTTCATTATCATCACGACTGAATATTATTGGCATTGGGATTTGAGGGGGACGGGATTGAACGTTTGGGACTATCGAAAGGTCATGGAAAAAATGATGAGTGCTGGCGGGCTGGTTTATTATGCAACGGATGACCCGGAAATCAGTTCACATCCAGCAAACTGCCTGATGGCGCGTATAGGAAAGAGAGTGCCTCCGGAGTCCATCGAAAAGTTTGACCAATTACGATTCATGAATCGTTTCATGTATTAAAGAGGCGAGTAAAGAGGAGGAACTACGTATGATTGTTGAAAAAATAATGAATGAAGATGTCATTGCCTTAACACCAACAGATACCATTCATAGTGCTGTCTTAATCTTAAAAGAGAAACGGATTCGCCATATCCCAATTGTCGATGAAAGCTTTCACCTCGTCGGATTAGTTAGTGACCGTGACATACGAGACGCTTCTCCTTCTATTTTCCGCACCGAAGAATACAAAAAGGATTTAGAAAAATCACTGGGAAGTATCATGAAAACCGATATCATCACAGGACATCCCCTGGACTTTGTAGAAGAGATTGGTGCCGTATTTTGTGAAAATAACATCAGCTGTCTTCCCATCCTAAAGGAAAAAAGGTTAGTGGGCATCATAACCGGAACTGATTTGCTTCATTCTTTCGTTGAACTGACGGGAGTCAATCAGCCCGGTTCCCAAATTGAAATCAGGATTCCCAATACGGCGGGAACGCTACACGACATTACCTCCATCTTCAAATTGCGCAAAGCGAACATTCTGAGCACGCTTGTCTATCCCGAAAAAGATGAATCCGATTACAAGATTCTCGTTGTCCGGGTACAAACCATGAATCCATTCATGGTCGTGGAAGACTTAAAGAAAGAAGGCTATACCGTTTTATGGCCTTGCCTGCCAGGTGCGTCTCATGACTGATCAATCCTTGTTTGTCTATTCCGATGAATTGCTGACCTACAAATTCAATGACGAGCACCCATTCAATCAAAAACGGCTTCAGCTCACGCTGGACCTCCTAAAAAAACACCATGCCATCCGTGAAGATCAGATCATCAAGCCGCGAATGGCGACCGATGAGGAATTACAACTGGTTCATGACCAGCATTATGTAAACGCTGTCAGACTGGCTGGACAGGGAAAGCTTCTTCCCGAAAAAGCGGGAAACTATGGTTTAGGTACAGAAGATACCCCCATCTTTCCTAATATGCACGAAGCAAGTGCCCTGCTTGTTGGCGGAACCCTTACGGCGGTGGATGCCGTCATGACTGGTCAGTCCCTACATGCCCTTAACCTTGGCGGGGGGCTCCATCATGGTTTTCGAGGCAAAGCTTCAGGCTTTTGCATTTATAATGATAGCTCGGTCGCGATTAAATATTTACAAAAAAAATATGGTGCACGCGTCCTCTATGTCGATACGGATGCCCATCATGGTGATGGTGTACAGTGGTCCTTTTATGATGACCCTGAAGTCTGCACCCTTTCCATCCATGAAACGGGACGCTATTTGTTTCCCGGTACAGGCAATATCAATGAACGGGGGCAGGGCAAAGGCTATGGCTATTCGTTCAACATCCCGGTGGATGCATTCACGGAAGATGAATCATGGCTCGAATGCTATACAGCCGCATTCAAGGAAGTGATTGAATTCTTTAAGCCAGACGTCATCTTGACGCAAAACGGTGCTGATTCTCATTATTATGACCCACTCACCCACTTGTCGGCTACCATGAAGATTTATAGGGAAATCCCGAAATTAGCGCATGAAATGGCCCATAAGTATTGTGAGGGGCGCTGGATTGCCGTCGGTGGCGGTGGCTACGATATCTGGCGCGTCGTACCACGCGCCTGGTCCAGGGTCTGGCTCGAAATGACCAATAATGATATATCTGGACCCTTATCAAGGGAATGGATCGACACGTGGCAGCCTGAGGCTCCTGTGACCCTTCCGGATGAGTGGGATGACCTACAGGATATTTATGAACCCATTCCCCGGAAGCCGGCCATTACCGAGAAAAATGCCCAAACGCTCGAAAGAGCGCTCTACCCCATCCGTTCTAACAGACAAACGACCACCAGCACGGAGGATTAAATGGCCAAAAAAAGAGTGTTTCCAGTCTCCATTTCAAGACAAGTTTCACCTTATGAAAAGAGAGTGCCCATAAGGACACTCTCATACTGGATTATTTCGTTGATTGACGTTTTTCGATGCGGTGCGGCAGAATCACTTTTTCTTGCCCCTCCACCAATTCCTGATTCATCAATTTAGTTAGCAACCTCATGGATACGGCCCCGATATCGTATAAAGGCTGAACGATGGTCGTGATCTGCGGGCGGACCATCAAGGTTAACCGTGTATTGTCGAAGCTGATTACCTCAAAGTCCCCTGGTACATTAAACCCTTTATCCTGAGCGGCATGAACGATGCCAAGTGCCATTTCATCGGCTCCGACTATGATTGCTGTCGGCCGATCTTCGGCTTCAAGAAACTTATCAAATGATTCAATTCCTGAATCATATGTATAATCGCCTTCCACCAGTAAACTTTCATCGAAAGAAAGCCCCGCTTCTTTCAATCCCTGTTTGTAACCAGTTAATTTCTTCTCATTAATAGGCGCGGACAGATTCCCGCTCACATAACCTATTCGCTTGTGGCCATTTTTGGCAAAGGACATCACGGCATCAAACGCTGCCGCTTCATAATCAATATTGACCGATGGCACTTGCCCGCTTTCTTCGACGGAACCGGCCAATACGATGGGAACCGGTGAGTTCTTAAACTCCTTGACATGCTCGTCCGTGATGTTTCCACTCATGAATACGATACCATCTACTTGTTTACCTAGCATCGTATTCAATAAATGAAATTCCTTATCTATGTTTTCATCAGAACTGCTGAGAATGATATTGTATTTATACATGGACGCTATATCTTCAATACCACGTGCCAACTCCGCAAAAAAGATGCTGGAGATATCCGGAATCACGACACCTACCGTCGTTGTCTTCTTGCTGGCTAGCCCACGTGCCACTGCATTAGGGCGATACCCTAACCGGTTAATCACATCTGCGACTTTTTTCCTTGTCGCAGGTTTAACATTCGGATTCCCGTTTACTACGCGAGAAACGGTGGCCATCGAAACATTTGCTTCGCGGGCCACATCATAAATGGTTATATTATTCATTATTACATTCCTCCATTTGTTTCATTTTTTCCAATAAAGCATCAAATATTTCAAAGAAGATTCTATTATACGTATTTTTCTTATACGGAAAATTAATCGGTTAACGGAAGTCTTTCTATTAATTTTTATATAAGCATAGCTTATATAGATATCTTCATTATGTATGATTCTAACTCAGAACAGTCCTCATCTTTTAACTTATCATACGATAGTAGAATGCTTCCTGCAATCCAATAGTGTCTTTTTCAGGACTTTTTCTGCAAAAACAAGTATTTTACCATTAAAAAAAGCCCTTGCCAAGATGGTAAGGGCCGAATGTACATATATTTCAAATATTCTTTCTTAAACCGTTACCCAGTTCAATCGTTTAATTTCGTTATAGAAATCATCAAATTGCTTGAAGTCCATCTGCTGTGCAGAATCAGATAAAGCAACAGAAGGATCTGGATGAACTTCCGCCATCACTCCATCTGCACCAATGGCAAGAGCTGCTTTAGCCGTTGGAAGAAGAAGGTCACGACGTCCGGTAGAATGGGTTACATCCACCATGACAGGTAAATGCGTTTCTTGTTTCAAGATCGGAACAGCAGAAATATCAAGCGTATTTCTTGTTGCTTTTTCGTACGTACGGATACCACGTTCACAAAGGATGATGTTTCCATTACCCTGCGACATGATGTATTCCGCTGCATGGATGAATTCTTCGATCGTAGCTGCAAGTCCACGTTTTAGAAGGACTGGTTTGTTTACGGCACCTGCCGCTTTCAATAAATCGAAGTTTTGCATGTTACGTGCACCGATTTGGATGACATCGATATGTTCAACCGCTGCTTCCATATCATTTGCACTTACGATTTCACTGATGACTGCCAAACCATATTCATCTGCAACCCGCTTAAGGATCTGTAATCCCTCTAAACCAAGTCCTTGGAAGTCGTATGGCGATGTACGCGGTTTGAATGCACCACCACGCATAAGCTTCAGGCCTTTTGCTTTGATGACTTCAGCAACTGCAGCCGTTTGTTCATAAGATTCCACGGCACATGGACCGAATACGAAACTAGGAATCCCGTTCCCGATAAGTTCACCTTTGATGTCGATGATTGTATCTTCCGGTTTTTGTTTTCTGGAAACAAGAAGCGTCTTCTTCTGATCATCTTTTTGAAGTTCTAAGCCTAATTTAAAGATTTCCTTGAAGATATGTTTAATCGAACCTAGGTCAAGAGGACCTTGATGATTCGCTTCAATAAGATCCAACATGATTCTTTCACGGACTGGATCGTAGCGGTTTACGCCCTGTTTTTCTTTAACGCGGCCGATTTCCTGTACTAGTCCCGCCCGTTGATTAATCAGTTGCAATAACTGAAGGTTTACATCATCCAATTGATTACGCAATCCATCAAGCTCTCTATTGCTCATTCCAAATCCATCCCTTCGATTTTAAAAATATCAACGATTTCACGATGGAAAACCCGTACTTTTTACCTGTTCGAATTTTCACTCATTTCAATCGATAATTTAAGCTATGAAAATTTTATAATAATTCATGTATAATTAAAAACAATTATAAATGAAATTCTTGTAAATGTCACTACTTTTTTCTTTATTAATTAAACGCTTTTAAGTACTAAAGTAATATATTACATAAAAGAAGGTGTCACTGATGCACGAAAAAATGTTTGCCTTGGACATTGGAACGCGTTCCGTTGTAGGAATTATATTAGAAAAAGAACAGGAAAGCTATAATATTATCGATATTCTATCAGAAGAGCATTCGGAGCGGGCCATGCTGGACGGTCAAATACATGATGTTCTAGCTGTGGCTAAAGTCATCTCTCACATTAAGGGCAAACTGGAGGAAACTCACGGTCCCCTAAGAAAGGTTTCTGTCGCTGCAGCCGGTAGGGCATTGAAAACCGAACGGGCGAAGACGTCTGTCGATATAGTTGGGAAACCGATGCTGACACATGAGGATATCCTCCACCTCGAATTCAGTGCTGTCCAGGAAGCCCAGGCGACCGTGGCAGAACAATCAGAATCCCGGTCCACTTATTATTGTGTTGGTTATTCGGTTTTATACTATCGCCTCGATGGACAGGAAATCGGAAGCCTGATCGATCAGAGCGGGGAAGAAGCGTCAGTTGAGATCATCGCCACCTTCCTGCCCAAGGTCGTTGTGGAATCCCTTTTAGCTGCCTTGAAAAGATCGGGATTGGAAATGCAGGCTCTTACGCTTGAGCCGATTGCGGCCATCAATGTCCTCATCCCGGCCTCTATGCGCCGCCTTAACGTCGCCTTGGTCGATATAGGGGCGGGGACTTCCGATATCGCCTTGACCGATTCAGGGACCGTCATCGCTTATGGAATGGTACCAATCGCTGGGGATGAAATTACCGAGGCCATAAGTGACTACCTGCTCCTGGACTTTCCTCTTGCAGAAAAGGCGAAAAGGGAATTGCTCGATCAAGATTCGATAACGGTCACTGATATTCTTGGATTTTCCACCGAGATTGCCAAGAGTGATATCATCGAACATATTCATCCTGCACTCGATAGGTTGGCTGAAGCCATCCGTTTAGAAATTCTCTCCTTGAATAATGAGTGTTCACCAAAAGCGGTGATGCTTGTCGGAGGTGGAAGCCAAACACCGGAATTATGCCGACTTTTAGCTGAAAAACTAAACTTGCCAAGTAACCGTGTGGCAATCCGGGGCGTCGATGCGATCCAGAACCTTGGCATTTCGTCTGAAATCCAAAAAGGGCCTGAATTGGTAACACCGATTGGGATTGCCATTGCTGCCGATAAAAATCCGATTCAATACATGAGCATCACCGTTGACGGGCACCCCATCCGCTTGTTTGATATGAAACGAACAACAGTGGGGGATTGCCTGCTCACAGCAGGTATTAAGATGAGTTCTTTATATGGAAAACCCGGCATGGCCAAAATCGTCACGATCAACGGAAATCAATTTACCCTTCCCGGAAATCATGGAAAGAAATCGGTGATTACCTTAAACGGAACGGAAGCTTCTTTAGATGATGAAGTGAAGGATGAAGACGTCATCGTAACCTCAAAAGGGGAAGACGGTGAACCGGCCATTTTGCGCATACTCGATGTATTGGATGATATCCCTAGAAAAACCGTGATCCTTAACGGTACAAAGTATACCATCGAAGCCTCCATTACCAGAAATGGCAAAGTCGCCTCCATCCATGAATTAATCGAGGATCATGATCAAATAACTTGCAGGATACCAGTAACGATTAATGAGTTGATTAAAGAGCTTCACTTATCCGAACTTCTTGCTTGCCTTGAACCGTTATCTATTAAATTGAACGGAAAGTCCATTCAGCTTCCCTCGTGGACGGGTAAAATCAGCAAAAATGGACTGGCAACAAAACGGACGTACTCCTTTGAAGATGGCGATGAATTGGAAGTGGTAAATCCAGCCCCTCCTACTTTATTAGAGGTGATGGAAGCTTTACAAATCCAACATACCTACAACGTCCCTGTTTTTTTTGAAGGCAAACAAGTCATTCTGTCTAAAAATCTGGCAGAATTCAGACGCGGTGACGAGCGATTGAAAGATACGGACATCATCCAGCCAAATGATGACCTGAGTATGATCGAACATAAGGTGGAACCTTTTATCTTTCAAGACCTTTTCCGTCATGTTGAAATCTTTATGCCTACCACAGGGAATAGCCGATTCATTCTCATTAAAAATGAGCAGGAAACTACTTTTCACGATGAACTTGCCCCCGGTGACCAATTAAGAATCCTTTGGCCCACCACTAGTTGACATAGAAACAGTCTCATAAAATGAAAAAGGCAGGCATGTTGATTCAACAACACGCCTGCCTTTCATCATTTATTGAGAGATTGCTTTGCCTAGAGAATCTTCTGTAATTCTCCAATGGGATTCATTCCATGTAGGCGTGCCATTTTTAAATAGGATGGCTTGGGGGGATTGATGTTTGATTTCAAAAGTTTCCGCCACATGGTTGGAAAGCGGACGCGCTTCTTGCACGGCCAAGTAGGCCGTCTTTAACTCCGGGTGTTCAGCGATGAACTTTTGATAGTGCTCAAAAGCTTCCGCACTGACTGGGCAAGTAACACTATGCTTAAAAAGTAAAAAAAGATCTTCCGTTACGAGCTCATTGAATTGTTGTTCCGTTTCGATTTTAGTAAGTGTCATGTGTATTAACCCCTTTCGATTTCAGAAAAAAGACGATGAAGTCATCGTACCACTTCATCGTCTTTTTTGACAATTATTGTGCATACCTTCGCAAATATTGAGCGATTGAAGCATACATTATTTTTTTAATTTATTTTCGGTTTCATCAAAAGCTTTTTTTGCTTCATCTAATTTTAGCTTTGCCGTATTTTTGTTTCCGCTAGTCGGGTCGGCTTGTGTATTTTTTGACTTATTGTCTTTACTTTCAGGCATATTGGTTTCAACGGATACGATTTTCGAATCGGAAGTTCCCGTTACATCAATATCCTTATTGCTTGAGTTCGTAGTATCATTAGCTGCATCGCCATTTTCTTCTTTGCCCGTTTTTAGGTTCTTCACTTTATTGACGATATCTGAAGATTTACTAGAAACCAATTCAGTAACCGTTCCTGTTTTTTCTTTAGCGGTATCAGCCAAAACCGTACCTTTTTCCATCGCGGTTTGTCTTAGCTTCTCTGTTTTCTCGGAAAGGCTCTTAGCTTGTTCGTTGAAATCATTTCTTAATTCCTTGCCTGTTTTCGGAGCCATGAATAAAGCTGTAGCTGCTCCGATCATTCCGCCGATCAAGGCGCCGATCATGAAGTCCTTCGAATTGATGGAATCGCGTGCTTCCTCGTATGATTTTTGATATTCGCTTGTAGGATATTCTTTTTGCGTCATGTAACATTCTCCTTTCAAATTTGGGAATTTTTTTTATTTACCTGGTGTTAAGATCTAGATCGTAAAAACCTTTTTTTAGGTAGGTTATCTGTTTCAAGTGCTTCTCTTTCTATCTCTGCCTGTTCATATGCAGTTGGAGCGGTTTGCTTGTTCCTGGCCTTCCATTTATCACGGATTTCCATGGCCACGTTACTCCATTGAACGATTTGGGAAATTCGTTCTTGGTTGTTATCGATTTCTGCCTGCACTTTATTAGAAACCTTTTGGACGGATGTATTGAAGCTAGAGATGGAAGTACCTACATCTTTCACTGCATCCACCACTGTGTTCAGATTTTCAGATTTCTGTTGCAAGTCTTCTGCTAACGAGTTTGTTTTATGTAGTAGCTGGGTAGTTTCAACCGTTATGCCTTGCATTTGGCTTTCAAGTCCCGTCAGCGTCCGGGCCACGCTGTCCAAGGTAGTTTGTAGTGATGTGAGTACCTTTGTTAAGAAGATAACAAGGACCAGGAAAGCGATTGCTGCCACTGCAGCACTTACGTATAATATGATCTCCATTGGAACACCTCCGAAAAAAAATCGACATATTTAGTAACTGTTTAGTTATTAATTACCCCTTCCCCGTTATTATAAACGTATTTAATTTGTGAATATACCCTATCTATACCTGTTTTGGAAATATTGATAGCGAAAAATTTCGACTAATCGGGACCAATGGATGAAATTTCTACAGCTAATCAGGTATGATAGAATAATAAAACTAAATATTGGAGGTATTCTACATGAAAGATCCTAGAATCGAGATACTTGCACATAATCTGATAAATTATTCAGTGAAACTCCAAAAGGGTGAAAAACTCTTGATAGAAAACTTTGGATTGCAACGCGAACTGGTCAACGCCCTTGTAAAAGAAGCGTATGCAGCTGATGGGTACCCATTCGTCCTCTTAAAGGACCATCAAGTGGATCGCGCCTTATTAATGGGTGCACAGGAAGAACAATACAAGATGATGGGTGAATTCGAAGCGAACGTGATGAGCCAGATGGATGCATATATCGGGCTTCGTGCCGGAGATAATATCAATGAGCAATCCGATGTGCCCGCAGACAAAATGGCGATTCATGGTCAAACGATCGGAAAAGTACATAGAAATATCCGCGTTCCGAAAACGAAATGGGTCGTGCTCCGTTACCCGACGAATTCTATGGCTCAATTAGCCAAAATGAGTATAGAAGCTTTCGAAGATTTCTATTTCGAAGTCTGCAATCTCGATTATGGAAAAATGAGCGTAGCCATGGATAGCCTTGTTGATTTGATGGATAAGACCGATAAAGTCCGCTTAACTGGTCCCGGGACAGACTTATCTTTCTCCATCAAGGACATTAAAGCCATCAAATGTGCAGGTGAACTGAATATTCCTGATGGTGAGGTGTACACAGCACCTGTTAAGGACTCGATTAATGGGGTCATTTCTTACAATACTCCATCTCCTTATCAGGGCTTTACTTTCGAAAACGTGAAGTTAACATTCAAGGATGGAAAAATTGTTGAGGCGGTGGCCAATGATACTGAACGCATCAACAAAATCTTTGATACAGATGAAGGCGCCCGTTATGTCGGTGAATTTGCTATCGGTGTAAATCCTTATATTCTACATCCGATGCAAGATATCCTCTTTGATGAGAAAATTGATGGAAGTTTTCACTTCACCCCTGGACAATGTTATGATGACGCCTTTAATGGCAACCATTCGAGTATTCACTGGGACTTAGTCAATATCCAGCGCCCTGAATACGGCGGTGGGGAAATTTACTTTGACGATGTGCTGATCCGAAAAGATGGACGCTTTGTTCTACCTGAACTTGAATCATTAAATCCAGAAAATTTAAAATGACCTACTTCAAGCAGATCATGCTTGTGATTCCATAAAAAATGACCAACCCATTTATGGGTTGGTCATTTTTCATTTAACTTGCAGCGACTCCTCATAAGCAGCCTGGAATTTTTGAATATCCCCTGCACCCATGAATAGGACTACACTGTTTTTATGTTTTTGTAATTGCGTTGTTGTTTCCTCTGTAATAAGCTCGGCACCAGGAATTTTCTCCTGAAGATCTTCAATCGATAGTTTTCCATGATGTTCACGGGCAGATCCAAAGATTTCACATAAGTATACTTTATCGGCTAGATTCAGGCTGTCGGCAAACTCATCCAGGAATGCTTGCGTTCTTGAGAAAGTATGCGGTTGGAAGACCGCTACTATTTCATGCTCTGGATATTTTTGACGCGCTGAGTCAATGGTTGCTGAAATCTCTGTAGGATGATGGGCATAATCATCAATGATGATTTGACTCTCCATTTCCTTTTCGGAGAACCGGCGTTTTACGCCTTCAAAAGTGAGTAACTGAGCCTTCACGGCTTCCGTATCCAGGTTTTCATATTTACACAGTGCAATGACACCTAAAGCATTCAACACACTATGCTTGCCAAAAGTCGGAATGGAGAAAGTATCGTAATACGTGTTTCTCACATTCACATCAAATGTCGTTCCCTCCGGAGTGACGGAAACATTTTTCGCTTGAAAATCGTTTCCTTCCGCAAATCCGTAAAAAATGACCGGTACTTTTGCTTGAATATGCGGTAAATGCTCGTCGTCCCCGCATGCAATGATCCCTTTATTGACTTGTAGGGCCATCGTTTGGAATGCCTCGAACACGTCTTCCACATTGGCATAGTAATCTGGATGATCGAAGTCAATATTCGTCATGATTGCATAATCAGGATAATAAGAAAGGAAGTGACGGCGGTATTCACATGCTTCAAATACGAAGTAAGTAGAATCCACGATTCCTTTTCCAGTTCCATCCCCAATCAGATAGGATGTTGGTTTGGCACCACCCATGACATGGGCCAGCAAGCCTGTAGTCGACGTTTTACCATGTGCCCCGGTAACGGCAACACTTGTAAAGGTCTTCATGAAATCACCAAGAAAACGGTGATAACGTATCACTGGTAAACCAAGTTCCATTGCTTTCACGATTTCCGGATGGGTATCCGGGAACGCATTACCTGCAATGATGGTCATTCCAGGCTGAATGTTTTCCTCGTTGAAAGGAAGGATTTTTATCCCAGCTTTTTCTAACGCTATTTGTGTAAAGAATTCTTTTTCATAGTCGGAACCTTGCACTTGAATATTCATATCATGCAATATTTGAGCAAGCGCACTCATTCCCGAACCTTTGATACCCACAAAATGGTAAGCAGTCATATAACGAACCTCCACCAATCGTCTATCTGTATGACAGTATATGACGTCATGTTTATTTGTTTTTTCATTACGAAAACTTGCTCGAATTGTACTTTTCGCCTAGGTTTTTATACGTACTTTTTATTTATTCATCGACAAAAATATATTATATCACCTTTTTATTCATACATCCATGTCAGGGAGATGCCATTTTATCAAATCATTGGCTTTTCTATTCCATTCGCTTTAGAATTTATATCTCGCCCTTCACATTATATACAGAACCCTAGTATAGGTTCTCTTAATTTACGTGTAAAAATTCAAGTTCTTCCTCGGTAATCAGTACATCCCGTGGCCTGCTTCCCCTCGATTCAGAAACGACGCCCTGCTGTTCCATCATTTCTATCAGACGAGCTGCACGGTTGTATCCTACTCGGAAACGCCTTTGGACACTAGAAGCCGAAGCGGCCTGCTGATGAACGACGAATTCACATGCCTCAAAGAATAACTCGTCCGCTTCTTCCGTCACTTGGGCACGATTCAACAAATCTTCTTGTTCAAATAAATATTTTGGCTTCTGTTCCAGTTTCACATGATTGACCACTTGATCGATTTCTTCATCGCTTACAAAAGTCCCTTGCAGACGGACCGTTTTTGATGAACCGTTTTCCGCAAACAACATATCCCCTTTTCCTAACAGTTTCTCTGCCCCACCGCTATCAATGATGGTTCGCGAGTCGACTTGGGATGAAACGGAAAAAGCGATTCGAGTCGGGATATTCGCCTTGATTAAACCAGTGATAACATCCACGGACGGACGCTGTGTCGCCACAATTAAGTGAATGCCACAAGCACGGGCCTTTTGAGCGATGCGGCAAATCGCTTCCTCGACATCTGCCGGGGACATCATCATTAAATCGGCCAATTCGTCAATGATTACCAAGATATATGGCAGCTTATTGGAATATTGGCCGGCTTTTTCAGCCTGGTCATTAAAACGGCTGATATCCCTAACTCCTGCATGGACAAATAGTTCATAGCGGCGTTCCATTTCCTCCACTGCCCATTTCAAGGCCGCAGTGGCAGCTTTCACATCAGTGATGACCGGACTGACCAAATGGGGAATTTGGTTATATGGAGCAAGCTCAACCATTTTTGGATCAATCAACATCAATTTCAGTTCCTGAGGCGTTGCTTTATACAGTAAACTAACCAACATCGTATTGATGCACACGCTTTTTCCCGATCCCGTTTGCCCCGCAATCAGGCCATGCGGCATCTTTCTTAAATCGGTGATGATCGGCTGGCCTGAAATATCTAGTCCCAGCGCAACAGCGAGCGGTGATTCATGCTCTTGAAACTCAGTACTCTCCAAAACCTCACGCAAAAATACAGGCTTGCTCTTCCGATTCGGAATTTCAATGCCGATGGTATGCTTACCTGGAATGGGAGCTTCCATTCGCATATCCTGAGCCGCCAGACTTAACTTGATATCATCCATGAGGTTCGTCACTTTATTCACTTTCACACCCGGTTCAGGATGGACCTCGAAACGAGTGACCGCCGGACCTTGCGTCACGTTCACGACTTTTGCCCGGACATTGAAGTTTTTCAGTGTCTCGTCCAGCAATACGGTCTGTTCTTCGAGCCACTCATCATCATGTTCGGCATATGTGGGAGGAGTCAATAACTCGATCTTTGGGAATACATAATACGGATTTTCCTCATCTTCTACAGAATCGACTAGTCCCGTACTGACGGGATGGGCTGCTTCCATAGGCTCTGGAACAGCAACCTCCTGTTTTTCTTCATGTTCAACAACTTCCGCTTCTGGAATAACCGGAGAAATGGGAACCTCGTTCGTCTCGAAATGCGATTGTTTCTCGTGCTCAGGTAGCGAAGGAGTTACGGGTTCATACCGAACTTCCTCAGCCCTTTGTGGTTCGGCTGTATCCGTCCGTTCTTGAATGGCTTCTTCCTCAACCTTCACTCCTGTAGCAACGGGTACGTGTTCGCTTTCCAACGTAGTCCATGATGTTACAGGCTTTTCAATGGGGCTCGTTTCAACAGCCACTACTCCCCTTTCGATTTCAGGGCTTTTTTTTTCCGCTTTAAAAGGATTTAGGAATGTAGCCTTTTCTTTATCCTGCTTTAACATCATGACATTAAAGGGGATATGCTTTTTCGGGCGTTTAGGCGATTCCTCGGTTTTCGGTTCCGTCCCCTGATCAAGGACTTCGGGATCAACAGGATCCTCGGCGATATATGCCGGGGCCTCAGGCTTACCCTCTTCGGCTGGAACGACAGTAGGTTCAACGGCTTCCATTATCCCGACCGCCACTTCCTGCCCAAATTCCACTTGCTCCGTTTCTTGCCCTTCAACTTCTTGATCTACCGGAAATTCTGAAGCAACTGGTTCCGGCTCACTTGTCGCCGCCTTGGGGTCCGTATCCTCATTCCGGCGCATATAGGCAGGAACCTCGGAAATGGCTTCTTCTTTTTTTTCCTCTATCTGTTCTGGTACAAGAACGGAAGGTTCACGGGTCAATTCCTCATAAACCTCTTCCTTTACCTCGTTCGGAATAATCCTTGGAACCTCAGGCTCTTCTTTTTTAAGAACAGGAAATTTGCTCTCTAATTCAAATTCGACCGATTTGACCACTTTTTTTTCCGGTCGCCGAAACCCATAAACAGGTGAAGGGATTTCCGTCGGTCGGAACGGGGTATTGGATGGCAGGATCTTTTGAGTAGCGATCCGTTCAGCGTTCTTCCGTTTCTGCTCGGGACTCTGCTTAGGCCTTTTGGATTCATAAGATTCCGTATCCTGTTTATGCTCCCGCTCCTCTCTTCTCTTTTCCCTAGGCTTTCTCACACGTTGTTCCTTATCAGGTATCAGAGGGAATTTAAATTCCCCTTTTGGATATTGAAACAAGATCTTCGTATCCGGATCTTTCGTTTGGGACATTTTTGCCACCGTTTGATTGTATGCTTCGATTTCTTCCTTCTTTGTCTTGGGAAGTTTAGAAAAGTCCATCTTCTTTAAAGTCTCTTTATCGATCGGTTCATCTATTATTATTTCTTCAATCTCAATAATTTCCTCTGCTTGGAACCACTTTTTCATTTTATTTAGCCACTTCAAACCTATCACTCTTTCTACTATCTGTAATTATGTAACTAATTCTACCAGTATTTTTTGAAATATCGAGAGAAATTAAGGTTAATAGGGATATATATGTAGTTTTTTGCAAATTTCCGCAGGAATCATCCCAATTTCACATAACTCTTAACCTATTTAAACCCCTTTTCATATGAGTTTAAACACGTTCTAATTATATAGTCTACTATTTAATTAAAACACCTCTGTTAAACAGAGTTTACAATGAGATTAAGTTTTAATACAAAATATTATATTCCCTAGGGTATAACAAAATAAGCCCCTGCCGAGTTTGGAAATCCATCCAAAGAGACAGGAGCCCTATCATTATTCATCCATCCGCTTACTTATTGTTCACGCTTTTTATTTTTACCCATAATGAAGACCGGCTCTAGCTCATCTTCCTCATAAAGGAAAGATAACGCCGTAATCGGTACGTGGCCACTGGCGAAAAAGCTCATCGCCATTTGTGCGAGTACATCATAGCCAGTATCATTTTGCACATCGGCAATGATGATGACATCTTGATGAGGAATGGCCACTGCCATGGTCCCCGATATCTTTTCCTTCATTTCACGAAGCCATGATTCATTAAGAATCCGGCTCGCATCATAGCCATCATTTGTATTCAAGAAATAAAAGGTGTTCCCCGCTACGATATCCGACTTCAATTTAGTCGAGAGGGAGCGGACGTTGAAACGGGCAATCTCCCGGATCCTATCTCCCTGCCAGTCTTCGCGCTTGAGCATTTTCTCATCGATCAAACGGTAGGTCTTGCCCAAATCCAACGCATAAAAGACACGTGTTTCCGCCGTATGGTCGTCGAACAAAAAGGGATTGCCCTCTTCTGCCTCCATTGGAAAAGAAGTCGATCGGATTACAGGAAAAATGAATTTCTCCTTGCCCTCCATGCTATGTTCTTCCCCCATTACATTCAGTGCCTCATCTACGTAATAGATGACTTCATCAATGGCTTTTTCTTGGATATTTTCGTAATTTGCAAGCACCGGCGGAAGTTCAACCGTGATGCCTTTACCGGTCTTTATATTTTCAATCCGTAACGTGTCCTTCTTGCTATCGAATTTGAACGTACGATTTTCATCCGCTAAGCGTTCTTTTAATATGTTCTTCAGCTTTATGCTATCCATTTTCATGGCTGACCCTCCTATCCATTGAAAAATCCCCTAAAGAAGGGGACCTTACATTATAATGATGAAATGAATTCTTCAATCTGTTCTTGTGTTTTACGGTCCCTGCTCACATATCTGCCTAGCTCTTTACCGTTATCATATCCGATGAAGCTAGGAATTCCAAAAACATCATTAGCAGCGCAAACATCGATGAATTTATCGCGATCTACATGAATGAACGTGAATTCAGGGAACTTCGCTTCTATTTCCGGTAGGATTGGTTCAATCACTCGGCAATCGCCACACCATGTTGCCGAGAAAAGGAAAATATGTTTTCCTTCATTTTTTAATGCATCGTATTGTTCAACAGTTTGTAAGTTTTCCATCTTATTATTCCTCCAGCTCTTATGAAATCCATCTAGTTATTTTATAATTCCATCATACCAGACTCCGCTTCAATCAACCATCAATACGGATTGTAATAGAGAGCACAAAAGGTCCGGTATGGGTACGCCGGACCTTCTTTCACCTCTGTGGAACGGAAGAAACGATTTCCATCATTTTCTCCGCCTCATCCTTTAAATCCTCTTTCCCCGTCTTGGTTGTGAGCTTGACCCCGCCGCTTCCTACGGAAAGCTCATATTTCTCTTCCGATAATTCCATGATGGAAATAAAACCGAACTTATCATCATTCTGAAAGGATTCCAGTGTCAAATAATGAGTTTTCTGCTCCTTTGCCGTCAAAAATAATTGCGAGCTTTCGCTGTTTTCATTTGGATTGACAAATAATATATAAGCCTGTTGACCACTTTTCAGGATCAAGTTATTCTCATGTTCCTCTTCTATCTTGAAATTTTTAGGCAGATACACCTTTATAAGCCCCACTTTTGTATTCGGTTGCGGCGCTTCATCCCGAAAAGCGGAAACCGTTGCTGTCACGGCCTTATCCACCTGCCTTTCAATGCCTGAACAACCGACTGCCAGGATGCTCATCAAAAAGACGATCAGAATTTTTTTTTGGGGTGGGACCTTCAAGACTTCCCCCTCCTTTTCAACAATCTACCGTTACCCTCTTGTCTTTACTTATATCCTAATTTATGAAATCCATCCATTTTCTTAAAACATGATACAATGTAAGCAAATTAGATAATAAGGAGGATCATCATGAAAGTAACGGTTTACCTGGCTGGAGAAATCCATTCAAATTGGAGAAGTGAATTAAAAGAGAAGGCGGCCGCTTTAAAGCTTCCTTTAGAATTTGTCGGCCCAATGGAAAATCATGAACGCTCCGATAATATCGGGGAAGATATTATCGGGAAACAGCCGACCCCCGTTTTAAAGGATATGGCAGCTTCTCAAATCAATAATTTGCGTACAGGTCTTTTGATGAAGCAAGCTGACCTTGTCGTTGCCCTATTTGGAGAGAAATATAAGCAGTGGAATACTGCCATGGATGCAAGCACCGCGGTCTCACTTGGCAAACCACTTATCTTGATCCGCCCAGAATCCCATCACCACGCGCTAAAAGAATTATCTGAAAAAGCAAGCGTCACAGTCGAATCGGTGAACCAAGCCTTAAAAGTCCTTTCTTATATATTCGAAGATGGAAAATGAATGAAGTTAAAGGCACTCTTATGGAGTGCTTTTTACATGGATAAAAAAGCTTGTAGGACACAGTCTTTGCCTACAAGCCCATCCTTTATCTCTTAATAGGGATCCATATCTCGGAGTAATAATCTGTGGCTGAAGCATCATCTTCAACGTATACCTCCATTTCCGGTGTTCCTGCATGTTCATGTCCGCTTGCCGGAAACCATTCGGAAAAGATGTGTTTCCAAACCTTTTGCATCGCCTCGGGCATCGGTCCATTGACCTCGAACACAACCCACTTGGATGCAGGTATCGTCAAGCCAGAATAATCATTTGGGACGCTTCCGTCATACTCCGTGGCCACCCAATAATCGATTGAATTCCGCTCATCTTCAGGGGAATCGACACATATCCCTAGCAACCCTTTGATTCGGCCGTTATTCAATTTTCCTAACCGATTGCTGGTACCATCCGAGTTCACTTCGTCCCAAAGCTTCGGGATTCCTATCAGATTTTCTTCGTTCTCTAGTGAAAACTCCCGCTTGATACCGACCACTCGAAAAGAATCTCTTTCCACGATATTATACTTCATCGGTTCCGCCCCTTTTAGAAGCACCTGGATAACCAGGCGTTCATAGAATGTCAGCTTTCCCATATACTTTCGGGCTTCGCTAGGAGGTACTCCATGCTGCCGCCGAAAAGCTTTTGAAAAAGCCTCGGGAGTGTCATAGCCATATTTATAGGCTACATCAATGACCTTGCCATTGGTGCTTACAAGTTCCTGGGCAGCCAATGTCAATCTACGGCGCCTGATGTATTCTCCAACGGAAATGTCCGTCAAAATGGTGAACGTCCGCTGAAAATGAAAGGCTGATGCATTCGCCTGACTAGAAATGTTCTCGATGGTCAAGTCGTCGATTAAATGCTCCTCTATATAGTCAAGGGCCTTCTGAATGGATTCTACCCACCCCATATGGCTTTCCCCTCCCTTGTTTTCTATATTATCAGCACCGATATCCTAAATCCTGTCTGTTTCTGCTTTGTTCTGACAGTCTCTTTTATTGATGGTTTTTCTTATATTCATACTGCCCCGCAAGCATTTCCATGATATTTCCGAACATATCGGCACGGGTAATCCGTTCATTCGTAAATACCCCGATAGCCCCTTCTTTCTTGCGGATATTCGCTTTCTTGGTGAAATCGTCCATAATCGGACCGAGCTCTTCCCCGTTTTCCAAGCGATCCGCAATCATTCCGGGGAGGGGAATTCTCGCGCCTCCGGCAATGAAGATATCGCCATCCTTCGTGGCCATTGCCCCCCAGTTGCATACGAATAAGCCGCGTTCCATTTTAACCACGCCACCTTCGAGACCGATTCCGATATCGGCCCCCTTTTCAAGCAAGCAATTTCTGGCCCGGTTCACAGCCCCGTTCATGGTCTCTTCATCTGAAAATGGTTGTTCCGAAACCCCACTTTCCACCTGTAGCGAGATGACTTCTGCTTCTTTATAGATGTTAATCACGGCCTGCACTTTCGCCGGGTTTGTACTGCCTACTACAATTTTCATATGTATGCCCTTCCCTCTATGCAAAAAAAGCTGATGGAAGGGTGTCCCCTCCATTTCAGCTTTCATTATCATCCGTTATTCTTCAATGTCTCAAATGTCGTTTTATCGCAAGCGCGGACCAACTTCCCAATCAATTCACGGGCAGCCGCATAATCATCAATATGGATCATCGATGCATGGGTATGAATGTAACGGGAGCAAATCCCAATCACGCCGCTCGGAATCCCATCATTGGCAATGTGGACCTTTCCTGCATCCGTTCCGCCTTGAGAAACAAAATATTGATAAGGAATATCATTGGATTCGGCCGTATCGAGGATGAATTCCCTCATTCCGCGATGTGTGACCATCGTCCGGTCTAAAATACGCAATAATGCACCTTTACCCAGCTGTCCAAATTCACTTTTATTGCCGGACATATCATTTGCCGGGCTTGCATCCAAGGCGAAGAAGATATCCGGTTTGATCATATGTGCAGCCGTTTGGGCACCCCGTAATCCCACTTCTTCCTGAACCGTCGCACCCGAATATAAAATATTCTGTAATTTTTCATCCTTCAAATCCTTCAATAGTTCAATCGCAAGACCGCAACCATAGCGATTATCCCATGCTTTAGCAAGGATTTTCTTTTCGTTGGCCATCGGCGTGAAAGGGCAAATCGGAACAATCTGCTGACCAGGCTTAACCCCGATCCGCTTCACATCCTCCTGGTCATCCGCACCGATATCTATCAACATATTCTTGATATCCATAGGTTTCGAACGCTGCGATTCATCAAGCAAATGCGGAGGTATGGAACCAATGACCCCGATTACCGGCCCGTTGTCCGTGATAATTTCCACTCGTTGTGCCAAAAGAACCTGGCTCCACCAACCTCCAAGTGTTTGGAAGCGGATCATGCCATTTTCCGTAACAGAAGTGACCATGAAGCCCACTTCGTCCATATGTCCAGCCACCATTACAGTTGGGCCTTCTTCATTTCCTCTTTTTACGCCAAAGATACTTCCAAGGCGGTCCTGAACGATTTCATCTGAATATTTTTCAAGCTCACTTCTCATAAAATTACGCACGGCATGCTCATTTCCTGAAGCCCCTGGTAATTCCGTCAATGTTTTAAATAGTGTTAAAGTCTCTTGATCCATATCTCTACCCCTTAACTACTTTTATTTCCTATCTATTTTACCTAACTTAGACGATAGTTACCACCTAGCATGTTTTAATTTATCAGTAAATGGGTAAAATTTCAAATCGTTAGTCAAAGAAAGACTTCTTATGTATACTAGATAGAGTGAGTAATAAAAAGCAATGGAGGAGAAATTCATGAATTGGAAAACGTTTCTATTGGGGGCAGCAGCCGGCTTCGCTACAGGCTATGCTACAAAACAAATTTTGAATCAAACAAATACGCCTTCTCCTGACAAAGTATTGGCGCAGGTGAAGGAAACAGTCAGAAAAGATGGAAGTATATATGGATCTTGGATTTTAATGAAACCCGAAACCTATCAAAAAAATGATTTGGACTACCAAGTATATAAAGGCGGCATCACTAGAAATACCGATGGTAACCGCGAACAATTTGAATTCATTGCAGATGCTACTACCGGGACGATATTGGAATTGAATGCACAACATGATTGAACAAAAAAAGGAGGCGACCCAAATCGCCTCCTTTTTCTATGACTTACCGTTTCCGTTTCACTTCATCCTTTACCTCTTTACCCGTTTCATCCCACTTGATGGCACAATACTGGGCATCATGATAAAAGCTGTACCAGGCCCCGTTCTCCAGACCATATTTCATCCACTTTTCCTTTGCCGAGATCGAAGTCATTGGGTAGTCGTCATAAGCCAGTACCCACAGGACATTCGCATGGGCGTGCGTTGGCATGATATCGGCTAAATGGATCAGCTTGTCCTTACCGTCTTCAACCAGGATGATGGCATGTCCATCACTATGTCCGCCGGTATGAATCATTTTAATGCCTTCCGTGATTTCACGTTCTCCTTCAAAAGGACGGACAAGGTGGGCAATCGCCTCCCAGTTTTCCTTCCAGTATGTACTTTTTGAGCGGATATTGGGTTGCTGCATTTCATCCCATTCGATTTGGGTCGTGATGATTTCGGCACGTTCGAAAACCGGGACCAGTGAATCTCCTTCAGGCTTAGTCAACCCACAGGCATGGTCGAAATGTAGGTGGGTCATTAGAATGTAATCGATTTCATTTGGTTTGATCCCGAGCCGACCTAAATCCTCTATGAGCCCGGACTCATCCGTCACGCCAAAATTCCGTTTCTGTTTGTCGTTCAGCTTTCCATTCCCGATCCCGGAGTCTATCAACATATTTAATCCGTTCACTTGAACGAGTATCGGATCTGTCCGCAATTCAATCTGGTTATTTTCATTGACCGGATATTTCTTGGACCACAGTGGTTTCGGTACGACACCGAACATCGCTCCACCATCCAGGTGGGTCACGCCACCATTCAGCCATGTTAATTTGATTTCCCCTATTTGTAAAGTTTCCATTTTATCCCCTCCTCACCCTTCAGTTTAACATCTGCTCCCATTTATTGAAATTGATAACATGTAACTCTTTCCCAGAAAAAAACAAGACACCTAAAAGGTGCCCCTACTTTCCAGCCGGTATATAAAGATGTTGATAGTGATTCCGAAGTTTATGCTTTTGAATCTTACCGGTTGACGTCATCGGTAATTGATCGACCACGATGACTTCCTTAGGAACTTGGAAGGTTCCTAGATTCTCTTTACAATGTGTGATGATTTCTTCTTTCGTAATGGTAACGTTCGGTTTGGGAACGACGAATGCGGTCACAGCTTCTATCCACCTTTCATGCGGCAGACCGATAACCACAGCATTGAGCACCTTTTCGTGCAAGGCTAGAATCTGCTCTACCTGGATCGAAGCCACATTTTCGCCACCGGATTTAATGATATCTTTTTTCCTGTCGACAAAGACGAGCAATCCGTCTTCATCAAAATAGCCCAAGTCGCCAGTATGATGCCATCCGAACCGCTTGCTTTTTTCCGTCTCCTCCGGATTATTCAAATAGCCGATCATGACATTCGGACCCCTATGAACAATTTCTCCGATTTCTCCTTTTTCCAACGTCCGCCCTTCTTCGTCCATTATGGCGGTGTCATTGATGATTCCCGTCCCACCCCAGTAAGGGCCATGCTTCCTTAGTTGATCTTCCGGCTCGAACATGCAAGTTCCCGGGTACACTTCCGTTTGTCCAGAAGCCAGTGCGAATTCCGCCCCTATCTCCTTCATCCCTTTTTCAAGGGTGACCCGGTCCATGGGAGCCATCGCATATAAGCAGAAGCGTAAGGAGGTTAAATCATAATGTTTAAAATTCGGATGATAGAGAATCGCTTTATAGATCATGGGAAGACCGAACATCCAAGTTACCTTTTCCTTCTCTACCGTTCTCATGAAGGATTCCGGTTCAAATCCCGGCAAAATGACCAGCGTGGCACCTACATTGAAAAAGGAAACGGCCAAGGTATGCTGGGCACAATGGAAGAGAGGCATGATGACACTGGCTATATCGTCCCGCTTCATACTGGAACCAATAATATTGGACAAGCTGGCGATATAAATCGATAGATGGGAAATCATCACCCCTTTAGGCATGCCCGTCGTCCCGCTCGTGAACATAATTTGGGCCAAGTCCCGATCCTCAATATGGACCTCTGGTTCTTGCTTACTGGAGAGCCGATACGCTTCCTCCAGGCGTTCAACTGGAGAGACATTTTTCCCAATGATCAACAGTTCCGGACAAAGACTTTTCAATTCTTCCTTTTTTCCTTGTAGAAAAATTTCATCGACAATGACTAACTTCGAATCTACCTCTGAAAGAATATAACTCTTTTCATGAAAGGATACGCCTGGATTAAGCGGCACCCACACTAGACCCGCCTTAGCGATGCCGAAAAAGACGATAATGAATGAGACGGAATTCCCGCAGATTGTCGCGACCGCATCTCCCTTTTCCAGGCCGGAATCAAGCAAATAGTTGGCAAAGCGGTTCACCTCATCGTTCAGCTCCCGATAACTCCATTGTTTATCCCCTTCTATGACCGCCACCTTGTTTGGAAACCTTCCTGTTGTCCTGCGTAATATATCCCCAACAGCCAGCCGGTTCATCGCGGTAATCTCACTCATGCTTTTCCCTCCTTAGTTTTAAAGTGATACAGACGAGACATTCTACTTCTGCCTCGTCTGTATAGGGTTAGCTCAACATCGTACCATGCTTCTTATTTGGAAGCGGGAACTCTTTATTCTCGAACACCTCATAACGGGAAATGAGTTCTTTTCGCAAGTCCCCCGGGATAATCAAGTCATCGACAAGCATGTCGCCTGCTAGTTTATAAATATCATAGCTTTCACGATATTGATCACGCAGTGCCTTGACAAATTCAGCCTTTTGCTTTGGATCAGGAATTTGACTCAACTGATTATAATAAACGGCGTTAATGGCTGCTTCAGGTCCCATGATTGCTACCTCAGCCGAAGGAAGCGCAATGGTCGTATCCGGTTCGTATGCAGGACCTGCCATTGCATAAATCCCCGCCCCATAGGCTTTACGTACGATTACGCACAGCTTTGGAACATTGGCCACGGATGTGGCGTATATGAAATTCCTCCCTTTTCGTAAAATGCCCTGTTCCTCGACCTGTGTACCGACCATGAAACCAGGAGTATCACACAAGTAAAGCAAGGGAATCCCATAGGCATCGCAGAGCCACACGAAGTTTGCCCCTTTATCGGAGGAATCAGGAAAGATGGCGCCTCCTTTGACCGTCGGTTGATTGGCAATGATGCCGACAACGCGTCCATCGATTCGTGCAAAACCTGTTACAAGCTCTTTCGCATAACTTTTTTTCACTTCAAGGAAGCTCTCACCATCAACAATGCTCTCGATTAGTTCGTGGACATCATAGGGCTGGTTCGGCTCTTTCGGAATGATATTATCAATATTCAGTGGATCACGAGTCGGCGGGACGGGAGGTGCACTAGGTGGCTTGCCTTCGAAACTATCCGGGAGGTAGCTTAATAGTTTTTTGACGACTTCGGCAGCCTCTTCTTCCGTTTGGACAACAAAATCGACGCTTCCACTTTTTTCTGCATGCATTTTTGCCCCGCCTAGTTGTTCGATGTCGACTTTTTGACCTGTCGCCATCTGTACCATCCGTGGTGAAGCAATCGCCATGCCGGCTTTTCCTTCAAGCATGACGACGAAATCACAGAAGACCGGCATATATGCTGTACCAGCGAAGCAAGGCCCATACATCACTCCAATTTGCGGAATCCTTCCTGACATGATGCTGTGATTATAGAAAATCTTCCCGCCTGAATATTTATCGGAATGATAGCCACCGCCTTCATCAATCCGGCCTCCTGAGGAATCGATCATATAGACGATCGGGCGTTTACTTTTGATGGCGGCCTCTTGCATACGCAGGATTTTTTCCCCATGATAGCGGCCAATAGAACCCGCTTTGACGGTATAGTCACTTGCTGTGAAATATACGAGTCTATCATTGATTTTACCGGCTCCCGTGACGACTCCATCAGCTGGCAGGTCCTTTTTCGTCGCGTTGGCAAATGTCCCCGTTTCATACGTGGGTTCTCCGTTGTCAAAATATAACTTCAAGCGGTCACGGACGAACATTTTCCCAAGCGTCTTGATTTTCTCATGATTCTTCGGGGATCCCCCTTTATGAATTCGCTCGAGCTCACTCGTAATCTTCTGCAATCTTTCTGAATTCTCACTGCCCTTTTCAATAACCTTTTGATCTTGATCCATCTCGGTCCTCACCCTTTTCAATAGATTTATCGTTCTGACTAAACTAATTTCCCTCTATTTTATTTATGGATAAACACCGGCTGTTTTTTCTCGATAAAGGCCTGTACACCTGTCTTAACATCTTCTGTCTGGAACACTTCGCCAAAGTATTTTGCCTCAATCAGCAAACCTTCTTCCAACGTCGTTTTCATTCCTTCATCGATCGTTTTCTTGATTCTTGAAACCGCTTGGAAGGAATAGCCCGCTATTTCCTCAGCTAACTCTATCGCCGCTGCCAGGCCTTTTCCGGTCGGGACCACTTTATTCACCAATCCGATTCGTTCTGCTTCCTCCGCCGTAACGGCTCTTCCCGTTAAAATTAGCTCTTTTGCCCTTCCTTCTCCGATCAGCCTTGGTAGACGCTGTGTCCCGCCAGCCCCCGGAAATAGACCCAACTTCACTTCAGGGAGACCAATTATGGAATGTTCTTCTGCAATTCGGATATCACAGCAGAGGGCCAACTCGCATCCCCCTCCTAGGGCCAATCCATCAATGGCCGCTATGACCGGTTTTGCAATGTTATCGATTTTATTAAATGGCTCTTGCATATCACGGGCACGGGCTTCATTGAATGCCACACCCTGGCCGACCAATTTAGGGAATTCCTTTATGTTCCCTCCGGCAACAAAGGCCTTGTCTCCTTTGCCTGACAATACAATGGCCCGAACTTCGTCATCTTCAGCTAAACGATCGAATACCTGGTTTAAGCCAATGACAACATTTTCGCCAATCACATTGACCGGCGGGTTATCAATATAAACTACCGCTATGCCCCTGTCTTTTTCATATGAAACGATCTCTTTCATCACGATAGAACCTCCTGTTTCTTCGCCATCAGGATTTTCATCGTCGAAACGCCCACCACATCTCCATTTTGTTTTTTCACCTTTTGTTTCGCCGTAATGACGCCCATTCCATCGTCCCGATCTTTTAATTCCAAAATGGAAATCTCTACAGAGATCGTGTCCCCGATAAAGGTCGGATTCGTAAAACGTAATTTATCGATCCCGTAAAAGGCGACGACCCTTCCAGGTTCGAATGCAGAAAGGCCAGATGCAATCGAGCATACCAGCATCCCATGGGCAATTCTCTGTCCAAATGGCGAATACTTTTCGGCATACTCCTTATCTGTGTGAAGCGAGTAAAAATCCCCGCTTAACCCGGCAAAATTTACGATATCCGTTTCTGTGATTGTACGGCCTTTCGAAGTCCAGACCTCTCCGACTTCATACTCATCAAAATATTTATTAAACATCCTTACACCCTCTTTTCCGTTTCGTATGGTTTAGATAGAGCACGTTTCAATACTTTCCCTGTCGCATTTCTCGGCAGTTCATCCAATAGCTCTATTTCCTTTGGCATCTTGAATCGTGCTAATCTGCCATCACAATACTCTCGGATATCGTCTAACTTAATTGTCTGACGTGGGCTGTTTAAGACGATATAGGCCTTGATCACTTCGCCCCATTTTTCATTAGGGATGCCAATGACGGCAACTTCCTTCACATTTGGCATCCTGACAAGCACTTGTTCAACTTCGATCGGATAAATGTTTTCCCCGCCGCTAATTATCATGTCTTTTTTCCGATCGACAATATAGATGTAGCCTTCATCATCGATTTTTGCGAGGTCGCCAGTATAAAACCAGCCGGATCGAAGTGCTTCCTTGGTTGCTTCCGGTTTATTCCAATAACCGACCGTTACGTTTGGACCCTTGATGGCTAGTTCACCCACTTGGCCAATAGGCACTTCCCTGTCTGTCGGATCAACAATCTTGACACCGACATGGATGGGTGGTTTTCCGACCGACCCGATTTTACGTATCGTATCTTCCTCTTTCAATATACTGACGATAGGCGCCGTCTCGGTCATCCCGAACCCTTCCATGAATGGAATGCCTTTACCCTTGAAATATTCGATGACCGGAAGTGGGCATGGCGCCCCTCCAGAACATGCCAAACGGAGAGAGCTTAAATCATAATCCTCGATTCTTGAATCATGCATGACCAACTGCCACATCGATGGGACCATGAACACGGTCGAAACCTTCTCCTTTTCAATCCATTCTAGCGTCGATTGAGGGGTGAACAAGTCAAGCAGCACGACAGTACCGCCCAAATACATCATTTGTGTTGTGGAAATTCCGAGCCCACCAATATGGAACAACGGGGCAACCGTCAATGTAATGTCCTCGGCTGTCACCGGCAAGAGGTAAAGCCCATTCATGATGTTCGCTAGTGTATTGCCATGTGTCAAAATCGCTCCTTTGGGCTTGCCTGTCGTTCCGGATGTATACATAAGCATCAAGTAATCATCCGCATTCAGCTCAAAACCAGTCTCCGAGGATGGATACTCACCAATCAATTTTTCATAGGGAGAGGATTCACGATCACCTCCTGGATTCACTTCAATGAATTGGAGGTGTGTTTCGTTCTTTTCCTTTAGCTCTTCTATGATGAACTGGAGACGCACATCGTAAATGAAGACTGAACTGCTCGAATCCTTAACGATATAATCTACTTCCGGTGCACTGAGGCGGATATTGATTGGTACGAATATCGCTCCGATTTTTGCACAGGCGAAAAGTGTTTCCAAAAATTCATTTGTGTTTAACAGCAGGACATTGACCCTGTCGCCTTTCCTCACACCCTGATCCAAAAGGGCATGTGACAAACGGTTGACCCGATTGTTCAACTGCATATAGGTCAATCGCAGGTTTCCATAAACGATTGCTGTTTTATTCGGTATATTTTCACTATGATGGGTTAACCAATAACCTACATTAGCACTCATATCCAGCCACCTCACTTTTAAAAATACCAAGGGCATATTAATAGAGACTTGTGTTAAAACCCATCTGTAATTTTCAAGCGTTTCGATAAAATCTCGCGCATGATTTGTGTTGTCCCCCCACCAATTGGCTGAAGCCGGGCATCCCGCCAGTACCTCTGTATCGGGTATTCCATCATATATCCGTTTCCACCGTGAATTTGAAGGGCCTCATCACAGACCCGATTCACCATTTCAGCAGCATACGCCTTCGCCATCGTAGCTTCGGTCGTTACGTTGACCCCCTTGCCGTACTGTTCAACGGCCCGGTACGTAATGTTCTTTGCCTTTTCAATATCGACAGCCATATCGACGAGCTTATGGCGCAGTACTTGAAACTGCAGGATTGAATCTCCGAATTGCTTGCGATCCCTTGCATATTGAACCGTTTCTTCCAACACCTTCTCCGCAAGCGCCACGCTCGTGAACGCCATCGTCAACCGCTCCCACTGGAAATTGACCATGATTTTCTTAAACCCTTCATTTTCCTCACCAATCATGTTTTCGACCGGTATTTTCATATTTTCAAAATACAGCTCACCCGTATCGGAACTGCGCCAGCCTAGTTTATCGAGCTTCTTGCCAACGGAAAAACCTTCCCAGGCCGTCTCGACAATGAATAAAGACAGACTCATATGTGGCAGGCTGTCAGCCGTTTTCGCAGCGACAATGATGAAATCCGCATTCACTCCATTTGTGATGAAGGTTTTGGATCCATTCAAGATGTAATGGTCCCCTTCTCTCACAGCTTTAGTGGCAATGGATGATACATCACTTCCCGCACTGGGCTCCGTAATGCCGAGTGCGGCAATCTTCTCTCCCTTGATTGCCGGGACCAAATATTTTTCTTTTTGTTCATGGGACCCAAAACGCCATATCGGTGTAGTCGCAATCCCGATATGCGCACCAATGGCCGCACCGGTCCCTCCCGCACCACATTTAGAAAGTTCCTCCAAAAACACCATCTCTGTCACTAAATCCAAACCGAGTCCACCATATTCTTCAGGATATTTAATCCCTAAAAACCCGAGTTCAGCCATTCGTTCAAATAAGACGCGAGGCGTTTCCCCTGCTTCTTCATATTGTTCAACGTAAGGGGTGACCTCCTTTTCAATGAACTTGCGTACCGATTTCCGAAAGATTTTATGCTCTTCTGTAAAAATCCAATGGCTCATCGTCTGACCACCTCCTTGTATTCTTCCAAGCCCATTGTTTTTGCGATGATTTCTTTCATGATTTCATCGGTTCCGCCGCCAATCCTATATAATCTGGTGTCTCTCCAGATCCGTTGAATGGGATATTCCATCATATAGCCATTGCCCCCAAAAATCTGAAGGGCACGATCGGCGACCCAATGAGCCATTTTCGCCGCTGCCAATTTAGCCATGGAGATTTCCTTTGCCGGAATCTCGCCACGACCGAAGCGGTATGCCGTTGCATAGGTCATCTCCTTCACGACCTCAATCTCCGTCTTCATTTCTGTCAATAAATGGCTGATCACTTGGAAATTGGCGATTTCCTGATAAAATTGCTTTCTTGTTCTTGCATAATCACGTGCCAGCTCATATGCATAATCGGCCATCCCTACTGATCCCGCAGCTCCAATCAGCCGTTCGCCCTGTAGTTCCCACATAATCTGCATGAAACCTTTCCCCTCGACGCCCAGAAGGTTCGTATATGGTACACGTACGTCTTCAAATACAAGCTCTGCTGTATCCGAAGAACGCATCCCGAGTTTATCCAGCTTCTTTGCTACGGTTACACCGGGAAGGTCCAAATCCACTAGAATCATCGAAATCCCTTTATGTCCAGGTGCATCTGACGTCCTTACGACAAGCGTGATGAAATCAGCGCGCGTACCATTCGTAATGAAGGTTTTTGCACCGTTGATGATCCATGTGTCCCCATCACGGCGCGCCCGCGTTTCAATCGAGGCGACATCCGAACCATGATTTGGCTCGGAAATCCCGATAGCCGCAATTTTTTCACCTCGGATGGCGGGTTTTAAATAGGTTTCCTTCTGTTCATCGGTGCCGAATTCCAATATCGGCGGTGTCGCCATATCAGTTTGGACCGCAATCGCCATCGGAAAGCCACCCACGCCGCTGCGGGCCATTTCTTCGGCAAAAACCACGCCAGCAAAGTAATCCCAACCTTGACCACCGACCTCTTCCGGATAACGAAGACCGAGGTACCCTAAATCCCCCATTCTTTTAAATAGGTCACGAGGAAAAATTCCGTCCTTTTCCCACTCTGCTACGTATGGTGTAATTTCTTTTTCAACAAACTTTCGAACCGTCTTCCTTAGTTCGTGATGTTCGTCAGTAAAATATGGTTCATAGCTCATTTCTTCACACCCCAACCTTTAATAGTTTGCTAGCCAATTCTTCCGGGACTTCAATCGGGAAACGCAAGATATTGGAACCGAAACATTTCCCCAAGTTGTCGATTCTAAGCGATGACGATCCGCCGCCGCCCAATGCTTCATGGCAAACGAAATTCAAGGCGGAGATATTTGGCATCTCATAACGGATGACTTCCCCTTTCACAAGCTCTGTAAAGAACTCCTTCACCGCCTGGGACGTCATTTGTACTTTAAGATACGGATACAGTTCCTCACTATTGGCAAAGACACCGATATTGACTGTATTGCCTTTATCTCCTGAGCGGGCATGTGCGATGAGATTAAGAGTCACTTTTGGCATACGCTTCAACCTCCTTGATCGATACCGAAATATTTGCTTCCACCCATTCCCGATCAATCAGCGTCGACCACATGCCAAGCAACTGTCTGGTTGGGATATTGCCTACTGCCGACAATGTCGGCGGACCATTCAAGGCAAGCGGGGGAATCAACCTGCGGAAACCGTCTGCCACCCGTTTATCCTGGGCTTTGACAACAATCCGCACATACAATTCATTAATATCCTCCTGCGGTAACTTAGCAAGTGGGCCATGAAGCGAATTGTAACCGACGAAATCAGTGCGAATTTCGTCGAAAGGAAGTCCCCTCTGCTCTAGCTGGTTACGGATGATTCGGTCTGCACTTTTCGCTTTTTCGAATGCATCGGGCCACGAATAGCCAATGAGTGCCTGACCCATGTAACCGTTTTCAAATCCCATTACAGCTTTTAACGTTTTCGGGCTTTCCTTCCCCTTCACTCCCTTCACCTTCACTTCATCCTTGCCGACCTGTTCTAGCGTAACGCCTGTGATATCCACCACGACGTCTGGCGTGATATAAGCGGATGGATCGTGGATTTCATACAGCATTTGCTCTTTGACCGTATCCACGGAAACGAGACCACCGCTATCCTTTGGCTTGGTGACGATGAATTCACCGTTTTCATACATCTCGGCTATCGGGTAACCGATATTTTCAAAGTTTTCGATGTCCTGCCACCTGCCACTAAAATTACCGCCAGTCGATTGTGCTGAACACTCTAACAAATGACCCATGAAAATGCCGCTTGCAAGCCTGTTCCAATCATCCTTTTCCCAACCGAATTCATAAATCAAAGGGGCGAGGAACTGCGCGGTATCCGTTGACCTTCCGGAAATGACCACATCCGCCCCTTGCCTTAAGGCCTCCACAAGTGGCTGTGAGCCGATATATGCATTCGCAAACAGTAATTTTTGCTGAACTTCTTTCGTGAATGGCCGGCCTGTTTCCAAATCCTCCAAGTCCATTCCAAGCTCAATTAGTTCATCGATATGTGGCAAAATATTATCACCCGTAATGACTGCGACCTTTAAATCGTTCAGGCCAAGCTCCCTAGCGATACTCAGCACTTCTTCTTGTGCACCGATCGGATTAATACCACCCGCATTCGTCAAGATCTTGATCCCTTTCTCCTTTGCAAGAGGCAACAGCATATTCATAGCGATGCCAATATCTTTCGTATAGCCCGTGTCTTCCCGCTTTTGTTTATCCTTTGCCAAAATGGCCATCGTCAGTTCAGCTAAACAATCAAATGATAGGTAATCTATATCCCCATATTGAACATTCATGAGCGCCCCATTAAACGTATCTCCGTAAAAGCCTTGTGCCGCTCCGACTCGAACCGATTTCATTTTAGCTCCACCCCTTTCAACCTTCATTCGATAATAGCCACAACATCATGTTCCTGGATGAAATCCCCTTCTTGAACGGAAATGGTCTTTACGGTTCCCCCCGTTTCCGCAGTGATCGGGATTTCCATTTTCATGGATTCCAAAATGACGATCGTTTCACCCGCTTCCACCTGTTTCCCTGACTCACTTGTGATTTTCCAAACAGACCCACTCATCGGCACCGTTACTTTCATCTTCATCCATCTCCTTTTCGTTTTATCTTCCTGTCCAAACCGGTGACCGTTTTTCTATAAAGGCCATGGCTCCTTCTTTCAAATCCTCACTCTGAAAAGACACGATCCGCATCATCGACAATAAATCCATTGATTTTGGCAAATCCACCTGTTCCGTCAAATAGAAGGCCTCCAGACTAAGTCGTACGGCAAGCGGACTATAGGATGCCACCTGTTTTGCCAGCTTCCACGCCTCTTCCTCCAATTGATCATGCGGGACGACTTTGTGGACCAGCTGTAAATCCTTTGCCTCCAATGCCGTATAGGTATTTGCCGTAAGCATCATTTCAAGCAGCTTACGATCGCCAACGGCGCGCCTTACAAGCGGCATGATCACAAAGGGAACAATGCCCAGCTTCAGTTCGGTCAATCCGATTTTCGCTTTATCAGAGGCTACTGCGAGATGGCTCATCGCAACCAACCCGGCTCCCCCTCCAAGGGCCGCTCCATTCACTGCGGCGATAATGGGCGTTTTGACGGTGGAACCTAGTTTAAAGAGCCCTGTACTTTCAATTCCCTCTTCATATAGTTGGGGTGCAGACTTAGTCAAATTCCCCTGAAATCCTCTAATATCCGCTCCAGCTGAAAAAGCTTTACCGGTACCCGTCAATAAAATGGAACGGATATCCTCTTTGTCATCCGCAAAGCGAATGGCCTGGACCAGTTCCTTACACATTTCCATCGACAAGGGATTTCTCATTTCCGGCATGTTTAAACGGATTAACGCTACCTGCTCGGTTTCTTCATAGGTTATCGTCTGATAATTGCTCAATAATTTTCACCTCACCATTTTGATACTTAGTATTAATGCAAGCCTCATGCCAACTTTACGTTTTTTTCTTTTTTAAAATGGAACTTTTGACTGAATCTGCTTACACCACCATTTTTTTATCAATGGGGCAAACCTCCTCCTCCGGATTACTCGTCATGAATGTCGTTCCTTCAGTGAACATTTGTGTTTTTTTCAAACCATCTGTCTTTAAAAGTGGACATTTAATTACATTGTATTTATTGGAATATTTTGTATAATCATAGGTATGAGGAACTTTTAAAAGGAAGAGGGATGTTATGCAGGTCACCAATATCATGACCCACCACTTCATAAGATTGACTCCCGAGACCACCATCCAGAAAGTTTTGGAACTATTTCTAGAACAACGGCAAGATATTGCGTGCGTGTTCAAGGATGGGGAATTCACCGGAATCGTAACCAGGAATTCGATAACACGCTTAATCTTGCAGCGTGCCCAATTAGAGGATTCAATTGAGCGGGCAATCATCAATCCCGTTGTCAGCTTCCTGGAAGATGATAGCGTTTTCAAAGCGAAGGAAGTGCTGTTGCATTCAAATATTGCCCATTCCGTCATCATGAATAGCAAGAAAGAGGTTACTGGCATCTTATCCAGGGCCAGTATCGTCACGGGCCTGATTACCGAGTCGGAGCACCTTGCCAAACGGCTCAGGGTATTAATGAATCATTTAAGTTCGGGTGTCATTTCGGTTAATATGGACGAAAGAATCGACTCATTAAATGAAGCTGCCCAAAACCTCCTAGGAAACCAAAAGAATGATCAGATTCTCGATAAGCCTATTTCTTCTGTCATACCTTCCATATTGCCCACTGTTAAGGAAGCCTTAAAAACCGGAACCGCCTTTGAGACGATGAAAATCGATATCAATCATACGACTCTCATGTATTCTGTTTTGCCACTTAAGGAATGGAATCAAATTATTGGCGCCATGATTGTACTAGAGGATGTGACCAAATATGAAAAGATTGCCAGTGAATTGGAGTCCACGAAGAAAATCGAGCAAACTCTCGACAATGCATTGGAACTTGCCTATGATGCTGTCCTGCTCACAGATTCTGCAGGAATGATTACTAAAGCGAATCAAGGATTTTTGAATATGATCGAGGTGGACTCATTGGCTGAAGTGATTGGCCAACCATTGAGAAAAGTTGCCCCGGAAATTTTCAGGTCCATGGCAAGCCTGGGTGAGGAAACACAAGGAATGTATGTAAATGTTAAGAGGAATAAAGCGATATTGACAAAGAAAACAATGAAGAAAGAAGGGCGCAGCATCGGGACCATCATTAAAATCATCTATAAACAACTTGATGCGTGGAAGGAATTATTCGCGCATATGGACAAGCTAGAACATGAACTCAACCATTACCGCCAGGAGTTGAGCAGAGTATCCCAACTTAACATGACATTTTCCCAACTAGTAACCATCAGTCCCCTCCTCCAGCGCTTGAAGCAGGAGGCTTTTACTGCGGCCCAGGGATTTTCCAGCATCCTGATAGTCGGTGAAAGCGGGACTGGAAAGGAATTGCTCGCCAATGGCATCAATCTCGCATCAGGACGGAAAGGAAGTTTCATTAAAATTAATTGTGCGGCGATCCCGGAAGCCCTGCTTGAGTCTGAGTTTTTCGGATATGATGAAGGAGCTTTTTCAGGAGCGTTAAAAGGCGGGAAACCCGGGAAATTCGAGCTTGCGGAAGGTGGCACTCTCTTGCTTGACGAGATTGGTGAAATGCCGCTATCCCTTCAGGTAAAGCTTCTACGCGTATTACAGGAAAAAGAGTATGAGCGCGTCGGCGGCACTAAAACACGCAAATCCGATGTTCGGATTCTCGCATCGACCAACCGGAACCTCCTCCAGCTCATTAAAGAAGGGAAATTTCGGGAAGATCTCTATTACCGGCTCAATGTCATCCAACTTGAAATCCCTCCACTCCGAAAAAGACTGGAAGACATACCGATTTTATGTGAGCATTTCATGCAAAAATTTCAGCGCTATAATCCTAAAGGCGTCATCGGTGTAACGACGGATGCCATTCAGAAGCTACAAAAATATAATTGGCCAGGCAATGTGCGCCAGCTTGAAAATGTGTTAGAACGTGCCTATCACTTTTGTTCAGAAAACTGGATAACCGACTACCATATCCAATTAGAAACCACTACCCCGCAGCCAAACCAAAACACACTAAACCCATCTTATCCAACCAAGACCCTTTTCCCAAAGAAACAAATTGAAGATACCGAAAAAGAAATTTTACTTGAAGCTCTCGCACAAACAAAAGGAAATAAGACAGAAGCTGCACAATTACTTGGCATCAGCCGATCGAACATCTATCAAAAGTTGAAAAGATACGGAGTGATCACTACTTTCCAATAAAGGCTACTCCAAACAAAAAAACCAGACGCCCATCGCCTGGTTTTTTTGCACGTTACCGGTATTTTGCTTCTAAACGGTAGATCACATTGCCTTTACTTGAGAACTTCTCTTCGTATTCCGTCATGATATTGCCTTCGAAATCACTGTTATGCAAATCAAGACTCACATATTTCAACAGCATGCCATACTCGGAAATGCTCTTCAAGGATGACTCGAACAGACCTTGGTTATCCGTTTTAAAGTGGATTTCCCCTTGATCCGGAAGAATGCTTTCATACGTTTCAAGGAAGGTCTTATACGTTAACCGGCGCTTCGCGTGACGCGATTTCGGCCATGGATCGGAAAAATTCAAATAAACGCGGTCCACGTCACCTTTTGCAAAGTAATCTGCTAAATTGGCTGCATCCACGTTCAACAGCTTTAAGTTTGGCACATCCGCTTCAATAAGCAAATCGAGTGCCGCAACGATTACACTTCTATATACTTCAATTCCAATGAAATTCACATCAGGATGGGCTTTTGCCATTTCTGTAATAAAACGGCCTTTTCCCGTACCTACTTCAATATATAACGGATTATCGTTACCGAATACTTCATGCCATTTACCTTTATGGCTCACTGGCTGCTGAATCACATATTGCGGATATTCATTCAAACGGTCTTCAGCCCAAGGTTTATTTCTTAAACGCATGATGACACCCCTATTTATAATATAATCGTTCAAACCATAACACGAGATTATGGATTCCTGCAAGTTCATTTTCTCGTAATCGGACTGCTCCATTCCCTCATTAAACAAAAAAACTGCCGGCCATCCAGGCGGCAGTCTCTGCGATTATCATGTATAAAACTTTTTGCAACACACACCATAATCAAGAGAACAGCAAAAAAATCTTTAGGGATCCAGTTGATTTCATAATTAGAAAGGAGCGATAATATGCCGCTTTCCCATGAAAACCAATTACATCTGTTAAAAGACATTTTATACAACCAAAACACGGACTGTTGCGGTTCCGTCGCCGAATATGAACAAGTTGAAAGGCTTGTCAAATCATTGATGGTCAATGCCGATATCGATCAAAATGTAAAAACGATACTAAAAGAAATTTACGAATATAGCCAGACAGGCATCGGAGCCTCGGATTTAGAGGCACATATCAATTCCCATCAGGACGATTTGTCCCAATGGATTGATGACATCGATCAATTTAATTAACCGTCCATTAATAGTGATTCAAGTTTCATCAGTAAATCATTTCTTTCCTCGTACCGCTCTCTACTATGATGCCACTGGATGGAAAGCACGAGTTGGGAAACTGTGTGCCATTTCATCCTCATTTCCAATCCCGCATCCAGCTTTTTACCGTAACGGGCTAACCATTGTTCCCATTCGCCGCGTGGCACATAAGAATACAATAGCATGCCAAGATCGATGGCTGGATCACCAATGACCGGAGCATCCCAATCAATTAAAAACAATCCGTCGGTTTCGGTCATAAGCCAATTATTATGGTTCACGTCGCAATGGCACACGACATTCTCATCGCATTCAATCAACAGTAGGTTATTCTCTAGAAATTGAATGGCCTGCTTGATGATCATTAGGTTATTTACCTCTAAAGATAAACCGTTTTCTATGTCTGTAAGTATACTTTCAGGCCGTAAAGGACTTTTACCAAGCCTTTTAAGCATGCTTAATAAAGGGTCGGATTGATGTATTTTCTGAAGCAGTTTGGCAACCCTCTCTTTGGCCATTTCTGCTTGAGTTAGCTCCCTACCTTCCATCCAATGCTGGGCCGTAATCACATCCCCATTTGCGAGGCGTTTTGTCCACACTAATTTTGGAACAATGCCCTCGGCCGAAAGAACAGCTAAAAATGGCGATGAATTTCGTTTCAGGAACAGCTTTTGCCCATCTTTCTCGGCAATGAACGCTTCTCCCGTAGCTCCTCCAGCAGGGGATATATCCCACTCCTGACCTATTAAATGTTCCAACTGGCTCACCTTCGATTTCCTCGCTTAATCATACAAATGTAAGTACGTTCACCTAGTGTATGTAATACCACTACCTAATGTTTATTAAAGAACCCGCCTGTTGGCGTAGCTGCATGTATACGTGCATCGGAACTAATCCCGCAATAAAACATCATTATGATAAGAAAATAAAAAATAGCTATTGAGCAATCTAACAATAGCCATAAATTAAATTTTAGTTGAAATATGGTTTCTTCGTCAAGTACTATAAAACGATTATACCCATAAAACAAGTACAAAGGAATCATTTCGAAAAGGATAAGCATTGACTACCCTTGAACATGACCTGAAATTTCTCCTTCAGGACCCCTACTTCTACCTCATTCATCCCGACATTTTCTCCATCTGCCTGACCTTTGGCGGACCCGAAAATTCTAAACGGCTCTCACTTTACCGGAAATAGAGTCCACGTTCTTCATTTACACCTTTCCATCATGCGTTCAGGAAGCACAATCCATGCTTTATAAAGATGGAGATATCATCGACTGTAGGTAGCTCGTAGCTCAAGGGAGCTCTTTCCCCATCAGTCCTTAGGCCCTTGAAGGTATGTAAAAATAATTTTTCGATAAAATGAATAGATAAATTAATTTACCCGTTTTTATAAAATTCAACCATTTATTTAAGGGGGGAACGGTTCACTCCATAGGTGATTGCAGACATCATACAAAAAAATAAGAAAGTGATTCATTCGATTAGCCGTTTCTGAACACCTTTTACATAGTCCTTTCCGAACCACCTCGAATGGGGGGCCAGTGGTTGCATAAGGGAATGAATCCGCTCCGTTTATGACTTCGTGTAGCAGACCATCCCCTCCAACGATTATGAATCCTGTTGTTGATCGGCATCCCATTCCGGACGTAGGCTTGAAGTCGTTTGGCAATAATCCAAGAGAGCCTGTGCCCCTTTTAGCTGTTGCGCCTTAAGCGGGGAAGATATCGACCGCATCCTGTCAAACCATTCCGGAAAAGTCCGCTTATCCAATAAATCAATGTCGTATGGAGTCTCCGGGTAATCCATATAGCCATTCCGCGAAAGGACCACTTTTTTTATCGGTAGATTCACTTCATACAGTTCAAATAACTGAGAAACTATACTTCCCATCCGGTTAACGGCCAAGAAAGGATTGAGAACTTTTTTGTCCGGATACTTATGATGCCGCCGTAGCCAAAACCGATCGCTCGATCCAATAAAGGCTGCATCCTCTTCCGCTTCGAGAAAGGTGATGCACCAGACATCCACTGGCGTAAGCAAAATGACATCGACTTCGATCGGAGCATTTTTCAATAGAAAGATAGGTTTATATAAAACAAGAAATGTATCAGGAAAACGCTGCAGGAAAAAGCGGAGTTTTTCTTCTAGAAAGAATGATTGGTCCACATAAGACCTTTCACGAAGCGTCGAGCTGCCCCATTTCATCTGGAAACGAAGTAACTGGTTTAAGAAATTCTGCTTAAGTTCATCCAAGTTTGCTGGATTTGCAGGTACCCTTAACGAAAAGACATTATGATTGATCACGGGATTCGGTATATGAATTTCTTCGGCCTCTTTCTCTTGACCGTCCGACCTTTGGAACAATCCTTTTACTTTACGGAAGAGCCCCTTTGGCTCTTCCTCCGTCGTCGTGCCTTTGAACAGGGTTTGTTCTTCATCCGGTTGACTGTACAGCTGTTCTAGCTCCCCTGCGTGATAGGCGGCCTGCAGTTTATCCCACTGTTGTTTTTTTAACTTTGCAAATTGTGACGGATATCGATAAATATCCTGCTCATACCGGGAAATATAATCCTGTATTTTTATGAGCTGTGCCATTCGACCACCACCCATCTTCCTCTATTATTGAAGGTTTATTGTATATACTGGTTCGTATGAGGGGGATGCCCCAAGATGTGTCTGATAAAGGGCTATTTGGGAAGCTTGAAATGCTTTCGCTTCCGGATTTGCCAGCTGACGGGCCTCATTGATGGAAAAAGGGGTCTCACCCTCGAATTTCCTGGCCAGAGTAATATGCGGTTTGAACGGTTTTTTGTCCAATTCAAAACCTGCCTCTACGCATGATGCATAGATTTTCTTTTGGATGAAAGTCAGCCTTTCTTCCTGTTTGACGCCTGCCCACAAAATACGCGGGCTCTCTTTTTTACCAAAAACATCGATCCCCTCTACCTCGAGCTCAAACGACTGTTCATTGGCGAGTGCACGTTTTATTTTTTCCAGCGCTTCTTCTTTCATTGTATCTTCGGCATTTCCCAGAAATGCCATCGTAATATGATAATCGGCTGGATGTAACCATTTCTTAAATGGAAACTCCGATTTCACTTCATTTGTCTGGTTATGTAAATGATGCTTAATATCATCTGGCAGTACTAAAGCAAAGAAAAAATGAGTATTCATCGGACACTAACATCCCTTCCCGTTTTCTATATAATTTTACCATAATTCCCACGCAAAAACTTCCCTAGTAGCATCAAACGCGGAGCCCTTCTCAGTCTCCCCTTTTCCCCGTTATTCATGCCACCTTATGACTACAACAATTCGTATATCCATCGCTCTTCCATTAGGCTACCCCCGCTTCTTACACCTTCCTTAGGAAAGGAAAGGAAAGCAAAAGAGAAGGACCATCAGCCAGCTGGTCCTCCCCTTTGCTTTATCCAATTTTAATGGCATTACCCAAGTAGCGTCTCATATAGCAAAAACAGGTTCAGTCCGATAATGAGGACTGCGATGACCCAGGCACACCCGGACGTCACTTTGTGATTGACTAGATTGCCCATGATTTTCTTATCACTTGTAAACCGTATGAGCGGAATGAGCGCAAATGCAATCCCAAACGATAGTACGACTTGACTCATTACGAGTGCTTTGGACGGATTCACTCCCATCAAAATGATCACTAATGGAGGAATCGTCGTGATCAGCCTTCTCAAATAGATGGGGATATGTTTTTTTATGAACCCCTGCATGACGACATCCCCTGTGAGCATACCGACGGACGAGCTTGATAGACCGGCAAACAATAAGCCGATTCCAAAAAACATGGCAACAGATGGCCCTAGCATCAAGGCAAATTGGTCATAGGCCACATCCAAATCTTCTACAAGCACCCCACTTTTATGAAACAATGCAGCCGAAACCACTAGCATGGCAGCATTGATGGCACCCGCTATGAGCATGGCAATGACGATATCGATAAACTCGAAACGAAAAATCCGTTTCCTTTCCATTTCGTCCTTCCCAACGATTCGCTTTTGCGTCAGAGAAGAATGTAGATATATCGCATGTGGCATGACAGTCGCCCCAAGCATCCCAGCTGATAGTAAAATGCTATCGACTCCTTCGAACTTGGGTGTAAGAAGCCCCATAAGGAGTGCTGAGGTGTCCGGTTTTGCATAAAAAACTTGGGCGCCAAAAGCAAGCACCACCACGAATATCATCCCTGTGATCAACGCTTCGAATGTACGGTATCCTCTGCGCTGAAACTCTAAAATGGCAAATGACCCGATTGCCGCAATAAGCGCGGAAGTGATAAGCGGAAGATCGAACAGTAAATAAATCCCGAGTGCCGCTCCGATAAACTCGGCTAAATCCGTCGCCATTATGACGATTTCGGCTTGAATCCATAAAAAGAACGAAGACTTTTTGGAAAATGTCTCACGGCATAGTTCAGGAAGGTTTTTCCCTGTTGCTATTCCTAATTTTGCAGACAAGGACTGTATCAAGACCGCCATTAAATTGGACGCAAGAATAACCCATAATAACGTATAGCCATATTTTGAACCCGCGGCAATGTTCGTTGCGTAATTCCCTGGATCAATGTAAGCAACGGCGGCTATAAAAGCTGGCCCTAAAAAGGGGAGCAGCTTTTTAAAGCCTCTCGTATCTCCATGTAAAGAAGACATGCACTCCAACTCCTTTTTATACGCGGCTTAAAAAGTTGCGCAAGGTAAACTTTTGATATGAAAAAGTATATGCCTGTAGTTTGAAAATGTCAAAATGGATGCTTACTAAAAAAGGACCGTATAGGGAACGGGTTCATGAGCATGTTGCGTTTCGAAAAATGTACACATAGAAATCCCCCTGCCTCCATTCAGACAGGGGGATTGGGAATCTATTCAGTTAAACTACCACATTGTCGCTCGATTTCCTGTGTAAATAACTTTTGTAGTTGGAGTGTGATGCTTCCGGCCTTTCCATCCCCAATCAATTGCCCATCGATTGCGGTGATTGGCGTGATTTCAACGCCTGTGCTTGTATACAGGACTTCATCCGCATCCATCATGTCCGAGAGGGTGAAAGGTTCTTCAACATAAGAAATGCCCTTATCGTTGCACAGCTTAAGTAGGATCTGGCGGGTAATCCCATTCAGGATCAGATTCGTTGCCGGGTGCGTCTTCAGCGTACCCTTCACGATGATCGCCACATTGGATGAACTTCCCTCCGTAACCGTTCCATCCCGATGTTGAATCGCTTCGTCGCAGCCTGCTTCAACGGCTTGCTGCTTAGCCAATATATTACCTAGTAAATTCAAGCTCTTGATGTTGCAACGTAACCAGCGGATATCCTCAACCGTGACAGCTTTGACCCCAGGCTTACTTCCTGTATATGGCATGTCCTTGGTATAAGCGACAAAAACAGGGTCTACTTCACCTATTGGAAATGCGTGATTACGGGGCGAAGTGCCTCTCGTCAATTGCATGTAGACAATACCATATTCCAGATTCTCTGCAGTAATCAGTTCTTTTGTCCTTTCCTTGATCTCTGCCACTGTAAAAGGAACCTTCAGTTGAATCAGTTTCGCGCTGTCCATGAGTCGGTTTAGGTGCATGTCGGCTGCAAATAGTTTTCCGTTATAAACACGGATGACTTCATAAACACCATCACCGAACTGGTATCCTCGATCCTCGACATCTATCTGGATGGCAGACCGGTCTTTCAATTCACCGTTATAAATGATCTTCCCCATGTCTTACTCCTTCTTAACCTCTTATTTGGCTAGTTCATGAATGGCACGGGCATAAATGGCCGTTGCCTTCAGCATATCTTCTATATCGATATACTCATCCTTTTGGTGCGCGATATCCTCACTACCTGGGAATAGGGGGCCGAATGCGACGCCTTCCTTCAATGAGCGGGCATATGTTCCGCCACCGATGGAAAGGAGCTCCGCTTGTTCACCTGTTTCCGCTTCATACACTTCTTGCAGCGTCTTGATCAAGAAGCTATCACTGTTCACATAGTGAGGTGTCGAAAGCGAATTGGATTCCACACGTAGATTATATGTGGAAAGCTTTTGTTCTAACGCTTCTTTTTGCTTTTCCCATTCATATGTGACCGGGTAACGCATACTGAATCCGATGGAGCTATCGCCTTGTTTCGAATAATTGAATGTGCCGGCATTGATCGTCAATTCACCTGTTTGTTCATCCGTATAGGCGACACCCAACTTAGTGCCACGGGAATCTTCAAATAGATAATCCTTGATGAAAGTGAAATAGGATTTTGCATGGGGATCTAGTGATAAGTCCGCCAAGAACACAGCTAAATGCAGACCCGCATTGACTCCATTTTTCGGTTCCATCGCATGGGCTGAAACCCCATTCAGTTCTAGTAGGACTTGATTTTTTTGTGGAACAGCCTGTCCTTTCAGCGAATATCTTTGTAAATAGTTCTGGTAGCCTGCAACGATTTCAGCAGGGTTGGCCGCTTCCACAATGGCCGTTGCAAAATCGGGTACCATATTCGTTCTTCGGCCTGAAGAAAATTCCAAAACATTCACTTCTGAATTCGTTCCGTGTCCTGCATCCGCTGGCTGAATGATGGAATAATCCCAGATTCCTTTTTCCGCACTGATGATAGGGAAATCTGCATCCGGGGCAAAGCCCATCGTCGGCATTTCCTCCACTTCGAAATAGCGATCGACACAACGCCAATCTGATTCCTCATCCGTACCAATGATCATTCGAACACGCTTGTTCAATGGCTTGCCAAGCTCCCGGACAAGTTTCATGGCATGATAAGCTGCCATCGTCGGCCCTTTATCGTCGATTGCCCCACGCGCGTAAATCCGCCCGTTGCGTATCTCGGCGCCAAATGGATCAGAGCTCCAGCCATCTCCTTCAGGAACTACATCGACATGACATAAAATCCCGATTAACTCCTCACCCTCGCCCATTTCAATATGCCCGGCAACATTATCGACATTTTTCACGGTAAATCCGTCTTTTTCCGCTAACTGGAGCATATAATCCAATGCTTCCTTGACTCCTTTGCCAAATGGAGCCTCCTCTGTTGCTTGGCTTTCATCCAATACACTCTTTATCTTCAATAGGTTCTGTGTATCGACCAAAAGGTCCATTTTTCTTTTTTCTACTTCTTCGCGCCAATTCAATTCACTCAAATCATGACAACTCCCTTTTTCATATATTTCTCATTTTATCACTATTTCTATATTTATCGCCAAGTGTTGAGACCATTCTTTCTTATTCCCGTAATTTGACGCTCATAAAACAGGTACATGATTCAATCACAATCCACTCATAAAAAATAGACCCGCTTCCACGAACAGAACGGATCTCCATCATATATAAAGGAACCAGTCTTTGTTGCCAGGCAAGCCCCATTATCCTTTAAGTTAAAACACCAATGAAATAGCCAACAGCAGTAAACACCAAGCACCAACTGAATGCCCCTACACCAGCAAAGATACAATATTTGCGTTTACCCATTCCATTCATTCCAGAAAAATAACTGGCAAAATGGCGGATTCCCGGAATGAAATAGGCGATGATAAGGGTCCACGGTCCGTATTTATTAAACCATCTCTCAAGACTCTCCAACCGTGTCGGAGTCATCCGAATCCACCTTCCATGTTTCCTTAGGAAAGGCTTGCCAATTTTTTTCCCGATGAAATAACTGACCAACATCCCCGAAACCGAACCTAGAAAGCTGACAAAGAATGCACCTTGTACATTCAAAACAGAAATAGAAGCCAAATAGCCGACAAACGTCATCATGAACTCATCGGGAACAGGCAACCCGATGATCCCTAATGCTAAAAGTCCATATATCGCAAAATAACCATAGTTTGAAATTAACTCTTTTACCATGTCCATTCTTCGTACTCCATCTCAGACACCCTATGTAAGAAGTAATCCAATTTCGGTACGGGTCTGGTTAACGTGATTACTTCTATTTTATAGAATAACCCAATTTAACCCAAATGAGTGGTTTTTCTAAAAAAAACTTCAAAATTCGCAGATAAATTTCCTTTTGGCGCTTATCCAGCCGAATTATTTTATAATGGAAGAAATAAGGAAAAGGGGTGTGAAGTTATGCTGATCAACAAAGTAAACCTCGCTTCAAATTCTCTAGCAAAAACAAAAGCTTTTTATCTGAACCGGCTTGGCGCCAAATTACTCGGGGAGACACCTAATAGCTTTTCGATAAAGATAGGGGCAAGTGAATTGATTTTCACTGAAGCCAAAAGCGGTAGCAAGCCATTCTATCATTTGGCCTTCAACATCCCTTCCAATCAATTCAAGGAGGCGAAGAAATGGATCACCGCACGCACTCCTTTAAATAGGGAAGAGGGGGTTGATGAAGTGTACTTCAAGAATATCCATGCCCATTCGCTTTATTTCACCGACCCTAGCCATAATGTTGTCGAGTTCATTGCAAGGCATTCCATCGCACCCGAGAGCAATGAGCCTTTTTCAATGAACTCTTTATTAAGCATCGGGGAGATCAATCTGACGACTCGGGATATCGAGGGGATTGGCCAACAGCTGATCAACAGGAATATCCCAATCCGGGATGGCGAATCCTTGAATCCCGATGGTCTTACATTCATGGGTAGCGACGGGGCATTTCTATTGTTGGGCAAACCAGGACGACGGTGGATTTTTTCAGAGCAATATGCAGAAATCCATCCTCTCATGATAGAAGTCGATTTCAAAACACGCATCATCCAAGACGGTGCAGGCGAAACGCGGATTTCTAAAACATAACGAAAGAACGGACTCGATTGTCGAGTCCGTTCCTTTATTTCACGATTTTAAATTCCTTGATCGGCCAATACACCAAATTCGCCTTACCGACTATTTCCTCTATGGAAACGGGTCCGATTTCACGGCTGTCCAGACTATTCTGGCGGTTGTCCCCCATCACGAACAGGTGGTCATCCGGTACGGTCATGCTACCTGACACTTCCTCAAGCTTGAAAGAACCGGTCAATGGCTCCCCACCCATTTCTTCTTTATATTCATCTAAATAGGGTTCATCATATTTCTTGCCATTAATATAAAGCGTATCATCCTTATATTCAATATGATCACCTGGGAGGCCAATCACCCGTTTTATGTAATCTTTATCTTCCGTTGCATGGAAGACGACGATATCAAATCGGTCGATGCTACCAATACTCGTGCCAAACTTAGTGAGCACAATTCTTTCATGATCTTGTAAAGTCGGCATCATAGATTCCCCATCCACGACTATAGGGGCAAATATATATGTTCGAATCAGGAAAGCCAATACGACCGCAATCCCAATCGCTTTAACCCACGAAAAAACCTCTTTGCTTTTTTCCAATCGAAGTCCCTCTCTCTTGTGTTTTAGTCTAGTCATTATATCACAGTAAGGACATAATCACTTCATACAAATGCCCACATTTTCCCCTAACTTTGGCATATTATTGAATTATTCGTTATAGCGGTTGAATTATCCTTTCAGATGGTTGAATGTGGTTCAATTCTTCCGTTCAGTTTGGTACTTTTATGCAACCTAGCAAGAAGCGCATTCGATAGAGTAAATCGAATGCGCTCCTTCATTTGATGTAAACCACTAGACATGGAGAATGATATTTAATACGGCTTATATTCCATCTCTTCATTATGGATTCTTTCTTTCCTTACCAGGCACATAATTCCCGGCACGATGAAGAAGATCAGGGGCCATATATGGAATAGGGTAAGAATGCCGATAATGATGAACACCACTCCGGCCGCTTTCACTCTGCCCTTTTTCAAGAGAATGACGCCAATCAGTCCACCTAGCAGAGCAAACGCCAACGATACAATTCCTCCCCACAATAGTACGTGGAACAGTTGGAGTGTCATCTCCATTTCGGAAGCCGCCATCTCCACGTCGGAACCTAATGAATATTCAACCAGTTCCGTTAGGTCGACCGTGCTGGTGTAGACAGCCGTAATGATTCCCACAAGTAAGGAAATGGTTGCGATCGATACTCCAATAATGCTTAACACAAATTCACCGGTACGTTTCATATATACTTCCCCCCAAGAAAAAGTTACTTAGGTACTCTACCCCATTTAGGAAGGAAGTAAAGATTGTATGTAATATAACCGGGTCCTCTTCACTTTTTGTCTTTATCGATGCGTCCCTCAAGTTCTTCCGTCTTCTTTTCCACGCTGGAAACGCCTTTCGTATGTTTTTGAAAAAAACGAATGATTTTCACGATCATCACAACTAGTAATACAAGAAGTCCCAGGAAAAATAATTGCCACAATACATCACCAATAGTCCATTCCATATAAGGCTTCCCCCCTGTCATCAATCGGCGGCTTACTGAATGAAAGATTAGAAGACTAACGCTTTTACGATAGATTTCATTTAACTCGTATAAAACTTCACCAGCTCGACCATCGCACTGCCCATCCGTTGATCTTCTGGATAGATGACCCGGTCAATCCCTGCCTCGATGATGACTTGCGCCGTCACTTTACCGACAGCCAGGGCCACGACATCCGTTGCAAAGCGGTCAATTAAGCGTTTTTCCACACCTAGTTCACGGGCAAATCTCATCAAATTTCGAGGCTGGGGCGCACTCGTGAACACAACGGCATCTATTTTCCCATCGAGGATTTCCCCAATTAAGAGATGCATCGTTTCGGTTTCCGGGGCAATATGTTCATAGGGCAATATCTCTTTATGTTCGACTTTTTGTTCATCCAACCAGTTCATCAAAAGCGGTGCCGGATCTCCATGCAGTTGCAAGGCGACTTTCACACCGCCGAGCAAATGTCCATCAAGATTGCGAACCAATCCTGCCGTACTGCCATCATCATCACGGACGTCAGGCTCCAGGCCAAGCTTCTTAAGCAGGTTTTTCGTTTTATACCCACGAACGGCAATCTTCATTTTTTGCAAAGCTTCTATAAAACGGTCCCCCGCTTCCATTCTTACAGCGGTATTATATAAGAGTTCCGTGCCCACTCCCGTCGTAAGAATGATCCAATCGAACTCTCCTTCTATTAAACGGGTAACATCCTCCTCCAGATGGGAATCATCCAGATATACCGTGCCTTGTGCTGACCGGACAAGCGGGACGCCCCCTAGATTATCAACGATTTTACTGAGTTCTTCCATTTTCCTTGCTCCCAAAAGAGCAACTGTCCTGCCGTTAAGCTTACTCATTCATGACCCTCCATATGTATGCTTCATCTATAGTCTTATCCCCATTATACAAATTTTCAGTCTATGAAACTATAAAAAAGAAGCTTCTTTCCGTATCCCGGGATCCTTTACATAAAAAAAGAGACTCAGAACATGTCCAAGTCTCCATTCGTAGCGTTTACTTTTCCGGTACGCTACAAGAACCATCCGTGCAAGCATCCCCTGTTTCATTCACCATTTGCAACGGGTTTTCCTCTGCCCATACCTTCCTCAATGTATCTAAAAACGCTTCGGCAGGCTGAGCTCCTGAGACGCCGTACTTTCGGTTGATCACATAGAATGGAACTCCCGTAATCCCAAGCAAACTTCCTTCTTGTTCGTTGCCCCTTACTTCCGCCGTGAAGGCTGTGCCCGCTAACATCTTTTCCACTTCAGACTGATCAAGACCGACTTCTTCTGCCAAATCCGCCAATGTGGCATGGTCGCCGATATGCTTGCCTTCCGTGAAGTATGCTTTGAACAGACGTTCATTCATTTCTTTCCCTTTTCCTTTTGATTCGGCAAAATGCATCAAGCGGTGAGCATCAAAGGAATTCGTCAAGACGACTTTGTCTAAATGATAGTCAAGCCCCAACTCTGCAGCTTGTTGGGTCATATTTTGGCTGTTGGCTTCCACCTGAGCCTGTGACATGCCGTATTTCTTCGCCAACATCTCACTTTGGCTCATATTGATATCCCGTTCCGCTTCCGGATTCAACTCAAAACTACGGAATTCAACCTCGACCTGATCCTTATTTTCAAATTGATTCAACGCATCCTCGAAACGACGCTTTCCAATATAACAAAACGGACATTGATAATCCGACCAAATTTCCACCTTCATGTTAAGACCCTCCTTGAATTAAATGCAATTACTTTAAGCACATTATATAGGGCAGAATATCCTTCTGCAAGGATATTAGCCTAGGTACGCACTTTCGGAAAAATCAATTTTGTCCATGAACTGTTCTAGCGTGTACCCTTTCAAGAGCTTCAGGGTTTCCTGTTCTGCCTCATTCATGATTTCTTCCAAAGCATGATCAAGCTGTTTCCCGACTTCCCCGCATTCACTCGTATCCAGGAAATCAAGACATTCCGGTCGCACTGCCAGATATACATCTGCCAAGGTCAGGATATCGGCGGGTACATGAAGACTATATCCACCTTCACGCCCTTCCTTGGTCTCGACGATTCCAGCTACCGCAAGTTGGGACATCACCCTCCGTAAAAACGTAGCATGTGAATGGACCTTTGATGCAATCACGGAACTCGTCAGCAGCTTCCCACTTTGCGCCAGCCAAACCAGAGAGTGAATAGCAATGGCAAACCGAGCGGGACCGATTTGATTATTTTTAGTACTTGATGACATCACTATTTCCTCCTATATCTTCTATGAACTACTGTGAGACTAGTATACTATGTTCCTATCTCCCGAACAAATGGCCTTTCTCTTCGATTTTCGCTCAAATAGTATGGTAAAATTATCAGAATAATGAATCTATACTAATAGGAGAGAGTAAATGAGGGATAAGTCTGGGTATCTGTTCATCATCATGGGTGCCATGCTGTGGGGAACGACGGGTACCGCCCAATCATTCGCCCCGGATGGCGCCCATCCCTTTGTAATTGGTGCGGTCCGCCTCGCTTTCGGAGGAATTGTTCTCGTACTTATCGCTTTCTTGCAAAGGAAAGTAACGGTCCATAATTGGCCAGTAAAGAAAACACTCTTGGCCACGCTAGGCATGGCTTGTTATCAACCGCTTTTTTTCATGGGTGTCAGCCTCACCGGAATCGCCATTGGTACCATCATTACACTGAGCAGCGCTCCGATCATTGCCGGTTTCCTTGAATGGGTGATTGAAAAAAAACAGCCTTCCATGATTTGGTGGCTGGCGACAGGTTTATCGATTGCGGGATGCTTACTTCTGTTTGCCAATGAAGGGCAAGGACCAATTGACCCAATCGGTATCCTACTTGCACTTGGTGCCGGGGCGTCCTTTAGCGTGTATACACTCGTAAGCAAGAAAATTCTGGACAAGCAGCCTCCAGAAGCAACGGCTGCGGTCATCTTTACTTTAAGCGCCTTGCTATTGTCGCCTATGCTATTCATCTTTGATAGTAGCTGGATCATCTCCACTAATGGATTGGCCGTCAGCCTTCACCTTGGCCTTTTTGCGACAGCTTTGGCTTACTTGCTTTTTAACAAAGGCCTTCTATCCGTCCCATCATCAACTGCCGTATCGCTGTCACTGGCGGAACCACTGGTAGCGGCACTTCTTGGTGTCTTTCTTGTCGGCGAGAGCCTGAGCTTGCTTAACTGGTTTGGTGTTGGGCTGCTTTTATGTGGAATTGTTTCACTGACCTTTTCACCGAAGGCACCTGCTCCAATCGAGAAGACCTTCCTATCATAAATAGAAAGAGCACCGCTTTCGGCGCTGTTTCTATTTATTTTTCACTATATAATACAAAAACCAGACAGCATGGTTTTGCTCATCTGCGGCAGCACGGCGAAATGCCTTTCTTATCGACCGGTCTGCTGCACCATCTGCCGTTCCCAAATAAAAATCCACGGTTTTCTGTTCATCCACAAGGGCAAACTCCAAGCCTGATTTATATGAATCCGGGCATGTTTCCGTCACTTTCGGTGTTGGCTGGTATCCTGTCAGATTGATGTAGATTTGTGAAAACACCTGAAAATGTTTCATCTCATCTTCCCTGATCTCAAGGATTTGCTTCCGCTCTGTTTCGTTAGGAGCCATCCTAGCTAGTTTCTCGTAACACAAGATGGCGCTATACTCCCCATTAATCGCCTGTTCTAACTTGTGTATCAAGTCCTGCTGACGATTCTCTTCCTGATCATTCGCTATATAATCATACATCTAAAAAGACCTCCCCATTCCATATACCCTTATCTTATGACAAGTGACGGAACACGTGCCTAGTATATTGACGACCAATCTCGCATTTGTACGGCTGGTAAAAAGGATTCTTCTATAAAATTAGCTTTTCCATCCCTTTTTCACCGATTACCCGGACTATCATTAGCTGTGCAAATGTTAAACGCATTTATATATGAATAAAAAAGGCAGAAACGTTGACTCACCAACGTCTCTGCCTCATGACAACTTCCCACTCTAATCAACCAGCACCATCTGGTTTTTCGGAAAGACCAGAACGATTTCTTGACCTACATGATATGGTTCTGTCATCTCCCCATTCACGATAAAATCCCCGAATGGTGTCCCCACACTATATTGATAACTTCTTCCTAGATATGTACGAACCTTAATTCTTCCCGGTAAACAATTATGTTGCAGATTTCCCGAAGGACTTTTTGCTTGCATCATTAAAGCATCCGGCCTGATTGTACTTGTTTTCCCAGTCAAGTTAGACATATGCGCATCCTTTTGGAGAACAAATACGTACCCTGATTTAATCAGTACGATATGGTCTCCGTCATCATGTCGCTCATCGAAGGAAATGAAATTCTTATACCCGATAAAGTCTGCGACAAATTTGGTTCGAGGATAATTGTAAATCGCCGCCGGACTATTAAACTGCTCGATGGCACCTTGATTCATGATCGCCACCTGATCGGATATCGCTAAACATTCTTCCTGATCATGAGATACGTACACAGTGGTAATCCCTAACTTTTGTTGAATCCGCCGTATTTCCGTCCTCATGTTCACCCGTAAGTTTGCATCGAGGTTACTCAATGGTTCGTCAAATAAAAGGATATCCGGTTCGATGACGATGGCCCTTGCAATCGCAATACGTTGCTTTTGTCCACCGGAAAGCTCATGCGGATACCTCATTTCAAACCCTGACATATTTACGATTTCCAGCACATCCATGACACGTTTTTCTATCTCCATCTTGGAACATTTCCTAAGCCTCAGTCCGAATGCAATATTATGAAAGATCGTCATATGCGGAAATAAGACATAGTTCTGAAACACAAAGCCAACATTCCGCTTCGTAACAGGGACTTTCGTATAATCTTTCTCGTTATATAGAATCTTCCCTTCACTAGCTTGTACAAGCCCCGCAATTAAACGCAATGTCGTTGTCTTCCCACATCCACTTGGACCCAGTAGGGAAACCAGCTGTCCTTCTTCAACTTCAAGTGTGAGATCTTTTAAAACCCTTTGTTTGTTATATGCTACCGCTATCTCTTGCAAAGCAAGTAAAGCCATCAGCTCTTCTCCTTTTTATCGTTACCCGAAATTAACCTATCATCCCGAACGTAACAGCCATCCGACTATGTAGTAGTATGGACTTTTTTAATGAAACGTATGTAAAAAAAACCCATTTTACACTAACCACTTATTCGATTAGTGATTGTGACCAATAATAAAAAGAAATTTCAGACAATTCATCTAAAGAATTTCCAATGGATCCATGATAATCTAATAGTATGTTATATAAACTTACATGAAAAGTTACTTAACAAAACATATATTGATAAAAATCGTCCATGAAAGGAATGAATAGATCATGAGCATAGAAACATTAACCAAACAAGTTAGAACTGATTTGTCCTACCTTTCGATTGGTAGCAACGATCGAGTGGATCCATCCAAGCAACCGGCAGGACATATCTATGATGCAATCATTGTCGGGGGCGGACAAAGTGGGTTAGGTACGGCTTTTGGACTTTTCCGTGAGAAAATATCCAACATCCTTGTCATCGATGAAAATGGCGAAGGGTTGGAAGGGCCATGGAGAACCTATGCGCGCATGGTGACATTGCGGACACCCAAGCATTTGACGACCATCGATCTTGGCATCCCTTCCTTGACTTTCCGCGCATGGTGGGAAGCGCAATTCGGTCAAGAAAGCTGGGAAGCGATGGATAAGATACCCCGACAGGAATGGATGAATTATCTTCAGTGGTATCGGGAAGTCCTCAACCTGCCTGTCATCAATAAGGTGAAATTAAAGCTGGTCGAGCCTACCGAAGAAGGAATCCACAAATTGCATATCGAAGGCCAAGGAGCCCACACGCCCCTACTGCTTGCTCGTAAGGTCATTTTAGCCACCGGAATTCAAGGTGGGGGCGAATGGCATATTCCACCCATGATAACAGAGAACTTGCCTCGCCACCTCTATGCACATACCTCGGAACCGATTGACTTTTCCACCCTCAAAGGGAAAAGGGTCGCTATTTTGGGCGGCGGAGCCTCTGCTTTTGATAATGCCCATTTTGCCCTCTCTGAAGGCGTCGCAAAAGCCCATGTCTTCATCAGGCGCAAAGAGATTCCCCGCATCAATCCGATCCGGCATATGGAGGCTTCCGGCATAATCGAGCGTTTCCATACCCTACCCGATACTGATAAGTATGCCGTGATGAGCCATTTCTTTAAGCATAATCAACCACCGACCACCGATATGTTTCAACGTGCCTCCTCATGGCCCGGATTCGACATGCACCTGGGCTCCCCATGGCTTCAAGTAAAGAACGTAAATGATCAAGCTGTCGTGACAACACCTAAGGGGACATTCACTTTTGATTTCTTGATCATCAGTACCGGCCTTGTCACAGATCCTTCTTTACGGCCTGAATTACGGCTTGTGGAAAAGCACATTGTCCGCTGGAGCGACCGCTATCACGCCCCGGAAAATCTGGCTAATCCTACGATTGATGCACATCCTTACTTAAGCCCCGGCTTTGCTTTCCAAAGCCGTGATGATAAAGGAAAAGGGCGACTGCACGGAATTTTCGCCTTTAACTATTCCGCCTTGATCAGTTGCGGCATTTCAGCTTCAGCACTTTCGGGATTGAAGTTCAGCATACCAAAACTCGTAGCGGCGGTAGCTGAACAGCTCTTCACCGACAATCGAACAGACATCCTCACAACATTCTTTGACTATGACCAAGTAGAATTCACCGAAGAATGGCCAAGAAAAGAACAAAGGACGGACTCCACACCCCAATCGTTCATACACTCGATACCCAGTTGACGATTTGGATAGCCCACCTAATATTCTCAAATAAATGGCTTGCTGGCACATCTAAGGCAGCAAGCCTTTTATCATCCTGGAGAAAAAGCCAAAGGCATTTCATCCATTATTCATTTCTTTCAACACTAGATTCCCACCCTGTTGTACAATGAAGGTAACGCTTACATTCCATTTACTTTCCTTACATCATCTGAACACAGGAGGTTCTCATGGGTTTTCTAGAGATTAGTCTATTATTTGAAACAAGGAATCAATTAATCGAGGAAATTTCAGGATTGAACAGTCCCATGATGGATTACAAGGCTTCACCTGAAAGCTGGAGTATCGCCCAAATTTGTCATCATCTATTCCTTTCTGAAACTGTTTTTACCCAGGCCATTGTCCGTGGTTTAAAAGACAGGGACTATAAACAGATCATCCAAAAAGACATCTACTTAACTTCGGATCTGACAAAAAAATTCAAAGCCCCTAAGATGGTGGTACCTTCTCAAGAGCGTTTGGAATTACCAAAGTTACTGGATCGGCTGTTTGAATCAAGGAATCATTTATTGAATGTAATTTTTGAACAGGAAGATCGGAGCATTTTTCGGAGAAAAAAAGCAAAGCATCCACTATTCGGCCATCTTTCTTTAGATCAATGGATCGAATTATTATCCTTACATGAGCAACGGCATATTGAACAAATAAAAAGCATGAAACTCCAATTCGGGTAACCCCGATAGTATCCTAAAAACATCCAGGCCATCAAATAAAAAAACCGCCCCTCATCATCCGGTGCGGTTTTCCTTATTAGTTCACTCTTATTCTTTCTCCAACAAACTCTATGGCATTCATGAATTCGGAGACAAAACCTTCCCGGTCGACACCGTGCAGCACATGGACATTTGGCGTTTTGCCACTGCGCCTTGCATAATCCACGACGGTTGTCCCTGCCGTTAAACGACCTTCCAATTCAACTTGCACATAATAGTCCTGTCCCATGAAAAGCTCTGGCTTTATTACATACATCATGGCACAAAGGTCGTGAAAACGTAACACTTCTGCAAAATGGTCTTCGTTAAATGGCGTTTGTTCCGCAACATTCAGGTAGAATGTTAGCATTTGGTACACTTTTTCCGAAAAGTCCGTCCCCATATCCAAAATGAGATGGGCTTCTTCCAACGTTACATAGGCTTTATGCGTTACATCCAATCCGCTCATTACGATAGGGACACCTGAACGGAGAACAATTTCGGCAGCATGCGGGTCGACATACGCATTGAACTCAGCGGTCGGTGACATATTGCCGCCAACTGCCGCACCTCCCATCCAGGAAACACACTTGATTTTCTGTTTTACTTCAGGATGTGCCAACAAAAGGGCTGCCACATTCGTCAACGGGCCTGTAGCAACGATTGTCACTTTTTCCTCACTCGCCATAATGGTCTTTAGCATCGCGAATATGGCTGGACGCTCACTGACCGGCAATGTCGGCTCCGGAAACACAACATTCGCAAAACCACTTTCACCATGAACATCCTCAGCTACTTCTAGCTCACGGAATATCGGGTGCTCCAGTCCCCTGGCTATTTCCACGTCCGCACCAATGTAGCTGAGGAAGGTCCGTGCATTGTAATTCGTTTTATCCTGAGAAATATTCCCTGAACAGGTTGTGACTAAACGTACGTCTATCGCCTCACGTGCAAAGGCAAGTGTCAGCATCATGGCATCATCAATTCCAGGATCTGTATCGATGATGACGGGCATTTTACTCATATAAGAAACCACCTTTTTAATAGTTCACATACTTCTCCCATCAAGGGGCTCATCACCTTTGTGATGCTGCTTTATCTTTTGGGCAACCTTAGAAAAAAGACGTATGTGAACCTGTGTTAGACCTTTTTTACAAATTGGGATTTTAACTTCATCGCACCAAAACCATCTATTTTGCAATCGATGTCATGATCGCCTTCCACCAATCGGATACTTTTCACTTTTGTCCCCATTTTCAAGACGGATGAACTTCCCTTGACTTTAAGGTCCTTGATGACCGTTACGGAGTCACCATCGTTCAAGACATTGCCGTTGGCATCTTTAATGGTCTTGATCTCTTCCGTTTCTGATTCTATGGACCACTCATGTGCACACACCGGGCAAACATAGAGGCTTCCATCTTCATATGTATATTCTGAATGACAGGTTGGACAATTAGGTAAATCGGACATTATTTTCATTCCTCCATTCAACATTGCTCATTCTAATATAACAGCATCTTCCAGGCAATAGGCATTGGAGAAGGGAACCATGCACATATGGTTCCCTTCTTTGGCATTTTGGCCTTATTTAAATTCACCTTTAAGTAAATACACCACATCGAAATCCTTTAACTCATCCATATTGCTTTTTGGATCTTCATAAAAATCACTGGATAGGGAAGTTGCACCTTCCTCATCAAGTGTATAACAAATACTCGCTAGCACCATTTCATCCTTTATGGGAAGGGTTTCTGATATTTTTTCCGTTGTAATCGAAGCCTTTTCAAGATCCCTCTGCTCTGTCACTAAACTGCTAAAACTCGAATGATCACTTTCATCATCACCCTCCGTTTTTATTCCAGTCATGAAGGTAAACTGGTTCTCATTGTCCGGATTTTGGGTTCTGGCGAACATCAATGAACCATTTCCGTAAACCGGAGCAGTAGCATCATTGATCTTTTTACCAACCAATTTACCAGATTCATATTTTTCAATCCAAAAAGAAACTTCTTGATATGTATCATCGATATTGAAATCGAATAAGAATGCGTCACTCGTGGTCAGGGAAAGAATATCCTCTTCCCTATCCGTCAAATCCGCCACCGAGATGGTATTTGTTTGATTACCGGTACATGCCCCCAAAACGATGGCCAGCATGGTCAATAGTGCCGTGTATAAAATCTTCTTCATGCGTTTCCCTACTCCTTTATCAACTAAAATTCACAAAATCTTACACATTATATCATTGACTGAATAATTATGCATTATCTTTCAGAATAGGTACTTTTCCATATGGAACAGGGAGCTGGTTCGTCATCCCTTCCGTAAAAAAAGCAGCACAGTGTCAACTGTACTGCTTTATACCATAGGCTCGATGATGATTGATCAGATGAATAGTTTAATGGTAAGAATCACTCCGATCGTTATAAAGATCGGTCCCCAAAATTGCATCGGAATGAAGAATAGACTATGGCGGGTTCCCATTTTATAGGCCGTTCCTGTTTCTTGATCGACAAGAACCTTTTCAGAACCCCCATTTAGTTTTCTACCCAGAAACCAGACAATGATCCCGGCCACAAACAAACCGATTATTAATGAAGTATCTTCGGGCAGCGACCGGTCAACCGTCATCTCCAAGATCCAACCGAATAAGAACACCAATGGCACCATAATGACAAAAACTAAAAAACCTAGTCCTCTCCATATAATCATGCCTGAGCCTCCCTTTCACCTCCAAGTCGTTTATTATATTCACCTCCCAATCAATTTATGGATGGGTTTAACCCTTTATCTTAGATAGGAGTTCCCCAGCAGAACAAATATGTCCCCGCTTTATGGGCATAAAAAAACTCCCTATAAGAAAACAAACGATACATAAGTCGTTTATTAGTACGGGAGATATTCTATAACTATGCTAAATCTCACACTTTTCTCAATTTCATTGAATATCAGTCCCTAGGAGAATCAAGGGCTTGATAGGCCTTCTGGTACTTTCCGCCATCAGCAACCTCTGCATGATATAAAGCCTTAAGGGCAAAATTCTTCTCTAGATTGTGTTCTTTCATCAACACTTTCAATTGCGTTTGTAGTTCCGAGTGTTCTTTCATTAACTGTTTCATTTGCGTCTTGAAGTACTTCATTATTATCGTTACTTCCTTTCAGGTGCTAAAAACTCACCCATCAAGTATACCATTTACGCATTTTTTCACCAGCAACCCTAAAGTTTTCTCAAAAGGGAAAAGTAGTTTCATACTATTGATAACATCACAAAGTTCAATCGTAGTGGCTTTTCTAAAAGAAAATCCAGTAAATGCTATGTTATAATGGATAATAAAAATCACATGAATTCGCATACGATCAAAAGGGGCTGTGTTACATATGAATAATGAACTTATTATGCCAGTTGAAATTTCCATCAAAGAAAAAAAGAAACTCTCACAAGGGAAAGTGATGCAAGTCGTCGTATTCTCACGATGTACGATGATTGAAGTAGAATCATCATTAAATGAAAATTATTATCTCATTTACTATAAGAATAATCTTGTATATGGTGAAAAGGTAGAAAAGATAGAGAAACATTCATTTATCGATAAAATACGGAAAATGGGTATCGTCTTACACTCAGACCATCCGTTCCTCTCCGCAATAATCCCCAGCCAAACCGCCACTATTCCAAATAAGAATAAGCTTTTCTCCCAACTTCAAAATCAATATTCCCTCCAGGAAGTAGCCTACATCGCTACGACGCTCGACTCATTTTTCACAAAGAAACAACTGAGCAATGTCATATACAAAATCTTTTACCACTATAGAAGAAACGGCAACTTCATGCAGGCCTTTCAAATCATTAAGATCTTGGCAAACTTCGCTCCCGACCTGAATTCTGCGAGAGAGATTAAAAACTCATTGGAGTTCCATTCCTATATGGAATTTTACACATCCTCGTCACTATCTACCATCCAGGAGAAAGATTCGCTTTTTGTTGAATGGCATTGCTTCAAATATCGCTTACAACCTGATGAAGGAAAAATGCTAGAAGGTTTATTGAGGAAACAGGACTCTTTCTTGACCCTTCTCTTACTCTGGATGGAGAAAGTCGAAAAGTATTCGAAGGTGACTTCCATTGAAGCGTATACCACGATGGCCTTGCAATTCGTATCCATGGAAAAGTGGATCGTAACCTTAGACTATTTACACATCAACCCATTTCAGGTGCTACCACAAACCAAATCCATGATTGAAGAGATGCTTCAGGAGGAACACTATGAAACAGCCGCTCTCTATTTAATGAATTTCCTTAATGCCCTACCGGATACCTATGAGGAGATCTTGCATACATTATGGGAACATTTAGATCCGACGTTTATTGCCACCCATATAGATACCTTCATGGTTATGATTCAACAGCTCGTCCTAGAAGATGGCGAGAAGCAATCCGAACAAAGGTTACTACAACTTATTGGTAAATTGCTTGAGACCTATGATCTTAAAGAGGTACATGAAAAGCTGCTGCCCATCCAAAAATCAGCTCCCCATTCTCCGGTGTTCCGGAAAATAAACAAAATGATGACCTTGCTGGATGATCCCGATCAAATGATGGAACTCGGACAATATTATGCAGAGTTTAAGCAATACGATGAAGCCATCGAATGTTTCTCATGGGAGATGGAATTGTACCCGGATGACCCCGCTCCCGTATCGCAGCTGTCCAAAATGTATCAAAACAAAGGGATGGTTAAAGAGGCCTTTGCTTACCATCAAATATTAGATCAAATGAAATAACGTGCAACGAAATATAAAAAGGATTAGAACTCACCCTTCTAATCCTTTTTTATACGGTTTAAGAATTTATTTAAGAAATAAAGCTCATTTCATATGGCTCGCTTAATTGATCCGAAATATGGAATACTATCCATGTGAGGCTTTGAAGATTTAAAAAACGTACACATAATTCGACAAAAAATGCACTATATCGACAAATCTATTTGACATTTAATCCGTTAATGTTTAGAATCTTTATGATATTCAAAAAAAGAATTGAGTGTTTAAAATGAAAACGAACTTATTTCGAAAAAAATCCGTGAATCAACTTTTACAAAATCATGGAAAAGTACAATTACAAAAGACACTAGGAGCGTTTGATTTAATCCTACTCGGTGTCGGTGCCATTGTGGGTACAGGAATTTTCATCCTTCCAGGTACCGTTGCAGCCCAGCATGCAGGACCTGGGATTGTGTTCTCTTTTATCATTGCCGCCTTTGTTTGTGCATTTGCCGCAATGTGCTACTCTGAATTTTCTTCATCCGTTCCAGTTACAGGGAGTGCTTACACATACTCCTACATTGTCTTTGGGGAGATCATTGCTTGGCTAGTCGGCTGGTCCCTATTACTTGAATACGGCTTAGCTGTTGCTGCCGTTGCTACAGGCTGGTCATCCTATTTTAGCTCGCTACTTGCCGGGTTTAATATTTTGCTTCCTCACGAAATATCCGGTTCATTTGATCCAGATAACGGCACATACATTAACCTGCCAGCTATATTGATCATTTTCCTTATTGCCGCCTTGTTGACATTAGGCATTAAAGAATCGACAAAATTCAATACGATTATGGTATGTGTAAAAGTGGCCGTTATTTTACTATTTATTATAGTCGGCGCATTCTACGTTGAACCGACAAACTGGAAGCCATTCACCCCATTTGGTACAAGCGGGGTTCTAAGTGCCGCGGCCTTAGTATTTTTCGCCTATCTTGGCTTCGATGCAGTATCATCTGCAGCCGAAGAAGTTAAAAATCCACAGCGTAACATGCCAATCGGTATTATTGGTTCGCTCTTTATCTGTACCTTATTGTATGTTGCTGTATCCCTTGTATTGACGGGTATGGTTTCTTACACACAGTTAAATGTAAGTGACCCTGTAAGCTTTGCCATGAAAGTGGTTAACCAAGATTGGGTGGCCGGTATTATCTCCATAGGTGCCGTCGTTGGGATGATGACCGTAATCCTTGTTATGCTTTACGGTGGTACTCGCCTAGTATTCGCATTCGGTCGTGACGGCTTACTACCAAAATTATTATGCGAAGTTCATCCGAAACGTAAAACACCAGTAAAAAACACATGGATTTTTGCGACTCTCATTGCCTTATGCGCAGGCTTCGTCCCATTGGATAAGTTAACAGAGCTTGTAAACATGGGTACTCTTTTAGCCTTCACTGTTGTATCAATCGGCGTCATTTACTTACGCAAAAACAAAGACATTCCGAATGATGGATTTAAGGTACCTTTCTTCCCAGCCATTCCAGTCATTTCATTTATTTTATGCATATTCCTGATGACCCAACTATCCGCACACACCTGGATTGCGTGCCTTATTTGGATGATCATCGGTATAATCATTTACTTTACTTACGGTAAAAAGCACAGTATTTTGAACAAATAACAAATATGGCTGTTGCAGTGTGGACGTTCACATCTGCAGCAGCCATTTATTTTTGGAATCATACATGACCAATCAACTACGCACTTTCGCACACGGCAATTGATGGAATTGCTACCAATTTGCGAAGAGCGCCTACAAGCGCAAAAAAACTAGACACCCTGTGTGCCTAGCTTTTCCATCATTTATTGAAAGTAATGTTCTCTGTACCTTGTCCCAGATTAATGGTCGTTTCCCTTGGCTTTGTTTCGGCTATCACGTTCCCGTTTCTGAAGGAATAGCGTACCATGGCCTGTTTACGGACTGCTTCGTATTCATTTTCTGCCGCTAAAACAATGAAGTTGGCAGGTTTTCCCGCCTCGATTCCATAGTGGTCCTCGATTTGCAAGGTTTTTGCACTATTGGCGGTAATTAAATCGATGGAATTGACGATTTGCTCGTAACCCATTAGTTGAGAAGCATGAATGCCCATATGCAGCACTTGCAGCATGTTTCCCGTTCCTAGTGGATACCATGGGTCGAATATGTCATCGTGACCAAAGCATACGTTTAGTCCTGCCTCCTGTAATTCTTTGACACGTGTTAAGCCTCTTCGTTTCGGATATGTATCGAATCTTCCTTGAAGATGAATATTCACCAATGGATTGGATACGAAGTTAATGGACGAAAGCTTCAATAAGCGAAACAACTTATAGGTATAGGCATCATTATACGAACCCATTGCCGTCGTATGGCTGGCTGTCGTTCGTGTACCTAGTCCCCTCTCGTAAGCTTCTTTAGCGACGACTTCGACAAAACGTGATTGCTCGTCATCGATTTCATCACAATGTATATCCACGAGGCGATCGTATTTTTCCGCTAAATCAAACGCAATCTTCATCGATTCCACGCCATATTCGCGAGTGAACTCAAAGTGGGGGATGCCCCCTACAACATCGGCCCCCATTTTTAGCGCTTCTTCCAGTAATCCCGTTCCATTCGGATAAGAGAGAATTCCTTCCTGTGGAAAAGCCACTAACTGCAAATCAACGAAATCCGACATTTCTTCTTTTACTTCGAGCATGGCTTTTAGTGCCGTAAGTTCCGGATCGGTCACATCGATATGTGTACGGACATGCTGGATTCCTTGAGCGATTTGCCATTTTAAAGCCGTTTTCGCCCTGGTTTTCACATCTTCATTCGTCAAAGACTCTTTTCGTTGGGACCACCGCTGGATTCCTTCAAATAACGTCCCACTTTGGTTCCACTCTGGCTCTCCTGCCGTCAACGTCGTGTCAAGGTGGATATGCGGTTCAATAAAGGGAGGGAGAACAAGTGACCCCTCCACATCATAAATCGGCTGATTCAACTCGTTCTCAACGTTCTCATTAAGGCTCTGCGTAACCGATTCTATCATTCCTTCTCTGACGACAATATTCCAAAGACCTTCTTTTCCTCTTAATTTAGCATGTTTAATAAGCATCTGACTGTACACCTCTTCTTAGTATTTTGTTGATAGGTACATATTTCATCAAGGCAACATACAGGATGATGGTCCCGATTAGAGCATTAATTGGCACGATGCCAGGTGCGAACTGGGCCAAAGCGACGCCTCCTGCCCAAGCAATCATCGATAACCAATTGACCTTTTTGAAAGACATCTCTTCGAATTTCCCATATTTTCTACGTTTCACGATAAAGTAGTCTGCTAAAATGATGGCCCCAATGGACGGGACTGCTGCTCCTAGTACATTCAAAAAACCGACGAAATTAGTATACAGCCACATTGCTAGCAATGTGCCGATGATTCCATTAACCACGACAAGTTTCTTCTTGGAAATTTTCGTAACATTGGCAAATCCCAATCCCGAAGCGTATAGCGCATTATCATTCGTTGTCCAAATATTCAGTCCCAATACAATGATTGCCGGCAAAATCAGCTCTTGCAAGAACATGACTTCAGAAATATCCGAAACACCGTACGTCATTGCCCCAATCGCCCCGAATATGAACATAAGTGAATTGCCTAGAAAAAAGGCAATCACCGTTGCGACAACGGCTGACCGGGTCGTCTTGGCAAAGCGGGCAAAGTCTGGCGTCAAGGTACCCCCGCTGATGAATGAACCAATGCAGATGGTTAAGGCAGCGCCCACTCCCATCATTTCAGTAGGCTGATAATCTAATAACCCCTGAAACCCACCGATTGTTTCGGTTGCCTCAAATACCGAGTAGCTACCCAGAATGGCAATGGCCGGCACAGCAACGAACCCTAACAGCACGAGTGCCTTAATACCATAGATGGCAGATATCGTCATCATCACTCCAAAACTTATAATCAATAGATAGATATTAATCCCTGTTGCCTTTTCAACCGGAACCGCGAACATCGCTACCCCCACTCCAAACCAACCTACTTGCGTTAACCCCAGCAATAAGGAGGGCACATAAGAGCCTTTATCACCAAAGGCATACTTTGCAAGCAGATGTGTAGAAAGGCCGGTCTTCGCGGCAATATGGGCCAACGCCCCCGTATACAGGCCCAGCACACAATTGCCCGCCAATACGATGAGAAGGAATTGAACCAATGTTAATCCCGTTCCCAATTCCCCTCCCGACCACATGCTTGCCGAGAAGAAAGTGAACCCCAGCATAATGGATAGAATCTTCCAAAAATTATTACGATTTCCTTGCGGTACAGCTTGCCATGAAAACTCTGCATCTACTTTTCCCATAACGTTTCCTCCATTTTTAAACTGATACCCACAAAGAAAAAAGAGGTCTATTGTCATCAACCGACAATAAACCTCTTCTGCATTATGACGAGTAGTAGTAGCCAGGCAAAAAATGCATGGACGTCTCCCACATCATAAAAATCCGTTGTCCTTGTCAGCCTCACGGGACTGAATTAAAGATACCAATATTTGATTATTAACATTATTCCAAAAAAGAGACGGTAAGTCAATACTAATTTTCTATGCGATTCCTTTACAAACCAAAAAGGACTACATACAGAGACTCAGATGAAATTCAAACATGGGTGTTTTTTTCAGGAATGGATGTCACCTTTTGTAACTAGATCCCACCCTAAATCTCTTTCTCCTCTAGAACCTTAAATGAATTTACTATATACTTTCATTAAATTGATGAAAAGCGTGGTGACCCTTACTTGTTTAAACTATTGTTAATTGAAGATGATACCACATTATTCAATGAGATTAAAGATAGATTGGCACAATGGTCCTATGATGTATATGGAATCAACGATTTCAGTAAGGTGATGCAGGAATTCACTGCCATTAAACCCGACTTGGTCCTCATTGATATCCAATTGCCAAAATTCGACGGGTTCCATTGGTGCAGGATGATTCGCACCCACTCGAACGTACCCATTCTCTTTTTATCTTCACGCGATCACCCGACCGACATCGTGATGTCCATGCAGTTTGGGGCAGATGATTTCATCCAGAAACCCTTTCATTTTGATGTACTGATTGCCAAGATACAAGCGACGCTTCGTCGTGTCTATAATTACAATACAGAAAAGATCGAACTAAAAACCTGGTGCGGCGCCACCTTGGACTATGAGAAGAATACAGTTGTAACCGAGACAGGAACAATCGAGCTGACAAAGAATGAAGTGTTCATCCTAAAAAGGCTGATTGAGCAGAAGAATAAAATAGTGAGCCGCGATGATTTAATCAATAGTTTATGGAATGATAAGCGCTTTATCAGCGATAATACCTTGACGGTCAATGTAAATCGATTGAGGAAAAGGCTCGATGAGGTGGGGTTGGGACAGTATATCGAAACAAAAGTGGGACAAGGTTACATTGCGGTCGAAGAGGATCATGTATGATTAAGAAATTTATATGGGAAAGGTTTAGCTGGATTACTTTCTACATCCTCTTTCACTTATTCATCATATTCGTCGCCTATCTTGATTCGGCCATTCCTTTATCCCCCATTCTCTACATGGTCTTTTTATCATTCATCATGTTCATCATCTTTTTGGTGGTCCGCTACCACAAGGAAACGAAATTCTATCGAAGTTTAGTGGAACGGGAAGATAATTTGGATGTAAGTCAATTAGCGGAACCGGGAAGCCCTTTTGAAGAGATCATCGAACGTAGCATCAGCAATCAAATCGAATATCTGAAACGGACGGCTTCATACGGACAAATGACATTGGAGCAGGAAAAGGACGAACTATTATCTTGGATTCATGAAGTGAAGACGCCTTTGACGGCCCTACGTTTAATGATTGATCGCATACAAGATGAAGAACTCAAATCCCATATGACGTATGAATGGCTCCGCATCCACCTTTTGCTTGATCAACAGTTGCATCAACGGCGGCTACCCTTCATGGAAAATGATCTATATATCGGTAACGCCGATTTGGAAGGGATTATTTTCGACGAGATTAAGACGTTACAATCTTGGTGCATGCAAAAAGGGATTGGATTCGATATCCAATTGGAAAAAGCCGAGTGCTTAAGCGATAGTAAATGGGTCGCATTCATTATTCGGCAACTATTGACCAATAGCATCAAATATAGTGAAGGATCCGATATTTTGATACAGAGCCACGAATCCAATGGACAAACGATCCTTGAAGTGAAGGATGCTGGCCGCGGCATCGACCCAAGGGACCTTCCCCGCATTTTTGATAAAGGATTCACATCAACGACCAATCATCAAGACCACGGGGCGACGGGAATGGGGTTATACTTAACCAAGAAGGTGGCCGATTCCTTATTCATCGAGATAACCGTCCGTTCCACCCCCGGAATTGGGACCACTTTCATCCTGACTTTCCCGCAAAAAAATCAATTCGTTAAATTCCTTAGCATGTGACAAAGATGTCACATGCTTTTGTTCTTTGTTCGGCCAATCGAAGGAAAAGAAAGGGAAAGGCTTTTATAATGAAGATATCGAAATAAAGGGAGTGTATGGGAATGAATATACTAGAAGCGAAAAAGATCCATAAAAGCTACGGCAATAAATTCAATAAACAAGAAGTCTTGAAAGGCTTGGATATCAACATACACGAAGGGGAATTCGTCAGTATAATGGGAGCGTCCGGTTCAGGAAAAACCACGCTTCTGAATGTCCTTTCCTCGATTGATAAGATCAGTAATGGAACCATCATCATCGAAGGAAAAGAAATTTCCGGCATGAAAGAAAAGAAGCTGGCTGAATTTCGTAAGAATCACCTAGGATTCATCTTCCAGGATTATAACTTATTGGACACTCTGACGGTCAAGGAAAATATTCTATTACCATTATCAATCACCAAAACGCCGAAAAAAGAAGCCGAGCAAAAGTTCGAAACACTCGCAAATGAACTTGGCATATATGAAATCAAGGACAAATATCCGAATGAAATTTCCGGCGGCCAAAAACAGCGTACCTCTGCGGCACGGGCCTTCATCCATGAACCAAGCATCATTTTTGCCGATGAGCCGACAGGCGCCCTTGATTCAAAAGCCGCTTCCGATTTATTGAACAAGATGAGCGAATTGAACAAAAAGCGTAATGCCACCATCATCATGGTTACGCATGACTCAGTGGCAGCCAGTTACTGTAGCCGCGTCATCTTCATCAAAGATGGACAGATCTATTCTCAATTGAATAAAGGGGAAGAAACGAGACAATCCTTCTTCAGAGATATCATGAAAACACAAGGTGTACTAGGAGGGGTGCATAATGAGCATTAATCAACTCATCTTTCGCAGTCTGAAAAAGAACCTGAAGAATTATTATCTATACGTTTTCGCTTTGGTCTTCAGTGCCTCCCTTTATTATGCCTTTGTTACCTTGCAATACGATCCGTCAATGGATCAAGTAAGTGGGGGGATTAAAGGGGGAGCTGCCATTCAAGCAGCCTCCGTCCTGTTGATTGCCATCGTTTCCATCTTTCTTTTATATGCGAATAGCATTTTCATTAAACGTCGCAGCAAGGAAATTGGCTTATTTCAATTAATAGGCATGACCAAAAACAGGATTTTCCGCATCCTGAGCGTCGAAAATTTAATCCTGTATTTCTGTTCCGTATTCCTGGGGATATTCGTAGGGTTTGCGGCTTCAAAATTGATCATCATGATATTATTCAAGCTTACGGGAGTCCAGGCGATCGCCGCCCTTCACTTTACCATGCAACCATTCATTCAGACACTTATCGTATTCAGTATCATCTATCTATTCATCATGTTGATGAACTTTGGTTTCATCAAAAGACAGACCATCTTATCACTTTTTAGGGTGACTTCGAACACGGAAGGAAAAGTGAAGAGGGTTTCGATTTTTGAAATGATCCTTGGGATAGCTGGAATCATTCTGATCATTGCTGGCTATTATGTTTCAACGAAGTTATTTGATGGTTCTTTCTCTCAGGCGAATTCCCTTTTAATAGCCATGCTATTCATTCTGGGGTCCGTCATCATCGGAACCTACCTATTTTATAAGGGATCGGTGTCTTTCCTCTTTAATATAGTCCGCAAGAGGAAGAATGGATACCTGAACATCAATGAAGTGCTTTCGCTTTCATCCATCATGTTCCGGATGAAATCCAATTCCGTTTTACTGACCATCATCACGACCGTTTCCGCTCTTGCAATCGGATTATTATCCTTGACCTATATCTCCTATTACTCATCGGAGAAAATGGCCACATCCTATGTACCTACTGACTTTTCCCTGTCCAATGGCGAGGATTCAAACAAGTTAAAAGAGGCATTGGCAGCAAAATCAATCGGATATAACGAAAATAAGATAGAGGTCATTCGGGCAAAGGTCAATATAAAAGATATACTGGATAGCACCATAGAAGAAGCGGGCTTTGACCCGAATATCATGAATCTTGCCATTGTCAGTGATCGGTCGGTGAAGAGGATCGATGTCACACCGAAAGAGACCATCTTCAGCGGGTATAGTCCAACGCTACAGAGTTTAACATCTCTTAAAGATTCCGGGAAAATCGAATTGAAGGGAAAAAACATGAGCATTCCCCAAAACTATTTAGGGCCAGAAGATGACTCCATCCTTCCCTATTATTTAACGAATGGCGGAATGCCAGTAGCCATTGTGGATCAAGCAGTTTTTGACCGTCTGAAAAAGGATTTGGACCCTGAACTCCAACTGGATTCTCCCGTTTATTATGGGATTGACTTAAAGAATAAGGGTGATATCGAAAAGGCGAATGAGATTTTCGATACGATTTCCTTCCAGGATAAAGAATATAGTGGTTCACAATACCAAGAACTGCAAAGTATAAAAATAAACATGGGTCTTACGATGTTCATCGTCGGCTTTTTAGGATTAACGTTCTTGATCACATCAGGGTGCATCCTTTATTTCAAACAGATGGATGAGAGCGAAAATGAAAAAGCGAACTATACCATTTTACGAAAACTTGGGTTCACACAAGGTGATTTGTTAAAAGGGATTCAGGCCAAACAGGTCTTCAACTTTGGGATTCCTCTAGTCGTTGGGTTATTCCATAGCTATTTTGCCGTTAAATCCGGCTGGTTCTTCTTTGGTACGGAAGTCTGGACACCCATGATCATTGTCATGGTCCTCTATACGATACTGTACTCGATCTTCGGTATCCTTTCCGTTTTCCATTACAAAAAGGTGATTAAGGAATCCCTTTAAATACACGCAAAAAGCTCCAGCCCATAAGGGGACTGGAGCTTTCTGCATGTCTTATCGCGTCATCATCTGTTGAACGATTTCCCTATTACGTCTTTTGAATATTTCATTATGTGAAGAAACCATTCCCACCTTGTGCGCATCAGGCTGGATGAACTGTTTTGCTTGATTGACTGCATTTGCGGCATCCTGGAAGGTACCCGCTATTAAGTTCACTTTCCCATCATACTGAAGAATATCCCCTGCGGCATACATCCCTTCTACTGAGGATTCACTGGTTGCATTGCCTGCAATATAATAATGATCGGCCATATCCACCTTCACTTCACTGTTTTCAAGTAGCGAGGCATCACGCTCATACCCATGGTTGATGATCACTTCATCGATTGATAAATGGGAAACCTCCCCTGTTTCATGACTCGTTAGTTCTACACGTTCAATGACTTCATGATTGGTACAAGCGACCAGTTTTGTAATGGACGTATTGAACAGGCATTCTGCAGAACTTTTCATCAATTGGCTTATCTGTGATTCATGACCCGCCAATGCATTTTTTCTATAGACCACATAGACCTTTTTGGCGATAGGCTCCAATTCATTCGCCCAATCGATAGCAGAATTCCCGCCACCTGAAATGATTACCGTTTTATCCTTGAATCGTTCTAAGGGCTTTACCGTGTAATTCAGATTGGACACTTCATAACGCTCTGCCCCATCGATTTCCAGCTTTTGTGGATTCAATATCCCGCCACCGACGGCCACGATGATCGTTTTCGAATAGTGCAGGCCGCCGGAAGACGTAAGCAAGACAAACATCCCCTCTTCATCCCGCTTGATCGACTCCACCTTTTCATTCAATACTACCGTTGGATTAAAGGTTAATCCCTGTTCCACAAGTTGATCAATTAACTTAGCTCCCGTAATAGGTGTCTGTCCCCCAACATCCCAAATCATCTTCTCAGGATATACATGGATCTTCCCACCTAATTGTGGCTGATATTCAATGATCTTTGTCTTCATTTCTCTTAACCCACTATAAAAAGCGGAATAAAGGCCAGCAGGCCCTCCCCCAATTACGGTTACATCATAGACATCGTACTGTTTCACTCATGACCACTCCTCGGAAACCAAATGTAATTGATTCTCATTCTCATAAATTAAATGTACACTCTTTTCTTCTTTTTTACAATTTTTTCTACTGAAGTTCTTTTCTCTTTTTTTATGTGGGTCGCTTACACCTGTTGTACCTGGGGCTTAGATTGTACGTGATAAGGAGATTCATAGGATGCAGAACCGCTTCTTTTTATAATTTTTTGATTTATTTAAAAATAAAAGCTTTGACTTAATGATGAAAATGATGTAAATTACCAATGGGCGAACAATTTCATAAAAAAATATTACAACATTCGTATATAGAGGTGTAAACAATGGAAAATGTGTTTGATTACGAAGATATTCAATTAATTCCCGCTAAATGTATAGTTAATAGTCGTTCGGAATGTGATACTACTGTAAAGTTAGGTAAACATACCTTCAAGTTACCTGTGGTACCTGCGAATATGCAGACCATTATAGATGAGAAAGTCGCTACATCCTTGGCTAAGAATGGGTACTTCTATATCATGCATCGTTTTGAACCAGAAAAGCGCAAAGCTTTTATTCAAGATATGCATGCGTGTGAGTGTATCGCTTCCATCAGTGTCGGAGTCAAAGAAGAAGAATATGGGTTCATACAAGAATTGGCTGAAGAGCGTATTGTACCGGACTACATTACGATAGATATCGCGCATGGCCATTCCAATGCTGTAATCAATATGATCCAACATATCAAACATCACTTACCTGATAGTTTCGTAATTGCAGGTAACGTCGGTACTCCAGAAGCCGTAAGAGAATTGGAAAATGCCGGGGCGGATGCAACAAAAGTTGGAATTGGACCAGGTAAGGTTTGCATCACGAAAATCAAGACAGGATTTGGTACGGGTGGCTGGCAGTTAGCAGCCGTACGTCTATGTGCAAGGGCCGCAAGTAAACCGATTATTGCGGACGGTGGCATTCGTACACATGGGGATATTGCGAAATCTATTAGATTTGGTGCCACTATGGTGATGATTGGTTCATTATTTGCAGGCCATGATGAATCTCCAGGCGAATTGGTTGAGAAAGATGGAAAGATCTATAAAGAGTACTTTGGTTCAGCTTCAGAGTTTCAAAAAGGTGAAAAGAAGAATGTAGAAGGCAAGAAAATGTTCGTCGAGCACAAAGGTGCGTTAAAAGACACATTAAAAGAAATGGAACAAGATCTTCAATCCTCCATTTCTTATGCTGGTGGAACGAAATTAGAAGCGATTCGAACTGTAGATTATGTCATCGTGAAAAATTCAATTTTTAATGGTGATAAAGTTTATTGATCATTCAACCCATACAAAAAACGGTGCAGCGGCTAGGCGTTGCACCGTTTTTTCTTATTCAATTCACAAATAGATACAACTTCTTATCATGATCATCAAACGTTCGCTGGCTCTTTTCCGTAAAATCCAGCCATTTTACTTTTTTACATCGTTCTTCTAGCCGTGCGTTCAACTCTTCTTCAATCTCACACATGAACCGAATGATTTCTTCATAAGGCATATTAAAATGTCGGGCCGCGAGTCGCGGCGGAGAATGCTTCACTAATAATCTCATAAATTGATCGACCGTTTCCGCTTTTGAAGCCAGGTAATCTTCTTCATACACGATAAATTCATATACTTGCCGCTTCATGCCCGTAAGTCTGGACACTTCGTCCCGCAATAGAAACTCCATTAATCTTTCGTTCATATGCTCTACCTCGTATATGGTTATATTTCAATTCTAAAGAATCCTCTTGATTAGGTGTACTTCCTTAACAAACCATCAAGTTCATCTCATACTCTATGATAATGGTACTGTAAATATCATAGTATATGTTGGTGGCTGATGAAAGGTTATCTTCACAAAAGGACACAATCGTTTAGAAGTGGAGTGGATTTTTCCGTTGCCCATGAATATTCCTTGGAATTTTTGACAAAATAAAGGCATGCTTTCATTCTACCCTGAAATTCATTTATTTTTGAATGTAAATGAATATTTTGGTTAAAAAAACTATATAATAGATGTAATATTTAGTTAATTCTAAAATTTGGTATGGAATTTAGATATGTATAGGGGTAAAATAAAGCAAATGGCATCTTGTTTTTTCTTAATGTTTCCGAGGAGTTAAAGGGTGGGTATAGTACGTACATAGTGGCAGCTGAAATGCTGTCCGACATATCGGTTGTTTTCATTTGTTCACAATAACAATGAAAAGAATAGGAGTGATTTTGTTTGAAACCTTCAACAAATCGCATGTTAACCCGTATTAAATCCGTTTATATGTTCATTAGTAACAACGGTACGGTTTCTACTCAAGAGCTTGTAGAAGAATTTGGCATCACTCCTCGAACAGTGCAACGCGATTTAAATGTCCTAGAGTACAATGACCTTGTTCAAAGCCCAAGCCGTGGTGTTTGGACAACAACAAGCAAAAAAGTGAAGATGTCATCTTAAAAAAAGAATAACCACCCGAACAAAATCGATATGTAAAAAGTAATTTGAGGCGGACTACTAGTCCGCCTCATTTTTTGTTATTATTCAGCAGGCTGACCTGCCTTCAGCTGTTCAATTTCTTCTGCCGTTAACTCCCGGTATTCCCCAAGCTCAAGATCCTCGTCCAGTTGCAGGCTTCCCATCGAAAGACGCTTCAGATATACGACTTTCTTTCCGACAGATTCAAACATCCGCTTCACTTGATGGAACTTTCCTTCCATTATCGTCAGCTCGATATCGGAAGTCAGGCCCGATTTTAAAATGTTCAATTCGCCTGGTTTGGTTTCATACCCATCGTCCAGGGTGACACCGTTACGGAATGCTTCAATATCCCGTTCCGTGACTTCACCATCAATGACCGCAAAATATGTTTTCGGCACATGTTTTTTCGGGGATAGCAGCTGGTGTGCAAGCTTGCCGTCATTCGTGATCAGCAATAGCCCTTCTGTATCCTTATCCAATCTGCCCACCGGGAATGGTTCAAAGACCGCGTCCTCCGGCTCAAGGATGTCGATGACCGTCTCTTGGTGTTTGTCTTCCGTTGCCGACAATACGCCCGGAGGCTTATTCATCATTAGGTAAATGAATTCTCTATATTCAACCCGTTCGTCATGAACTGTTACGATTTCAACATCAGGGTTCACCTGTTCCTTCGCGTCCTTCAATATCCGGTCGTTGACCTTCACGGCTCCGGACTTCAGGAGCTTCTTCACTTCTTTCCTGCTTCCGTACCCAATATTGGATAAAATCTTATCAATTCTCATTGTTTCCTCCTAAAGCCTTTTCAGTAAAAAGCCTTGCCCATTTTCAAGACAGGCAAGGCCAATATATTTAAATCAGGGGATAATATAACATTACCCTTTTTCTTACATTTAAAACACAATCTTTTTATAATCCCAACTTCTTCTTCAACCTATCAATCCTCGTACCGAATAGGCGATGGGCAAGTTTGCTCTTCAAGGAGAGCGCCGCGTAGATCAGTGCCCCAAAAATCGCACATACGGCGGAAATCAAGATTGCCTGGAATCGGCCTTCAGAAGTTAACCAAAGGGATAACAAGCTGTGCAGACCCCAAACGGCAAGTCCCATTATCGCGGAAAAAGTCGCCATCAAGACGGTCCTTCTTATCGTAAGGCTGTAACGATAGCCCGTAAAGTAGGAGATGACGTACAAATTCAATAGGACTGCGGCCAGATAGCCCAGTGCCGTCGCATATACGGAACCTTCCGTTTCAAATAATTTGATCATCGGAATGTTCAAGCTCAACTTCACCAAAAATCCGACTAGCAAACTGAGCACCGTGTATTTTTGCTGATTGATACCTTGTAATACAGCAGCAGAAATCGAAAAGAGCGCAAATAGAACCGACACGGGCGCATAAGCCTTAAGCACACTAATCCCAAGCAAATCGTGACTGTAAAAGGCACTATAAATCGGATCAGCAAGCACCGACATCCCAACGACCGCCGGAATGGTTATGAATAATAAGATTTGAAAAGCCTGATCAAGCTGGCGGGTGAACTCGGTTTGATCCTCGCTTACAAAAGCTTTCGTCACCGTTGGCAATAACGCCATCGAAAATCCGGTAGCAAGTGTCATCGGAATCACGACAAGCTTTTGGGCATATACGTTGAGAACCCCTAGTGCCTCCTCGGCCACATGCAGTAAGCCAATCGAAGACATTGCCCTGTTGAAGGTCATCAAGTCCGCGAATTGGAACAGAGGCATCGCGATCCCGACAAAGATGAATGGAATCGATGATAAGAAAATCTCTTTATAAATCTGGATCAAAGAGATGGACATCGTCCCCCGGTCTCTCTCCTTCAAGCTGTCCAAATACGGTTTTTGTTTCTTCCAATACCAAAACAAAACGACTAAACCGCCGAGTGCTCCGACAGTCGCCGCAAATGTTGCGATCTGGATGGCTCTCACCAATTCACCGTCAAGGACATGCAGGACAATATACACACCGGCCAGTAGAAATACGATTCGGACGATTTGTTCGACGACCTGGGAAATCGCCGTTGGCTCCATGGCTTCATGCCCTTGGAAGTACCCGCGGATGATGCTCATGAATGGCACAAGGATCAAAGCGAAGCTGATCGCCCGTATGACAGAGGTGATATCGCTCACGCTGTTCTTATTGACGCCAAGCATGGTAGTGAAAACCGGTGCCATTGTAAAAAGCACCACAAAGGCGAGGAACCCGGTGATCATCATTAACTTCAAGCTCGATTTGAATAGCTTCTCCCCCACTGCATATTCCTCGAGCGCATTATACTTCGATATAAATTTAGAAACGGCAAGCGGCATGCCAGCCGTGGCGAAACTAATGAATATCGTATAGGGAACATATCCATATTGATAGAGTGTGGCCCCTTTATTTCCAACCATATGTTCAAATGGGATGACGTAAAATAAACCAAGAACCTTGGAAATAATCGCTCCCAGGGTTAATATAAAAGCCCCTTTTAAAAACTTAGACGACATTTTATCCCTTCCTGCCTCTTTCAGTTACGTTTCACACGCTCTTTATCTTAACATAATAAAGGATTTTTTCTATAGAAAACTACACTCAAGTTTATCGTTTTCACGGATTTTATACAAACAAATCATTCCTTTTTATTGTAGTTCGCATTCTGACAGGGTCTTGCTATATAATGAAGAGACTGAAAAAAATAAAGGCGTGATCATTTTGAAATATGATGTAATAGTAATTGGCGGTGGCCCTTCCGGATTGATGGCAGCCATTGCGGCTGGCGAAAAAGGTGCCCACGTATTATTAGTGGATAAAGGCGAGAAATTAGGCAGGAAACTAGCGATATCAGGTGGCGGGCGCTGCAACGTGACGAACAGGCTCTCCATCGATGAAATCATTCAGCATATCCCTGGAAACGGGCGATTTTTATATAGTGCGTTTTCTGAATTCAACAATGAAGACATCATACAGTTCTTCGAAAAGTTAGGCGTGGCCCTAAAGGAAGAAGATCATGGCAGGATGTTCCCCGTCAACGATAAAGCACAAAGCGTTGTCGATGCCCTATTGACGCGCCTGGCCGATTTGAAGGTGAAGATCTATAAGAATTCCCCTGTCGCTGAGGTTCTCTATGATAATGGGAAAACGAGCGGCGTTCGCTTGAAAGATGGTCAAATCTTCGAAACGGATGCGGTCGTGATTGCCGTCGGGGGGAAATCAGTCCCGCAAACAGGCTCAACCGGTGACGGCTATGCTTGGGCACGTAAGGCCGGACATACAATCACCGAGCTGTTCCCGACGGAAGTCCCGGTCCTAAGTAATGAAACATTCATTAAAGAAAAGACGCTACAAGGGCTCGCACTTCGAGATGTTTCATTAAGCGTACTGAACCCAAAAGGCAAAACGTTGATTACGCATAAAATGGACATGCTCTTTACGCACTTCGGAGTATCCGGACCAGCCGTTCTTCGGTGCAGCCAATTCGTCGTCAAGGCAATGAAAAAGTGGAACCTCGCTGAAGTGACGATGAAAATCGATGCCCTTCCGGATCGGAACAAAGAAGAAGTCTTCCAAGATATCGCAAAGAAAATCAAGTCCGAACCGAAAAAGGCAATTAAAAACACATTAAAAGGACTTGTACCGGAACGGTATCTCCACTTCTTGCTGGAACGGAGTGGAATCGACCTTCAAGAACAAGGTGCGACAATCTCCAATGAAAAAATCCGCCGCTTCGCCGAACTATGTAAGGATTTCCAATTCGGTGTCCATGGAACCCAGTCGATTGAAAAGGCCTTCGTAACGGGTGGCGGCGTATCCGTCAAAGAAATCCAACCTAAGGAAATGGCCTCCAAACTAATGGACGGGCTGTATTTCTGTGGCGAGATTTTGGACATCCACGGATACACGGGTGGCTATAACATCACTTCTGCATTAGTGACCGGTCGACTTGCCGGCATGAATGCTGCATTATATGCTCGTTCATAGAATGTAAAGAGGCTGATCCCGTTCGTTACGGGATCAGCCTCTTTTGTGTAGCTATGATTTGTCCTTGATAGGAATTCAACCACAAATGGCCATTATTCAACCACAACGCCGATTTATTCGACCACGCCTACCCTTAATTCAACCACGATTTGCGTTTTTTCAACCACGATCCATATTCCATCCCTCGGCTTCCTCAGGGTGATGGCGGTACACCTCAAGGTCGACCTTGCCATGTTCTGTGATGTGGATTCCTTCACTCTCTAGTAAGAAGATTTGTTGGGAAGCCAGCCCTTCCTGTTTTAAGCCAATTTCACCCTTCGCATTGATCACCCGATGCCAAGGAAGGTTATATTTCTTGCTGCTTGAATGAAGAATGCGGACGACTTGCCTTGCACCGCGCGGGTGTCCAGCCAGTTGGCCGATTTGCCCATACGTCATGACTTTCCCCGGGGGAATATGTTGTATGATACCGATTACCTCTTCAGTAAAGCGCTCCAACTATCTCACCTCTGCCTGGTTTAGTTAGCTATGATTGTGCACGTTTCATCCGTCATGAACACGCCATGGTGCTTCATTAACATGGATTTCAGTGTCGGGGTCAGCCTACATTCATCATAGGCACAAACAGAAACCATGCCCTTTTTTGCAATGATTTGATTGACGCCCTTTTCATATTCGCTAATGCTCTCGAACACGACTTCCTCACTTCCCCCCCATTCAACGTGGCCCCAGGTTTGCAGGGAAACATCATTCGCCATGTATCCCTCCACATTCCTTAAAAAATACTCGACCATCGTGTTAGGATGAAAGTCTCCTTCAAAGCAGTAAAAATCAAAATTATTGATATGGTGCACTTTCTTCAGCTGTTCGTCATTTAATTGTCCTTGTAATTTCTTATATACGAAAGGAAAGATCCGATCATTTTCGACGACCATTATATCGTTTCCCTGTTCAACACCGGAAATAATGAATAGGGTTTCGTTATGAATATAAGTCTCCAGTTCATCGAAACAGTAGAACACATGGCCTCCGTTTGATTTCTTTAGTTCTTTCATGAGTTGCTTCATATTGTTATCCAAAATGGATCTCCCCTTTTAATACACCATCACACTGTATTACGTCTAACTTTACCTATTCTCTTCGCAGAAGACAAATCCCTTGAACAGTATGGCCTGTTTTTTACATGTAAAAAAAACCGACACCAAGTCATATGGGTCGGATTTCACCTTTTTTTATAAATGATCATCGCACTAAAACAATAAATCTGTTCATGTTCCTCTTCACCGGTCGTGGCGACATTGTATTTAATATCGACGATTTGACTATCACGGATATCGACGAGAAAGTCATTCATCTCCTCTTCCAAATCCTTTTCATGCTCATAATCAAACAACTTCACTTGAATCATTGGCTTTCCCCTGCCTTTTTAACGTTTGATGGTTATTGAGCAGGGTGCCCATTTTATTCATGGATTATACGTGTTACTTATAAATCCGATAGTAAAGCCACCGCTTCATTGCCGACTTCTTCAGTAGAACTATTTCCTCCCATATCAGGAGTGAGCACCTTTTTATCGACCATCACTTGTTCAATGACACCCAGTACCTTCTTGCCCCAATCTTCATGACCGAAGAAATCAAGCATCTGGCTCGCAGACCAAATGGCGGCAAGCGGATTGGCGATGCCTCGCTGCGCTATATCCGGTGCAGAACCATGGATGGGTTCGAACATGGACGGATACGCTCGTTCAGGATTTAAATTGGCCCCGGCAGCCAGCCCCATCCCTCCAGCAATGGCGGCGCCTAAATCGGTGATGATGTCACCGAACAAATTGGAGGTGACGACGATTTGAAACCTTTCAGGCTGTTTGACAAAGAACATGCTCGCCGCATCAACCAGGTAAGAATGCGTTTCCACTTCCGGATATTCCTGTCCAATTTCCTCGAACACCTCATCCCAAAAAACCATCGAATAATTCAAGGCATTCGCTTTACTGATGCTCGTTAGCGTTCTTCCCGACTTCCGTGCCAATTCATAGGCGTAACGGATAATCCGTTCCGTACCTTTACGGGAAAAGACACCTGTCTGTAACACCACTTCCTCTGGCTTTCCTTTAAATAGCCAATCCCCTGCACCGGCATATTCTCCCTCGCTGTTTTCGCGGATGACCACCATATCGATTTGGTCGTGAGTCACATCCTTCAGTGGACAAGGCGCACCCTTCAGCAACTTAATGGGACGGACATTCACGTATTGATCGAATTGCTTCCTTATTTTCAATAACAGTTCCCGTAAGGAAATATGATCTGGAACACCAGGATAACCGACTGCCCCAAGATAGACGGCCTCGAATTCCTTCAACCGTTCCAGCCCATCATCAGGAAGCATCTTCCCATGCTCCAGGTAATATTCGCACCCCCATGGAAAATAGGTGAATTCAAACGAAAAGTCGCCCGCTAATTCAGCTACTTTATTCAATACTTTTATACCTTCATCAATTACTTCAGGACCAATTCCATCTCCCGAGATGACCGCTACTTTATGTACATGCACTTGACAGATTCCCCTTTGTCTATATATTCTGACTTAAACATCCTTATTTTAACATATCCCCAGAAAAAAGAGCCCTCCGAAAGAAGGGCCCCACTCATTTAGCTCGGAAATATGCACGTCTTTCCGCATACCCCTTACACTGTGCACAAACATGTATCTTTTTTCGATCTTCGTTCAGATAGGTCGTGACGTCTTTCGTCTTCCGTTTGCAAAAGTAACAAGGCTTCTTGAAAAACCCCATCACTTAACGATGACTTCCCCTGTCCAATGCATCATTCCGCCATCCATGTTTGCCACTTTATAGCCTTGCTCCTGAAGGTAATGGCATACATTCTCACTGCGGCGTCCTGAACGACAGATGAAGATATATTCTTTATCCTTATCGAAGTAGTCAAGGTTGGCAGGGATATCATTCATGCGAATGTGCTTCGCTCCTTCGATCATGCCTTCTTGCACTTCTTCGTCTTCACGGACATCGACAAGTTCAATCGCTTCTCCTGCCTCAACCTTTGCTTCAATTTCTTCTGGTGTAAAAATTTTAATTTGTTCCATTATAAGCACCCCAAGTTATCGTTTAATTTGTCTTGTATATTATAACAAAACTTTCAGGAAAACATGACTATTATGGATGGCATATAACAGACCAATCATTCGAAAAAGTATTTCTCTCTACCTCTGGCATACCATTATTATCATAACACTTATTGGCAGCCTCCATGAATTCTCGATGTGTAAAATATGTACGGGCAAAAAGCATCGACATAATCAAGAAAAATATTAAAACACCAGCTAATACCATATACTTTTTTTTATTCAAAACGATACGGACTCCCCCTTCATTGATATAAAGGTTTCAACCTTAATTATACAGGTAATTGGAAAATGTGGAAGTCCGTAACACATGATCTTTATACCGTACTTACTGCTTTATTCCTGTACACCATCCTGGCCAAAAGTGCACCTAACAAGGCTGCTATCATTAGAATGCCAAATAGGATGGAATAACTCGCAACAATCCCTATGAGCGTGGAAGAGGCGATGCTTCCGAAATATCGGAACGTCGAGAAGATGCCTGAAGCCGAACCGGAGACTGACTCATCCACCGCTTCAAGCGAGGCAACCTGCATACTGGTCAGTCCTAACCCTATAGCCAACCCATTTAACACGAGTGTAATGGCCAAGTAGATAAAAGACTGGGAGGAAATCACGAAAAATAATAAGAAATTCGTTACCACCGTTACGGCGAAAGAAAAGAAGATGACTTTTGCCGATACGAATTTTCGGTTTAATTGCCCACCCATCATATTGCTGAGTGCCATGGAAATCGAGAACAGGGATAGCATGATTCCGCTCATGGATGTTGACATGTTCATTTTTGTCGTCATGATCAACGGCATGACAAGCAAGATTGCATACATGATGAAATTGTTTAGCAAGACCGATATGTTGGCATTCGCAAAGATAGGACTCTTAAACAATTGGAAATCGATGATCGGCGACGGAACGGAACGCTCGCGCTTCACGAATAGCACAATGAATAAAAGGCTCACGATTGCAAGAATGATAGACACCCTTGTCGAGTTTGTATGCGTCAACGATATTAATAAGGTTATTGATATGGCCAAATAGATGGAACCGAGTACGTCCAACGGTTTATTGGATGACTTTTTCTCAAGCTTAGGTATGAGGAACATACCGCCAGCAAGGGCACCGACTAAAAAGGGGACATTGACCCAAAAGATCGCTTTCCAACTAAGTACCGCGATTAACAACGATCCTACGAGAGGACCGACAGCTGCGCCCAGACCCATCCCCATCCCGAATAGTCCCATGACGCTAGATAAACGTTCACGTGACACCGTATGTCGAATCAAGGCGACCACATTCGGTATCAGCAATCCTCCACCGATCGCTTGAAGAGATCGAAAGACAACAAGCATGATCATATTTGGAGCCAGTGCGCATCCTATGGAAGCCACAAGAAATAGGGCTGCACCGACTATATAGATCTTGCGGTTTCCATAAATATCACCCAATTTGCCGGCAATCGGCTGAGTGACGGCCATGACAATCAGATAAATCGTAACCACCCAGGTCGTACTATGTATATCCAATCCATAAAATCCCGATATGGAACCGAGCGCAATGGATATCATCGTTGAATTGATGGGCACGAGGAACGCCCCCATCAATGTTAGTGCTATCATCAGGAATTCTTTTTGTTTACTCATACTTTCACCTCTTACATTCTCTATCCAAAAGGGTAATTAGCCAATCATCGTAACGGTTCCTGTATTGCCGTCGACAATGACCCAATCCCCATCATGTAATCGTTCCGTTCCCACTTTCGTTCCTAAAACGGCGGGAATCTGATACTCCCTTGCAATAATTGCGGAATGAGATAGCATGCCCCCTGTATCCGTAACGATCGCTTCTGCATCCTGGAAGAAAGTCGTCCAGACGGGAGTCGTGTTTTTACAGACCAATATATCCCCCTTTTGAAACTTGGATGCTTCCTGCATGCTGGAGATCACTCGGACCGGGCCTTCGCTAATACCTCCGGAAGCCGCGATACCTTTCATCACATTCCCCGTATTCTCCTTATCTTCTTCGAGTGAGCCGAATACCATTTCCACGAAGTTCCGCTCTTTTTCCGACGGTTTCCCAAAATAAGAAGGAGCTTTTATTTTACCTTGAATCTCATATTGTTTCTTTCGTTCCTTCACGACTTCCATCAAGGAGTGAGGTTCATCCAGTGCAGCGAGGATCTCATCTTTATATACAAACCAGATATCTTCCTTATCGTCCAGCACTTGCTGCTGCACTAGAAGCTCACTCACTTTCAATAAATATAACCGGGCCTTCGCGTCAAACATGGCATCGATATAAAAGTGATGATCATCCGTGATAACAGCCGCATCTAAAGCCAATTTATACTGTTCTTCAAATGCTTCCAGATCGTTGGGATCCTTGATTCCGTTGATGATTTTTTGATACATCTGTTTTCTGGCCGTGACAGCCGACTCGAATTCTTTGTCAAAATCATGTTCATTCAGTATTAAGTTCTTGATGATTTGTAACACATGCTCATGGTTCTCAATCCATGTATCTTCTATAAAGTCATGTGACTTGGTGGAACGGTATCCGTACACGCTGACGAAGCTCTCCACACGGTTCAGGAAGTCCTTGCCCCTGCCGACGGTGTTGAGGTTCTGCAACAGGCTTCCTTCTTCCGATTCCATGAACACCTTCATCAAAGAAGGTTCCGCTTTTACTTTCAATGATAACTCCCAAAGCAAATGGTCGGATTCCAGTGACTTATTCATGACGCCAGCCAAAGATTGATAGAGTTCATGTAAAGGTGCATCTCCCGTTGCTTTTAGATAAATGGTCTCCAATTTCCTGTTGATATGATTGCTCGGGAAGACAATCATGAAGTGCCAGAAATACACATCCTTATAAAAGGCCTCTAACTCTACTAATCCCTTTTTCACTTTGTCGACCGTAAATGCTTGAGCCCTTTCCCCATCTAAATACCGATAGATGGGAATCAATTGATCATAGATGATTTCATACATCCGATCCCTCATTCGCGGATACATTTCCTCCATTAGTTTCTCTTGTTCTGCTAACAATTGGTTTGGGTCGGTTTCAAAGAAAGTCTGTTTCCCATAATAGTATCCGTTATGAGCTTTCATATTGGTATACCCCGTAGGTTCCTTCAATGCATCAACGGCCATGGCCATGCCTTCATAAAAAGGCTGGGTGACGATGGAAGTGAACAATGGCGAGATTGGGTTCGGGAAAAACGTATCAAGCAAAAACCAGAATTCATCCTCGTCTTTCCGTTCCAACAGGTAACCTTTCCTGGCTTCTGGCACGGATTCCTTTTTCTTCACTTCAGTCGTAATCGGCCTTGCTTGTAAAAGGTAGACTTGTTGGTCATGAATGCCAAACTCCAAATCTACAGGATGGTTATAATAGTTTTCCACTTTCAAGGTCATTTCTATTAATCTATGAATCAACTTATCTGATAAGCAATAGGCATTCCGTTCAGTCCGGTCCGTCGCCACTTCCATTGTTCCAGAGGAGTCGGAAATGATTTTCATTTCTTTACTGCCCTTGGTTCTTTCCATTTTCGTACCATCTCGACTGACCAAATAGGTATCCGGTGTGACCAAGCCCGATACGACGGCCTCACCCAATCCATAACTGGCATTGATCAAGATACACTCCGGGTTATATGTAACAGGATCTTGACTGAAAATCACCCCTGAAATATCTGAATAGATTTGACCTTGAACGACAATCCCCATTGAAATGCTATCTGACCCTTCAAAAATATTCTCGGTATATTGCTGTACCCTGTTCTCAAAGCAAGATGCCCAGCATGATTTTACTTTACCTAAGAAATCCTCTTCCGTTTTTACATTCAAATAGGTTTCATATTGACCCGCATAGGAGGCCCCTTCCAAATCTTCCGCACCAGAAGAAGAACGAACGGCCACGGCAGGATAACGTTTCCTCAATTCCTGGAAAGCGGTCAATACATCCCTTACTAAATCATCCGGGATGACCGCCTCCATAACCTCCGTTTGGATGGATTCACTCTTTATATCTAATTGATTCTTTTCGAGGAAGTGTGAAAAGGCCTCACTTGTGATGACGAATCCATCAGGTACAGGCATGCCCAATTTCGACATTTTGATTAGATTTAGCGCTTTTCCTCCTACCATTTCATTACACTCGGTTGCATGATTGAATCTAGCTGTAAACATCTACGCTTATCCCCTTTCATCCATAACCCATAAATAACGACACGAACAAAACCAATGAACAGGCAGGAAAACCCATACATTGGCTTCGAATCCATTTTTAACAATAAAGTAAAATGCTTTACATTTCACATGAAAACTTGCCAAATCACAACAATTGGTAAAATGTAATCAAAATAAAAAAAAGGGACTTCCATTGAAAGTCTCTTTATTTTTCCAACCACTTGTGAGCACAGCACTTCTTTTACCACTTCTCAACCAAAGGCGGTAAGGATCAGGGCAATGGCATTGAATGTACCGTGGATGATCATGCCGGGAACGACTGATTTGGTTTTTTCATAAGTCCAAGCAAAGAGGAGGCCGGATATAAAAGTGACCGGCAAGACATTATAGTTTGGGATATGAACGATCATGAAGATGAAGGAACTGAGAAATAATCCAGCCTTCAAGCCGTATTTACTCCTTAGCCACCTATAAAGAAAACCCCGATATAAGATTTCTTCGTAAATAGGTGAAATGATTGCCGCCGACACGAAACCGAGAACGAAATGGATGGGGGTCAAATGAGCCTGAACACTTTCCGTTTTGCTATTTTCATAGCCTATCCCCACTATATCCATCACGATGAGAATCAGGATGCTGACCACAATCAATACAAATGACCAGCCGATGATATTCTTCCAATAGCTTCTCTGAAACTTACGTAACCCCACTTCATTCCATCTTAGGCTTTTCGGTTGTAAAGCAAGTGAATAGACGGCCAGCATAAAGATGATTGACATGATGAAACCGACCAATGTTCCGGAATACAAATCGTCATGAAATAATTCCAATAAGAAATTCGCCAATAAAAACTCGATAAAAAACGGTACCAGGACTAAAACAAGTACAAGGATGGAAACAAGTTCCCTCCAGGACCATGCTTTACTTTCGAAATATGTATGCAAGACCATTCCCCCTCTAAACGTTATCTTCAGTTTATAAGGTTACGTAACGTTACCTGCAAGCACTTATTTTACAAAAATGTCCCAATCTTGGTGCATACAAAAAAAGACCGCAAGCAAATGCTGCGGCCACCGGTCCATACTATTAATGTTTGAATGCTAGTTGATATTGCTTTGGAAGCTCAATCTGTTTATTCAGCGTTTTAGAAGCCTCTAATGTCCAGTAAGGATGACGGAGCATCCCTCTTCCCACTGCCACCAAGTCGGCTTCTTCGTTACCAATGATCGAGTTGGCAAGGATCGGGTCTTCCAATCGGCCTACAGCAATTACTGGGACGTCCAGCGCTTTTTTGATTTCTCTCGCTAATGGCGTTTGATAATTGGCATGCGTGCCCGGTCTTCCATCAGCGCCAATCGGTCCTTCTCCACCGGAGCTGACATGGAACATATCCACTCCCGCTTCTTTAAAGACTTTCGAAAACTCGATGCTCTCTTCAATTCCATATCCTCCATCCACATACTCTTTAGCAGAGATGCGCATGATCAAAGGCATATCGGCAGGCATTTCACTTTTCGCCGCTTTAATGACTTCCACTCCGAACTTGGTCAGGTCTTTCCCGTATTCGTCTTCCCGCTTATTCGTAAGTGGAGAGGTGAATTGGTGAATTAAATAGCCATGTGCACCATGCAACTCAATGACGTCGAATCCAGCTTGTACCGCTCTTCTGACAGATAGACGGAACTTCTCGACCATTCCCTTCACTTCTTCCGTTTCCAAGGCTCTCGGCGTTTTATATGTTTCATCAAAGGCAATCGCCGATGGGGCAACAGGTGTCTCTGCATCTTCGGCTTTGCGTCCTGCATGGGCGATTTGGATGCCGATTTTTGCTCCATATTGATGCACTTCATCGACAATCTTAGTGAAAGCCCCAACTTGATCGTCAGACCATAGACCAAGGTCGCGATTGGAAATCCGGCCATCCGGTTCCACATCGGTCATTTCCACGATGATCAAACCTGTGCCGCCAATCGCTCTGCTTACATAATGATGTTGGTGCCAGCTTGTCGGTACGCCATCTTCAGCCATGACTGAATACTGACACATAGGTGGCATGACGACTCTATTTTTAAGATCGAGATTTTTTATAGAATAAGGGGAAAATAAATCTTTCATAGTATCTAACTCCTTCTCAAAGTATTATAATGCATGCACATGCATTTATATCATGCACAAAAAGTAGTGTCAACTAATTCAAATCGACCGATGCTCAAATCGGCTATTGTCATTGATCCATCCTATTGGTACATTTAATTTAACAAATGGTACATGTAAAATAGGTAAACAGAGGGAGGCAAAAAGATATGTCCCATGAACAATCCCTTATAAATACTTGGTTATCCTTTACACATATACATGCCGAGCTCTCCAATGACCTTGATAGAGCCTTGCAGGAAAAGCACCAAATGCCCTTGAATGAGTTTTACGTTTTATTGTACTTATCTCAGGCACCTGAAAAAAAATTGAGGCTTTTGGAATTGCAGCGGCTTGTCGGGTTAAGCCAAAGTGCCATGTCCAGGCTTTCCGTCAGGATGGAAAACAAAAGTTGCGGGGTAATAAATCGGCTCGGATTTGAAGATGACCGACGTGGCGTATGTGCCCTCATCACGGATAAGGGTGAGCAGCGCCTTCGCGAAATGTTGGAAACGGTTAACGAAACGCTTAACACATCATTATCCAACAGTGACATGGGTACAGCCCTTGCTTTTTTCATGAATGGTCAATCATCGAGTAAGGACGATTGAATGAAAAAAAGAGATAGACTGCAAGCTCGTCTATCTCTGCCTTTCCTTAAAAATCGAAGTTGTCAGGATCTGGTCCGACTCGATGATTCTGATTCATTTCATTCATTCGCGCCATATCTTCTTCCGTTAGTTCAAAATCAAATACCGAGGAGTTCTCCACGATTCGATGCTCTTTTGTCGACTTTGGAATCGTCACGATCCCATTTTGTAAATCCCAACGTAAGATGACCTGGGCCACGGATTTTCCATACTTGGATGCAATCTGTTGAAGGTCCTTATTATCTAATAATTCACCTTGCATTAATGGAGACCAAGCTTCCAATTGAATGCCTTCTTGTCGGCAAAATTCCAGCAATTCCCTTTGAGTTAGACGTGGATGACATTCAACTTGATTGACCATTGGCTTCACTTCTGCTTCATTCAATAAATCCTTCAGATGGTGGATTTGGAAATTACTTACCCCGATCGCTTTTACCTTTCCTTCTTTATAAAGAGTCTCCATTGCTCTCCAAGCTTCTTTATATTTCCCTTCGACTGGCCAATGAATCAAGTAAAGATCAAGATAATCCAAACCTAGCTTCTTTAAGCTAGTCTCGTAAGCAGCGAGTGTCGATTCATAGCCAAGTTCGGAATTCCAAACTTTTGACGTTACAAACAAATCCTCCCTTGCAATGCCCGCTACCTCTAGCCCTTCGCGGATTCCTTGCCCTACTCCCTCTTCATTCGCATAAATGGCTGCAGTATCAATGCTACGATACCCGTGTTTAATGGCTACTTTGACTGCATTCACCAACTCTGGACCTTCCTCCACTTTAAATACGCCTAAACCGAACCAAGGCATTTCGACGCCATTATGTAATGTTGTTGTTGCTTGTAAACTATTGACCATAATCAGAAACCTCCAATTTTTATTATCCACTATAAGAAATGTCTACTGCTTTTGAGGCATCATCCACCTCACCATCCATTATGATATATTTTAGTAGTAAAATACAGTAATGTACTTTAAAGGATAAGGCGTATGGTGATTTTCAGCACCGGGTATGTTGAGCGAGAAACTGAAAATTGACAAAGGAAGGAACCCTTATGTCCCGTGTAGAAAACTATATATAGCGGGGGAACAAGAGGAAATGATTAATAGGAGGAAAACATGAGAGTACTATTTGAGTTAATCCGGATTCTTTTATTATTCGGTATTATCGGCGCATTGTGTTCCGTTCTGTTAGAGAATGTGTATCAGGGTTTCGGAATAGATTATAATCAGTATAGCTACTTCGGTTCTGTGGCCATACTTATATTATTGTTTGTTTTATATAGAAACAAGTTGCAATTCAGTGGGTGGTACAAAGGGAAAAAAGAAAAGCTGCCAAAAAGGGTTACCCAGGTCCTTTTCTTATTCTCCATCGTATTGTTATCTTTACCTCCCCTATTACAGCTTATGAGCTAATCATTTGGGAACGTAATTATATGTGAGTTGGGGTGAACGATGTGCGGAGTGTGATTAATCTATTGATTCTCTTTCTTCTTCTCGGCGGATTTTGGTATGGGTATGGAAAAGACATTCAGGAGTCGGGATTAAAGGCGGGAATCGGATCTTTCACGACGGATGTTCGCTCTCTCTTAACCAAACCTGAAGTATCAAATGCCATTGAAAAACTGAATACCGGAGTCAACCAGTTGATCGGCAAATTGACGGATACAATCGATCAAGCAAGAGATGAGGAACAAACCGAAACGAAAAAGGTGGATAAACCTGACTTGAAGGCCCCTGCTGAATCCTCCTTTTCGGTCCGTAATATCGAGCTTGGCGACACAAAGGAATCCGTCGAAAAGCAGGCAGGTGAGGCCAAACGCCATTCCCTGAACGAATATGGAGTAGAGTGGTTTGCCTATCATGAAAATTATCAAAATTTCTTCATGGTGGCCTACGACAGCAAGAATAGAGTCGTCGGTCTCTATACAAACCAGGATTTGATTTCATCCAAGCAAGGAATCAAACGAAATACACCCAAGGAAACCGTGACGGAAAAATTGGGTAAACCAATAACAAAACTGCTTAAAGGAAATGTATATTACCAGATTCAAAGCAATGGTGAATATGATACGTTCAAAATGGATAACAGCTTCGTCACGATTTTTTATGATAAACATGAGGATAATACAGTCACATCGATCCAAATCATCAGCGCAGGTCTTGAACAGCAAAAAAGCACCTATTTTGCCCCCTCCAGCCCAGAGCTTAAAAAGGGCTTTGAATATCAATTATTCGACTTGACCAATGCCTCAAGGGTCAATCATGATCTTTCCGTCCTGTCATGGGATAAGCAGGTGAAAGTGACGGCCCAAGATCACAGTAAAGACATGGCCGTCAACCAATACTTTAACCATACTAATCTTGATGGGGAATCCCCCTTCGATCGGATGGAAAGTGACAAAATCTCTTTCCGCATGGCCGGAGAGAACCTTGCCGCTGGTCAGAACAGCAGTATCTTCGCCCACGAAGGCTTAATGAATTCCATCGGTCACAGGGAAAATAAATTACAAAAAGACTTTTCTTCACTGGGAGTGGGCGTCGCCTTTGAAGAAGATGAAAAGCCGTATTACACAGAAAACTATTTAAAAAGATAAGCCACTTTACATGCCGTAATCAGGAAAAGCCTGATCGGCTTTTTTATTTTCTTTAATATTCTGTTAATTTAGCATTTTAACTTGACTCCTACTTTATCACTGTAAGATAATACATAAGAGTAATAACATGGAAAAAAGACAGGATAACAGCCGCATCACTACATAGGAAAATGAGTAATGACACTCACGAATAAAGGCCCCATTTACGAAAAGCCTAATGAATATAAGGGAGCCCTGACAAAAAACATCCGGAAAGTCACATAGAAGAAATTGAAAAGTACGGAACAGCACTAAAACCCAAGAAGTCATTTTACTCTCTAACTTGCGCTGCTCTGGGTGAAAATAAAAAATACAAGAGGTAGATTGGGAGGGTGATCATGGAATCCGGGAACAGATTGAAACAGGAGCAACTCGATAAAATATGGCTGGCACTTATAATGGAAGCCAAAAAAAGTGGCCTAACGATAGAACAGGTCAAAAAATTCATCGAGAAGAACTCAAGTGACGAGCCTGCCCAAAAAATACGTTAAAAAAGCGGACTTCCAGGAGTCCACTTTTTTTTCATTTTTACATCTAAATCATTCAAACGCTCATACTAATTCTTAGATAACAAAAACCAAGGACGTGAGCTTAGATGGATTTTTTCTACAGCCAAGACACACTTACTACAATTCAGTGGATTTTGAGAGCCATCATATCATTCCTTTTTTTACTCTTTGCAGTTAAATTGATGGGGCGCCGGGCCATTTCTCAGTTAAGGTTGATTGACTTTTTAATGGCACTGATCATTGGAAATATTCTTGCCCACCCATTATCTGATGAACAGTTAGGCTTAAAGGGACCGATGATCACGTCAGTCGTACTAGTTATTTTATATATAATCAGTGTATTTGTGAGTCTTCATTGGGGCAGACTCCGAAATTTTTTTGAAAGTCCTCCTTTGCCTCTTATAGAAAACGGACAAGTCATCCACAAAAACTTAGTCAAAGCGCGAATTTCTATCGATATCATTTTATCCGAATTAAGAAAGGCAAAAATTGAAGAGATTCAAAAAGTTGCTTTAGCATTTTGGGAACCGGATGGGACTATTTCGTTCTTCTTACTTCCCCAATACCAATCAGTGACCCCTGGTGATATAAAGTTGACCACAAAGCCATTTTCTTTTCCTATAACCATTATTAAGGAGGGAAAGATTGATTTTCACGAATTAAACCGAGTGGGTAAGGATGAAGGATGGCTGAAAAGGAAAGTAACCATGTACAATGCGGACATAACCGATATCTTATTGGCAACTATCGATACTAACGGGAACGTGAAAGTGTTCTTATACAGCTGAATTTCATCAGACAGAAGATTTACATTTAGAAAAAGGCCGCCCAATTTAACTGGCAGCCTTCCCACTTTACCAAATCAAGTTATTTAAAAACCGATGAACATCTTCATAAACTTGCTCCCGCTCTTTCCCCAATGTGATGATATGCCCTGATTGCTCATACCATATCAATTGCCTATGTTGCGTATCGACATCATTGAAGATCATGGGTGCACTTTCCGTATAGTCGGAATCGTCCAACCGGCCCTGTTGAACAAGAGTCGGTGCCGTAATCAAATCCAAATTTTCACTAGTATCTTCTATGATATGCAAAACATCTTTCAACGAGTGCATAGGCTCTTTTTCTAACCGTTTTATTTCTGCATCGATTTGGTCTGGGTCTTTGCCTTCGAATTTTTTGTAGGCCCTGGCATAACTGATCATACGATTATGTAATCGACTCACGTCTCTCCCTTGCATCGGGGCACACATGGAAACGACACCTTTCACAGGAAATTCCGTTCCCACTTTTAAAGAAAAGACCCCACCGAGGGAAATCCCGACAACGGCGATATCCTCGTACCCTTCTTCTTTAAGGAAATGGTACCCATCCACTACGTTTTTCCACCATTCCTTTGGACCTGTATGGATAAGTTCCTCAGCTGGCAATCCATGACCTTTATATAGAGGTGCGTGGCAGGTATAGTCGCGGTCATTGAGATAACGACCCAACTTCTTCATATCTGCTGTGCTTCCAGTAAATCCGTGAAGTAAGAGAACTGCTCTATCTCCACCTTTGTATGTGAATGACTCAGGTGCAATGACTTTCATACTATCTGCTCCTTTTCCTCATGTTATATATATTGAAATTTCTGATAAAATCATTAACTATTTAAAATAATCACCATTACCCCGATTATAGTACCTATGCCTTACTTAGGACAAGTGATGCGGTCCGAAGGACATTTTACTATGACTGGTTTTATTAAGCAATCTAAATTTTCCTTTTTTTAGTTTAGCAATGATGTACCTTATATTTCGAGGTACATCATGTTAATAAAAAGGTACGTAATCATACCGTACCTTTTCCCTTCTTATTATCGATAACCTTGTTTGACTACGCAGGACAGGAATCTAATTTCCTATAAGAAAAACCCGTTTAACAACGGGTTTTGTTTACTCGCATTCTCTCGATTCTAGCTTATCAAGGTTATGCTTTCTGTAGTTGGCACAAGAAAGCTTCAAGCATTCTCCCTGGACTTGCGGACCATATTTCTCGCGAAAAGCCTCCAAGCAATAGCACTTATCTTCTTCTTTAGTATCATCCACCAAGCGCATTCCCTCCATTATTGATCCGCTTTTCAAGCCTTACATGGATTTTCCCCAATAGAATGGCCCCCATTGACTGAATGACCGTTTTGACAATAATCTGACCAACAATCGCGGCAGGTACAGAGGACCACGGCAAGATGTTCGCCCCCAGTGGACTAAGCCCAATCACCACAAATATTGCGGAATCGAAAAATCCTCCAACTACCCCTGAGTAAAATACCCTCCAACTTAATGGTAGCTTCAATCGAGTATATATTTCCGTATCTGCCGTTTCCGCCACCACGAATGAAAGGGCGGAAGCAAATACGATTAATAATGTGTCGCCTAACAAGAATGATACACTGGCTGATAAAATTAATGCCAGGATAATGCACAGATAAGTCCTTGCCCTGCCAAATTTATTTTGAACTAAGTCACGGAAGATGAAGGTCCCTCCGATCAACAATGTCCCCATCGGGATGATGAACATACCAAATTGCAATGGCATAAAAGCGGCTGTGACCACATTCGCGGTCACAATGGACAATAAATACAATAGAACCCTTAACATTTCTTACAATCTCCTTTTATAGGAAAAAACAGCACCCTAAGAAAGAGTGCTGTTCTCCTTAGTTTTTTTGAGAGGGTAGCTAGAACCTCTTCCGCCTCAAGCGGATTATCTTTTTTCCTTTTTCATCTTATCTTGGATACGGGAGTAAATCAAGGATAAAAGTACCCCCTCGCGTATCTAAAGGTAAAGAACATATAATAGAAGAGAAACGGCATTTAATAGAAAGTATGACCTCCCCATCCTTTTCCTTACACGCCCCGTTTATTTCCCCAGATATACGTGTGCAGCTGGGGGAGCACCTTCACATCATTCAGTTCGTCATCGGCAATCACCCGATTAATTAACTGTTCATATTTTCCCAACAGTTCACTGACCAGCTGCCGATCGTCCGTCGTCACGCTGTCATCATTGCCTACCTGCAGGTAATAAGGAATGCCTGGATAGCGGGCATGTACATTCTTCGCATATTGATAATCAGCTTCATCAAATACGACAATCTTCAAAGAAATTTGATTTTCATCCCTTCTATTGGAAAGCTTAGATAGGATATCATCGAGCACTCCAAAATCGGTCTTCATCCTTGAACTTGGCGGTTTTGGTGAAATCGTCAGTTCATCAATATCGAGAAACCAATCCTGCCACCGGCTACCTTGCGTCTCCACGCCAATTCTGATGTTCTTTTCTTTTAAAAGGGTGATTAACTCAGCCATATTCTTCAGGAGGCCGGGATTTCCCCCGGATATCGTCACGAAAGAGAAACCCTTGCCTCCCTTGAGTTTTAGCTCCTCCCATATTTCATCAGCTGTCATGTGGGCGATATCTTCCTTTCCGGTCCCATCCCAGGTGAAGGCGGAATCACACCAAGCACATGAATAGTCGCACCCAGCTGTCCGGACGAACATCGTCTTTTGCCCGATGACCATGCCTTCCCCTTGAATGGTCGGGCCGAAGATTTCCATGACGGGCAGCTTACTCACAGTCCATCCACTCCCGTCTTGCTTCAGCATAACTCGTCGGCGTTTCATAAAGACGGACAAATTCAACCCTAGCCCCTTTATAGTCCTTGTTTTGCAGGGCATCAGCCATCTTTTCATAAATCCAGACGACGATATTTTCAGCTGTTGTATTCATAAGCGGCAGCGTTTCATTCAAATAGCGGTGGTCAAGATGAATGTCGATTTCATTTTTCCAGATTTCTTTGATGTCGCCAAAGTCGATCATCAACCCACGGGAATCATTATAGCCGCTTATGCCAAAAATGACTTTATACGTATGGCCATGCAGATTCTTGCATTTCCCTTCATAATCATGAAGATGATGGGCTGCATCAAACGTGAATTCCTTGCTCACGAGCACCCGTCTTTGATGATAGTTCAATTGATTACGATGAATGTCCTGTTCTATTTTTTGAAGCTTATCGACAATCTTGAACCCATACATTATAGGTTCACCTGCCGTCTAATCACATAGTCATCCAGACCCTTTTTTCGAAGCTTGCATGCCGGACACTCCCCACAGCCATCGGCTATGATTCCGTTATAACAAGTCAGCGTCTTTTCACGAACGAAATCAAAGGCACCCAGTTGATCCGCCATTTCCCATGTTTCTTCCTTATTCAGCCACATAAGCGGCGTATCTATAACAAAAGACTGATTCATCGAGAGATTCAAAGTGACATTCAACGATTTAATGAACACATCCCGGCAGTCTGGATATCCGCTAAAGTCCGTTTCACAAACACCGGTTACAATATGCTTCGCCCCAATTTGGCTTGCAAGCACTCCTGCGAATGACAAGAACAGTAAATTCCTTCCCGGTACGAATGTAGACGGTAACTCCCCTTCTTCCCCATCCGCCACAGCAATGTCACTTCTCGTCAACGCATTCGGGGCCAACTGGTTCAACAACGACATATCCAAAACATGATGAGGGATGTCCAGTTCCTTTGCAATACTCCGCGCACAATCAATTTCCAAGCTATGACGCTGATTATAATCAAACGTCACTGCCTCCACTTCCGAAAAATGCTTCATTGCCCAGAATAAACACGTCGTACTGTCTTGTCCCCCACTAAACACCACTACTGCCTTTTCTTTCTTCAACATTATGATAAAACTCCTTTTTACGGAAAAAAACAGCACCCTAAGAATAGAGTGCTGCTTTTCCTTAGTTTTTTTGAGAGGGTAGCTAGAACCTCTTCCGCCTAAAGCGGCTTATAATCTTTTCTCTATAATCATAACGCAATATGCGTGATCATATCAATATATTCCATAAAAACTAAGAGATTCCCTGTCTTTTCAGCCCAATTTCCCCATTCCTCTTTAAATATTGGTCCCCATTTCCGATAAACAAAAGGTAAAGTAATCTACCGAAAAAGGGGCCGTACACTTGAAAAAGATTAAAACAAAGGTATTGTTAGCATTTATGCTAGTCATATCTTTATGCATCATATTAGGAGCCTATAGTATTTACAGCAGCAATAAGTCTCTTAAACATTCTAGAGATATCATCGACCATGAATTGCCTCTTCTTATTAAAGATGAACAATTACTCTATAACCTTTCGCAAAGAATGGCATTTGTTAGAGGGTATATCCTATTTGGAGATGAACAATATAAAGAGGATTTCCTAGCTTATACCGAAGAAAGCAAACACCTACAAGAAGAGCTATTAGCCTTATCCGACTCTGAGAGAACGAAAGAAATCATTGAAACAAGCATTGATTGGAGAACCATGATTGAAGAACGCGTCTTTACCCAGTATGAGCAAGGAGATGAAAAACAGGCGAAAGAAATATTGCTGAATGAAGTAGCGCCCATAAGCACGGAAATAATGGATGGCTTCAAAGAGCTCGCTTCCGAGCGCGAAAAACTGATCGTCGCTTCCGGAGAGACCGTCATCAGCAGTGGAAAATCCGTTAAAACGACGAGTATCATTTTATCCATCATTACAGTCATAGCAGGGATTGGCCTTGCCCTTGTGACAGCGAACCTCATTACCAAACCGATCCTAAGGATCCGAGACAGGATGAAGCTAGTGGAAAAAGGTGAACTGAACCATGAACCACTTAAGCAGACATCAAACGATGAACTCGGGGAATTGACGTTTTCTACAAACGAGATGCAGAGAAACCTTCGCAATATCATCGAAAACATGCTGAATGTATCCGAATCCGTTACAAGCAAAAGCGAAGAGCTAACCCAATCGGCAAATGAAGTGCAACAAGGAAGCAGTCAAATTGCAACCACTATGTACGAGCTGTCAGAAGGCTCTGAGTCACAAGCCAACCAAGCAACGGAAATCGTCCGTATGGTGGAAGAATTCTCAGGAAAGATCCAAAAGGCACACAGTGAAGGAGAAGAAATTTCCCAAACCTCCACCGAGATCCTGTCCTTAACAAAAGAAGGAACAACCATGATGCACAAATCCGTGCAGCAAATGCAAACGATTGATAGGATTGTGAAACAGGCAGTCGATGAGGTAAAAGGCCTTGATTCACAATCCCAGGAAATTTCAAAGCTCGTTCAGGTCATACAGGACATTTCCAATCAAACCAACTTACTCGCTTTAAACGCAGCCATCGAGGCGGCACGCGCCGGCGAACATGGAAAAGGATTTGCCGTCGTCGCCGAAGAAGTTCGGAAACTCGCGGAACAAGTTACAGATTCTGTGGGTGACATTACTGGAATTATTACAGCCATTCAAACAGGTTCAAAAACCGTCGTTCACTCCTTGGAAGATGGATATACACAAGTAGATGAAGGCACCCAACAAATTACCATTACCGGCCAAACCTTTGAAACCATCAATCATTCAGTGGGAGCCATGAGCACAAAATTACAACACATAACCAATGACTTACACTATATCTCTACCAATAGCATAAAAATCAACCAGGCTGTCGAAGACATTGCAGCCGTTTCCGAAGAGTCAGCAGCAGGCATTGAACAAGTGTCCGCCTCCGCACAGCAATCCAGCTCTTCAATGGATGAAATCACCAATCATGCCAGTGAACTTGCATCATCGGCTGAACAGTTAACAGATCAGGTTAAAAGATTTCAATTATGATGAAAGCCGCTTCCCACGCCTACCTTGTGGGAAGCTTTTCCTTGCATTTAGCTATTCCAATGAAGTTAATAACAAATATATCCTCTCCATTAAAATTGTTTCAATATAGTGAATACGGGGAATAAACTAATAACAACACAAAACAAACTATAATAAAAAATTCACCATGAATCTTATACAGAGAGAAATAATTCAACTAACACTATTATTTTCTGAATATTCAATGTATAATTAATATTACTCTAGTAATATTTACATCAGTAAATAGTAGAATAACTACTTCCTCTCTAGAAGTGTCAGCACACTTTTAAAAAGCATTTGAACCAACTCTTAATCACTCTCATTTGAAACCAAATCAACAGGAGACTCTCTAAACAAACGAGATGGTCTCACATCAATATCGTATTCCAAACCAGAAAACTAAGTATATACAACTACTATCCTAATTTATTATTTCCTATTTTTTAATAAAAGGTTAATTTTCACCTAAAGTGTGTTACTATTAACCTAATACTTTCTAACCAAACAAGGAGGAATTCATATGAAACGATTTTTCAAATTCATAGCAAAGTTAAACGAAGGGAAAGCCCAAGAAGAATTCTTTCGCAACGAATACGAAAATTACTTGAAGATGAATTCTGCCGATAAAGGAAACAGAAGATTAGCCCCTATGCTTTATGTTATAGATGGCGGTAAAAAGGACTCACATCCTGAGCTTTTAAATAGAATAAAATCTAGCTAAAGATAGCATCATCTTAAAATTGATTCGAGACTATCAATTTACAAAAAATACTCTCATCTATAAATAACATTTCATTTGATCCCTTATTATAAATGAATGTAAAAATACTCCAAAAACTCAGAATTTATTCTGGGTTTTTTTTAGTTCTACTATTAACACTATATTAATAGAAGAAACTAGTCTTTTTTTTAAAAACCCTTGTTTCCAAAAACTTTTAAGAGAAGGATTTTGACAATTTATTGATGTCACCTCATAGCCCCTCGGGTATTTCATATTAAAAAAACCCAAAAAATATGGGGGGTGATTTTACTCATCTTTATCCAATCCCAAAAAAGTAGCACTAAATGAGTCATTAGAATCAAAATACAGGAATAAAGAAAAAACAAACTAGTAGATTAGAAAATAAACGCATAAATAGGTATAAACAATTATAAAACAGGAAGGATCGTCTACATTAAACTCCTACAGTAGATACTAGGAATTGGGTTTTTATCCTTATAAAAAGAATTCATTATCCTATAAACATTATTTTTTATTCTCCATCTCATAATAGAATCATCATGAAATGGGGAATCCATAGAGTATTTGTCCTTACATGAATATTATAGCCATTAGTTACCATTACCCTCATTTATAGATTAATTTGGAAATTATTAAAATAAGCTATCTTGCTATAGAAAAACGACCCTTGCTTAATAAGTTTAAAATCATGTAGTGTGTATTCAGTAAATCAAATACATAAATAAAGAGAGGTTAAAAAATGGCACCGATATTTATATGTGCATTATTTTTGCTTGGCTATGGCATAGTCGAACAAAAACGCCATCAAAAGCGTCTCGACTCCATCCCCGTACGTGTCAACGTAAATGGGATCCGAGGGAAATCCACTGTAACGCGTCTTATTACAGGTGTGATCAAGGAAGCGGAGTACAAGACAATAGGAAAAACAACCGGAACTTCCGCAAGAATGATTTATTGGTTTACGGACAAAGAAAAACCGATCATACGTCGTCCAGAAGGACCGAATATCGGGGAACAACGTCGCGTAGTTAAAGAAGTAGCTGACTTAGGAACTGAAGCATTAGTTTGTGAGTGCATGGCCGTGCAGCCTGACTATCAACTAATCTTCCAAAATAAAATGATTCAGGCAAATATTGGGGTTATCGTAAATGTGCTTGAAGATCACATGGATGTCATGGGACCAACATTGGATCAAGTTGCAGAAGCATTCACTGCAACCATACCCTATAATGGTCATTTAATAACCATCGAAGGTGAACATTTAGAGTATTACAAAGAAATCGCCAAACAACGCAATACAAAGGTTATCGTAGCCGATAATTCAAGGATTTCAGAAGAATTCCTACGTGAATTCGATTATATGGTATTTCCTGATAATGCCTCCCTTGCCTTGGCTGTTGCAGAAGCATTGGGCATCGATGAGAAAACGGCATTCCGTGGCATGTTGAATGCCCATCCGGATCCAGGTGCCATGCGTATCACTAAATTTGGAGATGCAAAGCAACCGACTTTCTTCGTTAATGGATTTGCCGCCAATGATGCGTCATCGACATTGAACATTTGGGATAGGGTAAGCACCTTCGGATACAGTACGGAAGCACCTATCGTAATCATGAACTGCCGTCCTGACCGTGTCGACCGTACAGAGCAATTTGCAAGGGATGTATTGCCTTACATAAAATCCGAAATCGTCATTGCCATCGGTGAAACCACTTCACCAATAACAAAAGCATTTGAGCAAGGAAAGTTAGATACAGTAGAATATTGGGATTTAGAAGAATGGTCAACGGAAGAAATCGTTGCCAAACTGCGTCCGGTCATGAAAAACCGAATCGTTTATGGTGTCGGTAACATTCACGGAGCAGCAGAACCATTAATTGACGCATTCATGCAAACTAAAACGAAGCAAAAAGCGAGTTAAGTAGGAGGAACCTTAATGTTTGGATCGGATTTATACGTAGCCCTAGTACTAGGGGTAACACTGAGCCTTATTTTTTCAGAAAAAACGGGTGTTGTGCCCGCCGGACTTATTGTGCCAGGTTATTTGGCATTAGTTTTTGATCAATGGCAAATCATGCTGGTTATTATCATTATAAGTATCTTGACTTATTTCATTGTCGCTCACGGACTTTCAAGATGGGTAATTTTATACGGTAGAAGAAAGTTTGCCGCAATGATGATAACGGGGATTTGTTTGAAACTCATATTGGATTTCGTCTACCCCGTCATGCCTTTTGAAATTTTTGAATTCCGTGGTATTGGTATAATCGTCCCAGGCTTGATCGCTAATGCCATTCAAAGACAAGGAATGCCACTAACGCTTGGCAGCACGCTTTTATTATCCGGAGTAACTTTCGGTCTAATGAACGTGTATTACCTATTCTGAGGTGGATAAAATGAAACGTACTTTAAACGCAAAAGAAAAAACACTTATCTTTACAAAGCGGACGAAGAAAAAGAATCTTAAATATACAGCTATCGTTTTACCGATATTGATCATCGTCTTAGTCGTAACATCTTGGTTGGGACGCACGAAAGACGTGGAGGTTGTTGCATCAAAACCAAACGATATTCTTACGATGTCTATGGTCGGGGATGTAATGATGGGCCGTTATGTTGAAAAAGTAACAGACCAACAGGGATTTGACTCCCTTTACCGTTATGTGAAGCCTTATTTTACTGCTTCTGATTATGTTAGTGGAAATTATGAACATCCTGCATTAAAAACTGATGTTTCTAATTACAAAGTAGCCGACACTGAATATCCACTACACTCCTACAAAAGTGGGGTCCAAGCGGTTAAAGACGCCGGATTCACTGTTATGACACTAGCTAATAACCACTCATTGGACTATCAAGAAGAGGGCTTACTAGACACAATTGATGAATTTGAAAGTGTCGGAATGGATTTTGTCGGTGTAGGGGCGAATAGGAAAGAAGCTAAATCAAACGTCGTCTACGAGGATATCAATGGAATTCGCGTGGCTACACTAGGGTTTACCGATGAAATGCTCGATAATGGAGTGGTCACAAATAATAAACCGGGTATCCTTAACTCCAATCCCGACTTATTATTCGAAATGATAGGAAATGCCAAGGACGCAAAAAAAGGAAACGCAGACTTAGTAGTCGTAAATATGCACTGGGGATTAGAATACGCCACTTCCACTACAGGACGTCAAACGGAATTGGCTAAGGCCATCATCGATGCAGGGGCTGACATTATAATAGGTCATCACCCCCACGTACTTCAATCTTTCGATGTATATAAAAATGGGCTAATCTTCTACAGCTTAGGAAACTTTGTATTTGACCAAGGTTGGACACGTACAAAAGATTCTGCGATGGTTCAGTATCATCTAGCAGAAGATGGACAAGCCACAATTGATGTACTTCCATTGCAAATCAAGGAGGCTACACCAAGACCTGCTACATCTTCAGGTGATAAAGCAAGGGTGTACCGTCAGTTAACCAAGGAAACAAGTGAAAATGTACAATGGTCTGAAAAAGATGATAAGATAGAGATTAAATTGGACCATAAACGTGTAATCAACCATAAGAAAGAACGGGAAGAAACTGCTATAAAAGAAGCAAAAAAAGCAAAAGAAGATCATGCAACCGAAGAAACAATTGAACAGTAAACACTACCATACAACTAGATATTACGTGAATAAGAGTCTTACTAACTAGTACTATACTTAGAAGACACACATCTTAGAAGCTCACACCGAAAAGAGGCGATCAATCAGTGGTTAATCCTTTTACACGGAAAGTACTCCTTTCCCTCTGTTTGCTCATTTTTATAGCAGGATGTTCCAAAACTGACCCTCTTTCTGACACGAATGATACCAATTATCCTAGTAAATCATTAAGCAATAAATCTTATGGAGTCAGTTCTTCCAACCCAATGGCCATAGAAGTAGGAATGCAGATTCTAGATAATGACGGAACCGCTGCCGATGCAGCGATTGCCGTTTCTTATGTCTTAGGTGTAACGGAATTTTATGGATCCGGCATTGGTGGCGGAGGCGGCATGCTGATTGTACCTGAATCAGGAGAACCTAACTTTATAGATTATCGTGAAACATCTCCAAAAGACGCAAATTTACACCATCATACGGGGACCCCAGGCTTAGTCGCGGGAATGAAAGCTGTCCACGATAAGTATGGAAGTATACCCATGGAAGATCTTCTTCAGCCAGCCATTAAGCTCGCTGAAGAAGGATTTATAGTTGATGAGATGTTGACATCCCGTTTATCTGCAGCCCAGGCAAGAGTTTCTTCTAAAGAAACTCTATTGTTCTATCCTGGAGGAGAACCCATTAAACCTGGGGAAAAGCTCGTACAGAAAGAGCTTGCTGAAACATTGAAATTGATTCAAAAAAAAGGGACAGATGGTTTTTATAAAGGCAAGATTGCACGAGATATCAAAAGCAGAACGGACATTGAGTTAAAGGATTTAAAGAGTTATGAAGTAAAGGAACGTGAGCCGGTCCAGGGGACATTTGCGGGGTATGATGTGTTAACGGCTCCACCTCCCTTTTCCGGGACTACTGTCCTGGAAATGTTGAAGCTTGCTGAAGAAACCAACCTAGACGATGCTTCAAGTAAATCCGATTATATGGAATTATTAGGTGCGATTACAAACGCTTCCTACCAGGATCGCATTAAATATATTGGTGATGGCATCAGTGCCAACAAAGCCGAACAATTACTATCTCCCCTTCATCTGAAAAACTTGAAGGACGAGATTTTAGGAAATGACTGGACAAACATCGAGACCAAGGATTCTGAAGAACACGAGAGTACCACGCACTTTGTAATTATGGATAAATACGGAACTACTGTTTCTGCAACAAATACACTCAGTAACTTTTTCGGTACGGGTGCCTATACGAATGGATTTTTTCTTAATGATCAATTAAAAAGCTTCCGTTCCGGCTTGAATTCTCTAAAGGCTAACAAACGTTCAAGATCCTTCACAGCACCTACTGTTCTTAAAAAACAAGGGGAAGAGACTATTGGAATCGGTTCTCCTGGCGGAAATAGAATTCCTCAAGTACTTACACAGGTTCTATTCGCATATTCACGGGATGAAGATACGTTCCAGAATATTGTAGACCGCTATCGGTTCGTCTTTGATGGAAATACTATCTATACGGAATCAAGACTATCCAAAGAGACCATTTCTGCATTAGAAAAGAAACGATTTAACGTCATTCAAAAATCTTACCCCCTATTTTATGGAGGAGTACAAGTCCTTGTTAGAAACGAGAAGGACTACCGATTATCAGGAGCAGGAGACCCTCGAAGGAAGGGTAACTGGCAAGCACAGCAGTAACATTTCCTGCTTCTCGTAAATAAAAAACTTTTATGGATTTATAAGGGGACGTAAAAATGAATATATTAAAAAAAGTAATGGGCTGGATTATTCCTGTCATTCTAATAGCAGTCCTGCTTATCACGATGAATACATTCAAACGGTCTGAAACACTGACTCCGGATGAACAGGAGAAAATAGAACAATATACAAATTTTCAAGAGTGATTTTTCAACAAGGCCAAGCCTACTAGGTTTGGTCTTGTTTTTTTAGCTAACGTTCCGGTTATACACTTGATACGGATAGATCCATTAGCTACACTTGGTTCCTATCAAGTTTAAACGTATCCTCCCCCCTTCTCTCCTACGATTATGTAATCCATGATCACGGACACCGCCATAGTTATTAAGTGATAGTCACACCGCTCCTTTTCTATTTCATCCTCAACAGTATAGAATATAAGAATGCCAATAGATTTGGGGGGAATAATCATGCAGGAAAATGGCTACTCAAGTTTTGCAGAATTAAAGCAATATGAAAAAGAGAACTCTGATTATTGCATTACCGTTTTACACCGTAATCCGGAAATAGCCGTTATGGCCATCCATGGAGGCAATATAGAACCGGGAACAAGTGAAATTGCATTTGCTCTTGGAGAAAGACTGAATGCAAGCACGTATCTATTTGAGGGTCTGAAACTAAGGGATAACGGTAAACTTCATATTACCTCCACAGCTTTTGATGAACCAACCGCTATGATAGTAGCAAATGATGCAAAAACAATTCTATCTATCCATGGTTATTCTGATTTGCATGAAGAGTTGGTCTATCTCGGCGGCAAGAATGATACGTTCAAAAAGTTGATTGAAATAGCCCTCAGAAACGCTGGATTTCAAACAGCTGATGCTCCAATGCATCTTCTAGGAATGAGTAGTTCCAACATTGTAAACCGGTGCCAAACATATGAAGGAGTTCAATTGGAGTTATCGACAAAACTCCGAAAACGTTTTTTCAGAGATGATGACTTCACCAGAAAAAACAGGCATAATCATACTCAGCTTTTGTATCAATTCGTCAGTGCCATAGAAAAAGCCACGATTGACTATAAGCAAAAGTAAAAACGTATTCACCAAAGGAATCCCGGTGATTCACTAAGCTCCAAACTAAATTGCTATGCCTATATAGGCTTCTCTTTCATCCATCTCCTTACAAATAGAAAAATCCCCTCCAAACTAGACAGAATAGTAAGCTCCTTGCTGTCTGGTATGGGGGAGATCATATAATTTATATGATTCATAGGGCAATTTGATGCTTCATTCTTTAAAGTACAGGACGCATTCTCCAATTATTTTATTAAATCATGCTAGAAGTCTTATTAAAAAATATCGGCCGATGAATTGACTTGTCCATAGCCTTCAAACCTTGGGGAAAAATAAGTTGAACTCAGTTCTGAAATATGAACTCCCGCTTTCTGAGTCGTATGGATAAAACGACCTTCCCCTAAGTAAATTCCTACGTGAGTAATTCCCGGTCTATCACTTGTGTCACTAAAAAACACCAGATCCCCTGCTTTAGGCTCTGTTATTGGAGTTAGCAAAGAATAATAATTTGCAGCTGAACCTCGTTTTACAGATAGACCTTGTTCCTTCATGACCCAATAAACAAAACCACTGCAATCCATTCCAGCTATCGGATTATCCGAGCTGAACACATAAGGGAATCCACGTAAAGTATAAGCATATCTTATCACGTCATATGCTTTATCATAGGATTTATCTTGCCCATCATAAAATGGAAATAAAAGATCGCTATATACCTGGAGATATTGCCCCTCCATTACCTCAGTGGTCGGTAAAGCATTACGTTTTTTGATGGTGTTCATGGAAATGCTGTAAATCTCAGAAATGCTTTTTAGCGTTTCTCCCGGTTGTACAATATGTTCCCCTTTAGGTGTAAATGTTTTATACACAACTTGGTATTTCGCAAAATATTTTTCGGTACTCATCCTTACTTGAACCGTTTCTGCACCATAACCGGAATGGACAAATTGGTCTTTTCCCAGATAGACTCCTACAGTCGCGACTTTTGATGTATCTTTTTCAAGGAAAAAGATGATATCCCCCGCTTTAGGAGTAGCCGTTTCCATTCCAAGTCTAAAAAATCCTTCTGTTGTCAAACGGTCAGTGGAAACTTTCTGTTCGGAAAGCGTCCAATAAATAAGACCACTCGCATCAAATCCTTTTGAAGGTGTTTCTTCTCCTGGCGTTTTTTTAAATCCAACATATGATTTTGCATAGTTGGCAATCCGCTTCCCTCTCTCCACCCACTGATATTTTGAGGGAGTGTAAGCAGTTTGTACGATTTTAAGCCTTTGCCCTGCATAAACCTTACTATCCGGTAAACCATTGGTTTTCATTACTTGGTCAGCCGTTATATCATAAATCGAAGCTATTGATTCTACTGATTCTCCAGAGGACACTGTATGGATACGATCTGCTGCTTCTACTTTTAAACTAGAGGAAACTGTTAAACCAACCATGACAAGTAATAAAAGCATCGTATTGATTAATAATTTATTGCTCATTTTTTAACCCTTCCTTTATGACCGGAAACATACCCTACACTATCACTTAAAGTTCAAAGTATAAAACCGGACTTTTATTTTACCCTCACTTCGTTACTTAAATATAAGCACTTATACTCACTATCTTCCATAATATCGGTAATGTATATGTAACCTTTAGCCTAAAAATGACAAATGTTAATATATTTCCTAGCATATTTAATAAAAATGAAACATAAAAAACAGTTCATTATACTCATATACCTTCTATATCAGTAGTTTAGGTACAAACACCCAATACTTAAGAACCTCATGTTATCCAAAGTTTTTTTGGTATAAAAGTTTCCAAACACAAAAAAACTCCTTAAAATCCTATTTGATTCCCGGTCTATTTTCCTATAAAAACTAGACTACGTTACTTCCCAAGCGCTGGTAGGCTATGCCTGTTTAAACGAGAAAAAGAGAAGCCACTAAAAATGGGCTTCTCCTTTTCATGACACGTGCACCGTTTGAATTTGCGAGAGATTTACATATATACGTTCTCCTTTGGCCGTAGCCAATTCAACCAAGCTATCTTCCGCGTTCTTGAGTACCCCCATTTTCATAGGGTCCTCCCCTCCATCAAAAACAACGAGCTTTCCTTCGATCGTTTTCAGCTGTTCTCCCAAGGATCGATGGAACGGTAATGAGGTTGGATTTATCGGGAATTGTTCATGAGTGAGCGAGTATGGCGTTTCCCCTTGCGTATAGGGGGTTAGCCATTTAAGATGATGGAGGGAAATATACATGAGCTTATATAACGGAGAGTAGAAAGTAAAGTAATCGTTGAAAACATGGATGATAGAACCATGTAGAGATATTTTCCCTGTTACATAGATTTCGGAAAAGATGCCTTTCGCATACATCAACGCTTTACGATAGGACATGTCCGTTTTTTCTTCGGCTATATAAAAACCCATAGGGGATGATAGGTCGGAGTTCACCTGGCTTTCTGTACTCAGGTTGATGCGACGGACATGCACCATTGGAAAGTAGAAAAACCGCTGCTCAGTAAATAACACGAGCATATCTGAACTAAGGTCTGTAAGAATGCCTGTAAACCGATTATGACCAATGAGCTGAAGTTCAATTTGTTTACCAAGTAACGGTGAAGCATCACCCATTTGTCTCTCCTCCTGGGGGTATCATTAATAAAAAATCAAATGAACCCAAAAAAATAGTAAAAGCAATGCCACCACAGTAGCCAATGGGATGACTCGTATGGTGACGTTCACATACTCTTTCCACGTGATTTTCACTTTATTTTGTTTCAAGATATGCATCCAGATCAAAGAGGCAAGCGTACCGATGGGCAATAGCAAGGAGCCCATATCACTTCCGATTATATTGGCTAGGTAAATGGTTTTTAACGTGATGGGGTCTAGCCCCATTTCCGTCAAGGTAATGGTCCCGATCATGAGGGCTGGATGATTATTGAAGATGTTCGATAAGATCGAAACAAGCCCTCCCATCACCAAACTCGCACTCAGTAATCCTTTGTTGACAATCGGTTCACAGATTTGAACAAGGAAGGCCGTAAGCCCAGCATTCTGAAGACCGAAGATGATGATATACATAGAGAACGCAAAGATAAGAATATGCCATGGTGTCTTCTTCAAGATATCCACGGGACTCGTCCGTAGATGATACCATCTCCAAATCAGCAATGATAATGACCCCATTACTGCGACCCACTCTATAGGAATCGATAGATAAGAAGCCACGAATAATAAACAGCGGACAATGGAGACATAAATCAGTATCTTGACCATGAATTTTGTACGTTGTCTTTTTGTTTCCACCGTCGCATTCCCTTTTAACGGATGAAAATTCTTCGTGAAAAATCGTTCCTCGATGTCATGGGCTTGGGAGGGCAGTTTTTTAGGCAAATCCTTCTTTACGACCATGAACATCAACCATGACATGAATAACAGCCCCAATGTTGCAGGTACAAACATCATGGCTGTATGCATATAAAGTGTCATATCGACAATTTTCAAGGCAATCAAGTTGACGATGTTACTAACTCCAATAGGTGCGCTGGATGCAGTGGCTATCAAGGCCCCACTCAGGAGATAGGAGATGGTTTCATGTTTCTTCATTCGAAGGTTTTTTAAAAGTAAGATGAGAATGGGTGTCGTGATCATGATGCTCCCATCATTATTGAACAAAAGCGTCATTAAAAAGCATACTAACTGAATGTACCAATACAAACGATATCCGGAGCCTTTTGCAAGGGTTACAAGTCTCGCAGCCGCCCAATGAAAGAATCCGAAACTCTCCAATATGACTGCCATGACAAGCGTTGCCATGATGGTGATGGAGGCACCCCCGATTTTACCGATGATATCCATTACATCCCCACGCGATACTATGCCCGTAAGCAATATGATCGCCGCGCCAAATGAAGCTGGCCAAGCTTCGTTTAGCCCTCGTGGTCTCCATAGTATGACAACCATTGTCATGACGAAGACAAAAATGGTCACCCCGATTTCAAAATGCATGATGTTCTCCCCTTTTGGGCCTTGTGCCATGGGACCCTACTTGTCCGATTCTTATATATATATTCGCCATTAGGTATAAGGAGCGGGATAAGTGACCACGTCCACTAAATTGTGCCTTTGCCATTTTAGTGAACATGTCTCCTATGGAAAAGGGCCTAACGAACAGCTACCATGGCTCATGCCCACCATTTGTCGAATTTCCTTGTTTAAAAAGGAGAATCTGTTATAATTTTCAGAAAAAAACAAGAAAGGCTGATTGACATGGAATTCACCATCCGCAGCATGCAAGTCGGCGACATCCCACAAGTCCAGCATGTCGCGAAGACAAGTTGGCATAGTACGTACGAAGGGATTATCCCCCTTACAATCCAAGAACGTTTTTTAGATGTGGCCTATAGTGACGAGATGATGAAAAAGCGGGTGGAACACTCTTTTGTTTACGTGGTCGAAGTGGCTGAAAGAATTGTGGGATTTGCCGACTTTTCTCCTGTAAAGAAAGGTGGGGAAGTCGAACTCGTGGCGATTTACTTACTTCCGGAGCATCAAGGAAAAAGCATGGGTACAGCTTTATTGCAAACAGGGATCGATCACTCCAAAGGGTGGAAAGAGCTTTTCATAAACGTTGAAGAAGAAAATGAATCGGGGACTGCCTTTTACCGTGCAAAAGGATTTGACGTTGTTTCTCAATTTGATGATGACTTCGATGGACATATCCTCAAAACAGTAAGAATGGTTCTGAAAGAGGGCGAATCTAGAAGAAATTTGTGAATTATTGTCATCCAAGAGAAAATATTATTACTTCCGCCACGAACATGATAGAGTGGATGTATGGTTGCTCTTAACTTATGAGCAGTGTCTAAATATCGGGAGTGAACAACATGATGACCATCACTAAAAAGGCCCAGGAAGTCATTAAAGAGATGCAACGGAATATGGAAGAGGAAACATATTTACGGTATGGGGTAACCAGTTCCTGCTGTAACCAGATGAATTATTCCTTGAACCTAGCACTATATAAAACCGAACTAGAAAAGGTATATGTCGTAGATGGTATAAAGATTTTAATGAATCCTTCTGATGCCCGTTACACGGATCATACAGAAATTGATTTTCATGACAATGGTTTTGTGATCAATCATCCAAATCCGTTAGTCTCACCACTACAGTAATGAACAAAAAGGGAAACCAGATGGATGGTTTCCCTTTTTTGCTTATTGCTTTATATGAAATCCTCTCAATGTATGCTCTAGGGCATCAATTAAGTCCGTGACATGCTCTGTATATTTTGCCAGTTCATTGGATGAAGCGGATTGTTCCTCCATGGATGAGGCAATTTCTTCGGAAGAGGCAGATGTTTGCTGTGAGACCGCTGTTATTTCCTCAATCATTTTCACGACCGTTTCTTTTTGTTGATTAATCGATGAAATGGACTGGGTTTCTTCAACAACCGAATGGGATATTTTACGAACTGAATCCTCAAGTTCCTTCATGGCCTTGCTTACCGTCATGACTGCACTTTTTTGGTTCGCACTAATTTGATTCGTTTCATTGGTCGTCTTCAGTAGCATTTCCGTGTCTGAAAGAATGCTAAGGATGATGTCCTGGATGTTTTTGGATGCTTCTTTCGATTCCTCGGCCAAGCTACGAACCTCATTCGCCACGACCGCAAATCCTTTTCCGGATTCGCCCGCTCTTGCAGCTTCTATGGATGCATTCAAGGATAATAAGTTGGTTTGCTCTGAAATCTGGGAAATCGTACTCGTCACTTTCGAAATGGTTTTTGATTTTTCCACAAGCCTCAAGCTCATGCTTGTCACGGCTGAAAAGGCTGTCTCCAATTTTTGATAAGACGTTTCCAAATCGTTGACTTGTTCCTTCCCTGATTCGATTTTTTCCGAAGCCGTCTCCAAAACGTTTTGTGTCCTATCCGATAACTTGGAAAGTCCATCGATTTCATCACTGAGCAACTGGATGGTATGGGCTCCTTCTTCTACCGATTCGGATTGACTGGCTGCCCCTGCCGCAATTTCTTCCACGGCACGCGAAACCTCGGTAATGGATGCACTATTTTCCATCGCAATCTGGCTCAATCCTGCAGTGGCTTCCGTTACAGCATTCGCATTCCCTTTCACATCGTTAATCAATTCTCTTAATTTACTTAACATGATGTTATAACTCCTGGATAAGTCGCCCATCTCATCATTCGAGTCATGATGAAATTCAGTTACTAAATCTCCGCTCGCTGTCTTCTTCATGACATGTCGAAGATCCGATATCAGCTTTTTCAACTTTCCTGATAAATAAAGGGCACATCCGATACCTATCAATATACCAAAGATCAATGAGATGAATACAGTACGATTAATATCCTGCAACTTAGCTTGCAACACTTCATCGGATGTCAAGGCCACCACCTTCCAGTTCACGTCAGGAACCGAATTCGCTTCACCTGTATACTGTTGGTCTTTCCAATCTAGAGTCTGAGCTGTTCGCTTCGATCCACCATACATATCAGAAACCCACTTGAACTCGGAATTGAATTGACTAGCATCCGTTACGATGTCCCCCACTCCTTCGACCTTCCCGCTTTGAGCTGGATTCATATTCTTGCCGTCCAGTCCTTTCATGAACGAACTTACGATGATGCCTTGCGAATCTAGGATCACAAGGTTACCGTCAGAATGCCTCTCGATATCCGTACGCATCTTCCCGATGGTCGATAAGTCAATATCATAGCCTAACGCCCCTACCATTTTTCCGTTTTCCAAAACGGGCGTGACCACTGAAGTCATGATACTGCCATTCACGATATCTTGGTACACATCCATCCATTTTGTTTTCGGGTTTTCCGATAGCTGCGTATACGTTACGGTTTCTCGAGCATCTCCCTTAAATTCCATTTTAGGAGATGCGTATAATGATCCGTCCGTACCGTCCATATAATAAGCCGATAGCAAGTGTTCATTGTTCAGTTGAAAAGATTCAATGGTTCTCTGAATCTCTTTCAGTGAATCCCCATCCTTTAGATGGATCGATACCAATTGTGATAATTGATCGATTGAATCTTCATAGACTTCCAAATCTGCGCTAATCTGTGACACAGCATTTTGGGCTGCGCTTTGATTTATGGCAACACTATCTTCCTTGAACACTTCAGAAACTTGGAAGGCCATTATTGAAACAGAAACACCAATCGCCAGAAAAATGGATAGACAAATAAAAATCATCCACTTTACCCGAACCGAGATTCTTCTGTGCTTTTTTTCCCTTTTAACAGATGATGAATTCCCCATTATGATTTCCCCTTTTTGATTACGTGTTGGCTCGATTATCCATGAAGATTTCTTCGGTTAATATGTAAATGGCCATGTAGGAACATGCTTGAATAATCCATGCACCTATTTTTTCCACATAACAATACTATATACCTATAATGATATTGTCAACGACAAATATACCTCATATACATAGTTATATAGTCTTGATTCCAAAGAAAGACGGAATTAAAATGAAAATCATTCTATCATCTTTTACTTGCTAAAAAGATAGAGAGAAAATTGAATTCAAAAATGTGAAACCTTCCCTTCCATTACCCGTATATACAGAAAAAGGTAATTCTGGTGAGGACGTGATTCTTTGAAGAAGAACATTCTATTTAATCGGGGAGAATTACTACTTCCCAGCCTGGTTGCAGGAATTGGCTTCTGGAAGTTTATGAAGGCTAGATATGAGGCAAACCCTGATCATATTGTTCATTTCATTAAAAACTATGCTGAGAGCAAAGATATTTCTTTATTCATCCATCATAATGATGAGAAGATTGCCGAGGTGAATTCAACCGTGCAGCTTCCATTAGCAAGCACCGTTAAAATCATCATGGCCATTGAATACGCTCAACAGGCTGCGGAAGGATTAATGGATCCTGATCAAAAAGTGCAAATAGCGGACCTCGAGAAATTTTACATACCCAAAACAGATGGCGGTGCACATGAAGCCTGGCTTTCACAGGTAGGAACGAGCGGGAACGTTCCTTTATGCGAGGTCGTGAATGGAATGATTGCCTACAGTTCCAATGCGAATACCGATTATTTAATGAACCTGCTGGGGTTGGATAGCATCAATTCCGTTCCAAAAAGCTTGGGAATCCTGAACCACGAACCCCTGTATCCGATTAGCGCTTCCCTTTTCATACCCAGCACACTCATGAAAGAAAAGAATTTCACTAGAAAAGAGACACTGCATGCGATGGAAAAGATGGAAACGGCAGAGTATCGAAGTTGGGCGCTTGCCATTAATGAGCGATGGCAAAGCACACCGCCTACCGAACAAGAAAAGAAAGAAGCAATGAAACTACTGTCTCTTGATTTTCAAAAACTCTGGTCTGATCGGTTGTCGCGGTCCACTACAAAAGACTATGTATCGATCATGAAGATATTAAACAACAAGATGGATCTTGAGCAAAAAGTTCATAAACACCTTGATCCCATTATGGAGCAATTGATGAAGAATCCCAGTAATCGCAAATGGCTTTTGCATGCTGGTCAAAAGGGAGGATCTACCGCTTTCGTTCTTACGGTGGCCATGTACGCAACAGATAGAGACGGAAATAGGACAGAGCTCGCACTTTTTTCGAATAATCTATCCTCCATGAACCAAGCAAAACTCACCCGAAGTTTAAATGATTTCCAACTTCAAATCCTAACCAATCCAAAATTCCGAGACTTCATAAAAGAAAACTTAGTTTTTTCATAGAGCACTTTTTTGGATAATTGAATTCATCCGACTACTAATAAAATGAACAATAGGCATTCATACATGATATTATTGGATTATTCAGAATATATTTGGAGGTTTCATGCATGATCATTAGAAAAGCCACAATGGCGGAGCTTGATTCACTTAGCGAGTTATTTGATTTATACAGGGTTTTCTATGAGCAACCCTCTAATCTTGAAGGGGCCCAGGACTTTTTAAGAGACAGACTAGAGAACGAGGAATCGGTCGTCTTCATCGCGAGGGACGATGACGATTCATTGGGTTTTGTTCAATTATACCCTTCCTTTTCATCGATAAGCATGAAACGGTCATGGATCTTGAACGATTTATTCGTTAAGGAAAGTGCCCGCAAAAGAGGAGTTGGTGAGAAGTTGTTACAAGCCGCCGTCGATTTTGCAAAAGAATCGGGAGCAAATGGGGTATCCCTTGAGACCGGTAAGGAGAATGTTACTGCGCAAAGGCTTTATGAGAGATTTGGATTCGTAAAGGAATCGAACTTTTTTTATCATTATTCCATCTAACATTTCGAATGACCTACTAAAAGGGGCCAATTTCAGGCCCCTTTTAGTATGCAGATAATTTTCATTTGTACAGCGCATACTAAGATCATTATCTATAGGGAGTGATACGATTGGATCAAGAACAAACGATTAAGATACTAAATAAATTCTTACAGGGAACATACATGGGCATTCACGCCTATAAACGCTTTATAGAAAAACTGCAACATTCCTCTTTAAAAGACTCGTTCATTTCGATTCAGAAAGACCAAAAAAATCATGCGACCCTCATTTCAGAGAGAATTCAGCATCTCGGTGGTACACCTGTAACGAGTGAGGGGATCATTGGAAAGATCGAGGCAGGCATTGTAAATGTAGTGGAAAATTACAATTCAGAGGAAGAGATTATTAAACATGCCATTAAAGGGGAAAACCTATATGGAATAAGAATGAGTGAGGACCTAGTAAGGGATAAATTAGATGAAGAAAGTCTAAATCTAGTCCATAGAATTCTTGATAAAGACCGGGAACATGTGGATTACCTAAAGTCTCTTCTACATTCTTAGAAAGTGAGTTTCCAATGCCCGTACATTTTATTTTCTTAGTGTTCGTTATAAATGGATCTAGCCACCTGTTAAATATTTCTTTGTGACATAGTGTGAAAAAAGCCACCTCCATATGGAAGTGGCCGACCCATTACTCAACTGAAGTCCCAGACTCAGCTATAAAGTCTTTATCTACTAAAGGTTTTCCATCTTTATCAACCATAACCGTTAACCCAGAAGTAGGACCGCCATAATGAAACATATATAGGACTCCTGTTTCATTATCACGAATTATTTTAGTAACAGCCATTTTTCCTTCTGTATAAATGTCCTCAAAACGTTTCTTTGCCACTATAACACGCTCCTTTTTTCGGATTGTTGAAGCAGCTATCTCCATCTTACTTCCAGGAAGTACTTTTCTTCCTTCATCCCTAATTATATTAGTTCCGCAAGTTCCTGATTCCAAAAAAGGAGTAGTCGTTCATGGTGGATAAGTGGCCCAACTGGCGTAGCATGGTCGAAATATTGCCTCTGTGATACGTGCCGTGGTTATCTTTGTCTTTGCTATGGTATACCGAGCGATAGTGTATAATGAAATATATTCCATTAACTGAAGGGGGTCAATCGTGTTATCCAGTAAAAATATATATGTAAGACAACTTATACTATCAGATGCTGAAAATTTACTACAATTGCTAGTGGAAAATAGGCCGTTCTTTGAACCATTTTCGACAGACCAACCAGCTAACTACTATTCTTTAGAAAAACAAAAGGAAATCATAACTTCGGGACATAAGTCAAAAGGAAATAGTAGTTACGAGTTTGGAATATTCCTGAATACTAATCATAGGTTAATAGGAACGATCAGCCTGTTTCATATTATTCGCGGGCCCCTTCAAAGTGCCACCATGGGTTATTACTTAGACCAAAAAAACAATGGGAATGGTTACACTACAGAAGCTGCCAAAATGGTGGTGGATTATGCTTTTGAAACGATTGGTTTACATAGGATTGAGGCTGGGGTTATGCCACATAACATAGGTTCCATACGCGTTTTGGAAAAGGTCGGTTTTCACAAAGAAGGAATCGCAAAACAAAGTGTAAAAATACAGGGGCGCTGGGAAGATCACCAGATATTAGCCATAATCAATCCAAATGATTAATCCGAAAGTCGGGCAAACTATCAATGTGAATTCTTCTTATGGGTAACATCATTTTTTATGTTCGAGTAAGAATGATAGGAGATTAATAGAAGAAAAAAAGCGCAACGGGTAATTTCTTCCCGTTGCACTTTTTTTACTTGAAAACTATTATTTTGCTGTTTCAAGGCTAGCTTGAATTTCTTTAATTAGAAGTTCAGCGCCTTCTTGGCTAAGGATTAACTTACCACCAGCAAGTTTCATATTGTCATCAGATGTTTCACCCGTTACTTGACAAGTCATGTTCGGTTTATATTTTTGAAGAATGATACGCTCTTGTTCTACATAGATTTCCAAAGCGTCCTTCTCTTTAATTCCTAATGTACGGCGTAATTCGATTGGAATTACCACCCGGCCTAATTCGTCAACTTTACGTACAATACCTGTAGATTTCATTTGTCATTACCTCACTATTTATTATGCATTATTATATTCGTCAAAATTCGACATTCTTTTCTCTTATTAAAGATACCACCCCTTCCCAATTTCGTCAATTACCGTATCTTAATATATTATCTACCTTCTATTAGAAGATTCGAAAAATACGAAATAAATACTGATATAATGGCACTTTTACAGATTTTAAGAGGCTATTTTTTATCTTTTCTTATATATTAATATATTTTTATTGAAATTCCCTGAAAATATACCAACAATTACATATTGTCGTATTTTGTCGAAAATAAGTAGATTCATGATTTTAGTGAAAACGTTGTTGATTTTATTTGGTAACTGGTAGACAATTTAACAAAGAGTTGTATTTCAATATTCCGATAATTCATCCGAACTGGATATAAATTTTTATGGACCCCTTTGAATCATGCATCCGAAATTATGTGGTTGGTGGCAAAAAAACAGATAGAGGTGAGTCGATTGCGACCGATTTTAATAGGGGTTTGTTCCGCTCTCTTCTTTGCGTTTACCTTCGTTCTCAATCAGTCGATGGAATTGGCTGGTGGCAGTTGGATTTGGAGCGCTTCCTTAAGATATATCTTTATGGTTCCTTTTCTGCTATGTATCGTTCTGAGCAGGAAAAACCTTCGCCCTCTTCTCCTTGTGATGAAAGAACAACCCGGAACTTGGCTACTTTGGAGTTTCGTTGGGTTCGGGTTATTTTATGCACCATTATGCTATGCTTCGGCATACTCACCTGGCTGGTTAATCGCCGGGACCTGGCAAGTCACGATCATATCCGGTGCTTTACTCGCCCCGCTATTTTTTGAAATGGTTGAAACAAAGGATGGGCTTCTAAGGCAAAAAGGCAAAATCTCCTTGAAAGGGCTTAGCATGTCCTTGATCATCCTGTTTGGAATTATATTGATGCAGGTGGAGCACACCAAGCATATTACATTCAGCAATCTCTTGTTGGGTGTCGTTCCGGTCCTTCTTGCTTCCTTTGCTTACCCACTTGGAAATCGTAAAATGATGGACGTTTCTCGAGGACGTTTGGATGCCTACCAACGGGTGTTGGGCATGACATTGGCAAGCCTCCCGTTTTGGTTTTTACTTTCGTTGTATGGTTTTTTCACCGTTGGGGCGCCAACGATGATGCAGAGTTTCCAATCACTTTTGGTTGCCCTCTTTTCAGGTGTGATTGCAACGGTCCTGTTTTTCAAGGCCACCGATATGGTGCGCGGGAACATGCAGAAACTAGCTTCCGTTGAAGCGACACAATCAATGGAGGTCCTATTAGCCTTAGCTGGTGAACTGGTATTTTTATCGCTCCCGATTCCTTCCGCCCTTTCCTGGTTAGGAATCTTCATCGTGATTCTTGGAATGATCCTGCATAGCTACGTTTCACACACGAGAGAAAAGAGAGTGGATCCTTCTTCCGAGAGCGCTTGATCACTATAAAAACGCAGTGATTGTATTCACCGCGTTTTTTTTGTTACCGCTTTTCGTATCAATGCTCTCCTTTGACAGCCTTTCTCTCCATATCATAAATATACCCAAGCTTCCGATGGTTGATCATATCTTTAGGCGTCGTGTCCCATGGAAACATGGGATCATGTAAATTGTGGCCGAATGGTCCCCCTTTTCTTGGCAAATATCTTTCCTGCCGGTTAAGGATTTTCCACATTACCCATATCCGGTCTACATTTGCATGATGCAAAAAGAAAACAGGATCATTCGGTGAGGTAGGGACAGAGCCCATATGGCCCCCAACCCAACCATGGACACGATTATGAAGTTGAGGTCCATCTATGAACCCTTCAAGTTGATTGCGAAAACTCGGGGTGCTCGTCGTATTCCAAGGAGGCGAGTCATAGGGAGTGACCTTCAGCACTTCCTTCACATCTGCTTTCGTCGGTAAGGTCGCTACCGGTTCACTTGCAGCAAAGTTTCGCCTTAATCCCCCTGCAGGATTCCCCTGTTCGTCGATGACTTCCCACTGTCCCGCTGCAAAAGGTCCCTCTGTGACAAGAAAGTCATTTCTCCTGTTTCCATTCCCCCCCATAAAATCATCGTCCCAAACTGGGGATGAAGACGGATCTTCCAGTTCCGAATCAGCCGCCCAATCCCAATATGGAATGGTCACACTTGGGTCAATCTTTTGGAGATCACGTTCAAAGCGCCAAAGGAAATCGCGATGCCATGGCAAGAATGCTGGCCCCATATGTGCGGCACTTCTATGGTCTCTATGATTTCCATGTAAATTCTCCGCGACACTCCTTGCGCTTGGATTAGCATGATTGTGTGCAGGGCTTTCAGTGGTTGGATCTCCTCCCGGCGGAGTTTGAAACGCCCCTCCTGCCAAATGCCAGGCGACATATCGATCATAGATCCCTTTTTCCTTTAAGGCTAAAACGGCAGTGATGTATTTCTTTTTTTCCTTATCCGTAAGGTGTAGAACATTTTTCCTCACTTTATACTCAAGTGTCATGGGTATACCCCTTTTCTAGATGGTCATCTATACTAGTTCCTTTGATATTCTAAGTAATGGATGTTAGAAAGGTTCAGGGCGAATGCGGATAGTTGGTAAAAATGGGCATTTTTTCGTTGACCTTATATCGTATAATACGATATATTCGTTTCAGGCGATTTAAAAAGGAGGGGTAATCATGATACAGAAAATCAATGACTACTTCACGGATATCTATTTTCATTTACATCCGCAACAACAAGAAGCTATTTCCCATCAAAGCGTACGAGTCTTGCAAACGATTCAAAAAAAGAAAGATGTTATGATCCGGGATATTGCCGAACAATTATCGATTTCCCACAATACGGCTTCTGAGCATGTCAAAAAATTGGTACAAAACGGATGGGTGCTTAAGGAGCGGCCGGAAGATGATCAGCGTAAGGTGTATTTACATTTAACGGATGGCGGTGCAACCATTTTAAAAAAGAACACGGAATTGGATGAAGAAAAACTACAACAGGCGCTTAGCAAGTTATCCGTTTCTGAAAGGGAACAAATAAGAGAAGCATTCCGGTTATTAAGTGAGGTATCTACTTAATGTATTTGTTCATTAAAATAGCCAGTTCCGCGGTCATCATTGGACTTGTAACGGAAATGGCCCGACGATTCCCTTTATATGGCGGGATTGTGGCTGCTCTGCCATTAATCAGTATCCTCAGTATAATTTGGCTAACGGTTCAGGGAGAGCCCACTCAGAATATCCATACATTCACACTGGGCGTTCTGGCAGGTTTTCCCGCTACAGTGGCCATGCTAGTTGTGATTTATACGGCATTAAAGCAATCCATTCATGTAGGGCTGGCCATCCCCCTCGGGCTCGTGGCTTGGGGGATATTTTTAACAGGGCAAAAATATATAATGGCTAGGTTTATTTCCTGATTGATTTCCTACTGGCCTCATTTTTTGGTATGATAAATGTGTTAAATAACATAATGAAGGTGATTTACTTTGTCTGAAGAAACTCCAAAAGAAAAAAAGGTATATGACACCACAATCATTTATGATTATGCAGAGTTTCCTGACATAGTCAGTGGTCGTTGTGATAATTGCGGCAATGCTCAGTTCAAAAGTTCCGTTAAGGATTATGTATATATTCGTACATGCAGAGAATGCGGCATGAAGAAATCGATTTGACCCTATTTAACGATAGGGTTTTTGTCTGTTCACTTTTTCTTTTTCTTCTTGAACGTATCGCTTACATATTTTCCCTTCTTATCATCATAATCGGAAAAAGTGACGGCATATTTAAGGGCTGATTTTTACTCAATAGAATAGGCGTCCAGATAAAAAGGGCAGCCAGAAGTTTCCCCTTCTTGGCTGCCGCTTTTTTTATATCTTCAATATTTCCCTGATGTCTTCCTCAGTTAGGGCAGATGACGATTGATGTTCAGGGTCGATGATTTCCTCGATCAGATGCCTTTTTTTCTCCTGCAGTTCATTCATTTTTTCTTCAATCGTGCCACGGGCCACAAGCTTGATGACCTGGACCACATTCTTCTGGCCCATGCGGTGTGCTCGGTCCGCCGCTTGTTCCTCGACGGCTGGGTTCCACCATAGATCATATAAAATCACGGTATCGGCACCCGTCAGATTGAGTCCCGTGCCGCCTGCTTTCAAGGAAATGAGGAAGACATCACGGTCACCCGCGTTGAACCGATTGCAAATTTCAACCCGTTCTTTTGATGGGGTCTGTCCATCCAGGTAGAAAAAGGGTTGCCCCTGTATGGCCAAATCCTTGCCGATGATCTGAAGCATTTTCGTGAATTGAGAGAAAATCAGGACCCTTCTACCGGAAAGCCTTGATTCCTCCATAATCTTCATCAGCTGTTCGAATTTTGACGAACTCCCCTTATAGCCATCCACAAATAGAGAAGGGTGACAACAAATTTGCCGTAACCGGGTCAAACCGGCCAGAATCCTAATCCGGTTTTTCCGAAGCGTGTTTTTGTCCAAATGCTTCAACGTATCCTCACGCAGTTTCGCTAAGTAGGCCGCATACAGTCTCTTTTGGTCTGGAAGCAATTCCACCGATTCCAACGTCTCGATTTTTTCCGGGAGCTCCTCCAGCACATCTTCCTTCAACCGGCGTAACAAAAACGGCCGGATTCTGCGAGCAATCTGTTTTCGGGAAAGATGACTATATTCCTTCAAGCCCATGAAGAGCTCTGGAAAGACGACGTGAAAAATCGACCATAGTTCCTCCAAAGAGTTTTCGACTGGAGTACCAGTGAGAGCGAAACGGTGGTCCGCCTTGATTTTCTTCACGGAGCGTGCCGTTTGTGTCACAGGGTTCTTGAAAGCCTGGGCTTCATCGAAAAACACCGTGTGGAACTCCTGCTTTTCATACCAGAGAATATCTTTGCGCAATAACGGATAAGACGTGATTAGGGCATCCACCTCGCCCAGTTCCTTCTGCATCTTGGATCGCTCCTTTTGGCTGCCATCCATGACAACAGCTTGTATCTCCGGGGCGAATTTCATGAATTCACTCAGCCAGTTATACGTCAAAGAAGAGGGGCAAACGATGAGGACCGGAAGCTTCCTTTGTCGAATGGCGAATAATTCAGAAAGGATGAACGCGATGCTTTGCACCGTTTTACCAAGTCCCATATCATCTGCCAAAACCCCTCCAAATCCGTATTCTGCAAGACTCTTCATCCACTTATAGCCGTTTCTTTGATAGTCCCGCAGTATCGGCTGCAAACGCTCCGGCAACTCGAACTCCAGATTGCTTGGGTTGCGGATGTTCTCCAAGAACTGACGGAACGACTCCTCCATCGTGAATGTGCCATCATCTGCGGAGTCAAGAAGCTGAAGTCCCTTCACGATTGGTACATTCAAGCCGCTTTCCAGATCTTCATGTTGAACCGGAAGGGCATTCAAGAACCGGTTAATTTCTTCGAATTCCCTTGTTTCCAATGAAAGTAACGAACCATTCCGAAGACGGTAATACTTCCGTTTTTCTTCGAGTGCTTCTAGGATCTCCCGTATCTGCTTGTCAGGGATCCCGTCCATTTCAAACTTGAATTCGAGCCAGTTGGTCCGTTCTTTTTTAATTTTTATTCGCACCTGCGGAGGTGGATTCCCTCTGGCAATCCGACTTCTTACGGCAGTCGTCGCATAAAGTTGGACGAGCTTTTGCAGTTTTGGCACACTGTGGTACAAAAACTCGTATTCCAGTTCTTCATTATGTAAGAAGTAGCCGCCCTCATTCTTGGCAAACTGACTTTCTTCCATCAACGTTAGAATCACCTTTTCCTTCTCCACATCCCTTATGAGCATGGAGACCGCTTTGTTTTCCCGGCTTTCCAAGGGATTCATCACAATATTGCCATAGTGGAATTCGAGCCCGGCAAGCAATTTGTTATTTACACGATCCAAGTATAACTTGGCAATCAGGGGTGTTTTCACAAACTGCTCGGTAATCGAATCCGAAATATGGACAATTCCTATTTTTTTTAACCCCGGAACCACTTTTTCAAGGAATACATCCAATTGATCCCAAGCAATCGGAATTCGATTCGTCCCGGAAGTCTCCAGCATCGATTTCAATTCGATAAGGCGTTGGCAGTCTTCTTTTTTCAAAGAAAACAGCTTGCCATCAGCCAAAACAACATCATAGGCATTCATCACGATTACCGAATCCAACCCCTTGATATTCAGCTGGTAGCCCTTGCTTTCAGTTTTGGTAAAATCAAACTGGAGCGGCAGTAAGTCTTCCGATACTTGCAGTCCGTCCACGATTGTCCCGTCATGCCGAAGTTTCACCAAAGGTGCTTGGATAAGGAGTGGAAACAGACTTTTCCAAGAAGAGGGCGGAAGAAGCAATAAGGAATGAATCTGTGTGTAGCCTGATTGACCGGAAGCATCCAGATAGACCTTTTCATCAGAAATGACCGTGATCAGCGACTGAATGACGGCATCATTTTCTTTTTGAAAGCAGTGCAGGCTTGGGTCATATTGAAAGGATAGGGAGACGGTGGAACGCCTCCTTTCTTTTATCCTCATCAGGAAATCCCTGATATTTGGTACATCGATCGATCCAATCTTCATTTCAATTCCGAACATATACTGCCCTTTAGATACCATCACAGGTTTACATATAAATTCCGTATCAAGCACTTCCCTATTTTCAAAGTGAAGTTGATGTCCGCTTGAACGCACCGGCTGATGATTGAAAAGGCTCAGCAATCCATCCGTCAGCTCCTGGCTCGACTCGGACTGAATAGTCGGGACGGTCCCTTGGCGCTGATGATGGTATACCGCAAGTAAAACGGCCGCGATATGCTGACAATCCTTGGAAAAGGAGGCGAGTGTAGGGCAACTGCACTTCGTATGGAAGCCCCCGGTTTTATCCACATCAATGGTGACGTGAAAATCCTCCACTCCTGCAACCGTCGCTTCGCAGCCACTAGGGCCATATGAGTCGAATAATACTTTATTAGCACGATAAAAAGCGTCCCCTCTTTTGAAGGAGACCGTACCGCACATATCTTTTATGATGTTCACATTCAATTTGGTATTCAATGCCTTGCTCCTTCCTGAGGTCCTCTACACTTTTGTGCATGTCCGAATATATTCATATTCTTCAATCGTACCATAGTTCTCTTTTTCTGAGCGAACGATCTTACCTGTCTGCGTCAGTTTTAAAAAGACTTCCCATTGTCTATCACTGCAAGTCAAACAATTCACTATCTTAGAAAACCTTTATCCACCTTACTATGCATTTATTCCCATGAAGGAATTTTCCTTACCCATTATTTATACCCTCAAAACAGGTAATGATTGGTTATTCTCGATATCCTATAGATTATAAAAGGAATCCAGGATAAGATAAAGGCTAACTGACAACATGACTTTAGGAGGAAACATTCAACAATGGCAGGATTAACATCATGTAAGGCATGTAATAAAGAAATCGCAAAAGGCGTGAAAAAGTGTCCTAATTGCGGGAAAGACCAACGCAATTGGTTCAGAAGACATAAGTTTTTAACTTTTATCGGAGCTATTATTGTTATCATTATCATTGCAAACTCGGTAGGAGGGGACGAATCTCCTTCAACTAGTTCCAGTTCAACTAAAGAAGCTACTAACAAAGAAAACATGTACAAGGTTGGAGACGTAATCAAACAAAACAAACTGGAAATCACAGTACTTAAACAAGAAGAGTTTGATACAATCGGCGATCCCGAGTTTCTTGGTAAGAAGGCATCTGAAGGTGGAACACTCATCGCCATTCAATATAAAATGAAAAATATCTCGGATGAACCTGTTGGTATGTTCAGTTATCCTTCGATAAAATTAGTGGATGAAAAAGGAACAAAGTTTGATTCAGATATCGAGGCCAGCACCGCATATGCTGTAGAAGCTAAAGTCGATGATTCTAAGGTATTATCCGACTTAAATCCAGATATTAGTGTAACGGATACTGAGGTTTATGAAATATCTAAAGAGAAGTTCTCAAAAGGCAAATGGTATATCCAAATCGGAGATGCAAAGGTCCAAATCAAATAATCCATAAAAGAAAAATCACCTTATCTTGAGATTTCAAGGTAAGGTGATTTTTTTCTTTTCATTGGTGGAATTCCTTTTCTAAAGAATGGATCGTATCCTTCTAGAGGGCCTAATTGATCACTAAATGGATTTCATTTCCCGATGGATCAGTAATGACATACCCTTCATCATTTTGTATGGCCTCTACTCCTATTTGTTTCAGCTGTCCGATCACTTTATTTCGCGCCTCTTCGTCTGCATAAACAAGAGTAAACCAGTTCAGCCCTACACTGTTTTTCTTAGGAGTAGGTACACCCACACCGTTCCATACATTTAACCCGATATGATGGTGATAATCCCCGGTTGATGTAAAGAGTGCCCCTTCGTAACGGGTCACGACCTTGAATCCAAGTCCCGATGTATAAAGTTTCTCCGTGTCTTTTAGATTGGCTACATGCAGATGAATATGCCCCATCAATGTTCCGGCGGGCAAACCACTCCATGCGGCATCACTTTCTGCCAGAATACTATTACCGTCTAACGGGTCTGTCACCATTTTAACTTCCCCATTCGCCCATTCCCATTCGGACGATGGACGGTCATAATACACTTCAATCCCATTTCCATCCGGATCCGTAATGTATAGTGCTTCGCTCACAGCATGATCCGCCGCCCCGAAACGATATTGGGTGGTAAGCAAATGCCGTAAAAAGACCGCTAAGTCCGCACGTGTCGGCAGCAAAAGGGCAAAATGATACAACCCTGATGTCCGTCCTTCTTTTGGAATAACATCTTCCGGCTGCTCCAGTGTTAATAGAGGCGTTTTTCCGTCCGTCGTTAACACGGCTTTACGATTCGTCTTTTCCAATACTCGAAAACCGATTATTTCTTCATAAAATGCAATGGCATCCGCCAAATTCAGGACATTGATACTCACTTCCCCAACAAACGTTACTGGTTTTCTATGAAATTTACTCAACCGTTACACCCCCTTCTTTATTTTTAAAAAGTCTATAGCCAAGTGAGAAACGAGTGCGATTTGCAGAGGCGAGGCAAAGGGACATAGCCAACAACGCCAAATCAAACTCGTAACCAAAAAACTCATCAGGTAATTTTGCTGTGAAGATGGCTCCAACCATGATGAACGCAAATAAAATGGAAATAATTCGTGTGCCCATGCCTAGTATCACCGCAAGGCCACCAACTAATTCTATACTTGCGACCATATAAGCCATGAACCCTGGTATTCCGAGACCTTCGAAATAGCCTACCGTATTATCGATTCCACCTTGAAACTTTGAATATCCGTGAATGAAAAAAATCAGTCCTAAAATAATGCGTAAAAAAATCAAACCCAATTCGTTCCTAGTCAACTTCCATTCCCCCTATCTAGTTACTTTATGTAAGTAATTATATTTTAGTAACTTATAATTGTCAAGGAGGTTTCTAGATTGATATGAAAGCACAAAGGTGATTCCAGTATATTTATTCAGACTTTCCCTTAGAATACGGCCGGTTACTGCTTATATGTATAAAATACCGTTGAATTAATAATGAAGGAATCTGCAACGGTCCTGCCTGCTTCTTCACATGAAACCGTCTGGAATTTCGTTGCATCAACTGGTTCATATAGCAATTGATGAATCCCATCAACAGAGCGGATAGCCACAAGTGCTTCCGGATTCGTTTCAAAAACCCTTCTTACTATCTCCTCTTTATTCGGTACGAGGCTGGCAATCCAAACGAGATCCAATCCCTTATAATCATGCAGCGCTCCATCTTTCAAAATGTAGTCGGACGTTCCATCCCTATCCAGGTCTTGAATGAAACGTCGCCCATGTTCATGGGCCTGGAAATCCAGGTCGAGGCACGTCATTTCAGCCCCCATTTCCTGTTTGAGCAACAAGGGGCTTAAAGGTAAAGGGCCTGTCCCTACAAATGCAAAGGAATTCACATCCCTCTTTATCCTTTTCAATTCTTCCATTTCCGTCTTGATTAGTTCTACATAGTTATCCCAATAGATGAAAGAACCAAAGTCATGTATCGATTGCACTTTATCCCTAAATGTTTGGGCATAGTACTCTTCCATCAAGCACTCCGCCAAAGACAGCTTTTGCAGCATGTCTTTTCGTATCTGCTTGATTCCCTCATCACCTAGAATTTCGTCAGCTTCCGATTGCTTCATCGGTTTAGATAAAGTGGAAACCAACTCGGATAAAACGCGGTTGATGGTCTCGTTACGGGGAGATAAATCTTCTTCCTCTACCAAAATTCGATAACTATCCTTATACATATGGATGATTTTTTCTTGTTTGTTAGCCCATTCTATTGTCTTCAAATTCAACACTCCTCTTAGGAAATAATTTTCGACTTAACTGTGGAATATAGAGAACCAAGAATACTGAACGTCCTAAACTAAATAGGATGAACGCCAGCCACACTCCATGGTTTTGAAATTCAGGAATCAACAAATATAAAGCCAGTAAAAAGACAAGTAAGGAGTACACCATGGAATTTCGGACCGGTCCTGCTTGAGTTGCCCCTGTAAAAACGCCATAAAACACGATGCCCACGCTTGCTGAAAGTGGAAATAAGAGCAACCATGGGCTGTAAATGGTAGCTAGGTCCACAACACTCGGTGTGCTCGTGAAAAAGGATATAATCCAACCATTCCCTACGAAATAACTGCCTGCAATTAGGAGGGAAGATAGAATTCCCCACTGCCATGACAATCTAATGGTCCGTTTAAATAAAGACCGATCATTCGAGCCAATTGCCTTTCCTGCAAGAATGCTTGAGGCGTTGGCCAATCCATCGAAAAAGTAAGCCATGATGTAATGGATTTGGATGAGAACGGCATTTGCCGCCAATACTTCCGTGCCATATGAAGCTCCTTTTGCCGTAAAGATATTGAACACCATTAAAAGACAGAGCGTCCGGATAAATAAATCGCGGTTCACCGCCATCATTTTTTTAAAGGATAACGGGTCAAACAGGTTTCTCCATGAAGGGATTTGGATACCTGGCAATGCTCTTACGATGAAGAATAGCCCGATGAAACAGGCCGTCACTTCGGATAATAGCGTTGCGATGGCCACTCCCGATACTCCCCATGCAAATACTGTGACGAACAACAGGTCAAGGACAATGTTCATGATGTTCATGAATACTTGCAGCATTAAAGAAACCTTGATTTTGGACATCCCCATCAGCCATCCTAAAATGACGTAATTCATCAAAGTAAATGGCATACCCCATATTCTGATGGTGAAATAATTAGAAGCGTATTGTCGCACGTCAGCTCCCGGGCCGATTAAGGCTAACGAAGCCATTTCAATAGGTCCTTGAAGGAGAATGAAGAATAACCCCACAGCAATCGCGAGTAAAAATGGTCTTGTAAAAGCGAACATCCCTTGCTTTTCATCATTTGCTCCAAGTGCTTGTGCGGCAAATCCTGACGTACTGACACGCAAAAATCCAAATAACCAATACATGGTGTTGAAAATAATCGTGCCTACAGCCACACCGCCCAGGTAAGCAGGATTAGGTAAATGCCCCACGACAGCCGTATCCACTGCTCCCAAAAGTGGTGTTGTGATTGTCGAAAGCGTCAGGGGAAGCGCTATTGCCAAATATGACCGATGGTTCAAAATACCCTCCTCCTCAATTTGTTAGTTCCTCGTTAATCAAAATGATTACGATTTACACCTTAAAAAAATCACTCAAACATGGAGATCAAATCTTGTGTATAGGAGTGACGTGCCCGCGAGAAAAGTTGTTCTTTTTCAAATCTATCCACAATCGTGCCCTCTTTCATCACGAGGAGGGTTTGGCTCATTTCATGTACAGCCGCTAAATCATGGGAAATAAATAAGTAAGCCATTTCTAGTTTTCGCCGCAGTTCATCCAATAATCTTAGTACAGCCCTTTGAGATATGACATCAAGACTCGAAGTCGGTTCATCCAATATGATGAGCGAAGGTTCTATGCTTATGGCACGGGCGATGGTCACCCGCTGCTTCTGTCCTCCACTCAGTTCATGCGGATAGCGTTCCGCAATTCCTTTAGTAAGTTCAACGGCCTCCAACAATTGAGTGACGAATGCCCTTTCACCCGTATACGGAAAATGGTTCATCTTCACCTGGCTTCCGTATTGTAAATAAGGATCAAGTAATGACTCTTTTATTCTCAGCTTTGGATTCAACGATGCCGTAGGGTTTTGTAAAACTGCCTGAATATTTTTTCGATATGGTCTTAGCTGGCGTTCATTTTTGTCATGCAGTGACACCCCATCGAAGACGACGCTTCCTGAATGGAAAGCTTCAATTTGCAAAAGGCAACGGGCAAGTGTACTCTTCCCACATCCACTTTCCCCGACGATCCCTAGGCATTCCTTTCTATCCAATGCAAAAGAGATGTTCTTCAGTACGTCCGTTCCGCCATTGAAGGTTTTGGTTAGGTGCTTCACTTCCAACAGACTCATCTCACCACCTCATACGTGATTGATTCATGCCTCGGTCTAAGAGGTGGAGATGACCGAATCAATTGATCCGTATAAGCATGCTTGGGGTGGCTCAACACTTGGTGCTTATCACCGGTTTCAATGATTTCCCCATCCTTCATGACGGCAATCCTGTCTGCATAGTTCCTTACATGGCGTAAATCATGGGTAATGAACAAGATGGCACACCCGGTTTCTTTTTGCAACAGGGATAATACCTGTAAAACCTTGAAAGAGGATACACTGTCCAAGGCCGTCGTCGATTCATCCGCTATCAAGATATCGGGTTTAAGTAGCAAGGCAAGCGAAATCGAGACCCGTTGGAGCTGCCCTCCACTAAGTTGAAAGGGATATCTATGATAGATTTCTTCGGAAAGCCCCACCGCTTTCAGTGCATGTACCGCTTGTTGCCGCCGAGCTTTTTTAGACAGCGACAGATGCGCCTTTTGATATTCTTCAAAATGTTTTCCGATTCTAAGAAACGGAGTGAATGAACCTTGGTAATCTTGAAAAATATAAGCTAGACTTTTTCCCCGGAGCTTACGCATTTGAGAATGTGATAGTGTCAATAGATTGTCCCCTCTGTAACTGATCACCCCTGTTGCCTGAAGATTAGGAGCCAATAATTGCCCGATGGCCATGGCCGTCAAGCTTTTGCCGCTCCCACTTTGCCCAACAAGTGCGAGCCATTCCCCCTCACGGATATCCAAGGAAATATCCTTAACGATTCTATTTTCCTTAGAACTAACCGAAAGATTTTCCATCTTTACAATGCTCATGACCCCACCTCCTTTTTCACATCAAATCTATCACGCAAATAATCTCCGAGTAGATTGGAAAGTAGGACAACCCCTGCAATCGCAAGCCCCGGATAGATCATCAGCCATTGGTTGTTCTGAAAATAGGGACGGGCATCATTTAGCATCGCCCCCCATTCCGGTGCGGGAGGCTGTGCGCCAAGGCCGATATAGGAAAGTGAGGAAATAAGCAAGATGATTTTCCCCAGATCGAGGCTTGCAAGTACAAGTACATGGCCAATCAAGTGCGGCAACAGGTGTTTTCGCAAAATACGGAGTGAATTCAACCCATTTATTTTCGCTATCGTGACATAATCCTTTTGGCGTTCAGCAATGACTGTACCACGCACTAACCGGGCATAATTCACCCATTTCACGACGACAATCGCAAGGAGCAAGTTCCCGATTCCCGGACCTAATAATCCACTCAGGACAATGGCCACGATCGTATCCGGAAACGAAAGAAAAGCGTCAGCAATCCTCATGAAGACTCGATCCACCAGCCCTCCCTTGAATCCGGCAATCATTCCAAACGGCACACCGACCACCACGATGGCCAAAAGGGCAAGTAACCCATAACCGACCGTCAACTTCGCACCAAGTAACAGACGCGTTAACACGTCACGTCCTAGATGATCCGTCCCGAGCGGATGTTCCAGGCTCGAAGGCCATAGTCTCCCTTCCAAATTGACGAGTGTTGCATCATGCTTCAAGAAATGAAAGACATACATGTAAATTCCAACAGCCAGCAACGAAATCACTATAGTGAATAGAACGGCCGCTTTCTTTTTTCGCTTGATTTGGTGTCCACATACTGCTTCCATCACAATCCGTCCTTTTCCTTTAATCTAAGTTCCGGGTTTACATATCGGTATGACACATCTACAGCGCTATTTACGATAAATACCAGAATGGCCATGATCACCATATATCCTTGGATGACCGGGTAATCACGCGAACGAATGGAATCAACGACCATCTTGCCCATACCAGGATAAGCAAAGATCACTTCAATCACGACGACGCCGCCTATCAAGCTGCCAAGACTTACACCAAAAACCGTGATGACCGGTGGTAGGCTATAGCGAAAAGCATGGGAGAAGAATATTCTTGTTTCTGATATCCCCCTAGACCTGGCTGCTCTAATAAATTCGTGGCTGAGCGAGTCTATTAAACTTGAACGGATCAAACGGACATATGCACTTGATATCGCAAGACCCAACGTAACGGAAGGAAGGACCATGGATTGAATCCCGTCCCTTCCCATCGTGGGGAACAAACCCCATCGCACCGCCAATAAGTCAATTAAAAGCAAGCCCAGCCAAAAACTCGGAATGGCGGCCCCCACCATCGAGAAAGTCCGGCTAAATTGATCGATCCAACTTTCCCGGTACAATGCGGCGAGCGAGCCAAGAGGGAGGGCAACACTAACCATCACAAGCAAGGCTCCAATCGACAACTCCAGCGTCGCGGGCATGCCGCTTATGATCATGGTCATCACAGGCTGTTTCGTGATATACGATTGACCGAAATCCATCCGGATGAAATCCATGAACCAGCGGCCATATTGCACAAGTAAAGGATCATTAAACCCCATTTCTTCACGGAGCTCATCGACTTGGTCGCTTGTTATGGATACATCATCCACTTGAAGAATCGTTAGCACCGGATCCCCTGGTGCTAGACGCACGAAGAGAAAACTGACAAACGTGATGGCGAGAATAAACAAGGTCACTTCTAGAAATCGCCGTCCGAAAATGCGGAACATTTACAACACATCCAGTTCATTCGTCAACATGTAATACTCACTCCGCGACGTGACCCAGTTCTTCACTTTATCGGAGTCATAGGCGACAAGTGTATTGGGATGTAAAATAAAAGAATTATACACCTGTTCATCCACATACATCGCAATGTCCTCTGCTAATTCCGAACGCTTGTCCTGGTCAACCGTTACGTTTAACGTATCGATCAGTGTCGTCAAATGATCGTCAATCACACCACTGAAATTCAAGGCACCTTTTGGATGGTATGTCGCATTCAAGTAATATCCTGCATCTCCGCGCGGTGCGGTTAAATTACTGTACGTCGCTAAATCCCAATCTCGATTCGCAGCCATGTATTCTTCCGGTATATCGATTTGTTTAATCTCCACATCAATTCCTAATCTGCCAGCATCCGACTGAAAAACTTGGGCGATTAACGGTAAATCGGCCCGCGAGCTGTAGGTCAACAACGATAATTTTAGCGGTTTCCCGTTTCTTTTCAGGACTCCACCCACTTTCCTATATCCCGCTTTTTCCAGATACATTCGAGCCGCTTCCATGCCACTTTCCTTCTTGGGGTAATCTGGCGCAAAAGAAAAACTGGAGGGGAATGGCCCTTTTGCCACCTCAGCATGCCCTTGTAATATCGTATCGACGATCGATGGACGGTCGATCACCGCATCGATTGCCTTCCGCACATGGATATCTTGCAAAGCCTTCTTTTCCAAGTTCATCGTTATTTGATGGACACGGAACGTGGGAGTGGAATCCACCTTGATGGTATCCATTGCTTCCAGATCAGCGAGACTTTCCACCTCCGGACGAAAGACGATATCTGCATCACCCGATTTCAGTGCAAGAGAGCGTGCATTGGCATCTTCATTGAAAGAAAACCTGGCTGTCTCCAATTTTGCGGCCCCGTCCCAGTAAGAATCATATCTGACCAAATCGACCCTAGTACCCGGCATGAAATTCGCCACGGCAAACGGCCCTGTCCCAATCGGTTTGTTCCTATAATCACGTTCTTTTACGTCAATGATCGACGTATTCGGATGGACCAACTCAGAGGGGAATTCCGGGAAAGGCATCTCCGTTCTGATGATCAGGAGATTTCCCTTCGCTTCAATTGATTCAATGCGCAAAGCATTCTTAACGGCCAGGCTATCTTTCATCGCCCTCTCCAAAGATGCCTTCACCGCCTTTCCGTCCATCGGCTTCCCATTTTGAAAGGTCACCCCCTCCTTCAGGCTAATTTCCCACACTTGCCCATCCTGACTCTTCCAACTCTTTGCAAGCCACGGCTCAATCGATAAATCCTCGTCATTAAGATGAACCAACGTTTCCGTGATCCCTGCACGAAGCGATACATAACTTGTATCGACATGTGGATCCAATGAATTCGTCGAAAAGTTAAATAAGACATTCACTTCTTTTTCCCCTTCCTTTGCAGACTCAGAAGCACAAGCCGCCAAAAGGAAAACCATGAAAAGGAATAGTGGCAATGCCCGGTATGTATGCAACATATAAACCTCCATTTTTAATTTTTTTATGTATCACCCACCGATTACACGAATATCAATTCTCCACCTGCCTCTCCTCTTTCTTAGTTTATCGATAAATCAAAATGATTACGATTTAAATCATAAACCGTAATCATTACTGTTTGCAAGAGTTTTTTATATCATTCTTCTTTCCCGTTCTAAATAAGGAAAAAAGCACCATGGTTTTACCCCTGGTACTTTTGGAGAGATTGGTAGGATATAAAAGCGACTGAGTTTAATTGTAGGTCACGATGAATATGGAAGCTCCTCAATCCGGTAAGCAGCAAAAAAGGACCAGACACCCCTAGGCATCCAGTCCCGCTCCTAACATCATTAGTCTATACTTGTCGTTAAAGTTTTCCCTTCCGTGCCGTCGCGGAGCTCATGATATAGTAGCCGATAATCAACACTAAAATCGATAACGTATAAAGAAGGGTATGTACCGGATTTTCATGGTAGACAATGATGAGCCGGATCATGGCCGTTATGCCAATATAGAGAAAATATCGTATAGGAAAATGATAATCCTCTTTGAAATATTTCACGATCATCGCGATGAATTCAAAATACAAAAAGAACATCAAAATGCGTTCCAAGAGTTCGAATTCTATCCGTATTTCCGGATCATAAAGCGCCATCTTTATGAAATAGAAGATTTCCTTAGCAAGTAACACGCATAAAGATAAAGCCAATAAGATCAAGGCCGTATTCAAGGCTAGTTGAAGAACTTCCGCTATTTTAATGTCCTTCCATTTGTTTTGTTTACTGTGACCCAATGTGTCTTCCCCCTGAATATCAAAGTTTCTTTGTGTCTCTATACTACCATTTGTTTTTTAAGTGTATGTAAATTTTCATTGAACTGTTGGTTACAGTACACTTTCTTGTATACTAAAAAGAGAAGAAATCTCTAAAAAAAAGGAGGAGGAATATGAAAGAAACCATTAATTGGGCGGTTTTAGCATACGACAAATGGCATCTATACATAGCGAAAACGAAGAAAGGCCTCTGTTATGTCGGTTCACCTGGTCAGTCTTATGAAGATTTGGAAAAGTGGATACAAAAACGGTTTCCTCAGTCGATTCTTTTGGAGAGTGAAGAAGCGTTACATCCTTATCTTACTGAACTATATGAGTATTTCGAGGGAACACGACGGACTTTTTCATTACCTGTGGATGTGAGGGGAACCGCTTTTCAAGTAGCCATTTGGGAAGCATTGAACCAGATTCCATACGGGAAAACCACTTCTTACTCCGAAATTGCGATGATGATTCAAAGACCCACCGCTGTTCGTGCGGTCGGAACGGCCATCGGGGCCAACCCCGTGCTGATCACCGTTCCATGTCATCGGGTCATCGGAAAAAATGGGGCAATCACCGGATACCGGGGCGGATTGGAAATGAAGGAATTCTTACTGCAATTAGAGACGCAAAACGGGGACTGACTACCCCGGAGGACTTATATAAGCTGAGATATTTATCTATCAAAGGAGCGAGTTTATCTTCTTAAAATGGAAAGATATCTTCCCAAAGGGGATTTGTTTCGTCGAAAAACCTCCATATATCGATTTTTCGACAAAAACCATCAAATCCCTGACTTTTTTCTTATTTTAATTCACGTTTAATCGACTGGATCAAGCCTTCGTAATAGGAAGTTTCGTGCGGAACGAATCGATCCCTGCCTACATATTGATCGACGGTAACGCGCTGACCCAGATCATTCATTTCGAATCCCTGAATATGTATCTCTTCTATAGGACCGAACCATAGCTTTTCGAAATCCTCCAGTTTAACCTTCACGATTCCCGACACTTCTTCCTTTTGCAAGGTGAAATCACTCAGCGGATTCGTGCTCTTATATATAAATAGATGGACCAGTTCTTTATCGATGAAATGCTCCATCGTCGCACAGTCTTCCATCACCCCTACTGACACCAACTCATCAAAAGATAACGCGATGCCTAACTCTTCTTTAATTTCTCTTACACCATCTTCCACCGTTTCGTGAGCCAGTAAATGACCCGCAGACGTGATGTCCAACAAATCCGGATAATCCTTTTTCATAGAACAGCGATGTTGGAGATAGAGATAATCCACTTCATCTTCCCGACTGACGAACCAGCAATGGAACACCTCATGCCAATGTCCGAGCCTATGCACTTCTTCCCTCGTTGCTTCACCGATATGGGTTCGGTCTTCATTGAATATTTTCAACATTTCAGTTTCGATGATTCTCACCTTCCCGTTTCTTTCTCCAATTCTTTGGATGGAGGTACCTTTTATATCTCGCTGCCACTTCTTTCCCAACCAAAATGGCTCCTATCCAAAACATGATCTCGGCGATGATGATGGCTCCACCAATGATCATCGCCTTTGTGTTTGTCGAAAAAGGCGTAAATGGCGCCACTATCGGAATAAGCCAAGTGATCAGGGATAGCGCCAGAAGGACCATCCCTATTTTATAATACTTCTTTTTTACAACGACAACTTCCTTCTCCATAAAAATGGCCCCCTATCTTCCATATGTCAAGGCTGACGGAAACTCTTCCTTGTAGATCTTCATCCTATCCGCCTCCTAAGAAGTGATTTTATTACGTATACGATTGAAACGTCATTCCGTTCCATAAAACATGGAAAAAGCCAGAATACGAAAAAGGACTGTCTATTCGACAGTCCCGGTTTATCTTAGGCTTTATACCCCTTCATCGGTAACGACATCAAGGCTTGTCCCGTCGCGGCATCGGTCAGCCTGTCTTCTAAAGTGAAAGATTCGACTGGTTCGATGCGGGCATATTTCTTCACGAATGTGGTGAGGGCAATTTTGGCTTCAAGTCGGGCGAGCGGTGCCCCTAAACAGAAATGCACGCCATTCCCAAACGTTAAATGTTTCTTATTATTAGGTCGGTGGATGTTTACCGTGAAAGGATCTTCAAACATGGCTTCATCCAAGTTCGCCGCACTCATCCAAACGATTACGACGTCACCTTTCTTAAGTTCCACGCCCAATAGATTATTATCTTCTTTGACCGTGCGATCCAATTTGACTAAATTGAACCGGTACCGTAGCATTTCTTCGACCGCTTGTGGTACCAATTCCGGGTTTTGGTGCAGTTCTTCATAAACGGTAGAGTCATCATACAAAAGCGAATAAAACGAGTTGGCCAGCAAGTGGCTGGTCGTTTCCACTCCTGCTCCCAATATCAGCATCGTCGTCCGTACCACTTCATCATCTGTGAACGTTTCTCCATCCACTTCCGCCTTCAATAAATCGGAAATGATATCATCTGCTGGATTCAAGCGCTTTTCCAAAACGATAGGATAGATATATTCATAGTATTCCTTTGCGGCTATTTGCTTCTTTTTATTAACTTCTTCCTCTTTTTCCTTTTCAAAAGGAAGGAATAAGATATCGACCCATTTTTTGAAGAGCAATCGATCTTTAGAAGGCACCCCCAGCAAGTCAGACATAATAATGATAGGAAGGGGGCTTGTCAATGATTGGACAATATCCATTTCAGAGTCCCCTATGTCCTCGATCAGTTCATTCACGATTTCTTGAATGCGAGGCTCCCAGTTTTGTAGGCTCCTGGGTGTGAAGGCAGCCGCTAAAAGCGAACGATGTTTTCGGTGTGAGGGTGGATCCACCCCAATCAAGTTAATCTTGTCAGGGATGGCCCCTTCTTTACTATCCGCACCAACTGAAATCGTGGTCCGTTTACGTACGCTCGAAAAGTGCTTGTAATCGCTGAGTACAAGTTTAACATGGTCATATTTAAAAGCATTCCACGTATCCGTTCCCTCGTGATAGATCACAGAATCATTTTCTAGCATTTTTTTGCACCAATCGTACGGACTGAATTCCTCTGTACGTGTCTTAAACTGCGGGATTTCTTTTACGGCAATAACTTCCGTCATGATATCGACCCCTATCTTTTCAAAGTTTCTACCAGAATCGTCATGTTCCACTATGTAATTTCTAATTTTACCTTTAATAGGCAACTACACCATTATAAGATAAATACCCAAGAGTAACCATGAACCTTCCATCCCACCACTTTTTACCCACCCATTCTATAATTTTATGAAGTTCCTTACATAAAAAAACCGGCAGCAATTATGCTACCGGCTAAAAGATTATTCCACTATTTCATTTTCATCCTGAGAGGCTATCCATTCGTTATAAAAAGCAGCCATCGTTGTCCCAACGTAAGGAACCAACCAGAGGAATCCGATTCCTATCGTGAATAAACAAAGAATTCCCCACCCTATAAAGCTTAAGCACATGAGAAAATATTTCCATTTAAGGCCATTCATCCTTCTTCGGCTCTCCGTAATCGCTTCAAGCGTCGTCAAGTGCGGATGATCTCTTAATAAGAAAAACAGTTGGGAATAAGCCAAAGCTTTGATAATCCCTGGTATGAGAAGCAACAAAGACCAAAGGAACACGAATATTCCCTGCACAATGGATGCAATGATCACTTTTGAAAACATTTTCCCATCCTTATAGATTGAAAATGCTTTCTCGAACGATGTGCTTTCCATTCTTACCAGGTCAAGATAAAACCAGTAAACGCCTATTGAGAACGGTATTAATAAAATGGATAAAAGCGTATTGAATGCGGATACCCCTATAGGTGCCACATCCTGCTCATACCATGCTGCCCATCCACCACTAAAAATCACTTCAATGACGGTTTGCAATACCATGGTAAGCAAGAACATGATTAACGAAAGTGCTACTGCCGTTCCCCAGTTCCCTTTTAATGAAAGCCTTGCTTCTCTTTTTAATTCTGATATTTTCATAGTTGAATGACACTCCTCCTTATTACTTAGTACTGTTACATGAATATGTAAGATGTCCCAATAAAATTCATAAAACATACTGAGGTTACTTTATTTGGGTTATTATTTTATTCTACCATAATAGTTCTTCCATGAGATTTAATCCCCAAGTTTATATATAGGTATATTGTTTCATTTATTCGAAGCCTTCTTTTTGAGCCCCGCTCTTTAAAAGGAATTTTTTTACATGTGATGGTATTATGGAGGAAGCACCAGGCAGGAAGCCCGAAGAACGGGAAACAGCTAGACTACTAAACAACAGAAATGGGGAAGTCGATTGGAACATGGCACGCAGAAAATCTTCTCACCACCAAAACACATCGTCTCAGCAGCAACGATTGTAATCAATGAGCAAGGGGAAATTCTATTAATCAAGGGGCCCCGGCGAGGTTGGGAAATGCCTGGGGGCCAAGTCGAAGAAGGCGAGTCCTTGAAAGAAGCCGCCATAAGAGAAACGAAAGAGGAAACAGGTATGGATATTGAGGTCTTGAAATTTTGTGGGATCTTTCAAAATGTTGAAGAGTCCATCTGTAATACACTGTTTTTAGCTAAGCCAGTTGGAGGAACATTAACAACGTCACCAGAGAGTTTGGAAGTTGGGTATTATCCCATTGAGCAAGCTTTGGAAATGGTGTCTTTCAGGAATTTCAGTCAGAGAATTGAATGCTGTCTGGATGAAAGCACCCATCCATTTTATATAGAATTTTAGTATTCCGTTCACCTATAAAAAGGGGCTTCCAGAGAGGAAGCCCCAGACATAGAGCGGAATACAAAGCCTTCTTATTTCGTTTTCACACAGAGTTTATTCTCTTGTTTTAGAACATCACACTGCAGTTCCTTTTTGAAAGACCCTCTTACCGGCCATATACGTTTCTTCAACCTGCACTTCCCCTATTTCTTCCGGTTTGATGGTCAAAATGTCCCGGTCTAGGACAATAAAGTCGGCATGAAAGCCCGGTGCAAGCTGGCCAACATCCGGGATGCGCGTGACTTCCTGTGCCGCTTTTGTATAAAGCATGATGGCCGTTTCAATGTCTATGCGTTGTTCCTGCCCTGTATCCGTTCCATCATAGGCCTTACGTGTGACGGCTGCCATCATCCCGACAAATGGGTTGACCGGATCTGCCCACGCCGTTGCAGGTGCATCAGATGAGAAGGCCACCATGATACCCGCATCTAACATGGAACGAATTGGATACGTTTGCTTCGTACGCTCCGCCCCAAGGTTAGTAAGGTACGATTCAATTTCAGCGTAGAGAAAGATCGGTTGTGGGACGAATGCGATTCCCATTTCACTTGCCTGTTGAAGGGCCTTCTTAGACGGCATGGCCGCATGCTCAATCCTGATCGAGGGACCATCTTCCATCCAGCCCTTCTTGCCATGAAAGGTATCGATGATTAAATCGATCGCCTGCTCACCCATGGCATGTATGACCAATTGGATACGATTCTCCTCGGCTGCTTGACCGGCAAGTAGCAACTCCTCCTTAGTGGTCATCGGGATGCCATAGTTCTCGCCTTCCCCTAAAAATGGCGGATTGACCCAGGCCGTTTGGCCAGAAACGCTTCCATCGGCGAATAACTTGATTCCTCCAATATGATTGTCCTGGTCTCTATTCGTTTTGTTCTTGGCTAAAATCGGATCGTCCTTAATGGTTTCCCATATGTAATACAGGACTGCACGCTGCTTCATGCCCTTTTCCGTAGCAGCACGATACATGTCTAAATAATCCGCAGGTTTAGGCTTTGCCATCAAATCCGTAATGGCCGTAATTCCGTGCGATAGCAATTTTGGGCTTAATTCCACAAGTCCTTCTATTTCTTCCTCAACAGTTTGTACGGGCATTACTTGTTGGACTAAACCTTTTGCGTTTTCACGTAAAACGCCCGTCGGTTCACCGTACGGATCTCTATCAATCTTTCCACCCACTGGGTCTGGTGTATCTTTGGTGATGCCGGCGAGTTCCAGTGCCTTACTGTTGACCACAACCATGTGAGTGCATGTGCGCGTAATGATAACGGGAACCTTCGTCGTGGCTTGATCTAAATCCCAGCGTGAAGGCGAACGACGCTCTTTTAATTTCCCCTCATCATATCCCCATCCTTCTATCCAACCCCCGGAATCTTGTGATTCGCTTGCCTTACGAACTTCGTCAATTAAATCTTCCAGTGATTCGACAACAGGCGGCATACAGGAAATTTGCTTGGAAGACCCGGCTAGATACAATGGATGCAAGTGTGCATCGATGAGCCCCGGCAACACCCGGCGTCCTTGAAGGTTCATGCGCTCTCCAGTCATCCCTTTGGTTTCTTCTTCCCCAATCCAGTGTATGCGCCCATCACGAATGACCATAGCACTTGCATAAGGTTGTGTTGGATTGGCTGTGAATATTTTTCCGTTCACATAAATGATGTCATGATTCATTCTTTCTCCTCCCCCTATATGAACACATTTCATTTGTACCGCCTTGATTTTGGATTTCCTTTATCCTTGCAGACGAAAAAGAGCATTCCAAAATGGATAAGCCTACGCTTTTTTTTGGAATACCCTTTTTTCATGACTCAGAATCAGTAAGCGACATTAAGCTAAAACTTTTTTAATACGGGCAATAGCCCAATCTAGTTCTTCCTTCGTAATCACAAGTGGCGGAGCAAAGCGGATCACGGTATCATGCGTTTCCTTGCACAGTAAGTTTTCCTCTTTTAATTTTTCACAATAAGGCCTTGCCTCCACTGTTAATTCCACTCCGATAAATAAGCCTTTTCCACGTATATCTTTAATCTTCGGATTATTGATTTCCTTCAAGCTTTCTTTAAAGTATTCGCCTAATTCCAACGAGCGTTCCGCAAGTTTCTCTTCTTCAAGAATCTCTAAGGAAGCGATGGAAACCGCGCAAGCCAATGGATTGCCCCCAAATGTAGAACCATGTGAACCAGGATTGAAGACGCCTAGGATGTCACGGTTGGCCGCCACGCAAGAGATTGGGAAAACCCCACCACCAAGTGCCTTGCCTAAAATGTACATATCAGGAACAACATGATCCCAATCGGAGGCGAATGTTTTACCTGACCGGCCAAGGCCCGACTGAATTTCATCCGAAACGAACAATACACTATTTTCTTTACACAGTTCAAATGCCGCTTTCAGGAAACCGGCTGGTGGAATGATGATGCCCGCTTCCCCTTGGATCGGTTCAATCAGGAATCCAGCCGTTTGCGGTGTGATGGCTGCTTTCAATGCCTCAAGGTCACCATAGGGAACCAACTTGATTCCTGGCAACATCGGCCCGAACCCCCTTCTATATTCATCATCGGAAGATAAAGAAACGGCTGTCATCGTCCGGCCATGGAAGTTGCCGATACAAGCGATGATTTCCGCTTGGTCTTCAGCGATTCCTTTTACATCATAGCCCCAGCGTCTAACAGCCTTGATGGCCGTTTCAACTGCTTCAGCCCCCGTGTTCATCGGAAGGGCCATGTCTTTTTGGGTAAGACGGGCCACCTTTTCGTACCACGGACCCAATTGATCACTATGAAACGCTCGGGACGTTAACGTTACACGATCCGCTTGGTCTTTTAGCGCTTGAATGATTTTTGGGTGCCGATGACCTTGGTTCACGGCTGAATAGGCACTAAGCATATCCATATACTTGTTTCCTTCTGGATCTTCTACCCATACTCCTTCTGCCTTTGATATGACGATGGGAAGTGGATGATAATTATTTGCCCCATATTGTTCAGTTTGTTCAATAACCTTTTCCGTCACAGTTTTCATATAAATTCCCCCTATGATTTAAACGTTTCCGCTATGATTTACGTTGTAGATGAAGATGTAGCATATTTCATTGTTGAAAAATCAGTTCAGGTCCCCCTATCTATCAACTAGCAAGTTCCATGCCAAAAATAAAGGCCTCTATCAAAAACACCCTAACTCAAAGAAAAAATATATTTCAGGAAAGGGGTTTCACCCATTTTTTTCATAAAATCCGCAAAAATATTTGGCACCTTTCCGCCATGCATTCTTGCAGTGCAAATAATAATTGCACCAATATTGGATTTACTTTACAATTAGCTTCAACAAAAGGAAAAACCTGGAGGTGCCTCATGGATTTAAACCAGATTATGAGAATAGAAGGTTTTCAAACGATTCTCCATTCACTTGTGGATGTGATTGATATAGGCATACATATTATAGATAGGAACGGCTTGACGGTCATCTATAACAAAAAGATGGCGGAGATTGAGGGAATGGATTCAAAAGATGTATTAGGAGAGAAGATTCACGACATCTTTAAGTTCAAAGAAGAAACGGAAAGCACACTGGTCAGGGCCCTTCACTCCGGCCATGCAACCGAAAACTCGAAACAGACTTACTTCAATAGCCTGGGGCAGGAAATCTCGACCATCAATAATACCTATCCGATATTCGACACCAGGCAAAATATCATCGGGGCCATCGAAGTAGCCAAGGATATTACCAACCTGGAACGAATCATCAAGGATAATATATTAAATAAGGGCGACACCAAATATACCTTTGACAGCATCCTAGGTGTCAGTGCGAATTTCTTGGAGGTCATCGAAAAGAGCAAGCGTTCGACAAGAACCTCTTCCACCATCCTCATCGTTGGGGAAACTGGAACGGGAAAGGAACTTTTTGCACAAAGCATCCATAATGGAAGCAGTCGCTCCAAACACCCATTCATCAGCCAGAACTGTGCAGCACTTCCCGATAGTTTAATAGAAGGAATCCTTTTCGGAACGAAGAAAGGTGCCTTCACCGGCTCCGTCGAAAGACCGGGATTGTTCGAACAAGCAGAAGGCGGCACGATCCTTCTTGATGAGATCAATTCCCTGAACCCCAATTTGCAGGCAAAATTATTGCGGGCCCTTCAAGAAAGGAAGATTCGTCGCGTAGGTGATACGAAAGATAAGAATATCGACGTCCGCGTCATCGCAACCATCAATGAAGATCCGATTGATGCCATATCAAACGGCCATTTACGTAAAGATCTTTATTACCGTTTAAGCGTTGTGTCTTTATTCATACCCCCGCTACGGGAACGGAAAGAGGATATTCCATTGCTCGCCCAATCGTTTATTGACAAATTCAATGCGCTTTTCGAATTGGACATCGAAGGAATCAGCGAAGAAGCCTACGAACTTTTCTATGATTATGAATGGCATGGCAACGTAAGAGAACTTGAACATATCATCGAAGGGGCCATGAATTTGCTAGAACCTGGCGATAAGCACATAAAAATCTCGCACCTTCCCACTCTCTTCAAAAAGAAAGCGAATAGGGAAGAAGAAGAGATGGAAACCAAAGCGCCTTCCCCTCCCTCTCATCAAGGGACCCTCCCTCTTGATGATTATATGGCGCATACAGAAAAGTTCTATTTAGAAAAGGTGTTAAAAGAACATAACCAGAATATCTCCCAAGCAGCCAAAGCCTTGAATATAAGCCGGCAAAGCCTCCAATACCGCTTGAAAAAGTACCAGGCCAAAAATCCCCTCACTTAGAAAGTGGGGGATCTCCCTTCTTGACACGATAGTAGGAACCTGTCCTTTTATAGCGTCTCCAGCATATGAATGCATAGACCAATAACACCGTTACAAAACATACTAAATAGTACAATAACATCATATTGGAAATGAAAACTTGATAGTAATCTTCCAAGCTCATTTCCTGCAGATAGACTTTGTAGGGATTCTCTTCATTATATGAAATCGGAACCGGTTGATCTTGGTACGTATAATAGGTATCCCTTGTAACTTTTTTCGTCAGGTATACCGTCTGGTTTACATGATTCTCAAAGCGTAGTGCCAAATAATACCCGTCATCTCCATAACGGGATGAATTCCGTTCGAGAGAATGATCAGTCACCATAGCCATAGTCTCGATTCGATTTGCGTCCGAATATTTCTCATATGCGTTCATGACCATTAGTCCCATATTATAGTAACAAAACGATAATCCCAAAATGAGGCCACCGTATAACAAGCCATATAAGAAAATGCCAAGAAAACGATCAGAGTGTTTCCCCCGCTCCATTCGATCAAAAAAGGCCGTGACCCACTTGATTTTACTTAACCAATATAAGATGTATCCAATGATATAGATACTGGCGAAAGCCAAGCCGATATAAAAAGACCAATCCTTGTCTTTAAGATCATCCTTATTATGAAAGGTTTCATCAATCCTGTATCCGCTAACCGAATCCCCTATTTCCAGCTTTTCAAATTCCTCTTTCTCCACAAACGCTCTCTGGCCGACATCCAATTCCCTTACAACCTGTCCCGTGAGACCCGGAGCAATGAGAACATAATAATAGGTCTCTCCATACAAGAGATCCTGTTGAGCCGTTTTTTCATAAACCATCGCATCCATCGGGTCGCTTTCATCCTTATTCTTCAGCTCTATATGTTCTTCGACGTTCTCAACGGTTTTGAATAGCACGAAAACAAATACCCCAAAGGCAAAGATCATCCATCCTATCCGCTTCATATCATAGTTATATCTCATAATGGAACCCCTTTTTCATTCGTTTGCCTATCCTTACGGGTGGAGGGAATGTTTTTTCTTTAGATTTGGAATCAAAATAGGTTTCCCTTCATATTTATCTACAAACAACATGATTACCAACATCTATTCTATTCGACAAGAATCTGTTATCTCCTATTTGGGACTGACTCTTTTCAGATTCTTAAATTTGACCCATGAGCATGATATCCTCTATACTTACTGTAATGTAACTAAATAAATGAATTCTTCTGTTAAGGGGAGTAGCTATACAGTAAAGTCGTCAGTACAGGATGTCCATCCTCGGCTTTATTGGCAACTAATTTACAGTTGTTTGCAAGACCTTGCCGATTTTTTGGTGAGGTCTTTTTCGTATCTAAGACGGTATAACCAAGATAATCGGTTATACCGTCTTTTTTTGTATCATCAATCTTTTGGAGAGGTGTGAAGGAGTTGTCACAATATTATAGGTTGGCTCAAAGTGTGAAAATCGCGAACGATAAAAACCATACATTGATCGAGGCCGATGATTCATTGTCGCTTATCGGTAAAGGGCGAAGCGCATATGTATTTAGAATCCAAGATACCGGCCTAGCCTTGAAAGTATTTTTCCCGGCTCATACCCACACGGCTAAAATAGAAGCGGATATTTACCGGGCCGTTCAGCATATCGAGTACTACCCGACCCTATTCGATGCAGGGGAGCGTTACCTCGTGATTGATTACATCGAGGGTCACACGCTTTTTGAACATTTGACGATGGGCATCCCGGTAACGGAAGAAAAGGTGAAGGAAATCGATCATGCCCTGAACTTGGCCAGAAAGGTAGGCTTGAATCCATCCGATATCCATTTACGGAACATCTTGATAACGTCCGATAAGAAAGTGAAGATTATCGATCTTGCGCGGTTCCGACAGACAAAATCCTGCAAGCAATGGCATGATTTAAAACGCGTATTCCACCTTTTCTATAGGAGGCCCTACTTTCCCAAGAAAATCCCTACCTTTATTCTCAATTCCATTGCGGCCATCTATAAGAAAAGGTTCTTGCCCATTTAATAAACCATACAGGAGGAAAACCATGAAAAAAATACTTATGCTATGTACATCACTTATTTTATTAACCGGCTGCTCGCTTTTAGGGGAAGTCAATTCATCATTAGACTACGCCGATACCGCAACAAGCTATGTCGGTACCGTAAAAGAGTTTGCCAATGAAGTACCCGCCCTCTCTAAGGATGCTGTCACCGACAAGGAGGCAATGAAGACACTTGAGAATGAACTGCAAACGATGAAAACGGAAATCGAAGAATTCAATGAAACCGAACCGCCCCAAATCGCTGATGGCATTCACGATAAAATCGTCAGTTCCAACCAACAGCTTCAAGACGGAATCGATTTATATCTAAAAAATATGGAAGATGGGACATTGAATCCTGCGGTCCTTGAAGATTCGGAAATCATGAAGACGATTGATAATATCACAAGCCTGACCAACCAAATTGAAAAATTAGGGAACTAGATACCTGAATACTCCTTTTAACCGAGGAGTATTTTTTTACATTCGGGATGATTGCCCCTTTGAAGTGCTGACCTCCTAAAAAAGAATTTCACCTCCAGCCCCCTCCATTTCTACCCTTCAAAAAAAAATATCTTTAAATCATACTATTTATCGCTGGTAAAATAGTAATAAATGATGTATCATACTCTAGTATTTATTATTCAGAGTAGATTAATAGGAATTGGGGAGGATTTAAAATGATTGGTTATGTTTTTCTGAATATCGCCATAATGATTGTCCTGTTGGGCCTTCTATTTTATATGAACAAAAAACATATTTCCTTTACAAAAAGAGTGTTTACGGCACTAGGGTTAGGGATCATATTCGGTCTGCTTTTGCAGTACTTCTATGAACCTGGTTCGGTTGCGATCGTGAAATCGACCGATTGGTTTAGCATCGTAGGTTCGGGTTACGTGAAATTCCTACAAATGATCGTTATGCCGCTTGTATTCATTTCGATTTTGTCGGCATTCACGAGATTGAAGCTTACAAGCAATATCGGTAAAATCAGTGTCTTGATCATCGGGATCTTGCTTGGAACGACTGCCATTGCAGCAGCCATCGGTATTACATCGGCCACAGTCTTCGATTTGGAAGCTGTTCAAATTGAACAAGGGGATGCAGAAACGAGCCGTGGTGCTGAAATAACGGAAAAAACGGGTACCATCGAAGATAAAATGTCGATGCCACAACAAATCATCGAGTTAATTCCAGCCAATCCGTTTCTTGATTTAACGGGTGCTCGCTCGACTTCTACGATTTCAGTGGTCATCTTTGCTGCATTTCTTGGAATTGCCTATCTAGGGGTTAAAAGAAAACAGCCTGAACACGCAGAGTTCTTCTCTAAAATCGTCGATGCCCTGCATAGCATCATTATGCGTGTGGTGACTTTAATTTTACGCTTGACTCCTTATGGAATCTTGGCGATCATGACAACTACGGTCGCAACGAGTGACCTCGATGCCATCCTTAAATTAGGAAAATTCGTGGGAGCTTCTTATGTAGCCCTTATCGTGATGTTCTTGATTCATCTGCTATTGCTGATGATTGCAGGATTGAATCCAATCACTTATTTAAGAAAAGCATTCCCTGTCTTGTCATTCGCTTTCACAGCTAGATCGAGTGCAGGTGCACTACCTATGAACATTCAAACGCAAAAGCAACTAGGCGTCTCGGAAGGGATTGCCAACTTTGCCGGATCATTCGGGTTATCAATCGGACAAAATGGATGTGCTGGTATTTATCCAGCCATGCTTGCCGTCATGATTGCACCGACAGTGGGAATTGATCCGCTTTCTCCATCCTTTATCGCCACTTTGATCCTTATTGTGGCCATCAGTTCCTTTGGAGTGGCAGGTGTCGGCGGCGGTGCAACATTCGCAGCCATCCTAGTCCTTTCCGCAATGGACTTACCGGTAGCCTTGGCAGGACTATTAATTTCGGTTGAACCATTAATCGACATGGGTAGAACCGCCTTGAACGTTAGCGGAAGCATGACGTCAGGTGTGCTGACTAGTAAAATCACGCATGACCTGGATAAAGAACAATACAACGAAACATCTGTTAAACTAGACACTGAAATGTAATCACTTCTCCCCCATCTCGTTACTGAGATGGGGGTTTTGTTTTTCATGAAGTTATTCAAAAGAAAATCCACTCTAAAGGGTGGAAAGACTATATAATAAATGTTAGATAATGGATACATATGGAGGGTGAGTATGAAAAATAGTTCCTCATTAATCATCGGGGTGGCCATCATCATGGGTTTTACAATCCTGGGTTTATTTCTGATGGCCTCATCTAAAGAAGATTCAAAGGGTGCAAGTCATGAAGATCGATATGAATTAGTCCCTGTAAATGAAAATAATATGATCATCTTTGATAAGACGTCAGGGGCATATTGGAATAAATTCGTCCCGAGCGATGAAGGCCCTACGACATGGGAAAAAGGCGATTCTCCCATTAAGAAGAGCAATAACTAAAAAACACTACAATATACACGAAGGAAGTACTAAAAACGCTTGGTTGAATAACCAGGCCTTTTTCATCCATTTAAATCCCCACCACTCTTTCTGTCTTTAATTGTATGAAAATGTCGGTAGTTTAAATTTTCTAAAAACTAATCTTACTATATTTTCCATGTTATATTGTTAAAGATAAAAAATCCAATAGAAATGTTAGGTGAGCGAACTGACAATTGAAGTTTTAATTTTGCACTATATTCAAGAAACACGCCAAAAGCCTTTTCATGCTGATGAATTATTAGATTACATTCAAAAAGAATACGTGAGCGGGAATTTATCTATTTTCCAATACAAAGACCTCTGCAAGGAACTATATAGACGCGGCGCAAAGAAACAACTTCATTTAGGATGATTGCCCATCGAAGGCTTGCAACAATCGCAAAAAGGACTGCCCACTATGAAGACAGTCCTTACTATTTTTTTATAGGTCACTATTTTTCATTCTCTTTTTCATTCGAGCTGTTCTAATGTGGTTAACCTGAACGCTCATTCCACCATTGAACATAAACTGGGCAGCAGCATATACCGCACAGGCGACAAGAATCCCTGCCAATGCATCCAGGATGGCATGCTGTTTCGTGAATAATGTGGAGAGGATAATAAGGGTACCCATGACCGTCACACATGCGTATTCCCGCTTGAAGTCTTCTTTTCTGTTATATACGATGATCATCATGATAAACGTCGTCATTACATGGATACTAGGTAGACAGTTGACAGGCTGGTCATGCATATAAATGAAACGGACCAGGTTTGCAAAGATATCGTCCCCGACAACGTCCGGCCGCGGTACAGTCGTTTGCCAGAAAACATAGACGACAAAACAAATCAATTTACCGGATATCAAACTGCTTATCGCCACGAAATATTGCTTTCGGTCAACAAAGCAATAATAAATCAATAATCCATACATAAACGGATACCAAAGTAAGTAAGGAATGATGAATTCCTTGATAAAGGGAATCCCCTCATCTATTTTCATCGTGACATCGACCGCATCACTCGGCAATTGGTTGATGATGGAGTATATAAAACTAGTAAGGATAAACAATAATAAATAACTTAATGGGTAAAGGATTTTCATGTTTTTTTTCATAGCTTACTCCGTTTTTTTATTGAATTTATATTATAGGATTTACCCCATATCTTTTCATATGAATCATGTATTCATCTATCGTATTTAAAAGCTATGATTATGTCAAAATCTTTATTCTTGGAGGACAAAACCCTATAAAAGAAAAATTTATAACGTGACAAGCTAAAAAAAGGTACTTAAAACCCTTTCCCTAACCATGACATGACTATCATTAAAACCCCGATAACTACTACGACAACCGGTCCTACAACAAATAATCCGAATAATAACGATAAAACAGCATCCATAAAAGTACGGCCGGGGCCTGCTTTCTCTTTTCTTTCCGTAATTAATAAGTCTTCAAGAGATGCAACCTTTTGTTTAAGCTCCTGTAACTCTTGAACAACTTTTGCATTTTGGTCCAAAAACCCACTCCCTGCCTCATTTTCTGTCATTAATTATATCATGAGTCCCCATACAAAGTATAAAATGGTAAAAAACACTTACAACATTCAACTATTCATATAGGAATAAATAAATCTATGATTTCAATTAATTATAGGAATGTTACAATAAAAAAGTTGAGTGGACATCAATCTATAGAATATGTGGGGTACTATTACATTTTATGAAAACATTACGACTACTAAGAAGCTTTAACTTTTTATACTTTGGTTTACTTGCCATTTTCATTCCCTTTCTTCCGGTCTATCTGGATGATCAAGGTCTATCGCCAGGTCAAATCGGTTTCATCATCGGTACGGGCGGGTTTGTGACTTTGATCACTCAACCTTTGTGGGGAATGATCAGCGACAAAACAAAGACCATTCGCAAAGTCCTGTTGTTGCTGATTCTCTGCTCAAGCATACTCGGGTATTTCTTGTACGATACGGGAAGCTATCTCCACCTGATTCTATTTGCCATGTTGCTATACTTTTTCCTGATGCCGATTGACCCGCTGACGGAAAGCCTCAATTTCACAATTGCAGAATCGAATGGAATCAGTTATGGCTCCATCCGTACATACGGTGCTTTAGGCTATGCCGTAATCTCATTGATTACCGGCTATGTCATGTCCCATTTTGGTGCTACTAGTCTAGCTTGGCTCTTTTCTGGCATTGCCATTATCGGTTTTGTCATCATCTGGATGATGCCCGATGCACCCGTTTCCGGGAAGCCCGTCACGATGAAAACGCTCAAGCACTTTTTCAGTAATAAAGAAACGCTGCTATTCCTTTTACTGGTCTTTATATGTGCCGTTCCTGCCAGGATGAACGATACGTTCCTTGGTGTGTACATTCGGGAACTTGGTGGAAGTACCACTCTCGTTGGACTCACTTGGTTCTTGGCGGCTGGAAGTGAAATTGTCGTGTTTGCCTTAAGCTTCTGGTGGCTTCGCAAAGGGAAGGAAATCATCATCATCTCATTCGCGGCCGCATTTTTCTTCATTCGGTATTTCGTCTCGGCCTGGTTAACCGACCCGCACCTGTTAGCTTACTTGCAGATCCTGCAACTGTTAACCTTCCCGATTTTCTACTCGGCGGCCATACAGTATTTGTACCGGATCGTCCCAGCCGAATGGCGTGCCACTGGTCAGACGATATTGGCCTTGCTGTTCTTTGGGGTATCGGGAATTCTCGCCTCATATGTAGGGGGCGCCATCTACGGTGCTTTTGGAGGAAAAGTCCTTTATCTTTCGATTTCTTCCATCTCATTCGTCGGAATGGTGTTCGCCTTGATTCTTTACCGGATTTATGGGAAGAAAGAGATTCTGGTGAAAGCAGAATAAGACACAAAAAAAGTCGACTCCTGTTACAGGCATTCGACTTTTTTTGTTTCTTTCATATCAACCAGCATAGCCATTTACAAAGAAGCCCACTGTTTCCCTTTCACTTTCGGTTAGATCACGGTTAAGCTTCGTCGCCAGTTCCCGCTCCATTGCTGCTTGATCCCCCTGATGTTTGCCGACAAGGCTGGCACAATCTTTGAATAACTTGAACTCCTGCTCCATTTCCTGCTTCGTGCAAGGCTGATCATGATGGGAAAGGATATACGTATCGGCATCATAGGATTCAATCTTCTCAACGAGCCTCAAGGCTTCTTCAGCGGTATAATTCCATTTATCCGCATAAAGATTGGCATACAGGCAATCTCCCAGCATTAAGGTCTTTTCCTCTGGGACATACACGATGCAAGAATCAGCGGCGTGGTCTCCACCTACGTGTTCAACGATGCATGTTAAATCACCAAGATCAATCGTTAGTGACTTTTCAAAAACTATATCAGGAAGCTTCATCGAGATATCCCGCTTCGAACCGAACTCCAATTTAATGGCATCGGCACAAAATGGAATCTCGATTCCTTCCTCGACCCGTTGATCTAATGCGTGATCGTCCCAAGAAAGAGACTGCATCTCTTTCACGTTTCGGTACGTTCGTTCCTGGCAAATCACGGGAATGTCCACATGTCCCAATCCGAATACATGATCCCAATGAGAATGAGTAAGAACAAGCATGTCCCCACTCCAATCGATCTTCGCCAATTCAGCTTGAAAAAGTTGCGCATGTGAAACAGAATTCCCCGCATCAATGATGAGCGTTTTCTTCGCTCCTGAAACAGCGACCAAAATTGGCCGGTCGGTTACCTCCACTCGCGTCAGGTAAACGATATGGTTGGATACATGTTCTAAAGTTTGCATGGATTAAGTTCTCCTTTGGAACGTTGGATTATCTTCTTCAATCAGTTTGCTTACAGTATAGCAAACAAATACAGGGTACGATGTAATATTTCATTTACCTATCCTCTTCCAGAATGATCTATGGTACATTAAATGATGAATTATCAGAATAATCAAATGAAGATTGGCGGTTTCTCACATGGAAAACTATTATTTATTTATCATGATGTGCATTCTTCTCATCCTATTGCCCGGTCCTGATACGGCGATTGCGACTAAGAACACCTTTTCGATTGGGAAAACGGGAGGCCTACAAACGATGCTTGGTACGTGTTGTGCCTTGCTCATTCATACATCCGCCGCTGTTTTAGGACTTTCAGCGATCATCGTCAAATCAGCTTTATTATTTTCCATCTTTAAATATGTCGGGGCCGTGTACTTGATTTATCTAGGCATCAAGACATTATGGGGATTGAGGAATAAGGAAGTGGCAGTAACCGATGAAAGGAAGGATGAAGATAAATACGGAAGCAAGTCTTGTTTTAAACAGGGGTTCCTGACCAATTTGCTCAATCCGAAAGTGGCGGTGTTCTTTCTAACATTTCTTCCACAGTTCGTGAACCCTGGACAGGATACATTCCTGCCCTTTCTATTGATGGGTGCCACCTACACCGGACTGACTGCGCTCTGGTTCATCTTCTATATCTACTTGCTTAACCAGATCAGTGCTTTCATGAAAAGACCGCGGACTCAAAAGGTTTTTGAAGGCATCACAGGCACAGTGCTAATCGGCTTTGGAATGAAACTGGCGTTGGAAAAGGCCTAGCATTAACCTTAGGTCTTGGTCATTATATATAATTTTTTTTACTTCAAAGAGAAGGAGACCATTACTGATGACGACCAACTATGTACTTGCTAGTTTATATTGCCATATTGATACCTTTGTATCTTTTATTCAAAAATGTATACAACAAAAATAAAGATTTACTAAATAAATAAAAGGGGCTGTCTAATAAGTCCTTATTCCAGTGAATTTTGCAAAAATAAAGAGGCACGTTTCTGTCTTTTACTATTTATTCAATTTCGGTGTAATTACCCCTTTTGGGCCAGCCCCTTTTACTTTGGTTTATTCCACATGACGGGCCCTTCCCGAACTCACCCCGAATATCATGACTAATGCAGAGATAAGGATAAGTGCAAAAAGCGGAATGGTCCAATCTTGAGCCATATCGAACAAGTATCCAATGAATATCGGTCCTACGGCTGCAAGTAGATAGCCTGTTGATTGGGCCATTCCCGATAACTCGGCAGCTCGCCTCGCATTCCGTGCGCGAATGCCTATATAACTTAGCGCCAACGGGAAATTCCCTCCCAATGCGATACCGATTAACGTGATACTGATGATCAGGATAGGAAAAGAGGATCCAAACCATAACCCTGCATATCCGACAACCGAGCATAACCCCAGCGCGAAAGCTACCCACACCTGGGAGTTAAGTCGTGCGGCGAGAACAGGGATGAAGAAGCTTGAAGGCAACCCGATGATTTGGGTAAATGATAGCAACCATCCAGCCGTCCCCCTGCTTATCCCATGACTAATCAAGATTTCAGGTAACCATGTAATCGTGACATAAAATAAAAACGATTGAAATCCCATGAATAACGCGATTTGCCAAGCAAGTGGTGAGCGCCAGATCTTCGTAGCGCTTAAGCTCACACTTTTAATGGGATTACCTTTTCCTTGATCTAATCTGATGAGGTACACCCAGATCAATATGGCCAAGACGGCCGGGATTCCCCAGACAATCAGAGCCCCTTGCCAACCAAGGTTCAAACCACTGGCTAATGGTACGCTGAGTCCTGATGCCAGAGAAGCAACCAACCCCATGGACGTAGAATAGATACTGGTCATCAAACCGAATTTCTGCGGGAATTTATCTTTTATCACGACAGGCAAAAGAACATTTCCGATGGAGATTCCCATACCAATGAAAACGGTACCAAAAAAGAGAAAGAATGACATCGAAACCGACCGAATGCAAACCCCGATCAGCAGAACGCACAACCCCACCAACAATGTCTTCTCGTTTGTTAAGCGATTGGCGATTTTGGGAACGATAGGCGACATGATGGCAAACGTAATTAATGGAACGCTCATCAAAAGCCCTGCACTCCAATGGGCAAGTCCAAGATCAGACTGAATCACCCCGACTAACGGTCCCACTGAAGTGATGGCTGGGCGTAAATTGAAGGCAACAAGAACGATCCCCATGGTGAAAAAAAATAAGAATAATGACTTTTTTTGTTTTTGAATAACGGTTTTTTGTATCTCCATTCAAGAATCCTCCTACCAATCCACAAACTTTCTAGATGATATCACAATAGAATATCACAATATTCGCAGAATAAGTTGGAGTAATTTCCCTTTTGTAAAAAAATGCTCATGGTTATATTCGATTCCGAAACCAGTTACGCCAATCCTCTCCATAATATGGACACCTTCGAGAGTGCATTTAATAGAATAGCCCGATAAGACTTGTCCTTTTTCTCATCTTTAGGCGTGTCTATCTTCTTTTTCTTATCCGCCACTAACGTGCTTTTATCGATTTTGTCATGAATAGCCTCTGTCAACTGTACCGCGAATTCCTCGCTATCTATGATCACCATCGAGTCCGTGCTTAAAACCGATGATCGTGAATCAAGGTTGAAGGAACCAACTGCACTTAGCCGTTGATCAAAGACCACCGATTTAGCATGTAAGGAATGCTTATCGGCATATTCATAAAGTCTTACCCCAGTCTTTATAATGTCGTCTCTCAAATCCAAGTATCCTGAGAAGGCCATAACATTGGGAGTGGATTTCACGGAATTGGTGAGTAGGGTCCAGTTGGCAGTCGAATTCATATTTTCTGGTACATATCCCTTCATTTCTTTTGTAGGGACAACATATGGACTCTGAATCAGGACGGACCTCTTCGCTTCCGTCGAGATATCAATAAGCGTTTGCCAGACAACGGGTTGTTTTTTGAAGCGCTCGATCGGATTGTGCAGAAAGCTCACCCGTTTTGTTGGGGTGGTGATGGCCATCCAGTTCATCGAGGGTGAAACAAAATGTTCATTTTCTTTAATGGCGATTTTGTATTGATGGGTTAGCTTATCTTTTTCCTCTTTTCCTTTAGTACTCTGCCTTTTTGAAAGGTCCGAAAAGGGGTCACTCGTGTATGGGTGGTTCCATAATTCATTCATATACTTGTTCATCTGAACGATCACGTTTTCTCCAGTTTGTGTGGCATGAAAGATAATGACATCACGGTCATGGACATAATTCTTAGGTGGTTTTTTCGCTAAATACTTATCGGCTATATTTCGCCCTCCAATAATGCCCAACCGCTCGTCGACCATCATGATTTTGTCGTGAAGCCGGTTGTTCCATGTCCAAGGCTTAAACATTTTGAACGATTCATAATACCTTAATTCAATATTTTCATGTGATGCCAAGGCGAAACGGGCATCACTCATTTTAAATCGCAGACCATGGCTAATCCCATCCAATAGGACCCGAACCCTAACGCCCCGGTCCGCCGCATCAATAAGGGCACCGAGAATCAGCTCAGTCGACTTACCTTTTGCTATCGAATAATAGGCGATATCAATCGTATCAGTGGCTTCCTGAATCATTTGCATCCGTGCACGTCCCGATTCATACCCATTTTCCAGGAGCAACACTCGATCTGAAGAATCTCCCTTCCCCATAAAACCACTTATATCGTTAGGGGGTGCCTCCCCTTTTTTATCCAAAGGAAAATAGAACAGAACAACCGACGTAGCCACTGCATAAAGGACGTATAATAGACATACAAACAGTGCTCCTTTCACGATCTTTTTTGTCATGAAATCCCTCCCCCTAACTTTCCTAATACTATTTGTATTAAGGACTAACTCTATACTTGGATCGAAAAGAGGAATGACTAATAAAGTTCATGAAATAGTCAAATGATATCTTCATTAATATTCGTTTCATAAAGGAGTGATAGTTTGAGGAAGATAATTGGCTTCATTACGATATTGCTCTTTCTTGTAACCATGGATCCCGCACGTCATACCTTGGCTGGTGAACGGCCGGATGGTAAGAGAAAGACAGTGGACATACAAGTTCTAACCTTCAACATCCATCATGCTGTTGGAATCGATGGGGTTCTGGATATAGGCCGGGTCGCGAAGACAATCGAAGGAGAACATGCCGAAATCATTGGGTTACAGGAAGTGGACAATCATTGGTCAGAGCGGAGCCTTTTCGAAGATCAAGCAAAATGGTTGGCCAAACGTTTGAATATGCATTATGCATACATGGCCAACTTGGAACGTGATCCTTTGAATCACGGGGAACACCGACGACAATATGGAACGGCCATATTAAGTAAGTATCCAATCCTTCATGCACAAAACCATTTCTTTAAGAAGATTAGAAATACAGAGCAGCGTGGGTTATTAGAAGCTACAATCAAAGTGAAGGGCAACCATCTTACTGTTTATAATGCACACTTGGCCTTAGCTCCGGAACAAAGACAAAAACAAGTGGATGAGGTCATCGCTATCTCCCTTGAAGCCAAAGGGCCCAAGCTCATAGTGGGCGACTTAAATGCAACTCCAGAAAGCAAGGAAATACAGAAGCTTTCCTCTTCTTTTCATGATGCGTTTGCCAATCTGAATGATGCGTATACATACTATTCCGCGGATGGCACTCCGAAAAGAATTGATTATATTTTCGCATCAAAAAACGTTAAAATATCAAATCCAAAAATCATATCCACCCTAGCTTCTGACCATCTCCCATTGACGGCTAAGATTACATTAAAAAGATAAAGTACCTTCCGCACGAAGATTGAATAAATGAATGAAAGCCAGAAATGTTGGTCTTACAACTTTTGTGCTTTTTCACATGGGGAAAAATGATACACCATTTCCCTTGTCACCAACTTGTCAGGATTTGAATAACCCGAATCACTTTATATTATGATTTCAAAAGGTATACTAATAGGTAATAATGAACGGAAAGGAGTGTTCGTTTTGCGGGAAGGTCTTCCTTTTGGACGGTTGTTCACCAAGCAGAAAGTGAAAAACGTGAAGGTCATGTCCTACAATATCCATCATGCTGTAGGTTTGGATGGGATTTTGGATATGGAACGGATTGCCAGTATAATAGAAGACGAGGGCGCCGATATCATCGGACTCCAAGAAGTGGACAATCATTGGTCAGAACGAAGTGGCTTTGAAGATCAAGCCGATTGGTTGGCTAAGCGTCTCGACATGCATTATATCTATATGGCCAATATCGATCGTCCCCCATTTAAATCAAGAAAAAATCGCCGACAATATGGGGCAGCCATATTAAGCACATATCCAATCATTCAAGCGCAAAATTACCTTCTTACGAAAATTGGCGAATCGGAGCAACGAGGACTATTGGAAATTGCCCTCGATATAAAAGGCCATAAACTCAACATCTATAATACACACTTAGCTTTAACTGCTAACGAGCGTCACATTCAATTGAACGAAATCATCCAAATTTCAAATAGAAAAAAAGGTCACAAGGTCATCATGGGTGACTTGAATACAACACCACAAAGCACGGAATTGAAAACTCTTGCCTCTCATTTTCATGATGCATTCGCCGAACAAAACGATGCTTATACTTATGATGCTGAGGGCATCCCCAAAAGGATTGATTATATTTTCACTTCAAAGGAGATAAAAACATCTCAAGCGAAAGTGATTTATACTCCAGGATCTGACCATTACCCCATTATCGCCACCCTGGCTTTGGATAAGAACACCCACACTCGCCGTTCCAACTAAGGATGGCGAGTTTCATGTATTACTTACACCCCGCCCCTTTTTTGTTCATCACTTATATTCCCCAGGAAACTTTGTATCCCACAAAAACCCCTGCCAAATGGATTATTTTTCAAAAAATAAATGTGTCTAACTTGTGAACAAGATGGATATCGTTTAATATATATATAAAGAGGGAGGAATTTCCATGATTAAGCAACCTTCAAAAGTAAGCGTTTTCAATTATGGTTTTGCATTAGGTATATCGGAAGTGTTTTTTTTAACCAGCTTCTATCTCAGCATTCTTGATGTTTCCTACTTTGCCCTAGCCTTACCGTTCTCGGCTGTATTTCTTTTAGTGTCCTTATACTTCTTTATCCGCACTGATAAAGTCGCAAAGACCTTATACAAACAGCGCGTAGAAAGAGAAGCTGTCTATTCATTTTATCATAAGTCTTTCGGAATCTTCTTAATCATATTCGCTGCATTGCTTTGCATAGCACTTGCTTATTTACCTTTTATACAACAAGGAGGACACTTCTACATTCTTTATTGCGTCCCAATGGCCGTCTTATGTTTGGTTCCTTGCATCACATCGTATAAAGGAATGAAATTGTCCAAAATTAACATTGAAAAAACGCCACCTCATGTAGATATGAATTAATCTCGAATCGAATAAAAAAGCAAGAGGATGGGTCATGTTCTTCTACAATCTAGAAGCATGCCCATCCTCTTTTATTTGAAAAGTCAGGTTTCGAAACACAACCCATTCTTACCGTTTAGCTTTCAAAACACCTTGCTTACCCTTTTGTGATTACGAATGGTAAGCCCAAAACGTATATCCACACTTCATGCTTTTTCCGTTTTACTTACATATTCAAAGAAGCCAAGCCTATTGCCCCAAGGATCACTAAACGTTCCCCACTTTACTGGAACCTCCGCTCTTGAATGAATCTCAAAAAATTCCACTCCAAGTTCTTGCATGACTCTTTCCCGTTCTTTTTCCAGACTAACCACACCTATACGTAACGGACCACATCCTTCTGATGGTGTTCCTTCCGATACTTGTAGCCAACTCCCTGGAATGAGTTCCCACTCCATAAAACCTTCATGAGGCATAAAGTCAGGTTTGCGTTTTATGAAGGACTCATACCACTGGCGTCCTTCTTCTATATCGGTAACCCGAATTTGTATGGTCATTTCATAAATCATTGATTCCCTCCTTGAGTATTTATTATCCAATTGGTATTTACGATCAGATAACACCTCTAACAGGATAAAGAAGGACCTTTAGAAACCCTATAATTTCACTTTCACACATTTAGTCCAATAAGCCTTTCCCTCCCTCTGTTTGTAATGTACCGATCCTCTCCATTCCAGCCATGATTGGTTTTGCTCGTTTTATTAATGTTTGAGTCGCTTCAAGACCGAGGGATGCTTGATGGGCACCTTCATCGTTCCACACTTCATACACATAAACAGAGTTAGGCTCTTCTTCGGAAATATTGACGAGATAGATTTCACAGTCGTCCAGGCTCTTTAGGGATTCTGCTGCTTCTAACAAAATATTTACCATTGCGTCACGTTCGCCATCTTTCACAATGAACTTTCCAATCAATCCATATTTACTCATGTACTCCTCCTTTAATAGCTCCTTTTTGGATACCTGTTAGATATTTCTACATCAATTTGCAATTATCCTATTTTTACCATAAAAAAATAAAAAAACATGATCATTAGCCTCTCCCCCAAAAGGAGATGACCATGATCACGTTTTTATTATCTTATGATGTTTGTTTTTCCCTTTTAGCTAGCTTATCTTCTGCAGGCCAAGCACGCTTAATGAAGAATGTTAAGATTAGCGCCAATCCAGCGATGAAGGTTGATACAAGGAAAGAGAAGTTAATGCCATCTAACATCGCTTGCATACCAACTTGCGCTTGCATTTGAGCCATCATATCAGCTGTAGGCTGACTTGTTAATTTGCTCATGGCAGCAGTCATTAGGTCTTCGCCAGACGAAGTGGCTCGGTTAGACATGACCGTAACGAGCAATGCTGTTCCGATTGCACCTGAAACTTGATTAAGTGTATTATTCATCGCAGTACCATGTGGATTCATACGGGCCGGCAATGAGTTTAAACCATTTGTCATGATAGGCATCATTGCCATGGACAACCCGAACATCCGTACAGAATACAGAACCATAATATTTCCATACGATGTTTCCATAGTCAACTCGCTAAAGTAATAAGTGGTAACAACGGTGATAAGCAAACCAACAGCAGCAAGAACGCGTGCTCCGAACTTATCAAATAGCTTACCGGTAATTGGTGACATGAGTGCCATGATGATGGCTCCTGGAAGCATCAACAGTCCCGAATCGAACGGTGAAATGCCACGAAGCGTTTGAATATACATCGGCATCAAGATCATGGCCGAGAACATTGCCATATTCAGGACAATGGAAATGGCCGCTGATAAGGCGAACATTGGATGGGTAAAAATCCTGAATTCAAGCATCGGCGTTTCCATTTTAAGCTGGCGTACAATGAATAGAACCAGTGTAACGGCACCGACGGCTAATGTTCCGTATACCCAAGGACTATCCCAGCCCTTGCTACCCGCTGAGCTGAAGCCGTACAGCAATCCGCCGAAACCTAAACTAGATAGAATGACAGACAGAATATCTATTCGAATATCTACTTTTTCTTTCTTGTCTTTCAGTTTAAAGAAGCCAAGAATAAGAACTAGTAACGCAAGTGGAGTAATAAAGTGGAAAAGCATCCTCCAGTCATAATGTTCCACGATCCATCCGGATAGCGTTGGTCCGATAGCAGGGGCAGCCATCATGACTAAACCGAATAACCCCATTGCCGATCCACGCTTTTCAACAGGGAATGACGTTAAAAGAACGTTCATTAATAATGGCATCATGATCGCTGAACCAGCCGCCTGAACCATCCGTGCACCTAATAACAATGGGAATACATGTGCTACACCTGCAACAATCGTCCCGATTGAAAATAGCAACATCGCTGTCAAGAACAGCTTCCGCACAGAATATTTTCTAATTAAGAAGGCTGTTGTAGGAATCATGATACCATTCACCAGCATATATCCCGTTGCCAACCATTGGACGGTTGCCGTCTCGATTTCAAGATCTTTTGATATGGATGGTAGTGCAATATTCAAAAGAGTTGAATTAAGTATGGATATGAATGCCCCGATCATCAAGATGGCTAAAATGCCATAAGGGGCCTTTTTTTCTATCGTTTGAGTAGTACTCACTTTTTATCTATTCCTCCATTCAAACTGTTGGTTCATTTTCTTATACGGTAAGTCTAACTTTCTGCATAAAATATATAATATACTCCTCGCCCATATTTTGCAATATAAATTTCTTACGTGAATATTGGGTTTGTGCTGGTATGGAAAATAGTATACGATTACATTTATACAGGCATTATAATTGACTAAGGGTGATCATATGAATGAACGCAAGCAGAATGTCATCGATACAGCTCATAAATTGTTTATTGAAAAAGGCTATCAAGCGACATCCATCCAAGATATTTTAGATGGCAGTGGCATTTCCAAAGGTACATTTTATAATTATTTCCCCTCCAAGGGAGAATTATTTATGGCCATTTTCAGTTCCTTCTATAAAAAGATCCGCTATGACCGGGAAGAACTATTGATTGGTCAGGATTTGGCGGATATTGAAATATTCATTAAACAGCTAGAAATACAAATGACGGTGAATATACAAAGTAAATTACTCGTCTTAATTGAAGAAGTACGTGTATCAAACGACGAAGAATTGAAAGAATTCATCAAGCGCATCCAATTATTAAGCATACGTTGGATGTATGGTCGTTTTATCGATATCTTTGGGGAAAGTAAAAAACCTTATTTATTGGATACCGCCATTCTCTTTAACGGAATGATGGCCCATATGAGTTATTTCAGCTTCCATGCCAAAGATACCGCTACACCAGAAATTAAAGTCATCCGCTATTGCATGAACCGGATCGTCGATCTAGTTGACGGAGTAGCTAAAAGCAAAGAACAAATACTTAATCCGGAATTAATCAATACATGGCTTCCAACCTCTAAAAATAATTTACATCAATGTCATAATGAGTTAATGAAATCCACCTTGGCCCTAAAAAAGGCAACACACAGATCGCTCCCTTGTCGAGAAGATCAATCAAAAGCAAATGAACTAATCGACTTCATTCAAGAAGAGCTGATGCAAACCAGTAAGCCACGGGTATTTTTAATAGAAAGCCTACTCCATGTTATAAAGACCCAATATGCCTCCAAGTCCAAACAAGAAATGGAACTATTCGAAGAAAACGTCAACACCTGCCTGCGCTTATTGGAAAAAGAAATCTAAGGAGACATCAAGAAGGAATTGCACACACCTCTCATTTCTTAGGTGTTTTCTTATGGAAGAATGTAGAACATCTTCCTCCCTTCTAGTACCCCATTTGTTGGGCACTTCTACCTTCATTCAAATAATTGGAACCATTTTCCTTTTGAAACGTAGAGTTACCTAAGATGAATAAGGGGTGGGGCGATTGCTAAAGGTATTCATGATTATTGGTGTGGTAGGAATAAGCCTTTCAGGAATATTTATAGGGGCCTGGACAACCGGGCCTGAACAAAGAGCGAATTTCCAATCGGAAACGAGTGAACATCGGCAGTTCAGATTAAACATGTCATTGTATACCGGGATTATAGGCTTACTGTCATTAGGCATTGCCGGGTTGATATGGTACTTCTAGCAGAAAACCAAAAAAAAAGAGGGTCGCCATTGGTGACCTTCTTTTTGGGCTCATTCAGCCCACTTCTCGTCATCGGAGATCTGTTCTTTTTTCTTCAAATCAAAGGATTCATACTCATCATGAAAACAAAAATAAGAAGGCAATTCAATCGCTTCTCCATTCGCTTTTTCCCAACACTCCGCAAACCACTTTGTGATGGCTTGTTTCTCTAATGTATCCAGTTCTTCATCGTTCTCCTCGTAAAAACTCCAAAAATTATCTATCTCGTTACCTAAGACGATAGAAAATGGTACATCTTCTACAATTCCCACACTACCTGAAAAAATGCTGGAATCCTTCCCCTCATAAAAGACTTCATTCGCTCCTCTATCCATGGAAAACATCGTAATGGATAAATAAAAGTCATTCCGATCAGCCACGAAATCCAAGAGCTCCACTTCAGAGTAAAAGTTGTATGTTTGTACCTTTTTAAGCTTTTCGATCAAATCATCCGAATTCGCCTCAAGATTACCTTCTACGGACTTTATATAGTCGGCAACCGTATAACTTGAATGAACTTCCTTCCCCGTTTCTTCTATAATATTGTCGGCACGATCGGCATGGCCTGCACGATCTACTTCCCCTGACTTAGTATCGTTGTCCAGGTTACAACCACCCAACAAAACAGCACCCACTAATACGATCATGAATTTCTTCAAAACTTCCCCTCGCCTCTTTGTTTTTGCCGCCCATCTATCAAGCAGGAATTTCCATTATAACAAAAGTTTACTATTCCACCATAAGAATATTAAAAAAGAAACGGAATCTTGAAAACCCTAACATGCTGCTTTAAGAATACGGACTAATGCAACTTGTTCCATTACCATTCAATAACAATTTAACGCAGGAATAATTGACTACTCTCACACTTTTTTAGGTAATATAGACCCATTTATTAAGTTATTTTCCACGTGTTACCATATAGATACCGTGACTATTATCACCATACCTATAAGCATAAGGGGCTGAAAATATTGTCCTACCTAACCGATTTGCAATCCGAATTAACCTTGAAGAAACAACAGGTCGAAAAGTTAAAAACCTGCAAGCATGAATTAGACAGTCTACAAGGAGAATTCCTTCAGAACGAAAGAGTAGTAACGAAACCAGCGCTCTCTTCCCAAACATGGCATGGAACCTTAGCCACTGATTTTACTGAAGTTCGTGAAGACCTAGAATTAGCCTATAAAGATCTATCTCAATCTCAGTTGAATGCAGCGATAACGGCCATCGAAAACAAAATAATGAGCCTTCAATCAGAAATCACTTCATTAGAAGCCAGGATTACAGCTGAAATCGAACGATTGGCTAGAGAAGAAGAAAAACAAAGACAAGAAAAGCTACGAAAGGATTGAATGGTTTGAGTCAAGAAATAAAAGTGAATGGTGAAGATGTAAAAGCAGCCCTCTCGAAAATGGACCGTACAATGGAATCCTTCAAAACGAAATTACTAGACGATTTCGCAACCGGAAATGAATTAGACGTTGTAAAAAAAATCAAGGAACTAAACCATCAATTAGAAAAGATTGGCCAAACCTATATAGAAATCTTAAAAGCTAATAACCAATCCGTACGAACGGCCATACAAGAGGTAGAACAGGTTGACCAACAGCTTTCAACTTCTATAAACGCACATTAGAATATGGAGGATACAATGAGGACACTTCATTCTCAATCTTTACATAATGGAATAGATGGATTACTAAGCAAAGTAAAAGTACAAAGGAAACAGGCTAATGAACTGGAGAAGGTTATTCTTGAATTTTCCAATCTCGATGATTCCTTAAAAGGAAAAGGTGGTTCAGCGATACGCGCCTTTTATCAAGATTGGCATATCCCTTTCCTTTCATTCTATGACTCTTCTCTTAAAAACTATGAAGCAGTCCTGACGGCTCTTAAAGAGGCTTCTACTGAATTGGAGTCTGATTCAAGCGGTTTGATCCGCCAAAGCTTTCTTGAAGGCGAACTCACGACAGGCTTAAAAAATGCACAAAATGTAACCATTGATTTAGTGGATGAAACCAACACCACCCTGGATCAGATACGTGATATCGTTGCCATCGAAAAGCTCAATGACCAGACATTTCTCACCCACTATCAAAGAGCTAATTCTAGAATAAAGGAAACGGTTGATAATTTGGGTGCGTTTGATACAAGCCAAACAAAAGAACTAGCATCCGTAGAGGATGACATACAGTTGATGAACAACTATCTCGCTGAAATTCAAGGTATATTCAGTAGCGGAAACTTCAGCATCGAAAACTATGATGTGAATCAAATAAAGGATAAGCCTGCATTTTCAGAGATAGAGAATCAAGTAGCTTCAGAAGCTAAGATGACATTTGGACAAATGCTTACCTCTCCTTTTGCCTATATTAACGAGAAATTTAGTTTTGGTGATAATGTCTTAGCAGGATATCAAGTGTTTTCTGCCACTTCCACTATGTTCCTGTCCAATAAATTAAGTATTCATTACTTTGGTAGTAAACCGACACTATGGCAAAAACTAAAAGGAAATTATGAGTTTTCTGTAAAGACAGATCCATCTTGGACATCGAAAGGAAAACATAGTTCGAAGGTTTCTAAATGGCTATTGGACTTTTCCAGATCCACACCTACTAATCCAGTGATGCAGAAACTACAGAAATTCGCTGCTTCTTACACAAGTCCTTCCCATATGTTAAAACATCTGGCCGGTTTCCCAAAAAACTTCGAGCGATCAACTGGCAAAGAATTAGTTAAGGGAACGATTGATAGGATGGAAAAAAACGGTACAACAGGTCTACTAAGTAAAGTGGTTGGTGCAAAAGGTTTAACTTCTGCGGCACAAAGGATACCTATTGCTGGAAATGCAATCGCATTTGCTTCTAACCTAGGTGAGTTCACGGATCCTGAAAATTCAAATAAGTCAACTGCTGAAAAGTTTGGAAGATTTGCTTTTGGGTTTACATCAGATTTAGCAGCAATAGCTGGAGGAGCGAAAATAGGAGCTACAATTGGTAGTATCGGCGGACCTGTGGGAGTTGTTGTAGGCGGGGCAGTAGGCGGATTGGTTGGCGGTTTAGTAAGCTCTACTTTTGGTGACCAAATCAAAAAAGTTGGAGAAAATATTGGAGGATCTATTGAAGAAAAATCTAGTGAATTGGCCCATAAAACAGTAGAAAAAGTAGAAGGGGTTGGCAAGAGTATAAAAAATTCAGTTTCTAGTTGGTTTAATTAAGTATTAAATATATCTACTAGGAAACGCTTCACTTCGTTAAAGTGAAATTTATCAGTATAATACAGCATCCTCCAAAAGATTAAGTCTAGAAAAGAGGAAGATAATGACACATAGTATAATTGAAGTTATTGGCACTTTATTTGGTTGTATACTAGTAACACAATTCTCGTACGGCTTCTTGATTTTTTTATTAGAATCTACTATGACCGATTTTTATGCTCTAGGCATCTACAAACCGCCTAGAAATTTTTTTCAGAAAACTACCAATCTTTTTATGTTGATTACGATTGGCTTGGGGTACCATATTTATCTTATACTTCGGAACTACAATTGGTTTGTAAGGAAATTTTTATTTCTTATCGCACTTGTTTTACAAGGAATTGCTTCTCTTATTATTTATTACATCGTTTACGGAATCTTGAAAGCTATTTTTCTATAAATTCATTCTTCGTATCTCTGGGAAAAGGACGATAATAGAAACAATACAATAGACAAGGAGAATTTTAAAATGAAAAAGGTTAAGATTAAAAAATTCATATGGAACCTAGTAACTCTGGGCTTCTTTCTATTAGGTTGTCTATTTATTTACTCTGCTTTTTTAAAGTTGTGAAGTGAGTTTTAGTAACAATACAAAGAACAATGATAACTAGAATACTTTTATTCCTGTGTTAGTTTTAGAGGCAATTGCTTAATGATTATTTATGAGATGTGAAATTTCATCTTTTTATATAAGTAGGTTACCTTTCATTTTTTCAGAAAGAGGAAAATCATGATATATAGCATGATAGAAAATATAAGAAATTTATTAGCAGGATATCTAACAATACAACTTACCTATGGATTCTGTATTTTTTTATTGGAAGAAACAATGACCAGTTTTTACGCTTTAGCCATCTATGAAAAACCTAGTAGTCTTTATCAGAAATTTGTCAACTTGTTTATGTTTCTTCTCGTTGGTTCTGGTTACTACATTTATCTTAAACTCAGGAAATATAACTGGTTTGTTAGGAAACTTCTATTCCTAATGGCTCTTCTTTTACAAGGAATTGTTTCCGTGATTATTTATAAAATCATTTATGGGACGTTGAAAGCTATTTTTCTATAACTTAGAAAGAGGAATGTCATGGTAGGCGATATAATTCAAGGCATCAGGATTTTTATAACATGTATACTCTCAACACAATTTGCATTTGGCTGTACTATTTTCTTTTTCGAAAGTGCGATGATCAACTATTATGCTATGGGAACTTATGAGAAACCCAGTACTCGGTATCAAAAATTCGTAAATTCTTTCATGTTCACTTTAATTGGTACTGGATTTCACATTTATCTTAAACTCAGGAAATATAACTGGTTTGTTAGGAAACTTCTATTTCTACTAACTCTTATTTTACAAGGAATTGCTTCCATTATTATTTACAAGATCATTTATGGGACAGTGAAAGCTATCTTTCTATAACTTATCAAAAAGCGGATACATAACCATAGTTCTTAAAAGGACGTGACATCATAATGAATCATTTGTTAACCTGTACGACTGAAGAATTAGCCTTAATGGTGAGTGTTGCCGGACATCATGAAATCGCAAAAGGTATTGCCGAAACTGCTATTGGGGATAAGTCCGAAAAAGAGTGGTTGGCCATTCTTGAAGTAACGAAAAATCAATTGATGATGAAAAACATGTGGAGTGAGGAGCAAGAATCTCGGGAAGAAGTACCATTAATGCAGGAAACTCAGCGTTTCATCGAGAAATATATTGGCTCAAAACGAATGATTCGCTGCTCCAATTTTCCTCAAAAATCCGTTTTAATGCTACATCACTTTGAAGAGGATGAATGGCTTTTCCATTTGATCGATCGAGATATCATTCATGAATTCGCGATTATCCCCTCTTCTGAAATCCAGATGGTCATCAGGGAATATTATGGGATTTCCTTTGACAAATATGAAGGTGAGGAAGCTTTCTCTCTGACCGAGCAAGCATTTGATTGGTTAAGTAATCCTAAAAAAGTTGATAAAGTACGCAAGAAGTCCAAGTTTACCCAGCAAGAAGAAGACAGTTTCTACTTATTCTCTGATGACCTGCGCACTTATGACTGGACTTTGTTCAATATTTCCAACTTTAGTATAACGAGTTACGAAGAAGAAACATACTTAGAGAACATTCTATTCTTTTTACCTTCTGATCGTGGAATATGGCTTGCAGAATATACGGAAGATCCAAAAACCCCTGTACATATCCATTTAGCCAACCATGATGAATGGGAAGCCACATTAGCTGGTATTGGTGACTTAGCTGCCTATCAGGGACAAACAATATATCAAAGTTAATAGATTGAGTAATGCGAAGCGGCCATTTCAATAGGATTGGCCTTTCGTTTTGAAAAGAGGCAGATTATGTGCACGACATCATTCAAGGTATAAGAATTTTATTATTATGTATTCTTTCAGGACAACTGATGTATGGATTCTTAATTGTCTTGTTCGAAGAAACCATGACCAACTTCTATGCTTTAGGTATTTATGAGCCGCCCAATAATCTTTTTCAAAAAATAACGAATCTCTTCATGTTGATAACGATTGGCTCAGGCTATCACATTTACACCAAACTCAGAAAATACAATTGGTTTATTAGGAAGTTTCTCTTCCTATTTGCCCTGTTTTTACAGGCAATCGCTTCTGTTATGATTTATAAAACCATTTACGGGGTTTTGAAAGTTTTATTTCTATAAGTGATTACCTTCATTTTTTGAAAGAGGACAGTATGACAAACAGTATAATTGAAAGTATAAGAATTCTATTAACCGGTTTCCTTTTAACGCAACTTTCGTATGGTTTCACCATTTTTTTATTGGAAAGTACAATGACAAACTTTTATGCACTGGCGATTTATGAAAACCCTCGTAACCGTTATCAAAAGTTCGTTAATTTTTTCATGTTTATTCTCGTTGGCTCTGGCTATCATATTTATCTTAAACTTAAAAAATACAATTGGTTTATTAGGAAATTTCTTTTTCTAATAGCTCTTGTTTTACAAGGAATTGCTTCCGTCATTATTTATTACGCCATTTACGGGAGCTTGAAAGCCATCTTTCATACATAGGTTTTCATGTAATTTAAGAGGCTGCCGGAAAATTCCGGCAGCCTCTTGTTTACTACTTTGTGAAAATCCCTATAAGTTCATTCAGCCCAAGATAGGCAAACATGATGAGGCAAGCTGTTAATACCACATTAGGGACGGATTTATTCCGATACTCTTTATCTACCTTTTTTGAGTTTAATAATAGCAACAAGGAGATCGCCAGAAATGGCATGAATAATGCACCTAATGCTCCATAAATGATGATTAACTCGACTGGTTTTCCGAAATAAAACAGCATCATCGGAGGAAAGGTCAACCAGGCTAGATAGGCGCGATAGGCCGGTTCTGTTTCGGATACAGCCTGTTTGCCTGCTGTTTTTTTCTTGCGTATCGTTTTAATAAAATCAGCGAAAAGGTACGGGACCCCGTTCCAAACGCCAAGTAAAGATGAGAAAGCCGCGGACCAAAAGGCTACTAAGAATAACCAGCGCATCGGCGTTCCAAACTCCGCGCCAAGCATTTCAGCAAGTTTGATGAGGCCTTCATCATCGCGGATACTGACCCCTGTACCCATGAGGAACTGGGCGCCAATTACCAATGCGGCCAATGTGAAGATGGCCGTTAAAGTATAGGCGACCTTCGTATCCGTCCGCATCATGGAAATCCAACCCTTCCCACTCCACTCTTTTTCACTTAACCAATATCCATAGGAAGCCATCGTGATCGTGCCACCCACTCCACCAATCAAACCGAGCATTAGCAAAAAGGAACCTTCGGGAACTCGGGGGACAAACCCACCTGCGAACTCCCCTAAATTTGGCAAGAAGAGAAGTGCCGTACCGATAATCGTTACAAACATCACCCCGATCAATGCTGTCATGACCCGTTCAAATAGAAGATAGCGGCCGGTCCATACGAGGCCGAACCCTGCAACCGAATGGATAATGGCCCAAGCCCAAAGAGGCATGATGGGAAACATGGCGTGCATGGCCAATGCAGAAGTCGACGCTGCAGCCGCTCCATAAATAAAGCCCCAAATGACTGAATAGACTCCAAAATAACCCGTTGCCCATTTCCCCAATGAATGCCAACCGTCAATCATCGTTTGTCCGGTTGCCAAATACCATCGTCCCACTCCTTCATTTAAAAAGTATTTCAGAATCGCACCAACGATGATGGCCCATACAAACGTCATCCCAAACGAAGTTCCGATGACGATGGATGTGATCAAATCGGCAGTTCCAACACCTGTCGCAGCTACGACTATCCCTGGACCGACCTGCCTAAGTTTTTCTCCCATGGTGGTGGGTGGGAGTTTGATTTGTGCATGGTTAAGTTCTGTCTTCATATAAAACCTCCTAGAATAAATTTTCTGAAACCAAACCTTTAAATGTAACCCCTTACATTACTAAAGATATATAATGAGTAAAAGTAGTTCACGTTTCACCAAATAGTTTCACTATCCGTACAAAGTGTACGTGCAGTGAAACATATAACAATCATAGTTTTCTTTTGAATAGAAGTCAATATAGTTATTTTACTTTTCTGACAACTTCACAATATACTATTGGGATTATTTTGGGAGGTCGTTCATTATGGATCAAACCACGAGTCATTCAGACTATTTTGTACACTCGGTAGCTAAAGGATTTGAAGTGTTACAAGCATTCGATTCTAGCTCAATTAGCCTTTCACTTCGGGAGCTATCTGAACGGACAGGCATTAATAAAGCGACAGTCCGACGTTTTGCTTTAACCCTTGTCAATCTTGGATACTTGAAGATCATCCAGGAAAAAAAATTTCAGCTCAGTCCAAAGATTTTAGACATCGCTCATCACTTTTTACAATCATTGAATTTACCGGAGTTCACCCAACCCATCTTGGAAACCATTTCTGCCACTGTTCAAGAATCTACCAACCTGGCCATTCTTGATGGAAATGAGATTGTCTATGTATCTAGAGTGAATGCAGCTAACCGAATTGTCGGAGCAAACTTGTCGGTCGGTTCAAGATTACCTTATTATGCAACCTCAAAGCCCTTGTTGCTTGGCTACCTGAAAATGAAAGGAAGGTAATCTGGGAAAGCACGATAATCGAACCCTTTACTCAACAAACACTCACCACTTTCGATACATTCGAAGAAGACCTTGCCAAGAGTAGAATGCGCGGTTATACAATAGGAGACGAAGAACTCGAACAAGGACTATGCTCCATATCCATGCCCATTATCAACCATCAAGGTGCAACCATTGCCGCAATTAATATTTCCACCCAGGTAAGCCGGACAGATAAGAAGAAATTAATCGAAATCTACTTACCAGTCCTTCAAGAAGGAGTCAAAAAAATAAACCAACAAACCGGAGTTAACATGTAAAAATCCACACCCTATTAAAGTGTGGATTTTTATCATCTATTTCATTTAACAGAGACTCTTCAATTCATTGGTTAATCTGATAAATTTTTTCTTATCACGGGTTTCCAACGAATGATCGATTTCTTTTTCGATTTGATTTTTTCGATAATCATTAAGGGCCTTGATAAGTACCATTTCTGCCAACGTTTCCATCATCTCAGGTTCTAGTGGTGTTATAGGCAATTGCTTCTCCATTCGAAACCAACTCCTTCACCTTTTTTCTATTATATTGGACAACTTGAAAATTAGTATCATTCTTTATGTTTTCTTAAAAATATACATTTAGTAGTAAGACATCGTTTTTTGTGAACCGTTCCCCTCTCCCTTCTCTTACTCTCATGATTAACTGGATTTGACTTTTCTATACATGAAAATAAAAAAAATCCTACCCTTCTATTATTAAATAAGAAGAGTAAGATTTTATGATATGAGCTATTTTCCCCTGACTTTCAGTAACCCCCAAGATAACAAGCCTGTAATTCCTACAAAGATTAAGTCAATAAGTACCCATTCAAAATCAATTCTATTATAATGATAATCCTCTTCATGAAAATAAGTGAAATTCCACCAATAGAAAAGCACGGATATGATTACATGAATGATGGGTCCTACTATAATTTTCTTTGTAACCAATGCTGATCCTGTTCCTATTACAACAGCAATCGGGAGGATAAGCACTTCTAAGACGTAAGGATTAAACCAAGTTGATGCACTTATCATTCTAATCCTCCTCTAATGAGCAGCTTGTTCCTGTTTCAATTTCTTCCACCGGGAATAGATATCCAAACACGAAATCAATAGAATCAGCCATAGGAAAATACCATTTGGAATCACCCGTACAAACGATAGATTCGGGAAATAATCCAGCACAATGACTGGTGTAAAAATAACAAGCGTGATTACTTGTAATGACTTCATTTTGCCCTCCGCTATTTCGATAACAACCTCTTTCAATCAACTATCCCGGTGATCCATTTTCTTATTAATGGACCGGAGTTCATCTTCAATCCGAGTGAGCCTACTATCTATATCTTGTTGATTACGATTCTTGCCTGAATTCTTAAGTAGCCTACTGATAAACGCAGTGAATGAAACAAAGAATAAAGCGATAAGTGCAAATACGATGATCATCAAAATGATTCCTGGTACCCCAATATTACTCATTAAAACAGCTCCCTTCACTATCCATTTTATACCAAGATGATAGTGGAATCATACCTCATTATGCTAATAACAATATGCCCTTTTACTAGAATAGTTTAATTCGACGTTCGTTTGCATTAATTCAACATTCAGCCTCATTAATTCAACATTCGTGGCAATAATTCAACATTCACACCATTAATTCAACTTTCACTACAAAACAAAACCGATAGCCACTTGCCGCTATCGGCTTTCTCTCACTCTTTTAATAATCTCCGTAATACCTTGCCTGAACTGGTTGTTGGCAAGCTGTCCCGGAATTCAACGTAGCGGGGATATTTATAGGACGCCATCCTGTTTCTTGACCAATCGATGATTTCCTCCTCACTGATCTCCCCTTTGTACTCCGGTTTCAATACGATGAAGGCCTTCACGCTTTCGCCCCTGTTCGTATCTGGCACACCCACTGCGGCAACTTGTAAAATCGCTTCATGGTCTTTCATCAACACTTCCACATCTTCCGGAAAAATGCTGTATCCCGAGGATTTGATCATCTCTTTCGTACGGCCGAGGAAATGCAGATAACCTTCCTCATCCAGCATTCCAATGTCACCTGTATAGACCCACCCATTTTTTAATGTCTCGGCTGTCGCGTCTGGCCTATTCAGATATCCTTTGAATACGCCAGGGTTCTTCAACACGATTTCCCCTCGTTTACCCGGCCGTAAATCTTCTCCTGTTTCGAGGTCAACGATGCAGATCTCGGTATCAAATGTAGGAATGCCGCAAGTACCAAACTTGATTTTATCACTCGGCATGAATGTATCACATGTATGGGTTTCACTTAACCCATACGATGCTTCATACAAAAGACAACCATCGGTCAATTCCCCCCATGCCTTTGCAAGTTTTTCATCGACCGGAATACCAAAACTAGTCGCGAAATTCAATTCAAGTGAAGTTAAGTCTCTTCCTTCGATACCGTGAGTATTCAAGATGGCTACATTCATAGGAGCGACCGTATATAATTTATTCACTTTATATGTTTCAATTGCGCTGATTGCCGCCTCTGGCTCAAACCTTGTCAATGCCACACACATGCAGGCACTATATATAGGAAGATTGACGCCCATCACCATCCCGGCAATATGGCAAAATGGAGCGCCTGACAGCATTTTGTCGCTGTGCGTGATGAAAGAACTCTGAGCAGTCGCTGCCGTTTTGAACAACGCGTTCCCATATGTAAGCATCGCCGCTTTCGGCCTCCCCGTCGTACCCGAAGTGAAGACCATCAGGCTCACATCTTCCCATATATTCACTTCTTCCACTTCTTTTAGAACCTCATTCGTATAGAGAATTTCAAGAAGATCAAACGTTCGTTCCATTGTCACTTTCTCCGCCAAAAACTCGGCTGGCAACGGCAAAGTGGGAGATTCCGAAAGAAAGTCAGCGTAATGGGTGGTGATGATAAATTGTAAAGATTTTGCCTTACCTTTCACCGCTTCCATAGTTGGATATAACTCCTGGCCGGCAATCACGGCCTTTATATCTGCCTCAATGATCAAATATTCCAGTTCCGCTTCTTTATACATCGGATTCAAAGGTACCACTATAGCACCAAGCATTTGGATGGCGTAATGTCCAATGAGATATTGCGGACAATTCTGCATGAACAAAGCGATCCGGTCACCCTTACCCACACCTTGGTCTTTGAGAAACTGGGCAAGCCTCCCCGTGTCATCCTGAAGCTGGCTCCAAGTCAGATTGTTCCCATAGTACACATACGCCGTTTCCTCCGGACGTTCCTTCGCATTATCCATCAAGTACTCATGAAGCGGCTTTTCCCCTAAGCGGTAATGCAAGGTTTCCAAAACACCTTTTGGCCAGCTTTTCTTAGTCATTGATTTCACGATCCATTCCTCCTATTAAAAGAATCACAAATGGTTGGAAGCGTTATCATTTTTTTGCAATGGACCTAGTTGAGGAACAAACGGATGAGATGGAGAGAAGCGTCATGATGTGGAATCGAAGGGAATAATTTTTAGAATATTCTAATATCAATTATATTTCATCTTATCTTTAAAATCTAGGATAGTCCCTCTGTAAAAAAAAATTCCTCAGTAACTTGAACAGAGTATAAAAATAGCATTTGGCGGGCGCTTCCACCAAATGCTTAGTTTTGTTCCAACTTGTTAGAAGTAATCCAGACCTTTAAAAGGTGACTAACCCAACCATACGACCAAATCCGTAACCAACCAATATAATTAAGAAACCTCCTATAATATAGAAGGATGCCCTCATAAATTGATCCTGTTTGTTTATAGTCTGAAAAACACTTTTCAAAAACTTATTCATTGTAAATTCCCTTCAAAATTATTCATTTGGAAAATTGATACAATAATTCTACCATAGAATACATCAGTTTGTACCGGATAACATGGTAGTCAACGTATAATAAACGAAATGGAGATTCTGTCCATTCATTTCGAAGCCTTCTTCACTGGTAGCCACTTTCTTGAAGCCGTTTTTCTCCAAAACTCTTTGGGAGGGAATATTAGTAGTGGTCGTCTTTGCATGGATTTGTTTGATATCTTTATTGACAATTTTCTTTAGTAATAATTGCAGAGCCCTATTGGCAATCCCTCTTCCAGTGTATATTTGACCTACTCGATAACCAAGATGCCCTATTCTTTGGTTTTCTTCGATATCTACCACATTTATTCTTCCTAAAATGGAATGGTGGTTATCCTTGATTAAATAGAAAATGGAAGCTCCTCGTGTTTGTTCATCGAGTAATGCTTTATGGCTTTCATTGAAATGAGCAGGGGTATAATAGTCATCTCCACGAGACGGGACCATTTCTTCAAAAAAAGCTCTGTTTTCCAGTTCGAATGCTAACAACTCTTCCATATCTGAATCTCGTAACTCCTCTATGAATATATCCATTTATGCCGCCACCCCTTTTTGTCTAAGTATAATGGAAAATTAAGGATGAGTAACGTTTTTTCTTGGTGAGGGATATTTGTTTATTTGGCATTTCCAACAAACAATAATAAAAACACCGTGAATGTAATCATCCACGGTGTTTCCCTTTATCCTTTGAATTGACTTTGGAATCCTTCTCGCAAGCGTTCTGGCAGCTCGACAATGGTTTCGTTCAATGTATCCAGCTTTGTTTCGATCCGGTGAAGCAAGTACAAGGTTACAATGATGGGAAACCCGATATCGCTGACAAACGGTAGGATTTGGTCCACTTTTATTCACCTGCCTTGGTGTAGTTTTAGTCAAAAAGGACAGGCTCACCGCTTCCGGACTTGTCCTTCCAAGATGAGCCTGCCTATGAATGTAGTTGAATCACCATGAATTCAACCACATTAGCAAATAATCCGACCATTGTGGGCATTAATTCAACCGTTACGACGGATAATTCGACCGTCAGAAGAGATAATTCAACCGTTACTAATTTTAAAGTACTTCGACGTCCTCGACATTACGCTCGACCACGCGTGCTCCCTTGATGCTAACGAAATCTCCTGAAGAGGTGATGAAAACATTTTGCGCGATGATTTGTTGCATCGCTTGCTTCACTTGATTCACGTCCACCGGTTCCTTTGGATTATCCACAGAAATCGTAGATGACTTTCCTTCTTCTGTTACGAAGATCATTTCCAATGCTTTAGCCATACCTGTCACCTCCCTCGTTTTCCGACCTCACATCACTTACCCGATGATAGCGTTCGTATCCACGCGGTTCACTTCACCCATCGGATAATTCTGCACACTCGCAATGGCCTTGGCTGTTGCCGATAATTGATCGACCAATGCATCCGTTTTAATGTTAGAAAAGGACTTACGTTTAAAAACGATCTCCCCTTTTTCATTGAGGCCCGTTTCAAAATCCAATCGTAACGTTGTCGATAATTTGATTTGGTTTGCCATGTCGCTCACCCCCTTTCATACTCTATATAAACTTTTTCGCGGGAAAAGTAGCATGGCGGGTAAAACTTTTTCATAAAATGCGTAAATATGGAATAAATCATGTAAAATAAAAGAAAGAACATCGAAAACCTAAGACGTTTCCATCACAGTAATGTGGGTAGAGAAAGGATGAGGCATTCTCTACACGTCTCTTTTGAGGAGGAAAGTTCATGAATCCTGTCATCTTATTTGATGGTGAATGTAACTTTTGCGATTCGAGTGTCCAATTCATCATAAAGCGCGATCCGAAGGGGCTGTTTCGTTTTGCTTCCCTTCAAAGTCCAACTGGACAAGAGTTGCAGAAGAAGTATCAGGTTCCCGGGAATATCGATAGCATCGTCTTGCTTGAGACTGGCAAGGCCTACTATAAATCGACTGCAGCACTAAGGATATGTAGCCATTTGAAAGGCGCTTGGAAGCTGTTTTATGGCTTGGTCATTGTCCCACGTTTCATTCGGAACACCGCTTATGATTTCATTGCCAAAAACCGTTATAAATGGTTCGGGAAAAAGGAAGAAAGCTGCATGTTGCCTTCACCAAGTATCAGGAAGCGTTTCTTATAAATGAAAAAAAAAGACGAAAAGCAAAGGTGCTTTTTCGTCTTTTTTATATATTCTATGATTTCCCACAAAAATAATAGTTCCTTGAAGGAGTGATTTCCCTTGTATCCACAAACATTATTAGAAATTATAGGGTCTACTATTTTTGTAGTTATGCTGTATGCCACTGCCTTATTATTGCCACAAAAGATCAGGAAATTGAGTTTACTAATGGCCTCTTCCATTACCGTATTCGTGCTTGCATTCTTTGTTATTCGCCCCTATTGGGTTGATTATCAAGTATCCAAGAAGACTGAACAACTCAACCACTATCTTGAGGACAAATATCCGAATCAAAGATGGCAACTCAGTAGGGACATTGGGAGAAACTATAATCCGTATCACGTAAATGTAGAATTTGAAAACGAAAAAGGGTGGACGTATTCGTATTCCTTGAGCAATGAGTTGTGCCAAGGCTCTTGGTCGCCACCAGAAGGAAAAAGCCCCAGTGAAGGGAAACATTTCGAGAAGAGTTGTGATTAGGCCGCCTCTTGTCAGTAAATGATTTCAGACTTTATCTTGCACTTTTTGCACTAAAGTCAAGCCAGCCGCATTCTATTAAACGTTAAAACACTTACTTACTCAAACTTAATGTCTTCCCAAATAAAACGAGGGTTAAATTCATTCGGTTCCAGGTCCGTTTCTTTGTACGTAATCGGCTTTTCATTTGGCATCGTAATGGTTAGTTTCCTTTTATCTTCGCTTAATTTCAAAGTGAAAAGGGTAGTGCGATTTCGATTTTCTTCATTATATAGGATACCCGTGATTGTGGAACCAGTCGGATTCACGATTTCAAAATGCCTAAGTGGATCAATCTCGTTTTTTGTGATTCTCTGAAGGGTATACGTACTGATTTCATCCCTCATGATAATAAGGTACGTGTCATTCGATATCCAATAATTGTACAATTGGCTACCAAAATACTTAGGGGTCTTATAAGAAGGAACATCGCTCGTTTCCACTAAGTCTTTCCCCTCTTTTGTTTCTTGCACTTGGAACTTTCCTTCTTGGATGGCTGGTTCTTCACATGCAACAAGGCTACCTATCATCAGCCATCCAATCATTACTCTTTTACACCTATGCACATCTTATCCCCCTATTCCATTTCTCAACGGGTATCTTTATTATCTATTGATTATAATTCCTCTCTTTTATTTACCATAAAAAGGAACTAATTTACAACCAATACGCTAAAAAAAAACGATCCCTACATCTTCCCATTTATTATTTTTTACAATTTTTCACTAAAATATACTATTATATTAAAGACAACAATCAAGGAGGAAAGTCATGAAGAAAATGGCCGTCATACTTACTTCGTTATCCGTATTTTTAGCTGCTTGTGGAAATTCCTTTATTTCTTCTCAATATCAAGAAATTGATACGATTGAAAATGACTTAGGGGATCATGGAACGGTTTATCAGGCTTATAGTAAAAGTGTTTCAGAGGTTGCTAGTGAGATCCGGACGGACACAGAACCCGATCATGCTTCAGTAAGCAGTGAGGAAGAGATGTTTCTCCTCTATCCAGAAGACTCAACAGATGAAGTCATACATATTATGAAAGATGAACTAAACCCAGCTAATACGATCATTGAAGTCGTCGAAGAGGATTTTGCCGAAAATAGCTATGACTTTCCTCTTATGGAAACACTCGGCGTTTTAAGTGTGGCTACCACTTTGTATGGCTGGAATCAAGTAGACTCGAAAACATTAAAGAAACGGCTGGGCTATAAGGGTTATGTTAACGCGTTTAGAAATCATAACTCCACTAGTATCCCCACTAATTCTTTGATGGAGGATGAAGAGGGAGACGAATCCGGATCTTCATACACGGGTAGCGGTTATAGAGGGACAGGCAATGTGAAAAAATCATCAGATCCGGACAGCATTCGAAATGGTGATGTTGTACGTGGTGGCGGTCCGGGGACCGGGAAATGACAAGGAGGATATAAGAAATGTTTGAAAACATTATAGACGTACAGGAAGTGTTACTAACAATCTATTACTTTTTGGTATTGGGTGTAGTATCCATTGTTTGTATGTGGATTTTCGAAAAAATCACACCGTACAATGATTTTGAACTGATCAGAAACGGGAACAGTGCGGTCGCTATTCAGTTTGCGGGGAAAATCTTGGGTATCACCTATATCATGAGTACTGCCGTTGACACAAATAATTCCTTACTGGGTGCCGCAATATGGGGCATCATCGGCTTTATCTTGATGATGATCGGTTATTTTATATTTGAGATCGCTACACCGAAATTAGATGTGAGAAAAGAGATTGAAAAAGGGAAAGTATCGGTTGGAATCATTGCAGCCGCTATATCCCTCGCTATCGCCTTTATCATTTCAGGTGCCATTTCATAAGACGGACTAACATGAAGAATCTGAGTTCTTTCAGGTTCTTTTTTGATGGATCATTATAGATTGTGAAGGAGAGAACAGTATGTCAGAAAGAGCAAGCCACATTCAAAAAAGAAGAATCTTCACGTCTTCCGGGATTGTTTCTATATGTGGGATTGTGTACCAGGTACTATATGGAGCCGCTGGTGGCTATCTTTTCGGGGATTCCACATTATTCTATTGTTTAACCATTGGCTTGTTTTTGAGCGGGATGGGCATTGGGGCCATGCATAGCGGTAAATTCCATCGCCACTTGATGTCCAAATTCGTGATAACGGAATATTTGATTGCCTTAATCGGTGGTTTCTCCATCTTCTCTGTTTTTTACATACAAGCAAATTTCGGGGATGGGACATCCAAGGTCTTTTTATTTGCCATCATCATTATCACCGGTTATCTTACAGGATTGGAAGTGCCCCTACTTATTCGGAAATCCGAAGAAATTGATGCCGACTTAAAGGAATCGACTGCTAATGTACTGGGATGGGACTATGTTGGTAGTCTATTGGGGACCGTGGCTTTTGCTTTTTGGCTAAAACCGACGCTGGGACTGATCAAGACCGGATTTTTTATCGCTTTTATCAATATCATCGTGGCCCTCTGGATAAGCTTTGCCTTTAAAAAAGAGATTCAACAAACGTATATCAGACTGACGGGGATCTTATTAACCATCGTGATTGGCTTAGGTTTTTTATATGGGGAACAGTATGCCCATACATTGGAGCAGAAACTTTATAGAGACCCCATCGTTTTTTCCAAAGATACGAAATACCAGAAGATTATCATGACGAAAGATACAGGAGATTTACGTTTATACCAAAATGGACAGCTTCAGTTCGCTGAATCAGATGAACATCGATACCACGAAGCGCTGGTTCATATTCCAATGTCGCTTTCCGACAAGAATACGAATGTACTGGTCCTTGGTGGTGGTGATGGGTTGGCGACAAGGGAATTATTGAAGTATAAAGAGATTCAAAACATTACCCTGGTAGACTTGGATCCTGAAATGACGACCCTTTCCAAAGAAAACCCACTTTTGACGAAGTTGAATCAAAACTCCTTTCACTCTAAAAAAGTTCATATTATTAATGAAGATGCCTTTAGTTATTTGAAGAATGCCGATGACGTATATGATGTCATCCTTGTAGATTTACCTGATCCGAATAACGAGTCCTTGAATAAACTCTATACGTGGGAATTCTATAGCTTAGTTAGGAACCACCTGACACCAACTGGCTTTACTTCTATTCAATCGACTTCCCCTGTATTTGCTACAGCGGCTTTCTGGACGATCAGTAACACCGTGAAATCGACAGGGTTATATGTGGATAATTATCATTTAGATATTCCTTCGTTTGGTAATTGGGGTTTCACATTAGCCTCCAGGGAAAAGTTTGATATTGAAACTGCTGAACTAAAAGTGGAAACTACCTATCTTGCGGATGAAATGATTCCATCTCTCTTTTACTTCGGCAAAGATGAAGATCAAGATATAACCATCAAGGGTAAGCATTTTGAGATCCCCGTTAATTCATTAAATAGACCCGACCTTCTCGACTTATATGAAAGAGCTTGGGATTATTATTAACAACAAGAAAGTTGAAACTTTTCCTCACTCTTTCCGTACTATCTATTATAAATTATTTACAGAGGAGGTATTTTATTGGATAGGCCTAAGTCGGTAAATAAATCCAGTCTTGGTCTTCCTATTTTCTTTGGAATGGGAATAGGTGCGGTAGTTGGGTTAGTTGCTTATGTTAAAGACTGGCTCTGATTAAAAATGAGCGAGACGGAAAGCAGATTATGCCTTCCGTCTTTTTACTGCTAGGACGTGGACTATCGCCATAAGTGGTTGGTAGTCGGGCTCAATTGCAGTGATATATCTCACTTTTAACCTTAATCAAGCTGTTACACTTTGGATTGTGTTAGGAAATAGAGCATGTACGAACAAAAAGCTCATCTTTGAAGGACCATCCCTTCAAAAATGAGCCTAATTCGACCATTGTGGCGATTAATTCAACCATTATGGGCATTAATTCAACCGTTACGACGGATAATTCGACCGTCAGAAGAGGTAATTCAACCGTCACTAATTTTAAAGCACTTCAACGTCCTCGACATTACGCTCGACCACGCGTGCCCCCTTGATGCTAACGAGATCTCCTGATGAGGTGATGAAAACATTTTGCGCGATGATTTGCTGCATCACTTGCTTCACTTGATTCACGTCCACCGGTTCCTTTGGATTATCTACGGAAATCGTCGACGACTTTCCTTCTTCCGTTACGAAGATCATTTCCAATGCTTTAGCCATACCTGTCACCTCCCTCGTTTTCCGACCTCACATCACTTACCCGATGATAGCGTTCGTATCGACGCGGTTCACTTCACCCATCGGATAATTTTGCACACTCGCAATGGCCTTGGCTGTCGCCGATAATTGATCGACCGATGCATCCGTTTTAATGTTAGAGAAGGATTTACGTTTAAAAACGATCTCCCCTTTTTCATTGAGGCCCGTTTCAAAATCCAGTCTTAATGTTGTCGATAATTTGATTTGGTTTGCCATGTCTCTCACCCCCTTTCACTGTCTATATAAACTTTTTCGAGGGAAAAGTAGCATGGCAGTGGAAATATATTTTAGAAAAGCTCAATAAAAAAGGAGACAGCATTTACACTGTCTCCACTAGCATTCAACTATGAACCTTTAAACAGGGGCACTAAATGGCATGCATCCACTGCTTATGAAAGGTGCCAAATGATCATCCTACATGTTAAATGGATAATTTTCGAAGTCTTGTATGGGTAGATATTTTTTCCAAACTACATGCCTTTCCGTCTTTCAAAGAGTGAGCTGTTCCTGAAGTCATGAACGTTCTTTTATCCGTGCTCTAAGTTCTTCAAGCCATTCGGCGTTGTGCTGCGCCCGGCTGTATGCATGCTCTTGAATAAACTTAACACCCCAATAGTTCTCAGCGTTTTCATCAATTTCAAGGCTGAAGCTTGTGTAGGTTTCCCAAGCCTTACGCTGTTTTTCAATTTTCTCCTCTAATATCGTGAGTACTTTATCTACCTTCACGTGCTTGATATAGGAAAGGGCAATATACATTTCATTTATTTCAGTGGCTTTTTCAAACATTTGGTAAATCCGCTTTTTTAATTCTTCTCGTCCTGGATCTGTAATTTGGTAGACATGCTTGTCTGGCCTGTTCTCTTCCTTGATGGTTTCAACCGCACGGATATACCCCATATCCGCTAATTTGACAAAATGATAATATAATTTACTTTCGCTTATCCCCGTAAATTTATCAATAGGAATTGGTTCGGATAATTGCTTTTTTAACTTATATGGATAACTATTGTCTTCAGCCAATTTCCCTAAGATATAAATTTGAATCGACACGTCAAAACTCCCCTTCAGTCGTCACTTGTCTATAGTTTAACAAATTTGCGCTGTATATTCTGTAGGGATTTCGACTTTCCCTTTTCAGATCGTCAGAAACGGCTTATTCCTCAAATTCCCATTCGTAAGTAGGATTAAATTCGTTTGGCTCCATTACGGTTTGTTTGTATGTAACAGGAGGCTCATCCGGCATGGTAATCGTCAGTTTCGTATGGTCGTCGTTAAGTTTTAGTGTGAACGTAGTCGTCCGATTCCGATGTTCTTCATTATAAAGTACACCTGTCATGGTATGGTCAATGGGTTTGACTATTTCAAAATGTCGTACCTCTTCATAATCATCTCTCGTTATCCTTTGCATGGTATAGGTACTGATGGGGTCCCTTAAAATGAGAAGATAGGTTCCTTCTGATATCCACCCTCCATATAAGTGTCTTCCATTATATTTATAGGCTTCATACAAAGGTTCATCGTTCCCCGTTTTGGCATCCCCGACTTCTTTTTCTGCATGTACCGCTTCCTTATCGTCATTGAATGGTTGTTGGTCCTCACATGCAGCAAGGAGACTTATAACTAGGAATCCCATCATGATTTTTTTGAACGCTGACAATAGCACACCCTCCTGTCGGGTCATTTCAAATAGTATTCGTCATGGTAGAGTTATCCCCCTTTAAAAATACATATTTTGGACGAGAGTGTATTTCGTATTTTGGTAAACAATAAGGAGCGAAAGGATGTGGATGAAATGTCATTAGAATGGTTTGACAGAGTATGTGGGGAATTGCAGGACCATCTTCAATCGATTTGTGATAAATACGATCGGATTGGCAGCATGACCGTGGAGCGAGGAGCAAAACATCCACGCATCGAATTTTATACAGAATTAGATGAAGATGAGCAGGAGAATTTTTGCGCCCTGTTTTTCGATCCGAAAAGTGAAGAATTTTATATGGAATCCTTCGACATCGATTTTGGGCAAATAAGCAAGGTGCTATTACCTGATATTGAAGATATCGTGGAGGCCGTCCATGAAACCTTCCATGCTTACATAGAAGGGGACGATGACGAATACGAGTATGAACTTGATGACGACAATAATGGATTGGAAATCGTGTCAGGCTCCATGTCCTATCCTTCAACAGGAAACGATGATTCTGAGGTATTCGAAATCGATGTTGAATGGGAAACGCCAGAAGTGACGGCTTATATAAAAGAAAACGAAGTAGAGGTCACCTATCAATTCGGAATCGTCCAGGAAACAGGTGATGGACTGCTGAGACGGGTCAATCGGATCTGGACAGAAGAAGACGATATTATTTTAAGAGATGAAACGAACTTCATGTTCAGTAAAGAAGAAGCTGGTACCATCATCTCGATGATTGCCAGTCATATGGATTCTCTGACTAGCATGGATGAATAAGCCAATAAGAAAACCTTGTCCGGTGAGAACATGGACAAGGTTTTTTTCTCACATAATCAGTTGTTCATACACTTCATTTAATTGCGTATAACGCTCAGAATCCATCGCTTCTTTTGCATGCTCCATTTCCTTAGGAAGAATTCGGTTAAGAAGTTCTGATTCCTTTCCAGTAAGCTCACGAACGAGCTCCTTCTCCGAATGGAACTGACCATGTTTTATTTTGTCATAAATGTGCTGTGCCTCCGGGTATTGATCCGTATAATTAGACAAGATCTCACGTAAGTAACCAATCGTGCGGTCCATCCAAACCACTCCTCTCCTGGATTAGTAATCTAAACTAGATTGTCCGAGAATGACTGCAACTATACAGTGTTTAAGGGAATTTGAGATGGAAGCAAAAGAACCAAATTTGTTATTAATATTCTTTTGTAAAAAACTTAGTTAATTGATAGTTCATTTCTTCGGCTGTTTTTTCATAACCCGTTTTTTTTCCAATGATAAATCATCCTTCATCCTTCACTTGATAAGCTTGACTCGCTTGAAAGGCGCTTTGGTTGAAGTTACATAAGGAAGTGATACTCTTCCAGAATTGTCACTTTAAATAAGGGCGGCAAGTGTTGCCCTCTCATAATAAAGAAAAGAAACCTTGAAAAGCATTAGCTTATCAAGGTTCGAATTATACTTATAATATAGAATTTCTTCCTAGATTGAATATATCTATGTCTTCGTTCTCTAACAAAGTTTCAAGAGCTTCTGATCCTTCTTTCTCAGCGAATAAGAACTCTTTTGTCGATACCGGTACTGCCAGTAACCATGTAACTTTTTTATCTAGGAAATCTAGGGTCTTAAGTTTATCCCAGATAAAAGGTGACGTAAATAGCACATGTTCCATTTCACTATCTGGATAGTACATCTTTATGACCGCTTTGAATATTTCTCCATGAGAAATAGGTAACTTTGCATTAATGATATTGAAGGCACATGTGGATAATATATTAGGGAAAAATTCATATATTGTAGCACTGGCCCCAACAATTTCTATCCTCAATGGCTTTTCATCTACTGAGTACCCAATTGAATAATCAGATAAACCAATAGTAGAATATGCGGTAATACCATCATAAGGTCTATCTATAGCATCTAATATATCCACATCGCTAACATTATTCTCATCCCAATACTTAGATACACTAGGCTTTCCTCCAAATGCTTCTAAAGCTGTTCTTGCTATGATTTTATTCTCTTTCGTAACTGTCATAGTAAACCTCCCAAAATGATAACCGATTTTTAATCTCCAAAATAATCATCTGTTAAATCTTCTCCCTTATGACTCCTATTTGTGGATGGTAATTCTGGACGATAATGGTCTGGGTTATTATGTTCATCCAAAAACTCTTTCCTTGTGATACGCCTTTCCATTGCACTTTGTTGGTGTTTTCTAAATTCATAACCTGGTTTGTGTCCCATATCCCAAGGTTCATCTTTATTCATAATTGTATCATTAAGTGGGTCTCTAACTTGTCATACGAAAAACTGCACCTACAGTTGTTAGATTGAGTCTAACAACTGGAGATGCAGTTCAAAGACGAGGCACTTTTTTATTCGTGTTCGTTATCCGGGATATAGTTCAATCGTATAGGCAGTTTTTTTACTGGCCTAAAATGGAGCACAGTTCAATATACTGTATACAAAACTTAAATAACTTATATTATTTTTTTACTAAATATTCAGAAATACTGTGAATCAACCATTTTAGTCTCTCTTCATTCATTTTCCTCATGCCATATCTTTTAACGAATTCCTGTACATGTTCCCAGTTGTTTAGTTGCTCTATTAAGTTTAGCTCATCTCTAAGTTTTTGGTGATACTTAGTATTTTCGAACGAATTAAAGTGTTTTATTTGGTCAGTTAACTCTTCATAGTTAACACTTGCGTTGAAATAGCATTCAAGAAAATACTTAAAGGTTTCAAGTTTTAATTCATCATTCAAAGTCATCACAACCTTTATTTGATCATCGGAAAACTAGTTAATATTTTCAACCCTACCTCTTGTGTCGAATCTCTTACTAATATAACTCTAGAGTCCGTTAAGTTGTTTATAAATTGCAAAAAACTATCATTCTTATTATACAAAAATTGGATTTTCAAAGATTTTTTTGATATAGAAAAAACCGAACAACGAGGCACTTTTTTATGAGTGTCATTGTTCGTGTTTAGTATAGCCAACCACTTTATCTTTGTCATTTTATACGAACCTAAAGGATGATCTTCCCATCTAAAAAACCTTAACTAGCCACTTTGCTAATCAAGGTCAAGTGCCTAAGAGGCAATATCATTTTTTAAGTATTGTTTTTCTTGGTTTAGAAAGACATTAAATAAGTTAATTAATCTAACTTCATTCTCTTCTTTCGAGTATTGAGAAGGATTAAATCCGTCTTTAGGAGCCAGATAATGAATAAAGCTCTCCATGTCTTTTGGATAATCAAAGTCGGCATACACTTCAGCAACCTTCCATGTGTAACTCCTTTATTAAGATCAATAACCCACTCAAATATTCCGGCTTGGCCTTTAACAGTTGTTACTCTCTCTGTGAAAGTAAACCAAAATATTAGCTATCATAAAATATAGTACTTTCAATTTCCTTCCTTAATTACATTACAAACTCGTACAAGCGTATTGATCACTCTAATTATTAAATTACTTTTTAGCTCATAACTCTTAGTAAAAAAATACGGTGAGAAAATAGAAAACCAGCATTCAGGGCAGATAAATTTATATCGGCTAGAATGCTGGTTTTTTCAATTTTGCATATGTTCATTACAGTATTCAATTATATATTCGTAAATATCTTTTCCTTTATTCTTATATCCCCCTCGATGGCAGTTTTCAATCTCTGTAAAAGCCATCTGCTGTGCAACGGAATAATCATTTTTAGATATATTAGCTATCATTTTTAATAATTTCTCATCTAATATATTTTCCTGAGATAATATAAAGGAATGAAAATCACCGTGCTGTAATTTAATAGTTTCAATTAAATTATTTATCTCTTTCTGAAAATCCTTAATTGCATTTGCAATATCTATATGCATCAAGTCAAATGTGCTAACTTCATATGATTTCTCATTCCATTGAATTGGTGGACATACATATGCACCATTTGCTCTCAAGCTTTCTCTTGCATGTATATTTTCAGGCATCTCAAAGATATCCCAAAACAGATTATCATAGTTGTAGGCTTTAATATTCATTCTGAGAAATAAAGTCCACTGATCTTCATTGGATTGAACCCAGAATACAGCATTAGCAAAATATTCACCCACAACCTTATACATACAATTAGATATCACCTTGAAATTTTGTTTTTTTGCTTCTTGCTTTATATTTGTCATTATGAGTTTTTCTGTCTCTTTGCTCTTTTGAATTTTGCTCATGCCCCTACTGGTCTCCTTCCATTTTAATCTTCACTTTTTATCACTTGAATATTATACTTTCCTGGGCTTCGCTCACTTGGTATTCTTCTACTAATTTATTATCTACTTCCTGGACTTTGTTGATGGTATCGTTCTTTTCTTTTTCCGCCTTTTCCATTTTCTCATGGAAATCCTCTTGGTCGAACACCTGTAGTGAGAGGATATCATCAATGTTCTGGAATATCTTTTGGAGATCGGTGGACTGCTGGTTCACCATCGATTTGGCGTTGGAGAGACCGTGGGTCACTTCCCCCTCTAAAAACGGCACCTCGACCACGGTTTCACCGGATAAGTTTGCATCTTCCAAAATCGCCGGAATGCCTTTTAAAAAGCTGATTTGTGTCGTGAATAGTTCGTTCAGGCATCGGCAACGATGACTTGTGCTCGATAAAAGTTCTTGATGGCCGTCGCCCCGGCTCCGGCCAGCTCTTCATCCAAATCGACGATTCCCTGAAATTCCTTTTTCAGTGTCTCTACTTGCCCCAATAGGTCTTCATATTGCTTGGCCCGTGACTTGACTGCCGACTTCAATGGCTTTGCTTCAAAAATCGTCATAATGGCTCATCCCTCTGTAGGGAAAGGGGGACGGTGCTTTGCAAAAAATAAATCTGAGCTTTCTCCTGTCCTATATCCAAAAGAAACACCTCATTATTATTGGTATATTTTTCATATTATATAATTATAAGGAAGATAGTCAGGGAGATAAATAGGGATAAATATGCTAATTACCCGATTGACCAGGATATAATCCTCATCTATCCACGAATACCACTAAGACTTTATACCCTCTCCGCATATAATTTCAGATAGTAATAGAGGGTAATGAATGGGCCAAAATGATTTGATAACAAAAAAAATCCGCCATACAAATTGTAGGTGGATTTCTGGATTGATTCTTGATTAGTATTTTTCTTGATACCACTGTTTCGCGGCATTCACTTCATTCATCGTTAATTGATGTCCATGGTTCTCCCATTGTACATCAACCGAGGCATGGGCCGCTTCTAATAATTCTTTAAGGTCGATGGATTCTTGCTGTGGACAAATTGGGTCATTGACTCCGGCTGCTATGAACACGTTCGTACCTGTTAAATCAGGTAAAGCGATTCCACGTCTTGGCACCATTGGATGATGTAAAATCGCACCCTTCAAGGCATCCGTAAAGTGGAATAAGAGGCTCGCTACGATGTTCGCACCATTTGAATACCCGATTGCGATGATATTTTGACGATCAAAAGCATAGGTACTTGCCGCTTCATCCAGGAAGCTATTCAGTTCATTCGTACGGAAAATCAAATCCTCTTCGTCAAATATCCCCTCCGCCAAACGTCTAAAGAATCGGGGCATCCCATTCTCCGATACATTCCCTCTTACACTAAGGACAGAAGCTTCTGGATCGACGATGTCAGCTAGCGGAAGCAAATCATTTTCATTCCCGCCCGTTCCATGTAAAAGCAATAAGACTGGTTTATTCGGATTCGTTCCTGGTTTAAAGATATGTTTCATTCTATATTCTCCCCTTGCTTAGTTATCTCACTTTATTGGATGGTACTTGAATGGGAATCAATGATTGAACGAGATGCTCACGTTGCTGCTCGAATTGGGGCGGCAACATAAGTTTCATCCCCATCGTTTCCACACTTTCGTCAATCGCAAATCCTGGTGGGTCTGTCGCGATTTCGAATAAGATCTTTCCTGATTCACGGAAATAAATCGCATCGAAGTAGTTACGATCCTTCACTTCGGTCACGTGATGTCCATGATTCATTGCATACTCTTGCCACTCCAAGTGGTCGGCTTTGTCGTTCGCACGCCATGCGATATGGTGCACCGTACCGGCACCTATTGTGCCCCGAACGCCTGTGACCATTTTTAAATCGATGATATTGCCGATGTCAGCTAGAGCTCTGAACCGTGTGTAATCGCCTTCTACACCCATCATTTCCAGACCTAACACATCCGTTAATGTAGCGGCCGTTTCATCTGGTGCGCTTGAATAAAGGGTGGCGCCTCCAAATCCTATTATCGCCACTTCCCTTGTCACATCGTCCACTGCCCAAGCATTCTCTTCACCCGCCCCACGAGCGACAAGTTCAAGGTGAAGGCCATGCGGATCGTCAAATTGTAAATACGTTTCACCGAAGCGCTTCACTTTTTCAAACTCCACATCATATTTCCGTAACCGTTTTTCCCAAAAATCAAGTGCTCCTGTTGGCACGACATATGATGTCACACCCACTTGTCCATCGCCAATCCGCCCCTGACGAGCGTTTGGCCAAGGGAAAAAGGTAATGATGGTCCCCGGATTTCCCCCTTCGTCACCGAAGTATAAATGATATGTGCCAGGGTCATCGAAGTTCACCGTTTGCTTCACCAAGCGTAAACCCAGTACACCTGAATAAAAATCGATGTTTTCCTGCGGATGGCCGACAATGGCACTGATATGGTGAATCCCTGCCGTCTGTTTTTTCATCTTCGTTTCCTCCCTATTTTAGATGAATGCTGAGCACATAGTTCAAACAAATTGATTTAACCCATTTGCTCAACATTCTTCTTTTTTAAAACACACCATGTACACGTACTCCGTGCACATGGTGTGAACGGAACTGCTTACAAGTATTCTTTCTCAATCTTCATCGTACTGCGAACCGTATCGATTGGGCGGACCATCTTCTCGATTTGTTCCCGTTTTGGTTCTAAAAATGGCGGCAATGAAAGAATTTCACCCACCGTTTCATATGGCTCATCGCCCATGAATCCTGGACCGTCTGTTGCCCATTCAAACAGGATGCCAGGTGCGACGCGTGCATAAAGCGATTCAAAGAAGAAACGGTCCACATAGCCGGAAGTACTGAATCCGAAACTTTCCATACGGTCGATCCATTCCTTCAATACACTTGTATCTTCCACGCGGAAGGCTGCATGGTGCACCGTACCGAAGCCTTGGCGTCCACGTGGCAAGACCGTATTATGTTCGACGATGACTTGTGCCCCATTCCCGCCTTCACCAACTTCAAATAAATGAAAGGAACCTTCTTTGGCAATTTCACGGAATGCCATGACTTTCTCCAGCACTTCTTTAAAATAGTCAAATTGGTCAACCCGGACATGAATCGGTCCCAATCCTGTAATCGCAAATTCAAGTGGAATCGGGCCCTTTTGCCATGGTGTACCTGAAGCCACGCCCTCATTCAACTCGTCTGAGACTAATTGATAGTGTTGATCGTCGAAATCAACGAATGATAAAGACTTTTTCCCGAAAAGATCTTGAATGCCTGTATGTTTCACTTGTAGCTTGTCAAAACGTTTGACCCAATATTCGAGAGCGGCATCTGTCGGTACTCGGAATCCCGTTTTGAAAATCTCATTCGTACCATGCGTTCCTTTTGGAATGCCTGGAAAATCGAAGAATGTCATGTCCGTCCCGGCACTTCCTTTGTCATCCGCAAAGAATAAGTGATAGGTTTGAATATCATCTTGGTTTACCGTCTTCTTGACCAAACGCATGCCCAATACGAATGTGAAAAACTCATAATTTTTTTCTGCACTGCTTGTTATAGCTGTTACATGGTGAATTCCTTTAATGTGATTCATCAACTTTCTCCCCTTTTCATTGTGCTTCCTGTTTCAAATTATCTCGAATTCGAGATATTATATAAAAAATAAATGAGATCTATCGACCCATTGTTCTTAATTGAAATATATTTAATTCGAGATAATAATATCACATATCTATATCTTCTGCAAATAATTCTTGCCTTACACACAATCCTAATTCCCCTTTAACGGGCAAAGAGAAAATTAGGATTGAACACAAGTCCACACTTTTAGTTGTTAGCTAAACATTCAGGTGCTACAGAAAATTGGGCTTCCGTCTTTTCTTTCACTTCTTCTATGGAAACATCTCCTTGCGTCTCAATTAGAACCATTCCTTCAGGGGTAAAATCAAACACGGCTAGATCGGTGATTAAACGATGCACAACTTTTTGACCAGTCAATGGCAGCGAACATGTTTTTTTGATTTTCGATTCTCCATGTTTGTTCACATGTTCCATAATCACGACCACCCGCTTGGCCCCATTAACGAGGTCCATCGCACCGCCCATCCCTTTCACCATTTTCCCGGGAATCATCCAGTTGGCCAAATCCCCTGTTTCAGATACTTCCATTCCCCCAAGGATGGCAAGATCGATATGGCCGCCACGAATCATGGCGAACGATTCTGCGCTGTCAAAAAAGGCCGATCCCGGAACGGCCGTGACCGTTTCTTTTCCTGCATTGATCAAATCCGGATCTATCTCCTCTTCCCGTGGATATGGACCAATGCCAAGCAAGCCATTCTCTGATTGAAGTAAAACATTGAAATCATCCGGGATCTCATTGGCAATAAGTGTCGGCATCCCAATGCCCAGATTGACATTCATGCCGTCTTCAATTTCCACAACCGCCCTTTTTACGATGACCATACGTGTATCCTTCATCATCAGACACCCCATTCCCTTTAAATTTTATCCTTGTGCAACCGTCCGTCGTTCGATTCGTTTTTGATAATTGGATCCAAGCAAGATCCGCTGTACATAAATGCCTGGTGTATGAATTTCATCGGGATCCAATTCACCTGGTTCGACGATTTCTTCTACCTCCGCAATCGTGATTTTCCCGGCCATCGCCGCAAGTGGATTAAAATTCCTTGCTGTCTTACGGTATACAAGATTCCCAAGCGTATCGGCTTTCCACGCTTTTACAAGGGCAAAGTCCCCAACAATTCCTCTTTCCAATAGATACTTCTTGCCGTCGAACACCTTCGTTTCCTTTCCTTCTTCTATAGGTGTACCGACGCCCGTCGCTGTATAAAAACCAGGGATTCCTGCCCCACCAGCCCGGATTCGCTCCGCCAGTGTACCTTGAGGCGTTAATTCGACTTCGAGTTCCTTACTCAAGTATTGCTGTTCAAATATTTTATTTTCCCCCACGTAAGATGACACCATCTTTTTTATCTGCTTATTCTGAAGCAACAGGCCCAGACCCCAGTCATCGACGCCACAATTGTTACTGACAACCGTCAAATCTTTGGTACCTTGTTCCTTTAGCGCCTGTATGGCATACTCCGGGATGCCTGACAACCCAAAACCGCCAACGATTATAGTGGAACCGTCCTTAATATCTGAAACCGCTTCCAAAAATGAATGCATCACTTTTCCTTTTTTCATATGTTCGCCCCCTTTAGTATCATAAATATTCTGAATAGTATTATTGTTTAAAGTTTACATTTATATCTCCTATAAGTAAAATACATAAATAGAATATATTGTATGAAAATAAAGAATAAATAGGAGATAAAACGCATGGAACTACGAGACTTACAATCTTTTATCGAGGTTGCGAACCATAACAGTTTTACAAAAGCTGCCGCCCATTCCTACTTGTCACAACCCTCACTTAGCAAAGCCATCAAAAAGCTTGAACAGGAGCTTCATGTTGAACTGTTCGATCGATCTACAAGGCACCTCCGCTTGACCGATGCTGGACGGATCGTCTATCAGCAAGGTCAAAAAGCGCTACAGGCCTTGTCAGAATTGGATATCCTTTTAGGTGACCTCAAAGACATTGCGACAGGGGAAATTAAAATCGGGATGCCTCCTTTGATTGGCACCCTTTTTTTTCCGGAGATTGCCCGTCGTTTTCACCAACAACATCCGAATGTCTCAATTGAATTAGTTGAACTTGGCGCCAAGTTGATTGGTCAGCTTGTCGAAGATGGACGGATTGATCTTGGGCTCGTGGTCATGCCAGCGAATGAGGCAAAATTCGACATCTACCCGTTCATTCAGGATGAATTCGTTTTATTTGTCCACGACGACCATCCGCTCGCACATCAATCATCCGTCTCCTTGACCGAACTAAAAGAAGAAAAGTTCATCTTATTTACGAAGGACTTCACTTTGCACGACTATGTGATACAAGCATGCGAAGAAAATGGCTTCAGTCCCATCATCTCGTACCAAAGTTCACAGTGGGATTTAATCGTCGAACTGGTCTCATCCAAGCTGGGCATTGCGCTATTACCCAAATTGATATATGAAAAACAAACGAACAGTGATGTTAAAATCATCCCGATTGAAAACGCCACACTCCTATGGAAACTCGGAATCATTACAAAAAAAGGCTCCTATCACTCGTTTGCAGTGAAAGAGTTATTGAAGGTGTTGGAGATGAAAAAGGATGGGGTTATGTAGGGAAAGGGAGCTAAGTTCTCCTTCTTCAAGAAACGATTAATTTCCTACTCACTATAAAAAGGGCGTAATCCACTTAATCGTTGATTACGCCCTTTCTCGTTAGTCTAGTTATGCAAGGTTACATTGGATTCGATGGGGTCACGTCCCACACGAAAACTATTTACCTTTGCTTCTTGATCAGGATAACCAAAGGAAATGCCAAACAATAACTTCATGTCATCGGAAATGCCAAGTACTTGGCGTACCGTATCAGCGTGAAAGCCCAAGATTGTCTGAGGAACACTTCCTATCCCGCGTGCAGTCAGTGATAAAAGGAACGACTGAGCATACATGCCAATATCAGAAGCGACACGCACATTATCTCCAAATGAAGGCATGAATAGGAACGCAACATGCGGTGCATCGAAGAATGATAGATTTCGCATGACTTCCTTTTGACGGGCTTCGTGATCCTCCCTAGCTATCTGCAATTCCCCATAGAATGTTTGGGCCTGTTCTATTTGTCGTTCAGCATAACGTCCATAATAGTGATGTAAATCAAATGTAAAATCGGGCGTGGCTTGCCCTTGTTCGCTCGTATTTAAGAGGGCCTTCTTCAATTCCTCTTTCTTTGCACCTGAAACGATATGAACATCCCAAGGCTGAGTATTGCAATTCGATGGGGTAGCTTGAGCATCCTCTAGAATTTCACGAAGAACTTCTTCTTCAACAGGTGTAGAAAGAAATTGACGTATAGATCTTCGACTGCGTATAACTTCTTGAAAAGAATGATTATCCAACAAACACCTCTCCTTTAGTATGAACTTCCAAAGCCGTTAATTATTACAAGAGAACACTGTATATTCATACTAAATGAGAATTCATTTATTCTCAAACATCCTGTTTGATGGGCTATCGCTTAAAGTCCATTCTTTCTATTAAGAAATGGATAGATACATATGTACTAGGTTTCCTATTATACAATTAGTAAAAATGTTTATCTTAATACTTGTATATCCTCTACTAATTCCTTATGAATTCTTCTAAATAATAGATTCCATGTGCACATACCATACCTATTATTAGATGTCTAAATTTAAAGTCTTCTTTTTCCGATGCTCTCAGTCTATTCATTAAAATAATTAATATGGATATTGTTAAAATCATTAATGAAAAAATATGTGTATCCGTATATTTAGCATCAGTATTTAAAAGAAACAACATGATTAAAAAGTAATAAAAAGTCGGTTTGCCCTTCACCTTTTTCCTTCCTTCCCATTCAATTAAACTCTTAACCTTCTCTTCCTAAACAAAAAGAAGACTGCTCATTAACAGCCTTGATTTGAAGCTATTCCCCGTAAGACCTATTAGACAGTTTCCTTTTATTCATAAAGCTTCTTGGCTATTTCATCAAGAGTTCTGGATATGTTTGAAAGTACTATTAGAATATGGACAGGAAATCCGATTGCAAGTCCTACTAATGGAGAAAAAGGTCCAGCAAAAAAGAGTGCGATAAGAGTAGGTATTAAATACACAGAAATAATTAGTACTTTCAAAATACATCACCTTTTTAGTTAATTATAACATGGTATTTCGCTACAGAACTCGTTTAGTAAGCTGATACCTCCTTCCTTACTACCTTCATCGTACTGGTCATGAACGGCAAGGCAGTGGAAGAAGGATTTGTATTTTTCATCCCGAATATATTCCTTAGCGATCTAACAAGAAAGGAAGTTCAAAAAGAGATATTCTATCAAAAAAACTTTCCGGGGGAGATTTATATGTCTTTAAAAGCAGGAGATATCATTACGTTTGAACGGACGTTTACAGTGAGGGATGTTGAATTATTCACGGAGATTTCGGGGGATGAAGGGAATCATCACATAACCCCAGATGAACAGGGGAGGCTTGTCATTCAAGGGTTATTGACGGCTACCTTACCAACAAAAGTAGGTGGGGACCATAACGTACTGGCTCGCACCATGAATTTTGAGTTTATACGACCTGTATTTACGGGGGATACAATAATGTGTGAAGTTCAAATCGATCAATATGAAAGGCAAGAAAATAATCGAACAGCCCTTATGGCCTTGTTCTCATGTAAGAATCAACATGAAAAAGAAGTGTTAAAAGGAGCTTTTTCAGGTATCATCCTTTGAATCTTTCTTAAACTAGGGGCTTAGTAAAATGGTAAATAAAATGAATCCATTTCGATTAATCGAAATGGATTCATTATGTACCAATTAATTCGACCACGAATCGGTTTAATTCAACCATGCAAGCTGATTATTCAACCACGCCCAGCCACTAATTCGACCACTCGACTTAATTTTGAAGAGCAGAATAGTCTAGCTATTCTCAAGCAAATACCAATTCTTTTTCTCTGACCATTGGAATGACCTTTTCACCGAACGCTCTCAAGTCTTCTTCATAGTGAAGAAATCCTGTCAGCACGATATCCACACCGATTTTTTTCAGTTCCATAATCCGGTCCGCGACTTGTTCAGCCGTTCCGATGAGTCCTGTCTTAAATCCGTCATTATATTGGACAATGTCTTCAAAGGTGGAATCAGCCCACATTCCTTTTCCATCAGGAGAAGAGGCCCCTGCGGTTTTGACTGATTTTTTAAACCCTTCCACCGCTTCTCGATCCGCATTTTCGACAATATCCCGCAACACTTGTTTTGCCTCTTCTTCTGTATCGCGGACAATGACGAAACCATTCACGCCAAACTGGATGTCGCCTTCACCATTCGCCTTCCTTAGCGCCTTTACTTCCTCAATTTGTTCCTTTATTTTTTCAAGGGTCCCGCCATTCATGAAATAGACATCCGATACGCGTCCGGCCATTTCTTTGGCAGCTCGAGAATTTCCTCCTTGAAAGATTTTCGGGGGGTTAATAGGCTTTGGTTTCAAGGGTGTGTCGTTCAATCGGTAAAAGTCGCCTCGATAATTAGACTTTTCTTGTGTCCACATTTCCTTAAGAACCTCGATAAATTCTTCAGAACGACGATACCGTTCGTCATGATCCAACCATGGTTCTCCGTAGCCATGGAATTCCCCTTTAAACCAGCCGCTGACGATATTGACAGACGCACGCCCGTTACTAATATGGTCAATCGTCGAGATGATTTTCGCCATCACACCTGGGTGCCATAGACCAGGCAACACAGCCGTAATGATGTTCAATTTGTTCGTCACAGCGGCAAGGGCGGAAGCGAGGGTAGCTGCTTCTAATTGGTTCTCAGCCCCGTAGCTTGCGAAAAACCTTGTTTGCAATAGCACATAATCAAAACCAATTTCTTCAGCAATTTGAGCGTACCGTTTATTATCTTCAAAAGACCAACCTGTCTGTTGTGGGATCTGAGAAACGACTAAGCCCCCGCTAACATTCGGAGCCCAATAAGCAAATTGTAAACTCATCCTTTTTCCTCCTTTTATTCGGAAATCAAAAGGCCCCTATCAAAATCCCAAAGAAAAGGAATCGATACGGGCCTCTGGTCGTCCAGTGGGCACTATTAAAAAGTGTGTTATGAACCTAGTAAGTACATCAAATGAAGAAGAATGCATCCGTCTATAAAGCTAGTTATTTAACAGCAGCCGGCTTGATGTCACCGCCGAATGGACTTAGGAATGTTTTTTGATTAGAAGAATCCTTCTTTTCAATTGGCAATCTAGGGAATAATAATTCCGATACGGTATAGGCTTCTTCTAAATGTGGGTAGCCAGATAAAATAAAGGTTTCGATGCCCAAATCAGCATATTCCTTGATACGCGCCGCTACCGTATCCGGATCTCCTACAAGAGCCGTGCCGGCACCTGTTCGCACCAATCCCACTCCTGCCCATAGATTAGGGCTTACTTCCAACCGGTCACGGTCGCCTTCATGTAGGCTCGTCATTAAACGCTGACCTTCTGAATCCATCCGCTTAAATACATTTTGTGCTTGTGCAATGGTCTCGTCATCCACGTGTTCAATGAGCTTATTCGCTGCTTCCCATGCTTCCTCTTCTGTTGGACGAACGATCACATGGAGTCTTATCCCGAATTTCAATGTTCTTCCTTGCTTAGCTGCAAGCTCACGCATTTTAGTGATTTTTTTCTCCACTTGGGCTGGTGGCTCTCCCCAAGTTAAATAGACATCAACATGTTCTGCCGCCACGTCCATGGCAACGGGTGAAGATCCTCCAAAGTAAAGGGGCGGATATGGTTTTTGCACCGTAGGGTATGGTAATTGTCCCCCTTCAATTCGTAAATGGTCACCTTTGAAGCCTACCTCTTCTTCTTCTGCAAGTAATTGTCGCCAAATGGTTAAAAACTCATCTGTTAGCTCATACCGTTCATCATGATCTAAAAAGACACCTTCTCCTGCCATTTCTACAGGATCGCCCCCGGCTACCACATTAATTAACAACCGACCTTCAGAAAATCGATCTAATGTGGCAGACATACGTGCGGCAAAGCTTGGTGACATTAAACCTGGGCGTACGGCTACCAGATATTTTAGATTTTTTGTTACAGGGACAAGTGTAGACGCGACAATGAATCCTTCTTCGCACGTTTTTCCTGTTGGAATTAACACCCCTGTATAGCCTAGATCATCGACCGCTTCTGCAATTTGCTTACAATAGTTATACGTGGCAGGACGAGCGCCTTCACTATTATTTAATTGACGAAAGTCACCATTTGTAGGGATAAACCAAAAGATTTCCATTTATTACTAACCTCTTTCTCTCAAATCAAGTTTTATTTAGCTGGTCTAACTGTTTCTCATTGGTAGAAAATTCAGTAATTTATTTAAAAAGGGATGGTACGTAAATTTTTAAGAATAGGGGGTAATCTCAGGTACCTGGCCATTCAGAGCCCAGTTTCCTAGATCCCGAATTTTGTATTCAATCGGATCATGCAAGGTATGTGTCCTTACATTACGCCAAAATCGGTCAAGTCCATACTGTGCTGAAGTGGCCCTTGCTCCCATAACTTCAAACATGCGACTAGTGACCTCCAATGCCGTTTTTGCAACGGAAGCTTTGGCGGTTGCAATCATGATCCCACATTCACCTCGCTCTTGTTCCGTTAGTGCCCACTCATTGTCCCATGCTTCTTGTAATGCCACTACCGCATTTTGAGCCAATGCTTCAGAAGCTTTTATCTGTACGAAGAAATCCCCATAATGACGAATGGTATAGGGGTCAAGGTTCGCTTGCTCCACACCGGAAGTCAACCAAGGGCGAGAAATGCTTCGGGTGTACGTTTTGGCTTCTTCAAACGCTCCTTCCGTCACACCAAGGAGAACATTCACTAAAATCGTCTGGGCAATATGTGTTCGTAAAGTGGGAAAGAAGCCATCCTGATGTTGTTCGTAAGAATTCAGCACTTCCTCTTCTTCTAGAAGCACATCATGGAACATAACGGTTCCGCTGTCTGTTTGGCGTTGACCGAAGCTATCCCAATCGCCTCCGACAACTATACCGCTTCGCTTAGTCGGAATAACGGCAATGACAGGCTGGTCATGTTCCGGACTTTTGGCTGAGATAAGCAGTCGGTCCGAGTCCGTGGCACCGGAACAAAAGGATTTCTTCCCGTTCAATCGCAATGAATTCCCTTCTTGCTTTACTACCAACCCTTGGTCACGTGGGTTAAAGGCATTGCCCCAGAACCAATCATGTTCGGCTGTTTCTCTATAAAGCCTTTCCTTCTGCTGTTTAGATCCGTATAAATGAACCGACGCCAAGCACAAAAAGTGGTAACCGAACAAATGAGCCAACGAACCATCGACTTTAGCCAGTTCACGGGTAATTCGAAAAATAGTTTCCCAATTCTCGCCATGTCCCCCTAAATGCTTGGGAACATTAAGAGAGAGCAATCCACTTTTGCGAAGTAGATCACGTTCCACTTTTGCCGTTCCACCTTGTTTATCCCGTTGTACGGCAGTTTTTGCGAATTCATTTGCTAACGACTGGGCTATTTCAAGAAAATCCAGTTCTGTTCCTTTTTCAGCTATATTCATGAATGAGGATCCTCCTTCAAATGGACCGTGTTTAAATCATATATTTATTGGTTTCCGTTTCCTTCATAAATTCGTTGAGCTTTTTAGTTAATCCGCCATTCCCGAATCTTATATATTTATGGTGGTTTTCTTTCGCATTCTCTTCTGTGACAAAGTCCAAAAAGGCCAAAAGATAGATTCGACGGTGAATAATATTAACGATTCCATCCTGGTAAAACCATTTATCAATCGTGTTATACACCCCTTTATTCACCCTATATTGCTGCTGACACAAAAGAAAAAACTCTATATCCGGTAAATTAAGATACTCGCTTTTTTCCAGATTCCCCTTTTGGATGGGATGTTTAGAAAGTTCGAATATGCTTACTTTTTCATCAATCATACTGAATGCTCCTTAATCCTTGTTGGTTTAAAACGTTCAAATCGAGTAGGAGGAGGCGCCTAGCCTCCGACCTCTCACACCACCGTACGTACCGTTCGGTATACGGCGGTTCAGTTTAAGTCTGACGTAGTTTTGTATATCGTTCATATAAACTTTCTAACCCTTGATTGTGCCAATAAGCATTGTCGAGGGTTTTATGTAGAATAGGACTTTGGGTAATTCGCCAGTAACCCTTTCTACTATTCCCCCATTCATATGCTTTTCTAGAAGGTACACCAAGCCCTTTGAGTTTTCGTACTCTCGTCTTTGGGAGTTTCCACTGTTTCCAGAGGCACATTCTGAGCCTTCTTCGAATCCATGAATCTAATTTTCGCAATATACTTGGAGTATCAATGAGAGAAAAATAACCTACCCATCCTCTAAGGTACTGTTTTAACCTACCTATTTTGAGTTCCATGGGTATCGGGGATTTCCTCGAGGTCATTTCTCTGATTCGGTTCTTCACTCTCTTCACCGTTTGTTGTGCCAATCGAACCTTCGGGTTCTTCTTTGACCTTGTGTAACTAAAACCGAGAAATGTTCGATTCCAAGGACGATCTACCTTTGATTTCTCATAATTAACCTTTAGTTTTAGTTTACGTTCTATGAAGGAGGAAAGGTTACTCATGGCTCGATTTGCCGCTTTTCTTGTCTTTACGAAGACATTACAGTCATCCGCATACCTCACAAATCGAAGATTTCGCTTCTCCAGTTCTTTATCTAACTCATCTAACATGATATTAGATAATAGAGGACTTAAGGGTCCCCCTTGCGGAGTTCCCTCATTACTCTTATGGAATAGTCCGCCAATCATAATCCCTGCTTGTAAGAATTTACGAATCAGTTTTAGAACTCGTTTATCTTCAATTTTCAGCTCAAGCTTTCCCATGAGTTTATCATGATTCACTTTATCGAAAAATTTCTCTAAGTCCATATCTACAACCCATGTATACCCTTCGGCTATATACGATTTCGCCTTTCGAACAGCCTGGTGGCCCTGTTTATTAGGGCGAAATCCGTAGCTATTCTCTGAAAAGGTGGAGTCGTATATCTTGTTCAATATCTGGGCAATCGCTTGTTGAATGAAACGGTCAAGAACGGTGGGAATTCCCAATAACCGAACTCCGCCGTTTGGTTTCGGGATTTCGATACGACGGACGGGTTGCGGTTGATAAGTACCCTCTAGTAAGGATGTTTTCATGTGATGCCACGCTGTTACGAGGTGCGGTCTCAGGTTTTGAACCGGCATTCCATCGACTCCGTGGCTTCCCTTATTTCTCTCTACACGCTTTAATGCCTGTATTAAGTTGTCCCTTTCTAGTACCTGTTCCATTAACATCGTTGATATCCTTTCTACGTGGATAAATGGTCTATTTGTGCCTTTATCTGCTCCGCCCTTTTGAAGTTCCCCGTGTATTCACCACTTCTTCCTTCAAATAAGTTCCGTTTGGAATTGTTTGCTTCTTTGCAAGATAACGAACGCCTAGTATTTATCCTCCTTAATCTGTTCGGTCCTTCCTTATCTTCTCGAGTAGATAAGTACTATGACCTCTGCTGACTTCTGATGATTCAGCTGTCCATCACTGGACAGGTTGCCAAGTTTACTTGGTTGTCACCAGACCTCCCCGGGTAAGAGTGCAATCTTTCCCTCCACCTATCTGCTTCATTTACTCTGTACCACCTTCGGCAGTATGGACTTTGTTTTGTGCAGCAAACTCATCCAATGATACCTAGCCTTATATGAAGTTCGTGTTCCTCAGACCGGAGGTTTGCCGCTTGCTTCCTTCAGATTCCACGTCACCGTGGACACCCTTGCATTAAGCTAACCATTACTACTGCCTTCATGGTTCGGGACTCACACCCTATAGATTGCACCCATGCCGGGCACACTACCAAGGCTATGATCGAAGGGCTCCCCATTCGATCACAGGCCAGTTTGAATAACTGTACTTTTTTCTCCGCACTGACCGTTCTCCCTTCAAGTAAATACGCTACGTTCATCATTCAAGCTTTGAATAAAGCGAGGTCTACTTTGCCCACCACTTACGAACCACTCTTTTCATCCAAATTCAATCAAACCGTAAGCATAAAACAAAAAAAACAGACACCTTTATTGTTAGCTTAAACATCAGGGGATTTAAGCCTACATAAAAGTCTCTGGTAGTCCAGTCGACATATAAAGTTAGTAAAGTTGTATATACCTATAAATCACATGAATAAAATCGGAATTTGATATTTATTATAGCAAGACTTCACACCGTTGCAACAAACAATTAAGGCGGTTCTGACGTTTAGCGGACAGTGAACGAGAAAGTGTTCGATTATATAAAGAAAAACCACATTACGATTTATATTGTTTTGTTCATATTCCCTCCCATATGAAAATGGTCCATCCATAATGCTGAGCCGAATGTCCAGCTTGGAAGAGACTAGGCTATCTTTCTCAAATACCCATCATGAATCTAACAATTCATATTGATTATATATGAATTGATGGTCTATTATTGATACACATGGGCACCCTTTCAGATTTTTCAATCGACGTTCATGATTTAAATAGAAAAGACTGATTGATACGATTAACGCCTTTACGTTTTACTTTCAAGGTTTAGAGGAGGAAAAAAAAATGGAGAGCCATCAACCGATTATAGATCGCCGAATCATCCGGACCCGTGAAGTCATCTATGAAACTTTTATTTCTCTACTATCCGAAACGGAATTTTCACGAATATCCATCAAGGACATCACCAATCAAGCCAATATCAGCCGCTCCACGTTTTATGCACATTATCAAGATAAATATGATTGGTTAGATAAGACGGTCCAAGAAAAATTATCAGAATTAAAAGAATGCTTGAGGGTTTCAAAGCCGAACCTTGGAAATGACCAGTCCAGTCTTGAAATGGCTGATCCCTACTATGAGTCTTTCTTTGAAAATATAGCTACAAATCAAAAGTTCTACCACACCATGTTCACGAAAATCAAATCCGAAGAATTTCTTCAAAAATTGTATAAAGTGATTAGAGAGGACCTTTACCACCGCATTTCAAGCATGAATAAGAAACAAAGTTTACTAGTCCCCTTAGATATATTGCTTGATTCTAGCAGTTCATCCATCATAGGGATCACAAAGGTATGGGTGGAAAAAAACATGATTTACAGCCCTCACTACATGGCCTTGCAACTAACCCGTTTAGCGATTGGCAGCCTTTATAGAGCCATGGGCAAAGTGAATTAATACTTTCTTAAAATAATGACTATCGGATAGCATTCTTAAAAACATACATAATGAAAAAACAAGAAGCCTAAAAAGAGTCCCTTTTCAAGTAAAACAACGCAAAAAAAAGGCAGAAATGTTGTGATCGACATTCCCGCCTTTTGGGACAGCCCCTTCTCTTCCACAAATCAACCAAAGAATAAATCGAGCAGGTTACTTCCTGTTGAAGATTGCCTATTATAAAACTCCGAATACCCGCACTTCTTGCAATACACAACCGTGAATTGATTATTTTGGACATCGAACATCTTCGACAATCCGGTTCCCGTCATTGCCACGTCCTTCTTAGCCGCATCATCACTACCGCATTTTATACACCCTTTTTCACTCATGTTTCCTCATCTCCCGATCCAATTGAATTCAATCAAATTTTTCTTGCGTGTGTTTTTTCCTGGAAAAGTCTATAAATCTTGTTCCCTGGAAGGTTAACGTGCCCATATCTCCTTCAGCAAGCAAACCAAACTCCTTGCCTGAAATACGAAATTCCGTTCGATCACCACTGTCAAATTCCCATGTAATAAAGTAAGAGGAAGATTGCGAATGGACATGGGGATCATGGAGATGATCATGCCTGGTGACATTCGTCCGTTTGCTTATGACATGTGCTGGAACAGATAAACGAGGCGATTCTTCATTTTTCTTCCACTGGCTAAGGCCATTGAATGCATTCACTATGAATAGTATGAGAATGATAACAAAAATAATCCCTATAAATGCTGGAGCCACTGTGAAAAGACCATCCCCACCACCAACATCGTACATATGGTATCCTCCTTGTTTTGATAATAAGTTATACGGATAACCTGAAGGAAAGTTCCAAATAAAATCCAATTAATGTATGTTTGGCATACAAATAAACACTCAAAAAACGCTTGAGATTCCCGAGCGTTTTTCCTTTTTATAGCTTAAATTGCATAATAATATTTATCTTTTGTATAAGTTTACTTTACTTTTTTATAAGTATAATGTACTGTAAGAATATGGTAATAAAAGGAAGGTGACGATCTTGAAGAAAGCAGATGAGGATTATGTTGAAAATAAAGTATATGAACACCGGGTTTTAAAAAGATTGTCTCAAAAAGAATTGGCCGCCGCTGTGGGAGTATCCAAACAAACCATTTATGTAATGGAAAAGAATAATTACTCACCTTCTCTTGTTTTAGCTTTTCGAATAGCTGATTTCTTTAACGTAGATGTTAACGATCTTTTTATTTATGTGAAAGGGAGTGAACAAAATGAAAATTGAAGAACTATCAAATGCAGCCTTCTATCCTTTAAAAGCCTGGACGGATAAATCAACTGGCAATTGGAATATGCTTATTGGCACTAGCTTTGTATTACTTATAGTCGGAGTGATTCTCATCTATGTATTCTATAAAAAAATGGGGGCGGTTGACGAAAGGAACATCCAAATATCCTTAAAAGCGTCCCTCATCATGCTATATGGAGTCGTTTTATGCGACATCATTTTCCCGAAAGAATATATGTGGCAAATCTTCTTCCTATTCAAATATTCTTTTGCTTTCATCGCTTCAGGAATATATTTGGCCTTTCGATATAAAAAGGATTTTTCAAACTAATCATGTGCTGGATGAACTCCGAACATAAATAAGAGAAAGAGAGCACCTTGACCGTTCAACAACTGGGAACAGGGACGTTGCTCCCATAGCAAAACAGCCACTTCCTTTCTGGAGGTGGCTGTTTTGAATAGATTAGGAGGGATACGCTTATCCATTATCCATTTTATTAAATGCTGTATTCTTTTAGACTCACATCGAATCCAGAACCAGTGAAACGAGCAGCCCCGCTGAAGCGAAGATCCCCGTGATGGGACCTGAGTCTTCATACGCTTCAGGCATCATGGTGGACGCAACCATGGCAATGATCCCTCCACCCGCAAAGGCTGCCATGCCTGCCATCATCGCTTCCGATGCTTGATCGAGGAAGAGATAGCCCCCCAGTGACGACATGGCCGAAATCATCAATACGGAAAACCAGAGAGCCATGATTTTCTTCTTCGAATAGTGGCTATTCACTAACCCCGTCGTACTGGAAAGTCCTTCTGGAATGTTGCTGATGAAAATGGCGATGACGAGCAACCAACTGACCGACCCGCCGCTGATCAAGCTGGCCCCGATCATGATTGATTCCGGTATCGCATCCATCACGGTCCCAATGAAGATTGCCAGCCCCGCTTCCTTCGAAGAGGCATGATTGGAGCGTTTCCTTTTAGATGCACCCTTTTTGGAAACAAGAAAATCCAAACCGGTAAATACTGCGGCACCCGCGATGAAACCTATGGACGTTGCCATGATTCCCCCATCCCGAACGGAATCGCCTAAAAGCTCATAGGCCGCTGCCCCGATCAAGACGCCCGTCCCAAATGCCATGATGTAACCAATCGCCTTCTTTTTAATTGGAACAAATAAAGCCATAAGCGCCCCGAGCAAAACGGCGGAACCTGAAACACCACCCCATAAAACTGCGTTCCACATGGATCTTCCTCTTTTCTTTTTATAGGTCAGTACCCAAGATGCCCCTCGGCCAAACGAATATAAGGCTTGGAAGTTTAAAAGACATTTATAAAAATTACCTATTTCGTGTCATGTACCCATCCCAATATTTTATTAGATACATAGTATACCTATGGAATGGTTTCTAGAAGGAGGCTTAAAATGAGTAAAGATAAAAAGAGTTACAAAGATAAAAAATGTCCAAAATGTGGTCATAGTAAATGCAGATGTGACCATAAAGAAAGTACAGAGCGGAAAAGAAAAGAAGAAAAACCAAAGCAAAAAAAATGCCCAAAATGTAACCACGAGCATTGTCGATGTGAATCTACAAAAGGTCAACGAATCATCCAAAAAGTTCTAGTGAAAGTAGAGGGGCCAACGGGTGCTACTGGTGTTACAGGAACAACGGGACCTACTGGGCCGACGGGAACTACTGGCGCCACGGGAGCTGGAGCGACTGGTGCTACCGGGGCTACTGGCGCTACCGGCGCTACTGGACCTACTGGTTCGACGGGAACTACCGGCGCCACGGGGGCTGGGGCAACTGGTGCTACCGGCGCTACCGGTGCCACAGGGGCTACTGGACCTACTGGTTCGACGGGAACTACCGGCGCCACGGGGGCTGGGGCAACTGGTGCTACCGGCGCTACCGGTGCCACAGGGGCTACTGGTGACATTGGTGCGACTGGAGCCACTGGGCCTACTGGCGACATTGGTGCGACTGGAGCCACGGGCGCGACTGGCGACATTGGCGCGACTGGAGCCACGGGACCTACTGGCGACATTGGTGCGACTGGAGCCACTGGGCCTACTGGCGACATTGGTGCGACTGGAGCCACGGGCGCGACTGGAGCCACGGGACCTACTGGCGACATTGGCGCGACTGGAGCCACGGGACCTACTGGCGACATTGGCGCGACTGGAGCCACGGGACCTACTGGTGACATTGGTGCGACTGGAGCCACGGGACCTACTGGTGACATTGGTGCGACTGGAGCCACGGGACCTACTGGTGACATTGGTGCGACTGGAGCCACGGGACCTACTGGCGACATTGGCGCGACTGGAGCCACGGGACCTACTGGCGACATTGGCGCGACTGGAGCCACGGGACCTACTGGCGACATTGGCGCGACTGGAGCCACGGGACCTACTGGTGACATTGGTGCGACTGGAGCCACGGGACCTACTGGTGACATTGGTGCGACTGGAGCCACGGGACCTACTGGTGACATTGGTGCGACTGGAGCCACGGGACCTACTGGCGACATTGGCGCGACTGGAGCCACGGGACCTACTGGCGACATTGGCGCGACTGGAGCCACGGGACCTACTGGCGACATTGGCGCGACTGGAGCCACGGGACCTACTGGTGACATTGGTGCGACTGGAGCCACGGGACCTACTGGTGACATTGGTGCGACTGGAGCCACGGGACCTACTGGTGACATTGGTGCGACTGGAGCCACGGGACCTACTGGCGACATTGGCGCGACTGGAGCCACGGGACCTACTGGCGACATTGGCGCGACTGGAGCCACGGGACCTACTGGCGACATTGGCGCGACTGGAGCCACGGGACCTACTGGTGACATTGGTGCGACTGGAGCCACGGGACCTACTGGTGACATTGGTGCGACTGGAGCCACGGGACCTACTGGTGACATTGGTGCGACTGGAGCCACGGGACCTACTGGCGACATTGGCGCGACTGGAGCCACGGGACCTACTGGCGACATTGGCGCGACTGGAGCCACGGGACCTACTGGCGACATTGGCGCGACTGGAGCCACGGGTGCGACTGGCGTAACGGGTACAGGTTTGGCAGAGTTCGGATTTGTTTACAATACAGGAGCTCAAACAGTGGCTGCTGGAACGGATGTTACTTTTGATACAAATGGAACAATTACACCGGGTATTACGCATGCAGCAGGTTCACCCGATATAACCGTTACCACACCAGGAACCTACGAAGTTACTTTCTCGGTATCGACTTTAGAGCCTAACCAATTTGGTTTATTAGTAAATGACACATTGGTTCCGGGTTCCGTGTACGGATCTGGTTCAGGTGCCCAGGAAAACACCGGCCAGGTATTGGTCACCTTAGCTGAGGGCGATGTTCTTAACTTGCGTAACTTATCTCCGAACCAAGTCACTCTTCAGACACAAGCAGGAGGCACACAAACAAACACGAACGCTTCTATTCTTCTTAGAAAGTTGGATTAAGCACGAATACTCTATATAAACTCCCCATTGTTTATGATGGGGAGTTTTTCCTTGAAACCCACCTCTCCACTTGCGCTAAACAGTATTTTTTTACCATTTTTTAATATCCCATATAAGCAAAGTTCTTTAGACACTCGTAAATTAGCATGTTTTTTCTATAATTTACCACCCTTACGTGAAAAGGAGAAGGTATTAATCCTTATTTTCCCATAATTGATGTTCCTACAAACTATTCATTTTGGCTGATTCGAGTTTATCGCCCTATAATCCGACATTTTTCTCATTCATCCGTTTGCTATCATTATGGGAACATCTGTGTTCTACATACTGGCCAACTAAAAAGAATGGAGGTGCAAGGTACCTGTTAGATTGGCCAAAGGTGCTGTTCTTTGAAAATAGAATAAGGGGGAATTGACTTGCGAAAGAAACGAAGGACGAAGTGGTTAGCAATAGCATTCGTCATCATGCTTATTGGATCACTGATCATTCCAACAAACTCCATCGCTGCATCTACAAACAAACTCCACACCTCTGCTAAAGATGAATTAGCGGGAAAGAATCAAAAGAAAGTGGCCTCCAAGGTCCTAAAGCAGTTTGAAAAAGATGAAAAGGTAACCTTTCTCGTTAAACTCAAAAAACAAGTAGACACCAAGGACGTCTCCTCAAAAGCTGCCAAAACAGCCAAATCACAAAAGCTATCTGCAAACAATGCTAAGTTACTTAAACGGTCGAGTGTGGTTTCGGAGCTTCGTGCCACTGCTCTTGAAACACAAGTCGATATCAAGAACTACTTAGAAAAACAAGAAAAAGCCGGCAAGGCAAAGGATATTCAATCTTTTTATATCGTTAATGCGATTGCCGTGACAGCCACGAAGGAAGTTATGGAGCAACTCGCCATCCTTCCGGAAGTAGATAAAATCATGCCGAATGAAACAAGACAGCTTATTAAACCGGCAAGCAAGACCATCGCTGCTAAAGCTGTTACAATCCCAAATGCAAGTAAAACCAAAGCAGACACATCTTCCATTGAGTGGAACATCGAAAAAATCGGGGCTCCGGCCGTATGGGATATGGGCATTGATGGAGCAGGAACCGTTATTGCTTCTATCGATACAGGTGTCCAATGGAACCACCCGGCATTAAAAACCAAGTACCGCGGCTATAACCCTGCCAACCCAGATGTCGCAAACAATGAATACAACTGGTTCGATGCGGTGAGCGGACAAGCTTCCCCATATGATGATTTAGATCATGGAACGCACACAATCGGTACAATGGTAGGCTCTGAGCCAAATGGATCCAATCAAATCGGTGTGGCTCCAGGCGCTAAATTCATCGCAGTTAAGGCGTTTTCTGCAGCTGGAGGTTCTGATATTGATTTATTGGAAGCCGGTGAATGGATCATCGCCCCAAAAGATGCGGCAGGCAATCCTCATCCGGAGAAAGCACCGGATGTTGTCAATAACTCTTGGGGAGGCGGAGCTGGTCTTGACGAGTGGTACCGTCCAATGGTACAAGCTTGGAAAGCAGCTGAAATCTTCCCTGAATTTTCTGCAGGTAATACGACAGCATCGAATCCCGGCGGAGCTGGTTCAGTAGCTAACCCAGCGAACTATCCGGAGTCTTTTGCCACTGGCGCAACAGACATTAACAACGTAGTCGGAAATTTCTCTTTACGGGGTCCATCTCCATACGGGGAAATCAAACCGGATATTTCAGCACCTGGCGTTAACATCCGTTCTGCTGTTTCCGGTGGTGGCTATGAAGGCGGATGGAATGGAACATCGATGGCTGGCCCTCATGTCACGGCAGTCGCTGCTCTATTAAGACAGGTAAATGCCAGCTTAACCGTTGACCAACTTGAGGAAATTCTACTGACAACGGCGACACCTTTGACAGACAGCAATTACCCGACAACGCCTAATCATGCATATGGTTATGGCCTAGTAAACGCATTTGACGCGGTCTCTTCCGTTGTAAGCGGACTGGGTAAAATCGAAGGTCAAGTAACCAAGTCTGGTGATGACACAGAAGCAGCCGTCATTTCTCATGAAGCACCAGAAAATTCGTATAAAGAAATGAACCTAAAGCTTCAAGCTGAAGTATCAGATAATGTAAGTGTCACTGCCGTTAAACTCAGCTACAAAAAAGCGGACGGAAGCTGGGCTGAAGTCAAGGCAGAAAGAAAGAATGGCGATTATAAGTCTGGAACGTACGAAGCCACGATCCCAGGTGCTGATTTGACTGGAAATACAGTCACTTATAAATGGATCGCAACAGATTTTGGTGGCTCCGTCACGACTTCCAATGCTTATTCCATTGAACTATTACCTGGAATCAGCGTGGGCTATACAGAGGATTTTGAAGAAAATCCAACTGGATGGAATTCTTATGGCACAAACAATAACTGGGAATGGGGCATTCCGACAAGCGGACCTGGATCAGCAGCATCCGGTCAGAAGGTCTATGCTACAAACCTGGCTGGAAACTATGCAAATAGCGCCAACATGAGCCTGGCCATGCCTCCGGTCGATGTACCAGAAGGCACAAGCTATTTACAATTCAAGCACTGGTACGAACTGGAAAGGAACTATGATTTCGGTCATGTCTTCATTTCCACAGACGAAACGAACTGGGTACAAGCTGCCCGTTTCAATGATAAGTCCAATAATTGGGTCGACGGAGAAGTCAACCTAAGCGAATATGCTGGAGAACGAATCTATATCGCCTTTAATGTCACAACAGATAGCTCCGTCCAAAAACCGGGCTGGTATATCGATGATGTTAAATTGGCCAATACTTCGATTCTACCAACGACAAAAGCAAAAGCAGGATTAGGCGTCAATAAGTCTGACTCTTCGGTATCAGCTAAACCGCAAGTTAATCCTGACAAAATCAAGCCAGTTATCGAAAAAGAAGAAAAAGAAGCTGAAAAAGAACAACCGGCACCCGTGCTTCTTCCATTACAGGCACAGGTAAGTGTTTTAGAAACCGGTCGTTCTGTGTATACAAACCCACAAGATGGATCATACCAACTTACACATGCAACAGGTACGTATACGATGCAAGCAGAAACATATGGGTATCGTTCACAAACAGCGCGAGTGAACGTCGAACAGGATGCAACTTCAACAGCTAACTTTACCCTTCAGGAAATTCCTAAAGGAACGATCAATGGTACCATCACCAATAAAGTAACTGGTGAACCAGTCGCTGGTGCTACCGTTTACCTTCTTGAGGATGCGGCTATCCAACCAGTAACGACAAATGCAGACGGTGAGTACTCACTAACTGCTTATGAAGGAACTTACACGTTAAAAGTCATGGCTCCTTCTTATTACGGCAATGAAGCATCCGTGACGATTTCTGAAGAAACTACCACGAAAAACATCGAACTTAAACCGTTCATCGGGTACCCGGATGAAATCAAATATGATGATGGAACAGCTGAAAACGCCCGTGCCTATAATGCGGCAGGCAACAGCTGGGCTGTGAAAATGTCCTTGGCTTCAGGGAATAAAACGGCCAATGTAACCGGCGCTCTTTTACGCTTCTGGGATACAACATGGCCTACCCCAGGTGGGACTGAGTTCCAAGTTTCCGTATATGATGCTTCTGGAACAGACGGATCACCTGGCAAGAAAATCGCTGGACCTTTCACCGAAACGGCCTTACGTAACGGTCAATGGACACATGTTGATCTTAGCGAACATGGCATCATGGTTGAAGGCGACTTCTTTATGGTTTATACCCAAACAAAAGCCAATCCGAATGCACCAGGTCTAGCTACAGATGAAGATGGACCGAATGCAGGCCGAAGCTGGCAGGGTGTAAGCGGTGCTTGGTCACCAGCCCCAGCTGAAGAAGGAAATTACATGATTCGGGCAACGGTCGATTACGAAGTAAAAGAACCTGTCATCACCTCTCCTAAAGATGGTTCTTATTCGAATCAAAAAGAAGTGACCGTTGAAGGTACATCCGCACCGACAACGAAAGTGGATATTTTCAACAAAGGAGAAAAAGTGGCAACAACAGATTCTACTGATGAAGGAACATTCTCCGTCCCTGTCACATTAAACAACGGGGAAAACACGTTGACTGCAAAAGCTCGGACTAGCCAAGGCACGACTGAGGCATCCGCTCCTGTAACGGTGATATTGGATACGAAAAAGCCAACACTCGCCATTACTTCACCAACTGATGGCAGCAAAGTAAACCGCGAAACGGTAACCGTGAAGGGTACCATCTCGGATGAAAACCTGGATTCAGTTAAAGTGAACGGGAAGAAGGCCGAAGTGAAAGATAACACATTCTCTTATCGCCTTCTACTTGACGAAGGAATCAATAAAATCAAGGTAGTCGCACTTGATAAGGCAGGCAATTCAGTCACGAAAACCATTTCCATCGATGTGAAATTCACAGCTCCAGAAATCTCTGGTTTAGTGCCAAATCAGGATAAGGTCTTAAAAAATGGGGAATCCGTCAAAATCGAATTTGACAGTGAACCAGGCCTAACCGCAGATTTCTCCATCTTGATGCCTTTGACAAATGCAGGTGGCGTTGCCAATGCAACGGAATTACCAATGAAAGAAACATCAGCAGGACATTATGTCGGCTACTACACAGCCACGACGAATGTAAAAGCACCAGGTGCCGTCGTTGAGGTAAAAGCCCAAGATAGCTACGGTAATGTTACAACACAAAGAGCAACAGGTAAGCTTTGGATTAACGCTCAAAAGTAAAAAGAAAAAGCCATGCCTTCCAGCCTATCGGCTGGGAGCATGGCTTTTTTTTTATGATTAAGTAACTTTTACCTATTAATCTACTACCCTTTTAAGACGTCAGGACGAGACTTCTTGGTAAACAAATCTGTGTATAAACATTTGCCTAGGTAGAGCAGTACAGCTGCGTCATCAACCTGTCCGAAACCTACTATAAAATCCGGAATGAGATCCGTCGGTACAATCACATATAAGATGGAAGCTACTAGAGCTACCTTTGTTTTCTTCGTTAATCTATTAAACACGGGCTGGTCAATCTCCTTTAAGACGAGTTTCATTCAGTATAGCGCACAATTCATGGAAAATCGATTCTTAAACAGAGCTGTAATCGTTAGAATTCAACCATAGATCGGATTAATTCGACATTCAAGCTAATAATTCAACATTCACGCCAATAATTCAACATTCAACACCAGTAATCCGACATTCAGTCTAAATAAAAAGACCCTCACCATGTAAGGGCCTTCCGATGGCTAAAAACCTAACCAGTTTTCGATTAGCACGACGATATACAAAACAAACCAGATACCCTGTAGCAGAAGCGCCGCACTGAACAACCGGCTTTTCGTGTATTCATCCCGGATGAAAAGCCTCCAGGTCAACATCAGAACCACCGATACACCTGGAATCAAAATCGCGGTCATCATGAAATAGTTGGATGCGACATTCCATACAAGCTGAAAAGCAATAATGATAAATGCAAGTAGAAAATGAACCTTTTCCTTCCGTGCCCGGATGACCCAAAGTAAGGTAAGCACCACTGTCGCAAGCAAGATGATTTCGGTCGCCACGATGAAGAAGATATCATATAACGTTACTCCGTCCAAAGCAATCCTCCTTCTCATTACAAGATCGCTTATATGTATATGCCACTTGGACGGAAGAATTGAAAAAGTTTATTACGTTTCCTCCAACAAAGGAAATCCTACCTACAATAAGTGGTCTCTCCGTAAGTCTATAGCACCTTTACTGGAGGAAGAATTCACTTTCTAATTGTTTTTCTGCTTCTCGCTTGATCATGGAAAGAAACTGCTCCCACGTTAGGTTCCCTCTTAGTCTATTTTCCCCACAATGAAATTCGTCTATCATTTCACTAATGTCATACCATACATTCAGCTCATTAAAGTGTTCGCGAACCACTTCATACACTTCGTAAGCTATATGCGTGACATGTCTATCTTCCCCGACGATTTGTCGTAATAAATGATGCAAGTAGGCCTTCGCACACTCTTCATGTGTAGGCACCGGCATTTTCCATTCTTTTATCACCCTTTGAAAATAATCCTCTACCTCGAATTGGTTAAGCGGTTCTCTAAAGGATGCTAGGGTTTTTAATGAGTCCACCGAAGACCCATCTATTAATTTTTGATAGGCCCAATTAACATAATCAATAGCCTTTGCTTTTCCTTCATATCTTTTATAAAACAGGATTTTCGTTTCCACTCGTGTCGTGTCCCCCATTTGAAATCGCCCTATTATCATTCATACCTTATTAATAGAAGGAACGCAATTCAATAAAAAAGACCCTTTCGCTTTGAGCGAAAAGATCATGGCTTACTACTTAATATTTATACGACTGTCCACCGTCGATTGGAATGACGGCGGCATTGATGAAGGTTGCCTGTTCGGAAAGAAGGAAAGCGACCAAGTACCCGACCTCTTCCGGTTTCCCAAAGCGTTTCATCGGGTTGACGCTGACGAATTCCTTACCGGCTGCCTCCCAATTCTCGCCACCCATCTGTTTCAAGGAAGCTTCGACCATCGGCGTCATGATCGCACCCGGAGCGATCGCCTTGATGCTGATGCCGTACTGGCCATACTCGATTCCGGAGTTTCTGGTCAATCCGACGACACCATGCTTACTTGCCGCATAGCCTGATTGGTTCCCCACGCCGCGGATTCCACCGACAGATGCCGTATTGACAATTGTGCCGAACTTCTGCTTTTTCATGATTTCCAGTACATACTTCATCCCGAAGAAAACCCCGTTCAGGTTCACCCCCACCACTCTGCGGAACTCATCGATTCCATAATCCTCCGTCAGGTTCTGTTTCCCTTCGATCCCGGCGTTATTGAAGAAACTGTCGATGCGGCCGAATCGATCCACCGTTTCATCCACATACTTCTTCACATCACCTTCCTTTGAAACGTCCGCCGTAATCAAGTGCACTTCCGCCTTGGGGACCGCTTCACGAATCAATTTTTCCGTTGTTTCCAAGGAATCACTTTTCACATCGACCAAGGAAAGTTTCGCCCCTTCTTTGGCCACTTGCAGGGCAGAAGCCTGTCCCAGTCCGGATCCGGCTCCTGTAATCAGCACGACTTTATCGTCAAAACGATTGTTCATCTTCATTCCTCCATTAAAAAAAGTAATCAGACTCGCTGATATTCTTCCCTACCTGGTTTCAGTCATTCGTTTTTCAGATAATATTCACTGTAAAAATTGTCAGAATGAATTGACGGAACACGAAAAATCTTCTTTAAAAGACAACTCCTGACTCAGTGATTAATCTAGTATGTATAAAAAAAAGAGGATGCATGCCTTTATTTCAACACCCTATCCTCTAATTCTTTGTTTCATTCTGTTGTCATTACGTGGTACTTCTTTAAAATGTCCATTGTGATGGTTTTAGCGTCCGTGCTTGTTCCGGCAATATTCGTAGCAAAACTATACGCATGATTGTCTGTTTTGATAAAACCGACATACCAGCCTATCCCTGACCCTTGCCCTGTTTTCCCGTAAAGGGTAAAGTCATCGCCTTCCTTCTGGATCATCATGCGCTTCACGGTTTTCATGACATCCTTATCAAAGGGAAGGTTCTCTTTATATAGTTTCTCCATAAAGTCTACTTGTTCTATTGGTGAAATTTCGAGTGAACTGCTTAACCAGAACTGGTCGATGCCTCCACTACTATCTTGGTTGCCATAAGATATGGTACGAACCCATTCCTCCATTTGCTTCTCTCCAATGTCACGAGCCATCGCTTGATAATACCAAACGACAGAATTCCTCATCGCAGACCCGAGCGTATGATCTTGGTTCCAAGCCTCGATTTCCCGCTCCACACCATCCCAATACTTAATGTCATATTCATCTTCTACAGCGCCAACTTGCAAGCCAATCAAGGAATTTGGCACTTTGAAAGTCGATTGCGGTGCAAACCGTTGATTCGCGCGTTCCTCGTTATAGACGAATGTCTTTTCTTTTTTCAAATCGCGTAATATGAATGTTCCGTCATGGTTCGTAAAGAATTCATCGACTTCCAGCTTCTTAAGATTCATGTTGCCCTTGGCAGCGTTCGCTTCACTTGGCTGTAGAACACTTGTAATGAATAGAACCACTGCACTCATGCACGCTAAGAAAAAAAACAAATTCCTTCTATTATTCATATTCCCTTCCTCCCTCTGACTATATTTCCTGCCAATCTATCACTTTAAATATAACAAAAATATGGAAAATCCAAAATGATGCTATTATACCGTTAACCGAATTTATTCGGACTTGAGCCGGAAATCACGTTTCCTTTCATTCACGAACTTCGGCTTCTGAAACATACTATTCGTGTCTTGAAGACTTCTCTTTTTAAAGGCAGAGAACCCCATGATCTCTTCCGTTTTCCATATCCAACGCGTTTCTTTCTCTCCCCCATGCAGGTAATAGACATTGTTATCTAGCATGTTCCCTTTGTTTTGCTTGAAAGGGTTGCTGATAAGGAGATTGGAATCACCGGCGATCATGATGTTATTTTCGATTCTATTATGGTTTGCTTGATATTGAAGCAAAATCTGTCCGCCCTCTTGAAATTCCGTATCATTTTTATACAGGACGTTGTCGGTAATTGTACTGTTTATGGTGCTTCCTCTTTTCCTGTCATACCCTCCTATTGCAATGCCCGCACTTCTATTTTCATAAATCGAATTGTTTTGGATGGTGATGGAACGTGTAACTTTGCCCTCATGCTCGCTAGCCGCTTCGACTCCTATATCGTTTTTATACACCCTATTCTTCTCGATCACGATATCTTTACCCCCGTCGACATAAATTCCGCCAGCCGCATATTGGTTTCCGTAGGCTGGATTTCCGTAACTGGATATTTCATAGACTGTGTTGTTACGGATGATACCGTTCCTTGCCTGATCGAATTTTTCAACAGGAGACACACCTTCAAACCCAATAACATCGATTCCGATATTGTCATTTCTCCTGACGATGTTATTTGTAACCTGGAAGTTTGATATATTACCATTCAGCACCAACGTTTCACTGGCACCCAGTTTCATCTCTTCTAGTGTATTGCCTGAAAGGATGATATCTTCAATCGCTTGCGGTGCTTCGGTGCCATACACAGCAATCCCATGGGCATTCCCGTTTTCATGAAGTGTTTCAATATGATGAACTTGATTACGCAAAATACGGATACCCTTTCCGCTTCCGCTAACGGATATTCCGATTGGCACTAAATCCTCTTGTTCGGTTTTATAATGTTGGATGTCTAATCCATCGATGGTGACATAGCTTTGATTATGTATCGATACTAAGCCCTGGTCATCCCATGAAACCTTTAGGCCCCTCCCATCGATGATCGCCTTTTCGTTTGGGTGGGCCTTGATGGTGATAGGGGCATTTTCTTTCCCGGATTTCCGTATGACGACTTGTTCATTGTAGACTCCTTTTCGAACATGGACAGTTGTACCCGGTTTTGCTAAATCGACGGCTTTCTGTATGGTTCTTAAAGGTTCTTTCTTACTTCCGACGTTTTTGTCATCCCCAGCGGAAGACACATACAATTTGTTATTTTCCTGAGTGGCTTGCCCGGATAGTCCATAAAGGACAAGCCCAATAGAAAAAGCTAACAAAAGAAACAGTACGGCTCTTCTTTTCTTGTTCAAGTTCGTGCCCCCTCATCTTCTGATTGTCTTACATAATAAATCCTAAGAATCTTCAACAAAAAAAGGTTAACCAATAAAAACTGGTTAACCTTATCATACGGAACGGCAAGATCATTGCAACCCCGTTAACAGTTCTGTTTGAGTTCCGCCAAAGCTTCTTGATCGGCAATAATCATTACATTTTCGTGTTGTTTTAGGATGGAAGCTGGGACTTGCTCATTGGTTGGTTCAGATAGTAGTTTGTATAAAATATGGGCCTTTTGCTTTCCGGACACGAGGAGTACGATTTGTTTACTCTTCATGATCGTCGAGATTCCCATCGTTACCGCGTGTTTTGGTACGTCGAAGGGATTATCAAAATAGCGGGCATTCTTTTCTCTTGTGGAGGCTGTAAGCTCCACTACATTCGTGGTGGAGGCAAAAGGTGTGCCTGGCTCATTGAATCCAATATGGCCATTCACCCCAATCCCCAATAGCTGAAGGTCTATCCCACCAAGGTTTTCAATGAGCTCTTCATACCTTTGACATTCTGCTTGTAAGTCTGGTGCCATGGTATCCGGCAAATGAGTTTGTTTGATCGGGATATCGATATGGTTAAAGAGATGGTCCTTCATATATGTATGGTAACTAGTGGGATGATCCTTTTCCACTCCTACATATTCGTCCAGGTTCACGGTATGAACATGGCGATAGGAGGTCTGATGTTCCTGATAGTCCTTCACTAAGTGTTGATACGTCCCGACCGGCGTTCCTCCAGTCGCAAGGCCCAATACAAGAGAAGGTGTCCGTTTTACTTTGTCCAGAATAAGGTATGCTGCTTTCTGGCTCATTTCATCATAGTTTTGAGCTTCAACGATTTCCATATTATTCAACCTCCATTATGCTATATGCCATTTCTCCTCTACAGATGGTCATGACCACTTCATTTTCCTCGTTCAAAATGACTAAGTCCGCATCTTTCCCTACTCGGATGCTTCCTTTTCTATCATCAAGTTGAAGCTGTTTGGCCGGGTTCAGGGCCGCCATTTCAATGGCATCTTCAAGCGGACAATTCGTATAGGATAAGAGGTTCTTAACCGCTTGCCCCATTTTCAGGATGCTCCCTGCCAGTGTCCCGTCCGTAAGAACCGCCTTCCCATCTTTCACCGTCACGTCTTGGCCCCCTAAATCGTAGGTTCCGTTTTTCAGGCACTTCGCCCGCATGGAATCGGTGATTAAAAGGAGCCCTTCTTTTGACTTTTGTTTATAGGCAAGCTTGACGATTTCCGGACGGACATGAATGCCATCCAGGATCATTTCCGCTTTCAATTCGTCACGTAAAAGTGCCGCTCCGGCCACTCCCGGTTCACGGTGATGCAGGCCTTTCATTTGATTAAACAGATGCGTGACTTGGGTGGCGCCATCCGTAATCGCTTGATCCACTTCGTCATAGGTCGCATCTGAATGGCCAATGGAGGCCACAACTCCATGTTCCTTTAAATAACGGATTAATTCGCTTCCACCTGGCTGTTCCGGTGCAAGCGTAACGACTTTGACATGATCATTCGATAACTCATTCCACTTTTTAAAGATGTGTAGATCCGGATCGATCATATATTGCGCTGGCTGTGCCCCGGCCATCTTTGGATTGACGAAGGGCCCTTCTAAATGAATGCCAACGATTTCAGCCATTCCCGCTGGCTGATGGTCATCGATGTACTGACCGGCATTCATTAACGCGTTCTCGATGGCTTGGGGTTCCTGTGTCATGGTGGTCGCTAAAAAACTCGTCGTCCCTTCCCCCGGAAGGGCTTCAGCCATGCGCTTTAACGCTTCCTGCGTTGCGTCCATGGTATCGGCGCCATTTACGCCATGAATATGAATGTCGATCATTCCCGGTATCACCTTATAATCCGGCAGGGCATGAAAATCAATGACCTCACCCTTAAACTCTAAGTCATTAATATCATCCATAGAACCAAAGGCAACGATTTTTCCATCCTTCGCCATTAAAAACCCACATTCAATCCTTTTTCTTTCACTGTAAATCGTTATATTCTTAAAGATCATGCATTTCATTTGATTGATCTTCACAAAATCCCCTTCTCTTATCCATGTATTTATGTTCACTATCCAAGGGTAAAAACCCTTTTTTTATTTTTGTCATGCTTTGGGTAAAAGTAGTAAATAGCCAATCATCAACATGACTGGCTATCCTTATATTAGACTTTCTTACACGGCTTTAGACTTGGATTGCGGTTCTGGGTGTAGGTTAGGCTTCACATATTCTTCGTTTTTCGTATAAATGGTCAACCCTGTGGTGTTTTTGTTGAACTTCGGGAATAACAAACTCACAAGATATCCGAATACAAAAGAAGTAAAGAACGATACGATACTAACGATGAACGGTGTCATGTCTGTTTGTTGCACGAAATAGGAGGTAATCGCGCTTAAGAATAGACCGATCAATACTCCAGGTGTATTGGCACGTTTCGTGAATATCCCAAGAGCAAAGATCCCGGCAATCGGAACACCGAATAATCCTGTGATAGCCAAGAACAAGTTCCATGTTTCAGCTTGATTGCTTGAAATGAGATATAAAGCGGCTACCATACCCAGTACACCAGAGGCGATAATGACAATTCTCGCCAACAATACATCACTTTTTTCATTTGCACCTAAAAATCTTTGTTTAAAATCGACGGTTATACAAGCGGAAATACTATTTAAACTAGAGGAGATTGTAGATTGGCAAGCGGCAAATATGGCGGCGATCAGTAAGCCCGCTACCCCCGCTGGTAAACTTGAAACGATGAAATACGGCACGATGGCTGAAGTATTAAATCCTTCTGGAAGGGCTTCAACATTCGTATAGTAACTATAAAGGACGGTACCAAATCCAAAAAAGACAGGGATCGTGATAAGAGCCAAGATTCCATTGGTCCACAAAGACTTATTGGTCTCTTTGATTGAACTAGTCGTTTGATAACGTTGTACGACGTCTTGACTGGCTGTATATTGATGTAGATTATTAAAGATGGAGCCTAAGAAAATAATCGGGATGGCTGCCGTGACGGCACTGAACTTGAAACTGTCTGCCGTTACCACTTTCTTGTTGTTGACCGCATCATCGATAACTGTCGAGAGTCCGCCATCGATCGAGAAGATTCCCAGGATGACAAGTAATACGGCACCGCCTAGAAGGATGATCCCTTGAATCACATCGCTCCAAATGACCCCTTCAATCCCCCCGAGGAACGTATAAACAATACATAAACCTCCAACCGCAAGAGCTATGATAAAGGGATTTATATCGGAAACGAGTGTAATGGCAAGCGTTGGCAAGTAGACGACAATCGCTATACGGCCAATGTGGAAAAGTGTAAAGAGTAAACTTCCTATCACGCGAAGAGATACACCGAAGCGTTCCTCTAAATATTCATAGGCCGTCGTGACATTCAGCTTCCTAAAGAAAGGAATATAAAAATAGATCAACACCGGTATGATGGCCAGTATTGATAGATTACCTGCTGCATACGTCCAATCAGATAAAAATGCCTGTTCTGGTGTCGACATATACGTAATCGCACTTAACGTTGTAGCATAGATACTGAAACCCGCGGCCCAAGCAGGAATCTTACCACCTGCGGTAAAGAACGCATCCGTATTCTTACCAGATTTCTTTGTAAAATAAAGCCCCACTGCTAGCATCGCTAGTAGATAGACTACCATGACAGCCCAGTTAGCCACGCCAAAACTAATCTTCTCCATATAATACACCCCTCATCATAAAATCATTTTATAGAGCTTCCTTAAAAGGCAACAAAAGCGCCTGCCCCCCTCTTCTTTTAAAAAAAGAGTGGCACGGCCCTTGCAGTACATCGTGATTACAGAAAAATCAGATAGTTAAGTGTCCAACACATTCTATCTATGAGCTATCTTATAAGTTAAAATCTTTTACGAGTTGTTCCACTTCTTCCCTTTTGCTTGAATCAAATGGCGCCATCGGTTTTTTGACCGTACCTGCTTGGATGCCTTTTACATTCAGTACTTCTTTCAACGTTTGATATAATCCCAAATCTAGCACTCTTTCAATAAGGTCATTGGTGACGTGCTGAATCTCATACGCCTCCGCTACCTTGCCACTTTGCGCCAACTCCAAAATCTGTCTAGATCGCTTTCCATTGATATTATATGTACTCCCGATTGCCCCATCCACTCCTGAAATGGCTCCATAGATAAGCATTTCATCGAATCCAGAATAAATCAGTTTATCTGGGAATCTTTTACGAAGTCGCTCCAATAAGTAGAAGTCTCCATCCGTATATTTCACGCCGATGATTTTGTCATTTTGAAAGAGTTCCTCAAATTGATCCATGTTCATCGATACACCCGTTAAGAAAGGAATCGCGTAAATGATCATATTATTGCCTGTATGATCAATAATGGTTTCATAGTAATGCTTGATCTCTTCAAAATTGAACTTATAGTAAAACGGCGTGACGGCTGATAGACTGTCGTAGCCAAGCTCTGTTGCAAATTGACCCAGTTCAACGGCTTCGTCCAGATTGATCGATCCTACCTGGGCAATTAGCTTGACCTCCCCTTTACTCTCTTCACTGACAATTTCGAAAATTCGCTTTTTTTGATCGGTAGATAGCATGAAGTTTTCACCTGAGCTACCATTCACATATAGACCGTCCACTTTCTGAACATCAATATTTTGTCTAACGATCTCACGCAAGCCTTGTTCGATAATCTTCCCATTTTCATCAAATGGTATCAGTAGTGCTGAAAATAACCCCTTCATATCTTAACCCCCTAATTAGTTTGAAAAATTCAGATAACAAAGATATAATATTGTCAGACCAATTTTTATTTACAAATTTATCATAAAAGCCTTTCATAAAAATGTCAACAAATTTCAGTAATCCCTTTCCTTCATTTCTATAATATGGTAGACATACATAAAGGGGTGGCGTCATGACAATTCATAAGACCTCATTGGTCACAATCGCGATTGAAAGAATGAAGAGCCATATCTTAGAAAATAATCTGAAACCCAATGATAAGTTTTTAACAGAAAAAGAACTGGTCGAACAGTTGCAAGTAAGCAGGACGGTTATACGCGAAGCGTTAATCTCGCTCCAAACCGTAGGGATCTTGAACGTGAAGCCCGGTGGCGGCGTCTATATAGCTGAGCCTACACTCGATTCAATCCATACGATACTTAAACATTATTACGACACGCACGGTGTAAAAATGAAAGAATTGATGGAAATTCGGGAAGTCATCGAATTAGGGGCATTGCGATTGATCATTGAGAAACAAGTGGATGTCGATATTGATCACCTCATCAGCATAAATGAATCGTATTATCAGACGATCATCCAAAAACAAGACACGAAACAATTCGACCGTTTATTTCATCAAGCCTTAATTAAATCAACGGAAAATGAGACCTATTTCAAGTTCAGTGAAGTGATCAGTGAGTACTTTTCCCTGGTTAGAATGGATTTCATCGAGAAAGAGGACACACTGATTGATTCATACAAACAGCATGCAGACATCATCGATGCGATCAAGAATAAAGATTTGCCTGTGGCTCAAAAAGTCCTAAAGGAACATTTCCAACCCATTTTTCGTTTTATTACTACTTTGGAGGAAGCAAATGGAACCCATTAAAATGGAAGAAAAAAAGCCACTTAAGAAAACGGTCATTCAAGAAATTAAAAACTATATCATTTCGCAAAACTTAAAAGCGGGCGATCAACTCCCAACGGAGCGCAAGTTCACGGAAATGTTTGGCGTAAGCAGGTCCGTAGTGAGGGAAGCGTTGAGCTACCTTGAAAATACGGATGTCATACGCATCAGACAGGGCCAGGGCGCTTTTCTCAATGAATCCAATATAGAAAACCTTTTGGATAACTTCTTCTTTTTATGGCAAATAAACAGCGGAAATATCCGGGATATATTGGGTTTGAGAATTCTATTTGAATCAAGTGCCATTGATGAAATTGTAAAAAATCAGAGTATGGATGATTTGGACATGTTGAAGGAAGTGGTCGAAGAAAGCGAAAAGGCAACGACCCAAGAAGAATTCAAAGAAGCGGATACCCTATTTCATAAGCAGCTTCTGCAAGCCACCAATAATGATTTATTTATACAAATGACGAACATGATCACCAGTTATTTTTTCCAAGTGCAACATATCCATCTCTCGCTTGAAGAATTCAAAGGCCTCATCCAGGAACACAGGAATATTGTCGAAGCGCTACTGATGGGGAATGCCGATGAGGCAAAAACACTTCTCATTCAACACATTAAACAAACGAAAGTGTAGGAGGATATCCATGGCTGATTATTTATCGATTGATATCGGCGGTACGTTTATTAAATATGCCCTCTTGGACGATCAGAAACATTTGCATGGGCATCAACAAGTGAAAACAAAAGAAAATATCGACCAGGCTATACTGAAACAGGTGGAGTCCATCATTTCCGCTGTTTCCAATGAGACGGCCATTAACGGCGTGGGCATCAGCACTGCCGGAATCGTCGACCGGGAAAAAGGGGAAATCATCTTTGCGGGGCCCACTATCCGGGACTATAAAGGTACTGCATTCAAAGCCCATTTATCCCGTCTATTTCCTTACCCCATTTCTGTAGAAAATGATGTGAATGCCGCTTTGATCGGCGAGCTTTGGCAAGGCGCTGCCCAAGGGGAAAACGATGTGTTTTGCATTACCTTAGGTACGGGGATCGGCGGGGCCTATTATCATGACGGAATCATGGATGGAACCCATCATCAGGCAAACTCCGTCGGCTATCTATTATACGATCCAGAAACAAAAACGAATTATGAAATGAGAGCATCCACAACCGCTTTAAATAGAATGATTGAAAAAGAGTTTGGTAAAGGTGTCTCCGCGAAGGAAGTCTTTGAGAAAGCAAGACTCGGTGAAGAGCCATACATAGCCTTGATTGAGGCATGGAGTAAGGAAGTGGCTAGGGGATTGGCGCAAATTATCCTGGTAGTCGATCCGAAGTGTATCCTGATAGGAGGCGGCATTTCCCGCCAAGGCGACTTTTTACTGAACCATATCCAAAAGCAGCTCACCACTTATCTTCCTACTGATTTTTTGAAGACAGAAATAAAAATTGCTCAATTATATAATGATGCCTCCCTATTCGGGGCGGTCCATCCATTTTTCAAAGGGGGAAATATAGAATGTTAAACGAAGTTAAAGGTGGATTAATCGTATCTTGTCAAGCCCTACCAAATGAGCCTCTACATAGCTCATTCATCATGTCGAAAATGGCGTTGGCCGCTAAACAAGGCGGTGCAAAAGGAATCCGGGCAAACTCCGAAGTGGATATCATCGCGATAAAAAAAGAAGTGGACCTGCCCGTCATCGGCATCGTCAAACGCGACTATGAGGATAGCTCCGTATTCATTACCGCCACTTTCAAGGAAATCGATGAGCTACTGGATAGTAGCTGCGAGATGATTGCCATGGATGCCACCCATCGGACAAGACCGGAGAATCTTCTTTTAAGCGATCTGGTCCACTATGTAAGAGAAAAGAATCCTAGCATTCAACTCATGGCGGATATCGCTACTTTAGAGGATGCCATACAATCGGAAAAACTCGGATTCGATTGTATTTCCACTACATTACATGGCTACACGGAAGAAACAAGTGGAGAGAAACTCTATCATGATGACTTTGCATTCTTGAAACAGGTTCTCCAGCATGTGAACATCCCCGTTATTGCGGAAGGAAATGTCATGACACCCGACATGTATAAAAGGTGCATGGAATTGGGCGCCCATGCAAGTGTCGTCGGAGGGGCCATCACACGTCCAAAAGACATCACACAGCTTTTTGTTAATCAAGTTCAAGGATGATTGACTTTACCTGTTTGAAGTGGACATCGCACATTCAACCCATTGGTGCATAAAGGGTTGGGTGTGCGATGATCACTATTCAGCATCTTCTATTACGAAAGACATATCATTTATCTTGCCCTAGTGTTCAATCGAACTTGATAGGAACGCATCTCACTTAGGTGACCGATAGATTCAAAAATGCCTTTCTTTATCAACATACGTAAACGGTAATCAATCCATGTATCGTTGATGTCATGCTCACTCCATCCTAAAACATGTCCAATCAAGCGAGCAGCGTTGTAAAAATTATCGATACCGTATTCGGATTGCATGTCACTAGCATACCGGATAATTTCTTGATCATCCCTGGATTCGTCATCCTCGATAATCCTTCCTCTAATCCATGTACGAACAATGGATTGTCCCTCCATTAATTGAAGCGCTTCTGCCTGTAAAAGAGCGAGCTGATCTTCAGGAAGTGGATCCAGTAAATTCAGCTTTAGCATTCGCTTCATCTGCGAAGGGCTAACCTCACCAGAATGGCGAATATCATATTGTGTATGTTCATCTTCATGGAAATAAAGCATGGGAAAGTATGTATTGCACACGGAAATCGAACATCTTTTGCCTGACAATAGATGGCTTACCAAGCGTAACCCAAATTGTTCCGCCGCATTTTCACACGTCCAAACAATCACTTGCTCGCCTTCTTTAACCTGTCGAACACATGCAAGTGCATCATGAAACAAAGCCACATACTGTTCGCTCATCTTCTTATCAAACCGATAGGCTTCCTGTAGCCATTTTATCCTATCTGAAAAACCTTTCTCCGTTAATAAACGATGGATGGGACCTTCACCAAAGAAATTCGGAAACGTGATGATCTCAACATTTTCTCTTTTTAATGCATGGCTCAAAGCACCGAATGCTGCTTGATTAAATAAGATATGCTTCACTGCAATCCCCCTCCGTTATCCTACACTTCCGTTCGAAACACCCACGCATAAAGAAGTCTTTATGTCCCTTGTTTTCTTACAAACATAGACCATCCCATAACTATCATTCGTCACAGGTGTTTCATTCCAATCCTCGAAGATATGGACGATCTCCAGTCCGTTACTCGCTAGAATGCGTTCCATTTCTTTTGGAAACACGTATCGCAACCGGATGTTCGTTCTTTGTTCATCTACTATTTCCCCACTTTGATCTACAAACTTTCTGATCGTCGTGTAATGTTGGACCTGACTGAGTGAGTCATAGGTGCTTATCGTATACACATCGATCCTCTTTTGCGTATCCTCATCTTCTATGGTTCTCCAATATTCTTCTGTGTCAGGTTGGAGCAATTCTTCCGTGCTTGGAAACCTCGTGTCAAAGATGAATAGCCCATCAAGCTCTAAATGGTTATTTACAGATGATAAGAATCCGTCCTGATCTTCGTTTGTAAGAAAATGCTGAAAGGAATTCCCGACTGAAAAGATCAACCGGCTTCTTACTTTCAAGGTAAGCATTCTAGCATCCTGTTCGATCCATTCAATATGTACATTCAGGTCCGACGACTTCCTTTTTGCTTCTCCTAGCATTCCTTTATGGACATCCACACCGATAAGTTTATATCCTTTCCTCGCTAAAGGAATGGTCGCCCTCCCTGTCCCACAAGCTAAATCAATGATGGGGCCTTCGGTTTTCGAAGCCCATTTCAATAGATAAGGAAGGTCTTGCCTATATGATTCATTTTCCTTATCATATAAAATCGGATCATCGTACTCTTCTGAATTGCCATTTATATTCTCCACACATGCCCTCCTTTTACGAAATAGTAGAAATGGATAGAGATAGTTTCGGGAACTATCTCTTTTATATAGGTTCATGGCCCAAATTCAATCTGACCTGTGAACAGCATGATTATAATAATAACCCAATAAATAAAAAAAGATGATGACAGAATTAACCCGATAATCGGGAGCGTATTTTTTTCCCGTTTCTTTACGATCCCTACAATAGAAATGATCATACCTACACCAGTAAGGAAAAATGTTAGATAATCACCAATCAAACTACCAATATTCGCTATTCTTGTGGGCGTGATAAAAACTATAAAAAAACAAATCATTCCTAAAACAACTGAAGTTATACTAATGGCCCCATGCTTCTTTTGATAAGTCACTTCTTTTAGTTCCAAGTAAACCAGCTCCTTTATTAGATACTTATTTATAAAGAGCGCCACAATTCAATCCATGGTATTCACGGTTGGTTCACACCTTACTCTCTTTTTTCCTTTTCAAGCAGCTCGATGACTTTATCAAGTTTTTGTTCTATGGCTTTAGAATTGCGAGATTTTCTAACGAGGTTCCGGACAAAAAAGTAAATGGCAAAAATCATGCCAAACAGTACGATAAGCATCATGAGTTGAAATAGTATATCACCGGCATTAATATTCAAAATAAATCCATCCTTTCCTTTTTTATCAATCATATCATATGCTGGATGGCAGTTGTCTTAGGATTGATGGGGCATTTCATTGATGTATGTAAAATATTTTCGCATGAACGCGTTCCTTCTATATAATAAAGGGCGCACGGATTATCCGTACGCCCTTTTTTATTATTCACTTTGGTTGAGCTATCGGAAATGTTTTTTTCAAAAAGTGATACAGGCCATCTTCTCGATAGGAATACTCGGTCACTTCATCCGCCTGTTCCTTTACCGATTCGAGCGCATTTTTCATGGCGACACAGTGGCCGGAGAGCTTGAATAGAGGAAGGTCATTTTCTCCGTCTCCTACGGCCAGAATATCGTCCGGAGAGAGACTAAAGTGATCAAGCAAGACTTGAACTGCTGTTGCTTTGGAGACACCGTCCACGGTCACTTCCACATTGTGATGTGTGGAGGAAGCCGTTGTAAAGGCCGTTATCTTCTTGAACTGTTCGAGTTCTGTGATCCAGTCTTTGATTGCCTTCATTTCTTTACTGAAAAAATAAATCTTGGCGACACTTAATTCCTCGAGTTGATCGACCCAGTTGATTTTGCTCTCGACGGCGACTTTTCTGGACAACCATTCGTTTTCATCCACCGTCTCCGGCTTTGTCCCCGTCATATGTTCGACCGTATAGTCTTTATCTTTTTGTAAGGCCATTCTGACGCCATCATTTGGATGGACTTCGTAAAATATCTTTCTCTCTGCTGCTTTATTAATCATGTCATCCACAAGTTCGGAAGGCAGTGCATGTTCAAAAATCTTCTCCGTTCCAATAAAGGCGGACATACCATTGGCCGTTACCATCCCATCGACGATCAAATCCTCTGGCAGAACATCTCTTAATTCTTTTACCGTTCTTCCCGTTGCAATGAACACCTTCATTCCACTATTCCTAAGTTCGATTAAGTAGTTTTTCAGCGTATCGTTCACCGTATTCACTTCATTCAATGTCGTGCCATCCATATCGAGCACGATTGCTTTGTATCCCATGTTTCCACCCCGTCCATGCGAATTTCGTAACAAAAATGCCAACAGCCCATGATCTGTGAGATTGTAGGCTGTTGGCGAATCTATCTATTTTTCTAGTAGATTAAGAAAATCCTAACAGTTTCAAAATACTTAGTATTAATAGACCTACCACACCGAAATCTGAGTCACCGAATGTCGTGCCTTCAAATCCTATGTCACCTAATAATACCAGTAAAATGGCTGGTAAGAAACTAATGATGAGTCCATTTGCAAAAGATCCCAGCATAGCCCCGCGACGACCACCCGTCGCATTTCCAAAGACACCAGCAGCTGCTCCGGTGAAGAAATGTGGCACAAGTCCCGGAACAATAACCTTCAAGCCTAATATCGGCAACAGGAACATCGATAAGATTCCCGCGATGAAACTAAATAAAAAGCCGATAATTACTGCGTTTGGAGCAAAAGGAAAAATCGTAGGGCAATCTAGTGCAGGCTTCGTATTGGGCGCAATTTTATCTGCAATCCCTTTGAAGGCTGGCACGATCTCAGCAATCAACATCCGCACCCCAGCTAGAATGATATATACACCAGCTGCAAATGTAATGGCTTGAATAAACGAAAATACAAGGAAGTTGGAACCACCAGAAAGCGTCGATTCAATATAATCTTGTCCAGCAAACAGGGCGACAATCAAAAAGAAAATCGTCATTGTCAGCGATACAGCAACGGATGTATCTCGTAAAAACCCTAAAGATTTAGGGACCTTAATTTGTTCCGTTGTCTTTTCCTTGTTTCCGAACCATTTCCCAATCGTAGCGGAAACGAAATATCCGATTGTCCCAAAGTGACCGATCGCAAAATCATCACTTCCGGTAATCTTTCTTACATAAGGCTGCAGAATGGCAGGAAACACGACCATACATAGCCCTAATAAAATGGAGCCGGTAAGGATAAGCGGGAATCCGTTCATGCCGCCAACCGACAAAGCGACAGCTAGTAGACAGGCCATGAACAGCGTATGGTGACCCGTTAAAAAGATATATTTTAATGGAGTAAAGCGAGCTAATAAAATATTCACAATCATACCGAACACCATAATCAGGGCCGTCGATGTCCCAAAATCACTTTGTGCAGCCGCTACAATGGCTTCGTTATTCGGAATGACACCCTCTACATGAAACGCCTGGTCGAACATTTGACTAAATATGTTAAGGGCACCTGTAAGGACGGCTGCTCCTGCTCCAATGATAATGAACCCCATAACCGTTTTCAGCGTACCTGACACGACATCGGCACTGGACTTTCTCTGTAACAGTAAGCCAATCAGAGCGAATAACCCCACGAGTATGGAAGGTGTGCCTAAAATATCGTTCATAATGATATCCAACATAGTCTATTCCCCTTTTACCGAGCTTTAGTTAGACAAGTGATTCCAATTTGGATGTAATTTCAGGAATGCTCATCATATTTTCCAATGTAACAATCGTACGGGTTCCATCATCCAGTTGGCCGACAATATCTGCTGCCCCTAGGAATATATCCGCTTGGACCGATTTAGCGGATGTGAGATCCGTATGGTCTACCTCAGCCGTTTTCCCCATTTGTGTTAAAGCCTTTTTCACATTCATCTCCATAATGAAACTACTGCCCAATCCATTTCCGCAAACTACCATGATTTTCTTCATTCTGTTTCCTCCTTAGAATATGTATGTACGTAATCCATAAGTATGGATGGATCCGTTGTCTCTAAAATCGCTTCAATATTAGCTCGTTCATTCAGTAATTGAGTCAGCTGAATTAATGCCCGTAAATGTGAATCGTTATCTACCGCAGCCAAAACAATGATCAACCTAACGGGTTTATCGGGTGCAAATTCCACCGGTTCATCCAATTTCAATAGACTCATAGATAATGAGCGAACACCTTGCTCAGGACGTGCATGAGGGATGGCCACGTCAGGCGTGATCACCACATAGGGACCATTCGTTTCGATTCCTTCAATCATTGCATCCACATATCTCTCTTCGACTGTTCCTAAATCAACAAGAGGCTGGGCTGCAACTCGAATCGCTTCTCTCCACTCTGTAACACGCGGCAGGATTTGAATCGTTTGTAGGTTGAGTAGTTCATCTAACACTGGTTTCTCCGCCTCCTTTAAGGAATATTTATTGACCTTGGGTGCATCTATGTACATCAGGGATTCAAGGGCCTTTTCAAGTTGATCAGGTTCATGGATGGTTGCATATTTTGAAATGACTTTTAACAGAGCGGAACCATCAACATTTTGTGTCGTATACCCATACAATTCCTGCATGACTTGCAGGCGCAGCTTATGTTTGTCCTGCCTTTCCAAAATGGGCGGTACGACAAATAACGGAACTTTGGTTCTCATATGTACCGTTGAAAAAACGAGATCGTACGCTAATGGATACTCGGACGCATTCCGAACAGATAATACATCCAAAAACAATATATCCGGAAATAATTCCTTCAATGTGTAGATGAGAATATTGCTGATGCCAATCCCATTCGGACAAACAACGATGGCTCTTTTGCGGTCATCCAAAGTAGTCCCTTGTCTACGCAACCAGCCTCCAAAATAAATCGTAAAGTATGCCACTTCCTCTTCAGGTACCGGACGCCCAATCTCTTTCTCTAGTATCCCTAAAGATTTATTGGTCAGGTGATGCAGTTCAGGATAGACCTTTTGGACCTTTTCCGTCATCGGATTCATGGATGAAAGCCCGTATCTTAGACGATGATAAGCCGGTTTAAAATGAACGTACAATTGCTGGCATAGCTGGTCTTTATCATGTAAATGAACAAAGGCCAATTTTTCGAACTCTTTTACAATCTCCTGCAAAAGCGTTTCGATCACTTCATCCTCCTTGAGCGGGGATATATCCTTTGTCCGGTTCATGCTTAGCAGATGGAGGGTTACATATAAATTTTCCGTTTCGCTCCAAACCGATTGGAACGCATCGGTTTTCGTCATTTGCTCAACCGCTTTAAATTCATCTGTTGTCACAAAAGGTAACCAACTCTGATTGACTTGCAATTCTTCCCCTTTTCCAATGAGCTGATCTGTACATAGAAATAAATAGGTCAATTCATGCAGCCGCTCATCCGTAAAGGTGATCCCCAATTCACGTTCAATCTGCTCCAGCTGATACCGGATGGATTGAATGTTTGGTTGTTGATCTCCCCAAATACACTCAATAATCAGATTATTATCCGGGCGATTAAGGACATCATGTACCAGTTGTTCAATCATGTATCGCTTGACTCTGCTTTCTCCCTTAATCACATAACCATCTTGCTTGGAGTAGTGAATCTTAAGGTTCACTTCTTGCGCTTTCTCCTTGAGCTGCTTCAGGTCCTTTAATACGGTATTACGTGATAGCCCCGTGATTGATTGAAAATGATAGACAGATAACGCTTCAGGACTAAGCAAAATCATGAGATAGAACAATTTCTCTCTATCTGTCTCAGAAAATACATAATTGCGTTTGGTTAGTTTTACGTTCAATTCTTCCTCTTGAACTTTGTCAGGAAGGGAATATCCTAATTCTTTTTGATAGAGAATGGCTGGATACCCGTGATAGTGAAGCCAATCATTCACTTTGCCAAAAGCATATTGAATTTGTCTTCTCGTCAGACCAGTTTGCTCTTCAATATCTTTCATTTTTGAAATGGGTGAATGCTGTAATATTTTTATTAGGTTTGCGCTTCTTTCATCTAAAAACATTGGCTCTCCCTCTCCCTAATTCCACGATACCTTACTTTTCATTTGATATATATGGTTTCTCAGTCCGATTATTGTCCACACACCTGCACAAAAATATATTGTACAAATGATGTGCACCTTGGTTTTTGAATCAGTGTACCATATCTCATTCCTTTTTTAGGAACAAAAATAAAACCTCGATCCTGAGGGAGGCTCGTTTCCTATTTTCGCTATATCACTTGTTCGTTAATGAAGGTATGCTTCATTACCTGTACTCTCTTTATTTCCTCAAGTTGACATATCGAGAAATCTAGATATATAATTACGTCCATGAATCCTATTGATGTATTCAAGGCGTTATCTAACGAAACAAGGCTTCACATCCTTAAGTGGTTAAAGGAACCAGAGAAGCACTTTCCAAAACAAGGCGCTCACCTACCAAAGGAGGTAAGTTATAAAGGTGGAGTATGTGTTGGGGATATTCAAGAAAAAGCCAAAGTTTCTCAATCTACGGTTTCTAGCTACTTAAACATGATGCAAAAAGCTGGGCTACTTGAATCGATTCGTCATGGACAATGGACTTACTATAGGCGCAATGAAAAATTCATTCAACAATTAGCTAAGTATTTTAGAACAGAGATCTAATTTATCTTGATTTCTGTTTTCCACTATTTATATCTATTTTTCTAGATATATAAATATATGAAAAAGGAGAAACTCTCTATGCGCTTTATATCTTATATACTAGCTCTGTTGGCTGGAGCAGCACTTAGCTTTGAAGGAGCTATCTATGCTGAATTGGGAAAAACAATTGGACAAATAGAAACAAGTTTTTATAACTTCTTCATGGGCTCCATTATCATGGGGCTATTGTGGCTGTTTTTTGGAAAAGGAAGGATTTCCTATACAATTGAAGCACCTAAATGGTCATTACTTGGTGGTGTCCTGGGTGTTGTTTATTTAACCTCCATTGTTATAAGTGTCCCATACGTCGGTGTTGGCATTACAATGGTTGCTGTCATCATCGGACAATTAGTGATGAGTATGGTCATTGAACATTTTGGGTGGCTAGGCAGTACAAAAACTAGAATTAATAAAGAAAAGATTCTGGCAGTTATTTCAATGATTATTGCACTTATATTAATCAACTAGGAGGTACACAATTATGGGGTTATTCATGATTTTATTTACATTTTTAGGCGGCATCACATTAAGCGCTCAATCATCTATAAATGGCACATTTAGTCGAAAAGCCGGAACCATTGAAACAACATTTTTGACCTTTCTCACTGGAACCATGTTTCTTACGATTTTCATCATGTTTTTTGGCAGGGGAAATGTGCTTGGCCTTCTAGAAGCACCGAAATGGCAGTTGAGTGCAGCATTTTTAGGCACCATGTATTTACTTCTGACTGTCATGGCCGTTCCTAGAATTGGGGTTATCGCAACCAATATTGCCGGAATAACCGGTCAACTTGTAATTGGCGTAATCATTGATCATTTTGGATGGTTCAATAGCTTAGTCATACAATTAGATATGAAACGTGTCTTCGCATTACTATTTATGATCATTTCCCTTTATTTTATCTATAAAGGGAATAAACGCTCGAGAGAAGAGGCAAAAACAGCCTATTGATAGTCATACAGCAATGCAATGATAGCAGCCAAATTGTTTATAGGCATGGTGTTAGGTGCTGCAATAGGTCTCATAAAAAAGTTTTTAACTTGTACTATAAAGAAGATCACTTGTTTTTTATTAAGAAAACAAATGATCTTCTTCATTTTTATTCTTGTTTAAAGTAATATCTAGATGGTTAAATGAATTTATCTATTCCATATATGATAACTAAAGCAAATACTAAGTAAGTAAGAGTAATTACATATTGTTTGGAAGGTTTTAGGTACTTCCACTCCAGAAATGATTGAAAACCAATTAATACGTTCAAGAAAAGAATCCAATACCACTGAAGGATATTTTCGTACTCTAGTACCATGGGAAGTGCACATATAAAAATGAATAGGATGATACCTCTTCCCCATCGTTCAAGATTCTTACCCGGAGTTTCCGATATGCTTTCTTTCTTTTCTACACCAAGCCATTTCGTTAGATATTTATTTATAAAGTAGGCACCAATAAAAACAAGGAAGAAAACTGCTAAAAATGAAACGAAGAATCTCATAAACACAACCCAATCCACTTAATCTATATATAATAGCTTCAAAATATGCAATCATTTTATTGATCTATGTACCGCCATTATCACCATTGCCCCCACACTACAAGCAGGCTATAAAAGTTTTGCCATATAGTACTCATTATAAGATTTCCCTTCTATGACAAGTGAGTTTCTTTTTGTTCCTTCTATATCAAATCCAAACTTCTTGTATAGAGCAATACCAGCCTCATTTTGAATGACTGTTGTTAATTCCAATCGCGAAATATCGTGATGTGAAGCCCACTTAATCACATTTTGGAACAAACTTTTACCTACTCCTTTTCCTCTATACTCCTTTAAGATGCCGATAACAAGATAAGCGGAGTGATTTGTTCTCTTCACGCTACCGCCCATGGCCATCAAATAACCAATCAATTTCCCTTGGTCTTCTCCCACAAAAATGGTTGAATTTTGTTGTTGCTTAATCACTTCTAATTGCTTTCGTAGTTGTTCAGGTGTCGCTTTTCTTTCTCCTGGTTCCATTAGCATAAATTCAGATGTATGTTCAACATCTTTTACTAGATTGATAAAGTCCCCGGCATCATCGACCCTTATTTCCCTTATTACCATACTAATCTCCTTTCATTTCCTCATACCTGTTAGTTGTAGAAAAAACACATCATTTTCTAGCTCAATTAAGACAACCCTCATTTTACCATTTTTCACGAATTATATATCCTTCGAAGGCAAAGATGTTCATTCAATCGTACATAACAAAAAAACCATAAAAATTTATGGTTTCTGTATCTTTGCATCAACATATTTGGCTTGTAAGATACAAAAATAGCTGTCGATCTGTTGTCGACAGCCTGTTCATCTTAAAAAAGGAATCCAAAAACTTCTTTAATCATTACAATTAAAACGTACGTTAAACCAATGAGAGTCAAAATGGACCACACGATACTACCCAAAAGTTTTATAAGTCTAAAAATTGATTGTTTAAGTTCTACTTTCAACTCATTTTCCATTGTCATTCATTCAAAATGCTGCCTAATAATCCAAAAGATAGGGTAGAGTTAGAATAACCAACGCACTATTAAAATCAAACCTAATATGGCACCGGTAAAGTACATTACTTTTTCCTCAACTTCGTTTATTGATTTTAAGAGTATTACAACCTTTTCAAAAAAACTTTGCATATCTCTTACCCAACTATTACAGGCTTTTATCTTTTGATGCATTTTATCCCCTTTTTTCTTATTTTATATAAAAGAATTATACTACGATAGTAAGGATTTTTATAGAGAAAATACCAAAATACTACTCATATAGCAATTGAAAATTTAAAAAATCACTATAACGAACCTTATAAAACTTTTCCAAAAAAATATATAGTCGTAAAATTTATACTTTCATCAAAAAAAATCGGCAACATCCATCAGTGGATGTTGCCGATTACCATATCTATTTATTTCTTATCAACAACAAGATAAGGTTGCAATTGGAATGGTTTTGGTGCGATGTTGCGGTCATTCCATTGGCCAAACCAACGCTCTAATGGATAGAAGTAATAGCCATCTTGCGAGTGATCGGATGTATCATATGGGTCAGCGAAGATCAGTGTATCATCGCCAATGCCCGGTGTGCCGTTATTGTCATATCCGATAATCGATTGCCAATGGCCATCCCAGTCGCCCCATTCCACCATGATTGGACGATCGTTCTTCAAATGATTCGTCAGCCATTTCACGAAATAGCTATCTTTTGCATCTTCTACAAACGCTTCTGTTGTTTCACTGTTTTCGGAAGCGTACAGGCTGTTCCACGTGAAGGTTGCTGGCAGGTTGCCCACGTTATTCTCCGTGACCTCTTTACTTGATTGAATCAAGTCTGCGTCCTTGTATTCTTCGCGATAGCTTGATTCGACCACTTCAAATCCTTTTAAGTTCTTGAAAAAGTCATAGAGTTGGGAAACATTCGAACCATATTCCGGGAAGTTATTCGCGGTTCCTGGCAACGCGTCTTTAACATCCAAGTCCGTCATCGACTTCATTTGCTTCGCGATATCCATCTCTGTTAGATCCGTGTACCCAAAATGATTCGCGACCATTAAAGCCGTGGCAGGTCCACAAGACCATTCTGTCGTTTGTTGCATCGTTTGATAGTTTTCAATCAGAATTAACCGATCATCTGACTTCATATTATAGAAGTCAGGTGCTTTATAGTAACGAGAATCCGCATGGTCTCCCTTAGAAGCATAGGCATCCGCTCCACCCGTTTCATCGTAGTCTTTCCCTTTGATGGTCGCTGCAACATCCGTTTCAGCTGACACTTTTGTATCTACTTCCTTCGTAACTTCTGTTTCCTTTGAGTCCGTGTCATCTGAGCACGCCGATAATAATAGCATGGAGGATGCTAAAGCTGCCGTTAGAATTCTTTTCATGTGTCCCCATCCTTTTCCTGTTTTTTTCACAAGATTTGATTATAGTGGATGGAATTGTTATCGTCAAGGAGTTTACTAGTTAACTAAATTCTCGCACAATCAAGAGCCTTGCTACACGTTATGGTAGCAAGGCTCTTTTTTCATTTAATTAGCTTACTTTTCTAGTTTGACCCTTTGGAGACGCAATGCATTCAAGACTACCGATACTGAACTGAATGCCATGGCAGCGCCTGCTACCCATGGTGCCAGAAGCCCCATGGCTGCAATTGGAATCCCAATCACGTTGTAGGCGAATGCCCAGAACAGATTCTGTTTAATATTGCGCATCGTTTTGCGACTCATGAGTATGGCATCCGCTATACTGTTCAAGTCCCCCCGAATCAATGTAATGTCGGCGGCTTCCATGGCAACGTCCGTACCGGTTCCTATTGCCATGCCAATATCCGCTATGGCAAGGGCGGGTGCGTCATTGATACCATCCCCGACCATGGCAACCTTCTTCCCTTGTTGTTGCAACTTCTTCACTTCTTCCGCTTTCCCTTCAGGGAGCACTTCGGCAATGACGGCGTCAACGCCTACCTCTTTACCAATCGCCTGTGCGGTGCGCTCGTTATCGCCTGTCATCATCATGACTGTGATACCCATGCCTTGTAAGCGTGATATAGCTTCTTTGGAAGTTTCTTTAATGGTATCGGCCACGGCCACTAGGCCTGCATACTGTCCATTGATGGCCGCTAACATCGCTGTTTTTCCATCAGCCTCCAGTTTCTCCATCGTTGGAAGGATCGGTTGAATATCGATACCGTATTGTTTCATTAGTTTCCGCGTACCAACGAGGACACCTTGGCCTGAAACCGTTGCCTGTACCCCATGACCCGGAATCGCTTCAAAGAATTGGACATCGCCGAGTTCGATTCCTTTTTCCTGAATGCCTTGCACGATTGCTTCTGCCAAGGGATGTTCGGATTGCTTTTCGGCAGCGCCAATCCAGGATAGGAACTGCTCCTCATCCTGACCCGTTGCCGCATGAACATCCGTTAATACAGGTTTACCATGTGTGACGGTCCCTGTTTTATCCACAACCACCGTATCGATGCCTTGGGTTTGTTCTAAATGCTCGCCACCTTTGAATAAAATGCCGAATTCAGCTGCACGACCTGAACCTGCCATGATGGAAGTTGGCGTGGCTAATCCTAGAGCACATGGACAGGCAATCACAAGGACGGCAATCAACACTTCAAGTGCAGCCGTGAAATTCCCTGGATCCACCAGGACCAACCATGCCAAGAACGTAAGAATGGCAATCCCGATGACAATCGGTACGAACACGCCTGAAATCTTATCTGCCAATCGTTGGATCGGCGCTTTTGTCCCTTGCGCATCTTCTACTACCTTAATGATTTGGGCTAATGCCGTATCCCGGCCAATTTTTGTCGTTTTCATTTTAATGAAGCCATTTTTGTTGAGGGTGGAGCCATAAAGCAGGTCACCACTAGCCTTATCCACCGGCAGGCTTTCACCTGTTAGCATGGATTCGTCGACAGCCGTCGTTCCTTCGATTACCTCTCCATCAACCGGGATCTTCTCACCCGGTTTCACCAGGATGGTATCACCGATCATCACTTCTTCTAGCGGGATTTCTTTTTCCTCACCTTCTCGAATGACCATGGCTGTTTTCGCTTGAAGCCCCATCAATTTCTTGATGGCCTCGGATGAACGGCCTTTTGCTTTTGCCTCGAATAATTTACCTAACAGGATAAGGGTAATTAACACGGCACTTGTTTCAAAATATAGATGCGGACCATGATGCGCACCCAGTGTAACGATGGCTTGGTATACACTGTAAAAATAAGCCGCTGACGTACCCATCACCACGAGCACATCCATATTGGCACTACCGTTACGAAGTGATTTATAAGCACCTACATAAAACTGTTTACCGATGATAAATTGGACAGGCGTTGCGAAGATCATTTGAACCCAGGGATTCATTAAAAAATCCGGTACATATAGAAAGGATGTAAAAGAAAAGTGCCCGAACATTGTCCATAGTAAAGGCAAGGAAAGAATGGCAGAAATGATGAATTTCAGTTTCTGCTCTTTAATGGCCTTTTCACGGTAATCCACTTGTTCTTTTCCGTCTTGCTTTTGATGGGCACCATACCCAAGCTTTTCTACCTTTGCAATGATGTCCGCAGCCGTCACTTCAGATGGATTGAATTCCACCGTCGTTTTTTCAAGCGCTAAGTTGACGTTGGCAAATGATACACCATCCATTTTGTTTAGGCCCTTTTCAATCCGCGTCGCACACGCTGCACACGTCATGCCCGTGATGGCAAATTCCTTTTTTTGCTTCACGACACCATACCCAAGCGCTTCAATCTTCTTTTCAAAGTCTTCTTCACTCAGTTTGGAAGGATCGTATGTTATCGTGGATTTTTCAAGGGCTAAATTGACGGAGACTTGTTCGACTCCGTCCATTTTATTCAACACTTTTTCAATCCGGTTCGCACACGCTGCACACGTCATCCCTGAAATTTGAAGATTGGATTCTTTCGCTGCTTTATCATTAGATGCGGTTGCCATCAATTTCACCTCCATTATACCCAATAGGGGTATATTCTTTTGAAAGAATTAGAGTACCAGGAAGGCACTCTTCATCTTTTCATTATAGTACCCAAAATCATTCTACTTCGTAGCCTTGATCATCAATGGTTTCTTTGATTGTATCTAGGGTTACTTTTTCCTTATCATACGATACAGTAACTTGACCAGCTTCTAGCTGAACTTTTACTTGATCGACACCTTCCAATTTTCCTACACTACCTTCCACTGCTTTTACACAATGTCCGCAAGACATCCCGCTTACTTGTAAGATTACATTTTCCATAGTATCTACTCCTTATTTTTTCATTAGTCTTTGGATTGTCACGAGGACTTCATCGAGTACTTCCAAGTCCCCTTCTTGAATACGATCCACCACACATTCTTTCATATGCGTTTCAAGAAGCATCTTGGCCACACCATTTAAGGCGGATTGCGCAGCAGCTATCTGAGTAATCACGTCGTCACAGTATGTGTCTTTTTCGATTAACCCTTTTATGCCGCGAATTTGACCTTCCACCCGATTCAGTCTTGTAACAAGATTTTTCTTTGTTGACTCGGAATGATGGCTTTTCCGCTCAGTTGTACTCGAACAACAAGTATCTGTTTCTTTATTCAGGTCGAATTCCATTTGTCGCCCCCTCACTCATATACCCCTATACCCTATATCAAAACCATATCATACCCCTCCACCCTATGTAAAGTTGGATGACATTTTACGAAAAAAAGCCAACGGAACTAAGTTGGCTTCATCAATCAATCTTTCATCATTATTCTTCAAAGCTAGGTCCATCTATAGGGAGCGTTACTTGCTTTCTACAGGTCAAAAGATAAACGAACGAAAGACATAAGGAAACCGAAGCGACCATAAATACCACGACGATGCTGTATCGCTGGCCCAGCATGCCCATCACGAGAGTGGATATCGCGAAAGTTAGCATGATGAGAGAACTTTGGACGGCATATACTTTAGCCAAAAGCCTTTCCCTGACTACACGTTGGATGATCGTATGAATGGAAATCATCCGCAGTTCTTCAAATAGACTATAAGTGCCAATGAACATAAGGGCAAGGAAGGGATTCACATTCACTCCAAATAAAAGGGTCAGCAGAAAGACCATGAACCCTCCACCCAACAGCACCTTCTGGATATTCTTATGAATGAAGGCGGACCGTCTATATGCAAGTATGCCCGCCAGAAATAATCCTAGTAATAAAGAGGCGTTGATATAGCCCCACCACTCCGTTCCTACTCCCAGGCGTTTATCTATAAACGGATAAAGGATCGAGGATACCCAGACTGGGCTAGCTATTGAACCAAAAAACAGGGTGAAGTGTAGGGCACGCAATCTCTTATCTCCTGCGATCAACCTCCACCCTTCAAACAGGGAATCCCGTTTGCTTTCCTTCCCTTCACGTTCAGATTGTTGCTGTTCTTTGACTCTAACGAATGCCAGCAAGAAGGTGGATAGCCCATACAAACAGCACGTTAACAGGAACAGTCCGTGAGCCTGCAAAAGTGCCGCCAAAATGCCACCTGCAGCCCATCCTCCCATCTGAATGAATGTCTGGATAGAAGACATGAGGCTATTTGCTTTTAATAAGGACTCTTCCGGAACAAGCTGAGGAATCAAGGCACTACTCGCTGGATTAGCGAACCCATCCAAAAACATGATGAAGAAAATAAGGATATATACCGCTTCCATTGAGTCTTTTGAGAAAAGCGATGATACATATAGGGTTAGCACAAGTAAGAGACATGTTTTAACGAACTGGGAATGAAATAAAATCTTTTTCAACGGATATCGATCGATGAGCAGTGGTGCTACTAAACCACCTACAAATCCACCAAGCATATTTATGACAGGAACCAACGAAACATAAAATAACGAATGGGTGACAGCGTAAACACTTGTTATCAGCGCAACAATATAAAAAACATCCCCAGCATTCGCTAACGATTGTCCTGTCACCAACACAGTAAATGATTTATTCTTCAATGCAAACAACCCCTCTTTATTCATTTTTCTAAGAGAATAAAGAGGTATTTACATGCGTTTCACTCCTTTGCAACCGGTTAGATACACTTCATTTCACTTTGGATTTATATCAATATCGAATACTAAGAAATCTAATAAGGAAGAGAGGGGTGTTTGCATTATTTGTAGTGGAAATATATGTATGAATATAACATGAAAATGTCTTGTTTAGAAGATGAAAATCCTAGGTTCTACAAGAAAAAAAAGAATTACTTGATCATCTTAATAAAGTATTTTGGTGATTCAGAATAGCCTTGGCGGGAATAAAATCGATGTGCATCGATTCTTCTTGAATGACAATGAACCTCAAGTCTGTCACAGTTTCGCTTCTTAGCTAACTCAGTACAAAACTCTTCAATCTCTTGTCCAATTCCCTTACCCCTATTTGTTGAATCTACTGCAAAATAACTAATTCTAGCAAAATCACCCATTAACGCTATTTGGGGTATGTAATGCATGGAAATAAAAGCAATGACTCTTTCATTATCCTCATACACCAATAATTCCTCATCAGGATGTATGATAAGCCTTTCTATTTTATCTTTAATGAAGGTCTCGGTATCTAAATAATCCAACTGGCCCAGCAAATCCGATATTGCCTTCCAATCTTTTATATTTGCTCTTCTGATCCCCACTTACCTTCACTCCCTAAGAAAAATGTATATAGTATATTCATCATCGTTATTGATACAGATAGGTAAGGGTTTGAAGTTATCGCTCCCTTTTCCCCCTGTTCACACCGTACGCGAAGCTTTCACTTCATACGGCGTTCCAACTAATCCAATTCATTCAATTCTATGTATTGTTAGATTTGACTTTGCTTTCTTCCGAAATCAAATTGCTTGATTATGACATTGTAACCGAAGTTCATTAAGTTTTTCCATTTGCTTTTTAGATAGCTTTAAGACCTTTATTATTGCTTTTATCTTGTCATCATCTTTCAAGTGTACAAGTCTATGGACTTTTTCATGAAGAACCACAAGGTTTAAATATGAATCATCTTTTGAAAGGTGATACGGATTTTTATGATGGCAGTGCCAATCATTTTTACCAAGTTCCATTCCAGAGATGGCACACTTACCGTATTGAGCGATGAATTTACTTATTCGATTGTCATTGTATTCAATTGATCGATTTGGAATAAAACTTTTCATGATAGATGATAAGAAGGTTTTATTTATAGCTTTTAGACTTTTGTGTATCTTGTTTCTACCTTCGGCAGTATAGTTACACGTATCCTGAGAAAAGCATAAATTTGTTTTATGTCTTTGGGCATGAATCGGTACAAATACCATGTTTTGTACCTTGTACAATTTGCACTTATAAACTTTATACCTCTTTTGTAAAGTTTTGGTCATATCATGAAAATTTGCGTCTGTTCTTAGGCATTTTAAGCGATTATACATCACTTTGCGCAAATAAGAGTTTAACTCATTAAGATTTATTGTAATTCTAGTGGCTGCTGAATAGTAATTTTGTATCCCCATAACTACGGTATTGAAATTCCAAACGGTTTCATTACTAGGACTTTTTTGAATGGCTTTGATAGCTTCTTTAATTTTGTTAGAGGCATTTACTTTTGCCTTCTTAGACATATTGGATTTCGCTACATAACCGAACCTTGTCTTTCCTTTTCTTACTGCTTTGGTAGAAAAGCCAAGAAACTCGGAAGAGTTATTCTTTAGGTTAATTACCTTTGATTTCTCTTCACTCGTATCAAGGTGTAGTCTGGTTTTCAAGAAATCTTTGATGGCATAGTTCATTCTAATTGCTTGTGAGCGCGTACGGCATAAGACCTTGAAGTCGTCCGCATAACGGACGATAAAGCATTCCTTTAATCTGGACTTTTTAAGTGCTTGATATTTAATTCCGTTGGTCTTATATTTAAAATCGCTTTCAAACGTTTCCCACTGATTACTTACCCACCAATCAAGTTCATTTAAAACAATATTTGATAATAACGGAGATAAAATGCCACCTTGCGGTGTCCCCATGGTTGGTATACCTTCACCATGTATTTCAGCTCTTAAAAGTTTGGAAATAATGGCTATCAATGATTTATCTTTAATTCCAAAAGACCAAATTTGTTTTAAAAGTTTACTATGGTTAACGTTGTCAAAGAAGCCCTTAATATCGACATCAATACAGTGATGTAGACCAGATTGATTTATCAGAAACTCAAACCTTGCTTTCGCATGGTGAGTATTTCTATTGGGTCGGAATCCATAACTGTGTCTATGAAATTTCGCTTCACAAATAGGCTCTAATACTTGTAAGATACACTGCTGAAAGATTCTATCCCAGATAGTTGGAATTCCTAGTGGTCTTAGTTTTCCATTTGACTTTTCAATAAAGACACGTTTTACTGCTTGTGGTTCATACCAATTAAACATATCTTGAACCTTAACTATTACATCTTCCACTGATAAATGAGCTATATCTTTAATTGTTAATTTATCTGTTCCTGCCGTTTTACTACCCGTATTTCTTTTTATATTTCGGTAGGCAAGACGTATGTTTTCTTTAGAACTCATCAATTCTATTAATCCATAAAACTTATCACCATCGACACTTCGAGCATAAAGAGAATCGAAAAACTCTTGTAGATTATAATACTCGTTGTGTCTCAGTTTCTTCCGTTTCAATAAGTCGGTACTCCTTTCGGAGTTAAACCTCTTTTAGTCTCACGAGAACCTTATTAATCGATAAAGATCTGCCTTACATGGTTGAATGATTCTTCATTAGTCTAGTGGCTATCCCTCCATGTGGATTAGACATTTCATTGGTACTGTGCCACCACTTTCACTGATACAAAACAAAGTTATACAATAACTATTGTCATTATTGCTTTCCCTTCACCGTTTCATCGGGAGTAAGCCCTCCACGTTATCAGCTTACAACGTTGAATTATATCTATTATAGAATGAACTTAGGTGCTTCCTCTAAGCCTGTTAACTCTCATACGCCTGTGACGTATCATGGATTTTCATATTAGTTAGTCTTACTCATCCACAGTTAACCTCACAATTTGGTGATATACACATTTCTATGTATTGCAGGTCTAGACCCGTACATTCAGAAGTTTGTCAGCTTAACCTTTTTGTTATAGGTTTATTCGCATACTCACCATATTCATTCAACTCAAGCATCATGATTTACACCACCCCATCGGGTAGGCTTTCGTCAGCTAAATTACACTGTTACGGTAAATTCTTACGCCTTTTCACCGAGCTTTTAACACTGTCATTCTTACTAAATCAAATGCTAATCGACTAAGAGAGAACCCTTCCGAGCGTTACCTCTTCATTTGATTCTTCGATATAATCCTTCAGTTCCGAAAGGAACTGTCTAGCCTTTACCTGAGTAATGTGACCATCCTCAATTTAAGCTAAAAACATTTCGCACAACTATCCTGCCCCATTAGCTCCATAAAGAAAAAGAGCTGCCAAAGCAACTCCCTTTATGGTTTCAATCTTCCCACTCATACTCTGAATTAAATTCTTCCGGCTCTATATCTGCTTTTTTATATGTATCGGGTTTTTCATTCGGCAACGTGACGGTCATTTCAGTATGATCTTTATTCAATTCTAGTGTCAGAAAAGAAGTCTTATTTGATTTCTTGTTGAAAATGATGCCGGTTAGTTTTGATCCGGTAGATTCCGCTAACTGGAAATGCTTTATCGTCTTATTTTTCCCCGCTTTAGTGAATTTTTCTACTATGAATTTGGATCTACCCTTGCCATCGTCACCATCACTTTTGATCAGTATATAAGATTCATCGTTCATCCAGCCACCATATATCTGATACTTGGGTGCTTCGTACGAGGGTACATCCTCTTTTTGTGTAGAATCTTGTACCTCTGTTTTCTCCCCTATTTCTACCTTTTCATTTTTCATGTCTTGTTCGTTATCACATGCAGCAAGACTCCCTATAACCAGAAGGCCTACGGAGATTTTTTTGAAAGTAAGCAAAAGCCTGACCTCCTAAAAGATGAACGTATTCTTCATAATAAATCCACCCGTTAAAGTTTAAATCAACTTATTTCCTTATGACTTCTTTCATCATTTTGAAGATAAATCTTTTTAAGCGTTGTGTTAATATTATTCAAAGCAATAAGAATAATCCCCAACATAACAAAGGTTACTATTTCCCCTGTGAACCAAGATACTATACCTAAAATTCCAGCATAAAGAATGTATAACCAATTACTCATATTCCATATCCTCCTACCTCTATATAAATGAACCTAACTAATTTTACCATATATATTTGGGTGAATTTCTTTATTAGTTAATAAAAGGGATTAGTAGTATTCTTAGGCAATCTCCTTAGCGATCTACTGAACTACCACGAATCGACACATAGTAAAAAGCAATGAGGGACTTCCCACATTGCTCCGTTTCTTTACCCTAATGTTTGTTTTGTCATCATGACTTCTTGGCTTATTACTTTCTTTTGCTTGTTGATTCGATACCAGCCCATCACAACGGCTATGATCGATACAGAGCAAGAAATAGCAAGAACATAACTTCCATTGAGGTTTAAGAGAAATACACCAGCAATGAAGACCCCTATGGGTTGGGCCAATGTCGCTCCAGCTGTCAGAAAACCCATGGCACTGCCCATGATGCTTTGGGGAATGGCCTGCTGCAATTCAGTTTGGAAGATGATGGTGACGGGAGCCGCTAAAAGTCCGAATACGCCAAACAACACAATACTCATGATCGTGGAATCCACTACAAAACCGGCAATCGTGCCCACGACTCCAGATAAAACATACAATACGATCGACATTTCAAAATTCATTCGTTTGATTTTATACGTAATGGTTGCTCCCAGGAGAGTCCCGATCCCAATGGCTGTAAAGCAGATTCCCAAAGCCGCTGAACCATTCACCTTAATTTCCGAGTATAAAGTGGGGAGTAAGACATCCATGATCATAACGAATGCCATATTCGTAAACACCGCTGCCGTAATGGCCGAAAAGATCCACTTCTGTCTTTTTAAAATCGAGAATGTTACCTTAATTGGTGTTTGTACACGATTGGGATCTTGATTATTGGCATCTTTCAGTACCGCCCTATACCTTAGAATCACATAGCAAACAACAGATAGAAGAATCAGGATGATGGACGTTAGCATCGCCACTGTAAATCCCCCTATTACCAATAGACCACCAGCAAGTGCCGTACCTAATAAGTTTGCGATTTGGGTAACGGCCGTTATGACACTATTGACCGATTTTAATTCTTCTGGCGGCGTTAATAATGGGATTAACGTTCTCTCAAGCGGTGTTAATACGGCGGAGGCCACACCCATGAAAAGAAGAACGAGGCAATAAATCCAGTAGCCGAATCCACTTGGTACTACTTCCATTAATCCGATTGCGAATAGTGCACATAACGTGAATAAATGCCAAACGCTAGCCCATAACCCTAAGGAGATTTTATTGAATCGATCTATGAGTATGCCGCTTACCGCTGCCAATAATATCCCGGGTATATAACGAAATGCCATTAATGAACTAAACACCAAGGGCGAATGAGTGATGTTAATAAAGAACCAAGCTAACGTGAGGAAGACAATGCTGGATTGTAAAGATTGTATGCCAAGAGCCACAATAATGAGGTGTATGTTTCGCTTCACTCTTTTTCTCCTTATGATTTGTCGTTGGGTCATTTGGATTTTCAATTTAATGATTGGTAACAGTATGTTTTCCTTTGACTAACATATCTTCTATAAGTTTCCAACCGAGCCATTGTGTAAGGTCATTATAAACTAACTCTTGCCCTTATTGGAATAGGTTAATAAAGGCCCTAAATTCCCTATTTTGAATATTCAAATATACTTTCTTTGCTTATTGTGTTATTTAATAAAAAATGGTATTTTATAAGTAATATTCCATATTGATCACATGTTACTGATTCGTTCAGGCAGGGTGGTACGGTTAAGAGAATTTCCGATTCTTTTAATTGGTTACTTCCGTGCCTTTTTTGCGTTCATTTAAAGTGAAATATTAGAAAATCATCAAAAAATTAGGCATAAGGAGATTCTAAAATGTTTTCAAAATTATTTAAGAAAACCCCAAAAACACCGCAGCTTATTTATGCACCTATAAGTGGAGAAATTCTTTCCATAGAAGAAGTACCCGATCCCGTTTTCAGTCAAAAAATGATGGGGGAAGGAATAGCGATTGTTCCGATTGATGGAAATGTGTCATCACCAGTGGCTGGAAAGGTTGTACAGATAGCTCCTACAAAGCATGCGATTGGCATAGTAGCTGATGATGGAACGGAACTATTGATTCATGTTGGTCTTGAAACAGTTGCTCTAAAAGGCGAGGGATTTGATGTAAAGGTAAACGTGGGAGATTCCATAACGGTCGGGCAATTATTACTGACCTATCATTTACAGCATATTAAAGAACATGCAAAAAGCGACATGTTGATTATGGTTATTACAAACAGTCAAACGAATACACATAAATATGAAATGTCTTTGGATAAAATTGCAAGAATGGGTGAAACGGTCGTGATTAAGGTGACGAATACGTAAACGTTTCCTATGCCACATGTTTGAGGAGGAATGTTCAAGTGAAAATTAAAAAAATCTTGAATAATAACGCGGTAGTGGTTGAAGACGGGCAAACCGAGAAAATAGCCATCGGTACAGGCATCGCCTTTAACAAGCGAAGAAATGATCTTGTCAAAACACAAGAAGTTGAAAAGCTTTTTGTTATAGAGGAAACGGATAAGTTCCAGCAGCTTATAATGAGAATCCCTGAAAAACATTTCGAAATATCAGAAGAAATCATTTCCTATGCAGAAGAAAAGTTAGGTGTGAAATTAAGTGACCATATCCATATTGTCCTAACAGACCATTTGTCCTTTGCGATTGAAAGAGAACAAGAAGGAATTCATTTACAGAACAAGCTCCTTCAAGAAATTAAAGTACTTTACAAACCTGAATTTGAAATTGGTATGTGGGCAATTCAGCACATTGCAAAGAGGTTTCACATTGAAATGCCCATAGATGAAGCTGGCTATATTGCCCTTCATATCCATACAGCTAAACCACAAAATGGAGATATGAAGGAAACCGTAAGACAGACAGCCATTATCAGTGATTTGATCCAAACAATCACGGAATACTTGGATATTACGATACATCATGATGATATTTCTTACCAACGATTAATCACACATCTTCGTCATTCCATCTCTAGAGTAAAGCATTTTGAACTTCATACCATGGATGAGGAAATGCTAGAGATGATAAAAAAGAAGTTTCCGATTTCCTATCAATGCTCTAAGGAAGTATTTCAAGTATTAATGAGCACTTATGAAATGGAACTTCCGGAATGTGAACTTGGCTACATCACTCTCCATATAGAGAGATTAAAGCAGCGTTGGAGTATACCAGAGAAAATATAAAGAATCATAGAGTGTTATTTTATTCATTTGAAAAAATTGATAGGGGGTTTTTTACATGATGAAATATCTACAGAAAATTGGTCGCTCATTGATGTTACCAGTAGCAGTATTGCCAGCTGCAGCCATTTTGATGGGGATCGGTTATTGGATAGATCCTGCCGGTTGGGGAGCTGATAATCCGATAGCTGCGTTCTTCATTAAAGCTGGGTCTTCCATTATTGACAACATGTCCATCTTATTTGCAGTCGGAGTAGCTCTAGGTATGTCTAAACACAAAGACGGATCAGCCGCATTGAGCGGGTTAGTCGCCTACCTTGTCGTTACCACTTTGCTTTCGATAGATTCAGTGGCTATGCTACAAGGCATTGATGCAGATAATGTAAACCCAGCCTTTGAGAAAATAGAAAATCAATTTGTTGGGATTCTCTCCGGAATCGTAGCTTCGATCATGTACAATCGGTTTAGTCACGTACAATTGCCAGCTGCCTTATCCTTCTTTAGTGGAAAACGTTTGGTGCCAATCATGACAGCGGTTTCAATGTTGCTGGTTTCCGTGATATTATTCTTTGCATGGCCAGTCATCTTTACAGGATTGGTATCTTTCGGTACAGCGATTAGTAAGTTAGATTTTGTGGGTGCAGGATTATATGGATTCTTCAATAGACTTTTAATTCCAACAGGACTGCATCATGCATTAAACTCCGTGTTTTGGTTTGATGTAGCTGGAATTAATGATATCGGAAATTTCTGGGCAGGAACGGGAACAAAGGGAACTACAGGGATGTATCAAGCAGGGTTCTTCCCAATCATGATGTTCGGTTTACCGGCTGCAGCTTTAGCCATGTATCATACGGCAAAAACGAAAAGAAAAAAACAAGCGGCATCGTTAATGTTAGCAGCAGGATTTGCTTCATTCTTTACAGGGGTTACAGAACCACTTGAATTTTCATTTATGTTTTTAGCTCCGGCTCTTTATGTAGTTCATGCAGCCTTAACAGGTATTTCATTAGCCATTGCAGCATTTTTCCATTGGACAGCAGGATTTGGTTTTAGTGCAGGATTAGTCGACTTCGTTTTAAGTTCAAGACTACCATTGGCTAATCAGCCATATATGTTACTACTTCAAGGTCTTTTCTTTGCCGTTATTTATTATGTATTATTCCGTTTCTTGATTACGAAGTTCAACTTAGCAACTCCTGGTAGGGAAGCAGATACGGATGACGATATTGAAGTAGATGCAAACAATACACCAGTAGGAAATAAATTCGCTGTCATGGCAGCCATAATTTATGATGGTCTAGGCGGGGACGCTAATGTGACGTCTATTGATAATTGTGTAACACGCTTAAGAATTGAAGTTAAAAACATGGATGCCGTTGACCAAGATAAGATTAAATCAACAGGAGTACCAGGAATCAATATTGTCGGGCCACAAAGCATTCAAGTGATTGTTGGAACGCAAGTACAATTTGTAGCGGATGAAATGGAAAAAATCCGAAAATGAAGGAATGAAAGATAAAGAGCTGTGGATCTATTATAGGTCCACAGCTCTTTGGTTGTTTCTTTTCGCCATTTCCTTATCCGTTTTAATTGGATGATCGGTATTCATTATGGCTAGGGTTAAATAAATCTTCAGTAGATTGTCTAACAAGGGAAAAGTTATCTACATTATAGTGACCATGGAGGGTCTCGTTGTGATGGAGGATGATTTGTTTGGCCGACCGATAGGATTTTCGAGTCAGTCGTGGAGTGTCCATCCCCCACTAACGTGACATCATACTGATTGATCGTTGCTGTTCGTACGGCCGTATCAATACAATGCTCGGTCTTGCATCCCATTATCACAAGGTGCTCCACATGATTTTCCCGTAAATGTTCGTTCAACGGTGTACCATAAAATGAATTAGTGGCCGCTTTGTCCAAGATGGTAGCCGTTGATGGAACGTTAATATCTCTATGTATCTGAAATCCAGGTCCTTCACCACCTGCCACATCTAGATCCCTTATGAAAACAACGGGAATCCCTTCATGTATCGCTTTTTCAATGACGCTATTGATGGTTTGGATGATTCTATCTTTCTCAAAAACCCCTTGTTCCTCTGAGTTCCCTTCCATTAAATCCTGTTGTGTATCAATGATCAATAAGGTTTGTTTCAATCCTTTCCCTCCTAAATCTATTACCTACTAAAAAGCATTTCCTCTAGTCCCTTATCTTTTCGGCAAAAGATAGATGGATACCTTTTTCCCTACCCGGATTTACCTAGCTATCAGGATAAAAGTAGGGGTCGGATACCGACTGATTGTTGGATTTTACAGACTAACGACTCATTTACAAACTATTCAGTAAATTACATAATTAGGGATAATATGACGAAGGTGGGATTTTATGTATAGAAAATCATTAACAGTTCTATTAGCTACGGGGATGGTTCTATCATCTGGTACAGCATTGGCACAACCAAACGGAAACGGGGCACCTAATGCCCAGTCCAGCACAGCTTTTGATAACAAAGTGATTAAAAAAATCAGTGCGGACAACATGTATAACACGATTGCCTATCTATCAGAGGAACCGAGGGCAGCTGGTACAGAAGGCGAGATCCGTGCAGTCAAATACATAGAAAATCAGTTTAAGAGTCTAGGTTTTGAAACAAAGATTCAGCCTTTTCCCATCTATGATACGGTGCAAACTGTAAAGGTGAAACTTGGTGACAGCGATTTAGGAGGAACACCGCGTGCCTTTAGCGGCAGTATCAGCGGGAAGGTCACCGCCGAACTTGTTTATGTTGGGAAAGCAAAACCAGAGGAGATTGGTGATGTATCCGGGAAAATTGCCCTAATCGAACGTGGAGACATTAACTTTGTTGATAAGGTTCAGAATGTCCTAAATAAGGGAGCGGTTGGCGTCTTGATGTACAATAACTCCCCTTCAGGAAATAACTTTGGACAAGTATCAGCCGGGCAAAATATTCCTGCTGTAGCCATTACCCAAGCCCAAGGATTAGAACTGGTCGAACAGCTTAAAACTAAACCGATCACGACCACTCTGGAAGTGGGCAAAGTGGAAAGAATCGAAAAGACATCCTACAATGTCATCGCTTCCCTAAAGCCAAAACCTAATAAGGATAATGGTCAAATCATCACGGTTGGCGCCCACCATGATTCTGTCCCAGGCGGCCCTGGTGCAAACGACGATGCTTCGGGTGTATCGGCTGTGCTGGAATTGGCAAGGATCCTGGCCAAAACGCCAATTGACACGGAAATTCGCTTCATGACGTTTGGAGCGGAGGAAAGAGGGCTCGTTGGATCATCCTTCTATGCGAATTCCCTTCCCAAATCGGATGTAGACCGCATGGTGGCTCACTTCCAAATGGATATGATAGGTGGACGTGATGCAGGCGCGGATAATCCAGCAGGCGGTTTGATCATGTATACCATCGATGGAAAGAAAAACCTGGTAACGGACCTGGGTTCCTCAGCAGGAGCAAGGACAATGGATGTAGCGATTCCGTTTGGACAGCTTGGCAGAAGTGACCACCAACCATTCCATGAGCTTGGCATTCCATCCGCCCTGTTCATCCATTCCCCTGTAGAGCCTTGGTATCACCAGCCTACAGATACACTGGATAAGATATCGAAAGAAAAATTACAGCAAGCCACTGAAATTATCGGCGCCAGCGTGTATCAAATTGCCCGTCCGGAAACGCCGGCATTAAAAAATGCACGGGTGGCTCCTGTCACGGTGGACTATGACTTTGAAAACCGTCCTGTAGACTGAGTATTGCATTGTACAGAAATGCTAGATTAATAAATTCATTAATTGATGGGGTACTGCTTACACACTCTTTTTCTTTTTTACATCAACTAAGGGATTTAGAAATGGTGAAAGAATGAATCATGAGGTGCTGGGCCCATAAAAAAAGAGAGCAGCTGTAAATTTCACAGCTGCTCTCTTGATTATCAAGCCCCATATTTAATAGAAATAAATTGAATGCTACATGCAAAAATTGTTTTGGTTTATGTTGTGTCGCTTTATCATTTGCTACCTCTTCCCAGTTGGATCAATTAATTCTGTCATTGTCCCCTAGGTTCCAATATCCAGTAATCCACCTTATCACCTTTCATCGATATTCGGACGATTATTCTATTAATTAAGGCTTCAACAATACTTTAATCGCTTCTGGATGATGAGCCATTTCCATGGCTTCTGCAAAGTCCTCAACTTTAAAACTATGGGTGACGATTCCTTCAGAAGTAAGTAGGTTTCGTTCAAATAAATCAATGGCAACGGGGTACGTGTATGGACCTAAGTGGGAGCCTCTAATATCGAGTTCCTTTTTGTCACCAATCACACTCCAATCCGTTGTTACCTCACTTCCAAATACACTAAATTCTATAAATCGGCCAAGTTTTCTAATCATTTCTAAGCCTTGTGTGGCACCAGTTGGATGTCCTGTTGCTTCGATATAAACATCACAACCATAACCCTCTGTTAAATCCTTGACGATTTTGATCGCATTTTCCTTTAATGGGTTAATCACCATATCTGCCCCAAGCTGTTTCGCTACGGATAATCTTTTCTCATTTGTATCTAAAACGATTAATTTCTTAGGGGTCTTTAAAGCAATGAGCTGGACCATACATAATCCTAACGTTCCTGCACCAGCTAGAACGACCACATCTTCAAATTCAATTGTTGCTCGTTGAACGGTATGGACCGCACATGCCATTGGTTCGACTAAGGCAGCTTCTTCCGCTGTGACACCATCACTAATTTTATAGATTCTGGCCGTATTGCTAAACTTCATATATTCTGCCCAAGCGCCTTCAGCCACGCCTTTTTGGAATCCATAAATATTATGAATCTCACACATCCAGTACTTTCCGGTTTGACAGAACCTACATTTTCCACATGGGTTAATCTGATCAGTTGTGACCCGGTCCCCAACCTGCAAGTCATATTTCTCAGCAGCACCTTCTCCTAATTCAGCCACAATTCCATAGAATTCATGGCCTGGAATAACTGGTGTTTTCATCCAAGGGTTTTCTCCGCCCCAATACATTTGTGAACCATGGTATGCCTTTAAATCACTGCCACATATTCCACAGGCTTCCACTTTAATCACTACTTCATCTTTACCTGCTTTGGGTACAGCTACTTCCTCCACACGGTAATCTTCTGGACCATATGCTACAACAGCTTTCATCGTTTCTGATAATATTGACATTAACAACATCTCCCTATAAATTTAGTTTTTTAATCAATTAATTCCTATAAATTAACGTTGATCTCCCTTTTCAATAGACTGTTAATCTTTCTGACGAAAACTACTATAATAGATGGCTCCAACGATAATGGCTCCTTTTAGAACTCTTTGAACGTATGGTGATACGCCCATTAAGTTAAGTCCATTACTTAACACACCCAACAGCAAGGCCCCAAGTATGGTTCCAAATATATGCCCACGACCACCAGCAATACTTGTCCCACCTAATACGACTGCAGCGATGGCGTCTAATTCATACCCTTCTCCGGCCATTGGCTGTCCTGAAGCAAGCCTTGAGGTCATAATTAAACCACTGATGGAAGCCGTGATCCCACTGATTAAATAAACAAAGGTTTTAATTCTTTTTACTTTCACACCAGATAATCTAACTGCTTCTTCATTACCGCCAATGGCATAAATATATCTGCCAATTGGTAAATGATTCAATATGATATAAGCAACAATAAATACTAGAATCATAATCACTGCAGGCATTGGAATCACGCCAAACAGATAACCTCTTCCGATAAAAGTAAATGATTTAGATACTCCAGATAATGGGTACCCTCCTGTATATAAAAGAGCTAATCCCCTTGCTACCTCCATCATAGCTAACGTTACGATAATAGCTGGAATTCTAGCACGGGAAATAAATAAACCATTAATATAACCAAGCAGGGCACCTAGAATAATCCCAATTAATACGGCTGCGATGGCTGGCATTCCATTGTTAATCATCAAACCAACCATGATCGTACCAGTAAAGGCCATTACCGAACCTACCGACAAATCGATACCACCTGTTAAGATGACAAAGGTCATTCCAACAGCTAAAATTCCATTAATTGAGACTTGTCTAATAATATTCGAGACGTTTTCAGACGATAAAAACTCTCCACTCGCAAAACTAAAAAATGTACATAATACAAAAAATCCTATTAAGGTTAACATCTCTGGGTTCTTAAACATTTCTTTTATGCTAAATGCTTTTCGTTGGTAATCTACTTTTTTGAGATTTAATTCACTCATTGATCAACACCACCCGTTGCATAGTACATTACTTTTTCAGACGTAGCTTCTGATCCATCAATTTCTGCCTTTATTCTTCCTTTGTGCATCACGAGAACTCGATCACTCATTCCTAAAATCTCAGGTAATTCAGAAGAAATCATGATAATCGAGAGTCCTTGGTCTGCTAAGTTTCTCATCAATTTGTAAATCTCTTCCTTAGCCCCAATATCAATTCCACGCGTAGGCTCATCAAATATTAATATTTTACAATCTGTATTTAACCATTTTGCTAAGACGACCTTTTGTTGATTACCACCACTTAAATTTTTCACCATTTGCCTGCTGCTTGGTGTTTTGATTAATAATTCTTTAATCGATTGATCAATAATGGCATCTTCTTTTTTCATACTAATAAATCCGAAAGAATTCCTAAGTTCTTTTAAAATAGGTAAACTAATATTATTTTTTATCGTCATATTAAGTACGAGACCTTGAGTCTTCCTACTTTCCGGAATGAGGGCGATACCTCGTGCTAATGCATCTGTTGGATTTTTAATATCCACCTTTTGCTGATTGATATAGACTTCTCTCTCTTTTACAGGGTCAGCACCAATTAGGGCTCTTACTATTTCAGTTCTACCAGATCCAACTAGACCAGCAATCCCAATAATTTCACCCTTCTTCAAGGAAAACTGAATATCGGTAATATGTTTATTACTTAATCGTTTCACCTCTAAGAGCATTTCCTTGCGATTACTGGATGGTTTTTCAGGAAAGGCATTGACGATTTCGCGACCAACCATCATTTTCACAATATCTTGCTTTGTAATGTCCTTTACTGTCCTTGTATTGACCCATTCCCCATCCCGTAAGCAGGTCATTCGATCACACATGTGTAAGATTTCATCCAAATGATGTGAAATATATATAATGGTTACACCATCAGCTTTCAATTTCTCAATTAACTCAAATAACTTATCAATTTCTTTTCCAGTTAGGCTCGCTGTTGGTTCGTCAAAAATTAACACCTTCGTATCAATGGCTATTGCTTTAGCAATTTCAATAAATTGTTGGTTGGCAACACTTAAATAAGCTACGGGTTTGTTCAAATCAATATCTGCATTTAACCTTTGCAATATTTCTTTTGCTTCTTTTCTCATTTTTTTTCTGTCTAATAGTCCATTTACCTGCTTGATCTCACGACCTAAGAATATGTTATCAACACCACTCAAATATGGGATTAAACTGAACTCTTGATGAATAATGCTTACTCCTAATAGTTGTGCTTGCTTAGGATCCTTGAATGTTACTTCTCTGCCGTCTAAACGAATTTTACCGGTAGTAGGGGTATAAACTCCTGAAAGGATTTTCATTAATGTGGACTTTCCCGCCCCATTTTCCCCAACCAAGGCATGAACCTCACCACGTTCAATATCAATACTGACGCCCTTAAGTGCCTTAACCCCTGGAAACTCTTTCGTTATATTCTCAATTTCTAATACCTTATCCACTGCAATCACCTTCCTCTATTGATTGACTTAGCAGGGCGCTTTTCACATAAGTTTTAAGCGCCCGCTTGGATGAATTACCAGCTAAAGTCTTTTGCGTTTTCTTTTGTTTGTAATTCCACATCAATCGGAACTTCTGTAGGTACTACTTCAGCTCCCCATAGTTTTGCTAACGCCATACCAAGTGCGATTCTTACTTGATCCCTTGGAAATTGTGCGGTAGTGGCTTTAAATACACCGCCTTTTACAATGGCTTCAATTGCTTCTGGGTGACCATCAACACTATAAATCCATACATCTTTGCCAGATGCTTCGATTGCACCTAATGAACCTAGCGCACCTTCATCATTAACACTGAATAGTGCATTTAAATCTGGATTCGCTTGTAACATATTTTCTGTCACTTTCATCGCTTCAGCTCTGTCTTGTTTCCCGTTTTGAGTGTTAACAATTTCAATTCCCGGATTCTTAGCAATGGCTGCTTTAAATCCTTTTACACGTTCAAGGATTGGTACAACTGGAATACCATCTAAGATGGCCACTTTTCCTTTACCACCTAAATCTTTCGCCATCTTTTCACCTGCTAGATAACCTGCATCATAGTTTTTAGAACCAACAAATGAGTCAAGCGGACCTTCAGCTTGTGCATCAACTGCCACTACGATCACACCCGCTTTTTTTGCGGCCTCAACAGCTGCTTCTGCACCTTTACTATCAGTAGGATTAATTAAGAGAATGTCAATTTTCTTTTGGATCATATCGTCAATATCATTAATTTGTTTGGATACATCGTGTTGAGCATCCGCAATCACTACTTTTGCACCAATAGCTTTTGCAGCATCTTCAAACGCTTCTTTCATGGAAATAAAGTAAGGGTTGTTCATTTCTTGGAAAGACATTCCGATTTTTATCGTTTTTGCTTTTTTGTCTCCGTCCGCATTGCTTTTGTCGGAGCATCCAGTAGCAAATAACATGATAGTTGCTAGTAAAAATACCAATAATTTCTTGGACAACTTTTTCATTTTTCTTATTCCCCCTTGAATTTTTAAATTAAAAGAATTCGTCATTTTAAGAAATATAATCCAATAAAAGCGATTTATAAAAAACGTACCACCCCCCTTTCATAATAGTAAACGAGTCCTTGTACACGCTTTCATTTATCCAAGAAAACAAAAAGGTGCCTTATATACGCAAGTCATTATGTTAAAAAAACATAATAAATTACGTAAATAAGGCACCCGTAGCCATCAAAAATTTTATACCAGCCGTAAGTATAAAACTTAAAATATTAATTTTAAATACTAGTAGTTGTATGTTCTATACCTATCGTAAGTATAGAATCTTTTTTTGAATTTTCTTTCTATTCTAATTATATTACATACTATAACACATATTACAAGAGGTTAGTATAAAATTTTAAATTATTCAAAATGAAGTAGATTATCTGCTTCAATAAGTTCTTTCGCTACGACGATTAATTTTTTATTTTTATCTCTACTCAACTTTTGCAATCGTTTCATTGCTTCTGCTTCTTTTAAGTTCATTCTGTCCATTAATATTCCTTTGGCTTTTTCAATATGTTTACGCGCTTCTAACGCATTCTTTGTACTGTTTAGCTCGTCCTGTAATTTCTTAAATTCTTCCAGCTTAGATAAACTAATATTAATCGCTATTTTTAAATCCCCAATATCGATTGGCTTTAGCAAATAATAGAGTACACCTACCTCTGTGGCTCTTTTGATTAGTTTTTCATCATGATAACCACTAATAATAATACATGGGATAAATAAGGTTTCATTTATCTTTTTAATCGCATCTATACCATCAAGATTAGGCATATTAATATCCATTAAAATGAGATCTGGCTTATTCTCTAGCGCTAATTCCACTGCTTTTACCCCGTCTGTAGCCACTCCTACCACTTGATGGCCCAGCTTTTCAACGTATGACTTAATCCCCATTAGAACTAAAAATTCATCTTCGGCAAGCAAAATTCGCAATGATTTTGTCACTATTCCTCACCCCATTTGATATTTGTACACACACGCCGAAATGAAAACGCTATCTATTATTGCCACATGTCCTGTACTTTCTAAGCTTATACTACTTTATAGTAACTTCTCCCTATATACTGTTTTATAGTAACATCATTTCTAAAAAAATCCATAAGCATTCGTCGAATTTATACAGAAATTACTCCCTGAAGAAAAGATAAGACGATCTTCCTGAGTATGTTGCTGTTCAGTAGATGATTTATTATCATTAAAGAATACCAAATAATTAGAATATTAAAATGCAGAAAATTTGAATATATTTTCTTTGAGAAAGTCAAAAAGGTGGGGGTGGAATTTTGTCTAAGTTAATTTTTGAGTGTAAGAACGTAACAAATCGCAGTTCTGACGGATATATAAATAATATTAATATAACTTTGGGTTATTCAGAGATCCATGCATTAATTGTCAAAAATAGCTCCGAGCAAAAAGTATTCATCGAAGCCCTAATGAATCTACTAGACTCTTCAAATGCTCAAGGAGAATTATGGTTTAATGATCAATTTCTTAAAAATAGAAAACTTTCTAGAAAGAAGATTGCCATTGTACATCAAAAACCATTATTGGTTAGCAACTTTTCGGTGGCCGAAAATCTAAATTTAACCAATATACCGACACGAAGATTTCTTCCGTTTATCAATTGGGGCAAAATTAAGAGTAAGGCAAAAAGGAATTTGGAGAAACTAGATTTCCAAATAGACTACCGAACCAAGGTACGAAATTTATCTGAGGAAGACAAAAGACTTACCTATATGACGAGTGTATTTTTACAAAACCCAGAAGTCATGATTATGCACGAACCTATGGAAGGGCTCTCAGTTGAAAATGCAACGAAATTATATAATATTATTAAACAGTTTAAAGAAGAAGGCAAAAGCATTATCTATATTACAAAACAATGGGAAGATGCATTAAAGCTAGCGGACCGAATATCTATTCTTTCAAAGGGAACCATTACGGATGAAATGTCAGCTGACATAGCGAAAAGCGACCCACAAAGGTTGTTAAGGAAAATTGAGGATTACAACTTTAAAGAAAACGATAGCTATGATAATGATGTAAAAAGTGTGCTTGATGCCGTTTTCCAAGCTGCAGAATTCCTTACATCTGAATATGAGCTCAAAGATGTATTATTATTACTGGCAAAGGAAGTCACTCGTGTAATGAAAGCTGATGTTTGTTCCATTAAGCTAATTGACGAGTTTACATGGAGTATTATTGATGATTTTGAAATCAAAAATAATAAGGATGTAAAAGCTCAATTAACAAAAGAAGCAATTTTAAAAATTGCTAAAGGGAATGACATCTACTATGCCAATCAAAATGATAGAGAATTCTGCTCACTGTTTGAAAAGAATCATCATGTTAAAACAATTATTTGTGTTCCAGTTTCGATTCGATCTCAAGTAACAGGTATCATTCAATTATCTTATGAAAACCTTTATGTGTATTCGAAAGAGGAATCAAAATATTTATCAGCATTAGCCCTTCATGCAGCTATCGCTATTGAAGACACAAGATTATTGGGAAGATCTGCCTTATTACAAGAAAGTCATCATCGCATAAAAAATAATCTTCAATCGATTGTTGGACTTATATCATTACAAAAAATGTTTATAAATAATACCCCTGATATATCCATCGATGATTTACTAGATAGTATGATTAATCGAATAAAGAGTATTGCTTCTGTCCATAACCTTCTTTCTAAAGACAAATTAGGGAGAAGTATTATTAATGTGAAGCAAATCATGGAAGCGATTATCAACTTAATTAATGACAATCCGAAAATTGCAATACATTTAGATTTAGATGATATATTCATCCCGTATAACAAGGCAACATCAATTGCTCTGATTATTAATGAGTTAGTCATGAACTGCTTTAAACATGCTTTTATAGGAATGGAATCAGGTATGATTACAATTCAATGTAAACGGATAGATGATTATATTTTCTTATCAGTTCAGGATAACGGGCGCGGATTGCCCGAGGATTTTGATATAGCAAAAGCAGATAGCCTTGGACTAACTATTTTACAAGGAATTGTGGCCAGTGATTTTCAAGGGGAAATGAATTTTAGGGGTGAAAAAGAAAATACCATCGTCGAAATCAAATTACCGACCGAGCGTATTTTTCTGCATTGGTAAACATAACAGGTAAAACCGAATGGGGCTGTTTCTTAAGTCCCTTTTAGAACGCTAACGCACCCGTTAACAAAAAAGAACCTTTCTTCAATATGAAGAAACGGTTTTATTCTTTCCTTTTCAATTTTCCGAATAAACCTATTGCAATAGCTGTTAGCGAAACTCAATTCAATCCCTCCTTTTAGACTTAAATGGTTCCATATCGTATTTTTACGAACTAGATACTAAAGTTTCACTAACCTGCCCCTTTTCTACAATAAGAAGTTCAACAGAAAAGGGCATTAATCCTTCTAAGATCAATGCCCTATTAGCACAATAAGAAAAATCATTTTGCTTCATTTAGGATTTTTTCAATTCGGTCAAGTTGTTTTTTAATCTCCTGTATATCTGTTTCTTCCCTTTTGAATTTTTGTTCAGCTATTTTGCCATTAGCTAGATAACGATTAGCAATCTTTACGACATATACAATGAAGACAATGAGTACAACTAGTACCGCTAAAAGAACAAATGGTAGAACAGCTGTAAAAACCTCTACAAACGCTGATGTCTCCACCTCTGGCTCGATGGTTTTCTCCACTTAGTTATCACTCCTTTAAATAGTATAGTTCTGCATTGTTTTGAGCTAACCTGCCCCTTTAGTTCCATAAGAAAAAGCTACCTTAAAGACAGCTCCGATCTTCAGCTAACACCCCTGTATGTTTAAGTACATTTGTTCACAAAGAGATTACCACTCTTGTTACAACTCTTTACTTGCCCATTCCCAATACTTTTCTCCATTTACTCTTATCATCCGATCCAGCCAAGTTGGAAAATCGCATTGCAAATTGTATACAGGTATTCCCATTAAAATCAAATAATTCTTATCTGACGAAAGATCGATGTAAAGTCCACCTACATCTTGAACGTGCCCAATTGGGAACCAATCGTCTTTATTTTCCATTGGCACATATTCACCTGTTTTTACTTTTTCTAATATTGATAACGATTCTTCTAAAGAATGTATGCCAAACAAAGTTCCGTAATCAAAAGAGAAAAATACTGCTCCATTGTGTAGGCGAAGAAAGCTTTTATAGTCTTCAGGTAAATTCTCATATGAGTTTATGATGTCTTCATCAATTGGGGCATTAAATTTAAAACTCATATCGAAAATATGCCCGTCACTTGATTGAATAGTTAGCAAGTTTGTATCGCTCAACCTAGTTTTTAAACCACTCAGTACATTTGCAATACTCGGCTTTGACAAATATTTCTCCTCCATTTTTATGTTGTTATTTGAGTTAACCTGCCCCATTTCTACAATAAGGAGTTCAACACAAAAGGGCATTAATCCTTCTTGGATTAATGCCTCTGTTCATATCAGAAAAACTTTTTATATAGCTCTCGTCGGAGTGTCCCACTTAAATAAGCATAAATTTTAGTCGTTTCACTCTTTTCGTGGCCCATCAAATTTTGAATGACTTCTAAAGGTGCCCCATTATTCAACAAAGTAGTGGCATAACTATGTCTCAACTGATGGGGGTGAATACTTTTATTGATTCCAGATCTATTAGATATCCGTTTAATGACATATCTCATTTGTGAAACACTCATCCTATGAGGAGCACGAACTGTCACAAATAAAGCCGCCTGATCATCTTCTCTTTCGTTTAAATACCTCTTTAGCCAAATATCACACCTAGTATTGAAATAGACTTCTCTCTCTTTATTGCCCTTACCTAATACTATGACGGATTGATTAGAAAAGTTGATGGATTGACGATTTAAATTAACTGCCTCACCAATTCTGCAGCCAGTTGAATACATAAATTCGAATAAGGCATTTTCTAACGGAGTGTAACAGGCTTCTCTTAAATGCTCAATTTCTTCTTCAGATAAAAACTTTGGTATTCTGATATCTAACTTTGGCTCCTTAATTTTAGACGCTGGATTACCATTCAAAACATTTTCATCTTGTGCCCACCGAAACAATGATTTGATAAAACGTATCCTATGACCTAAGCTGGCAGCCTTTAATTGATCAGCAACTTTCCCTAGATATAGCTTTAAAGAATCAGTAGTTATTTCATCAAGTGAAATATCACCGAAATGCCTGATCAACAAGTTTAATTGAACATTATATGCTTTTAAGGTCTGGGGTGAATACCCTTGAATCTGTTTGTCAGCTTTATATAAGTTCCAGGCTTCAGATAGTATCATCCTATTACTCTCCTCATCTATTTTTATCAGTATAGACAAATAGAAGGGAAGTAATACGCCAATTTATTAAACGAATGCACCCATTAATTGAAGAAGAATTTTCTATTCTTCGTATTCATAGATAATAAAATCAGTATTAGGTGGGAGTTTTTCTGAGATTTTTGTAATTGTTGAAAATTGCCTATCATTCGATATTGCAAAAAGATTATCACCATCAAAACCAACCCAAAACACACAGTCATTCTCAAGGAGAGTAACTACTGGAATATCAATCTTTTCTATGCCAAAAATGGTTTTTATACTCATTTTCTCTAATCTAAAAACATCCCTTTTTATCGACCATAAAGCTACATCATTCATACCTCCACAAGCATATACATATGGGAATATAACACTAAACTGTCTGTAATTTTCGATAATCGCCTTATAGAATCCAAATTTAGCTCTTATAAACTCGATATTATATGTTTGGCAATCTTGTTCAAATTCCTCTTGATTGAAGTCATGTACTTCAACAAATATGTATATGGGAAAATGATTGATTTCATTCATCCAGTTTGAAACAAATTCACCTACATTATCATTACTATTAAATGTAAAATCAACTATATTCTCTGATTCCCCTTCAATCGCAAAAGGGAAATAACCACAAGCATCAGGAATATCAGAAATCCATTTATGAGGAATAAATCCAATTTCTAATTTCAATAATAATCCTCCTTTACAAAATACTTCTTATCGTATGATATTCTTTCAGAACTGATTATTCCACTAACCTGCCCCGTTAGTTGAAGTGTAACATTTCACAAGCAAAACAATCTTACGAAAAATCAACCCTTACCTTTAACATAGCTTTTTTATTAAAGGATATTGCGATGTTGCAACGGATCCTTCATCATTCCCACCCATCTGTGACCCTGCATTATATCGGCATTACCGAAGAAGAAACGAATAACGTATTGAAATCATTTAGTGTCTTTCGCTAAGATTTAATATGTTCAACAAACGCACTTATTTGTCGAGAGTTAAAAAAACTGTGAAGTATCACGTAAAGCAAATAACCTGTAAATAAAATAATGTTATTACGATAGTTGGAATAATGACGATAATTAAAGGAGTTTCTTTTTCACGATGATCCTATTATCAATACTTCGGAGCTGCCTCTACAGTAATTGGGACTCATCTTGAACTTGATTGTAAAAATCAAAAAAACTCCTATATAGGAGTTTTTTTGATACTCATTGTTAGCATGTGAATGGCTACTGTAAATTTAGAAACGCCCACCGGCAGCGAGGCCTTTTGGAGAGATACGTTCAATTTCTTCGAAATCCCCTGGTGTAAGTTGAACCTGTAGAGCGCCAAGATTCTCCTTCACCCGGTCTATTCGCGTTGTACCAGGGATTGGCGCAATGAAGTCTCCTTGGGCGAGCAGCCACGCCAATGCAAGTTGAGCAGATGTACACATTTTTTTTGAAGCCATCTCTTCAATCAGCCCTGCGACTTCCACATTTTTAATGAAATTATCGCCTTGGAACCGCTCATAATTTCGCCTATAATCATCCTCAGCCAAATCCTCAAACTTTTTAATTTGTCCTGTCAGGAACCCCCGTCCCAGTGGGCTATAAGGTACAAAACCAATTCCTAATTCTTTGAGAACCGGAAGTACTTCATCTTCTACTTCTCTACTCCATAAAGAATACTCCGTTTCTACTGCCGTAATGGGATGAACGGTGTGCGCACGACGGATGATATCAGCAGGTGCTTCAGAAAGACCGATAAAGCGAATTTTCCCCTCCTTAACCAAGTCGGCCATCGTTCCAATCGTTTCTTCAATAGGGGTATTCGGATCGTAGCGATGTTGATAATAAAGGTCAATGTAATCCAATCCGAGATGGTATAAGCTAGCATCCACGGATTTTTTAATATACGCCCGATCACCTTTGGGTCCCTGGGTATGTGTTATACCAAATTTCGTGGCGATCACCGCTTTATCCCTTCTATCCTTAAGCGCCCGACCTACCAACTTCTCGTTTTCTCCGAATCGCTGCTGTGCAAATTCACCATAAATATCAGCTGTGTCAAACATGGTGACACCGCTATCCAGCGCTTCCTGAATCACGCGAACCGATTCCTCATTATTCGGCATCATCATGGTTCCAAGACCTAAAGCTGAAACCTCTAACCCCTCACGTCCAAGCTTCCTTTTTTGTATAGCTTCCGACCTCATCCATTCTACCTCCTAGAAATAATATTGATGGCACTCATTTTTTGGGATTCCACTTGCCCAACCTCTTATTTAGACTTATCCGAAGCTGGTATTGAAGCCGCAGTCTTAGATGAAGCAGGTCGCGTCAATCAAATTGTATGATTGAATAGAATATTTATTCCTTAGCGAGGTGCATAATGAGTAAACGTGAAGACATTTTGTCTGCAACCCTTGATTTAATTACAGAAGAGGGCTTGCAGTCCTTTACCTTTTCGAAAATTTTCAAGAGGGCAAATGTGGGTTCTAGCACCTTTTATAATTATTATAAAAGCAAAGAGGAACTGGTTAGTGAGCTCTTTGAGAATGCTCGTACTCATATGGGAGAATCAGTTATGATAGGGTATGATCCCAGTTAGACTGTTTATGAAAGATTAAAAGGTATTTTAAAAAGCACGGCGGATTATGCGCTCAACTATCCCAAAGAACTTTCATTTATTGAGAACTATTTCCAGTCACCCTATATCTCCGAAGAATTGAGGAACAGGCTAGATCCCTCAGCCATCGAAATTTTCTCAATCATTGAACAGGGTCAAAAACAACCTGTTTCGATAGTTGGCTTGCATGGAACCACGCATCGCCATTTGGCGCAATCGGCAAGTAACTTGTCTCACTTTACTAGTTACAGAGAGACATGGGACAGGTAATATATAACTGTCCCACCAATAAGATAGATTATAAGCACAATTAATCTAGTGAATGTTTACATAGATAAAAGAAAGAAGGCTCATAGTATGACATCTCATACTCGAATTAAGATCCCGGCAGGATTTTGGGAAGGATTACGCCAACTAGGAATAACCGCCAACGACGTAGTTCAACAAGCACAACTGCCCCTCACCATTCTTACTGCACCAGTTGTCCCCACCGCCCAATACTTAGCAATCTGGCAGGCTTATTCCGATATCATGGATGACACTGCCAAGGGGATCATCAAGCTTGCGACCGTCTTCGAACCTGCTCAATATCCACCGTCCGTCTTAGCGACGTATCACGCCCGTGACTACCGCGACGCTCTCAAACGAATGGCCCGATACAAACAACTTTGCCCCCCCGAAATTTTGCGCATAAACGAGGAAGGTGAGCACTGCACAATTGAACTGGATTGGTTGAATACCGAGCAATCCGGCCCGCCCTTGCTAGTTGGGATCACGCTGGCATTTCTTCTGGAGCTAGGGCGTCGGGGAACAGGCCAACCCTTGATGGCAAGTTCTGTAGAATTCTCGCAACCGATGGGCGATGTACAGGCACTTGAAGCTTACTTCGGTTGCCCGATACAGATCGGTGCAAATGGTAATCGGCTGACTCTACATCGAAGAGATCTGGACCGTCCCTTTGTCTCGTACAACGCAGATTTGTTAGAAATCCTGACACCCGTTCTGGACCGATCGTTGGGTGAGCATCAACGTATCACCCCCATTACAGAGATAGTGAAGTGGATCATTAAGCGGAGTCTAACAGGAGGGCGCCCCGACATACAGACGATCGCGAAGGAGATGGGGATGAGCGATCGTACTCTACAGCGCCGGCTTACTGATGAGGGCAGGAGCTTCAAGCACCTCTTGGCAGAAGTCCGTCAAGAGCAGGCACGAGTGTATTTAACAGACATCTCGCTCGATATTAAAGAAGTGGCCTTCCTGATGGGATATGAGGACCAAAACTCGTTCTACCGCGCCTTCCGCCAATGGGAAGGTGTTACTCCCTCTCATTGGCGCGCTGAACATTTAGGTACACAGACTCGATAAATGGATGGTCCTTAATAGTGAGTTTTTTCATATAAAAAGGGGAAATGTATGATGGATATGGGATTAAACAACAAAACAGCTCTAGTTACAGGATCAACAAAGGGCATAGGTAAAGCAATTGCCATAGAACTGGCCAGAGAAGGCGTGAATGTACTAATCAATGGAAGAAATTTTGAAGATGTAGAACGTACGGTTAATGAAATCAAGTCGGATTTCCCAAATACCTTTCCTCGAAATGCTACAGCAGATATTATGGATATTCAACAAAGAGAAGCTTTATTCAAGGAATATCCCACTATTGATATTTTGGTTAACAGTATGGGTATTTATGAAGTGATGGACTATGAGGACGTGGACGATGAAGTATGGGAAAAATACTTTCGCACCAACGTTCTTGCTGCAAATGGGTTGTCTAAATTCTATTTACCAAAGATGTTGAAAAATAATGACGGCCGCATTATCTTTATTGCGAGTGAAGAAGCCATTATGCCTTCGGGACAAATGCCACAGTATTGCATGACAAAATCAATGCTATTGTCCTTGTCAAAAAGCTTATCGAAATTAACAATTGGAACAGAAGTTACAGTAAATACAATTTTACCGGGGCCCACACTCTCTGAAAATGTGCAGCAAATCATTGACGGTATCTACCCTAATGAAGATATGATGTTTTCAGAAAAGGAGAAAGAATTCATGACTACAAACCTACCACAATCTGAAATACAGCGATTTATCAAGCCAAGTGAAATAGGCCGACTAACTGCATTTGTATGTAGTCCTTATGCATCCTCCTTTAAAGGTTCTCCAATCCGTATGGATGGGGGAATGATACCGACCATTTTTTAACGCTTCCTTTCAATTTAGATGGGGGGATGCGGGGCAGAAGCATTCCAAAAGGTCTCCGGGCTGGCAGTCTAGACAGTTCTGTCATGCTCATTTTCCTTTAAATGGTGATGGCTTGGCACGATGTTTATAAAGACTTTAATTCCCTTACAAGAAAGAGCAGCTGGAGCTATTTAGAGCACTTCAACAAGACTTGTTCCCTGAACCGAAATCCGATATATCAAAAATGGTAGAAGAAGTTCGGGAAACACGGTTTTCAAAGGGATTAGCTTGTCTTCACTGCGGAAGTATGTCCGTTAAACGTAATGGTAAATATCACTCTCGCCAACGCTATCTCTTTAAAGAAAAATATGCTGATTAGCTCCTGGTAATGAATTAAGGATACTTTTTTACATTCTAAATGCCATCAAATGATGCCATTTTTCAGGAACTACACAGTTATTAGTGTTAGAAGAATGATAACTTTTTCAAGACTTTTGTGACATTATTTCTAATGTACTATGGAAATGAGGATGACCGTGCGAAATGTCCATAGAGTAGGACTGAGACAAGCTTATCGTTTTATAATCGGTAAAAAAGCTTTCTAACTCACTTCTTGTAAAATAATGAAGAAACATATTTGAACTTGTTTTATAAAACGTATGCTCTGCTAATTGCTCATACTTCTCTAGAGCTTTTTTTCTACCTGGTTCTTTATCATCAAAGGCATTAATATATACCAACCCATTTTTAATTAGCCCATTTTTCACCTTTTCGATAATAATTTTAATATCCTTATCAGGAAAAAAATTAAGTACATTAGAAAGTATAATTAAAGAATATTTATTTGGTTCAATCTCAAAAGAAGTAATATCTTGAACTTTAGCGTTAATATTCAGATTTTGCTCTTTCGAAAGTTCCAAACATCGTTCTACTGCTGTTTCAGAAATATCGATACCCTCAACAGCAAATCCCTTTTTAGCGAAAAAAAGGGCATTCCGTCCTTCTCCAATACCTAAGTCTAAAACCTCTCCGTTTTCAGGAAGCATTTCAACATATTGAGATAAGATACTATTAGGATTGAATCCCCATAAAATATCGACATTTTTATATTCTTTCTCCCATATATTTTGTTCCATTTTTGACACCCTGCATTTAACCTCCCAAGTAATCCCAAAATATTATTACCTTTATGATACCATAAATTCCATATTACGCCTTTCAACTATCCTACCTTGTTAGTTAAAAGTATAACGTCTCACAAACAATATTACCTTTACGAAAAACAACCTTTATCTTTAACACCGCCTTTTATTAAAAAGGCCTTATTCAATAGCAACAATCTTTTAGAAAAGAGCCTATTTATTATTGCCACATCACTCACCTCAGTAAGTCGTTCTCTGATTTTATCTCGACGGCCTCTTGTAGAAGTCTTTGAAGAAGAGCCGCAAAGACAGCAATCACCATCGGCGCAAAAATCATCACCATTCCAACTAGGATAAGACCCGGTGCATCATCATTCTCCGCTAAGATAAAGACAAATGGTAAGCCGATTACATAAAGACCACTGATTATGAGGGCACAGTTTTTGATTTTCTTTAGAGCTCTTACAGATAACTCCGAGAAAGCTTGGTTCTTGTCAATATAACGCAAAAGGGTAAACGATTGATAAAGAGCGAAGTAGAATGGAATGACTGACAGATACATCACTACTAGAATTCCATATACCACATAGGCCAAGTCCCATCCTCGATTTGCTGCTTCATTGGCTTCATTCGCAATCTGAGGCAACACAAATAGGCACAAAACAAGAACCGGAATGCCAATGAAAATCACAGCCACCTTCAAAAAGAGTGTCGAACTTCGTTTCATAGAAAAGCACCTCATTTGTTTTAAAGTCCATTGAACCTAACACGATTTTTGTAAAACAAAAGCAGAAACGTTGATTCAACAACATTTCCGCCTCTTTATTTCTGCAAAATTCACTGGATAAGGACTTATTATACAGCCCCTCTATTACCCTTAAAAAAACGTTAAAGTTGTACAAGCATTTTAAAATCTTTGTGTTTTCTTCCGCCCACTTCATATTCTATTACTTCTTTTCTTTCAAAACCAAATTGTTCATATAAAGCAATGGCAATTTGATTATCGACAGAAGCACTTGTATAAAGTGGTACATGACCATATTTGTTGGTAAAAAACTCTATAAACTTTTGTATGACCCTTTTCCCTATTCCTTTGTTTTGATCGTTCACATCAATCATAAATCTGCTCATTGACCATCCGTTAAGTTCATAATCAAAATCATATAAAATAAAACCAACCATTTTATTATCACAATAAACCCCTAATGGGTATAGATCAGGTTCATATGCACTTTGTACTAAAGAAAAAATATTAGAGGCGACAAAGTTTTCCTGTTCTTTATGTAAGCGAAGTTTTATGCACTCGTTATAATTTGATTGTTCAATTACCTTAAACTCAATATTCATTTGGACCTCCCAGAAATCTTTTATATTAATAAGTATTTTAAGTCATCTCTTGGTTGTTTTCTTAACTGATTATGTCTTTGACTAACCTGCTTGAGTTTAAGTGTAACATTTTACAAACAATACCACTTCATAAAAATTTAACCGTTACCTTTAACATAGACTAACGAAAAAAAAGGTAAGCCCCAAAGTCTTTGTCTGACTTTTGGGGCTTACCCTTAAAGATCAATATGTCTTTGGGATCCATGTTCATTTAATCAGACCCTATTTTCATTCATGCCTTTACAAATACGGTCTTAATGGACGTGTAAAACTCTTTTGCCGCTTCCCCCTGCTCACGGGAGTGGGAGCTGGATTGCTTCATCCCCCCGAATGGGGCTTGTAGTTCAACTCCAGCCGATTCAGCGTTAATTCGTACGAGACCAGCATCCATTTCATTAATGAAGGAAAGCATGTGACCGATATTTTTGGTGAAAATAGAAGCACTTAGCCCAAACTTCACGTCGTTTGCAATGTGTACGGCTTCTTCCAACGTCTCCACTTTAATCAGGGCAAGTACGGGTCCGAAGATTTCCTCTTGAGCGATCGTCATGCTGTTACTAACGTTTTCAAAGACTGCGGGTTCCATAAAGAATCCATCGGCTAATTCCCCATCCTCTATCCGTTTACCGCCATAAATCAATGTTGCGCCTTCTTCGATTCCTTTCTTAACGTATGATAGTGCTGTATTAAGCTGATTCTCACTTGCACATGGACCCATCCATACATCCTCATTCAGGCCATTACCAATTTTTATTTCCTTTATCTTCTCAATCAGTTTATTTTTAAACTCCTCATACACTTCACTTTGGACGATTACCCGGCTTGTAGCCGTACATTTCTGACCTGTGGAACGGAGACCTCCGCTAATCGTTGCTTCTACGGCCTGTGTTAAATCGGCATCATTGGCCACGATGACCGGGTTCTTCCCGCCCATTTCCAACTGATATTTAGCACCACGCTTGAAAGCCCCCAGTCCAATCGTTTTACCGACAGAATCAGACCCCGTGAATGTAACCGCATTGATATCCGGGTGATCGGTAATCGCCTGACCAATGACAGACCCCGGTCCTGTTACCATATTAATCGTCCCCACCGGAAGCCCTGCCTCATCAAAACATTCCATTACTTTGGCGGCGGTTACTGCCGCTTCTTGAGCCGGTTTCAGAATAACAGCATTTCCATAGATGAGTGCCGGCGCCATTTTCCAGATAGGTATGGCTACGGGGAAATTCCAAGGCGTGATCACACCTACAACTCCTAGGGGAACACGAGTCGTGAACATCAGGGCTTCGGAATCCGATGGAGGAATCACATCACCTATCTTCCTCATTCCCTCTCCTGCATAATAACGTAGGATTGCGACACCTCTAGCTGTTTCCCCTTTCGCTTCGGGGAACGTTTTTCCCATTTCACGCGTCATCGTTTCCGCAATTTCATCGATACGTCGCTCGATTGCATTCGCGGCCTTATACAAAAACTCTCCACGGGCAGCACCGGATAGTTTCCTCCAATACACTTGTGCTTTCTTCGCGGCAAGCACCGCATCATCCAGATCTTCTTTCCCAGACTGCTGTACATACCCGACGACTTCATGACGATTGGCTGGATTGATACTCGTATCAACCTTTTGAATAGAAGCCGATACCCATTTACCATTGATATAGTTTAAATACGTTTTTTCATCCGTTTTTACGTTCATCTTATATACCCCCATATTCCTTGTAATGGTTTAATCGTGAAATGAATTGAATGAATAGTTAGATTATTATGGTTGCACAAGGGTTTTCTACAAAATCAGTACACCATCTGCTTCACTCAGACTAAAATGTTCTTCGGCAGCTTTACATTATTTTTCAAGACACCGATGCCAGAGACTTCAATCTCAATCCGATCTCCATCTAATAAAGTAAAGTCATTTTCCGGAATGATGCACGTTCCCGTCAACAATACAGTGCCGTCAAAAATTTGATTGTCGCGAATGAGGAACGAGACTAACTCATGGTATTTTCTTTTTAACTGGCTGGTATTCGCTTGCCCCTCTACTTTAAGCTCGTCGTTCCGGTAGATTCTACAGGTGATGTCGAAATCATAAGGATCTTTCACGGACTCGGCAAGGAGGATGGCTGGCCCAATGGAACAGGAGTTTTTCCACATTTTCGCTTGTGGGAGATAAAGAGGGTTCTCTCCTTCAATGTCACGACAGCTCATGTCATTCCCAATCGTATATCCAAGAATGCCACCTTCCCGGTCGATGACAAGGCCCAATTCAGGCTCGGGGATCTGCCAATTGGAGTCACTGCGTAAATATACGTCCTTCCCTGGGCCGACTGTACGCGCGGCCGTGGACTTAAAGAAAATTTCCGGACGTTCCGCCTCATAGATCTTGTCATAGAAAGTAGTGACATCAAGCCTTCCATCTGTCGCTTCATAGTTACGGGCATCGCGGCTACGCTCATATGTAACGCCAGACGCCCATACTTCTTCCGCTACAATGGGAACGAGTAATGATAAATCTTCTAATGGTTGTTGAATAGGCATTGATGTAGAAAGGAAATTTTCTATGAAAGAGAGTGGGGATACTTGTTGTTCATTTGCCTGTTGGATTAGTTCAATCAAGCCTTCTTGAGGAAGGGGATATACTTCTCCCCCAATAGTAACTGCTGCTAGCGTTGCATTTGAGTGCTCATTGATATATCGGATAATCCGCATTAAATAGCCTCCTTTTGTTTTATAATATAAAACACAGTTTTTATATATAGACAAAAGAGAAGGGAACCACCTTCTATGAAATTGGTATCCCATTCCCCATTTGCTCTGATAATTCTAAGGCCGCCTGTTTCAGTTGTTCGATGAAAATGTCTAACTGAGAATCATTTATGCGACCTACGAGTGTAGAAAGACTAATCGCTGCAATAACCTTATTCTCATGATTTCGAATAGGCGCTGCAATGCAACGAACGCCAGGCTCATTTTCCTGGTTATCGATGGCGTACCCTTGAGATCGAACTTGTTCAAGCTCACGCATGAATTTAGATTCATCCGTAATGGTAAGCTCCGTTTGTTTTAAATAGACATATTCATGTAGAATTTTTTTAATTTCTTCCGGATCTTTAAAGGCGATTAACGCTTTACCGACAGCGGAGCAGTGAAGGGGAATTCGTTTTCCTATTTTTGAATAGAGAATAACGGCCATTGGGCCTTCCACTTTATCAATATATACCCCTTCTTTTCCGTCCAATATAACCAAGTGGGTTGTCTGTCCGGTTTTGGCGGATAAATCCATTAAGTATTTTTTTGATAAATCCCTGACGTCCAAGGACTGTATGACATAGTTCCCTCTTTCAAAAAGCTTCATTCCCAATCCATACTTCCCATTCTCAGGATTCTGGCTGATATAGCCATGATTTAAAAGCGTTTTCAATAAAGAATGGATTGTACTCTTGTGAAGTCCCATTTGATTACTGATATCTGTTATCTTCAATTCTGTTGTATGTTCGTCAAACAAATCGAGAATGCGAAGAGCGCGATCTACTGATTGAATAACAGGCATGATTGTCACCTACTTGTTTTAAATTATGAAACTCGGTTTTATAATGACAAAATTTTCTCATAATTCAATATAATACTAGATTTTTTGAAAAGTCAAGAAGCAATATTACTTACATGGAATTTTTTTCGTCCCATAAATAATTGGATTGAATCCATTTATGTACCTACATAAATTATGATTATCCGGATTATTCTTCAGATGACCCCTCCTGGATTACGTCATTATTATCTAGGTAAAACTTCTTATAAATATACGGTTTTTTCCTACGAAAAAATTAATTGACTTTTCAGAAAATATATGATTACTTTAGATTACACCATAAGTTTTTTATAGATAAACATTGTTTTATATTATAAAACAAAAGGAGGTTTCTTAGAGAACTTCAAAGATCAATATAGATTTGTAGGGAATGAACGAACGGAATGTTACGTGATTGACTTACAGTGAAAGCGAAAATCTAATGGCGGAGGTTTATAGATATGTCATTTCAATCAATATTTGGCGAAGAGGATGTCTCTCTTTACAAAATTCAAACGCATGCAAAAGGGGCAGATGGTTCCCTCCCCCTTACTTCCGAAATGTTGTTAGAATCACCAAGTGGTGACCTTTTTGGATTATCCCAAAATGTTGGAATGGGCTGGTCCGCTTCAAACCTCCTTGGAAAACAAATCCTCATCCTCGGTACACAAGGGGGCATTAGGGATCATGATGGTACGCCTATTGCATTAGGCTATCATACCGGCCATTGGGAAATAGGCCTATTAATGAAGGCGGCAGCCGAAGAGATCAGTAAACAAGGCGGCGTTCCCTTTGCAGGATTCGTAAGTGACCCATGCGATGGCCGCACGCAAGGAACGACCGGGATGTTCGATTCCCTTCCGTATCGAAACGATGCAGCCATCGTTTATCGAAGATTAATCCGATCATTGCCTACGGGTCGGGCAGTCATTGGGGTGGCAACATGTGATAAAGGTCTTCCAGCCATGATGGTCGCTTTAGCATCCATGCACGACTTGCCAACTGTCATCGTCCCTGGAGGTGTGACACTTCCACCTATCAATGGCGAAGATGCAGGAAAGATCCAAACCATCGGGGCACGATACGCAAACAACGAAATCACATTGCAAGAAGCTGCAGACCTCGGTTGCCGTGCGTGTGCAACACCAGGCGGAGGCTGTCAATTCCTTGGAACAGCCGGAACCTCCCAAGTCGTGGCAGAAGCCCTTGGCATGGCACTACCTCACTCAGCACTTGCCCCTTCAGGTCAACCAGTATGGGTGGAGATGGCAAAGCAATCAGCACGTGCAGCCTTAGAATTGGAGAAGAAGAAAATATCCACCAAGGATATTATTACGGATAAAGCAATAGAAAACGCGATGGTGATTCATGCAGCTTTCGGAGGTTCCACGAACTTATTACTTCATATCCCAGCCATTGCCCATGCAGCTAAATGCAAGTTACCAACTGTTGAAGATTGGACCAGGATCAACAAGAAAGTCCCCCGCTTAGTCGATGTACTGCCAAATGGTCCGACTGGCCATACGACGGTCAAGGTATTCCTGGCAGGCGGAGTCCCGGAAGTTATGCTTCATTTAAGAAAACTAGGTGTCTTGCATGAAGATGTACTAACCGTTACCGGCGAAACCCTTGGTGCAAACCTCGATTGGTGGGAACAATCAGAACGACGGGTTATGATGAAGAAACAATTGTTGGAAAATGATGGGATCAACCCTGATGACGTGATCATGGACCCAGCCATAGCAAAAGAAAAAGGGCTTACGTCCACCGTGACCTTCCCGAAAGGAAATATTGCTCCTGAAGGATCCGTCATTAAATCCACGTCCATCGATCCATCCGTGGTGGGAGAAGATGGAGTATATCGCCATACAGGAAAAGCCAAAGTGTTCACTTCAGAAAAGTCCGCTATAAAAGCGATTAAAACAGGAGGCATACAAGCAGGAGATGTAATGGTCGTTATGGGCGGCGGTCCTTCAGGAACGGGGATGGAGGAAACCTATCAACTAACATCGGCCTTAAAACATCTGTCTTACGGAAAACATGTCTCCTTGATTACGGATGCGCGTTTTTCTGGTGTCTCGACTGGCGCATGTATTGGACACATTGGACCTGAGGCCTTGGCTGGCGGGGCAATCGGAAAATTACGTGATGGAGATATCATTGAAATCATCGTCGATCGCAATCAATTAGCGGGTTCCGTCAATTTCGTCGGCACGGAGAATGATAGACTTTCTTTAGAAGAGGCCACTACAGTCTTGGAAGGACGTGACCTTCATCCGGACCTTAGACCGGATCCTAAACTTCCAGATGATACTCGTTTATGGGCTGCACTTCAATCAGTGAGTGGAGGAACTTGGCGTGGAAATATCTATGATACAGATCGAATTATCGAAGTTCTAAAAGCCGGAGTAAAAGCATTGGGTGAAGAAAAAACGCTCGTTCAGAATTGATGAATGAAAGTGGGTAGAATATGGCGACCACTTTCAGAATGAAAATGTAAGCGTTTTCTATATAATTTTTAAACTACCCACTTTTTATAACTAGTAAACAAAATAGCATAAGCCATCCTAGAGTTACGAACGATTGTAGTAAGTTTGAGCAAACCGAAATATTTTCATTATTTTATGGGAGGTTTATTATGCCATTACTTATAGTAGCGTTTGGGATTATCCTGTTGCTCATTTTGATTACTGGATTCAAGTTAAATACATTCGTTTCATTGATCGTTGTATCTTTTGTTGTCTCTTTAGCACTAGGGACGCCGTTAAAGGATATCGTGACAACCATTGAAGGTGGATTAGGCGGTACACTTGGTCATATCGCTTTAATCTTTGGACTTGGAGCCATGCTCGGTAGGCTTATTGCTGATGCAGGAGGAGCCCAGCGGATTGCCATGACCTTGATTAACAAATTTGGCGAAGATAAAATTCAATGGGCTGTTGTGGTTGCCTCTTTTATCGTTGGGATCGCCCTATTCTTTGAAGTGGGTTTAGTGTTATTGATTCCGATTGTATTCACGATGGCCAAAGAACTGAAAGTTTCAATTCTACACCTAGGTATCCCCATGGCTGCAGCCTTATTAGCCACACATAGTTTCCTACCCCCGCATCCAGGTCCAACCGTCATTGCTGGTGAATATGGTGCAGATATTGGATTGGTGTTACTTTACGGAATCATCGTCGCCATACCAACCGTCATCCTTGCAGGTCCCCTCTATACGAAGTTTGCTAAAAAAATAGTCCCGGATGCATTCAAGAAAACGGGTAATATCGCTTCTTTGGGCGAACAAAAAACATTCAAGCTGGAAGAAACGCCTGGTTTCGGAATAAGTGTTTTGACTGCCATGTTCCCTGTTTTATTAATGGCCATAGCCACCATCCTTGATATGGTTCAAAAATCAGTAGGATTTGAGGATAATACATTAATAGAAATCGTTCGTCTGGTAGGAAACGCTTCGACTGCCATGTTGTTATCTTTATTCCTTGCCTTCTATACAATGGGAATCGCAAGAAAGACTCCAATCAGAGAGGTCATGGCTTCCTGTACCTCATCCATTGCCGCAATCGGGATGATGCTCTTGATCATTGGAGGAGGCGGTGCCTTCAAGCAAGTACTCATCACTGGAGGTGTAGGAGATTACGTAGCGGAATTATTCACAGGCAGTGCCATGTCACCAATCATCCTTGCCTGGTTAGTCGCTGCCATATTAAGGGTTTCCTTAGGATCAGCCACAGTTGCCGCCATTTCCACTGCAGGATTAGTCATCCCCATCCTGGCTCAATACGATGTGAATCTAGCCTTGGTAACGCTCGCAACGGGAGCAGGAAGTTCCATTTGCTCACATGTGAATGACGCAGGATTTTGGATGATTAAAGAATACTTTGGGCTAAGCATGAAAGAAACATTCTCAACATGGACCGTACTATCCACTATCACTTCTTTATCAGGATTAGGATTCATTTTATTATTAAACTCATCCCTGATTATCGCAGGAATCATCATCGTTCTCATTATAATAGGAGCCGTGTATTTCAGTATGACGGACCGGCCTAAAGATAAAGGAAACACAGTCGGAATATAAAGACGTAAAGAGTCTATATAGTGAAAAAAAGAAGTGGATATCCTACTAGTCTGTAGAGTATCCACTTCTCTTTTTTATCGTGTGTAAGACAGGTCAATTATTTAGGGATTTCTTCGTAAGCCAGCTTCGTGATTACATCCCTATGTTGCGGATATTTTGACAATAGCTCTTCTTGAGTAAACAGCTCGAAGTCCTGGAACTCAAAACCAGGCGAGACCATGCACCCAACTAATGAGAACGTATCTTCATCTCTGACGGAAGAACCGAAGATGGAATGTTTCGGGACCAACACTTGCGGGATTTCCCCTTCGTCCAGGTTAATCCCCAGTTTACTTTCTTTGTAATCTCCCTTTTCATCAATCACATGAATCGTTAAAGGGCTTCCCGCATGGTAATACCATAATTCATCGGATTTCAAACGATGTAGATGGGAAATGTCATTCGAGCCCAATAGAAAGAAGATGCTTGTATAAAGCTTTCTCTTTCCTTCAAACTCTACCGATAACTCTTGATCTGAAATCCGCTCCTCGGATTCGAATGTCCGTTTATAAAACCCACCCTCTGGATGTGGTTCCATCCCGAGCTTGGTCACATAATAGTTCGCATCGTTCATAGTAAATACCTCCCCAAAAATGCCCGCTCAATCGTAAGGACGGCACGTGATTTGATCATATATCAAACCGTACCTACATTTCAATCTAGTATGCAAGCTTATTCAATCCTTCTTCATCGATAATTTGATCTAATGAAATGCCACGGGGCATATCGGGTGGAACTCCATTTTCACCAAACGTATCACCACATTGTGTCTGTGTAACAAAAAAGTAGGAAGTGAAGTACTCGTAGTCTTCGTTCCCGACTCTATCCGTGCCTCCACTATGGATGCATGCCTCGTCAATCTTTTCTTTATTCCCTTCTGAATCTATATAATAATATTGATCATTAATTATGCCTTCGCTTACAGGAAGGGAGCTGAGTGTGTAGCCTTTATCATTGATTCGGTACACATCAAAACCTTCACTTTTCTCAGGTGGCGGTGCATCCTCGATATTGTACACCACCCTCACTTCCCCCTCATACCCTTTTGGAATGAGATACGATCGATTGGTATACTCTTCGAACATCGTATCCGGAAGTGCCATTAACCCGAATACAGCCAAAGAGAAGAAGAGAACAGTGAATAGCCCGTTCATGAAGAGCATCTTGTTCGCAGGCTTTTGCCCCCTACCGTTTCCTCTCGCTCTCTGCCACTCTTCTGAAAGAAAGAAAAGCAAAGAGCAGACAACGGCAAAGACTCCTAGATCTCGTAAAACGATGAAGGATAAAAACCCAAACACCGAATAGATCAAAGAAGCCAAAACAAAACGATACGGTCCAGCCTTTTTCGTGACAAAATCCGATAAAAACGAAACCGGTAGACCGTAGACTGCACATCCGATGAATGCATAGATCAATACGGGTATAACCATCCAAGGTTCCAACAGAAGAAAGAACCCACCGAGGATAACACTGACAACTATGACGGATTTAATTTTTCTACTGATGATGTGCTGCATTTCATTTCTCCTTTGGTTTACATTTGTTTCTCGAGACTTAATTACCCATAACTTTCTATTTCACTATAAATCCACCATACACTATATTCCAAATAAAAAAAATCCACTTTACATAGTAAAATGGATTTGCATCTTAATTAAAGCAAACTAAGTACTTCCCTAAATACCTTCGATGGCTGGTGAATCAATAATTCTGTACTTAATACCTGTGTCTCGCTATTCTTACTTATCGATAAGGTTTGTTCTTCCTGGTTCAATCGAATTTCGATATCTTTAAATGAAAACGTTCCAATCTTGGAGGCCTGATCGACGACCTGATTATCAAGGCTGATTTGGATCTGATCCGATATCCTTCTAAGCATCCTCCAAAGAGTCGTTTCCTGTTTGTTCTTCATGTATAACTCTGGCAGCTCTTTCGCGTCATTTAGTTGGGTTAATGTGGTCATCATATAGGTGGCGATTCCGTATTTAACCGGACGGATCGCCTGCTTCGTATTCTTCCAGACTTCCATAAAGAACGTCACGAAATGCTCATCCGTTGATAACCTCTTGATTTCACCATACTCCGTAATTCCGTTCTCTTCGATGCCCGAGGTCTTATAAAGGGCTACATATTTCGCTTCCTGCCACCCTTTTCTCAAACTAGTAACCGGGATTTGATAGGATCCTTGTTGGATAAAATCTCGGTATGCAGCTTCAGACGAAACCGTTCCGACAAGTACTTTTTCCTCTAACGTGGATGTCCATTCTTCTTTCGTTCCCCTAGGTAAGATCCCTTCCGCTTGGATTTCCTCAGGACTTTTTTCAATGAGATGTTCGATGAATTGTTCGACCATATCCGTGGCCTGGGGCAAAAATGGCAAGCCGCCAATATTGACCGAGTCGATACTCGTATAAAAGTGGTGGTCTTTATAGCTTTGTTCATCAGACCAGGGAAATAACACATAAGCCCCGAAGGCCGTCCGTTCGTATGGACCGTCATTCATCGAGACAATCGAATCTCGGTAACGGTGCATCGTATTGATGTCCTCTTCCATGGGTCCAGGTGTGTGATAACGACTTTGATAATAGCTGTCCGGCTGGGCATAATCAATCCGGTACTTCGCATCGAATACATAGTTATAGCTATGGCTCTTGCCTTTTTTCGCAATCGTCAACATCGTATCCGGCTTTTGCGATACCGTCGGCAATTTCCCTACATACTTTTGATACGTGAGTTCGATTCTTTCCTTTGTCACTGGGTGCTGGAAGACTCGCCTTGCCGTACGATTGGCTTCCAAGTTTACGAAGAGCCCCTCTCTGTTCACACTGACAATATCTTGACTCATCAGCGTATACTTCCTGTTTAAAATCTGGCCAAGCTTCAAAAAGGTCCAGTACTCATATAAGGTGGCAACGTCCTTCACCGACATTTGATAAAGCTTTCCTTGCAGCATGATTCCTTTTGAAACCGTTAAGAAAATTTGAAACGCATCTCGATAACCAGGTGCCATTTGGAGGACCAAACTCATCACCGAACGATCAAGCCGGCCGATCCTTCGCCAAAATCCATTCCTCTTTATTGATTCGAGTTGCCGTTTCATCTCATGCAAACGCAGTAACAGTTCGGGATCCGGCTTTTCCTTGAACCGTTTGTTCTGGTTCATCAACGCCCCCAGCAAATCATCGAACTTATGAATCAACCGTTCCATCATCCATTTCACATACCGATTTTCATTTGTATCGTAACGCAGCTCTTTTTTGGGCTTCATGCCATCGCGTGGCATCATCATTTTCCCATGAATGTGGATTCCTTTTTCCACTTCAACGAACGACTGACTGCGCTTTTGCAGATACTTCCGGGTATAGGAATCAGCCTTGCTCATTTGATCGCCACGTGCTTTTACATATGTCGTTTCTAACTTGTGGTGTGGCTGCCGCTCCACTCGATTGACTGCCTGGATGAATTGCTTGAAGTGCTTCGTCATCAATCGGTAAAATTCCGCCCGGCTTGGTTTGCCATCTAGCTTAATGCTGGCTCCTAAATAGGTCTTCCGGATAAAGTGAAAGGCCAAGTTATAAATCTCATCATTCACTTCATCCAGCAACTGGCGGTAATCCTTCTGATAATCCAATTTGACCGGAAAGATCTCAAGCGTTACTTCCACTAGCACGCGGTCTTTGGAACGAATTTCAAAGGTCGTATACCCGACCTCATTTTGAAACTGAAGATTCCCCATCAACATCGGAATTTCCGCTAGGTCCACTCGTGTAACCGCCTGGCGCAAGATAGGATGCTCATGATAGAATTCCAATTCTTGATTTTGTTTGGAAACCACAATCACTTGATACATCCCATTCTCGAAGAAGATCGGGCGGACGTCCTGTGACTCGGTTAACCTCCCTGATTCAATATCATAGACTTCGACACGTTGTATCTTCTCACCCTGTACGGAAAATTGCATCACATCATGAAAATCCATCTTGCGGTACTGCTTTAATCCCTCATACCGGTAATGAAATGGCTTTCCCTTGATCGCAAGGGACAGACTATCTGTCTCGATTTTGACCAACGTGACATCATCAGGAGATCCAGAAGGAAGTGAAGCCATCTTCTTCTAACCTCCCTAACATCTCGACTACCTTAGCCGCACACTTTGGATACCTCGCCGTACTACTTTCATTCCATGCCGGATCATCGCTATATTCTTTGTTCGTAAATAATTGATATAACCCTCTTAACAGCCGATCTACACGGCTGTCACTTCCAGAAATGCGTGGCAGGATCTTCTGTAAAATGCAGTGATCGAACGCTGTATGAAAATCCATCAAATCGCTTTCTTCATTATATGCAAGATAAAAGCAAATCTCGTCGCGAACCCGGTACCCGATATGGGCATTTGTTAAGATCAACGATTTATTGATTTCTTCTAATTCCGCCGTGACCTTCTGAACCAAATCCTGATTTCCGAGATATAGATCTTTCAGGTGCAAGTATTTCGACCTGAACATATGGTCCTGAACCAGCTTTGATTCCACTTCTTCTTGGTCTTCCAAAAAGGAAAGATTCGATAACGCCACCCGGTTAAATTCAATCGTATTCGCCCGGTCGAGCACCTTTTTACTAAAGGGATGGGTCGTTTCATCCATATTGACCGTCCCGATGACATACAGATTCACAGGCAGCCTGATATCCCGCTGTGCCATCTCCGCTGATAGAAGGGTCGACGTAACCATCTCCCCGGCTTCCCACTTCCGGCTCTCCATCACACTCAGCACATCACTGAAATAATGCTCCACCCGTGCCAGATTCATCTCATCCAGCAGCACAAAATAAGGATTATCCGGATTCTGCTCCGCCTTTTCAATCACCCTCGTAAACGGACCCTGCTTGAAGTCGCCCTTAATATCCACATACCCAAGCAAATCCGACCCATCATTCCAATCCGGACGAATCGGAATCAACGTAAACTGCCCATTCTCCTCCGTCGCCCCCACGCTCTCCGCAAACCACTGAACAATCTTCGTCTTCCCCGTACCGGAAATCCCGGAAAGAATGACGAATGGTTTTGTTTTAAGAGATAAAAATAGATTAGTGACTTCTTCCCTGGTGTAGAAGAAACCTTTGGCAGTTATGTAGGAATGGATGTGGGTGATAAGGTCTTTGTTCGTCGCTAGCCATTTTTCTTTTTCGTATGTAATTTCACTACCCATAGGTGGTGCATATAAAGGATCGATCTGAGGATCTTTCTTAAATTCAACATACTCTTCATAATAGCCAACCATCATTTCAAGGTCCTGTATAAGCTCAGATTCCGACGGTAGGTCGTCCAGGTTATATTCAATATAAGCAGCTGTAGAATTTACATATTGTTTCGCTCTGCTACTCTCCCCTAAAAATAGGTAATCATCTTGTTTCACTGAAGAATCCATAGAAATATGTCCACGAATATCTCTCTTGATCCGCTCCATATCTTCTTTCGATGTTTCCGTAACACCCTGACTGAAAGACAAATACAGTCTCTTCATATCTTCACTGAATAAATAAACCAGATAATAGCCTCTTTGCGTAGAATTAGTGACTGCATTATTTAGAATCGATATCCAAGGTACCGTTGCCCAGTTTCCTTTACCCGCAGAAGCAGCAACAGAGTAATTTACTTCATTAAGAAAAGGTAATTTGTTAATCTCACTCGGTACATCATGTCTTATAAATCTTGCCAAAGCATGCCCACCAAAATTACCACTTCTTGCTGCTAGATATTCATTTGATATTTTCAAAAAACACTCTCGAAGTTTACTGTCCACTTTTTGCAACCCCTTATTGAATGATGCTCTTTATAGGAAATTTTCCATTTGAACTAAACATGATTTTCGACATTTTCCATTTATCAAATTAACTTTTATAACAAGTAGCATATAAGTACTTAAACGATTTTAAAATAAATTTTTTTATATCTACTTAACCTTCCGCTCAAAATGATAATGCAGCCGATATTCACAAATATCCTTAGTCATATCAAATAAAAGCTGCTGATCCTCTGGTGCAATATCGAAATTTAGCTTAAACGTATCCTCTTCATACGAAATGAGCCCTTTAGAACTTCCACTCCACTTTGTCATCGGCATCGTTGATATCAACTTACTAACTCCGGCTTCATCATACTCCCATAGCTTCTTAGAAGATTTATCTTCAAAATCTTTTTGTTTCCGATACTCCGTTTCAGTTAAGTATCTATGGAAGAAAGGAGCCGCTTGTCTAGAGGTAAATGGTTTGAACCACTCATTCTGACCTCGCTCCAACATCGCCAGCAGAACAACCATCTTATAACTCTTGTTCATACCGGTCTTTTCTACTTCAAAAACTAACCACTGTTTATATCTTTGAAAAACGACTGATTCACTTTCTGAAAGTTCCCCCGCCCATTCTAAAAATCCATAATATGAGGAGAATTCCTGACGATATTGCGGGGAATCAGAGGCGCCTTTTAGATGTAACTCCAAGTACGTTGGTCTTCTTCCTAATTCCTGCTTTAAAACTTGATAATCACCCAGTAGTTTTTCCCGTCTAGGTTGCTTCTTCCTCGCCATTTCTTCTAAGAGATTAATAACCTGAACATCCAATTCCAGATCACATAATTCAGGAACAACTGGCTCAATGACCTTGCTTTTCTTTTTGCTGAAATCTTTATCAAACAAACTCAACTTAACATCTGCATTACGGTAGTTGCCTATCAAATCGATGATCACGCAATGATCCTTGGTATCATGGAGCCGTAGCCCCCTTCCAATTTGTTGCGTAAAGACCGTTAAAGATTCAGTCGGTCTTACAAATAAAAGCGTATCTACAGCCGGAATATCGACTCCCTCATTGAAGAGATTGACCGTAAAAATAATATCCAACGTGCCATCTGCAAGCTGACTTATAGCATCATCTCGGTTAAGGCCCACTTGCTTGGAATGAAGGCTAACCGTTCGATATCCCTTCCTATTAAAATAGCTAGAAAGAAAATCAGCCTGCTTAATTGATGAACAAAAGCCTATTGTTCGCGTTTGCTTTTTATCTGTCCAAGCCTTCAGTACCTTCTCCGCCATTTCATCCCGTAATTGAAGCTGAAGTAATTCGGTTTCATCATACCGATTCCCGAGCCATGTAATCTGACTATAATCTGTCTCATCATATACCCCATAATACTTAAATGGAGATAGCCAGTTCCGCTCAATCGCCTCCAAGAAATCGAGTCGGAATGCGACATTCCCACCGCAAATCGCATACACATCCTTGTTATCGTTTCGATCCGGTGTGGCTGTTATCCCCAGCATGAATTTCGGCTGAAAGTACTCCAGCACCCGTTGATAAGAATCCGCTGCCGCATGATGAAATTCATCGACCACAATCAAATCAAACTCTTCAGGATCAAACACTTGGAGATGCCGCTGCATGCTTAATGTATAAATGGATGCAAAAGTGGTGTGTCCGTTCGTTTCCTTCACCTTGCCGTTATAAATAGAAAACTCTTGATCAGGCATGACCGTCTGGAATGACTTCTTTGCCTGATGCAGGATTTCTTCAAGATGAGCAATAAACAGGACCCGTTTAAAATTACGAGCAAAGAAACCAGCAAGATAGGTCTTTCCTAATCCAGTCGCCATCACGACCAATGCCTTATCATAATCTTCTTCCAGTGTTTTATTCAGTTCTTCGAGCGCTTCGATTTGTGCAAATCGTGGATAGATGTCTCCATACGGAGCAGGTGGGTCATGAATGACTTCCGTTGTTGGAATGGGTTCTGTCTCATTTGGAAGCATTAAATCCATTTCTTCTGTCTCTGTCCATTTTTGTGCAAGATTTGGCGTATGGATATGAAACTTCTCATAACGATCTTCGTATTCCTTCAGCGTTTCTTGATTCAACGGAATCGTTTGACCGGCATAAAACGTTTCTAAAAACAGATGCAAGCCTTCGGAAAAGACATCCTCATCATTACTAACTGAAAGACTCCACTCCACCCCATGACTTAAAGCCGACCTTGATAGATTGGAAGAACCAACAAACAAGCAATCCTGATTCTCCGTTTGGAAAAGGTAGGCTTTGGGATGAAAGGACACACCATTACTCTTCCACAGTCTGACCTCAATCCTAGGATCAATCTCTAAAAACATTCGCAATGCTTCTGGCTGCGTCACAAATAAATAATCGCCTGTACACACCTTAATCTCTGCCCCACGTTCAGCTGCCACTTTCAAGGCCTCTCTCAGATACTGAACACCAGACTTCATGACAAAGGAAGTCAAAATACATATCGAAGAAGCAGACTGAATCTGTTCCAATAAGTGCGTTCCAAGTTGATGGGTGATTAACTGAACCTTACTCATCTTCAACCTCAATCAGATAAATCTTCTCCTTAAAGCCACCACGTTTAGCAGCCTTACTTCTCCGCACTTCTTCCACTTCTTCAATAGAAGATCCATGATACTCAGCTAGTGCATGCATAATTTCCAACACATCTGCCAATTCTTCAATCGCATCTTCTTTATTATCCGTCTCTACATATTCCTGTAACTCTTCAAAGCTTTTCTTTTTCAATTCATCTATGTATTCTTTATCATTTAACACTCTGGTTGTATATTTCTTACCTGTGGCTTCGATTATTTGTGGGATACGATCCCGGACTAGTTTGTTGTGGACTGGCATATAACAGCGGCCTCCTTTAAGGTTTATATCATGATTATATCAAAAGACCCTCTTTATTTTGTCATTTCCACATAGGCTCTCAATCATGATATTATTTAAACATAGCAAAACCATAGGAGGATACCATGAAGAAGCTAGTTAAAGTAGTTGCAGCCATTATCGAAAACGAAAAAAATGAAATACTATGTGCGTTACGTTCTCCAGACATGAGCATCCCAAATATGTGGGAGTTTCCCGGTGGAAAAATAGAAAAAGGTGAAGATGCTTTTTCAGCTTTAAGAAGAGAGATTGATGAAGAATTGCAGTGTAAAGTTGAAACCGAAGGGGAAGTATTTAATGATAACACCCATGAATACGACACCTTCATCATTAACTTATTATCAATAAAATGTAAAATCATTGAAGGTACACCAACAGCAAGTGAGCATTCCAAGTTTATTTGGTTAAAACCAGAAAATTTAAGCTCTCTAAAATGGGCACCTGCTGACATCCCAGCAGTCAAGCAATTGATGAACGAAAAAAATAGTCTTCTCAAATGAGAAGACTACAGTTTGTAGACAAAAGGGGTTCGGAATGGTTTCATTCCGAACCCCTTTTGATATTTTCTTGGAATTTTGCTCAAGATTAAGAGCGTGGGTCTCTACGAGCCCACTATATTAGGCCATTTTTGAATCTTGCCATGTCCAATTGGCCATCTTCTTTAAATTCATGGCAGCGAAAGTAAGCATCGCCTGCATCGACAATTTTTTAAGTCCCCTTAAAGTAGTCCAACGCATACCATGCTTTTCTTTTGCATCTGCGAATACACGCTCAATCGTTTCCTTGCGTTTCGCATAGATAGGTTTTACATCTTGATGATGACGCAGGTGATCTGCTTCTTCCATATTTTCTTGCCAGATATGACGCGTCACCACTTTTTGATGGTCTTTGCTTTCTGTACACTGTGATAAAAATGAGCATGTCTTACAAATGTGTTTGGGAGATTTATACTCGCGATATCCCTCTTTATTTGTTGTTGAGTACTTTAAAACCTCGCCCGATGGGCAAAGGTAACAGTCAAAATGTTCATCATAAACATACTCATGTTTGCGGAAGAATCCTTCTTTTGTCCGTGGTCGTGTATAGGGTAAAGCCGGCGTGATTTCTTTGCCAAAAAGATAGCTTGTAATGGCTGGTGTTTTATAAGCTGCATCTGCGGCGACGGCTTCAGGTTTTCCAACTTTCTCAATCACTTGTTCAACCAGTGGCTCTAACATATGGCTATCATGCGTATTTCCAGGTGTTACAATTGTCCCTAACACAAAACCGTTGCGGTCTGCAGCCGTGTGAAATGAATAGGCAAACTGTTTTGTACGTTCATCTTTCACGTAGTAACCACTCTCAGGATCTGTTGTACTTTCTTTAATCTCTTTGGTTTCTTCCTTATCAAATTTATCTGGTGGAAAAGGTTTCTTTCCGTGATCTTCACGATCCTGATTTATTTCTTCTTGAAGGCGTTCTTGATATGCTCGTGTTTCCTTACGAACGACTTTCTTTGCAAACTTTCGTTTATTTGCACTGGCTTTCACATGAGTGGAATCAACGAATACATGCTCTGCACTTATTAACTTTCTTTGGGCAGCTGTCATTAAGATCCGATAGAAAATCTGTTCAAACAAGTCAGTATCTTTAAAGCGTCGCTCATAATTTTTCCCGAACGTTGAGAAGTGAGGTACTTTATCGTGGAAACCGTAACCTAAGAACCAACGGTAAGCCATATTTGTTTCAACTTCTTCAATTGTTTTACGCATAGAACGAATACCGAAGGTATATTGAATGAATGCAAGTTTAACCAAAATAACTGGATCGATACTTGGGCGGCCTACCTCAGAATACATATCTTTCACCAAATCATAAATGAAAGAGAAATCAATGGCCGCCTCAATTTTACGAACCAAATGGTTCGCTGGCACCAGTTGATCCAATGTAATCATTTCAAGTTGATCTCGTTGAATAGAATTATGTTTCGAAAGCATCCTCATCACTCCAAGTTTTAATACTTCTATTTTAAAACAAAAAAAACTGTAGGCAAAGTCGATTTTCATCGAGTTTGTCTACAGTCTGTAGTCTTCTCAAATGAGAAGACTATTTTTTATTGCTAGCTCGTTTCTATATATCAGCTTCTATCGTTCCATCTTTTTCTTTCCTCTTATAAAAAGGACTCAAGTTTATAAATAGTTTTTTCAACTGTTCTTCTTCAATATTATCCTTAAATATATATTCAATCAGTTCTTCTTGGCGCGCTTGTCCTAAACTCAGTCGGTAGAGAGCAAGGATTTTCATAAGCCGGTCATATTTTACCCCGTCTCTGCTAAGTGGATAGAGTGGAACGATCCTCTCAATTTTAATGTCCTGGTTTCCTGGGAGACTCCAAAACGGCACTAATTCCGATGTTTGATCATCTCTTTCCACGAAGTTCGCGGTATGAAACATCTCCTGCCATATGTTTTTCTCGAATTTTATATCACCGTATTTATTGGCGATGTTCTGCCGTATAGCTAGGGATTTATACCGGTTGATTCTACCCTCTCGCTGCTCCAGATCAATCGGGTTTGAAGTGAGGTTCCAATGGATGATTTTCCGGCAATAATAGTGAAAATCTAGTCCCTCCTGTCCGATTGAAGTTGTGGCTAACACAAATGGACGAAATGGCGAATTGAACGATAGCCGGATGTTTTCCTTTCGGTTAAGTGTTTTATCCTCATTTCTCGTATCATAAAAGCCAACGGCATAATTGGTTCTCATTTTGATGTAGGGGTCTTCTCCCTCTTTGTTCTTTTTGCCATTAGACATGATGCGATTTTTAAAAGTTTGATACGTATCAACATTGTAGCTTGCCGTGTGTGTTTTTAGAGAATTGGCCATCACTTTAATCAGCTGTTTATTTCGCTGCTGTTTTTCTGCTTTATTCAGCCCGCCTTCTTCAAGAAGCATATGGGCATATTCATCGAGCATGGCTTGGATATTTCCATCAACACAGTATTTGAGCACGTTTTGCCAATAAGCGTCCTTACTTTCCGTTCCATATTCCAGTTCGACAATAGAGATGGCTTCCTGTGTATTAAAACGGTCAACAATGACCTTAGCCAGATGAATGGCTCCTGTCAGAGATTCACTGTCCAAATCCTCAAGCATCCTGGCTACGGCAACGGCGGGAGATCCTAAAACCATATGAACGAGAACATCAAGTAAATTATCTGGCTGTCTCCCTAGCACGGGAAGCTTTTCATTGACAAAGATTGACCGAAGCTCTTCTACATGCTTCTTTAATACACCTTTATCCGCTCCGTTCTCTTCTTTTTCATCAGCCTCCAATGAAGGTAAAACATCCGATTTCTCAAACCACTCCTGGATCGCCTTTTCACCTAAATCGAATAACAATGGAGCCAGGTAATACCATCTTTCATCCTGACGTGACTGATCTTCCTTCCGTTCATATGGTAGTTGATTGAGCCTTTTTTGAATTTCAGCCTGTATCTCTCCTTTTACTTCGGCAATGGTAAGCTTCCTATTCAACACATCTACCGGGTTGAAGAGCTTAGCCAAGGTGATGGAAGGATATAAAAGAGTAAGATGATTCATATTGGCTGGCGCCTGATCTTTCATGGCGAACGTTAATCTTGGTGAAGGGAACCGTCGTTCAGCAAAGTAGTTTCGTGTTTTATCCTTTTTCTTCTTTGGTGTTTTCTTAATCAATTCTCCTACTGTTCGACGCTCGGCTTCATAGGAAATAAGAGTCGCAATAGCACGCGGGACCATTTCCCATGCAGAGAACGCTAGCACTTTAGAAAAACGGCTTTGCCCGGTGAAAGGACCCCCAAACTCATAGTAGGGAATGGACGGTGGGATCCACATTAGTCTCTCCGCTTTTTTTGGAAGGGAAGTTTCTTGCAATTTCGTTAGCTTGGCATTCATGGCCGGCAGTTTCTCATAGTTTGCGATTGTCTTTTGATTCACCCAAAGCACAGGTTTTCTAGCCAATGTGATTTTGTCACGGTTCTCCCTAAAATAATGGGTGATCTTTTGCTTCAGCTTATAATGCTCCATGAAGGACATCAGAAAAGGTGCAGATTTCACATATTCTGCCGGTACCTTGTCCTTTAAATCTGCATCCTCCAAAAGTCGGTCCATTTCGATATAGGACAGCACATCATTTTCGGTAATCCTCAGAGGGCTCCCAACGGAAGAATCAATCAGTTCGCTTGCACCTTCCACAAGCATACGTTCAGTACGTGCTATTCCTTTATATAGGCTATCTTCTGCTTTCTGTTTCTTGATTGTAACCATCGCAAAATCTTGAAATTCTAATTGGCTTAAAGCGAATGAGTAATCATGCCACACTTTCTTGAAATTCTGTTGATGCTCCGGATGTTTTTCAAACAAAAAATCCGTGACCTGCATAAATTCCTTATAGTGATCATCACTTCCCGTTTCACTCATTTCTTCCATTGTGGAATATAACTTGTAGGGAGTGGCAGACAATAAAAGAATGTTCACCTTTTCTTCATTTTCCTTGGAGCTGTTAAAAAACTTACTGGCTAGTAGGGCCGTTTCACTCTCTCCGTCAGAATCAATCAGCTCGGGGAAGCGCTGAAATTCATCCATAATCACAAGATCAGCATCCATTAGATCGACACTGATTTCTGCCATCATTTTTCGCAGCTTATGGATCAGTTTACTGGCACCATCTACTCGTTTACCCGGAGTTCCTTCCCTGCGTATGATGTGACAAACCTCTGCTAAAATCTCCACCAAGTCCGCTTCCTGGTTGAAGAAACCATCGACCTTCCCAAGGAGGACTGTGCAATATTCGTTATTGCTCTGCGCGTCACAAGCCTCGACTCTCTCTTCATAAACGTGTTTCCACCAATCCCAGCTTTTTGTGGCGGTATCCATCATCAAGGTTTCTAACTCAACTAGATAAGGCTGCAAAAGGTGATATCTTTTTAAAATAGCGAACATCAAAGCTCTTTCTAAAACACTTCCACAGCCTCCAGTCATATCGAAGGAGGTTGATGGGGTTAACGGAATGAGCTGTATATAATGATCCTTCATTTCCGGATTGAATTTATTTTCAAATATTTTCAGATGCTGCATAGATAACCTTGTATCCGATAGGCCGTCCAACAAAACCTGTTGATCGATTTTCAGCTTCGCCAGGTTTTGGCCTGCAATGCTTTGATTGGAACAAACATATACGACCTTAAATAAATCATCATTCAATGCATGCCGGTGATAGCGGGCCATTTTGGCTATGACCCCTCTCGCTATCATTGTTTTACCAAGCCCGACTTCATCCGCTACTAGGACACGTGCATAATCATGGGTAAAAAGGTGATAGACCCTCTCCACGGTTGCTTGCTGAAAGTCTTTTAACCCAGAAAGGATTTCCTGTTCCTTTTGAATGAGGTTCATCATCTTCTCACCTTCTTAGCTGCTTTGATGAATGTTTGATATAAGGCATGGAACTCTTTTGGGATGATGTCTTCGTCATGGGTGATGATATCCATAATCGCTTCCACTTCTTTCAGCTTCTCTGGTGAACGGGAAGCTGCTTTCAGCATATTCTCATAGAGAACAGGGTAATCGCCTGTGGTCATATCCCAAGTCCCTGCTCCAAACTTCTTATTCTGTGACTCCTCAAGGGCAGACATTAGTAAATCATCTGATAATAAAAAAGCCACATATTTCAGAAAGGTGTATGGGTCATTAATAATGGAACGGAAGATTTCTGATTCTCTTTCTTTTGGAATCCCTTCCGTCTCAATCTTGATAATTCTCTCCACCTTTTCGCCGTCTTTTTCTGCCCGGATATTATAAAATTCACCCAGCTCTAACATGCTCAAATTTTGAATGAATGTCTCCTGTTTGAGTGGCTGCATGTTTTTACTTAACAATGGCCCAATTAAAAACTCGGTATCTTCAGGAAGTGAATCAAAAGTAATTCGCATAGTAAAGTGATTTTCTTCAGTAAGAATCATGGCTTTCGATGGTATTCGGCATAACTCTTTGATTCGCTTCTGTAGTTCATCGGTTACGTCTGATTCAAACTCGTCAGTGAATGGTGGAAGGGTTTCTATTTTTTCGAAGGGATTTTGGTCTTCATTCTCCCCGAATAAATCGTCCAATAGATCCATAATCTTGAACCCATATTTTTGATAGTGTAATTTCAGCAAGAACTCTATGTTCCCGTTAAATGCATTGGATGAGCTATTGGCGGAACCAATATAAATATGATGCTGATTATATTTGGTTCTGGCATAGAGTTTTGCATGAATATCCTGAAATTGAGGCATGACATGTTCAGCATTTTCTTCACTAATGGAAGCTTCGCCTTCAACCACACTATCTTTCAACACATATACATCGAAGTCCTGGAATACATGTTCCTTAAGCTTAGATAATTCCGTTTTCCTTGTAATCAACACTTTAGTCGCATCTTTCAATGATTTATTATTTAGTTCTTTTATGATCGTTTCACTAAGGAATGGCGAAATGATAATCAGTTTATGATAGGTTTCAAATAGTTTCGTCTCTGCTTTTCCATATCCCTCAATGCCAATTGGACAGAACTCAACCTCCGGAATCGATGGATCAACCGTATCAAATTGGACGAATTCCAGCTCTGCTATTAATTTTTTGATTTGCTTTTTCTTTTGCTTATTTTTTGTATAGGGGATAAGGAACGACAAGAAATCGGATAATGGCTGATTTCGAGGATTCTTTCCTTTTACCTTCTTCCCTTCCAGCGCAATCGCCATATCCCAGCTTCTATCGAAGGTCAGATTACGGGACAACACAAGCACCCGATATAATTCATTCCGATTTTTATCACGATATTTTATGACCCAAACTTTTGGGTGAAAAGAATAATTGTTTTCTAAAGCCACTTCAAACACTGAATTCTCCATTAATGCGAATAGGTTGTTTCCGTTTTTCGGCGCTTTAATTTGTCCTGCTTCACAATATATCGCAAATGCATCCACGCTTCTTCTTAATCCCTCAAGAACATAAATGGGATCATCTTGAAGTGTATGGTCCATTTCTTCTGAAAGACTCAGAGCCAAGGGAACACCAACAAGTGCCTCCAAGTCCAATGAGTAAGTCGTTCCAATGGCAAACTCCACATCATACCCTGGCGGGGGCATAAGCAAATCGCTATAATTGAGTCGATTCTCTGCTGGTTTAAGCATGGGGTTCCTCCAATCCTTTCATGGTATCTGTGAGTAGTACTTTTGCATTTGCAAAACGGTATTGAAGCTTTTCGGTCCCAACCCAATCCCCTTCTTTATAATGGTACACCTTCGTATTGTGAAGCTTTGCGCGGTCTTTTGTTTTCAGTTCAATTTCACGGTTTATAATAAGCTGATTCATGACCGACTCGTCCCCTGATATGACCGCTTTTTGCCACCCCTCAAGAAACCTGTTCAATCGAATGTTATGGATGCCAAGGCGATGGGTAAGCTCTCTGAATGGAAAGGATGAGAATTCTTGTTGGACAAAGGAACTCTCCTTCCACTTTTCCCACTTCTGCAGGGCTTCTTCATTCTCTCCATTAGAAAGGATTACATTGTACCGGATATTCGCACCAGAGACGAACTCGCTAAACCGCTTTGCCATCATGTAATCTTCTTTTAAATGGTCCGGAAGACGGAAAGCATCACCAATGGCTTCGAAATCATGAATTTTCTCTACTTCCTCAAAATCTCTTTTAAGCAAAAAGGCAAATAAACTCTCTTTAACTCTTTCAGATTTGACGATTTTCCCTTTTAAGAATTCCGCCTCATTATAACTAAGTTCCATAGTGAGACCTTCCCTCCAATCCGCTTCTGGAAGAAGGCAACTCCAAAACATACCATTATATTCATCTATACTTGTATTCACATCATCATTTTCTTCATTGCCTAAGAATCGTGCCGAGTTTTTATTCTTCTTCATACTGATAACTGCCTTTGCATAGTTTGCCAATGAAAGGGAGTTATGCTTAAAGATTTCAAACGTTCGCAGTCCACTCCAATAGATACTGGAAGGTTTCCTTTTAAGCTTATGACCTGCACGAGCTCCAATAACGCCATCAACCTCTTGTTTATTCAAAATGTCAATTAACGCGATTTCTTCTATATCTAACTTTTCGATAAGTTCCTTCGAAGATTTATAATTCTCTTTCTCTATTTCCATCAATAAATAGGGGACAATAAAAAAATACTTCGCTCTCGTCTGGATGGTCGATGTACCAGGAAAAAGAATATCAGCCAAGCCATCCCGAATGGAGCCAATTCCGAGTTCATCCAATGCTCCTGGGGAAGATAGGGCATCAAGGACTGCCATCACCTTATTTCGATGTTCCCCCGAATAATCAATCCAACCAATTTTTAAAGAATTCAATGTAGGGCTCCTCTTTATTTAGTAGAATGAATATAGATAACTTTATATTTATATGCACATATTGAAAAAAAACAAACCCATTTATATACAAAAACGCGGACTTAGTTTCAGTCCTACTTACACAATCGTATCAGTAATTCGCTTTTGAAAAATAAATGGTTTATTGGTAATTATTTACTTATTATTAGTTGAATCCTGCAAATTTAAGCTCTCTAAAATGGGCACCTGCTGACATCCCAGCAGTTGAGCAATTGATGAACGAAAAAAATAGTCTTCCCAAATGAGAAGACTACACTCTTTTCGTGAATTCTGTATATAAGCTTGCAGGAATTTCATTCTCCAATTTCATTTTAACGGTTATTGGCTTTTCTCCTTCATACTCCACGGTATTACCCTTGCCTATATAAATATAAGGTTCTATCTTGCCATCTATTTCTTTATACTTTCTCACAAATAGGTGTAGATGAACTCCTCTTTCCTGGTTAAATACGATATTTTTTCCTCTATCAGAGCTTGGAGCTGTACTATTTGGTGTCTGCCATTGGAAATATCGCTCATTTATAAATTCATCATGATAGTTGATACTCTCTTTAATGTCATCTTCCTTATGCAAATCAATAAATAAGAAATACTCATTCCCATTCGCAAGCAACCCTGATCCCCTAAAGGCACTATGACTTTTACGATAATTTGAAAGAAGTGCCACGTCACCCATTTGGTATTGTTCATATAATTTCAGATGTGGCACACCATAGTATTCTTCCTTAAATTCTTTCTCATATCTAATAATCCCATAAATAATGAGATCTTCGATATATTTTCTATACTCTTCATTCTGTAGAACTGTTTCATATACTGATGTCTTCGATAATAATCCATCTTCAAGTGTAAATAATTTAAGATTTCTTTTCCTCTGACCAGGGTCATAGAAATTCTGATTTAGACATTCAAGAGCGTGCAGCACACTATCTTCATCCACCTCTTTAACCCACTTCAATATCTCATGTTTTGCGGTTTCTAAAGAGATCACATCATGATCTAATAAGTATTTAGAGATCACAAATTCGTATACCCTCTTAAGTGGTAACTTACTTGATAATTCTTTTAATGCTCCTTCAAAAGCTTCCTCTAGTAACAAACTTTTTAAGTGATCATTTTTCTCTACTTTTGCTACGAACTGCAAATACGTTTTATCACGGTTAATAAATTTAATAGGATCAGGAGCTCCGTCAAATTTCATATAGTCCATTAAAAACAATGGAATTTTCCCTTGATTCATTTTCTTAAATTCAAAATACTCTTCCTTCAAATATTTCAAAGAGTTAAAGTTCTCTTTATCAATTTGAGCAAGGATTCGTTCTTCAGAGATTTTATCCATTTGAATATGCGTACAACCTGGTATATTGGCAAAACCAGTTGCGATGGCCACCTTCAAACTTTCTTTATCATAATAACGAGTCCCATTTAAAGCGATAGCAATCAAGAACGTTTTACTATGATTTCCGATAAAATCAAGAACGGTTAGGAAACTTTTATCTTTGTGCTTACGAAGACCACGGCCCAGCTGCTGGATAAAAACAATCGGTGAATTAGTAGGCCTAAGCATCAACACCGTGTTAACAGAGGGAATATCTACACCTTCATTAAAGATATCGACCGTAAAGATAAATTCTAACTCATCCGCATCATCTTCTAGCTTATTCATATAATAAGCTCTCCGCTCGACTGAATCCTCTCCAGATAAACAGATACTATGATAGCCCCTATTATTAAACTCTTGGGCCATATATTGAGCGTGTTCGATTGTTACACAAAAGCCAAGTCCTTTTCTTTTATCGCCATCATGTCCATAGAAGTTCATATTCTTAATAATAAAGTCCACTCGCTCGTTAACCTTTAATCTCTTAGTAATCTCCGCTACATCGTCTATATCAACATCACTTAAATCGATACCCTCAATGTCGGTAATACCAAAGTAATGAAAAGGAATAACAAGCTCGTCTTCTAAGGCTTCATGTAATCGAACTTCTAACGCCACGTTATTATCAAATAAATCAAAAACATTTTGCTGATCACTTCGCTCAGGTGTGGCTGTCATTCCTAAAGTAAATTGCGGTTTAAAGTAGTCCAACACAGCTTGATAACTAGGGCTTGTAGCATGATGCGCTTCATCATAAATTATATAATCAAATGCATCTCGTTCGAATTCCTGGAAGTATTTAGACATGGTTTGTATGGTTGAGAAAATATAATCCTTATCTTTTTGCTTATGGTTCCCAGTCAGTAATCCAAAGGTTAGTTTTTCATTAGGAAGAAGCCTTTCAAAAGTCTCTTTTGCCTTTTTTAATATTTCTTCTCTATGTACAATAAATAATAACCTTTTAGGTTTAACAGCCTTTACATCAAAAGCCGACATATATGTTTTACCTGTACCTGTTGCGGCGATTACCAGCGCTTTATTTTCCCCAATTGACCTAATTCGTTCAAGGTTTTCTACTGCTTGCCTCTGCATCTTATTCGGGACAATATATTCTGAGCTTTCATAAATAAATGGCTGTGTATTTGTAAACCCACTTAATTTACTCAAGAACTCTTCATATTTACTAATAAACGCGTCGTCCGTAACCACACTACTATTCCATAGACTATCATATTCTCTTAATACATCTTTAAGGAACTGTGCGTCCTCTTTCGTAATGATCTCAACATTCCATTCAATGTTACTCTTGAGAGCACTCTGTGTAATATTCGAAGAACCAATAATCACTTTATACGAGTCCTTAAACTCAAAAATATAAGCTTTTGTATGAAATCCAATCGCCTTATCTGTTTCAAAAACTTTCAAATCGATATGACTAAATTCATTTATTTTCTTAAGTGCCTTAGCTTCGGTGAAATTCAGATAAGTAGAAGTAATAATCTTCCCCTCTACTCCTCTTTTGCCTGCTTCCTTAAAAGTATCCAATAAAAGCTGCAGCCCACTATAATTAATAAAGGCAACGCTAAAATAAAATTTTTCACATTCGTTTATAGAAGAAATGAGTTCATTTAATAGATTGGTTTTTGCCGAGTTAACAATTAACTTTTTCTCGGTGGTCATAATTCGGGCTCCTATTCGTTTTATAATCTGGAACATATATACATATTCTCCTGACGATGATATCATATTTAATAAAAGACAGAGAACAAAAGTCCTTTTTAATATCTAAACTAACTTTTAAAAATAAGAAGTTATTCAACTAAAGACAAAATTGGATTAGACACTTATATTATACGCGTAAAACTATCTTCAGCTCTGTTTGTAAGTGAAGAATAGTAAAATTACAAATATGATAATCTAGTAATACTATTTACTATAAGATTAAATTAATCTATATAATTATAAATTTGGATTTATAAAATATTCTTGGAGGAAAAATATGAAAAAATTAAACATACTCTTAATTATCGCTATTCTATTATCATTAATAACTGGAATCAAGACCACTGAAGCTGCTTCAAACGTCAAAGTGCACTACATTAACATTGGTCAAGGGGATGCTATATTAATTCAGACACCAAATGAAAATATCCTTATTGATGGTGGCGGAAAAGGTAAAGGTGATGAGGTTGTTGCCTACCTCAAAAAACAGAAGGTAAAAACTCTTAATGCTGTAGTATCCACTCATCCTGATGCGGATCATGTCGGTGGATTAGCTTATGTTATACAATCACTTAATGTAAAGTCTGTTTATGCACCGAAAGTGTCCCATACCACGCAAGCATACAAAGACTTTTTAAAGGCAGTAAAAAAGAAAAAGCTTACAATTAAGTCAGCTAAAACAGGAGTGGAAATATCAACCAAGGCAAAGAACACTTCATTAAAATTCATTGCTCCTGTTAAAACCTATTCCAATTCTGACTTAAATAACTGGAGTGCTGTACTGTTGCTTAAGCACAATAAAAAAACATTTTTGTTTACTGGAGACGCCGAAGAAAAATCAGAAAAAGATATGTTGGCTAAAAATCTAGTACCAAGTATAGATGTACTAAAAGTTGGCCATCATGGAGCAAAAACCTCATCAAGTTCAGCTTTCATTAATAAATCTAAACCAAAGTATGCTGTAATTAGTGTTGGAAAAAATGGCTATGGTCACCCCACATCTACCGTTGTAAAACGATTGAATTCTGTTAAAGCTAAAACATATCGTACAGACAAATCAGGAAACATTATTTTTACTTCTACGGGTACGAAAATTACTGTGAAGACGGTGAAGTAAATGTTACTGGGAATTATTGATCGATTTGAAGGAGAAATTGCAGTTGTAGAAATGGAAGGCACAGAAATGAAGGATTTTCCGAAAAGCGCACTCCCAAGAGATGCTAAAATTGGAGATGTTCTATTCATTAATGGAGACGAAATAACAATTTCTAATGAAAAGACTAAAAGGTTAAGAAAAGAAATTGATGATTTAATGGATGAACTTTTCGAGGATTGATAGAATAGTGTACAGCCCTCTCACTTGAGCAAGGGCTTTTTTTCTTTTTAAGCATTACTTAAAAAGGCCTCTCTTAAGAAAGACCTTCTCAAAGTAATATTTTGTACTTATTTATATGGAACTTTACTTTTCACAAGCGATTAGGTCTTTATCACGATCCTTACTTTTGTTAGCATCATAGAGTGCCTTTGAAACATAAGGATTGTATTTCGTTTTACCGCCCTTGTTTTTAACTGAAGAAGAACGCGCTACGCCTCCTTTATATTTCTTGTTCAGCTCAGTACAATTTTTATATGTTTTGACTTTAGCTTTTGCTTCAACAATCTCATTAGAACTTATTGAAAATCCCAATACTAGGGTTAAAGAGAGAAAAGGAACCAGTATTTTTTTCATGAATAGTCTCCTTTTTATTTACTATTATTTATATAATTAATATTAATTCGCTGTGATGTAATTTACAATATATATTATTAGACCTTTTTTCTTTTTTATATAGGCTATGTTAAAGCTATTGGTGTTGTCATTTCTAAATGGCTGTCGTTGTTTTTTTTAGGAAACCTAATTTATCGTTTAGTTCATTTAAGAACGTATTATTGTTGTTTTCAAGAATTAAGAAACGATGCCAATCAAATTTTTGATGAACTAATTCAATTGCTCTTTTGTGGCTGATGGTTGGTTTTGAAAACGCTACCGTTAAGGATTTAAAATTTCTATTTTGCCCGTATCTGATGTTATCAATTCTAAATATATCTTGAATCGAATTTGTACAAGCACCATTTTTCTTGATTAATTCTTGTACCAAAGCGCTCTCCTTTTCATTACTAGTCGGTGCTACATTACTGTGTAAATTTTTTATTGAAAGTAAAAAATTAATAACTCCGTCTTGTTCGATAACAATATCTGGTTCTTGGTATTTCCCGTTCTTTCCTACATACCGATTACCTATTTTTAGGCTAATGTTTCCATTTTGTACTGATTTATTTTGAACCTGCCCTGTCATCTCCAATGCATGGAACATAAATCTAAAAACTAATAGCTCCGTTATACCTGTAAAGTTAGCCGTACTCCCACATTGTAATTCCACTATGTTATAAAAGTCTTTTTTAATCTCAAATATTTCATTGCAAGTAATCGAATGTAAGTTTTTTTGTATGTAATCATCCATCTCTTGGAATGCGTTTGAAAACTTCATAAAAACCCTCCTTTTTTCAAGATAAGAACCATTTCTATTTTCCTAATTAACTATCCTGCCCCGTTAGTTGCAAAAGAAAGAGATTGCCTCAGCAATCTCCCTTATTAAAGTAAAGCCACTCATTAACCATTATGATTAATTTAACATAAATAACCAGTTTGGTAAAACTAATCTAATTAGATGTAGGGTAGTTGTCATCATGCCATTTTACACTAAATCAACCTTTACCTTTAACATAGCCTTTATATATTAGGATAGTCAGGAAGCATTGAATAAATATTAATCTACTTTTTCTTTATCATTCACAAAATTAATTTCTCCTTTCCTTTTGTAAAGTTTGATACCACTTCCTTTTTCATATAGAAAAAGCATTTTCTTTGTGGAACGTTCAACTAGCTTAGTTTGAAGAAGAGCTGCCCTTCCCATCCTGTCTTCAATTTGTTTTTTTCTCATAGATATATTTAAACTATGTCCATGACTCATATGTACTATGGTTTCAATAGAATTTAGTTTTTCTAAATTTTCAATGTGAGAATGTGCTAACCAAATGCTTTCCTTTGGTCTACAGGAGTTACATGGAAACCAAGTGATTCCTTGTTTTGCAGAAATGGAAATAGGCACTCTATATATATTTCCCAGTATGGACTTCGAACCTATAATTGCCCCTTCTAAACTTGATCCTAGGTAGTTAAGAGTATCATTGATTATTTTCTCTGGAGATTTATTTACTAAGAACATATTCTTTCCCTCTATTGCTCTAGTATTCTCCTTACCGAAATTATCAAACTCCGATATTAAACTAATTGTTTCTTTGTTAATTATGTATTCTCTTTTCATATTAATCACCCCTGCGACTATTATCCTATTTTATGTATTTTTTGTAAAATCAACCTAATTATTTAGACCTATAAAAACTTGTTCTTTTTGATTCATATTCCTGTTAAATGAACTTACTTTTTACAAAACAGACCTACAAAGGCATAGTTTTTCATTTTCCCAATGAATATTCATTCATTTTTACTGATTTTCTTGTCATTTTGTGAAGTTTAATAGAACTTTTAGGTCCGGTCTCTTTGAAAATGACAATTTCATGAAATGTACAGACATGGAGCTCCCTTCACTTAATTATTGACAAATATTGATTAACCCTTTATGGTTATACACATAAGTATATAACCATATAAGTTTTATTATGGTGATTCTGAAAAGTGGTGAGGGAAATGAAACCGTTCCATCAGGATAAACCGATTTATTTACAGATACGCGAGAAAATCGAGGATCAGATTGTGAATGATCAGTTAAAGGAAGGCGACCAGGCTCCTTCCACGAACCAACTCGTCAGCTTTTATAAGATCAATCATGCTACGGTGTCCAAAGGGGTTAATCAGTTGGTGGAAGAAGGGATTCTTTTTAAAAAAAGGGGGATTGGCATGTTTGTAGCGGAAGGTGCTAAAAGCAAGCTTGTTCAAAAACGGAAAGAGGCGTTCGTCGATCAGTATGTCATCGGATTGGTTCAGGAAGCAGATAATCTAGGCATCAGTGAACGTGAAATAATGGAGTTCATTAAACAGGTGAAAGGACGTGGGTTGCATTGACGGTAGAGGTTGTTGTGAATAATCTTGGTTTACGCTACGGGGAGCACCATGCCCTGCAGCATATTGATTTCAAGCTGTCTGGACCGAAGATTTACGGTCTTCTCGGCAGAAATGGGGCTGGAAAAACGTCCATATTGTCCATTATCTCCTCATTCCGCTTTCAAACGGAGGGTATGCTTACAATCAATGGTGAAGAGCCTTTTGAGAATGCAAAGGTCATGTCATTGGTTAATTTCATTTACAGTAAGGATTATAAGGAAGAATCCGAAAACGCCAAAAACCTTCTCCGGGATGTCGAAAGGTATCGAGCGAATTTTGATCGTGACTATGCAGACACCCTCCTCAAGAAGTTCAATTTACCGGTCAATAAACCTTTGAAGAAATTCTCAAAAGGGATGCAATCTGCCTTTGATGTGGTTGCCGGCTTGGCTAGTAGGGCACCGATCACCATTTTCGATGAAGCCTATCAAGGGATGGATGCGCCGACACGTGAAAATTTTTACCGGGAAGTGTTAGAGGATCAAGCTCACCATCCGAGGATTATCATCCTTTCCACTCATTTAGTTTCGGAAATGGACTATTTATTTGATGAAGTATTGATTCTGCATGAAGGAAAGCTGTTACTTCAGGAAGAGTATGAATCGTTCATCACGAAGGGCGCTTCGATCACCGGAGAAACTGATGAGGTAGATGATTTTGTGCGTGGCCTTGAACTGAAGCAGTTAAGTGTACAGCAATTGGGCGGCACCAAGTCTATAATGGTTTTCGGGGAACTAAGTGAAGCCAAACGAAAAGAGGCGCAGCAACGTGGACTCGAAGTGGGACCCGTTTCGCTTCAAGATTTATTCATTCACTTGACTGGAGAGGATGTCTGAAATGAATCAAAAGCCTTACTTACTAGTAACGAGGGATATGTTTTGGATGCAGTTTGTTTGGACACTCAGCTTCTTTGGCGTCATGTTGCTTATCCATGTAATTAAAATAACCACTTCTCAGTTTAGCGAGGATGAAGTAAGTACATTTTTCGCCTCGTCTTCCATTACTTCCAATATATTCATGCTTGTCATCGGGATTATCTCTTCATCTAGTTTCATCAAACACTATGTAGGCCATGGAATCACAAGAAGAGATTTCTTTTATGGTGCCACTATCGCTTCCGTCACCTTGTCGATCATCATTCCCTTAATGTCGGCACTCATTACTCAGGTGATTTCGTTTATCATCAAGCTTGCTGATTTACCGATCGTTTTTCAAGGATATAAGTCGGAGCATATAGATGATGGCGGAAACCTCATTAGTGATATGATCCAATCCGTTATTTTAACACCGATTGTAGAACTTCACAGTGACCCGCTATTAGCCCTATTGATCTTCTCATTAAATATCCTCACCTATTATATAGTAGGATGGCTCATCGGGGCGGCCTTCTACCGGTTTGGAACCATTGCCGGCCTTGGCAGTATTGCATTGGGGGGCTTAGTTCTTTATATAGAAGACGTTCTCATTCATGCCGGACTCGCAATTGGGATGTATAACTACACCTTCACGATGCCTTTGTATGTATCCGTCTTCGTGGTGTTTGTGATAATAGGAATTATCCTTTGGATCATACGTCAGTTTACTAAAAGGGTGGCCATTAAGGTTTAATAGGTATGAGGATGATGTTAATAATTATAAACGTAAAGCCTCACTACATGTCGCATGTAGTGAGGCTTTGTTTTGAAGTTCAGCTGGTGGCTGTCACTCATCTTCATCCTCTTCGTCTTCCCACACGGTTAATCCGTTTAAAAATGTTTCAAAGTCAGGAGCTAATTCAATGATTCTCTCTTCTTCTACATCAACGAATATAACAGGTGGGTTATCTTTCGTCTTTCTGTAATCGAGGGCCGTCCATGTATGTCCATCGCCGGAGATAAGGACAAGGTTTTTCGGCAAGTCCCATTCTTCGATTAAATATTCGCTATCCAAGATGCCGTCTTCTTCGGCAATTCCGCTGATATAGTCCACGTTCACATGGTCATCCGCCCATGATGTCGGAACATCAGTTGGATAGGCGTTGCATTCAATATAGCCACCGTTCTGTTCTTTAAGGAGCGTTATATAAGCTTGCGGCAATGTTACTTTCAGCTGTTTTTCTGCTATTTTGACCATTTCATCTGTTAATGGTGCTAACTTCTCTATTTCTACATCTTCTAACCAGATGCTTTTCCCCATTGTTTGCACTTCCCATACGTTCATATTTGCTTTCATGACACATGATACATGGTTCATTATTACTTGCATAGGATTTTTATCCTTTTTTCGCCATGAAAAGGATATACCCTGGGGACAGAAGTATCTTCCACGTTCATGCTCTTTGCAAATGGATTGGGCACTGCCGATTGTGTACAATTGAAGGGGCTCGAAACGGCGGGAGTCGAACCTGCTTTTTTCATATTGCTATAATCTTAATCTTTATAGATTTTGTAGTTATTAGGAAACAATTCTGACTACGTATTTGACTACCTTAATGGTAAATCTACTTCAATTCTTCATTCAAATACACTATCTCTTCATTCAATACCTTCTGCCAAGCTTGTTTTATTGCTTGAGCATACTTAAATGGAGTGGTTCCAGAATGTTTGACTTTATAGTCTTTATAATTTCTGCTGTCAATAACATTCCCAATGTTAGGGATATCTTCAACTCCATCAACATACTGTATAGCCGATAAAATTAGTTCTTCATATTCAACAAACCACTCTTTTGAAAAATCCATAATAATCTTATCTCGTACTTGTATGAAGAAATCATTTTTGAATTTTAATATATCTTCTTCGGAATCCAATGTTGTACGCGCAATCTCAGTCAACAATTCACGGTAAGCACTTATTACAATCTTATCCCTATTCTGATTTTCTAAAGTCTTAATAAGTTCTATAGATGCTGACTTATTCCCAGTTGCATGAGCATATAATAAATCATCAATTAGAGTCCATGTTTTATTAGCAGTGCTTTTTTGCGAATCATCTTGAGTCTTTTCATCAACAGTATTTTCATTTCCGACTTCAGTCCTAATTTGATTGATACTTTGAATTTCTTCATTTAGTTTTTTATTTATTTCTTCAAAAAACTCATCTAAAACTGAATACTTTTTTAATCTTGATAGTTCTAAAGACAAATTTTCAAATTCACGTAAAATACTATTATCAACTGATTCTTCGAATTTATTAAAAATTTTAATATGCTGCTCGTTCTGTTCCAAATAATATTCTTTAATCCATTTTATATCTTTATCTACAATGAATTTTGTATTATTTGAAAACACATCTAAAATAACATCAATGATAATATCCTGACATGAATTCATTTGATCTGGAATTTTCAAATGAAATAGCTTAAGATTAGGAAAACCGACAGATGTATTATTATTCTTAAAAAAAGATGATAGCTTAACATATTCACCTGGATAACCTAATAAATTCACTTCCCTAATATTATTTCCTACTGTTAAAGAAGGTACTTTTCCAGAAGTATAATCCATTTGTAAAATCTCTAAGTTTTTCAAATGAACAACTTCCGAATAGACACTTTCCTCATTTGTTATTGAAATATTAAGCTCTATTAAATTATTTGATTTTTCAAAAACATCACGTTCGAGTACAATATTGCTATTTTTTAATATAATTAATTTTTCTATATTGTTTGGTTTACTGGATGTAATATAGAACACACTTTGTCGTTTATTTCTTATATCAGATGTAAAAGAGCAATCAATTATTTCTAATCTTTTCAATGATTCGCATTCAGATATATCTGCCTTATTGTCCCCATTTACTAATGTACATTGTTCCATACTAATATAAGCTAGTTTACTTCCGCTTTCTAAAAGCTGTATAAAAAAATCACTGTCTATTTCCGTATTATAAAAACTGATTTTTTCCACTGATTTTAATACCATTAGAAAATCCTCTGACTTGCTAAGCTTATAAAATTCTTCAATACCAAGTAATTCTTCAAAATAAATTCGAGAGATTCCTTGAATATTTTTATTAATTACTAAACCCTGCACAATCTGAATGATCTTATCGACATTATCAGATGTTATTCTTAGCTCGTTCATATGACGGAAGCTAAAATGGTCTATAGTTAATGCTAGTTTGGATAATATATCTTCTTTTGGAAATTTACTAAAAAAACACGAAGCTACTCTTTGATATTCTTCATAATTAGATATGATCAATTTGTTTTTTTGTAATAGTACTTCTAAAAAAGGAATTAATACGATTTTTTCAGCTATATCGGAACCAAGTTTTCTTAAAATTTCTTCCATTTTAAATATATAATCGTCTTCGTAATAAAAAATATATACTTTATTTACGGCTTTTATTAGTTTCGATAAGAATAAAAAATCACTACCTTGGAGAGAATGTCCTATAATAAACAAATTATTTTTAGAATGTTTACTACCTGAGTTAACAATAGACATTATTTGTTTTCTTGTAGTATTTAATAATTCATTTTCTTTAATTCTAAATAATTTGTCATTTATCAAAGACTGTGAATAATGAAGTTTATTAATATCTTCACTATCTGTAAAACCGCCTCCAAATAAAATATTTTCTTCTTTCAAGCTTCCATGTATATGAAAAATTCTATCCTGTGCTTTTTTCAGTTTTTCACTAGACTTTTTTACCGACTCTAAATCATAGAGTATACTTTCACACAGATTTTCCAACGTATTTGTATAATTAAAATTGATGAAATATGTATTTTCATCCCTAATTAGTTTTTCTATAAAAGGATTTATATCTTCTGTAAATTTATTGAATCCAGAGTTTCCAAGTGGGGTAGTCCTCTGCTCAATCCACTTGGGATATTCTTCTAAAAGGTATTCGGTAAAATCCTCTTCTAGTCTTTTAATAGCATTATTTATAGACGTAATATCCAAAATATCTTGCGCTTCTTCACTTTTTTGAGATCTATTATTTATTTTTTTTACATTTTCCTCATATAAACTTTCAAAGTCAGACCAATTCAATTGGAAATTTTCAAATTTCCTTAGAAAAAGTCGATTATAATTATACAAATCATAATCTTTATCGAATTTTTTTTTATGTTTAATGTATTCAATAAAATTTTGGTATGAACTCTTGAGCCCCAAGCTCATATCAAAACCATTTCCAATAACTACTATATTTTTTGAATTACTATTTACTTCTTTATCTATAATAAATTCTTCGCTCACAATAAATTCTTCAATTTGATTTAAAGTATCCATTTAACGCAACTCCTCATCCAACGGTACAACGAATTCATCAAGTGTTGTTCTCCATTGGCGTTTCATTTCAGGCCCGTATTTTAGAGGTTTTGCATCTAGGTGTGCAATTTTATACAGATCAAAGCGTTTACTGTCTATGATTCCTCCGATGTTAGGGATAGGATCAGCACCTATTACATATTGCATTGCAGATGTATGAAGTGCTCCCTCATCTACAAACCAAGTATTTGCAAATTCAGTTATCACATGGTTCCGTGCTGTAGTAAAGAAGCTACGTTTTACTACAAAAATATCATCATCTGAATCAACTTCTTTATTATCAATAGCGCTCAAAATATTACGATATATCTCTTTAACAACTTCTGATTTTTTTAATTTTTGAAGCGCATTTTCAATTTCATCACGAATCCCCTGATTGTTTGCTGAGTATGTTCCTAATAATTGATCGATATATGCTGAATCAATATCATAAATATTACCTATATTTTCTCCGTAAAACTCAATACTTGAAAAATCCGGCGGCATTTCACCTGTCATTTTTTCTTCTACTAATGAGCCTTTAATGGTATTATATACGCCAATATATCCTTCTAAATCTCCTACTTGCTTATACAGTGCCTTAGAATTCTCTATATCATCATTATAATCATCATATGTCACTAAAGCTTCAAATGAATTGCTTAATTCTTGGAAAGCTTTCACAAAGTCCACTTTTGTTTCAAGAGAAGAATGTTCATCAATTTCAGTTCGATCTGAAACTACCTTCGTTAATTCTTTATGTGCTTTTTTAAAACGTTTTTTCGATTCATCATATGTCGGATACACTAGATTGGTTTCTTCTTGTTCATGAGAATACAATTTTGTCGCATCTGCCACATTTTGTTCCATTAAGAATGGCTTTCTAAATGTAACAATCAAACCTTTTGTTTTTCCTGGATACGTACGATTCGTTCTTGAGAAAGCTTGAATCAAATTTGCGTAACTTAAATTACGATCGACAAATAATGTTTGGATCGTCGGCGCATCGAAACCTGTTAATAGGCGGTCGACTACTATAACCAAATCTACTTGCTTACCAAACTCTTTGAACTCGGCTTTTTTACGAGCTAAACGATTGTTAATATCGCCATTGTATCGTTCAATATCTTCAATTGACCAGGCAGTATGATAATAATCATTGTAATTCTTAATAATTTCTTTCATTTCACTTTGGTTTTTTTTTGAATATTCTTCATTTTCTTGTAGTGAGTACGTAATCGCGATTCGAGGGAAATCTGGATCTGTAATTGTTCGTCCATTTCGAATTGGTTGACCTGCAAATTCATTTGTTAACCACTCTGGATCTTTTGTCATTTCCTTAATCGCATGATAATAACGTTTCGCCATACTAATTGAACTTGTTGTTAATATCGCTGCCTTCTGTGGTCGACCATTTTTAAAATCAAATTTTACATACGCATTATCAGGACGGAAAATTTTATGCAATACTTTTTGAATATGCTCATCGGATTCAAAAATAGATGTTTCCAAATACTCTTCTTTTACTAATCCGTCCATTTGATCGATTTGATCGTTCGTTTCATTACGCAAATCAATATAGCTATTCGCATCCATTTCATCATCTTTTGGACATAGTTGGTTAAAAATATAATTATCTAGCGAAGTGGGTTCAATCGTATTTTCATGTTCCACTTGAAAACCTAATACCGCTCCATCATCCAAAGCATTTTTAATTGTATAGGTGTGTAATACTTCACCATATTGGTCATGTGTAGTACGAGCTAATCTTCCTTTAGCTTGTTTTTTATTTTCTTCAAATATTGGTGTTCCTGTAAACCCAAACCAAGTGGAATTAGGGAAGAATTCTTTAATAGCCTCCATACCTTCTGCACTTAATGCACGGTGGCATTCATCTACAACGAATACAATATGTTGCCCCATTAACTTTTGGTAACGATTTGTTCCTTGTTGTTCTTCTTGCTTCTTAGCATACCGTAACGCTGCTTCTAATTTTTGACGTGTTGTAACAATGACTGTATTGGAATTGGCATCAGCTAATAATGTCTTACTTAATTCTCTTGAACTACCTGTACCGACAATCAAGCTATTTGATTTTGCATTACCAGAAGAAATACCTGTATTAAATTCAGAGGCGAATTTCGTGAATTCACTGGTCGTTTGATTATCTAAATCTTTCCGGTCAATCAGCATAATGGTCCGGTCTACACCTGGTTTACGTGCTAACAATTTCGTCGAAACAAAACTTGTCAACGTTTTCCCTGAACCTGTCGCATGCCATACATAGCCTGATTGATGTTTAATAGCGGATGTAAATAATGCTTCAATCGCATGAATTTGATAAGGATGCAATACCATTAACACTTTATTATCTTGATCTTCACTAACAATTGTATAATTGGCGATTAAGCGATGTGCATCTGGAATATTTAATACTTGTTTAACAAATTCATAGAGATTATCTACTTTTCGATTATTCGTTGTACGCCAGCTAAAGATGAACTTTTTATGCATATCTTTCGGCATCGCATTTGCAAAGTAGCGTGTTGTTTTTTCATTTGAAATGACAAAGAGCTGAAGGGTAGAAAAGATATTGTTTCTAAACATCCCTTCTTCTGCGTATTTCTTCACCTGATTGAATGCTTGATAAACACCATCTTTAGCAGTCGCTTGTTTCAATTCAATTTGAACAATTGGTAATCCATTAATTAATAGTGTCACATCAAATCTACGATCACGATCTTCTAACGTTGTTTTTTGTTTTGCAATTTGGTGCACGACTTCATAAGTGGAAATCCCTCCACCAATATCTTGATTCGAATACAAAACTAATGATAAAGAATTAAGCGAACTATCTTCACGCTCGATTGTAATACGTGAAATACCATTCTCCCCTTTGAGCCACTTTGCGGCATCAAAAGGTGTTTGTGTTCTTAATAATAACTCTGTTTTTATCTTATCGAATTCATTATCTGTAATGGGGTACTCTCCAATTTCGGATAAATTATTTTGCGATATCTTTTGACGTAAGTTATTCCATAATGCTTTTTCTGATTTTAAGTCAGGGCGATAATTCCATTGATTATGCCCTTCTCCCAAAACTTCAATCAAACGACGTTCTACTTCCTCTTCATCGTTATGTTTGATTTTAATCACCCTTTCTCATTAAGTTAAATAAACATCTTTTGTAAGAATGCTTTTTTTGTTTCTTTTAAAGCATTCAGTTCACGTTCATGAAGTGTGATTGTATTGTCGAATTGTTTAAAGAATTTACTTATTTTATTTTGCTCTTCAATATTCACTGGTAATGAAATCACAATATCACTCATAACGTTGTTCATCAGTTTAGGGTTGCCGACTCTCGAAACATATTTCCAAGCAACAAGATTTAAAGCTTCTGCAACCGCTTTATTAACATAACCCTTATCTGAAAGTAAAACACCATTGACGTTTGTACTATAAAACTTTCCGGAACGATAATTTACGGTTCCTGCATTTGCTCCATCAGTTGTCCATGTAATTGCCGTTTCAAATAGATAGTCTTTAAAATATCCCATTAATCCGTTATTTTTAGTTTGTGATGAATAAACTGGATATGGCATTGCATTCGTTTTGATTTCGCTTGTTTCAGTTGCAGCAAGCACTTGACCACGTGTAACTTTAAAAATATCTCCAACCTTATAATTTCCCCACTCCCCACTAAACTCTGGGAAACGAACTTCCGGTACAGACTCTCCTTCTTTCGGAAACATTTTTTGCAAGAATCCTTGTTTTGTTTGTTTAAGAGTGTTGAGTTCTTGCTGATGAAGATCTATCGTGTCGTCTAGACATTTGAAAAATTTTCCAATTTGGGTTTGTTCTTGTAATTGAGGGAACATACTTTCGAATTTTAGAAGGTTCGTAACGCTAATTCCAAACACCTTCATTCCTGTACCTATCTTGTAACCATACTTCCTAAAAATAGGTGAATTAATCAAGTAGTAAAGAAATAAAGAATCTACATATTTGGGTCTCAAAGCTATTGTATGGAGCCCAGAAACTAGCTTGTATGGTACATCTATTGTGATTACTGCAGGAGTAGCAATACCTTGATAATCTTCTGAAGCATCAGCTAATACTAAATCTCCCTTGTTTAGCAGATCGTAATCCCCAGCTTTTATATTTGGTAAATTACTAGAATCATCTATTTTATCTGCAACTTTTGTATGAATATCACCATAATGAATATATTTGTATCCAGTATTTTCAAATGTCTCCACTTCACGAGATAAGGAATAGGATCTTACTCTATCCACTATTGTATCCAATTTAATACGCTTCCATTCTCCTACATTCCTTGGGAAGCGTACTTCCGGTGTCTGCTTATTCTCCATGCTTAAACACCTCTAATGCACCTTTAATCCACTCTTCATTTTCTTTTTCATATTGAAATGAAGAAATCATATCGAATAAGCTAGATTGTATTTCTGCTTTTTCTTTTCGAATGTTTTGGATTGTTGATCCAATTGCAGCCATATCCACAGGCACTTCTTCTTCAAAAGTGTCTACATATCTAGGAATATTTAAGTTGAATTCATTTTCTTTAATTTCATCAAATGTAGCAACATGGGCGTATTTTTCAACATCTTCTCTTACTTTATACGTTTCGACAATCTTATCGATGTTTTCTTTTGTTAATTCATTTTGGTTTTTTCCTTTTTTGAATTCATTACTTGCATCAATTAATAAAACATCACGCGTCGTACGGTTTTTCTTTAAGATAATGACTGTTGTTGGAATGGATGTACCAAAGAATAAGTTTGCGGGCATACCGATAATCGCATCAATACTACCATCTTCTAATAATTTCTTACGTATTACACCCTCCGCTGCACCGCGGAATAGTACACCATGGGGTAAAACAATGGCCATCGTACCAGAATCTTTTAAATGATAGAAACCATGTAAAAGAAAAGCAAAGTCTGCTTTTGATTTTGGCGCTAATTTTCCATAACGATTGAAACGAGAATCATCTAAAAATTTATCGTCTGAAGACCATTTTGCAGAGTACGGTGGATTCATCAATACTGAATCAAAAGTATATGGCTCACTTGTCGGCCAGTCTTTATTCAATGTATCCCCATTACGTAGACGCATATCTTCTTTATCTACACCATGTAAAATCAAGTTCATTTTCGCTAAATTGTAAGTTGTCGTATTGAGTTCTTGTCCATGATATTTTACGCTATCAGGGTGATTAATATAGTTTCGAATATTCAGCATTAAAGAACCTGACCCCATTGTTGGATCAAATACACTAAACAATTTTTTATCTTCTTGTCCAATTACAGCTATACGCGCCATCATGTCAGATACTGCATGAGGTGTATAAAATTCTCCTGCTTTTTTTCCTGCTTCAGAGGCAAATTGGCTAATTAAGAATTCATAGGCATCCCCAATGACATCGCCATTATGTGCAAGTACATCAACATCATTTAATTTTTTCAATACTTCTGTAATTGTAATGTTTCGTTGTTGATCATCTGACCCTAATTTTTTTGATTGTAAATCTACATCATCAAATAGCCCATTGAATTGATCATATTTTGTCGATAAGTCAATAAAAGCTTTATTCAAATCATTCAATTGAAATATATTTTGCTTAGCTTGATTTGTTAGTACATTGAATAAAAAGTCTGGTTGAATATCATATCCTAATGTATCAATTAACGTTTCAATTAAGTCATTTCTTATATCTTCATCTGCTAATAAATCTCTATACAATTGAACCTGTTTATCTTGTGTATCGTATTCTTCTAAAGATTCATCCGCTACTTCCACTACTTTTACTAGCAACTTATCAGATAAATACTTGTAAAAAATCAATCCCAATAAATAGTTTTTATATTCTGATGCATCCATCTTACTTCGTAAATTGTCTGCAGCACTAAATAGCTTTGAGTTTAAGTTATCCATGTTACTTCCCCACTTTTTAAATTAAATTAATTTCATATTTTCAAATATAGAATTAGCATTATAATACAGGTTATTTTTTACTAAAAGCCAATACTTCTTTCTATTTTATTAGTATATCATTATTTATAAATTGGTCTCTATTCCATAGCGAATTAATAAGAAGCTATATTCTAGATTTCATAAGAATATAGCCTATCATTACCATTTTAATGAAATATAAACATCCTATTTTTGGAAATATCTATTATTGATTAAAACTGTATTCAAACTTTCCACATCGGAAGTTTAAATGCTTGTATCATTCATCCACGTGAAGTATTGAAACCTGAAATGCTTAGTAATGCTACTCCAATTATAGTTGCTCTCATAATCACCATTCTGGAGTAACTCAGCCAAGCACTGATGATATTAAAGTGACAAATCTTTTAGTAAAAGCTTGTAATATTCTAAGCATTACTTTATTAGGTCATATGATTGCTTTTCCCGCAGGTTATTGCTCACGTTCATGCTCTTTGTTGATGGCCTAGCTACTGCCGATCATATACAGTTGAATGGCTTAGAAACAGGATAGGTTTGTTCGGGTATGTAGCCATCATGCTCGGCGCATAGTTTCTTCCTTTCAATGCTACATAAATTGGCACCACCATTATCGTGCTCGAAAAAAGGGTAGCTTATACTGATTCAATTATTTGCTCAATCACACGCACCACGTGGTGAGTAGGAATGAGATCCTGCATATCAAAAAACACAGTTGTTTGTTAGTTATCATAGGGGATACAAGTGGGTGTGGGATTTCGTTTTTGAGGGACGGTAGCTTCCTCCTTAATGGTGTGTGGTAACTTCATTTACTAAAAAGGGCGTTTTTTTTATTCTTTTTCGTAAAGATTGTTGCTTTTAATTTCAACAAGGAATCATTTACTTTTTATGGTATTTTATAAAGAGAGGTTATTCAGCTAACGGGCCGTGATGTTGAATAAGATAGGGTTTAATGATCCTTAAATAAAATATTTTCAAAAACCATAAAAGGAAGTGTTTGATATGGGTAGTGAAGATAAACTCATTATTTCTCCATTAAATAATGACTTAATAAAGGATATCAATCTGACAAATGATTATTTTACGTTATTTGGTAGGGTTGTCCCCCGTTTACAATCAGGAAAGTGGTCTTATGAAGAGGCTCTTTTTGATAAACCTAGAGAAACACGTTTTCCAGATGACGAACTGGATTGGAGCCACTATATAGACCAAGAGGATAAAGCTTTGTTTTTAGCTTATCTGAATGATACGTGCATAGGGCAAATTAGAATCATTCAGGATTGGAATCACTTCTGTTATATTGAAAACATTGCGACTAAGAAAGAGTATAGAGGCAGTGGCGTCGGAACGTTGCTCTTACATCAGGCTGAAGAGTGGGCCAAACAAAGAAACCTGATAGGCATGTCCTTGGAAACCCAAGATGATAATCTTGGTGCCTGCAGATTTTATGTGAAACAAGGATTCATGCTAGGTGGAGTTGACACACTCAAGCAGTCCTATAACCCTGATATTGAAACCACTTTATACTGGTATAAGTTATTCAAGTAACGGGGATTTAGCGGAATCAGTCATACAGTCGTTCCAATATAGGAATGGCTATTTTTTATACCTCACGTAAGAATTTGATTGAGTTTGTCAAAATCAATAACTTAGATTATCTAAGTGTATTGTATAAAGGTTATTCCTACTAACGGGGCAGGCTAGTTCAAGAAGAAATTAGGCTTAACTAATTTTATGTGTGATAGTATCGGCCTCAAATAAGTAAATAATCATCTGGACTATTGGTTAATTATGGTATATATTTTTATTATCAGGAACATACGTTCTTTATTTTGAGGAGGTAGCTTTTGATATGAAAAGAATAGAATGTCATGAAATTTATACTGAAGACCTTGAAACTGCTAATAACTATGTAAATTGTGATTGGAGTGTTATTGGATGAAAATAAAAAAGGTTTATCTTTATGTATTTAATACAATGTCAGACTGGGAATATGGATATTTAATTGCTGAACTAAACTCAGGAAAATATTTCAAAAAGGATTTAGCACCTTTAAAAGTAATTACAGTAGGAGCTAATAAAGAAATTATTACTACGATGGGAGGACTGAGTATAAAACCAGATATTTCCCTTGATGAATGTACTCTAGACAGTAAAGATCTTGTAGTTCTACCTGGAGGGAATACTTGGGGAGAAGCTATTCATCAACCTATCTTGAAAAAAATTGGCGAGGCTTTAAAGCTTGGCACTACTGTTGCTGCAATTTGTGGTGCAACTGAGGGACTAGCGAATATGGGATATCTAGATTCTAGAAAGCATACAAGCAATAGCTTAGATTATATTAAAATGGTCTGTCCTAATTATAAAGGAGAAAATTTTCATGAGATGGAGTCTGTGGTAGCTAGTGAAAATTTGGTTACTGCATCAGGAGTAGCTCCTTTGGAATTTGCGATGGAAGTACTGAAAAAATTAGATGTATTTGCACCAGATACATTACATTCATGGTATAACCTAAATAAGACTCACAAACCTGAATACTTCTTCCAGTTAATGAACTCAATAAATAAATGAGTTTAAAAAATTCAGGGAAGTTAATAGAGTTTGTGAATAATTACACCAAACAGACAGGGGCGTTAGTTCAATAAGACAATCAAACCAACACCTGATTTTACCAGATTCTATTATAAAAATCGCTCGTAATCTTGTAAAAAGGAGATGCTCCATAACCGAAGCATCTCCCTCTTGTCTCATTTTCCTCTTTCGAATACGACCCTTCCCGCCACGACCGTTTTCAACGCTTTGGCTGTCAGCATCTCGTCTGTCGTGCCATCGAATAGGTCCCGGTCGAATATCGTGAAGTCCGCGACGTAGCCTGGTTTGATGTAGCCACGCTCATGCTCTTTGTTGATGGCCTGGCTACTTCCGATCGTGTACAGTTGAATGGCTTCGAAACGGGATAGTTTTTGTTCCGGTATATAGCCTTCATGCTTGGCGCCTGGTTTTTTCCGTTCGACTGCTGCATAGATGGTTACGAGCGGATCGATGTCCTCTACTGGTGCATCCGTTCCCGCTGCACACATGATGCCCCGGTCCATCAATGTTTTCCATGGATAGGCTAAGGAAAGACGTTCTTCCCCGAGGCGATCGATGACCCACGGGAAGTCGGATGGGACGAATGCCGGTTGGATGTCCACGACAAGCGGTAGGTTGGCCATTCTTTCGACTAGGTCCTCTCGCAAGATACAGCAGTGGATGAAGCGGTCCCGCTTGCCACTTGGTGCCGGGTATTTTTCAATAACCCGAAGAACTTGTTCCGTCGCCGCGTCCCCAATCATATGGACGGCCACGACTTCGTTATGCTTGCGTGCCAATTTCACCAACGTCTCCAACTCTTCATCGGTTTGGATGAAGAGCCCTTTGTTGTCCGGTTGATCGGCATATTGTTCGGATAGGGCCGCCGTCGAACCGCCAAGGGCCCCGTCGGCAAAGATCTTCATCGCGCCCGGTTCTACATAGGGCTCGTCGAACTCTGCGTTGGCTTCGATCATTTTTTCGAATACGGCGTTATGTCGTAATATATTCACGCGGAAATGCTTCTTCTTGCCGACGACGCGGTGAAACGCCGTGAGTGGGTTTCGGAAGTCACCGAAATAGTTCATTTCCTCTGTATGCCCACCCGTCAGGCCATAAGAAAGCATGTTATCCACAGTAAGGTTCAGTGTTTTCGTCAATGAATCGATGTACGCTTCCCCTTCTTTTGGCACAGCTTCTGTAACAGGGTTCATCGCTTGGTCGAACAACAGGCCATTCAACCTGCCATCCGCATCTCTCCCGATTTCTCCGCCTGCTGGAGGTTGGCTGTCTGATGTGATGCCGCCTGCTGCAAGGGCCGCTGAGTTGCCCAACACGACGTGATGGCAAACCCGCGTCAACAGGATCGGTTCTTTTCGAATCGCATCCAGTTCCCCGATCGTTGGAATGCGCTGGTCAGCGAAGTTATTTTCGTTCCAGCCTTCCCCATACAACCAGCTATCAATTGGGGCTGTCTTCGCTGCCTCGCTCACCATCTCCAGCATCTCGGTTGCAGATCGGGCTTTTGTTAAATCAAGACGAATTAACTTTTCGCCTTGGAAGAGCATATGAAGATGGCTGTCAACGAACCCCGGATACATGGTAGCCCCTTTCAAGTCCATTCGCTCATCTGCCTGGACGCTCAGTTCATCGAATGGTCCCGTAGCGAGTATGCTGTCACCCTCGACAAGGACGGCTTCTACCGTTTCATGTTCTTTCTCCATTGTGTAAATTGTGCCGCCATACCAAAGTTTCTTCATAGGAAGGATCCCTTTCTCTGCGAGTTTTCGTTTACCGTAACGCGTCGACATCGATACGTCCTGTTTTACTTTCTCCATGGTTGCCAGTTTTCCCTTTATTCAAAAGCAATAGCCCCTCTAAAAATATGACCATCCATCTATACATCCGCATTTTCCTACAACTATGAATCGTTTAGTCAAAAATAAGGCCCCCCTTCATCAAGGTGGGCCTCAGTCAAAGTCACATTTATCTATCAAATTTCTCTCGAATAGTGCTGTACTTTCTCTTTATCGATTTCCACCCCGAATCCAACTCCATCTGGAATGATGATTTCAAAGTTTTCATAATGGATGTCATTCACCGTGATCGTATCTTTGAACAATAATGGGCCAAATAATTCCGTGCCGAATTTCATTTCCGGTATCGTTGAATATAATTGTGCACAGATGGCCGTCCCTAAGCTGGATTCGATCATCGTCCCCCCGTATAAGCCGATTCCAGCCGCTTCGGCAATGGCTGCCACTTTTTTCGTTTGAGTCATTCCGCCCGCTTTGCACACTTTCAGGGCGATGGAATTACCTGCTCTGTGTTTCGCGATTTGGAAGCAATCTTGTATGGAGTTCGCCGATTCATCCGCCATGATTGGCACCTTGAATCTGCTCGTTAGGCGTGCCATTCCTTCGTTGTTCCATGTTGGGAGTGGCTGTTCAATCATGGAGACGCCACCGTCTTCTAAGCGTGCAATGCAGGCATTCGCCGTATCTTCATCCCACGCCTGATTCACATCTACAGTAAGGCGCGCTTCGTCCCCAACAGCTTTTTTAATCTCCAATACATGTTCAACGTTTTTACTCGGATCGCCTTTACCGATTTTCAATTTGAAGATATTATGACGTTTCTGGTGTAAGAGTTCCTTCGCTTCTTCAATATCTCTATCCGTATCACCGCTCGCCAAAGTCCAGGCGACTGGAAGCGATTTATGAATCTGGCCGCCAAATAACTCAAAGGCAGGCACCTCTTTACTTCTAGCCGTTAAATCGACCATCGCCGTCTCTATCAAGGATTTGGCAAAGTAGTTGCCTCTTACGTGTTTCGAGATGTCATACATGATTTTGTCAAAGTGTACGGGTTCCTTACCGATGATCAAAGGGGATATATATCGGTCAATATTGACCTTTATGGCTTCCGGAGTGGATTCCCCGTATGAAGCACCGCCTATCGTCGCGACTTCCGACCATCCTTCATTTCCCGCTTCGTCCGTTAGGCAGGCCACAACAAGGGTCTGTTCAACAATGGTATGCATCGCCAATTGATGCGGACGGATCGTCGGTAAATCTAGTATATATATATCTACTGAACGTATTTTCATAGTTACCTCACTCTCACCTTTTTACACAATAAAATCGGCTTCTGTTTTTTCCTTCACTTCTGCAAGCGTCACACCTGGCATCAGTTCAACCAGCTTCAATTGTTGATCGACCACTTCGAATACCGCCAACTCTGTCACGATCATATCCACGCTTCTGGTCGATGTTATCGGGTAGGTGCATGCTTTCAGAATTTTGCTTTGGCCGTCTTTCGAAGTGTGGCTCATCGTTATAATGACTTTTTTCGCACCGACCAATAGATCCATGGCACCGCCTACCCCCAAGATATTCTTACCTGGAACTGCCCAATTCGCAATGATTCCTGATTGTGCAACCTGTAAGGCACCAAGTATCGCCACATCGACATGACCGCCGCGGATCATCGCGAATGAATCGGAACTATCGAAGAAGGAGGTCCCCACCGCTTCACCGACTGGTAGTTTGCCTGCATTGACAAGGTTCGGATCGATATCTTCCTCTTCAACATCCGTTACACCCAACATGCCATTCTCGGTGTGCAGGAATACGTTCTCATCCTCGAGATATTCGGCTACTAGTGTGGGGATGCCGATTCCTAAATTGACGGTACAAGGACCGTGCAATTCCTTGGCCACACGCTTCGCAATCAGATGCTGCACCTCATGTTTGCTCATTTGTTTATTCATTTGCTCACTACCCCTACCTTTGTCAAGATTTGCTGTGCTTGGATAATGGTATCGATATAAAGATGGGGTGTGACGATTTCCTCTGGATCCAATTCACCAGATTCGACGATCTCATCCACTTCTACGATGACCCTTTTCGCAGCGGTTGCCATCAATGGGTTGAAATTACGAGCCGTTTTGTAGTAAACGAGATTCCCTAGGGTATCGGCTTTATGCGCCCTGATAATGGCAACATCCGCGCGGATCGCTTTTTCCAGAATATAATTCACGCCATCAATATTGCGCTCTTCTTTTCCGATTGCAAGCTCGGTGCCGACGCCTGTGGTGGTGTAATACCCGCCGAGGCCCGCCCCACCCGCACGCAAGGATTCTGCCAATGTCCCTTGCGGCAGAATTTCCAGTTCAATTTCCCCTCTTTGATATTTGGCACCCACATCACGGTTGCTTGTAAAATAAGAGCCAATCCCCTTTTTGATTTTGTTTTGGTTGAGCAGGATTCCCAAACCCTTACCTGCTTCCCCGAGATTATTACTGACAATCGTCAAATCCTTCACGTCTTTTTTAGTCAATCCTTCAATTAGCGTAAGTGGTGCACCCACTAATCCAAAGCCGCCCACCAAAATCGTTTGACCACTTTTCACGCATGATAAGGCTTCTTGCAGATCTTGTGTCACTTTCGTCATGCCTGTCCCTCCCTTGCCCGTTTCAGGGAATCGCTGATTTCAAACCAGGCTGGAATGCCGGCCGTCAGAATGCATATGTATCCCACATCAGCTAGATCCGCCTCTGAAGCTCCGGCCTGTCTCGCTCTTTCTATCCAGGCAATGGCCTCCTCACCCCTCAATTCGGTAATGTAATTGCCCACCATGTTCAGGTATTTCAATCTAGAAGACACGGTTCCCTCACTAAGGATTTTCTCCTCGATCCTCTCGGCTTCATTCGTTTGAATGACGTTCCATGTATCTACTAAAAAACGTGTATCCAGCTCTCCCATCCAGGCAATCATCGTAGAAATCACGTCTTCAATCGTTTCAGGATCATTTGCTGGCTGTTCAACTGGTGTACCCGATAATTCCAGGGCATATGCAAAAGACTCAAGCGACACTTTAAGTGACGGAAGCCCCTTATATAAATAGGAAACTAGTAAGTATTCGACTAGTTCCGGAATCGTTGAACCATAATCCATGGCGCCCTTGGTGTGATACACCATGCTACGTGGATATAGTCTTGCTGCGTTCATGCTGGCCACGAGTACATCCTTCTCTTTACGTGATAACGCGCCATCCTGCATAATTTCACCGCGCAACCCCGTATAGTGGTCCAAGACAACTGGACTGTAATCATGCATCTTTTGCACCCAGCCCGGCACTACATCATAAACTTCCTTAAAATAATCCAACCCTTTACTCATTCATCATTCTCCCTTCTTATGTAGATTGCCATTTTTATAGTTTGATGGTTTTCAGGATGTAGGTCTCCTCACTTCTTTACTGCTTCAAAAATGTAAAAGGTGTTTGTTCGACCCTCTTCAAAAAGGATTGAATATCTTGATTGATGTCATCACGTTTTTCAAAGACCATGGTGTAGTGATTGCAGTCCGAAACGACCGTTTCGATTCGTTCCGTATACTTCTGCGTTTCCTCATAGTCGGACAGGAGGAATAACGGGGGCATGGACCCGATGTCGCCCTCAGCATACACAAGCAATACGGGGCATTGAATCTGTGAGCAAATCTCTTTTGGACTAAAGGTATAAAAGCTTTCAAAGTCAGCGAGGATTCTTGATTCGGTTGATTTATTCTCCCAATGGTCAGCTACAGGAGCCACTTCATACTCGACGGCATCCTCCAGTGTTTCTGTCCACGTGATTCCTAGGTTTCCGTAAATCCTTTTGATTTCTTCGACATAATGTTCTTGAGATTCGTATTCTTTACTCAATCGTCCCAAAGAAGGCTGAACGATCCTTCTCTGGTGTTCGGACATTGTAGCAGCGCCATCCAGCAAAATGACCGCTTTTACTGTATTTAATTTACTGGCCACAGTGGCCGATATAAAGGCTCCCATGGAGTGACCCAAGAGGATAGGGTTTTCGATATTCATTTCTTCTATTAATGCCAAGATGTCTTCGGCATGACGAAAGATGGAAGGCTCGGGATCTGTATCCGCACTATTTCCCCGTCCCCGCAGGTCGACCGAAATGAATCTGTATTCCCCTTTATAGGCATCCGCGTAATGGTACATGTTTTTATGTGTACCTGTTAGTCCATGAATCGCGATAATCGGACCTTTTTCCCCCGGGTAATCCACCACTTGGATCTCGTTCCCGTTGATCATTTTTTTATAAGAGTTCATGTATTGGCACCTCACCTTTATCCGTTATACGTATGGAAGAAATCTTTAGTGTTATGAAATAAAGGCTGCCGAAATGCTCTCGACAGCCTAGGAATTCGATTCATCAAGTATTAGAGGGTTCTCAATACAAAATTCAAGGATGCCTCTTTATGGTCCCCCACTTGTTCAAGTTTCGTTAACAAGGAAGTTCGAACGCCTTTGGCTACATCCGTTTCTAACCACTCATCCCCTTCAAAAAAGACTTGAGTGATCAGTGTTTCATGGCCTTCATGCTCGAGTTTCATATGGATGTGGGCAGGACGGTATGCATGGTACCCAGCCGCTCTTACAAATTCACCTGTTGGACCACTCGTAGGGATTTGGTAAGGAATAGGAACTCTCGCATGCACCTCGAAGTCTCCGTTCTCGTCCGTAAAGAAATGACCTCTTAAGTTAAAGTCAGGTGCTTTTGAATCAAAGTTCGAGTATAGGCCGTCGCTGTCATCCTGCCACCACTCCACTTTTGTATTGGCCAATGGTTGACCGTTAACGGAACTTGCATTTCCATAAAACACTAACTTATCTCCGGCTTCATCCGGTCTTTCCGGTATAATGAACGGTTGCTTTTCAAGTAACGGAGACCCTTCCACAAAGTAAGGTCCAAGAAGGGAAGGCTCTGTACCAGGCAACCCCTTATATTTAGCTTCCAATACATAGGTCTCGATGAAGACATCCAGGAATAGCGGGATTTCTCCACTTTTCCCCAGACGATCTGCCCAATTCACGAAATTCGTATACTCTTCATGATTAAATTGTTGTTCATCTAAAAAATTCTTCAAATGCTTAGCAAAGCTTTCATACGCTTCTAATACACGCTTATTTTGTACAATTGTTTCTGACATCATTGTTTCCCCCTCAGATTTTAAATGGCCAACTATATTTACACTTTGTAACCGCATACATTTGCAAGTGAATCGTATAGGTAATCTTTTCTTGGAGGACTTGCAAAATGAATGAACAAATTGTACGATAACCGTACATAAATTTTCTATTCGTACAACTTTATTTTACACAGGGGGTATCATTTATGTCAACTGAATATTCAGAAAATATAAAAAGTGGCGACTATATCCAATCCCTAGAACGTGGGCTGCTTGTTATTCAGGCATTTTCACAGGAAACTCCGACACTGACCATAAGTGAAGCGGCGAAAATAACCGGTTTAAGCAGACCGACTGTACGCAGAATCTTACTTACTTTGGTTCACCTAGGGTTTGCAGAATCGAAAAATGGATCCTTTTCATTAACCGCCCGAACCCTGACATTAGGCTATGCCTATATTTCTTCGAAGAACATTTGGAATATGGCCTATCCCATCATGCGGGAATTTGTTGCCCAAATAGGTGAGTCCAGTTCCATTTCTGTCTTGGACGGCACGGAAATCATCTATGTTGCCCGTGTTCCTACGAAAAGAATCATGTCGATTAATCTGGATGTCGGATCCCGCCTCCCTGCTTATGCGACGTCCATGGGACACGTGCTTCTAGCTAATCTTCAGAAAGATGAACTAGAGAAACGGTTGGATCAAATTACGCTTCAGTCGTTTACAGAAAAAACGATTGCGGACAAGCAGCAATTACTGAGCACCTTGGATCAGGTCCGTGAAATGGGTTGGGGAGGGGTTGATCAGCAATTCGAAGAAGGACTCCGATCCATCGCTGTTCCCATAAAAAACTCTGAAGGACAGGTCATTGCCGCCATCAATTGTTCCGCACATGCTGGAAGAATCAGTGAAGAAGTTCTCCAAGAAGAATTTCTTCCATTACTATTGGACACGGCAGCCAAAATTAGTAGGGCCATCGCAACATCGAACTCCTCACATTTTTAATGTATCTGTGTAAAATGCAAACCAATAAAAGCCGCCTGTTTGAAGGGACTCCCTCCTCAGGTGGCTTTTATCGTGATTCTACAAATTCTCTGGCTGCCCTTGAATCTCTCATTCCATTGATCACGGAACAATCACAAACTTACAGCTTCACTGGATTGGATGATTCGAGAAGTAATCCCGGATCATCTCTTTCATCTGTTCTTTGTTATCCGCGAATTGCCTATGCCTATGTCCATTGCCCCCGGAAGGATGCGGGAATCCTAGTAGCAGATTGCTAGCATCGAGGTGATTCTGTTCCGCCAAGTAGGTGAGGACCTTTGAGACGTTGATGCCTAGCGGAATGATGAGTGGCTGGTCCATGTTGCTGATTTCGGTCGCAAACCCTTCCATGATATGTTTCCTTAGGAGCTCCGTCTTTAAGATGTCCGGCGTCGTCCCGCTGTAGTTTTTTCCCTTATAAAACACCGGATAGTTCAGGACGGATCCTGTATGGACCAAGGAATTGGCCTCGGCGAAAAGCTCGATCGTGGAGGATAGCCCCAAGTATTCATGTAAACCCAGCTCATCCAGCATCTTGACGAGGTTTTTTCGCATCGGCCCTTCAAAGCTGGATTGTTTCTTTACTACGTGGAGGATTTCTTCCTCACTTTCTATGTAATCCTTGACTTCAATGACGGTTGAAAAGGATTTCTTCATCTGGTGTAATCCTGGTGTGATTCCGGCGATCACGACCTTGGCACGTTCATTCACATATTCAAAAGGAGCATAATAGATTTCGAGGTTTTTCTTCTCATCCCGATCCAGCAGAAATTGCTCGTTTCTGATCATATCCACTGTATACGAGGCCGGCAAGCTATACAGCAGATCCTTGTATTGCTCGAATTTCGAAAACTGTACGATACTCATGACTGTTGATCCCTTCTTTTATAAGCTTGGTGTCGTGTAAGAAAATGCTTGATCAAAGAATAGCACCAAATTCATTGCAACTGAATTCAATCGTGAAGGCTTTCTTTGTGGCTATACGATGTAAAGTATACACCCCTTCAATCAAAAGGCTATATGTACGGCCATTATCCACAAGTTTGGCCTCCGAGAAGGTTTGCTTCCATTCTCCATTAGAAGAACTGGCTATATGTGATGTAATCTGATCTACCTTTGAAAACATTTGGCCTTCCCGATTTTCATTATATTGTGTCTCAAACATACCTGAAACCTCTACTGAAAAAATCTTATCGCTAACATAAAGATGGGCTATTTTCTTCCATTCTCCATTCAAACCCATGACGGCTTCAGTAGTTTGTGAAGGTAGATTACTTAATGCCTCCCGTTCACTTGCCAAGAAGGAATCTATATGTTCTTGGACCCTTTGTTTATAGTCTTCTGACTCCGCCCAATCTTGGGGTTCAAACTCTTCAATCGAAGGTACGCCTAGATTGAGCCCTATTTTGGTCTCATTCGCCTGATGGACAATTTCCTCATACTGCTTGTGGTAGTCTTCCTTTTGTTCCTGCGTCAATTGAAGGGGACCCGTTGTTTCCACAACATCAATTGGAGGATTGGATAAAGGTGCACCCTCTATAGTCTGTTCATCCGCTAATACTTTAGGCGCCTCTTCACTCTTTGTCTGATTCGTTTCCTCATTTGCACTACATCCCATTAAAAGCACCGTTCCTAGTATTGCCCCTATGTAGAAAACTTGTTTCATCATCATTCCCCCATCCCCATTCACTTGCCATTCATCGTTATAACGATTGTAAACTTTATCCAAATGAAAATGAATAGTTTTTAATTCGCTAAACAATTTTTAAGGCTAGGTTCAAAGAAAAGATTGATTTAAATAGGCTTAGTAACAAATGGATATTTATGTTAAATTAAAAGACATACACGTTAATTGGAATTTTAGTCACCAAATAGTTGGGTCACACTGTGAAATGAATTTTAGACTAAAGATAAACATACGTATGAACAGTCTTTAGGAGGTGAGTGTTTTGTCCATCGGAATTCTTGCCCTTGTCACTATGGCGTTATGGATTGTACAAATTCATGAATTCATTAAACCTGAAGAAAAGCAAAACAATAGAAAAATCATAGTCTTAACTTCCTTCGGGTGCTTGTTTACCACGATTTTGACCATCCATCAAATTCAAAACTTCCTTGGGTAAAAGTAAATACCATCAGGAACCGCAGAAGATTATGACATTCAAAAAAAGGAATGTTCAAAGGAATATCAGATATAAATGCTTAGAACCCCCCATCATAGAGAGATTGGGAGGTTCTAGTTCTTGCGACATATTATTTTTTCACAGCATGGATGTAATGAATGGTTTCGAATGCAGACAAATAATCTGTTCGACCACCAAAGAATTTATTTTGAATGGCAACAGGTGATAAATGTTCATAAATGAGTAAACCTGAGTTTTCTAACATTTTCTCCATTTCTTCATAAGTAAAACATGATTTCATGGGCTCGCCACTAGCTGATGCCATTTGAACCATATTTTGCACTCGATTGGACAGCCCTTTTTCTTCAAAAAGGTTGTCATCTGCATAATCAAATACGATCGAACTCCCTGAAGGTAGATTGGCAAACCATTCATTAATCAAATTGGCATGTTCTTCTTTTGTTAAATAATATGAAACACCTAAAAGACTAAGAAAGGTTTTTTTGTTAGGCATGAAACCTTTTCCAATAAGATCTTGAATGGCAAATGGTCGGGTGAAATCCATTGGAACAAAATGAAGGGTATCCGGGATTGGATAATTTGCATTTTCTAGCCTGATCTTTTTAAAGTCTTGTGTAGCTGGATAATCCACTTCAAATATATCGATGCTTTCGTTTAATTCCGGGTGTCGGAAACAAAAGGTATCTAATCCCGCTCCTAAGATGACATACTGTTGAACGCCCAGCACGATTTCATGGAGTACTACATTTTCGCAATAGGCAGCACGTGCTAAAGGAGTTGGAGAAAGTTGAACTTGTGTAATCCATTTTAAAATTTCATCTGGATCATCTTGAAATTTCTTCGCTATGCTATCATTAAAGAATGGAATGCCTTTAATCATGTTCTCTTGAATATCCGCAAATTCTTTTTGGCTAATTAAATCTTTTACAATAAAATCATCAAAAATTTTGGGTGTGTCGTATTGACTATGGTAAGCCCGACCAAAGGCTGATATTAAGGAAGTCATACTTGATTCGTTCTTCTTCATACATTCATCCCCCGTATAACAAAAATAAGATTCCCCTGGCCAGGAGAACCTCATTATACACACAAAAATTTTAACTGTAAATTATAGCATAAATAAATATTTTTGTCAATCTATTCTATCTCGAAAATCCTACCTGAATATAAAAAAAACGCCAAAGTGGCGTTTTTTCTTTAAGCAGTTTTCTTATAATACGAAAGATCTTCTTCGAGCGGGATGTTGGCTGCTCGTTGTTTTTTCGCTGCGACGAAGAAGGTGATGACCAAAATGACGCTGACGATGGCTCCGATGATGTAGGAGGTATCCATCGATAATCGGAATCCGATTTGGGCGTTCAGGATATAGACCAACACCGTATATAGCATGAAGGTTCCTGGCAGTAAGGACACCCAGTAATTCTTCTTCGCGATGTACAGGTACATGGCTCCTACGAATAGGGCGATGACGGCTGTTGCTTGGTTGGCCCATGAGAAGTAGCGCCATAGGATGTTGAAGTCGATTTGCGTTAAGGCAATGGAAATGACGAACAGCGGAACCGCGATGACTAAGCGGCTGCTCATTTTCAATTGCGGAAACTTCACATAATCGGCAATGATCATCCGTGCACTTCGGAAAGCCGTATCTCCCGACGTGATTGGCAAGACGATGACTCCAAGTACGGCGATGGTGCCGAATAACGCTCCAAGTGTTACTTTTGCCGCTTCACTTACGATTAATCCCGTTCCACCTGTTGCAAGTAGTTCGTTCAATCCGACTGGTCCATCGAATAAGCTCATGGCAGCCGCGGCCCAGATCATGGCGATGATTCCTTCTGCAATCATCATTCCATAGAAGATTTTCCGGCCTTGTTTTTCATTTTGAGTCGTACGTGAAATGATCGGTGATTGTGTGGCATGGAAGCCTGATAGTGCCCCACATGAAATCGTTAGGAACAATAACGGGAAAATCGGCAGGTTATCCGGATGTAGATTGGATAACGTTAGTTCCGGTATCGGCGCTTGTTGGATGATCAAGGCTCCACCCACCCCGACGGAACTGATTAATAATAAAGCCCCGAATATCGGATAAAACCGTCCGATGATTTTATCGATGGGCAGAAGTGTCGCCAGAATATAATATAGGAAAATGGCTACCGTGATGAGCGTCAGGCTCACCGTGCCATTCATCAAGTTATGAAGCAAGGATGCTGGGGACGTGACAAATACCGTACCCACCAAAATTAATAACAGGATGGCGAATGCATTGACAACATGCTTCATCACTCTGCCCAGGAATTTACCTGCAAGTTCCGGTAAATGGGCTCCACGGTTCCGAATTGAAATCATGCCAGTTAGGTAATCATGAACCGCCCCTGCAAAGATACAGCCAAGTACGATCCAGATAAACGCAACAGGTCCATATAAAGCTCCCATAATCGGACCGAAAATGGGTCCGACCCCTGCGATGTTCAATAATTGGATCAAAGAATTCTTACTCGTGCTCATCGGCAAGTAATCGACGCCGTCCTGATTCGCATATGCCGGTGTCGGTCGGTCCGCTTTGACACCAAACATTCTCTCTATGAATTTACCATATGTAAAATATCCGATTAGTAATAGAATGACTCCACCTAAAAATGTATACATCTGTTTATGCCCTCCTTGGAATCGCTTACATATAGTATAAACGATGAATTGACAGAAAAGAGTGAATTCTTATTATCATGTCGAATTCGGAGGGTAAGAGGTTCATATGTCGAATTAACATGTAAAATGTTCAAAAATTTGTCACATGTATACCAGAAAGAATCTGAGAGTCACTTTCATTCACATCAGATTCTTTCAACTCCTATCATAACTCCAAGGCCGCTCGAAAAGCTTTGGCATACGTCCGGCTGACGGACAGCATTTCATCCCGTCCTTTCAGTTCAAGCTGGTACGCTCCATTGAACCAAGGGGTGAGACGCAATACATAATTCAAATGCACCAGATAACTTTTATGAATTCTGAAAAACGGGAATTCATGTAACCGTTCTTCTAATTCCTTCATCGTCGTTTTCACTTCATATTCATGGTCGACCGTGACGATCTTCGATACCTTTTCTTCCCGTGAAATGTACAGGATGTCATGGGGATGAATATAGAGGATTTCCCCCTCCACTTCGACAGCCAGTCTTCCGGCGCTTTTGACCGGCCTATTCTCCTCTTTCTGTAAGAATAGTTTTTCAAGGCGGCTGATTGTCTCTGCCAATTGATCGTCATCATACGGTTTCAATAGATAATCCACTGCATCCACACGAAAGGCTTCCACACCGAACTGCGGATAGGCGGTCGCAAAGACGATTCTCGGGACGTTCTTCAATTCCTGGAGGGCCTTCGCTGCCTCCATCCCATTCATGAGCGGCATCTCCACATCGAGAAAAATCACATCAGGCTGTAGCTGCATTGCCAAGACGATGGCCTGTTCCCCAGATTCACCCTCGCCGATTATATCGATGGAGGGATACTGCTTCAACAGATGAATCAATTCCTCGCGGCTATAGCGCTCATCATCTATGACAAGTGTCCGAATGACCGTTTTCATGTTCTTCCCCACTTTCTTCATTTACTTTGGAATTCGAAAGGATATCTCCGTGCCTTTTCCTGGTTCACTCCGGATCTTCAGGGCCGATTGCTGCCCCATCATCATCGTGAGCCGTTTGTTCACATTATAAAGGGCAAGGCCTGTCCCGCTTTTGGATTCAACGATTTCTTGGCCAAGCTTTTGTAACTGACCTGGCTCGATACCAGCCCCATTATCCCTTATGACGATTCTAATCGAGGCTTCCGTTTCTTTTTCAAGAAGAATATGTATCGAACAGTTTTCCGTTTTGTTTTTAAACCCATGATGGATGCTGTTCTCGATTAATGGCTGGAGGATGAGCGGCGGGATCTTCGCATGGAGAACATCTTCACCCACTTTATAATGAATGTGCAGCTTATCGACAAACCGCATTTTTTCGATATGCGCATACGCTTGAAGATGTGAAAGTTCCTCCGATAAGGTCGTCCACTCCACCGTCGTATTGGCTAGGTTCTTTCTGAAATACTGGGATAAGTGAAGCAGCATTTTCCTTGCCTTGTTAGGATCAATCCTTATTAACGAGTTGATCGTATTTAAAGCATTGAAAAGGAAATGCGGATTGATTTGGGCCTGAAGGGCTCTAATCTCAGCTTCTTGCGCCAATTTCTGTGCATCATCGAGCTGTGACACTTCCAGTTGATAGCTGAGGAGCATACTCAACCCTGACATCAACTCGACATCCACATTGTTGATTTCTTTTTCATGGCGAAAATATAACTTTAACGTCCCGACTGTCTGATTTCCCTTCTTTAAAGGACCAATGATGACCGCGCCTAACGGACAATCGGAAACCTGGCAATGAATATCCCGTTTTCCCACTACGATCAGTTCCCCACCTTCGATCACCTGGCGTGTGATTTCTGTCTGGAGCGGGCGTCCCGGCGAGTGATGGTCATCCCCCAAACCGATATGGGCGAGGATCTTCGTTTCATTGGTAATCGCGATGGCACTTGCCTTCACTTCATCAAACAAAATCCGGCATACCGCGGCAGCCGACTTTTCGTTCATACCCTGGCGCATGTACCCGAGGGTTTGCCTTGCAATCCTCAATGACTTCTGTGCCTGCAAAGCAGCAGCCTTCTCCTCTTCATTCAGAACACTTCGGATGATTAATAGAAACAAGGCACTGCCTAGGCCATTGGCGATAATCATCGGAATACCAATATGCCCGACAAGGGAAAAGGCCTGTTCGGTCGGTTTCGACAGAAGAAGAATGATGAACATCTGCATCGCTTCGGCGAACGCCCCGATCATTAAAGCCTTGGAAAGTTTAACATGTTTGTTTTTCTTATAAAAAAGACCCGCAAGCAGCCCGGCAAGTATCGTGGCGACCCCACAGGAAAGCGCCGTGAATCCTCCCAATGCAAAACGATGAATCCCCGCGACGATCCCAGCACCAAGTCCGATGCGCCATCCCCCGAATAAACCGGCAAGTACAACGCCGATCACGCGGGAGTTGGCAATGGCCTCATCTTCCCCGACAGACCCGACCCACCGGTTGAACTCAAGCGATTCGGGACTCAATGTCAGTCCGGTATAGGTGCCAATGATGCCGAACACCCCAAAGAACAAAATGGCTTTGACCTGTTGCTTCCGGTTAAAATGATCCTCATTCAACATTTGTCGAAAGAAACGAAAACGGGTCACGATAAAGGCAATCGTCACGATGATCCCGAGCCGTTCCGTCATGGTAATCAACAATTCCATGATGATCTGCCTCCCCCAATCCCTCTTGCAATCCCTGTATGGATAGCTTGTACTCTACACAATACCTTCTATTATTATACGCTCGATGGATGGGTTCTCCATACCTTTTCTAAAGACCCAATCAAAAAAGCCGACTGATTTTATAATAAAATCAATCGGCTTATATGAGTGGTACTGTATGGGATTTAAGCATTTACGGTTTTACGTGCTTGACTTTCATGCAATTTCTTCATGGCAAACCTGGCTACTGGTTGAGCGATCAACGTTTCAACCCAGAATGCGATAAAGAAGTTACGTGGCCAGTCATAAAAGAACGTATGAATCGGCTTCCAGCTAATTTCCCCCATGCCAACCCAAGAACCGATAACTGTCAGTAAAACGGACAAGATGCTCACGCTAAATAATATTGTGAACAACACCCGTGCATTAAAGCCGTCCGTAGGTCCAGCAAACTTTTGTACAAGCTTAGTAACAAGTGGATTTACCACAAATGGTACCAATATAATGACACAAACCCAAACAAACGGAATCACTTTTAACGTATCAACATACACGTCCTTCGTGAATCCAAATTTAAATGCCATAATAAGTGGTGCGATAATGTTGACAGAAAGAATGGAAATGATGGCTAAAAACAATATAAATTCTTTTCCGCCTCTTGGTAATCTTGTTTCCCCGTGCATATCGATCCATCTCCCATATAAAAAAATATTTCAGATGGCAGACGTATCATGAGACATATATTTTTGGCCCCCCAAAAAGAAAGACCAATATCTCTACACACTGATATAGCTAGTTTATCATTTTTCCCAAATTAATTCCAAGTCCTTTTTTCCATGAAAAACACATGCTACATGCATCAAAGTACTAGTCATGGAGTGATGACCAACAGAAAATATATTTTTTATTGTTAACCTAGCGGATGGGGTGTTTATCTTCCAATATAAAAGGAGTATAATGGAAAATGAGTCAGGTATTTACCTGCTCACGATTCCTTAGGTGACCGCCTTTTTAGGCCCCCTCTCCTAAGGTTTTTTGTTTTTTTAAATTGAACAAGGTTGCCGTATGGTCCCTTTATTTTTTTGATTGGGAGGTTTACATCATACTTCGTCCCTTCCCCCGTGCTAAAATAGGAGAGTGGTCCGCTACATTCCACTTTTAAGAAAGACGCCGGGAAGTTTATTATTTTGAAACGGAGATGAGGGAGATTAAACAGCAGCGGTTAGTAGTTAAACGCAAAAGAACGCTAATAGAAATGATATTAGATATCATTTCGCTCTTATTTCTTATTTCAAGTGTTGTATACATAATGACGGAATGGTCTTCTCTACCAAGTCAAATACCCTTTCAATTTAATTCGTTCGGGAAAGTGAGTATTTTGGGTTCAAAGGAAAGCGTACTTGCCCTTCCGCTATTTGGTCTGATCATCTGGATTGGCTTGACGGTCCTTGAAAGATTCCCACATCGCATTACCTTGCCTTTTTTTCTTCAAGAGAATAAGGAAATGGAGTTCAGGAATAATCGGATTCTGATCAACATGACCAAGAATGTACTGGTCATCTTTTTCACTTATACCAACTGGACTAGCATACAATTAGTTTTAATCTGACAAATGACAATGGCGCTCAAATGAGCGCCATTTAACGTTTCTATTTAAAAAATCGACTTTCATTTCAATATAATATGTATTTTTTTCAAAATACTAGTTTACTAGAGTGTGGATTAGGATATATATGATACTGTAAGCAACACAAAAAACTTTTATAGGAGTGATTAACATGGCTGACAATAACAAAATGAGTCGGGAAGAAGCAGGTCGCAAAGGTGGAGAAGCAACTTCAAAAAATCACGATAAAGAGTTTTATCAAGAGATCGGTGAAAAAGGCGGAGAAGCGACCTCCAAAAATCATGACAAAGAGTTTTACCAAGAAATCGGTGAAAAGGGCGGAAAAGCTCGCAGCGATAACAATAACAATTAAACCATTCCATAAAACGAGTAATTGTCTTAACGGGCAATTATTCGTTTTTTTTGTTTGTTTTGTTTTTATCGATCGATTCTTGGTATTTATCGGTCAATTCATTACTTTTATCGGTCAATTCACATGATTTATCGGTCAATCCCGACTTTTTATCGGTCTAACTGCCTTTCAGCGCCAGTAACATCCAGAAGAAATGGTACACCGTGACGGCGGCATACGCTACCAAACAAAGCAAGATTCCGCCATTCACCACTTTTCTACGTTTTAACTGCGGATAGATCCACAAGAGAAGTAAAGGAAGGAACAGTTTGCATCCGTAGAAGAAGGAGCGATTCCAATGATACACTTCTTTCATGAGGGGGTTCAGTTCTCTTATGTATCCCGCCTGGATGCCAAAATCGGTTACCACCGCATCGAACAGACATAGCACGAAAATCCATACGAGCATATTCTTCATCTTCTCTTTCGAAATCCTTGCTTCATCCACCATGATCTCCTCCTACCACTATCTTTTCAAAAGTACGAATGGAACATACCTTATCAAGAAGGAACAGTAAAGATGCCAGACAAATTGTTCTTAGTAAAGAACGGTCAATCCATACTCCCTTAAAGGAGCATGTTGATCAGGGAGTATCCATACAGGTCGTTTTGGATGGAAAAAATACAATTCTATAGTTTCCATCCAGCTCTTCTTTGATTTTTTCCGTTAATCGTAATCCCTTTTCATTATGTTCTTTTTCAAGAGTCATTCCGTCTGGAAGCATGGTATCCGTTTCCCAATCTATCCAGTCTCCATACTCTCTCACCCAATCTGATAGCTCCTTTTTCAGTTCATCTGAAATGGGGACTTCATCTAAATCCAGGTTACAGCCACAGAGATGGCACCATATCGGATCTGCACCGATATCTGCTTCCAATTTCAAGATGGACGGTTTCCGTCGTGCACATAAGCAATCCAGCTTCACTTATCCCCCTTTGGTTCTAAATTGGACGGGTTATCCACATAAGAACCAAGGATGAACCCGCAATTCGAGCAATAGTAAGAGGTGATCTTGGACGGCTTATTCTTTAAATGATCATAGGAGAACATTTGAACAAATTTGAACCCTGTCCCAAGTATCCCTTTCTTAATCGAGTATGAGTTACATTTCGGGCATTGATCCTCACTCAACTTTTTTCACTCTCCCTTCATCTATTTCTTCCACATTTTCTTCGGTTCCGTCTTCTTTAACCGCTTTTACTTTTACGTCCTTAATATCGCTAATGGCATAGCCTTCTCCCATTCGATGATTGCTTGGGCGCTATTTCATGCACTACACGTAATCAATCTATTTATTCGACCACGCCACGCACCCAAGCATCCTTCATCAAACTTTCAACCACGCTTCACTCCGAACAGGCTGGTGAATAGTGTCAAACCAGCTACGACCGGTATGATCCTGAAGCTATCTCTTGAAAGCAGCCAATATGGGTCGGGAAAATAGGCTGCGTTTGGAAAAAAGGTATACACGATTGGTACGTATAAGGATAGAATCAGACATGGAAGGGTGACGCAGATAAAAAGAGGCATTTGGAGCTTGAATGTCCATCCCTTCACGAAAAGCAGGGACACGTATAGACCAAATACAATGGGTACCACGCTATCGAACCAGAATAAGGGCTCGATGATAAATGTGGCTTCGACTTTCTTCTGAATGGTCAATCCAAGGGTATAACTGACAACAAGCAGGACAAATAACCCCGCCAACCAAAGTACTTTCACCACATAACTAAACCAAGTAGGATAAGGACGCATCTCAACAACTCCCCCTCTATACAACCACCTTTATTTTACCATTTTTACCAATATTATATTTGAGTGATTTGAGATAATAACAAATAACACTGCCTTTTATCATTAATAGGCAGTGTTCCTATTTTCAATCTAGCAGGAATACTTCATCTCCGACCCCTATTTCCCCTGTTCGAGTGACAGAGGCATACACGCCAAAATGGTTAGCACAGTTCTTTTGGACCGCTTTTTGCAAAGTGGGGTCCCGCTCGGCATCGTCCGGATTCACCGTGATGATCATGCACCTTTCACAGGGCCTTCTTAATTCGATTTCCACATCCCGGCCTATTTTCATCCGTTTTCCGAACCAGGTTTGTTCAATGAATGGGATTCTATCGGTTAACGAGATGACGAAGTTGGGCCGAAACCGTCGGTGGTCGAGATGGTCTTTCCCCCATATCGTTTGTAATTCGTTCAGGGACGCATCCGTCACCAGTTGAATAGGCTCCGCTTCTATCGCTCCTAATGGTACATGGGTAGGCGAATATTCAATGAAAGAAACCTTCCGTTTCGATTCATTTTCCATGGCCCTGAGTAAATCCTCATCCCCCCAAGTGATGACCTTTCCTTCCGGTGAGGTAATTTCCACTGTGGGATAAGCAACCATCGACTCTTCCCCGACAAACCGCGCTTGATATTGAACCATTTTCTGATGTTGAGTGATGGTCAAAAATTTACCTGGCCTCGTTTCATCCAAGAACGCATGACTGCGATCTCCATATACCCCGTACTGCATGACATTCGTTTTTTGGACGCTCTCCCCACGAAATGATTTAACAGGATGCCGCACGATTTCCTTCATATGACCGACTAACATGCTATCCCTCCTACGTACTGTCCATTGATATTCTGCCATAATACCTGGATGTGATGGGAGCACGTGACAAAAAAGAACGGACTCTACACATGAGTAGAACCCGTTCCTTTTTTATATGCTTCCATTATTCTTTTTAGAACCATAGATAGGAAAATTACTGCGTCTTTTCCATGAACAATGAAAGACATTGATGACGGTATGTGAGCAAATATCATGATGATTGTACTTGTCGATCGGTTTTAACCTCACCCGTTGCCTTTTGATCGATTTTGATAAAGATTCGCTCCAATTCACGTTTGTCTTGAAGCAAAGTATTTCGGTTTTCTTTAAGCAGTTGATTAAATGACTTTGTTCTTCTAGGCATTCTTCATTCACCTCTTAGCTGATTGAATTCTTTTTGAAGTACAATAACTGGTAACTCATATAATTGTTTATCGTTTTTCTTGAAAATGCCGAATTTCAATAGTTCTTGGATAAGCTGATCTTTGATAGCTTCTCCCTTTTTATCTATTTGGGTTCTCATGAAAACCCTCCTTCATAAATAAACAGACTTTTCGTTGTTTGGAATACGTAATATTCGATTGAACGGAAAAATCCCTACTTTCTCTTTTGTCTTCCTCATATAAGAGCATGATCTGCAAAATCTTCGCATTTCTTTACTTGATTATATGTAGTAGGTTCATGATGGACTTTAAGAATCCAATCACAATTTATGACCACAGCATTCTTTCATTTTTTCTAAAAAAATCTGAATCGCTACACAAGGATTTCTATAACCCAAATCGCCTGAACTCAAACATGCAATCTTCATTCCGCGCAAGATTCACTTGTTCAATTTCCTCATGAAATTCCATTGCTTCATAAGGTCATTCCTCTTTATTCCATGTATATAAACCGATAAAGGTCAAATCAAACCACTTTAAAGTGTCTACTTCTCAGGTATCCAATCTTTCCATATATACTTTCAGCCTACAGTTGTGAGGCTACTCTTCATAATTACGGCCATTTTCTCGGTAGTACCGGATAAAAAACGATAAGTACCTTCTTCCTCTCACCTGCCTAATTGAGAACTTTTTTCACTATACCCTCACTATAAATGAAAATGATTCTCAGTGTCAATTATATATATTCGACTGATTCGATAGAGGGGGAAGTTTACTTCATAAGTCATTTGGTGAAATCCTCTGGTGACCACCAGGTACCCAACACCACCATGGTTTGTATTTTAACCGTATTGGCAATAGTCATCATCTTCTTATTCCTCTATTGTTCGATTCCCTTATTGATTCATTCTTGATTAACTTGGCTGCCCCTGCAACCTCGGTGATGCAATCAACAGGCTGATTTGGCGCTGTTCATTGATTCCAAGAAAGCTACATTCAAGTCTTTCTTCTATAAAATTTCTCACAAAACAAAAACACCTGTTGTCTACTGACAATCAAGTGTTTTAAGGTATACATATATTCGAAGTTCAATAATACAATGGGAAGTTTCATATTTTTGGATAGTATCAAATTATTATTACTTCAAGATTCCAAATCCGAGCATATCTTTACCTGTATACAAAATTAAAGATTATTATTTTTTATCTCCATAAACCACTCATCAGCAATATGGCTAGCTGTTTTAATTTCATCATTCGTATATACTAAATCATACTTGTATTCGGCTTTGAAGTTTCCACTTTTAACATCATATATTAATTTCATTTCAGTTGGCATGTCACGCTCATATTCTTTGCATAATTCTTCAATTTTCTCAATATTTTCACATATAATGCGCAATACCATAGACTGTCTTTTGGTAGACACATCGTATCTTACGTCTTCATCTTCCAATGCATCATTTACTTTATGACGTTCTACATACTTATTGTTAATGCAATAAAAGAAACTTCCCGAAATAATTCCTTCCTCACGCGAAGCATAAACGTACACTTTATCCGCCCTATCTTCAACATATTCCATACATATAGATATCATATCTGCCTGCAATTCACTAAATTTATCTTCAAATTCTTTCATACTACTTTTTCACTCCTTAAATCAATTTTTAATAACTCTGAAGTCCGCCTTACCATCAATCGAGTAATTAACTATAAATTCCTTCGGACGCATATCATTGCCATGATAAATTATTTCAACATCAACAGTTACTTCTTTGGGAGGTATTTCCTTTAAAGCTGCAGCCCACATATCTTCAATCTTCTTATATTGCTTCAAATTAACATCAGATAATTGCGATACCAAATTATCAATTTTAGGTGACCCTCCAAACCTATCACCTGCCAAATGCCCTGCATGGTCTTGACCTTTTACTTTACCGGGTGTATTTTTGCTGTGTGACAATCTCTCTTTTCTCTCTGTTAATTGTAAATTTTCTGTTTCAAACTTTGAAATCCTTCCTACATTATCTGTTTCATAAAAGTAATCATACTCTCCTGTGTTATATCTAATATCAGGCTTTAACCTATTTTTTCTTCCGTTTGTAAAGTGTTGTCCTTTATCTACTAATGTTTTAACTTCACTTACTCCAGAACTACCTTTACTAGTTCCCTTACTACCTTCACCCTTCGCCGTTATCTTCTGCGCAAGATCCTTTATCGTCGTCTTATCAACCGAGATATTTTTGTAAGTATTTCCAGTTGTATCCGCGACTGTCCTAACCTTAACTCCAGTTGGCACTTCCACTTTCCCGATGGCCTTGCCCATATCCTTGATCGAGTCTTGGGCTTTCTGGACTTGATTTTGCACAAATTCCTTGCTGTAGGGGATGAACTTTGTCCCGTTTGCCATTTTGTCTGCGACCTTGGCTGCCCCGGCAACTCCGGCGATACCAAGGGCGTTCATCAGGCTGTTTTGACGCTGTTCATCAGTGAGTTCGTTTCCGAACATGTCCTTGCCGGTGACAGCTTCGCCGAGACCGTTGGCGGCGGTTAATCCATATAGACCGTATTCGGTTTGCTTGAGGACATCCAGCCCTTTACTAGATTTATAGGCGTCCAATGCATGGTCTGCAGCGTTGAGTCCCTTCACGGTTTTGTAGACGGCACTTCCACCCTTGATCGCACGCCCTGCCCAGCCGACGATGGGGATGAATCCGGCCGCGGCCATCGCGCCCGCGGCGATTCGTTCAGCTTCGGAAAGTTTACGGCCCGTTACGGGATCGACTCCCGTTGTCGCTCTTACTGAATCATAATACCCAGTGATTTCCCCTGTAAAGGTTTTTGTCGTGTCCCAGGCTTTTTCATACCATGGGCGGTTCTCGAGTTCTTCCATTTCCTGTTCGAGTTTCCGCGCTTCCTCTTCTTGCTTCTTGAAGTCCCGGTATCCTTGCATATTCTCGGCCACTTCATCCTTCACTTGATAAGCTTGGCTCGCTTGAAAGGCACTTTGGTTGAAGTTCATCGGGGAAACGGTACCATCCTGACTGGTGGCTTCAAGTAAGGCCTGGAAAAGGCTAATGGCTACACTTTCCTGGGCTTCGGTCACTTGGTATTCTTCTACTAATTTATTATCTACTTCGTGCACTTTCTTGATGGTATCGTTCTTTTCTTTTTCGGCCTTTTCCATTTTCTCATGGAAATCTTCTTGTTTGAACACCGTAAGCGGAAGGATATCATCAATGTTTTGAAAAATCTTCTGAAGATCGTTCGCCTGCTGGTTCACCATGGACTTGGCGTTAGAGAGACCGTGGGTCACTTCCCCCTCTAAAAACGGCACCTCGACCACGGTCTCACCGGATAGGTCGGCGTCTTCCAAGATGGCCGGAATGCCTTTTAGAAAGCTGATCTGTGTCGCGAATAGTTCGATCCAGGCATTGGCCACCTCTACTTGTGCTCGATAAAAGTTCTTGATGGCCGTCGCCCCGGCTCCCGCCAGCTCTTCATCCAAATCGACGATTCCCTGAAATTCCTTTTTCAGTGTCTCTACTTGCCCTTTCAGGTCTTCATATTGCTTGGCCCGTGACTTGACTGCTGACTTCAGAGGTTTGGCTTCGAAGATTGTCATAATGGCTGATACCCCTGTACAGTATGGGTGATGGCTTCATCCTGCTCTTTCAGTAAATCCACGTTGGCCCGGGTGTCTTCCAGATTCTTTTTGACGATCGTCAGGTATTGATTGAAGGTCTTTTCCAGATTGGTCTCCCGTTCTTCCCATTTCGATGTGAAGCTCAGATCGTTATTGCCGAGCTGATCGGCCGGCAGTGCTCCGATTGTCGTCCCATCCACGGCCGTTTTTACCTGGCTTACTTGTTTTGTCACGACTGCATGATTCAGTTTAATTGTCGTCATTTAAAACACCCACTTCTTTAAATCCGATACTTTACTTTCCACTTGGTCAAGGAATTCTTCCCCTTTACTCAACAGTTCGCTCGCTTCACGGGCAGCTTTTTCGGCGGCCGCCATCGCAGCTTTTTGAATCTCCAGGAAGGTGATTTTCTGTTCAATTTTCGCTTGATAGTCATCATACTCATCCTGAACGATTGTCAGCATGACCTTGTATGCACCACTTCTTGACTCGTTAAAATCCGTTGCACGATTACCAGTCCAACTTTTTCCTAACTCGGGTTTTTTTATTTCTTTGATTTCTATAAGACTTGCTTCCTGTTCATTGTTGATTTGTGTTTTCGCCTGCTTCAATCGGCTAATTTGCTCTTCCAAATTAGCTATTCCACTAGAAAATGCCGAGCTATAATCGCTTATTACATCTACAAGTCCCAACAGGATCACCTCATCATTCGTTAACGGCTTTACCATTTGTCATATTTTTCATATTTTCTTATTATAAGGAATATAGTCCGAGAGATAAATAGGGATAAGTATGCTATTTATAGCTCCCGTTAGGAAAATGGATGCACTCATTCCATTTCAAGTTCCAGTCTTTTTACCCTTATTTTACCAATATTAAACAATTAGAGTTTAAAAAAAGTAATGAAGAGCCTATGATCGCGATTTTTAACGGTTTTCCTTCTATTAATATGTAAAAAACGCTAGCCCTCTCGCATACTTGTCCAAACCAATATGCGCAATCCACATAGAATGATTATAACTACTTATATAGAAAGGAATGAAACAAATCATTGTTGGATAAAGATGCTCATGATTCTCCCACTGGCCCAAAAGGGAAAATAATAACTGGTCATACAAAGGAGTTTCAATCAGACACAATTGGTTTTCTTACACGGCTAGCTAAAGAATATGGGGACGTTGCAAAACTTCGGTTGGGGCCTTTCCAAAACGTTTACCTCATTTCAGATCCGGATTTAATTAAACAAATCCTTGTAACCAAACAAAAGTCGTTTTTGAAATCAAAAGACTTCGATAGCTTAAAGCCGCTCATTGGAGAAGGGCTCATTACGAGTGATAAAGATTTTCACATGCGCCAGAGAAGGCTTATTCAACCATCTTTCAAAAAGACCCATATTAGCAATTACGCACAAGATATGATTGATATAACCAAGGAATATATCTCAACCTGGAAAAACGGGGAAGAAAGAATAATCACCGAGGACACGATGAGCCTTGCTCTTGGTATAGTCAGCAAGACCATGTTCAGCACGGAACTCAAAGATGGATATAACCTGATTGGGGAGCCGATAGATGAAGTGATGAAGGTTGCTGTCAAAAGAATGAGGAATCTCTTTCAATTGCCTCTATGGATTCCAACAAAAAGCAACCGGGAATATAAAAAGGTGCTCGAACGACTGGATACCGTGATATATAGCATAATTGAAGGACGTAGAGAAGATGCAAAGAGTCATGAAGATATGTTGGGAATCCTGATGGAAGCCCGAGATGAAGTGGATGGTTTAGGGATGTCAGATCAGCAAGTACGCGATGAAGTAATGACGATCTTCCTTGCCGGTCACGATACGACCGCTACCTTACTTTCCTGGACATTCTACTTACTATCGCAGAATCCTGAAGTGGAAGCTAAGCTTTTCCATGAAATAGATACCGTAATCGGAAACCGCACCCCCACTCCTGATGATTTCATGAAATTATCCTACACGCAGAATATTGTCTGGGAATCGCTTCGCATCTATCCACCACTCTACGTCATATCACGGAAAGCTGCAGAAGATGTGTCCATCGGAAACTACCATTTCAAAAAAGGCGATATGTTTTTGTTAAGTTCCTATGTGATGCATCATAATCCAGAGTATTTCGATCAACCCGATTCTTTTATACCTGAGCGGTTTGAAAACAACTATTTGAAAACCATCCCTCCATTCGCTTACTTTCCATTTGGTGGTGGCCCGAGGGTGTGCATCGGCAATCACTTTGCTGTGATGGAAGCCGTGCTGGTCCTAGCCTCCATTGCCCAGCAATATCGAATCAAACTCGCACCTGACCATCATGAAGTAAAACCCCTGCCCTTGCTTACACTCAGACCAAAGAGTGGATTGAGGATGATCGTGGAGGAAAGAAATAATGGATAAGGAAAGGTCATGTCAACGACAGTTGGATACCATTGTCGGTGATATGACCTTTCGTTTGGACTGCTCCTTATATGAGGACACTTCTGGATTGTTCGTTTTTTGTCGAAAAATCGATATATTGCCGATATCCACAGATAAAAGTTCGGTTTGCGTAGATAAATCGTAGAAACCGAAGATAAAAGTCCGAGATGGGAAGATAAAACACATTATGGATCGAGCCGAATTGTGTGCGGAAGAATTTTTACATAAAACGAGGGCGGGAACTCATGTTAAGATCATCAATGAATGGAAAGAGGCTGTGACAAGATGTCACAGCCTCTTTCCATTCAAAAACTAAATTCCATTAGCTTTCTATGTTTTTCATTTAATCTGGTTACGGTATGTTCATAGTCTTTGATTTTTTTAGATAATGATATCTTACGCTCGTTAATCATTCGTTTTACTTCCGATGGGCTGGGCCCTCCTTGGATGTTGCGGATCTCGACAAAGTATTCTGGAGAGATAATTTTTTTCCACTCAGCATCTGTCAGTCTTACTCCAACGAATTCTTTAATAATTTGATTAATCTCGTCTACTTTCCAGTCATAGAGCTCTTTTTGCTCTGCAATAGTTACCTTGGCGATATGGCTGGCGATCGAATGGGCTTTTCTAAATGAAACTCCATATTCCCTGGAAAGTGTGTCCGCAAGCTCGGTGATTGTAATACTCGATTTAGCGGCCATTTTCTTGGTATATTCGTCATTCACTTTCAATGTTGTAATGACCGCATACATTAGCTTAAACACTCGATTTGCATTGGTGAACGAACGATACAAATGCGGTTGCAGATCATCCTCGGTATCCACAATATCACCAAACGGCGTATTATGAATCATGTTCATTGCGGCAAGGGCATCCCCGTATGCGGAGCTTGCAATGGAACGAGAATGTTCAATCGACACCGGATTACGTTTTTGCGGCATAATGCTGCTCACCTGCACATAAGGATCTGCCACATAAAAGGTGCCAAATTCTCTTGTAACATGCTGAAGGAAATCTTGAATCCAGCGGCCGGTATCAACCATACACGTCATCAAGGCAGTCGCTGTTTCAAGCAGATAATCGGCCCCCCCGATTGCATCATAGGAATTCTCAACAATTCTATCAAACCCAAGTAAATCACATGTTCGATCCCGGTTGATTGGAAAGCCAGTCGTCGTCAGAGCTGCAGCACCAAGTGGAGATTGATTAACATTTTCATAGGCAGACCAGAGACGGCGGATGTCACGCTGTAAAACATCATAAATAGCGAGAAAGTAATGACCAAGCGTTGTCGGCTGTGCCGGTTGCGTATGTGTGTAGCCTGTAATATACGTGGCGTTGTGCTTTTCTGCTTGTGCCAAAATAGCTTCGCTTAGAGAATAGGCACTGCCAAGCAGCTGTATGAAATGATTACGCAGCACAAGGCGGTACATCGCAACCCCCATATCATTCCGGCTCCTGGCAATATGAATTTTGCCCGCCAACTCTACACCAATTTCTTCACCAATCTTCGCTTCCATCATAAAAAACAAATCCTCAAACTGCGGTTCATAAAGCAGCATCCCTACATCCGTCTGTGCAACCTTATTAATTCCTTCCAACATCACTTTCGCTTCACCATCAGGAATGATCGCTTGTTCAGCAAGCATAATGACATGAGCCCGATGAATATCGAACATGACATGAAATAAGAAATCACGTTGATCATTAAAGACTGGCATGAGCAGTTCTTCGACATACGTTTTTCCAGGAAACGTCTGCCCTTCATTCTTTAAAAATTCATCTAGTTTATTCAATGTTTCAACCCCTTTATGTCAAAGATCGTTCAGCTTTCACTCCGAAGAATTTGTTTGAGATAAATAGGACGAGAGCAATTAAGGTAATTTGTATCATCCCATATGCAGCTGCCTGCCCCATATTAAACATCCGAAGTTGATTCATAATTTCAATTGAAATTGGCCGATTCGAGAGGGTATACAATAAGACAGACGTTGGAAACTCACCCACAGATTCAACAAAGGCAAGCAAAGTACCTGATAATACGCCAGGCATAATAATCGGCAGAATCACTTTTCTGAATGTATAAAACCATTTTGCACCAAGACTTCTCGATGCTTCCTCAATCGAATCATCCAACTGCTCAAGCACCGCATTTGTCGAACGAACAACGAGCGGAATATGACGAATAAAATAAGCCAGAGGCAGAATCCAAAACGTGCCGACCAAAATCTGGCCAAAACTGAAAATACTTTTTTCATTAAAGGCGAATACCAAGTTCATCCCGATAACCGTCGCAGGCAATGCCCAAGGTATCATTACCAAGATATCAATGAAGCTTTTCCCGACGAATTTCCGTTTCACCAGTACATACGAAGCAATCACACCAAAAACCAAATTTCCTGCAGTCGCAATCACCGCAAGCAGCAAGCTGTTCTTTAACGGCTTGAAGATATTCGGGTCCTCAAACAACAGACGGAAATTTTCAAAGTTAAAAGTTGACGGGTACGTTTGCCAGGTCCATGTACCATCAGGTACCAATGACAGTAGTAAAATCGTAAAATGCGGCAGCAACAAAATAATGACTCCAATCACTCCAACTGTAGCCATTACCCATTTCATCACCGGGTTTCTCACTTCACTGCGATGCGCCCCTATTCCTTTAGACGCCATTCGATAATCCTTACGATTTTGATACCAGCGCATCAAGAGTAAGAAACCAATCGAAACAACTGAGAGAATCACGGATTGAGTAGCGGCAATTTCCATATCCCCGTTAATTTTCGAGAAATAGATTTGTAAGCTCAATACACGGTACCCACCTGCAAGAAGAAAAGGTGCACTAAACGACGCCATGGAAATCATGAATACCAGTAGTGAGGCACCAACAATTGCCGGTGTCATTAAAGGAAAAGTCACCTTCCAGAATACCTTAATCTTACTTGCACCCAGATTAGATGCAGCCTCTTCGAGAGAAGGATCAATCTTATTAATGGCCGCTGAGACCATCATATAAAAATACACATACATCGTATAAGCATGAACAATCAAGATTCCCGAAACGCCGCCAATCTGGAACGGTACTTTTTCAAGTCCAAATAAATCTTTAACCAAATTGGGAATAAGACCTGATTCACCATATAAAAACATAAAGGCCATTACGCCGACAAGTGACGGCAGTACAATCGGCATAATGGCTGCAGTCGCAAACAGCCCCCTCCCAGGAAATTGATACCTATTAAAAATGATTGCCAGGGGAATTCCAATTAATCCACTAGCTAACACACTTAAGACGGATATATATACCGAGTTCCATAACGCTTCTAAATTTGTTTTGGATTCTTGGCTGAAGAAGTCCTGATAATTTCCTAGCGTCAGACCCCCATCACTTTGCAAACTTTCAAAAAAGGTCCGCAATGATGGATAAAGCACATATGCCACGAGTACCAGGACAACCGGAATCAAAAGCATAAACGTTAAACGATGCTCACGGTTTTTCATCATACGCCGTCACCACTCACAACCGGGAGTACCCGAATATGGGCTGGCGGCAGTTCAACCCACACATCATCCCCTACCTTAAAACCATTTGCACCCTGATTATTCAGCATATTTGCCTGCAGCAACAACTCATTCATCCGAACACTAACGTTAAACGTGGAACCAAAGAACTCAACCTTTTCAATACTTCCTTTAAAAACATTCTCACCGCCGATATCGCTTCTGTGAACAGTAATCGCTTCCGGACGGATTGAGGTTACAAGTCCACTATCGCCAACCTTGAAATTCCCCATCACGTTCAGTCGATTATTATGTACTACGAGTTTCATTTCATTAGAGGATTGAGTTAACCCCACACTCAGTTCTTCCTGATTCATTGCTTCAATCCGAGCCGGTAATAAATTACTTTCACCAATAAAGCTTGCAACAAAATCATTCACCGGCGCATTATAGATTTCGGATGGTGTTCCCACTTGATGGCAAACACCATAATTAAAAACCGCAATACGGTCACTCATCGACAGAGCCTCTGCTTGGTCATGTGTGACATAGATGGTCGTGATTTTATACTCACGCTGGAGTCTAAGAATCTCGCTTCTCATTTCATCGCGAAGTTTTGCATCAAGATTACTTAACGGTTCATCCAGCAAAAGTATTTCCGGTTCAATTACGAGGGCCCGTGCTAATGCTACACGCTGTTGCTGCCCACCGCTCAACTGACTCACTTGACGATCAGAATATTTGTCCAGCCTTACCTTCTGAAGAACATCCTGTACCCGCTTTTTCAATTCAGCTCCAGGTATTTTCCTTACCCTGAGCCCGAAAGCCGCATTTTCAAAGACCGTCATATGAGGAAAAAGGGCATAGTTTTGAAAAACCATGCCTGTATTTCGTTTCTCCGGAGGCACACGCGTCATATCCTTATCACCAAAGCGAACAACACCTTTCGTTGGATAATAGAATCCAGCAATCATCCGAAGCGTTGTCGTTTTACCACATCCGCTTGGGCCAAGAAACGTAAAAAACTCCCCGTCTTTGATTTCCAGATTTAATTGATCCACTGCAATGGTCTTGCCGAACGCCTTTTGGACATTTTCTATTTTTATCGACGCCATACCATTCCACTTCCTATTCTTTAATTTCTTTATCTCCACTCTTAATGTTTTCGTCCCAATATTTCATCCACTCGTCGCTTTTTTCCTGAAAGACCTTCCAGTCAATATCCATGCTTTTGATTTCCGTATCAGTAATCCACTTCGGAAGATCGGTTACATCACTTCTCGTTGGAATCCGGTAGAACTCTTCAGCTAGAATTTTTGCAGCCTCAGGTGAATTCACAAATTCATAAAATGCTTCAGCGGCTTTAGGATGAGGTGCATCTTTCACTACAGCAATTCCTTCTGTTAATACAGGCGTACCGCTTTCTGGAATCACAAAGTCAAACGGGTAGTTTTTATTTTCCATCAGCATGACAACATCTGGCATCGCCCAAACCGACAACGCACCTTCACCTTTGGCGACTTTGTTATACATCATTTCTGGATTGGCTGAATATTCCTTCGTATTTTTATCAAGCTTCGTTAACCATTCATATCCTTTTGTTGGATCATCACTATCTTTAAAATCACGGTAAATCATCGCCGAAAAAATGGTTCTCATTGTTCCAGAAGCAAGCGGGTAACGGATAATAATTTCATCCTTCCACTTTGGATCTAGTAGTTCATCCCAATCCTTTGGAACCTCCTCTACACTCAGTTCTTTGGTGTTGTACATGATTACTTCCGGTGTTTGACTAGTTCCTGACCAATTCCAGTCTGGATCGTAAAAGCTGTCATCCAGATTGGACGCATAACTTGGTTTATAAGGTGCTAATAACGTTTCATCCTTAGCTTGATCGAAGCTCGTTGATGGTGCCCCCCACCAGATATCAGCTTGGGGATTATTTTTCTCCGATCGTACCCGGTCGAGAATTTCCTGAGATCCCATATCGAGCCATTCTACATCTACCCCGCTGTATTTCTCTTCAAATTGTTTCTCGAATTTTGAAAGAATGTCCTTACCGTGCGGGGAATAGACAACGATTTTCTCCTCTAGCTTATCTTTTTTGTCTTCTGTTTTTCCCACTGTTTTTTCATCTGAATTACAGGCACCAAGCACCATTACAGCTGACAATGTCATAGCCGTCAATATCGATTTCTTTTTCATGTTCATCAATAAAAATCCCCCTCATATTGATAATGTAGTATACTGTCATGCTCATGCAAAAATAGTGAAACGGCTCCTAAGACGCCCGCATTTCCCCCCAGTTGTGAAGTTTTCAATGTGACTGTGCTTGGCAAATAATGCGTGATCATGCTTCGCAGCTTCGGCAAGATATAATCTGCGGATTTAAAAACACCACCTCCCAAAATGATCACTTCTGGATTGAGCAAGCTCGCTGCATTGATAATTCCATAAGTCAGATGCTCAATTACTTCTTCGATGACGGCTTGAGCCAGCTTGTCGCCATTTTTCGCTAATGAAAAAGCCTCCTCCCCTGTAAGTTCTTCATTCTGAGCTTGTTCGTAAAGAGGATGGTCGGGTTGTTTCTGAATAGCCTCTGTTAGGTTAAGGCCAATCGATTTCCCGCCAGCCACACTTTCTAAGTATCCATAACGTTGGAAAATGGGTCTAAATGAAGATTTCATATCATTTTTATTCGTCACCATATACCCAATCTCACCAGCCGCACTAGTTGCGCCACGGTACAGCTGATTATTAATAATAATGCCACTGCCAATTCCAGTTCCAACGGCAATAAATAAAACATTCTTCTTATTTTTTGCATTCCCAAGCCACTGCTCACCTAGTGCTGCCGCATTCACATCATTATCAATGTATATTGGAAAAGAAAAATAACGCTTTGCTTCTGTAAGAAAGGGATATTGAACCCAGTTCAAGCTCGGCGCATCAATGATGAGACCGCTCTTTGATTCAGTAATCCCTGGTATACCAACACCCATTCCAAGAATCTCATGCTTTTTAATATTGCTTCTCTGGATCATCTGTTCAATCTCAGAAGCAAGCTGACTGAGTATGCCCGAGTGTAAATAGCGGCTCGTCTTAAACTCACTTTCAGCGATAATCGCCCCTCTTAAATCACATAAAATCGTCTTAACCTTTGTCCCGCCAATATCTGCACCGAGGATATACCATGCTTTTGCATTGAAATACAGCTGTATCGGTTTTCGTCCTCCTTGTGAAGTAGACTCACCGTTTCCTTTCTCGATAACCCACTTTTCAGAGATCAGCTCATCAACCAGCAAAGATGCGGTAGGTTTTGATATCTGAACCTTTACTGCGATTTCTGCTCGTGAGATTGCTTCATGATCGTGGATACATTGAAGGACTCTCTTCTTATTCATCAATTTAAGATTCATAGGTGTTTTATTACTCCTCATCACATCACGGCCTTTAATTTGGTTAGTAAAATTTACTAATTAACTACAATATAAAATAGGTTCCAAAAAATTACAACTAATATTTTAAATATTCTAACTACTTTTAATTTATGCATAAGATATTCCGTTTATTTCATCCGTTACTCATTTACAATATTATCCTTATGTGGTATTAAATTAAATAAGGGGTTATCTTTCGTTAGTTAGGAAGATTTACTAACCTGCTTAATATCAGCAACTTAAGGAGGAGGAAAAATCGGTAGTTAGAAAATTTTTAAAAAATGATTAACAATTGAAAGGGGTGCACGAATGAAGAAGGTTTTCTTGATTATGTTCTCGATTTTGTTGGTTGTTACAATGGCTCCTATTTCCAGTCAGGCGAAGACTGACACACATGATGTTGATTTATGGAATGTTGTTAAACCGTTAGAAACGACGGTTACTTTTTTAAATTCCGGGGCTCATCCAGATGATGAAAGAAGCGATTTCCTAGCCTACCTCTCACGTGGTCTTGGGGTAAAGACATCAAGTTTAATCGCTAACCGTGGGGAAGGTGGACAAAATGAAATCGGCGATGAATTAAACGATGCCCTTGGAATCATCCGCACTCGTGAAATGATTGAAGCAGCGAAGATTAATGGCGTGAAAGCATACCACCTAAGCGAAACTACCTCTGATCCTATCTTCGACTTCGGCTTTTCCAAAACTCCCGAAGAAACGCTGGCTAACTGGGGAGAAGAACTGACCTATGAACGATTGATTGCGTTTATCCGCACCTACCAACCCGATATCGTGATGCCTTCCTTCCGCGATGTTGACACACAGCATGGACACCATCGTACGATGGCCATTCTAACTGAACGTGCCTATAAGGATGCAGCTGATCCTAAGGTTTTTCCTGAACAATTGAAAAAAGGCTTATCTGTTTGGCAAATCAAAAAGCTATATCTACCGGCTGAATCGGCTGCAACCGCCACAACTTCTATTGAAATCGGAATGTTTGATCCAATCTACAACATGACGTACCCACAGCTTGGCGAACAATCACGCTATCTTCATAAAAGTCAGGGGATGGGCTCAGATATCCCGGCCGCTCCTAGGCAAACCCACCTTGAATTAATCCATAGCATAGTCAAAGCAAAGAACAACAATGACCTTTTTGCAGGCGTCCCTTATAACCTGACTGAATGGGCTCAAACGCTGCCTTACAGTGAATACTCAGTCAGAGCCAAGTTAAAATCATTGCAAAAAGAGCTGGATGGCATCGTTGCCGCCTACCCAAATTCCAACAGTGTCTATACAAAATCACAGAAAGCATTAAAAAATCTTACTACTTTAACTAAACTTACTAAAAAATCAAAACTCTCTAAATCCGTAAAGGCAGATTTGCTTCATAAGCTTTCCACAAAAGAAGAACAGCTTCAGCAAGTTAGCTTTGTATCCTCGGGACTTGAAGTAACAGCAAAAGCAGCAGCAAACGTTTGGACCAAAGGGGAAAAAACAACGGTTACGGTCAGCATGAAAAACACTGGCAAACAAACATTGAAAAAGGCGCAAGCCACACTAAAAATCCCAAATGGTTGGAAAGCGACTACCAAAACAAAGCCAACTAATTTAAAGCCAGGCAAATCCTTAGTTTATACGTATACACTGCAAATCCCAGCTAAGGCCAAAGATTATCACGCCTACGATGCTCCTGCGGTCACAGCTTCCATCAGTTATGAATCTGGCAGCACAAAAACCGTTCATATCGAAGAACTTGCAGGCACAACTGCAGTGCTTCCGGATGTTAGCTTGACTCTGTCTCCTGAAGATATTACCGTCAACACAGCAGATGTTCAAAAAGAAATCCCAGTCACACTAAAGGTAAAGAACTATAAACAAGGCAAAACGAAAGCATCAGTTAACTTAAAGGTGCCATCAGGCTGGAGTGTGACTCCGAAAAAGGCAGATGTTTCCTTCACAAAACATGCTGAAGAAAAAAGCGTGAAGTTCAAGCTCGTGCCCCCTTCTGATATTAAAGAAGGCAGCAAGAAAATTTCAGCAGAAGCCCACGTCAATGGAAAAGCATTCAGCTCGACTATTCAAGAAATACACTATGACCATATCGGTACCTTTTATTATCAATACCCGGCACAAGTTAACACCGTAGCGTTTGAGTTATTAAAGCCTGACAATCTAAAAATCGGCTACATTAGCAGCGGATTTGATAAAGTTGATGAGTACCTGACTAATGCAGGTCTTGACATTACAAACCTAAGCGAACGTGATCTCGCAACCGGCGATTTGAGTAAATACGATACGATTGTAACGGGAATTCGCGCCTATCTATCTAGACCTGATTTGAAGTCGAATAATAATCGCCTCATGAAGTATGTAGAAGACGGAGGGCATCTAGTTGTCCAATACCATAAGCCTTCTGACGGCTGGGATGCTAAGACTACCGCACCTTATGAACTTAAACTTGGTGATGTATCGATTAAATGGCGCGTAACCGATGAAAAGGCGAAAGTTACTGTTTTGAAGCCCGACTCTCCGTTGTTCAACTATCCGAACAAAATTACCGACAGCGACTGGGATAACTGGGTTCAGGAACGCGGCCTCTACTACCCAATGAAATGGGACGAACGCTTCGAAACCTTTGTCAGCATGGCTGACCCTAACGAAGCTCCATTTGATGGCGGTATCCTAATGACCAAACACGGAAAAGGTACCTATCTTTATACCAATTTAGTCTTCTACCGCCAAATCCAAAACCAAGTCCCAGGAGGATACCGAATCTTCACGAACCTACTCAGCTACGACGTCAATAAATAAACCAAAGACGACAGACTCCTCATAGGGGAAACTGTCGTCTTTTTTAGTGTTGAAGAACCAGCAGGGGTGTGAAAATACTTCACGTATTAGATCCGAGTGAAGTTTCCAATACCTTTCCATAAGGTCTTTTACCTGTTTACCATTCTCTTTAGACGTCAGCATTTCCAGCAATAGAAAAGAAACATCAAACCGTACCATAATAAGTGGGCATGAAAAAGGCGCTCCCCATAGGAACCGCCCCTCATCGATACTATTGCATTATTTAAAGCTGCGTTTCAGGAATGCTTTCGTCCGGTCATGCTGTGGGTTCGTCAAGACGTCGTCCGGGTAGCCGGATTCGATGATTTCCCCATTGTCCATGAAGATGACCCGATTGGCCACTTCTTTGGCGAATTCCATTTCATGTGTGACGACGACCATCGTCATGTGCTCTTCAGCCAGGTCCTTCATTACTTTCAACACTTCGCCTGTCAATTCAGGATCCAAGGCGGAAGTCGGTTCGTCGAACAGCAGGATTTCAGGGTTCATCATCAGAGCCCGGGCGATCGCCACCCTTTGTTTTTGGCCGCCGGATAGCTGGGCCGGAAGTGCCGACGAACGGTTGGAGAGCCCGACCTTTTCCAATAGCTCCGTGCTTCGTTTCTGGATGACGTCATAGGATTCCTTTTTGGCCATCTTTGGCGCGATTTCAAGATTTTCTTTGACCGTTAAGTGCGGGAACAGGTTGAAATGCTGGAACACCATCCCCATTTTTGAGGTGATTTGCTTGAGTTCTTTCGGATTCGAGTAAACCCCATCCTTCACCATATATTCCCCGGCGACAGCGATGCTGCCACCATTTATTTCTTCAAGATGGACGAGGCTGCGGAGCATCGTGCTTTTCCCGGATCCCGAGGGACCGATCACGGCGACGACATCGTTCTTATTCACATCCAATGTAATCCGTTTTAGTACATCTAGCTTGCCATATGACTTTTTGAGGTTGGACACTTCAAGGATAGCCACATTCACCACTCCTTCTATTCGATTTTGTATCGTTTTTCGAGCCATTTAAAGAACATCGTTAATACGAGTGTGATCAACAGATAAATGATTCCTGCCAAGAAGAACGGAACGATCGTAAAGTCACGGTTCACCGCAGTCTGGGCAAAGTGTAACAATTCCGGTACAGCCACGGCATAGAGCAACGCGGTATCTTTGACCAGTGTCACCGATTCATTCGACACCGCAGGAAGTGCGACACGGAACATTTGCGGCAGGATGATTTTTCTCATCGTTTGCCACCTGTTCAAACCGAGCACTTGAGCCGCTTCGTACTGACCTTTCTCAACAGCCAACAGACCGCCGCGGAAGATTTCGGCATAATACGCTGCGTAGTTCAGGATGAAGCCTAAACAAGCAGCGACGAAACGATCCAATACCATGTATTCGCCAATCACGGGAATCATCGGCAATCCGAAGCAGATGAATAACAATTGTAGCAATAGCGGCGTACCGCGCATCAAGTATATGTACGCCTCAGCAAGCCAGGCGACAGGCTTGAATTTACTCCTGACAAGCAGGGTTAGCAGGAAGCCCAGTGGAATGGAAACGACAATGGCAATCAAAAACAAGAGGACCGTTATTTGGGCCCCTTCCAGCATGGGCTTCAGAATAGAAGTAAGATAATCTATGGACATGAATCGATTCCCCCAAAAACAAAACAGGGTTCCCAAAAGGAAATCCTGTTTGCCTAATATTTGTTCGTTCTTATTTTAATACCTTATTTTCGCCAAACCATTTCTCAGAGATTTTAGCGGCTGTGCCATCTTCATTCATTTCATCCAGTGCTTTTTGAAGGTCTTTCAGAAGATCTTCCTTACCTTTTTTCACGCCTACTCCATATTGCTCCGGAGAAAGTGATTCATCCAGCACCTTGAATGTAGCTTCTTCTTTGGACATATAATAATCAATGACCACTTCATCGATGACGACGGCATCCAAGCGGCCAGCCTTCAGGTCACTTAGGGCCAAAACGTTATCGGAGTATTCCGTGATCGTCTTGACCTCGGATTTAATCGGATTAGCATTCAATGCATCTGATGCGGAAGAAAGCGATTGAAGACCGACCACTTTCCCTTTTAAATCATCAAGTTTAGTCAACTTGGAATCCTCAAGAGTCACGACCACCTGTGCATTTTCCAAATAAGGTTTTGTGAAAAGGACCTTTTCCTTACGCTCATCCGTAATGGTATACCCGTTCCAGATAAGGTCGATACGTCCACTACTTAACTCGGATTCTTTCGTTTTCCAGTCAATTGGTTGAAATTCAGCTTCTACACCCATTTTTTCAGTGGCTGCTTTGGCATAATCGATGTCAAAACCGGTAATTTCATTATCCTCATCACGGAATCCCATCGGGGCAAATTTATCATCAATTCCAATCACTAGCTTGTCTTCTTTTTCCTCGGAATTGGAGGAACAGGCTGCAAGAAGTGAAAACATTGCGATTATCGTTACTATAAAGATACTTGAACGTTTCATTTCAGAAAAACCACCTTTGGCTGATTGTTGTTTTCTACGCTTTAGTTTACTAATGTACTAAAGTTAACATACCCTAAAACTGATTGTCAACGGAATTTTTTAGGATGTTAGTCCCTCCTCGAAACCAAGACCATTCCCCCACTCCTGCCTGATTTCTCTGTATCTTCACGTTCAAAATCTTAAACTTCTTGCAAAAAGTATGGAAAAACGGCAACAAGAGTTTTACTATTATTCTTGGGTATATATTCAATACCTATTTTGATTGAGCTAGATAGGAGAAGAGTGAGCATGAACAGACGCGAAATAATCGTGAAAGAGTTTAAAAACAAGCCGTATAATAAGCAGTATCTCCTTTCTTTCCTAGAATCGTTGGGTTACAAAGACATAGAGGTTACGTTGACGGATGATAAGAAGTATTTGAGATACTATATGAAAGAATCGGAAGAGGCCAGAACTTTATTCATCAAGTGTGACCCGGCTGGAACAATCAACCAGATATCTTTATATAAAGGAAATCTTAAACAGTTTAAATCCGCTCCACTCGGCTATGGGTTATTATTACTCGCCATTGTCGTTGTGGCTATCGGCACATGGCTCTTAATGACGAGATTTTAACCATAAAAAAGGCAGGCACCGATTCAGGAGCCTGCCTTTCTTTTGCATCAATCCACATCCCGGCCGCGAGAGCTGACCCAGATTTCATACCATTGCTGCCTGTCGAGCTTAAGCGATAGGCTATTCACCGCTGATTGAATGCGTTCAATCCGTCCGGATCCCACGATTGGCATGATGCCAGCCGGATGCTCCATCAGCCACGCATACATGACTTCATCTATATCGTTCGCCCCGATCTCAGCCGCGGTTTTCTTCAGCGCGTCTCGCACCCTGATTGCCTTTTCCGTTTCACTGGTGAAGATAAGTCCCTGATTGAGCGGCGACCAGGCCATTGGCGGCATCCTCTTCTCGATGCACTGGTCCAGTACGCCATTCTCGAAGTTGTCTCGGTACATGACGGAAAGCTCTACCTGGTTCGTCACAAGCGGCATGTCCAAGGATGCCTGAAGCATGTTCACCTGTGATGGAAGATAGTTGGATACGCCAAAATGCCTGACTTTCCCTTGATTTTTCAAAAGTGTAAAGGCTTCCGCCACTTCATCGGGATCAAGGAGCACATCCGGGCGGTGCAACAACAGGACATCAATATAGTCCGTGTTCAGTTCCTTTAAGGATCGCTCGGCCGACTCGATGATATGCTCCTTGCTTGAATCATAGTGATTGAGCGAGAAGCCATTTTTTCCATTGGCAAGCTTAATGCCGCACTTCGTCACGATTTCGATTCGGTCCCGAAGGTCGGGTTTTGCCTGCAGCACCTTGCCGAAAAGCCCTTCGCATGTGTAATCACCGTAAATATTCGCGTTATCGAATGTAGTGATGCCCAACTCGAGACATTGCTCGGTCAGAGTTAAGAATTCCTGTGTGGACTTATTCCAGTCCGCCGCCCTCCAGTGCCCGTGGACAATCCTTGAAAAAGACAAACCTTCTTGCAGTGTAACTCGTTCCATAACCGACACCTCTCCCTATTTATTAGCCTTTCACCACTCCGGCCGTCATGCCGGCGATGAAGTACTTTTGCAAAAATACATAGATCATGACCATTGGCGTTTTTGGTGATTTTACCTTTTGCCTTCCATTCAACATTAACTCTTAAGTATTTTTCTTGCAATTCCATGCCTTTCCATCGGGCCGGATAGTTGGATTAGGATTCCTGAATAAAGGGTAATTTCATGGTAAGGTTTACGTAAAGAACATCAATAATCATGAAAAGAGGGATGACGCTGAAATATCTAATCGTACTAACCTTTATGATGGTGATGATGACTGCTTGCGGAAATGAAGAGAAAGAGGCGGTACAAAAACAAAATCCTGAACAAACGGTAGATGTTGAAACAGATAAGAGCCAGACGAAAGATCCAAATACTGAAACAGACAAAGAGCAAACCGATGAGTTAGATACAGAAACAAAAGAAGCGGATAAACCGAATACGAATGTAGCAAGTGACAGCAAAGCTAAAAAAGCAGATTTCCAAAGCATCATTCCAAGTGACTGGGGCATTAAGCTACCAACAGATTTCCCTGCGACCAAAGGAAAACATGTAACGGCTATCGCGTCTTCCACACAGAATAAAGCGACTTTTACATTTTATAACACAGACAAACAACTAGAGATCAACGATCCAAAGATAAAAGAAACGGGTCAATTAGTTGGCAAGTTGGTCATGACTCGATATGAAACGGAAAAAGCAGCAAGTGAGGAAATCGATCAAACCGTTTTCACAGATGGTGAAGCTGTTGATTTAGGGCATGGTATAACGGGGTATCAAGATGCAGGAGCAGGCTCATTATATACAAGTTGGAATGAAGGACGCTGGGCCATTATAGCCCGTTCCACAACGGAAAAGTCGGAAGAAAGCGTAGCGACAGCGAAGGAAACGGTCGAATTTTTGGAAACGCATATGATGCCAGTTCCTAAGAAGTATGGGCAATTGCATGTCGATGCAAACGATACAGGAAGCCTTGCATCATGGCAAAAACAAAAGTTTGTTTATACGCTAACAGATTTTCGTGACAACACGCTTAATTGGCTGGTTACCTTTAAATAAACACACTTCTATTGAACTATAGAAGGCCGCCAATTGGCGGCCTTCTTTGTACGAGACTAAATATAATTTAAAAAGCTGCGGTCCAGCCTGCATCTGCGGTTATGACTGTTCCATTTACGAAGCTTGAGTCGTCCGAACCCAGGAATAGGGCCACTTTCGCAATTTCTTCGGATTGGCCTGCACGGGGGATGACGGATTGCGGGATCTTCGTACGGCTTGAACCAAATTCATTCAGATTTTTCATACCGGCCGTAATATTGGTCATAACGGCTCCGGGTGCGATCGCATTACAGCGAATCCCTTTATTGGCATACATAAAGCCTGTATTTTTTGTGAATCCGACCACCGCGTGCTTTGAAGCCGTATATGCAGCTCCGGCATGCGCTCCATTCAGTCCACCTGTAGAAGCCGTATTGACGATGACACCTTGTCCTTTTTCCAAGAAGATCGGCAAGGCCTTACGGGTGGCACGCATGACCCCTTTTGTGTTGATGTTAAAGATTCGATCCCACTTATCATCATCGATATCACCCGCTGGTTCGAAGCCATCCATGATTCCTGCGTTATTGACCAGGATATCTAATGTGCCATATTCAGATACGGCCGTATCGATCATATGATCAATATCCGCTTGTTCCCCAACATTTACTTTTATCGCTTTAGCCGTTCCGCCATTACTTCCGATGGCATCTGCGACCTTTTTCGCACCATCCATATCAAGGTCTGCGAGAATGACTTTGGCGCCTTCTTTAGCATACAACTCCGCAATTGCTTTCCCCATACCCGATGCTGCACCTGTTACCACGGCTACTTTATCTTGAAGTTTCATATCTATACCTCCTATTAAGTATTCGTTTCACATAAATATCGGAAACGTTTTTCAACCAACAAATGAATGCGTTCATAGCTTTTCCAACCCTCATACTTTTCATGTACTGTACCTCTGGGTAACCAACGAACAATTTTCTCCTATGTAAAAAAGGGGAACCGTCTCCAGTTCCCCAAAAGAATAGAACCTTATTTCTCAGGCATGATTATGCGAGCTGTTCAATCACGATGGATGCACTTAGGACAGCTGCAGATCCTGGACCGCTTATTGTATTGTTCAGTGTAGTACCCCCGTCAATATTACGTAAAGTAAGAACGGTACCAGCAGCTAATGGCACGATAACTTGTCCGCTATATGTTTGGTTACCAGATCCACTGCCATAATTGGAACCAGCTATTTGATCATCTCCAGCGAATAAAGCGAATGCTGACGTACCTTGTTGTGGATTTACTTCATACGTGATGAGGTACGTGCCTGTTTGCGAAATCGTAATCTCTGCGCTCCCCGGAGCATGAACGACAAACCCTGGAGGTACGATGCTTCCGTTTGTATTAAACGTGACTGATTCACCTTCATCAAGAGTTTGAGCTGTTGTGTCATAGATAAAAGCGAAGCCAGGTATTGTTCCCGTTGCTCCTGTTGCTCCTGTTGCTCCTGACGCTCCTGTTGCTCCTGTTGCTCCTGTTGCTCCTGTTGCTCCTGACGCTCCTGTTGCTCCTGTTGCTCCTGACGCTCCTGTTGCTCCTGACGCTCCTGTTGCTCCTGTTGCTCCTGACGCTCCTGTTGCTCCTGTTGCTCCTGTTGCTCCTGACGCTCCTGTTGCTCCTGTTGCTCCTGTTCCTCCACCTGTTGGCCCTGTTGGCCCTGTTGCTCCCGTCGCTCCTGTTGCCCCTACCCCTCCAGAAACACTAACTTTTACATTTTGTTTGATAATTTGTGAGCTTCCTTCACACCGACATTTTTTGTGCCCACAGTCCTTGCACGTTTTTGATTTGCAACGACAAAACCTATGGCCACATTTACTACATTTACTCAATCTCTTCACTCCTTTAATCGTTTCTCACTATCTTATGAGTGAAGTAATCTATTGGATTGGACAAACTTTCTATCTCTTCGTAATAAAGAAAACCCCTCTTTTTGAAAAAAGTAGGGGTTGAGTTAGATCCAAGCTACCCATGCAAACTTCCTTTTAGCCAAGGGCGCCCTCGATGCGGTCCGATTGGGATTTGGATGAGCGTCGTTTTTTCATGCAGTCCTTTTTTATAAATATCGTCACATACGTTCACATCGAACCCAAGCAAAGTATGACCTCCCATATCCAAGGCTGTCGCTACTAGAAGCAAGCGTTGGACGAGCATTCCCGCTTCCATCTGTTGGATGCGGTATCCCCTATAGCCTAGTTCCCTTTTGCGGTGATCCCGATTTCCTGCCACATGCAGGCAGATGGGGACTTGGAGTAAATTTACATTATCCAGTGACATGGCGTATTGCAACCGAATTCGCTGATCACCTTGTTGCACAAGCCGTAATGTATGACTCTCTCTATCATAAACATAAGCGCCATCTGAAATATCTTCCACTTGATTCAAACAAGCATAGATGGAGACGCCGTGTTCTTGCTTCACATCCACATCATTGGTATACGAAAAAGATGCCGACGCCTCTTGCAACAGCGTAGCGAGCTGAACCTTGCTCACCTTCCCTAAAACGAAATCCATCTCCGGAGAAAACCGCTTATGGCAAACAGTAGCCAGGTCGTACGATAGCCGCTCCACTGCCGGCAAATCTATACTCCCCATCCCTTTTCCACTTCTCGCTTCCTTTGCTTCGATTCCCTGAAAGGAACGGGTCGTGTTAATCATGGATGCCTCGTTCATTTGAATCAACATCGGGTACTCAATGATTTTCTGTGACCGTTCGTAGTGGGTATGTGATAGTGCAGGCAGCTCTTTACATAATTCAACCGCCGTGACAGCACGCTTTATTTCCTTTTCAAATGCCACTCCTTTTGTAGCTTCCACAGATAAAAGAATGACGGCATACGTGCTTTCTTCTTGTTCAGATAATCCAAGCAAGTGATTGATCGCCCGGTCCAGGAATTGAAAGGACACGCCAGTCGAGAAGCCGAACTTCTTCGCCACCTCCAATAATTGGCCCATCAGGACACCTGCATCCAATCCTTGCAGGCGATAGGAAAAATCGTGGTACTTATAGAAGTTCTTCCAAAACATCGTCGACACGAAGACCGTCCCAAAGCACGTCGTCATATCGCAACGGCCACCAAGGGCCTGGTCCAGATAGTCATCAAAATTACCTTCCCGCACTAATGCCAAACGATGGTGTGCCACATCATAATGGTACACGCCATCAGGCAACTCCTCGATTTTCAGGTAGATGTACAGTTCGTTTGGATACAATGCTCCTCCTGAAGGGGCAAAACGGCGGAACGACTGCATGAAGTCCATCTGTTCCGGGTCGTTCATGAACTGGCTCACTTGAGCAAGGCCGAATACATACCAAAGAAAGTGACCGATCCCCTTGAAATCAGGCTGGGATGATGGTTGGCAAGCTTCCAATGTCAGCGGCACTTCCGGTGAAAAAGGGAACACAGGCAAGTCGCGGTACAGTTTATAGGAAAGTGGCGCATCCTCCCAATCCACTTCCCAGTCAGGCGGTCTGACCTTCGCTGTGTCAAACTGAAGATTATGCAAAAATTGATCTAGGTTCATCCCCTGCCTCCTTACCACCGCTTATGGAAATGGATGCGGATCTTGATTAAGCTGTTCGATTGTCAGCGGCTGCTTCGCATATCCCAGTTCCACGGGGACCTGCAAAACCCTATCGAGTCCTGTAACGCGGGTCAGATGATGACCGAATGTCATCGGCAGCATGCCCGGTATCAGCACTTTCACGCAATGTAACCCGTTCTTTTTCAGTTCCGGCGTCGTTTGATCCACGACAAGCACATCAAGGCCATGCTGTTGCAACTGTAAAAGCACATCCTGTAGGTCATCCATTAAATCGGCATGCTTCTCCCCGGCCAAGAATTCCTCGTCGAATGTACGCAACGGCCGTCGATCATCCAGCAAAAAGTGCAACCGTCCTTCCGCTTGCCGTAACCCAAACAGCATGCCATGGTCATCCATCTGCTGGACGAGGTAAGGGTCAGCGAGCATCTTCTCATACTCTTCCTGATTGGCCTCGAATTTATCGTCAAGGGTCAGCATCATGCCCGCCAACTCATGAATCGCACTTTTCGCCGCCCGGACCGGATCCAAATGGGCACCACCCGCACAAATGAGGTTCAATCCTTTTCCTTTCCTGTTTTTCGCCATCGCCCAGACACTTGGGATGCCATGTTCCATCGTCGCGTTATACAAATGGATGTCATATCCCGCCGCTGCACGTGCCCGGTCCATCATCAATGCCAGTTCTTCGTCATTCGCCGAATACGGGTCAAGGCGGGGAAGCGGGAGCTTGGCGTACCAGGTCAATAGAAAGGAATCGCGTTCCACCACTTCGAAAATCCCGTACAATATCGCCTCTTCCAAACTGCCTCCTAACGCGCAGCCATTGGACGTTTCATAAACAAACCCCTCCCCACAGCCCAAGCTATAATAAGCCACCAGCTCTGGAACCAAAATGGGACGCTCCTGTAAAAAAGAATAGCTCCAAACCCAGTTGATTGTGGCATCCGGATGAAAACGCTTGAAAGGAAAACCAGGCATTTCATACATTTCATCGGTGTGGACGCCAAGCTTTCTGGGATCCAGGGCCTCATCTTTCAGATTATTGTAGCTGTCATGGACAACGGTCCGCTTTCCCCGGGGTTCAAGGCCACAGTACCGCTCCAATCCTTCCAAAATCGCCGTCATCTCGCTAACCGCGTAGGAATTCGTCCGCCCCGCCGTCCCTTCATCCCCCATGAACAAGGGAAGATTCACACTGACATCGGCAAATGGCGGCACAAGATCGACCATCTTATTATTCAGAAAGCCCATCCGGGGATCGAGATAATCCTTGGCCAGCACCTGACTCAGCTCAGTCATTGAACGGGTTCGGTAGCCATTGGGGTCCACCTTTGGACTTGGTTGTAACGAAATACGGGCTGCCCTTGAAGTATCATCGGGAATGGGACTACAGACCGGGCAGACTGGATCCGCTAAAAAAGGATGCCAGGAAATATTCAGGGTCTTCATGTTGATCAAGGCTACCGCATATTCCGATTGGGCCCCAGTCCCTTCCGTCACCCCCTGCACCTCTTCTCCAATCAGGTAAGCCATTTGTAACAGTCCCATGCGTGATGCCGCAGGGTCTTCTTGCTTCCCCCCATTCTCCCGCAATTGCTTTTGGATGGCCCACATTTCTTTCCGGTCGCGCCCTGCCATGAGATGCCGTAAATCCGCGCATTGCGAGCACCCTTCCTTCTCCATCCGCACTAGTGGCCCAACCATCCCTTCACCAAATGACACAAAGCCCCGTAACCATGGAATGTCGAGGACTTCCTCCGCCTTTAGGTGGGCAGAAGGATCCCAGGCATCCTGCAGCACGAGAGCCAGTTCAGCCGTTTCGGGTATCTCTGTCAAAAAGTCGACCTGGTGAATGATTTCGTATTGGACTGACAATATTCCGTACACCAGGTCCGCCAACACTCCTTCTCCGACCATCAAGATGACAGGCTTCACCTTGATCCCTCCTCTCGCAGCAACACACCAAATACCCCTGCCAGCTCCTCTTTCAAAACAGGTTCCAGTTCCAGTTCGAAGGCCAATAGCCGCTTTTTGTTCCAATCCAGCACTTGCATGGCCTCCTTCAGCACCTCGGATTCCCTTGATTCTTCATACGACGCAATCCTAAGTGTCAACGGTGTCCTTTTTTCCATAAACACGGATGATGCTCTCAACCCCTGTTTCTTGTAGCCCCCCTTTTCGTTCTGAATGGCCATGAGAGCCTGCTGTAGGGCATTCCGTAAAGCCTGCGTACTATTCAGCCCTACACATCCGTACCACTCATCCCCCGTACCGACCCATACGACAGGGAAACCGAACACTTCCTCCCCTAACGCAATCTCGGGGTCACCTGCCATTCTCGTCAACGCCTGCAAGTAATACCGGCAGCGCTCATCGTCTATGACCTCCAACTGAATTCGACCACAGGCGTGCTTTTCGTTGCTTCGCTTGGTTAATTCCTCATCCAAACACTTGTACAACCCCCGGCACATACACTCCGCGAACGTCTCTCCCGTACCAACTCCGACGAATCCTTCTACACCTACTCCATCCCATTGAGGTAAAGTCGGACCAAGATGGCTGACCGTTTCCGAGGCATACACTTCGACTCCCGTTAAGCCCGCTTCCCTCCTCGCTTCTTCATGCAACAATTCCGAGCAAATGATCGCTGGCAACAACTCAGCTGGACCCATAGACATCGGATCAACCACTTGGACACGGCATTGAGCTAACGGCAGTTGCTTCAGCTCTCCTTCTTCCCAGCTATGGAAGATGCCCGATTGGCTGGAAGTCATTCGGCTGAAGGACATAAACAACTTACCCCGTTCGCATTGGCTTGATTGCTGGTTCAGTCTCAAGTCGAAATCCGTCACCCATCTTGCAGCCGCCGTGCCCGTAACAAATGGATGGGGCAAAAAGGTGTGCCAGCTCCCTTCCAAGGTTTCCATATCAAGCAGGTAAAATTGATTGCTCTGATCCGATTCACTCACTCCCGTACTTCTTTTGAATAACTCGAACGCCAATACATTTGCGAGGAGCGCACCCGCCGTGGAGGAAAAAGAGGTAACCTCTTGATCAGTAATCAGGGAAGACTGATGTAAACGGCGCCAGGCAGACTCCCAGCAAGAAAGCGATTCCCCGTTCACCATCGGACCGGCAAGACCGATTTGGTTCAGGCTCAGTGCAGGGAAAAACATCTTCTCTTCTTGCCTGCAGGCCGCGTGCAGCGCCCGCAGTTCCTCCACCTCTCCCTCTTGTGCCACGGACACGATATAATCATATGGCCGGATTATTTCCTGCCAAGCTCTTTCTCCTTCCTGATTCCGGAAAACCTCCTCCACCGCCACATCCTCATCCGTTTGACGGAAATGGGCAACAAGTTCCTTCAATCGATTTCTATTCGTCGATTCCGAATCCTTTATATGAATATGAAAAGCAGGCAATCCAGATTCAAGCAACGCGGATACCAGTGATACGAAAAACGGACCTGAGCCAATCGCCAATACTTTCAGCTGACGATAATCCTGAAAACGACGGGCTCCTGAATCGCCGACACTATCCAAAAATGCAATCTGGGACGCATACTTATCCACAATCCGATCCGTCAATTGGTGTGGGGCATCTTGACTGACATCCCGAACGAACCCGTTCTTGTACAGAACTTCGGCAATCTCCATAACCCGATTCCGGTATGGGCCAGGCAATCCATCCGTCAACTCACTCAATGCATGTTCCCCGTTAAACATGGGGATCAACTGATCAATCCATTGAACGATGGTACGACCTTCCATACGGAATGAACTTACATTATTCCGAAAATACACTCCCCCATTTGGTTCAGGGAGATAAAACGTATCCCTATTCACTTTCAGACGCATAGAAGGGGTCAAATTCTTCATCTCGAACCTCCTAACCAACAAGCTTTACTTAGCTATCCCTCTAATCGTATGTATGACAATTTGTCTCTTATGTCTAATTCCATGGAGAAAAGCCCCTGCAGGCATTCTGCAGGGGTCGGTTCTTCTCTGAAAATCGATTAGCGACCGCAACGACCGCAGCGTCCACACCCTCCGCAACGTCCACATCCGCCACACCCTCCGATGCCTCCGAAGAAAAAGCATCCGAAACAACCAAGGCAACCAAAACACCCTAACGGGATAAGACGGGAATCTTCCATGGAATGCTGATGCTGAAATTGATTCGGATCCCAAGGGACCGGCTGACTGGCCTGGAATTGTGGGTCGACATTCAACATTTGAAGCTGATTTTGAAACTCATTCATGTATAAAACCTCCATATTTAAATTAATCAAAAATAACGAAGGAGTACGGAAAAAATGGCCTATAGATTTTCCCTATCCTCCAAGTACTCTCTCCACACAAAATATGTACTCGGAATGGGTATTGCTACTGATTCAGATGCCCATTTTCATGCGTTCCCCCGAAATCTTCACGGAATATTTACTTATCAAAGGCGAACAGCAAAGTAGTGCACGAGCCATCAACGAATCTATTTATCTCGAATTCATTGACCCACTTTTGTTAAATCTTTACAATGATTCAAGAAAGATATTTTGCACTTGATAGAGAAAGGAAAATGAGAAGATGCGAAAAAGACATAAGATAATTAGTTTCATACTGACCATACTGCTCGTCCTGACAAGTGTTTCCGGAGTTGTGACGGGAAACGAACAGGAGTCAAGGAAACTGGATCCTTCCGCTATTGATGAGTTTATGGCAAATGAAATCGAGCGGCTCAAGATTCCGGGAGCTTCATTGGCCATCGTAGAGGGAGATCGGGTGGAATACGTGCAAGGATATGGTGTGGCCAACCAAAATGGAACTGAAATGACTTTGGAAACCCCCATCGTTCTTGGGTCCGTCAGTAAATCATTTACGGCACTTGCCCTTATGCAGGTAGTGGATCAGGGAAAAATACGAGTACAAGATCCCGTGCAATTGTATATCCCCTGGTTTCATCTTGCCGATAAGGAGGCTTCTGGGAAAATCACGATTCAGCACTTACTGAATCATACGAGCGGTCTTTCCACATATGACGGCCAAGTGGCGATCTCACAGGGAGATAAGACATTGAAAGAACATGTCAAAGGCTTGGCAGACATTGAATTGAAGCACCCTGCCGGTGACCGCTATGAATATTCGAATCTAAATTATGACATCTTAGGTTTAGTCATCGAGGAAGTGACAAATCTATCATATAAAGACTATCTAAATGAATTCGTATTCAAGCCGCTTGAAATGAAGAATACCTACGCTGACCCTAAGGATGTTCCAAACCATGCCATAGCGGGCGGTTATCAGACGGTATTTGGATGGAAGCTACCGACCAAGCAATTGAAACACGAGGGATCGGTTCCTTCCGGTTACATCATTTCTAGTGCGGAAGATATGGCAAATTATATGATCGCCCAATTGAATCATGGCACATTCAATGGAAACCGCATTTTATCGAAGAATGGCATGAACACCTTGCATCAGCCATCATCATACATAGGGGATGATACGTACTACGCAATGGGATGGGAAGCGAAGGACGATGAAATCTCCCATAACGGATGGACAGAAAACACCTATTCAAAAGTGATTGTAGACGGGCAGTATGGCATCAGCCTGCAGATTAATTCAATGGATTATTTCAACCTCAATGAATATGATTCAATCATAAGCGGAGTGAACAAGCTCGTACATCATGAAGAACCCCCTAGCCCCACTGACCATCCATTTATGAAATATGCAGTGATTGATCTGATTATATTGGGGTTCGTGACCCTGATTGTGTGGTCGATCTATAGAATATTCAAACCTATACCACGAGAAGTACACGGATTCCTGCGTATTCTCCATATGATGTTCCTCGTCATGGTGTACTGGCTGCTTCCGTTAAGTATTTTGATCGGATTCCCTTATCTATTCGGTCCTTTATCTACGGTCACACTATTTGCTCCTGGGATCGGTCACCTATTATTTGGACTGCCTTTGCTCCTCTTGATCGTGGGAATCGTTACGTTGGGGAAAGGCATACGAGCTGCACGGAAAACCACTTTGAATGCATGAAAAACGATGGTTGGGATTCACACCATCGTTCCACAAAAAACCTTTCGTACTAATAATATATATCAAAGTAAAAAATTTCCGTTATCCGAAAGGTTCGTGATATAATCATTTATCGCTAAAAAGCCAAATAAACTGATGGATTTTTCCGAAAATTCATTCATTGAGGGAGTGAACGACATGGAGAACAAAGAACAGACGATTTTTGCCCATAAGGGAAACACGATTGAAACAGAAGATAGAGAGATTACGATCCTTACTAGATTAGAAGAACCGCTCATCGCCGTTTTGGGGAATGTGTTAAGTGACGAAGAGTGTGATGAATTAATCAGTTTGTCCAAAGATAAACTGAACCGTTCCAAAATCGGGGATACACGCGAAGTAAATGAGATGCGGACAAGCAGTAGCATGTACTTTCAAGACAAAGAAAATGACCTCATCACGACCATTGAAAAAAGAGTTTCTTCTATTATGAATGTACCCGTTGAACATGGGGATGGTATTCAAATTTTAAAGTATACCCCTGGTCAAGAGTATAAGGCCCATTATGATTTTTTCGCCTCTTCCAGTAAAGCCGCGAAAAATAATAGGATCAGCACGATCATCATGTACTTGAATGATGTGGAGGAAGGCGGGGAAACGTTCTTCCCTAAACTAAATCTCTCCGTATCCCCCCAAAAGGGAATGGCCGTGTACTTCGAGTATTTCTATAATGATCAACATATAAATGAACAAACCTTACACGGTGGAGCACCGGTCATAACAGGAGAAAAATGGGTAGCGACACAATGGATGAGAAAACAGAAACAGAACTAGACAAAAACATCCATGCCAGTGTGCCTTCAAGCTGTAAGTAGAGGTAAAAGGTAGGCTTTTGGGGAAAGCATCCTCCCAAAAGCTGAGAACAAACCCCTCTCTTCAGTCTTTTTTTATTTTGGTTCTATTACCGATGAACGAACGGTAATAAAAGAAGGGATCAATATTACATGGGTTGCTGTTGGAGCAATCGAAATTAGAGAGGAGAACATTCCTATTATTTTAAAGAGAAAACTATTGACTGCTTTTCTTAGTAGTTTGTTATTTGCATTGGTCCTTTCATCGCTTGGTGGCTTTGATTTGAATGCATTTATGAATTTATATTATTTAAATCTTATGATTGTCATTATCTACGGAGTGATCACTTCCTTCTTTAGTGACTGGCTGAGTAGGCAGATTTCTAAAAAGGCTTACACTCGTGAAATTCTCTCCTTCTTATTTCACTGTTTATTCGGATTCGTCTTACAAATCCTAAGTCTTGTTTCTGCCATCTCATTCTTTATTGTTGACCGCCTATTAGCAAAAGTGAAAATTGGATGGCTATCCGTTATCATAGCCTTTGTCATCGTCGTGCTAGTATTTATCCTTATGATGAATAGGTAGACCACTGACCTGGCTAGTCGGTAAAACGATGACTTTCCCTAACGAAGGCATTCGTTCCATAGGATTCATCAAAGAGGACCACTTATTCGGTGATCTTTTTTATTTGTTCAAAAATCCCCTTGTGTTCCGAATCGTCCACTCCTTCGAGAATCATTTATGACTTGTGTGCTGTTCCTCCTTCACATCCATCACCAATGTATCGAATAATTCACCATCCGAATAAACCAAAATGGCCCATTCACCCGCATCCGGCAACATGACATTCGAAGATACACTCCCATCGGCTCCATTCACGGCACTACTCCCCGTCAAGCTTCTGGACCACTCTCCATCAATTAATATGGAATGGATGGTTGACGTGTTCCGATGATATCCGACGAATGTCGCTACGCCCTTATCCATTCCCCAAAAGTGCCACAACCATTTCTCCACTTTATTTGCCTTTAATTCAGGCCCTATGATGCCAAGCCTGTTTTCGTTACCGATTACCTTGGCGTTTGTCGATGTACGAAATTCGACAGCTTTCCGCTCCCAGTCAATTTGATCTAGGTCTTTATCCGTTACGAAACTTGGAGTCTCATCAATCACGCTTACCTCGTCTGTTTTCTCCGGTTCTTGCACCTTGGATGAGGTACATCCACTAATCACGAGTAAACACACTAAACAAGCTATATAAGCGATTTTACTTTTCAAAAAAGCTCCCCCTACCCGAAATATTTTACATATAATACCATTATACACAAAAGCGAAACAGTAACCATACTGTAAAAACCAGACTTACATACATATACACTCATGCTTAGCACCAGCCACATAATGGAGACTTTCCTAATGTTTAGTATCGTAATTTTTTATTGACTTTAAAAAAGGATTCGAGTAGACTGATGAAGCGGTTCAATTAAAGTACTCAAATTAAAGTAGTTAAACCAGAATACATTTAAAGAAGGATGGATGCAACAAATGAAGTTTAAATATAAACATTTCTTAAAGACACAAGGTTCCATTGCTGCCATTTTCATGGGGATTTTCTATGGCCTTTGTATGCTAGGCATTTTCTTACCTGGTTATTCGGCCATTCCAGGAAATATCGATCAATTGCCGGTTGCCATCGTCAATGATGATGCTGGTGAATACGGAGACAAGATTGCCAGCCAATTGAAAGAAAACTTACCGTTTAAAGAAATCGAAACAGATGTAACAAATAAACAAGCGTTAAAAGATCTAAATAAGAACGATTTAGCGCTAGTCGTACACATCCCGAAAACATTCTCTGCGGATATGCAAAATGGCGAAACGTCATCAAGCATTGACTTTACAGTGAATGAAGCAGGACCAACCGTTGTTTCCTCAACTATGACTTCCGTCGTAACGGAAATTAACAATCAGTTGAGCGCACAATTCTCACAACAAACCGCTCAAGGCGTATTGATGAACTTCAATTTACCGGAAGAAAAAGCGGCTGAAATGGCGAAACAAATCGAAACGGCGTATTCAGGAAACATCGTCACGATCAATGAAGTGCCAGATGGCATGCACCACAATATGTTACCGATGTTCTTGACGATGGCAGGATATGTAGGTGCCATGATCGGTGCGATGCAATTAGTGACCTCATTCAGACAGAGCCGTGGAAAAGCGAGCAAGACACGACTATTCATGTATGTACAAATGACTGCCTTATTGGTTGCCGTTGTTTCATCATTCGTTGCCCTAGGCATCACTTATTTAGTGAATGAACCAAGTGGAGATCTATTCCTCAGCACGCTAGGTCAACAAATCTTGAACTATATGGTATGTTTCAACTTTACAGCCATTTTGGTATTCTTGGTTGGAGATGGTGGTATGGTGTTAAACATCCCGATCTTATTAACACAAACCATCGCAAATGGTGCCACCGTGTCACGTGATATGATGTATGCGCCGTATGAATGGATGAGCCACATTTCACCTATGTATTACTCAGTGCAAGCATACTTTGCCAACCTATATAGCACCACGAGTCCAAGTCCGTTTATTTGGTCCATGGTAGCCGTCGGTCTGGGTGCCATGTTCATCAACATGCTCATCGTGGCCTTTGTCCACAAAAAAGTCCCAATGGATAATCAAGTGGTACAACCGGAAACGGAAGCTGCAAAGACCGCTTAAATTCCCGCTTCGTTTGCTATAATAAGGATAACCATTTTCTGAAGGAGCTTAGAGATGCCCATTCAAGTTTTCATATTGAGCAAACTGATGAAGGATAATAATTATCCATATAAATTAAAAAAGCAGCTGTCTGAACCCATCCCTTTCGATCAACTGGGTGGGCTGACGGAAAGTAAGCTGTATTACCATTTTGATTCGCTAGTCAAACAAGGCTTAATCGAGATAGTCGAAATCATTAAAGAAGATCATCGACCTGATAAACAAGTATTCGGGATTACGGCTAAAGGCCGTGAAGAACTTCCGAAGAAAATCTACAAGTTGTTTGAAAATGCCAGTTCCATTAGTGATATGGTGGTGGGACTTGCATACCTCAAATATGTAGACCGTGATAAGGTAGTCGAAATCCTGAAAAACAACAAAAAGAAGTTCCTTGCAAAGTGGGAACAAATTGCGGATTTTGAAAAACAGATCAAGATGGAAAAAGACCATGATAAAGAAAAGCTAGTGGAATATTTAGGTGAATACTTTTCATCCAGATCAGATCACACCATTTACTGGCTTGATGAGGTAATTAAACGGATTCAACAAGGGGAATTATAAAGAAAAAACTGTACCTTCATTGTTAGACACACCTAACAATCGGAGGTACAGTTTTTTTTTCATTGAACAAGCCGTGCGCTCCTTTCAAGGAGTACGCACGGCTTCTTTTATTTCTTCGGCAAATCTACATTCGTGAACTGATCGACGGGAACAATCTCTTCTTCCATGTCCATCACGTTCAAGATGACCCGGTCTCCTACCTTGGTCAAGACTACATCGGACAATCCTTGAACGGAAGGATCAATCGAGAACCTTTTGCTGCTGCCCTCTACGATAAGATAGAACACATACCCACTCGAAAGATTGGCATCGTTGATTCTGATGACTTTCCCTTTGACCTCTTTCATTTCAAATCCTTTTTGGGGCGTCACTCCATTGACTTTCCCTAAGGAGGCGATCAGTTTCTTATAGTTCCGGAATGCTTCATCTTTGTTCTTCCCGAAAGCTACTTGAGGATTGTCGCTATTGGCATACACGATGGCCACCCCTTGGAACTTGCTTCCTTTTGTAACGGGGATTACATAGGTCGGTGCCCCGTATATCGTATAGAACACGCCATTGGTCGCTTTCCATCCTGGATATTTGGATAAGAATTCACTCGCATTGGCATTCGATTTTGCTTCTTTACCGGTTAAAACGGATGTCACGCCTTTATAATATGTCATTTCACCCGTCTTGGCGTTGAACACACCGTAACCTACCAGCGTTTTCGAGTTCCCTTTTGATTTGGCCCTCGTGAAATCGACGACATAAATCAACTCGCCTTTATCATTAAAGGTGACTTGCATATTTTCCTCATTCGGAATCAAGACATCTTTTTTCGGACCGATGAGTGATTGGTTTTTCCACCCGTGAACATATTTTCCCCAATAGCTCCAATATTCCAGAGCCGTTTCCTCAGTGAAGGTTCTGTCCACCCATTTCGGTTCTTTTCCTAATGGATAGAAGGTCGTGTCACCCGTTTCCGGATTCACCACTACCACCCCATCCACGACGGACCCACTTCTGTATTTCAAGTAATGGCCAACCGAAGCTACAAAGAAAGGCTTGCCTTCTTCATCTGGCTCCAGGTATGAATCGTAGATGACTTTGGTTGGATACGCCTTATGAATCTGTCTATCTACATCATAATCCAAATACTGTGACGGGGCATACAGCATCTTCCCTTTCACCGTGCTCGCACCTTTATCGGTCGCTATGGCCGAAATCAAGTTATATCCTGGCGTGTATTCGGCTTTTCCAGCTTTCAGGAATCCGTCCATTTCAATGGGAGAAGTATACGTCAATTCGCCATTGATATTGGTCAGGCGGTATTCGCCTTCCGTGAAATATGAGGCATTCTGGATTTTATTAATGGCAGCATCGCCCTTTGCATCGGCCATCTTCACCGTCACGAGTGGCATCGTTTTAATATCTTGGACTTCCTCTAGTTTATTCTTCTTTACGACATCGGCCAATCCATGAAGGTTCCCGGCAATCGTAAGGGGATAAAACAGCATGATCACCCAAGTGGCAATCAGCAATAAACCGATGATATACATGGCATGGACATTCCAAGGCGTCCTCACTCGCTTCGAAACACCTTGTTTCCGGTCACGTCTTTTTAGGGAAGGTTCTTTATCCCTCGATAGATACAAGCTTGCATCCACGATAAGGAACAACCCAAATACTATGGCCAAGTTGGAAAAGAACGCTTCAACCGTTTGGTCTAGTAGATTAATATCGATGATGAAAAATAAAATGATAGCCGCCAGTAATAGTCGCAGCACCTGTTCAGTGAAAAAGAGCCAATCCTTTTTCCTGATGGCTATGGACCACCTTTGCGGAATGAGGGAAAGTCCCAATAAAGCAAACGGAAGCTTCGTCACGATCCCTTTTAAGATGAATACGAGTAATGAAAATATCATGATTGCAAAAAAACTCCCTTTATCTATTTTTCTAATTCTACCTAATTTTAACACAACCAATCACCCCCCTTTCGCCTCTCCCCCACAAACCTATCTATTTTCGGAAAAAATATTTTTAGAGCATGCTACTTTTTCCTTTTTAAAGTTTATATAGACGGTGAAGTGGTCCTTTTCGAACGCTTCCATATGAAAGGTATATCATACCCTCTGCCCCATGGATGAAGGCGGATACTAAAAGGAGACGGAACCGGATGATTTATGAAGAAACGTACCACTACTTATTGAAGCATGTATCCTCCACTGAATTCGATGCGTGTTTGTACGCTTTGCTGCATAGTGATTGGGATGGGGTCATTCAGAGCCCGCTTCATGCAATGGCAGGCAGTTTGGGGACATCGGAAAAATATCTGAAGCAGATCATCAGGAAATTCACGTCACCAAAAGGGGACCTTCCGCAGGTTTTCGTACCCGTTCAACAAGATGGGGACACTTTATATAAGTTCAACCTTGGACCGACAAGTAACCTTGGCTTTAACTGGAAGACCGATCGTTATTGCAAGAAATACCGTTTCTTTTATCATGAGGCTTTCAAAGGGTTGACGATTTCGGCAAAACGTCTGTTGCTGATGGCCGCTTACCGGATGTCGGTTTCAAAATCGGAAGAAGTGATGTTCGATTATCATGAATTCGTTTCGGACTCCACTTCCCTATTCACAAGACAGCGCCTGTTCGAAGCGATGGATGCCATCTATGAAGCAGGCTTAGGCGATCTCGTTACGATTGCTTTCACAAGCAAGGCTTTCTCCAAGAAAGAAGTGATAATGTTTACCTTTAAGGAAGGGACGCTTGGAGAGTATCGCGAAAACCGTGGCGAGCGGGCAGGACTGCGCCGGACCATTTTCAATGCGGGCTTTCCTGGCCATATCAGCGATGCCGTCTGCATGGAGTTGGAACGGGTCGGGAAGTACATTTTCCGCTCGTTTCTTAAAGATGCAAAAAAAGCGGAAACTCCGAGCGATACGCAAAAGGAACTGCTGACCCTTGCGCGATTCGTCTATTCACAAGCACTCAAGAAATTCGGCAAGGCCTTGCATGCCAACAAACCATTGCTCACTGAACCAAAACAGGCATCGGCTTATTTAAGCACGATTGTTTATAATGAAACATTAGAACAAATGGCGAAGTATGCCCACCAGGCCGAGTCCATCAAGTCCCTGCTTGACCGTGAACATTTTCATAAAGAGATTTCAGAGAAGGCACTTGGACGGGAAGTGAACTATATGGAAGTGAACCAACACATCGAACCGATCCGCCTCAAATTTCAGCAAGCGGACTTCATCTATTCCATACTGAACGGCTGGTGCGAAGAGTGGCTCATATCCCGCGTGAAGACGGCGACCGAGACAATCGAAACAGAAGAGGAAATGACTGCACCGACAACCAACCCGGTACCCACAAGGACCGCTTCGGAATATATCATAGCGCTTAGAAATGATACATATGATCAATTGGACAAACTGCTCGCTTTAATCGGAAAGTTCGGCAACGCGGCGGTATCACCGTCCAACCAGCAATATACACTAAAGCGGAAAAAGGAAACCATCCAATCCTATTTCGCCATACAACGTGATCGGCTCGATGCTTTTGCTCTATCCTCTTCTTAACAACACACTACCTTCTAAAGCTAGTGTTTTTTCCCCTGCCCTTTTTAAATCCCTTAAAGCATTCCAACGCATACTCTTTTGCCCGCAAATACATACTCGATTTCACACGCAAAGTGGATGGGAATGGAAGGTACGAGACTCCTGCGGGAAATGCGCGTCTAGGGGAGACACCACAGGCGAAGCCGAGGAGGCTCCCCGACCGCCCGCGGAAAGCGAGTGCCTGAAGTGGAAATCAACGTTCACATCGAACAAGCCACAAAATAAACAAACATATTCATCGAGTTTGTTTACAGTTTAAAGAGAGCAGATCCGCTCTCTTTTTTGTGTCTTCTAAAGCATCTGTGGATAAAAGCAATTGGCTGTGAATTAAAGAATTTCGCCTGTGGATTGTGGATATCAACCTGTGGATGTCGGCTGATAGGATGTGAGTTGTAGGTGGTAGATGTGGATGGTGAATAGGTAGCTGTAAATGATAAAAGAAGTGGTCTCAAAACCCAGTGATACCAAGGGCATTTGCATGCAAGTTATCTAAGGGTCTAAAGAATGGGTCTGAAAAGAAAGAACTGAAAAAGATCCTGAATAATCGTTTGAATAAGGAGATGATCTCGTTCCATCACTTAGGACAAAATGAATGTCCTTTTATCCTTTCTTTTTTATTAAGAATGTTAAAAGCGCGTCGATAGAATCAACGCGCCCGAACATTTTAATGTAACATGATGGATCCACCGTCTACCATCAACGTTTGACCAGTGATATATTTACTATCATCGGAAGCCAAGAATACAGCCACGCGACCGATGTCTTCCTCGGGATCACCCAAGCGTCCCACCGGAATACCTGCCAGCATCCCTTCATACATATCGGGATGCGCTTTGGCCCAAGCTTGCACACCTTCCGAGTTGGCTATCGGAGAAATTAGATTGATGGTGATGCCAAATCCGCCAAGCTCATTGGCCGTGACACGGGTAAGACCACGAATCGCTTCTTTTGCCGCTGCATAGGCCGCTTGTGTCGGCTGCCCTTTAATCCCCGCTCCTGAAGCGAAGTTGATAATATTCCCCTTCGTTTCTTTTAGATGGGGAACGGCCGCCTGCATTAAATAGAAAGTTGGATAAAATCCGGTATTGAATGATAGATCCAAATTCTCTCTAGTCGTTTCCATAAAGGGAATTTGTCTCGATACATGGGCATTATTAACGAGCACATTCAGCTTTCCGTATTTCTCCACAACCTGGTCCACTAACCCTTTTAGCTCATCGTGCTTCGTCAAATCGAATCGAATGAACATCGAATCAGGTGAGTGTTGTTGCAACGAGGCTTCCACTTTCCTGCCTGTTTCTTCATTCACATCGACAATGACTACGTTTGCGCCCTCTTTCGCCATCGCATGTGCCATACCAGCACCGATTCCACCAGCACCACCAGTAATCAAGACCACTTTATCTTCTAATTTTTTCATATAAACACCTTCCTTCACCATGATTATTGCTTTTTCTAGTAATAAAATCAAAAATTTGTCTCTATATAATTAAACTACCCTTAAAACATATCCCTTATCAATCCCACGACCATGGGATTAAGTCGATGCACACGTTGTTTTCTCAACTGGCATCCTCTATTGATTGTTTATCGTTAAAAAATCCAACAAAAAAACGCTGAATCAGATCAACGTTTTTTTTGTTGGATTTCATGATGAATATTATTCTAAATGGTCCACAGCATATTGAGCTTCTTCAAAATAGGTCCTTCTCCACTACTAAAAAAGGCATTCGAGTCGAAGCTCAAATGCCTTTTTTTGATTTTTCCTCTATATTATTATGCTTCAACAGCCATTTCCACTAAGCGTTGTGCGGAAGCTTTTACTTCTTCCAACCCTGCAGAAATGATTTCTTGTGCTTTATCAGGCATTGCATTGTGTCCTTCGATGATGACCTCATCGATGATTTCCATGCCGAAGATGCCGCCAAATACGTTGCGCATGTAGTTAACAGCCATTTCCATTGGAGCCGCTTCCGGTGTTGAGTAAACTCCGCCACGAGCGTTTAGGAAGATTGCTTTTTTGTCTGTCATTAATTGAACCATGTTCCCATTTGCATCATATTTGAATGCGAATCCTGCCGCAAAGACATAGTCAATGAACGTATGCAATTTAGCCGGGATGGTTAAGTTCCATAATGGGAACGCGAATACCACTACGTCCGCTGCAGTGATTGCGTCCATCGCTTTTTGTTTAGCAGCCAAAAGACGTGATTCCACATCCGTTAACTCTCCGCCTGTTTGCACTTTACCGAACGCGTTGAAAATTTCTTGTCCGAAGTACGGTGTATCTTCTTCATACACATCATACGTTGTTACGTTTACGTCTTTGCCTTCTAATGAAGCCATGAACGTTTCGTACATTTTGCTTGAGATTCCTTCTGTTGCCGGACGATTATTGGCTTTCACTACTAATACATTCATTATTCATTCTCCTCATTTATCTTATATATAGTTATTTTTAAATAATGTATCTTTATTTCAAGATAATTATATTTTGTCCCATTAACCTTGTTCTGTCAATTAATTAGATTGGTTTTCATTATACTTTTATTATATTTTAAATAATAATATCTTCATGTATGCACCACTTCTGCAAACCAATATATTTTGAGCATGACCGATTGAAAATCGCCCTATTAGAATCCCAAATATTAAAAACCGCTCGGCCTTTAAGGCTAAGCGGTTCTGTTCTAATCTTGACTTTGGCCAGGATGGCTTCGCTTACGTCTTTCCGCAGAATATTCTTTGCCGTGTGCTTCATGTTCGGCAATGATGGCTTCTTCTGGAATGTGGTTATTCTTCTTCGGTGAACTGATGCGATTACGATGCTTTTTCCCCATGATCATCCCCCCTTTAAGTAAAGGATAAGCATATCTTGTCCGGTAATTAGAAAAACATGTATAGGGCAGGATTCCTCTTCTCAAGGTCGAATAACAAAAACGGAAGGGGATGATTCAGATGTTTCCGATACTCGAGACAGAAAGGCTGACCTTAAGGGAAATTACCGAAAGCGATAGCCAAGAAATCTACCGGTGCTTTTCCAATGATGACCTTACGCGTTTTTACGGGCAAGATTCATTCGAAAGTATCGAACAGGCAAGGGAAATCATTGAAAAATTCGCTGAGAACTATAAGGAGAAACGGGCCATCCGTTGGGGAATCGAAAGAAAAGGGATACCTGGACTGATTGGGACGATCGGATTTCACGCCTACCTTCCGAAAAACAGAAGAGCGGAAATTGGCTATGAACTCCATCCGGATCATTGGCATCAAGGGTATATGACGGAGGCGCTCAAAGAAATACTAGCCTTCGGTTTCAATGAGCTTGGTCTAACGCGAATCGGTGCGGTGGTGTTTACGGAAAATGTTCCATCCAGTCAAGTATTGAAAAAGGCAGGCTTTGCCGAGGAAGGGATCCTTCGGAAGTACATGTATCAAAACGGGGTCCCGCACGATACGTATATGTATTCTTTGATCAAGTAGGGGATGCACAAAGAGACTGCCCTAAGCTTGATCTTGGGCAGCCTCTGATTTCCTGCCTCTCGTTGGACTCCATCGATAACGGCATTTCCACCATGTAGAACTTGTTTTTTCTCCGTAATCCCGATCAAAATATAACCGATATGGAGAGATTCCTTCGTCTTGACTTATATGATTAAATAATCCTGCAAGGCCTGTTGTAACGTTCCTTTTGTTTCCGCTTTATTCCCAAAACATACACCAGCTCGTACCATTTTCGTGACGATTTCAGGACGTAGGCCAGTGATGACCGCTTTACATCCCATCATCGCCGTCCCATCCAGAATGTTCATTAACTTTCTTAGGACGGAAATTTCCATATCGATAATTCCCGATAAATCCAAAATCAGAACTTCTATCCCCAGTTTGCCTATCTCGATCAATACTTTTTCCTCGATGATATACATGCGTGATTCTTCCATATCCCCAATCAAGGGCAAGATGCAAATGCTTGGTGTAATCGGAATGATGGGGACGGATAAGTTCTCCACCAAGTGCTGTTGCGATAGGATCAAACGATCTTTATAATCCGAATATCGAATGAAGAAAGCTTTAAGAAATTGGTCGACCTGTTCATTCACTTTCTTCTCTAAATCGAAAAACACTTCCACGTTATTGAAGGTATCTTGTAATTGTTCATATTCATAAAGGAAATTCCATAGCGTTCTGCGAATGGCCTGAACCCATTCCAACTTGAATGAAAGTGTCAAGGAATGCGTAGCCCACGCTTCTCCTTCCTGTTCAGCAAAAGCGATGATGGCTTCTTCATTCTGTTCCACAATGTATCGAACCAGCTTATGCGCATTATTAAGAAGGTCCACATTCCCAATCAGCAGGATCTCCTCGATTTTCTCTCTAACATTGACTGCCTCTTCCAAAATTCGGTACTCGAAATCTTCCTTTTTATCTAGGAGGAACTCCATGATTTTGTCTTCTTCGTTAATGGGAAAACTCAACATACCCACTCCTTTTTCGTCACATCTGTACTCCTAGATTTCTCTGTGACAGGAGGTTTTTCCTGCTAAATACTAATAAAAAGTGGCTATCGGACAAAGAAAAAGTCGAATGGCTGTAGTGAACTTGTCCTACACGGGTGATATTTCGACCTCATTTTTAATGCCTCCTCCCCTTTTGTGATCAATTCGACCACGGAATCCCTTTATTCGACCACGTTTTGCGTTAATTCGACCACGGCCCCCGTTTATTCAACCATAAACAAAAAATAAGCATAACTTTTCAGCTATGCTTACATGCACATCCCTATTTATTCGGTCGTTTCTTTTTCGTCTTCCTCATTATTGTCATCACGATAGATTTCCGAGATGCCATTCATCCCGTTCAAAAGCTGTTGCATCGTAAAATCTTCCCCGCCGACTAAATTATCTTCACGCTTTTGCTTTTCATCTTTTTTCAAATTTGATTGATCCATATGATATCACCTCCATGATATAGGGTGTCTTATCATGGAAGGAGTATGCATGAGTAGCCCCGTATATAAAAAAGCCGCCATCATAAACATGCTGGCTGACTCATATCTTACTTTCCTGTCGATTTCACTGCTTTCACTTCATATAATCCGCCTTCTGAGCTGACGATATAATCAGGCTTTGGCTTGCCAAGATTGGCTTTATGTCCAGCAATGTGTGCGTCGCTCTTCTCCCACTGCTTCCAGTATTCCTCTGATTCCCAGCGAATCATGATGATTACTTCCTCATCGCCCCGTCGCACTTTTTTGACCAATACACTTAGATCGACGAACCCTTCCTGCTTTTCAATCAAACCTTCTCTACTGAACTTTTGCACGATTTGATCAGCATGGCCTTCTGTTACTACTGTTTTTTTCATTTGCACGAACATCATGTATCGCCTTCTCTCTGTTATCTATTAACCAGTTTAATCAATAATGATTCTCACTGTCAATCAATAGTTCCATCAAGATGCTCATATTTTTTTAATGGATTGAATCCCTATGAGGAAATCACCACCCGTTACAATCAAAGTGAGTGCACAAAAAAATCGAAACCCCAGCGGGATTCCGATTTTTCCTACGTACTGTACCATCAATTCGTAATATCCTTTTTTTGAAAGAAGAAAAAGGTTAGCGCTAAAAATAGGAAATAATAGACGGCGAGCACACCTATAGAGAATCCAAGGGATGCCCCATCGAACATGTTCACCGTCTCAGAGATATATCCTCTTAAATCGAGATGCGGGAACAGGACAAACTTTAACCACTCATTTTTTTCTATGAACGACTGAATGATTGCAGTCAACGTAGAAGAAGCAAATAAAATGAAGATAGCAATCCCCACTGCAAGGGCTTGGCTTTTAAATAATGTGCTTAACATGAAGGCGATGGCTGTGATCACCAAGAATCCCGGAATCCAATAGACCATCATATTCACAACATATTCGCCAACTAAAACAGGAGCGAATCCAAAAGAAGTCGGATCCATGATTTTATCTGTATAAGAACCACTTCCAAAGAATAAAAGACCAATTAGATAGCTGAATGCGAGTAAAATCACAAGTAATAGTGCCGCAAATAATAGGGAAGTAATGTATTTGGAAAGTAGGATCTTCCAACGTTTATAAGGCCTGATCAACAACTGCTTAATCGTTCCATCCGAAAACTCGGAGGACACCAGGGAACTACAAACGATCACGACAAATAAAGTAATGAATGAAGTGATGGATGTCGTCCATTCCGCCATATACGTCCAGTTCGTTTGAAGGTCTGGGTTTATGTTTTCCTTGAGAAGTTGTTCGTTAACTTCCATTTGTTCCTTGAAGAATTCCTTGTCTTCATCATCAAATTCCGGACTTTTCATTTGTTTTTCTTGCTCTTTTATATCTGCGCGCACATCTTGCTTCCAGTCTGCATCTTTATCGACTGGGTTCAGTTTACTTTCTATAAACGCCGAGCCGATTACCATTAATAGAAGGAAACCAATAAACACATAGCTCGATTTTTTTTGAAAAATCTTCATCCATTCATTGCGTATCAAGGACATCATACCGTTTCCCTCATTCCCTGCTGTGTTATTTCAAAGAACTTATCTTCTAGCGATTTTCTAGTAACCACGATTTCATAGACATCGATTTGATTCTTTATGAAACTACTATTTATACGGGCCGTCTGTCCACGTGTCGCTGATACGGAAATGGATTCCGCACTATGCTTGATCACTGGAAGACTAGGAAACTCTTCTAGCAGAATCGTTTTTGCCCGCTCCCCATCGTTAACCGTAAAGGCCACTTCATGAATGTCCTCTTGTTTTTCTTCTGTTCTCTTTTCTTCCGTATGTATCAATTTACCCTTTTCGATAATGGCAAAGGTATCACACATTAACTGCATTTCTGAAAGGAGATGCGAAGAAATCAACACGCCCACTCCCTCACTTGCCAGCAACTTCAAGTGATCACGGAATTCACGTATTCCTTGTGGATCCAAGCCATTGGTCGGTTCATCAAAAATCAATAAAGATGGTTTATGTAAGATGGCCTGTGCTACACCAAGTCTTTGACGCATGCCCAATGAATAGGTTTTCACCTTTTTATCGATGGCCTCTTCCAATTTTACGATCTTGATCACTTCTTCGATTCGCTCAGGGGAAATCTTATTATGTGACATGTGGGCATAATGCATGATGTTCTTTCTGCCCGTCATATATTTATAGAACTCTGGATTTTCGACAATGGCCCCTAGTTGGTTCATCGCCCCTTCAAAATCCTTATCAAGATCATGCCCCTTGATCATGACACTGCCGCCCGTGCGATTAATAAGACCCGTGATCATCCGGATAATCGTCGTTTTCCCCGCTCCATTCGGACCAAGCAAACCGAATATTTCATTGCTTTTGATTTCAAAGCTCACATCATCGACGATGACGTTTTTCCCAATTTTTTTCTTCAAGGATTGAACCTTAAGAACTGTTTCCGACATAGTATACCTACCTTTTTTTGAATTTGACCTATAAGTCACCAGTATAAACGTATCATAATATCCACTTATTTTCCATCTGGTTTGTAATTGCGCCTTTATTTTAAAAGGCCAAGTTCAAGGGAAAGAGAGGTCGAGGTGATTCCTTTTTTTATCCAATCATTGGGTATTTATGTTAAAATAAATAGGGTTGTGCAGACTTTAACGGGACAGGTTAATGAAAAAATTGAAAAGCGTGGGAGTATAGTGAAAAAAAAGATGATGCTAATTTTATTGATAGTCAGCCTAGGAGTAAATTTATATATTGTTGGTAAATGGGTCCTGTTTGAACGTGGATATGAGCCTACTCCAGAAGAAGCAATCATTATGAGTGAGATGGTTCAAAAAACCGTTGAGAGTGAGGATTATAAGGACCTAGCAAAAAAAGAGAAAATCATTGCTATCGAGAGAGATATTGATAAATATAAAGGTGGAGCATTTCCTTACAATATGGAGGTGAGTGTTCGTACAGACAATCAGACCTATCTATTCTTTTGTAATGATGCTCAATGTTCAAAAATGGTAAACGAAGGGTGGACGTATTCCATCTACCAAGACGAAAATCCGCGACTTCCATTTAAAAAATAGAAATGTTAATGAAGGACTCCTTTAAAAACTAAATAAAGAGCCATACTTATTAGATCTATTGAATAAGTATGGCTCTTTTATCTTTTTAGGTGGAATAAGGATCTTTCGTATTTAATCGTAAAAACTAGCATACTTTGTGAATCGAATTGTAGTTTAAGATTACAGGTTAGAAAAAAATTTATTGAATAGAAACATTCCCCAACATCTATATGTATTCGATTTTCATCTACCTCTCATTTATTACACCCTACCTCCTTTACTCCATTCCTCCAAGGACATCATAGGAAAATCCTCTTCGACATCCAATCGTAAAGGGGTGATCAATTCGAGGGAGTTACCATCGGGATCTTGAAAGTATATGGCTGCGTGGGCATGGGGGTTATTCGGTAAAACAAGGGGTTGCCTATCGGGTGGAAAGTCGAAAGCCGTTTTTATCTGAATCCCCTTATCCCCCAGCCATTCTTTCGCATGCTCGATATCCTTCTTGTCCACATGTAAGGCGACATGCCTCAGCGAAGGGTGATAAGGGGTTTGCACTTGATCCGTTTCCCATAAGCCTAACCAACTACGACCCTTTTCGATCCAGAAGAAAGCTAGAATATCATTTTGAAAGGCTAATTCCAACTCCAGCTTTTTATAGAATTCGATGGATCGAGCAAGGTTTGACACAGGTAAATGAGCTTCATATAGGCCTTTGATCATGGGTTGGCCCTCCTCTTCTTTTCATATAAGAAAGGGGTGTCCCCCTTCAACTCTTCGTTTTATCGATGATGCGGATCGGGTTTCCCGAGCGATCTTGAAAGATGGCGTACCTACCTGGTGGGATATCACATGGTTCCTTCACAAAATCCAATGTGCTGTTTTCATGGTAAAACCGGTCCACACTGTCCACGATAAAAACGCCACCAGCCGAGTATCCTTCCTCATCATCTTCAAGCATTAACTGTACATCGCTACCCGGCAGTTTCAACGCAACCGTATGCTCCCCTTCCTGCCAAGCCTCTTCAAATCCCAACACTTCCCGATAGTAACGGGATGAACCTTTTAAATATTTGACTGGATGACATAAAAAAGCTAATTTCATTTTCTCGCCTCCCACATTTTTTTCATTTCTTAGGATCTTTATTTCTTCAGGACAATGACAATCGAGGGATTCAATTTCTTTAATTCTTCAAGGAACTTTTCTCGATTTTCCGGGGAAATGAGCACCATTTTTCCATTCCCATATAGTATTTCCAACCGATCGAGTGAAAGCGCTGGCGAAGAAAGTGGATTAAATGTTCTTCTTATCGATTTGATTTCATAGACCGGGATGATTTTATGAATGAATGCAGACCGAACGACCAAACTATTTCTTTCAATGACATAATAGGTCGTAAACCATATCCATAGAATCAAACCGGCTACCGGCACACCTATATATATACTTGTCAGATCTTGATCCGTAAATAGCGGGATGAAGACTGCGATGATGATCCCGAAGAAGACGGGGTAAGTCCACCAATCTTTCTTTGAGTGAAATTTCATTAAGACTCTCCTTTTACTCGTTTTGGGATGGTCAAACTCTCCCAGGCATCCCCCTTTTGCAGCTTGGCTATATAAACAATCTGGCCGATATGGTAGGAATAGTGATACAGTTGTCGCTCAAGGGCCTCAATCAAGGTATGGGGTTCTTTTCTAATGAATATGTCTCGAAGCAGATGTTCCTTCTTGATGGCATGCAAGGAATAAAGAAGGACATTCCATCCCTTTTCCCAAACCTCGATTAACTCTTTTCGACTGGTGATGGCGGGCTCGAATTCCGCATCTCGGTCCCTGGACGTTTTCTCCCCATCTGTATATAAAAAGTCCGTCCACCGGGAAACCATATTCCCGCTCATATGCTTCACGATGATGGCAATGCTATTGGATTGCTCATTCGGTGACCAAAAAAGCATCTCCTCATCAAGCTGCTCCATCGCCTTATCCGCTGTATATTTCATATCCTTAAACCGCCATTTAAACACCCTAATATATTCAGAAGAAACATCGTTTGACATCTCACCATCCCCTTTGTATGTATTTCTCTATCAAAGGGGGATTTCCTTCTCTTAAACGCTGATTGAATGGGATAAGTTTAAGGTGGCTTAGGAGTAAAAACTGGAACTACATCAAATAATAAGCCAGTATTTCATCTTAAATAAAGGAGATGTTTTTAATTAAAAACCTGTTCATGAAGGTAACGTTATTGATTATGTCATTCACCTTAGTTTTCTTTCCTCTACATACGGAAGCCAAAGGTAAAGCAAATCCTTCGAGGCAATGTATGGAAGAAACGTCGGTTCAACTACAAAGTGCTTTACGGAAACTTTGGATTGATCATATCATCTGGACAAAAAGCTATATTGTCAGTGCCATCTCAGACCTGGATGACCAAGAACAAGTATTAGCAAGGTTATTACAAAACCAGGATGATATCGGGAATGCCATTAAGCCCTATTATGGGGAGGAAGCCGGTAACAAGCTGGCCCAACTGTTAAGGGAACATATCCTTATAGCAGGAAAAGTGGTGGAGGCAGCAAAAAGCGGAAACCAAAATAACTTCAAGAAATACAATACGGAATGGTATAAAAACGCTGATGATATCGCCCTCTTTCTCAGCAAAGCCAATCCAAATTGGAGCAATGAAGAATTAAAGGAACTGTTATATATGCATCTGCAATTGTTGACAGACCAAGTGAGTGCCCGACTTAAAAAGGACACAGAGGCTGAAATTGTTGCTTTTGATAAAGGAGAAGACCATATTATTATATTGGCGGATGTTTTAACCAAAGGGATTATCAAGCAGTTTCCTAAGAAGTTTTAGATTTTGAACGAAGTATTTCATAGCAATAGCAATGGTAAAATAGCATTCTTTCATTGAATGCTATTTTTTCTGTATCTTTTTAAATTTTTCTATATAATGGTAATAACTAATAGAACAAGAGGTGATAAAATGGAGAATCCATTCGAAAATTTCCCTACTTTAGAAACGGAACGACTAATCCTGAGGAAAATAACGTGGGAAGATGCTGAAGATATTCATGTTTACGGTTCTGATGAAGAAGTGACAAAATACGTCACGTGGGATAACCATAAGACACTGGCTGATACTAGAGATTTTATTGACTTTGCCATGGCACAATATGAGAATAAGCATGTCGCTCCATGGGGAATCCAGTATAAAGAGACTGGGAAGATCATCGGAACCATTGATTTTGTCTCGTGGCTGGTCGGGCATCGTGTAGCCGAAATCGGTTATGTACTTTCTCAAGATTATTGGGGAAAAGGAATCATGACTGAAGCTGCCAATGAAGTGATTGCCTTTGGCTTTAACCGGATGAATGTCGTTCGAATTCAAGCAAGATGTTTCGTGGAGAATACAGGATCCGCACGGGTGATGGAGAAAATAGGGATGTCATTTGAAGGAACCTTGAGAAAAAGCATCTTCGCAAAAGGAAAACATCGAGATCTTAACATGTACTCCATACTACAAGAGGAGTTCTCCCCGCTTCATCAGCCCAAAATGGAAAATAACATTTAAGCAGCTTGTCCTTTCAAGCTGCTTTAGTTGAAGGAATGATCGATGAATACCTTGTAAATTTCATTTCTGTCATAACCAATATCCACTCGTTATACTTCTCATAAACTCCTCCCCTTTTTTTAACGCATCAAATAAATTTATGATATCCTCTAAAACCGTAATCATTACAATTTTCACATATGGTTTGAATTTTAGTCGCTTCTAGTCCATCCATTACAGGTATTTAAATATCCATTTGGATCATATCAGGCATTAATTCTTCGGTACGTTTAATCGCTTCTTCTCCATTTTCCCCTTCTCCTATAATAAGAAAGTCTTCAATTCTTCTAAGATTCCTCGAATTCCTTCTCTTGCCTTCTCTTTCACTAGAATGATCATCATATTATTTAATCTTTTCATTCTGTCTATACTAATGTTATGAACATTTACACTTCAAGGAAATGTTGTCTGTACACCATGATCATGGTTGGTATTCTCATTAAATTTATACATTTATTAGCTAGACTAAAGTGTGAATCCATTCGAGAGCGAGGAGACTAAAGAAGTGAAAATAATGTATTATATCTTGTTTCTCCTCTTATTATCATTTTGCTTGCCAGCTGTATCAGAAGCCACAGGCACTTTACAATCTAAAATTGATGAAGCTCCAAACGGTGCCACGATTAAAATAGAGGAGGGAGAGTATGAGGAGACAGTAATAATCTCCAAGCCAGTAACCCTAGAAGGAACAGGTAAAGTCCTTCTTCGCTCTTGTGAGGATAAACCGGTAGTTACCATTCTCAACAAGGGTGTTACTCTAAAAAATATGATGGTGGAACATTGTGGGAGTGATAAAGAAGACACAGCTATTTATGTTACTGGTTCTCATCATATTCTGGAAAGACTTAATATTGAGACTAAACATTTGGGCATTATACTGGACCATGCAAATGACATGACCATCCAAGACAGCGAGATTATTGGCATAAATCGAGGGAATGGAATCGATTTATGGAAATCTAACCGAAATAAGTTTGAAAACCTTACTATAACGAATGTTTCTGATGGGATTTATTTAGAGCAAAGCGACAAGAATATCTTACGCAGAAATAACATCCAAAAATCCCGTTACGGTATGCATCTCATGTTCTCCAATGATAATATACTTGACGAAAATGTATCTACATTAAATACAACAGGCACGGAGTTAATGGAATCAAAACGGACAGTCGTTAGTAATAATCAGTTTTCTTCTAATAATAATAGTGTGAATGCTCAAGGACTGTTACTATATTTAGCTTCTGATACTGTAGTGACCGGAAATGAGTTTATATCCAATCGAGTAGGCATTTTTATCGAAAAAGCTGAAAACAATCGATTGAAATCCAATAAAATCATGGACAATTTTACTGGAATACAGTTTTTAAAATCGAATGGAAATAAGGCAATGAATAATACATTCGTCGGAAACGTCAACGATGCCCAGGCAATAGAAAGCTCAAACAATCAAGTGGACGGCAATTATTGGGACGCTGCCAGTAAGGTTGATTTAGATGGGAATGGCAAGAGTGATATTGTCTATACTGCCGACCCCTATTTTCTTACCTTAACAGCGGAAGTTCCGGAATATCAACTGTTTTTCCAAGCACCGGGAATTATCATGTTACAAAACATGTTGAAAAGTCCATTTGAACAGTTATTAATAGACTCGGCCCCATTAATGGACATGACCATGGAAGTAAAAAAAGAACAATCATCTAGTTTTAGTTTATGGTGTATGAGTGCAGTGATGATTGTAGCAAGTTGTAGTTTATTTATAGTTGGGAGGAAAAAACGATGAAGAAAAAACTATTTAGTTTTCTTGCATTGGCAGGAATAATCATGAGTATCACAGCATGTGGGAAGGATGAGGTTAAACCTGTTGCAATTAACGAAGCGACGGACACTTGTGAAACATGTAATATGGCGGTTATTAACGATCAACATGCTACCCAAATTATTTTAGAAAGCGGTAAATCCATGGTTTTTGATGATATAGGCTGTATGTATGATTGGATTCATGCTAATGAGAATAAAAAAATTGATGCTCAATTTGTCCGGGATTACAACGATAAAGAATGGGTCTTAGGAAAAGATGCAACTTATGTATACAATCCATCCGTTAAAACACCAATGGCCTATAATGTACTATCATTCAAAGATAAAGCTTCCGCTGAAGAGTTTGCCAATGCAAATGAAGACAGTCAGCTAATGTCTGCAAACGATTTAGCTAACCATGGGTGGGAGCAAAACCATGAAATGATGAAGAAACATAATATGAAGGACCATTCACATTCAGACGGTGAAGAAGATAGTGGTTCTCATTAAAGAATAGGGGCCAGTTCCATTTTCGGGCTGCCCCTATTTCTTTATCAGGTATCTAGGTATCTGACCGTTATATATTGAGATGATTGGTGAACTACATGTTAGACATATAAGATACTGAGGTAGAAGATTGTTCGAAAAGAGGAATGAAGATGTGGAATATTTGGCTTTCTGAACTGCGCATGACCGTACGGCAGCGATCGTATTATTCTTTTTTGGGCTTGTGGGTCGCTGTATTGTCTCTCTTATTTTTATTGCAAAGCAGCTCCCCTTCCTTAACTGGTTATACCAATACGACCGGTACTATAATCAACGTCGCTTTATATATCATCCCCCTTTTCATGTTAATCATTGGTTCCTTTTCAATCGCCAATGAGATGGAAAATGGACAATGGCGGTTATTGAATACCTATCCGTTATTTACTTTGTCGTACATAGTGGGCAAAATAGGTGGTCAATTCACCGCTCAAGTGATTGTATTCACGTTCAGTTATGGAATTAGCTTGGCCATAGGGATAGTGAGTGGGAGCATTTTTTCCAGCGACTGGCTTTTATCCATTTACTTTTTCTCTATTACTTTAATTTTTTTCTTTCTCATCCTTGGGATAACCATAGGGTGTATCGTATCGACAAGGTGGCAGGCATTATCCCTTTCCGTCATTATCTGGTTTTTTCTAATCATGATTTGGCCGACTGCATTGATTGCTATCTTGGGTTTGCTCCCTTATCCATGGATCGCCCCCATGATGAAGTTTTTCTTATTTGCCAATCCCGCTGAAATCATTCGGGTGTCATTTGTCATGTCACTTGATGCAGGGGCAGTTTTTGGTCAAGCTTATGATTCACTTATGACTTTCTTAGACTCTCCTTTCGGAATCATTATCTACATATTATATGTCATTGGGTTTTTGTCACTGACGTTATTATTTTCAATGCTCATGCTGGAATGGAGGAAAAGGCGATGACAGGATTAAAAGTGGACGGTGTCTCGAAGGTTTATAAGAAAAAGACGGCATTATATCCATGTTCTTTTGAAGTAACAGAGGGAACTTGTATCGTATTATGCGGTGGAAATGGTGCTGGCAAAAGTACATTATTACAAATAATTGCGGGTCTTCTATATCCATCTAGTGGTACAACTTCTATTAACGGAAAAGTCATTAAATATGATCGCGAGAACTATTTAAAAGAAATCGGTTTCATGCCTGATGACTTCCAAGCCCAGGAAATGATGACAGTTGAAGAGTTCCTTAGTTTTTATGGATCTTTACGGAAAGTGAAAAGCGAAAGGATTAATGAAGTAATCGAGTTGATAGGTCTTGTTGATAAGAAACGTGAACTAGTAAAAAGTTTGTCTAAGGGCATGCGGCAACGATTATTGTTCGGGCAATCCATTTTAGCCAAACCGAATGTTTTGCTACTGGATGAGCCCACTAATGGATTGGATCCCTACTGGGTTAATCAGTTCGTTGAAATTCTTAATCAGATTAAAAAAAATGGTACAATCATCGTTTTTTCTACCCATATGATGGATGTAGCAGCCGAGACGGGAGACATTATTCTATTTATGAAACAGGGGGAAATCATTCAGATAATCAAGAATGAGAACAGATTAGAAGAGACGACAATGAAATTGTTGAAGCTTCATCGCCAATAGGATTCCTTGCTTTTCTTTACGTGTAACGGATTAAATGCAACAAACTTCATCTCATTTTCTTTTAAAATGTGAGCTAAGCTCAGCCAATATTGCCCGGTAGGCTCCATGACTATCATCACTTTTCCCATACAATCTAACTCATTCCAACATTTACACAAGAAAAGAGACACAATGCCTTATAAGGAATATTCTTGCTAAAATTAATCAACTTGCGAATCAGTCGATAAATTTTACAAAAATCACATGAATGAAAATGGATAAGAGAATGCGGGCCACTTAACTATAATTAGGTGGCTTTTTGCTGTATGCCTTGATTTTGGGACATTTTTTATCATTTCACTAGCAAACTAGCTTATGATTTTAAAAGATAATGACTCTTTTTCATCAATACCTTTTACATTCCATTCATTTATCGGTCAAATTGCAGGTTTTATCGGTCAAACTCGCCGATTTATCGGTCAATCTTGGCCTTTTATCGGTCAAATGCCGGGAACAAGATGAAATCACGCAATTTTTCACATTTTTTTATACAAAAACAACCAAATCCCATGAAACAAGGGATTTGTAATCACATCGAACCTCCCCGTTTTCTCAGATTCCGTTACATGTATTAACAGTTCTTTGGTCCCTTTGCGGTGTTTTTCCGTTCCCTGCACGAAAGAATCGGTAGCCAAACGAATTGTATACGTGAGATACAACAAGGAGGACAAACATGAAGAACATTATATGCATGATCATCACGGTTTCGATATTCATGATAGGATTAGCGATGCCGACTAAAGGTGAAGCGGCCCTTGGAAATCGCACGCTATCGCAAGGTACAAGCCATAGTGATGTAAAAGAATTACAAGAATTATTGCTGACAAAAGGGGTCTATCCCTATCATGAGGCAACAGGGTACTACGGTTCCATTACAAAAGAATCCGTGAAGGAATTCCAGGAAAAATCGAACCTGAAAGCCGATGGAATAGCAGGTTTACAAACGAATCAAAAAATACAGGTTCTTCGCACGGGGGACATCGGTAAGCATGTGGCCGATTTGCAAAAATTATTGAAGGTGTGGGATGTATACACATCAACGGTTGATGGTATATTCGGCAGCGGTACAAAACAAGCCGTCTCCACATTTCAAAGACAAAAAGGATTGACCGCCGACGGAATTGCCGGGGCAAAAACCATGAGTAAGCTAGAAACGAAAGCTAATTCAGTTAGTAACAGCTCAAAGACATTGACCGTTTCAAGTACCGCTTACACGGCTAGCTGTGAAGGGTGTTCGGGTATTACGAGAATGGGCGTAGATTTGAAGAAATATGATGATGCAAAAGTAATTGCCGTCGATCCAAATGTGATTCCATTAGGTTCAACAGTGGAAGTGGAAGGCTATGGGAAAGCACTGGCCGTCGATACTGGTGGAGCGATCAAAGGGAATAAAATCGATGTATTCATCCCTAAACAAGCGGATGCTTTAATCTGGGGTAAAAAACAAGTCAAAGTGACAATAGTAGATTAATAGTACTTCTAATAGAACAAAGGCAAAAAGAGCATGCTGACAAACACATGCTCTTTTTACTTTTCATTGTTTACTAGTTTGTCAGAGATTCAAGAAACTAACTCGCTTTTTTCAAATCCTTGGTTTGCGCTGAACCCCAAATTTCGTTGGCCCATTCAGGATGGTCGATGAATGGATTACGATTGTGCTGCCATTTTTCATAAATGACATCATTGCGGTTGCTCTCGAATTCATCAACTGGATCGAGTTCATTCCACTCCAAAAGCGTTGATAACTTTCCATGAAGCGGCTTTGGATACGTATTGACCGTATCGGAAAGTTCCAAGTCAAGCTCACCGTTACCCTCATAGCGAACGGCCATGTAAAACAGCATGCGGGCGACATCGCCTTTTACATTGTCAGGTGGCTCCCATGAATCCGAATCAACCTTACAGTCACATCCGCTATAGCCTTGGCCTCCATTGTCGAAATCCAGATGCCCTCGTTTACTATTCACCGACACATCTTCCGGACGAAGGTGATGAAGATCTGTCCCAGGACCTACGCTTGTCCCAAAATTCCCATGGGATTTAGCCCAAACATGCTCACGGTTCCACTGTCCCGAATTCCCTCCATTTGAACCTTTCGAAATGGATTTTCCAGAGTACAGCAAGATGACGTTTTTAGGATTATTGGGATCTTCATCTGCATCCTTAATGCCATCCCATACTTGTGCGTACGTCAATTTTTTCTGACTTTTAATGATGGTGTGGAGCGTCGTTTTCAATTCGTTGCCCGTTTTTCCGGACGCTTTTTGGTAATATGCTTCGAGTGGTTTATCCTCTGATACTTTCAGGCTGAAACTAGCAATCACTTCTGAAGACTTGTCCTTTGCTGTTACAGCGACAATATAATTTCCCACTTTATCGGTTGGAAGGGTCAATGTAGAGCCTACAATTGAACCGAATGTAGACGAAAAAGTAAGTGAATCGTTATCGGGATCCTCAAAGTACTCACGTAAATTAAGAGTAACCGTCGAACCCACTTTTACATCTACATTTTCTATTTTCTTCTTTACAACTGGGGCTTTATTCTCCTTTGAAGCGAAAGGAGAAGCAATCGCTTCCCCTTTTGCATTCAAGAACTTGATTCCAGACGTATTGACACCTTTTTTGGTCGTCCATTTCTGGACATTTTCGGCGCCTCTGATTTCTTTGATATAGTCGTTATCAATGATGACTTCTTTTACCTCTGCACCACTGAAGTCAATGATTGCACCTGCTTTGGTCGGCTCAAGGTTCACTTTGGTATTTTTCAAACCGGAACCCTGCAGTTTGGCCAAGTCACTCTTGATGAAGATGCCCTCTTCGATGGTAGAGTCCCCATCAAGATCGATCAAAACGCTCGGTGAAGCAATCGTAAGTTTTTTTGTTTTGAACTTTGATAGATGATACGTCTTTGCTGGAACGATAGGTTCTACTGCTCCTGACGCCGTTAAGTCCGTCTGAATCAATACAGGGTCATGATCGCTTGCCCGTCCATGGGTTTCCATGAAAGAGGAGTTAATATGGACGATGTCCACTTCTGTGGATTCTGCCATATTGTTGGATACAAGAATATGATCGAGTACTTGGGAGTTTCCTTGGTATGTGTAAGAGTAACGTTGTTCAAACGGTACTTTCTCAATCATATTGGTTAATTCTTTACCCTTTAACTCTTTAAGTGGTGCTGAGAATTCAAAGTCATTAAAGTCGCCGAGCAATACAATATGTTCATCAGGATTTTCTTCCGTGATCCCTTTGACAAATTGATTGACGATGGACGCAATTTTCATCCTTTGAACCTCACTTGATAGGACAGGTGGCTGATTTTTCCCGAATAAAGGTTGGTCACCGCCCTTGGAATTGAAATGGTTGGCGACGACGACTACACTTTCCCCTTTAAATTCAAACTGGGTAGCCAATGGCTTCCTGCTTGAAGCAAAGGCAGAATTAGTAGGATCGATTCTCCCAGGATTCAAGGTAAGCTTATCTCCTTTATACGCAACGGATTCCGTCGGCTTCCCTTTTGTTCCCTCAACTAATTTCACTCGGTCTGTATTATACAAAAAGCCTACGCGGATATTTCCACCAGGTGCCCCGCCATCCGCTTTATCTTCTGGAGCAATATCAATATATTGATAGGTTGGTCCACCTGATGCCTTGATTTTGTCGATAACTTTCTGTGCACTTTGGCTGGCATCCGTCGTTCCGCTATCTGTTGCCCCGTCATTATCCTGCATTTCTGTCACGCCGATAATATCTGGCGCTTTTAGATTAGTTACAATGGAATTTGCTATTATAGTAACCTTTGAATCAGCCGTTTGTGTCGAGAAATTCTCGATGTTATAAGACGCGATCGATAGTTTATCAGACTCTGCTGATAACGACGTCACTTCCCGGGCTGTTCCGCCATCCTGTAATGTTGGCAGCTTATTTTTATCCGTCAGCACCCTATAGTTGCTATAGCCGTAGCTGATTACCCCGGTAACATTACTAGTAAAGAAATCTCCTGTTTTTGCGACGAATTTTTCATCATCCATATCCAGGGTGATTCTTTCTGGGTTGTAGTCTTCTTCCGTTACTTTGACTCCGCCCACTGCCGTGTTTGTTTTCATATCTCCCGGAATCACAACCAGTTCACCATAATCTTGGGGAGCTACCACTTTCGGTTGATAGACTTCTACAAGCATTCCTTCTAAACTCTCATAAAAATCAATTCCGTCTTCTGTCGGTTCGAAATCAGTCAGTTGATCATCATCGATATTTTCAGAAGGTGGGATGACATCTTTGCCTATAACGATTGGTTTCGGAAGGGCTTGAGTACCCGTCTTTTTAATAGTCGTATTGGTCAATTCAGTCGTTGGCAGATCCGTCGTTTTCATTTCAGCATAGCCTTCGACATACCATTCCACGATTTTACCATCCACCGAGATGGAATCTCCCGCTTTCAACCCATGCGCTTTGTTGTAGACAAGGATTCCTTCTGACGTCGTCAAATCATCGTCCGGATTAGGGTCTTGCATGTAAAAGTTATTGGCATCCTTTACATACGTGACGACACCTTCGACATTTGAGACGAGCTGATTTTCATACGGTGAAAAATGATTCATTCCTTGGATGTCACGAATCTTCAAGTCATTCGTTTTCGTGACGATATAGGAAAATGTGAATACTTCAGATGTTTTGTCGTTCACGGCGATTGCCTTGATGTCTGTATCTTTCGTTAACGTTATCGGTCCTGTATATAACGTGCTTGAAGATGTCGGAATAGAACCATCTAACGTATAATGAATCTTCGCCCCTTCCCAGCCAGATTCAAGGGATATTTTTGTATTTTCACTGACCGTACCAGGATAAATATCCGTATACACAGCTGGTTTGTTCACCAATTCATAGTCTTCAAGCCCTCTTGGCTTAAGCTGATACGCATCATTGAATTGTGAAGCGATTCCAGTGACGGAAATGAGGTCTCCTTCTTTAAAGCTCTTCAGGAAATCCTCATAACTCGAACCATTCCGGTTATCATGGCGAACGAGTACGGATTGACCTTTCTCATCTTTTGCTTTAAATTCGAATGTTCCGTATGTGCCAGAAGCAGCCAATTCAGTGATGGTCGCCTTTTCGATCTTGACCAGCTCTCCTTGTGTGGCATCATTGACTCCTGCCGCATCGATTCGTTGTGTTTCAGGAAGGGCATTCCCAGAAGAAACCACTTCAAGGGTCGTAGGTTGGATTTGTAATTCGTTACTATAAGCAGAGACCTTTCCGATTAATCGAACCTTATCTCCCTGCTTCACATCCGTTGTCCATGAAGTTCCATACACATAAAGTCCAGCGGTTTGGTCTTGGATGTAAAAGCCTTTTCCTCCCCAATAGCCAACTCCCGTCGTAACGATTCCTTCAATCTGCACCACATCTTCCGTATTCGTGCGTGCTTCTGCAAGCGAATCCAAAATCTTCACATCAGGTTGCTCTGGCGGGTTGCCACCATCGCTAATGAGTGTGTAAGCGGTTGGAGATTTCAAACCAGGAACACTGAAATAGGCTTCCAGTGACCCGGTAATCGTCACCTGTTTCTTGAGTAGCTCCGGGTGATCCACTAAATTCAGGGATGACCGAATGTTCCCGCTAGGTAGCTGAACCGGTATGATTTTTTTACTGTCGGTTTCATCCGGACTATCCGCGATTCCTATATTGGTATTTACGGTAAACGGTGCTTTTTGGACATAGCTTGTACCACTAGAAGCTGTTCCAACGATATATCCTTTCACCGTTTTACCTTTCCCACTGTTATTCGCGATGGCTTCTGCTACAGATAGGAACTCTTCCGCTTTTGCGACCGCTGCATATGGCAAAATCGTTGATAGAACTAATAATATGGCAAAGAAAATCTTACTTATCCCATTCTTCTTCAAGTACTCAACCCCTCCAGTTTTTTATTAAACCTTGGCGATGTTACCTGTCAGTGAGTCAGAAGTTCCTCTTCCTATCTATTAAAAAGTGGTGTCTCCCTTGACTGTGACGCCCGTCAGATTTACGCTTTTCCCATTCAGCCCTGATACATCCAAATCCCCTTCGACCGTCACATCCGAAACCGTAAACGTATCAGAAGGAATTCCAGTCAAAGTTAAATTGCCTTTGACTACTATATTTTTCAAAGATGAGAGGTTCGTGATATCCAATTTGGTATCACCCTCGTATGTTTTGGTTGGATCTTCCGGTGTACCTGGTGTGCCTGGGTCCGGTGTGCCTGGGTCAGGATTTGGAGTAATTCCAGAAACGTCCTTAATCCGTCCCTCGATGGTTGGGTTGACCGTTTTTAACTGGCTTACATAATCCGCAAGGTTCTCCCAATCAGGAAGGCCGATGTCCGTCACTCTTCCTTCTGCATAAGCTTTTGCAAAGACTGTAAAGCCATCTCCACCTTTGGCTGTAAAGGCATTGGTGGCTACTGTATATTGCTTGGTTTTATCCAATTCGCTATACGTTCCATCTTGTCCTTTCACTTCAACCTTTTGTACGCGTTGACCCGCATCCTTTGTGCTGTCATATGTGAATTTCATGCCGGATACATGTAGGAAACCGCCACTCTCTCTCGGTGCTTGGCTCACGCTATGTTCCAATGCTTGCGTTATTTCCGCACCAGTTAGTTTCATCGTCGCCAGTGTATTGCCAAACGGTAAAACAGTAAGGATATCCCCTAATGTGATGTCACCTTGATCGATACCGGCACGGATGCCTCCACCATTTTGGAAAGCTATGACCGTATCTTTATTAAATTCCTTCGCTTTCATCAGCATGGCATCGGTGATCAAATTGCCTAATTCCGTTTCATTTTTACGGACACTTGGTTTCGTAACGTCACCTGAATCACGCGGACTTTCCATTGCCTTCACTGCAGTTGCGCCCGTTTTGCTTTCTTTTACTTCCTGAATCTTCTTGGAGTAGGTTTCCAACTTCTTGGCCGCTTCTGCATCATCCTGTTTGTCGGCAAGCTTGATTAACTGCCCTGCTTGTCCAATGATTTTCCCCTTACTATCAAATTCCACATCAAGCGTACCTAGATAATCACTATATTGATAAGCTTGGACAACGACAGTCGGGTCTTTCGTTTGTCCTTTTTCATCCTCACTGATCACAACTGGACCGTCTAACTGCGTATGGCTATGTCCACCGACGATCACATCAATCCCTTTTACCTTAGATGCCAGTGTTAAATCATTATCATATTCGGCATTGTCATCATACCCAAGATGGGAGATGGCGACGATTTTATTCACGCCCATGCCTTCGAAAGCTTTCACGGCCTTTTCTGCTTCTTCCAGATAGTTCTCGAATACGATGCTGTCAGGGCTTGAAATGTCTTTCGTTTCTTCAGTCGTCAGGCCAAAGAACCCGACCTTCTCACCATCGATATCCTTCACGATGCCGTTGTAGATTTTTCCTTGTTCAGGTTCACTCGAATATAGATCCGAGAATAACCCTTTAAATTTATCGTCTTTGGAAAAGTCTACATTCGAACTGACAAATGGGAACTTGGCGCCTTTAATAAAGTCTGCCAAGGCTTGATGGCCTTCTTCACTTGACCCTAAATCAAACTCATGATTTCCAAATGTCATCACGTCATATTTCATTAAATTCATGAATTGTAAATCAGCCTGACCCTTGAATTCATTGAAATACAAGGTTCCTGAGAATACGTCACCCGCATCGATCAAAAGCGCTTTTGGCTTACTTTCCCTTACTTCCTTAACGGCAGTCACCCGTTTGGCCACGTTATCCAAATGAGCATGCGTGTCATTCGTATGCATCAAAGATAGGGTGAATTGAAGCCCTTCTTCAGCTGTTGCAACCAACTTATCCGCTGCTGCAATCCTTGCTTGGAAAGCCTTCTTATCCGCTTTATTGATTCCAGTTAAATCAATAGCCGCTTTCGCATGTTTAGCCGCGTTGATCTGTGCTTTCGTCTTAAGCGGTCCCTTTGCCAGCTTTTCATACGCACTTACTTTCTTTTCTACTGCTTTTTTCTTTTCGGTATAAAGGGCCGCTTCATATTTTCCGTTTACTTTCTTAGCGTAAGCATGAATGGCCTTACCGAGTTTGGATGTTTTGCTTACCTTTTTCAACTGGCCTGAAACGACGTCCATCCGTTTGGCAGCTGTTTTCAAGTCCCCGTTTGCGATCCAATACTCGGCCTTATCATAGTAATACGGCACTTTAAGATCCCCGTTTAAGGATTTTTTCGTTCCTTTGGTGAACTTATCGTATAGAAGGGCTTCAATCTTGGCGCCGTACACGGTATCTTTAATGTCCTTTTCGGTCTTTTTCACAGCGGAATCCAACGCGTTATATTTTTTCTTAACCTCCGTCGGTTTTTGGGCAATGACGGAATTCGTCAGAGACTTAAGTGCTTTATCATGGGCTACCTTAGCCTTTTCCGCCTTTTGATAGCCTTTCACATAACCCTCTGCCCGTGTTATGTATTTATCATAGGCCTTGATTTCCTTTAGTTTTTCATCTTTTTGTTTTTTCGTTAAGGTTGATTTTTTAATCGAAGCGGTTATGTCTTTTTTCGCCTGTTTTGCAGCTTTGGTTTGTTTCTTGATGGTGGATACGGAAGCGAGTTTAGAAGAGTAGAAGTACGTGTCGAATGGCTTTTTGATGGTGGCCTTCGCTATCTTGATTTTACTGTTTAAGCTTGTTGTTGCAGCATCCGTTGGCACCGGTGCCACTGCGACGATAGTTGATGCGGCCAGTACGGTGGCTGACGCAAATTGAATCATTTTCTTTTTCCCCATAAAAAATAATTCCTCCCCATTCTTTTTCTATGCCGAAATAAGGTTTTATTAGCATGCCCACCGAGGACTCAAGGCAAAACATGCTTTCATAAAACAGAAAATCTCAGCATATCCCATTATCACAAATCCATTTTTCTAGATATGTGTATAACCTATAATACAACAGAATATTCCAAATTTATATCAAATCCATGATTTTTTACACAATATTGACATTTTTATAACTTGACAAATGTTGTTCTCTAGCATCTTTCTACATCACTTTACAAAATCCAGCTCCCTCTGCCATAAAAATCTCTATAGTAAAAAAGCGATTCCTCTTCATGAAGAATCACCCGTTAAATCTGTACCTATTATAGAACCGCTTCCATGACCCTCCAGTTAGCAAGAAGCAGACAAATGACGATGCCCGTTTTGATGATATTCACCATCAGCCTATTGTACGTTACCTCCTTGTCTTTATCTTCACTTTTATAGATTCGTAAGTTGATGGAATCAGGATACCTTTCAACAAGGCTAAACATACCAAAAGCCAATAGCCCGATTAATGGCAGACCTAAAATGCTTTTCTTATCTCCCCATTGGGATACGGCACCCGATGGATCAAAACTCATAGGGATGCTATTCGGTAGAACCGGCCACTTTAAAAATATGTATACAAACATCATGATAAGTAGAATCATCGAAACACTATCTAATAAACTCTCAACGAATGTTTTTTTAGTTGTTACTTGTTGCTTTACCATGTTCTCCTCACCTTCTTAACATAGCCAATTCCTTTGCCAGGATGGAAGGACGGAATTTCTTTTGATGAAAGAACTCCCTTAACTCTTCCGGAGTCTGATAGGAAAGCCTGATATGGTAGTAATTGATATGTTCAATGATGGCGAATGCATAAAGAAAGATGAACCAATAATGACCGACCGAAAAAAAGATGAATTGATAAACGGCTACGAGTAATCCTATCAAGATCAGAACAATGTTAATCTTTTTAAACGCACGGAAAATACGTAGTTGCGCAGAAGGCAGCCCGACGAACTTCTTTTGCTTCGCTTGTTTCCATTTCAGAAACCAATAGAGGCTCCCTTGAAGCAGGATGAACTCCAGCACAACAAAGGCATAGATAGGGGGAAATGAAATCAAGTAAGGATCCGCCCATTTCTGTTGCTGAATGAATAACAACCACAAAGCGGCAAAAAGGACCGTTGCCGTCAACTCCCCCGTCCATAAACTGTATAATTTCCGGTTCGCTTTTTTTTGCATCTAATTCCCCCTGTATACATTCGAATATTTTTTTCTATCAATTCTCTCTTCATACTTCTCTAAAAAACAAAATAATCCTTCCAGGCATCCCTCATGACTACCAATTTCATATGGGTATCCTTGAGCCTTTTATTAAAAAACCATGACAAATCGATAAGCTAACTTGTCCGAAGTCGCATTAACTATATAAACCAGTAGAAAAGAGGTGAATTACATGTCTGATTCTGTGTCCATTCCTAGACCTCCTGATGTAGTGACGATACTATGGGAAAGAAATCCTTTAAGGCCTCACTCTTCTCGTACAATTGTAGAAGCTACAGTCATTGGAAACGCTGATTCCTGCAAGCTATCAACAGGTAAGTCCTACCGGAAAGCTGTAAATTGTCTACTATCAAATGATTTTGTAAGGGTTTCGAATACCTGTTTGGGAGTTTTCGGGGTTTCCGTCTACGTCCGAAAATTCTAGTATATTTTATATAAGAGAGACGATATTGGACTGAAGTGGATAGGTAAAAGGTTCAGGCCAAGCGTGATAACCTGAACCTTTTCCTACTTATATTACTGAAGAATTTTGTCGAAAAATCGATATAATGGCAAAATCCGAAGATATAACCGCTCTTTCCGAAGATATATGAGACGATTTCGAAGATAAAATTGCCTTTTCTTAGATAAATGTTGAAATAAGCTATATAGCGTAAAAACCACATGAACCTAATCATGTGGTTTTTACGATATTATTTATATTTTGGAATTTCAATGTTTAGATTATAGGAATCTAATAAACTATATAGATTATAAATCTGTTTTACTTGCTTCACGGCCCAGCCGATATCTGTTGCATATTGGTGTGTGGCATATCCATAACTGCTAGCCCCAGCAGGATTCCATCTCATTTTATATAAGGTGTCCTGACCTGTGGAGATATAGCCTTTGGCGATGAATTCTGCACCGCCGATGATGGCCGCTTCCGGAGTGAACCAGCCTGCATTATAGGCATATTGCGCGCCGCTGCTTACTGCCGTTCCATCATACGCGCCGATTCCATACATATTATAGACCGTCTTTCCATTCACCATAACGCCTGTTGCTAATGGTGAAGTCCCTTTGCCCGTTTCCAATAATGCGTGTGAAATAAGATAAATATCATTGACTCCATATTTATCCCCTGCCGTCATGAAGGTGGCTGCTTGTCCTTCTAAAATCCCTTTGCCGGATAGGATTCTACTATTCACTTCGGCAGCATTCAGGTTCGCACTTTGAGAGAGTTTAACAAATTGAAACGAGTTAACTGGATCATCCACGAAATTATCTGGATTCAGATGATATTTCACATCTTCTGGACTCGCATTGACCCAGGTTTTATTAATATCGACTTCATACCAGTAATAACCGTCAGAGCCTTTCACCTTCGATTTGATTGTAAGGGACTGATTATTGCTGACCGAACCGACTACCCAGTTATCCGGACCAGCTCCTCCCCGTACTCGCCAGCCCGATCCATTGACCGTACCTTTCGTGGAAGAGGTCAAAATAATACCGTCTTCACGTATGTAGGTTTGGTAGCTTTTATCCGTTTGGGCATTGACGGCCATCTGCAAATCTACCATCTTGTCGATCGTCAGGCCATATTCTGTATAATTCTTAATGACCGTTCCAGGAGCATTGCCAGGAGTTTCTGCAGCTGTGTTAACTAAATACTGTGAGCTCACATATCCCGTTTTCCCATTTGCTGAAACCTTTGCCCAACCATCAGATTCAGAATACACCGTTACCGCCGTATTATTGGCAAGCATAGCCACGATAGAGGCAGACGTCGAGGCGGCAGATCGCATATTGAGATTAGATCCATCGTTCACCTTCACGAATTTAATGAGCGTGTTTTCTTCAATTGGAGGGGTAGGTTCCGGCTTTTCCTCTATTGAAGTCGGTTTGGTCGTTGAAAGATATTTTGTATTCACATAGCCTTCCTTATTATTTGCTTTGATCTTTGCCCAGCCATTGGACTCCGAATATACCGTTACCTTCGTCCCTTTCGTTAGCTCGGTGACGATTGCCGCGCTTGCGGAACCACTTTTCCTCATATTCAGCGTGCCTGAACTTACATCCACATATTTCGTCGTCGTCTTAACCGGAGTGGACGCTGGTTTTGCCGTTACGGGTTTCTTTGTCGAAAGGTAGCTTGTATTCACATAACCTTCCTTATTGTTCGCCTTGATTTTTGCCCAGCCATTGGACTCCGAATACACCGTGACCTTCGTCCCTTTCGTTAGCTCGGTGACGATTGCCGCGCTTGCGGAACCACTTTTCCTCATATTCAGCGTACCTGAACTTACATTCACGTATTTTGTCGTCGTCTTAACCGGAGTGGACGCTGGTTTGGCCGTGACTGGTTTCGTTGTGGAAAGATAGGCCGTATTCACATAGCCTTCCTTATTGTTCGCTTTGATCTTCGCCCAGCCTTTTGACTCTGAATACACCGTTACTTTGGTGCCTTTGGTTAATTCCGTGACAATTTTCGCGCTCGCGGATCCACTTTTCCGCATATTCAGCGTACCTGAGCTCACATTCACGTATTTTGTCGTCGTCTTAACCGGAGTGGACGCTGGTTTGGCCGTGACTGGTTTCGTTGTGGAAAGGTAGGCTGTATTCACATAGCCTTCCTTATTGTTCGCTTTGATCTTCGCCCAGCCTTTTGACTCTGAATACACCGTGACTTTAGTGCCTTTGGTTAATTCGGTGACAATTTTCGCACTTGCCGAACCACTTTTCCTCATATTCAGCGTGCCTGAACTTACATTCACGTATTTTGTCGTCGTCTTAACGGTGGTGGAAGCCTTTGTTGCCGTGGCGGGTTTCTTTGTGGAAAGGTAGGTTGTATTCACATAGCCTTCCTTATTGTTCGCTTTGATTTTCGCCCAGCCTTTTGACTCCGAGTACACCGTTACCTTCGTGCCCTTGCTTAGTGTCGTGACAATTTTCGCGCTCGCGGAACCACTTTTCCGCATATTCAGCGACCCTGAGCTCACATTCACGTATTTTGTCGTCGTTTTGACGGTGGCAGTCACTGCTTGCTTAACCGCTCCTGGCTTCTTTGTCGAAAGGTAGGTTGTATTCACATAGCCTTCCTTATTGTTCGCTTTGATCTTTGCCCAGCCTTTTGACTCCGAATACACCGTTACCTTGGTACCCTTGCTTAGCGTCGTGACTATTTTCGCACTCGCGGAACCACTTTTCCTCATATTCAGCGTACCTGAACTTACATTCACGTATTTTGTCGTCGCTTTGACGGTTGCGGTCACTGCTTGCTTAACCGCTCCTGGTTTTTTTGTTGAAAGGTAAGCGGTACTCACGTATCCTTCTTTTCCATTTGCCTTGACCTTAGCCCAGCCCTTGGATTCCGAATACACCGTAACCTTCGTGCCTTTACTTAGCTTCGCCACTACGGCTGCGCTTTCCTTACCGCTTTTTCGCATATTCAGCGACCCTGAGCTCACATTCACATATTTTATCGTTTCTATCGTTTTTTGTTCGGCTGATAGTGGAGCTGCAGATATATGTTCTTCAAAAGCAACAGTACTCAATACTGCGAAACAGAAAGTCGGTATAAGTAACTTTTTCATATCATTCTCCCTACTAAAGTATTATTTTTATTACATTATTTTAAATATCGGTTAGAATTAGTATTCTGATATAGGTATTTTAAACTATTTTTATGACATAATTGTGTATTTACCTAAGATTATGACTATTGTTAAGTTCTCTTAATCTAATAGTAAAATAATTAATATTTATGTAACATAATTGAAATGATAGGATTTTCAGGAATATACTTTATCCTTCAAAAAGGAATGTCATGTAAGCAAGGTTTTTGAAAATATTTGTAGAATAATAAGTTGAGGAAAGAAAAAAGATTTCCATTAATAGGGGGGTTGCATATGAAAAAGATCATCCTTTTTTTAAGCGTAGTAGCAGTATTGGCTGCTTGTTCGAATAGTGAGGTGAAGTACGATGGAGCACCTTTGAACATTGCAGTAATTGGCGAAACACCTGAATTTAAAAATAATAGTATTTCTGTTGAATCGCTATCATTAGACAAATTAAGTAAAGATATTGCAAGAATCGAAGCGGACTTTGATGCCGTTCTGTTAGCACCCGACGTTTTTGAAGGAGCATCAGACGATAAATTTGTGAACGTTTATAGAAGTTCAGACATTCCGATTGTCTTCTTCGATTCTAGTAAAAAGCACGATCCCTTTATAACGGAGGGCCTTACTTATGAAACGGCCCATGATTCTTTAACGAATGGTTCTCATACGACCATTTATTTACATGATGATCATGCAAATAAAGAGGATGCTTGGTATTTTTATTTAGATGATAAAAAGAACATTGACCAACTTTATACCGATCTCTTCAAAAAAATTGAGGAGTTATAAACAAAAGAAAAATTCCCCTTTAGTGGGGGACATTTTAATTCGTTACATCGACTATATCTAGTTGAATGTCTGAAATTTTGTATACTGCGTAACTATTTACTCCTATTCACATAAACGAAAAATAACCCCCACATGACATCATGCGAGGGTAGGTTCCGTGCTTATTATTATAGGTTATTTAAAAACTCATTCACTTGATCAGGAGTTTTAGCGTTCGCACTGTGCAGGTGGGCGATTTTTTCACCATTCTTGAATACCAATAATGAAGGGATTCCCATGACAGTCTGTTCTTCCGCGATTTCCGGGAATTCGTCTTTATCGATGGTGAACCAATTCTTGTCTTGGTGTTCTGCTGTGATGTCACCGATGAACATATCCAGACGTTTGCAATCCGGGCACCATGTTGTCGTGAAAATCCCGACCGTTAATTCATCTTGTTTGATTTGTTCACGATATTCTTGTTCTGTACTAATCGTTTTCATATTCTTCTCCTCCGAGCTCTTCTTAAAATAGCCTATGTCGCATATGTGACTCAGTGATAAATATATAGCTATTTCCTTCATTATTCAAATTCTAGCTACAAGTCATCGGCCAGATTCGTTATTGTGCCCATCATTAGAGAATTCTACGACTTATTCGATCGATGTCGTTTCTAAATAGCGCCACCCACCCGTATACGAAATATCCAATGCTTGCCCGATTGCATCTGGCTCACAAATAAATCCTAGAACTTCAAGACCGTTCGCTAGCTCGACCTTTCCCATTCCAAGCGGTGCGGGAATCCGTTGCATGAAGGCACCAAGCTGGGCAATCGGCATATCCCATACTTCGACTTCTATGGCGACACCATCTGCACTCCGAACCAACCCGGGTTTAGCTGGCTGTGTAGCTAATTGATATAATCGGTAGGTAGAAGCGGTTGTTGTTTGATAGGCAAAGGTAGCCTGGCATTCAAGCATTTGTTGCTCTAACGCAAAGCCGCGCATATGAAGGCCGCATACGGCAATGGGTGTTGTGTGGCCACGCTCGATAGTAGTGGCCAGTCCTTTTAATAAATGTTCTTCATCGAAGCGGCTAAATAGCGTAATGCCAAAAGGAACATCCGTGGTTGCATGATCTGCCGGAACAGTAATCGCTGCCAAATCGAGCAAATTGCAATGATTCGTATACAAGCCCAATTGTTGATTTGTGGAAATCGGGTCTTCTTTTGCCTGTTGAATCGTCCACGTACCACCTGTTGTTGGCAAAACAAGCACCGCGTTCTCTAAATCTAGCATCGCACGTTTCTTTAATGCTTGTAAACGATGCATTGCCTGAAATAGCTCTGTGGCACGATACGTTTGATTTTCGCTTTCACGTAGTAATTGGCGCGTAACATCGAAGATTTCATCAGGATGCTCCTCTACAAAATCCCCAATCGCAGACCAGCGCTCCGCAATCCATGGACCGTCGTATAAAATGGCTGCCGCTTCTTGTAAGTACGTCACATCTATATAACGGATCGGCGCGTTCCCATTTTCCAGACGTTGCACCGTGCGATTCCAGGCCGCTTTATATTCCTGCGCATATGGGCCAAAAAACGTTAAGTCGTTTTTCGGCAAACACACAACAGATGGATTTGCAGCGGGGGCTAATGGTACGGCACGGCTCCAGATATCAGCTGCATCTTCCCCGCGCACAACGGCATCTACTGAATAGACATCTTGCAGTTCAGTCGCAAACACCGTCACACAATCTAAACTTTCGCATGCCGGTACTACACCTTTCACGGGCCAAGCACCTAGACTTGGTTTCAAACCATACAACTCATTTAATGCTGCTGGTACGCGACCCGACCCCGCTGTATCTGTACCAAGACCAAAGCTCGCAAATCCTAGTGCCACTGCGACTGCCGAACCCGAGCTGGAGCCCCCGCTGATCAGTTCTTCGTTCAAGGCGTTCTTCACGACACCATATGGACTACGCGTGCCGATCAGCCCCGTTGCAAACTGGTCTAAATTGGTTTTGCCAATTGGAATAGCACCAGCATCAATTAAACGTTGGACAACAGTCGCACTTTCAGTAGGTGTATAGGCATAGGTTGGGCAAGCCGCAGTCGTGTCGACATCAACCCAATCAATATTATCCTTAATGACAAATGGAATTCCATATAACGGAAAGTCCTGCATATTGACTCGTTCCAATTTTTCAACATAAGGCGTCAGTCGTTCCCATGTCGGGGGAACAATAAATACCGTACTCGCCGTATAGTCTTCCACACGCTGTAAAATATCGGTGACTACTTGCCGTGGCGTCAAGCTACCATCTGCATAAGCTTGTTGTAAATTATTGATAGATAATAATGGATTCATCATCTTTTACCTCCACTTCTATGGGTTCTAGGGCTACCATTAATTGATTGGCTTGTACTTCGTCTCCAGGAGAAACATAAATTTGTTTCACAATGCCATCAAATGGGGCAACCTGCGGAAACTCCATTTTCATACTTTCTTCAACTAGCAATACATCCCCTTTTCTTACATACATGCCTGCTTCAACAAGTACTTTCCATATGCTCCCCGGTAATGTACAGCGGATGGCCTCGCTATTTTCGGGCACATCGCTATCGACATTCACCGCTTCATGATGCTCTGCTACATATTCGTCTAATCCAAGGTCGCGCCAACGCTCACGCTCTGTATCAAACGCTTGCTGTTGAGTTTGTTTAAAGCTTTGCGTTTCGACTTTAACCTCTTCCAAAAATCTGATATAGTCACGGAGTTTGAATGTTGTCTCTTCAATCTTGACCTCAAATTGACCACGTAAAAATTGTTGGCGTTTTATTCCTAATTCTTCTTCTGTTACTGGATAGAAGCGAATTTGATCGAAGAAGCGTAATAACCATGGCTTTCCTTCTGTAAAACTTTTTGTTGCTCTAAGGCGATTCCACATTTGGACCGTACGGCCAACGAATTGATAGCCACCAGGTCCCTCCATGCCATACACGCACATATATGCGCCACCAATCCCAACCGCATTTTCAGGCGTCCACGTCCGCGCAGGATTGTACTTTGTCGTTACGAGACGGTGCCGCGGATCGAGTGGTGTGGCAACGGGTGCCCCAAGATATACATCGCCAAGACCCATCACTAAATAATTGGCATCAAACACGATACGACGAACATCATCAATTGCTCCAAGACCGTTCATACGGCGGATGAATTCGATATTACTCGGACACCAAGGTGCATCCGGGCGGACATTTTTTTGATAACGCTCGATGGCTAATTGTGTCGAAGGATCGTCCCATGACAATGGTAAATGGACGATTCGCGAAGGTACCTCAACCTCTTCCAACACAGGTAATGCTTGATTTAGCTCGTCTATAATACGGCATACTTCCATTAGCGTCATTTTCGTTGAATCAATATGCACTTGCAGGGAGCGGATACCTGGTGTGAGGTCAATCACCGGAATATCAGTGCGCTCTTTAATCGCCTCCATTAACAGATGGGCTTGGAAACGCAATAGTAAATCCAGAACCATATCGCCATATTCCACAAGCAAATTTTCATCCCCATCTGCACGGATAACCATCGGGAAGCGGCCTTTCTCGCTTCTGAATAGAATCGCCGTTTCTGGATCAGCTTGTTCCATATATTTTACATCGTTCATCTCTTCAAACGATGTGACCGTTAATTCCTCTAAAAATTGCTCTTGATTTTTACGTAGAGCATTGGCCTCGTCTACTGATAATAATTTAAAGCGTACCGTATCACCCGCGTGCAACTGACCGATCTTCCAAAACTCTGCCGAAGCCGTCGTCACTGGACAAACAAAACCGCCGAGGCTCGGTCCATCCGGGCCTAGTAAAATCGGCATATCACCTGTTAAATCCAGGGTACCAATCGCATAGGCATTGTCGTGAATATTCGATGGATGCAAGCCTGCCTCGCCTCCATCTTTACGTGTCCACTTCGGTGTGGGACCAATGAGCCGCACCCCTGTCCGGGAGCTATTAAAATGCACTTCAAAGTTTGTTGCCGTCAGCTCTTCTAAGTAGGCTGCTTCTAAATATTCCTTCGTGCAATGAGGACCAGCAATAACACCAATTTCCCACTCATGTGTATAGTGTTGCTGAGCTTCGACTTGTAAGGCGCGCGGTACAACGGGTTCTGCCGCATTAACGCGTAACACATCACCTGTATGTAGTGGTCGGCCATTGTGTCCTCCAAAGCCACCAAGCGTAAACGTCGAGGCACTGCCTAGATACTTCGGCATATCAAGTCCCCCTGCCACGAGCAAGTAACTGCGCATGCCTTCTTCTGCCTCTTTTAGTGACAGTACTTGTTGCGCAGCTACTTGAATCGTTTCGTAACGTGCAACTGGCACCCCATCGAGCGTCGCTTTCATATCGGCCCCTGTTAAACAAATAGTCATCGGTGCACGGAAGCGATAACGACCGCCACGCAGTGTCAATTCTAAGCCTGGTGCATCGAAGGCATTGCCAAGTAACTGATTGCCGATGCGGAATGCATAGCTATCCATCGGACCACATGGCGGCACTCCGACGTTCCAATGTCCTGTTCGCCCCGGAAAATCTTGTACCGTCGTTTGAATGCCACCATCTAACACTTCAATACTTGCTTCCTCTGGTAAAAAAGATTCCAATAGCTTCGTATAAACGGCCCCTGACCGCACCGATTCTTCCATTAATACTTGCTCTAAATATTGCAGGTTTGTCGTCACACCATATACACGCATTTCAGATAATGCTTGCTGTAACTTTGTAATGGCATCCTTACGCGTATCGGCATGGACAATCACTTTGGCAACCATTGGATCATAATACGTTGAGATGGAACCGCCTTTTTGGATGCCAGTTTCGATGCGGACACCCGCTGGCCATACGATATCATCTATCGTCCCGACACTTGGCTGAAACTGGTTGAAACAATCTTCCGCATAAATGCGAACTTGCATGCTATGACCTTGTGGCGATGATAGGAGTGTGGAAAGATTCGCTAACTCCCCGGCTGCCTCTTTAATCATCCATTCCACTAAATCTACACCTGTAACTTCTTCCGTGACACCATGCTCTACTTGTAAACGCGTGTTCACTTCCAAGAAATAAAACTGATCACTCACAGGATCGTATAAATATTCCACCGTACCAGCACTACGATAGCCTACTAGTTTCGCTAAACGTATGGAAGCTTCCAACATCTTTTCACGAATCGCTTCATTCAATAGAGGTGCGGGTGTCTCTTCCACTACTTTTTGGTTGCGGCGCTGCAATGAGCAATCCCGTTCGCCCAATGCCACAATTTCCGTCTCTGTACCAAAGACCTGCACTTCTACATGGCGTGCACTTGCAATATATTTTTCAACAAATACACCACCATTATTGAAGTTCTTCTCTGCTAAATGCGTCACTGCTTCAAACGCCTCACGCAATGCTTGCTCATCCTCACACACTTTCATGCCAATGCCACCGCCACCAGCCGTACTTTTTAAGATCACTGGATAGCCAATCCTTGTAGAGGATGCTAGTGCTTCTTCGATATCCTCAATCAAATGCGTACCGGGCAATAACGGTACTTGCGCCTCTTCAGCAAGTTGACGTGCTGAATGCTTTAGGCCAAATTGTTCGATTTGTTCAGGTTTAGGTCCTACAAAAGCAATGCCACTCGCCATACAATCACGTGCAAATTCGGCATTTTCACTTAAAAAGCCATAGCCTGGATGAATCGCTTCAGCACCAACGGCACGCGCCTTTTCTAAAATTAAATCCGCATTGAGATAGCTTTCTTTTGCAGGCCCATCGCCGATGAAAATGGCTTCGTCTGCCTCAGCTACATACGTATTGTCCTGATCGGCCGTTGTATAAACGACGACAGATTGTACATTCATTTTCTTTAATGTTCGAACGATTCGTGCAGCAATTGCACCTCGGTTAGCAATCAATACTTTTTTGAACATCTTATTCACCCTTCCCAAATTAGTAGTTGAATTGGTGTTGGATTATACGCATTACATGGATTGTTGAGCTGTGGACAGTTGCTAATGAGCACCACTGTACGTGTGATGGCACGCATCTCCACATATTTACCTGGAGCGGAAACTCCATCATCAAATTTCAGGCCGCCCTCAAGTGTGACAGGCACATTCATGAAGAAGTTTACATTAGGGGATAAATCACGTTTTTGCATGTGTTGATATTGATCGCTTTTCGCTAACTGCAACATATATGTGTCACGGCAATTGTGCATGGGTAACGTTTCGTGGGCATAACGTACTGTATTGCTTTGGGCTGAGCATGAGCCCCCTAGTGTATCGTGACGCCCACACGTATCGGCGACAATTTCAACTAGTTCTGTACCCATCTCGGACAGTAAAACGGAGCCTGTTGATAGATAGATATTTTTTTGTTTCTGAATCGTTTTAATCGCGCTATAGTGATCTGTCGGTACCTCTGCATTGAAAAATAATGTATCTGCTGCTTGATTGCCTTCTAGGTCCACGATGCGTAATACTTGGCCCGGTTCTAATGTATGTAACCAGCCATCGCCCGCTAACAACCTTTTCGAATAAATGGCCTTCGCCTCTTGTCGTTCACTTTCAACATTATTAAATACAGCCATTAGAGAACGCCTCCTTGTGTAAGTTGTACATATTCCCACGTATTCTCATATGCGCGCTTATTTTCATCGCGGTGAAGGACGCATGGATCATCTCCGGTTGCCGGCATCGTATCCTTTACTTCCACGGTTACTTCCGCTTGTGGATAAGTGGTCGCTTCCGATAATGGATGGGGCGTATTCGACAGAGCCATGAAAACATCCATCTCCGTCCGTAATGTCACTGTATCTCCAGCTTTTACATGATCGGGTGCTAGATGCATATAGCCTGCATCATCACAGGATACTTTTGAAAATAAGTTGACAACAGGTCCTAAATCTTGGCGGCTTAAGCCATTACGGAACAATTCGATAAGCAAGTTATCTTCTCCATTACGATAGCGTTCATTGCGTGATTCTTGATACGTTGTTTCGCCGAATTGTGCGTCAATTTGCGCTTTTGTCGAATAACCGCCGATGGTGTCATGCCAGCCGACAGAATCTTCGGTAATGCTCGCTAGAACACGGCCTTGGTCACTCATCAATACATTATGCTTCGTAAAATAGGCAGTATATTGAGCCTTTAGTGAATCCGGCATATTGTAGCGTTCTGCCAAATCATGTGCGTTAAAAAGCAGCAAGGATACATTCGCTTGTTCCGCTGACACGGTAAAGGTGATTTCTTTGCCACGTTTGATGAATGCAGACCATTTGCCCCCTGCTGGAATGATTTTTGATACGATCACACTTGTCTGTTGCATAAAACCGCCTCCTATAGATTGAATATTCTGATTTTTAAACCAACTTTTTATCTAAATTCCTTAAACTCGGTGTCGTGATTCTATTTTTCAAAAATAAGTAGACAAATCCAAAGGCGACCCATGCTCCCCCAATCCATAAAGTATGAGGATCGAGTAGCGTCCATAACCATCCGATGAACAACACCCCAACACTTGGGAAAACCAGATAGAAGAAGGTGGCTTTGACCCCTCGATTCCGCTCCTTGATATAGTAGTGGGAAATAACGCTTAAATTAACAAAGATAAAACCGGTCAAAGCGCCAAAGCTGACGAACAATACTGCCGTATCCAGGTTGATGAAAATGGCTGATAAGGAGATTGTCGATACAAACAAAATGTTAAGAATGGGTGTACGTAGTTTTGGATGTAATGAAGTAAATACCTTTTTCGGTAAAACGGATGCTTCCCCTAATGCATAGAGAAAACGTGTTACACTGGTCATGGAAGACAAGCCTTGTGTGAATGTCGCAATAATCAGCACCATGATGAAGAGGGTACTAAACAAATTGCCGCCGACCATTTGAATCAAGCTATACGCTGCATTGTCTGGATCTGCAAAGCTGAATGCCGGGAATGCAATAGCTGTTAAAAACGAGATCATCGCGTACAAAGTGATTGCGATGAAAATAATATAAAAGATGGCTCTGGGAATCGTCTTTTCCGAATCAATTGTTTCTTCTGCCATTGTTGTAACCGCATCAAAACCTAAGAAGCAGAAACAAATCAGTGACGCACCGGAAAAAACTGATACAACTGAACCCTCACCAACCAGCAATGGTTCTAGCGTGAATAAGGCACCCGCACCTTGATTAAGGACAATGTCTTTAGCTGTCAATAAACAGAAGATGAGGATGAACCCGATCTGGACCAACACGGAAAAGCCACTAATGCGTGCCGCTGATCCAATTCCGATAATATTCACAACCGCCAGCACAATGTTCATCAAGATAATCCAAACGAATATTGGAATGCTTGGAAACTCAGCGTGCATAAAAATCCCAAATGTTAAAATGGCGATAATCGGCGAAAATAGGTAATCGATCAATAAGGCCCACCCTACCAAAAACCCAGCCTTTGGGTGAATCGCTTTACTCGTATAGGTATACGCAGAACCTCCGGTCGGGTACACTTTAACCATTCGACTGTAACTATAAGCAGTAAATACAATGGCAAGAAACGCCACGATATAAGCGGGGGTCATTAAACCATCGGCTGTTTCGAATACCACACCATATACCGTAAAATAAATCATCGGTGTCATCCATGCTAACCCCATAACAACAATTTGTGATGTCTTCAAACTTCTCTTAAATTGTACGGTGCTGATAAGCATCTACCCCTTTCCATTACTATAAAAAAAGATAAAAGCCCGGGTGAACTTTACTAAGTTCTCCCGGGCTTTTATCCCTCCGTGTATATAGCAGTATGATTGCTATACTCTTTCTCTCGGTCCAGACTTCAATAGGGATTGAACGGAACCCTAGAAAGATATTTTATGATGTTGTGATTTGTTTTAATAACCCAATTATAGTCAGAATGTTATGAAAAGTCAACACGAGATGTTACATTTTCTAACATCACCTGAATTTTTCTATATTTAGAGTGGATTTTCAAGAAAAAAATCGACTCCAGCCAAGATGAACCAAATAAATCGTTTCTCTCGTGGATATGGGGATGGTCTCATTTCATTTCTTTTAGGAAGACTCCCATTCTATTAATCCTTTCCAAAAATAAAAGGACCCCATTTGGTCCTTTAAGATGTTTTCTTATTCAACTGACTCACCTGTCGGGTTAATAACAAATTAAGAGTTGAAATATGTTTAATAAATGATCCGATTTTTCTAGTTAGTTTGTTCGTTGATTATTTTATGATTAATATATAAATAGATTGCAATGCCACCAAATGTGATAATGGTTGACAGAATTGATCTTGTATCGGGATTAACATGGATGTATTTAAATAGAAAATCTGGTAATACAAGCAGAGCCAAAATAATTGGTACAACCCATGTCTTTGCCCACAAGGAAACTCCAATTAAAAAGGTAAGGGCCAATATTACAGCGATAATTATACCAATACTCCCAAAGTGGAACATAGGCGTTTCTATAAGACGGTCTACATACATGAATCCTACAAATAGAACTATTAGTAACACACTAATCAAAGAATAAAGTGCGTATTCTTTTTTTCTTGATAAACTATTTACAGCAACAAATTTAAAAACACTTCCTATTGCAATCATACAAATTAAGCTAACGATAAAAAATCCAATGATTTCAAATAGGGAGTACGACAAGTGTCCTTTAACAGCATTTGTTAAGATGGAAAAGGCGAGAGCACCAAATACAATCAGTAACATGAATTTAAACAAGCTCCTTCTGTTTGTGGTCATCTCATTCGATAGCTGCTTCATATATTGTTCAGGAGACTCTCCGACAATGTCATCTACTGTTTTCCCTCTCGCTTCAGCCTCAATTAAATGATCTTTCAATTCTTCAACAATTGCATCAACATCATCATCTTCTTTACCACTGGAAAATAGATAGACCTTTAAGTTTTCTAAAAATGATTGGCTTTTTTTTGATAAATCTTGTTTTATTTTCACTAGGGTTTTCATCTCCTTAACGTAATTATTTTCATTTCATACGTAAAACTGAGTTTACGGAACTTTGGATCTTATCCCATCTCTGGATGAATTGTTGTAATTCCTCTTCTCCTTTTTGAGTAAGTGAATAATACTTTCGTTTTGGACCGGCTGTAGATTTTTTTAACGTTGATGTAACCAATTCTTCTTTTTGGAACCGTATGAGAAGCGGATAAATCGTCCCTTCACTAAAGGAATCAAAGCCATATTGCTCAAGTTTTTCCGCAAGTTCATACCCATAAACTTCTTTCTCATGGATGATTGCCAATATGCATCCATCTATAAGGCCCTTTAACATTTGAGTTGTAGACAAAAAATATTCACCTCTCACTTACCCTTGCATTGCAAGGTATTAAATCCTACACTATCACGGAATACCTTGCAATACAAGATATTGGTAAATAAAATCATGTTAAAATTTCTTGTTCAATTATCTCCCCTGATAATCGAACAAGAAAGATTTATATCTCTAATATGAATATAAGACTATGTTAAGAATCATACATTGAAAAGACCGCTAATTAGCGGTCTTCTTATGCTACTAACGTACCGTTACTTTAAATACAATTTTTCACAAACTAGAACTACACTTTCATTTAGTACAGGAATGCTGCCCCGATAGTAAAAAAGCTCCTCTTTTTTTCTTCCACAATCGCGCCCGATTGTGGAAGATTAGGAAAGAACATCTCCTTTTATTTTTCAAATTCAAAATGAAACAAGTCGTCAATTGAAGCATCTAATTCTATTGCAATTCGAACGGCTAATTCCAAAGAAGGGTTATATTTTGCATTTTCTAGACGCATAATTGTTTCTCTACGAACACCTACACGTTGTGCAAGTTCCTCCTGGGTTAAATCTTTTAAAAGACGATATTTTTTTAGCTGTGTTGTAAAAACTGTCATCATTACTCACCCATATCATATTTATAAGTCAAAAACGCCCATAAATTCGTTCCTAGAGCGAAGGTTAGAGCTAAGATAATTAATTCCAATCGATATAATAATTCATAATCTTGCGAAATAAAACTTAATAGCAAGCTGCTCAAAAATCCAAAACAGAAGGCGAAGCGAAAAGCTATTGATCCTGCAAGATTGCGATTTTTGATTAAACGTTCATCTTCCTCGGTACCTAATTTATTCCACCAATAATATTGAAATCCTCCAAAAAAGGCAAAGAATAAATACATCGCTGGTGTTCCTTCAATGCCATAAAAGCCTAATAATCCTAAGAATCCAATGAGCCAACTCTTGTTAGTTAATGTTCGTTTCAACAGTTACCCCTCCAAAAAAGTGATATATTTGTATCTTTATGAGATAAATATATCACTTAATGTGGATCTTTGTAAATAGTAAAATGGCTGCAGGACGAGCAGCAGCTAAATCACGTGGGCGCCTTTGTGGACGTCCTGAAAAATTTGGACCGAAAGATATTGAAATGTTCCTCAATTAAATTACGTTAAAAATAGAACCTTATTTATAAGCTATAATAAAAGATAGAAAGTGGTTAATGCCAATTGGCAGCTTTTCATGGTGCAAACGTACACGAATTATCATATCTAATGCTTTATGAAATTTTTGAGATTCATTTTGCATGGCAGTAATTAGGCGACGTTCATCTTCATACATAATAACCTCCATAAAATAGGAACAGCTTTTTATAGATTCGATTAAATTTAGCATAGTGTATAATTATTAAGAATTGCACGTTAAAAAGGCCGCCAAATGGCGGCCCTTTTATGGAGCTAAGCACCCGTAAACTTAACAATGAAGACATTAGAAAGGCCATTCATTTAGTTTTATCGGCGTTACTTCTTTATTTTCCCAATCCCTTCTAATGATTGCATAGCAAACCGAGTCTGAAATACTCCCATCGTTATTTTCCCAAGCATCCCGTAAGTATCCTTCTTTAACAAATCCGCATTTGTTACATGTCTTTCTCATAGCTAGGTTGTCACTACGTGTATAGGCTTCTATCCTAATCTTCCGATCTGGCAAACCAAAAAGATAGTCTACGATCCAGTTAACAGCTAGCGTTCCAATCCCTTTTCCTCTAACACTTTTGTCTAAACGAATGTCGAAGGATGGGATGGTGTCGTGTATATCATGCAGCATAATCAATCCGATTTTTTCATTGTCTTTTTCTATCCAGATAGTTTCCTTATCTTCTTGATACCACCCCTTATGGTACGCTTCGACAATTTGTTCGCCAGAAGGTTGTGGATCCGAGTGATAGGGCCACGTATTATTTGTCAGTAGGGAAATTAAATCATGTAACTCATTTTCAAATTTGACCATTTTAATTCTGTCCATTATTCCCTCCCTCTACTCCCTTTCCTTTTGCCTTCGATATACTACTGTTATAGTAATTAAAAATATGAGAATATTCAATAAATTATGTTAGAATGCTAATGGGACATGTACAGGAGGTAGAGGAAAAATGACAATGAAAAAAGTTTCGATTATTGGACTGGGTGCATTAGGGATTCTGTTTGGACATCACTTGTCCAAGAAGATGAAACCAGAGGATTTACGGATCATAGCTGATTCCGATCGCTTAATGCGTTACGAAAACGATAAGCTTTTTAGCAATGGAGAACCGTGCCACTTTCACTACGTTACACCTGAAGAAGACTGCGGTCCGGCAGATTTGTTGATCATCTCCGTTAAATATAATGGGTTGGAAAATGCCATCGAATCGGTAAAGAATCATGTCGGGGAAAATACCATCATTCTTTCCCTACTGAATGGCATTACAAGCGAAACCATTATTGGTGAAACGTACGGAATGGATAAAGTATTGTATTGCGTGGCACAAGGCATGGATGCAGTAAAGGTCGGCAATGAACTAACCTACGAACATATGGGCATGCTCTGCTTTGGTTCAAGGGAGCCCGGTGGCATTTCAACACAAGCAAAAAAGCTGGCAGAATTCTTTGAACAGATGGATGTGCCTTTTGAGGTGGATACGGATATGTATAGAAGACAATGGGGGAAATTCATGCTGAATGTAGGGGTCAATCAAACGGTTGCTATCTATCAAAGCAATTATGGCGAAATTCAGCGAGAAGGAAAAGCCAGAGACATGATGATTGCAGCCATGAGAGAAGTAATTGCTTTGTCGGAAAAAGAAGGTGTCCATTTAACGGAAAAGGATCTGGGGTATTGGCTGAAAGTATTAGGGACATTAAGTCCAAATGGCAAACCCTCCATGGCTCAAGATGTAGAGGCGCAACGAATCAGTGAAGTCGAATTATTTGCAGGAACAGTAATTGAACTAGGGGAAAAGTATCAAATCTCTACCCCTATCAATCAAGAACTATATGAGAAGATCAAAACGATGGAAAGGCACTATTCCGTTCAGTGATGGTGAACTCCGACGGAAATTGACTGCCATTTTAAGTTTTAGAAAAAAGGATGAACGAAACAGCTTTGCTGGCTAAGCCTTTTTTATGATATTCATAGGCTTAACAACTTTCAAAGAATTGGAAAACCTCTACCCTGGCCACCAATCGATTGGCAAGAGTAGAGGTTTCGGTCTCATTTCACAAGGCTCACTTTGATAGTGTCGAGTTGTATTCCATCTCTACGTCACTATTCTTTTGAGACTTATTTTTAAAGAGCATACCCACGATAAAGCCGATGATGCCGGTAATGATCCAGCCTGCGCCATTCGTGAAAAATGGAATGAAAGAGAAGATGTCATTAATGGTTGAGGTAGCTAGATTCGCATCTTTTAGTGCATCCAAAATGGCGACAAATGTAACGCCCACGATGGTTCCGATATAAACCGATTGAGCCCCGCCAAATAGTTTGTCTAAGAAAACTAAAGCAATTAATGCGATAGCAATCGGATATAACAACATTAAGACCGGGGATGCCATGTTAAGAATCGTATTCAAGCCAAAGTTCGTGATGACCAAGCTCACGGCAGAAATCAGAATCAACCATTTTTTGTAGGAAATCGATGGAATGATCCGTTCAAAGTATTCCGCCACGGCCGCAAGACAAGCAACATTGGTCGTAATGCCTGTCAGGAAAATGACCACACCGATTAAGTACAGGCCCACTTGCCCAAACAAAGACTTAGACGCCAATGCAATCAGTTCACCGCCATTTTGTTTATATCCGATGGCATCGACACTGGACGCACCGATCCAAGCCATGGAAACCTGCAATAAAATCAGGCCTATCAACGTGACGACCCCCGCTTTAATGAAGACCGAGGAAACTTCCTTAGCTGACTTCACACCTAAAGCATCGACTGATTTGATGAAGATGCCGCTAAAACGTCCATTGTGAAATAGCCTTGCGTAAAGCCTTTTAAAAAGGCAGCGGTTGACGTTTCATACCCAGCACCTGTTGCAGGGGCATGAATCGAACCCATGGGCGTGAAGATGGATTTACCAACCAAGATCACAAGCAGGACCCCAAAGACGGGTGTGATCATTTTACCGAGTCGATCCACGAATTTGGAAGTTTCCCAGGATAAATAGATGGTTAGGCCAATGAAGATGATAGAGAAACCCAGTAAGAAAAATACGTGCATAGTAGATTGAGGAATCAACTGGCGAATGCCGATTTCATACACGACACTCGTTGTTCGGGGAATGACATATAAGGGCCCTAACGCTAGAAACAGAAGGACACTAAATACTAGAGCGAACTTGGGGTGCACCCGGCTCGCCAATTTTTCGACGGTCCCGCCCCCTTTCGTTAAAGCAATGATTGCGAGAATGACCAAACCAACACCCGTGATGAGAAATCCACCCATCGCAATGACGGTGTTCGTACCGGCTTCTTGACCAAGAACCGGGGCGAAGATGACATTCCCAGCACCTAAAAACATAGCGAAAAGCATGAACCCAATGATAATAATCTGATAGTTTGATACCGATTTCATGGAAGCGCCTCCAATTATGTTATTGTAATAAAATTAAATAGAGAATCCTGTTTCATACACATCATGGTTCTGTAATACAAAAAGGTGTTCCCCAGTAATCCATGCTGATCCTGTAATCTCGGGGGTCACAGCTTCAATACCCGCTACTTCTGTATGCTCGACTACCGTCCCCTTGAACTTCGATCCGATAATGCTTTCCTGAATGATTGATTCGCCCGCTTCCAGGTCCAAGGTTGCCATTTTCGCACAAGTTCCTGTCCCACAAGGTGATCGGTCTATTTGCCCATCACCGAATATGACAACATTCCGATAATGGTTAGGCCCTACCTTTTCGCTGATTTCTATTAAATCGACCGTATTGATTTCCGGCTTCAACGGATGTTCGATGGATAACTGACTGTTCAATTTATCGCGAATTTCCAAAGCCTTATGTATCATTTCATTTTTATTTTCCAGTGAGATCTCTATTCCTAAATCTTGAGCATTCACTATTCCAAAAAAACTTCCCCCAAATGCCACATCCACGTTTACGTGTCGATCATCTGACAGGTGAACAGGGGTTTCCTTGTAGAGAACGAATGACGAAACGTTTTGGAATGACACGCTTTCGACAACGTTATCTTTATACGTAATCAAGCACTCTATCAAACCTGCAGGCGTATCAATGAACACTCTATCTTTTTTAGGTATGAGCGCTTTCGTTAGACACATGGTTACAGTCCCTATCGTTCCGTGGCCACACATGTTCAAGTAAGATCCGCTGTCCATGAAGATGACGCCTAGATCCGCCTTGGGATGTGTCGGTTTTGTTAGAATGGCTCCGAACATATCTTTGTGTCCACGCGGCTCATTCATCAGCAACTTGCGGAAATCATCAAAATGATCTCGCACATAATTCTTTTTATCCATCATGGTTTCCCCCATGATTTCAGGGAATCCATCGATGACAATTCGTGTAGCTTCCCCCATCGTATGCGTGTCGATTGTTTGAATTTGTACGTTATAATTCTCCATCGCTACCCCCTATATTTTACAAACATGAAATTAATACACATCATAATTCATAAATAGTTTTTTGAAAAGACAGAAAATAAAGATGTTTATATTTTTAATACCTGGAAAATATTTATTTTTCCTTGAAAACCCTTTATTACCAAAGCTTATTTTCAAAGTTTCACAGAAAAAGAAAAAAAACGATTTGATTTTCTTGAAAAAATATTATAATCTTCAAATAATTTCATAATTTAGGGGGCAATCACATGATTTTACGTGATTTTTTTATTCATCTGTCAGAAAATAAAACCTTGAACAGCGCTGCACAACGGTATGGGTTAAAGCTTGGGGCACAAAGTGTGGTCGCAGGGACGAACATTGAAGAAACGATCCATACCATCAAACATTTAAATCAACAAGGTATTTCCTGTACAGTAGATAACCTTGGTGAATTTGTATTCGAAAAAAGCGAAGCGACGGCAGCAAAGGAACAAATCATCAAGGTAATCGAAGCCATTCATGAAAACCAGGCAGATGCACATATATCCCTCAAACCATCACAGCTTGGTTTAGATATTGATTATGATTTTTGTCTTCAGAATTTATTAGAAATCGCTGAAAAAGCGAAGGAATATAATATTTTCATCAATTTCGATATGGAAAATTATGAACGCTTACATCCCTCATTCGATTTGATGGAAACGGTCCAAGAACACTTTGGTAACGTAGGGACCGTCATTCAGGCTTACTTCCACGAATCGATGGAGAATATCGAGCGATTCAAGGATTACCGTTTACGAATTGTAAAAGGAGCCTACAAAGAACCTGAAACGATTGCGTATCAAAGTAAAGAGGAAATCGATAAGCACTATATCGACCTGATTGAATACCACTTATTGCATGGAAAATTCACATCGATTGCGACACATGATCATCGTGTCATCAACCATGTTAAGAAGTTCGTCATCCAAAATAATATCCCTAAAGAGAAATTCGAATTCCAAATGCTTTATGGATTCCGTAAAGAATTGCAGCTAGAGCTTGCAAAAGAAGGATATAATTTCTGTACATATGTCCCATTTGGCGCCGATTGGTATGGATACTTCATGAGACGATTGGCCGAAAGACCTCAAAACCTGACATTGGTCACAAAGCAAGTCTTCAACAAGAAAACAAATATCGGGATCAGCGTAGCGACCGGAGCATTTATACTGGGCCGACTTTCGAAAAGACGTGTAGTTAAGCAAAAAACACGATAAGGCAAACTGGATGATTCCCGTTGTTTTCGGGAGTCATTTTTTTATACAGAAAACCCGAATGACCATCATTCGGGTTTTCCTGTTACTCATTGAATTTTTTGAGGCGGTATTGCAGGCTTTGCCTCCGAAGGCCAAGTGCTTTTGCCGTTTGCGAAACGTTGCCATCGAACATTTTCAAGGCATTTTGGATATAGTACTCTTCGACTTCGTTCATGAATACGCTTAATGGACGAATATCTTTTTCATTTTCCGCTACAAACATGTTCCCCGTCGTATCGGAAAGCTCCTCGCTTTGGATCTTCCACCTGAAATAAATCGGCAGCATATCAAAATCAATGGATGTTTCATTCGTCATCGTACTGGTTATATCATCCAGCAATACTTCTAGCTCTTTTAAATTTCCTGGCCAATCATAATCGAGAAAGATCTGTTCCACTTTAGCTGAAAGCCCTTGGATCCGGCTTCCGGTATTATTGCGATAGCGCTTAAAGTAGTCCGATATAAATGGCTTAATATCTTCTTTTCGATCACTTAATGCGGGGACATTTATACAAACCGATGCAAAGAAGTAATATAAATCCTTGGAAAGCTGCCCTTTCTCGATCAAATCAATCGGGTCTTTTCCGACGCTTGCTATAAAAACATGACTCTCCAGATGTTCCTTGAACAGATTCAGGATCCTTTCCTGGCCTTCAAGGGAAAGGTATTCCACACGCTCGCAAAAAATCGTGACTTGTTCATTTTTATCGATTTGCTGCTTCAGCTGGTCGATCAACGCTTGTTCGTCATTCCGGCAAATCAGTGTAATGAAATGATCATTTTCAGGATTCAAATCATGATGGATCCCTTCTGCAATCATGTCCTTTCCCGTCCCGGACTCCCCATAAAGCAAAACAGGCATCCTCGTTTTGGCAGCCATCTTGGCCCGTTCGATCACCCCTGCCATAAGTGGGGAAACCGCTGTAATGATATCGAATGTGAGGGGTTGCCCATACCGCCGCAATGGTTGATAGGCCATTAACTCCCTCTCGGTAATATCCTTCGATATCTCGACAGCGCCAATCAATTCATCGTCTTTTTTAATCGGCAGGATATCGGAAATCGTCACAATTTCCTGACCGACACGATTCCAGAAATTCATTTTGTAGTTTTTGATCGGCTCGCATGTTTTCAGGACCTGATAAAGATGGCTATCATTAATTTTAGCGATCATTTCTTGCTCGAATTGATCTTCCTCAAGCGAATGAATCCCTTTTAGCTCCCGCATTTTTGCATTATAGATCACGGTTTTCCCCTGAGCATCCACGGCGTGTATCCCTGCTGAAATATTGTCCGTGATATATTTATAAATCTCGTGCAAATCTTGCTGTTTCATTGGAACACCCCTTTTGAACTTTTGTAAATTTTCGGAAAAGTTATTGTAATATGCCAAAAAATGTTGCATTATATATATATTAACAATAACATAAGTGCACAATTATTTGGCACCCGTGATTATAAGGAGGATATTAAATTGATTCCATACACAACTGAACAACTAACTGACTTTTCAAAAAAGGAAAACCAACAAGCTTACACTGAGGCCATTCAAAAGGTTCAAAGTGAACTTGGAAAAGATTATCCATTAGTTATTGGTGGGGAACGCATTACTACTCATGATAAAATCACTTCTTACAATCCGGCTAAAAAAACCGAAGTCGTGGGCACTGTATCTAAGGCAAACAAAGAACTGGCTGAAAAAGCGATGCAAGTTGCCGATCAAACATTCAAAACTTGGAGCAAAGTAAAACCTGAAGTTCGGGCTGACATTCTATTTAAAGCAGCTGCGATTACAAGACGCCGTCGTCATGAAATGTCTGCGATCATGACAATCGAAGCAGGTAAACCATGGGTGGAAGCAGATGCTGACACAGCGGAAGCCATTGACTTCATGGAATATTATGCACGTCAAATGCTCGAATTGAAAGACGGAAAACCAGTAAAAAGCCTTCCAGGCGAATATAATAAATTTGGCTATATCCCACTAGGTGTCGGCGTCATCATTTCACCATGGAACTTCCCATTTGCGATCATGGCCGGGACAGCCGTGGCAGCAGTGGTGACAGGGAACACCATCTTACTGAAACCGGCATCCACAACACCAATCATTGCGTATAAATTCATCGAAATCCTTGAAGAGGCCGGCCTTCCAGCTGGTGTCGTGAACTACATCCCAGGACCTGGTGGTGAGGTTGGCGATTACTTAGTCGATCACCCACGTACTCGCTTCATTAGCTTCACCGGTTCACGCGATGTCGGTTTGCGCATTAACCAACGCGCGGCAGCCGTAAACGAAGGACAAATATGGATCAAGCGCGTCATTGCCGAAATGGGCGGGAAAGATACCATCGTCGTCGACAAAGAGGCAGACCTTGAATTGGCTGCACAGTCCATCGTTAAATCCGCGTTCGGCTTCAGTGGCCAAAAGTGTTCTGCATGCTCACGGGCCATCATCGTCGAAGATGTTTACGATACTGTGTTGGACCGGGTGGTTGAATTGACAAAAGAATTAACCGTCGGAGATCCGACCGACCATAACAACTTCATGGCTACTGTCATTGATGATAAAGCCTTTAAAAAAGTGACAAGCTACTTTGACGTCGCAAAAGAAGAAGGACGCATCCTAACGGGTGGTGAAGCGGATGATTCAATCGGCTACTTCATTCAACCAACTGTTGTCGCAGATGTAGCACCAAGAGCTCGCTTGATGCAAGAAGAAATCTTCGGCCCAATCGTCGCCATTTCCAAAGCAAAAGACTTTGACGAAGCTCTAGAAATCGCCAATAACACAGAATACGGTTTAACGGGTGCCGTCATTTCAACAAACCGTGACCATATCGAACAGGCACGCGAAGACTTCTTCGTAGGGAACCTATACTTTAATCGTGGCTGTACAGGAGCAATCGTTGGGTACCAACCGTTCGGAGGGTACAATATGTCCGGAACTTGTTCAAAAGCAGGCGGCCCTGACTTCTTGACGTTGCATATGCAATCCAAATCAGTATCTGAAAAATTGTAAGAGACTCTAGTCCATGTCGAGTTTCTTCCTATTATATAGGAAAGATATAATCATGAATCACAAAAAAGGAACAGCCCTATTAATGCGGGCTGTTCCTTTTTTGTGGCTCATATATTCAGATTCATAGAGTACCTATAACTAAGCCACTCTTTTGGATGTGGGTGTCCATTTAAAGTAGTACAACATTCCGACCAAGATGGACACTATACCCACGATTAGAGAAATCCCCTTGAAGAAATGGCCCCCAACCGTCGGGGAACTCCAAATCAAACCGCTCATGAGCAGCAATAAAACGCCTAGCCCAGAAAGAAAGCCGATTTTTTCTGGCTTCCTTTACTTACTCTAAGTCCCGTTAGCGTGACTAAGTATAATAGTGTCATCATCATAAGTACCGGGAACAACGGCCTGAACTTGGCCGCGTACACAAAATAATCCAGATTGGAAATATCCTCCGGGCCTTCAACTTGAGTGTGTAATAGCTCCGAAAAAGGCGTCGAATATTCCCACTCCCATGGATTGTCCAAGATTTCGCTTCCTTCATACCACGCACAAAACGTGAAAATCATAAGGAACAGCATCGCCATTATGACCTGTATTGCACCCTTCATCGTCATGTCCCCTTCCCTCTTACATGGTCGTATACATATAAACCAATAAGAACCAAACCAACGCATATCCGAAATCAAGCAGATAGACTTTCCTTTTTTCCTTTTGTAAATAGCTTTCCATTCCATCTATAATCGAACTTATACCCGCTAATAGGAAAATCAGCTTTAAGTAAAAGAAATCTTTTCCGTTGATGATTGCCATCACTAAAAGGATGATCATCGCTACCGCAATCATCGTATGAAGGATCATATTCGCTTTTGTTCTTTTCGCATTTCCTCTCTTTATAAAAAATATCCCCATTTGAACCCCCGCCTACATGGTTAATAACATTCTTATTTTTTATTAAAAGGTAAATAACTCCTCATCCAGTTTAACATAAACATCCAAATTATATGATATTCCCCATCGTTCACCTGTACATAAATGTACTTCCCGGAATACCATAAGGTAACTTCTTGTAAGGGGCGTTCGGACTATGGGTACAAGCGGAGAAGACCTCCTTATCACGGGAGCTTGGTTATTGGGGATCGGCACGGTTGTTGAAGCCATCGGGCAAACCCAGCAAACATTGACAGGCACGGATTTGGGCAAGGATTTGATTATTAAGGGGAATGGAATCGAGGCGGTCGGCAATTCACTTCAGGCAATCGCTAGGACAAAATTGTTCAACCCCGAGGAGTATCCGCTATCGCAACTATATTATATCTTCGGCGAATGGGTTGAAGCCGCGGGAAATACGGCAAATTCTGTAGGTATCAGTATTGAACTGAGTGGTGAAGAGGAAGAAGGCTTAAAAATCGATACACTCGGTAGTGGCATCCAAGGCCTCGGTGCTGCTTTCGAGGCAGTCGCAGCATACATTGCCGAAGAATCGTCATTCAAGTCTCTCGATATTACAGGAAATAGCCTCGTATCATTAGGCTCATTCCTCGACGCCATCGGCAATATTTTCATTTTACAGGATAGCAGGGAAATCGGTGAAATGATTCTATTGGTCGGTGCCTGGCTCCAAGTTATCGGTGCCGTTATTCTGATTCGTGCCGTCACGATGGAAGTGGAAGCGGATAATGCCCCCGAAAATGGAGGCGATAATCCTTATTCGTATCACCACTATCATTTTGCCCATCCCTAAAGGGATTCAACAGGAGCAACTAATTCCACTTTCAATCTATCGGGATCCTCGAAGAATACAGCATAATGGTCCTTCCCACCAGCGAACGGATGCCTGTCGGGATAAAGAATGCGCATTCCCTGCTGTTTTAATTTATGTGTCATCTCATCCACTTCCTGGCGTGAGCTTGCATGAAAGGCTAGATGATTAAGCCCCACTCTTCCCCTATGAAAGGGAATTTCGAGAAAACGCTTCTCTGCTTGGACAAACACCACATACAGATCATCGATTCTCCAGCTCCTCCCCCCATCCCATTCCTGGAAAGGACGATACCCTAGCTCTTCCAAAAACCAACTCCAAAATGTCACGGTTCTTTCCAAGTCGGATACATTTATTTCGATATGATGAATGAAACCATTTGACATGTGCCCACCTCCTTTGTTTTATATCGAAAACGGGTTCATTTTGATATACTACCAGTAACTGGTTTATTTTAGCATAAAAGAAAAGAATAGATGCTTGCAACAGATTTAAACCAGCCGTGAATAAGGAGGCGAACAACATGAAAGACCAACCTAAACACTTCTTTGATAACCAATGGGACGATAGCCATCGTTCATGGCCATTGCCACGATTACCCTGGACGATGAAACAGACATGGAATGATCTATTGTTTGCCCATTATCCAATAAAATAGAAGCCTTACAAAAGTTAGTACCTGCCGTACTGCCTTTAGATTCCTTTGACGGCATGGGGTGGATAGGCGTCGTTCCGTTTCATATGACTGACATCCGCTTAAGAGGGCTCCCTCCCGTTCCAGGCACGGATCGATTTCCTGAACTCAACGTCCGGACTTATGTCACGGTGGATGGAAAACCAGGGGTGTACTTCTTTAGCCTGGATGCGTCCAATATGCTTGCGGTCAAGACTGCCCAAACTGTATACCACTTGCCATATAAGTTTGCCGATATGAATGTGCAGCGCAGCGGTGATGTCATCGATTATATTAGCAAGAGAAGAAACGGCAATCAAACATTCGAGTGTACATACAAACCAACCTCAGAACCGTATCTTGCCGAAAAAGGTTCTTTCGATGAATGGCTTACAGAGCGTTATTGCCTATATACACTAAACAATAAAGGAGTGCCGCTTCGCTGCGATATCCTGCATAAACCATGGCCGCTCCAGCATGCTGAAGCGGATATCAGACAGAACACGATGCTGGCCAATCAAGGCATTCAAGTTGAAAGCGACAAGCCCATCTTGCATTTTGCAAAAACATTGGAAGTCCGGATGTGGCCATTAGTCCGTGCGACCGACTAAATGATTGGATATAGCCATTATATCGGTCAATGTTGAGCATATATCGGTCAAAATTGGAATATATCGGTCAATTGCCCCTATTTATCGGTCAAAATCGGCATTTTATCAGTCTACAAACGGAGGGGTCATGATGAAAAAATGGATAGGGATGTTGGCATGCAGTTTATTCCTTGCCTCTTGTAATGCCCAAGAAATTGACATTGAGTGGGTCGATTTCGTTAAAATAAATGGCAAACAGTATGAAGGGGTCCATTCCGCTATCCTCGCCGATTCCACTTCTATCGGTGAAAAGATAGGAGAAGTGAAGTTCAAAGTCGCGGATCATGTATTCGATGTCAATTACAAGACGAAAGAAGGTGACGCCGCATTCTGGGAAAAGGGTACGGAGGTCTTTTCCGTACAAGGCAAGCCTGAATTTGCTGCTATTCAGTCAAAAGACGAGATCAATGGGTATGCAATCTATCATGAAGTTACGAAGAATCAAACATTTCGGGGCAAATACGAAGACATCGATGAAGAATCGATCAATCGAATAGATATATATAAAGAGGATAAAGATTTTCATCCTGTACTGACCCATTTATTATCGGATAAACATGAGATACAAGCTATGACCCTGATACTTAACGAAGGAAAGACGAACGCCAGCTTTAATCCGAATACCAGCCAAGGAGACCCGACTGGCTATCAACTCGCATTCTATACCGAAGAACCGATCGCCTATACGTTCCCCTTATTTTTCGATGGGGAACAATGGTATTGGATACCATGGGATACCGTTCTTTTATCAGATAATGTTGAGAGACTCATAATCAAAAAATAGATGAACTCCAAACATAAAACTCCCCTTCTTCAAGGGGAGTCTCGGTCAAAAGATTTATTTGATGTAAATATCATGCAATTGAATGATATGATTCTTATCTTTCTTCTGGTCATCAGAATCAATCACCAATTCTCCTTTATAAAGCGTCTTTCCCGTTTTCGCATCGACAATCAGCAATTCATCTGCGGTAATGGCAAAGATGCGTCCATCCTTTATCTCAGTGAAATCAACAGATCCCGGTTTGTAGTCATTGATTACTTTCTGTTTATCGATATCGAAGGTGAGGATGCGCCTCATCTCTTCCTCCCACCCTGTCATGTAGAGAGTCTCCTCATCATAGAAAAAGTCACTTTCCACAGATTCAAAGGTGATATTCTCTTCATTTGGAATCTTGATTTTTTCCAGTTTCTTTGTGTCGTAATGATACGCGTAAAGAGAGCTCTCCCCTTTTTTCTCCTTGAATCCTTCCTCTTCAATGTACCTGCCTTTTACTAACGCCAGGAAGAATACATCATTTGCCTTCCCTCCATCGACTTTTGACGGCATGGCGAAATGTCCTTCATTGGATGAATCAAACGTTTCGGATAAGATCGTTTCATCGCTCACGATTTTTTGACCAGCTAAATCAATGGTGTAGTGGTGTATCTCAACCGTATCTTTTTCATCCTTCGTAATCACATCATTTTGAGTGATGACTTGTAATTTGGATTGAGCGAATTGAATATCCCTTACTGTGATATCATCATATTTTTCTTGTTCTGGCACATCTATTTCATACGACTTTTCATCTTTGTTTTTCTTTTCTAAACTATCAATATTGAAGTACGAGCTAAATTTTCTATTCTCATAATCCACATTCATGGTTACGAACGTCAGGTTATCTCGATCTTCATAATACGTTTCGATATACTCTTTATCCCTCATGAAGGAACGATACTCATTCACCAACCGTTTATAGTTAGGGTCATAGAAATCAAAAAGATTTTCAAAATAAGACTGTTCTTTTGCATATTTCAATTGATTGGATTCAACACGAAAATGTTCACTTAGGCTACCCTCTTCATAATATCCTTCCAAGGCAACCGATTGTAATTCCTTTTCATTACCTTCTATCGTTTTAAATGTAAGTTTGGGAAGGTTTGAAGCGTAAGAAGTTACTTGAGCATAATACGTTCCGATGCTAAATAGACTAACGACGACGATGAGGATGCTGCTGATATATCTTTTCACCCTGTTCACTCTCCTTATATTAGTAGTTGGGACATTATACGGTTACACGTTTCTTTAACAACCAAGAGCCAAGCCAGATGGAGACGGCTGTAATGATAATCCCCAAAGCGATTAAACTACCGAAGATTTCTGACGGATAAAGAGAGATTCCGTTAGAACCATTCAGCCAAATAGGCGATAGGAACAATGAGCCCGCAAGTACGGAATAGATAATGCCTAGCACAATCCCCTTGATCCGGTAACTTCTTTCCAACATGATGGCTGTAAATAAGACAAACAGGATCATCAGCCCGATTCCATAGGAAATGATAAATTGAGTGAACGAGTTAGGAATGATGAGCGCTAACACTGGTTTGGATTCAAGGATGGTCATCACACTCATTTTTGCGGTTAGGAACACTTCCGGCATCATGGAATTGAACAGAGCATTCTCCATCGGCAGGATGATCAATTGTAAGGCAATCAGTCCTAATACCATTAAGAAAATCGCTGTAGCTTTGGATAAATAGAGAGATAATCTCGTAGTCGGCAGCATCAACAGGCGATAAATAAAAGTATTTTTCCCGAACCAATCACGGTACCAAATTAGAAAGATGTAGAATATAAGGGCTACGGCACACAACGCAATCGGTCCTATAAACCAGAGCGACCCTGAAATCAAGTTAAAGTTCACTCCGCCAAAAGTTTCTATATAAGTGGCTTCGGTCAATTTATCTTCTAACATGGTTTGGTTCGCATCATTTAAGAATCCTTGTACTTTAATGATCACGCCTACAAATTGCGAAAGAATCGTGATCAACAACAATGAAAAATAGATTTTACTAAAGCGGTTGATTTCGAAATTGACTAGCTTCATATAACGCATCATCCTTGATACACCTCTCTCATTACATCGACTACTGATTTCCCTTCCTCTTCACGCATATCTTCCGTATTGAACTCTTTCACTACATTTCCGTTTCCAAGTAAGATGACCTTATCGATTAAATGTTCAATATCACCGATTTCATGGGTCGTGATGATGACTCCCCTGTCCTCGATCAAGTGACTGGCAAAGACGTCGGCAATTTGTTCCCGGCTAAACATATCGATGCCGGAAAATGGTTCATCCATTAGCACGTAATCCACATCAAGCGACAGACCCAGCATCAGGTTGACTTTCGCCGTGTTCCCTTTTGATAAATCGGATATCCTTGTATTTTCCTCCAGTTTGAAAAAATCCAGCAACTCATTGGCTCTTGACTGGTTCCATGTTGTATAGAAATCGTTCATGAAGGCCATTGCCTGCTTGATCGTCATTTGCGGAAGCATAATCGGAGCGTCCGGAATGAAGGTGATCTTTTCATATCGGTCTGTATCCAGTTTTTCATTATCGATCAGAATTTCCCCACGATACGGCGTCAATCCCATAATTGCCTTCAACGTCGTGGTTTTCCCTACACCGTTTATCCCGATCAGGCAGGTGATCTCCCCTTTATTCGCGGTAAAAGACATCCCATCCAAGATTTTCTTTCGGCCGTACTTCTTAGAGATTTGCTTCACTTCGATCATTTCTCTTCCCCCTCTTTTGCATATTTATCTTTCACGATCTGAAGTAGCTCATCAACCGGTACATGAATGGGACGAATGGCCTCTACAAAAGAATCGACCGCGGCAAGAATAAGCTCTTGTCGGACAGCGTGTAGCATCTCTTCATCCGTAGTGATTCGACTTGGGAAATTTCTTTCAGTATGAATCAAACCTTGTTCCTCCATTTCTTTATACGCCTTTTGGGCCGTATTCGGATTAATATTCAATGTTGCCGCCAATTCCCGGCGTGAAGGGATTTCCTGTCCCGCAACTAACTCTCCAATGGCCATCTGTTCTTTGAAATGCCTCACCACTTGCAAATAAACCGGCTCACGGGCATTAAACGAAACGTTCATTAAACCACCCCTATATTTAATAAAAGATCTGATATTTACACTTGGTTCCAAGTGTATGTATTAAGTGGTTCATACACCTTATGTATGTACTATACCCGTAATACACTTCTGCTGTCAATATCGTTTTAAAAAATATTTCCATTTTATTATGAAGACGATTCCTCCAAAAATACTCTATAGATAAATGGAAGGCGATTGACAAATCACTACTATGTGATACTATATACTAGTAGTAAGTAATACTAAATAGCGTAAAAAATCCAACAACAAACATATGGGGTGAATTCTTTTGGAGAATCTGACAGAAATGCTGAAAGGGGTGCTTGAAGGTTGTGTGCTTGAAATCATCAGCCAGGGCGAAACATATGGCTATGACATTACACAGAAACTACACAAACTTGGCTTCGTTGATGTAGTGGAGGGCACGGTTTATACGATTACGATGAGGCTTGAGAAGAACAATCTGGTAGACATCGAGAAAAAGCCATCCACGATGGGACCACCAAGGAAATTTTACACCCTCAATGCAGCGGGTCAAGAAAAGCTTCAAGTTTTCTGGACAAAATGGGCATTCATTTCAAGTAAACTGAATGAACTTAAAAACTTACCGATTGAAAGGGGAGACGCAAAATGAGTTTTTTTGAAAAAATAATGGGAAGTTTTGATGAAAAGAGAGAATGGAAAGCGATGGAGGCGCGTGCGAAGGCTCTTCCAAGTGAATACCATAACGCTTATAAAGCGATCCAAAAGTATATGTGGACTGCTGGCGACAGCCCCACCGATTGGGAGGGTACCAATCGTATTTTTTCCGGTATTCTCGACCTTTTCGAGGAAGGTGCAGCGGAAAGCAAAAAAGTCACCGACCTGACAGGTGAGGACGTGGCTGCCTTCTGTGACGAACTAGTGAAGGATGAGCAAACTTGGAAGGATAAGTATCGTAAGAAATTGAACGATACCATCGGACGTATTGATTGAATCTATTTGAAGGATAAGAAGCAAACAATTTTAAAGAGCCTCGCTACGTAAACTGTAGAAGGCTCTTATTATTTTCGAAAAGTGTCAGCAAACCCAATGGGCCTGCTGACTTTCCGTTCAGCTTGGATCATTTTCATCCAATGAAAGTGTGACGACTTTTGTATAGTCTCCTTTTGCCACCTCTTCCGGAGTGGCGCTTTCATCCAGCTCCTCCTGCGTCGTGATTCCATCGGCTACGATCGGCTCTTCTTCATGATTTTCGCGCTTTTTCATGGGCTACACCCCTTTCATTGATAGAATATCCAGGAGTGGCTTTTTCATTCTTGAATCAGTTTGCATAAAAAAATGCCCGCTCCATTTTACTGAGACGGGCATCTTTCTTTAAGTACGCTTAATGGAATTTCCCAGTTAATCTAAAACTAATTTCTGCAACAACCGTTGAAAGGACAAACGTTCCTGTATAAACAACTAGAGAAATGACAACGATTCGCCACCCTAATTGTTTGAATTCCTTTAAATCTTTACCGAAGGATAGACCCGCATATGCCAAAATGGGAGTGGCCAGCGCCATGAAATTCACATGTTCCGTTACCTTGATGATTTCTGCATTTCCGGGAAAAATGGGCGTTGTAATCAGCAGCGCTAACATCGAAACCCAAATGACGATGGGTAGTTTTATAGGGATGACTTTAGCCAAAAAGAACCCTACGATCGTAACGGCAACAATGATCAACATGCCTGGTAGTGCATCTATAGGTGAAACATCGTATCCAATCCAATTTCCCATAAGGGCTATTATTCCAATGATTATAAAAGTCAATATCTTATCTTTCATATAACCTCTCCCCTTTAAGTCCTGCACTGCCTTATTTTTCAATCACTTTTGACTTACGCCCCAAAACGGGTTCTAATTTTTTGTATAAAAAGTTTGTAAAAGGAAGGGAGAAGAATACACATATGTATGTCCCTAAGATTGTTGTAATTAAGTTAGCCGCACCGGCAAATACAGCAATATCCTTTGCGGATTCCGGGAATATTACCGCTAGCGCTCCAGACATGGCAGCCATCATGCTACCTGATCCCACTCCTGCACCCATGGCAAGGGAAATCGGATGGAACCAACCAGTTTGAGCCAAAAAGCTCGCTAACACGGAAAGGTATAATGCTCCAAACAAAGTCCCGCACACATATACGCCCAGTGCTCCCCTGCCTTCAGGTGAATCCGATCCATATTTTTCAGCGATGATGGCTAAGTTTGGTTCTCTATCAATCGAAAAAGTGGCACCGACTGCTTCTCTTTTCATGCCAAGTAACAATGCAATCGGTAAACCTAATAGGATCGTCCCTGCGAAATGCCCCAATTCCTGCAAGCCTAAAGCAAGGCCGGCATCAAATATCTGTGGCAAGGATGGTCCCATTAACATGCCTAATTTGGCTACAAAAAGCATGAATGAAATCCCTAAAATATTGGCCGCCACATTCATTTCCTTCGGTTTTAAGACTTTCAAAGAAGGTAAACTAATGACCGCACCGATGATCAATGCATACAACATGGGAAATAAGGCAATGGCCCCAATACCGATATTAAAGGTTTTTACACCGATGAATTCTGTTATACACACTAATATCAAAACAAAAAAATGAATTTTCCAACTACGCAGAGAATTTTCTTGCACATTCATCACTCCTTTTTTGTCTACGATTGGTACGGACTTCAAAAAGGAAAGCCCGTACGATCCATGTTTGCGATGTTATTTATTGAATTTTCTCAGTCGTATGTAAAGCTATGCCCACGATAAGTGAAATCCCCTGAATCATGGCTTTCTCATCTGGCAGAAACACGTCGCTATGTAACTTCATAGGGTCATCCGGGTTTTCCGCTACACCTAAGAAGACAAACGTACCCGGAACTTTTTCTAAATAGAAAGCGAAGTCTTCACTTGCCATACTTGGTTTACTCAACCATTGAACGGACTCTTCCCCAAATAAGTCCACGGCAATCGCAGCAGCATGTTCATTAAATGTTGAATCATTTATGGTAACAGGGTAGCCCACTGAAAAGTTAAAATTGATTTCCACTTCTAGTTTAAGAGCCGAAGCCACACCTTCAACGATCCGCTGAATACTGTCAGCCACTTTCTTACGGGTATCGGCATTAAGAGTACGCACCGTTCCTCTAAAACTAGCTTTTTCAGGGATGATATTATAGCCATCTCCTGCTTCTATCGTTCCGATTGTCAGAACGACGGAGTCAACCGGATCCGTTTCCCTGCTAACTATCGTTTGGAGGGCCGTTACGATATGAGCAGCCCCGACGATTGCATCCACCCCTTGATGAGGTGCTGCCCCATGGCCCTGTTTGCCTTTTAGCACAACATCAAAGGAATCCATGCTTGCCATGATGGCTCCATTTCTAAACCCATATGTTCCAGTAGCTAACTCAGGCCAAACATGAAAAGCAAAGGCATGGTCAACTGCAGGATTACTAAGAACTCCTTCATCGACCATTACACCTCCCCCGCCCTTCATCTCTTCAGCGGGTTGGAAAATGAATTTTATCGTACCGGATATATGTTGCTTATTTTGGGATAAAACATGGGCGGCAGCCAGTAACATCGCGGTATGCATATCATGTCCGCACGCATGCATCACACCGGGATTTTGAGATTGATAGGGCACACCCGTTTTCTCCTGAATCGGTAACGCATCAATGTCGGCCCGTAACGCAAGTACTGGCCCCTCTTTATCGCCATGAAGAAGACCCACAACTCCCGTTTTCGCTACTCCTGTAGTCACTTCGATTCCAAGCCCTTTCAAATAATCCGCAATCATTTCAGCGGTTTTTGTCTCTTCAAATCCAAGTTCAGGATTTTCATGGATCATTCTTCTTATTCTCACAGCTTCTTCATAGATCCCTGATGCCTTCTCCACGATTTCAGTTGCCGTCAAAGAACTTGTAACGCTTTTTATACTCACAATCCTCATCCCCCATACTACTTTGTACATACTATTAAAATAATAATTGCCACAATTATATTTAAATTACATATTTAACCTCAATATCCATCAGTACTTTTATACTACCATTTCAAATATCACCTGTACATATCAGAAAATACCAATAATTCTGCATATTCATAGAATTATGGTCTTCTAAATAGAGTTAATTTAGGCAATGAAAGAGCTGATTTTATTGAGTTCACAAGGTTAATAGGATCGGGCATCAGCTTATATCTTCTATATACCTTTATTTTAATTTTCAGAAAAATTTCTTTCTTACAATATTATTTTTTCTAAAAAGCGAAAAAGAAATGTTATATCTATATAAAAAAATAAGCCTTCGCCCTTACTTTCTTGGGATCGACGACTTATCATATACTCAAGCTACGGCTCTTTGGATGGAAAAAGGCCTCACATTCTTCCTCGCTTATCTTTTTATCGGGCGTTCCAACGTCAATATTTCATCTTCCATGGAAGAAAACTGTTGTTCCACGACATGTTTAACGTCTTGGACGGCTGCGTTATAGAAATGGGGGGCAAGTGTCTCCTTGACGAAATCCAATACTCTCTCCGCTGCAAATTCCGTGATTTCCTCCTCTCTTTCTTGTGAGAAGAAATACTGAATATCGGAAATCATTAATTGCTGTTGGTCTTTTGTAAGTTTTATAAACAAAATCGAACACCCCTTCATGGATAGTACATGTAATTATAAATGGTGATGGTCCCCATTTATAGCCTGTTTTTTCATAGAAGAATATGTACAGCAAAAAAGTAAAAAAAAAACGACCAACAAAGCGAAAGGCTTCGTTGGTCATTTCCGGTTTATTATGCTTGTACAGCCATTTCTACCAAGCGCTGTGCAGAAGCTTTTACTTCTTCCAACCCTGCAGTAATGATTTCTTGTGCTTTATCAGGCATTGCATTGTGACCTTCGATGATGACTTCATCAATGATTTTCATGCCGAATACGCCACCGAATACATTGCGCATGTAGTTCACTGCCATTTCCATTGGAGCCGCTTCCGGAGTTGAGTAAATTCCGCCGCGAGCGTTTAGGAAGATCGCTTTTTTGTCCGTCATTAATTGAACCATGTTCCCATTTGCATCATATTTGAATGCGAATCCTGCCGCATACACATAATCGATGAATGTTTGCAATTTAGCCGGGATTGTTAAGTTCCATAATGGGAATGCGAATACCACTACGTCAGCTGCAGTGATTGCATCCATTGCTTTTTGTTTAGCAGCCAAAAGACGTGATTCAATATCCGTTAACTCTCCACCTGTTTGCACTTTGCCGAATGCGTTGAAAATTTCTTGACCAAAGTATGGTGTATCTTCTTCAAACACATCGTAAGTCGTTACGTTTACATCTTTACCTTCTAATGAAGCCATGAACGTTTCGTACATTTTGCTTGAGATACCTTCTGTTGCCGGACGGTTGTTTGCTTTCACTACTAATACATTCATTATATAAAATCTCCTCGTATTAAAATATTTTGATTTAAATTATCTTTAATTCAAGATATTTATATCTTACAAGAAAGCATGCATATTTGTCAACACACTTGTTTGGAAATTGTTTGAACTTTTATCCAGATTATTGATAATTAGATCATTATCCTCATTCTCTTTCTTTTAAGTGTTCCGCAAATCTTAATAAATAACCGTCAGGATCCATGATTAAAAACTCTTTTTGCCCGAGTAAAAGATCATCTGCCCGATACCAATTCTCCTGAATCTCCATCTTAATGGGATACTGATGTTCCATTATACGCCGGTATAACTCATCGATATCCCTGACTTGTATTTGAAAATTAATCCCTCTTCCAAATGGGTAAATCAATTCTCCTGTCTTCCAGTGTTCATTCGTTTCTTCCAACATCATTTGGCAATCTTCTAGGGAAATCATCGCGAATTTATCCTCTGGACGTTGGTAGTCCATCTTGAATGGGAGAATGTTCAAATAAAATGATAGACTATGGTTTAAATCTGACACCGACAACTCAGGTACACATGCTTGTCGTTTTATCACTGTTTCCCACCTCCATTTGGTTCTTATAAAAGATTCCTTATAATTTCATGTGAGAAAACGACCATTGCATTTATCACTTTTCATAAGCCCCACCCTGGCGGTCATAGATACCTAACCCTGTAAAATCACAGCTATCCCCTTTTGATTTTTGTTCTACACGAATCGTTTTGCCGACTGTTTTGAAAGTAGCTTTACAATCTTTACTGTTAAAAGAGGCTTTCGTTGTGGATGTTACTTTTGCTTTTCCATAATAATTATTGAATTTCCAAGGCATATCTGCCCCTGAAAGGTTCCCTGTTGGATCGTAACGATACCCTGTTTGTGACACAAAGTAAATGTAGTGATCTGTTTTTTTATACAAATATAAATCAGTTATTACGCCACTTCCTGAATAATAAGAGTTGTAATAACTACCTATCCAGCGTTCATTTGGTTTTACTTCCTCTGCATAGTCCATTGAGACATAGGCTTTTTTCCCTTTGTATATGACTTCGTAGAAGCCCTTATTGTAGTTAACAGTTCGCATATTCGCGGTTTGATTTTTCTTTAGCTTGCCTACTATTTTGGAGGATGTGGATGGTTTTTCCCTAACATTCAATACGCTTGTTGTTGATTTAACTTTGAGCGTATACGTCTTTCCCTTTGCTTGAACATCATCACTATGCGATACTCCAAAAACCATCACAAAACATAACACAATTCCAACTATGCATTTATTCATAATTAATCCTCCTAATCCATTAATATCCAATTTAGTATATCAATATAATCTGAAACTTTCACCTGTTTATTTAAATGAAAAGGATTAACTCTATATAATCTTTAAAGTTTGAGGTAAGAGTAAAGGAACAGTTCACAAAAATGAACGAAAAACAAAAAACCGGGCAGAATCGCCCGGCCTTACTGGTTACACGGTTTCTATAATCTTGTTGACCAACGTGTTGGCTGGCCGATTCAGTCCTAAGTTTCCGCGTAAGGTATCTTCTGTGTATTCGGTACGGAATATGCCACGTTTTTGCAATTCAGGGATGACATGATCGACGAAGTCTTCAAGGCCGCCCGGTAAATAAGGAGGCATGATGTTGAATCCGTCCGCCGCTCCATTTTCGAACCATTCTTGCAATTGGTCTGCGATTTGTTCCGGTGTTCCTTTGATTTCACGATGGCCTCTGGCACCGGCTGTTCTTTGATATAGCTGGCGTATGGTCAGGTTTTCACGTTCAGCCAGGTCCTTCAATAATGTAAAACGGCTTTTCCCTCCATTGATTTGTTCTAGTTCCGGCAGGTCTGGCAGTGGTCCATCAACGGGATACCCTCTTAAATCCACACTGATCATCGCCGACAAAAGTGCAACGCCTGCTTCCTCTGGGATAAGTTCTTCAAATAATTGCTTTTTCTCATCTGCTTCTTCTTCTGTTGCCCCAATGATGGGGAAGACACCCGGCATGATTTTCAGTTCCTCAGGGGAACGGCCATATTTCGCCATCCTTCCTTTCACATCCGCATAGAAGCTTTGCGCTTCTTCGATTGTTTGCCACGCTGTGAAAATCACTTCCGCCGTTCGTGCCGCCAGCTCTTTTCCAGCTTCGGATGATCCCGCTTGAACCACAACGGGATGGCCTTGGACCGGACGGGAAATATTCAAGGGTCCTTCTACGGAGAACCATTCACCCTTATGATTGATGGCATGGATTTTCGAGCCATCGGCAAATTGCGCGGATTCCTTATCCATGATCAACGCCTCATCTTCCCAGCTATCCCAAAGCTTTTCTACAACGTCCACAAATTCCTCGGCCCGTTCATAACGCCTTTCATGTAAAAGATGATGGTCCGAGTTAAAGTTCTTTGCTTCGGCATCCGTATTGGAAGTGACGACGTTCCACCCTGCACGACCATTGCTTAAGTGGTCGAGCGATGCAAACTTACGGGCTACATGATAGGGTTCGTTGTACGTCGTGGACACCGTGCCGACCAGCCCGATTTTTTCCGTTACCGCTGAAAGTGCTGATAACAGGGTGAACGGTTCAAAACTAATTCCCGCTCTTTGGACGTTTTTAGCACCGTTATGTTGCAAAGCATTGACATCCGCCACAAACAGCATATCGAATTTGCCGCGCTCTGCTGTTTGGGCCAGTCTTTTTAGAAAATCAAAATTCAATATATTATGAGTTTCAGCCTCGGGATGGCGCCAACCGGCCACGTGGTGTCCAGGAATCATGAAAAAAGCGCCTAATTTCATTTCTTTTTTATTCGTACTCATCTAATCTCCTTCTTTCTACTATTCTATTTTCAACACTTATATATGAGCGCCCGCCACTTTTTCAAGGAGAGTGTTTTTCGGACGTTGTAATCCCAAATTTTCACGCAATGTGCTGCCTGAATACTCCGTTTTGTATATGTTCCGCCTTTGCAATTCAGGAATGACTTGATCGACAAAATCATCTAACCCGCCCGGTAAATAGGGAGGCATGACATTAAATCCGTCTGCCGCTCCATTTTCAAACCATTCTTGAAGTTGATCAGCAATTTGCACGGGTGTCCCTTTAATTTCACGATGCCCGCGAGCACCTGCAATATGTTGATATAGCTGACGGATTGTATACCCTTCACGGTTCGCCACATCCTTCAATAACTGAAAGCGGCTTTTTGTTCCATTGACTTCTTCTAAATCAGGAAGTTCAGGCAAGGGACCATCCAATGGGTAACCACTCAAATCGACATTGACCATCTTCGATAAAAGAGACACACCGGCTCCTTCTGGAATCAGATCGACCAATGCTTGTTTCTTCTCATTTGCTTCCTCTTCCGTATTCCCGATGACGGGAAATACTCCAGGCATGATTTTCAGTTCCTCAGGGGCACGACCATATTTCGCCATCCGCCCTTTTACATCCGCATAGAATGCTTGTGCTTCCTCTAATGTTTGCCAAGCAGTGAAAATCACTTCGGCCGTTCGCGCCGCCAGTTCTTTTCCGGCTTCGGAAGATCCGGCTTGAACTACAACCGGATGACCTTGAACAGGACGGGAAATATTCAGTGGTCCTGCAACGGAGAACCATTCCCCTTTATGATTGACGGCATGGATCTTTGAACCATCCGCAAATTGCGCCGATTCCTTATCCATGACCAGCGCCTCATCTTCCCAGCTATCCCAAAGCTTTTGAGCGACATTCACAAACTCTTCAGCACGCTCATACCGCTTTTCATGAAGGGGATGTGCGTCGAGATTAAAGTTACGAGCTTCTGAATCAGAGCCTGATGTGACAACATTCCATCCTGCTCGCCCATTGCTCAGATGGTCCAAAGAAGCAAACTTACGGGCGACATGGTAAGGTTCGTTATACGTCGTCGATACGGTACCAACCAGCCCGATGTTTTTCGTTACCGCTGAAAGCGCCGATAACAAGGTAAATGGTTCAAAGCGTGTATTTACGGTTTGCCCTAATACTTGTTCATCCTGCGTGTTGAGTGATACATGATCGGCAAGGAACAGTAAATCGAATTTTCCGCGCTCTGCAGTTTGGGCCAGCTTTTTTATAAAATCAAAGTTCATGATATCCCTTACCTCTGCTTCTGGATGACGCCAAGCTGCCACGTGATGACCTGGAATCATGAAGAAGGCACCTAACTTCATTTCTCGTTTATTATTCGTCATCAAACCACCCCTTCTACCTTCGATTATTGATTGACTTTCCAAGCCGAGAATCGTTTTTCCAGAGATACTAAAACATAATTCAATAACAATCCAAGCAAAGAAATCGTTATGATTCCGGCGTACATTTCAGCGATTTGGAAATTCATCTGCGCATAATTGATCAAGTAACCTAAGCCTTCTTTGGCTCCTACCATTTCAGCTGCAATTAACACGAGAATCGATGCCGTCCCTGCCATCCGTATTCCGGTAAAAATAGTCGGAATAGAAGCCGGCAAAATAACCTTATAGAATAATTTCTGAGAGGATAATCCCATTGATTTAGCTGACTTGATGAGCAATGGATCGACATTTTGAACGGCATTGATGGTATTTAAAAGAATCGGAAACGTACAAGCGAACAGGACAATCGCTATTTTGGATACTTCCCCAATCCCAAGCAATAGGATAAAAACGGGCAATAAGGCCAACGCGGCTGTATTGCGGAATAACTCCAATACGGGGTTCAAAAAATCTTTGGCCAAAGGAAACCAGCCGATGATCAGACCTAAAGGAATCGCAATCAATAAGGCTAACCCGAACCCAATGAACGAACGGAAGAAGCTTGCTTTGAAATGGGCGAATAATTCTCCTGATGTCACCAATCCCCACCATCCTGCAACCACTGCCGAGAAAGGGGGGAAGAATACGGAATCCACCAATCCAATTCGTGGTGCAATCTCCCAAATGGCTAGTAACAGGACGATCACGGCTGTCTGCTTCACAAGTTTTTGAAGCCAGGTAAACGATAAACGGATAGGCCGCTTTCTTTCAATAGGTACAGCAATAGCTTTTTCTAAACTGGACATCTATGAACCACTCCTTTTTTTATGAATTAAATGGAAGCCGCTTGATAGACCTTTTCATGAAGAAGGCTCCATATATGATGTCGTGCTTTTACAAAGTCTTCATGTGATCGAATGTCCACTTCGTTCAAACGTGAATCCAAGGGGATATCCACCATGTACTTGACCGTCCCTGGATTTGTGGACATTACTGCGACTCGCTGCCCTAAGTAAACAGCTTCATCGATGCCATGCGTGATGAAGATGATCGTTTTCTTCGTCTTCTCCCAAATCCGTACCAATTCACTCTGCAAGGTTTCTCGCGTCTGCGCATCCAATGCGGCAAACGGCTCATCCATCAGTAGCACATCCGGATTATAAGCTAGACTCCTAGCGATGGCGACGCGCTGCTTCATCCCACCTGACAATTCATGAGGAAAACGATCTTCAAACCCCTCCAACCCGACCAAAGATAAGTAATATTGCGTCAGTTCATATCGTTCTTTCTTCGGAACTCCCTTAGCTTCAAGACCAAAATCGACATTGCCTCGAGCTGTCTTCCAAGGAAACAAAGCATATTGCTGAAACACGATTCCGCGGTCCAATCCAGGTCCCGTAATTTCCTTTCCATCAAGGAGGATACGGCCTGAAGTCGGTTTCGTTAAACCACCAAGTAGATCCAACAACGTGGATTTCCCGCACCCACTTGGACCGACCAGCGTTAAAAATTCACCATCTTTCACGGAGAAGTTCAAATCCCTTACCGCCGTGAACTCCTTCTTCGAGCCTTTTCCCTTTTCGGTATCCCGTACAGTAAACACCTTTGTCACTTGATCAAATCGAATTTTATCCGCCATATCCACACCCCATTCATTTAGTTTCAAGCTCTTTCGTATATGGATTATATTCATTCGTATATAAGTCATCCAACTTCACTTGGCCCTTTTTGATTTCCCCGTTGGCTTCTAGCCAATCCGCCCATACTTGGAATTCGGATTCTTTTATATAGCCACCTTTTGCGGCTACGCCCGGACTTTTCCAATATTGAACCGTTTCCGAATCTTCTTTTCTACCTCGTTTCTCTATGATCGATTCAAAGCGGGCAATCACTTCTTCACGAGGTGTTGTACGTGACCATTCAATCGCTTTTGCAGTTGCTTCCACAAATTTTTTCACGGTATTTGGGTTTTCCTTTATGAACTTATCCGTAAAGACATAACTTCCTGCCGTAAAGGTTCCAAATAGATCATAATCACTAAATAATTTACTGATGCCTCCATTATCCAGTGCCCTGTCACGTGCCGCTCCATTTAAAGCCACGACATCGATTTGCTTTTGGCGTAACGTTTGTTCACCATTCCCCGTTGGCACCACCACTAACGTAACCTGTTTGATTTCATCATCCGTGAGGCCATTTTTCTTTAAATATTCCTTTAGAACCAATTCAAGATGGGCTCCAAGCGTATTCACCCCGACTTTTTTACCGATTAAATCACGTGCATCTTTTATCGGGCTGCCTTCTAATGTATAAAAGCCGACGAAGGTGTCTTCATCACTCCCATAATAGCCAATGACCGATTTAATGGGGGCGCCGCTTGATTTCAATTTGATGATGGCTCCATTAAAGGCGCCACCGAAATCCGTTTGACCCGTCGCGGCCGTTTGAATATCCTGAGGTCCGCCATTCACATTTCCCACCCAATCTAGCTTAATCGGATCTAAATAACCTAAATCCTCCGCCAGTTCTGGATAGAGTACCGATCCAGCATATCCCTGATACTTCAGTTCCACTTTTTCATAGCCATCCTGGTTTTTCTCCACTGCTTTCCCTGAAGAACAACCAACTATCACAAGTAATGCACCAATCCATACTAAAAATAAGGCCTGTCGAGTCATTTTCATTTTTTACTCTCCTTTATTTACGGGGCTCTTAAACACAAAAGACCCTCGATTAATTTTCCAATTAAACGAAGGCCTCCAGAAGTCTAGTCAGCCACACTATTCAATTATGATTCAGGGACCACATGAACATCCCTTTGAAGATTCTTCCCATTAGCGCTCCTTGCATTGGATCAATATGTATATATCTGAAACGCAAATCCCCCCTTTCTTAAACAAAAGAGGCCCCCATTTTCACCATGTGGTGAACGTAGGGGCCTCCGGTTAACCAGTAAGCCAATTCATTTAATTCCAATAAAGTTTATAGGTTTAATATATTTACTTTTTCAGAAAATGTCAATCGTTTTCTGAAAGTTCTTTCTTTTTACCTATATTTTATGTAAAGATAATTCGCTATTTAATTTAGATTAGACAGGATACAGAATGGTGCAGCATTCATTCACCAACAGGAATCACTGTGGGCAGGTCACTTCTTCAACAATCGATTCCCCCTCACTCTGATCACGATCTGACCACTTCCACTTTTCCTGCAACCGGATTCTCCCATCCGATAGGAACTCAGGTGTGGAAAAGCATTGCCCGCCTCTGATCTCCTGCTGAACATTTACATGGTTATACCTAAACTGGATGCAGCCATTTTCCTGTACAATCCCGATCATGGTCCCTTTTAGGATGTCCCCTCCGCTATAGGTGGCGAAAAGAATATTCCCTTCTTGATGATAGTTAAAAATGGTTTTCGAAGAAACCTCTCCATTTGCTGTATTATCAGTCGATAAAAAAGTACGTCCATCGTAATTAATCATAGATAAAGGCTCCTTTTTGTTTGTCCTCTTGACCTGTGTACTGCCAGGCCCAAATAAATTTTTCTCTCTCAATCAACCAATATTTATATAGATATAAAATTGTTTAATCACCGTTCATTTCCTTACAAGCCTCCCCTCTATCATTGTGTTAAAATTTGGTTATAAAGGATAGAAAGAGGTTTGTACATGAATAAAATGATGTTTTACTTTTGGATAGTGGGTATCGCCATTATTGCCTTTTTTACAGGGGAAATTGCTACGGTCATGATGCTCTACTTAATCTTGATTGCCCTACATGCCATCCATTCAACACTTAAAGATTTTTATGATGATTGGAAAAGTAAGCAGTAAATGATGTTCGAATGTTTGATTTCTTAGAAAGGAAGAAATGCTTGTACAATAATTATAACCAGAGGTGAAGATATGAGGAAAATAGTAGTTGGCTTCTTAATAGTTTGTCTATATTGTTTCCCATTTGTCTATTTTTCGATGTACCAAGACTTTAATAACCGTTCCATGCTTGGCTATTTATTAATGATTGTAACAACTTCGATTCTTGCCTTTTTCGGCAAATTATATAGTAACTCAATCCCTATTATTTCGGGTAATACAGTATCTGCAATCATATCGTTTTATTTTATCAGTGAAATGGCAGGAAACGAACATTGGGGTGGCTATTTTAAACCACTTACTCCATATCAATTACTTATATTTGTTGCTCTTGTGAATTTAATTCCTCAGTTTTTCACTATGAAGTTAGCAAATACATATAAAAATAAAGCTTAACTAGTTGGATGGGTAACTTTTTTAAAGTTACTCATTTCTTGAAAATATCAACAATCTTCATACATTGCAAAGATTAATATATTGGTGGATTGGTAAGCGACCCCGATGGTTCACTCACTCTTCACCCTCAAAGTTCAAATAGGTGACGTCTTCTTTTTTAACCACCGTAAATACTTCGTTATCCTTTGCATACAACACGGTAGCTCCATAGCTATGTTCTCCATGATCAAAGGAAATGCCAAATTTATTATTTTCCGGATAGCCATATATGTAACAAACGACTTCCCCCTCTTTCATGAATACGATTTGATTCATGCCCTCGTTGACCGTTTCCTTAATTCTATCCCACTTATATCCGACCGTCTCATACACATCTTCTTTTGTATAATAAGCGGGAAATGAATAGACTTTATCCCATTCAAATGGAGTAAACTCCGTCAAATTCACAGGTTCGTCCGGTATCTCCATCGTCAGAATCTTATCTTCGAGCAGCTTTGCACTCGTATCCCAAATCTCCTTTTTAAATGGATTCGCCCATATGAAGACAATGAGAATCGTCAAGAATACCGAAGCTATCATATACCTTTTCTTAATATTCATATGACCTCCTCCTTACGTTGTTTTTTAAAAGTAATCCGGGATTTCAACAGGGATGTGATCTCTATCATTATCTTTTGAGTAGTACATACAAATGCAATCCTTATACTTTTGCCTAGCAGGTGGCAACTCAGTAAATTCCAACTTGTTATAGAATTCCATTCCGATATCGCTATACAGGAAAAAATCCGTGCACTTTTCATTTCGCTCTAACTCCTGTATGACTTGTTGGATCAGGGCAGACGCGTAGCCTCTATTCCTTAATGTAAAGGGGGTGGCAATTGATCCAATTCCCCTACTGGTTCTATCTTCAGATGAAGATAGTTCGTATACGATAAGAGAACTTATTACCTCTTTCGTTTCTGGATTTTCTAAAACATACCATGTGCCCTTCTTGTACTTACTAGATTGGTTACACATCGTTATATATTCGTCAGAAGGCATGTTATCTCCCCAAACATCGTACCCCATCATATACACTGACTCCATGTCCTCACTTGTGGCTTTTCTGATCTTCATCATATACCGACTCCCTGTTTTTACTTGGTCCCTACCGGATTTTCATGTAAAATGACTCAAACGAGGTTACGGAAATGGAACTACATTTGCCTAAACGTATCCTAATATCTTTAACAATTGGCATCTTCCACTCTATGACTTAATGAACTTGAAGTTTCGGCAAACAGCCGTCATAGATTTCTCGTCATTATTTCTTCCTTTTCTTCAAAATATTGTGCTTTAGAAGGGGTGAAGATGGTCAGACAAAGGGCCCCGGCCAGTACAATTCCTAATAGGCAAAAACCGATACAAACCATTTGCAACGAAAACCAGTCGGCCATTAACCCGAGTAACAACGTCAAAACAATTTGTACGATGCCTTGAACCATTTCTGCCATGCTGCCAAATCTCCCCATAATCGCAACCGGTACATTGTTTTGGAAAAAGGTGGCGTATCCCGCGTTCGCAAAGGACATGACGAAACCTAAAAACACGAAGGCTGACGTCGCCGTTATAAAGTCCACGGATGCATAAAATAACAGGTATCCGATTGTTGATAGGAACAATCCCCCTCCTACAAAGTATCGAAGTGGCAGTTTCTTGGAAACCGCAGCCGCAACAGCCGCACCTCCCAATGCCCCAGCACCCGTGAGACTTGTAATGAAGCCATATTCCTTATCCGTCAATTCCAAGTGCTGTTTAATGAAGGTGACTTCTTGTGAATCCAAGGCATAACCGATGAGCACGGCCCCTTGAAACAAGATGTATACCGTTATGAAGAACTTGGCTCCCTTCGTGAATTCCCTGACCACTTTCCAATCGCTCAGGAGCGTTTTCAAGGAAACGGGGGCTCTTTCCGCATTTCCTAAATCTCCGTCCACATCCGGAAGAAGGTAGATGAAAAAAACACAAACGAAGAACGTTATGGCATTGATCACAATACATAAATCGGTCCCTACCGACATAATGAGGATTCCTGAAATGGCGGGTCCCAATAAGAACGCACCTGAACTGGTCAAACTCATGATGGAGTTAAAACGCTTTCGCTGTTCAGGAGGAACGAGCTTCGTTATGTAGACCGATGAACTTGGACCAAAAAAGGCGCCCACAATATTAATCAATAAAAGCAACGCATAGATCGACCATAATGATCCGATAAAAGGAATCAAGAATATCAAGATCCCTCTTACGACATCAATGGACATCATCAACCGGCGTTTATTGACCCGATCAATGACACTCCCCGACCAGGTATTCGTGATCAATGTCGCTAATGGCCTGATCATATACAGTCCAGCCACCGCTGCCGCTGAACCGGTCAAGTTCAAGATGGAAACATTAAGGGCAATTAAGTAAATCCAGTTTCCTAGATACGAAACCCCTATTCCTGATAGTAATAGAATGGGGTTCTTCCAACTCTTCATTCACTCACCCCTTTACTATCGAAGAATTGTTATCCAGTGACTCTATAAAAGTATGTAGCGTTCGTGAATATAATTCGGGCTGGTCTCTGTGCACCAAATGTCCCGCGAATGGAATGATGGAAACGTGGATATCCGAATTCAATTGCTTATAGGTTACGGCCGCTGAAATTTCGTTTTTTTCTGCTTCGCCGACCATACACAAAGCCGGAACAGCAAGGTTAGAAACATCGCCCGTTTCGTCGAACGGATAAAAATCGTCTCCTTGAAAAGAGCGGAGTAACGCTTTCCAGTCATTGTTTCCATGCATTCCATCCAAAATCGAAACCACTTCTTCATTTTCAAATAGTTGTTCGTGATGCTCTGCTTCCTGTTTCGAAAGCTCCTTCCAATTATCCGGCTCAATGGGGAAAATTCCGGAGAAGGTTAAGGATGACACTTGCTCGGGATATTTCTTAGCAAACAATAAAGCGGCTATGCCGCCAAGGGAAACTCCGGCAATATGGCACTTTTCAATCCGCAATGCCTTCAATGTGTCATGGATGTCGTCTGCGCAATGACTGAAATAATGATCAATCGGACCCTCCGATTGACCATGGCCCCTTAAATCAGGACGAATCACTTTGAAATTCCTCTCTGAAAAATAATCGCTTTGTTCTTCATACTCCGTTAATCCCGTCATACGCCTGAATGAATCAATACAAGCGGGAACCCTTCTCCTGAAATGCTTGTATGTAAGATCATCCCCATCTCTCCAATCATTCTATAAGTTTTCATTTATTATACTATTAATCATACATATTTTTACATAATATTCAGATAAAAACAGGTAGCTCGGCAACCCTATAACCTTAGCCTTATCATGATCTCCCTCTAGTCAGGCATTCTTGTACAATAGGTTGCTTCAAACGAACGAGATTGATTCTCCTACTCACATTGAGACTGACTATCTCGTTCCATGATCACCTACTACGAGAATACTGGATAGGTAGTAACAAAAAAAACACCTCAAAGCGTTATGCTTCAAGGTGCTTACTAAGTAGCTACTTTCATCCCTATATAAGGATTTTATTAATAAGTTGTCCAACCGCCATCAGCTGTAACGACTTGTCCATTGATGAAGCTAGCATCTTCGGATCCTAAGAAGATAGCCAATTTAGCAATTTCTTCTGCTTGGCCGACACGCGGGTTAAGGGCCATTCCCAACCCTTGACGAGCTACACCCACTTCAGAAACGCTAGTCATCGATGAAGTGATGTTCGTCAAGACAGCACCTGGTGCGATGCCATTGCAACGAATGTTTTTGTCAGCGAACATGAATGCCGTGTTTTTAGTTAAACCGACCACCGCATGTTTAGAAGCTGTGTAAGCTGCACCTGCTCGTCCGCCATGTAGGCCGCCCGCAGAAATGTTATTCACGATGACTCCGTGCCCTTGCTCTAGGAATAGTTTTGTCGCGATGCGCATGGATTTCATGACAGCTGTCGTGTTTACGGCAAAGATCATATCCCAACGGTCATCTGAAATTTCGTTGACAGGCTCCATGCCGTCCATGATGCCAGCATTATTCACTAAAATATCCAGTTTGCCGTATGTTTTTACCGTTTCATCGAGTAAGCGCTCTAAATCTTCAGCCTTCGTTACATTCGTATCGATAGCGAATGCCGTTCCGCCTTCAGCCACGATCGCTTCAGCAACAGCTTTAGCACCTTCTAAGTTCATATCCGAAACCACTACTTTCGCCCCTTCAGTTGCATAACCTTCCGCAATGGCTTTCCCCATACCTGACGCTGCACCTGTGACGATTGCTATTTTATCTTGTAATTTCATTAAATACTCCCCCTTACACACACCATTTTTATTGAACACTTGTTCAATAAAAATTATAATGAAAAGAATGAATATGTACAATCGACAAAAATGGTAGAATGTGTTCATAAATAGACAGATTTAGGATGATGTGTCCGTTAAAGGAGAAATACAATGAAAAAAGATTTAAGGGTGATCAAAACAAAGAAGAATTTGCAAACGGCCTTATTGACCTTGCTTGAGGAAAAACCACTGGAAAAGATCTCGATTGCGGAACTTTGCAGAGAAGCAAACGTGAACCGGGGGACATTTTATTTACATTTTCAGGATGTACCGGAGTTGTTTGAAATGTACTTTGAAGAAATCACGATTGATTTGAAGAAAGCCTATTATGAGCCCTTTCATTTAACAAACAATCATATTGCGAATTTAGAACCACATATGGTCCGTATCTTTCATCATGTAAAGACGTTCGATACCTTTTATTCCATTGTTTTCAACAGAAAGGCGCCACTGATGTATTACTATACGTTATTTGACATCATCCGCGTTTATTTAAAGGATTCCATCGAGGAAAACATCCTCCATCCAGATGACTTTCATTCGGATTATACGGCAAGTTATCAGGCCAACGCCATCTTGGGGATGGTCATCGAATGGGTATCCAGGGGATTCAAGGAAACACCTGAATATTTAAGCGAACAATTACTTCGTATGAACAAGAATAATCGATAAATGGAAGAATTACCTGTAACTTTACGAGATGATTTCACACAATAGAAAACCCAGTAACCATAAGATCTGCTACTGAGTTTCTTATATCTATATTACGTTGCTGACATTATCCCTATTCGAACTGGATATGTATCGAAACAATTTCGGAGCGTGTACCAATCCTAATCGGCGGCCCCCAAAAGCCAAACCCCGATGTCACAATGGAATGCATCTGTTCCTTTTGCAAGTAACCCCGATCATTTTCATAAATGGCATCAGTAATGAGGTTGCCCGGGAAGACCTGCCCGCCATGGGTATGACCTGACAGCATCAAGTCAACGCCTGCCTGCTGTGCTTTATCAAGTTCATATGGTTGATGATCCAGTAAAATAGTAGGTCTTGTAAGGTTCACACCATTCATCAGTGAGTCTAACGGTCGCCTGTCGTGATCGATTCGGTCTTTGCGCCCGACGAGCGTGAATTGCCCTTGAACGTCTACGATCTCATCATAGAGGATAGTGATTCCGCCCTGTTCCAAAGCTTCGATTAATTCCTTTATCGTACCATCATGCCTATCGTGATTTCCAAGCGATGCATAGACTCCGTACGAGGCATGGAGCTTGGATAATGTCTGATCGATTTTTTGATCAAGGAAAGGCTGAATATCATCATCGAAGAGATCGCCGGGCAACAGGATGATATCTGGGTGGAGCGCGTTCATTTCCTTAACCAAACGCTCCGCGTGGTTTTTACCTGACAGCAGACCAAAGTGTGTATCTGCCGCCATCGCAATATGAAGGTTATCAAGAGTCGAGGAGTCTTTTTCCATCTTGATATCATAGTTGCGAACAACGGGGCTGTATGCGTTATATGTCCCGTATACTAGAAAAAAAACAACCAAGCCTATAGTGACAATGCCCGCCCATTTATGTGTTATGTGCCTTGGTAGCCGAGTGAGGCGCAAGAGGATTACCGTAATATGGGCAAGGGGAACGAGCAGTAACAGCAAATAAAAGCATGCCATCCAATAAGCACCCACAATATTTATGAAGGTGAGCCCAGACATGCGGCCGACAATAAGCGAACTGGCTGCCAGCACGAGGACGAGGCTATAAAGTATCTTGAAACGCCGGCTTGATGATTCCGGGCGGAGCCAGCGATATCCCCGCCACCCGATATAATAGACGAGACCGCCATAAAGCAGCAAGGCGATGATTAGAATGAGGATGAGCATATGGATTCTCCTAACGTTTTATTTTTCAATCTCCTTTTTATACTTTTTTATCTCTGCAAATGAGCTAATTTCCGCTTTCATTATAATTGTAAGAATCATACATCAAATGGCTACAAAATTCCTTTTAAATGTTTTTAACTAGATTGCGAGAAGCGTACGCTTGGTGAGATGAAATCTCATTATTAAAGATTCAAAGTAGAAAACCCATACCAATTGTCATGGGTTTTCTATAGTACATTACTTATTTAGATGGCCCTCAAGTAATAGTCAATCTTTGACTTCATCCCCATTCATGCAAAAAACTTCATTACGGGCTCAAGCGTTTTACCATATTCAGTGAGTGAATACTCTACTTTCGGTGGGACTTGTGGGTACACAACCCGTTCGATTATATCTTGGTCCTCAAGCTTAAATATGGACAGCTTTAAAAGGTGCAGGATTAGGGGCATCTTTACAACATTATAATCCACTAATCGATGACAAAGTGAAAGAAGAATGGGATATACCAATCAACTGGAAATTAATTACCCAAATGCCGTTTTGTAATCCGATTTCTCTACCGGTAAAAAGGTATTTAGGCAAGTGACTTACCCCTATGTCATAAATTATAAACAGGAAACAACAAATGATTATGAGTTTTTCAAAATCAACCAAGAACTTTAACACAGCCTATATTATTTATAAAATTTGAAGCGATCTTCAACTAGTTTAATTTTAAGCTAAAGCTGTGGTAGATACATAAAGGGTACCTCGCTTAAAGTAACGGGTTCTCTTTACTGATAATCATTGATAAGTTTTGGTGGGGAATTTTGGAGATTTAATGTATGGTATTAGTATTCACCAAGGGGAATGATAACGAAAATTGTTAGCGGAGAAACAAAGCCGTTCATTTAAAGTGGGAATGAAAGGGGATTAAAAGTATGTTACTAAAAAAAAATTTGAATTTTTACAATTTATTGTTGTCTTTAGGCGCTTTTTATATGGGTGTGTCAATGCTTTTAGGAAGAGGAGTTTTCGATACATTCCCACCTGAGTGGATAGGTAAATTGCCATTTAATAGTTGGACGAGCCTAGCTTTATTTGGAATGATTATTTTTGGAATTGGAAATGCCTTTGCTTCCATTTGGGGTTTTATAAAGAAAGAAAAAATAATATTTATAATGACCTTCACTATGGGTGCTTTGCTTTTCTTCTGTACCATTATATCAACTAGGTTGGTGGGAGAATGGTACTTACCAACAGGACAATTTCTGATATTAAGCATCATCCAAATATTACTTGGATTAGTTGGCTTCGTTATTTCTTACTTCACTAACAGAGCTTTGGTCGAAGAATAAATCAATAGGCTTTATTAAAGGTTTTTATGTGCTTTTTTAAATCAACCAATAACTTTAACATAGCCATAATATAAAAGGGAAATCCGTAAATATAAAAGTCTGATACGATTTGACAGGTATCAGACTTTCACTTGCGATTCACTCCAACGGAATCTCAATCACTTGATCGTAAAAGGTCGTGATGGAATATCCCTCAATCTCTATCCCGATGGGGACAAAAGGTTCCTTTTCATCATCCGTTGATAGCTCGGTTTGATGATCGGTCGAGAAGAATCTCGGTTGCTCCAATTCGTTCAAACGGTGGGAATTCTCACTTGCTTTATACGTATGCCCCTCTTTATCTCTGTAATAGCCATCCCTCCTATTACCTGATGATCCTTGCCCATCTTTATCATAAAAATGAAAATGAAGCGTTTCATATTTCCGTTTTGGTTTGAGTTCTTCGGTCATCACGACTTCAGTAGGCTTACCGACCTTTATCGACTCGATGGAAATCCCACTCCCCAAATATTCAAATGTTTGTGGGAGCTCTTTTGAAGGGTCAATCGCGAAACGGGCTGAATCCTCTACAAAGAATGAAGCAGGACCCATATGAACACGGATTTCCTTTGGTTGATTGAAATATAGGGATTCAAATGTTGCCTCCGTTGAATTCCAGCCAGCTGCGCTTCCTCCGCTGCCACCCATTACTGGATAAACAAACTTTCCATCACTTTCGATACTGGCCATTTGAAGGTACTCCATGTTTTTCTCATCATTATCGTTCCGGTAGCGATAGGATAAGATTGTCGCAGTCGGGGCGATCATCACTTTATCGAATATAACAGGATTGCCTTCGATCTTCGTTTCCTTTTTAATCGCATATACGAGGGCTGGATGCTTCTTCACAGGAATGTCAAACTGCCATTTCCCTTCAATGAACTCATTGCTTCCCCCAGGAATCCCTTCAGAACCTTCTCCTTCTGATGATTGATTTATCATTTTCTCAAGCTTAGTAAGCTCCAGTTGAATCGTTCCTTCATCAGCGGACATCGGTAACGAGCTAAGCTCGCCTTTATACACATAATCCTTTTCCGAATAGAGGGCCGAACTACTATTGATGGGTGAAAACGTAGAATCATCTTCCTTGTCCCAATCTCGGTCTTGATTAGCAATTTTCAGCCCTTCAGTGAAATTGATGCCATATTTGTTCTCCTTCTTTACATCCTCCACTTCATAATAAATCAGCGTCTGGATGTCATCGGCCACCACATTCGTAATGGTCACCTTCACCCCATTACTTTCAGCCACAAGGTTCAACTTCTCTCCAAGCCCCTGCTGGATATAGCTTTCCACCTGCTCAGTTTGCTTGTTGGTTGAATCCTTCCACCAATCCATCACACTTTCAAAGCCATTCGTCGCTACCGCCGTCCCCATGAATACCAGTAAGAATAATGCGGCGGCCATGCCCATCATCACCCGAAGACGATGGTTGGGTATAAACGTGCGCCTGCCTTTTTGCGTGGTGGAAATCCTAGCACGAACCCCAGTCATGAAATCCTCCGGCACTACTATGCTATCATTTCCTGACTCAAGGCTCGCAATCACCTGTTTCAACCCGTTCATTTCCATTCGGCAGCCTTCACATTCCTGTATGTGTTCTTCCATCTCTTTTGTTCTCATCTCATCTAGAACGCCTTCCAGATAATCCAGTAAATCGGCTTGTACATCTTTACACTTCATCTGCGTCACCGCCTTCGATTATTTTTCTCAGCATCAAAAGTCCTCTATATATTCTGGATTTAACGGTCCCGACCGGCAGTTTAAAAATGGTGGCGATTTCCTTTTGCGAATAGCCTTGAAGGTACCGTAACATGATCATTTCCCGATACTTTTCATCCAGGCGGTCCAGGTCATCCAACATTTCCAACTCAGCCTGAAAGTGAGAAGCCGCCCCCATATCTTGTGAGAATTCCATTTCACTAGGCTTCCTTTTCCGGTAAATGGCCCGGCACTCATTGATGAATATCGAAGTGACCCATGATTCAAACGATCGGTCTTCCTTCAACTGACCGATTTTGGCATGCACCTTCATGATCGTATTGTGAAAAACATCCTCTACATCCTGATGGTTCTTCAGATACGACCACCCCAGTTTATAAAACTTTGATTGTCTAGTAGTAAACCAATCTATCACAGCGTTCATATCTTGCTTCTTTATTTTCTCCAGTACCTTATTTTCTGAAATCGATGTGATCACAAATGCTAGTCTCTCCTTTCCAATTTTCCCTTTTATAAGTAGAGCCTCTAACTATGGATAAAGTTCCCTCATTCATAAATTTTTTTCAACCTTGCCTCCATTTTATAGTAAAATAGTTCAATAATAAGGAAATAAGTAGGAGGTAAAGAGATGTTTATACATAAGATTGATGAAGAAGTTTCTTTGAAGATGCTAGAAATGAAGGATGCCAAGAAAATTTTCCAGCTAACGGACCTATCAAGAAATTATTTACGAGAATGGCTGCCATGGTTGGATAGGACAACCAAGATTGAGGATACACAAGCCTATATTCAACACTGCTTGAACGGGTTTGCTGATAATGCGAGCATGACAACGGTCATTTTATATCAGGGGGAAATTGCCGGGGTAGCCGGGTACAACCAGCTGAACTGGGCAAACAAAACAGCCTATATCGGATATTGGCTGGGAGAAGAATTTCAAGGGAATGGAGTGATGACCAAAGTGGCCAAGGCATTGACTGACTATGCTTTCAACGAGTTGCACCTGAATAAGGTGGAAATCAGGGCGGCGGTCGCGAATAAAAAAAGCCGGAGCATTCCCGAGCGATTGGGGTACGTAAATGAAGGCTGTATCAGACAAGCCGAATGGTTATATGACCATTATGTGGATCATATCGTGTATGGGATGTTGGCCGAAGAGTGGGAGAAGAAGAGGGTGTAAGTCACGTTATATCAGGAGGGGAAAATGGTGAATAGTACGAGTGAGAAACGACACATGAGGAAAATCAGGACTTTTATTTATCTGTCGATGGCCTTGCTTTTTTCGATGATTTTTATTTTGGTTAGTATGTTCCTTTTATATTTTCCTATGGTAAGTCTATTAGATTTTGCCTATTTCCCACCAAAACTCGCTATTGGATCTTTCTTGGCAGCGCTTGTATTTTCTATTTTAGCCATAAAAAATCCCTTTGGGAAGATATTGATAGCCGTGAATGTAGTTTTCATTCTCTTCATGATTTTTCAGGGAGTATAGTGGAGAAAAGCCTTCAATCGGCTTTCTTCCTCTTTCTTTAATAAACTGGAAAAACAGCTGGAAACGGGAGAAAGGAGTACATTTTCGTTCTCAATAACGAATTTTATCTTAAAACCTTGTCATATAACAGGATCGAACAGGGATTTGAAGCATATTTTTTGTTTATCGTCCCCTATATAGAAGGAAAAAACAGCAATGATATTTGTAACCGTTTTCCTGTTAATCCGTTGGGAATTATATGTTTAACCGCCCTCCACGATGGCTAAAGTATTAGTAGATTACTATTTTGGAGGAGGAGATTTTTTTGAATATCTATGAACAGCAAAAAAACGGACAACCGGGACAAACACAGTCCAAACAGCCTGGAATTGAATCAGAGATGAATCCACTTCCGATTCAACCAACGGACTATGTAGGAAGCGGTAAATTAAAAGATCAAGTCGCCTTGATTACAGGTGGAGATAGCGGGATCGGACGTGCGGTCGCCATCGCGTATGCAAAAGAAGGTGCCCATGTGGTCGTAAACTATTTGAACGAACATAGCGATGCAGAGGAAACGAAGAAACTGATTGAAGCGGAAGGCGTGCGATGCCTACTACTTCCTGCTGATGTTTCTGTGGAATCGAATTGTAAGGAATTAGTCCAGAAAACATTGGATGAATTCGGAAAGTTGGATATCCTCGTGAACAATGCAGCCGTGCAATATCCGACCGAGAAAATCGAAGATATTACGGGCGAGCAATGGGACAAAACGTTCCGCACCAATATCTATTCCGTATTTTACATGAGCAAATATGCGGTTCCACATATGAAACAAGGCAATTCGGTCATCAACACGACATCCATCAACCCTTATAGAGGACACGCGACATTGATGGATTACACTGCGACAAAAGGTGCAATCGTCGGATTCACTCGAAGCCTCGCACAGAATGTGGCAAGTAAAGGAATCCGTGTCAACATGGTAGCGCCAGGCCCAATCTGGACTCCACTTATTCCAGCGACATTCGATGAAAAATCCGTAGCTGAATTCGGCACCGAGGCACCACTCGGCCGCCCAGGTCAACCAGCCGACCACGCCGGAGCCTACGTTTTACTCGCATCGAATGAAGGTGCCTACATTACAGGACAATGCATTCATATCAATGGCGGAATTACGATGTCATCTTAATCCCAGGATTCAAAAACGACCGGGGCACAAAGCCTTCGGTCGTTTTTTCAAGGAGCACTTTTAATTAACTATTTTTTTCTCGATTTCACGAATGTAAGCATTCAAAATACCAATTTGCTCCTCTAATTTTTTCTTATGCTGAAACAAAATTTCTTTAGTATCTATATCTTCTTGTTCTAAATGTATGGTTGACATGCTTGCTCGTATCTCTTCAATCGACATGCCTAGATTTCGGAAACATCTTATTAAATTAAGGATTTCTATGTCTTTATCATCGAATATACGATGTTCTTGTTTATTTCTTTTAATAGGAGGAAGTACGTTTATCTTTTCATAATATCGAATAGTGCTTGAAGGAACCTGAGCTAAACGGCTAGCTTCTTGAATGGAATACAAAATGCTTCCTCCTTGACTTAAAGTATGGTTTAACCTTTAAGGTAAATACTATCAAACAAAAAGGAGAATGTATAATGAAAAATATCTTAGTAGTAGTCACTAATGTTTCTAAATATCCAAATCAGGAACGTGCAACAGGATTATGGTTGGGAGAAGCCGTTCACTTCGTGGACGAGGTGGAAAAAGAAGGCTATAAAATCGATTACGTTAGTCCTAAAGGTGGGTTTACACCGATTGATCCACACAGCTTGGAAGCCGATCAAATGACTGAATTGGATTGGAAATATTATTCAAACAATGAATTCTTAACGAAACTAGGCACTACTTTATCGGCAGATGAGATTAATCCTAAAGATTATGATGCCATTTATTATACAGGTGGGCACGGGGTAATGTGGGATTTCCCTGAAGATGAAAAGTTACAAAGTATCGCTAGTGCAATCCATGAGAATGGCGGGATCGTCTCAGCTGTATGCCATGGTTCTGTAGGCTTATTAAATATTAAAAATGCGGCAGGTAACTATTTAATTGCTGACAAAAAGGTTGTAGGCTTTGCAAATACGGAAGAAATCGCACTTGGACTAGACAAAACGGTTCCATTCTTAACAGAAGATGAGCTTGTCAATAGAGGAGCCAATTACGTGAAGGGCGATGACTGGGCAGCATTTGCTGTAGCTGATAATCGCGTTGTCACTGGACAAAATCCAGCATCAGGCGCGGCCGTTGCGAAAAAGGTCATAGAACTATTAAAATCCGCACAATAATAGTAGGGTATTCGAATCCAACTGCATCACGTCCCTGTGTCAGCTACTATTCTGACAACTGACTAGGTGTATTGCATTTTCTATAAAAGAAGAAGTAACCAGATGGAACATGGTTGCTTCTTCTTTTTTTATTGGATGTAGAGATTGCTTGTTCAAGGTTGTTGTTTGTCCAAATTAAATTACATTTACCTTCTAAATAAATCCTTCGTTTTTAAGAGCTTGAACGCCTTTTAAGTAGTTCTCCTTAGGGCGGGATACATGCTATTTTGTTAGATCTCAACTCAGCCCTACTATTTAAAGCACACACACTACTCTGCATTTTAACAAACATGACTTTTTTCGAAAATCTTCGAGATATTGCACTCATATTTATAGTATGATAAATATGGTTATTTTTGTATGTTTAGGTAAATTATATAAAATACGGCCAAAATGAAGGCTAATGCTCGCCTTTGGTATTTACACAAGAAATGGACAAGTAGTACCTTATTTACCTAATTCGGTATTTACCCAAACACTGTACTAGTCTGATAACTAAAACAAAGAAAACAGCTTGGCTGATTTTATGCATGTTTATGCATCTATACTTTTTATTTTTGTTCTTAATAACGACCATAAATTTAATGTGTTCGTTATTTTTACTATATTAATATAATAAAAGGTGCATTTTCAGTGATTATTACGCATTATGGGGGGTTTTTGGCGATATTGGACTCATCAACAAGGATTTGGTCTCTTTTGTTGATGAGTTTTTTGCTATTTTTCGAGAATCCTTCTCCATATCGGCCCATTTCGATGGTTTATCGGTCAAGTTGCAGCTTTTATCGGTCAATTTCAGTATTTTATCGGTCAAATCCCACTATTTATCGGTCAAACGCCGCCCCCAAAGCTCCATCAACACAGAAAAACCCCCGGATGCAGATGCACCCGGGGGTAGGTCGTCATTTAGTTTTAACGATTTGCGACATGATTTCGTACGAACGAACACGTGCTTCGTGATCGTAAATATGTGAGCAGACCATGATCTCGTCCACTTGCGTTTCATCCAAAAATGCTTGTAGTTCATGGCTGATTTTAGTAGAATCGCCGATGAATGTGTACTCCAACATCTGATTGACGGCGGCTTTTTCGTATGGACTCCAGTACGTATCCAGGTTATCGACAGGCGGTTTCAGCAGTTCCTGCCCTCCCCTGATCACGTTTAGGAAGAACAATTTCAGGGATGTTGCTAAGCGTTCGGCTTCTTCAGTAGTATCGGCTGCCACTACATTCACGCAGGCGATTGCATAGGGTTCCTTTAACTGTTCAGATGGTTGGAAGGAATCTTTATAGAGCTTTAGCGCGTCCTTTAAATACGATGGAGCAAAGTGGCTCGCAAACGCATATGGCAAGCCCATCATGCCGGCAAGTCTTGCACTGAATAGACTCGATCCGAGTATCCATAGAGGGACATTCGTGCCTTCTCCAGGAAACGCCCGGACTGGACCGGATTTATTCGTGCTTAAATAGTTTTGCAGCTCGACTATATTGGAAGGAAAGTCTTCCCCGGAGCCACCGACATTCCGTCGTAGGGCCCGTGCTGTTATTTGATCCGTTCCCGGTGCTCGTCCCAAGCCTAAATCAATTCTCCCCGGATAAAGTGATTCCAGCGTTCCGAATTGTTCCGCGACCACTAGCGGTACATGGTTCGGTAGCATGATTCCTCCAGAACCGACTCTGATTTTGGTTGTACCGCCGGCGATATAACCGATTAATAGCGAAGTGGCCGAACTTGCGACACCTGGGCTATTATGGTGCTCTGCCAACCAATATCGTTCGTAGCCAAAGTCCTCTACTTTTCTAGCCAGAGCGAGTCCATTGTGAAAGGAATCCGCAGGCACTTTTCCTTGTAAAACCGTCACTAAATCCAAAACGGATAAAGAAAGGTCTTGAAGTTGTTTATTCGTGTTTTTCATGTGTGTTATCCCTTCTTCCAACAATTTCATTTCAACATATCTAAATATGTAGATATGATATGGTAAAAAAATAGGCAGAGTTTCCGCGAAATTCTACCTATAACTCTTTTTTGATGAACTCCCCTAATTCCTTGATGACTTGCTCATTACGGCGATAATAGGTCCACTTACCAATCCGTTTGGATTCCAAGAGCCCTGCCTTTTGCATCATATCAAGGTAACTGGAGATGACCGATTGTGCGAGACCCGATTTTTCCTGGATACTCCCGACGCACACGCCATCATTGAACTGTCCATCATGTTGTTGATGAATAAAGTTTTCTTCAGGATTTTTTAACCACTGTAAGATTAACTGTCTTTTTTCATTAGATAATGCTTTAAAAATGAGTAAATGATCCATGGGTTCATTATATCTATTTAAGTAGATATGTCAATCAGGCGGATTGGCCCACTTTTTTGCCCGCTTATCGATCTCTTGTATATACTTGTTCTTTCCTTCTATGTATTCAGCCCTCTCATTCGGGAACACCTTCGCTAACCTTTTCTTGAGTTGGCTGTACTTATGCGCTTCTTCTGGATGGGCAATCATATAATCCCTGAATCGTACGTGACGGATAATTTCTTCATTGCCGCGTTGAAAGACATGAACATGATGAGTCCTCTTGTCCCCACCTTTCACGAAAAAACGTCGATGGGCGATTCCATACTCACCCATGGCTTCATACCCGATCCTATCCATATCCGCATTATACTCATCCACTCGATTCAACCACTTCACTTCAACCACCATATCGATGACCGGTTTGGCATGAATTGTAGGGATGGCTGTACTCCCAATATGATGGATGTTCAAAATATCGTTCACAAAGATCTTTAGTAACTTTTCGCATTCATCCTGAAACATGTGCGGCCACTTCTCCTGATGAGAGACAACCTCCACTTTCCTCATACGAACCACCTTCTTCTTACACGATTTCTCTTAATCGATTTATTACCGCACTCACCTCTTTCGCTCCGCTTCATTCATTCACACTAGCACTATACTCTTATGTTATATATTCTTGACCGACCGATAAAAACCCTTTCTATTATCCAATATAAGGAATTAGCCAAGTGCCATCCTCCCCACTTCTTGATCATACACACAAAGTGATATGGTTCTTTTTACCATTTTCGTGATATAGTTTAGTAATCATAATCGATCGACTGGGGGAGTCATTGTGGCAAAAAATACATCCGAGAAAGTAGTGTGGTGGCGCTTTTCCTTACTGTTCATCCTATTTTCTTCACTGTGGTTCTTTCTTTTCTATTGGATCAACAGACAGATACATGATACGGGAGATGTCCTGTTTTACGGAACGCCCGCTAGTTCCTATTGGGTATATTTCATATGTGCAGTCGTATATGGCCTCACCACGTGGGGAATCTATTTTACGATGAAACAAGGGATCCATGAAAAATCCTTTCAGTCATTCAAAAAGGGCGCTCAATTTATTATGACATTAGCAGGATTGCCCCTCCTTCTTTCTTTGCCCTTTCTTTATTTAGGCGTGACACATGCCCTCGTAGTAAGTGAGGAAAAGATTCAGTTTTCATCGTTCTGGAGTTTGAAAGAAACCGAGTATTCCTGGGAAAAAGATGTACAAGGCGTTGCCATCGACTATTCCATTACCACCACCACGAAGATTCCCCACAAACGTCATTTTAATGGTAGGTACATCATTTACTTTAAAGATGGGAAGAAAATCGATATGTGGGAAGGCATTTTGGAAGGAAATCTTCCTACGATCAAGAAGATAGATGAAATGATTCAAAAGAAGCAAATCCCTTTTGCGGTTCAACGAAAGCCATCTGCAGAAGAAATAGACGAATTCTTTAACAATAAAGACACTGAATTCATCAATGACCTTTATTCAAGGTGAAATTTCACATATTTTAAAAAGCCCGAATTGATTAATGGGAGTCAATTCGGTCACACCAGGTAAGTTTCCGCGTCAGTAGGCACCTTCATGCAAATCTTTAACCAGAAGCTTAAATAAACGATTCCTCTAAAAAGGAATCGTCCAGCCTTTTCTTATTGACAAATGATCGTCACTTATAATCACGTGACCAATTAATAACGGGATCCTGAATACTCGGTTCATAATAAATTCCTGTGTACTCCTTCTCCTTGCCCGTGATTCTATTGGTCCGTGTCACAGTGTATTCTCCTTTATCGTAATTCTTCGTCCGATAAAATTTACGCACCTTAAATCCTTTATCTGGACCAATCAGTGTACTTCCCCCTCCGTACTCCCTCGGCTCATTTAAGCTTTCGGCCACAACACTTTCAATATCTAGAGGTGCTCCCTCAATCTTTACATCCGTATGATACACCCCATTCATTTTCTTCTTCACTTCTCCTGACGGCACGGATGCCACTTCAACCGTCTTATCCGTATGTTCCGAAAAGGATTTCGTGACGTTATATGTATACAAAACATGCATGGGATTGCTCTTCACCTTTTTTGCTAGCGGAGGAGTCACGGATATCATAATGACAATGGCTACAAGCAGGGTCAGTACAATAATGATTTTTCTTTTCCTTTTCATAATTTCTCCTTCTTTAAACGCTTTGGTTTATTAGGACCCACTACCAAAGTAGCAAACACTAAAACCACAAGAAAAAGTATACACCCCAAACTCGTGTTATTTTCTGTAAAAAACGCATTCGGGACAAGCTGTGCACCTATCAGGATATTCAAGATATAGGTCGATAAAAACCCGGCGTAAGCGATGCAACGCAAATAGGATCCATATAACACCCTTTTTTGTATCGTTTTGTTATGTTTTCTAAGCAGTAATAACTGTTGAAGCTGCATGGCAAATCCGCATGTGAATGCGATGACCAAAATCCCGGTGATAAGATAATCCATCCCCTCACTCATGATGCACCTCCCCCTACTTCGTTTTCTTTGCTCCCTTTCTTATCACTATTATCTGCCCATAGCCACATCATAAAGGTATAAAATGTAACGTAAAACAACGAATCAAATAAGTTTTCCATCCAATGGAATTCGTGCTCCTCTTTATAATCCCAATATACCTTCATAGCAAAAATGCCAATAAAGAACAGGGTGAATTTCAAGTAAGCATGTTTTCTTATATAAGTCATCCAATTCTCCTATCCATCACAATCTGTGACCCCATTATATACGATTCGAACATGAAAAAGTTTCTAAATAAGGAATAAAATTGAATGATAACACAAAAAAAAGACCGCCTAACCGGCAGTCCCTTCATCATTTTACATCCGTAAATCCGTATTCTTCAAAAATCTTCATGGCCTCTTCCGTTTGAAGATAATCATAGAATAACTGGGCTTCTTTTGGATGTGAACTATCCTTGATCACACCTGCTGGATAGATGATCGGGTCATGTAAATCTTCCCCAGCCGTTGTGACGATATCCACTTTCGATGAAGTCAGCGCATCCGTTTTATACACCATGCCTGCATCGACATTCTCCGTTTCCACATATGTAAGCACTTGGCGAACATCTTTGGCATAGATTACGTTCTTTTCAACCTCTTCCCAAAGGCCGCTGTTTTTCAGCGTTTGCAACGCATACTGACCTGCGGGAACGGATTCAGGAGTACCAATTGATAGTTTCGTAGCTTTCGTAACATCTTTCAACGTTTTGATTCCTTTATCCGATTCCTTTGAAACCACCAACACAAGCTCATTGCCGACTAGGTCGGTGCCTTGTTTGTCATCGATAAGCCCCTCATCGACTAACGTATCGAATTTATCTTCTGCCGCTGAGAAAAACAGGTCGACAGGCGCTCCTTTGGAAATTTGTTGTTGTAGTGCTCCTGACGCTCCAAAATTAAAGTTCACATTCACATCTGGCGTTTCTTTTTCAAAGCTTGCTTTAATGTCGTTCAAGGCATCCTGCAAACTTGCAGCTGCCGAAATGGTCAAATCGACTTGCTTCGTTGCTTCCTTTTTTTTCGTTTCGGTGTTTTCATCCGATGAACATCCAGCCCCGATTACCATGACAAATAGAATCGAGATGATAAGATATAATTTCTTCAAAACCGATCTCCCTTTCTATCTAGTTATAATTAGATATAACTAGTTATAACTTATTATAATAAGAAAAAGGATGAAATGTAATACTTACTTTTCCCCTCTTGGAATTTATTTATGTAAGCCACTAGGATACAATAAAGTTGGAGGGATGCACATCATGTCGAAAGAGCTATCCTATACGATTGAAGAAGTGTCACACTTATTAAAGGTATCCAAACTAACGATCTATGATTTGGTTAAAAAAGGCGAGCTCCCTGTCTTCCGGGTCGGCAGGCAGATGAGAATGGATGCAAAAGACTTGGACGACTACATTCAGGGTCATAAGTCCCCATCCACCACAGCTCCGGTTACCGAAAATCAAAAAGCGCAATCGAAGGAATCACATAACCTTGTCATAAGCGGACAGGATATGGTGCTAGATATTCTTGGTCAATATATCGAAAAGGATTCCCCTTATAAAACGCTACGGTCCAACACCGGCAGTTTGAACGGTCTGATCTCGATGTATAACGGCGAAGCGGATATCGCCAGCATGCATATGTTTGACGGAGATACAGGAGAATATAACCTGCCTTACATAAAGAAAATCTTGGTTGGATATCCCTATATGTTAATCAACCTTGTTTCAAGGAAAGCAGGTTTTTACGTCCAAAAGGGCAACCCGCTCCATCTCCACACATGGTCTGACTTGAATCAGGACTTGACGATCATCAATCGGGAAAGAGGGTCCGGCGCCCGTATCCTCCTTGATGAGCAGCTTAGACTCCATCAGATATCCGCTCAAAGCCTTAAGGGCTATGAACACGAAGAAACCAATCATCTGAGTGTAGCCTCGGCTGTCTCGGCAGGGTTGGCGGATGTTGGGATTGGTATCGAAAAGGCGGCCAAAATCGTCGGGGTGGACTTCGTTCCATTAATAACCGAACGGTACGATTTGGTCATTCTAAAGACGCCGAAAACTGACCAGCTCCTCACGATTGTTAAGGAGATATTAACATCGAAACCCTTTCAGTCCGAAATCAACGCATTGGGTGATTACGACATATCCAGGACGGGTTCGGTCATTTGTGAAACATTTTAAACGGGGAGGACTCTTTGAGGAGCCTTCCCGTTTGGCATGCCTTCAAATCACTCATAATTTTTCCTCTGTAAAAGCAGGCTTGATGACGAAGGATAGTGAATATAGTAGGAAACACTATTTCTTTTATAGGAGGCTTTGAACGTGAATGTTCTAGGAAAATACAAAGAATTCCCCCATGCTCTTCAAGCATTGACTAAATTAGATCAAGATTTACAAAAGGAGGGATACAGCTTATTCGATCAGTTATCCCTATTCTTACAAGATGATGATTATTCCTACGATGTCACGCCCTATGATGTCATCCCATTCGCAAGCATTGGGGCTGATGGGATTCACTATGGATTCCTCACCGATTTTGGCAGGGTGCAACATTTAGACGAGGCCTTCATCGTTTGCGTGAGCCCCATGAATTTCGGAAATCACGTAAAAATCATAGCCAGAAATCTTGCAGAATTCATAGATGTAATTCTGACCTTGAATGATGCCTCGGTGATCGAAAACCTATTAGGTTATTCAAACATAGAAGAATATCAGGAATTTTTGGATTGGATCACTAAAGAAGCAACTGCGGATCCGGAGTTTTCAGCGCAAAGTGCCTACGTCTGCAACAGGATCCAACAAGAACTCAACCGTAAACCCCTTGATGATTTATACGAATATGTCGAAGTCACTGTACGTGATCAAAGAAAAAAAGTGGCCTCCCTCCCTACTTTTGATACATTAGGGGTTGTAAGCGATGACCGTCCTAATCAGGAGACGTTTTCCATGAACAGAGATTCAACGATCAATCTAAAAGACTTGGGGAATTTTTTTGATAGAAGTGATGAGGCAACCAAATTAGCAACCATCCGAAACTTGCAATACTTCTACCTCATACAGGAAGACGATGAATTGAAAGAATGTGTGAAAACCGAAATGCTGAAGATGGGGTTGACGGATGAAGTGAACAGGATGGACATGACATGATAAGTGAGGCGTTCCCATGGTTTTAATAATGGATGAACTACATGAAACCTGCTTCTACATTATCAGAAACTATTAAAACGATGAACGAAAGCGCTAAACGGAAGGCCGAAAAAGGAATGTATGTGAAGATCATTTCAAACTGACCATCGTCTCCCCCTCTGATTCAAATCAATAGAAAAAGCATGTTTTGAAACCGATTAAAACATGCCCTTCTATCATTTATTGTTCTTTCAAAATAGGCTGCCTACCTGTTAGCCCATGAAAAAACTCTGGATGGAAACCAAGAAAACAAAGAAAGCAATCCCGATGCTCAGGTGTCCCTTAAAGCCTTTTTTGTCTTTTTGGAGTTCGGCGATCCCTGTCACCAGTATAAGCGCCCCTAAGAAAAACATATAATACGGCATTAATTCGGTTTCCGTTTTTAGACTATAAGTGGCTAGACTAATAACAATGGCTGCTAAGATGATTTTAACTACTTTCAAGGAATTAATTCCTCCTATTTATGTATGATTTCTTAATCATACCATTTATCATCTTTTCATTTATGAGGACATTGAACGTTTCTTTAGTTTACTGACGTGCTGGGGCCAAATGAAAAAGGCTGCCGCAGCAACCTTCTCCAAAATACTAGCCTCTATTTACATTCAGCCATTCTTCATTATTCCATTCAGCAGGCATGCCGCCTAAACGCGGGAATTCCATTGTCGCGTCATTCGATTGGACAAAAGCTAGTAATTTAATGTCCTCCAGTAAAAATCGCCAAGCGTTTGTTTGAACGATATCCAACAATCGATAAGCAACTTCCGGTTCCTTATTTGCGAATAAGTCGTAATTCTTAAACACCAAGACCATCCCTCTTCCTTCTGGGGCCATATCTAATAAACAGTCATGAAAGGCATCCAAATTCTTTCCGTAATAATCAGGAAAGTGGAGTATCGATGCCAAGTCATTATGGTAACTTTCCAAATCCCACTTTGAACAATCCATTACATGGATTTCGAAACCTTCACGAGAAATATCTGAAATATATGCATCCAATAATTCTGTCCTCTGAAATAGCTTAACAGCACCATTTAAAAGAAGACTTTTCCAAAGTTCCACGGTCATCACCTCGCTAAAGAATCAATAAAATTAAAAGAACAAACGAATGGGCGGTGGGTATCCTGCTTCGGGTAAAAAATAAGCAACGAACGTGAAAAAAGTGATCAATACAGAAAAGAATAGAATGCATATCGAGATGGCACCATATGATTTCTTCGCCAGTAAATAGGCGCTGATCAATAAACTGACAAACCCAATCAGCAAGCCAGTAGCAGCACCTATATAGACATGCAGGTTAGAAAGAACTCCGGTGAAAAAATCGATGAGAAATACGGTTTCCAGTATGATGGCAAGCACCAGTATAACTCTTAATTTCCGCTCTGGTATTTCCGTAGTTTTTATTTTAACCGCTCCCTTCCCTTGGCCATTCCGCCTATTCCCTCCGAAGGAATAACCATTATTTCAAAACTGCTTCCTAAATGTAACCACAGTTGTATAATATAGAGAAGACATAAAATTCCACTTGAGAGGAGGGCACATTATGGTTGGCACAATAACCGTTGTCATGATATTCTCTATTCCTATTATAGCGATTGTGACAAACCATTTTCAGGAACAAGCGAAAATTAAGCATAAAATGCTTAAAGACGAAATAGAACTCGAAAAACTCAAACACGAAAACTATCTGATAGAAACAGAGAAGTTGAGGATTGAACTCGATCAAATGAAGCTTCATTCTCCTGCCGATGAATCCAAAACTCTCTAATCTTTTTCCGCTTAGAAACAGAGGTCAACATGGACGTTCATTTCTTCCACCACGATACACTTCAACCTCCGCTTTTTTCATGAAACGGTCCCATTACTTTTGATAATAAATACCACTTCTATAGGCACAAGGAAGGTCATATCTTAGTTAAAAACCACCAGGGAAAATTCACCCTATAAAAAATGAATTATTTTACAAACTTTTAAGGCTTTTGTAGTTATATTATAGTAGAATTATCACGAGGTGGGAAAGCATCATGAGCAAATCAAATTATAAAAAAGTATTTATTTCTCTTTTATGTCTAACTGTGGTTTTGGGCTTGTCCGGATTGGCTATTAAACTGTTGAAAAATAAGCATACAGTTTCCGCTTATTCCATAGATGAAAATTATCCGGATGCGGATATTCAAACGGATGTTAACGATTATACAAAAGGTGGATTTTCAGTAAGCAGGCCGATATTCCATCAAGAGTCAATCGATGAGCAGCTAGAATCCTATATTCATAAAGAAATAAAGGAGTATCAAAAGAAATGGAAGGCTGTCGATGGAGAAGCTTCTTCTGAGTTGAACATCACTTATGAAATCCTTCATTTCAGCAAACAGACCATCACGATTTCCTTCGATAAATATCAACAAATTGCAGGTAAAAAACAATCGGAATATAACATTTTCACATATGATATTCCCTCTCAAGAAATCCTCTCTTTAGATGACATTTTTTATTCTGATACTGATTATTTATCGGTCTTATCCGACATTGCCTTTGAAGAGTTAAGTGATAAGAAAGACAAAACACTTACCGAAGACATGATCAAGAAAATGACAGATCCGAAAATGGACAATTTTGATTCATTTTCCGTATTGAAAAACACGCTGGTTTTCTATATGAAACCGAAAAAAGACGGAGATTCATCCACCATACAATCCATCGCTATCAAAAAAGAGTTATTCAAAGATAGCTTGCTAGATACATATCAAAACAAGGACATGAATCAAGATCGCGTGAAGGAAAGGCAGCCCAAGCATATTGTCGCCAAGCTTCCTCCAAAGAATGATTGGATCGATCCATCCCAAAAGGTGATCGCCCTCACATTCGATGACGGACCTCATCCGGACAATACCATGGCCATCCTGAAGTCCTTGAACAAACATCAAGCCCATGCGACCTTCTTCGTATTAGGAAGCCGTGTCGAGCACTATCCAGAGGTCTTGCAAAAAATGATTGCACAAGGAAATGAAATCGGGAACCATTCCTGGGATCATCCGCAACTGACACGCCTAAACAAGAAAAAGATCAAGAGTCAAATTAACAAAACACAACTTGCCGTCCTAAAAGCCAGTGGTTACGAGCCATCCCTTATCCGTCCGCCATATGGTGCAATAAACGATAAGGTCCGCAAACATATAGGCGATATGGATGTCGCACTCTGGGAAATAGACCCGGAAGACTGGAAGCTCCGGAACAAGAAGAAAGTGGTCCGCAAAGTCATGAACAAAGTGGAAGACGGGAAGATCATCCTCATGCACGACATTTACAAAACCAGCGCCCAAGCGGCTGACGAAATCATAAAACAGCTGGACCAGCAAGGCTACCAACTCGTTACCGTATCCGAACTTGAAAAAGTAAAGCAAGACCGTAAACGATATGGAATCAAAGTAAAAGAATAAATGTGAAGAGCCTGTTTTGTCATCAAAACAGGCTCTTTTCCATTCCTAATCCGTTAAAAAAGGCCTGTGATTATATCTCACAGGCCCGCTTTTCTATATAATCAACCAAGATCCACATTGTGATAAACTTGTTGAACGTCTTCTAAGTCCTCTAATGCATCAATCATTTTTTCGAATTGCTCTTGTGCATCAGCAGGAAGTGTTAGGTCATTTTGTGCAAGCATGGTAAGCTCGGCAACCGTGAACTCCGTAATGCCTACATCTTTGAATGCTCGTTGTACAGCATGGAATTGATCAGGTTCCGCATACACGATAACCGAATCTTCTTCATCGATGATATCACGAACATCAACGTCCGCTTCCATCAATAATTCTAGTACTTCTTCGGAATTCTTTCCTTCTATCCCGAAAACGGCCGTGGCATCGAACATATAGGCAACAGATCCGCTGACCCCCATGTTTCCTCCATTTTTACCGAAAGCGGCACGTACATCAGAAGCAGTACGGTTAACGTTGTTTGTCAGTGCGTCCACAATCACCATGGATCCATTAGGTCCGAAGCCTTCATAGCGAAGTTCATCATAGTTCTCTTCAGAACCACCTTTTGCCTTCTCGATTGCACGGTCAATGATCGCTCTTGGTACATTGTACGTTTTCGCACGTTCCAATACGACACGTAAAGCCTGATTCGATTCCGGATCAGGTTCACCTTGTTTGGCTACCACATAAATTTCACGTCCGAATTTTGCATAAATACGGCTAGTATTTGCATCTTTAGACGCTTTTTTTTCCTTGATATTATTCCACTTACGACCCATTATATTCCACTCTCTTTCATCATTGGATAAACAAAAATCGATTGATATGGTAAATTCCATTACCATTTTTCCATAGATCCACGAGTGAATCTACAAATTATATTCTAGTAAAAATATCACATACCGTCACTCGCTTATATTATACATCAATTGCATTAATTTGAAAAAGTCCTACACACTATGAATTTTCCACTAGAAAAAGTATCAGGTCTGCCTTCTGTTTCTTATCCCTACAGTAATCATGGCCAGAATCAGGAAGACCGTCCCTATACTCACGCCGATAAGCATGGGGTATTCCGAAACACTCCTTAACGCTAACCCCAAAAAAATGCTGGAACTGAATAAAAGCAAACAGATCGAGGTGTAATTTTTCAAAAGAATCGCCCCTTTTCCACTATTATACAATAAGACAAACCGGCAGAAGACGTAGTATAGTAAAAAAAAGAAAGTCGAGGTGCGTCATGACCGAAATTATTATCGGAATACCTGGAGTGTGGAAGAACCGCACGGAATTGATTCAGGCGGTGGCTACGCAAAGCGATGGATACCTGTTGGCTGGACACGTTTTGCATAACAAAGAAAAGAATATTACATTTCCTATCGAAGTGTATGAGTATGAACCTCATTTGAAAGAGGCCTTCGATTATGCCAGTAAAGGGGCATTTCCTGAAAGTCTGTTGACCGAAATCGATCATCATACCTTCACGGTCTATATCATTGCGGAAGTATCTGACTTTGAGGCCGTCATAAACCTGATTGATGCTGGGTCGGCCTTGCTTAAAGCTGGCGGCATGGCTGTGAAAATCGAAACGTCGGGCATGGCTCATACGAAGGAAGCCTGGCAAACTTTACAGAAGAACCCGGATATCATCCCGGTTTATGCCCACTTTGTCACCATCATCGGCGAGGACGACCACTATGGTTCATTCGGAATGAAGGCTTTTGGCCTCCCAGATGTCGTCACGCCAAACACGATGAGCCCAAAAGATGCGGTGACATTACTGAGCACCTTCAACTTTTATAACCTTGGGGAAAGACCTACCTTCACAAATGGCCAGGATTTCCGGATAAAATCGGATGCCCCCACCTTTACATTGACTAGCCGTCAAGACTTCAGGTACGAGGAAGACCATCCTTTTTACAACCCGTATGGATTGTGGAGTTTAGAAAAATAAATGTGTTATACCATATAACGATCAGGAAGCCACTTATACAGAATAGGTGGCTTTTTCATAAATTTTTCTCCATGTTCCTTCAAGGTGATTCCCCGTCTAATCTCTGCTTTTCACTTTACTTCCAACCTATTAAATTCAGGTCCTAAAATACATACTAAGGAAAATTTCCTACTATATTGACAGAAACTCTTCTTATAATGATATAATTTTATTTTGTAAATGTTTAATTAAGCAAGATAAAAAGTATAGGAGATAATTAAATGAACCAACCATTATTAAAACAAAATAAACAACCATCATTTCCAAATGAACAAAGGAAACCTTTAATTAATATTGAAAGGAAATTCAGACCCGAAATCGAGGGGTTACGTGTTATTGCTGCACTACTAGTAGCGGTGTATCATATATGGCTTAACCGTGTTTCTGGAGGGGTGGATGTATTCTTTGTCATTTCAGGTTTTCTAATTACAACTTCCATTATCTCCACAATAAACCGAACAGGTAAATTTAGTTTTCGGGCATATATTACAAAATTAGCAAAAAGATTGCTTCCTTCCGTATTTTGCATTCTCGGAATTGTTCTGATTTTAAGTTGGTTTTTACTACCAGATTCAATTTTAAGTAAAACTATACGCGAAGTATTTGCCTCCATGTTTTTCTATCAAAATTGGCAACTCGCTTTTTCTAGCACAGATTATTTAGATGCCAGTCAAATGAAATCACCCGTTGAACACTTTTGGGCTTTGTCTATACAAGGACAGTTTTATCTGATTTGGTTTTTAGTGTTTACTTTAATTTTATTTATAATAAAAAAATATAAATTAACTAAAGTTAAAACATTAATTAATACGATTTTAGGAGTATTATTTGTTTCTTCCTTTATATACTCTATATATTTAACCGCTGTCGATCAACCTTGGGCTTATTTCATAACAATGACACGTGTATGGGAATTTTCTTTAGGTAGTTTGCTCTGTGTCAATTTATCATCAATTAAGATAAACAAATATATTGCTACAATTATAGGTTGGTTAGGACTAATCGGTTTAGTTTTAACTGGAATAGTTTTCAACGTTTCTGAAATGTTTCCAGGGTATGTTGCCATCTGGCCAATGACTTGCGCCTTATTCATTGTTCTGTCTGGTACACGTGAGACAAAATACGGTATCAAACGCTTTTTAGGTTCACCTCTAATGGTGAAGCTAGGAGGGATATCTTTTGGAATCTATTTGTGGCATTGGGTAATATTGGAATTTTATCGTTATAATGTCCAAGAAACTCCAGGGGTAGTCGTTGGACTTCTAATTATTATTTCTTCTGTCGCGCTTTCATTTTTAATGACACGATATATTGAAGCACCCCTTCGAAGCTCGTCTAACAATAAATATGCATTTTCAAGACTTGCGATACTCGGTAGTATAAATATACTCTTAATTGGTTCTCTTTTGACACAAATGTATATAGACCAATCTAAGCCCCAAAAGGTAATGGATACAAAGAATTATCCAGGAGCCTTAGCTGTAAATAACCCTGATGATGTCCCTGACGAAGACCCATTACCTGCCCTTTCCGATGTATTTAATGATCTACCGAAAGCACATTTGGATGGCAGTAACCAAGGGTTAAAGGAAAGTGACCTAAAAGTCGGAGAATACGGCGAAACTGAAAATTACGATGCTACAATCGCGCTGGTGGGTAGTTCCCATTCGGAACATTGGTTAGGTGCCCTATTAAAAGCAACGAAAAATGAGAATTATCGTATATTAAATATCACTCGTTCAGGTACACGATTCTCAACAGGTTACTCGGATGACGATTTGAAAGGCATCTGGGTCAATAATGCTTTAAACTATCTAAAAAATGAAGATGTGGATCTAATCGTATCCCAAGCTACGGCTGCTGATACGTCTAACGAAAAAATACAACAACAAATGATTGATCAGCTACAGTTTGTTAAAGATGAATATGACATTGAAGTATTGGCTATTCGTGATAGCCCAAGATATAGTTTTAATGTGTTGGAATCATTAGAAACAGCTGGACTTGAAGAAACCATAAAAAAAATGAATAAAACAGATAATCAGAAAGACGAAAGCTTTTGGAAGCAATTCGAAAGTGAGAACCAATCATTGAATAAAATGGATTTAACCAATTACTTTAAAATAGACGGTAAATATCAGCCTATTATAGGAAACATCGTCATTCATCGCGATGATAGACATTTAACGAATTCTTACTCTGAAAGTTTCGCGCCTATATTCAAAGAAAAAATCAACAGTATACTCAAGAATAATTGAAAAGAAATAGGGATAATAAACTGGAGATTTCAGTTTTTATCCCTATTTCTTTTTTTAATGGCCAATAGGAATTAGGGGCATAGTTTAAATTCCCAGCCACCTCCCTCAAATTCTTGTTTCGGAAGGAATACATATATGAATCATCATATTCACCACAACTAACCTAATAATCCTTACTTATAAACCCATGCTTTTCCACTAATTGTTTTGTTTCAAGCATAGGAAATATATCACCTTCCTTCGGCATAAAAATCCCCCTCAGAATTCAGTAGTTTCCTTTACCGGTCTTCTAATTGTGCCGTGAAATGACGAACATGTTCACCCATTTCCTTATAGCGCGTCCAATGAAGATAATGATGGCCTTCTAAGACCACGAGTTCATTTAAAGGGTTCTCCCCCAATTGCTCTTGATAAAACGTTTCATTCGATTTACCATCTTCTGTTACCTTATCTCTTTTGGCAGCAAAGATCAGGAGCGGCATGTTTGAAGGGAAGGACATCTCCTTCGTCTTGTTCACATTCTCCTCTATCGCATTTGCTTCATCGACAATATTTCGGTTGTACACTTTCCAAGCCGTAATCGTTTTGGTCATGTCTAGATTTTCTTCTGAATATATACCCTCATCCGCAATCGGCAGGACATTTTCCGCGCTCACGTAAGAAGCTATTCGTGCCAATCCAGTGGGTGCAACATACTTCAAATAGGCAGGCATGCTAGGAGCAGGCTCCTCAAAATACTCCAATGCCTTCGGTAACGTGAAATCCACTCCGATAATGGCCTTGATCTCGTTTGGATATTCATGGGCATAGTACATGCTATAGATTCCGGATAGGGAGTGGGGCATCAATATGTATGGACCTTCTATCTTTGATTTTTTCAGGGCCGTTCGTATTTCCTCCACGACGTTTTCCACGGTCCTCTCCTTATTCGTCAGCTCACTCCAACCATAGCCAAATGGCTCCACTACGACGATTTTATTATCCTTTGCCATCTCGTCAATCAATGGTTCGTAATCCAAGACAGGCGCCGCCGTTCCTAAACCGCTTAATAGAACAATCGTATGCTCCCCCTCGCCTTTGGCATACACATGCATCTCCTTTCCATCCACTTCCACCATTTGCCCCCATACCGGGTGTTTCTTTTGTTCATAGGCCTTCATGACCGTATGGAAAGCGACCCAAGCCAAGGATATGGCCACAACAAATAATAGGATTGACCGCATGACCCTGAGCGTCCTATTTCTCTTTTTCATGTTCATCCCCTTTCCCTTCTATATAAATGACGCTCCAGGTTCGGAAAAGGATACAGGATAATTTGTTAAGTTATGGATGTTCTCGCCACACAGGGTAAATTCCGGCTCGATTTCCTCATGAATCATAGTCGTTCTGGTTATAGTAAAAAAGAATATAACGGAGGAGGTTTTATGCATGGAACGTTCTGAGGAATTTGTTAAGAAAATCAAGGAACAGCAAAAAAAAGAAGCGGATAATAAACGCCGTCAGGGGAACGGACACCCAGAGAAAAGGTTGCCGAACAAACAGCATTGATCAAAGAGCCAAACAAAAAGAGCCAGAGGAGATCATACATTGATCTCCTCTGGCTCTTTTTTCCTGTTTCAATATTGCTGATATCCGCCGCCTTGGCCCATGCCGCCATGCATCGGGTATGGATGAAAGGCTCCTCCATGTCCGCCCATGCCACCTGGCATCTGCATGGGAAAGCTATTCTGTCCGCCATAACCGTGGTGCATCGGAAATCCTCCTGGAAAGCCCATTCCCGGATGACCACCCATGCCACCAAACATCGGATACCCAACTGGTTGACCAAACCCTCCTGGAACACCATATCCTCCAACTCCCAGGAATCCCCCGAAGTTTCCATATCCGCCAAAGTTCTGTCTTGTGTAGTACATCTCTGTCACTCCTCATCTAGGTTACAGTCTAGAATATGATGAATAGACAGAAGCGTGCTCAAAAATTCCAGGCGTCATATTGTCTTTAATAACAGTTTCTTCAACAGCGGGGTAAAGTGCTCTGGCAATTCAGATACAGTGGGAACCATCAGCCTTTCTTTGCCATAGATGTTTTTCATCGTCAGTTCTTCGCTTTCCTCTATGCTTCCATCCGCTAGAAACATGCCAATGACATCGATTCCCTTTTTACGTGCTTCGGATACGGCAAGATGCGTATCGACGATCCCATTCTGGTCGTAATGTGCAGCAGCCGGTTCGCCATCGGAGAAGACGAGCAGAAAGCGATTCTTCTCCCGCCTTCTTTCCAATTCCTTAGTGGCGACGCGGATGCTGTAACCGTCCCGATTATCTTCCTCAGGTTCAAGCTGCATGATCTTCGCGCCGGCATTCTGGTAAAGAGAATCGGAATGGGAGTGAATCACATGAAAATAGTTCGGTTGGTACCCTTCTTTCACATCATTGGCGTCTTCCCAAAATCCGACGATTGAATGGGGGATTTTCAATTTCTTCAGCACTTCATGAAAGAGGACAATGCCACGCTTCGTTTCATCCATTTTATTGTGCATCGAGGCCGAGCAATCGACAAGAAGTGTGAACACGGCATCGATTTCCTTGGACTCCTGGTTCTTTTTATAAAAGACCCTCGGGTTTTCATCCAGTACGAGTGGCAGCAACTTCTTGGATAACCTTCCGAACGCCAAATCTCTTCTTGGTGCATTCTTCTTATTTTCAAGCGTCTTTTCGATGGTGCTGGAAAGCTTCCGCTTGAAAGGTTCGATGTCAGCCACGAACTCTCGATACCGTTTTTCCTCATCGATTGTTGACGCCCTCGCCTTTTTGGTTATCATGACGGCATCTTTATTATCCTCGCCAAACGGATAATCTCCGTTCTTCCCGGCATTCGTTTGCTTTTTCTCGAGTGTCTCCTGTTGCTTGTAGTCCTTTTCTTTACTTTCACCGGAAGAGCCTTGAATCGAGGCCAACGCCTGGTCAGCATCTTCCGCTTCCCGTGCACCGCCACCCAGCATGCTCGTTTTCGTCCCCTGCTCCAATTCAAACTGAAGGAAGGTGGAAGGGTTCTCGCCATTCTTATTCTCCCGGTGCCATGTCGAGAACTTTTCATCGATGAACTCGCTATTCTCTTCATCCACATCTTCTGTGTCATCATTCGCTAACTCATCGTTTCGCGTCAGTTCATCGAAAAGCGTGTTGGCTGTATACTGTTCCACATTCGCGACCGGGAAGATGAAATACTCATTCATGCTATCTTGATACTCTTCATTCAAACGGAAGACGATTTGTTCGCAAATTCTTGTGATATCACTCGTTTTCCTTGCTTCAAACACCATATAAATCAACGGTTTGATTTTTTCCAATGCCTCCACCTGGCGTCCGTTGGCTCGTGGAAAAATCGGATCCGGACGATCGGAATGAAGCAGTAAATAAATCAGGCAGAACAGTTCATCAAGTGCAAAGCTCCTCGTTACGTTCGCAGCCGATTGCGTTTCAAAGTATTGCGTAAGATACGCCTCGCGTATAGAAAACCACTTCTTTGTTCCCGGGCGCTCTTTTTTGATCAATTCTTCAAGTCGTACATCTTCGAATAAGGTAAACAGCTCTGCCGAAAACTTTGGAAGCCCGCTTTCCTCGATGACTTCCCGATAGGACTGTAAATCCTTCACGCTCGAATGATGAAGGGTCCCAATCGTCCTGAGAAGGACATCCGTCTTCAATCCTGCAGCCTTTACCTCTTGGTTGCCGTTTTCCCAAAAATGACTCGCCGTGACTTTACTGTTTACAGAATCAAGGAAAGATCCATAGTTGTATTCAAATTCCAGTTCTGGAATACCGGATAAAACCGTCGATAAATCCTGAAGCTGCAAAAAAAGCGCCGTATCAATAATTGAATCGTTGAATCGAATATACTTCATGCGGCATTCTCCTAGTTAGAATAATGTGTCGGCCAAGTTCTTCACAAATTCCCGCTCCCGTTCCTCATCAAGCTTATCCACGATTGAACGAAGAATCGCCCGCTTAGGTGGGATCAGTACACTTAAATCACACGCATCAAGCAGTGCCCGTATCGATGCTGCATCCTCAGCCACTTTCCCTTGATTCACGGCATGAATCAAATCACCCGATAGCTTGACGAACAGCTCAATGGTCCGTGCATCCTTCAGTTTCGTATTGGTTTCGATCAATTGCTTAAGCTGCTCTCCTTCAATATAGGGAACCTCAATCACGATGAACCGGTTTTTCAGCGCTTCATTCAACGGCACTGTACCGACATAGCCTTCATTGATGGCCGCAATCACATTGAAGTCCTCTTTTGCCGTGACGATTTCATTCGTAAATGGATTCGTGATCGTCCTTCTATAATCAAGCACCCCATTGATCAACGGCAACGTTTCAGGCTTCGCCATGTTGATTTCATCAATATAGAGGAAAGTTCCGTGATTCATCGCATTTGTCACGGGTCCCGGAACGAATTCAATCTCCTGTTTGCCCTCGTTAAAGGATAAAGTCTTGAAGCCCAACAAGCTCTCAGCATCCAAATCGACCGAACAGTTGACGCTGAACATCGGCTGGTTGAATAAATGGGATAACGTCTCCGCAAACTTCGTCTTCCCTGCCCCTGTGGGACCTTTTAACAAAATGTTTTTCCCCATGCTCAACGCTGAAATCGCATCGACCATCAAATCCATCTCGGGTGGCAAATATCCACCTTTGGAAATCAGCTCCTGAAATTGAACAGGTTTTTTCTTATTCATATGTAAAATATTCGCTATTTTTTCTGGCAACGTATTCATCACGATCTCACTCCACTCCTTTTTCCTCATTCTAAAGTTCTTTTCCAGTAAAGACAAACATCTGCATTTAATCAAAAAGGAGCCGTCAAAAAAGACAGCTCCTTTCATTCATAATCGTATCATTTCTAGCCTTACATTCTAATTCGTTACCGGTTGCCCTTTTATCAGGCTTACGATATAGCCGATTATCCCACCAACGATGGCAGGAATGACCCAACCTACCCCTACACTGAATAATGGCAGGTAGTCAGTCAAAAATTCAGTAACCGGGTTCTTTGGTATCCCGAAAGCAATGAGTCCATCATAAATCCCGAAAATCAAGGTAAGGAAAAGACTTCCCAAATACACTTCCGATCTCCCTTTGAAAAGGGGATGTAAAAATGTCAACGCGATGATGACGATGGCAACTGGATAGAGCGCCGTCAATACCGGCACCGTATACTCGATTAAGTTGCTTAGGCCGACATTGGCCACCGCTGCACTGAATGCAGAAAAAATGACCACATAGATTTTATAGGATACAGATGGCCACAACTTGTTAAAGTAAGTAGAACATGCCGTAATCAGGCCGATGCTCGTCGTTAAACAAGCAGCAATCACAATCAGGCCTAATAACACGGCACCTCCAGAACCGAAAAAGTGGTTCGATACTTGGGCAAGAACGTCTCCGCCATTCCCTAACTGGCCAAGCAATTCCACACTAGTTGCCCCTACATATGTTAATGACGTATAAACGATCATTAACAGGAAGGCTGCAATCAAACCGGCCTTAGTACAGAACTTCAGAATTTCCTTCTTGGAAGTGATGCCCCTATCCTTGATGGTATTGATCACAATGATACCAAAAGCAAAGGATGCCAGGGTATCCATTGTTAAATAGCCCTCTTTGAATCCTTTAAAGAATGAATTGTCAGAATAGTCTGCTATAGGAGCTTGAATGTCCCCCATTGGGTTTATGATCGCCACAATGATCAGGATGGCAATGAAAATTAATAATAATGGAGTTAATATTTTTCCGACTATATCCAAAACCTTTGAAGGATTAATAGATAAGAGACAAGCCACGCCAAAGTAGATGATCGTGAAGACTAGCAAAGGTAAAAAACCGACTCCATCTGGAAGGAATGGCTTGATTCCTATTTCATACGAGACGCTTCCCGTTCTTGGTAGAGCGAATAAAGGCCCGAGCGATAGATAAAGAACGATCGTGAATATCAAACCGAACAGTGGATGCGCCCGGCTTACAAGTGACTGCACATCGTTCTTACCTGAAATACCGAATGCCAGGATTCCGATAAAAGGCAACCCGACCCCGGTAAGGATGAATCCAAGGTTAGCCGACCATAAGTTGGTCCCGGAGGATTGTCCAAGCATGGCAGGAAAAATCAAATTACCTGCACCAAAAAATAAAGCGAAAAGCATTAAACCTGTAACCCATATAAAAGAAAGTGGTGCTTTCTGTGACATTATGAAACCTCCAATGTTCTCTTTCTCCTAATCATTAGATAAGAGAAGTGCCTGCGATTCAACGTACATGATTCGTACAACCCACAACACAACACTCCTAACTATAAAATGCAGTCGTTCGTTTGTCAAAAACTATTTTAGTAACTATTCCGAAAAATCATTTTAGTGTTTCTTATTATCTAAATAAAAATAGTTTTATGCATGATAGTAGGTCTTTCGACACAAGGAAAAAGAAAACAGATAACCAAAAGAAAAATAACGTTATTTCAGTAGCCTGTAATGTTTTTGTTTGGTTAACGAGAGCTGGCTTGAGACAATCGAGTAGGAGGAGGCGCCTAGCCTCCGACCTCTCACACCACCGTACGTACCGTTCGGTATACGGCGGTTCAGTTTAAGTCTGACGTAGTTTTGTATATCGTTCATATAAACTTTCTAACCCTTGATTGTGCCAATAAGCATTGTCGAGGGTTTTATGTAGAATAGGACTTTGGGTAATTCGCCAGTAACCCTTTCTACTATTCCCCCATTCATATGCTTTTCTAGAAGGTACACCAAGCCCTTTGAGTTTTCGTACTCTCGTCTTTGGGAGTTTCCACTGTTTCCAGAGGCACATTCTGAGCCTTCTTCGAATCCATGAATCTAATTTTCGCAATATACTTGGAGTATCAATGAGAGAAAAATAACCTACCCATCCTCTAAGGTACTGTTTTAACCTACCTATTTTGAGTTCCATGGGTATCGGGGATTTCCTCGAGGTCATTTCTCTGATTCGGTTCTTCACTCTCTTCACCGTTTGTTGTGCCAATCGAACCTTCGGGTTCTTCTTTGACCTTGTGTAACTAAAACCGAGAAATGTTCGATTCCAAGGACGATCTACCTTTGATTTCTCATAATTAACCTTTAGTTTTAGTTTACGTTCTATGAAGGAGGAAAGGTTACTCATGGCTCGATTTGCCGCTTTTCTTGTCTTTACGAAGACATTACAGTCATCCGCATACCTCACAAATCGAAGATTTCGCTTCTCCAGTTCTTTATCTAACTCATCTAACATGATATTAGATAATAAAGGACTTAAGGGTCCCCCTTGCGGAGTTCCCTCATTACTCTTATGGAATAGTCCGCCAATCATAATCCCTGATTGTAAGAATTTACGAATCAGTTTTAGAACTCGTTTATCTTCAATTTTCAGCTCAAGCTTTCCCATGAGTTTATCATGATTCACTTTATCGAAAAATTTCTCTAAGTCCATATCTACTACCCATGTATACCCTTCGGCTATATACGATTTCGCCTTTCGAACAGCCTGGTGGCCCTGTTTATTAGGGCGAAATCCGTAGCTATTCTCTGAAAAGGTGGAATCGTATATCTTGTTCAATATCTGGGCAATCGCTTGTTGAATGAAACGGTCAAGAACGGTCGGGATTCCCAATAACCGAACTCCGCCGTTTGGTTTCGGGATTTCGATACGACGGACGGGTTGCGGTTGATAAGTACCCTCTAGTAAGGATGTTTTCATGTTATGCCACGCTGTTACGAGGTGCGGTCTCAGGTTTTGAACCGGCATTCCATCGACTCCATGGCTTCCCTTATTTCTCTCTACACGCTTTAATGCCTGTATTAAGTTGTCCCTTTCTAGTACCTGTTCCATTAACATCATTGATATCCTTTCTACGTGGATAAATGGTCTATTTGTGCCTTTATCTGCTCCGCCCTTTTGAAGTTCCCCGTGTATTCACCACTTCTTCCTTCAAATAAGTTCCGTTTGGAATTGTTTGCTTCTTTGCAAGATAACGAACGCCTAGTATTTATCCTCCTTAATCTGTTCGGTCCTTCCTTATCTTCTCGAGTAGATAAGTACTATGACCTCTGCTGACTTCTGATGATTCAGCTGTCCATCACTGGACAGGTTGCCAAGTTTACTTGGTTGTCACCAGACCTCCCCGGGTAAGAGTGCAATCTTTCCCTCCACCTATCTGCTTCATTTACTCTGTACCACCTTCGGCAGTATGGACTTTGTTTTGTGCAGCAAACTCATCCAATGATACCTAGCCTTATATGAAGTTCGTGTTCCTCAGACCGGAGGTTTGCCGCTTGCTTCCTTCAGATTCCACGTCACCGTGGACACCCTTGCATTAAGCTAACCATTACTACTGCCTTCATGGTTCGGGACTCACACCCTATAGATTGCACCCATGCCGGGCACACTGCAAAAGCAGGGCCATCCATTCAGGATGGCCCTGCTCATTTCTTCCTATTATATAGATTTCAATGCTTTTTCAATCGGAGTTTCCCCTGCAATCAAGTCAAAAGAGCGGTTATAGGTATGTTCCTCGGTTAAGGCAGCCACAATTGTCTCGGCCACATCCTCACGTGGAATCGTGCCTCTTTCCAATTTCTCGGATGCCATCACCTGGCCTGTTCCCGGTTCGTTCACGAGACCGCCCGGCCGGATGATGGTATACGTTAAATCACTATGCAACAGTGCTCGATCGGCATAGTGTTTGGCCACATAATACGGTTTAATGGCTTCGCTCCAATTTTCCCGGTTGTTTGCCTGAAAAGCGCTGACCATGATAAACCGCTTCACCTGTAATTTTTCGGCGGCTTCGATTGTCTTGACTGCGCCATCAAGATCCACCAATAAGGTTTGGTCTGCTCCGGTGCTACCCCCGGAACCTGCTGCGAACACGACGGCGTCGCACCCTTTCGCCGCTTCTGAAATCTCTTCCACCGTCCCCGTCAAGCTGACGACCACGGATTCGACTCCGATTTCTTCAAAGGATTTCTTCTGTTCCTCTTTTCGAATCATGGCCCGGACACTATGTTCCTTGCTTTCTTTCAATAACGTAACTACTTTTTTCCCGATCTGCCCATTTGCTCCAACTACGAATACTTTCATATAAAATCAGCCCCCATACTGGATAATTGGTTTTCTCATCCAATTATTTCATGAACAGCGAACAACAGCAAACAATCCGCATAACGCCAGGATGAAAATGGAATTTCCTTGCAATGCGCTTGAGATATTTTATAATAAAGGAAATTCGATAAGGAGGTGTAATGATGGCAATGAAACGCGTTTTGCCACCTTCTGCAGCGTCTCATGCAAAGCCTGATAGTGGAGGCGATACTTTGCATGGGGTGGAAATGAAGTAAACGAACATCGCCCATCTTTTATCATTTCTATTAAACAGGCTTTGCCCCTTATTTCATTCGAAACAAAAAATAAGGAGCTGGCAGAAATGACGTATGTAAAAGCAACAACCGTTTTACCAGAGGCATTGATTCAGGAAATTCAAAAGTATGTGCAAGGGGAAACCATCTATATTCCCAAACCCGATCAAACGCATCATAAATGGGGAACACGTTCTGGATCCCGGAAATTGATTGATGAACGAAATGCCTCGATTAAATATGCCTTTAAAACCGGGACCGCTATCCATCAATTAGCAGAAGAACATTTTCTCTCAACGGAAACCATCAGGAAAATCGTTTATTCCAAATAGAGCTTATCTCGCAGCACTGATGAAAGAAATCAGTGCTATTTCTATGCCCAATTCGCTTCCTAAACATTTTCCACCTTTCTTTCAAAAAGCGGATTCTGTAAAATGAAAGCAACAGGAACATGAACAGGAGTGGGGAAATGAAACCCTTTATCAAAAGTGAACAATATAACTTCATCAAATTACAAACGCAGATACTGATAAATGGACACGCAACAGCCAACGATAAAGATGTCGTTCATACAGTCAAGTCCGTTGCAAAGGAAAGAGTGCTCGAATTATTCAATGAACTGGATGACGGGCAAAAGCAACTTCTGGACCCCATCGACACCATCAAGGACCCTGCCCATGCTGAAGCCTTTCTCTTGGAACTCAAACCCTATGTCATCCCTTTTAAAGACGTAACGGAACAAACGGTCAAGAAGTTATTTCCGAAAGCGAAGAAATTAAAGGCCCCCAAAATGGAGAACATCGATTTAAGAGAGATATCCTACTTGGGATGGGACGATAAGGGCTCTGGAAAGAAATTCATCATCGCCCCCTGGCAAAATAAGCTAGTTGGACTGCACGGGACATTCAAACCTTCTCATAAAAAAGGGATCTGCGCGATATGCAGCCGCTTTGAGGAAGTCGGGATGTTCCTGTCTGAAACAAAAGGAACCGTTCAGGGCACATTCATTAAAAAAGGGAACTATATTTGCAACGATAGCATGAAATGCAACCTGAATATTACCACATTGGATAAATTGGATGATTTCATTTCGCGGATCAAATAAATGATTAAGGCAACCCTTCGGTAGGAAGGATTGCCTTTTAACATTACGAACCTCTCGTATATTTCAGGGGAAGCAACTCACTGATTCTCGTTTTAACGGTTTCCCCGTCCACCTCTATGATCACAAAACAATCCCCAGCATAATCCGAGATCAGTTCCCGGCACATCCCACAAGGACTGACCATCTTTAACTCTCTATTGATTTCATCGGAATAGGGATGCTTCACAGCCACAATCGTATCAAACTCTTTTTCCCCTTCCGATAACGCTTTTCCAATCGCAACGGCTTCAGCACATACCGTGATACGCCCGACATATGCTTCCATATGTACGGCAGCTACAATTCGACCCGACTTTGTCTTCAACGCTGCCCCTACATGGTGCTTATCTTCCTCGTACAGCGCTTTGATCATTTCCCTTGCCGCTTCGATTACTGGATAATCGGACTCTTGTAAAGGATAGGTTTTCATAAAGCTTTCCCCTTTTTTAAAAAATAACTAAAACTATCCATCTTCTTTTCTACTGGATTGTAAATCTAAAAGAGTAGAGATTCTCAAAAAGAATCGCTAAAAACCATTAGATTTAGTTTTTAATTCAAATCATTTATGGTCAATTCCTTGCCTGGAGTAAAACTCACATACTCATAATCTTCTTCTCCGTTCACCATACTTCGATATCCCACCTCGGTAGTATCATAATCGATCGATTCGTCATTCAATAACTCCTGTATCATCTTGCACTGCTGTACCATCTGTTCTTTTGTTACATCGCCTTTTTCCATTTCCAGCATAATGTGAAGGGGCTTTGGCGTTTTCATCTGCGGCGTCCATTCCTCGGTAACTTTGTTGTATACTTCCACATCCGTATCCACAGAATCGACTTGCGGGATTTTTTTCTGGAGGAGCGTTAGAATATACTGTTCTGCCTCAGCACTTAGCTTTTCGGATGCGTCTTTCTCTATCTTGGATTCATGGATTGTATCACTATACACTTCATACGGTTCGATGCCGGAGACATAGAACCGATAGGTGGTTTCAACTGCTTTCGAACCCTTTACCACTACATGGAACTCATACGTTTCATCAGTCCATCCATACCCTACCGACCGCTTGATTTCGTAGTCCATGTCGGGATAAGTCTGTTCTAAAAATTCCTCAAGGCTCTCCTTAGCTTTATACTTACCAGTTTTATTTCCGCTCATTTGCATATAAGCGAACACTATGGCGGCAATTAATAAAATCGCAATCACACTGTATATCATTTTCTTTTTCATAATTAATGCTCCTCTCTTATTTTAAGAATGCAAAAGCCGATGATGATTCCGACAAAAGTTAACAGCAGGTGGCCAATTAAGGAAGTCAGTGCGATCAGAAGAGCTTCCGAAAAACTTTGAGCATAATACTCACCGAACCAATCCGTCATATATAACAGGCAATTCCATATGAAATTCGGTACACCCGCAAGCAGGACGGCAATGAGGACTGAGCGGTAGAACAGATATGTGACCGCACCTAAAATGGCGTAAGTCAGAATAAAGCCACTAGTGTCATTCATAATGGTCGTACTCATGGCCAATATAAAGGCAATGGCTACAAAGAAAATCTGTATTGTCGTCAATTTCAAGGTGATATTTCGAATCATTTTTTTAGAAGCACCGCCGGGTATTACTTCCGCGGGCAATGGAATCTGTGATTGTTCTGCTATCTGCCGACATTCTTGACAACTTTGCAAATGTTCCTCAACAAATCGTTGAGTTTCCTGTTGCAATAATTCCTCTTCGTATAAAGGTAGTAAATCTTGCGTCACCGAACATTTTGTGTTCATACATTCTCCTCCATTGTTTTTTGAATTCCCAATTTCAAGCGGTGAAAGGATACTCGCGCATAATTTTCGGATTTCCCGATTAATGCGCCAATATCTGCAAAACTCAGCTCCCCGTATATACGCAGTAGTACGATCTCCCTCTCTGAATCCTCCAACTTTGAAATATGATGCAAAAGACTTTTCGTATCCTCCTTAATTTCCGCCAGCTCTTCTAATGAATGGATTTCCGTTTCTGGCAGGATGGCAAGTTTTTGCATTAAGCCAAGCTCATATTTGTTTTTGCGGTAATACTTCTTCAATAGATTATTTGCAATCGAAAACATCCAAGTTGATAAGGTGGACTTGCCATTATATGATGCGATGTTTTTACACGCCTCATAAAAGGTATCGTGGCAAAGATCTTGGGCAGTCGCCTGATTTCCTGTCTTGGCATAAAAAAACGCATAAATTTTTGGGTGGATTTCTTCGTATTCTTCTTCAAGCTTCTTCATAACGCCCTCTCTCTCTTGCTTTTCCTAATATTAATACCTCGGTTACACGTTTCGTTACAACTTTTTAAAAAAAAACCATATTTTAGGTTCGTTTTTTTATTTTTGAGTAGATTAAATGACTATTTAAAACCTGTACATGAAGATTAAAGAAAAAAACAAAAAAAGAAGCGCTAGAAACAGCACTTCTTACAGTTTATCGACAAAAGAGGATCGCCTTTTTGATTTTACTTGATGATCATGCAAAGTGGATTGGAACGGAAGGTACGAGCTCCTGCGGGAAATGCGCGTCTTGGAAAGACACCGCAGGCGAAGCCGAGGAGGCTCCCCGACCGCCCGCGGAAAGCGAGTGCCTGAAGTGGAAATCACCGTGCACATTGTACAAACCATATATAAACAAACACATTTTTCATCAAGTGTGGCTACAGTCTAAAAGAAGTGTTAAAAACAGCACTTCTTACACCAACACTTCTGCACCCATCAAGTAGCTGTTCACTTCCCTCGCTACTTCACGGCCTTCATTGATGGCCCAGACGATCAGGCTTTGCCCTCTTCTCGCATCTCCGGCAGCGAAAACGCCTTCGACATTCGTTCTATAGTTGCCATAGGCGGCATCGATCTTTTGATTGACCGTGTCCACCCCGAATTGAGTGAGGAGCGGTTGCTCTGTTCCTTCGAATCCGATGGCAATGAAGACGAATTGGGCCGGCCATACTTTTTCCGTGCCCGGAATTTCTTTAAAGAGATAGATGCCATCTTCCCCTTTGATTTTTTCCATTTGAATCGTATGCAGTTCCTTTACGTTGCCTTGTTCATCGGCCACGATCTTTTTCGTTTGAATCGAGTATTGACGTGGATCGGAGCCAAATTTAGCTTCCGCTTCTTCGTACGCATACTCAAGTGAAAATACGTTTGGATAGGCTGGCCACATATTATCGGACGTACGGGAGGCCGGCAGGATTGGGTGTTTCCCGAATTGCACGACGCTGTTACATCCTTGGCGAAGGGCCGTCGCCACGCAATCGGCGCCTGTATCGCCGCCACCGATAACGATGACATCCTTACCTTTCGTATTTAAAAACTTGCCATCTTCGAAATTGGAGTCCAACAAGCTTTTCGTCGCCGTTGTTAAGTAATCCATCGCTAGGTGAATGCCTTTTGCTTCACGGCCTTCGATATCCAGTTCGCGTTGCTTCTGGGCACCTGTGCAGAGGATGACCGCATCGTATTGATCTTGCAGTTCTTCTTTTGTGATGTCTTTCCCGACTTCCGTATTCAGGACGAAATCGATGCCTTCTTGATTCAACAAGGTGATCCGGCGTGCGACGACATCTTTCTCCAGCTTCATGTTCGGGATTCCATATGTCAATAAACCGCCTGCACGGTCAGAACGCTCATACACCGTTACAGAATGACCTGCTTGGTTTAACTGGTCGGCACTCGCCAATCCAGCAGGACCTGAACCGATGATCGCAATTTTCTTACCCGTCCGAGTTTCCGGAATGCGAGGGGTGATCCAGCCATTTTCGAAGCCCTTGTCAATGATGGAGCGTTCGATGCTTTTGATGGCAACGGCCGGGTCATTAATCGCTACCGTACAAGACCCTTCACAAGGAGCCGGGCATACCCGTCCCGTGAACTCGGGGAAATTATTCGTCTTCATTAAACGCTCCAACGCTTCCTTCCATCTGCCACGGTACACTAAATCATTCCACTCAGGGATCAGATTGTTAATCGGACAACCCGTTGTGACCCGGTTCAATTCCATTCCCACATGACAGAAAGGGGTAGCACAGTCCATGCACCGTGCTCCCTGTCTGCTTAATTTTTCATCCGAGAACGAAGTGGAGTATTCCCTCCAGTCCCTTAACCTGGTTAGAGGATTCCGTTCACTTGGCTTTTCACGCGGATATTCCATAAATCCTGTTGCTTTTCCCATTTGACTCTCCCCTTCCTTACAGCATCACAGCTTGTTTCGTGGATTTTTTTCCTTGGATCGCATTGGCCTGAAATGCACTCATGAAAGCTTCTTCTTTCGAGAGGCCAGCTTGCTTTTGTTCCTCGATGCTATTCATCATCCGCTTGTAATCCTTCGGAATGACTTTAACGAACCTGTTCACAAGATCGTTCCAGTTCTCCAGCACATAGGAAGCTTTCGCACTCTCTGTATAATGCAGGTGGTTCGAGATCAATTCTTTTACTTCGTTAACATCTTTTATGTCATCTAGCGTTTCGAATTCGATCATTTCCGGGTTACACAAGGCTTTGAATGCTTCCACTTCATCTGCAAGTACATAAGCAATACCGCCTGACATACCGGCTGCAAAGTTTTTCCCGACATCCCCCAGAATCACGACACGTCCGCCTGTCATATACTCGCAACCATGGTCGCCAATTCCCTCGACGACGACATGGACGCCACTATTCCGGACCGCAAAACGCTCACCCGCACGTCCGTTGATGTAGGCTTCCCCACTTGTGGCACCATATAGGGCAATATTCCCGGCAATCACATTGTCGCCCGCTTCCATCTGATTTCCAGGTGGAGATGTGACGACCAATTTCCCTCCGGATAATCCTTTACCGATATAGTCATTGACATCACCTGTCAAATACATCGACATCCCCTTCGGTATGAAGGCACCGAAGCTTTGGCCGGCCGATCCCGTGAAGCGAAGGGTGATCGTATCTTCCGGCAGCCCTTCCTCGCCATAGCGTTTGGAAACTTCACTGCCGACGATCGTTCCAACCACGCGGTTCACGTTTGTGATTGGGAAACTAACATCCACTTGGGTTTGGTCCTCAAGGGCAGGCTGTACGGCCGGGAGGATTTCCCTGACATCCAAGGATTCCTCGATTTTATGGTTTTGCGGATGCTGGAACGTACGGATTCCTTTCGGTTGGAAAAGAAGGGTCGATAAGTCCAGGTGCTTCGTTTTCCAATGGGCCTTGGCCCGTTCACTCACCTCTAAAACATCCGTGCGTCCTACCATTTCGTCAACCGTCTTGAACCCTAGTTCAGCCATCGTTTCACGAACTTCCTCCGCAATGAAGCGCATGAAATTCACGACATGATCCGGATCTCCGGCAAATTTGCTCCGTAGCTCAGGGTTTTGTGTAGCTACACCTACTGGACATGTATCCAAGTGGCACGCACGCATCATCACACAACCAAGCACGACGAGTGGAGCGGTTGCGAAACCGAACTCTTCGGCACCAAGTATCGCCGCCATGACCACGTCACGGCCAGTCATCAGCTTTCCGTCCGTTTCAAGGACGACTCGACTACGTAGACCGTTCAGCATCAAGGTCTGATGGGCTTCGGCAAGACCAAGCTCCCACGGCAGTCCAGTATGCTTGATGCTCGTTTTAGGCGAGGCACCTGTTCCACCGTCATACCCGCTGATGACAATCACATCGGCAGCCCCTTTGGCGACACCCGCAGCAATCGTACCGACTCCCGCTTTCGATACCAGCTTGACGCTGATCCTAGCCTCACGATTGGCATTCTTCAAATCATGGATCAATTGCGCCAAATCTTCAATTGAATAAATATCATGATGTGGCGGTGGTGAAATCAGGCCGACGCCTGGCGTGGATCCACGCACTTCTGCCACCCAAGGGTATACCTTATTCCCAGGCAATTGCCCGCCTTCACCCGGTTTCGCTCCTTGTGCCATCTTAATTTGAAGCTCATCGGCATTCACGAGATAATGGCTTTTCACACCAAAACGACCGGATGCGATTTGCTTGATTCCACTGCGGCGGCTATCGCCGTTTTCATCGATTTCATACCGATTCGGATGTTCCCCGCCTTCTCCACTATTACTTTTTCCGCCTAAACGGTTCATCGCGATCGCCAATGTTTCATGGGCTTCCTGACTTAACGACCCAAATGACATGGCCCCTGTTTTGAAACGGCGCACGATGGATTCCACGGATTCCACTTCATCTATGGAGATACTTTGGTTCTTTTGATTGAATGAGAATAAATTCCGCAAAAATCCGAGGCGCTCTTCATTCGCCAACTGGGAATATTGCTTAAATAGGCTGTAATCACCTTTTCGGCACGCCCATTGCAGCGTATGAATCGTTTTCGGGTTGAACGCATGATGCTGACCATTTGCCCGATATTGAAAATCACTGCCCGCTTCAAGCGTCTGATTGGAAAGATCGGCGACGGCACGTTGGTGACGGATCCATGCTTCTTCCGCAATGGTCTCCAATTCAATCCCACTAAGCTGTGACGCTGTACCACTGAAATAGCGTTCAATCACATTCGCACTAATTCCGACCGCTTCGAAAATTTGGGCACCACGGTAACTTTGGACCGTGGAAATTCCCATCTTCGACATGATCTTGACGATGCCTTCCGTCACGGCTTTCACATATTTGCGAACCGTTTTCTCGTAGCTGATTGTTAGACTGCCGTCTGCGACTGCCTGCTTATACGTTTCAAAAGCAAGATACGGATAGATGGCATCCACCCCATATCCAATCAAAGCGGCGAAGTGATGGACTTCCCGTGCTTCTCCGGTTTCGACGATGATGCTGACCTTCGTCCGGTTCCCATGACGAATAAGCTCTTGGTGAAGGGCACTGGCCGCCAATAATGGAGGAATCGCAGCACGGTCTTCGGTCATATTTTTATCGGATAAAATCAGGAGGCTGGCGCCTTCCGTTATCGCCTGTTCCGCTTCCCGGCATATACGATCCAACTCAAGTTCCAAATCTTCAGAAAATAAAGTCTCGATGACCCTGCTTTTGAACTCCGGATAGGTATTTTCTTTTAGCTGCTTCATTTGTCCTGGCGTCAATACCGGTGTATCCAATTGAATGCGATGGCTGTTCCTTTCATTCGGGTTCAGTAAGTCGCCTTCTGCCCCCAGAAACGTCATCGTTGACGTAACTATTTGTTCACGCAGCGAATCGATTGGTGGGTTGGTCACCTGGGCAAAGGATTGCTTGAAGTAATTGAAAAGCGATTGCGGGCCATCCGCCAATACCGCCAACGGAATATCGTTCCCCATCGAGCCAAGTGGATCTTTTCCTTCCTTAATGACCGGCAACAAATATTTTTGCACGTCTTCATACGTATAGCCGAACGCTTTTTGACGGAAAACCAAATCGGATATTGGTTCCACATCGACCGGCTGTTCTTCGTCCGTCAACTGCACAATCTGTTCGTCCAGCCACTTTTGATACGGTAGTTCGTTTGCCATTTCGGATTTGATTTCTTCATCCGAGATGATGCGCCCTTCCTCTAAATCAAGCAGAAGCATCCTGCCTGGGCTTAAACGCTCTTTATATAATACATTTTCCGGCTCGACTTCGATTACGCCGACTTCCGAGGAGAAAATGATATAGTCATCTTTGGTCACATAATAACGGGCAGGTCGTAATCCATTACGGTCCAGGATCGCCCCGATTTGTTTCCCATTCGTGAACGAGATTGCCGTCGGACCATCCCAAGGCTCCATCAACATGCTGTGGTATTCGTAAAAGGCTTTCTTTTCCTTGGTCATATGCGGATTTTCCGTCCATGGTTCAGGAATCAGCATCATGGCGGCATGCGCCGGTTTTCGTCCTGCCAGCACGAAGAATTCAAGGGCATTATCCAAAATGGATGAGTCGCTTCCATCCGTATCCAAGATAGGAAGGACCTTTTGTAAATCATCCCCGAAAGCTTCCGAAACGAACTGCTGTTCACGCGCTTTCATCCAGTTGACATTGCCCCGAAGCGTATTGATCTCCCCATTATGGATCAAGTAGCGGTTTGGATGGGCCCGTTCCCAGCTAGGGAAGGTGTTGGTACTAAAGCGGGAATGCACTAAAGCGAAAGCGGACAAAAAATCTTCATGCTGCAAATCAAGATAAAAAGCATCGACTTGTTCCGGCGTCAGCAATCCCTTGTAAACGATCGTCGCGCTTGAAAGACTCGCAAAATAAAAACGGTTTCCCCGTTCCCTCGCCCAGTTTTCAGCCTGTTTCCTGATGATGAATAATTTGCGCTCAAAAGCCAAGTCTTCCGTAACGTCATCACTTGCCCCGATGAACACCTGTCGGATTGTCGGACATGTTTCCTTACCGACGTCCCCTAATTTCCCTGCATCCACAGGAACCGTTCTCCAGCCTAGAAGCGTTTGACCCTCTAGTTCGATTAATGAATTCAGACGAGTCTCAATTTCATTCCGTTCAGCATCATCGTTGGAAAAAAAGAGCATGCCCACACCATAGCGTCCCTTTGCCGGCAAATTCATTTCCGGGCAAGTCAGCTTGAAATACTTATCAGGAATTTGCACCATCAATCCTGCCCCATCCCCTGTTAGAGGATCGCTCCCTTGTCCCCCGCGGTGATCTAATTGGCACAGCATCTGCAGTCCTTGCTTGACGATATCATGTGTAGCTAGCCCCTTTAAATGAGCGTATAAACCGATCCCACATGCATCATGTTCAAATTCCGGACGGTAAAGACCTTGTGCTTTTGGTATTTGATTGTATGTCATACGTTTTCCCCCCTCTTATTTCTTACACCGTTATGTCACTTACATATTATTCTAGGTTTTCAAATCAATATAAACAATATATAATTAAGCCAAAATCTATCTCACTTTGAGATAGATGGAAGGAGATGAGTAAATGGAACTACGTCAATTGCGTTATTTCGTCGAGGTTGCGGAGAGGGAACACGTCTCTGAAGCCGCCGAACACCTACATATTGCCCAATCGGCCATCAGCCGCCAGATTGCTAGACTGGAAGAAGAACTCGGCGTCTTGTTATTCGAGAAAATCGGCCGGAACATTCAACTAACACCGATTGGACGAATATTTTTGGTTCATGCCAAAACGGCGATAAAGTCCATTGAATATGCCAAATATCAAATCGAGGAATTCCTGGATCCGGAACATGGGATGATCAAAATCGGGTTTCCGACAAGCCTCTCCACCTATTTATTGCCGACTGTCATTTCCGCTTTTAAAGATGAACAGCCGAACATCTCATTTCATTTGAAACAAGGCTCCTACTCCTACTTAATGGACGCCGTGAAAAACCGGGAAATCGGCTTGGCCTTCCTGGGACCGGTCCCTACAAAAGATCCCGATATCGACGGCCATATCTTATTCACCGAAAACGTGTCCGCCCTACTTCCCATCACCCATCCGCTGGCTGAAAGAAAGAGCCTGCGCCTAAGCGACCTGAGGAATGATCCTTTTGTGCTGTTCCCCAAAGGTTACGTCTTGAACACCCTGGCCATCGAGGCTTGTAAGCAGGCCGGCTTCACACCGAACATCGCTTCGGAAGGGGAAGACATGGATTCCATAAAAGGGCTTGTGTCCGCTGGAATCGGGGTCAGCCTCTTGCCTGACAGCACCTTCTATGAAATCGTGCCGAGGATGACCGTCAAGATTCCCATTGAAACGCCTTCTGTCAAACGGACAGTCGGTATCATCTCTCCAAGGAATCGAGAGCTTGCCCCATCAGAAAAGGTATTTTACGAGTTTGTTAAGAAATTCTTTGCAAGGCTGGAGCAATACCAATAATATTTTCTCAATAATGGGATAACTTCCGAAATGCCCACCTCTTGAATACTGTATCGAGACAATATGTTCAGGAGGTATTAACATGACACCCACACATTCACATCTTGCTTGGCATGAAACACTTGAGCTTCATGAATTGGTAGCATCACAGTCCAATGCCCTTATGAAGCTAAAAAAAGCCTATCCAGAAATAAAAGACCCGGTTTTAAAAACACACTACAAAAACATGATCCATTCGCTAACGCAAAACCTCATGGAGCTGTTGCAATTTTATCCGTTGACACCTGATGCCAATCGGGATGAGGAAGATCGCATGGGAGAAATACTGCAGGGGGATGAAATAAGAGATGATGCATCGGCAATGGCTGCCGGGGATTTACTCGGGCTGGCCAAATCCTCCATCAGAAATTATGCGACTGCCATAACTGAAACGGCCACCCCTTCCCTACGGAAGGTCTTTAAAAAGCAATTAAATGGGGCCATCGATAATCACGCAAGGATTTTCAACTATCTATATGAAAGAGATCTCTATCCAGCTTATGATTTCAACCAGCTTCTCCAAAACGACGTGAAGACGGCCAAAAAAGCTTTGTCCCAATTATGAACGAAAAAAGGTAAGTGGAAATCGATCCCACCGCTTACCTTTTTATCATGGGAACTATTTTCTATATGTGTTTTCCAACCATTTATAGTAGACCGATAGACCATGACAAAAAACGGCACATCCCTATTAGGGGAGTGCCGTTTCCGCTTCATGCGTTACTTTTTATATTTCTTGACAGTCACTTTCTTCGCTTTGCCTGTATTGCCCGCTTTATCTTTTGCTGTTACGGACAACGTCGATCCTGCTTTTTTCTTGCTGATTTTCACGGTGAATTTCCCTTTTTTATCAGCTTTGGCCGATCCTAGCTTCTTATCTTTGTACTTGACAGTAACGGTCGATCCCGCTTCCGCTTTACCGGTTACTTTTTTTGATTTGTCCGTTACTTTATCGACTTTTGGTGCACTTGGCGCCGTTTTATCCAACACAGTCACATTTTTCGCTTTACTTACCCGTTTCGCCGCGTCTGTAGCTGTGATGGAAAGTTTTGTGCCTGCTTTTTGTTTGCTGATTTTTACTTTGTAATTCCCTTTACTGTCTGTGTTGCCCTTGCCAATTACTTTTTTGGCGCTATTCTTGATGGAAATCGTGATTCCCGCCGTTGCTTTTCCCGTTACATACGTATCTTTGTCACTTACAGCCTTCACAGTAGGTGCTTTAGGAGCTTCCCCCTTCTTCACAAACACTTTAATGGAAGCCACCGCTGACTTAGTGGAATCAGAGATATTCACGCTAAGGCGTTGATCGGCCTTTTGAGCTGGAATGGCAACACTGAACGTACCTTTGGCTGAAGTCACTGCCGTTCCAATTGTCTTGCTTCCGTTTTTCACTTCCACTTTTGAACCTTTTATAGCCGTTCCTGTCAGTTTCGTTTGATTATCAAGGATGGGGTTCACTGCAGCTTTCAGATCCACTTTACTAAGGGCACTAAAGCCATTCAGCCTTCCGAACCCTGACACATAATCTCTGTCGACCGCTGGTGCTATCGGCTCTCCTTCCTCATCATAATCTTCATACATTCCTTCATTGTCTTCTTCCTTAAAGGCAATGTAATCGGTTGTTTCATGAAGGATGGTGCGTACGTCATTGGTTTTCAATCCCGGATTACCGGAAAGTAATAACGCGGTAACTGCTGCGACATGTGGCGTTGCCATCGATGTCCCATCCATAAACGTGACATTTCCGTTTGGCACAAGACTTGGAATCCCTGTTCCAGGTGCCACCAAATCAAGTGTCGGGCCAAAGTTGGAATAATCCGAAACGATATCATAGGCATTGGTTGCCCCGACGGATATCACATATTTAGAGGAAGCCGGGTAAGAAAGCATGCTGGCTTCATTCCCGCTTGCCGCAACGATCACGACGCCTTTGGATGCTGCATATTTCAGGGCGTGCTCGATGGTCCGGCTATAGGTACCGCCTAAACTTAAGTTAATGACCTTGGCTCCCTTATCTGCCGCATAAATGATTCCCGCTGCAATTTTTTCCGTGTCGCCTGCCCCTGAAGAATCAAGGACCTTGACAGGTAGGATTTTGGCCAATGGATTGATTCCCTCCATGGAATATCCATTATTCGACTGGGCAGCGATGATGCCTGAAACATGTGTACCATGTCCATTATCATCGATTGCGTCCACTTTTTGGTCGATGAAGTTCTTACCTTGGTCAATAAGGACTTTGCCTTTCAGGTCCGCTAGCGTATGATCGACACCTGTATCGATTACCGCAACCAATGTCTCTTTCAGATTGCGACTTTTTATAAGTTTCTGCAATTCATCATTATGAATGTCAGCGCCTTTTTTACTTACTTCACGCCCCTCATTGTTCAAGGACCATTGATATGGGGATTGAATGTCATTTGAAAGGGCTTTATACGGTTTAACCGGCTCGATATACTCTACATCCGAGAGGTTTTCAACCTGTGTAAGGGCTGCTGCACTCATCTTGCCCGTTCCCTTTAGCTCCACCACATATGTATCATCGAGGATGACATCTTGTTTTTTGAAGGTCGAGAACGTTCCATAGCTTTGTACCTTGGTTTGAACCGAAGTCAGTTTTTTACCCGGCTTCATCTTGACGATATACTTGCTCGTGATGCTTTTGGAAGCCGGTAGCTTATAACCCGCTTTGCTTGCAATATCGACAACACGCTCGCCTGCGAGATGGTTCATGCCGATTTTATCCGCAATGCCGTTCATTTCTTTTTTCAGTGAAGCGGGAACCGCATCGACCGTCACATCGAACAATTCTTTAATCGCCTGTTGCTGTTTGTTTGAAATGACGGCTGTACTGCTTTCCCCATTTTCATTAAGGTCTGCAATAAGAGGTTGAAGGATTACTAGATTGTTGTATACATCGTCTCGTTTACTCTTGCTTCCTGCCATATCAAGGACCAGGAATGGTCCGGCTTTATAGTACAAGGAAGATAGGGCGCGTCCTTCCTCTGACTTGGAAAGGACTCCGTCTCTGAACTTGCGAATTTCACTTAATAGGTTTTTACCCGTGGACTTTCCTACAGCACTTAACTCCACTGGACATGAATCCAATCCCAGTTCAGCAGAAGTTGCGGAAGGAGGCAATTTTACGGATTGTGCATGTATTTTGTAAGTCGTCTTATTCTCCGACTCGGGCAAGGATAGACCCTCTTCATCCACTTCACCGAAATACTCTATTTTCACATAATAGCTTCCTTCCCAACCGAACGGGAAGTCGATGACGGCCTTTTCTTCAGGACCACTAGTTGCCCGGTAGCTATCATACGTTTCATCTTTCTCCGCTTTTTCTAAAGTGGGATAGACTGAAATAGTAAGATAATCGTCCGATTCTACATCGAACTCAACATGGGAAAACTGACTCGTGTCATCTTTCGTTGGGGTGATCTGGAGCCAATGGGTCTCAGGCTTGTCAAAATTTCCTTCAACCGTTTCCCCACTTTTAATGGAAGTTGCTTGTGTGATTTTTGATGAATCTGTCGCAGCCTGGGATCTTTGCGGAATCAACATCCCAAAAACAAGTGAAAATATGAGTACACTTACCATAAACTGCCTTACTCTTTTAACGTTCAATAGTTACCCTCCTAAAATTGCTAAAAATGCTCTACTATACCAAATTATCACACTGTTAAATATTATCAACCATTTTTTTGGCAATAACCTTAGAATGCTAGACTCCAAGGAATAAACAGGCATTTGGCACTAATACGTATCTTTGATTCAAGATATTTTCCTTTTTATAAGAACCGGTTTTCCTTCTATTTCTTCCACATTCACTTAGGGTTCCGACCATATCACCCATATGTGTCCGAATCTCGAATCTTGGTTCTTCCACTTTCTTCATCTGCGTTTTGGGAAGCCTTGTTCTTAGGTACATAATCAACTATCATCGGCAAAAAAAAGAATCTTCAGCGAAGATCCTTTTTTTCAAATTAAAACACTCTATGATTTATTCATGCTATCTTTCTATTACAGGTTAGCTTCCGAAAGTTTGAAGAGTTATGTATTCTTCACCGACAAATGCATGACAAACTGTTCACCAATCGGACCGATTTTTCTTTTACCTGTATCAGTAAAACCTACTTTTGCATACAGTCGCTGAGCAGGGACATTTTTATGATTAACAACTAAAACGATTTCATCACAGTACGGAAATTCTGATTTAACGAAATCACTTAGTAAGAGCATCGCTTGTTTAGCATAACCATTTCCTTGCTTTGCATGGTTAATAGATAATGCCGTTAAGAGCATCGCTTTCGGATTATCCGAGTACACCTTAACGCGTTCCGTTGAATGTAATAGAAAGAAGCCTACAGGCTCATCCTCACATAAAATAACAATACGATGTTGTCCTTCTTTCACCTCTAAAATCTTGCTTGGTAATGCTGTGAACTGCCCTTGTTCTTCAGGAAGTTCAAAGGAATGTAATACGTCCAAATATTCATTCGAAAAATGTTTTAACTCCACGTCATGAACTTTTTCCATAGTTATGGTTGCTCCTTGGTTTTTCATTACATATTACCATAAAAATACATATCATGATATGGTCCTAGTATTTATAAATCGACGAATGTCCCTTTCCAGGGCAACAAAAAAAGAGCTGCCCCGGCCAATATGCGGGGCAGCTCTTTTGATTGTTAGTTTGCGACGATGTTGACTAATTTGCCAGGTACGGCAATGACTTTGCGGATGGTTTTACCATCAATCTGTTCTTTGATGGCGTCTTCGCCCATCGCGATTTCTTCGAGTTTTTCTTTTGTCGTATCAGTCGGCACCATAAGTTTGGCTTTGACTTTTCCGTTGATTTGAATGACGATCTCCACTTCGTTATCGACGAGCTTCGCTTCGTCGAACGCAGGCCATGTTCCGTAAGCGATACTTTCAGAATGACCCAGTTTAGACCAAAGTTCTTCTGAGATATGTGGTGCAGCCGGTGCTAACAATTTCACGAAGCCTTCGATATATTCTTTCGGAAGTGCTTCCGCTTTGTAGGCATCGTTGATGAATACCATCAGCTGTGAAATCGCCGTATTGAATTTCAATTCTTCATAGTTCTCGGTCACTTTTTTGACAGTTTGGTGATACACTTTTTCAAGCTTGCCACTGTCGTCCGTTTCGACCAATTTATCCGTCATCGTACCGTCTTCATTGACAAGTAAGCGCCAGACGCGATCCAGGAATCGGCGTGAACCGTCCAATCCGTTTGTCGACCAGGCAATGGATGCATCCAATGGCCCCATGAACATTTCGTACATGCGAAGCGTATCCGCACCATGGCTTTCCACGATGTCATCAGGGTTCACGACATTCCCTTTTGATTTACTCATTTTTTCATTGTTCTCGCCAAGGATCATCCCTTGGTTGAATAAGTTTTGGAACGGTTCTTTCGTTGGTACGACACCGATGTCATACAAGAATTTATGCCAGAAGCGCGCGTACAATAAGTGAAGCACGGCATGCTCGGCACCACCGATATAAATGTCGACCGGCATCCATTCTTTCAATTTTTCCGGATCGGCAAGAGCTTCCGTATTGTCCGGATCGATATAACGAAGGAAGTACCAGCTACTACCTGCCCATTGTGGCATGGTATTTGTCTCACGACGGCCTTTACGTCCGTTTTCGTCAACTACATTCACCCAATCCGTGATGTTCGCAAGTGGTGATTCACCCGTTCCTGAAGGCTTGATGTCCGTTGCCTTAGGTAGAAGTAATGGAAGCTCTTCTTCCTTAAGTGCTGACATGGTGCCATCTTCCCAATGGATGATTGGAATTGGCTCACCCCAGTAACGTTGGCGGCTGAACAACCAGTCGCGAAGGCGGTACGTGATTTTTTTCGTACCGATTGCTTTTTCTTCCAACCATTTAATCATGGCCGTGATGCCTTCTTCTTTATTCATTCCATCCAGGAATCCGGAGTTCACATGAAGTCCGTCGCCCGTGTAGGCTTCATTCGTCACATCTCCACCAGCTACGACTTCTTTGATTGGCAAGTCGAATTTGACTGCGAATTCATAATCACGTTCATCATGAGCAGGAACCGCCATGATTGCACCCGTTCCATAGCTGATCAATACGTAATCGGCAATCCAGATCGGCATCTTTTCGCCATTGACCGGATTGATTGCATAAGCACCCGTGAACACGCCTGATTTATCTTTTGCAAGGTCCGTTCTTTCCAGGTCACTTTTATGTTTCACTTCGTCTAAATAAGCGTCAACGGCAGCACGTTGTTCGGATGTCGTGATCTTATCCACGAAAGGATGTTCTGGAGCAAGAACCGCATAGCTTGCACCGAATAATGTATCCGGACGTGTCGTGAACACCGTGAATGATTCATCGAATCCATCGATCGTGAACGTCACTTCAGCCCCTTCAGAACGGCCGATCCAGTTACGTTGCATATCCTTGATGTTTTCTGGCCAATCCACATCATCCAAATCGTCGATCAGACGGTCGGCATAAGCCGTGATGCGCAACATCCACTGCTTCATTGGACGGCGTTCGACCGGGTGTCCGCCACGTTCACTTTTCCCATCGATGACTTCTTCATTCGCTAAAACCGTACCAAGTGCCGGGCACCAGTTCACAGCGACTTCATCGATATAGGCAAGGCCTTTTTCGTATAATTTCAAGAAAATCCATTGTGTCCATTTATAATATTCCGGATCCGTCGTATTGATTTCACGATCCCAGTCATAAGAGAAACCAAGCGCCTTGATTTGGCGACGGAACGTGTTGATATTGTGTTCCGTGAATTCAGCCGGGTCATTCCCCGTATCGATTGCGTACTGCTCTGCCGGAAGACCGAATGCATCCCAGCCGATTGGATGGAGCACATTGTACCCTTGCGCCCGTTTCATCCGTGCCAGAATATCACTCGCCGTGTAACCTTCCGGATGTCCAACGTGAAGACCCGCTCCAGATGGATAGGGGAACATATCCAGCGCGTAGAATTTACGTTTGCCGCTATCTTCTCCCGTTTTAAACGTTTTGTTCGCTTCCCAATATTGCTGCCATTTCGTTTCTATGCTTCTATGTTCAAAACTCATTAGACTTCCTCCTATTTTCCGTATAAAAAAAACAATAAAAAACCCCTCATCCCAAATTGGGACGAGAGGATTATGTATATCTTCCCGCGGTACCACCCACATTGGCGACAACAAACAATCGCCCAGCTTAAAAGTTCCGTAACGTGGATTGGACGCCAGGCATTACTATCGCTTCACACCTGTGACTCCAAGACGAGTTCACAATCAATCCAGGTTGACTTGCACCATCCGTCAACTCTCTAAACTGGTTCTAATTGCTACTACTTCTCTTCATAGTCTTTATAAGAATATTTGATTTTATTTCATTCTAGTCAATTTTACCGACAATTGCAATAGCCGGTCACCAACATTATCTCCAGGTTTTTCATTATATATGCATCACCATTCAAAATCGTGCACATTGGAAAAGGGAGCTATGCTTCCATAGCCCCCACATACACCTTTAATGACGCAATAAAATCATATCATTCTTTATATCATTCAATTGCTGTTGCATCCTTTGAAGCATATCCCGTTGCTGGGCATCCGCACTTCCATACATTTTGTCCAAGTTCGTCAAAGCCTCTTCGATATAAAGCTGTGACTTCTGGAATTCCTCATCACTGTAATGGCCCAGCCTTGATGCTTCGTTATATTCATAATCTGCAAATCGGAGAGCCCCTTCGCATTGCTCCAATAACTGACCAACGGATTGTCTTGTTGCCATTTCAAACCCTCTCCTTCACGTTCATTTGGATGACATTACATCATCACAATTAGTTTGAACTAAGAACGGGAGGATTATCATTTTTTTTCACTTATCCCAGAACTTTACCCCTTGATGGGAAATGAATTGCTCCAGCCACTCCGCGAAACCCATATGAAGCGGCTTGCTTTCATCGAAATCATCGATATGACCTTTTACCATGATATAATCCTGCTTGCCTTTGGCCACGTCATTTCCATGGATCACGATATTATCTTGATAAATGCAGGCCACCTTATAACAGCCTTCATAATCTTCTTCATACGTGTAATTTATGATATCCTCGAGGCTGTATAGATCATTTTCGCCCCCGGATTCAACATGATCGAACAGGCGGCAGCCATTCGTTATCTTCAAAAATGCTTTATATTCATCTGGCAGCAGCAAACCGGTCTTTTCCTCAAAAGCGAGGATTTGTTCGTCCGAGGCAGGAGAATTGAAGGTACACGTTGCATTGAACACAGTCCCGTCATCATTGACTTCTAGCACCTGGTTATTTTCTGCTAATTTCTTTTTCATTTGATTTATGACTTCTTCTACTTGAACGGTCATATTCATCAGCTCCCGACTCAATTTAGATAAACGAACACACCTGTTTAACTATCTAAAATTAACCTTCAAGATACATTATACGCTTCTTTTTTAAGAAAAAGACCTATTCTCCGGAATGTTGTATAATATAGGTTGCGCTTTATTACACGTAGGAGGTTGCTGATATGGATCAAGCAAACCCGTTTATATATGCAACGGATAACAAACGATATCATACTTGGAATTACCATTTACGCCATCACTTTGGCCATAAAGTTTTCAAAGTTGCGCTTGACGGCGGTTTCGACTGTCCGAACCGTGATGGCACAGTCGCACATGGCGGCTGCACCTTCTGCAGTGCCGCAGGATCGGGGGATTTTGCAGGCGATCGCGTCGAACCGCTTGATGTCCAATTTAAGAAAGTCAGTGAAAAAATGCACCACAAATGGAAAGACGGCAAGTATATGGCCTATTTCCAAGCGTTCACGAACACGCACGCCCCTGTCGCAGAGCTTCGTGAAAAGTACGAAAGCGTCCTCACTCAGGATGGAGTGGTCGGGCTTTCCATCGCGACACGCCCGGACTGCCTGCCTGATGATGTAGTCGACTATCTAGCCGAACTGAATCAACGTACCTATCTTTGGGTCGAGCTTGGCCTGCAGACGGTCCATGATGAAACGGGGAACTTGATCAACCGGGCCCACGACTATGCTTGCTACAAGGAAGGCGTCGATAAACTGCGTAAACACGGGATCCGGGTCTGTACCCACATCATCAATGGCTTGCCTAACGAAGATTATGCAATGATGATGGAGACCGCACGTGAAGTCGCTAAACTGGATGTCCAGGGAATCAAGATCCACCTGCTTCACCTTTTGAAAGGAACGCCGATGGTCAAGCAATATGAAAAAGGAATGCTTGAATTTCTTGAACGGGACGATTATGTAAATCTCGTATGCGATCAGTTGGAAGTCATTCCCCCAGAAATGATCGTCCACCGCATTACCGGCGATGGCCCCATAGACTTGATGATCGGGCCGATGTGGAGCGTCAATAAATGGGATGTCCTGAACGCCATCGATGCCGAACTGAAACGCCGCAATAGCTGGCAGGGAAAACATTATCAATCAGAGGAGGTCCCATCACCATGAAGCTGAATCGCGTTTTGGATTTTGCGAAGCTACTTCTTGAGAGAGCCGTTCAACAAGGGGACATCGCCGTTGATGGAACGATGGGCAACGGCCATGATACCGTTTTTCTCGCCCAATTGGTCGGCGAAACCGGTCATGTCTATAGTTTTGACATTCAAGAGCAAGCCATTCACACTACCGCGAATAAATTGGAAACGGAACATTTACAAAAGCGTTGCACCCTCGTCCACGATGGACATGAACAGCTTGATACGTATATCACCGGGGAACATGCGGGAAAGATCACCGGGGCCATCTACAACCTTGGCTATCTACCTGGAGGCGATAAATCGATCATCACGCAAGCCGATACGACAATCGCTTCTCTGGAAAAACTGTTCGACATGATGGCGCCAGAGGGCATCATCGTCCTCGTCATCTATCACGGCCATCCAGGAGGAGAAACGGAACGGGATGCGTTGATGCACTATGTACAGAACCTGTCTCAACAAAAAGCCCATGTCCTGAAATACGACTTCATCAACCAAGTTCATTCTCCTCCGTTCCTCATTGCGATAGAAAAAAGGTAGAACTCCCACCACCGTTCAATAAACGGTGGTGTTTTTGTAAATCCGACCGTTTATTTTGTATTTTTAAACTTTTACCCATTATAATGAGAAAAAAATGGGTGCAGAAACATGGAACATTTATCGACTTCGTTACTGGCAGGGCAGATTTATTGACTGTGAAAATCAAACCGGATACAAGTGAATCATATGGCCAATTCGTCACCAGCCTGAATGCATTGACCGAAGATAAGAACACGATGGAAGAATTGAAGCCGTTCGAACATGCCTTTGACAAATTCCTCTAAAACAAAAGCTGCTGAAGTTTCTCAGCAGCTTTTTTCTTATTTAAACGACATAGCCCAATATCTTCAACCGGTTTTCAACGAAACTCAGTGCATATTGAAATACGTCATCCCGCTCCGGTTCATTGAAAATTTCATGATATAGTTTCGGCCATTCCTTGTATTGCTTTTCGCTGGCCAAGTTATAGTTGAACCACTCCCGGACCGCCTTTTTGTTGACGACCTTGTCATCTCCGCCCTGCATCATCAGTAAAGGCACGTCCTGAAACTCCGGAATCTCTTCAAAAGCATCCTTCATTGCCTGTACAAGCTCCCGATACCAGCGAACGGAAACCTTGGTAATGTACAATGTATCGTTCGTATCCGATTCACGGATTTCCGAATTCCTCGTCGCCATTTGGGGAGTTAACCCAGAATCCACCCGGAATTTTGGCATCACGATATTCATGCCGTGTGAAATGGCGGTTAAGTATTTGGGAGGATGCGTCATCAGACCGAGGCATGGCGATGATAAAATGACCCCCGCGATGTCCCATTCTTCCTCCTGAAGCAGGCGGATCGCAATCAACCCACCCATGCTATGTCCTAATAAAAAGACAGGAAGGGAATAATCGTATGCATCTTCAATCCAGCTTTTTACTTCTTCTAAATATTCGTCAAAGGAATCGATATGCCCCCGGAAGGCGCGTGTCGTCATTCCCTGCCCGGGTAGGTCGCCCATGACGACATGGTATCCGGCTGAAAGCCACATTTGTGTTAACCACTTGTAACGGCCATGATGCTCCATTGCCCCATGAATAATGACGATGACGCCTTTTGCATCTCCGTCCGTCTCCCATTTCCACATTCGAAATCCCCCTTTCACTTTTCTCTAGTTGTAAACGTTCCATGCAGAATGAAAAATAATCTATATGGTAAATTATAACCACATTTTCGGTTTTCGACAAAAACGAAACCTAATTAATTGTGCTCAATCAAATAGTAGCCAAGGCTATTTTGATACGGTATATTAAAATAATACAGCAAAATTATCCACTTCGGAAAGGAAATGATGAAAATTGATTATTTATCCATTCAAGGGCATGGAACCAGAAATTTCCGAAAGCGCCTATCTTGCTGAAAATGCCGTCGTGACAGGCGATGTCAAAATCGGTGATGAATCAACGATCTGGTTCAATACCGTCATTCGCGGCGATGTGGCACCCACCATCATCGGGAAAAGAGTAAGCGTACAAGATAACAGCGTACTTCATCAAAGTCCCAATAACCCACTGATAATCGAAGATGAAGTGACCATTGGCCACCAAGTCATTCTACATAGCTGCAAAATTCGAAAGAGAGCCCTCATCGGCATGGGTTCGATCATCCTTGATGGAGCGGAAATCGGTGAAGGTGCCTTCATCGGCGCAGGGAGCCTTGTCCCCCAAGGAAAGGTTATCCCGCCGAACACCTTAGCCTTTGGAAGGCCGGCCAAAGTCGTTCGTGAAATTAATGAGGAAGATCGCCAGGATATGGATCGCATTGTCCGGGAATATGCTGAAAAAGGACAACTCTATAAACAGGCTGACCGAATAAAGTAACACCAATCGTATGATTACAAAAAAACGCTTAGCTAAAAATAGGATTCCTTGAATTATTCCCTAGGAAGCCATATTTAATCCTATTTTTGCCCATCAAAAAAGGTGCCTTGCATTAAAGCAAGGCACCTTTTCTCATATGATTTACGCTTTAGCTTGTGTTTTTAAAGCTTCTGCTTTATCCGTACGCTCCCAAGGCAAATCAACATCTGTACGGCCGAAGTGACCATATGCAGCTGTTTGCTTGTAGATTGGGCGACGTAGGTCAAGCATCTTGATGATACCAGCTGGACGTAGGTCGAAATTCGCCTCTACCAATTCCACTAGCACCTCTTCACTTACTGTTCCCGTTCCAAATGTATCGATTGAGATGGATACAGGCTTAGCCACGCCGATTGCGTAGGCCAATTGCACTTCCGCTTTGTCAGCCAGGCCAGCAGCTACGATGTTCTTCGCAACGTAACGAGCGGCATATGCAGCAGAACGGTCCACTTTTGTTGCATCTTTACCAGAGAAAGCACCGCCGCCGTGACGAGCGTATCCGCCGTACGTATCAACGATGATTTTACGGCCAGTAAGACCAGCATCCCCTTGAGGTCCGCCGATTACAAAACGGCCAGTCGGGTTGATGAAGTATTTTGTATCTTCATTGATTAAGTCAGCCGGTACGACCGCATTAATCACATGTTCTTTTAAGTCGGCTTGAATTTGTTCAAGTGTCACTTCAGGATCATGTTGTGTGGAGATGACGATTGTGTCTACACGTACAGGTAGGTTATTTTCATCATATTCAACCGTTACTTGCGTTTTTCCATCAGGACGTAAATAACTTAGCGTGCCATCTTTACGAACTTGAGAAAGACGAAATGATAGCTTATGAGCCAATGAAATGGGAAGTGGCATAAGCTCTTCCGTTTCATTGCACGCGAATCCGAACATAAGACCTTGGTCCCCTGCACCGATAGCATCGATTTCCTCATCGGACATCGTACCTTCACGTGCTTCCAATGCTTTATCAACACCCGCTGCAATATCAGCAGACTGCTCATCGATCGAGCTTAGCACGGCACAAGTCTCGGCATCGAAACCATATTTCGCACGAGTGTACCCGATACCTGCAATCGTATCGCGGACAATGCGTGAGATATCCACGTAAGCAGATGTTGTAATTTCTCCAGCAACAAGTACAAGACCTGTCGTTACACTTGTTTCACACGCAACGCGCGCATTTGCATCCTTAGCTAGGATTGCATCTAAAATGGAATCTGAAATCTGATCACAAATTTTATCCGGATGGCCTTCTGTCACAGATTCAGAAGTAAATAGACGTTTCTTTGACATCTTATTTCCTCCTTGGAAGTTAGTATGTTGTAGGCATGAGCCTGATCTTTTACGGAACTCGTTTCCCTTATTAGTTTCAATCATAGACACAGAATTAATGAATAAAAACACAAAAACCTTCCCTGGCAAATGAGGAAAGGTTTAAAAATTCTATCATCTATCCTTTCACTCTTATCGTTCAAGGGTTTTTTACCTTGCTCAGGTTAGCACCATCACCACTATTCCTTGAAGGTTCATCGCTTTATTTTCGGCGATTGACCTTGGAGTCAAGTTCAATATGGCAGGTTGCTGGGTTTCAAAGGGCCTGTCCCTCCACCAACTCGGGATAAGAGAATCCGTACAATTTAAGATACTATCGTATTTAGTCTGAATTTGTCAATGTTTTTCTAAATAGAACATTTTTCCCCAATGAAAAATAAAAAAACTTTTTATCTGGCACAGCCGGAATATAAATAGTATTCTTAAAGAGTGTAAACTAAGAAGATAAGACCATTGACTTACAATGGATAAATCAGACAAAATGAACATACCATCCGAACCCCATATTCATCCCTTTTTCAAATACATAAATGGTTGTTCACTTCTTTTCTTCCTATTATAAATGAAAAGGTACACTAATCCTAAAACGGGACTTCACAAAGACTTGTGGCAGCAATCGTTTTTCACATCCTAGATTCACTTCATCCAGATCGTCTCCCGAATCAACCAGATTCAAAAACATCCATCCAGGATGACTCACTGCAAGTATATGCCCGCACTATACATAAGGTTACACTCGAAGTGAGATAATTGATTAATGTGACTATTCCATTTTCATTCACAAAAAAAGTTAAATAGTATAGACTATTTAATCCAATGTGTTATACTAATTGTATTATAAAAACTTAAACAAAGGAAGGTATCTCATATATGAATTCTGTTGACGTTAATGAGTTACACCAATTATTAGCAGGAAATAATGTGCAAACTCAACTCTCAGTTCCTCAATTAGTGGAAAAAGTATTAAGCAGAAATGAAGGCGTTTTAACTTCAACCGGCGCAGTAAAAGCTGAAACGGGCAAATACACGGGCCGTTCACCTAAAGATAAATATATTGTGGAAGAAGCTTCTGTAAAGGACAAAATTGACTGGGGCCCAGTGAACCAACCCATTTCCGAGGAAGTATTCAATAAACTATATAGTAAAGTAGTGGATTACTTAAAGACAAAAGAAGAAGTCTTTGTCTTCAAAGGTTTTGCTGGAGCAGACGAATCATCACGCCTTCCTATCCGAGTGGTTAATGAATATGCTTGGCACAACCTTTTTGCTCATACATTGTTCATCCGTCCGAATGAGGAAGAACTAAGAGGGCACGAAGCAGAATTCACCATCCTTTCCGCACCTAATTTCAAAGCGGATCCAGCAGTTGATGGAACGCAATCCGAAACGTTCATCATGGTATCATTCGAACGCCGTACTATCCTAATCGGTGGAACTGAATACGCAGGTGAAATGAAGAAATCGATTTTCTCAATCATGAACTACCTACTTCCGGAAGAAGAAATCCTTCCGATGCATTGTTCGGCAAACGTAGGTCGTGAAGGCGATGTCGCTTTATTCTTCGGATTGTCCGGTACTGGTAAAACGACTTTATCTGCCGACACGAACCGTAAACTGATTGGTGATGACGAACACGGCTGGTCTTCTAATGGTGTATTCAACATCGAAGGCGGATGCTATGCAAAAACCATCAACCTTTCACGTGAAAAAGAACCACAGATCTTCGACGCCATCCGTTTCGGCGCCGTATTGGAAAATGTCGTGGTAGATCCCGAAACACGCGTGGCGGACTACGATGACAGCTCATTAACGGAAAACACCCGTGCTGCATACCAAATGCAAGCGATCGATAACATCGTGAATCCAAGTATTGCGGGACACCCGAATACAATCATTTTCTTAACGGCTGATGCTTCTGGCGTACTGCCTCCAATCAGCAAACTTTCTAAAGAACAAGCCATGTTCCACTTCTTGAGCGGATACACAAGCAAATTGGCAGGTACAGAAAGAGGTGTGACGTCTCCTGAAGCAACATTCTCTACATGCTTCGGTTCACCTTTCCTACCACTTCCTGCTACACGCTATGCTGAAATGCTTGGAGAAAAAATCGACGAGCATGACGCAAAAGTATACCTGGTTAACACAGGATGGACTGGCGGAGCTTATGGAACTGGAAGCCGTATGAAGCTTGCTTATACTCGTGCCATGATCCAAGCAGCACTTGAAGGTGAATTAGCCAACATTGAAACCGTTCAAGATGATATCTTCGGCTTGAACATTCCGGTTCATGTTCCTGGTGTTCCTGATGAAGTGCTTCAACCAATCAAAACATGGGCAGACCCTGCTGCATACACAAAATCAGCAAAAGACCTTGCCGCTCAATTCCGTGCAAACTTCAAGAAATTCGGTAGCGTACCAAACGAAATCGAAGAACTTGGCGGGCCGATTGCATAATAAAGATAGGAAAAAGGACCAAGCGAAAATCGCTTGGTCCTTTTCTTTATCATCAAAGCAAGAATGCATAGTCCTTGGATATCCTCCTCTTCCCCATATTCACATTAGCTTTCTACGCGCACACCCCTTGGCTATCCCCGTCCCTTCCTCCTATTTCATGTGACAAGCCGCATTGCAACAGAAAAAACCCGAACGACTAAAACACCGTGGGAGTGGTGTTCATCGTTCGGGCTCTTCATCGTGTTCTTAAATCTTGAAGTGGCTTACTTCCTTCTGTAGGTTTTCGGCCAGGATTGCTAGTGATTGGGCGCCTGTCGTAATCTGTTCATTCGCCGCTAGCTGCTCTTCTGTGGCTGCACTTGTATCATGTGCCCGTTCAGCAGCGCTCACCGCAATTTCCTTTACGGAAGTGGCCCCTGCTGCCACCTCTTCGGTCATGGCTTGAATGTCTTCGATAGCATTGGATGCCGACTCTATCCGTTTTCCCACTTCACCGACTGCCACTTTGATCTGGTCGAACACCTGCAAGGAATTCTCCGAGGCAATGAGTCCATCTTCCGCTTTCTTGGTTCCCATCTTGATGGATTCCACCCCTTTTTTGGTCGCATCTTGAATCATGCTGACCATGTTTGCAATCTCTGAGGCGGACAATTTCGATTGCTCAGCCAGTTTCCGGACTTCATCTGCCACGACCGCAAAACCTTTTCCATGATCCCCGGCACGGGCAGCCTCGATCGCGGCATTCAATGCCAGTAAATTAGTTTGGTCGGAAATGTCCGTAATCAAGGCTGTCACTCTTTGAATATCACTTGAATGGCTCGTCATCATTTCCATGATTTTCGCCGAGTCCTGAATGGTGGAATTGATATGATTCATTTCCTTTGTCACCGCATTCATGCTGGATGATCCCTCACGAACTAGCGAATTCACCGTTTCAGCAGATTGAAGCATGTCGACATTGCTTTCCGTAACTCTCCCGACGGCTGCAGCCATTTCATTCATGGAATCCACCGAATTTTCAATAATGACCACCTGCTGATTCGTTCCTTGCATATTATCCTCTGCCGTTTTAGCAACCATCTCCGAAGAGGCAAGGCTTTCCTCGGAACTGGCTGACATTTGCTCCGCTTGAACAGCTAACTGGCTCGAAGAATCCCTCATACTCGAGACTATCGACTTCAGTTCATTAACCATTTTGTTGAATGCACCGGCCATTTCCCCAATCTCGTCCTTGTTCCGGACCTGTATGCTTTCCACCTGGAGATTTCCTCCAGCAACCTCACCAATAGCCGCAGTGAGCTTGCGGACCGGGCGGGTGATGCTGCGACTCAGGACAGTCGGCATTACGATACTAAGTATGAAGCCTCCGATGATGACCAACGTGATGAAGCTCAGCATATCCTTAACCAAAGCATCAATCTCTTTCCTTTTCTCTTGCATATAAACCTTCTGGTTGTCACTTAACTGTATGGCTTTTTCGATGATTGTTTCTTCTAGTACACTGGTCTCTTTCGCAATGACCAAAGCTTCCTGAGTTTTCTCCTTCTGGACATTATTGATTATTTCTTCTGAAAGTTCTGTATACTGCTGTTTTGCTTTATATGCCTCTTCCAGTAAAGTCCGATCTTCTTTCTTTTCCATCGTCTTTTCTAACTCTTTATAGGCACCTTCAAACCTATCATACTTCTCGGACCGGCCTTCTAAATACTTGGCATCTCCATAGATCATATATCCCCGAATATCGTTGGAGTAATCTTGCTGATTGATGATCAGGTCATCCACAAGTTGAGTCTTTTTCACGCGATTATCCAATAAAAACGTATATTGTTTATTAAGATCATCGATAATCAACAAATATACAGTCCCAATGGCCAATAAAAATACAAGTAAAGATAAAAAACTACCCCATAATTTTTTTGATACAGTTAATTTCATATAGCATCCCCCAAGTCGATTTATCTTCTTTGACCATCATTTAAGAGTATAAAGTCCTATATCCATTTTACCATATTCTTCATAATATTTTGTCACTTCAAGGAAAAAAAACCTAATGCTCGTTAAAGAGTCATTAGGTTTCCTCGTCTTATCCATATCTCTTTTTCCTTTTTAGACATAACAAAACCCCACCTCTACTATTCGTAACGGGTGGGGTTTCTATAAGGCTTCCACATCGGCTAGATCCATCTACAAGAACACGTCCTTTTCAATTTAAATGGCTAATTTACTGTATTCGTCTAACTGATCCTCGGTTAAATGTCTGATGAAATGGTGAAAGTTAATCGACTCGATTCCATATCTTTCGCAAGTCATTAAATAGGTTTCATACGCTTTATTATACATATTCATTTTACTTTTCCCCCTCTGTTATATAACAAATTATTTATTGTATAAATAATATATAACAGAGTGAATCATTCTGTCAATATTTTTTCAGAAATTTTAAAAAAACAAAAAAGACCACCGAATAGGTGATCTCTAAATTCCATGAACTCATTTACCAAAAAAGGTGCCTTCCCTTTTCAAATAAAGCAGGATGGTACAGAAAATGACTACTTCTGATAAAGGAATCGACAGCCATGCTGCATTGGTTCCGAATAGGAAAGGAAGGGTTACCAGGAATATGAGCATGAAGAGAAATTCCCGCCCAATCGTGATCCAGGCTGCCATCTTGACTTGCCCGACCGATTGAAAATAGGTCATCATGACAAAGTTGACCCCCATCAGAATATACCCGCCAAAGAAAATCCGAATGCCGATTGTCGCGAGTTCCTTCACGTCTTGTGAAAAGTCTCCGAATAAAGCAACTATATACGGTGCCGTCACTTGTCCGAGTAAGGTAATGAATACCCCCGCACCGATGGCCGTAAAAATGGCTATGCGAACCGTCTCGCGTTTTCGCTTCTCATCTTTCGCTCCATGGTAATAGCTAACGAGCGGTTGGATGGCCGATCCGATGCCCAGGAACATCAATAGCATCACACTGTGGGCATAATTGACGATGGAAAAGGCGGACAGTCCATCTGTTCCCGCCAACCGGGAAAACACATTGTTATGCGCAATCGTAAAGACGGATACACCGAGTTCAGATAAAAAGCTCGGAAAACCGATGGACATGGTCAAAAGGAAAAGCCGCTTATCAAAGCGGAATTTGACCAGACGAAGGGTATTCTTCTTCGTGAAGAAATGGGCGGAAAGCACGACGATTCCAAGCGCCGACGCAGTGATGGTCCCAAACGCAATTTCACGTACCCCTAAATCGAACACATACAAAATGATATAATTCAAGACGAAATTCGAAACAGCCGTCACAATCAATGCCGTCATGGCCAGTGTCGGATTTCCGTTATTCCGGATAAAAATACTCAAGGCATTTTCTAAGGTGAAAACAAAACCGAGCATCAAGAAAACGTTCATATAATCCGTCGCAAAGGGTGCGGTCGCGTCATTTGCCCCTAATGCGAACACGAGCTGATTGTGAAACAGATAGGCAATCAAACCAATGACGATGGTGAAGCCTGTAATTAGAACGATGGAATGCGTAAAAATGAAGCGGGAACGCACATAATCCTTCGCTCCCATGCTTTGGGAGTATAGCGTTGCGCCGCCGACACCAATCCAGATCGACATGGCGACAAAAATGGTATAAATGGGTCCAGCAATATTTACCCCTGCCAGGGCAACGGACCCAAGTTTGTTACCGACCATGACGCCATCGACGACAAAGTTCAATGCCATCAAGATCATTCCGATCATGGAAGGAATCAAATAGCGTAAGAAAATCTTTCCCGTCGATTCTATTTCCAGAAGACTTTTCTGTTGTTGTTCTCTCATTGCCATGTTCCCATCTCCTATTGCTTAACCTTACTTGGAAATTCCGCTCCAAAATACGGTCCATAATGCGTCAAATTTATCTTCCAACCGCTTAGGGTCATCGGAGTATACAAGTTCGACCAAGATGGCCACGATCACACCTGTGTAGGCCAATGTTAGCGTCCGGGCATTTCCCGAACGAATCGCCCCTTCTGATATCCATGAATCGAATAACTTTTCTAACAGTGCTTCCTGTTGATTCTCGAGATCCGCCGCTTCCCGCTGCACCACTTTATACAAATGAGTAGGCGGAAAGAACTCCATCCTGAGCCAGAACTTTAAATTCTCATTTTCCTGAAACATCCTTCTCATCTCATCCAAGAATCCATATAGCGTCCTTTCCGGATCTTGTTTTTGCTTAAAATACGCCTCATAAAAGGATAGCTCCATCTCCTTGGCATCTGTAAGGACGGCTAAAAATAAATCATCCTTTCCTTTAAAATGAGAATAAATCGATTGTTTTTTAATTCCCACATCATCAGCTATTTGAGAAAGCGACGTGCCCTTATATCCGTTAACCGCAAAATGTTTGAGTGCCGCTTTTTTAATTTCTTCACTTTTCATTACCTTCACCCTTCATCAACCAATATTTTACCCGCACTGGTACGCTCATTATCCTAACGAACGTTCGTCAGGAAATTATCACACAGAAATTCCATTCTGTAAACAAGGAAAAGCAGCCGCAGATCATTCCACGGCCACTGGTATGTATACTTGCATTTAAATCACATGGAAATAGTTCAAGATATTCTTGCCAATCAATAAGACGGTGACGCAAATGAATAATAGCCTAACATAGGAAGATCCCTTTTTAATCGCGAAGTTCGTCCCGACTAAAGCCCCGGCCACCATGGCGATTCCCATCGGAATTCCGTAAGCAAAATTGACCGTGCCCATCGATAGGAAAACAACGAGTGCTGCAATATTACTGCCAAAGTTCAAAATCTTGGCATTGCCAGCCGCTTGAACAAAATCAAATCCTATGATCAAAAAGGCAAACAATAAAAAAGATCCCGTCCCTGGTCCAAGAAAACCATCGTAAAAACCAATTGCAAAAATGACCACTAACATCAGAATGAGCTTATTCCGGGTCAATCCCTTATACAAAGTTTCTTTACCCCAATCCTTTTTGACGATCGTGTAAATCGCGACAATCACTAATATCAACAGAATCAACGGCTTCAATATGTCAGGCGAAACAAAGTGAACGACATAGGCACCCAATATCGACCCGATCACGGTCAGCGGCAAAAACTTGATGACAAATTTGAAGTTCACTTTCCCTGCCCGAATAAATGAAATCGTACTCGTCAAGGAACCCATCGAGCTCGAAAACTTATTCGTCGCTAAAGCCGCAGATGGTGAAATTCCCGTAAACAATAAAGCAGGTATGGAAATAAGACCGCCCCCGCCCACAACAGAATCAATGAACGCAGCGATGAAACCCGCTATCACCAAAAACAGCAACGTATAAAGATTAATATCCTCCATCTACATTCCTTCTTTCAACAGCAATATCTCATCCATTATACTCCGGTGTCCTGGATTTTTTATAAATATCAAACAATTCTTCATAAAATTTCGGTTTGATCTTATAACGTGGGCGAATCAACGGCCCACGACCGGTCTGCACGCTGTGAATGTTGAATTATCCGCGTGAATGTCGAATTAATCGCACGAACGTCGAATTATGTGCCACCAATGGCGGAATGCTGGATAGTTCGGTCGAATTCCGTCCGTTCTCTACCACATAAAAAAGCGCATGCTAGATTCGCATGCGCTTCATGTATTCAATTCGTTGAATTCAGTGAGATCAATTGATATGTAATGTTGGTTTTTTCATTCATCCATTCGACTTTGCGGATGACGGCCGTTCCACTTGAATCGGATTGAATCGTTTTACGGACATCAATCGGGATGTCGATTGGATATAAGCGGTACCCGGCTTTCGTCAGGCTGAACACATTTTCTTCTTCACGAATTTCGTTTCCCTTTGTCACGATCATGGTGTTGAGTTCCATAGGCATGCCCATGTATATCTCCTCCTCTGGTCAATATACTTCATTCTACCATTATTCGGTTTTACTTTTCATCCAAGTTGTTAAATCTTCGACCACTTTTCGATTGACCGCAGGCGGGAAAAAATGCGTGAATTGTGGGAAATACCAACTTTCGACAGGCTTATCGTGGGCCTTCAACCTTTTTTCCAGTCGATAGGCGTGTTCCACCGATACATTATCATCCCTTTCCCCATGAATGATCAGAACCGGAACATTCAATTCCTCGATGGCAAACAACGGCGTCCTGTATTCATATTGCTCCGGGCATTTCTTAGGACTACCACCGATGACCCTCTTCATCATCCGCCGCATATCGACTCGTTCGACATACGTCATGAACATATCCGACACTCCCCCCCATGTGACAAGGGACGCAGCCGTCTGACAATGGATCGCCGTCCATAGTGCCATGATGCCACCCCGGGAAAAGCCGAGGATATGAATATGCTCCTTATTCACCCGTGGATGCTGCTCCAACAGGTTAAAGCCTGCTATCGCATCGAACCGATCTTCTCCGGCAAAATCCTCGTCCCCCTCGCCGCCTTGGTTGCCCCTATAAAACGGGGCAAAGACGATGAACCCTTCTGCCGCATACTGGATGATACGTCCAGGCCTTACCTTGCCGACGTTTTTAATGCCACCCCGTAAATAAAGGAAAGCATCGTGAATGTCCCCATCCACCGGCTCAGCCAGTAATCCCTTTACCTTCAAACCTTGAGACATGTATGTGACTAAAAAAAGGTGAATGCCAGGATGTGGTGAAGGGAACCGTTGCTTTGAAATCATCCTTCCGTTCTCCATGTTCCGCTCCCCCTTTCTGTTTCCCTTATTGTAAAACATTCAATCGATTTTATCCCCTGTTAGGCATTCACCATTTTCCCACTCGTTCATACGATAAGATAGGCAAAATTCCTATATATCAAGGAGGAAGGTAAATTGAAGAAATGGTGTAAAGCGGGTGTCCTATTTTTACTTGTATGCATGCTAGTCATTCCCCTTGGGGCATGTGGTTCAAAGAAAGAAGAAACGACGAAGGTCCGTGTGGCCGAAGTGACACGCTCGCTTTTCTATACGCCGCAATATGTCGCGATTGAAAAAGGTTTTTTTGAAGAAGAAGGCCTAAAAATCGATTTAAAAACGACTGCTGGCGGCGATAAGACGATGACCACTCTACTGTCTGATGGTGCGGACATTGCACTCGTCGGATCGGAAACATCCATCTATGTCCAGGCGCAAGGGTCCAGTGACCCGGTCATTAACTTTGCCCAGCTAACGCAAACGGATGGGACCTTCCTTGTTTCACGTGAAAAGATTGAAAATTTTGAATGGGATATGTTGAAAGACTCCACCTTCCTCGGACAGCGTAAAGGCGGAATGCCGCAAATGGCGGGGGAATTTGTCTTGAAAAAACACAATATCGACCCGCAAAAAGATCTGACGCTCATTCAGAATATTGATTTTGCGAACATCGCGACCGCATTCGCATCCAGTAACAAAATGCATACTTCAAGGCGCCTCGCTATCAGGAAGTTCCTCCGTATTTTCATGTAAACATTCCCGAAGAGCTAAATTGAACGTAATCTGGACTTCATTTTTTCCAAAAACCACTTTATCCACAACCCTGGAAAGCATAGCCTTTTTCAAATCATTGTCCGCCTGATCGAATTCACTCTCCCACTGCTCAGCTAGATCGACATGCCTTGATGAGGCTTCTTTTTCCTTTTCGATATTTGCTTTCAATCCTGTCATACGTGCTGTATTTTCTGTTAACTTTTTCTCTACACTTCCCATGGCACCCGACAGTTGGTCCGGGGTGAATGCACTATCTCCCCCCAATGATTTGATGATTTCACCATGTAGCTTAGCCAATTGCTTCGTCAGAACCTGATGTTCCTTCTCCAGCTGCTTTAGGTTCCGCTCAAGCTGGGCTAGATGTGATGCCTTGTGAGAGGAGAGAGCGAAGTAGGAGCCCATATCCAGTTGAGACAGAACGGCCTTCACCCTTTTCATCACGATGGCATCGTATTTTCTGCCTTCCCATGTGCTGCTTACATGTTCGCCATTCATCCTGCCTTTATTGAGCGGGCACCTATAGCGATATATAACTTTGGCGGAGTGATCCTCCTTCCCCTTACTTTTGCGATACAAGTAGTTTCCACTCAACTTTGCCCCACAATACTGGCAATAGGCCAACCCCGAAAACATCAGCTTCCCTGCCAATGGGATGCCTTCCTTGTCTTGTTGGTATAATTTAGTGCTCCTTGCACTCCTGATCCGCTCCGCTTCCTTGAATACTTCATCCGGAATAATTCGTAACTTCTCATTATATGGCTGTGTATTTCCGTCTTCCCCATTAAAGCCTTTATAGCGTTTGTTCCCGATATAAATCGGGTTGGCCAAGATGCGCTGAATGGTACTTACCCCATATATGTTCCCGTCCCTATTTCGATAGCCTTTGTTGTTCAAGTAATCAACAATTTTTCGATACCCCATGTGTCGGTCCACGTATAAACTGAAGACCAGCTTTATCATGGCCGACTCTTCCTCATCCACCGCCAACTCTTTCAGGTGCCTGTCTTTGTTCTTCCAATGCACCCGGTCTGTTTCGAGGATTCTATAACCAATCGGGGCGGCCCCACCTTGAAAATAGCCTTGCTCACTTAGCTGCTTTTTAGCTTCTCGAACCCTCATAGAAGTTTTCTGGCTTTCCCCGTCGGATTGCCAGAAACTGATATAGTTCAACAGCTTGTCGATATGTGTTTCCGTGTTCCGCTTTCCTTCTTGCGTGGACCAGACCTCTACGGCATTTTGATTCAGGAAATTGACGATTAAAGGCGTTTCATCCTCCCGCCTCCCTAATCGGTCAAACATGAACACCAAAAGAACATCCAATTCCTTGTCCAGGGCCCCTTGTTTAATCGTATTCAGGGCATCCCTTTCGTCCGCTTTCTTCGACCAGCCCGAAACCCCTTTTTCTATTACTTCATGAGTGATGCGCCAATCCGGCCTATTTTTCACGAATTCTTGGCATGCGTTTTTTTGAATGGGAATATCATCATCCGTAGCCATCTGCTTCATGGTGGATACTCGATACAGGCACCAAACCCGTTTCATTTTCACACCCCTTTTTCCCTGTTTCATTCGGTTAAAATAAAACCCTCATTAAAACGGTGCTTCAAAACCATATCCCCCTAAAAAACGCTTTAAGCCCTTTTCTCGCCACCTCGTTCCTCGCCTCACTCTTAGCGAATTTCAAAGTCACCTTCACCTTATAATCGGAGATCTCCAACAAATGATCGTATTCTTCATCTGTTCTGTGCTGGTATTCCGTTGTGTCCCATACAATCAGTTTCCCTTCCCCTCCATTTGCTTCCTCTGTCATCGCCATCACCCCGTTGCCATGGATTCCTATAATCTATGGCCGTTGCGATGATAGTATTAATAGTCTTCTAATCACTACCCGTAGAATACTGGGGCAGAATGAGATTCATAAGGATAGAAAAAAGCCAGTACCCGAAAGTACTGGCTGACCAATTATGATGGTTGTTTAATCTTTGCTTTAGACGGAACAAACAGGGTTAACACGAACGCGATAATCGCTAGGATGGTCATGAAATAATAGGCATCACTCGAACCCAAAATCGAAGCTAGTGCGCGGATGGATTCACCTGTAGCATTTGGTGTATCCCCCAACAATATTTCCCCATGCTTTGTCGTTTGTGCCGTAAACACGGTAACGACAATAGCCGTTCCAATTGCCCCTGCAATTTGGCGAACCGTATTATTCACGGCTGTACCATGTGTCACTAGTGTTTTCGGTAAGGCATTCAAACCGGCCGTGTTTAATGGCATCGTAATAAAGCTCAATCCTATGCGAAGGAAAATGGTCCGCACCATCAAAAAGACGAAGGTCGTCGATTCGGTTAAATCTGTAACCACCCACATGGACGGAATGATGAAAATCAACCCGATGATGAATACCGGTTTCGCGCCTAAGCGGTCAAACAATTTCCCCGTGACCGGAGACATCAAGGCGTTGATGATAGCACCCGGCAATAATAATAAACCGGCGTCAAATGCAGTGAATCCTCGACCATTTTGTAAATAGATCGGCAATAGGATCATATCCGCATACATCATCATCGTAACGAAGATGTTAATGATGGAAGTTAGCGTAAATACTTTATTCTTAAAAACCGATAAGTTAAGGAACGGATCAGATGATTTTATTTGTCTCATACAGAAAATCGCTATCGTCACAATCCCTACAAGTATGGTCATTATGACAACCTTATCATCCCACCCATGGCTCCCGGCATTACTGAAGCCATATAGAATAAGACCAAATCCGATGGTTGATAAAATAACACTTGCTACATCCAACTTCACTTTTTCTGTTTCCGAAACATTGATTAAATATTTCATCGCTAATAATATGACGATCACGACAAATGGAATGATCCCGATGAATAACCAGCGCCATGAATAATATTCAATAACGAAACCGGCCAATGTCGGTGCAATGGCTGGAGCGAATATGATCGCCAGTCCCATCAACCCCATCATGCTTCCCCTTTTTTCTGGAGGAAAAATAAACATGACGACGCTCATTAGCAATGGCATAATAATTCCTGCCCCAATGGCCTGAATCATACGTCCCATCAGTAAAATAGCGAAATTCGGTGCTACCGCGCACAAAATAGAGCCAATTAATAAAAACAGCATCGAACTTATAAATAATTGGCGTGTAGAAAAACGTTTCATTAAATAGGCCGTAATCGGGATTAACACCCCATTCACCAACATAAACCCAGTGGATATCCACTGCACGGTTGTAGCGGATACAGAAAATACCTCCATTAAGTTACTTAGTGCGACGTTTAAAAGGGTTTGATTTAAAGTGGATAAAAAACACCCTAAAATCAACACGGTTAATAATACCTTTTTATTGATTGGTTCCGACATATTACCCCTCACTTCATTTGCTTTTTTAACACCTTGTCAATAAAATAGATAGTACCATTCATTTTTTTGGATGCCTATTCACAATTTGTTATGAAGTGTTAATTAAACAACAGATTTGTAAAATATATTGAAGAAGTTCGAAATAATAGATGAAGGAGGTTTACGTTGTCGACACAAAAAAAGCAGGATCCCCGTGCCCTTCGCTCTAAGCGAATGATTAAAAAGGCCGTCACGGATATCTTGATTGAAAACCCTGATATATCGAAGCTTACCGTCCAAAAGATATCGGACCGCGCAGAGCTGAATCGTGCAACTTTTTATTTACACTTTGTCGATATTAATGATTTGTTAAAACAATTGGTCTATGATATTTTCGACGACTTGTCGTTGGAATTGTCACCCATCCTGCAAATTGATAATTTGAATAATGAAGAGCAATTCATTACGTTTTTGGATTACTTTTATAAGCACCGAAAGCTTTTTGCCGTGCTTTTTGCCCACCCGGGTTTCAAGAAAAAATTGCATATGATCTTAAAGGACTCCATTGCCATAAAACGTGTAAGGGACCGGACAAAGGAAGTAACGTTATCCATGGATATTCTTGCCTCCTCCATCCTGGGTGTCATCATGTGGTGGCTTAAAGATGGCGTTCATTTCAGTTCCGAATACATTGCCAAACAAATTATTGAACTCTATCGATAATCGAGTAGCAAACCAAATAATTAAAATGCTCTTTTTTTACATTTATTATGCATTCTTTTCATTAAAAGGTGTAAAATAAATATCGACCGGATTTATCTCTTTATTTACGTTCTCCATTACTTTCCTTCTATAAGAAATACGGGTGGAAAATCCAATTGGATAAACTTTTTCTGAGAGTGTTTTTAAGATATAATGGAGATAATGTATAAATGGTAGGTCATGTTTCATTGGTTTTACCTATTGGTATTGGGTTTATGCTCATAACCAAAGCAGCGATATAATTTACGTTCACTACTTCACATCATCTATATTTTAACGATATAGTATTATTGGCTATTTTAATCTATTAAAAAAAGCAATACAGTATGATATGCTTATAATAAAGACAGGAATGATGTGTGACCAGGTCACGCCTTGGCTTATTGTGACGCCTAAGCAGGACCACCTACATCCTTTCTGCAAATTTTAGGGTATAAGGATGGTAATGATGAGCAACGGAGAAATCAAAACAGACGTCATCTTAATTGGTGCCGGGATCATGAGCGCGACTTTGGGGACAATGCTTAAAGAACTAGTACCGGAATGGGAAATCAAGGTGTTCGAAAAGCTTGAAAGCGCGGGGGAAGAAAGCTCTAACGAGTGGAATAATGCGGGGACAGGTCATGCAGCACTGTGTGAACTTAATTACACAACTGAAAAACCAGATGGTTCTATTGATATTAGCAAGGCCCTTAAAATTAACGAACAATTTCAACTTTCAACTCAGTTTTGGTCTTATCTAGTAAAGAACAAGCTGATAAATAATCCACAAGACTTCATCACGTCATTGCCACATATGAGCATGGTTCAAGGGGAAGAAAATATTGCGTTCTTAAAGAAACGTTTTAAAGCGCTATCAGAAAGCCCTCTATTCCAAGGGATGGAATTTTCTGAAGACCCTGCAAAATTAAAGGAATGGATTCCACTTATCATGGAAAACCGTCCATCGAATGACCGCATTGCGGCCACTAAAATCGACTCTGGAACAGATGTTAACTTTGGTGCCTTGTCGCGTATGTTATTTGACCACTTAGAAAATAAAAATGTAGATATTAAATATAAACATTCTGTTGATAACATTAAACGGGCTAACGACGGTTCTTGGGAATTGAAAGTTCGTAACGCCAAGGGTAATGTTGAACGCCATAATGCTAAATTCGTCTTCATCGGCGGCGGGGGCGGAAGCTTGCACTTACTGCAAAAATCCGGTATCCCTGAAGGGAAGCATATTGGTGGATTCCCTGTCAGCGGGATCTTCATGGTATGTAATAATCCAGAAATCATCGAGCAACATCATGCCAAAGTATACGGAAAAGCTAAAGTTGGTGCTCCACCAATGTCTGTTCCGCATCTTGACACACGATTCATCGATAATAAAAAATCATTGCTATTCGGACCGTTTGCCGGCTTCTCACCGAAGTTCCTGAAAACAGGTTCCATGTTTGATTTAATCACTTCCGTCAAACCGAATAATGTCTTGACGATGTTATCAGCTGGCGCAAAAGAATTGCCTTTGACTAAATATCTGGTTCAGCAACTTATGTTATCGAAAGAACAACGCGTTGAAGAATTACGTGAGTTCATCCCTAACGCTAAAGTTGAAGATTGGGATTTGGTCGTAGCTGGACAACGTGTTCAAGTTATCAAAGATACGGATAAAGGAAAAGGAACGCTTCAATTTGGTACGGAAGTCATTACAGGGGCTGACGGTTCGATTGCCGCGTTATTGGGTGCATCACCAGGTGCTTCAACAGCCGTCCATGTTATGCTTCAAATCATCGACAAATGCTTCCCTGAACAGAAGCAAGAATGGGAACCGAAACTTAAAGAAATGATTCCGTCTTACGGCATTTCCTTGAAAGATAACCCAGACGTTCTTGAAGAAGTTCATTCTTCTACAGCAGAGGTACTTGGTTTACACAAAAAAAAAGAAAAAGCCTATAATTAATATTCGATAACCTTCAATCTGAAAAGGATTGAAGGTTTTTTTTTATTCATTTTAACTCAAAACTCTCCCCCTCTATTTATTCCGCCAAACTGGAAATCATGACATAGACCATAAAAATAGATTCACTAATCTTCCCATACCATGTTTTGTATGTATCTTGTTATCCATTGCCTTCGCATCCGGTACAGGTGATTTCGTCCAATTGTTTGAACCGACTGCCAGTGTGTTCGAGAAAGAAGGCAAGGGCCATATTGTCGCTTCCTTTGGTGCAGAGTCCGGTCATCTTCCCTATACCACCTTTATGGCCAAGGAAAGTTATCTGAAGGACGATAAAGAGACCGTAGAGAAATTTACTCGAGCCTTGAAGAAGGCACAGGATTGGGTGCAGGAAAATGATGCAGCAGAAGTCGCCAAAGTGATCCAACCATTCTTCGATGATATCGACGTTGAGACGATGGAGACCGTTATCGACCGTTACAAGGAGCAAGGTTCCTTTGCACCGGATCCGATTCTGGATGAAGAAGAATGGAATAACTTGCAGGATATCATGGACGAAGCCGGTGAATTGCCTACACGCATCAGCCATGATGAGCTTGTCAATACGGACTTTGCAAAAGAAGTCTCCAAATAAGGTACAGAGTAAGGAGGATGTCTCATGGGATTTTTGACGATCGAAGACATTCACCACACGTATTTTTCAAATCAGGCGGCCCAAACCGCACTTGGGGGCATTTCTCTCGATATTGAAAAAGGTGAATTCGTCTCTTTTCTTGGCCCGAGCGGTTGCGGGAAAACGACCCTGCTTTCCATCATCGCCGGACTGTTTCCACCCACTTCTGGGAAAATCCTGCTCGAGAACGAACCGCTTGGGACGGATCATGATTTTCCGATTGGCTATATGCTTCAACAGGATTACCTCTTTCCATGGAAGACGATAGATGAAAATGTTACGTTGGGGTTACGTCTATTGAAGAAAAATGAAGGATTGGAACGGGTCAAAGCGTTGAAGTTATTGAATGAGGTGGGTTTGGCCGGATCTGAAAAGTCGTATCCACGCGAACTCTCTGGTGGAATGAGGCAACGTGCAGCCCTGGCCCGGACTCTCGCCGTTGACCCGAAGATCCTGCTTCTTGATGAACCATTTTCTGCCCTGGATTATCAAACGAAACTGAAACTCGAGGACCTTGTATCGGAAACACTGAAATCATTCGGAAAGACTGCTGTCCTTGTGACCCATGATATCGGTGAAGCGATTGCGATGAGTGACCGGATCTATTTGTTCGCTGCGAAACCAGGTAAAATCCATAAGACATTCGATGTGCCCATGGAATTGCGTGAACTGACACCTTTCCATGCCCGTAATCATCCAGAGTACACCGCGTTATTCCAAACAATTTGGAAGGAGCTTGAAAGTCTTGAATATTGAACAGCTTCATGGCCAATATAAAGCCTCGTTGAAAAAAGAAAAAAAGCTGGTCCGTGTTTATCAGCTCCTCATTTTCATCGTCTTTTTCAGTGGGTGGGAGTTGTTTTCACGGATGAAATGGATCGATCCGCTCATCTTCAGTTCCCCTTCGAAAGTCTGGCAGTTATTTTTAACGAAAGTGGCTGATGGTTCCCTGCTCTCCCATTCGGGCGTGACGCTATTCGAAACCGTACTCGGCTTTCTTATCGGAACACTGCTTGGGACGGTGCTCGCTTCCGTACTTTGGTGGTCTCCTAGACTATCCAATATCCTTGATCCCTATCTCGTCATTTTAAATGCGATGCCGAAAGTGGCCCTTGGTCCCATCATCATCGTCGCATTCGGTCCCGGCTTCCCTTCGATTATTTCCATGGGAGCGATCATTTCCATCATCATCACCACGATTGTCGTCTATACCGCATTTCGGGAAGTCGACCCAAACTACCTGAAAGTCCTTCAAACATTTGGTGCCACACGGTTACAGTCGTTCCGGGAAGCCATATTACCCGCTTCCTTTCCAACCATCATCTCCACCTTGAAAGTGAACGTGGGACTCTCATGGGTGGGTGTCATCGTCGGAGAATTCCTTGTTTCCGCAAAAGGGCTCGGCTACCTAATCATCTATGGATTCCAAGTCTTCAATTTCACCCTCGTGATGCTTGCCTTGATGATCATCGCCGTCTTCGCAACCATCATGTACCAGCTTGTCGAACTGCTTGAACGAAAATTGATCAAGGACTGACCTAGCTGCTGATCGTAAATCGGCAGTTTTTTTATGTAAAGAAACAGCCTGCTGACTGTCTCTTTGTCATCCTTCCATCATGTCTTTAAGCCGTTTCAGGCTAAGCGGCAGGATTTCGTCTTTCATGATAAAACTGTACTCCTCGCCCGGGACGTCCGGCAGCTTAGCCAAAAGGAGCGGTCCGTCCGTCTCCAGATAATCCTTTTTGCTTTCCAGACCACCTAGCTCGGCGAAATAGATGGATTTAATGAACGGTTTCATGGGATCATGGACCTTGTATTGCCCTAAAAAAATCAACTCGTTCACCAATCCGCCTGTTTCTTCATACACTTCACGCTTGGCTGCCCCTTCAATCGTTTCTCCATCCTCCCGCTTGCCACCTGGAAATTCCAACCCGCGCTTCCGGTGTTTCGTCAATACCCACTTGCCACTGTATCGGCATATGACAAATACATGATAGGCAACCCCGAAAGCCTCATCATGTGAAAACTCGACCATATATCCATTTTCGTCTAGAAAGCTTTTCATATTTCCCACAACCAATCCTTATTTCACCCATTTCTCTCCATTTGAGTTATACTTATTATAAGATAAAAAAATGAGAATGTAGCAAAAAAGATGACCTCTAATATTCGAGGCCATCATCTGTCCGCTTTGCCTGCAGAATACCCATGCTTTCGATATGCCGCTTGCCTTCTTCTGTTCCTAGCATATAGATCATTTCATAAATCTTTTGAAGCGTGACATCCTGTTCATCGTTTTCACGGTCATAATGATATTGTAAATACGGTACGTGGGCACGATAAAAATTATCTTCCCCTACTGAATAATTGTAATCGAACAATTCCCGAAGCTGGATGATTTCATTATCCGTTGCCTCGATTTCAAAATTCCATGGAGAACTTTCCCGGTCCTGCGTGATTTGCCCGTTTGGGATGTATACGTAATACTTTTTCCTTGTTTCTTCCATTCGTCATCATCCTTTCCCTAACTCCTACGCTTATTTTCTCACCAGATTCCACCTTCATACGATGGAAAAATTTGTTTGCACAAATGGGAAAGATGTTAAATAATAGATTAAAGTATCTTTCAAAGGGTAAAACATATAATAAGCCCAAGCATCCTACAGATTTTTATATGCATCATGAGTTTTTTTTGATAACCTACATATAAAGAGATAACGGATTTTCAAGAAATGTGAGGTGAAAGTTATGAAGTTGATTGAAGAATTGTACAACATGTACCGTAATAAATTGACTGGTGATGAAGAAGACATTGATATGCTAACCTTTGCTGTCCTGGAACAATTGGACCGCAAGGAAATTTTTGAATTGCTTCAAGAGATGGATGACCAAGAACTAACCGATCTTATGGGCCTTTACATTATTGAAACGTTAAAAGGAAAATTCGCACAAAATAGTTTAAATGATACGAAACCTACTCACTTTTCACCAAGGAATATACATTAATTACATACCATATTAGGCGTCCCGCATCTTGGGACGCCTTTCTTTTTTTGGGATCTGTTAATAACCGAAATAATTTTCTCAGTCTACCTACTTCAACTTATCGTCTTCTAGATCCCAGGCACCTTTCAATTTCTTTATGCCCACTTGTATTTCTTCTTCTGAAACCCCTGCGAACCCTATTAAGACAGTGGTGGTCGGAGGTTGCTTTGTATAAAACAGGGAAGCGGGATAGATTTTCACGCCATGCATTTTTGCCCTCTCAATAAGCTCTACTTCATTAAACCGTGAGTCCACGTCAAGCAAGATATGCAGACCTGAATCTCCTCCCCGTATCTTCACATGTCTTCCTAATTCGTTTTGGATGGTCTCTAATACCATCTCTCTCTTTTTTTGATACAGCTTTCTCATTCTGTTGATGTGTTTTTGCCATTCGCCCCTTTTGATAAATTCAGCAAGCGTAAACTGAATGTGACAGGATATCGTTTGTTTATACAAGGAAGTGATTTCGGTACCTTTTTCTAATAGAGGTGCAGGAAGAACCATATAGCTGATGCGCAACGAGGGGAGAAGGGATTTAGAGAAAGTGCCCATATAAATGACCCGGTTATGCTGGTCAATCCCTTGCAAAGAAGGAATCGGCTGTCCGCTGTATCTATACTCCCCCTCATAATCATCCTCAATGATATAAGATTGGTTATCCTCTGCCCATTTAAGGAGCTGCCTTCTTCTGTTGACCGTCATGGTGGTGCCGAGTGGAAATTGATGAGAAGGCGTTACATATACAAGAGAAGGATTTTCATTTCGGATTCCCTGCATACAGATACCCTCTTCATCCACTGGCATAGGGAGAATCTTCATAGAATTGATTTCAAAGATCCTCCTCGCTCTCGGAAAGCCCGGATCCTCATACCCTATGGAAATGTCCCGCCCAAAGACTTGGCATAAGATCTGTAACAGTATAGGATTACCCGCCCCTAAAATGACCTGTTCAGGTTGACAATGAACACCGCGTGAATGATATAAATATTCGGCAATAAGCTCTCTCAACACAGGTTCCCCCAATATATTCCCTGGCCGATAAAGCTGTTGACCATATTGATCTAAGCTACTGACCATACTTTTTCGCCAAGAAGAAAAAGGAAAGTGGGTTGAATCCACATGGCCATAATGAAAGTCAATCCATTGTTCATTCTCTTTTATTTTGGGCTTAATGGAAGAGTCGTTTGCCATATGTACAAAATCGGATTCACTATAATCCACATACCAGCCGCTTCTCGGCTTGCTCACAATGTACCCTTCAGCCGCAAGCTGATCATAGGTACGCTCGACTGTCGTGTGGCTGATTGAAAGCTGAGACGCGAGCACCCTTTTGGAAGGAAGTTTCATCCCTTTTTGAAGATGCCCTTCCTGCATCTCTTTCTTGAAAAGCTGATAGAGCTGTTGATAAAGGGGCGTATCGTGGTTTCGATTTAAAAAAAATGTGATATCCACTTCGATGATCCCTCCTAACTGGCATGGTTTTATTTAAAGAAACTGGCTGTTTATTAAGAACCATTTTCTGTTTATATTCATTGTAATCCATTAAAAGGAATAAGACGCAGATAAAAAAGGATGTTGGAGAAATATGATTGGGAGTGATTGTAATGAAGAAAACATCAAATGGTTGGGTGAACGGTTTTATTGGCGTAATGATTTTTAGCGGCTCACTGCCTGCGACTCGCTTAGCTGTAGCGGATTTCGATCCAGTGTTCCTTACCTTGTGCCGCGCGGCGATAGCAGGTGTATTGGCAGGAGCCCTTCTTCTTCTCTTCCGGCAGTCACGTCCTGAAAGAACGGATATCGTCCCTCTTATGATCGTAGCGGTTGGTGTCGTGGTTGGTTTCCCACTGCTGACTGCCTTGGCCCTGCAATCTGTCACATCGGCACATGCTATCATCTTCATTGGTCTACTTCCGCTCTCGACGGCTATATTTGGGGTGATTCGGGGTGGGGAACGCCCACGTCCCTCCTTCTGGATATTTTCTGCTGCTGGTAGCTTCCTGGTTGCAGGGTATGCCCTCATCCAAGATGGGGAAGCTTCCCCAATCGGCGACGTTTACATGGTGGCCTCGATCATCATATGTGGTCTCGGTTATGCTGAAGGCGCTCGACTCTCACGGAAGCTAGGGGACTGGCAGGTGATCTGTTGGGCTCTCGTTCTATCCCTTCCCCTAATGCTTCCATTTTCCGTCTATCTATCCCCGGATTCGTGGGACGACATTGGTGGACCTTCACTATTGAGCCTTGCTTATGTATCTTTATTCAGCATGCTCATCGGCTTCATCTTCTGGTACCGTGGTCTCGCTCAGGGTGGTATAGCGGCGGTTGGGCAGCTGCAGCTCCTTCAACCATTTTTCGGGATGTTGCTTGCAGCTGTCTTTCTGCATGAGGAGGTTGGTCCCACACTCATAGCTGTGAATATAGCTGTGGTGCTTTGTGTGGCAGCGACCCGACGTGTAGCAAGAGCACCACGAATGAAAGCCGAGACAGAAGACGTGAAAAGTGATTTGACGAAATAGTCTAGAAACAAAAAAAGGCCCTACCGAAGTAGAACCCATCTCATTCTAAGCTTAGTTTCCTAAATAAGCACGTAGCATCCAAGCATGTTTGTTCAAGCTTTTCTTCATGCTAGTCAGCATATCGGCTGTTACTGGATCTTCCTCTTCAGCGGCTTCGATGATTTCTAGGAATTCCGTAGAAAGTTTTTCGAAATCGGTGATGACGCTTTGTACCATATCTTCTGTATTTTCTTTACCTGTCGCTTCTTCAAGAGTCGTCAATTCTAAATATTCTTTAAGCGTAGCGACCGGTTTTTCTCCGATGGCTAAAAGTCGTTCAGCTAGCTCGTCCATGTCTGTGCCGATTTCTGTGTATAATTCTTCTAGTTTTTGGTGAAGTTCAAAGAAGTGGGGTCCATTTACGAACCAGTGGAAATTGTGGATTTTTGTATAAAGGACATTGAAGTTTGCAATTTCTTTGTTTACTAATTTACCTAATTTTTTCTGAGTCATAATATCTACCTCCGTTAGTTGGTTATACCTATATAGTTCCCTCTCCACAAAAATTGAAACCTTTATCGCTTCAATTCTTATGCTAAAATGAATATATAATTTGTCCCAAAGGAGCTGTCAATATGTTTACGGTTTTGGTGATATCCATCATAGTCATCTTGATTGTACTGGGGCTATCCGTCCTGACGATTGGTAAAGGCTATAGCTACAAGCATACTGTCGATCCAATTGACCCGCTGCCAAAAAACGAAGAAGAGGAAAAAGACCAAGATAAATAAAAAAAATCCTGTCTTGGAAAAGACAGGATTTTTTTAGAGCTTAACCGAATACTTTATGAAGGTCCGCTTTATCTTGTGATAACCAGAAATTCATCAATTTCTTGGCTCCTTCAAGATCATGCAATTTTGCTTGGCCGCATTGCTTTTCATTAGCAGCTGGAATTTCCGTGATTTGCAGGGCATCCTTGAACGTATCTTCCAATACGTCGATGATTTCCGTCACGGTCGGCTCACCACTCACAACCAGGTAATATCCTGTTTGGCAACCCATTGGCGAAATGTCGATGATATCAAAATGATCGTACTGCTCGGAATGCTTACGGATGTTGAACGCGAGCAAATGTTCCAAAGTGTGGATCGTATCCGGCTTCATCGCTTGCTTGTTCGGCTGGCAGAAACGGATATCAAATTTATTAACAACACCATCTGTTCCGACCTTATGGACACCGCAATGTCTTACATAGGGGGCTTTAACAGCATTATGATCTAATTCAAAGCTTTCAACTGAAGGCATTTTATTCACTCCTTAATTGTATGTCTCTTCTATTTTACCTTGAAACACAATATATTTCACCCTTTTAAATTTATGCCAATTGGCTGAACAGGCCTAAAATCCTTTCTCACATCCTTTATTAACCTTCTAGAAAACAAAAGAAATATGGTATAATAAACGATAGTGAATTTATTTGAAAAGAGATGAAATTGCTTGCTGAAAAAAATGATCATGGGCATCATACGTTTTTATCAGATTGTGGTTTCTCCATTAAAACCGCCAACATGCCGTTTTTACCCTACCTGTTCTCATTACGGTTTAGAGGCCGTGAACCGTTTCGGTCCGATCAAAGGAAGCTGGCTAGCCATCATCAGGATTCTTAAATGCCATCCGTTCCATCCAGGTGGTATTGACCTTGTTCCAGAAAAAAAGAAAAAACAGTAATAAGAAGGAACGCGTCAAAAAAACCTTGCTTTTCGGAACGATTTTATGTATTATACTATAGTCAAATCGTAATCATTTCGTTTTCAAAACCATACATTTTAAATCGTAATCAATACGAATTATTCAAAAAGGAGAATTTTTTCATGAAAAGAAAATTATTACTTCTTTCACTCATTGCAGCATTGGCCCTTACAGGTTGCGGCAAGTCTGAAGGAAAGCAGAAGGAAGATAAAGATGTGCTGGATATATACACGACCGTTTATCCTCTGGAATATTTCACGGAAACCATTGGGGGCGAATTTGTGAACGTTGAGACGGTTTATCCTCCGGGTACAGATGAGCATACCTTCGATCCCTCCCAAAAGGATATTGTAGGCATGGCGAACTCAGACCTATTTTTCTATATTGGATATAATTTAGAGGGCTTTGTCACAAAAGCTGAACCGATCTTAAAGGGTGAAGGCGTAACTACGGTCGCTGTAGGTGAAACCGTTTCAGTAGATGAACATGATGAGGAACACGATCATGAACATGGAGAACCCGATGACGATGGCCATGATCATGGCAGCGTCAACCCACATCTATGGCTCGACCCCATCTATTCCATTCAGATGGCCGAAACCGTGAAAGACGAGTTAACGAAGCAGATGCCGGAACAGGAAAGCTACTTCACATTGCGTTTTAACGAGCTTTCAGATAAATTGAAGGCACTCGACAAGCAGTTCGCGAAAACAATCAAGGCCGGTCGTACGAATAAAGTGATTGTTTCCCATTCTGCTTATGGGTATTGGGAAGATCGCTACGGCCTTGAACAAATCGGGGTAACCGGACTTACCTCGTCAAATGAACCGTCGCAAAAACAGCTGGCTAGCATCGTCTCCATGGCTAAAGATGAAGACCTTCATTACGTCATCTTCGAACAGAATATCAGTTCCAAGCTGACCGAAATCATCCAGAAGGAAATGGGGGCGGAAGCACTCGAGTTCCACAATCTTTCCGTTCTGACAGATAAGGACATCGAAGCCGGTGAGGATTACTTCAGCCTCATGGAAAATAACATCAAGACCCTACAAACGGCATTACACTAAACATATCAGGAGGCGAACCCACATGGTTCGCCTCTTTTCCATTTTTAATCCAGTGTAAATGCACTTCCTTTGTTCAAAGCTATAGATGTACCATTAAAGGAGGAGGAATTCATATGGCTCAGGATGTAAAATGTGCTGTTGACAGCTGTACGTTTTGGAAGCACGGCAATCGTTGTTCCGCTGACATGATTAAAATCGAGCATTATTCAGAAGAACGTGCTCACACAAGCCATCAAACTGGATGCCGCACCTTCAAACCCGCTGAGGATTTGTAAGTTCATTAAGAAACCGGACTCAAAGATTGGATTTGAGTCCGGTTTTTTTCACTCGATATATTTCTCGCGTATCCTTTCCATCTTCTCCATCAAGTCTTTTCCGATGACTGGCTCGAATTCTGGATAGATGCTTGTCATTTCTTTCATCCACAGCTTTCTCTCTTTATCGGATAAGGTATAGACTTCAATCGTGGATTTCTCTTCAATGGCTTGTAGCTGGGTTTGGTTCATTTCCTTCGCCTTGTCCCAAAGCCAAGATGTGGTATCATCCATCGCCCGCGTGATTTGCTGTTGGATATCCGGAGGAAGGTCTTCCCAAAAGGATTGATTCATCATGACGACATACCCTAAATAGCCATGGTCACTTATGGTTAAATATTTTTGCACGTCATATAGCTTCTTGGAATAGATATTGGAGATCGTATTTTCCTGGCTATCTGTTTTCTTGATTTCCAGACTTTTGAATGTGTCATTAAACTCCAACTTCGAGGTTGACGCACCAAAGTGTTCGAATTGACTCTCCAGCACAGGACTTGGCATGATCCGGAAGTTTTTCCCGGACAAGTCTTCAGGACGGCGGATGGGCTCATTGCTTGTCATTTGTTTAAAGTTATTGGACCAAAAGGCAAGACCCTCGATATTTACCTCAGCTAAATGATTCAGAAGTTCTTCTCCTACTTCCCCATTCAGCGCTTCTTTGAGGGCAGCATCCGTGGGAAAGATATAAGGAAGGTCCAAAAGCATCCATTTTTCCGATATGTTCGTAATTTTAGAAGTGGTCGGTGCAATCATCTGCACCTTATTTTCTTGTAATGCCTCTATTTCTTCGCGATCACTATACAACGATTGATTCGGGTACACCTCAATTTTGACACGGTGATCGGTATATTCGTCCACAAGGGCCGCAAACCGGCTTGCCGCCAAACCCTTGGGTGTATTCTCAGCCACCACATGACTGAACTTAATCACGATTTGATCCTCCATTCCAACCTGTTCCTCATCTATGGGCAAATCGAACCCAAAGCTTGTAAAGAACGATTGAAAGGCGATATAAACCGCAACCAATACCCCTATTCCGATCAACACCAGGTATCCCCCGTAAGCACGCATAGTGACATCTCCTTACCGAACGCTTCACATTATACGTTCATTCTATCACAGCTTTTTCACCGTTGTATGACAACCTAGGAAATTGGGCGAAAATAACCGAAGATTCTGGTAGTATTAAGGAGAGATCTAATGGAGGAAAACAAATGGATAAATCCTTTCATATGCCGATTCAATTAAAGATCACCCTGCTATCCTTTATAATCGTGGCCTTTTCCATCCTCATTGGTGGGATTATCATTTTTGGGAATATCGTCTCCATCAGGGAAGAGGAAACCGGTGCCCGTTCGATGATCACGGCCCATACGATTGCAGAACTTCCCGAAGTACAAAAGATGGTCCTGGAACCTGAAGGCTGGACCGAACTGAATCCCATCATTGAAAATTTAAGAAAAATTCATCAGGCCGATTATATCGTTGTCCTGAATGAAAAACATATGCGGTACTCCCATCCGGTTTACAGCCAACTGGGAACCTTATCGAAAAGCAATGATGAGCGTGCCGCTTTTGCAGAACATGAATATATCTCGAAAGCCGTAGGGGAACTTGGCGTTTCCGTTCGTGCCTTCGTTCCCATCCTAAATGAAGAAAACAAACAGATAGGTGTCGTCCTTGTCGGGAACATCCTGCCGACGATCCCGGAAGTCATCACTGACTTAAAGACGGAAATACTGCTTCTTCTCTTTTTGACGCTTCTGTTTGGTGTATGCGGCTCATGGCTACTGGCCAGGCGCATTAAAAAGGAAACCTTCCAGCTTGAGCCACACCAGATTTCCCAGATGCTCGTTGAAAGGACGGCCGCCTTCAATGCCATGCATGAAGGGGTCATCGCCATTGACACTAATCAGATCATTACGATATTCAATGAAAAGGCCAAACAGATGCTGAACATAAGCGGTTCCGTGATCGGCAAAAAAATCACGGATGTGGTGGATGATACCCGCCTCCCAGAAGTTTTGGAACGGACTACTCCCATCGTCAATCAGGAAATTTCCGTCCAGCAAAAAAACATCCTGAGCAACCGGGTACCGATCAAGATAGACGATAAGACCGTCGGCGCCGTGGCCATTTTCCAAGACCGGACGGATGTGACGAAGCTTGCCGAAGAACTGACAAGCGTAAAGGCATTCGTGGAAGCTCTGCGTGTACAAAATCATGAACATATGAACAAGCTACATACGATCGCTGGATTGATACAACTAGGAAATTTAGACGATGCTCTACAGTATATTTTTCAGATCACCGAGGAACAGGAGGAATTGACCAGGTTCTTAACGAAGCACATACACGATGATAATTTAGTGGGGCTACTTTTGAGTAAGGTTTCCTTAGGCAGGGAACTTGGCATCGAGCTTACCATGGATAAGCATACGAAGCTGGACCGCTTTCCACCTGACATGGATTATCATGATTTTGTCTTGATCGTCGGAAATCTGATTGAGAATTCTTTTGCGGCACTCAAATATTCGACCGAAGAATCCAAGCAGGTCTATCTGTCCATCTATCAAGATGAACGGCATTGTCAAATCGTGCTGGAAGACAATGGACCGGGCATTCCCGAACCTATACATAAGGATATTTTCGAGTATGGTTTCACGACAAAAGGTTCCGGGGGATCGGGAATAGGACTTTATCTAATCAATCAAATTGTAAAAAAGGCGCATGGTGAAATGAGTTTTACGACGCGGCCTAACGAAGGGACTAGCTTTTTTCTTTCCTTTCCCATGCAGGATATAGAGGAGATCAAATGACCAATCAAATATGTGTACTTTTAATTGAAGATGACCCAATGGTCCAGGAGGTAAATAAACAATTTATCGAGCGCCTTTCCGCCTTTACCGTGGTGGATACGGCTAATAATGGACTGGAAGGTCTTGGAAAAATCAAGAAGCTAAAACCGGATCTTGTCATTTTGGACATCTTCATGCCGAACTTGAATGGCGTGGATACGCTTTATCAAATAAGGAAAGACCAACTTGATGTCGACGTCATCATCATCTCGGCGGCCAATGATCAGAAAACCATCCGGAAAATGATTCAGAATGGAGCCTTTGATTATTTAATTAAACCCTTTAAATTCGAAAGGCTGCAACATACACTTGAGCAGTATTATGCCTTTCGCATGGAAGTTGAGCCAGATCATTCTATCTCTCAAACCCAACTGGATCGCCTTCTCTTCCAAAACCAATCGTCTCCTAAGCAGACATTGAAAAAAAATGTCCCCAAAGGGTTGAACGGGTCCACTCTGGAACAGGTCACGAAATTCATCAAAACCCAACCTGGCTCTCTATCCGCAGAGGACGTCGCCGATGGAATCGGCATTGCGCGGGTGACGGCCCGACGCTATCTCGAGTACTTACATGATGAAGAAATCCTTCAACTTGATGTCCAGTATGGCAATATTGGCCGCCCTGTCAATCGATACCGCCTTAACAAGGAATAGCCCATATGAAAAGGGACCGATTCATACCATGAAGACGGTTCCTTTCATGCTTCCTTCGTCCGGTCATACATTCCCCATTTTCTTTTCAAAAGAAACAACTCGCACTCCGCTAATGCAGTGATTTCCTTAATGACAAAATCCGGCATCCCCCTTCTTAACAAAACCTCTGCAATAAGGTACGGCTTTTTCATATTCTTCCCCCCTCCCTTTCTCTAAAATGTTTTCGCTTTCTTACATTATACAAAATAATCCATAAAAAGAAAAATAGACAAAGCCCCATTTTTGAGTAAATGGGGCTTTTTTTGAATATAAATATTTTAATAAGGACTAATCATTCAATCGATAAATGAGGAGGAAGGTAAAACCAGTTACGAATTGTAATAGAGTCGCCGAATCGGAAACCGATCCAGTTCTCTCCTTTATCCATAGCAAAAAAGCTGCCCCATGACAGCTTCATCTACTCACTATAATCTCCCCTATTGCATCGGGGTTTACATTACTTATAAACGGCCCTATAGCTTGTCAGTTCATCCAACCGCTTCTCACGGATGTCAAAACCGATTCCCGGTTTGTTCGGAACCTTAATGACACCATTTTTCACGATGACTTCCGGTTCGATGATGTCACTCTCCCAATAGTGGGACGAAGAGGAGATATCTCCCGGAATCGTGAATCCTTTTAACGTGGCCAGTGCAAGATTATGGGCACGTGATATGCCGAACTCAATCATGCCACCACACCAAAGAGGAATATCGTGCTCCACACAAAGATCATGAATCTTGACCGCTTGCGACCAACCTCCGACCTTTGCCATTTTGATCGTGATCACTCCGCAGCTCTTTAGCATCAGCGCACTTTTCGCATCATGGTAGGAATTGATGCTTTCATCAAGGCAAACCGGTGTCTTTAGCCGCTTTTGCAAAATGGCATGTTCGACGATATCATCATGCCCAAGGGGCTGCTCGATCATCATAAGCTGAAAGTCATCCAGCTTTTGCAGATGCGGGACATCCGAAAGCGAGTAGGCCGAATTCGCATCCACCATCAAGGGGATATCTGGATAGGCCCTCCGGATTTGCGTCAGGTATTCCGTATCATTTGCTGGATTGATCTTGATTTTATAGCGTCGATAGCCGACCGCCAAGCCTTCCTCTATTTGCCGGAGTGCATCCTCTATGTGATCCGAGGCAACGACGACCCCAGCATCCACTTCGGTTCGTTCCCCGCCGAATAGCTTTCCGAGATAGATGCCCTCTTGCTTGGCATACAGATCCCAGATTGCCTGTTCCAAGGCCGACTTTGCCATGGCATTCCTTCTGATACCGCTCCAAAGGCCCGCAAGCTGATTGGGATGCGTCAAATCGAATGCCAAAGTCTTAGGAATCAGGAAGTCCTTCAACATATGAAAACAGGTTTTCACTGTTTCCTCGGTGTACCATGGACTCGAAAATGGCACTGCCTCCCCGTATCCAATACCCCCATCTTGATCTCGTGCTTCGACAATGATGACTTCCCGTTCCGTCACGGTTTCCAGATGGGTCGTGAATGGCCGCTTTAAAGGGGCCTTCACGAGCCTTAAAGTGATGGATGTCAACTTCATTTCTGGTCCCCCCATCGCTTCTTCAGTTCCCTCCGCAGCAGCTTACTTGCACCATTGCGTGGCAGTTCTTCAAGAAATAATACGCTGCGGGGAATTTTATAAGCAGCTAGCCCTTCTCGGCAATGGGCCAACAGCTCAGCTTCGCTAACTTCCATGCCTTTATGCCTGACAACGAAAGCAAGCGGCACCTGCCCCCATGTTTCATGATCGATACCGGTGACACCCGCCTCGAAAACGGCTGGGTGCGTACTTAGGACATTCTCAATCTCGGCTGGATAGACATTCTCCCCTCCAGAAATGATTAAGTCCGAACGCCGGTCAAGCACGTATAAAAACCCTTCTTCATCAAGGTAACCCAGATCCCCCGTGTAAAGCCAGCCCCCTGAAATCGCTTGCTCTGTCGCATCCAAACGATTGAGATAGCCTTTCGTTACATTCGGACCCGATACGACAATCTCACCCGGTACACCCGGTCCGCATATCTTTCCGTCCTTCTCTATCCTTAGTTGGGAAGGGAACAAGGCCTTACCGGCAGACCCAACCTTTGTCATCGCATTTTCCGGGGCAAGTGTCACGATTTGCGAAGCTGTTTCCGTCATGCCGTAGGTCTGATAAACGGGTATTCCTTTTTCCCTGCAGGCTTCGAGCATATGTACAGGTGCAGGGCCTCCGCCTAGCAGTGCGCAACGAAATGTTTCCGGATAACGTGCAGCACCAAGGTCATGCAGCATTCTATTCAACATCGCCGTCACAACCGATATCATCGTCACACCATTATTCAAGATGGCTCGGTTTGCCTCATGTTCATCGAATTTCTCGACCAACACGACTTTCATTCCATAGATTACACTTTTCATCAGAATCGATAACCCGCTTATATGAAAAATCGGGACTGCACAATACCAGCTGTCCTCTTCCCTCAAGCCAAGGTTCAATACGGAGCCGACCGCGCTCCACCAGTGATTGCCGAACGATTGGATGACGCCTTTTGGATGGCCCGTCGTACCCGATGTATACATGATCGTGGCCGTATCTTCCAGATAGAAGTAATTGAGTATATCAGCGGTTCCTTCAGCGGGCAACGCTTCTTTAAAAAGAACCTCAACGTCCGGAAGCAACGATTGGATCCCGGAAAGCTTTTCGATAAACCCTTCTTCCGAAATCAGCCTCATTGACTCGCTGTCCTTGATTTGCCAAGATAATTCCCTGACCGTCAGCTTATTATTGAGCACCACGATTTTCGCGCCCAAATAAAAGAGGGCATGAATCATGACGACGCTATCAATATGATTCCGAAGTAAAACCGCGCATGGTTCACCAGCCTTTATCCCACTAGCTGCCAATTTCCCCGCCATTTTTTCCGTCAACCTATGTAATTCAAGAAACGTATACGTGCTCCCTTCAAACTCGATCGCCGGACGGTCAGGTGATAAATGAGCACGGTTTTTCAGCCAATTCGGCAATTTCTCTTCAGTCATCCAAAGGCCCTCTCCTTTTCTTTTATATATAGAAAACAGCTCGACGAATAATTCCGCCAAGCTGTCCACTAATCAAACCACTCATTTTCTTACTTTTTCCATTAAGGGAAACGAGGGAATTGCCCGAAGTCTGGATCACGTTTTTCTTTGAACGCGTCGCGGCCTTCTTTTGCTTCATCTGTTGTGTAATATAAAAGAGTTGCGTCTCCAGCAAGTTGTTGAAGTCCTGCAAGTCCATCTGTATCGGCATTCATCGCTGCTTTTAAGAAACGAAGTGCTGTTGGGCTCTTCTCAAGCATTTCCTCACACCATTTAACAGTTTCAGCTTCTAATTGATCTAGAGGCACAACTGTGTTGACTAAGCCCATTTCCAATGCTTCTTGTGCATTGTATTGACGGCATAGGTACCAGATTTCACGCGCTTTCTTATGTCCAACGATGCGAGCTAGGTAACCTGAACCGTAACCGGCATCGAAGCTTCCCACATTCGGACCAGTTTGACCGAAGACCGCATTGTCAGCAGCGATTGTTAAGTCACAAACGACATTCAATACATTACCGCCGCCAATTGCCCAACCTGCAACCATCGCTACGACCGGTTTTGGAATCACACGGATCAAGCGTTGTAAATCAAGTACGTTCAGGCGTGGGATATTATCTTCCCCAACATATCCGCCATTCCCGCGTACCTTTTGGTCTCCACCTGAACAGAAGGCTTTTCCGCCTACACCTGTCAAAATGATAACACCGATGCTTGCATCATCACGCGCTCTTGCAAAAGCATCAATCATTTCTGCAGTCGTCTTTGGAGTGAATGCATTATGTACATGCGGACGGTTAATCGATACTTTCGCAATGCCATTATACTTCTCGTATAAAATTTCGTCATATTCACGAATTGTTTCCCATTGAATTGTCATCGTATTTCCTCCTTAATTTCGCTTTAAAAACCCATTTATTATTTTACCAAACTTTTGCCCATCTTCCACATGAATTGCATGCCCGACATCATTAATTTTTTTCCATTCGACATTTTTCAATCGACTTTGCATCAATTCAGCGATATGGCAGAATTTTTCATCCAATTCACCCGTCACAAGCAACACGGGAAAATCCAGGGTCTCAAGATTTTCCCAATAGGAAGGTTGGCTTCCTGTCCCCATGCCGAGCAAGCTGTTCGACAGCCCAATCGGTGTATTTGCGAGCCGTTGCTGTCGAATGACAGTTTGTATAGCTGTGGGCAACCTTTTTTGGGTTTCAAACAACGGGATGTTTTCCCACTGTTCGACAAACGCTTCCATGCCATGTTCAAGGATTCGCTTAGCAAGCTTCGCATCATTGCCCCTGCGGTGTTCTCGCTCCTCTTCTGTCTTGAGACCGGGAGAGGAGCTTTCCAGCATCAATGTATGAACATACTCTGGATACAAGCAAGAGAACGCCAATGCTAATCTGCCACCCATCGAGTAACCAAGGATATGGGCTTTTCGCAGCTTCAATGTCTCTAGAATATGCTTCAAGTCCTTTGCTACTTGCTCCATCCCATACCGCTGGAAATCATCAGGCGCCATCGTTTCCCCATGGCCGATGATATCAACCATGATCAAAGAATAGCGGTCCTGCAACATGGGAACAAGAAAGTCCCATGTATCCCGGTTCCCGGTGAACCCATGTAGACATACTATAGGTTCACCATTTCCCGCTATTTCAACAGCATATGTGACATCTCCACTGACAATTTTCATGAAATTTCCCCATCAAGCACCCGTTTTATTTCCTGGGAAACAAAACTCCACAAATTTCGATGAGTTTGCATATTGGATTCCCGCTCTGTAGGCACTTCAATGATTTTCAATCCAGGTATTTCAAAGGAATCCGTGAACACTTGTTTTAATTCATCCCAATTCCGCACCTTGTTATATTTCCCTCCATAAAGCAAAGCAGCATGGGAGAAATCAAGTCCGTGCGGCGTTCCGAATAACGTTTCGAAATGTTCCTTCTCTTTCGCCTGTGGAAGGAAGGAGAAGATCCCTCCGCCATCATTGTTGATCAACAGGACCGTGATGTTCTGCTTTTGCAGTTTGGCTGCAAGCAATCCGTTCATATCATGGAAAAAGCTTAAATCACCTATGGCCAGCACCGTATTTTCGGTAACCGTGCTCACCCCGATTGCCGTGGAAACGACACCATCAATTCCGTTTGCCCCACGGTTCGCCATCGTCTTGATGCTTTTCTCGTTGTTTAAAAAGAACGTATCCAAATCCCGGATAGGCATACTGTTCCCGACGAATATGGTCGAACCTACCGGCATCATGTCCTGGAGTAAGGAAAAGAGCTTTCCTTCACTTAACTCCGATTCATCCCGGATGGAAGATAAGGCATTCTTCGTCGCTTCATTGATGGATTGCCATAAACCAAGCCAGTCTCTGTCTGTTGCTTCAGGCAGTTTTTCACCGATGCGATGACAAAAATCGACTTCATCACAATAGATCATGCTCGTGGCCAAGCCAGCCGGTTCACGCCATCCTGCACCACCATCGATGACCAATGTCAAAGCCTGCTTCTGTTTTTTCAAGAATAAAAGCAGGGGCTTCGAGACTGGCATCGAGCCGAATCGAAGTACGACATCCGGTTGGAATGCAGCCTTGGCAGCTTCATCACGCAAAAATGTATCATAAGCCTCGATGATGGCGTCTTTGTCATGTGTGCCGCTCCGTAACTGAGAAAGCGGGTCAGCCAGTATTGGGAACCCAAGCTTGTCCGCTAATGTGATGATGGCATCCTTCATCTCTGGGTTCCTAAGTTCCCCACACACGATGATGCCTTGTTTTGCTTTTGACAAAGTAGAGGTCAATCCGTCTAATTGTGCGGCCGTTAGTGAGCGTATCCCACTATCGATCATCACAGTCGGCGTTTCCTTACTTTGCCTATATTCCTTGGCTTGTTTTAAATCTGGAATGAGTGGCTCACGTAAAGGGAAGTTCAAGTGGACAGGTCCTGAAGGTTCCATGGATGCCGTCGCTACCGCTCTCGCCCCAATGGTCCTCGCATACCGGATCATTTCATCACTGCTCTCCGGAAGCGCCATCTCGACAAACCACTTCACTTGCTTTCCATATAAATTGATTTGGTCGATGGCCTGTGGAGCTCCGACATCTCGTAGCTCATGGGGGCGATCAGCTGTCAGGACAACTAGGGGCACCCTTGAATAGAAAGCCTCAATGACGGCAGGATGAAAGTTCGCCGCAGCCGTTCCGGACGTACAAAGAAGTCCGACTGGTTCTTTTAATGCCTTAGCCAATCCAAGAGCAAAAAAAGACGCCGAACGCTCATCGACATTAATATGTACCTGAATATCAGGATGTTCCACCATCAATAAAGCAAGAGGTGTAGAACGTGAACCAGGGCTCACGACCACATGCTTCATTCGATTTTGTGCCAGCTCATCGACAAATGAAGCAGCATAGGCTGTCAATGCATCTCGGTCATTCATTCATTTTTCCTCCTAAAGCACTTAACATCGGGTTGAATTTAATCCCCGTTTCCTGGAATTCACTTTCCGGTGTTGAATCTTCTACCACGCCACATCCTGCAAAAAGCGATGCCTCATTGTCCTGTAATAGTGCGGAACGGATTCCAACCGCGAATTCACCGTTCCCCTTCGAATCCACCCAGCCGAGTGGCCCCGCATAAAAGCCTCGTTCCAGACCTTCTATTTCCCGAATGCGTGTGACAGCTTTCTCTTTTGGAAGCCCACCCAATGCCGGCGTTGGATGGAGATTCTCGACACACTCGAAAATAGTCGTATCCGCTTTACACGTTCCTTTCACCGGTGTAAACAAATGCTGTATATGACGGTTCTTCATCAACTTCGGTCCTGATGGAATGATGACCTCATCACATACGGCTTCAAAAGCGTTGGTAATCATCGAAACGACGTACTTGTGCTCTTGTAGATTCTTTTGATCCAAAAGAAGTTCATTACCTAGACGAGTATCCTCTTCTTCGGTTTTCCCCCGGCCCATTGATCCGGCAAGACAAGTTGAAAAGACTTCATTTCCCTGCTTTTTGATTAATCGCTCAGGAGTGGCCCCGACAAAGCAGTCACCGCCTGCCTCTAAACAGAAAATATAGCTCATCGGCTGCTCGGCAAGCAGTTGCTCTAGAACCTGTTTCGAATCGATGGAGCGTTCAAACACAAGGCGCAATTCCCTTGCCAGAACGATCTTATCAAGATCCGTCGTCTTAATTTCCTCAACGGCCCGCGCAACGGTCTTCTTCCATGCCTCAGGTTCGACTTCCTTCTGCTCAACAAAGACATTGGCCGGTATTTCGCCATCATCAAAGTTTTCGGTAAGGAATGCTTCCCTTTCGTTTATCATATCTATGAAGAGTTTTTCTGAATCATCCGGCGAACAAAGTAGGTTTGTCGTTAAGTAGGCCTCCCCCTCCACTATCGATAGCATGAAGGCAGGTATATAGAACAGATTGTCCCCAAATTGATTCCATAGGAACGAACTGTTGGTTTCATAATCAAAAGAAAAGCCCCCAAATAGCAAAGGGCCGGTCGCATCCACATCGGTCACTCCTGTTGTAACAGCAGTATTCTGCAGCTTGATCCAGCTCATTTCAACTTCTCTATAACGGTCGGCATTTGGTGCCGCCTGGATTTTCTTAACGTTGCCTAAACCAGTAATGGTTATATCTTTTGCGGGATCCTGCCAAAAGAAGCGTTCACCCTTATACCGTTCTCTTCCAGCTTGATAAAATGAAAGGGGGTTGTTGCACTCTATTTTCTTAATATGACTAAATAGAACTTGTTCATTCAAGTTCTTCGCCTTTTGTATGGCCATAGCCAGTCCCTGAAACCGTTCAGTTTCTTTCGAGATAGCCAAAAATATCCCCCCAAATCGTACATTTTAAAAGCTTTTTAACCTATTTAAAGATACACCTCCGTTTAACCTCATGTCAATAAAACCACCCTCGAACCGACAAATCATGCCTGCTTTTTTCCTTATTATATGATTCTTAGATAATGATGTAGCATCTCCTTCAATTTGGAAGTCCCGGCTCATCAAATCCCTTTGACACGCTCGAACACTTTTCCTACATTTTATAGGATATCCTTTTGTGAACAAATTCAATCTTTGTTATAATTTTAAGGTACTGATCATGATTTTGAGGAGAGAAATAATGCACACAGAATACGACGAGCTTCCCCTTAAACGAACCTGGAAAATCTGGTGGGAGTTAATTCGTCCACATACACTTACCGCAGCTTTTGTTCCCGTCCTGCTTGGAACCGTCCTTGCCTTGTTAGAGGATGGCGTAAATTGGTTATTATTTGCGGCCATGATGATCGCAAGCATCCTTATTCAGGCTGCAACGAACTTATTTAATGAATACTATGATTTCAAAAGGGGCCTTGATACCGAAGAATCAGTCGGCATCGGTGGCGGTATCGTCCGTCATGGCATGACCCCGAAACTGATCATGACCTTGGCCCTTAGCATGTATGGAATCTCTCTTTTACTAGGAATCTATATTTGCGCCGCGTCATCTTGGTGGATTGCCGCTGTCGGCCTTGTTTGCATGCTGGTCGGCTACCTTTATACCGGAGGTCCGCTACCGATATCATACACACCATTCGGGGAACTTTTTTCCGGTCTATTCATGGGCTTCTTGATCATCTTGATCGCCTACTTCATCCAGACCGGTACAGTTTCTTCCTTAGCCATCCTGATTGCCGTACCAAGCGGTGTTCTTGTCGGGTTGATCAATCTATCGAATAACCTTCGGGACCATGACGGCGATAAGGCCCATGGCCGCAAAACGATGCCTGTCGTTATGGGAAGGAAAAATGCACTAACTTTCATGTCCGTCATGTTTGCCTTCTGTTATGTGTGGGTTGTCGGACTGATTCTCTTGGGAGACGTAACACCTTGGATCCTGCTTTCTTTCCTAAGCATTCCGAAGGCCCTGACTGCCATCAAAGGCTTTGCAGGTAAAACGGAAGCCATCACAATGGTGCCAGCGATGAAAGCAACGGCACAAACGAATACGTTCTTCGGTTTACTGATGTTCATCGGTTTACTCATCCATTATTTCATTCAATAAACGCAAAGCTTTAAACCCCGTGCATGGTGCATGGGGTTTTTTCGTTGTTTCCCACCCCGCTGATTCGGGTACTTACTAATAACTACACAAAAAACAACGATGAAACCATAATCGTACTTATAAAAGGAGAGGAAACCAATGGCGACTGAAAAACAAATCCTGAAATTAAAAGAAGAACTGTTAAGTGAAAAAGAACAGCTTCAACAAAGAATCAAGAATGATGAGACTGTAACCAAACAGTCACAAACCGACTTTTCCGGCGAAATCTCTTCCTATGATAATCACCCCGCCGACTTAGGCACCGAGCTTTTCGACAAGGAAAGATATCAAGCCATCAATGAGCACGCGGAAGAGGAAATCGGAAAAATCGATCTTGCCCTAGAAGCCATTAAAGAAGGAACATACGGTGTTTGTAAGGAATGCGGCAAAGATATCCCATATGAACGGCTTGAAGTGGTTCCTTCCACCTTATATTGTATCGAGCATACACCAGAACAAAAAGTCCATGACGACGTGACCGATGAATATAGGCCAGCCGAGGAAGATATCCTGATCCCTTCTAAGGGAGATAACTTTGAGAACAGGCGCCATTCAGATACAGATGACGAAAATACGGTCAAAGAAGACAGTTTCGGTGAAGTCGCCCAATTCGGAACATCAGACACTCCGGCAGACTATCAGCATAATCGCACAAGCTATAACGAACTTTATGATACAGAAGACGATACCGAGACATTCCCTGAAGACTATGAAGGTTATGCAGCCAATGATATAGAAGGGAAAAATCGTCAAGTCGTATCCAACGAGAACAAAAAAGAATACGAAGACATGCTCGATGACCGGAAGATTGATTCTAAAATGGGCGATATCCCTTACAAGAAGAAAGACAGCTATATAGATGAAAAATAAAAAAGTGCCAGACCTTGTACAGAACTTTGTACGGGGTCAGCACTTTTTTTAATGCTATCCTTATAAGGCTTAAAAGAACTCCTTTTCTACTTGATACTCTCTTTACTATCTTCTTGCCCTCCAACGACATTCTCCATATAATTTTTACCCCAATTATACATCGAATCAAGAATCGGCATCAGGCTTTCTCCTTGTTCTGTCAGAGAGTATTCCACTTTGGGAGGTACGATTGGATAAACCTCGCGATGAACAATAAGATCTTCTTCCAGCTCTCGAAGCTGGTTAACCAGCATTCTTTGAGTGATGCCCGGCATAAGTGCCTTCAATTCACCAAAACGCTTGGTCCCCTGCTTGCCTAAGTGCCATAAAATAAGCATCTTCCATTTTCCCCCTATAACAGAAAGGGTCAATTCCTTCTCACAATTGAATGTTTTATTCTCTAGCCTTGTCATCTGAATTACCTCCATATTTAGAATCCTGCATCCCATGGTATACTTTTTAACACTATGTATAATAAAAGTGCGTACTAACAAAAATATTATACTTAGTATATGATACATTGTATAGTCAAGATGATTTTCTTGCTGTGCATTGAATGAACGTGAGAGGTACATACTTACTGTGCAACATACTAAAACATACTAGTGGGAGTGAAGGATAAATGGAATTACAATTGGCATTGGACTTAGTAAACATTCAAGAAGGAATTGAATTGGTTAAACAGGTGGAAGAATATATAGATATCGTAGAAATCGGTACACCGGTAGTTATTAATGAAGGGCTTCGGGCTGTTAAAGAAATGAAAGAAGCTTTCCCTTCTTTAAAAGTATTAGCTGACCTTAAAATTATGGATGCAGCCGGTTACGAAGTGATGAAGGCATCTGAAGCTGGCGCTGATATCATCACGATTCTTGGTGCAGCTGAAGACATGTCCATCAAAGGGGCTGTTGAAGAAGCTAAAAAACAAGGCAAAAAAATCCTTGTTGATATGATCGCTGTGAAAGATCTTGAAACACGCGCGAAAGAATTGGATGCATTTGGCGTCGATTACATCTGTGTACACACTGGCTACGATCTTCAAGCTGTTGGAAAAAACTCTTTTGAGGACCTTCAAACGATTAAACGCGTTGTAAAGAATGCAAAAACGGCTATTGCAGGCGGCATAAAATTAGATACACTTCCGGAAGTCATTAAAGTACAACCTGACCTTATCATTGTTGGCGGAGGCATCACTGGACAAGCCGATATTAAAGGGACAGCTGCCCAAATACAAGAATTAATTAAACAAGGCTAATATTTAACATGCAGACTTCACAATATATGGCTAAAATCATACAAGAGCTAAGTCGTTCAGTAGACTTAATAGCTGACGAAGAAGCTGAACAACTGGTTAATCGGATTCTTGAAGCAAAGAAAGTTTTTGTAGCAGGTGCAGGAAGATCCGGGCTGATGGGTAAATCCTTTGCCATGCGAATGATGCATATGGGGATAGATGCATATGTATTAGGTGAAACCGTCACCCCCACCTTCGAAAAAGATGACCTTTTAATCCTTGGAACCGGTTCGGGAGAAACAAAAAGTTTGATTTCCATAGCAGAGAAAGCAACGAATATCGGTGGAACCATTGCGACCGTAACAATTTCCCCCGAATCGACCATTGGAAAATTGGCGGATTTCTCAATAAAGCTGCCTGGTTCACCTAAAGACCAGTCGGAAGGTGATTACCAAACAATCCAACCGATGGGCTCTCTATTTGAGCAGACTCTCTTACTTTTCTTCGATAGCGTCATTTTAAGGATAATGGATAAAAAGGGATTGAATACGAATAAAATGTATGGCCGACACGCAAATCTCGAGTAAAAAGTGAAATATAAAAAGACCGCAAGAAATTCTTCTGAATTTACTTGCGGTCTTTTTTTTTGTAAAAGGATTACAGGCTCCTATATATTCTATAAATTAAGATACCGTCCAGTGACGGAAGACATATTATATGCCCATCCTAATAAAAGGTCTCTTCCTTTAATCAAACTTATAGAAAAAAGACTCCTACGATGTAGCTGACCACCTTATATAGGTTTGATTAGCTTCTTAAGTGTACTCATCTTTTGGGAGTTACTCTATCAATTTAGAGTAATCAATCCTATATTTTTAAGTTCTCCATTGCAAATGGTACAGGTCGGATATCAACTAGCTGTAAGCGGTGTACTTTTGGAAAACTTGGCATTCACACTTAAGAACTTTTCCGTAGGATTCATTCTAGTTGCTTTCGTAGGGATGGGCGTCGGACTAATTACTGGATGGTACAAACCTTTAGGTATAAAGCTTTTGATCCTTTTCTAACCGCAATGCTAGGTACCCCTCGCATTGTCCTACTGCCTTTAATCATGGTATGGATGGGATCCGGATTTTCTAGCAAAGTATTACTCGTCTTTCTCGCAGGTGTATTCGCGATTATTCTCAATACCATGTCCGGTGTACAGAATCTTGACCCCAATCTCACAAGAGTGACAAAGGCTTTCGGAGCTTCTCAGCTTCAAACTTTCCTTACGGTCGCTCTTCCAGGTTCTTTACCCCAAATTGTATCTGGATTACGTGTAGGAATCAGGCAGTTCTTGGTTGGTGTAATTGCTGCTGAAATGTTTGTTTCAACGGGGGGAATAGGCTATTTTATTGCACAGCCTTCAGCGAACTTCAACATTGATAGAGTATTCGTAGGAATAGTAGTGATCATTATGGTAGGAATGCACGTTACGCAATCGGTTAAATAGATAGAAGTATTTTATTAAACATCCGATTAATAAAATACTTCTATAATAAGAAAAAACAGTCATAAAAAAAGAAGCATACTTATGTATGCTTCTTTTTATGACCCGTACGGGAATCGAACCCGTGTTACCGCCGTGAAAGGGCGGTGTCTTAACCGCTTGACCAACGGGCCGAATGGCGGAGAAGGAGGGATTTGAACCCTCGCGCCGCTCGCGCGACCTACACCCTTAGCAGGGGCGCCTCTTCAGCCTCTTGAGTACTTCCCCATGGCTCCGCAGGTAGGACTCGAACCTACGACCGTTCGGTTAACAGCCGAATGCTCTACCACTGAGCTACTGCGGAACAATAAAATATGGTGGGCCTAAATGGACTCGAACCATCGACCTCACGCTTATCAGGCGTGCGCTCTAACCAGCTGAGCTATAGGCCCATATTGGAGCGGGTGAAGGGAATCGAACCCTCATCATCAGCTTGGAAGGCTGAGGTTTTACCACTAAACTACACCCGCGAAATGGGGCGACTGATGGGAATCGAACCCACGAATGCCTGAACCACAATCAGGTGCGTTAACCACTTCGCCACAATCGCCGTAATATGAAATTGTAATGGTGGCTCAGGACGGAATCGAACCGCCGACACAAGGATTTTCAGTCCTTTGCTCTACCGACTGAGCTACTGAGCCTAAAAAATGGCGGTCCCGACGGGAATCGAACCCGCGATCTCCTGCGTGACAGGCAGGCATGTTAACCGCTACACCACGGGACCTAATGATTGCGGGGACAGGATTTGAACCTGCGACCTTCGGGTTATGAGCCCGACGAGCTACCGGACTGCTCCACCCCGCGACGGTAATAATGAATCATTTTGCATCAAGTTTTCATGAATACTGTTTTTTTACTTCCTAATATGTAAGGTTGCTTTAAAACAACTTGTTGCTTTTTAAAAAAATGGAGGAGGTAGAGGGATTCGAACCCCCGCGGGATTTGACTCCCCTGTCGGTTTTCAAGACCGATCCCTTCAGCCGAACTTGGGTATACCTCCGTGGCTAAGAAAAAAATTCTATGGTGGACCTTGTAGGACTCGAACCTACGACCGGACGGTTATGAGCCGTCTGCTCTAACCAGCTGAGCTAAAGGTCCTTATATTTATTGGTAGCGGCGGAGGGGATCGAACCCCCGACCTCACGGGTATGAACCGTACGCTCTAGCCAGCTGAGCTACACCGCCAAAATAATATAAGTTTTCTTTTTTTGAAAAAATGGTGGAGCCTAGCGGGATCGAACCGCTGACCTCCTGCGTGCAAGGCAGGCGCTCTCCCAGCTGAGCTAAGGCCCCATTTCATTAAAAATCACATGGTCGGGAAGACAGGATTCGAACCTGCGACCCCTTGGTCCCAAACCAAGTGCTCTACCAAGCTGAGCTACTTCCCGCAAAAAAACATGGTGCGCCCGGCGGGAGTCGAACCTACAACCTTCTGATTCGTAGTCAGATGCTCTATCCAATTGAGCTACGGGCGCATATTAAGATGGTGCCGAGGACCGGAATCGAACCGGTACGGTAGTCACCTACCGCAGGATTTTAAGTCCTGTGCGTCTGCCAGTTCCGCCACCCCGGCACATACGAAAAGTGGAGCGGAAGACGGGATTCGAACCCGCGACCCCAACCTTGGCAAGGTTGTATTCTACCACTGAACTACTTCCGCATGAATGATGCGGGTGAAGGGACTTGAACCCCCACGCCTTGCGGCGCCAGATCCTAAGTCTGGTGCGTCTGCCAATTCCGCCACACCCGCATGAAAAAGTGATGAGCCATGAAGGATTCGAACCTTCGACCCTCTGATTAAAAGTCAGATGCTCTACCAACTGAGCTAATGGCTCATGCTTGTCTTACTATGAAAATGGTGCCGGCAAGAGGACTTGAACCCCCAACCTACTGATTACAAGTCAGTTGCTCTACCAGTTGAGCTACACCGGCAGGTGTAAAAAATAATGGTGGAGGATGACGGGATCGAACCGCCGACCCTCTGCTTGTAAGGCAGATGCTCTCCCAGCTGAGCTAATCCTCCATATTTATATGCTTGGCGGCGTCCTACTCTCACAGGGGGAAACCCCCAACTACCATCGGCGCTGAAGAGCTTAACTGCCGTGTTCGGAATGGGAACGGGTGTGACCTCTTCGCTATCGCCACCAAACATTGTTAACTTTTTTAGGACATTTACTATTATAGCATATCTCTGAAAAAAAGCAAGAAGAAATTTTCATTCCTTCAAAACTAGATAATATATTAGAAGGTGTTCATTTTTTAAAAGCGTTGGTTAAGTCCTCGATCTATTAGTATCAGTCAGCTCCACATGTCGCCACGCTTCCACCTCTGACCTATCAACCTGATCATCTTTCAGGGATCTTACTAGCTTGCGCCATGGGAAATCTCATCTTGAGGGGGGCTTCATGCTTAGATGCTTTCAGCACTTATCCCTTCCGCACGTAGCTACCCAGCTATGCCTTTGGCAAGACAACTGGTACACCAGCGGTGCGTCCATCCCGGTCCTCTCGTACTAAGGACAGCTCCTCTCAAATTTCCTGCGCCCGCGACGGATAGGGACCGAACTGTCTCACGACGTTCTGAACCCAGCTCGCGTACCGCTTTAATGGGCGAACAGCCCAACCCTTGGGACCGACTACAGCCCCAGGATGCGATGAGCCGACATCGAGGTGCCAAACCTCCCCGTCGATGTGGACTCTTGGGGGAGATAAGCCTGTTATCCCCGGGGTAGCTTTTATCCGTTGAGCGATGGCCCTTCCATGCGGAACCACCGGATCACTAAGCCCGACTTTCGTCCCTGCTCGACTTGTAGGTCTCGCAGTCAAGCTCCCTTGTGCCTTTACACTCTGCGAATGATTTCCAACCATTCTGAGGGAACCTTTGGGCGCCTCCGTTACTCTTTAGGAGGCGACCGCCCCAGTCAAACTGCCCACCTGACACTGTCTCCCACCCCGATAAGGGGCGCGGGTTAGAATTTCAATACAGCCAGGGTAGTATCCCACCAACGCCTCCACCGAAGCTAGCGCTCCGGCTTCTCAGGCTCCTACCTATCCTGTACAAGCTGTAACAAAATTCAATATCAGGCTGCAGTAAAGCTCCACGGGGTCTTTCCGTCCTGTCGCGGGTAACCTGCATCTTCACAGGTACTATAATTTCACCGAGTCTCTCGTTGAGACAGTGCCCAGATCGTTACACCTTTCGTGCGGGTCGGAACTTACCCGACAAGGAATTTCGCTACCTTAGGACCGTTATAGTTACGGCCGCCGTTTACTGGGGCTTCGGTTCAAAGCTTCGCTTGCGCTAACCTCTCCCCTTAACCTTCCAGCACCGGGCAGGTGTCAGCCCCTATACTTCGCCTTGCGGCTTCGCAGAGACCTGTGTTTTTGCTAAACAGTCGCCTGGGCCTATTCACTGCGGCTTTTCTGGGCTATTCACCCTAAAAAGCACCCCTTCTCCCGAAGTTACGGGGTCATTTTGCCGAGTTCCTTAACGAGAGTTCTCTCGCACACCTTAGGATTCTCTCCTCGCCTACCTGTGTCGGTTTGCGGTACGGGCACCTTACATCTCACTAGAGGCTTTTCTTGGCAGTGTGGAATCAGGAACTTCGGTACTATATTTCCCTCGCCATCACAGCTCCGCCTTAATGGAAACGGGATTTGCCTCGTTTCCGGCCTAACTGCTTGGACGCGCATATCCAACAGCGCGCTTACCCTATCCTTCTGCGTCCCCCCATCGTTCAAACGATGTATAGGTGGTACAGGAATATCAACCTGTTGTCCATCGCCTACGCCTTTCGGCCTCGGCTTAGGTCCCGACTAACCCTGAGCGGACGAGCCTTCCTCAGGAAACCTTAGGCATTCGGTGGAAGGGATTCTCACCCTTCTTTCGCTACTCATACCGGCATTCTCACTTCTAAGCGCTCCACCAGTCCTTACGGTCTGACTTCAACGCCCTTAGAACGCTCTCCTACCATCGACACCATACGGTGTCAATCCACAGCTTCGGTGATACGTTTAGCCCCGGTACATTTTCGGCGCGGAGTCACTCGACCAGTGAGCTATTACGCACTCTTTAAATGGTGGCTGCTTCTGAGCCAACATCCTGGTTGTCTAAGCAACTCCACATCCTTTTCCACTTAACGTATACTTTGGGACCTTAGCTGGTGGTCTGGGCTGTTTCCCTTTCGACTACGGATCTTATCACTCGCAGTCTGACTCCCAAGAATAAGTATTTGGCATTCGGAGTTTGACTGAATTCGGTAACCCGTTGGGGGCCCCTAGTCCAATCAGTGCTCTACCTCCAATACTCTCATCTTGAGGCTAGCCCTAAAGCTATTTCGGAGAGAACCAGCTATCTCCAGGTTCGATTGGAATTTCTCCGCTACCCACACCTCATCCCCGCACTTTTCAACGTGCGTGGGTTCGGGCCTCCATTCAGTGTTACCTGAACTTCACCCTGGACATGGGTAGATCACCTGGTTTCGGGTCTACGACCTCATACTCATTCGCCCTATTCAGACTCGCTTTCGCTGCGGCTCCGTCTTATCAACTTAACCTCGCATGAAATCGTAACTCGCCGGTTCATTCTACAAAAGGCACGCCATTACCCATTAACGGGCTTTGACTACTTGTAGGCACACGGTTTCAGGATCTATTTCACTCCCCTTCCGGGGTGCTTTTCACCTTTCCCTCACGGTACTGGTTCACTATCGGTCACTAGGTAGTATTTAGCCTTGGGAGATGGTCCTCCCTGCTTCCGACGGGATTTCTCGTGTCCCGCCGTACTCAGGATCCACTCAGGAGGGAACGAAGTTTCAACTACAGGGTTTTTACCTTCTTTGACGGACCTTTCCAGGTCACTTCATTTACCCCGTTCCTTTGTAACTCCATATTGAGTGTCCTACAACCCCAAGAGGCAAGCCTCTTGGTTTGGGCTACATTCCGTTTCGCTCGCCGCTACTCAGGAAATCGCTATTGCTTTCTCTTCCTCCGGGTACTTAGATGTTTCAGTTCCCCGGGTCTGCCTTCAATACCCTATGTATTCAGGTAGAGATACTGTTCCATTACGAACAGTGGGTTTCCCCATTCGGAAATCTCCGGATCAAAGCTTACTTACAGCTCCCCGAAGCATATCGGTGTTAGTCCCGTCCTTCATCGGCTCCTAGTGCCAAGGCATCCACCGTGCGCCCTTTCTAACTTAACCGTTAAAAAGATCTTACTGATGCTTTGAAAAAAATTAATTGCCTTCTATCTATTATCTAGTTTTCAAGGAACAATGTAGAAAGATCGTCATCACGATGTGATGAGTCCTTCGTGGTTGAATGAATTACTCATTCAAAACTGAACAAAACAAAAGCGCTCTCGTATTATCCTTAGAAAGGAGGTGATCCAGCCGCACCTTCCGATACGGCTACCTTGTTACGACTTCACCCCAATCATCTGTCCCACCTTAGGCGGCTGGCTCCATAAAGGTTACCTCACCGACTTCGGGTGTTACAAACTCTCGTGGTGTGACGGGCGGTGTGTACAAGGCCCGGGAACGTATTCACCGCGGCATGCTGATCCGCGATTACTAGCGATTCCGGCTTCATGCAGGCGAGTTGCAGCCTACAATCCGAACTGAGAATGGCTTTATGGGATTCGCTTACCTTCGCAGGTTTGCAGCCCTTTGTACCATCCATTGTAGCACGTGTGTAGCCCAGGTCATAAGGGGCATGATGATTTGACGTCATCCCCACCTTCCTCCGGTTTGTCACCGGCAGTCACCTTAGAGTGCCCAACTGAATGCTGGCAACTAAGATCAAGGGTTGCGCTCGTTGCGGGACTTAACCCAACATCTCACGACACGAGCTGACGACAACCATGCACCACCTGTCACTCTGTCCCCCGAAGGGGAACGTCCTATCTCTAGGAGTGTCAGAGGATGTCAAGACCTGGTAAGGTTCTTCGCGTTGCTTCGAATTAAACCACATGCTCCACCGCTTGTGCGGGCCCCCGTCAATTCCTTTGAGTTTCAACCTTGCGGTCGTACTCCCCAGGCGGAGTGCTTAATGCGTTAGCTGCAGCACTAAAGGGCGGAAACCCTCTAACACTTAGCACTCATCGTTTACGGCGTGGACTACCAGGGTATCTAATCCTGTTTGCTCCCCACGCTTTCGCGCCTCAGTGTCAGTTACAGACCAGAAAGTCGCCTTCGCCACTGGTGTTCCTCCAAATCTCTACGCATTTCACCGCTACACTTGGAATTCCACTTTCCTCTTCTGCACTCAAGTTCCCCAGTTTCCAATGACCCTCCACGGTTGAGCCGTGGGCTTTCACATCAGACTTAAAGAACCACCTGCGCGCGCTTTACGCCCAATAATTCCGGACAACGCTTGCCACCTACGTATTACCGCGGCTGCTGGCACGTAGTTAGCCGTGGCTTTCTGGTTAGGTACCGTCAAGGTACCAGCAGTTACTCTGGTACTTGTTCTTCCCTAACAACAGAACTTTACGACCCGAAGGCCTTCTTCGTTCACGCGGCGTTGCTCCGTCAGACTTTCGTCCATTGCGGAAGATTCCCTACTGCTGCCTCCCGTAGGAGTCTGGGCCGTGTCTCAGTCCCAGTGTGGCCGATCACCCTCTCAGGTCGGCTACGCATCGTCGCCTTGGTGAGCCATTACCTCACCAACTAGCTAATGCGCCGCGGGCCCATCTATAAGTGACAGCCGAAACCGTCTTTCCATCTTCTCTCATGCGAGAAAAGAACATATCCGGTATTAGCTCCGGTTTCCCGAAGTTATCCCAGTCTTATAGGCAGGTTGCCCACGTGTTACTCACCCGTCCGCCGCTAATCTCAGGGAGCAAGCTCCCATCGATTCGCTCGACTTGCATGTATTAGGCACGCCGCCAGCGTTCGTCCTGAGCCAGGATCAAACTCTCCGAAGAAATGTTTGACTTGCTCATTTTGCTTTTTTATAGTGTATGCTCACTCAAAATTTACGTTGGCGCTTTGTTTTGTTCAGTTTTCAAAGAGCAATTTCGTTGTCGTTTCTCTCAAAGCGACTTCGTTAGTTTATCATGTTTCATTGCTGTTTGTCAACAACTTTTTTAAAATAATTTTCAACAGCTTGTTAAGCTGTTTAAGTTGCTGTCTTAGCGACAAGAAATAATATACCATGTATAAAAAATGTTTGCAATATATTTTTACAAAGTTTTTTAAAAAAAGTTTTCATTTTCATTTCTTCTATATAAACTTCTCCTGCATTCACTTTATCTCCGTAACAAAATTAAACAATCACGCATATTTCATCTTGAATTTATATATAGATAGATTGATATCTTTTTTATGAGGTGAAATGATGAATCTTTTATTGGTTGCGCTACTCATTTGTTATAGCATGGCTCTTTATTTATTCTGCACCGCTTTTTATGAAGCCATTAAATTCAGTAAAGAAAAAGGGAAAGTGAACGGCACGACCTTCTTATTCAGCTTTATCTTCGCCTTGATTTTCACCAGGATGACCTATTTATTCTATCCCTATGAATAAAAGCAGTAAGTCGCGTCAGACTTACTGCTTTTATATGAGTCTTTTTCAACCTTCTTTCCCTTCACCTTTTAAAAACGTCGTTAGACCAACCAAGATGATGGTGCCTCCGAGAACTTGAGTCCATAGAATAGGCTCATCGAGAATAAAGTAGGCAAGGACCGTGGCCCCTACCGGCTCCAGAAGTATCGCCATCGAAATGGTTGTAGTACTTAGCCATTTCAATGTCCAGTTGAACAACGAATGTCCTAATAACGTTGGAAAGATGGCAAGGAGAATGAAATAGATCCAATCTTCAACGGCATAGGGCGCGAGTGCCTCGCCTTTAACAAGAACATAGACGAACAAAGTAACCGCACTAATGCTATACACGACAAATGTGTATGTTATAGAAGAGATACGTTTTACAACACTCTGTCCAAACAATAGGTAACCCGTTACTAATGCACATGCGATAAGGGCTAGGACATCTCCCCAAAGTGCCATCCCGCTGATTCTGAAATCTCCCCAGCTGATGACAAAACTTCCGGCTATCGCGATGACGCCACTACCTATCGCTCTCAACGAAAACCTTTCTTTAAAAAAGAAGTAAGCCCCCGCGAAAGCGAATAACGGCTGAAGTGTGACAAGGACTGTCGAACTGGCCACAGATGTGTAATTGAGCGATTCAAACCACAGTATGAAATGAAAGGCTAGAAACACACCAGCGGCAATCGATAACAACCAGTCCTTTTTCCGGATGAGCTTGAGTTCATGCCGGTACTTGATAAGGAAAACAGGAAGCATCAATAGAACGGTAAATAATAATCGATAAAAAGCAATGATTCCCGAAGGCGCAGTTGCTAATTTGACCAAGATCGCCGAAAAAGAAACCGAGGCTACTCCTATAGCTAAAGCCAAATAGGGATTCATTTTTGGTTTGGGCTGCATTCTCTCTCCTCTTTCCCCGAATTCTAGTTTGAAGTTTATTTTACTATGGTAGAATTATAAGGGATAGTTTATTTGAAATGGGCAATATTGAATAGATTATTAATTCTTCTATCTTTTCTGAGGAGATGTGAATGGTATGGAATGGGTGTTCGAACCTCAATCTGAACTGCAGATATTGATAAAGTTAGGGATTTCGGCTCTCCTCGGATTAATCATTGGGTTAGAGAGGGAGATGAAACGGAAACCAGTCGGACTAAAAACAAGTCTGGTCATTTCCATCGTCAGCTGTTTATTAACAATCGTTTCGTTGGAATCAGCTTATAAATTTCCAGGCAGTGACGATGTTAATATCACGATGGACCCTCTTCGTCTTGCGGCCCAAATCGTATCAGGGGTCGGTTTCATCGGTGCAGGGGTCATCCTGCGTCGCGATAATAACAGCATTTCCGGTTTAACGACCGCCGCCATCATATGGGGTGCCGCAGGTATTGGGATTGCGGTCGGGGCAGGATTCTTCCTTGAAGCGATCGCTGGAGTCATCCTGTTAATCATCAGTGTCGAATTGGTGCCGTCCCTTGTCACTTGGCTCGGACCAAGAAAATTGAGACAAAAGGAAATCTTTCTAAAGCTAGAGATCAAGGGTAAAGATGATATTGCTATCGTACTGAAGAAAATTAAAGAAGAGAATATTTACATCAAGGCGCTTCGGATTAAAGATGTCGAAGAAGACCTTCACCTTTTAACACTAAAAGTGTTGGTCGATTATAAAGTCAAGACTTCCGAGGTGTACTATACCGTCTCTAAACTCAGTGAAATATCCAGAGTGGAAATTGAAAATGGCTAATGTACAAAACCCGTTTGAATTCCTTCAAACGGGTTTTTCTTACTCATTTTACAAATTATAAAATTTAATATTGACTTTTCTTCAGATTCCGAATAAAATAATTATTGTACCATAACCCGGGGGCTTAGCTCAGCTGGGAGAGCGTTTGGCTGGCAGCCAAGAGGTCAGGGGTTCGATCCCCCTAGTCTCCATACTTCAAAACCCTTTGCTTTTAAGCAAAGGGTTTTTCTTTGTATCCCTCCCCTTTTCTTCTCAAAAAACTTCCCTTTATAATCGCCTTAACAGTAATTCATGCTTTTTCCCTCTACGTTGGAATAGCTACATTTTACTTACCTTTGCCTCGATACCATTCTCATCTCACATCGGACGATTCAAACCAGCCACTCATCAGTTGTTTTTTCTTGTGTTTCTGATATTTTTAGAAGAGTGAAGGAGCTAACTGTTTTCGGAATAAATTCGTCAGGCACTTTTTCACATTTATTTTAACTAAAGTGGAAATAAGGGTACAATTAATAACTCCTATATAAATAATTAATGAGGTGAAAGAATGATTGCAAAGACTGAAGAAGATTTTAATGGCTTGAAAGAAATCGGCAAAATTATTGCCTCCATTAGAGATGAATTGGTACAAAGATCAATTCCTGGCGTAACGACCAAAGAACTTGATGATATTGCTGGAGAACTGCTAAAGAAGGCAGGTGCCATTTCCGCCCCAAAAGGGGAATATGATTTTCCTGGTTATACTTGCATTAGCATTAACGAAGAAGTGGCGCATGGCATTCCAGGTGAACGGGTTATTCAAGAAGGGGATCTCGTAAATATAGATGTCTCCGCTTCAAAGAATGGTTATTTCGCAGATACAGGAATCTCATTTGTAGTAGGAGAGGGCAATGAAGTCTTAACGAAACTATGCGATGTCGCTAAAAAGGCATTTGATGCAGGTCTCAAGAAAGCAAAACCTGGTGCCAAGAAAAGCAAAATCGGAAAAGCGGTCTTTGAAACCGCGAAACAACATGGATTCACTGTTATCGAAAATCTTACGGGACATGGTGTTGGACGAAAGATCCACGAAGCACCTGCCCATATATGTAATTATTATGATCCTTGGGATAACGAAATACTAAAGGAAGGGATGGTTATCGCATTCGAGCCATTTATTTCAACCTTTGAAGAAGAAGTATTCCAAAAAGAAGATAATTGGACCTATGCCACAGAAAAAAGCTTTGTAGCTCAATTGGAGCATACGATTATCCTTACTAAAAATGGCCCGATTATTGTCACCCTTTAATTCAAGCATAGACGGTAAAGTTTTATATTAAAATAGTAGTACACGGCGGAATGTTCTTTACACTCCGCTTTTATCTCGTCAGGTAGGGAATATTGCGAGAATGATTCGGGGAGTGAAGGCATTTACGCTAACTTCTACTCATCATTTTCTTGATCTTGCGAACAGCGGGTGCTAGAACGGACTCTTGTACTTTTGTAAGGGCTACACCCAACCCAACCATCAGCATCAAGGCGATGATCAATCCTAATACCAAACTCACTATTTCTCCAACTTCTTTAAATACAGCAACCAATACGGCAACCATTCCACTCGCCTCCCTTTACCACCACTTTTTACGAACTTCTCACCAAACTTAAGTGAAGGATTATTTACTTTCCCTTTTCCGTGACATTAACTGAACGAACGATTACCTATAGATAGTCTCATTATAACCAAATGTATAATATTGGTCCATTTACCACCTTTGTGAATATGAAGACACGCCCGACTCAGCTAGTCCGCTATCCATTTCTTTACTCATAATATGTAGTTCCCTTTTTGGTAATGACATCAAAAAAAGCTAGCCCAATCACTCGAGCTAGCTTAATTGAAATACATATATCATTTCATAGGATTATGATATTTTCTCTTCATCCTTCATATATTCATGCTCCCAGAAATCCGCATTTTTAATCCCCAATGCTTTTGGATCAAAAACTGGGTCCACCCCTTGTTTCTTTTGTTTCTCGTAATCCCGTAATGTTATGAGTGCTGGTTTGGCTAGAATCAGAATCGCTATGACATTGAGCCATACCATGATTCCTAACCCCGCATCCCCTAAGGCCCAAGCCACTTCTGCCGTTCGGATCGTTCCATAAAAAGTGGCGGCAAGGATAATGACCTTCAAGGTGTGCATCGCCCATTTACTATTCCGATTTCGCATCAGGTAAGCAATGTTCGTTTCTGCGATATAATAGTAGGCCATGATGGTCGTAAAGGCGAAGAAAAAGAGGGCTATAGCCACGAATCCTGCACCAAACCCAGGAATCACACTATCAATGGCCGCTTGTGTATAGCCTGGACCCGGTTCCACCTCTCCTAAGTTATTCACGATTGATGTCCCATCTTCCGCTTGCGTATTGTACATGCCCGTGAATAAGATCATGAAGGCAGTAGCCGAACAAACGAATAGGGTGTCTATATAAACGGAAAAAGCTTGGACAAGGCCTTGCTTGGCCGGATGGGAAACTTCGGCTGCAGCTGCTGGGTGAGCACCCGTTCCTTGACCAGCCTCATTCGAGTACACGCCGCGTTTCACTCCCCACGCGATGGCCATCCCGATCAACCCACCAAATGCAGAATCCAGACCAAAAGCACTTCTAAATATTAATGATATGACACCGGGTAATTCTGTGATATTCATGAAGACGATGATAACGGATAATAGAATATACCCGAGGGCCATAAACGGAACAATCAGTTGTGCGGCATTGGCGATCCTCTTTACGCCACCGAATATGATGAACCCAAGTAAAAGGACCACGGCAATTCCTGTTATGAACGGCTCAACACCGAAGGCATTTTCCACTCCGGCGGCAATGGAATTGGACTGGACGCCCGGCATAAGAATTGCCATTGCGATAAGTGCCGCGCCTGCGAAAAGGACGGCGAACCATTTCCACCCTATCCCTTTTTCAATATAATAAGCAGGCCCCCCACGATATTGACCGTCTTGCTTCACTTTATAAATCTGGGCTAACGTAGATTCTATGAATGCGCTGGATGCCCCTATGAAAGCAATGGCCCACATCCAAAAAACCGCACCTGGTCCACCGAAGGCGATGGCCGTCGCCACCCCTGCTATATTCCCTGTCCCGACACGTCCTGAAAGGGCAATGGATAAAGCCTGGAATGAAGAAACCCCCGCTTTCGAACTCTTTCCCCGGAACATCAATACAATCATTTCTTTAATATGCCTAACTTGTAGAAAACGCGTCAATATGGAGAATAATAGCCCGACCCCCAATAAGATATAAATGACCGGTGAGCTCCATAACACTCCATTCAAAGCATCTATGAATTCCTTCAAGTAAGTTCCCCCTTTTATCGATTAGAATATTCAAAATTATATAACAATTTATATTTTTCCACAATATGTTATGTTAGTTTTTCTTACATTAAATATAATCTTGTCGTAAAAAGGGGAACCTGTTTGACAGCATAAAAAAGAAACGCCTGCGTTATCCGCTGGCGTTTCTACTTTCATATGGAGGTCACAAGACTGAAGTAGCGCCTTGTATTGCGTGTTCCAGTTCGCTTGTTCTTTTCTTTGTAACTGATTCGTTCCAACCAAAGTATTCAGCCATGTAGTTGGTTACGGCTTCTTTATGCGTTTGAACCAAATCGATATCAAATAGAAGCGTTCCAGTTCTGCGGAAGAAGAAATCTACAGGAGTGGCTGCCATTTCATGGTCCAGTGCATATTGCAATTGTACGAATAACACTTGCGGTAGGCCTGTACGGCTTCCCCCATCCTTTTCATTGATAGCAATATTAAATAACACCGGCGCGTTCGATCCGTACATGGACAGGATCTTTCTGGAATCTTCAACAGAGAGCCCTGCATCTACACCCATTTGAATATGGTTCTTGATGTATTCAGGGAAGTTGTTCGACCCACCTACATCTCCACCTGAAACGCGGATCCGTTTTGTACTATGATCAGCGAACAATTTGTTCAAGTCCTCTGAAAACTTCTTGGCCACTAGGTCTACGGTCGTTTTGGCCATTTTGCGGTACCCGGTCAATTTCCCACCGGCAATCGTGATAAGACCTGAATCGGACACCCATATTTCATCTTTTCGTGAAATTTCAGAAGGGTCCTTGCCTTCTTCCAGAATCAATGGTCTTACACCGGACCAGGTTGACTCAATATCTGCATCCGTAACCTTCACTTCAGGGAACATGAAAGCTATCGCCTTCAAGATATAATCACGGTCTTCTTGCGTTACACCCGGATCTATCGGATCTCCTTCATAAAAGGTATCTGTCGTTCCCACATAAGCTTTACCCGCACGCGGAATGGCAAAGACCATCCGTTTATCCGGCGTATCAAAATAAATGGCCTGTTTCAAAGGGAACTTCGATTGGTCAATGACGATGTGAACACCCTTGGATAGCTTAAGCGTTTTTCCTTTTTTCGAGTTATCTTTTTCACGAATTGAATCGACCCATGGTCCAGCTGCATTGACCACTTTTGCTCCAAGTATTTCGTATTCTTCATCTGAATGTACGTCCCGGACTTTTACTCCAGCAATTTTACCATCTTCATAGACCAATTTTTCTACCTTCGTATAGTTGATGGGAGTCGCCCCTTTATCGACGGCCGCCTTCATGACTTCAATCGTCAGACGCGCATCATCCGTACGGTACTCAACATAATACCCTCCACCTTTAAGCCCGTCTTTCTTGACAAGCGGTTCTTTCTTCAAGGTTTCATCCGCAGTAAGCATTTTTCTCCGTTCACTTCTCTTGACGCCTGCAAGGAAATCATAGACACGGAGACCGATAGATGTGCTGAATTTGCCGAATGTCCCACCTGCATGCATCGGAAGGAGCATCCATTCCGGTGTCGTTACGTGCGGTCCATTTTCAAAAACGATTTCTCTCTCTTTACCTACCTCGGCAACCATCTTCACTTCCAACTGCTTAAGGTAACGCAATCCACCGTGGACAAGCTTGGTTGATCGACTTGATGTACCAGCCGCAAAGTCTTGCATTTCAACTAATGCCACTTTCATGCCGCGTACGGTCGCATCCAATGCTATCCCTGCACCGGTGATTCCTCCACCTATTACAACTAAATCAAATTTCTCTTTTTTTAATTTATCGATTGTTTCTTTTCTATATCTATTTGAAAACCTCATATCTAACTCCTCCTTGGGGTGTTATCTTGTTGGTTCTTCTAATAATCAGCATATACTCTATTATCTTCCCATTCTAGTAAGCCAATAACCATAATCAGGATATAAATATAGAGAAAGAGACCACAAATGCACATCATCGATTTCTCGATAACGCATTCGTGGTCTCTCCTATTCTCCGGCCGAGTTATTAACTTGATTTCAGTATATCATAGTGTTGCCTGTATTTAAAAGACTTTGCTTATTTTATTTAAAAGCCATTGCCGCGTGCACGGCCTTTTTCCAGCCTTCGTATAATTTTTCACTTTCCTTCTCTTCCATGGAAGGCGTGAAAGTCTTGTCTATTACCCACTGCTGGGCGATTTCTTCTTGATCCTTCCAATAGCCAACCGCTAGTCCAGCCAAGTATGCGGCACCCAGCGCTGTCGTTTCATTCAGTGTCGGCCTTTCCACGGGTACCCCTAATAAATCACTTTGGAATTGCATTAAGAAGTCGTTCTTCACTGCCCCGCCATCCACTCGCAATGTCTTCAGCGCAATACCTGAGTCTGCTTCCATCGCATCCAGGACATCCTTCGCTTGGTAAGCAAGGGATTCAAGGGTAGCGCGTATAAAGTGCTCTTTCGTTGTCCCGCGTGTTAGTCCAAATACAGAGCCACGTACATCGCTGTCCCAGTATGGGGTTCCCAGTCCTACGAAGGCTGGCACCACATAGACGCCATCCGTGCTGTCCACTCGTTTTGCATACGCCTCACTATCCTGGGCGTTATTCAGCATCCGCATGCCATCACGTAACCATTGGATTGCAGAACCGGCTACGAATATGCTGCCTTCCAGTGCATATTCAACCTTGCCATTCAATCCCCAGGCAAGCGTCGTCAATAGGCCATGTTCGGAATCGACTGCTTTTTCACCCGTATTCATAAGCATGAAACATCCTGTTCCATACGTATTTTTCGCCATTCCCTGATTAAAGCAAGCTTGGCCGAATAAAGCGGCTTGTTGGTCACCTGCTGCACCGGCAATTGGAATCGATTGCCCGAAGAAATGATATTCGATCGTGTTCGCATACACTTCTGAAGAAGGTCTGACTTCCGGTAACATGGACTTTGGAACATCCAGGATTTCCAGAATCTCTTCATCCCACTTCAATTCATGGATGTTATACATCAACGTTCTTGAAGCATTGGAATAGTCCGTCACATGGGCTTTTCCTCCTGAGAGCTTCCAGATCAACCACGTATCGATCGTTCCAAATAGTAGTTTGCCTTCATCGGCCTTTTGACGTGCACCTTCCACATTATCAAGGATCCATTTCACCTTTGTACCGGAAAAATAAGCATCAATCAATAATCCCGTTTTCTTCCGGAACATATCATTATGACCTTTTTCCTTCAACTCTTCGCAGATGGCACTCGTCTGTCTGGATTGCCATACGATGGCATTATAGATAGGGACTGACGTTTCCTTATCCCATACGACTGTCGTTTCACGCTGGTTCGTTATTCCGATCCCGGCAATTTGTTCAGGCTTTATTCCGGATTCCGATATGACGCTCGCAATGACGGCTAAAACCGACCCCCAAATCTCATTGGCATCATGCTCAACCCAGCCCGGTTTCGGGAAATGCTGTGTAAACTCCCTTTGGGCTACATGGACCAACTCGCCCTTTTCATTGAACAATATTGCCCGTGTGCTTGTTGTTCCTTGATCCAAAGATAAGATGTATTTTTTCATAGTATTTTCCCCCAACCTCTTTAAATTAACTAGCTATATTCTTACTCTCTATTTCATGCGACTGTTTTTTTCCAAATACGTAAGCCACTATCAATAATACTAGGCTTCCTGCAAAAACAGACCAACTTACTATCGTGATTTCACCTAAAAAGAATGCTTTATAAAAGATGGCTCCGAGTCCCCCACCTACTATCGGACCTACGACTGGAATCCATGAATAGCCCCAATTCGAATCTCCTTTACCTGGAATAGGAAGAAGAAAATGTGCAATACGTGGACCCAAGTCACGGGCAGGGTTAATGGCGTATCCTGTTGTCCCACCTAGGGACATCCCGATCACAACGATCAATAAACCGACTGCAAATGGATTTAACCCTTCCGTAAATTCATTGGCCCCTATGAATAGTAAACCAAGAACAAGGATGAATGTACCAATCATTTCGCTTAATAGATTGGAAAAAGTATGTGGGATCGCTGGTGAAGTCGCGAATACACCAAGCTTGGCACCCGGATCGTTCGTACCCTTCCAGTGCGGTAAATAATGCAAGAATACTAATGTCGCACCTAGAATCCCACCAATTAACTGACCTATGATATATCCTGGAACGTCTCCCCAAGGAAACTCCCCGATAAGTGCAAAACCTATGGTGACAGCCGGATTTAAATGGGCACCACTAATGGAACCGACTGCAAAAACACCCATTGTCACAGCTAACCCCCACGCAATCGTCACGACAATCCATCCAGCATCTTTGGCATAAGATCCTTTCAATGAAGATCCCGCCCCGATGCCTGCACCAAAAAGAACCAAAATCATCGTACCTACTACTTCTCCCCAAAATGGTGTCATATTAAAACCTCTTCCCCTCTAGAATAATGACCATAAATCAATAAAAGGAGGCCCACAGCAGAACTATCCCACAAGTAAATGGGAATTTTCCGTTGTGAATCTCCTTATCTCCGTCACATCTATTAACTTGTATTTTAGATTAATATACTAGTTAATGAAAACGCTGTCAAACTATTTATCAAAAAATAGAAAATTGTTTTATATTTTTTATTTAAACATATTCCATAACTCCGTTTTGGAAGTGGTGATCGACGATGCTCCCGCCTCAAGTGCGTTCAGGACCTCATCTGAATTACGGATCAACCCTCCGGCCAAAATCGGCGTTTGCAAATGTTCCTTCACCTCTTTAATCATCCAGGGCATGGCACCTGGCAACACTTCGATATAATCAGGCTTTGTCTTCTTTACCAACTTATAACTTTTCTCCAACGCATGGGAATCTATTAAAAAAATCCGTTGAATCGCGACAACGCCCTTTTGCTTCGCTTTTAAAATCACACTGGACTTTGTCGAAATCAAGCCATAAGGTTGGACCTCCTGGCAAATGAATTCTGTGGCATACTCATCACTTTTGATTCCTTGAATCAAATCTACATGGAAAATCATCTTCTTATTACGTTGCTTGGCCATCAAGCTCACATTTTTCAGCTGTGATATATGTAAATCCAGAAAAACCCCTATCTCATAGGAACTCTCCAAGAACCTCTCGAAATCCTTCATGCTTGCCGAAGCAGGCAGTATCTTCTGATCCATCATATCCTCCTCCTATGCTAACAATCCCATCATAATCAGAACCTGCCGTAAAAACAATAGGTCCCACCATCATTCCATAAGGACGCTCGCATTTATCCAAATTCCACGAGAAAAGAATGCGTGTACCCTAAGCATACAAAAAACCTAAATAAAGAGCCATTATTTAGGCCTTTTGTTGTTTTTTGATAGTCAAAGAGCCAATTTGATATTCATGGCACCCTCAACCAGCTCAAATGACTTAATCTGCCCGACCGGTACCTTTTTCACCATATCCCATGCGTTAAAATCAATTTTGATCATCCGATTATGATATTCAAAGAATGGTGGTTTATTAAACAGTTTATGGTTGATGAAATTAACATTAACCGGTTTCATCCCAACAAGCTGAAACAGAATCGTTCTTTTTTCGATTTGCACCGGTTTCAAGGTGACGGTGAAGGCAACCTTTTTCTTCAACATCATTTTCTTCACCTCTGTAGTCCCGCGCAGCACGATATACTCTGGTGAAATATGCACAACAATGTCTTCTTCGCCTGACTTCTTTTCTATTAAACTTGCCATCATCTTTGCCGTAATGGGGATTGAAACCCCCTCCGTTGTAGCCTTATTTATTATATCCTTGAATTTATCAAACATGGTTTCCCTCCCTTGCCCTATGCAAAAACTCCGTTGAATCATCTTATTCCGAATTGGGTAATTGCGGAACGACCCATTACCGCCCCTTCACTCCCTCTTACCATATTTTATCAGTATCTGTTCTGTTCTAACAGTTGACCACCTTTAAATAAAAAAATGCCACTCGGGATGACAGATGAATGACCGCTCAAACAAAATAATTTAAATTTTGTATTCGTCTTGCAAAACCACCCACAGCGTTCAAATTCTGGTAAAATTAATTCGCACTAAAATACCGTACGATAGAATAGGAGATTACATGATAAAAAAAGGCCTTTCACTAACCGTTATCCTCCTCTGCTTATTCGTCCTTGCTTCATGTTCAAATGATAGCCATCAGGATGCTATGGATAAGGGAATCGAATATCTAGGAAAACGGGATTATCATCAGGCAGCCATCCAATTCGAATTAGCCTTAAAGGAGAAAGAAGGAGATGAGGATGCCTCCGCTTATTTGGATCAGGCAAATCATATGGATACTGCAGTCACTGCATATGAAGAAAAAGAATTTGATACTTCCCTTGAATCTCTAAATGCCGTCATTACGAATAAAAGTACATTGAACACGTTGCAGACCGAAGCTAAAAAACTAAAAGAACAAGTCCTTGCTGATCAGGAAACAACCTCTTCGTTTGAAGACACGATGAAGCTGGTGAAAGAACTGATAGCAAAAGAAAATTACAGTTTAGCACAAAAGAAATTACGACTTTTAGAAAAAAGCTTGGAGTCGGATGAATTGCTATCAAGCTATCAATCCGAGTTGACTAAACTTACGGAACAAGTCGATCTTGCCCTGAAAGACCAGGAAGAAACGCAACCAGAAGAAAAGAAAGTAAAGAAAACTGAAGATAAGAAAACCGTAGAAAAAGCCGACGGTCAAAAAACTGCGTACCAACTATATCAAAATGGCCGTTATGGGTTCTCCATGTACTATCCCAAAGGCTTAAATATGGACACCCCACCAACCAATGGTGATGGAGCCAGGTTCTATAATGAGGAATTTGAAATTACCGCCTTTGCTAGCCATACGAATGTAATCAACGATGAAGAAACGATTGAAATGTATTATGAAGATGCTTTGAAAAATATCACAGAAGAAATCGCCTATCAGCGACTTACAGACGATTGGTATGTCATTTCCTACGAAGAAAATGGGAACGTTATCTATAAGAAATACTACTTTAATGATCAGGTCGGCACTACCTTTATCATTACCTATCCCGCTAGCGAACAGGAAAAGTACGGTCCAATCACCTCTCATATCGCAGAGACCTTCACCCCATCCACCAACTCATGACGGGGTGAGAATGATGCCACAAACCGTCCAGATACGCTTCGGTTTGTGGCTCTTTCTATTGTCAACAACCGATGTCCTTACCTGTAAAGAAGGTAAGTGGATTCGCAGCTGTTAGATCTAAACGTACATTCCCTTTGAAAATAGCCGCACCATCAAAAGAAGCAGCCAGGTCCCTTTGCCTGGCTGCTTCTTTCATTTACCCTCGTATTATTCAAAATGCAAGGTATAGTCGTCTGCTTTAATCCATTTTAATTTCTTTGAGAAAACGTAGATTAGTACAAGGTTCAACACAACCGGAAGAATGAAGAAAATGATGACCATGATGGATATGTTACTGAAAATCCATCCGCCTTCCGCCAGTTTCATGTAGTTCAAGGGACCGACCAATCCCGATAAACCAAATCCAGCACTATATGGGGTCCCTTGTATGTTTAACAAACCTGCCAACGCACCAAGAATAGCTGACGTGATTAACATGGGAAACGCAATTTTCGGTTTCATGAAGAAATTCCTCATTTGAATCTTAGGGGAACCCAACACATGGGCTAAAGCCGTCCCTAATGAATTCGCTTTGTAGCTTGCAATGGCTAGGCCCACACCAGCTGCCACGATTCCTAGGTTGGCCGCACCCGATCCTATACCTGAGAGCATAATGACCGTCGCCACCCCAACCGTTGAAATGGGAGATAAGATAATGAGACAGAAGATAACGGAAATAATGGCTCCCATCAAAATGGGCTGCAAGGACGTCACGTTAGCGATGCCGACTCCTAATAGTCCCGTAGCGGATTTTACGTATGGCAGAATGAAGTATCCAATCATTCCTGGTACCAAGATACTTAAAGTCGGCATCAAAAGAATCGCATACGCCTTTAATCTGTCGCCAATTAGTTGCAGGAACAATACGGTCAATGCCGCGGTAATTCCGGTATTGATTACAACGCCAATCCCATTAAGGGCAAATAAACCGTCAGCCGTTTTCTGGATGGCACCACTTCCGACCATGGCCGCGATCCCGATACTGGCCGTTTGAATGGATGGTAGCTTGAACGAAATCCCGACCATCACCCCAATCATGACAGGTAACAAGCTCATCACGAAAACGGTGATATCGAATATATGCTGTAACACGGGAAAATGTGGAATCAATAGTTTAAGTATTTCCCCTAACAAAGCATTCGGAATTAATGAAACGACAATCCCTATGCTCATCCCCGTTAATAATTTATTAAAAAAATCTCTCATCTGAATAATCCCCTATCTCGCTGTAATGTACACAATTATAAGAAATATTCTGACAATAGTCAAAGGATTTTTTTAATACTTCACCGCGAAAGTGTATAAAAGTATTTAAACTAAGAGAAACTACTTTCTAATAACGCTTATATTCTAAATTATCTGTTTTCTATTGACCTTTACTAATACTACCTGTATAGTCGTAATTAATTGAATAGTTCATTTTCTTATCCAGAGAGGTGGAGGGACTGGCCCTTTGATACCTCAGCAACAGACTTTACTGTACTGTGCTAATTCCAGAAGTGTTCAACTTGAAGATAAGAAGAGAATATAAGCATTGCTGATTATACCTCTTCTTTTTTAAAGAAGAGGTTTTTATATTTTAATAAGGAAAGTAGGAATCTACCATGTCTATCACTTTAACGAAAGCTCCATTCAAAGCCGACCACGTAGGAAGTCTATTAAGACCAGAAAGTATACATCTGGCAAGAAAGCAACGGAAAGAAGGAATCATTACCGCAGAACAATTACGCGACGTTGAAACGAAGGAAATCAAGCGTATCGTCGATAAGCAAATAGAAATCGGTTTAGAGGCAGTGACTGATGGGGAATTCAGACGCACCTGGTGGCACTTTGACTTCTTGGAACATTTAAATGGAATCGAAGGGTATGTCACGGAAAAAGGTCTCACCTTTGATGGAATTGAAACAGAACGTTATAACGTTCGGAATACAGGAAAAATTTCTTTCAACCCAGATCACCCCTTTATTAAAGACTTTATTGAGTTTAATGAAATCGTGGACGGACGGGCTGTGGCGAAACAAACCATCCCTAGTCCCAATCAATTATTTGCGGTAGGTGTCCATAATGAAGAAATCTATCCTGACATCGAAGACTATGCAAAAGATATTATCAAAGCCTACCAAGATGCTTTACAAGCCTTTTACGATGCCGGTGTACGTTATTTACAATTAGATGATGTATACATAGCCAGGCTTTCCGCTCCGGACTTCCAGTTCAAAGAGGGGAAATATACAAGGGAACAATTAATCGATTTAGCATTGCGCGTGATTAATGGGACGTTGGAGGGAAAACCAGAGGATTTGGTTGTCACGACTCACCTTTGTCGTGGAAATTACCAATCGACTTGGGCTTTTGAAGGCAGCTATGCCCGTATCGCCCCAACTCTATTGGCCAAGGAAAATGTAGATGGATTTTTCTTGGAATACGATGATCATCGTTCAGGGGATTTTAAACCATTAGAACACATTCCAAATGACGGCGCACAAGTCGTTCTTGGCGTGGTTACTTCGAAGAATGGCGAACTTGAAGATAAAGAAACCGTTAAATCACGTATTAAAGAAGCGGCACAATTCGTGCCACATGAACACTTGTGCTTAAGCCCTCAATGCGGATTCGCTTCCACACATCTTGGCAACAAGCTAACGGAAGAGCAGCAATGGGAAAAGTTAAAATTCGTTGTGGATGTCGCCAAAGAAGTATGGGGATAAGAACAAAAAGGGACGAGCCTATGCTCGTCCCTTTATTCAACAACATCGATCGTCCTCATCCTCTTTCTTCCCCACTACATCATCTGTCACCTTATCATCGAGCTGGTTCTTCAATGTCAATTCTGCGGCCTTTCCATCACTTGGCGACCCATCGGAAAAATACATCGGAAATAAGGAAAAGAACATAATATAGAAAGAGAAATATATGAATTGGTACCAGAGGACCGACTTCTCCAAGATTCCCTGATAAACCAAACTATATATCAACAACATGCTAATTAGGTTAAAGAGGGCTCCCCCTAAGTAAATCAAACTATTCGTGAACTTATTATCATATTTTAATCCCTTGAACTCACAATGCCCATTCCAAAAGTAGTATTTTCTCACTTCTATATTGCAAAAGGAGAAAACCTTTTCTCCACATCCGATCTTGATTTTTTTCTCCGTACCGCCAAATAGCGTGACAAAGAATAGATGCCCACCTAAATGAATGAGCGTGACAACCGGTAAAATCAGAAAAAAGGAAAAGAGAAATTTAGTGATATCAGACAAACCGAACATGCCAATCATCCTCCTTATTTGAGCTTGGTGTATACAGACAAGTCCTTATTCGAAGGATGATACTCTCTTACCCGGTGTGGATACGTTATAACTAGTAAATATTCACATGTCTTAAGGGACTCCCCCTTTAACCCACAAAAAACCGGCAGATCATCTGCCGGTCCATCCGTTGCTATCGCTCCAATTCAAGAGTGCCAAAGACCTCATCATTACTTTGTCCCGGCTTCATCCCAACATGTTTATACTCTGGAGTGAAGACCGATGTTTTGATGGGACAAGCCATCTGCCTCTGCATGTTTCCTTCTCCATCGGGCACTTCGACTATCATGCCACGCGCTTGCAGTTGCGGGTGATTGGTCGCTTCAGAAAAAGTCAGCACCGGTTCGACACAAGCCTCGAACTCTTCGAATATGCCCTGCCATTCTTCAAATGTCTTTTCAAGAAATGCATGCTTGATGATCCTTTTGAATTGGATGCTACTTTCCGCATCTTGCTTCATGCTTAACTCGAACAGTTCAGGCTGTCCGATTGCTTCACATAACACTTCACGGAATGATGGCTCCAAGCTTCCAACCGAGAAGTAACGGCCGTCTTTCGTTTCATAAAAATCATAAAATGTTCCGCCATTCAATACCAACTTTTCCGGTTCAAGCTCCAATCCACCCTGTAAATGTAGGGGGGCAGATATCGCGTTCAAAGCAAAGCTGCAATCGGTCATGCTAATATCGATGAACTGACCTTCACCCGTCCGCTCCCGGAAGATGACTGCCGACAAAATCCCGATGACAGCATGCATGGAGCCTCCTGCAAGGTCGGCTATTTGTGTTCCATTTTTTGCAGGTCCTCCTTTTTGCGTACCTGAGTAACCGGACAACCCCGCTATCGAAATATAGTTGATATCATGACCTGGACGATTCTTGTAGGGACCAGTCTGACCAAAGCCAGTAAGCGAACAGTAAATCAACTTTGGATTGATTTGTTTTAATTCTTCGTATCCCAGCCCCAACCGATCCATGACACCCGGCCGGAACTGTTCAAGGACAATATCATATTCCTTCACTAGATTCTTTACGGCATCAATCGACTCCTGCCGTTTCAAATCAAGGGCAACCGATTTTTTTGAACGGTTCAAATATTGATCGACTCCCCATGTATCAGCCTTGGCCGGCCGTTCAACCTTCAACACTTCCGCTCCTAAGTCTGCAAGCATGAGCGTAGCGAATGGCCCTGGCAAAAGTGTCGAAAAGTCTAGCACTTTCAGATTGGTCAGTAGTGTCATCGTTCATGCACCTTCCTTTTCTACCAAATGGATGCATTCTTCCTCAGTTGGGATTTCTATCTTTTATACTCATTCTTCTTCCACCCTTTCGTTTCCTGCAAAACAACATTCACATCCAATTCAATGCGACTAACATTGGTACATGTTCAATTTAAAATAATAAAATAACCGGAACCATGTCTGTGAACATGGTCCGGAAGTTTTCAGTCATACTTTTCATCAAAATTAATTTCCACTTCTTCGAGCTTAACGAATCTCGTTTTCCTAATCAGTTTATACCCAAACCAGAGGGCGAGAAAAAGAGGGATTCCTAAGTAAGCCGCCACCACACTTCCCCAATCGATATGGTCCGAAAAGAACGCTTGGATATTTTGAGCCAAGATGACGACCATTCCAATCGTAATGGCAAATATCGTCCCGATTGGAAACCATAAAGCCTTGTACGGCAGCTTATCCAATGAATGCCCTTGTAACACATATGCCTTACGGAAGCGATAATGGCTTATGGAAATGCCCAGCCAGAAGATAAATCCCGTTATCCCGATCGCGTTCATTAGCCATAGATATACGGTGCCATCACCGAATATGGAAGCCAAAAAGGCAAGCATTCCGATGGCACATGTTAAGATCATACCCGCCACTGGAACCCCTCGTTTGTTCAGTTTGGCAAAAATCCGGGGTGCTTGCCCGGCTTTAGCCATCGAATATAACATACGGGTAGAGGCATATAAGCTTGAATTCCCCGCAGATAATACCGCAGTTAAAATCACGGCGTTCATCAGGGAAGCCGCAAAGGCTACTCCCGCTTTCTCAAATATGAGCGTAAATGGGCTGACCATAACATTCTCGCCTTGTAAACTTGAATTCGTATAAGGGATAAGCAGCCCTATCACAAAAATCGCCAATATGTAAAAAAGGAGAATCCTCCAGAAGACGCTTTTAATGGCCTTCGGTATATTTTTAGCTGGGTTTTCACTTTCCCCAGCTGCAACACCAACGATTTCCGTCCCCTGAAAAGAAAAACCTGCTGCTATGAAAACGATGAATACCCCCATGAAACCACCTGGAAAAGGAGCATCGTCCACTGTGAAATTTTTAAAGCCTACCGCTTCCCCTCCCATAATGCCTACAATCATGAGTAAGCCGACAATGATAAAAATGATGATGGCCGTCACTTTAATGAAAGAAAACCAATATTCCCCTTCACCATAGCCTTTGACAGAGAGATAGTTCAATAGAAAAATAAGCACTAAAAATGAGAAACTCCACAATAGTGATGGACTATCCGGAAACCAGAATTTCATGATGATGGTCGATGCGGCTAACTCGGCCGCTATAGTCATGGACCAGTTGAACCAATATGTCCAACCCAAGGCAAATCCAAAGGCAGGATCGACAAATTTCGTTCCATATGTACTAAATGACCCACTGGTTGGCATAAAGGCAGCTAGTTCCCCTAAGCTTGTCATGACAAAGTACACCATGGCCCCGACCAATGCGTAAGCAAGTAGAGCACCGCCTGGTCCCGCTGTATGTATGGCAGCCCCACTGCTAAGAAACAATCCTGTTCCGATGGCTCCTCCAATGGAAATCATCGTTAAGTGACGAGATTTCAACCCTCTGTTTAACGCCTGTTCTTTTTTCGGTGTTTCGACTGGATACTCAAAGACTTCCTCTTCGCGTTTTACTATCATATGTACATCCCCTTTTGCTTTTGCACGCAGTTCAGAAAATTCCCACTTTAGAAATTATACTACTTGAAAGTTCTGAATGGATTAATTATTCTATTTCTTTCAGCAATTTTCATGCCACTTTTCACTTGTCAGCAAAATCCTACATCTTCACCCAATAAAACCGCGATATAGACAAATCCCTTTGCACTTACGCCATATTTCTTTGCGTTTTTGTGCCACGATATTTTGCACTTATTGGGGATTCTTCAAGAGGATAACGATTAATTTCCCTAAATTAGTTGCTTTTCTTCCTAATTGCTGTCAAGCTTATACAATCTGGACTATAAAAGAAAAGAACAAGTAGGTGACGAATATGATCGAAGTTAAAAATTCCACACTCAGTGATGGAGAGTTCAATAGAGGCGTTTTCGCAAAACGTGATATTAAAAAAGGTGAGCTGTTGCATGAAGCACCGGTTATCGCTTATCCAAATGAAGAGCATGTTCATATCGAGAAAACATTGCTAGCGGATTATGCGTTTGAGTATGGCATCAACCATACTTGCCTGCTTTTAGGATATGGCATGCTGTTTAACCACTCCTATACGCCGAATGCCACATATGACATAAACTTTGATCATCATACATTCGATTTCTTCGCTTATACCGATATTAAGGCGGGAGAAGAGATTACCATCAATTATAATGGTGAGGTCGATAACGAAGATCCATTATGGTTCAATAAAGAAGACAATGGTGAAGAAGCTGAGTAATTGATGACATAAAAGCGCCTGCCGTTTAAAAAACTTTCCCAGTTTTTTAAAGGCAGGTGCTTTTTACGTAATTCGGGAAACCAAAAAAGCTCCATCAAGGATATGCTATCCCTTGATGGAGCTTTTTTCATGCTACCTTAATTGATTGTTGAATTACTTGATTTTGATTTAGTGAAGGATTGGAGTTGGCTCTTTACCTTATCAATCATTTCAGGATTAGCGATTGATTTGATCTGGCTTATTGTTTTCTCACGCGTTTCTTTATTGCGCATTAAGTAAGCAGCTGCTCCCAATACGACGGTTCCAATCATTTTGTTTGATGGCATCTGAGTTTCCTCCTTATATTTTAGTATAGTATAGTATTTCCCTATAACCACTTCTTTAAACAAGGAGACCCAAACATCCATCCTTCAGGCGACCGGAAACGCATATAGATTGCGTAGAAACTTGTCTTCTAATTCGTGTGCTGGCAACGGTTTACTGAACATGTAACCCTGTACCTGGTTACACTCCATTTCTTTTAAAAAGTCGAATTGCGTTTGATATTCAACGCCTTCTGCCACGATATTCAGCTGCATGTTTTTGGCCAGCCCAATGATGGACGCCACAATCGCTTCATCCGGTCCACCGGTTGCCAAGTTCCTGATAAACGATTGGTCGATTTTCAATGTATTGATGGGGTAATCCTTTAAGTAAGCAAAGGAACTATATCCGGTGCCGAAGTCGTCTATGGCGATCTTCACGCCCAGCTCCCTTAACCTTTCAAAGGTAAAGATGGCCCTGTTCACATTGTTCATCGCCGTACTTTCAGTTATTTCCAACTCCAGATTCCTGCCATCTATATTCCATTTGTCCAACATGCACTTCAACTTTTCGATGAAATTCTCCTGCATGAATTGCCGCGTCGATATGTTGACGGCGATATGAATGGAATCGAATCCTTCTTTATGCCAGGCATGGAGTTGGGCACATGCCAAGTCGAGTATCTTTTCACCAAGTTGGATGATCAGCCCCGTTTCCTCAGCCAATGGAATGAACTCAGCTGGTGAGACGAACCCCAGCCTTGGATGGTTCCAACGGACCAAAGCTTCTACGCCTGATATTTTCTCAGTCTGTGTATCGATCTTTGGTTGAAAGTATAATAGAAATTCATTATCTTTATGAATCCCCGTCCTCATTTCTTCTTCAATCAGGATTTTATCCAATCTACTTTCCATGGACTCTTTAAAGAACTTATACGATGAGTCTCCCGTTCCTTTTCCTAAGAACATCGCCAGATCCGCTCTTTTCAAAAGTTCTTCGATGTCCCCCCCATCCTGCGGGTAAGCCGATATCCCAATACATGTGGTTGTGTAGATGTCATGGTTATTGAGCTTGATTGGTTCTACCAAAGATTCCAGTAACTTTTGGGCGGTGATTTCCACTTGTTCAAGCCCGGATATCTGCGGCAGGAATACCGCAAATTCATCCACCCCGATTCTAGCTAGGAGTTCTCCTGGTTCCAGGCAATCGTCAAACCGTTTGGCAATTTCTTTTATAAACCAATCACCTTGCCCATGTCCCAAGGTATCGTTAATGGTCTTGAATCGATCAATATCCATCAGGAGCAAAGCAGACATGCCTTCCACATTTTGCTCAATGAAGATATTTGCTTTTTCCTTAAAGGATCTTCGGTTTGGCAACCCTGTAAGTTCATCATGATAGGCCATATAATTGACTTTGGCCAAGGCCGCTTTCTGCTCGGTGATGTCCTTGGCAATTCCGTATACACCTTCGATTTCATTATCGACATATACCGGAACGGTCAAGACATTAAAAGTGACCTTGCTCTTATTTTTATGGATGGCCATAATTTCATAAGAGCGAAGGGTCCCTTTTAACGTATCCATATAGTAATTTTTACTTTCCTGCCATTCCTCTTCAGATACAAGACTTTCAATCGACAATCTTTGAATTTCCTCTGGTGTATAACCTAAAATCCTGAAAACCGCCGGATTGATTGTTTCCAACTTCCCTTCCTTATTCATCCTGAAAATGATATCCGGATTATAAGTAACAAGGGAATCGTACTTTTGCTGGGTTAGTAGCACCTCCTTGTTCTGTAGGGTGAGTTTCTTATCAAGGCTAATGAAAAAGAGGACAACTATTTGAATGAAAAGCATGGCACTTCCGATTCCGAGTGCCAGGAAGAGTGTTCCAATAGGAAGAGCTGAACTGGTTGGGGAAACCACGTGATTGCTGTGATACGTGGCAGCCGCCATTCCCATATAGTGCGTGCCTGCAACCGCTATCCCGATGATATTTGCACTGATGATTTTTTCAACTAGCCGGGTAGCCTTTTGGTGTTTATAGCGAAAATTGATCTTTAAAGCCGCGACTGAAGCGGAACAAGCAATCAGTACGGAACAGATCACCAATAGCGGATCGTACTGAATGGACGCCGCCATACGCATCGAAGCCATTCCCGTGTAATGCATCGTAAGGATGGCTGTACTCAATGAGGCACCTCCAATCAATAGCTGTTTCCAATTCATCGTTTCACGACTGACAAAGAACAAGGACATCCCTGAAGCAAAAATGGCGATCCCAACCGATATCAGGACCTTAAGATAATCATACGTAATTGTTTCATGGACCTGTAAAGCCAGCATCCCGATAAAATGCATCGACCATATGCCTAGACCCATCGTAATCGCTCCACCTACCAGCCAATATTTCTTGGCTTTCTGTTTTGAATGGATGATTCTTCCCACAAGATCCAAAGCCGAATACGAAGCCAAGGTCACAATTATGAAGGACAAAATGACAAGCCCTATGTTATAGCTTCCATGTATGTGCAATTTTTTTCTCCCTCATCAAAAATTCCCGTTTCTAGTCATATATCGGACACATTTCAGCAATTTCAATCTCCACATCCATTAAATATACATATTTGCCAAGCCAGTTCCTTCAAAAGACGAAAAAGAACCCGAACGACACCGTTCGGGTTCTACTTCTTGCCAATTCATTCAAGGCCCAGACCATTGATATAATCCACGCTTTCAGGACTTTTCACTACTTTTGCAGCTTGTTCTGGGTCAACGGTCGTTTGTTGAATGTTGTTCAGTTTGTAAGTCAGGACGCGCTTTGTTGATTCATCGATTCGTTCCATCGGGATTTCCCCTTTTTTAACGGCATCGATTATCCCGTTATACACCTCTAATTGGTGGGGATGTTCGTGACAGACCAAGACGATGTCCACGCCTGCAAGAATCGCTTCTTTGCCCATGTCCTTAAAGGAAAAGTAATTTTTCACGGCTCCCATTTCCATATCATCCGTGATGACGATTCCTTTGTAGCCAAGCTTCTCTCGTAGCAGGTCTTCGATAATGACCTTGGATAGGCTGGCAGGTTTTTCTTTATCATAAGCCGGATATTTTATATGCGTCACCATCATGAAAAACTTGTCATTATCCACTTCCTTGATGATTTCTTTAAACGGATAGATATCCGAGTTTTCCAGGTCAAGCTGGTTTGCTTCCACGGAAGAGGTCTCGACATGTGGATCAATCTCGCTACGGCCATTCCCCGGGAAGTGCTTCAGGGCTCCTGTAACGGATGCTTCATTCAACCCTTCAATCACTTTTTCCCCATATTGGTGGACTTTTTTGGGGTCCGTTCCAAATGAACGGCTATCTTTCTTCGATAAATCCAAAACAGGGGCAAAGTTAAGGTTGATTCCCATCGACTCCAGCTCTCTACCATTCAATTTAGCCACCAGATATACTTCATCCGCAGTGGCCTTTTCCCCTAACTTCTGTTGCGAAGGGATAGGGGAAACCTGTTCCCTCATCCGGGTAATGGCCCCTCCTTCTTGATCGATGGCAACCATGAGTGGAAGCGAGAATCGGCTACCTTCTGCAGATTCCTGCAGGGAGTTGGATAACTCGGCCACTTGTTTAGGAGAACTCATATTACGGTCAAAGTAAATGATGCCGCCTATATGTTTTTCTTCGATGAACTCCTGAACCTCGGTGCTCTTTTCCGTACCAGAAAAGCCGATCATCATGAGCTGCCCGACTTTTTCTTCGAGCGTCATCTTTTCTAGCATCTTCTCCACTTTTTCATTTTTGCTTGTGATGTCCGTCTTTGCCTTATTGTCTCGATCTTTTTCCTTCATGATATCCTCACTCTGATCCGAAGCTACACTTTTCTCTGTCTTTTCATTGGTCGTACCCCTATTCAACTGGATAAGTACAACCGTTAAAAACGCTAGAAGGGCAATGAAAAATAGGCTGAGATATGTATACTTTTTCTTCATTGGACTTCAGACTCCACTAGATTACTATCATGATTTGAAAACTTCCAAGCCGTAGATTCCTTCCCTACATGCCATTGGCCCCTACATCCTTCCCAATCTTCGGAGACTTTTACAAAAGAGGCAGTGGCTTTCCCCTCATTCATTGATTCTATTTCTGCATAGATCATTTCATCCCTCATATTATCCTCCATTTATCAGCTGCTGAATTTATTCTTTCCTTTACGGCCGGTACTGAATTATAATAAGCCGTTCCAATACTTATCTTTTTACCGGTCTATATTCCCCTTTATCATATAGCTTTAACCTCTTGTATACCAGCCATAATGGACATGGTGTCTTCTCTCCCTTATTTATGTTCCTTTACGAACGGTTATTACCCGGTTCTCTAAAATAATCACTCTTCCTCTGTTCCCTCAAGGGACAGAGGTTTTTTGTATAAAGCCTAAGATATGTGCCCCATACTACAGTATGACCCAATAAAAAGGAGAAGACTTCATGGATGATAAGGTAAAAAAACTTGCTGGGAAAGCACAAGCCTCTCTGAGTCATGCTGTAGATTATATGAAGGAAAAGATAATAGAACTTACAGGAGGAACCTCCATCACAATTATGGAGCTCGCTCTTTATATTCAAAACCAACCGGAGACGAATCGAATCGACAAGGACCTTTTAGGGAAGACCTATACCTTTTATTCTCTAAAGAAAGAAGGAGCGACCTACCATTTGGAAATGAAAAATGCCCACATCCTCCAGTTGGATGTCCACATCAAAAATCACGATATCATCTCCTATCGTTCCTATCGTGATCATTCTAAACTGTCCAGTCCCATTAAGATTCCTAATACCCTCTTGCCAGATTGAACGTCTTGAGTGGCCCTTTATAAAAAAGGGCCACTTTTTACTTTTTATTCCTCTTAAAACGAGACATATAGGAATAATATGGGTATATGATAGAGAGAGAATGAGCAGGAAAGGAGTCGATGGTATGAATGAAAAGTGGAATGGCGACCAAATGGCAGATGTAAAGGGGAAAACAGTTGTGATTACAGGGGCGAATAGCGGCCTTGGTTTTGAAACGGCTTTTGTATTAGCGGGGAAAGGAGCAGAAGTCATTCTTGCTGTCCGGAATGCTTCGAAAGGGGAAAAGGCGGTGGATCGAATCACGTCTGCCCATCCTAAGGCAAATGTCTCCGTGATGCCACTCGATTTAAGTGATTTGAGGGGCATTCATCAGTTTAGTGATTCATTCTTGGAGAACTACGATTCCTTATCCATTCTAATCAACAATGCAGGGGTCATGATTCCCCCTTATAGTCAAACGAAGGATGGGTTCGAGCTACAATTCGGAAGCAATCACCTTGGGCATTTTGCCTTGACCGGCCTGTTGCTTCCCAAAATCCTTTCGACGCCAAAATCGCGGGTCGTCACATTAAGCAGTTTAGCCGCCAATAACGGGACCATAAACTTCGATCACTTGGATGGGAAGGATCAATATAAACCAATGAGGTACTATGCCCAAAGCAAACTTGCCAATCTTCTCTTTTCCCGGGAATTGCAAAACAAATTCGAACAGCACCAGGAAAACTCGATCAGTGTCGCCTGCCACCCTGGACTTTCCCATACAAACCTCATGTCGCGCGGATCTGGCAAGTCCCTGAATAAGTTTGTCCACTACCTCTCCAAGACCTTCACCCAGCCCGCCAATATGGGTGCCCTTCCCACGCTTTATGCAGCAACGGAACCTACCTTAAGAGGTGGGGAATATATTGGCCCGGATGGAAAAAAGGGAAGAAGGGGCTTCCCTAAAAAAGATCCCATCATCGATTCTCTATATGATAAAGACACTTCAGAAAAGTTATGGGAGACTTCAGAATCCATGACAGGTGTTCAGTATCCCTTCACTTTTGCCAATATAAACCGATCATGATGCTTCTCTATAGAACAGGAACCAGCTGTTCTTTTTTTTCGTCCTTTTTCATGAAAGATGCGTAATTTCCCTTTTAAGAGAGATACTATAAAAAAAATTAATGAGGGACAAGCATGCTTGAAAACGGAAAAATTACTTCCTATCAATTGGCACTGATTATTTACCCAACCATCTTTGCTACAGCCATTTTGACCGTGCCAAACATATCCCATTCATATGCGGGGCGAGATATGTGGATATCTCCGATCATTGGCTCATTGAATGGTTTTTTCACAGCTTATATCCTATACCAATTACATAAGATGTACCCGAATGAAACGATATTCGAATACAGCCGGCATATTATAGGCAAGTTTCCTTCAAAGGCCCTGACTTGTTTGTATGTTTTCTTTTTCCTTTACATGTCGGGCTTCATTTTAAGGGAGTATGCCGATTTCATCATCATTACATTTTTGCCGGAAACGCCAAGGGTCGTCATCATGGGTAGCCTGGTCTTGGTGTCTGCCTTCGCCGTTTCTGGCGGTGTATCGGTGCTGGGACGTGCTTCATCTCTTTTCATTCCCATATTCATCATCCCGATTCCATTCATTATGTTGATTCTTTTTCAGGACTACGATACGACCAGGATTTTTCCGATATTGGAAAATGGTCTAAAGCCGCCACTATTAGGCGCCGCCGTTCCACAGGCTTGGTTCAGTGAAGTCTTTATCATTGCGGTACTTCTACCATTCCTTAGGGATCGAAAGCAGGGGATGAAATGGATCATCATCTCAATCATCGCCATTATGCTGAGCCTTATTTGTTTGAATCTAACTGCCTTGTTCCTTTTCGGTGATCTCACGAGCTACTACACATTTCCCGTATTCAAGGCGATTCGCTACATCAGTTTCATGAATTTCTTTGAGCACCTTGAAGCGGCGATCATACCAGGATGGATGCTTGGGGCATACATCAAGCTCACGGTGTTCTTCTATATCCTAGTTGTGGGTACTGCTCAGTGCCTGAATCTTCCTAGCTATAAACCGCTTATTCTACCGTTAGGATTCCTGGTTACATTATTTGGTTTTTGGGAGTTTTACAACTTACAGGGTCAGACCGAGTTTACTAGAACCGTCTTTCCTTTTTTGCTTCCCTTCATGTTGACACTGCTCCCGGTCCTGCTATTAGTAATAGCTAAATTGAAAAGACGTTTATACCAAAAGAAAGAAGTGCCGAATGGCTCTTCATCCCTAACTAAAAACTAGCCTGTAGAAAGGAGTAGGCCATGTCATGATTCAATCCGAACAAGAGAAAATAAAGCAGGACTTGCCGCTATTTAAGGATCTTCCCAAAAACCTTTCCTATTTACAAGCGACTTATTCCAATTGTTACGATGTGGTTTTTCGGACCTTTTGCATTGGGGGACATACGGATGCCGCCCTCCTTTATATGGAAGGACTATCCGATACGAAACAAATTGAAAATAATGTGATGAATACGCTGATGGAAGAGTCCCTCTCACTTTCTGACATCCATGAAGCCGTGAAAGAAAGGCTTCAAGTTCTTGATACAAAAGAAATTCGTACGTTTGCCGATTGCATCACCTATCTTTCTACCGGCTACTCGATTCTCTTGGTACAAAAAATGGATTATGCCCTGGCACTGGGCCTTGTGAAAGTTGATAAGCGCCCGATTGAGGACCCCGAAGCTGAAAGTGTGGTTCGTGGTCCCCGCGAAGGATTCATCGAATCCATACAAACCAACACATCTCTCATTCGCAGAAAAATCAGCTCCCCCACGCTTAAAATGGAAAAAGTAAAAGTGGGGAGTTATACAAAAACGGAGGTTGTCATTGCCTATATAGAGGGTAAGGCTGATAAACAAGTATTGGAGACATTGAAAACCAGGATCAACGAGATTGAATTGGATGGTGTTCTGGAAACAGGATATATCGAGGGATCCATCAAGGACAATCCATATTCGCCTTTTCCACAATTGCTAACAACGGAAAGACCCGATGTTGTGGCTGCCAATTTGCTGGAAGGACGTATCGTCATCCTAGTCGATGGGACACCTTTCGTTTTAATCGCCCCGGTCAGTTTCTATTCTTTTATCCAGTCACCGGAAGATTATTATTTTGGCTTTTTAATCGGTTCTTCTGTACGACTATTACGCTACCTATTTATTTTTTTCTCGGTTACCCTCCCGTCCTTGTATGTCGCCATCCTGACTTTTCACCAGGAAATGATTCCGACCACCCTGTTAATTACCATTGCCTCATCACGGGAAGCCATACCATTTCCGGCATTCGTGGAAGCAATCCTGATGGAGGTCACCTTCGAGGCTCTAAGGGAAGCAGGACTCCGGCTTCCTAAACAAATCGGTGCAGCCGTCAGCATCGTCGGGGGGCTAGTTATCGGACAGGCCGCGGTTCAAGCCGGAATCGTTTCCGCTCCGATGGTCATCGTCGTTTCTCTTACAGGAATCGCCTCCTTTCTAGTGCCCCGCTATTCGCAGGGCATCGCCTTACGATTATTACGCTTCCCCATTATCCTCCTTGCCGGGACACTGGGATTATTCGGGCTGATGCTTGGGATCATCACTATCGTCATTCATCTATGCAAGTTGACCTCCATTGGGGTACCTTACCTACCACCTTTGAAGAATGGTTCATGGCAAGACGCACTATTCCGGGCACCTTGGCAATCTTTACAGAAACGGAGGAGATTTTTTAATGAAGACAACCACCCCAATCAGAAAAACCTTAGGATGAGAGGAAAGGACTCCAAAGCATGAATACCATTCTTTCCAAGCCAATCAAAAAAGCCATTACAGTGACCATGCTTTGCTTTTTCACTTGTACCCTATCTGGCTGTTGGGGTAGCAAAGAACTTTCCAATATGGCCTTGGTCATGGCAGCGGGGATAGATATTACAGAAGAAGATCAAGTGAAAGTTACCATCCAGGTTTTCATTCCCCGGGCCGCCAGCAGTCAACAGCAAGGAGCCGGTCCTGGGACGGGTGGAGTCGAAAGCCTTGTCCTCGTTAAATCCGCAACAGGGGAAAATATGGCGGATGCCATGGTGAACCTGCAAAAGTTATTTTCTCGCCAGATTTTCTGGGGCCACTGTGATGCCTTTATTTTCGGAGAAAAATTTGCCCTTAAAGGTCATTTGAATGATCAGATTGATTTCATCAATCGCCATCCTCAACCCCGGGCACGTGGCGACTTATTTATCAGCAAGGGGCCGGCTTCCGAGATACTCGAATTGGTCCCCGCTCTAGAAAGTTATATGGGGGATGTTTTACAAAAATCATCGGAATTGTATATAAAAAAACCGATCACAGTCAAGGATTTCCAGCTGATGACCATCAGTGATTCCAAGGGCGGCATACTCCCCCTTCTTGAAATATCCAAGCCTGATCAACCAGAAAAGGCAACAGAGACCATTACCACGTTTTCTGGTGTCGCTATTTTCAAAGAGGATAAAATGGTAGGATCGATTAAAGAAGATGTCACGCAAGGTTTGCTATGGATCCGGAATCAAAATAAATTGGGAGCGATAACCACATCGACCCCTGACGGAAGGAAAATCTCGGTGCACCCACTTCGGCAATCGACAAAGCTGATTCCCAAGATTGAAAACGGAAAGTGGAGTGTAACGGTTGATGTGAACGTAGACGGTTTACTGGTTCAAAACGGCAGCAATCTGGATATCATGGAGGAATCTAGCTCGAAGCAGATTGAGACCTATTTACAGCATGAAATGGAACGAGATATAGAGGCTGCCATTACCGAGGTGAGGGATGGCATGGGGACGGATGCCTTCGGTATTGCTGAATCCTTTCATCAAAAGTATCCAGAAGAGTGGGAAAAGGTAAAAGACCATTGGAAGTATGTCTTCCCACAAGTCACAATAAACATGGATATCCATTTGAAAGTACAAGAACCAGGTTTGATGACGAAAACATTAGGAACGATAAAGAGAGGTGAGTAGGATTTGAAAATGGCCGCTATATTGGGAGTGACTGTCTTACTCTTCCTCCTTTTTCTTTTCAACTATCCTAAAATCGACCGCTCCCATAAAAGAGAGAAAAAAACGGTGGTCCTTTTACTGGCCATCGGATGGGTTCTGGCAATCCTTCTCATACTCTTTCCGGAAATGCCGGGACCTACACAAATATTCAACATCCTGTTTGGTCCACTAAAAAAGCTATTATAACGAAAAAGAGGGAGCCTAGGCCCCCTCTTTCTTCATTTATTATTCAGCGTCAAAAACTTCTACTTTCTCCATTTTGTCGCCATTTTTCATTGCTTTAGCCGTTTCTAGACCTGATGTTACTTTACCGAATACAGTATGAACACCGTTTAGATGCGGTTGTGGTTCATGAACGATAAAGAATTGGCTTGAGCCCGTATCTTTTCCGGCATGCGCCATGGACAAGCTGCCTGCTTCATGCTTGTGCGGGTTTCCAGCTGTTTCACATTTGATCTGTGTGCCGCTTCCGCCTGCACCTGTACCTGTTGGATCTCCACCTTGGCTTACGAAGCCAGGGATGACACGGTGAAAGACTACACCATTGTAAAAGCCTGTGTTTGCCAGGTTCTCAAAGTTAGCCACTGTGTTTGGTGCTTCATTAGGGAAAAGATCAAATTCGATTTTCTCTCCGTTTTCCATCAATATGTATCCTTTTTTAGCCATTATAAAACATCTCCTTTAAAATGAACTGAATCAGTCTTAATAGTACCATTTTTAGCAAGAGAAAGAAAAGAAAGCGCTGTGTTTTCAGATTCAATTATTATACAGCGTGCGTTTCTTCTCTTATAATAGGGAATATTCACTAAAAAAGGAGGAAAAAACAATGACCCAACAATTTGATGCCTTATTCGTAAACAAACAAGAAGATGACTTTTCCTTAACCATTCAGCAACTTTCACTCAGCGATCTTCCAGAAGGTGAAGTGCTCATCCGCGTGCATTATTCTGGCGTGAACTATAAAGACAGCCTAGCGACGATCCCTAACGGAAACATCGTTGGCCGCTATCCGATTGTCCCTGGCATCGATTTGGCAGGTGTTGTCGTTTCATCTAAGGATTCCCGTTTCAAAGAAGGAGACGAAGTGATTGCCACCTCCTACGAGATTGGCGTTTCACACTTCGGGGGCTACAGTGAGTTCGCCCGTATTCCAGCAGAGTGGGTTGTCCCGCTCCCTGAAGGCCTAACATTGAAAGAAGCCATGGTTATCGGAACTGCCGGTTTCACCGCTGCACTTTCCATCATGCGTCTAGAAGAAAATGGACTCAAGCAAGAGGACGGAAATGTTCTCGTCACAGGAGCCACTGGAGGCGTCGGCAGTTTTGCCGTCTCGATTCTTTCCAAGCTCGGCTATTCGGTAGAAGCGAGCACCGGGAAAAAATCAGAACACGCGTACATAAAGGAACTGGGTGCCACGAAGATTTTATCCCGTGAAGATGTCTATGATGGCACGCTTCGTCCACTTGGCAAGCAAAAATGGATTGGTGCCGTTGACCCGGTCGGTGGAGAAACATTGGCCTCTGTCCTGAGCCAAGTTAAATATGGTGGATCGGTGGCGGTCAGTGGATTAACCGGAGGGACAAACCTGCCTTCGACTGTCTTCCCATTCATTTTGAGAGGCGTCAGCTTGCTTGGCATCGATTCGGTGAATTGCCCTATGGATACGAGGCTGAAAGTTTGGAAACGCCTAGCAACCGACTTTAAGTTGGATCATGTAGAACAGCTCATTCAACAGGAAATTTCCTTGCAGGAACTTCCGGACGTCCTGCCTACCTTACTGAAAGGTCAAGCAAGGGGACGGACAATCGTCAAATTATAAAAAACAAAAGGTGACGTTAGCTCTGGCTCTCGTCACCTTTTAATGTGCCTTTGAATAGGGAGGATGATATCGACGGTGGTTCCTTTGCCGACCTCGCTACTAAATTTAATTTGCCCTTGATGCTCATGAATGATTTTTGTACTCACCATTAGCCCCAGGCCGGTCCCTTTTTCCGTTGTGCTATAAAAAGGCTCACCTAAATGCTTCATGCGTTCCTCTGTCATCCCACTACCCGAATCAATGAAGCGGATGACCAGGTTCCCTGGATCATATTCATCCAACTGGATATGAAGTTTCCCGCCATTTTCCATGGCTTCAATCGCATTATTCACTACATTAGTAAACACTTGCTTTAATAGATTAGGTTCACCAAACACTGTTGAATCGTCGACTTTAGTTTCCATCGTTATTTCGACATCGTTCAGATTCGCCTGAAGCTTGGCCAACGTTATGACACTATCTAAAATGGCAGGTATCCGGGTATGTTCACATGTTTGCAATTGGGGATTGGCAAGACATAAAAACTCTTTAGCCAACCGTTCGATCTTGTCCACTTCCTTCACTGACAGGTCAAGGTATTCCTGCTTGTCAGGCGTTTCACCCATTAATTGCAAAAATCCCTTGATGGCAGTTAGTGGATTCCTTATCTCATGGGCAATGCCCGCCGCCATCTGACCGACCGCAGAAAGCATATTCGTCTTGCATAATAATTCTTCTGTCTTCTTACGTTCGGTAATATCTCTACAGAAAACCTGGATGGCCGGTCGTCCCTTATAAATAATCGGAAGGGCGATGGTTTCACCATAAAATACTTCACCATTAAAGCGCCTGAACTTTTGCTCCAGTAACTCGACCGTCTTCCCCTCATCTCTCATCACTTCTATTCGCTTGCCGACCGTGTCTTGAGAATCGGGATGCACGAACTGAAAAACGGACTTCCCCATAATTTCTTCCACAGACAAGCCCAGCATTCTGGCACCTTCGGGATTCATATACTCAATGATTCCATTACGATGCACAAAGATTGCTTCAGGTGACACCTCGATCAGGTTGCGATACCGTTCTTCGCTCTCCCTCAACGCTATTTCAGCCAACTTTTGATTCGTAATGTCCCTGTATACGAACGCCAATGCCGTCGGTTCATCTTCGTTATTCCTGATCGTAAAAAGGGTGATGCTCACATCAATTAGCTGGCCATCTTTTCTTTGTCTGACCGTTTCGAAGCCCTTCTCTTGTTCCCCCGACTTGACCCTATTATGCAACTCGTCAACAGATTCCTTCAGGAAATCAGGGATGATCGGAAAAGGCTTACCAAATACCTCGTCATTCATCCAGCCAAAAAACTCCTCAAAGGCAGCATTAACTTGTAGGGTTTTACCATCTAGATCAACGATGGAAATGGCATCCGCACTTTGTTCCATGAAAGATTGAAGCTGCTTTGTGATATCATCTACTTTTTCTTCCACTTGCCCTTGTCTATCATTAATTAGCTTTTTCAACAGATTTATTCCTTTCCAATTCCGAAAATTCACTTACTCAATTTTACAGTAACAGTAAATCATTCACCAGTATTTTATAGTAGTTTTCACTATCAATGTAGTGAAAACCCAATAAAAAGAAGCTAAATCAGTCATGCAGATTTAGCTCTTCTCTTAAAATGAATTATATTTACATTCTCCAACTATCGGTTCATAGAAGCATGTAGCTTATTAAGATTGGATAGCATGTAACCACTATCATGGTATACGCACAATAATTTAACACGATATACATAAGAAAAGACGACACGTAGATGTGCCGTCTTTTCTAGTCATCAATCTTGTGGATCAAAAGCCGCTTCGAAAGCAGATGATACCTTTTCGAACTCCTCGTCCGTTTCGATATCATTTAACTCTCCTTCGCCTTCAACTCTGAAAAAGAAAATATCGATATCTTCCTCTGTGTCTTCTTCAATGTCTTCTAGCAAACCTACAGCTACATATTCCGTTCCTTCAACATCCAATGTTCCCAGAACTTCAACCTCGTGCTCTTGATCACTGTCGTCAGTAAGGGTAAACACTTCACCTTCGCGAATACTTCCCATCATAATCTCTCCTCTCAAGTCCATTTAAAATGGGTTTGTTTCCATAGTATATCTACTATTCCATACGGAAACAAATTTTTGCTTTAAAAAAGGGCAATTCTTTTCCTTTTCAATAAAAAATCCAGTAAAGTGGGGGAAATCGCTAGAATTTAAATCATTCAGACTATTTTGTTTATATTACTGTAATTTTATACCTAATCATATATACTAATATTGCTTAATAACAACAAGAAGGAGGAATCCCCTTTGACTATGAAGAAAGTCGATCATATCGGCATCGTTGTAAGAGATCTAGAAACATCCATATCCTTTTATCAAGAAGTGTTGGATTTGAAATTGAAAGCGCGTGTACCCCATACGAATGGTATCATTCAGCTTGCCTTTCTTGGGTATGACGGTTCAGATGAAACCGAAATTGAATTGATCCAAGGATATAGTGACACGTTGCCATCAGAAGCAACGATTCACCACTTTGCCATTACCGTGGATGATATCGAAGAAGAATACGCGCGGATCCAAAGCCTTGAGAATGTCGAACTGATTGATGAAGAAATCGTCACCTTGCCAAACGGCTATCGCTATTTCTACATATACGGACCAGAGAAGGAATGGATCGAGTTCTTCCAGAGATGAACACAAAAAGCAGAGCGATCAGCTTCTGCTTTTTTTAATGAGTCCAATAAAATAAATAGTTATCAAGCTTCGTCTACAGGTATCCGGTAATCAGGATTGCTCTGGTTCCAACCTCCGCCTTCTTCCACGGATTGATTGATACTACTGTCCCCATCACCATCAATCCAAATTCTCTCTCCATTCTCCAATGTCCGCCAATGAGGTTCCACACCATGTTCTTGATGATTTTCTTCTATTATATATGATCCATCTGACCCATTTTCTAGTGCAAGATCCGAACCATCCAATCCGCCTTCATTCCCATTTACATCAATAACGTCCGCCATATCCAAAATGGATACCCCCAACGCACCAACGGCGACTGTTTTCCCAACATTGCGTAATCCTTCTTTCCAACGTGTTTCGTCTCCATCCCTAAGTCCTCCGGCTACATCTCCAACATTCCCCACCGTCGCCTTAATACCTTGTCCCACTGCTTTCGCTGTATTCCCAACACCGTCCCCTAAATCCTTGAACCCTTGATCCACCTTCCCATCATCTTTCGATACTAGTCCACTTCCAAGATTCCAAACTCCCTCAGCAACATTCCCTAGTTGCTTACCTGTGAACTCCGTTGAATTCTTAACACCATCGCCAACCTCTTGGATGAACTTAGATCCCGTTAATTCTCCAACTCCCTTAATAATGCCTCCAGTCACACCGCCAACTAACCATCCCGCACCTTCACCGGCACTTTTGAGAAAACCCATATTATTAGCCCCCATATCCATTTAGTAGTTCAATATTACTACTTATTGTCATTTAATAACATACCATACTAAAAAAATACAGGGAACTAATCAAAAAAAGACCCTATTGGCCCTTTCCTTTAGAATGCATATTGATATAACCCATAATATAACGGTCCGAGTGTAATGAGTAATGTGACTCCGATGAGGATACTTTTCGCACGTCCTGATATATCTTCCATTGCTGCTTCTCCATCATCATGCTTTCCGATATAACTGAAAAGTACATCCCACAGCAAACCACCTACAAACACGAATTTCCATATAAGAGGCGTGAGTATGGCTGTATTCGTCACAAATCCAAATAGTCCGATCCACGTAATAACTGAAATGATGAAATCCACTATTAAAGAGGGGGTACGAAGGCCTTTAAGCAAAAAAGCAATCGCCACCGTTCCTAAAATCCCTAAATAAATCGTCCAAAAAATATGCATATTCCATCCTTCTTCCGGTAAGATTCTTCAATTATATGAAGTATCGGATGAAAAGGGAATACAATAACGACATTCTCTTAATCTAGTACATATATCTCATTAAACTTTTTACCTTTTTGATTAACCCGGTAAAATTTTCGAAGAATGATAAAGGTTTTGGATTTTACCCCTAAATCATACGTCCACTTTCAAGTATTGAGGGCAGATTTTATTACCGTCGTAGATAAAGATGAATAACTAATTAAGTATGTACTAGGAAAATAGAAATGATGAAACCTACTTGAATCAACCAAGAGATTTCCACGTTAAGAAAGGAACTTCAACAGAAGGAACTTCAACAGAATTATCGGGGTTTTGAATAGGAGAGTATCAAATGCTAGAAGAAGGTGATTCCGGGTGTAAATACCCAGTGATCACCTTTTTCATTCTATCTTAGATTACCAGCTTGCCTTTTTGATGCCCGCGATTTGCCCGATATGTGCAAGGTCACGGAAAACGATCCTGGACATGTTGAATTTCCGCATATATCCACGTGGTCTTCCCGTAACTCCACACCGATTGTGAATACGTGTTGGCGAAGCATCCCTTGGGAGCTTGGCCAATGCTGCATAATCTCCTTTCACTTTAAGTTCCTGTCGAACCTCTGCATACTTCTCTACTGTTTCCAGCTGTTTTTTTGCCTTTGCTATCTTTGACTTTTTTGCCACCTTAGTTATCTCCCCTTCTATAAAAATGATTATATTGTACCCGGATTACTTTGTTTCACGGTGAAGTGTGTGTTTCTTTAAGCGCGGGCAGTACTTTTTCAATTCGATTCGATCAGGATGGTTTCGCTTATTTTTCGTCGTTATATAATTCCGATCTCCCGTCTCTGTACATGCCAAGGTAATGTTTACCCTCATGTTTGTTCCCTCCTAAATGTTTTATAAATATCCTTAATCGTCATGATTACGGTTTATGATGTTTACCTTCATATAATAAAACGTAATGATTACTATTTGCAAGTTTTTTCGTAAGCTTTTTCGATTTCCCCTTGGTTCCCTACTCAACATCAAATATCTCCATAATGAAAAAGCAGGCTTCCCGACCATGTCAGGAAGCCTGCTTTTTTCTAAAAATACATTTTTTAAATCTGGAATTTACGAACCACTTGCTTTAGCTCATCTGCCATAGAGGTCAATGAATGCACGGATGAATTGATTTCTTCCATCGATGCCAGTTGTTCTTCCGTTGAAGCCGCCACTTCTTCTGAATTGGCCGCATTTTCCTGTGCGTGTGCCGTTAATTTATTCGACGTTTCCGATACTTCATCTACACTGACTGAAATTTGTTGAATGGAAGCCGTGATTTCTTCGATTTTTGGAGTAATGTCTCTCGTACTTTGAAGGATCTGGGCGAATTTATTCGATGTTTCCACTGAAACCTTCACGCCCTGTTCCGCATTATCCATCACGTCTTTCATGATCGTAACAGAATTCCTTGTGTCGTCTTGCATCCCCGTGATTAAATCCGTGATCAATTTAGTAGAGTTCTGGGATTGTTCAGCTAATTTCTTCACTTCATCGGCCACCACGGCGAATCCCTTACCATGTTCGCCCGCCCTTGCCGCTTCGATTGCTGCATTTAATGCCAATAGATTCGTCTGTCCGGCAATGCCCGTGATTACATCGATAATATTCCCGATTTGATTAGAACGTTCCGATAAAGAATCGATAACCTGATTCGATTGGTTAACCGATTCATGGATGAATCTCATTTGCTTCAAGTTCTCCTCGACATAGTGGCTGCCCTCTTCTGCCTGTTTCTCGGTTTCTTTTGAAAGCTCTGACATGCTAGCCGTACTTTCGGTAATCCGTTCCACACCCTGGCTCACTTCATTCAGTGAACCGAGACTAATTTCCAGTTGCCTTGTTGAACTTTCAGAAGCCCCGGAGATTTCCTGTATCGAAAGAGCGATTGTTTCTGCTGCCAATTTCGATTGTTCAGAACTGACACTTAATTGCTCAGCCGATGATGTAACTTTATTCGTATTGGAGGAGATGGCCGTAATCGTATGATGCAGATTTTGGGTCATCTTTTCAAAAGATTGATTTAACACATAAACCTCATCGCGGGTTCTTACCTCGATTTTTTCTATATTCAAATCTCCTTCAGCGACCCGGTTAGCCATTTTACTCAACTTCTCGATTGGTTTGGAAATAACGTTTGAAATCAATAATCCATCAGCCATCGCAAGCACGAAAGCTATCAGGCTTAGAATGATAATCTTCTTAGTTGCCGACTTAGATTTATCCTGAACCTCTTTCACCTTTTGCACCATGATGTCGTCTTTGATCCATGTATAGAATGAATTCGTTTGCTCAACCATTTTGGTACTGATGGGAACCACATTATCCCGGGCTAGGGACTTGGCTTTTTCAGGATCGGCTCGTACCGCTTCTACAGATTTACGACTCTCCTCAATCCATTCGTCATTTGATGCTTTGATTCCATCGAGCTCTTTGGTCATTTTATCTGAGTGCGACAAATCTCTCGCTTCTTTTATTAATTCATTGATGTTTTCATTCGATTCATACATCTTCTCTTTCATATCAGGTGTTTCATATAATAGATATCCTCTTAAATACGTTACCTGACGTGCTGCATCCGTCTGGATACTTTGAGTGATTGATTGAACCTCGGAGATATTATCAAGAATATAATCATACTTCTTGTTCATATCTTTCATACTGTGATAAGAAATGAAAGCTGAAACTCCAAAAATGATGGAGACAAGAAAAAAGCTTAGTAGTAACTTATTCTTTATGGATAATTTCATTCTTTTTTACCCCTCTATTTCTTATGTAATGGTCACGCTTATCTATCCCTTTTCATATAAAAAGCCCACAATTAAAGTGGACGGTAAATATGTTCCCAAGGAGTAATAGTTTCCTTTTCTTTTATCGGTTAAGAAAAGGAAAAATTAAATGGAACATGGTGGTAAAATAAATATTATTTGTTAAACACTATCATTTAAGAGGGCAGGGGAATGCATGTTATTAAGAAACGCAACATATTTGAATGAAGAGTATGCCATTTCAAGGGGAGATCTGTTAATACATGAAGGGAAAATCGTCACAAATCCTTCTCTCTCTGAAGGGAATGCTTCTGTCGAAGAAATGGATTGTGAAGGATATATACTAATACCTGGATTATACAATGCTCATTTTCATGGTTATTCATTAACTGCCCAAGGACTTCAAAGGGATATGAAAATTGAAGAGTGGTGTAATGACAGCAAACAAGGACACCTTCAATCCGGTTATTTTGATAAAATCGATGCACTGACCAGAAGGGAATATGAAACGATTTGTATGAAGGCTTACGCAGATATGGTGAAGAAAGGAATCACGTTCGTCAGTGAATCAGAGCCGAGTAATTGGCCGGATGCGATTGCCGAAACCATCAACCGCATTGGAATGAAAGGTTTTGTCGATACCTATGAGAAGATTCCGGAATATCACGATCTGCAAAGTGGGCAGGTCAACTTTGGTACGCATTTGCTAGAAGAAGAGGATATCACGGATGAAACCCTTGCTCTCTGTGTTTCTAGTAAAAAGGACTTTGATTCCCTCTATACCACGCATGGGATGGAAAACCAATGGAGAAGGGACCTGATTTATTCTCAATACGGAAAGTCATCCATCGAGTTATATAAAGAGCAAGGGCTACTCGATAACAAGACGATTTTTTTCCATGGCGTTCACTTGAATGAAATGGATATCGATTTACTAGCTGAGGCAGGTTCCTCTGTCGTCCATTGTCCCGTCTCGAACCTAAGCACTGGAGCAGGTATAGCCCCCGTATCCAGCATGCTTGAAAAAGGCGTGAATGTTTGCATGGGATCTGATTATGCCAGTACCGATTTATGGGAAAATATGAAAATCGCCTATTATCTACTAAAAGCGATGTCCCCGACACATCCGTTCACAGCGGAGAACATCTGGCAAATGGCAACGCAAAATGGCGCGTCCGCCTATCATCAGAACATGAGTGGAAGAATCAAGGATGGATTTCATGCAGATCTTGTCTTCATAAAAAAGAACTCCCTTATTCCAGAGGTCGATACAGACGAGTTTTCCACGACCGTGCATAATCTATTACTTGAAACGAGCGAACCATCCATTCATCATGTAATGGTCAACGGGGAATGGATCATGTTCAATCGCACCCTTACACACGTGGATGAGGAAGAAATGAACCGGGCATATAAAAAGATCCTGACGAAAGTCTATCATCAGGTTGTTGAATAGGTTTCAATGACACAGGGGCTGTCCCAAAAGGTGTAATTACCCCGTAATTGAATAAATAGTAAAAGGCAGAAACGTTGATTTAACAACATTTCTGCCTCTTTGTTTTTGCGGAATTCAATGGAATAAGGACTTATTAGACAGCCCCTTGTCTCATGATTTAAACGGCCCGCTTCTCCTCGGGTTGACCTTCTCCGGCCATGCCGTAATGTGCATGTTTTTCCTGAACGAAAGCAATGGCGATCGCTCCTACTACCGCAGCGATTGCAATCAAGGAAAAGTTCATTTGAGCTGGCAGGTTCATCGTTAAGAGGATGCCTACAAAAGTTGGTGCAAAAATCCCACCTAGGCGACCGAACGCCATCGATGCCCCCACTCCACTGGAGCGCATGGAAGGTGGGTAATATTGTGATACCATCGCGTTGCTTATATTCTGCACCCCGACCGACGATGCACCGATGAAACCAATCAATATATAGGCAAGCACCGCATTTTGTGTAAGACCGATGCTTGCAAGGGCAATGGCTCCACATACATACAGGGGAATCATGACTTTTTTGAAACCTAGTTTATCCGTAAGCGGACCGAACGCAATCGTTCCGACGATCGCACCGACATTCATCATCGCAACAAATAGCAAACTAGAACTTAAACTATACCCTGCCTGGATCATCAATTTGGGCAGCCACGTGTTCATCGAGTATATCAGGACAAAGCAGCTGAAACAGGAAATCCAAAACATGAGCGTACTGAACCCCCGTTTTTTCTCAAATAATTTCACAATGGTTGAACCTTGTTCAGGTGCTTCCGTTCTTTCGAGTCTTGTCTCCCCATTCAAACTTAACTCTGGATTGACTTTCTTAAGAATCTGCTTTACTTCCTCGTTTTTCCCTTTTTCCAATAGGAAGACCGCCGACTCTGGAATCGCTTTAGCTATAAAGGGTAGGACCAATAGCGGCAAACCCGCAATCCAGAAAATCGGCCTCCATCCAAATTCCGGGAGTATGGCACGGCTGGCTAGGGCGGCTGCAATCGCTCCGACCGAATACCCACAGAATACAAAGGAAATCATCGCACTCCGAATCTTTTTCGGTGCGTACTCCGTTGTCAGGGCAATCACGTTCGGCATCACGCCTCCCAGTCCGATTCCTGAAATGACACGAAAAACGGTGAACAAGACTGGTCCACCAGCCACCCCGGATAAAGCAGTAAAAAGACTGAAGAGAGCCGTACAAAATAAGATGATTTTCTTACGTCCGACCTTATCGGCCAAGTAGCCAAAAAAGACCGCTCCGACCACCGTACCCATTACCGTATAACTGCCGATTGCTCCCGCTGTCACCGATGATATGGACCACTCCTCAATCAATGAAGGAACGATTGAACCATAGATGACCACATCATAACCGTCGACCAGGATAATGAAAAAACCCCAAAAAATTAATAGTAAGTGAAACAGGTTAAAACGACTTTTATCTATCGTTTCACCAGCATGGACTGTCCTCAATCCTACACCTTCTTCCCTTTATTTAGTACGTTGAAGCACAAAAGCCAAAGAACAGACAGATGCGTATGACACGCACCTTTAATCAATTAGTATCAAAGTCGACCACAATTAAATCTTCAAGTCCAATCTCTTCTAAATAGGTAAGAATCGCTTGATGCGATGGATGCGGCAAGTATGCTTCAAATGTCGTCCTGTCCTCAAATCTGGCAGTCATGCCTATCTCGTACCCTTGATTGCGCCCCGCAAAATTCCTTCCTTGCTGGATATCCAGTAAACCTGGTATAACATCTTTTAGAGACAGAGTCCTAGAAATCAATTCATCCACTTGATCATCTGTTACATCATCACTTAACTTAACCAAAACAATATGTTCAACCATTCTGCTCACCCTTATCTGCTATTTAAAACATGACGGTCAAAACCGGCAATTTGTTTATATTTATTGGCAATATCTTCTAGTTCCTGTTGTGATATGACATCATGTAAATGATCGAATCCCTCTGGAGCCCGGTCCTCGACAATTTGCATGACCTCTTCCGGTCCATTCTGACGATTGGCCAGCACGATGGCCGCCGTCTTCTCAAGACGTGATTCTTCATAAGCACATAAAGCCGCTTCTGCATGTACTCCACTTAAAATGGCTTCCCCTAACGCATCCGCATCCAGTATCGCCTGGGAAGCTCCATTGGAACCAATTGGGTACATCGGATGTGCGGCATCACCAAGCAACGTGATTCTGCCAAAGGACCAGCGTGGAAGAGGATCGCGATCGACCATTGGGAATTCGAAAACGGACTCCGTTTCCTCTATTAATTTAGGTACATTCAACCATCCAAAATCCCAATCGGCGAAAGCTTGGGCAAAGACTTCCTTCTCTACTTTCCGATTCCAATCACTTCGGGAAGGCGCATCCCCTTCAATCGTCAACTCCGCAATCCAGTTCATAAGCGAACGACCACTCTCTGCCAAAGGATCGACAGGATAAGCAACGAATTTCTGGTCTTGATAGCCAGCCATGATCATTGTCTTCTCGGTTAAAAAAGATGACGATTCTGTGATGCCACGCCATAAAATCCGGCCGCTGAATTTAGGGTCACCTTCATTCGGATAATAGAATTTTCGAACTGTGGAATGGATGCCATCTGCTGCAATCATGATGTCTGCTTTATATGCCCCTAGATTCTCTCCTGTTTTTTTATTCACAAATTGAGCTTCCACGCAATCATCGAACAGTTGGAATGAAGATAGATGGTGACCGGTTATGACCGAGTCTTCCCCCAACTCTTCCTTGACCGCTTTTAGTAGCAGCATCAGCAGACTTCCACGATGGATGGAATATTGCGGCCACCGATATCCTGCATTCAACCCCCTCGGTTCCTGCCAAATTTGTTGACCGTATTTATTGAAAAAACTCAACTCGGCCGTAGGCAGTCCAATCTTCTGAAGTTCTTCCCCTAATCCAAGCTCCGTAAGGACCCGTACAGCATGGGGAAGAAGATTGATGCCCACTCCCAATGCTTTTATCGTTTGTACACTTTCAAAAACTCGCACTGACACACCAACGCGGTGAAGTTTAAGGGCAGTAACAAGCCCGCCGATGCCCCCACCAGCAATAATTGCCGTATTCACTTTTGACACAGAAACCCCTCCAAATGACCTGATAAGTTATTCAAATATTTTAATTATTCTAATTATGTCACAAAACTCCAGTTTAGCAATATAAATTCTGGGATTATGCAATAAAATTTCATAGGATCATAAGGAAGTCTTACCTGTAAATCTGCTTCTACGCATAAAAAAGCTGATTGCGCATGCAATCAGCTCTCCTATTATTTATAAAATACTTTATCAATGTTGTATTTAGCATGAAGTGTATTGATGATGTACGTTTCATATATTTCACGTTCCATCGCATCTTCTACGATGATAACCTCAATTTTTTTCACTTCATTACGATGTTCTTTAATCGGTGAAACATTATCCTCGAAATGCTTTTTGACTCTTTGTCTTAATTTACGTGCCTTTCCGACAAAGATCAACTCGTCCTTCTCATTATAAAACATGATGATGCCGCCCTTATCACGGGGAATCAAATGGAAATCAATGAATCCGAAGATTTCCGGGATGATGGCTTCATCGCCCTCAATCACTTGTTTTCTTTGTTTAATGCTGATATCCGCTGCTGGGATTTTAATATTAATCATCAAAAGTCACGTCCTCTATTTGTATATGTATGTGAGTGCTGGAAATAGTCATATTGATAAATCACACTATGTTCTAGTGGAATATAATGGGCTTGTTCAAGCTCTTTCCAACACTTGCTCTACCATGTCCTTAAAAGTAGATGGTATCATAATTTTGGCGGAAAAGCCATGGCATGAACATAGCGGTTCAGTAAAAGGCAATGGACCCCTTTAAGGAAGGAAAAGAAGAAGACCCGTTACGAGTCTCCTTCTCCATGATCAGAAATATCCATTACCACCTGTGGGCCTTCGCATTGCTTCTTAGTATAATGTTCGTTTGCGATACTTCCGTATGGCCATTTACTTGAGACTTCGAACGCTTAGGTCTTGTCCAATTATGGTGAAACTTTTGAGAATGTGGATCTAATTGATCTTTATAACTCATGTTGTATCACCTCATCGTAAAAGATTGGGATATTTCTTTTCAAAGCAATAGGAGGTTCCTATCACAGTTTTAGTATGGATTGGGGACGAGTAAACATACATTACTTCTTAAAAAGAAAATTCTACCTTTTTCCCTTTCGAAAGCACTTTCCCTTCACCATTTACGGCATCACTGGTCAGAACCGAAATCCTCCTCACGTCTTCCTTTTTGAGGATGAACCCGATATTCCCTTGCTTTGAGCCCTTCGCTTTTATATCCCCATTCAAATTCTCCAGGTAAATATCATCTTTCCAAGTCAAATGTTCTCCCCCGTCCGTCTCAAGAAAAGCGACCGGGGAAATCTTGGCGTCCGCATTGGTAGGATTATGGACCTTCACATTCATTTTCACGACATCGAATGCGTGTTCATGGGTGTAACCATGAAAGAAGTCAATCATGCTATAATCCGGAACCACATGCATCACCTTGATATCCTTCATTTCTACCGTGATTGGCCCGACCTTCACGGTTTCATTTATCGGCTTATATTCTTTTACTGTCAATTCGCCTCGTGAATCGGAAACCTGTTGGCCGACTTGTTTCAAATCACGATCATCCGGTAACTGGGGGTTAGGAACATAGACATCCTTCTTCACCAATGGTCTTTCCTTTTCCTCTGTCTTTTCTATTACGTTTGGTTTTTCATCAAAAGCTGGCTGCGTATTAAGTGCACCAAATGTGGTTAATAAAAAGGCACCAAAAAGTAGTTTGTTCACCGAATCCCTCCCAGCGTTTTATTTTCCTTTATTTAATAAGTCGAAGATGATCGTGGCATGATCCGTGTTATCGACCTGTCCGGCAAAACGGTCCTTGTAGGGCCCGAATGCATAGACGGGCACATCTTCCCCCGTATGTCCCCCGGTAGTCCAAGCCGTATTGGACCTGTTATCAAAAATGGCTTCGATTGCATTATCAATCGTCGTAACATGTTTACTTGTTGTGGCATCCTTGACGGATTGGATTTCCTCGTTTGTAAGTCTCACTTTCTTTTGATCAATATACCTTTTCAAAGTTTTTTCAACATCCTCACCCTTTACGATGGCATCCGCCATGAAGTCAGGTGTCCGTTTGGCAGCCTTAATCGGCTCACCGGACCAATTATAGACTCCCTTCGCTCCGATTGAGAACCCTCCCGTGGAATGGTCAGCCGTAGCGACAACTAAGGTATGTTTATCTTTTTTCGCGAACTCGATGGCTGCCTTGTAGGCTTTTTCAAAATCCTCCATTTCACTCATCGCCCCGACAATGTCGTTATCATGGCCAGCCCAATCAATTTGACTTCCTTCCACCATCAAGAAGAATCCATCTTTATCTTTATTCAGGCGTTGAATCGCCGAGTCCGTCATCTCTTCCAATGAAGGCGTTTCATTGGTGCGGTCAATCATTTTAGGCAAACCTTCTGAAGCGAACAACCCAAGCACCTGTTTATTTTTATCCTTTAGGAGCTGCTTTTTATCGGTAACATAACTATATCCATCTTTTTTGAACGCTTTTGTCAAATCGACATCCGGCCGGACAAAATTCGATTGGCCTCCACCCAAAAGGACATCGATTTTATGTTGACCGTCTATTAGGTCCCGGTAATAATCATCAGCAATTCCATTCATGTTTTTCCGGTTTTCGTCATGGGCACCGAATGATGCTGGGGTGGCGTGGGTAATTTCCGATGTGGCGACAAGACCGGTTGATTTCCCGCTTTCCTTGGCCGCTTCCAATACCGTTTTCACTTCTGTCTTATCGTTATCGACTGCGATTGCTGCGTTATACGTTTTCACCCCGGCTGACATCGCGGTTGCTGCAGAAGCGGAATCCGTGATATTTTGTGTCGGATCTTCTGGGTATGTCATCTGCTGACCCACCAAGTATGGATCGAATGCCGTCCTTTCAGCCACCGTCGTAGAAGGTCTATCTTTTAAATACCGGTAGGCGGATGTATAAGAGACACCCATTCCGTCCCCTATCATGAAAATGACGTTTCTAATCTCCGGTTCTTTCTTAGGCTTTCCTTTTGCCAGGACATCGTTGTTTGTGACCGACCATGTAAGACTTCCAAGAGCTAATGCGGAAATGATGGCAACAGGCAAAATCTTTTTACTGAATGAACGTTTCAAGAAAACGACCTCCTACTGATTTAATGGATGATTCAGTTAAAATATACCGCATGAAGATGAACCTACTGTGAAGGGAGTGTAAATATATGGGGGGGTTATGTAAATGAATAGTAAAGAAAAAAAAATAGGTAGAGAATGAATAGGTTCAGGGGACTGCTACAACAAAGACAATTCCGCCACTTCAAAAGAAGTCTTCCAGTTCATGAAAGAAGAAAGCACACACTAAAAAAGACCGCCCCAGAAGAGGCAGTCCATTCTGGATTATTCTTTGCCTTCCCCTGGGGCCGGGCGTCATCGGTCAAAACATAATTATTGATAGCGTAAACGCTATGCTGATAAATCGGGATGTCCATTTTTTTGCATCGCTCGATGATTCAGTAATTTAAATAATGGCGGCAATGTCACATATACCATCAACACCCTGAGTACCTGAACAGCAACGACAAACATCGGGTCGGATTCGAGGGCAACCGAAGTGGCGGTCATTTCCGCAACTCCTCCAGGCGCAAAGGCCAATGAAGTAGTCATAAAGGACATTCCAGTCATTCTGGAATCGATATATGCACAAAGGATCATCATGAATATAAAAGCAACGGTACTTAATGAAGAGACGACCAGAATTTTTTTCATTCCTACGAACATTCCCCTATTGAACTTGGATCCCACACTTGCCCCAATCATAATTTGTGAAACAATCATGATGCTATCTGGCCACCAGGCAATCAAATCCACCCCTGCAATGAGTGAACCGGAAGCTTGAAAAAATGCAACCGTCAACATACTGCCTACTAGCCACGGCGCAGGTAACTTGAGGATTTTCCCGACATGGAAACCACCCCAGGCAGCGAGAGCCAGCACAAGCGTCCATCCTATTTCAACTTCATTAAAACTTTCCACCCCACCGAAAAAACGAGCCGGAGTTGAGGCTAATGGATTAGCTCCAAGTACAAAGAAAGGTACAATCATGACAACCAAAAAAATCCGGATGGTTTGTATGATCGTCACAACTCCGGTATTGGCCCCTGCTTCCTGAGCCATTCCTGGCATAGCTGAAAGACCTCCCGGTGCCGTAGAAAAGAAACTCGTCAGCATATCCATTTTACATAACTTGTACAAAAGAAAACCGGAGCCTAAAGAAAACAACAACGATAAAGCCAAGACGATGATGATCGTGATGCTATTTTCCATGAATATTCTCAACACGGAAAGGTTGAGTTGTAAGCCCAATTCAATGCCGAGCAGGCATTGTCCTGTTCTTAACCAAATTTGCATGCTATTCGATTGACTATCAGGTAACTTCAAGAAAGCTGGCTTCCAAAAAGAAAGCAGGGCGGACATCAACAGGGATCCGATCATCCATCCGATGGATAATCCCGTTGACGCCAGAAAAGCCCCTCCTAGGCCGCATAGTATCACTAGCCAAATGCCTTTCATTGTATCTACTAATCGCTCCATTCGATGACCTTCCCACTTTTATTTTTCATCTTTTCGTACAAATCTCAAAGAAACGAACATACCTGTTCACTTTTTCCTTGCCACTAATAACATCGCCTGCCCTTGGAAAGAGAGAACTTGGTTTTCAACAACCTCGATTGAAAGAAAATCGGTTGTTTCCTTTTCAGCCGCAATCATATAGGCCATCAATTCATTTTGTTCCTTTTCAGGAAGCTGCATCATTTCACACCACTTCTTAAATTCGAACTTTTTTTTGAATGTCGTAAAACTTTCAATAATAAAGCCTGTGTTTTCAATAAGTGAAATCCATTCAGTTTTTTTATAGGCCCTGTAATGGCTAGGATCCCTTTTCTTTTCTATATAGTTATAAAAGTGATCGTATTCATCCTTTTCGGCTGCAACGTTATCTATTAGGAGGAAAAGGCCATTTCTTTCTAAGACCCGGTTTGACTCCATTACAAATCGGTTTATGTTCGGGAAATGGTGGGGTGCAATCCGACATGTAACCGTCCCAAATGATTGATCGGAAAAAGGGAGCTGCTCGGCATCTCCTTGAACAAACGATACATTTCCAATGCCATTTGAGGTGATGAATTTCTCTGCTTTCTCTAACATTTCAGGGGTCAAGTCAAGAGCGGTCACTTGTTTAAATAGTGGAGCTAAAGCTTTGACCACATGACCGCCTCCCGTTGCGATATCCAAAAGGTTATCCTTTCTGTTCTTTTCCACGATCTTTATAAGTAAATCCAGATCTTCTCCACTCGCATGCGTTTTGCTCGTCACATAGTTGGTAGCGTTTTTTCCAAATTGGGAAAGAACTTGATCTTTTTCTCCCATCTTAAAACCTCCTTCTTCTCGCTTCTTTTCCAAATAAAGAAAACCGAATTTTCTAATATAGAAAAAGTCGGCTTCCTTATCTTCATCCATTATTCTTTACTGAGTAACCGTGTCTCTTCGGTTTTCCAAGGCATACGAAGCGGCAGATGTTCCTGCAAGTTTACCATATACAGATCCTGACATTAACCCAGATCCGCCTGGATAGTTTTCGTAGAAAATCCCTCCGACCATTTCACCCGCAGCGAACAGTCCCGCAATAGGTGCTTCCTCTTCATTCAATACCTCGCCTACCGTGTTGACATGTATTCCACCAAACGAAAAAGTGATTCCACATGTTACCGGGAAAGCATAAAATGGACCTTGTTCAATGCGAAGTGCCCAATTTGATTTTGGTGGGGTAATTCCATCCGTTCCTTTACCGTCTTTTTCCGTAGGATTATAATTTCCTTCTTGTACAGAATGGTTATACTCCTCAATCGTTTTCAAGAATTGTGCTTGATTAACCGGCAGCAAATTAGCAAGTTCTTCGAGCGTATCAGCCTGATAAATGGTAGCCTCTTCAAGATCATACTCTTTACGCAGATACGGTCGCACCTGAGAATCATAAATCTGATAGGCTACATGATCAGGCTGTTTCAAGATTTCCCTTCCATACTTGGCATATGTATAGTTTCGGAAATCCGCACCCTCATCGACAAACCTGTTTCCATCTTTATTAAGCATGATGCTTAAAGGATAAGAATGTTTTTTGAAGATGTCTCCTGGTTTCGTAAAATCACCGACTTTTGGAGCATTATAATCCGTCCCAATTGAATGGCAGCCGGACCATTGCCCATATTTCTGTGCTCCTACCGCCAAAGCCATAGTTAACCCGTCTCCAGTATTATATTCCGTTCCTCTCACAATAGCCGCATTCCATTCCTCACCGATAAATTCGCTCCGTAGCTTTTTATCTGCTTCAAATCCTCCACACGCTAAAACGATGCTTGTCGTATTGATCGTTAGCTCCTTGCCTTCTTGCTGTACAACGATTGACTTGATCTGATTATTCTCGAGCTTCAGCTCGGTAGCGCGCGTCTCGTACCAAACCTCTATGCCAAGTTCTATCACACGTTCATTCAGTTTTCTAATCAGCCCTACACCTTTATCATTGGTTTTTAACGGAAGACCACCCCAAAATATCCGTTTGCCGTCTTTTTCAAAAGATTGATTTTCATAATTAAGTTCAAATTCAATGCCATGGCCCTGCATCCATTGAATGGTTTTATAGGATTGAGTAACCAATTGCTTCGCCAATTGAGGATCACTCTGTCCTTTCGTAACCCTCATGAGATCATCATAGTATTCTGTTTCACTATAAACGGGCACATGAATTTTCTCGGCTTCCTCGTCAGTGATAGAAGGAATGATTTTTCTGATATCATCCAGACCATTATAAGCAGTGCGAATGGCTCCATCCGTAAAGAATGAATTTCCACCTCTCTTTTGCTTCGGTCCTCGCTCGAGTACTAGTACGCTTGCGCCTTTTTCTCTAGCTGCTATAGCTGCACATAAAGCGGCATTTCCCGCTCCTACTACTATTATATCGAAATTAGATTGAACCATATATCTTCCTCCTAACAATTTTTTACTTGAGCTAAGCTTAATACACTTCAAAAAATAAATGAAATATATAAATTTAGCTTAAGTCGATAAAAAATATTTATAACCAAACAAAAAAAAGACTTAGGATGGAGTCATTCCATATCCCTAAGCCCGTTTTATTATCTTTCCTTAACAAGGAAATCCACAAAAGCTTTTACTACCGAAAGATTTAAAAAATTGGCATCGTACATTAACCACGTGTTCCGTTGCAAAGGTGTTCCCTGTTTATCTTTTAAGCATAACTTATGTAGAAAATCATTGGGCTGTAGAGACATCTCCGGGATTATTGCCACCCCTAATTCATTTTTGACCATTTCCTTGCATGTCTCCAGCTTATCTACTTCCATGGTGATACGAGGTGGAGAAGAAAACTGATCATGCCACCAATCACTGATTAAATTTTTCAATGAGTTGTCGGTATGATAATTAATGAACGGCAAGCTCGGCAGCTCCTCTATCGTAATCTCTCTTTTCGAAATCAGATATAACCTCTCTTGGGATAATAGGGACTTTTCTCCCTTCCATTGATAGTTGTTCCGCACGATCCCCACATGTACCTTTGATGAATCCAGGAGGCTCATGATTTCGGTACTCCATCCCGTATTTAAATTAAATTGTATATCTGGATATTGCTTCGAAAATCTTTTCAAGATTTCAGGCAACTTATACCGTGCAAAATTACTGGAAACACCTAAACGCAACGTTCCATTGATTCCATCATTCATATTCATCACATGGTCTTTCGTTTGTTGCAATTTCCTTTGCATTTCCTCGGCGTACTTGACTATATAGTCGCCCTCAGAGGTAAAATCGATCCCTTTCTTCGTCTTGAAAAATAAAGCTACGCCAAACTCTGCTTCTATATTCTTTAATCGATAGCTTAAAGCTGGCTGCGATATATATAGTCGTTCTGCCGTGCGTGTAATGCTTTTCTCCTCATGAAGTATGTTTAAGAAAATCCAATCCTTTTCATCCATTCGAACCCGCCTTTTCTAATGTTATAATTTGTATTTATAAGATATTAAAGAAAGTATACATTGAATTTATGAGTTTATCGAATACCCTTTCCTCTCTTTCGACTTCTTCCAAGCCTAAATAGTTTAGTATGCTTTAGCGTTACTTCCTCCTTTAGGTACCAAAAAAGAACCCCTGACATTCCCCTTAAGATTGTGATGAAGTACATAGGTTATAAACTTTTTTAATGACAAATCGAAAAAAATATATATTTAACTTATTAACTTTCCTGTATTACTATTTAACAAAGATAACCAATAACAACATTGAGGTGATGCAAATAGGAATTTTTAAAATTAATTTTCTGAATAATCAATCAAGAAAAGTCTTTAATGTAAGCGTATTCAAAAGGAGGGGAACCGTCCATTGCTAACTATATTAGGAGTTTCCATGGTTACTATCTTTACATATTTGATTATGACCAAAAAGATGTCACCGATTGTGGCTTTAACACTTATACCTATCATTTTCGCTATAATTGGTGGCTTTGCTTCTGATATCGGTCCCATGATGCTTGAGGGGATAAAGCTCGTTGCACCTTCAGCCGCTTTATTATTATTCGCTATATTGTTTTTTGGAGTGATGATCGATGCTGGGTTATTCGACCCGCTTATCGCAAAAATATTACAGATCGTTAAACGGGACCCTGTCAAAATTGCGATAGGGACAGCCATTCTATCCCTCATGGTAGCATTGGATGGAGATGGCACAACCACATATATGATCGTGGTTTCAGCCATGCTTCCTCTTTATAAACGAATTGGCATGAATCCTTTGATAATGGCCACTATCGCTATGCTCTCCTTAAGTGTAATGAGTGGCATGACACCATGGGGAGGCCCCGCTACACGGGTCATAGCTGTTTTGGGTCTTGATGCTTCCGAATTCTTCGTTCCCCTCATCCCAACAATGATTGGGGGAGCTTTATGGGTGACCTTCATTGCTTTTTTACTCGGAAAAAAAGAACGCAAACGGCTTGGAAGTATCCATTTCCCTTACGCAGAAGAGGATTCTATCGCTCAATCTGAGACTGCCGCTACTATAGAGGACACTCTCATTAAAGAAGAAAGCGATATAAAAAGGCCTAAGTTATTGTGGGTAAATCTCTTGATCGTCCTATCCATCATGACTACTCTTATACTGAACCTACTGCCTGCTCCCGTATTATTTCTGATTGGCTTCATCCTTGCCCTGCTGATAAATTACCCAGACTTAGAGAAGCAAAAAGAACGGATGCTAGCTCACTCAGGTAACGCTCTAATCGTGGTCATCCTTGTTTTTGCAGCTGGCGTTTTTGCTGGAATTTTATCCGGAACAAAAATGGTGGACGCAATGGCCAACACCCTGGTTTCCATCATTCCGGAATCTTTAGGCGCCTTCTTCCCTTTAATCGTAGCGTTTACCAGTATGCCTTTTACTTTTGTATTATCAAACGACGCCTATTATTTTGGAGTCTTGCCCATCCTTGCTGAAGCGGCCTCCGCGTATGGGATTGCCCCTATTGAAATTGCCCGGGCTTCCATATTGGGCCAACCCGTTCACTTAATGAGTCCATTAGTTGCTTCGACCATCTTATTAGTCGGCATGATTGGGAAAGATATAGGTGACCATCAACGTTTTGCTTTAAAATGGGCCATTCTTTCATCCCTGATTCTCACTGGATTGGCGATATTGACTGGGGCCATATCCTTCATGTGATACACATTTTTTAACTATTACATCCATCTACCAATAATAATCCTCAAGCAAAAGCACTCCATTCCTGGAGTGCTTTTGTGTTTTATTTTTCAACCTTCATGTAACTCAGTGCACGGGTTGCGGCTTCCCTCGCCGTTTCGACAGAATCAGCTGTGGATAATGCAACAGCAACCCTTCTGCCAACCTTCGTGACCGGTTTTCCGAAAACGCGCACCTGCGTATTCGGTTGAGCCAAGGCTTTATCTACCCCGACTATAGAATATTCTGATAACTCAACCGGTGCTTTCAAGGGACGGCTTGCTCCTGGGGTGATCAGTGTGATTTCAGGAATCGGGAATCCTAGAATCGCACGGGCATGAAGGGCAAACTCCGATAGGTTTTGGGTGACCAATGTTACTAATCCTGTATCATGCGGACGTGGGGAGACTTCACTGAAATAGACCTTATCCCCTGAAAGGAATAACTCCACTCCAAATAATCCATATCCACCAAGTTCATCTGTAATCTTCTTGGCAATCCTTTTTGCTTCGATGATTTGTCCTTCCGTCATAGCATGTGGCTGCCAAGATTCTATATAGTCCCCGCCCTCCTGGACATGACCGATTGGTGCACAAAACATCGTTCCGTTAACGGCACGGACAGTTAGCAACGTAATTTCCGAATCAAAGCGAATGAACTCTTCAATGATCACTCTTCCATTTTGGACCCGGCCACCTTCCATCGCTATTTTCCAGCAGGCTTCCAAATCATCTTTTGAACGACAAACGCTTTGCCCTTTACCAGAAGAACTCATTAGCGGTTTCACGACATTAGGAAAACCGATTTCTATAGCAGATGAAACAAATTCTTCATATGTATTGGCAAATCGATAAGCTGCCGTTGGTAACTTTAGCGTTTCAGAGGCCAACCTTCTAATTCCTTCACGATCCATCGTCAATTTAGCCGCTCTTGCCGTTGGGATAACCGCGAACCCTTCTTCCTCCAATTTAAGCAATTCGGAAGTGGCGATGGCCTCAATTTCCGGCACGATTAAATCAGGTTGTTCTTTTTCAACGACTTCCCTAAGCTGCTTCTCATCCAACATATCAATCACATAACTTCGATGGGCCACTTGCATGGCAGGTGCATGTTCATACCGGTCGACCGCAACGGTATCAATACCAAGCCGCTGAGCTTCCAGGATGACTTCCTTGCCTAATTCTCCTGAACCCAATAATAAAACCTTTTTTGTTCTATACATATTCCACTTCTCCCCCTCCATGTGTTCAAAACCATTATATACGAACTATATACTAATAAAAACATATTTCGTTCGCTTTTCATTTTAATTTCCCTCTAAAACCCTTGATTTCATATAAAATATTTTGTTTTTTAATCATAAATCTTTATAAACAAAGGAAGATACCATTTGATTGGAGGACGGAATGCCAAGTACGCTCAGTGAAATCAGCACCGTTCTTTACAGAATGGAGGAGTGATATCTTATACATGTCGAAATTTGTACTACGATACTTTTTGAAAATGTAAGCGCTTTCCATTATAATGTAAGTAGGTTGGATGGCATGCGTGGCCGTCAAAGTATTCGGCGTAGGCGGGGCCAATACTAGCGTTAAAAGGAGGAAAACGCTTTTAACGCACAACTATTAGCACTCCTTGGATAAGGGCTGTTAAAGATTCTTAACAGTTACTTGCAAGATATATGCACCATACATAGTCATGGACAAGGGTTGTCTAACATGCCCTCGTCTTTGCAGCAGCCCTCATCGTTTCAGTCTAATAGTTTATAAGATTAAAAGCTCTTCCACTGAAAAATCAGAGAAGAGCTTTTTCGTTTGTACCTAACATTCTAGTTCCTTCCCCATCTCATCCAGGATGGTCAAGACTTGCAAAAATCCAATAACAGACCATTTAAAAACACAAGCTGAGACTGTAGATGATGCATGCGCTGTGATTGACATGAACTGTATACCGACATCTCCAACTAGGTAGGACCTTCGCTTAATACGAAAAAACAGGCATCCATTGCACGAATGGATGCCTGTTTAGATGTTGATTCTATTCTTAGACTTCTTGCGGTACAGCTAATCCAAGACCTTCAGCAATACGTGTTCCGTATTCTGGATCGGCTTTGTAGAAGTGTCCGATTTGACGAAGTTTAATTTCTTCTAATTCTACTGGTTTCATTGCACCCACGACATTTTCTACAAGACGTGTTTTTTCTTCGGCGCTCAATAGGCGATATAGATCTCCTGCTTGAGTGTAGTGATCATGATGATTATAGGCAACCTGAGCAGCTTGTCCAGACACTTCAAACGGCGCAAGTTTGTTTTCGTTTGATTCAGCTGGTCCCCCAAAGCTATTTGGTTCGTAATAAACGGAACCTTTCCCATTATCATCGGCACGCATGAAGCCATCGCGTTGATATGTGTTTGCTTCCACTTTCGGGCGGTTAACCGGAAGTTGGTTATGGTTAGCACCTACACGATAACGATGGGCATCGCCATAAGCAAATAAACGGCCTTGAAGCATTTTATCTGGAGAAGCTTCAATTCCAGGTACGAATGTTCCTGGTGAGAATGTTGCTTGCTCTACTTCAGCAAAATAGTTTTCAGGGTTTCTGTTCAATTCCACGCGGCCAAGTTCGATTAATGGATAATCTTTTTGCGACCAGACCTTAGTCACATCGAATGGGTCAAAGCGGTATGTGTCCGCGTCTTCCAAAGGCATGATCTGTACGCATAATTTCCAAGCCGGGAAATCGCCTTTTTCAATCGCGTTGAATAGATCTTCCGTATGGTAATCAGGGTTTTCACCTGCAAGTTTAGCAGCAAGGTTCACATCAAGGTTTTTGATGCCTTGCTCTGTTTTAAAGTGGTATTTCACCCAAACAGCTTGTCCTTCTTCATTCACCCACTTGAATGTATGGCTTCCGAATCCATGCATATGGCGCCATGTTGCTGGAATCCCACGGTCGGACATCAGCGTAGTTACTTGGTGAAGTGATTCTGGTGAATGAGACCAGAAATCCCATACGGCAGTCGGATTTTTCAAGTGTGTTCTAGGATCTCTTTTTTGTGTGTGGATGAAATCAGGGAATTTGATTGCATCACGGATGAAAAATACAGGTGTATTGTTCCCAACGATATCGTAGTTTCCTTCTTCTGTGTAGAATTTGACCGCGAAGCCCCTCGGATCACGTAATGTATCGGCAGAACCAAGTTCCCCAGCTACCGTTGAAAAACGGATGAACATCTCCGTTTCTTTCCCTACACCATTGAATACTTTGGCCTTCGTATATTTTGACAAATCATTCGTAACGGTAAAAGTACCAAATGCGCCACCGCCTTTAGCATGGACGACACGTTCAGGAACACGTTCACGATTGAAATGTGCCAGTTTTTCTAATAAGTGAACATCTTGTATAAGCACTGGTCCACGTGACCCAGCAGTAATTGAATTTTGGTTATCGCCAACCGGGGCACCCCAGCTAGTTGTCAGGTTTTTCTTATTCGACATAAATGAACCACCTCTTCATTAGTTTTAATATACATATAATAATATAGTTTCTTAGAAAAAAATCAATACTTATTTATAATAATTTTAATATAATAATAAGATTCAATAAGTATAATTTCTTTTCTACATGCTAGTAAAGTATAAAATATGTAGGGGAAATGAGGTATTATGCATTTATTTAGGTATTCACTATCTATATATTGGTATAACTCCAGCGGTGGCGCATTCTCTTTATTCTTGCTTTTTTATCAATTATAAGAAAAATATAATAGTAATCGAGAATACTAGAGGGTTAAATTGGAAGTGTTATCAATTAAGATGCTTCGCTTTCTCTCATTTTATAGGAAATCAGCCTGTTTAATCAGTGAAGATTCCGTGAATTTTACTTTCACGTGTACCCATTCGCCAAACAGTCGAAAGATGCCTCTAAATATAGAAGATTTTTTGTGCCAATTCAGCAAATCCCCCCCTGATTTGCATGAGGTTTTAGTATAATAAGGAATGTATATAGTGTTTTAGGAGGTTTCCATGAATATAATCATGCGTTTTCTTGCCAATGGGCTGATATTACTTTTCATAGACTGGCTTCTCGACTCCATCACGATAAAATCTTATGGCACAGCTTTGCTGGCTATCTTCATATTATCGATTATGAACATGTTAGTTAAACCCATTCTACAGCTCATCACTTTACCAATCACGATCCTGACATTCGGATTGTTTTCCTTCATCATCAACGCTTTCACTTTTCTGATTACGTCGTATGTGGTCAGTGGTTTTGTCATTCATTCTTTTTGGGGCGCGCTCATCGGTTCGTTTTTACTAACCATCAGTCAAAGTTTACTCGTCAAAAAAGAGTAGGAACACTCGTCAGTCGACATGCTGACGATTTTTTTATCTCGTGACTTTTTCCATAACACCGTTCGATATTTCCTGGGCTATTTCCCTAATTTTTGCAAATTATCACTAGCAGTATTCACTCATTTTCGAAAAACAAAAAGGGAATGGAACCACCTTTGCATAAGTTTATCCATACATACGCTAAAAACAGGTATGAATCGACTTATGGAGGAATGACATGTACACCAATCGTAAACCAAGAATTCTTCTGTCCCTCATGCTCGTGCTCGCTTTCCTTATTCCAGCTTCATCCTTAGCCGCAACCGGGGATGGAAGCCCATCTTCTCCTTACTCCGTCTCTCAGGCTTTCGTAAACCAAAATAGTTCCATTCGTACTGTCAGTGGCTTTGTAATCGGCCAGCCCACTTCAGCCACTAGCGTCGAGTTCAGCAACTATCCAAGTGATTATGCGCTGGCAATTGCTGATAGTTCCTCGGAAACAAACGTATCGAATATGCTTTTTGTCCAAATTCCCTCCTCCTTCCGTTCTGAATTCGGATTGAAAACGAATCCTGATTTAAAAGGTCAAAAAGTCACCATAACCGGAACACTGACTTCCTACTTTTCTCATTCTGGCTTGAAGGACCCGTCAGTCATGGTGAAAAACGGGAGCACTCCAGACTCAGGAACTCCGAATGCCGGATCTTATTATGACTCGGCTACCGGAAAAACCGGGCGTGCTCTAAAAGATGCCCTCCATGAAATCATTGATGACCATACGAAAATTTCCTACGCAAATGTGTGGGAAGCCTTGCGAGAAACCGATGAAGATCCAAACAACTCCAATCATGTCATTCTTCTATATACAGGGCGTTCACAGGCAAAGACCACCAATGGTGCAGGCGTGAATGACTGGAACCGTGAGCATGTCTGGGCAAAATCCCATGGCGGATTTGGGACATCCATGGGTGCTGGCACCGATTTACATCACTTGCGGCCGACCGATGCGTCCGTCAATAGTACGCGCAATAATCTCGACTTTGATAATGGGGGATCCGAACACTCCGAAGCCAAAGGGAACTATTACGACTCCGATTCATGGGAACCACGGGATAAGGTGAAAGGAGATGTGGCGCGGATGCTCTTCTATATGGCGGTGCGCTATGAAGGAGAGAACGATGAAGTCGATTTGGAATTGAATAACCTAGTCAACAACGGCTCAGCTCCATATCATGGGAAACTGGACGTGTTGCTTGATTGGCATGAACAAGATCCAGTCGATGCATTTGAACGAAATCGAAATGAAATCATTTATAACGACTACCAACATAATCGAAATCCTTTCATCGATCATCCCGAATGGGCTGCTTCCATCTGGGAGTAATGAAACCGGCTGCCCATTTCCTAAGGGCAGCCTTTTTCATACAGACATCAAGTAGTAAGAAAAATTAGTTAATTAACTTTCGCTAAATAACAATTACCTTACAAACTTCATATATTCTCTTAAAAATTCCCTTATTTGGTAAGCGTTTTCATTTTTTTCTTTACAAATAAACTATTAGTATATATTATTTAATTGTAATATTTTGAGAAAAGACAATACATATTATGCTCCTCAACTCTACTAGTGATAAAATAGTAGAATGCGTTAAAAACCCATATTCCTACACAAGAAAAGAGGAAAATTATGCAAAACTCCAAAGATTCTCAATTACATAGAGGATTGGAAGAAAGACACATCGCATTAATGTCTCTTGGCGCTGCCATTGGGGTCGGGTTGTTTCTTGGCTCTGCATCGGCCATTAAATTAGCCGGTCCCGCAATTATTTTGGCTTATGCCATTGGCGGCTTTATTATTTATCTCATCATGCGGGCTTTAGGGGAAATGGCCATTAAAAACCCCGTTGCCGGTTCCTTCAGCCGCTATGCAAGCGATTTTATCGGTCCTCTCGCCGGATACATTACAGGCTGGAATTACTGGTTCCTTTGGATTGCAACGTGCATGGCCGAAATTACGGCTGTCGGCATTTACATGCAGTTCTGGTATCCAGACACTGCACAATGGGCTTGGGCATTAGGCGCACTTGTGATTATGACAACCGTTAATTTCCTTGCCGTTAAAGCTTATGGTGAATTAGAGTTTTGGTTTGCCCTAATTAAAATTGTCACGATTATCTTAATGATCGTTTTAGGATTTGGCATGATTTTCTTTGGTATCGGTAACGCTGGGGATGCAGTCGGATTCAGTAATCTATTCTCACATGGAGGCTTCTTCCCTAATGGTATCTCGGGCGTTGTTCTTTCATTCCAAATGGTGATGTTCGCCTATTTAGGCATCGAGATGCTTGGAGTGACGGCTGGGGAAGTAAAGAACCCTGAGAAATCACTTAAACGGGCAATCAATACCGTGTTTTATCGAATTTTACTGTTTTATGTTTTGGCTCTTACTGTCATTCTTTCAATTACTCCATGGGATCAAATGACAGGGGAAAACAGCCCGTTCGTTATGATGTTCGATAGAATCGGCATCCCAGGGGCGGCAGGCATCATCCAGTTCGTCGTACTGACAGCAGCTCTCTCTTCTTGCAATAGCGGAATCTTCAGTACGGGTCGAATGCTGTTTAACCTGGCACAGCAAGGCGAATCACCAAAAAGTTTCGGTCGTGTCACAAAGAATGGCGTGCCTGGCACAGCCATTATCGTATCGGCCGTCGTTCTCCTTTTTGGCGTCTACCTGAATTATATGAAAGCTGACAAAGTATTTACTTATGTGACTAGTGTGGCGACATTTGGAGCACTATGGACATGGGGCACCATCCTTATCACACACATCAGTTCCCGAAAGAAAATGAGTGGACAGGAAAAACAAAACTTAACATTCAAAATGCCGTTTTTCCCGCTCACTTCTTATTTCGCCCTTGCCTTTCTAGTATTTGTCATGGTCGTTCTCGGCTTTTCTCCTGATACGAGAATCGCTTTGATCGTTGGTCCGATCTGGATTATCCTGCTTGTCGTGTTGTACTACATAACAGGATTGCATAAGCGAAAAAAATAAATAGCGAAGAAAGGGTGCCCATTGAACACGGGCACCCTTTCTTTAGCTATTTTCCCTTCTTTTCAACCTTTGCTAGTCCACCTAGGGGAAACATGACAGCGACATTAAAGAAATAACTCCATTTCACTGCCTTTCTCACTGAAACCCATTTTCTTGTATAGATGTTTCCCGTTTTCGGATGTATGCAACCAAATCCGTTTAACGCCCCTTGTTTTACTGTTATCTATACAATGCTCGAGTAAACGCCCCGCCAACCCGTTTCCACGATGCTCTGGGACTGTATACATATTAAGAATATAGGCTTCAATCCCTTTTAGATTTTCTAAATACGGTGGTCTTTTGAATAAAACCATTCCACTGATGCTTACTGCTTTCCCATTCGCTTCTGCCATATAGGATATAAATTCGTTGTCTGGAAGTGCTTTTTGTAAATACTCTCTTGTTGATCTTTCCATAAGCTGCTCCTCTTTTGGAGACTGTACCTCACCTAATTCCATTAAAAGCGCTAATCGCAAACCAACTATATGATCAATGTCTTCCATAGTAGCCCTAGTAATAGTAAACGGAGTATTGTTTTGAAAACCTGGTCCTTTATTAGACGTTAGATGTCTATCATTCATTTTTTCACCTTCCATTCGTTTTACTCTTACTTTCCCCATGATAATAAAAAATGGAATAAAGTTACACTTAATAACCCATTAAAATGTTTTATTTAGACCATTAGAGGTAATGGTATAACAACGACCAAATATGTAGAAAGATGGTGGATGCATTATGAATTATCGAAAATTAGCAAAAAGCGTGTTGATTCCTGTTGTCGGAGGGTCCATTGTCGGGGCAATTGCCACAAGAAACTCCAAAGAGATTTACAATGACCTCAAGAAACCTTCATTCGCTCCCCCTTCATGGGTTTTCCCCGTCGCTTGGACAGGCCTATATACCGTCATGGGAATCGCAAAATATCGTGTATCCGTGAAGGAAAAAAACACAAAATCACCGGAACTCCTCTATGATACCCAGCTCGGACTGAACTTTTTATGGTCTTTCCTCTTCTTCAAATGGGGCTTGCGTGGAACGGCTTTCATCGAAATGGCCGCCCTATTGACCTTGATTACTTTGACAGCCTTCGAGTTTTACAGCATCGACCGTAATGCTGGCCTCGCCATGGTTCCTTATATCGGCTGGGTGACTTTCGCTTTGGGCCTTAACTACTCTATGTTCAGAAACAACTGATGAAGAAAAAAGAGCATTCCATGTTTCGGAATGCTCGCTTTTTTTGAATTGGACCGATAAAACATCCAGTTTGACCGATATATCTGCCAAACGGACTGACATCCTTCCTGAATGGACCGATAAAACTCATTTTAGTTATTGATGTTCGTGATTCTACCTTCCGTAACCGCCGTAATTTTTCCACCTTTAAAAGTGTTTTTCACATATTCAACGAAAGCCTCTAAATCGGCATGGCCGAATACGCGCTCTTTATCTTTTAACACGGTATAGTTATCGCCGCCGCTTGCCATGAAGTCATTGACAGTCACGGTGTACGTTTTTGACTCGTCGATTGGGGTGCCATCCGCTTTCTTCATTTCCGTGACGCGCTCTGCCACTGGCTTACTGAAATCAGCGGTATAGCTCAATCCGGAGATTTGCAAAGTTTTCGGATTGCCTTCAACGACCCACTGCTGTTGCAGCAATGTTTTCACTTCCGCACCTGTTAATTCAAGTTTGACCAGTACGTTTCCGAATGGCTGGATTTTTGCCAAATCGGCATACGTTACTTCACCTTGTGGAATATCGGCACGAATTCCACCTGGATTCATGAAAGCGAAATCAGATTGTAGATCGGCTTTCATTGAATCCGCGATTAAATTTCCAAGACCCGTTTCCTGGGTATAGGCGTTCGCTCTTAAAATCTTTTCATCCGTCGTTCCTAGTGGCGCTTTCAGTTCTGGGAACTGATCCAAATATGAGTTTATGAACTTCGTCGTTTCAGCATCTGGTGTGATTCCGTCTTGTGTGACTGTCACGATCTCAGCTGATTTTTTGACAATGTCCTTTGTTTTCGGATCAATTTCCAAGTCAATGTCTTCAAAAGCCGTTCCGTAAGAATACGCTTGAACGATTAACTTTCCATCGACCGTACTATTATTCTTGGCATGATTGTCTCCAGCTAAAATGACATCGACTTCATCATCGATATCTTTTGCCAGTTCCGCCACTTCCCCTGTAATGACCCCATCTTTCTCAGTGCCTGGATCATGCGAGACAACGACAATCGATTTGACGCCTTTTTCCTTTAACTCATCGACCGCTTTATTGACGGCTGGGGCCTGCTCAATGAATTCTACATTCTTGATACCGGCAGGGCTTACCTTTTGAGGTGTCGTATTCGTGACGACACCAATAAATCCGATTTCCACACCGCCGACCTCTTTAATGACATAAGGATCTAATATTGGTTTTTTTGTGTCTTTATACACGACATTTGCCACCACATACGGGAAGTTCAACTTATCGAAGACAACATCCGAAGTGGGTGACTTTCCGCCATTAATTTGGGCCATCAGCGTTTCGATTCCTTTATCGAACTCATGGTTTCCGACCGTTCCTACATCAAACCCCATATTATTCAGAAACTGAAGAGTTGGTTTGTCCTGTAATAGAGAGGAAACAGGAGCGCTCGCACCAACGGCATCCCCAGCTGAGATTAACAGGGTATTTTCCGGATTCTCTGCCTCACGCTTTTTTAAGTGGGCCGCTAAGTAATCGGCACGTCCTTGTTTGACTCCGCCAAACTCAGAAGTAGTATCCATTTGACCGTGAAAATCATTGATGCCCAACAATTGAACTTGAATGTTGTTATTGGCTAGATTGAATTTGTAGATACCAAATCCTTTATCATCCGTTTTGCCTGTATATGAAATAGCACTTTCTTCATTTAAATATTCTGCACCTTTTGGCGATGAAGTGAATGTAACATTCACCTTGTCGGAAATCGGGGCAATCGACCAGTTATTGTCTGCGGTCGGATTGATTTCCTTCTCTTGTGTAATGTAATCCATCAAGATCTGACGGTTTTCATCAGCGGAGTCGACAATGTATTCACTGCCTTTGACGCCTGGGAAATTCCCTCCGCCCGAAGCACGGTAATTATTCGTTATGACGATGAATTCTTGATTTGGATCAACGGCTTTACCCTCGTATTTCAAGTTGGTGATCCTGCTTGAATCTGATAGCTTCTCGCCTTTTTCATCATAACGAGGAGCTTTCGTGACATCGACTTGATACGTCACGCCATCAATCACGTCAAAGTTATAGACTGCAAACTTTTCATTCAGTAATTTCTGTTCCTCTGTTTTCGCAGGATCGATTGTATTGAATTTCCCTGCGGACATTTCAAGCCATTCTTTGACCACGGACCCTTTGATTTTGATGGCTTTTAATGTATTATCGTACAAATATAGGTCGCCAGCGCTGCGGATTGTCAAATCACCCGTTTTTATATCGGTGTATTCCTCGACTCCATTGCGGCCAGCCTTGAATGGTGCCCCTACAGAAAGGATTGGTAAGTCTTTATATTCAGGACGATTGTTCTTAAGATAATTTTCAACATACCATTTTTGTGCACTTGTTACGACCTGTACAGAAGGATCATCCTGCACAAGGGCAAAATAACTGTGGATTGGTGCTGTTGTTTTACCGATTGGCGTGTTAACATACTTAACCGTTGCCTCGTGGTCTTTTTTGACCGCCTTCACAACAGCCGCATCTTCCGCCGCTTTCTTACCGGTTACTTTGTCATTGATTGCCCGGGTTGAAGAATCTGAGTTGATGACTTTCCATTTTCCCTTGATATTCTGAATATCAAGGTCGATGATGCCAAGATTACTTCCACCATATCCTGCTTGGACGGCTGGTACCCCATTGATCGTTCCCTTTTTATTATCAACGCCCGCAAGGACTTTGCCTTGACTGTCTTTGAACAGGTTGTCCAATGATGCCTCATCTTGGGCCGGGAAGACTTTATGAGTATGTGAGAACGTGATGGCATCGATATTGGCCACTTTACTTAATGAATAGATAACATCCTCGGTATTTTTGGCGTCGCCGCTAAAACCGGAATGTGTAAGCGCCACGATGACATCTGCACCCTTTTTCTTCATTTCAGGGACATATTTTTTGGCTGTCGCAATGATTTCCTTTGTTATGACTTTCCCTTCAAGATTTGTTTTATCCCAATCCATGATTTGTGGAGGGGCAAATCCGATATAGCCGATTTTCACGGACTTTTCATTACCATTTATATCTTTCACTTTCTTCGTCACAATCTTATAAGGCGTGTATTTATTTTTATCATTATTTGGATTTTTGTCTTTGTCTTTTTTATAAACGTTTGCATTTACATAGGGGAATTTCGCATCATTGATGGCTTCATCCAAATAGGATAAGCCATAGTTGAATTCGTGGTTACCGAATGTAGCCACATCATAGTCTAGTAGATTCATCGCTTTATAGACAGGGTGCACTTCTCCCTTTTTAAGCGGGGCTATATTCGCTTTGTATGTACCAAGCGGCGTGCCTTGAATGAGGTCCCCATTATCTACTAAGACACTATTTTTCACTTCTTTTCTTGCCTGTTTGATCAAGGTTGCCGTGCGGGAAAACCCTACTGAATCCGATACGGCATTTTTGTAATAATCATAACTTACTAGATTGGTGTGTATGTCTGTCGTTTCCATGATTCTCAGTTCAAATGGCGCGTCGGAAACCGAAGTGGCCAAGCTTGTTCCGAAATTACTCGTTTTTCCATTATAGTTGGAAACGACGGATACCTTGATCCAATATCCTGACTTGTACGTGTTGAAGTGAGCAGAAAACTTTTGTGCTGTCTTGATGTCCGTCTCTACTGCTGATTGCGAAACGACCTTTGTCCCATTCATTAACTGAAAGACAACGGCTTCTTTCCCCTTATTGCCCTTTTTGGGCGTAACGGTCACAGTGGCTTTTGCCCCATTTGTGTAACTTACCGAAGGAGCGGATATGGCAAACGGTTTCGCTTTTGCCTCTCCTCTAGCGGATGCATCCACCGGAAGGGCAAATGGTGCTGTAATTAAACTTACAGCAAGGATAGGGACTAGCATTTTGGACTTGAACGACATACTTCACAACCTCTCAGATTTTATCAAATTCTAGAATAATATAACATATCCTTATCAGAATTTTTACACATTTTATTATGATCTTACATTTTTTGATAAAATACTTCTTTTGCATCATTTATTTATTGACAACAAGGGAGAATATACCATTTTATTTTTCTTATATATTTGTAAAAAAAAAAGCCCGGCTCATTATATGAACCGGCCTACTAATCTATTTGATTATCTTGTGCTTTCCTCTTCCCTTAACGGTGTTTTTTTCACTGTTGTAGGTTTAGGCGCCTTTCTAAAGTCCTTACGCAGCGTTTTATAAAAGGCAGCCATGATGAGTATCAGAATGATCGTGAATGGCAGGGCCGAAACGACTGATGCAGACTGTAATCCGGTCAATCCACTCGATAGGAGAAGGACCAAGGCAATTGCCCCCATCAGGACACCCCATATCACTCTGACGAGCACTGGAGGGTTTAAGCTACCGTTCGTCGACATCGAGCTTAAGATAAAAACGGCTGAATCGACTGATGTCACAAGGAAAGTCAGGATTAAAATCAAGACGAAAACCGTGACGACACCTGTGAAGGGAAGTTCTTGAAGCATAGTAAAAAGGGCACTCGTTATATCATTATTCACAGCGGTTGCAATTTGCGTCCCTTCAAACAAGTCCATATGAAGGGCTGTACCACCAAATATGGCAATCCAGACTAACGCGATGACTGGCGGTGCGACCATCACACCTATGATAAATTCGCGGATGGTACGCCCCCTCGAAACGCGGGCGATGAATGATCCGACGAATGGCGACCAGGCAATCGCCCAAGCCCAGTAGAAGATTGTCCATTGATAGACCCAAGGATTGCCCGTATATGGATTCAACCTTAGACTATACGATACGAAATTAGAGATATAATCACTAATCCCCACAATGAATGTATCCAGGATAAATTGGGTCGGCCCCGTAATGAAGATGAACAGCATGATCACGAATACCGCAAATAAGTTATAGTTACTTAACCATTTCATCCCTTTGTTCAACCCCGTGATGGCAGAAGTTAAAAAAAGGGCTGTCATCGCGATTACGATGATGATCTTGATCCAGTTTGCATCCGGCACATTATAGGCGAAACGCAAACCACCATCTATCTGCATGATGCCTAATCCCAATGAAGTGGCAACACCCATGATCGTTGCGGTGATGGCAAGGATATCAATGATTTTTTTTGTTGGTTTCACATGCCGTCCCTTCCCGATTACAGGAGAAAGCGTGGTTGAAACCAGACCGTTTTCCTTTTTCCGGAACTGAAAATAAGCCATGGCAAGTCCCACGATTGCGAATATGGACCATTGACTGACGCCATAATGAAAGAAGGAATACCCCATTGCCAATCGGGCGCTTTCTGTCGTTAATGGTTCGACGTCTTTGTATGGTGGCGTAAAGAAGTGGGTCATCGGTTCTCCTATCCCGTAGAATACTAAAGCAATGCCAAACCCACAGGAAAATAACATGCCAATCCATGTGAACATAGGGAATTCCGGACGTTCATCATTCCCGCCCAAACGAATTTTTCCGTATTTGCTAAAAACAAGATAAATCAGGAAAACGACGAATAAGAAGACAGCGGCCAAAAATAGCCAGCCAAAAGAAGATGTAGTAAATGCTAGAGCGGCATTGGCCCCTTTCGCAAAAGTGTTAGGAACCATCGCTCCTATAATGACAACTAACGATACAATCATAGCAGAAATCCAAAAAACGCTGTTTAATTTTAAACGCATCGATTCTTCCTTTCTAAGGTGCATGGTTTTTTATTGAAATGGGTTATGTTATATGAATGGTCATTCGAGGGGAAAGAATTGAATTGGATAAAAACAAGAAGATAAAAAAGGAGCTTGCCTATTCATGAATAAACGCTAACCTGTGCTGCTTATTTCATTTTCTTTAGATCACGGATGCTGGAATCCAAAAATCTTCTACGTCCCTTTAACAAAATCAATTCTTTAATAATATAGCTACCATTTCTAACCGGCTTTTTGAAAACATATCAGTCTAAATTTCTATATACCCCATTTTTTACTTGATAATCATAAAATTTGGCCATACAAGAAAGGAACTGGAAATGTGGGTACATTCACCAGTTCCCCTTTGTCCTTATAAATGACGGTCAATCAAACTGGCGGAGACCGGTTGGATGCCCATCTCCCTCGACCAAATCGACAGCTGACCGATATGATGGATTTCGTGGGCAATCAGGTGCCTTAATACCTTGCCCTTTTCATAACTCCCTTCCATCCATGGTGCCTCTATACATTCAAACTCCATGGCAGGTGACCACGTCTCCAAGAACTCTTTCACTTCCGGATGATATCTTGCGGATAAGTCCTGAATCGCTTCAACTGTATGAAAGGAATCCAAATCTATCTCGAGATCCGGCTTTCCCTGCATGGCCCTGATCCAACTATTTTCGACATCGATGACATGGGCGAGCGTCTTCAATATTTGGCCCATCCCCCCGTTTCTCTTCCTTAGTAGTTCATCAGAATGGAGTTCGTGACACCAACGAAACCACTCGCTTCTTACTTGCCAGTTATAGCTAAAAAGTGTATACAGACTATCATCTCCTTTACCTAAAGGCTCGAACGCCTCCTATTTAGAGAACTCATAGATGAGCGGATCGTGCCTCCCTGTTCTCTTCCTTATACCGATAATAATCCTGCCGCTGTATCGTCTTGAACCCACATGATTCATATAGCCTGAGGGCATGGGCGTTCGTCGCTTCCACTTCCAAAAAGATTTCATAGCCTAGACCATGCTGTTTTGCCACTATCTTTTTCAACACCTTTTTGCCAATGCCTTTCCCCTGATATTCCGGAAAAATGGAAAACCCGTAAATCCACGCTTCCCCTTCACTATGATCGACACGGATCTTGCCGACGGTCTTCCCATCTGCCTCGATCATCAAGGTCTTCAATGTATGTTCAAACTGAATGCGCTGATAATATTCCCTCGCTTCCTTCTCCAGAAATTGAAAACACTGAATGTCCAACTGAATCTCCGTTTCTGCATCCATTTCTCGTGAAGGGCGAATGACAATATCTTCATAGTCTGACAGTTCGGTAGGCGTCCATTTCATTTGGTACTCCGAGAAAGAAAATTCACAAGGAAGCCGTTTCAAAAACTCCTTCCCCGATTGTGATGGTCCTGGAGTGTTCAGGATGATCTCTCTGGCCTCCCTTCCCAACGCATCATCCAATGCTTCATTCACCAGCTTAGTGAAAATCCTCTTCCTCCGGAACTCCGGGTGAACCATGCCACACATCTCCAATTTACTTCCGAAGTCATATAACCCCACAAACCCGACAAGCTGTCCTTTTTCGTAATGAAGAAAATCATTTTGCATGATGCCATTCCGGCTCCGGAGTGTATCCCAATTCAGCTTCAATGTAAAATCTCCTTGTTCACTTTCTTGTTGTAAGCATTCAAGGTCCCTTAGTTGTTTTTTATTCAAAATAGTTCGCCCCCCCATCCTCCATTCCATTTTATTCCTATTCAATGAAAAATACAGCATCCTCAAATGGATTGCTGCATTTTTTTTCATATCTTATAAAAATGTTGTTTTTTCAAAAGTATTTTCACTTTACTCTATAAAACTAAAAACGTATGGGAGGGGGATTTCCACTAATTCTAAGGACCGATGCATTATATCAATAAAATGATTCTATTTGAGGATTATTTTTTCCATTTTTTTGTGTTATATTCCAAGCTAGGGGAACATAATATCCTATTCGGGCAAAATATGAATAGAAGGAAATAGGCTTCGTCACCTCATGTTCAATCAGATTTTGGATCCGATGAATATAGGATCCAAAATCCATTTTTCAACCTAGCCCCTCGTTACCTTTATGTCAACTTCTCTTTTTATGGCCTGTTTTCTTTAGGTTTTCTACTTCTACAGTTAGTTCGTTTAGTTTTTTTCCGAAGCGGAAGAGCAAAAACATTGAAACGACGAATGGATAGCCAAAATCGCTAACTAATGATACCCACACAGTAGCATCCTCAATCATCATCCTCTTCACCCCTTTTCTTGTATCTATTAAGTAAAGTGAATAATGTCCGAGCAAAATCAATCTAGCACTATCGGTTTATAGCAAAAAGAACAAATGTTCGTATATAATTGATTTATTCCCCTTGTCCATCACTTTAGAACTTAAGGAGGGATAATAAATGAACAAGTTAACGGCCCATTTCTTTTCTTATTCACTTGATGTGTTACATCAGAGATATGCTTCATTCTTTAATCAACCCATCATCCAGGTTTTTTTACAAAATCCTGAACATTTGAAGATTTTCACGGATACGCTTGAATCCCCTTCTACCAACAACCTTTGTCATCTCAACGAGACATTCCAAATTTTCTATTACAGGGCCAAGGTGTACAAATACTTATGCTCTTTAATTTACTTTTTCTCAGTTGATTATGATAAAAGGGCGCGAAAGCAACGGGAACGCTATCGAATGGATCTCGACATGACCTCGGATAGCGGCGGTATCATCGACCGAATCGGAAATGTAGATGTTCAACTTGAAAAGATGGGGGAAACCGGCGACCTTTCTTCCCACATTAGTGATGAACAACTGGTGAATGCGCTGCAAAAACTAACGCCCAAACAAAATAGGGTACTCACGATGGTCTATTCCTACGGCCTAACCAACAAAGAAATCGCAGCTTATTTCAAAGAATCACCCCAGAATATTTCGAGCATTCGCAAACAGGGACTCGAAAAACTGCGAAAACACTATTTGAATGAGATTTATGTTAGGAAGGAGAACAGGTACTGTGGATAACAAACTATCAAAGAAAGAATTGATGGAAATGATCGATTCTTTAGACCCCAAAATAAAAAAGTCCTTAAAGAATACACACCATCAGGACAGAAAAGACCTGGAACAAGAGATAAAGCTCAAAATCATAGAATCCTATGAAAAAATTGCAGCCATCGAAGCTCCCAACTTCGAGGAATTCCTGACAGAATTCTTGAACAAACAGAAACGGTAAGGAGTGCCAAGTTCAGCTCTTGCTGGGCTTGGGGCTCTTTTTTTATGTGGCTTTCCGTCCAAGCCTTTTTCAAGGACAAAAAGGACCTCACTTTTTAGAAAGTGAGGTCCCTTCTCCTATTCAGGCTTCAATGTCAGCGTATCGCCTTTTGGTTTATCTAGCCTGGTTTTGTGATACGTCCCTTCCGCCCAATCTTCGAGCTGGTCATGATACCATTTACTTTTGACATGTCCGGATTGCCCAGGACCGACGAGGTGATAAGCTTGATTCATATCGGAAAGATCCATGACAAACCTCCAGGAGCCGCCATGATTGACGGTACCGTCGTCAAGAAATGCAGCGGCCTGGACAGTGACACTGCTCCCGCCAACGGGAATCCCTCCTTCTCCGTTAAACAAATAGTTCAATGGGGAAACGCTTGAAAGCGGATGATCGAAGCGGACTTGGTGGTACTCTCCCCACGCCCAATCGGTTAGGTCGCCTCCTTGCGTTTTCTCCAATTCTTTCAATGTCTCCTGTAATGACTTCGCCAATACCTGCTCAAGTCCCCCTGCTTCCTCGATCCATGGACCTGGCTTTCCGCTCAGGGCCTCCCGCAGCAATTCATCAATCGCCGATTTCCTTCCATTAAAAAGCTTAAGGGTTTCCTCTGGAATTTCTTCCGTCAGCAGGACATCCCCGATTTTTTTCATCCACACATTGAAGATCATCGGTGCAGCGGCATCTGCAGAATCTATCTGATTCCATTTTTGTAGAATTTCTAACGCCTTTTGTTCCTGCTTTCCTGATGGCCCGTTTAAGATCGTTAAAAATTGCGGGACAAATTCTCTCGCCTGCAAATTCACCTGATCCATCTGCAGACTTTGCATATCCCCTGCAGTCAGTTTCTTATTCGCTTCCAAGAACTCCTGAATCCTCATCTGACGATAGGGCTGTGCCCAGTTATTACTGATGTGGTACGGATAATCATCTGATATGACCTTGTTATTCGCGGTCGAGATGAATCCCTCCTTTGGATTGATCGTTTTTGGCAATTCATCGAATGGAATATAGCTTTTCCATTCATATTCATCCGTCCACCCTGGCACGGGCAACATGCTATCACCTTTTTTACGGATTGGAATCTTCCCGTTCGCCTTATACGCTATCGTCCCATCGTTGGAGGCGAAAACGAAATTCTGTGCAGGCGTTTCGAATTTCAAAAGCGCCTTTTCGAATTCATTCCAATTCTTTGCCTTATTCATATTCAAAACCGCTTCCAGTTCTGCTGACGGATCTAGTGCCGTCCACCTTAATGCCAGGACCGTATCTTTCCCACTTTTACCGGCGAATTCAGAAACGACCGGGCCATGACGTGTAATGGTCACCTGGTAATCAATCGTCTTACCGTCTTTCACCTTGATCGGTTCATCGATTATTTTGGCCTTTTCCCATTTCTCCTTATAAGCAAATTCATTCTCGTTCTTTGGGTTCCTCTTCTCAATATACAGATCCTGAACATCCGGACCCGTATTCGTCACACCCCAGGCAACGTTTTCGTTATGACCCAATATGATGCCAGGAATTCCTGCAAAAATGACCCCACTCACATTGACGGTCGGTGCCTTCAGATGCATTTGGTACCAAACCGAGGGAGTGGCGAGTCCAAGATGGGGATCGTCGGCTAAAAGCGGCTTTCCCGTATCCGTCTTTTCACCGGAGACCACCCAGTTATTACTGCCATTGAATTCATAAGGTATGACGGCACCAGCAAAGCTCTTCTCAATGTCCAGCTCTTCCTTGCCGATGATATAAGGTGCATCCTTTGGATAATCCGGGAATAAGTCATAGGCCTTTTCCTTTGGGAACGTTTGGAGTAAGTACTGTCTGAATGCCTGATCTTCCCAGTTCCCGCCTAGATCAAACGCCATATACTTCCCAATCGTCAATGAATCCACAGGTGTCCAGGGTTTCGGCTCATAGCCAAGCAAAGTGAACTCGACCGGCCATTTTCCATTATCCTTCAATTCGTCGATATAGAGATTCACACCTTCAGCGAATACATCCAATGCTGCTTTCCCTTCACTTGAGTAGCCCGCATATGAAGATTCGGCAGCCCGCCTTAGCCCAAGCGTTCGAAAGTATTTATCATTTTTCACGGTCTTCTCACCAATCACTTCACTTAATTCCCCGGATGCCTGACGCCTGCTTAGGTCCATCTGAAACAAACGGTCCTGCGCCTGAATATACCCTTGAGCCAAATACAGATCATGTTCATTATCAGCCGTAATATGTGGAACCCCACTCGAATCACGTATCACTGTAACCGGTTTCAAAAGACCGGGCAATAATAAATCCCCCTTCGTTTCAGGAAGCGACCTTGATAAGAATACATTTGCCGCAATCACGGCTATCACTATAAGCAAGAGCAGCGATACAAAAACCCAAAGGACACGTCTTTTCCATTTTCTTTTTGGTTTTGGCTTTGACTGAGGTAGGACTGCTTCCATTGTTTCATCTCCCTTTTCTAATAACTCTCTCTTTCTACTTTAAAGTATTCGCTTTCATATCCGACTTCCCTACCAATCCTTCAATATTTTTCTACTTATTCTGAAAGGATTGGATATATGCCTCTCCTTTTTCCTATGTACGATTAAGGAAAAATTCCTTTTGAACGCAAATGAAACGCATCGATGAACCGATGCGTTTCATTTAGGCGTTAAGGTTAAGATATTCAATCACCTTCTCCACTTCATCCGTATACAAAAGGGACTTATCAAAATCATGGACGGCTTTCGTCTCCGCTTCGAGGTAGTCATATCGGGAAATTAGATTCAAGTATCTTTTCCACTTATGTTTTTCCTGCAAAAGCCTCTTTTCCCTTTCAATATCTTCCGGAATCACTTCATTAATGATAAAGCAAGGATCCGAAAGAACCGGATGATTGAATCGTTCGTTTAAGGTAATCAATTTTGCTTTATCCCATTCGACCCTGACCAGGTCCGATATGGCCCCTACATTATCGACTGAATCAAGGATACGCTTTGATAGCGCCTCATACTCTTCATATTCGAGGCCGTTATCCGTCATGATCCCCACACTGAACCATTTTACTTGTGGATCGAGGGTGTTTTTTTGTTTGAAAGCCACTATTCATTCAACAACCTTTCGTCTATGTAAGTCATGTTTTCCATATATACGATTGAAGATAGCAGGCACCCCGTTTCTTATGCTTTTGACTAACTTATCATAATTCTTCAAAGTAAAGAAATACCGGTCACTTTTGGTCAAAAACATCATCACTCTACATGCTATAAAAAAAGGATCCTCATTCATAAGGATTCCTTCAATTCGAATACTGGATTGTAATTCCCCTCTGTTTAACGATATACTCCATGGCTTGGGCGAATGATAAGAATGATTTAACCTGGTGAGAGAAATCAAGCTTGATAATTTGCCTGACTACGGCCGGTGTAAACCCGACAAACATCGTTTCTGTACCCATCAATGCTAACGCGCCAACCAACTGGTCGAGCAGGGAAAACATGTTATCATCCTGCGTATAAGTGATGCCGGAGAAATCCAAAATCATTACTTCAGCATGGGAATCGTTACACTTTTGCAGGACCGTCGACTGCAAGGACCCCATTCGCCATTCGTCGATACGTCCGATTAACGGTACGAGCAACACATCGCTTAACATGGTTTGGACGATTGGCGTCGCCAACTCCTCCATGACTTCTTGATTTTCTTTTACCTTCTTTAAAGATTCGTTTGCCGATTTGGCAATTTTCTTATAATAATTCACAAAACTCACACTCATGCAATAGAGGAACTCGTCCAATACGGCATCAATGATTGAACTAGCTTTCAACAAGACTTCGATAGAATAGTGTCGATTGCTGACTTCCTCTTCAATGAAGCTCCAGAAAAGGTTACGCGCCAGCTGAATCTCCCCAATGATTTTATCTAACGAAACGCCCATCTCCACAATTCGATTCCCAACTCTCATCCCGATTTCACTCATGCTTTCCATCGCCTGGGCTTTTCCATGGATCAAGGCGTCAGCATGGATTTGAATGATTTGTGCCCGAATCACCTTGCTGGTTTCCAAATCATATGGCGAATCTTCTTCGAAAAGTTCGAGATGTTGGACCAAGATATATTTGAATTTTTCGATTTTTTCTCCAATCAATACCAATTCTTCCTCCAAAACGGCAACAGCCTCCATTCAGCTCTTGATTTAAATATCAAGCCTTTTTTTAATTTTAGCAAATTTTTATTTAAAAGCGATATAAAAACCTTATATTACCAATAGGATAAAGGAAGTTTCATTTTATTAAAATAAGGGTATTACGATAACTTGGAGGAGGGATTCCTAATGAAAAAAGAACAACAAGACTTTGAAGCAGAAAATATGAGTGACTTAGTTGAACTGATCAATAGTAAAAATAATAGCCGGAGAATCTTAGATGTACTTCGTCGTAATAAAAAAGACAAAAAAGAAAATAGAGATGAAAAAGGCAAATGAAGACCCAGACCAAAAAGGTCTGGGTCTTCATTTCCGATGAGGCTTAAATTTTGAAAGTATGGATGATGCCATCCATTTCTCCGGCTAGTTTCCGCAAGTGTTCAGCAAAGGCGCTGATTTCTTCTATTGCGGCGGATTGTTCCCCCGTAGCCGTCAAGACATTTAGTGTCGCCGCCTCTGAACCCGCCGCTGCAGTGGATATCATCTCCATCGACTGTACAGCCATCCTCGTTCCCGCTTCCATTTTTTCAATCGTCTCCCCCACTTGCCCCACTTGATCAGAAAGATCGTTTATGGAGTGGTGAATTTCTATAAATGTATCTCCAGCTCCGGTCATCACGTTGATTCCTTCGCTTACCTCGCGATTGACAGACCCCATTTGCTCGGCCACCTGCTTTGTTTCTTTTTGGATATGGTTGATGATTTCACTGATTTGCTGAGTTGCATGGCTTGATTGCTCTGCAAGGTTCCTCACTTCATTGGCCACCACGGCAAACCCTTTTCCTTGATCACCAGCCCGTGCCGCCTCTATGGAAGCATTCAAGGCCAATAGATTCGTCTGCGCAGCTATCCCTGTAATCACTTCAACTATTTTCCCTATCTCGACGGAACGTTCCCCCAATCCATTGACGACCCTTGCCAATTCATTCACATTCGAATAAATGGACTCCATTTGTTGGCCCGCCTGTTCGATTGAGTTTTTTCCTGCATTCGCTTTCTCCAAGGACTTATGGATGGAGCCAGATACCTTCTCCGCCCCGATTGTTACCCTTGAAAGGCTGGATGACATCTGATAAATCACCTCAGTAGTCTCGTTCACTCCCTTTGCCTGGTTTCTGGCTCCTTGTGCGACATCTTCTATCGAGCAGGAGATTTCTTCCGTCGCGCTGCTTGTCTGATGTGCTCCTTCCGCCAATTCATTGGAATAGGCGTTCATATTCTTCGATGCCTCCTGAACCTTTTTCAATACGTCGCTCCAAGACTCCACAGTGTGATTGATATGAAGTGCAATCGTTTTCAAAAAACCTAACTGATCTTCACTTATCCTTTGTTTAAGGTCACCGTCCGCAATTTTCTCTAGATAACGATTAATCAATCCAATCGGACGAATGAACCTTCGATGGTTGATCACGGAGGAAATAATTCCGACAACCACACCGCAAATTGTAATGAAGACCAGATTCCATAGCATGGGCATTCCCGAAATACCATTTGCGAGACAAACGAACAGCCCAATCATGAAGGTACCTGGTACCACAACCAAGCTCGTCCGAATGATATATTGAATTAGTCTCATTAGTATCCACTCCTATGATTTTAAATTTTTTAAAATGTTCACAGAATTATCATACTATTTTCCTATTATAATTTCCACATTTATCCTTAAATAGTACTTATTTATCACAAATAAAAAAAGCTGATTTTGTTTAGCAAGGACAAAATCAGCTTTCTATTCTACTATTCACTTATTTAAGAACGGCGCTATCTTTTCCTTTGGATAGTCTTGACTTCATCACCGTCCGAAGAGATATAGACCGTTTCATCTACTTTATAGGATAAATACCGGTCACAATCTATTTCCAATATCTTTCCGTTATCGAATTTCATTGCGCAATTCGAACCCTCTTCTGTTTTGCTCACGTTAATGACTTCATTCGTCTTAAAGCCAATCGCCTTGCCATCGGAAAAATGAGGGTAGTACTTCTCGACGATCACCACTTTGTCCAACCGGCCTGGACCTGTTAAATATACAACCAATAATATGATTAAAACGGCTATTAAACCACCTAGGATTACTGTTTTTCGTTTCACTCTATCTATTACCCCTTCTTTTTATCAATCTATTACTTACTATCCTTTTTCAATAGATTATATTCAGAAACCTAGTAAATATGATAGAAAAGAGACTTTGTTTTCCTCTTTTATTTTACCTTTTTCAACATCCATATACAAATGGCCGCCAAAATGATCAAGATGGATACAACGGAAATGACTCCTCCCCAGCCGAACCGGATTAAGAATATACCGCCCGTGGCCCCCACTATACTGGATCCTCCATAATAGAAGAAAAGGTACAGAGCCGAGGCTTGGGCCTTCTCGTTTTTATCCGCCAACCTTCCGACCCAACCACTCGCAATCGAATGGGCCCCAAAAAAACCAAAGGTGAAAAGAGCCAATCCCAATATTTTCATCGATAGAGGAACTGCCAAGGTCAGGAGGGCCCCTGCTAGCATGATCAGTATCCCGGTTAGTAACACGCGTCCCCGGCTATAGCGGTCAGCGAGCTTCCCCATCCAAGTCGAGCTGAAGGTCCCGACGAGATAGATAAGGAAAATGAAACCGATCAGTGTTTGTGATAATTGATAAGGCGGCTCCATCAAGGGAATCCCCACGAAGTTATAAACGGTGACAAAGGAACCCATTAATAAGAAAGCCATGCCAAATAGCCATAATAATTGTGGATTCTTCATGTTATGTCGTAAGGATTCTATCATTCTCTTCACAGACATGTTCGTGTGCGTGACATGCTGAGAGGAAGGCAGCATCCACCAAAAGAACAAGCTGATAAGTAAGCTTAAAACGCCAAGACTTCCAATCGCTACATTCCATGAGTAGTGATCCGTCAACACCCCGACAATCAATCTCCCTGCCAGCCCTCCAATTGACGACCCACTAACGTAGATGCCCATCACATACCCCAGGCTTTTCGGATGGAATTCTTCATTGATATAAGCCATGGCGATTGCCGGGAACCCTGCAAGGACTGCCCCTTGAACCGCCCGGATGGCAATCAACAGGTAGATGTCATCCTGGACAAAACTGACACTGATCGACAGCAAAGCAGACATGGTCAGGGCTACACCCATTATCTTCTTTCGATCAATGCTTTCCGAAAAAAAAGAAACCAGCAATAGGCATATGGAGAGCGTCCCGGTTGCAAAAGACAACGTAAGACTTGCCATTGGTGGAGAAACCCCAAACTGCTTCGCAAAAACCGGTATGACCGGTTGCGTACTATATAGATCTGCAAATGTTACAAAGCTTCCAAGAAATAAAGCCAAAATCGTTTTCCGAAATGATTTACCCGCAGGTTCAATATAATTCAATTCTGCTCAGACCTTTCAATTCCTTATTTCTTATGTTAATACGTCTGAACTCAATTGTCTATTTTACGAATAAGGAGCAGGCCCATGGGATTGCCAGGCATAAAAAAGTCCCTTCACAGATACCGTGAAGGGATGGAAAATCGTTAATGAACTTGTCTATCCTTCCGCTCACTCTTGACCATCAGCCAATATACAGGTAAGCCGATTATCAAAATAATTATGGAGTAGAGGGCATCCATCGGTGTATCGATTAATGTGCTAAGCACTATGTATACCGCACCGATAATTGCCAGGATAGGGATGAACGGATAAAGCGGCACTTTATACGTTTTTGCATCCGGATCTTTTTTACGTAGAATGAAGACTGCAAAGAAGGCTAGCCCATAAAAAGAAAAGACAGAGAATATCGCCATATTCGATAGCTTATCCGGATCTGTCACAATCATCATGATGATCGCAATGACCACTTGTAGAATCGTGGCATTGACAGGTGTCCTGAATCTAGGTGATATCTTCCTTATCTGTTTATGACCAGGAACCATCTTATCCTCAGCCATCGCAAGTGTAATCCTTGGGAAGGTTAGAAGCTTGCCGTTCAGGCAACCGAAGATTGAAATCAAGATTCCGATTGCAATTAATTTTCCGCCTAGCTCGCCAAAAAGAACGGTGGCTGCAACATTAGCGGAATTCGTTCCATTCGCAATGATTCCATCAGGGCCCAGAACGTGTAGCATGGCCAGGTTTACAGCTAAATAGGCTACCATGACCACGACTATCCCCGTGATGATGGCCCGAGGTAATGTCTTCTGTGGATTCTTCATCTCACCAGCCATAAAGCCGACATTGATCCAGCCATCATACGCCCAAAGTGTTGCAAGAATGGCCCCTGCCATACTCACCTTCACCGTCGTTTCAACATCCATGTTGAAAACGGGCATCTCACCTTGAGCCATGCCGAACACAGCTATGAAGACGATTGGAATCAATTTGGCAACCGTTGAAACGGTTTGGATCAACCCGCCATATTTCGTCCCCAACAAGTTCATGGCCGTCAAAAAGACAATCGTGATTATTCCAATACCCATTGTATAATCCATGGATATATTAAATAAACCGGCCACCAACGCACCAAAGTATAAACAAAGTGCGCCCATTACTGCAGGTCCATAAACTAGCGTTTGAACCCAACCGCAAAGAAAGCCCCACAACTTTCCATACACTTCTTCTAAATACGCATATAAACCGCCCGTTTTAGGAATTCGTGTACTCACTTCGGCGATTGTCAATCCACTTGCCAGCGTAATCAAGCCACCAATCAGCCAAGCCAATAAGGACATCGTTGAATTACCACTTAACTCAAGTACCACTCCCGGCTTCATGAAAATACCAGAGCCTATGACTGTACCCACTACTATAGATGTTCCAACCCAAAAGCCAATCGTTTTTTTCAATTGATCATTCACATAATGTCCTCCTTCCGTGTACACACCTTCTATTTTCTCAGAAAAATTATACCACGAAAAATATACAAGAATAGTTTATCGAATAATCTAAATAATCAATCTGATGTTACAGGCCTTGTTATCTCTATATTGTATCCGTTTTCATAATTATTTTAACTTTTCTTCATTTTCACTAAATTACGAATTATTTTTTTTATAAATTCAAGTTTTCATACTTTAAAATGACTTAAGACGAATGATTTAGTTAATTATACATATAATATTTCGTATAATTCCATTCTATCTTCAGTTATTTCATTTATGGTTTCGATATCGATGGAATGATGCATACAAGGTCCTCAGATTCATATCTTTATCCTTATATAGAGATTTAATCCAATATGAATATAACATTAACATTCTTTTGTGCTCGCTAAGCCACGAAAAAAGGCAGAAATGTTGATGTCGCAACATTTCTGCCTTTTTCTTTTCATTTTGTTAAACCCTGCTTCTTACCAAACAATAAATAACAGGATAATGGCTAAGACCATACGATAAATAGCAAATGGCGTCAACTTCACTTTATTAATCAATAATAGGAAGAAACGTATGCAGAATAACGCAAATATGAAGGCACTGATAAACCCTGCGATAAAGAATGGTAACACGTCAGGCGTAAAGTACTCCCAGTATTTTACGATTTTCAGCAAACTGGCTCCTGCCATGATAGGCACAGCCATGATAAACGTGAAATCGGAAGCTGCACGGTAACTCATCCCCAGCAGTACGCCGCCTGATATGGTGGAACCCGAACGGGAGAAGCCTGGCCAAAGGGCTAGACATTGTATCAACCCGACACCTAAGGCTTGTTTATAAGTAATTTGATCAACCGTTTCGGCTGTCAATTTCGGTCGGAACCTATCCGCTGCAATCATCAGCAAAGCACCGAGGAATAATCCGACGATTACCGTCTTTACAGTGAATAAATGGTCATCAATATAATCTTCGAACAATAAACCTAATACGGCCGCAGGCAGCAACCCTACGATGATTTGAAGCAAATTCAACTTTTTCCCTGCCACGGCAGAGGGGTTCTTCATCTTTCGTAATCCGAGCAAGTCCATGAACCGCCCCCAAAAGAGCACAACAACAGCCAGTATCGATCCCAGTTGAATGACGACCTTGAATGCATTCGCTACTTCACTACCAAATATTTCGGTAGATTTCAGCCATAGATCATCAACTATGATCATATGCCCCGTAGAAGATACTGGTGCAAACTCCGTCAGGCCTTCCACAAGGCCAAGGATAACGGCCACAAAAATTTCCCATATATTCATTGTTTTCACCTCATTATTTCTCCGCTTGTAAATGGAAATACCATTGTATTTTACTCGTTGTTTAAAATATTGTCTATTAATCATTGCTGAAAGAAAGAAGAGATACATGTATCATAGATTCAAGGTTCTTCTTTTCAGAAAAAGGAGTGATGCATGTGAAAAACACCCAAATCTATGCCCACCGTGGATCCAAAGGAACGCATCCTGAAAATACGATGATTGCATTCAAAGAAGCACTACGAGTCGGGGCGGATGGCATCGAGTTCGATGTCCACCTCAGTTCGGATGGGGAATTGGTAATCATCCATGATGAAACACTTGACCGGACGACCACTCTTTCCGGGTATGTAAAGGATTTCTCCGCAGAAGAGTTAAAATCAGCGGATGCGGGAAGCAAATTTTCCGAGGAATTCCATGGTGAGAAGATTCCATTCTTAGGTGAAATTTTCGAATGGGCGAAGGAACATACATTGTGGATGAATATTGAGCTTAAAACAGATAAGCTCCCTTACGAAGGCATCGAAAAAAAAGTTGTGGGTTTAATCCGGCAGCATCACATGGAAAATCGAGTGATTCTTTCTTCTTTCAATCATCAATCGATTGAAAACGTAAAGACGCTGGCCCCGGAATTGGAGCGGGCTTTATTATTCGAGGGATTGCCAGCAAACGTCGAGGAAATTTTAGCCGAGAAAAAAGAAGCTGGCTTTCATCCTGACAAAAATAGCCTGACCCCTTCCATTCATGCCACTGCGAGGAAACTTGGATACAAAGTCCGCCCTTGGGTGGCCAATAAACCAGAAGATATCGAGCGGCTAGTCAAATGGGGAGTCGATGTCATCATGACCGATTTTCCTGAGAAAGCCATCACGACTCTGAAAGGCATGTCAGCTAAATAAAATGTGAAAGAGAAGGGGAACATTCCCCTCCTCTTTCAATCCATGTTTATTCAGTTATTAACGAGTCGATCCGCCTAATTGTTGTTCAGCCATTTGCACTAAACGTTTTGTAATTTCTCCACCAACTGATCCATTAGCACGTGATGTTGTGTCTGCACCAAGGTTTACACCGAATTCAGAAGCAATTTCATACTTCATTTGCTCTAGAGCTTGTTCTGCACCAGCTACTACTAGTTGATTACTGCTATTGTTGTTTGCCATGTGTTTCTCACCTCCTTATATATATTTATTTACATCTCCCCCTCCAATTATGTTTTCCAATTTATTGAATAATCGTAACTTTATGAAGATAACTTCTTCGCTCGCTATCATGAATTTCTTCCTATGCTCATAAACTGTTAGGAAACTTTCAGTAAGGGGGAAAAGACGTGCAAATTCATGTGGTTAGGCCTGGCCAAACGTTATTTGGCATCGCCCAAACATATAGCGTGAGCGTTGACCGGCTCGTTGAATCAAATAAAATTCCTAACCCAAATAATCTTGTCATCGGGCAGGCCATTGTCATTCCAATCGTCGGCAGCTATTATTTTGTCCAGCCTGGTGACACTTTATTTTCGATTGCTCAAAAAGTGGATGTACCCTATCAAGAATTAGCGAGGATCAATGGCATTTCCGATCAGGACTCCTTATCCGTGGGGTACCGCCTATATATTCCTGCCCGAAAAAAACGGACTGCTGAATTCAACGGCTATGTCGAGCCCCGTGGTACAACAGTCGCTCCTGCCCTTGAAACAGCTGCTCAGGAAGCCGCGCCTTATTTGACATACTTAGCGCCATTCAGCTTTCAGGCACTGCGAGATGGCACCTTAAAGGAACCGTTGCTCAATAACTTTCCCACCATTGCAAAAGAAAACAAGAATGTCCTCATGATGGTCATCACCAATCAGGAAAACGATCAATTCAGTGATGAACTTGGTCGGATCATCCTGACGAACACCTCCGTGCAGAATAAGTTCCTAAACAACATTGTGACCACAGCCAAGAAATATGGATTCAGGGATATTCACTTTGACTTTGAGTTTCTCCGCCCGTCCGATAAAAATGCCTATAACCAATTCTTACGTAAAGCAAGGGATCGTTTCAAAAAAGAAGGTTGGTTCATCTCGACGGCACTTGCACCAAAAACCAGTGCAGAGCAAAAAGGTGGCTGGTATGAGGCACATGACTATAAGGCACATGGTGAAATTGTCGACTTCGTGATCATCATGACGTACGAATGGGGATACAGCGGCGGTCCAGCACAGGCGGTATCCCCGCTAGGACCGGTTCGGGACGTACTGGAATATGCCATCACCGAAATGCCGGCCAATAAGATTCTGATGGGCCAGAACCTATACGGATATGATTGGACATTGCCTTTTGTCCAGGGCTCCATCGCCAAAGCGATTAGCCCTCAGCAGGCCATCCAGATTGCTGCCGCGAACAATGTATCCATAGAATACGATGAGAAAGCGCAGGCGCCCCATTTCAATTACACGGATGCAGATGGGAAGGAGCATGAGGTCTGGTTTGAAGATGCCCGGTCCATTCAAGCAAAGTTCGATTTGATCAAAGAATTGAACCTTAGAGGAATGAGTTACTGGAAGCTAGGCCTTGCCTTCCCGCAAAACTGGTTGCTCATCAGTGAGAACTTCAATGTCCGACGACGGGTCTGAGGGATTTTCATATTTTTTTGCAAAAACCATGTGGTCCTCGCATATCATCAAGTATTGAGCATGAAGTCCTTTTCTGGATACGTGACTCCACATGATAAAAACCTTCCGTCAGGTCACGGAAGGTTTTTATCATGTATTTGATCTCATGTTCTTACTAGAACTTCTATATATATCCGTTAACTCCTTATGAGTTCAGTCCATTTTGTCCATACTAAAAGGACTGTCGTAGGGGGGATAACATGATCCGAATCAATCCGTTCAGCAACACTTTTAAAAGGTCTCCACGTTTACTCAAACTATTTTTGACCATCATCCTATTTTTACTTGTATTCGGTTGGCTGATTCATCTAGTCGAGCCTGATAATTTCCCTTCCATATTCGAGGGAATTTGGTGGGCAATCGTCACGATATCGACCGTTGGATATGGGGATTTCACCCCACTTACGAAGTTTGGGAGAATCCTCGGGATGCTTCTCATCTTATCGGGTGTCGGGCTCATCACTTCTTATTTTGCCTACATCGCCAAAATGTCCATCTCAAGCGACCAACAATTCCTTTCCGGAAGAAAGGAGTTTAGCGGCACCGGTCACTTTATTATCATCGGCTGGAATGGACGTTCAAAACGAATCATCAAGAACATTCATGAACGCATGCATAACCAATATATTGTCTTGATTGACGACACATTGACCAAGCACCCTTTGCCACGGACGAATATACATTTTGTCCAAGGGAAAGCCAGTTTGGATTCCGTTTTGCAACAGGCCAATATTAAACAGGCGGCACGGGTCCTCATCACTGCCGATCTCCAACAAAACGAACTGCAGACCGACATGTTCACCGTGTTGGCTTTACTGGCTATAAAAGGACTGAACCCTCATGTATATTGTCTTGTTGAAATTTTAACGCAGGAACAGAAGGAAAATGCATTACGTGCGGGAGCAGATGCCATTATCGAAACAAATAAGTTTGCGAGTGATTATATGCAGGAATGTTTATGGAGAGGCATGGAAAAGCGGGAAGAAGAAAATTCGGCCACCGAAAATGGTTTAAAGATTGAACAGATGCCCGTCCAATTCGATTGGAACGGGCAAACATTCAAACAATTGGGGATTACATTATTAGATAAGGATATTCTCTTGGTTGGCATCATTTCAGGAGGCGAGACACGTATCAAGCCTCCTGCAGATGCAATCATCCATCAAAATGATATCTTGCTCATCATCGATCGTTAATCCAATAAGATTTTTTCAAGGTCCCGAACGAGGGATTTCCCATACGCAATATATTCCTGAGGAAATTCAGCATCGGGGTCTTCCGGCTCGGCAAATTGATTAAATGAAGCGGAGAGATTCCCGATATTTCCCTCGCGGTCGATGCCATCTTCATACTTATGAGATAATAAATACGGCGTCATGATTTCAACCATGGCCCCGTCAGTATCAAGTGACCCATCCACAGCTTTGAAGGGAACACGCAAAAACTGATAGCCATCTTTGTCGTCCATTTTGAAATCGAAGGTGCCGTGGTCATAATCCCAACCACCACCAATCATATACCCTTCTGGTTTAAGCTTCGTTTCCAAATCGAATAATCCAAAGGTTTTCCCTTCCAATTTAGAAGATATTTCAATCATGTTAAAAACCTCTTTTGCTAATTTTAATAATTAGCTTACCCAAAAGTCTTAAAATAACCCCTATTGATCACTATCCTCTTTCGATTGGGTAAAAAACAAATTGGCTTCGTCACTGATTTCCAGGCGATCTTTTTGTTTATTTTCTAGGTATTGGATTACATTATCAACCTTTTTTCTTAACCTTTTCTTAAGCCGATAATAAAGGCATCATGCGTGGACAATCTAGTCCAGCATGATGCCTTCTTCACTTAATTTTATAAACGCTGTTCGAGTTCCGCCTTTTTCTCTTCATACCCTGGTTTTCCTAGCAGGGCAAACATATTCACCTTGTAAGCTTCGACCCCAGGCTGATCAAACGGATTGACCCCCAACAGATAGCCGCTCATCGCGCAAGCCTTCTCAAAGAAATAAACAAGGTAGCCGAATGTGAAGGCATCCAGTTTTGGTACGGAAACAATCAGGTTAGGAACACCGCCATCCGTATGAGCCAATAAGGTACCTTCAAATGCCTTGTTATTGACGAATTGTACGGTTTCACCAGCCAGATAATTCAAACCATCTAAATCATTTTCTGCTGCTTCAATCGAGATTTCATGACGTGCCTCTTCCACTTTGATGACCGTTTCGAAAAGGTCGCGTCGCCCTTCCTGTACATACTGCCCCATCGAATGCAGGTCCGTAGAGAAGTTGGCGGCTGCCGGGAAAATCCCTTTCTGGTCCTTCCCTTCACTTTCGCCGAACAACTGCTTCCACCACTCTGAGAAATATTGCAGACCAGGTTCATAGTTGATCAACATTTCAATGGTTTTCCCCTTATTATAAAGGACGTTACGGACGGCCGCGTATTGATAAGCCTGGTTCTCGGAAAGCTCCGATGAACTGAAGTCCGCTCTAGCGCTCTCCGCCCCTTCCATCACTTGATCTATATCCGCACCACTTACAGCAATCGGAAGCAAGCCCACTGCAGTAAGTACAGAATACCTTCCACCGACATCATCCGGAATGACGAACGTTTCAAATCCCTCTTCCGTGGCCACTGTCTTTAATGCGCCCTTTTCTTTATCGGTAGTCGCGAAGATACGGCCTTTCGCTGCTTCTGGACCATACTTTTGCTCGAGAAGCTTACGGAAAATCCGGAACGCAAGGGCAGGCTCCGTCGTTGTGCCCGATTTGGAAATCACATTGATTGAAAAGTCCTTGTCGACCAATACGTCCATGACATCTTGCATATATGTAGAACTTATGTTGTTACCAACGAATATGATTTGCGGAGTGTTTCTCTTATCAGAAGGCAAAAGGTTATAGAAACTATGTTGCAGCATTTCAATGGCTGCACGTGCTCCTAAATACGAACCACCGATTCCGATGACCAACAGGACGTCCGAATCTTCTTTTATTTTGGCGGCAGCTTTCTTGATCCTGGAGAACTCTTCTTTATCATAATCCTTCGGTAAATCAACCCAGCCCAGAAATTCATTGCCCGCACCGGTCTGTTCGTGTAGAGAATGATGTGCCACTTTTACAGCATCCTGTAAATAGGTCATTTCGTGCTTTCCGAAAAACGGTAGAGCTTTTGAATAATCGAAATGTAGATGGGACATGCCAATTCCTCCTTTATTCTTTGGTTACCCTTTTACTTTATCTGATGTATTTAGCAGAATCAAGAAATCGCTAAGTCTTTTAGAAAAAACTCCCACTATCGAATAGTGGGAGCCTATCGTAAGGTTCTTATAATGAAGCACGTAGAATCGCAAGGACATCTTCGCGATTCAATACTTTAAACCGACCGAATTCTCCATTGCTCATCGCTTTATCGGCAATGACTTCAAGTTGTGAATCGTCGATATCGTAATCTGCAAGACGCGACGGGGCCCCTAAGCTGCTCCAGAATGACTGAAGGCGTTCAATTCCCTCAAGCGCAACCTCTTCACTGGATTTGCCCTCTGGGTCGACCTGAAAGACACGGACGGCAACTTGTTTGAACCGCTCGACATTTTCATGGAGCACATGTTTCATCCAATTAGGGAATAATATTGCCAGGCCTCCCGCATGGGGAATATCATAGACCGCAGAGACGGCATGTTCAATATTATGAGTGGCCCAATCGCCAAGATATCCTACTCCCAGTGAACCATTTAACGCCACATTGCCCGCATACAAAATCGTAGCACGATTTTCATAATCCTCGAGATCTTCCAATAACTTTGGAGCCGTTTCCATGACCGTCACCAGAAGTGATTCACAAAAGCGGTCCTGAAGCGGAGCATGCGTTTCTTGATGGAAATACGTTTCGAAAACATGTGACATCATATCGACCATGCCATAGACGGTTTGATTTTTTGGAAGTGAAAAAGTATTTTCAGGATCAAGGACCGAGAATTTAGGAAATAACAAAGGACTTCCCCATCCGTATTTCTCTTTCGTTTCCCAATTCGTAATGACCGAACCCGAATTCGCTTCAGAACCGGTTGCAGCAATCGTAAGGATTGTCCCAAAAGGAAGGGCTTCTTTGACGGGAGCCTTTTTGGTGACAAGATCCCAAGCGTCTCCTTCATACTTCGCACCCGCAACGATGCCTTTTGTTGCATCGATGACACTTCCGCCGCCTACCGCTAGCACGAAGTCGATTTGATGTTCCTTACACAACTCCACACCTTTACGGACAGTCGTGATCCTTGGGTTTGGTTCAACTCCTGCCAGTTCATATACTTCCACCTGGATTTCTTTCAATTCCTCCATCACTTTATCATACAGCCCGTTTTTCTTGATGCTTCCGCCACCGTAGACGAGCAACACTTTCTTTCCGTAGGCAGGAATTTCCTCTTTTATGCTTTTCAATTGGTTTCTACCAAAGATGATCTTAGTAGGATTCTTATACGTGTAATTTTCCAATATATATAATCTCCTTTTGCATTGCCTTTTTTTCAGCAGCCCCATGCCACTGCAGCAATGGATATTTTATCCCTTCATTATGACGAACATTCCATATAAATACAAAATATCCGTTTAGAAGTTTTTTCTGGGGTGTATATAATTATCTTCAAAAAGCATGATAAGTAAAGAAAGATGCTTATAAAAAAGGAGGCTATACAATGAGTGGATTACAAAAAACGGCACTTGTTTTAACAATCATCGGAGCCATCAACTGGGGACTAATTGGATTTTTTCAGTTCGATCTAGTCGCAGCGATATTCGGCGGACAAGATGCTGCTTTGGCTCGCATCGTTTATGGCTTAGTGGGAATCGCCGGGCTTATCAATCTTGGTCTTCTCTTCAAGCCAAGTCCCCAAACGTCTCGTGAAACTGAAACAAAACCAACTCAATGAATCGCTAAAAGAAAATATGTATAAAATAAAGCCGGTCCATGAAACATGTCCCGGCTTTATCAATTATTGAAGAATAATAAAAAAACCGGATGGTCCTAAGACCATCCGGTTAAAAAAATTATTTTTTGATTAAGTCTTCGCGTTCAGATTGATCGATCCACGCTTGAAGTTTATCTTTTAAAGAGTTGAATCCTTCAGTAGACTCGATGTGTGATGTTGCTTTAACAGATGCTTGGCGTTTTTTTGGAGCTTTCTTAGGAGCTTCAGTACGCTCAGGAGCTTCTTCTGTTGCGCGGATTGATAAGCCGATTTTTCCAGCTTTTGAATCGATTGAAAGTACTTTAACTTTCACTTCATCGCCCACTTTTAAATGTTCGTTAATATCTTTTACGAACCCGTGAGTGATTTCAGAAATATGAACTAATCCTTGAGTTGAATCATCTAAAGCAACAAATGCACCGTAAGGTTGAATACCAGTTACCTTACCAGTAACTACTGCACCAATTTCGAATTTTTCAGACATGGTAACACTCCTATTTTATATATATTTTTTCGGCTTTTCACGCAATACAAAATTATATCACAGAGCTGGAAATAATCAAAGTTAAGTATACCATACTTTTTCCGCTAAAACGTAAAAATTTTGTAATTGAGTGTCCATTTCGATATATGGCTATTATTTATAACTTATCCTAAAAGTTTTCATTTAATTCTTTGTCCCCCTTTTTTCAATCACTAATATTTCAAAAAATTAGCATAACAAAAAACTACCCAATCCAGATTAATCGTAGTAAGATGAGAAAATGTTTATCTCTACATTCACGTATTTCTATACCTCTAAAGGAGTTTTTCACCATGGCAAAACAAGAGCAATGGTCTTCCAAAATCGGATTCATTCTGGCAGCGGCTGGGTCCGCTATTGGTTTGGGTGCCATCTGGAAGTTTCCATATATGACAGGGACAAATGGAGGCGGCGCCTTTTTCCTTTTTTTCGTGATTTTCACCCTCATGATCGGCACACCCTTACTCATCGCCGAATTCACCATCGGCCGGAATGCACAAAAAGATGCCATTCGGGCCTACAAGCACATTTCACCAGGTAAACCCTGGGTGTTATTAGGATATGGTGGCGTTCTTGCATCCATCATCTTACTTTCCTTCTATAGTGTTGTCGGTGGCTGGATCCTTTCCTATTTATGGAGAAGCTTTACCGGGTCCCTATCAAATTTAACCCAATCGGAATACAGTGGCCTTTTCAATATCGTTATCAGCAGTCCTTATGAAACGGTCATTGCGCAGCTTCTTTTCATGGTCTTGACGATTTGGGTCGTACAAGGTGGCGTATCCAAAGGGATCGAAAAGGCCAATAAGTACATGATGCCTTCCCTATTCGTCCTTTTTCTTGTCCTTCTCGTTCGTTCCATGACACTTGAAGGTGCGATGGAAGGTATCCGTTTCTTTTTGAAACCGGATTTCTCCTCCTTGACGGAGCAGACGATTTTATTAGCGCTAGGACAATCCTTCTTTGCACTGAGTGTAGGTATTTCCGTGATGGTCACCTATGCTTCGTACTTAAGTAAGAATGATAATATTACAAAATCGGCATTATCCGTAGTCGGGTTGAATATTTTCATTTCCTTATTGGCGGGCTTGGTCATTTTCCCGGCCGTATTTGCCCTTGGTTTCGATCCTTCAAGTGGACCAGGACTCGTCTTTGTCGTGTTGCCTGCGGTCTTTAATGAAATTACATTCGGTGGCATTTTCATGGCGATTTTCTTCGTATTATTATTATTCGCTACGCTTACTTCAGCGTTCTCCATTCTGGAAATCATCGTAGCATCCATGATAAAGGGCGATGCTCGGAAGCGCCGGAAATCTTCATGGATAGCCGGCCTTGTTGTTTTCGTGATCGGGATTCCAAGCGCATTATCATTTGGCGTACTCTCCGATGTGAAGATTTTCAACTTGACCTTCTTCGACCTCGCTGATTATGTGACAAGCAACATCGCCTTGCCTATCGGAGCCTTATTCATTTCTCTTTTCATTGGCTATCAGATGAAAAGGCTCCAAGTTCAGAAAGAGTTCGAAATGGGGGCAAGCCCAGGATTCTCTTTCTTTAAACTTTGGTACTTTCTCATTCGCTATATCGTTCCGGTAGCGATACTCGTCGTCTTTTTGAGTTCAATCGGTCTATTTGACAAGTAATGTTTCCTTCATTCAAAACGCCGCATCGGTAATCGATGCGGCGTTTTCTTTTCACAAAATATCCATATCATTCCCACTGTGTACAAGTTAAAATATGGTAAAATGACCTTATTACTACTATTTCCTGAAAAAGGAGTGATTGACATGTCAAATATCGCAAAGAATATTCGGCAATACCGGGAAGATCATAATCTCACTCAACAAGAACTGGCTTTGAAACTGCGTATGGGCACCAAAAAAATTGAAATGTATGAATCAGGGGAAGTCACGCCTGATACCCAGACCATTTTACGGCTTTCCACCGTTCTTGATATCCCTGCCTCAGAGCTAATCCAAAATGGTCCCGTTGCGAATGCTTCCGGTTTGGATGAAGAAATGGAAGAACTCATTCAGGAAATTGGACTCAAACAGGCTAAGCTCATCCTCCGTACCGCGAAAGATTTCAGTGAAGAACAAATTTTAAATATCATGCATCATTTATATAACACACAAACTAAATTGTAAAAATATCCATATCAGGCGTATTAATTTCTATAAACTGGATATACTATGATTAACACTTTCTATGTTAATCCATTAAGATTAACTCTTTTTTCTAATTCCCCCTATGGATAGGGATTCGCCGTATATTACGGCGAATCCCTATTTTTTTGCGTATGGGGTTTTAGTACTTGCTATATTTCTGCATGAACCGATCCATTCTTTTAATGGCTTCCTGAAGCTGTTCCATGGAAGAAGCATAAGAACAACGGATATGCCCCTCACCACTTTCCCCGAAAACATCTCCCGGTACCACGGCCACAAGTTCTTCAGTCAGCAGTTTTTCTGCGAACTCCATGGAAGTCATGCCCGTTTTCTCAATGGATGGGAAGGCATAAAAAGCTCCGCCTGGATTATGGCAGTCCAGACCGATTTCGTTAAATGACTTTACGATATAGTTGCGTCTTCCTCTGTAGCTGCGGCGCATATCTTCCACATCTTGCATTCCATTCTTCAAAGCTTCCAATGCTGCAAACTGTGCCATGGTCGGAGCGCACATCATCGCGTATTGATGGACTTTGAGCATCGCTGCGGAAATTTCCGGAGGCGCACATACAAATCCAAGACGCCATCCAGTCATCGCAAACGCTTTAGAGAACCCGTTGATGACGATCGTACGCTCAAGCATGCCGTCGATGGCGGCAAATGACGTATATTTCTCATCATATGCAAGCTCCGCATAAATCTCATCGGAAAGGACTAATAAATCATGCTTTTTGATGATTTCAGCAAGTGCTGCCAACTCCGATTTCTCTAACTGAGTTCCAGTCGGGTTATTCGGCGAACAAATCAAGATTGCCTTCGTCCTTGGTGTGATGACCGCTTCGAGTTGCTCCGGCATTAACTTAAAGTCATGCTCCCTGGAAGTTTGGACAGTGACCGGCACCCCTCCTGCCATCGTTACCAATGGTGCATAGGCAACGAAACAAGGTTCGACGACGATGACTTCCTCACCAGGATTCAAGATTGTCCTAAGGGCAATGTCGAGGGCCTGACTTGCACCCACCGTAACAATGATTTGATTCTCGGGATCATACGAAACCTCAAACTGCTTTTTCATATATCCACTGATTTCCTGCCTCAATTCCATCAAGCCGGCATTAGCTGTATAAGAGGTGTATCCTTCTTCCAATGAGTTGATTGCCGCTTCCCGGACTGCCCAGGATGTAACGAAGTCCGGTTCTCCCACTCCAAGTGAAACGACTCCTTCTAGATTGGCAGCCAAGTCGAAAAATCGACGGATACCCGATGGTTTTAGCTCTGAAACCGTTTTTGACACGAAACTCGTTTTAATCATGGTGATACCACTATCCTTCTGTCTTCTTCTGTTTGTTCAAAAATTGTCCCATCATGCTTATATTTCTTCATAATAAAGTGAGTTGTCGTGGAAATGACAGAATCGAGCGTCGAAAGTTTTTCCGATACAAACCTTGCCACTTCATTCATTGAACGACCTTCCACGATGACGGAAAGGTCATACGCACCGGACATCAAATAAACGGACTCCACTTCTTTGAATCGATATATACGTTTGGCGACTTCATCGAAACCAACTCCGCGTTTTGGGGTTACTTTAACATCGATCATGGCTGTCACACCGTGATATTCATCTACTTTTGCCCAGTTAATCACGGTCAAGTAACGTACAATCACACGCATATCTTCCAATTTCTTCAACGTTGCTTCAATGTCCGCTTCAGATAACTCGGTCATTTTAGCCAAATCCTTCTGATCGATCCGGCTGTTATTTTCAATGATTCTTAAGACTTCCAATTCCCCTTCATTCAAATGCATTGGAAAACCTCCCTATTAGAATTCATAAATGTAGACATGATGGTTTGGCTGGCAGAAAGCCCGATCAATTTCCTTTTAAAGCCTTGTTTAAAGGCATGTATGACACGATTAAATTAATAAGTTCTATTCTGTCAGGATAAACTTACACTATTATACCAAAGTTCACGTAATATCTGTTATAGTAATTGTATTTTTTAATGGGGATAATTTCTGGTATTGTTATGTAACAGGATAAAGAGGAAATTATTTAAAACTAAGGAAGATAAGCAACAGCAGTAGCTTCTTATTTTGCTTAGGAATGGTAGAGGAGAACACGAATATGGAAAGTTACGTAAAGAAAGACATTGAGCAGATCGGGGATATCGATATGTATTATGAACACATTCATGTTCATGACTCTTTCCCCACCCTGGTATTAATCCATGGGTTTTTATCATCAAGCTTTAGCTTCCGGAAACTGATACCCCATTTAACGAAAGACTATAATGTCATCTCGATAGACTTGCCTCCATTCGGTCAAAGTGGGAAAACTAATCGCTATACATACTCTTTCCGGAACATCGCAGGTTCCGTCGTACAGCTTTTGGAAGAAAAGAACATCAAGAAGTTCAGCATCATTGCGCATTCCATGGGTGGACAGGTTTCCTTGCAACTCATCAAAGCTTATCCTGGCCTGGTCGAGCGCGCCGTCCTTCTTGCCGGATCCGGGTACGAGCCAAGCTTCCCGAGAAAGATGAAGATGCTCAGCTACTTCCCTTTCTTTTCATTTGGGGTAAAGGGATATCTCCAAAGGTCCGGCATCGAAAAGAATCTAAGGAATGTCGTCCATAATCAGACGATGATCGACGATGAAATGCGCCAGGGCTATCTCGATCCTTTCATGAAGAAGCATGATATATTTCGTGCCTTAGGAAGGATGTTACGTGATAAGGAAAGCGATTTATCATCCGAACAACTTCATTCAATCGATACGCCCTGCCTGCTTGTTTGGGGGCGGTATGATCGAGTGGTTCCGCTCGACATTGGAAGAAGACTACATGAAGACCTCCCCAATTCCAAGCTCATTGTCATGGAAAACACGGGCCATTTACTTCCGGAGGAGAAACCCGAAGAAGTGTATCAGTTAATCAAGGAGTTTTTAGACGAATAGACGAAACCATATAAAGAGGGATGACCCGAATTCGGAGTCATCCCTTTTCTTTAAATCGAGCAGCTGGCATCATTTTTGATGATCAGCAGTTTTTGTGCAACCTGTAGACACCGTTCCAACTGGACGGGTTCATCAAATGCAAATTCGTAGATGGACTTGATTTTTTCCGCCAGTTCCTGAAGGTCATCTATATCGCGTAAGGCCACGACCGTGTCGGCAATCTCCGGTTCATATAATTCCCCGCCAATCCCATACGGATCCCATTCTTGCAAAGTAGCCACAAACGCTATATTCATTTGTTGTGTATCCATTATAATCACCTGCTCCATAATTTCGGAAAGAACATGTTATCATAGTATCATAACAAGTATCTTTTCGTTAAGACGTTAACAGGGCATGAAAAAAAATGATTTGGCGGTGAATATATTGAACAGATCTATTTTTGATGAACACATCAGTAGGGAACATACCGGTTCTGTTAAGTGGGACAAAATGGCCCTTACATCATTGTATGGCAGGGAAGACGTCCTGCCTATGTGGGTGGCCGATATGGATTTTCCTTCTCCTGAACCTATTCAAAAAGCATTAATCGAACGAGCGAATCATCCGGTCTTCGGATATACCGTCCCTTCAGAGTCGGTGTACGGCGAGATTCAAAAATGGGTGAAAGACCGGCATCAATGGTCCATCACAAAAGACATGATCACATTCAGTTCTGGCGTCGTTTCAGCCATCGGTTCCACCATTCAGGCCTTTACGGAACCTGGGGATAAGATTCTGGTGCAATCTCCTGTCTATACCCCTTTCTTCGACATGATTAAAAACAATGGACGGGAAGTGGTCAATAGTCCCCTTCTCTTGGAAGCTAACGGATTTGCCATCGACTTTGAAGATTTTGAGGAAAAGTTGAAGACCGGCGTTAAGCTATTCCTCCTTTGCAGCCCCCATAATCCTGGCGGTCGCATTTGGACAAAGGAGGAGTTATTGCGCATCGGGGAACTTTGCTTGGCCCATCATGTCACCATTGTCAGCGATGAGATCCACGCAGACCTCTTTCACTCAACAGCCATGCATCATCCTATCGCTTCATTGGCGGACAAGTTAGCCGATATCACGGTCACGTTAATGGCACCAAGCAAAACGTTCAATATCGCTGGTCTCCAGGCCTCGTTCTTGATTACCAGCAATAAAGAGCTCCAGATCAAACTGCAGAATGCCCAAACAAGACAGGCCTTTCACGGTTTGAATATTTTTGCCTTAACGGCCATGGAAGCCGCCTACCGGGATGGGCTTAGTTGGCTCACCGATTTGATTGAGTATATTGAAGAAAATGTTAAAGTGGCCGAGGCGTTCATTTCTGCTGAAATTCCTTCCCTTCGCGTCATGCATCCTGATGCCTCTTACCTCCTATGGATTGACTGTCGCGAACTCGGTCTTTCCGATAAGGAAATACAAGAACGACTGATCCATAAAGGAAAAATCGCCTTAGAGCCTGGAACAAAATATGGTGCAGGCGGAGAAGGATTTGTCCGGATGAATATCGGCTGTTCACTCAGCCTGCTGCAAGATGGATTAACTCGTCTCAAACTGGCTTTTTCATAAAACAGACAAAGAACCAGGCGAATTGCCTGGTTCTTTGCTTTTGGCTATTGGTTTTCTTCCTCGACATACGGAGCTTTTTCATAACGCGGCAAATCTCCAAAGGGAGTCTGAGTATCCTCTTCTATTAAATCATCTTCTATTTCCTGGTATTGGACGTTATGATAAACCGTTAAGTTTTCCCCATATAGATCCACACCGGCTATATTCTCATAGTTCTCGACGAATCCTACATTTTCAGACGAATCGATATACGTATCCTCATAATCACTTGGTGGATAGGCAAAGTCGGAAGGCGTCTCCGATGTACCATATCTAGCTACGTCTTGCCAGCTATCTTCCGCATCATATCCGACAGAGCTCGTCCCATCACAATCATATGTGGCGAAGCTTGGACCAAGCACCTCCTCTTCGACCGGACGATTATGGGAAGTCTCTTGAGATGGGCTATGCTCCACACAAAAAGTCGTGGTCGGAACAATATTCAGCCTTTCAAGCGGAATCTCCTTCGAACAAACCTCACATTTTCCATAATTCCCTTCATCAATGGCCTTAAGCGCTCGATCGATATCCCTGATTTCATCACGATAATGCTCCCCAAGTGCCAAATCTTTTTCACGTTCGAATAATTCCGTTCCTTGATCCGCCGGATGGTTATCATACACGGATAGTTCCCCTGTCCAATTTCGTACGTTCTTTCTTAAGCCAAGTGCGTAAGATTCCTCTAATTGCTCTCCCAACCGGTGCTTCGTTTGCTGAAGTTGCTGTTGGAAGCTATTTAGTTGCTGATTGGATAGCATATGCAACACCCTTTCATAATCAACCTTTCCCTAGTATTTCTCTCTTTGGCGCATTCCATAAAGGTATTTTTTCCCTCGAGAATAAATTGAACAATCCTGCAAAAACTAACTAATGATACCAAATCTTAAAGGAGGCTAATCATTGTATTTTTATAAAGAGGATCTAATTAATATGATCGTACCGGACAAACCGGATCCACATGCTGCAAAAGTCCTTCAAGAAGCGCTCGGTGGCCAATTCGGAGAGATGCGTACGTTGATGCAGTTTTCGTTTCAAAGCGCCAACTTCCGTGGTAAGGAAAAAAAATATAGAGATTTAATACGCGGCATTTTTATAGAGGAGCTAAGCCATGTAGAGCTTGTTCAGACCACAATCAATCAGCTGCTAAATGAAGCGGGTGGAAATCTACCGGGAAATTCAGGTCCGAATGGTGCACCACTTGAGGAAGTGATTCAGTCTGGTGCGAACCCCCACCATTTTATCATCGGTGCCAAAGCTTCCCTTCCCGTAGACGCGGGAGGTAACCCTTGGAATGGGTCATGGGTATACGATCATGGAAACTTAATTGCCAACCTTTTAAACAATGTGATGCTTGAATCGACGGGGGTACTCCAAAAATCGAGAATTTATGAAATGAGCTCCAATAAAACCTTGCGTGAAACCATTGCGTTCCTCATGGTACGTGACAACGCCCATCAAAATGCGTTTGCAAAGGCTTTAGAAACACTGGGAGTGGATTGGGGTAAAATCTTCCCTGTCCCAAATTATGACCTGAATAAATATCCGGAATGCCGGAAATATGTAGATTTGGGCTACCATAATGCCCAATTCAACTTCAGGCTTGACCAAACCCAGATCGGCGAAGTATTCCAAGGGGAGACACCAAGCCGTAATGGCGGCAATCTTTCTGTCATGGAACCACCTAAAGGATTTCCAGTTCCAGAGATGCCGGACATGCCTAGTGAACATGCTCCAGGTTTGAATGACCTCAATAACTAAACGAAAAAGCGGACACATCGCTGTGTCCGCTTTTGTATGGATTGTGGATATTAATTATTGATATATTTTTCGAACACATACCCGAAATCTTTCACATGGTACTTCTTGCGGCTATCCATCAACCAGTCAAACGCAGCGGCATTGATATCCTTGAAGCTGGACACCATTTGGCTGCCATCTGTACGGACTTGATTCAATGTCGATGAGGCCAAATTTACGCTTTGTTGCGCAAATTGAAGGGCATAGGCATTCTCATGGCAAATTTCCGAAATTTTAACGAGTGATTTAAATAGATCCTTCAATTCCTCGATGAATTTCTTATGCACGTCAATCGAGAAGGTTTTAGCACCGATCGAGAATTTAATCTCAGCATCTAAATCGACGGTACCAGCGGTTTCTAATGTCACATGCGAAAACTCATACTGGCTATAGCTATATCTGGTCAGCATCCGTTTCTTGCTGATGGCACTTGTTCCGTCGAGATGGATGAACGCTTGGTTCGTGAAGCAATATTCATCCGTTTTCGATTTAATCAAGAAATAAATTTTCTCGTCATCTTCATGCATGATGTAATCATCAGCATCGACCTTATCATAATCAGCAGGCTTAATCACACTTCCTATATCACTGAGACCCAGAGCATCTGCTGCCATTTTCTTAAACATATCCATTCCTCCTATTTAAACTAGTTTTTCGAGAATGATTTCATCCCGTATTGGAATGCCATCGGAGCTGTAAAACGGGATTTCCGGTTTTGTCTTTCTTGATTCTTCCACGGCATTCCTCACAATCTCGGAAATGACATACCCACGTTTTTGAAAGAACTTCAAAGCCTGTAAATTATCATTCGTGGTAATGGCTTTAATGGAGTGGCAATTCTTTTCCTTGGCGATATTCTCAATCACATAAAGTAAGGATGAGCCCACGCCCTGATTCTCATGCTCACTGTTCAGGGAAATGATTTCACATTGTTGATTCAGCACTTTATACGTGACCATTCCCGTGATTTTCTCATCCCCATCCATTACCGCAAATCCATCGAGTTCCGCATAATGGAACATGCCGATTGAAAAGACGACTTGAGTCGTCTCCCAATGTTCCATGAAGAAGCTCTTGACCGTATCTGTCGCAATCATTCTCTTCGCTATGATTTGCATAACACTTTCCGCCCCCAAAACTCTCTCTCTATAGCTTATAGTATAAAATGCTTATGCCAAAATGGGAACTAGTTTATTTGTTTCATTTTTTTCTAAAGTATTCCCGTTTTGCTAAAACGAGGTAGTCAGAAGCACAAAGCCGTTCAAGAAAGGGAATCATCTTGTAGATGCCGGTTTCTTTTCGTCACTTCCTCCTCGAACTTCTTCGTCTTCAATTCTTCTTTCTTCGAGTATCTGATGATGGCCCTCATCGTAAACCCAGCTGCAATCAAAAAGATGACACAGGTAATGCCTGCGGGAATATATTCACTTTTGTCTTCCGGAAAATAAAGAAACATGCCTAATAGTGCGGAGTAGAGAACGTCCATCTATTTCATCCTTCCTGAAAAATGATCTTTTTCCTCATTATAACAATTATTGAATCAATCCACTAGTCAAGTTCCTCCCCTAGAAACTAAAAAGCGAGAGGCCCTATGCCCCCCGCTTCACGTACCTTCGTTTATAAAATCGGAATGCCTTTAATGACTACATCCACAGCTGGCTTGTCTCCCGCAACCGTCTCTACATTGGCGATCGTATCGACAACATCCATGCCCTCGATAACTTGGCCAAAAACGGAATGTTTGTGGTCTAACCATGGTGTTCCGCCATTTTCCATATACGCACTGATGATTTCTTCCGGATATCCGGCTTGCTTCATTTGTTCACCCATTCTGCTGTCTACATGCTGTGCCTGAACGATGAAGAATTGGCTTCCGTTCGTTCCTGGACCCGCATTCGCCATGGAAAGGGCTCCGCGCAGATTGAACAGTTCCATGGAGAATTCATCTTCAAAATTCGTGCCCCAGATGCTTTCCCCACCCATTCCTGTACCTGTCGGATCTCCGCCTTGTAGCATGAAATCCTTTATGACACGGTGGAAGATGATTCCATCGTAATATCCATTCTCGGCATGTGTTAAGAAGTTTTCTACTGTTTTAGGAGCATGCTTGGGAAACAGCTTGATTTTAATATCACCAAGCGTCGTCTGCATGATCACCGCTTTTTCATTTTCCGATATTTCGGTTGTTAATTGTGGAAATGTTGTCATGGTTCATTACCTCTTTCGTTTTTAAATAAATGGCTCATATCTCCATTCTTTAACCTTCATTTCTACACTTTACACGACTTCGGAAAAAAATGCATCTTTGATACAGTAAACAAATTCATTGTATAAAATCATCGTACTTATGTATCATGTAGGGAGTGAACAAGAAAGGTGGATGAAGGAATGTCCGAGCATGAATTCAAGGTTGGCGATAAGGTAACCGCCATTTATAAAACAGGGAAATATATCGGGGAAATCACCGATATCCGTCCTTCTGCATATCTTGTAAAAGTATTGGCAGTCATGAAGCATCCTATGCAGGGAGACCTTCATAATCCGAAGCAAACGGAAGTATCCATGTTTCATCAACGACGTGCCCTTGCATTCCGGGAACAAACCAATGTCCCGATGAATATGGTGAGGGTATACGATGGGGACATTCCAGATTATAAGGAATCCTTACGGGTATCTGTTGAGAAGATGTCCCGCACTTTAACCGAAAGCCAAACAGAATGGAACAACAAAAGTTTGGAGCTGCTTGAAGACCTAGCAGCGGATTATTTTAAATAACATATAATAAAAGCCAAATCAATAGAAATTGATTTGGCTTTTATAACGCTAAATGATTCAATACTTTGGATAAATCGATGCGGTCACCGATTGTCGTCGGTTCGTGATTTTTCATATAACTTTTGTCTTTCTCCACCAGTTTAAAGATATTATACGTGGTAATGGCATCATCAAGGGCCCTATGATGCTTACCTGTCCCCTCTTTTCCATAGGCCTGTACGGCTTTCCATAATCCCGTTTGATTTTGATCTCCGAAGAAACGCTTGTATTCCAGGCAAAGATCGCTCTGTTTCCCCGTGAAAGGGAAATTCAGACCTGCTTTTTGACAGTTCTGACGAAGCACCTTCATATCCATGTTACCCCAGGTGACGATGGTCGTTGGATGCTTCTCATCCAATTTTGCTAAAAAGGAAACCAATTCTTCAAATGAAATTCCACGATCCACCTGGTTTTGGGTAATATTCAGGAATTTCTTGCATCGATTCGTCAATTCTGGAAACCTTGACGGATTAACGTAGGAAGAAAACTGTTCTTGGACTGTATCGTTTACGACTGCGATTAAACCGACCTCAATGATCTCCGGATAGAAACCAACTGGATTTGCCTTTCCTTCGGGCATTGTAAATTCAAAATCAATGAATACATACTGCTGTTGTCCATCCATTTTCCGAACCCTCCTTATTCATGACATCTTTCCGCCGACTAAATTTGGTTATTTTTTCCGTAAGAATATTATAACAGAAGATTGAAATAAGTTTTTATTTGATTTTCATTAAGCCAGAGCCATTCACCCAGCCAGTTTTTCCCCATTGCGTTAAGCAACTTCAGAAGAAACCCTTTATCATCTTCCTTATTTGGATTATGATGGATAAAACGGAGCGAAAGGACCACTCTTTTTTACCCACATATTTTCCATTAAGTTACTAAAAATATATTAGTTAGGAAGTTGAACTATGCGCGCGTACCTTGGCTATATCACGATTTTCTTCTTAGTTCCTGTCTTATCCATCTTCATCTTTCTTTCCTATCAGGAGTGGTCTTTAGCTGAAACTCCCCATCATGTCTTGGATGAACGCATCCCCTTCGATCAGATTGACCTGGCTCAGACCAGTTACATGACGGCCGCAAATGGGAAAGTGATTAGTGAAATTCCCAATGGAGAAAACCGGATCTATTTGAAGCTTGACGATATCCCCGTGTTTCTAGAAGACCTGTTCATTGTCACGGAAGATCAAAAATTTTATGAGCATAGGGGAATTGATATAACCGCGATCAGTAGGGCCTTGCTTGTCAATTCACAGAAGAGTGCGATCAAACAAGGCGGGAGTACCATCACCCAGCAATTGGCCAGGAATGTTTTCCTTACCCATGACAAGACGTATAACCGAAAGCTAAGTGAACTCTTTTACGCCTACCAGCTAGAACGGAAACGGTCCAAGTCCGAAATCATCGAGCTCTATATGAATGCCATTTACTTCAACAACGGGGCTTACGGAATCGAGGCGGCTTCCCAACTCTACTTCAGCCGATCGATCAAGGATCTATCAAAGGCCGAAGTGGCCTTTCTTGCAGCCATTCCTAATAATCCCGAACTCTATAACCCTCTTAAACACTTTGATAACACGAAAAAGCGTCAGGAGCGGATACTAAAACAAATGGTTGTCCAAGGTAAACTTGAGCAGAAGGAATTCGATAAACTCATTAAAAAGGAAATCAGGTTGGACTTGTCCACCAACATCGATTTATACCCTGATTATGTGACATATGTCCATCAAGAGTTGAAAAACCTGGTCGCTTCGGCGGAAGGTCTGACAAAACCATTGAAAAGCTCGGATGAAGTCACACGCAATCAAGCGGAAGCCAAACTGAATGAACAGGTCACAAAGCTTCTGAAATCTGGCGTGACCATTCACACGGCACTCGATATCAATTTACAGACCCAGGCCAAGTCGGCCATGCAATCGAAAATCGGATTCAATGATATCGAAGGTGCGTCAGTGGTTATACAGCATCATACGCACCAGCTTGTCTCTTTGATTGGGGGAAAGGATTATAAAAAAAATTCTTTCAACCGGGCATACCAAAGTTACAGGCAACCTGGTTCGACCATAAAGCCTCTTCTGGATTATGCACCTTATATAGAAGAAACGGGAGCGGAAATCGATCAGCTTGTTAGCGGCGCAAACTATTGTAGCAACAGCTACTGTCCACAAAATTACAATGGGGCGAGCTACGGCATGGTCACGATAAGGAATGCTTTTGCACAATCCTATAATACGCCGGCCATCAGGCTTTTTGAAAAGACCGGCATAGAAAAGAGCTTCAGCTATCTTAATGCCTTTCAATTCAAAAAGGTGTCCATCCAAGATCACCACATCAGTTCGGCCATCGGCGGATTTGAATACGGGATGAGCCCTCTCGAAATGACCAATGCCTTTACATCATTCAATGATGGCCGCTACCAGCCTGCACGGGCAATCACGAAGGTCACGGACCAAGAAGGAAACGTTCTTTATAAATGGAAAAATCAATCGAAAAAGGTGTGGAATAAAGAAACCGTCAGCAAAATGAGGCAGCTTCTTCACGAAGTCACCATGAATGGGACGGCACGCTCAGCCTATTTCCCGTCTGAATATATCGGGGGGAAAACAGGCACAACCAATGATGCCAAAGACATTTGGTTCGTCGGCCTGACAGGAAACTATACAACCGGCGTCTGGGTTGGGAAAGATAAGCCAGCCAACCTGCAAGCCGTCTATTCGCGACAGCCCCAGATAGAGATATGGAAGGCAATCAGCCAAGCCGCTGAATGGTAAAAGCAAGTCATGATAAGACGACGGAGGGATTATGATGCTAGGAATCGCAATTGAAAAATCACAGGATCATTTACTCATTAAATGGCAACTATCCACAATAGAAATACCCATTTCCGAAATCATAAAGGTGACTCAAGATGATACATATGCGGGTGAAAATAAACGTGCGATCAGAATTGGCACGCCATATGCTACAACGGATCGTATCGTGCTTCATACTGTATCTGATACGTATATCTTGTTCACAACGAATGCCACTTCCATACAAAACAAGATCAACGCACTCATATAAGGAACCAAGTACACGATGAGAAAAGAGCTGCCGGATGTTCCCGGCAGCTCTTTTCTCCGTATATGGATGAGTATTCGCTATATCGGTAGGCTGGCAATCACGCTGTTATACAACTTCAACCCTGAATAAGCGACGATGGCGACTAACGCGGTCCATACGAAGATGGGAAAGAAGATGAGTCCGACCAGCCCAGATACATTCACACTGGAGCTTAACTTAAACACAAAGTAAATCAGGGCCACGACATTCGTGATAAGGAAGATGGAAATGAGCCCCGGGAGGAATTGGACGCTGAACAATGAACAAGCTCCGCCGATCACATAAATAACCGACCCCATCCTGATGCTCGTCAATGCTTTCCCATCCGAATCTTTGGAAAAGAATAGAAGGGAAAGCTCAATGACCGTGTCCGAGATTAACTTCAGCGCTGCAAACACCATGAACATGACCAACAACAACACAATCATCAAGGCAAGCTTAATTCCTGTCTCGGAAAAGAACTCCAGCATCCCTTGATAGATTCCTAAATTCCCGAATAAGATAAGCACCTGCATTTCCCCATAAATCGCAAAGGACAGACTAAACAGTAGTATCGCAATGATCGGGAAATAACTAAGTAAATACGTGTTTTTCATTTTTTCTCCATCCATGTATCTTTTATCCTATTATTATGCAAGATATAAAAGGATTTCACAATGGATTTTTACATATATTCCCCTCTTTGCACCCCTCTGAAAATATTTTTTGAGCCGTTTCACGCTCCTTTTCTACCTATATATAAAACTCGATATCAATCAGTATTCCTCGCTCCTTATGTCATGCAAACCCTCAAAAATTGGGTTATACTTTTAGGAATGACACGTAACACATATAAAAAAAACACATTCAACGAAGATACTTTACCGTCTAGGATTGTGTAAAAAAATGCATAATAAGGCGATGACTTCGTTTATAAGGGGGGAGTTTATGTCTTTGCTTCATTGGGCGGTATTATCACCATTTCTTTTGGCCATCTTAATACCGTTTTTATACAAGTATTTACGTCGAATACATACTGGCTGGTTTGTACTGATTTTACCCGTTCTTCTATTTAGCTATTTTTCCCGGTTCATTTCTTCAACCAAACAAGGGGAGACCATAACTGAACGGGCTACTTGGATTCCTTCACTAGGAATACATATTGACTTTTATGTAGACGGACTAGGTCTTTTGTTCGCTCTGCTCATAACGGGGATTGGTTCACTCGTTATTTTGTATTCCATCTTTTATCTATCAAAAGAAAAAGAAAAACTGAACCAGTTTTATGTCTTTCTCTTACTATTCATGGGCGCCATGCTTGGTGTGGTCCTTTCCGACAATTTAATCGTTCTCTATTCATTTTGGGAATTTACAAGTTTGTCATCCTTTTTACTCATTGGGTATTGGAACGAAAGGGAACGCTCACGTTATGGAGCTCAAAAATCCCTGCTGATCACCGTCTTTGGCGGATTAAGCATGCTTGGGGGAATCGTGCTCCTTTCCATCATGGGAAACACCTACAGCATAAGGGAACTGATAGCTCAAAGCAGCGAACTGTTGGATCATCCGCTTTTCATCCCTGCTCTTCTACTCATTTTACTGGGTGCCTTCACTAAATCGGCACAGTTCCCATTTCACATCTGGCTACCTGATGCCATGGAAGCACCGACACCAGTCAGTGCCTATCTCCATTCCGCGACAATGGTCAAGGCTGGCATTTATCTGGTTGCCCGTCTAAGCCCGGTGTTTGCGGAATCCGGTGTCTGGTTCTGGCTCGTTTCGATTGCCGGGTTGGTCACCTTATTCTGGGGTTCATTCTCAGCTGTGAAACAAACGGACTTAAAGGGGATTCTTGCCTTTTCCACCGTCAGTCAGCTTGGTTTGATCATGTCTCTATTGGGAATCGGAGCCGCTGCCCTTCACTATGACACGCTGGGAGACAATATATACCTGGCCGCAACAGTGGCCGCCGTCTTCCACTTGATTAACCATGCAACCTTCAAAGGAAGTCTATTCATGGTGGCAGGTATTATTGACCACGAAACCGGTACAAGGGACATCCGCAAGCTTGGTGGCTTGATGCAGCTGATGCCCATCACCTTTACGGTGGCCATCATCGGTGCCTTTTCCATGGCCGGGCTTCCTCCGTTCAATGGGTTCTTAAGTAAGGAAATGTTCCTGGCTGCCATGGTGAATGTATTGGAACTGGATATATTCAATATGGAGACATCGGGCGTGTTATTCCCGGTAGTGGCTTGGGTTGCTAGTGTTTTCACTTTCATTTACAGCATGATTGTCGTTCTTAAGCCTTTTACAGGGAAACTTCGACATTTGGATAAGAAACCGCATGAAGCACCGATTGGCATGTTGATTTCACCGATTATCCTTGCGTCTTTGGTCCTTGTATTCGGGATTTTCCCTAATCTACTATCTTCGTCAATCATCGAGCCGGCTGTGGCGAGTATACAGCCAAGCTTGGCAGACCCGGATTATCATGTTCATATCGCATTCTGGCATGGTTTCCATCCGGAAGTATGGATGACGATCGGAATCATTGTGGTAGGGATCATTTTATACAAAACGTTATCCAAATGGAACGGCATCTATCGGATAGTGCCAGACCGTTTTTCATTGAACTCCCTTTATGATCATGGATTAAAGGGGATGGAACGCTCGGCATCTACCATCATGAAGTTTCTCATGACAGGGTCGATCCGGAACTATCTGCTCTCGATTTTCCTTTTCTTCATCCTTTCCTTAGGCTTTTCCCTTTACTGGAAAGATGCCTTTGTACTCGATACAGGAAACTTTGCCCCATTCGGCGTCTATGAAGTCGTTTTGGCGGCTATCATCGTGATTGGATCGATTGCCATTCTATTTGCGAAATCCCGTTTAACATCGATCATCCTCTTAGGGGCGGTCGGCTATACCATTTCCCTATTTTTCGTCTTGCTTAGAGCACCGGATTTGGCATTGACGCAACTTGTCATTGAAACCATCTCCGTCGCGCTTTTCCTGCTCTGTTTCTTCCATTTACCATTACTTGCAAGCAGGAAGGAAGAGCGGATGACATTCAGGTTGAATAATGCCTTGATTTCAAGTGGCGTTGGCGTGATCGTCACATTGATTGCTTTATCAGCGCATAGCAATAAGCTATTTGCTTCCATTTCAAGTTATTACCTTGAAAATGCGTATAAGGAAGCAGGAGGAAAAAACGTGGTCAATGTCATTCTCGTTGACTTCCGCGGACTTGATACGATGTTTGAAATAAGTGTTCTTTCCATCGCAGCACTCGGGATCTTCGCGATGATTAAATTGCGACTGACTGGGAGGAAAGATAAATCATGAAACAAAATGACTTGATTCTTCAAACGGTGACAAAGGTTGCGGCCTTTGTTATCCTACTTTTTTCCGTTTCCATCTTTTTAGGCGGCCACTACTCACCGGGGGGCGGGTTTGTCGGCGGATTGATGACATCAGCGGCGATTGTCCTTCTTTTACTCGCCTATGACATTAAAACCGTCGCGGAGATCTTGCCGATTGACTATAAACTGATGATAGGTGCAGGTTTATTCATCTCTGCCTTGACTGTAGCCGGTTCGCTCCTGTTCGGGGTTCCGCTCATGACTCATGTGTACCGTTATATCGATTTTCCCATCCTTGGTCACATCTCGCTTCATACAGCGGTACTTTTTGATTTAGGCGTTTACCTCGTGGTTGTTGGTGTAACGATGACCATTATTCAAACGATAGGGGAGAGTGAATAATGGAACTTTTAATGGCCATTGTCATAGGAATTCTATTTATGTGTGCAACCTACTTGATGCTATCCAAGAGCATTTTGCGGATCATCATCGGTACAGGGTTGCTTAGTCATGGGGCCCATCTTTTGATTTTAACGATGGGTGGTTTAAAAGGAGGTTCCGTCCCATTGCTTGGGGATGTGGCGACGTCTTATGTTGACCCGCTTCCACAAGCTCTCATCTTAACGGCGATCGTCATCAGCTTCGGTGTGACTTCCTTTTTATTAGTACTTGCCTACCGGACCTACCAGGAACTGGGGACGGACGATATGGAAGAAATGAGAGGTACCGACACAAATGATTAATCTACCATTCTTGCCTGTTTTATTACCGCTTTTTACAGGCATCATCCTTATTTTCTTTTCAAAAAAAATCAAGCTTCAACGAGGGATTTCTTTCATTTCATCCCTCATCGGAATCGGGATTGCTATCTATTTGGTCCTTTCCGTTCATAATGAAGGGATCTTGACACTGGGAGTCGGCAGCTGGGATGCGCCTTTCGGTATTGTGATTGTCGCTGACATGCTTGCCTCCTTACTCGTTCTGACCACGAATATCATTGGATTGGCGATACTGGTTTACTCGTTTTACTCCATAGGGAAAGAACGTGAGGCCCATTATTACTATCCTGTCTTTCAATTTTTGCTGATTGGCGTAAATGGGGCATTCCTTACCGGTGACCTGTTCAACCTATTCGTCTTTTTTGAAGTCATGCTGATGGCCTCCTACGTACTCCTTGTCTTGGGAGGAACGAAAATTCAGCTGAGGGAATCATTGAAGTACATCATCGTCAATGTTCTTTCTTCCTCCTTTTTCGTCATCATGGTCGCTTATCTGTATTCGGTGCTCGGCACGTTGAATATGGCACACCTGAGTCAGCGGATAGCAGAGGCAGGACAACCTGCCATCCTATCGGTCCTCGCGATCGGCTTCTTGATCGTCTTTGGCTTGAAGGGAGCCATTTTTCCGCTATTCCAGTGGCTTCCGGGTTCTTACTATGCACCGCCTATCCCCGTGATGGCCTTATTTGGAGCCTTGCTTACCAAAGTCGGGGTCTATTCCATTTTCAGGACCTATACACTCATGTTTCATCATGACCAAGATTTCACCCATATGTTTCTCCAAGTCCTGGCGATTTTAACCATCATCATGGGAGTCATCGGTGCAATCGCCTATTGGGATGTTAAAAAAATCATCATTTATAATATCATCATTGCCGTCGGCGTCATCATCTTCGGAATTTCGTTGATGAATGAACCAGCCTTATCCGGATCGATCTTATACATCATTCATGACATGTTGATCAAAGCCGCACTGTTTTTATTGGTGGGCATCATGATTAAGATCAGTGGCTCTGATGATTTACGGAATATGGGCGGATTGATCAAGCAATATCCTGGCCTTGCCTGGACCTTCTTCATCGCAGCCATATCACTGGCCGGAATCCCTCCATTCAGCGGATTTGCCGGCAAGCTGATGATCCTTCAAGGGGCAGCCGACAAAGGAGCCTATATTGGCTTGGCAATGGTCTTGCTATCAAGTTTGATGGTCTTATATTCTGTGATGAAAATTTTCATACACGGTTTTTGGGGAACCCCGAAAGTCGCGTATACCCTAGGTAAGGCAACGGTCAACAAAATGCTTGTCCCTGCGGTCCTGCTTGTCGCCATTTCCGTCTTATACGGAGTGGGAACAGAAGCGGTTTACCCCTATATTTCACAAGCCGTTGACACATTAATGAATCCCGATATTTATATCGATGCGGTTTTAAAGGAGTAATGCCTGATGTCCTTTCAAATTTTACTGAATGTATTCCTGGCTATCATCTGGATGTTTTTGAAAAATGAATTCAACGGAAGCACCTTCATCATTGGCTATGTTTTAGGACTTGGCATCCTGTTTATCTTCCGTCATTTTTTCACCAGCCGTTTTTATCTTAACCGAGTGTATGCCGTCATCCGGCTGTTCTTCATTTTCGCCAGGGAGCTCCTGTTATCCAATATTAGCGTACTTAAGGTCATACTTAAGCCAAGGCTCGATATGAAACCGGGTATCTTCGCATACGAGACCGTGCTTACGAAGGATTGGGAGATTACCGTCCTATCCAATTTAATCACACTGACCCCAGGCACCCTGGTTGTGGAGGTTTCGGAAGACAATCGCATCCTTTATATCCACGCGATGGATATCGCTGATAAAGAAGAAGCCGTCGACAGCATTAAATACACATTTGAAAAAGCAATCATGGAGGTGAGCAAATAATGTTCGATCTTTTACTTAAAATCGCTTTGCTCGGTGTCTCACTATCCATGCTCGGGTTTCTATACCGGTTAATTAAAGGACCTTCTGTTCCTGACCGGGTCATTGCCCTGGATGCGATGGGCATCAACCTCATCGCTCTCGTGGCGCTCGCATCCATCGTCATGGATACGAATGCTTATTTAGAAGCCATCCTGTTGCTCGGCATCCTGTCATTTATCGGAACGGTCGCTTTCGCCAAGTTCCTTGAGAAAGGGGAGATCATCGAAAATGACCGAAATCGCTGAAATTCTTTCTGCAGGCTTTATTTTGATCGGTGTCTTTCTATTCTTGGTATCCGCCTTCGGCATTATCCGGTTGCCTGATGTTTATACACGAAATCATGCCGTATCCAAAAGTTCCACCCTCGGGATCATGTTCATCCTGATTGGGACACTCTTATACTTTTATTACAAGCACAGTCATTTCGATTTCCGTGTCGTACTAGCCATCATCTTCATCTTCATGACCAGTCCAGTAGCCGGACATTTGATCAACCGCTCCGCCTACCATTCTGGCGTTAAAATGTGGGATCAAAGTGTCCAGGATGATTTGAAGAAAAGCCGATGAAGCAAAAAAGGAGCTGCCGTTTTACCCAACGGCAGCTCCTTTTTGTTCACTCTCACTTTGGCAGGTCGATGACTGCCAGCGTACATCTGGAAACGCAGACCAGGTTTCCTTCTTCATCCCGGATCTTCACATCCCAAATCATGGTCGTTCTCCCATGATGAAGGATGTTCCCTTCTGCAGTGACAAGGCCCGAACGGACACCCCTTACATGATTTGCGTTGATTTCAAGCCCGACGACCGCTTGTTTCGTGCCGTCGACCAGCTGGAAACCACCGATGCTCGCAACCGACTCGGCCAGGGCAACCGATGCGCCTCCATGCAATAGACCAAATGGCTGTTTTGTCCGTTCGTCGACGGGCATGGTCGCAATGACTTTCCCATTACTCAATTCCTTCATTTCTATCCCAAGTGCGCCAATCAACGAACCTTCCACATTGATATCCATCTTGACCCATCCCTTTCATTTTAGAATTCTATCATTAAAACCATTCTACCTTGTCTGGGTGAGTTATAACAGATATAAATGAATAACCATTCATTATTGATGAAGAAAAGAGGATGATCCGGGTACCTTCCAGTCATCCTCCATCTCATATGCATGCCTGTCTTACTTGGATATAACCTGCTTCAGCTCCGACCAGTTTGTCAGTCTAGGGATGGATTCTATCTCACGGTTATAGGAATTATCGATGGCATATACCTTCGTTTGAATGCCCACCAACGTTTCCAAAACGGCCGGTTTATCATCGAAATAATAGTCCAGCTCCAATTTCTTGATCGTTTCAATTTTTTCATGGTCTTTCATGCCGCAATAAAAATGGTCGTCCTTTACAGGGAATCCATTCTCGATCATCCATTGTTTCGTCCGTTCACCATGCTCGGCTTTTCTTGCCGTAATATAAAAGATTTCATGTCCTTCGTTTTCAAGGGTCTGTAATGCTTCCACTGCCCCCTCAAACGCCGGGCACGAGGAATAATAGATTTCTTCGGCAAGGCTATTCCACATTTTTCCGCCTTCTTCTTTACTCATCTCGAACAATTCATGAATCTCCAAGGTTTTCAAGGCTTTGAATTTTGTTAACTCTACATTTTTATTGAGCTTTTCATTATATAACTGGAATGCATATTCCCTTAAATTAATCAAAGTATCATCTATATCAAAACCGAATCTCATCTTCTTCACTCTCCATTTAAACATACGCGGTAAACAAGGATTCAAAAGATTTCTCCATGTCCACCTGCAAGGCCTGTAGCTTTTCAATATAAGCTCTTCTTTTTGGCTCCGCCCTTTTGAGCCCCGTTAATCCGCTATCTCCCAGAAGGATGTGTTCATAAATTTGTTGGGCCACTAGCTCAGCGTCCCCAAGGGCACAATTGAGTCCGAAAGCACCAGTGGGGGTCATGGTATGGGCCGCGTCCCCCACTAGCAGAACACCATCTTTGGTCCACGTTTCACATGAGCAACTATGAACGTCCAATAAAATGAAGTCCTGCCAGGATTGGATATTTTCACGGACCACACTCCGTAACTCTGGGAAATTCATGATCAACTTTTCAATAAAAGGTTCAAAAGGCTGTTTCCGAAGCTGAGGGTACGAACCATGTTCTATATTCCATCCGATTTGGATGAAACCCCCCGCCTGAGTGAAGAGTGCCAACTGGGAACCATTGACCAATGCATTCTTGATCGATGGCTTCCATCCGTAAGGGGCCGGTATTTTAGCCCAGAGTAAATCATAGCCGTGGTTCTTGACCTCAACCGGGATTTTCGCTTTTTTCCGGACCGTTGAAAACCTTCCATCCGCCCCGACAATCAATCGGCTTTGAATGGTGAATTCACTCCCATCCTTAACGGCTTTCACTCCACAGAACCGCCCCTCTTTGTCCTGGACGAGATCTGTCACCCTCGTGTTCAGCATCAAGTGGAAGGAATCTAACTTTTCAGCTTCATCCAAGATCACCTTCAACAGATGCTTCTGCGGAACATGAATGCCCAGATTATCTTGATGGGCGTCCGGATAAATCTCTTTTACCAGTCGCCCCTCCTGCCAATATTCAATCTGTTCCATTCTAAGCAGGCCCAGATTCTCCACTTTCGCAAATAAGCCAAGCTTTTTAAGGATGCTCTCCCCTTCATCGTTTAAGAATTCCCCTCGAAATTCCTGTGCGACTGCCTGATTCCGCTCAAGGAGGATGACCGAAATGTTCTGTTTGGCCAATAAATAGGCTAAAAGCGCCCCTCCAGGTCCTGAACCGACAATGCAAACATCCGTTTTACCCATCATGCTTCTCACCTGTTGTCTATTTTATTTTGGATAAGCCGTTATGCGGATGTCTTCCCCAAACGTATCAACATGAGAGATGGAAACATCCAAGGCTTCATCCATTTGATCTACATCGTCCCCTGAAAAAGGAGTAAGTGAGTTTCTTCCACCCAATAGTTTAGGAGCTACATAGATTAGATATTTATCGATGAGTCCTGCCCTTAAGAATGAAGCATTTACCTCGCTTCCGCCTTCAAGCAAGACATCCGTTATCCCCTTTTTATATAGTTCGGCCATCAGGATCTCCAAATCCAACCCTGCTTCTGTTTTGGGGACCATGATGAATTCAACTCCCCTTTCGCTTAGGGAGGCGATTTTTTCCAACGAGGCATTTTCATGCGTGACAATGACCGTTCTCGCTTCTTCTACCTGTAAGACATGGGAATCTAGAGGCACACGAAGTTCACTATCCAAAATGATGCGGACCGGATTTTCCCCCCCGCCTTCAGGAAGCCGGGTCGTCAAGGATGGATTATCGGCCAGGACCGTTCCGATGCCGACTAAAATCGCATCGACCTCATTACGTAGCAAGTGGACCGAGTGACGGGATTCTTCCCCTGTAATCCATTTCGAATGTCCAGTGTGGGTCGCCAGTTTCCCATCGAGCGTCATCGCAAATTTGGACAGGACAAAAGGACGCCCTGTCGTCATATTATGGATAAAGCGTTCATTCAGCCTTCGTGCTTCTTTTTCCAAGATGCCCACTTCCACTTCAATGCCTGCCTCTTTAAGAAGCGCGATTCCTCTCCCTGCAACTTCCGGGTTGGGATCTTCCATGGCCACTACGACCCGTTTAATTCCCGATTCCTTCACCAAGTTCGCACATGGTGGTGTTTTCCCATAATGGGAACAAGGTTCAAGCGTCACATATAAAGTTCCACCTTTGGCATACTCTCCCGCCATTTTGAATGCATGGACCTCGGCATGCGGTTCACCGGCTTTGCGGTGAATCCCTGTTCCGGCAATCACGCCGTCTTTCACAATAACAGCCCCGACGATGGGGTTCGGGTTCGTCTTCCCTTTAGCACTGCCCGCTAGGTCCAAAGCCAGTTTCATGTAATATTGATCATTATTCATCATCACAGCTCCCCTTCACACAATTACAGTGGGATCCTCTAGTGGGATATGCCCGGATTTCTTGATTTTTGTATCCAGATAGAAACTATTCGTTTCAGTCAAACCACCCCAAAGCGGGATATGATTCTTCGCCGTCAAGCCATGCTCCTTAAGCGCTGCCAGCTTTTTAGGATTATTCGTAATCAGCGTTACGGGTTTATGACGCAGAGCTTTCAACACCGTGATCGCTCCTTCATAAGATCTTGTATCATCTTCGAATCCCAAAGCATGGTTCGCTTCAACGGTGTCAAATCCTTCTTGCTGAAGCAAGTAAGCCAATGATTTTGTAAATAAGCCAATACCTCTTCCCTCATGATCCGCAAGGTAAAAAATGGCGCCGGTTCCTGCGTCGGCAATCATCCTCATCGATTGGTGAAGCTGGTATCCGCAATCACAACGTTGACTGCCGAATATATCCCCCGTATGGCAGATGCTGTGCATACGGACGAGTGCATCCTCCGCTTTCTCGAAATCACCATACACCAATACCGAAGATTGCTGGCCAAAAGCCAAGTTGGCAGTCGAAAGCGATTCGAGCACTGCTTCTTCAACATTATCCTCGCCATCAAGCTGAAGCCAGGTGTACCATTGGAAGACAGCCGAAAAGTCACCTTGCTTAACAGGGAGATTCACGGGACCGACCAGGCATAGATCATCTTTACCCGGTGTTTTCAGGATGTTCATTTTATCTATTAAAAGGTCTTTTATTTGCTTTGTTATTTTCATAGTAAAATCACCTATTTTTTAGTTTTATATAGTACGGTCTCGCTACTTACTTAAGGTAAGCAAGTATTTTAAGTATACTACCAAGTGAGGATTTTTACAAATAATAGTGTACACTTCTTTCTATTTTCCAAGTAAGAAAAACGGCTTTCTAAAACACTATCATAATCTTCTACATCCACTCATATTTTAACCTATATAATAAACCTGTCTATGGAAAGACATAGGAAAGGGAGGCAAACCTTTGGCTGATATCCCTTATTTTTTTTTCGACCAAGATTTTTTCCAGAGAAACCGTGATTGGGGAATGCCTTATCGCAATCAGGTAGATCCGCTGCTTCGCCCTTTCTCCGCCGGAAACCCCGACCTCCTGATTCAATCGGCTAAATCTTCGCAATCGTTAATGGATGATGCAAAAAAAGTAGTGGATATGATTGCCTCGTCCAAACCATTTTCGACACGGCTCATGTCCGCCGCCCAAGAATCGAAAACGGCTGCCGTCACCGACATGATCAAAAAGACAGGTATTAAAAACGAACCAGATATCAAGTACAATCCCGATGGCATCCGTTTTGATTTTTATCCGAAAAAAGGAGAGATAAATTGCCATGTCATCATCAGTTTGAAGTGGAGCAACATATGAAAAAACCGAAGCCTCTTTCCGGCTTCGGCATCGATCCTAGTTCTTGCCCGGATTGAATGTTTCCACAAGAAGGGCAAGGGTACGGGTCATGACTCCAGTCGCCCCGGCCGTACCCAGTTCATTTGCGCTCGCTGTCGTGGATGTTCCCGCAATATCGAGATGGACCCATGGGGTCGATTCGGCAAATTCACCGACAAAGGCACCACCCATGATGGCATGCCCGGCTCCTCCCGGCGAATTATTCAAATCCGCAATCTTACTATTACGCACACGCTCTTTATCCTTTTCGGTAATCGGCAGGCGCCACATTGGCTCACCGGCTTCCTCAGAGGCCTTTTGAACTTGTTCATAGAATTCCACGTTATTGGTCATGGCACCTGTCATATCATTGCCCAAGGCCGTTATAACACCACCCGTTAAGGTGGCAACATCGACAAGGTATTCCGCACCATGGTGTTTCGCATATGTCACGGCATCCGCCAATACAAGCCGTCCCTCGGCATCCGTATTCAGCACCTCGATGGTTTTACCACTCATGGCGGTAATCACATCATCCGGTTTAAATGCATTTCCACTGATCATGTTATCGGTAGAAGGAATGACGGCAACGACATTTTGATCCGGGCCCAATTCCCCGATGATTTCCATCGCACCCAAGACGGCCGCTGCACCGCCCATATCCGTTTTCATTCCAACGATTCCAGCCTTCGTTTTTAATGAGTAACCTCCTGTATCAAAGGTAATTCCTTTTCCGACCAACCCGATTACATCCGTCCATTCTTCTTTTCCCTGATATTTGAGGACGATCATTTTCGGTGGTTCGACCGATCCTTGATTGACCGCTAGAAGAGCACCCATTCCAAGCTTGAGCATGTCTTCCTTCTCGAGGATTTCAACCTCGAATCCATACCGGTCCCCCAATTCCATGGAATAGTTCGCTAAATCCGTGGAAGTCAGTAAGTTCCCAGGTGTATTAACTAGCGTCCTCGCTGAATTCGTCGCTTTCCCAAACACACGGCCGACATGTAGGGCCGCTCCCACTTCATCCGTTTGGCACTCACTATAAACCGTGATGGCTTCCAAACTTTTTTCTATCTGGTTCGATTTCTGTTTATACCCGGCAAATTTATAGCCTGCCAGCTCAAATGCCTCGGAGAATGCATGCGCCGCATCCAGTGCGTCCAACTGTTCAGTCGTGAAGGTGTCCAAAGCGATGCTGATTGTGGTAAGCCTTGATTCAGCCACCACTTTGCGGGCCTTCCCTAAAGCTTCCCTTAAAGTCTCGAAAGATAGTTCTTTTTCTTTCCCTAGACCGACAAAAATCAGCCTCTTTACGCCTAGTTTTCCTAAAGTATGTATTTTAGTGATGGACTTCTTCTTGGAAGAGATATCACCATCCTTCACCAATTGTGTAAGATGTCCCGATAATTTCTCATCCGCTTCCTGCCCAATCCCCGTGAATTTAATCGGCCGATCAAACACACCCATTAACAGGCATTCTTCCGTAACATCTAAGTTTAATGTATGTTTCACTGTAAACATTCTGATACGCCTCCATTCGAATACTCCTATTATAACCAAATTCCCCGAAATTTCCGAATTCAATGCACAAAGTGGATTTGAAATGCCCGCTTCATTCATTTAAACGAGATGATCCATTCGATTTCACTTAACCAATTTGTACATCAGGATATCATCGACATATTCATATTCACTCATTTTAAATTCTTTAACCTTGCGACCTTCTTCAATGAACCCCATTTTCTTGTACAATGAAATAGCACCGTGATTTGATGCGAAAACGCCTAAACTCACTTTTTCGATGAAGGGATTGCTCTCTGCCCAATCCAATAATGTCTGTAGTAGCATACTTCCAATCCCCATTTCTCTGTAACCCTTTCTTATCATCATGCCAAAGGTGCCTGTATGGGACAATCGCATTCTATTTTTGGCCATTTCGAATACTATCCAACCAACGACTTCTCCCTCACTTTCAGCTACCAGTAATGTTTCTCTTTCATGATCCAATATGCTCTGAACCCATTCGCTTTGTTGGGAAGATGTTTTATTGAACTCTGTGGATAACGCGATTAGGAATTCACCTTCTGACACAACGGATTTCTGGATGTCTAAAATCGCCTCGGAGTCTTCCAGTTTTCCAGGACGAACCATGTAACTAACCGGGTCTTTTGAAATAGACAATACTATCTCCTCCTTATAAAACATATGATTACTATTCATATTCTTTATCGACCTACCTAGACCTTCTAAAGAATCGCCTCTTCTTTCTAAATCTTAGCTTTATTTCACCTGCCTAGTAAGGAAGTAGTTTAGAAAGCCGCTCTTTAGAGAAATAGTATAAGAAAGATCATATTTATTTCCAATAAGCAGGGAATCGATAGGATATGATGGAAAGTATTAGTAAGGATGAATATTTTCCCGTCTCACCGTTACTTTATAAATGGAAAGAAGGCTGAAACTTTTGGAATTTTTTTTAAACTTCCCTTTAATTGCCGCTTTAATCGCCATTTTCTTTGCCCAATTCATTAAAGTCCCGATTCATTTCATCGCCTTTCGTAAATGGGATTGGTCGTTGATCAACTCAACGGGCGGTATGCCAAGTTCACATTCGGCCGCCGTGACTGCACTTACCGTAGCAGTGGGGATTGAAACGGGCATGGACTCACCCATCTTTGCCGTTGCGACACTTTTTGCCATCATCACGATGTTTGATGCAACGGGTGTTAGGAGGCAGGCAGGGGAACAGGCTGCCGTCCTGAATCAGCTTGTCACAGATTTCAATTTATTTGTCGAACAAGCGAAGAATTGGCAGAAGAAAGAGGAGAAGCAGAAGCAACAGCAATTGAAGGAATTATTGGGCCATAAACCAATTGAAGTCTTTTTCGGCGCATTGACTGGAGTATTCATCGCACTTGTTCTTCATTTTTTAATCTTTCAAGGGTAGGTGACTTATAAATGAAATTAATCTCTCTTTGCCCAAGTAATACTGAACTCTGTACATATCTCGGAATCGAAGACCAGTTGATTGCCATCGATGACTATTCGGATTGGCCCGACTCCATACAGCATCTGCCTAAAGTCGGTCCAGATCTGTCCATTAACATAGATCTCGTGGAATCATTAAAACCTGATTTGGTTCTTGCTTCCCTCAGCGTACCTGGTATGGAAAAAAACATCGAGGCACTCAAAAAACGACAGATTCCTTATATCATCTTTAATCCGCAATCGCTTGAAGATATCGCCCAGGATTTACTGACCCTTGGGGAAGCCGTTCAGGTACAGGAAAAGGCCGCGTTGCAGGCGGACAAATTCCGTTCCACCATCCGGCAATATAAGATGGTAGCGGACAGCATCGACCATCCCCCTTCCCTCTACTGGGAATGGTGGCCCAATCCCCTTTTCTCACCTGGCGGGGTCAATTGGTTAACGGAAATCAGCCGTCTGGCTGGAGGGTATAACCTCTTTGAAGAAGTAGACATGGCAAGCATTCAAGTGCCATCGGAAGAAGTCCTAGAAAAGGACCCGGACCACATTTGTTTAGCATGGGTCGGCGTCCCGTTACATAAGGTCAACCCTGAATTAATCAAGAAACGGAAGCGCTGGTCGGAAATGAAAGCCGTCCAAAACCATGCGATTCATATCATGGAAGAACCCTTATTCTGCCGGCCGTCCCCCAGATTGCTGGATGGACTATCCAAACTGGCTAGGACGCTTCATCCCGAAGCCTACCTCCACATCCCTACAGATTGAACGGCAAAAAAGCCGGCTCTACATTGAGTCGGCTTTTTTGCGAGCATTCATGTATTTAAAACACAAAGGAAGACATGTTTGTATGGACCGCTTTTTCGGCGATTGTATGTTTGAAGACCTGCCTCACTTTCATTTCATTCAACTCATATAACTGTTCCTCTGAAAAACGCCCGTTTCCTTTTTGTACAAGATAGACCTCCAGGGTTTTCTTTCCCCACTTCTCATATACATCTTGCACCGTGTCGTAATACAGGTCAAGGTGGTTCCCTTTAATCGCCCCACCCTTATCGGCTACCACCCCAAAACCATAATCAGGGATCCAAAGGATGGTACCTATCGGAAACACGGATAGATCAGCAGCAATTGTCGAAAACATATCCCGCTTCACCTTCACCCCAGAATAGGTAATGCCATAAGACGGGCTATCCGGATATTTACCGGTGGATTCATAGCCTGCTGTATATCCCGTTGCCAACACCTTATGTTTTGGATACTTCGAAAGCTCTATAGCCTCTTCTATCGTTGGCGGTCCTCCACTTTTTTTCGTGGACGATGCTATAAAGGTCGCTTTATGGTGCCCACGATGAAAGGCTTTATATTCTAGCTCGAATACCGTATTTTTCCTAATCGTTTCTTCCAAAGGATGGACTTCGGGCTCGGCTCCAAAAACATGATGAACGGTTGATTCAATAGCCAAGAAAAACAATAGGATGATGGCAACCCGCAAAAATAATGTCCGTATGATTTTCATATGTATGTCATTCCACTCCTCTCACAAGGATATTTGTTCCCTAACATGAGGAAAAGTATTCATATATACCCAAAAATGACTACATATCACTAGAAAAACAGAAAAAAGGACCACCACTAAATGGCAGCCCCACCTATTTAAAACATTTGGTACCCCTTATTCCTCAATATCTTAATCGTGATTCCAGCCCCTATTGCACCAATTAATCCACTTGATAAAATCATCAGATCCGCCGCATGCAAAGATGCTAGGCTCGTCCCAAGTTCGGAAAACGTGTCTCTGGGTTGTCTGAAATATTCAATCAACTTGGCTTTATTCACTATGACAAGGAAAACGATAGGAAAAAGGACGACCATGATCCATGATGATCGAAAAAGCATGTTAAGTAAAAAGCCTATCCCGAAAAACAATACAAAGAATAAAAGTATTGAGATGACCAATACCGGTAATGGCATAATATTCTAGACCTCCTTAAAAGAACCACTTTTAGTTTACAGAATACATAATTGGTTCGTCAACGACATAATACCAATTAATCCCTTGTGATGCATCATTGTCTTACATAAATAATTTATAAGAGGTATATCCGAAATGATTCCCTGGATTGACTCCGTCGAGCATCGTCTGCATTCTTTCCTTTTTAAAGGATAAAAGATGATTCAATAACACAGACTGCTTGCCTTCCGCAATGAGGGCTTCCGGATTATAGAACTTAGCTTCATATAGCTCGTCCATTTGAGCCGATACATCAAAACTAAGCGGCTTAAGTAAAAACACCAACATATTATCACTTATTTCCCCTTTGATGACTCCACTCCTGACGCCTACCATCCCTTCAATTTCCGTATGAATCCCCGTCTCCTCCAGCACTTCTCTAATGACTGCCTCATCCACCGTTTCATCATTTCGAACGAAGCCGGCAGGGAGGGACCATTGACCTTCCAATCCTCCATACCGTTTATTAACGACAAGCCATTCGCCTTTATCGGAAATCACGAGACCCGATACAGCCAACCAGACATTTTTGCAACGTTCCAATCATTTCACTCCTCATTTCTCTCAATATTTGTATTATAAACCTTTTTTTTCAGTCATACACAATAGAAAAAAGCCATCCCGGAAATTTCTTGAATGGCTCATACCTTTTATTATGAAATTACAGGATGTTGAATTTACCCTTTTTCGCAACCAAATAAGGGCCGCCTATCAATAATAACGCTCTGTTATCCACCATTTTCTTCATGAACGAGGCCGTTTTCCCCGTCACTTTCTTACCAAAAACAACCCCGATTGCATCATGCTCACCAAGTGAACATACCGTCCCTTTGTTTTCGAACGTAAAGGTATCTAGGTCGGTTTGGTTGCGGACCAACTTGGTAATGTTCTTCGCAATGACTTCTCCTTGCTGCATGGCAATCTGTGCGGTAGGGGGATATGGCCGGTTTATTTCTTCATTGATGATCAATGAACAGTCACCCACGATGAAGATATCATCATGACCTGGTGCCCGCATATCGAGGTTCACTTTTATGCGACCACGCATTGCATCGAATCCCGAAGCTTCAATGACGGAATTCCCACGAACTCCAGCTGCCCACACAACGGTCCCTGCCTTGATCTCCTCGGTTTCCTCTTCACCAATTGCCACGATGATTCCTTCAGGGGTAGCTCCCTTGATGGGCGTGCCAATCTTGAATTCCACTCCTTTTTTTTGAAGATATGAAACGGCATAATCCACTAATTCGGGATCGAAACCAGGAAGTACCGCCGGTGCAGCTTCTACACAGTACATGCGGACTTTCTGAGGGTCAATATCATATTCCTTACACAGCACAGGAACACGATTGGCTAACTCCCCAAGGAATTCAATGCCCGTAAACCCAGCTCCACCGACTACGATGGTCAAGCGATTTTCGTCTTTTTCTATTTCCGAGCTATATGTGGCAAATTGCAATTGGATATGATCCCGTATTTTCCGGGCCGAGTTTAAATTGGAAATGGAGAAGGCATATTCCTTTAATCCTGGAATGCCGAATGTTTCTGATTCTGGGCCAAGCCCGACCACTAAGATGTCATACGAAACTTCGCCATTTTCTAGAATGACTTTTTTCTGTTCGGTCTTGATTTCTAGAACGGAGTCTTGAACGAACCTCACTTTACTTTTGTTGATGACATTCTTGATGGGATAGCGCACACGATCATGATGAAGGGTTCCGGCAGACGCCTCATGCAACCAGGTTGTTTCATAATGATAATCATTTTTATTCACTAAGATGATTTCCGCTTCATTTTGTCCCAATGCTTTTTGTAATCGGGTTACGGTCATCAAACCGCCATAACCTGCTCCCAAAATAACGATAGTTGGTTTTTTCAAGTAATCTTCCACCTTTACAGTATTTTTCTTTATCCCGCTTTCCATCTCAATTTCTATGCGATATCCTTAATTTCCATTAAAGAAGGCAATCCTATTCATATGTGATGCCTTTCACTAATTAAAGTTCACGAACGAATCAATAAATTCCATATAATTGAATATTATTCCATTCCCTCTCATTTTTCAAGGAAACTGATTTCCCTTTGATTAATGGAAAATCCGTCTACTTGATGCCGTAACTTTTCATTTTGATGATTAGTATGCCTGATTGCTCCCACTAACTTTCTCATTTTTCAAAAAAATTTATCCATCTTCTTTAACTTCAACTATGTTAAAATGAAGAAAGAATTTCAACAAACCTAGTATATCGGAGGGATAGCGTTGGAAGTAAATGAAAAAGTATATGATATTACCATCATTGGTGGTGGACCTGTAGGCTTATTTACCGCATTCTATGGTGGTATGAGACAGGCATCAGTCAAAATCATTGAAAGCCTCCCACAATTGGGTGGACAATTATCCGCTCTTTATCCTGAAAAATACATCTATGATATCGCAGGTTTTCCTAAAGTGCTGGCTCAGGAATTAGTCAATAATTTGAAAGAGCAAATGGCGAAATTCGAACAAACCGTCGTCTTGGAACAATCCGTTCAAGAAGTGGAGAAACAGGCCGATGGCGTCTTCATGTTAACCACGGATAAAGAAGTACATTATTCCAAAACAATCATAATCACTGCCGGAAACGGGGCTTTCCAACCTCGACGCATCGAAATCGAGAATGCTAAGCAATATGAGGGTACGAACCTTCATTATTTCATTGATGACCTTAACCGTTTTGCAGGGAAAAAAGTGGTGGTCTTCGGAGGCGGCGATTCCGCAGTGGACTGGGCACTCATGTTAGAGCCTATCGCTGAAAAGGTGAGCATTGTCCATAGAAGGGATAAATTCCGCGCTCACGAACATAGTGTCGAAAATCTAAAAAATTCTAAAGTAGAAATTAAAACCCCTTACATACCTGCAGATTTAATTGGTACGGAAGATCGAATTCAAACAGTCGTCCTTAAGGATACGAATGGAGAAGAAACCGAAACATTGGATGTTGATGCAGTCATCGTCAACTACGGCTTTATCTCCTCTCTTGGTCCCATCAAAGAATGGGGGCTCGATATTCAGAAAAACAACATCTTAGTCAACTCCAGAATGGAAACGAACATCCCCGGAATCTACGCGGCTGGTGACATCGCAACCTACGATGGCAAAGTCAAATTAATTGCCAGCGGCTTTGGCGAAGCCCCTACTGCCGTCAATCATGCGAAGCAATACATTGACCCAAAAGCAAAAGTGCAGCCCATGCACAGCTCTTCCATGTTTTAGCATCCTATCGCTCATTTCACTTTTAACCGGCTCTGAATTGAGCTGGTTTTTTTATTTGTTTTATTAACTTGTGGATAACTTCCGGGAAAGCAGTTATCCACAATGTGTTCTAGATGTTTTCGGACTCTTCAATAAAGGGTAATGAATGTAAGAGAAGATAAAGAAAGGAGTTTACATTCATGAATATCTTAATAGCAGGCGCGAATGGAACGACTGGTAAGAAAATCATCGAAGAACTATCAAAAACCCAACAGGATACGGTATATGGAATGATCCGGAAAGAAGAACAAGCACAAGGGATAAAAGACCTTGGCGGACAACCCATCCTCGCCGATTTAGAGGGAAATGTGGATAAAGCGGTGGATAACATGGACGCCATCGTATTTGCTGCTGGTTCAGGTCCGAAGACAGGACCTGATAAGACCACGGCTGTGGATAAGAACGGAGCAATCAAACTGATTGATGCCGCTAAGAAAAAAGGCGTCGGGCGCTTTGTCATGTTAAGCTCCGTCGGTTCCGATCAGCCCCAACAAGGTCCCGAAGGAATGCAACACTATCTCGAAGCCAAGCATGATGCGGATGAACATTTAAAGGAGAGCGGTCTCACTTATACCATCGTCCGTCCCGTCGCATTGACTAATGACCAAGCGATTGGGAAAATTAAGGCAGATGCAAAAGTCGACCATGTCGATACTTCCATACCACGAGCTGATGTCGCTAAAGTATTGGCCCAAGCCATCTCCGAAAAAAACACCTTCAATAAAACGTTCGAAATTCATAGTGGTGACCAACCGATCAAAGAAGCCTTGAAAACCCTATAAGAATGATGGAAAAAAGGGGGACACTTCAAAATGTGTCTCCCTTTTTCCATAAGAAAACCCTAGGGAGATTTTAGTCTTCCTAGGGTTTCAATATTATTTATCTGTTTGTTTTTGCTTTTTTTTCAAATACTCCGCACGCAGATTTTCAATATGCTGCTTTTTATCAAATTTGGCAGTCGTCTGCTTTTCCTGATATCTTGTCACAGCTGCCTGGCCTTTGTAATCCAATTGATATTTTCCCACTATGTTCACCTACTTTTCCTGTCTTTAAAGAGAATCTATTCAATAAATATATCATACCTTATTTTTGTGAAGTAAACCTTATTACTTTATTTGTGTCCTGCTAACCTTCCATATATACGGTTCGTGCACACACGTAATACTAACATAGCAAGGGACTTTATGCTTTAATCGACAAAAGACGACGAATCCACATAAGCATTTCATTATCATTTTAGAATGCTCGCTTCTACGTGTTTATTGGATAAGTCTTTTATCCTGACATAAAAAGACGCCTCCCAACGTATCGTTACATACGTCAAGAAGCGCCAGATATAAACGTTGATATCGAATTAACTAAACGCTAACGATCACTGACCGTCAACCAACCATTAACAGTTCTCCGGCGTACCTTTTTCGGTAGCCGTCCTGAAGGAAGATCCACAACCGCATGACGCGATGGCATTAGGATTTTCAATCGTAAATCCTCCACCCATCATCGTTTGTTTATAATCGATGACCGTTCCATTCAATATGCTGGCATCCTCTTTGTCCACAAGGATATGGATCCCAAATTGCTCCAACTTCTCATCCTTCTCGCCAGGTTCCTGTTCCAACCCCATGCCATAGGATAATCCACTGCAGCCTCCGCCTTTTACAGCCACTCTTAAAAACGATCCCTCTTCTTCGTTTTGCTTCATCATTTCTTTTATCTGAAAAGCAGCTGCTTCCGTAATCTGAACAACTTCACTCATTATAAACCGCTCCCTCTCCTAAAGATGTGAGATAGAATCTTTCTTTACTTATAGTATATACCAAAGAAATTCCCCTGCTCAATTTTCCAGCTTGAAAAAAATTAAATGTTCCAGATCATTATCCCCCCACATTTCATGAAAAAACTAGATTAAATCGTGATTTATGGGTATAATTACCTGTGTAATTAGTCTTATAAGATTTTATGAAGGAGGTAATCTCTATCGAAGAATTACAGCCTCTATATGATAAAAGTATAGAATGTCTTCATTGTAAACAAACATCAACCACTAAGAAAATACGTTCACGCTTTATTAAAGTATCCCGTTATGACACTGATTTTTGTCCTATATATGAAAACCCGGACGCTAACGCCCTTTACTATTATATTCACGTTTGTCGACACTGCGGTTTTTCCTATTCTGAAGATTTCTCACGATATTTCCCACCTACCACAAAAGAAGTCATCGAAGAGAAAATCTGTTCTAAATGGAATCCCCATCATTTCAGTGATGTACGTTCCGTTGAAGATGCAATCAAAACCTATAAACTGGCCAGTTATTGCGGTTCCTTGAAAAAGGAGAAACATATCATCCTGGCCGGTATTCATTTACGGATTGCCTGGCTGTATAGATTTCAAAATAAACAGGAGCAGGAAAATAGGTTCCTACGACTTGCTCTTCAGGAATATGAAGCATCTTATTCATCAGGGGACTTCAGCGGCACGCAAGTATCGGAAGTCAGGATTTTATACCTTGCCGGCGATATATCCAAAAGAATCGGAAATACACAGGCAGCCATTAAATTTCTTTTCATGGTACTTGAAAGGCAAAAACACGCCAGGGAATCGTCCATTATCCAAATGGCCAGAGACCGGTGGCATGAAATCAAGGAAGAATCGGAAATGGGTGGTATCGCGGCAAATGCCTGAGGAAATGTATCCTCCACCAAAAAGGAGGCGGCCCAACATGTTATTCGGCTGCCTCCTTTATTTATGTCGATTAAAACATTTGATATTCATCAATAAATTTATATATATTTTTCACAAGTTCATCCGTTGTATCCCCAGAAACTACTTCACCATTAACAAGGGCATACAAAGAACTGGAACATTTCCCACAATATCCTAGGCAACCATATTCAATAATATCTAAATTAGGATCCTTCTCTAATCTTTCGAAAGCTTCCTGTGCCCCACTGGCCAGATTGCTTACACAGAACTCAATGATTGGATACATCGTTTCACCTCGCTGTCATTAACAGTTTATCCTAAACCTTTTCACATTAACAGTCAATAAATACGCACAAAAATACGCCGTTTTTAAGATATCGGTTGTGATTTACAGTTATATTCGTTATACTTTTGTCGGGGTATGTAAACAAGAAATCATATAATATTTTTATTATTCTACAAATTAGGCATATATTTATTCACATAATTCCATAGGATACAAATGGGGAATCCTATAGTAGGATAATTTATTTTCACAAGTGAAATACTTAACATTATTTCTAGAGATCAAACAAAGGGGAAAAAACATATGAAGAATTTAGTCATACTTGGTGGTGGGTATGGTGGTATGCGCATGTTACAAAGATTGCTGCCTAATCAGCTTCCTGAAAACGTGAGCATCACACTAATCGACCGCAATCCTTATCACTGCTTAAAAACCGAATATTATGCACTAGCAGCAGGTACTATTCCTGATCAGCACATCCGTGTTGCATTTCCAGAACACCCTCGCTTAAAGAACGTATACGGAGAAGTACTTTCCATTGATATGGAGAACAAACAAGTCATTATCGAGAACCAAGAGCCCGTTGCTTACGACGATTTAGTTATCGGCCTTGGATGTGAAGATAAATATCACAATATTCCTGGTGCTGATACACACACATATAGCATCCAAACCATCGATAAATCACGTCGCACTTATTCAGCTTTGAATAATTTGGGCGCTGGTGCAACCGTATCAATCGTTGGCGGAGGCCTTAGCGGTGTCGAGTTAGCCAGTGAATTAATTGAAAGTCGTTCTGATTTGAACGTAAAGCTTTTCGACCGTGGACCACATATTCTATCTGCTTTCCCAGAAAGACTAAGTACGTTTGTCGAATCATGGTTTGATAAACATACCATCGAAATCGTTCATCATTCTAATATCACTAAAGTTGAACCTAACCTGCTTTATAATGGGGATGAAGCGGTTCATAGTGATGTTATTGTCTGGACAGCCGGCATACAACCAAGCAAGATCATTCGTGACATGGATATCGAAAAAGACCGTCAAGGAAGAGCCGTTCTTACACCACAGCATTTCCTTCCTACCAATGACAGCATTTTTGTAGTCGGCGACTGCGCTAGTTTGCCACATGCACCGAGTGCTCAATTAGCGGAATCTCAAGCCGAACAGATTGTTCAAGTTCTCTTGAAAAAATGGGCCAATGAACCACTTCCTGAAAGTTTCCCTCCCGTAAAATTAAAAGGGACATTAGGTTCTCTTGGGAAGAAACAAGGTTTTGGACTTGTCGCTAACCGTCCTATCACAGGAAGAGTGGCACGCCTAATGAAATCCGGGATACTTTGGATGTATAAATACCATAACGGTTAATCTAAAATTTCATGAACCTATTCTTGAACTGACTCAAAAAGCTGCTATAAAGCTTCCTCCTGGGTCAGTTTTTTCATTTCCCTTTATATCCGTAGTTCTCCATTAATTGCACAATTTTTTTCAGGTGAACGTTCCCTTCGGCCACAATCTCATCTTCAATGAGGACAAGTGGATAAAATAAATCTTCTTCGACCATCTTCGCCGCCATGTTTTTTTGCCTATTAACATCAGGCGGATTCAACATATCAATATAAGTAATAGAAAATGGTTGCTCTGGAAACTTTCGTGTCAATGCGGCTTGAAGCCATTCATATGTATCCTTCGAAGAGGGAAGATTAACACAACTCGCACATATTTGCGTCGCCCCATATACCTCTATTTCAATTTTTTTCTTTATCATCTGTTACCTCCACCATGTATTTTCTCTGTGCTTTTTGGAATCTTTTCCCTATTAATGACAGATTCGAAAAGAATAGATTTAATTTCCGCAAAGTTACAGTTGGATTTTTTACTATGTTCGCATTATAATATGATTAGGAAAGGAGTCGATTGCAATGTCTGACCAACAAATGGAAACACAAGTTCAAGATGTTCTAGATAAACTTCGTCCGTTTCTACTTCGTGATGGCGGTGACTGTGAACTAGTTGACGTAGAAGATGGAATTGTAAAATTACGATTACTAGGAGCATGCGGAAGCTGCCCAAGTTCGACCATTACTCTAAAAGCTGGGATTGAGCGCGCACTTCTTGAAGAAGTTCCCGGGGTAGTGGAAGTTGAGCAAGTTTTCTAATTAGCCTTTAATAACGGGTTGAGCATTCAACCATATTAGATACAACACATACAGACTAAATATATTTAGTCTGCTATAGAAATAAAGCTGACTCCGCTTTATCAGTCCTATCAATCCTTGATTGATACGGCTTAAAGGGAATCAGCTTTTTTACTGTTGCAATGAACATCTATGATTTATTAAAGCTCCATTCCTTCTTCTCTTCCTCTGATAGGATCGCCGTCTGGCTTCCATCATTGTCGACCCTCAGCTCTTTCACCTGAAAGTCAGGAAATGCTTCCTTCAAACTTCTTAGCAGTTGTGCTGTTTTTTCTCCAGACACTAGGCTGAGGACGGTCGGACCTGCTCCACTTAGAGAGGCACCATAGCCGCCTTCCCGACGTACAATTTCTTCGATTTCCGCTAAATGCGGCACTAAGCCAGCGCGAAAGGGTTGGTGAAACCGATCGTTCTGCATCATTTGACCGACAAGATCCCAGTTATTCGTCAAGATTCCCGCAAGTAGCACATTAGCTGCCGCACTTCCGCTTATTGCTTCTTTATACGGAAGTGTTTCGGGAAGGACATTCCTTGAATCCTCTGTAAGCAATTCAAAGTTAGGAATCACGGCAATGACATTTACCCCTTCTATCGGAAATGAAAGAACATCCGTTTTTTCATCCGTATGCATACCGACGACCAAACCACCATGAACAGATGCCCCTGCATTGTCCGGGTGTCCCTCAAAAGTAGAGGCATGTCTGTTTTTTTCCTCAGCGGATAAGTTCAGTTTAGCGACTAGATTCGCTAATTCAATCCCGGCTACGATGGCTGAAGCACTGCTTCCAAGTCCCCTGGCAAGCGGGATTTCACTAGAAACGGAAATCCGGCACGGTGACAGGTCTTTCCCATAATATGCCGCCGTTTTCTTTGCGATTTGAATGATGTAATTCGTGTCATCTTTCGGGAAAACGGACATTTCCTCAGAAAGCGGAATGACTTCCCAATGATTCGATAGGGATCCGTGTATCTCCAAGTACAATCCAAGGGCAAGACCGATTGAATCGAACCCGGGCCCAAGATTAGCCGTACTTGCTGGCACACGGATCAAAAACATCTCCGATTCCGCACTCATGCCTGGTTCACACCTTGTAAATGTTCTAAAATGATTTTTTCATCCATTGGTAGTAATGTCGGATGAATCGTGCTTGTATCGACAGCCACGTTCGGATCCTTCAATCCATTTCCAGTAAGGACAGCCACAACTTTGCTTCCTTTTTTGATTTCGCCGCTTTTTAATTGTTTATACACGCCGGCAATGGAAGCACATGATGCCGGTTCAGCAAATACGCCTTCCTTTTTAGCCAGGAAGTGATAGGCTTCAAGGATTTCCTCATCCGTTACCTCATCAATTTTACCATTTGATTCGCTTGCCGCTTCCACAGCAAACTTCCAGCTGGCAGGATTACCAATTCGTATCGCGGTTGCGATCGTTTCAGGGTTTTCAATGACCGCATCACGGACAATCGCTGCTGCCCCTTCGGCTTCGAACCCTCTCATTTCAGGTAGCCCTGTCTGTTTTCCTTCATTGTACTCCTTAAACCCTTTCCAGTACGCGGTGATATTCCCCGCATTCCCGACTGGCAATGCCAAAATATCAGGCGCAGATCCAAGCGCATCACAAATTTCGAACGCAGCCGTCTTCTGGCCTTCAATCCGATATGGGTTAACTGAGTTTACTAGAGTGATAGGTGAATGTTCGCTAAGGGACCGGACGATCTTTAAAGCTTGGTCGAAATTGCCTTCAATCGAAATGATCTCTGCTCCATACATAACCGCTTGAGCCAATTTACCCATGGCAATCTTTCCTTCTGGAATGACAACAATGCAACGGATATTGGCACGCGCCGCATAAGCAGCAGCCGCAGCTGATGTATTCCCCGTGGATGCACAGATGATCGTATCACTTCCAGCCTCGATCGCTTTGGCAACGGCCATGACCATTCCACGGTCCTTAAATGATCCCGTTGGATTGGCTCCTTCGTATTTTACATGGAGCTCAATTTCCCACTCTTCTGATAAACGGTCCAATTTAATCAAAGGTGTATTTCCTTCTAAAAGGGATAATGCCGGTGTATCTTCATTTACAGGTAAAAATTCTCTATATTCGCTAATTAGTCCTTGCCAACTCATTTGTTGTCCTCTCCTTCTACACGGTATGTGCTTTTCACTTCTTTTACCATATTGTAATCATTCAATTCGTATTTAATTTGATCGAAAGCCGCCATTGGGGCTTTATGGGTAACCAATACAATTTCCGAGGACTCTTTTTCATCCAGCGGCAATTGTAGGATCTTATCGAAACCGACCCCATGCTCCGCGAATAAATTCGTGATCCTAGCTAGGACACCCACTTCATCCTGTACATGGAGTCGAATGAAGAACTTAGCCAGAATCTCCGTATGATCTTTTAATTGTTTCGGGTATTGAGGAGAAACGGCACTTCTCCCGTTCACGCCCAATCTCATATTCTTGATGACCGTTACCATATCCGAAACGACAGCCGTTGCTGTTGGCAGGCTACCTGCCCCAGGGCCGTAAAACATCGTTTCCCCCACTGCTTCACCATAAACGTACACTGCATTATACTCATTGTTTACAGAAGCTAGTGGATGTTCCTCCGGAAGCAAAGTCGGCTGCACGCTAACTTCGACCCTATCCCCCGTTCTAGTCGCTACGCCAATCAGCTTCATGGTATAGCCAAGCTTTTGGCTGTATCTCAGATCCTCTTCGGTTATTTCTGTGATCCCCTGCACTTCGACATCATGCAAGCCGATATTCATGGAAAAACCGAGAGTCGATAGGATGGCCATTTTCCGTGCGGCATCCAGTCCACCTACATCCGCGGTCGGATCGGACTCGGCAAAACCCAGTTCCTGAGCTTCTTTCAGCACGTCTTCATAAGCCCTTCCTTCTTTGCTCATCTTCGTTAGGATGAAATTTGTCGTTCCATTAACGATCCCCATCATTTTTGTGATCCGGTCCGAAGATAGCCCATCAACTAAACCGCGCAATATCGGGATGCCCCCGGCCACGCTTGCTTCATAGAATAAATCACATTGGTTTTCCGTGGCTAACTCCAAAAGTTCCGGACCATACAGGGCCATCAGGTCCTTATTGGCCGTTACGATATTTTTTTTATTTTTCAAGGCTTTGATTAAGTATTCACGCGTTTCTTCAATTCCGCCCATCACTTCAATAACTAAATCGATTTCAGGGTTTGAAAGAATATCCTCCGGATTGGAAGTTAGCATACTGTTATCCACCGATACGAGTCGTTCCTTTGACGTATCTTTGACCAGTATCTTCTTAATGGTGATTGAGCAACCTACTTGGTGCATGAGCTTGTCTTGATGTCTCTCAATGATTTGTACGACTCCGGACCCGACAGTGCCCAGCCCCAATAATCCGATCGAGATGGCTTTCATTTTGGTTCCCCCTTAAAGTATCTGTTTTCCCCAAGAAAACATTTGTATTTGTATAGTAGACATTATATGTTTTATTCGTTCAATTATCAATAGTTAGAATATACAGTTTTCAATTCTTTTTCGAAGTCCTTGCTAGGTATGACAGGAAAAACCGACGTTTAAGGGCGAACCTCGTATTTATTTCACAGAGTTCAACGAATCATACGTCCCCATGATTATGTGCGGATTCTTCTCGGGATCCATCCACTTCAGCAAGCTAAGGACATTCTTCTCGGAAGTAGCTGTACAACCCGCTGTTGGCTTGTTTTCCCCTCTCTATATATGAAGGAAGATTGCACTGCCCTTTCCCTTGATGATCGGATTCCTATTATAATTGATGACGGCTCCATATTTATAAAGTTCATGGTTCATCCTTTCGAAAGATTTCCATTTCTCATACGGATTCTTTCCTTTATACGTGACCCACTTGTTATAGTCCTTGGACGCCGGATCATCGATCCAATAATCATACTTGGTTGTTTTCCGGTAATCCATCTTCACTTTATCTGGCTTGGATGTGCTTCCAAAGGCCGTTCCGAATGAATACATCCCGACAGGTGCTTTCCCGTCGCCCTCTTTCTTATTCTTCGTGAATCCATTCTTTCCGGTAACGCCCTTCATATCGCCTAAGGCTCGCCGCCATTCACCCTTCTTCTTCTCATAGGTTCGGATTGTCACCTTCATCCCACCCATGGTTTCGCCTGTGGCGGCTATGAGTTGGCTGATATCTTTCCGCTTATCCAATTTCTTGAGGATGGTCTTCTCGCCTGAGCTAAATACTTCCCTGGCATTTTTCATGGCAATATAACCAGTATGGTTGGAATGGCAAACCTTATACCAATTACCCGTCTTCCCAATGACCGATAACTCTTTATTTTTCCGATATGTCTCTAGTGTTTTACTGTCCGTCGATGCCGACTCTTTCAAATCCGTTGTCGTTTTAAGTACAATTTTGAACTGCGTCGCATCACAGCTGGTTTTGATTGTTGTCTTGGCAGAAACCGTAGCTGGAAAAACGAATAGGACAATCAATAAAGCCAGCATTGTACGTTTCATTGCATGCATCCTTTCTCCACTTGAACAAGTTTCGAAAACACTTATCGAACTATTCTAAAAAATCATATTATTATCATAACATAGTAAATGAGGTGGTATCATATTTCTTCCAGTTTTTTTTAAATCCAATCAATCTTCGGAAGGTTAAAATGGTTAACTGGAATTTCGGCCAAATCGTAAAACTGCTTGAGAAACGTCTCATACTTCTCCGATGTATTCGTGATGGAGGACAGCTTATCTTCCAATTCATTCGATCTTGCTTCTGATACTTTTGAGAAATACTCTTCAACTGCCTCAAAGTAATGAATGGGAAACAGCATTCTTGAATACAGTAAGCGTGCCGAGAAACTGGAGAATGGTTCAATGCCTTGATATTCACGAAAAAAGGTGTTGATGCCCCGTTGATGCGTATGCACATTTTGAAAATAATGCTCCCTCACCCATTCCGCGGCATCCCGTGTCCCATGGTCAAATACCCAATCAAACGGATTCTTCATCCACTTATTGTTCTTCCAGGTATCATTTAAAAACCGCTCATAACACACCGTACCGCTGTCTATAGGTTGTGGTGTATCATCGATTTCCGTGTCGACTAAATATTGAATCGCATTCTCACCTAGTACCATATAATAGGGAAAGGTTTCTACAAACATTTTTTCGAATGGGTTATCCGGATGGGCTTTTAATTTGTCCCTCCAAATGTTCTCCAGCTGATCGATTCTTTGCTCCCAAAGTTCTTTCCATTGGCCAATCCGTGAACAGGATCGAATCGTCTCCGTTATGGCTCTTCCACGTTGGTGGAACCTTGCTATGTGACGTCCCGGATTGAAATTTTTCGGCCCTTCCAAGTCCTCATTGGCAAGGAGGATAAATAATTGGTCCTCCGCTTCCGAAACAAAACTGCCGTGATTGGCAAGGACGAACGCTGAAACATGACGATCTCCTAGGGCAATCATGTGCTCAGCCATTCTATGGCGCTCTGCCAATTCCTCTTGTTCCCTGTCTTCTAATGGCACGATGCTGTAAATGAAAGGCCCGGAACGAAAGCTAGGAAACCGGCTATTGGCTTCCTCCCGCTCCACCTCGATTCCGTAATTATTAAAAATGATTTCTTCTATCATAGCGTTTTCCTCCCTTATCAAATGGATACAAACAAATTGGGCATCATATACTTATATATATGAGGAATACGCTCTTTTCTGAATAACTATCGATACCGAAAATTCACGCATGAAAAATTTATCCTATAACTATGGAGATTGGATGATGAAATGACTAATATAAAACAATCAATGTCTGAACAAACAGCTCGAAAATGGCTTGGTGAACGAGGAGTGAAAGTGGAGGATATCGCAGAGCTGGTCATGTATCTACAATCAAGCTACCATGAAGACTTACAAATGGCAGACTGCCTCCACAATGTTGAACGGGTCATTTCGAAACGCGAAGTGCAGAATGCGATCCTTACCGGCATCCAACTGGATATGTTAGCCGAAAAAAAACTGCTTGAAGAACCCCTTCAAAGCATCATTGAGATCGATGAAGGACTATATGGTGTGGATGAAATATTGGCTTTATCCATAGTCAATGTATACGGGTCGATTGGCTTCACCAATTATGGATTTATCGACAAGCAAAAACCGGGTATCCTAAAATATTTAAACGATAAAAGCACCGGCAAGGTCCATACCTTCTTGGATGATATCGTCGGTGCCATAGCCGCTGCTGCATCCAGCCGGCTCGCACATAGGGTCGAAAACGTGGAATGACGCCATAATGGTAAGCGGGGAGGAGCACGTAGGTTAAAACAAAAAAGATCCAGGTCTGCATCTGCAAACCTGGATCATTTTTTATTCAAACTGCCATAAATCAAGGGTATCCACCACATAAGTCGGTTGTTTTTCGTATTCCTTTAACCGTTCCTTTGTCGTGACGCCCGTATGTACAAGTAAGGTATCAATCCCTGCATTAAGCCCTGCCAAAATATCCGTATCGTAATTATCGCCGACCATGATTGTCTGTTCTTTAGGCACACCTAATACCCTAAGGGCCTGCTCAACGATGACAGATTCCGGTTTACCGATGAAAATCGGCTGAACTTGCGTAGAAACGGAAACGACAGAAGTCAACGCCCCGTTCCCTGGTAAAAGACCCTGTTCGGTAGGAATGGCGATGTCGCCATTCGTCGAAATGAAAACGGCTCCATTTCTGACAGCAAGGCATGCTTTAGATAACTTTTCATAATTCACGCCACGATCAATGCCCATGACCAGGAAATCAGGATGTTCATCAACAAGTTTCATACCCTTTTCTCTCAACGCCTCGGTAATGCCTTCTTCACCCACGACATAGACGGACGCATTTTCCTTTTGTTCAGCAATGTAGTTTGCCGTCGCCATGCTTGTCGTGAATACCTGGGCATCGTCAGTCGCAATTCCGATACTGCGCAGCTTTTGGGCCACTTGCTCAGGTGTCCTGGATGAATTATTGGTCACGAATAAATAAGGGATGTCCCTTTTTCTTAACTCATTTATAAAACCGGCCGCTTCCGCTATTTGCTCGGTGCCACGGTACATTGTGCCATCTAAGTCAATTAAATATCCTTTATACGCCTTCATGCACATTCCCCCTATTTAACCAAATTAGTTTTTGAATGCTGAAACTGGGCCCAATTCGTTTAATAAATAGTTCCTTATTAACTCAGGGAATTGCTTGAATGCTTCAATGTTTTCCTTGAAAACGGTTAGGAGCACTGTATGATCCACTTCAATGAAGTCCTGAACGAGCATCTTTCTTAATGGCAATGCCTTTTTAAATTGTAAGGAAATCGGTTCGGTAATGACCTTTTCGTCTAGCAGGATATCGACAATATCTTCATAGCTACCTGGGTCACGCATAATGAAACCATCGATCATGGCATTCCCCGCATCCAATACGGAATCAATGGAGGTTTGAATGATTCTCTCGACACTATGTTCCATAAGTTTCCCGTTCCAGCTTTCCTGTCCTTCAAAAAGCTCCAATTGTTTTTCCAGATACTCTAAAATCCGTCCGATTTTTTGTCGGTCTACAAAGTACATACTCCCAGATCCTTTCTGATTCTTAAGATGATATAGAAATTTTATCTACAGTTGAAGGTCTAGCGTAGTAATACCCCTGCGCCAAATCAACCCTATTCCTTGATAATACCATAGCTTCTCCTATACTCTCAATTCCTTCTGCCACGACAACGGATCCTGTCTCCTTGGCAATCAGTAAAAGTCCTTTTAACATCGTTTCTTTCACGGCATTATGATCGATATTCTCGATGACCGATCGATCGATTTTAATGATCTCCGGCATGATTTCTATGATCGCGTAGAGACTTGAGTATCCTACTCCCGTATCATCCACCGCTAGACGGAACCCCAATTCACGTAACCCTCTAATGCTTTCAATGAATTCTTCTATATTTAGAATCGGGTCTCTTTCGGTAATTTCCATGACGATCTGATTAGCATGCACACCTTTGTATTTCTTGAGCATATCCTTTACTTCATTTACGAACCGGGGATCACTGAGCGTTACCGGGGTGAAATTGATAAACACATTCTGGGGGGACTCATTCTCGGAAATCTGTCTGAAGGACTTTTCCAAAACGATTTTCTCCAAATCATATAACCGTCCCGTCTGCCTGGCCACTGCGAAAAGCGCCAATGGGTTCTCGAGCTCTGTACCACGCGGGCCACGGGTCAGCACTTCATATGCCTTGATTTGATTGGTCGCCACATCAAAAATGGGTTGTGCCAGTAAGTTAATATTCCCATTCTCGATAATTTGATTAATCGATTCCCGCATTTCATTCATCGGTGATTCAGCTTCTGCCATGGTGACCGCTTGCCTATGCGCTTTATCAAGGGCTCCCTCAATCGAATAATGCTTATGCTCCACGAACATGTATCCTGTGTTTAAAGTGACCGCTTGTTCAGGGTTAACACTAAGCAACCTTTCTTTCACTTCCCTGGAAATGGAACGGATCAATTCATCCATATAGATCAATGATTTCGACGACCCTTTTATGTTCATTAGGAGAGTAATGCCGTCTGAATAATAGTCATGTATCGTCAATAGGTTTTCTTCCCGTACTTGATCTATTACAACCTTTTTAAATGCCTGTTTCAAACTGGTAATGAACTGGGGAAGTTCTTCGTGCTGGCCCTTTTCTTTAAGTTCGAGTAATTCTTTTACGTTAAAAACTATGACTGCCACTTCATAATCATGGGAAATAGCCGCTTCCACCGCGCGAACCACTGGCTTTCTTAGGGCGAACTGTGGCGGGTAGAACCGAAGTTTGGCTGATGAGGAAAATACCTTGAACCATTTTCCTAGTAATATATACCCTTTACCCTTTAACGATGTCATAGAATCTTCCTCTATTCCGGGTTATTTTTCCTATATTCTAACATAAATAGGGATTTTTTTAGCTTAAAACAGAAAAATTTTGTCGTTTTATCAGAAACTTCATACTAAATACTCATTTCTTGAAGAAACGGCAACTTGGCAGGCGACAAAAATGTCTGTTTCCCTATGGCAGCCGTTTTGTTATGATGATGGTACTACCAATTGCAGGCAAGGGGAAAGGTGTGATACTGTGGAAGATCGTTTTTATTTATACAATGATTTAGTTGATACGAAAACCAGGTTCATTAGTTTTATGGGAGAGGAATCCAGATATGATTTTGCCATTACGATGACCGACCGTTTTTATGGAAAAAAACTTGTGCTGAATATGCAGAGCAATCGTTTTGCCATTATCGGGCCGGATGATTTGGAAGAGGAAGGCTATCTTGAACATGCATTTTCACTGACAGAAGCGGAAGCGGAGGAACTTACCCACTTTTTAATGGAAATCATCTAAGTGCGCCGTTTTTTCTTAAAAGAGGGTAACCTACTGAATGTATGGAGTACATGAGGAGGGATTGCCTTGGATAAAAAAGAGGAAACATACCACGATTTTTCAACCGTGCAAAAACAACAGGACTTTCTAATTCCAGAAGAGTTTCCAGAGGGACCGTTCGGATCGCCCATTAATCAGGATGCTCCCGTTGAAAATAAAACCACGCCGTGGCTAGAAGGACAACGTTATCAGAGTGCATTCAATTATGAAAATAAATCGCTTCATGAAAACCTACAGCGGAAGTATCCCGGTGCTCATCCAACCCATGATGACCCGGAAAAACATATTCAACCTCCATATAAAGGGTACGGAAACTCATGATCGAGAGAAATGAAAAAGGCCAGAATCCATTCTGGCTCTTTTTACTTTTTAATTTTCTTTACGACGAAATACGGGCAACCAAAATTACAGTATTCATATAGATATTCACTGAGCGTGCTAATTTTCGTGTCAAAGGTGGCTTTCTGATTAGTGTCGTCGAAAAAACCGCGGAGTCTCAATTGACCGTAACCCCAATCCCCGACAATATAATCATACTTCGTTAATATCTCACTGTATCTTGCTTTAAATGCTTCTTCATTATAGCCTTCTCTTTCGTCTTCAATGATTTCATACGTCAGGTTATTGATGTTGATCATACGTTTCACCTCTTTAAAATGCATTCCTTCTTTAAATTATAACTGATTCCCCATTAATTACTAAGCGAAAAATCAAGAAATATGTTCACCCTATTAGACAAGGGGGTGTTTCCGTTGAAAAAAATGATCCTAACGGTAGGTTTAAGCTCAATTATTGCTCTAACGGGCTGCTCGGGCAATCAAGATCAAAGCAACGGTTTGATGAATAATGACAGGGGTGCAGGTGACCCACAAAATGTAAATAACCCGTCGAAGTATTATGACGAGGATAATCGTAATCAAGACACCAATCGTGACGATTTCGGCTTTACCCGTACGAATAAAACGACCGTTGATGGAAGAAACATCGACAATAAAACGGCCTCCATCGATCGCGAACAGCTAGCTGATATGATTTCAACACTAAGCGTTCAGCTACCAAATGTCAATGACGTCGCTACACTCGTCACGGATGAGGAAGTACTAGTCGTTTATGATACGGATTCAAAAAACCGGACTGAAACGGCTGACCAGGTGAAACGTACTGCCATGGGCGTCGTACCCCGTTACTATCATGTATATGTAAGTGACGACCAAACACACGCACAGGATATCGAGAATTTCGCCACACTGGGTTCTGGCAGTCAAGGAATGGATTATACAATTGAACAAACCATCAAAAATATGCTCAAGTCCCCTCAAGGCTACAAGATGAGTAATGTAGAAAATGAAAATGGCGAAATGATGAATGACAAAAGAGATCGTCATGATAACATTCGTCAAAAGACCATGGATTAACTAGCATGAACCTAAGAAAGGACCGAATAAGAATCGGTCCTTTCCTTTTTATTTCAGTAACTCTTCACCTTTACTATGTTTATGCTTGGCCGCAGCATTCACCTGTTCATCTGCATGGTAGGAAGAACGGACGAGCGGACCGGATTCACAATGGCTGAACCCCTTTTCCAATGCCCTTTCCTTTAATTCCGCAAACTCTTCCGGTGTATAGTATTTCAACACCCTTAAATGCTTTTTCGTCGGTTGTAAATATTGGCCGATCGTCATGATATCCACATGATGTGCTCTAAGGTCATCCATGGTTTCAAGGATTTCTTCACGCGTCTCCCCTAGCCCTACCATTAAACTGGATTTTGTCGGTATTTCCGGCTGTAATTCTTTTGCCCTTTTTAATAGCTCCAATGATCGCTCATATTTCGCTTTAGCCCGTACTTTATCGGAAAGGCTTCTTACCGTCTCGATATTATGGTTCAGGATATCAGGCTTAGCATCCATCAACATCTTAATATTGTCGTATTCGCCACCCATGTCAGAAGGTAGGACTTCAATGGATGTAAACGGATTCTTACGCCGGATCGCCCGGACTGTTTCAGCAAAAACAGCGGCGCCCCCATCCTTTAAATCATCACGGGCCACGGCCGTAATCACCACATGCTTTAGATTCATTAACACGACGGAATCCGCTACACGTTCAGGTTCGGCCCAATCCAATTCATTGGGAAGGCCTGTCTGGACTGCACAAAACCGGCAAGCCCTCGTGCAAATTTCACCTAAAATCATGAATGTGGCTGTCCGTCTAACCGCCCAGCATTCATGTATATTCGGACATTTTGCCTCTTCACAAACGGTATGAAGATTTTTTTCCCTCATCATATTTTTCAGACCCATATAATTTTCATTTGTATTTAATTTAATTTTCAGCCAGTCTGGTTTACGAAGAATTTCTTTATTAGTAGTAGACAAGAAAGTCACTCCATTCTGAGAAATTATGACACCCTACTTTAACAATAATAACGCAAATATACAAGTTATAGGAGGTTTACCATTATTTATTTTTCATGTTTAAAGCTAAATCAGTAAAACTATAGAAGAAGCAGAAAGAAAAGCATTTAGCTCGATGTCCAGCTACACGAAAGGATGAATACGAATTGTCTACGAAAGGAGCTGCCTCTTTGAAAAAGGGATTACTTTTCTTCATCGCCTGTTTGTTTTGTTTGAATACCCATATTCCATCAGTATCGGCAGCCGAAACCCCGGATCCCTATCAAGGGAGGATGGAACTATATAAAAACATGGAGGCCACCTTGCAGATTCCTTGGTATTACCTTGCAGGAGCCGACCAATACGAACATAGCCTGCGACTTTCCCGGAACGATTTGGAACCGGCCAAGGGCCTGATAGGGATCCACATGGAGCCTTCGAGGTGGAGAGGGGCCCTTAATCCTAACCTCACCGACTCAAACCCGCTTTCCATCTCTTTCTTCGATGGATTGGGGCAGGATGGCAACGGGGACGGAAAAGCGGAACTGGAAAACGACACCGACCGTTTATATGCCTTTGCCAAGCATCTCCTGTATTACGGCACAGATGAAGATAATATCCGGATTGGACTATTTGATTATTATAAAAGGGACAAGACAGTCAGCATCATCATTGGCCACGCCCATATCTATAAAAAGTATGGCAGGCTAGATTTACAGGAAAAAGCCTTCCCTGTACCCGTACGGACTCATTATACGTATTTAAATACATGGGGGAGTGCTCGAGGATGGGGAGGCCGAAGGATTCATGAAGGAACGGATATATTCGCGGACTATAGCCTTCCCGTCCGTTCTACGTGTTATGGGATCATTGAAATGAAGGGGTGGAATAAATATGGAGGGTGGCGGATTGGCATACGTGACCTAAACAATACGTACCATTACTTCGCCCATTTAAGCGGTTTTTCTGAAGGTTTGAAGGTGGGACAAATCGTCGAGCCTGGTCAGGTCATCGGCGGTGTGGGCAGTACGGGTTACGGACCGCCCGGGACATCCGGAAAATTCCCGCCTCATCTCCATTATGGGATGTATAAAGATAATGGAATCACCGAGTGGAGTTTTGATCCCTATCCTTATTTGAAAATGTGGGAACGAAAGGATTTAGCAAAAAAAACAAGATGAGCGGCGTTGGGTTCCTTCGCTGCTTTTTGTTATATAACGAACATAAACCCCCGAACTTTATGCATAAGTATTAGTAAAGGGGGCTAAAGTGTGTTTCGAAAAAGATTCCGCCCAAAAAAGTTCCGCAAAAAAGGACCTCTTCCTACCAGAAAGGTTTTTCTTTATTCATTCATCCTTTTTATCCTATCAAGCATCCTGACGCTTCGTTACGTTGATAAGGAAATTGAACCGGTCATCATGAAAGTGGCAGAAAATGAAATCAAGCGGATTGCAACCGAGACCATTCACGAAGCTGTTGATGACAATATCTCTAAAGTCGATATGGAAAAGATCATCGTCACCAACAAAAATGACGATGCCAACCCCTCCTACAGCTTTAACCCTGGGATCTATAATGAATTACGTTCCAACATCACAAAGGACATTCAAAATAATCTCGGAATTAAAAAGGGAAATCCCTTCAACAAAAAGGAACCAGCCAAACTTAATGATGAACAATATAAAACGGTGGTGTATTATGTCCCCTTAGGGGTGGTAACCGGAAATAGCCTTCTTTCCAATTATGGACCCAAGATTCCCGTGAAAATGTCCGTCATCGGGAATGTCCAGTCGGATTTAAAAACCAAACTCACAAACGCCGGCATCAATAATGTGTATTACGAAATGGCCGTCGATTTCAATGTCAATATCCAGATTGTCATCCCCTCATTCACAAAAGAAACCAAAGTCAGCCAGGAAGTGAAGGTTGGCAGCATTTTGATGCAGGGGGATGTCCCAAGTTATTATAGCAACGGAAGCGGCACGGTCGCTCCTGCCATCATGAAGGACGAGAAGGAAGATAAGAAGTAAAAAACAGCTTGCCCTTTATAAGGTTAAGCTGTTTTCTTGTATATTCAGGCACTCCTTTATCAGCAAATGGAGGTCTGTCCGTAAATCCACCTCATATGGATGCACTACTTTATGGTTAGGTTCCTCAAGGATACGTACAACGGGTCGATCCCCTATTCCCTCGTTTTGGGAAGAGACGATTCCTTTTCTCCCATCATTCAGTTCCACAGTTAATCCGTTAGGATAAATGGCCACCGCCCGGCGAAAAGCCTCGATTATCTGTTTGTCGAACTTTTTCCCTGCACCTGCATATAAGATTTCCAAGCCCTCATGGGGAAGCATCGCCTTGCGGTAAACGCGATTAGATGTAACCGCATCGAATACATCGGCGACCGCAATGATTTTACCGTAATAATGAATTTCGTCCCCCCTGACCCCACGGGGATATCCAGACCCATCCAGCCTTTCATGGTGTTGATAGGCGCAATTCGCGACGATGAGTGAAACCGTATATACGTTTTTAATTAAATGAAATCCATACTCGGGATGCTTTTGAATTTGCTCAAACTCTTCCTCGGTTAGCTTACCCGGCTTTCTCAAGATATCCACTGGTACAAGCATCTTGCCGACATCGTGTAGAATGGCGCCCAGCCCAAGAACTTCTAACTGTTTTTTTTCTAGCTTCAATTCCATACCTAAAGCAAGTGTGTATAGCGTCACATTAAAGGAATGAGTAAAAATATAATCATCATATGTATAGACGTCAGCCAGTAAAGTCAGCAATTCGTTGCTGTTTTTCAACTCTTCCATGATACTTCGTACGAGATGGGTGAATTTCAACGCGGCCTTCTCGATGGTAAATGCACTATTCACCTTGACGCCATTTTTGATTTCCAGAAAAGTGGCTTCTATCGTTTGAAGGGCCTCTCGCCTTAGTTCCCCAGAAATCGGTGGCTTTGGCATGATGTCATCCGTTCTAGAATCTTGAATATAAACAAAGGGAATATTAAGGGCAACCAATCGATTGATCATTTTTTGTGTCAATGTTAGCCCCTCGCTCAAAAGGATGGTGCCCTGCTCATTATAGATGTTCATACCGAGCCGCTCTCCCGGATTAAGCGACGCTGTAATGGATAGCCTCATACTAATACTCCGTTTCAGATTCAAAATTTTAAATAGTTCCTTATAGAAAATATCGGCTATATTTGTGGAAATTCAACCTGAAACCTATTTATTTTTTTCAATTAAAAATAAGGCCCCCTCTATTTAAAGGAAAGCCTTTATAATTAAATCATTTTCATTAATGCCTTCCTTCCAATCATTCCCCGGTAAATGCCCTTTTCTTCAGCCTCCCACGTAACGGTTTCGAGAGGTGCATCCAGTAACTCTTCTATCGTTTTAACGCCTATAGCCCTTCCTGCAAGGATTTTCCGGTCCTTTAACGTTTCATTCAAAAGACCGACGTCTAATGCTCCGCACATGATATATCCCTTTTCGGATGCTACGGCAAGCAGATTGGTTTTGGGCAGTTGGACGGAGATGGCTAAGAATGTTTTGCTATCGATCATTATTGGCATCATGTTAATCAATTGGTTTCGCCCCCTCTTTCTCATATATTATGAAAAGGAGGGAGGAACCGTGATATATACCTAGTTGTCGGGATACATTTTTTTCAACTTCCATAAAAGGATATCACGTAAAAATTCTGGCATTAAGTACTCCTTTTGTTTGGAGCGCTGAATGCTTGGGAAGAAGTGCCCGAACGTAAACATATCTGGTAGGGCCAGTTTATAGGTTTGATCCGGTTGAATCTTTGTACCTTTCACGCTGATTTCTTTAACGATTCCGTTTTTCGTCCGTTTAAATTCTATTTGATCATAGTGCATGACTCCCATGATCTTTCCTCGGAATCCGAAGCCCTTCACCTGGATATGGGGCCACTCCTCATTTCGGGAAAGCATGAGGATTTCCTTCAATTCCCGGCCATTCACTTCAACGATGCACGGATTGATCGGATGGGGACAGATCTGGTGAATATCCCCTTTGGAGACGGGACCTTGTGGCAAGCCTTCCAATAACAGCCCAGCATTCACAAAGGAACAGTCCGCTTCGCTCCACTCTCGTAACGCTTCACCTAGAATCTTCGTAAGCGGCGACACTTTAAACCAATCATTCTCCAAAGGTTCAGGTAAGGATAGGACAACTTGTTTGAGAGCATCCCTCCCGACTTGGTTCATATCTTCAATCCAGCTCCGCTCGCCCTCCAATTCGGGAAGGTCGTTGGTATCGTAGAGCATGGCCGTCTTCTTGATTACTTCTTTTTTGTCATTAAGGGTCAATTCCACTTGACCAATATAAAACCCATATTTTCCCGCACCACAAAGTAATGCTTGGTTGACGAGTTTTCCTTGATGAAGAATATGATGGGTGTGAGCACCAAGAATGATATCTATTTCCGGAAAGTCTTCTGCCATTCTTTCGTCATCATGTATGCCCAGATGAGAAAGAACGATCACTACATCTGCCATTTCCTTGATCTTTTCTATCTGTTTTTGTAATTCCGCAAATGGATCGGCAATATGCCAATCCAATGCACGATAAAACTTTTGGAAAAAGGCGGTCAGCCCGATCATGCCAAGCTTTGTACCTTTTTTCGTGGTATGTATCCAGTAAGGAAGCGCCCATTGGGGCCTAGTATCGTTCAGGTAATAGATATTCGCTGCCAATACCTTGAAATGAGCTTTATTATACAAAGTATCCAACGCTTCATGAGGCAATGTAATGCCTTCGTTATTGCCGATTGTTACATATTGATAACCCGCTTCGTTCAGAAGGTCAATATTCCCCTTACCCATCGTACCTTCTGAGAATGGGTGCCAGCGGTCGACATGGTCTCCTATATCTAGTATGACCGCTTCCTCTCCCGTTTCTTGATGAAGTTGTCTTCTTTCTTTAAGAAACTTATCAATACGAGGCCAATTTTCAAAATGACTGTGAAAATCATTGGTGTGATATAGATGTATGATTTCTGACATCATTTTTCCCCCTCGTTATCCTGTTATACCTTGGTAAATAAGACGTAGCCCAATAATGATCAGAACCAATTTCAGCATGTTCTCAAGTGCTGAGCTGTTCAGGCGTGTATTCACAAAAGCTCCAAGTTTCGCACCAAGCCAAGCCCCTGGAATCAAGGCAATCACATATGGCCAATGAACATTCCCCAGAGAGATATGCGTGATGGAATTCGTAATGGAAGATAAAAATACCATGAACATCGATGTCGCCACAGCCACATGGGGCGGGAAGAAAAATACCAGCATCATGACCGGGACCATGAGCGATCCTCCGCCAATGCCAAATAACCCGGAACTGATCCCCACGACAAATGAGATGGATATGGCCACCAAGGGCTGATATCCATAAGTGGATGCCTGTCCATTTTTGTTTATATAAGTCTTGGTGATTTTTCCGGTCCCCGGTTTGAAGGTGATCGGTCGCAATCTATCTTTCACCAATAAGACGATGGCCATCACTATCATAAAAAGGCCGAAGTACAGCGAAAATGCATCCACATTGAGAACTTTGTTCACATAAGCTCCGATGATCCCCCCTGGGGCGCTTCCAGCAAAGAAAATGAGACCGGCCTTATAATCCACTACTTTATGCTTCATATAAGATAAAGTGGAAGCCAATCCAGTGAAAATCATGATGACTGTTGAAACACCAACCGCTACTTGTGGCGTCAAGGCGCCCATCACCTCTGTGGAGCTACCTAGAAATAAGAGCGAAGGCACTATGATGATTCCGCCCCCTAATCCTACAAGGGCCCCGATTGTACCCGCCAATAAACCCACACTAATTAATAATACCCATATCATGAAGAAATCCGCCTTTATCGATTTGTGAGCTAAAGCTCTTCTTCTAGTTTGCCCACCCAGTCTTTATTCATTATATAGTCCAAATTAAAACAAACCAAGTTGCTTAGGAGCCAATCCTTCATATGTAAGGCCTAGCAAATCGATAAATTGTTTGGCATTATCCGCCGCGTCCCCACCAGAGTTATTGTTGAACAATACATATACATCCTTACTCTGCTTTTCTAATAGGCGAAGTTTTCCCACCCAGTCGGTTAATTCCTGTTGGTTATAGCGATATAAATAGCGCACTTCCCGCCAGTTTGCTCCAGAAGCTGGTTTCTGCCAACCGTGGATATTGCGTCCATGAAAGCGTACTAACGTTTTATCTGGATGCGTAGCCTTGAGGACAAGGGGGATGGAACCTTCTCCTGCCTTTGGTTCGTCACATACCGTGTGAATCCACCCTTCTTGCTCGATGAACTCGAGTGTCTGCTGGACCCTATTCGGTCGGTACCAACTTTGGTTCCTGAACTCAATGGCCACAGGAATATCCCCCATCTCCGCCCTACACCATCGGAGATACTGAACATTCTCCCGTTTGCAATCAAACCATGGCGGAAACTGAAAAAGGACCATCGCGAGTTTACCCGACTTTTGAAAAGCTTCAAGAGATTCCCGGAATGCAGTGAACATCTCTTTTTTACTTTCAAAAGGAATCTCACCTCTTTGGTGACCAGTCATTCCCTGATAGGCTTTTACAACAAATTGAAAGGAATCTGGTGTCTCGGCTATCCACTTTTCTATATTCCGCCTCGGCTGAATGGCATAAAAAGATGCATCCACCTCAACCGTTGGAAAATGCGCTCCATATACCTTCAGCTTGTCACGAGTGGGAACTTTATCGAATGATAATGAATCATGGTCCCCCCAACCTGTTAAGCCAATGTATATCACTCTTCACCCCTCCTAAACCACTTATACTATACTTTTTTTACCCTTTCACTACTGACTTCAAAACGTATAAGCACTGTCACTCGATTCACTCTTCCTGCTTCTCATACGACTGGTTTCCTATTCCTTTATCATATCAAAATCTACCGGTTGTTACACATACATCCAGCAAGAATTCTTCCCTTTTAACCTATCATTTCGTGCAGATAATGAGTAAATGAAAAAGGCCCTTGGATAAGGACCTTTTTCAGACTTAATATTTTAGAACCATTCAGCCAAAACGGTTCAGTTTATTCATCATGATGCCTAATCGCACCACTATGATCCCTTCCATGACTCTTAGAACGATTTCCGGAAACCGGCTGGGAGTTCGGTTCCCCCTTTTTCAGGAATATCCCAGTCAGCCCTAAAACAAGGCTAACACCGATTCCTACGAAAACCCATTCTTTATTCTGAATCAGCCAATCCACAATATCCACCTCTACCTATATGTACTTTCTTTTAAAGACAAAAAAAGTACCTGCTTGATTGGTACTTTCCCTTCAATCGTCTAAACCCTTTAAGATGATCAACAGAAAAAAATAGAAGAAGACGAACTAAGTTCGCCTTCTTCCGGCAAAGGAAAACCGAAATGGCATGTGCACACCCGGTTTCCTTCACTTTATTCCATCTACAACGTTTGTTTAAAACATATATAGATGATTAACCAATAGAACCTTCCATTTCGAACTTGATTAAGCGGTTCATTTCTACCGCATATTCCATCGGAAGCTCTTTTGTGAATGGCTCAATGAAGCCCATGACGATCATTTCTGTTGCTTCTTGCTCAGAGATTCCACGGCTCATCAAGTAGAACAATTGCTCTTCTGATACTTTGGAAACCTTCGCTTCATGCTCAAGAGAAATATTGTCATTTAAAATTTCATTGTATGGGATTGTATCAGATGTTGACTGATTATCCATGATTAATGTATCACATTCGATATTTGAGCGGGCTCCCTCGGCTTTACGTCCGAAATGGACCATACCACGGTAAGTTACTTTCCCGCCTTGTTTAGAAATCGATTTTGATACGATTGTTGAAGAAGTGTTAGGAGCAAGGTGAATCATTTTCGCTCCTGCATCTTGATGTTGACCCTTACCAGCAATGGCAATGGATAATGTCATACCACGAGCGCCTTCACCTTTTAAGATGACGGCTGGGTATTTCATCGTCAATTTAGAACCGATGTTTCCATCAATCCATTCCATCGTTGCATTCGCATCACAAACCGCACGTTTCGTAACCAAGTTAAACACATTGTTAGCCCAGTTTTGAATTGTCGTATAACGGCAATATGCGTCTTTTTTGATGACAATTTCCACGACCGCACTATGAAGGGAATTGGTTGTATAAACTGGTGCTGTACAACCTTCAACATAATGAACGGATGCTCCTTCATCGACGATGATCAGCGTACGTTCGAATTGACCCATGTTTTCTGAGTTAATACGGAAGTATGCTTGAAGCGGTGTATCCACTTTCACGCCTTTTGGTACATAGATGAATGATCCACCGGACCATACAGCTGAATTCAAGGCAGCGAATTTATTATCCGTTGGCGGAATCGTTTTACCGAAATGCTCGCGGAAGATATCTTCATTTTCACGAAGAGCGGAATCCGTATCTTTAAATACGATACCCATGTCTTCTAATTCTACCTTCATGTTGTGGTAAACCACTTCGGATTCATATTGAGCAGAAACCCCTGCTAAATATTTTTGCTCCGCTTCAGGAATTCCTAATTTATCAAACGTTTGCTTGATTTCATCAGGCACTTCATCCCATGATTTCTCGGACTTCTCAGATGGTTTCACATAGTAAGTGATTTCGTCGAAGTTCAAGCTTTTTAGGTCTCCGCCCCACTGAGGCATCGGCATATTGTAAAAATGCTCCAATGATTTCAAACGGAAATCTAGCATCCATTGTGGTTCACTTTTCATGCGTGAAATTTCTTCCACGATTTCTTTTGTCAGGCCGCGCTTTGAACGGAAGATGGAAATATCTTTATCCGCAAAGCCATATTTATAATCGCCAATTTCAGGCATCTTTTTAGCCATAGCTTGTATTCCTCCATTTCAAATGGCTGAATCTACAACAGCTCATTTAAATTTAATTATTCCTTTAAACCTTTTTCCATGGCCTTCCAGGCTAGAGTCGCGCACTTGATTCGTGCAGGGAACTTAGAGACCCCTTGAAGTGCTTCAATGTCACCAAGGTCGATTTCATCATCATACTCTTTTCCTTGTATCATTTCTGAAAAAGTCTTGGACATCGCTAAAGCCGTATCTATATCTTTTCCTTTGATGGCTTGAGTCATCATGGAAGCCGAGCTCATTGAAATCGAACAGCCATCGCCATCGAATTTAACATCACTGACCTTATTGTTTTCGATTTTCATCGTTAAACGAATACGATCGCCGCATGTGGGATTATTCATATCGATGGTCAAACTTCCATCTTCAAGCATACCCTTGTTACGGGGTTTCTTATAGTGATCCATGATGACCTGACGGTAAAGTGTATCTAAGTTATCAAAAGACATTACTGAAATACTCCTTCGTTTTGACAAGCCCGGACACTAGCTTATCGATCTCTTCTTCCGTGTTATATAGATAGAAACTTGCTCTTGCTGTCGATGATACGTCCAGCCATTTCATTAAAGGCTGAGCGCAATGATGACCGGCACGGACAGCGATTCCATCTGCATCTAGGACGGTAGCGACGTCATGTGGATGGACGTCATCTATATTAAAGGTTACTACACCGGCACGTTTTTTCGGATCTTTTGTGCCATAAATCGTAAGGCCTTCCACTTCAGACAACTTATCGATCGCATAGGCAGCAAGTTTGTGTTCATGCTGTTCGATTTGATCCATGCCGATTTCTTCCAAGAAATCAATGGCAGCACCAAGACCGATGGCACCTGCGATGATTGGAGTTCCGGCTTCGAATTTCCAAGGGAGTTCTTTCCAAGTAGATTCATACAAACCTACGAAGTCGATCATCTCTCCACCAAATTCAATCGGCTCCATTTTTTCGAGAAGTTCCTTTTTACCATATAATACGCCGATTCCAGTCGGACCGACCATTTTATGGCCTGAAAGAGCAAAGAAATCACAATCTAAATCACGGACATCCACTTTCATATGCGGTGTACTTTGCGCTCCGTCCACCACCATGATTGCATGATGTTCATGCGCGATCTTTGCGATTTCCTTAACAGGATTAATCACACCAAGCACATTGGAAACCTGCATGACAGACACGATTTTCGTGGCATCCGTAATGGTAGCCCGCACATCATCAAGCGAAATCGTTCCATCCTCTTGTAGCGGAATATATTTCAGTACAGCACCCTTTTCTTTAGCGAGCTGCTGCCATGGAATGATATTACTATGATGTTCCATATAGGAGATGACAATTTCGTCACCTTCTTTAATATTTGCACCACCGTAACTCTTCGCTACGGTATTTAAGGATGTAGTCGTTCCTCTAGTGAATATGATTTCTTCAGTAGAGGATGCATTGATGAATTTACGAACTTTTTCACGTGCACCTTCATACGCATCCGTAGCTTTTGTTCCAAGTGTATGCACACCACGGTGAACATTAGAGTTGAAACCGCGGTAATAATTTTCAATCGTTTCAATGACAGCAGCCGGTTTTTGAGATGTTGCAGCGCTGTCTAAATAAACTAATGGCTGACCATTGACTTCTTGATCTAATATCGGAAAAAGCTTACGAATTTCGTATGGGTTCATTACTGTACTTTCCTTTCAATGACCTCGACTAGTTGTTTTCTAACTCCTTCGATTGGAAGTTGATTTACAACAGGGGCCAAGAATCCGTGAATGACAAGTCTTTCTGCTTCTTTTTTCGCGATACCACGACTCATCAAGTAATAAAGTTGAAGGGGATCAACACGGCCGACAGACGCAGCATGTCCTGCCGTAACATCATCCTCATCGATTAACAGGATTGGGTTAGCGTCTCCACGTGCCTTTTCACTTAACATCAATACACGTGATTCCTGTTCCGCATTGGCCTTTGTTGCACCATACTCTATTTTACCAATACCATTAAAGATGGTTGATGCACTGTCTTTCATAACACCATGCTTAAGGATGAAGCCTTCAGAGCGTTTTCCGAAATGAACAACGGCTGTCGTGAAGTTTTGTTTTTGTTCCCCGCGTCCAACCACTACGGATTTTGTATCTCCGTAAGAGCCATCACCTATTAGATTGGTTGTATTATCTGAAATCGTATTACCATCGTTCATCAATCCAAGTGCCCACTCAAGACGAGCATCGCGTGCAACTACCCCACGACGGTTCACATATGTTGTGAATCCTTTGGATAGAGTGTCAACAGCACCATATTCCACTTTCGCATTTGCATTCGCAAACACTTCCGTTACGATATTAGCGATGCCTTCATTAGACTCAACGGCCGAGAAGTAGTTCTCCACGTATGTTACAGAACTATTATCTTCCGCTACGATCAATACGTGATTGAACAGTGTAGTTTCAGGATTATCCACCAAGAATACTGCTTGGATTGGTTCTTTGATTTCTACATTTTTCGGAACATATAGGAATGCTCCCCCGTTAAGCAATGCAGCATGTAGAGCCGTTAAACGGTGTTCATTCACTTTCACGCCATCTTTCATGAAATACTTCTGTACTAACTCAGCATGATCTCGAGCCGCTGTGAAAATATCCGTGAAGATAACGCCTTGTTCTTTTATAGCTGCTGACAAATTAATATGTGCCGGCGTATTATTGCGTTGAATGTATAGATTTTCATTTTCTTCAATGATCGATTTAATCTCTTTTGGAAGTTCTTCTAAAGAAGCAAATGCTTCACTTTCAACCGTATGGGTTTTGAATGAAGTGAAATTCCATTTATCTATCTTCGTTTTATCCGGTCTAGGCATCGGAAGCTCTTCTAAATCTGAAAAAGCTTTGATTCGAAGGTCTGATAGCCAAGATGGCTCATTATTTTTTGTTGAATAAGAGCTTATGTCCTCTTTTTCAAGCGATAATTTCATTTCTGTAGTCATTGCAAATCCTCCTACTTACGCTTCTTCGCCAACAGTTTCGTCTTCAATGCCCAATTCTTGTTTAATCCAGTCATAACCTTCTGCTTCTAGTCGTGCAGCTAATTCAGGACCGCCTGATTTAACGACGCGACCTTGCATCATAACGTGTACGAAATCAGGTGTGATGTAGTTTAGTAGACGTTGGTAGTGAGTGATGATCAAGCAACCGAAGTCTTCTCCACGCATTTCATTGATTCCTTTAGAAACGACTTTAAGTGCATCGATATCAAGACCTGAGTCAATTTCATCCAAAATGGCGATTTTTGGTTGAATCATCATTAATTGAAGGATTTCATTACGTTTTTTCTCTCCGCCAGAGAATCCTTCATTCAAATAACGTTGAGCCATATCTTCATCCATTTCAAGGAATTCCATGTTTTTATCCATTTGACGGATGAATTTCATAAGTGAAACTTCGTCGCCTTCTTCACGGCGTGCATTGACAGCCGAACGCAAGAAGTCTGCATTTGTAACACCACTGATTTCACTTGGATATTGCATAGCAAGGAAAAGACCAACACGAGCACGTTCGTCAACTTCCATTTCCAATACGTCTTCACCATCAAAACTGATGCTTCCGCTTGTTACTTCATATTTAGGGTGACCCATGATTGCTGAAGATAAAGTGGATTTACCTGTTCCGTTCGGCCCCATGATTGCATGGATTTCTCCGCCTTTTACTTCCAGGTTAACCCCTTTTAAAATTTCTTTGCCTTCTATTGATACATGAAGATCTTTTACCGTTAATGTTGAACCTGACATAATAATACCTCCGTGAACTTAATTCCTATTTTATTACAGAAAGTGAAAATCACTTTCTTGTCTATAGTTTTCAAAAAATCATTCTCACTTTATTCTCATTACAATTTTATAACAAATCCAATTTAGAATCAACTAATATAGATGGAGGTTTTTACTCGCTAGGGAGTGGAAACCTGCCCTATTGTTATAAAACGACCGTATAAAGGCTTTTCACTGCAAATATGCCCTTATTTTAGTTTTCGTTAATGTTAGCTAATTATTCGGGATTCCATTCATAATAAGATATTCCCGAAAAGTTCAAGGGGAAGACGGTTGGCCCTTATCATGAAAAAAATCGATCTGCAGGAGTAATGAGCAGGATCCGGTACGTACAACAGATCACTTTTCATTTTACCTCTACAGACCGATTTTTGAAAGACTCTAATATATGCTTATCCGTGGATTTTACGTTGTAATTCCAGAACCATTTTATTGCATTGCTCATGTTCCCTATCTCTTACTTTTTCAACCTCGATACGAAGGTCTAAATTTCTGCTGTATTCACTGTACCCAACCCCATGTGATAACTGCATAGCTTTTTCCATTTCGCTCGTTACGTTTAAATCTAAAGTATTGATAGTGAACCATCCTTTCAAATTTGTGAATCATTTTGTTTCTTCGTCTATTCTATACCCTTTGCTTTCAACTTTAAACCCCAACTTAAAAACGACCTGGAAATCCAGGTCGTCTTTCGTTGCTTTATTCCTTTGCAGGTACGACTGCACCCTCATATTCCTCAAGAATGAAATCTTGAATTTCTTTGGAATGTAATACTTCCACAAGCGTCTTGATTTCTTCTTTGTCTTCGTCACCTTTATTAACAGCGATCACGTTCACATATGGTGATTCAGAATCTTCTATTGCAATGGAATCTTTAAGTGGATTCAAGCCAGCGTCGATTGCATAGTTAGAGTTGATTAGGACCGCATCTCCTTCGCCGCTTTCATAGATCTTCGGAAGTAATGCCGCTTCATAATCTGCATCGAATTTAATGTTCTTCTTATTCTCGACAATATCTTTTACTGTAGCTGTCGTTTTATCAATGCCTTCTTTAAGAGTAATCAGGCCATTCTTTTCTAAAAGTGATAAGGCACGTCCATGGTCTGCAACAGAGCTGCTTAAAATGATTGTTGCTCCTTCTGGAAGCTTATCAATGCTTTTATATTTTTGTGAATACAAAGCAATTGGTTCAATATGGATGCCGCCTGCATTAACAAAATCATATCCATTTTCCTTAATTTGAGATTCTAAATAAGGAATGTGCTGGAAGTAGTTCGCGTCCAGTTCTTTATTGTTCAAAGCCTTGTTTGGCAAGATATAGTCTTGGAATGTTTCCACTTCCAATTCAATGCCTTTTTCTTTAAGAAGAGGAATCGCTTTTTCAAGAATCTCTGCATGTGGTACATTCGATGCACCCACCACTAACTTCTTCGTATCATCGCCACTACCTGTATCTTTCTCTTTATCCGTTCCGCAAGCCGCCAATGCAATTGATAAAACTAGAACGAATGCAATCCCTAAAAACTTTTTCATCCTTTTCATCTCCCCTTATCTTTTATCCAATTTAGAAGTAATCACATCACCGATAATCTGTATGATGAAGACAATAATTAATATGACAATCGTCGCTACCAGGGTAACGTCGTTGTGATTCCGTTGATAACCGTCCAGATAGGCTAAGTTACCCAATCCACCAGCCCCGATGACACCTGCCATTGCCGTGTATCCAACCAATGCAATCGATGTTACCGTGATGCCTGATATAAGGGCCGGCATCGATTCTGGAAGGAGGACCTTATAAATGATGGTGCTGGTTTTGGCTCCCATTGATTTAGCCGCTTCAATCACGCCTTTATCAATCTCACGAAGGCCGATTTCGACCATCCGCGCATAAAATGGTGCTGCACCGATAATGAGTGCTGGTAATGCCGCATTCTCACCAATCATGCTACCGACAAGTAATTTGGTGAACGGAATTAATAATACAATCAAGATAAGGAATGGAATCGAACGGAAAATATTAACGAAAGCACTTAACACACCGTTAACGCCCCGATTCTCCCACATATTCCCCTTGCCTGTTAAAAACAGAAGCAACCCCAATAGTATCCCTATAAAAAAGGTCGCTACAACTGAAATACTTGTCATATACAGCGTTTCTTTCGTCGCTTCTATGATGTCTTCCCAATCTACATTCGGCAATAATTCTTCAAGCATGAGTAATCACCTCCACGCCTACCTGCTGTGCTTTTATGAATTCGATTGCGCGGAGCATTTCATCTTCACTGCCATCAAGGTGGATGAACAATGTTCCATATGAGCCGCTTCTCGTTTGTGATATTTTCCCCTGGACAATGTTCACATCCAACTCAAAATTACGTACCAATTTTGTGATCAACGGGCTTTCTGCATGATCCCCCACGAATGTCAGTTGAATCACTTTTCCTGCTGGATACCGTTCAAACAAATGCTCCATCGTTTCTTTTGTCTCTTCTGGTTCTGTCACCTGCTGAACAAAACGCTTAGTCATCTGTTCTTTAGGGTTTCTGAATACTTCCAGGACAGCTCCCTGTTCGACTACCCGTCCACTTTCCATCACAGCCACTCGATTGCAAATCTTCCGAATGACATGCATCTCATGTGTAATCAAGACAATGGTTAAACCAAGGCGTTGATTTATATCCACAAGCAATTCCAGGATGGAATCGGTTGTCTGGGGATCTAGAGCGGACGTGGCCTCATCACACAAAAGCACTTTCGGGTTATTGGCAAGAGCCCTCGCTATTCCCACCCTTTGCTTCTGTCCACCACTTAGCTGCGATGGATACGCTTTTTCTCTTCCTTCCAATCCAACTAACTTAATGAGTTCATTGACGCGCTTGATGCGTTCTTGCTTGGAGATGCCCGCAATTTCCAGAGGAAAGGATATATTTTCTTGAACGGTCCTTGACCACAAGAGATTAAAATGCTGAAAAATCATGCTAATCTCTTGACGGGCTTTACGAAGCTTAGACCCTTTAATTGTTGAAACTTCATTTCCCGCAACGTTCACGGAGCCCTCAGTAGGCCGTTCCAACCCATTCAGCATACGTATGAGCGTACTCTTGCCAGCCCCACTGTATCCGATGACTCCGAAAATCTCGCCTTTATTTATTTCTAAATTCACACTATTCACGGCATGAATCGTTTCGCTATTTCCTTTTCCTGTTCGAAAAAGTTTACTGACGTTTGACAATGTAATCATGTATGCTCACCTCTTTATCCAATTAAGCCTATGAATTTAGTCGATTTATTTTTATGGCCTCCTGATGAATCTATCCTCTATGATTCAAAGAAAATAGAAAAAGCCCTTCTGCATGAGCAGAAAGGCAGGGAAAAGCAGGCCTTCCTCTCATCTCCCAAAGCCTCTACGCTTTGTGTGAATTGGCACCTTTCCAAGGAAAATCCTTGTCGGTTGCCGGGTTTCAACGGGCACATCCCTCCACCTCTCTTGATAAGAGCTATATATGGACTATTCTTTTTTGTCTTAACATTCACTTTACTATGTCTGAAATTTTAACACAGATAAAAAAGGAGTGCAATGTAAAATCCTAGGGTGTACCTGTTTCTCCATTAAACTCTTTGAGAATTCACTGACACGATATTCGTCGCTTTTTCAATCGCTTGCTCTAGATCTTCAAGTAAATCGTCTACATTTTCAATACCGATTGAAAGGCGAACCTGGTCGGCGCTGACACCGGCCTTGACCAGTCCTGCATCATTCAATTGCTGGTGAGTTGTACTTGCTGGGTGGATGATTAGGCTTTTAGCATCCCCGACATTGGCGACATGCGACCATAACTCTACCGAATTGATGAGTGTGGAACCTGCTTCACGTCCACCCTTAATTCCAAACGTCACCACAGATCCGGCTCCCTTAGGCAAATATTTATCCACAAGGGCTTTATCGGGATGATCATCGTTACCCGGATAAGAAACCCATGAGACTGCCGGATGGTTCTCCAAGTATTGAATGACTGTCCTCGTATTCAACAGGTGTTCCTTCATCCTGACATGGAGCGTTTCCAGGCCAAGCGTGAACTGGAATGCACTTTGAGCACTTAACGTCGGTCCCAAATCCCGAAGCAATTGCACACGCGCTTTCGTGATAAAGGCAGCAGGCCCTACCGCTTCGGAATAGACAAGTCCATGATAACTAGGGTCAGGTTCCGTAAAGCCTGGATAATTAGGCGAATTCCAATCGAATTTACCACCGTCGATGATGACTCCCCCTAATGTCGTACCGTTACCCAATAGCCACTTTGTAGCTGAATGGATGACAATATCCGCCCCAAAGTCTATTGGTCGGCACAGATACGGCGTTGCGAAAGTGTTATCGATGATAAGAGGTATCCCTGCTTCGTGGGCTATTTCCGCCACTTTTTCGATATCAAGAACCCTTAAGCTTGGGTTGCCGATTGTTTCGGCAAATATGGCCTTCGTTCGTGGAGTGATTGCCCGTTTGAAATTTTCCGGATCATCAGGTGAGACGAATTTCACTTTGATTCCGTATTTAGGGAGTGTATTTTCAAATAAATTATAGGTCCCGCCGTACAGTGTTGAAGCAGAAACGATTTCATCCCCCATACCAGCGATATTAAGGATGGAAAGGGATATAGCGGCCATGCCGCTTGCAACTGCCAATCCACCGATTCCCCCTTCTAACAGGGCCATTCTTTCTTCAAAGACACTGACAGTGGGATTGTGAAGCCTCGTATAGATATAGCCATTCTCTTTTAATCCAAACAGATTCGCTGCATGATCTGTATCTTTGAACAAATAAGCATTACTTTGATAAATGGGCACGGCGCGGGCACCCGTTTCGTCGACTTTTAAACCGCCATGCACACTCAACGTCTCAAAGCGGTAATTTTTTTCTGTCATTATATTCTCCCCTTCTTCCATTGTTTTAGTAGGGATTAAAGCGATATTGCCTCTTCTCTTGTTATATGCAAGGAACCTTATAATATGAAGAAGTCGGAACTTCCCGCCACCGTCCATAGAAATTTCCCTATTGAACGATGTCGCCTGGATAAGCGCGTTTTGTAAATGGCAGACATTCCATCCTCGTGTATGATGCGTCTATAACGTATGTACTTCATACAAAATATAGCACTTTAGTAGCAGGTAGTCAATTAGTTATTAGAATATTCAATCATTAATACGAATGCTATTTCCCCCCCATGACTTTAACAAAAAAACCAATCCATGTAGGATCGGCTTTTAGCTTATCTCTTTCAGCAATCCATACAAATAAGGAACAGACTGAAAGGCATATATTTTTTTTGTCATCTTTCCTTTTTCAAAAAGCAAAAGACAAGGTACGCTCTCAATTTCATATCGTTCAGCCAATGTCTGGACATAATTCATGTTCATTTTTCCAGCCTTCATTTCCGGGAACAGCTCTAGTGTTATGGAAAGCATTCTTGAAGCCACCTGGCAGGTTCCACACAAAGGTGTGTATAGATATAAGCTAAAAGTGTTCCCTTGATCAACAGCTTGCTTAAAGTCTTCTTCTTTCCATTCCTCCATCAGTTACTCTTCCATCCTTTTACTTGTAAATTTAGTTTTCACTTTCATATTTGCAGTTAGTAGCACGGAAGCGATGTGATGTTCTGGGGTATCCTCGACTTCCTTGTACATCCTATCTATGTACAAATGCCTTGCTTCCGGCAGTTCCCGACGAAATTGTTTCCTTAGCTTTTCCCCTGACTCATCTGCGTCAAAAAGGATGTAAACGTCCCTGCCTATCAATTCATCCACCATTTCATCCAACTTCGTTAAAGAAATGGTGCCATTGGTACATCTGATTTCCACTTCTTCGTCCAGAACGGATGCCACTTTGCGCTTGTCTGAAAGGCCTTCAACCATAATCACTTTATCGGGTACATCCCATTCCATCTCATCACCCCGTCTCCACTCAAATTGAAAAAGAGCAGGCTTAATTAAAGCCTCCCCCCTCACCTTACTTACCCGTTTATCAGGCTATCATATTCGTTTGCACTCATCAGTTTTTCAACTTCACTGCTGTCTGATGGTTCAAGGACGATCATCCATGCTTTTTCAAACGGAGATTCATTAACGAATTCAGGATTGTCATTTAACTCTTCATTGATTTCAACGACCTTGCCGCTAATCGGAGCATAAAGTTCAGATACCGTTTTAACGGATTCTACACTGCCAAAGGGCTCGTTCGCTTTCAGTTCAGATCCAATCTCTGGAAGTTCAACAAAAACGATGTCCCCAAGTTCCGACTGAGCGAATTCAGTAATCCCTATTCGTACTGTACCCTCTTCCGTTTTGACCCATTCATGTTCTTTTGTATAACGAAGTTCTTTTGGCGTTGACATATTAATTCCCTCCATATTACAGCTTATATTTTATCTATTACATTATAAGGTAGATTCTTTGTCATGATAAGGAATTATCCAAATGTTTTGTAAAGTCTTAGCTCCAGGTCTCATCGAATTGTTCTTCTTTGAAACCTACTGTCACCTTTGAACCGTCCGTAACAATCGGCCTTTTCAAAAGCATGCCATCCGTAGCCAATATATCGAGCATCTCGTTCTCTGAAGCTTCTTTCAGTTTGTCTTTTAAACCAAGCTCGCGGTATTTTTGCCCGCTCGTATTGAAAAACTTCTTCAACTCTAATCCACTATTTTTATATAACTGTTCAATTTCTGCCCGAGAAGGGGGATTTTCCACGAGATGAATCGCTTCATATTGCAATTCATGACGGTCCAGCCACTTCTTTGCATTACGGCATGTGCCGCATTTTGGGTACCAGTATAAAGTTAAGCCCATCGTTTCACCACCTACCCTTAGAATACCCGTTTTTTTGGGGCAATACAACGAAAGACTCTCTTTGCATCTCTATGAAAATCCCACAAAAAAATAAAGGAAATACCCAAGACGGGCATTCCCTTTATTGTGGACTTTAATGCTTAAAGTGCGTATTTTTCATTTTCGATTACTTTGACGGAAGCTTCGCGTTTTTTCGCAATGACATTGATTGGGTTATGTCTAGTCAACTTGCGTAGTGAAGAAAGCATGATGCGAAGTGTATCGCCAGTTTCAACAGCAATCAACGTTTCTTTCGCATGTTGTTCGATTTCATTGAAAGCTTCTTGAACGAAGATTTCAGTGTAAAGCACTTTTTGTTGGTTCTTTTCTAGACCCGTAGTCGCGATTGCTTTTTCCGTACGTAAGACCACGGATTCAGCAGCATAGGCAAGAGATACGATATCCGCAATATTTGAAAGGATTTCTTGTTCTTGATCAAGTTTTTTACCGAATTTTTGTGCAGCAAGACCTGCAGCCAGAATGCCAATTTTCTTAGCATTTCTAACTAGCATTTTTTCTTGTGCCAATGGCTCGTCGCCTGGTTCTTCCGGCATCATCATCATTAACTCTTCTTGTAGGCCTTGAGCTTTTTGAAGAAGTGGAAGTTCACCTTTAAGGGCTTTTTTCAGGAATGTGCCTGGAACGAGCAAACGGTTAATTTCATTTGTTCCTTCAAAGATACGGTTAATACGAGAGTCACGGTACGCTTTCTCGATTTCATATTCTTGCATGAAGCCGTAACCGCCATGAAGCTGTACCCCTTCATCCGTTACATAATCCAACACTTCCGAAGCGAAGAATTTATTCAATGAACACTCGATTGCATATTCAGCAACGGCTGCTGCCATGGACTTGCCATCTTTTACTTGCTCATCAGTCAGTTTGCTTTGTCTTTGGTCATAAAGGCCGACCGTACGGTATACAGAGCTTTCTGCCGCATAAATCTTAGAAGCCATCGTCGCTAATTTTTCTTTCGTTAAGTTAAAGTCGGAAATTTTCGTTTTGAATTGTTGACGCTGATTTGTATAAGCAGCTGTCAGTTCAAGGGCGCGTTTTGAACCACCTACTGCACCGACTCCCAATTTATAACGTCCAATGTTCAAGATATTGAAGGCAATGACATGACCTTTACCAGCGACACCTAGAAGGTTCTCAACCGGAACGGCTACATCTTCAAGGATCAAAGTACGTGTAGAAGAACTCTTAATGCCCATTTTCTTTTCTTCGGCACCTGTAGAGACACCAGGATATTCACGTTCTACGATGAAAGCGGAAAACTGTTCGCCATCGATCTTAGCGTAAACACAGAATACATCTGCAAATCCTGCATTCGTGATCCATTGTTTTTCTCCATTTAAAATATAATGAGTGCCTTCTGCATTTAATTTCGCCGTCGTTTTCGCACCCAGTGCATCAGATCCCGAGCTCGGTTCAGTTAAAGCGTATGCCGCAATTTTTTCACCTGTTGCAAGTAGTGGAAGGTACTTTTGTTTTTGCTCTTCATTACCGAATAATACGATAGGTAATGAACCGATCCCTACGTGTGCACCGTGCGTAATTCCGAATCCGCCAGCTAGTGCCATTTTTTCCGTAATTAAAGCGGAGCTGATTTTATCAAGGCCAAGACCGCTATACTCTTCTGGTACGTCAGCACCTAGTAAGCCAATTTCCCCAGCATGCTTCAGCAATTTTACAGAACGGTCAAATTCATGGTTTTCAAGATGTTCAACTTGTGGAAGGACCTCATTCATTACGAAATCTTCAGAAGTTTTGGCAATCATTTTGTGCTCATCAGAATAATCCTCTGGTGTAAACACTTGATCATACGTAATATCTTCGACTAAAAATGCTCCACCTTTAATCAAGTTATCTGTTGTTTGATTGGACATGAAAATTCCTCCTATATGGTAAGTTTCATTATGGTAAGTTTCATTGAAGGCCCGGATACATGACGCACCTGCATCCGGGCAAAAGGTTCTATGCTAATAATTCGAATACTCCGGCAGCACCCATGCCGCCGCCGATACACATTGTGACGACTCCGAATTGTTGGTTCCTGCGTTTCATTTCATGAAGCAGGCTTAGGGTCAATTTGGCACCCGAACAACCAAGTGGATGACCAAGGGCAATCGCCCCTCCATTGACGTTGACAATCTCTTCGTTCAAACCAAGCTCCCGGATGATTTGAATGGATTGAGAAGCGAACGCCTCATTCAATTCGAACAAACCGATATCAGATAGCTCAAGCCCTGCAAGTTTTAATGCTTTAGGAATCGCAGCGATTGGGCCGATCCCCATGATTTCTGGCGGAACTCCCGCTACAGCAAAGGAACGGAACTTACCGATTGGCTTCATGCCTAAAGAGGAAGCTTTCTCTCCCTCCATGACCATGACGGCAGCAGCTCCATCACTTGTTTGCGATGAATTTCCTGCGGTAACGGATCCAGTTACGGAAAAGGCCGGTCTTAGCTTTTTAAGGACTTCGACCGTCGTTCCCTCACGGACACCTTCATCTTGAGTGAATTGAAATTTCTTTTCCTGTAATTTCAAATCCGGGCCTACAGAACGGAGCGTTACGTCTACCGGAACGATCTCATCAGAAAATTTTCCTTCTGCAATGGCCTTCGCCGCTCTTTGATGGCTACGTACAGCAAACGCATCTTGGTCTTCACGGGAAATCCCATATTTATTCGCTACAGCTTCTGCTGTGTGGCCCATGCCCATGTAATACTCAGGCGCCGTTTCAGCAAGATTTGCATTCGGACGGGTAACATGGCCCATCATTGGCACTAGACTCATAGATTCTGCACCACCCGCGATGACCGTATCGCTTTGGCCGAGCATGATTCTTTCCGCTCCATATGCAATGCTTTGCAAACCACTCGAACAGTAACGATTGATGGTAATGGCCGGCACCGTGTATGGCAAGCCCGCCAATGCCCCGATATTCCTTGCCATATTCAGGCCTTGCTCTGCCTCTGGCATCGCACAGCCGATGATCAAATCATCGATATTGCCTTCATAATTTCCAGCACGCTTTAACGTTTCCTTCACCACAAGAGCCCCTAAATCATCTGGACGAACGTTAGCAAGAGAACCTTTTTTTGCTCTTCCTACCGGAGTCCTTGCTCCAGCTACTATTACTGCTTCTTTCATGAGGATCCCCCTTACTTCATTTTTAAGCTATCAACCTATTGAACTTTGATTACTTGACTCTATCTTTGGACGATCAATTAGTTACGAAGTGGTTTTCCCTTAACAAGCATGTGTTGCATCCTTTGTTGTGATTTCGGTGTTGAAATCAATTTTAAGAAAGCTTGTTTTTCTAGGTCCAGGATATACTGTTCATCTACTTCTGTACCGAATGGAAGTTTCCCACCAGCCAGGACATACGCAAGCTCTTTAGCGATGACAAGGTCATGCTCGGATAGGAAGCCTGAAAGACGCATCGATTCTGCACCTAAAAGAAGTGCTGCATAACCTGTCTCACCAACCACAGGGATTTTCGTGCGGGTTGGTGCTGTGTAACCTTGGTCATACATTGAAATGACTGACTGCTTCGCATCATATAACTGATGGTCGGAATTCACACTGATTCGATCGGAAGCACCAAGGAAATTATTTTCGCGCGCCTCTTCCGCAGAAGTAGAAACCTTCGCCATGGCAACCGTTTCAAATACCCGATTCGCTACCTTCTGCAAATCAAAGTCGACGCCTTTTGGCATGCTCTTCAATGTTTTCACATAAAGCTCTTTTGTTCCGCCGCCACCAGGTATCAAGCCAACGCCAGCTTCCACTAGGCCCATATACGTTTCGGTAGTCGCCTGAATGCGCGCGGCAGGAAGGGAAACTTCTGCACCTCCGCCTAACGTCATATTGAATGGCGCTACGACGACAGGGACCGCACTATATTTAATTTTCAACATTGCTTTTTGGAATTGGCTGATTACCATATCCAATTCGAATATATTGTCATCCTGGGCTTCCATCAACATCATGGCGATATTGGCGCCTACACAGAAGTTTTTGCCTTGGTTTCCAATGACCAGGCCTTTATAATTTGCTTCGGCCTCGTCAACGGCTGCATTGATCATCTGCATGATATCAAGACCAATGGCATTGTTCGGTGACGTGAACTCCAGAAGTAAGACTCCGTCGCCAATATCAATCAAACTTGCCCCACTGTTTTTCTTGATTACGCCTTTTTGCTTCTTGATCGCTTTCAGGTTGATCACCTTTGGATTCTCAAGAAGTTCCTTGTATTCACCATTGTGGTAGTAGGAAACTACACCATTTTCTTCTTTATAGAATGAAGTGATGCCTTTATCCAGCATTTCCTTCACCCATTGAGGAACAGTGACACCTTCTTGTTCTAGGCGAGCCACTGATTTTTCGACACCAATTGCATCCCATGTTTCGAAAGGTCCAGTAGACCAACCGAAGCCCCATTTCATTGCCTGGTCAATTGCCACAATATCGTCAGCAATGTCCCCTAGCAGTTGTGCGGAATACACAAGGGCTGGATTCAACACATTCCAAAGCAGGTGGCCAGCACGGTCATCACTATAAACAAGCGCTTTCATTTTATTAGAAAGACCTTTTGCCTGTTTGGCCATTTCCATAGAAGGCGTTTTCAGTTTTTTCCGTGGTTCGTATTCAAGTGTCTCAGGATTCAGTTCAAGGATTTCCTTGCCTTTTTTCAGGAAAAATCCTTGTCCGGATTTGCTTCCAAGCCAACCGTTTTCAAGCATTTTATTCATGAAGTCAGGAATGCGGAAAACTTCCCTTTCCTCTCCTTCAACCTGGTCAAATACGTTCTTCGCAACATGTGCAAAAGTATCAAGACCCACTACATCAAGCGTACGGAATGTTGCGCTCGTCGCCCTGCCAATCAATGGACCTGTTACAGAATCCACTTCACCCACGCTGTAGCCGCCTTTTTGCATTTCACGAAGGGTAACAAGCAGCCCATACGTACCGATGCGGTTGGCGATGAAATTCGGTGTATCTTTGGCTTCGACCACGCCTTTACCAAGAACGTCTTCACCAAATTCCTTCATATATTCAAGCACTTCAGGAGCAGTGGCTTTCGTAGGAATGACTTCTAAAAGTTTCAAATAGCGTGGCGGATTGAAAAAGTGGGTTCCCAAGAAATGCTTTTGGAAATCTTCGGAACGTCCCTCGGCCATCGCCTCAATTGATATACCTGATGTATTGGAAGAAATGATGCTGCCCGGTTTACGGTATTTATCAACCTGAGCAAATACACTCTGCTTCACATCAAGTCTCTCCACGACCACTTCAATTACCCAATCCACTTCATTTAAACGGCTTATATCATCTTCCAGGTTCCCCGCTTCAATCAAGGCCAGATTGCCTTTTGCCGATAACGGAGCTGGTTTTTGTTTTAGAAGTTTAGTAATCGCAGTCTGACTTATGCGGTTACGTACTTGTTTATTTTCTAAAGTAAGACCTTTTTTCTTCTCGTCCTCCGTAAGTTCACGAGGTACAATATCCAATAATAAAGTCGGAATGCCGATGTTAGCAAGGTGTGCAGCAATCCCTGATCCCATAACTCCTGACCCTAGAACAGCAGCCTTTCGTATTTGTCGAACCAAGTTCATATCCCCCTTACACAATGTATTGAATGAATGCTCATTCATTTTTGTCTCAAAAAATTTTTGAATATTTATTCTTATTACTAATATAGAATAAAATTGGAAATTCTGCAATGATTAAACAGGAAAAATTAAATATTTTTATCGTAAAACCCCTGGTTAGTTTTCACTCTTTAGAAGAAAATAACGAACAGGAGGTGACGTATACTCATGAAGCATAAAGATAATCCTTCCAAAGGAGCCGTAAGTGCCGCAAGCGTGAAAGGGAACGCCGGTCCTGGCGGTGAACGTAACAACGGAAAGAATAAGGTGAACAGCCAGAACAATCAATATAAAAAATAGATCCCAAAGTAGGGTAGCCGTCCCTTATCCGGGCCGGCTCTTACTTCTGCTACCTTTTCCATATCCCCTTTAAGACGAATGCAACATTGGCTGGCCTCTCCGCTAGGCGGCGCATGAAGTATCCGTACCAATCCGTTCCATATGGAACATACACCCTAACCTTATACCCCTCTTTTGCTAATTCCAATTGCTTTTCATTACGGATGCCGAATAACATTTGAAATTCGAACTGATCCGTGCGGATGCCATGTTCCTTGGCGAGGTTTTTCGTATAATCAATGATTTTATCATCATGGGTCGCGACAGCCGTATAATTCCCATTCAGCAAATGCTTTTTAATGATTTTCTTGAAGTTTGCATCCACCTTCTCTTTTTCTGGAAAGGCTACTTCCCTTGGCTCTTTATAAGCTCCCTTAACCAGTCGGAGATTCGGTTGGAATGGATTCAACTCGTCAAGATCTTTCTCCGTTCGATAAAGATATGCTTGTATAACCGTTCCAAGATCATTATATTCAGCTTTTAGTTTTTTGAACACTTCTAATGTTGGCTGACAGCGCGGAAAATCTTCCATGTCCAGCGTAACGAATACCCGAGCGGCTTTCGCTTCTTCTAATATCCTTTTCATATTCTTCATGACAACATGCTCCGAGATATCCAAACCCATGGACGTCAGCTTCAAGGATAACTGGGAATCGAGACCATGCTCGGCAATGGCTCGAATCGCATCGATGCACTGGTTTGCCATCTCTTCTGCTTCCTGCTCATGATCTATGAATTCACCTAGGTAATCTATCGTCACAGATAACCCTTTTCGATTTAGTTCCGCAATGACCTTAGTCGCTTCATCCAAAGTTTCTCCGGCAACAAAGCGGGCTGCCCCAAAACGCAATCCATATCTCCGCGCAGCCTTAATTAATGGTTTATTCTTCGATAGGTAGAGAAAGAAAGTCCTCATTAGTTCCATCTGCGTTCCCTCCAAATCCGTTTGGCAAAATAGACGTCAGGGTAGGCCCTTATATCCTTCATGTATATTCAGTGTCTTGCCCTTCTCGAATATAAAATGAAAAACAGGGGAAATTAATCTCGTTCAGACCACAATGAAGGAGGTAAGATGATGGAACAACAAAACTCGATGAACAACCAGCAACAAACGACCGGCTTCATGAAACAGCCACCCGAAATGGTATCCGTAAAAGATAGCATGTACCTTACCGATATGCTTTCCTGGAACTTGATTGCGATTAAAAAGGCACACTTTTACGCGAAACAATGTAAAGATCCTCAAATCATAGATGCTTTAACCCGCTGTGGACAGATGCATCAACGTCATTACGACACCATCTTGTCCCACTTAAATCCAAGCCAACAGCAAAACCAACAACAATTCCAGTAAAGGAGGTTTCTTGATGCCTAATCAAAACAAGGTTCAAAATCCCGAATCAACCATTGCCAAGACGCCAGAAATGAATGACCGTGATTTTACAAATGACATGTTGGCAACAGAGAAGTATTTCTGTAACTCTTATTCAGTTGCCCTCCATGAGATGAGTAACCAAGCTTTATTTCAAGATATTTTCTCGGTCTCAAAAGAAACCCAGGAAATGCAACGGGAGCTTTATAACCTGATGTTCGAAAAAGGATGGTATGGCTTGGAAAAGGCACAAGCTGATAGTTTAGGCCAGTCCTACCAACAGTTCTCTGGCTATAAAGATCAATTTCCCTCTGGTTCAAAGCTTCAATAACTATAAAAAAACGCCGACCATGGTGAATGGCCGGCGTTTTTTATATATCCGTCGAAAACATGTACTTTTTATAGTGATACCTTATGCTGAATATCAAGCCCATGGCCATCATATTCCCCATGAGCGAGCTTCCCCCATAGCTGATGAACGGAAGCGGAATCCCGGTGATCGGTAATACGCCGACCGTCATTCCGATATTTTGGAACACGTGAAACGTTAACATGCTGATGATGCCCACGCAAATATATGTATAGAAATTATTTCGCGTTTCCATGCCGGTTTTTGTAATATGGTACACCAATAAGAAGAACAAGGAGATAATGATACTGGAACCGATGAAGCCGAATTCTTCCCCGATGATACTAAAGATGAAATCCGAATGACTTTCCGGTAAATATACTTCCCTTGACCCTATGCCCTTGCCCGTGGTCTGCCCCGACCCTATGGCTAGCAAGGATTTCGTCAAATGATACCCTTCCGAACTTGCATAGTTATAAGGATCCAGCCATGAATAAATACGGCCGAACTGATACGTTTTCACACCTATTTTCTCAAGCAATTCCGGATGCCAGAGTACGAAATACATGACGGTGGAAATGGCAACGATACCGGCTGTCACGATTGGAAGCAGGATCTTCCATGAAATCCCAGAAATGAAGATCATTCCGATCATGATTGACATTAAAACAAGCGATGTACCTAAATCCGGCTGTTGCATGATTAACAGCAACGGAGCTCCCGTAACAAGACCAATTTTAACAAGGAGCCAGAGATCGGTTTGAATCGTTTTCAACGTATTCTTAAGATGATGATTCGAAATGACATTCGCCAAGGCCAAAATGAGAAAAACCTTCATGAATTCCGAGGGCTGTATCGATCCAAGTGGTTTAATGATGAACCAACTTTTCGCACCATTACGGACGGGCGCGATGGAATCCGGCATGACAAGCAATAATAACAATAGCAATAATCCGAACCCATATGCATACCAAGATATCTTCTTCAACTGATCTGAATCCAGCGTAATGATTCCGAGAACAATCCCGACTCCTACCGCATACCAAAATATTTGTTTTATTAAGAAGTTTTCTTCATATTGTCCAGTAGTCTGCGCACTGTATATGGCCAAACAACTACCAATACATAACAACAATAATATCGTGACCAAAGAAAAATCTATTCGCGATGAAAATTTATTTTGTTCTTCCATAATGAACTCTCCCTTAAAAAGGTTCCTGCTTCTTTAAATTACACTTACTCATTATACTTTAAACAAAGAAAATCACAACTATATCTAAGGATAGTTTGATGGCAAAAAGGCCACATGAAGTGAAAATCATGCAGCCTCTAAGTGGAATGTACTATAAATGGGTTTCCCTTGCCCTTCTTCGTTTTATAAACCTAGTGGCCACCCCGTTGATCGGTGAAAAAAGGAAAGCCAAGCCGAATAAGAAAGCGGCTGAACCAACCATGCACCCTGAGATGGAAGCATCAAGAAAAGTTGCTGAATAATACCCAATGACCGAGCTCAAGATCCCGACCCCGATGCTGACGACAATCATCCAACTTAATCGGTCCGAAAGCAAATAGGCCGTTGCAGCAGGTATAATGAGCATCCCCACCACCAAAATCGAACCGACACTATCAAACGACGCCACAGTTGTCATCGAAACGAGACCCATCAGTAAATAGTGAAAAAATATAACCGGTATGCCCATCGCTGCAGCAAGTGCGGGATCGAAGGAAACCAGCTTAAATTGCTTGAAGAATAGGAAAAGTAAGAGAAGATTGATCATGAAACAACTTCCTACAATCCAAACGGCCCTTGGCCCTGCCTCAACCCCACCGATTGACATCATATTCCATGGGGTATATGCAATTTCGCCATACAGGACATGATCCAGATCAAAATCGATTTGCTGTGTATACAAACTGACCAATACAATCCCTACTGCGAATAGGGAAGTGAACACGATGCCTATCGCTGCGTCGGATTGAACCCCGGATGTTTGGAATAGCTGGATCAAGAATACAGTAAGTAAACCGAGTGCTGCAGCCCCAATCAGCATGGGAATCGAATCACGTGACCCCGTTATTAAAAACGCCAATACGATGCCGGGTAAAACCGAGTGACTGATGGCATCGCCAATCAAGGTCATCTTCCTTACTATTAAAAAACACCCCAGTACACTGCAGGAACTCGCTACAAGCGCCCCGACTAAGATAATCCAAAAATCGTTCATGCTGAATGGCTTCCTTTCCTTTTTTCCTGTTCATGTACATAAATCTTTTTTGCCGAAATCCTTCTCCACGTCTTGGAGATGACTCCACGTTTAGGGGCAAAAAGCATGGAGAGGAAAAACCAGACCGTGGCCGATAAAACAATCAAGGGGCCTGTTGGCAGGTTATTGACCGACGTGCTGATGACTGTTCCGGACACCCCGCTCAGCAACCCGAAAATTCCAGAGAGGATGACCATGATATGCAGGCGCTCCGTCCAGTACCTGGCAGAAACGGCGGGCGTAATCAGCAAGGATGCCATCAATACGACCCCTACCGCCTGAATGCCGATGACGACAGCCGCCACTATCAGCATCATGATGAAATAGTCGAGGAATACGACCGGTAAACCCATCCCTTTGGCAAATCCAGAATCGAAGGACAATAGCTTAAATTCCTTGAAAAATAACGTACAAGTGAAAATGAGTATAAAGGAAACGGCCATCATCATATACACATCCGACATCACCATCGATGCCGTTTGCCCGAACAGAAAAGTGTCCAGTCCACTTTGGTTTCCATATTCACTCTGCTGGATTTGGGTGAGCAATACGATTCCCAATCCAAAGAATGATGTCAATATGATGCCTAGTGCCGCATCCTGTTTGATTTTACTGTATCTCGTCAGTATGCTAATCAGGAAAACCGCCACTAAACCTGCAATGGCCGCTCCGATGAGGAAGAAGGAGGTCGATTTCACACCTGTTAGTATGAAAGCGACGCAAATCCCAGGCAATGCCGCATGAGCGAGCGTGTCACCCAGTAAGGATTGTTTTCTCAAGTAAGCAAAACTTCCAATGACACCACTGCTAAGGCCGAGGAACATGGTGCCTAGCAATATCCATCTTGTATTGGGGTCCGCCAGTATATCCAGTACGTTCATCGTGTACACCTCATTTTAATAGCAGACCTGACTCTGAATCCGATATGATCGCTAACCGTCCCCCATATGTCTCCTGCAAAAACTCAGGAATGAAGACCTCTTCTGTCGGGCCAATTTTCATCACCTTTTTATTCAGCAACATCGTCCAGTCGAAATATTCCTTCACAGTCGACAAGTCGTGATGCACAACCAGAACGGTCTTCCCTTTTTCTTTCAACTCCATCAAAAGCTGGATGATAGCCTTTTCCGTTGCGGCATCAACACCCACAAATGGTTCATCCATGAAATAGATGTCCGCTTCCTGCGCCAATGCCCGTGCCAGGAAGATCCGTTGCTGCTGTCCGCCGGAAAGCTGACTAATCTGACGGTCTGCATACTCAACCATCCCTACTTTCCCCAGGCATTCCATCGCCTTCATTCGTTCAGCCTTCCCGGGACGCTTCAACCAGCCTAGGTGCCCATACCGGCCCATCATCACGACATCGAGTGCATTTGTCGGGAAATCCCAATCTACCGATTCTCGCTGTGGTACATAACCGATACTTTTCCTCATGGACTTATAAGAAGCACCATGGATCGTGACTTTTCCGGCTAGTCTTGGAACCAATTCAAGAATCCCTTTGATCAGGGTGGATTTCCCCGCCCCATTCGGACCGATGATACCAATCAGATTCCCTTCCGGAACCTCGAATGTTACATCTTCAACCACCGGCTTTTTATGATAAGCTATCGTCAGATTCTCGACTTTCAACGCATAATTCATCCCATTTCCTCCTATTTTAATGCCTTCACGATCGTATCGGTATTATGCCGGACCATTCCGATATAGGTTCCTTCTTCCGTGCCTTTTTCCCCCATTGCATCCGAGAACAGCTCGCCGCCTATTTCCACGCTATGGCCTTGCTTTTCAGCTCCCTGAATGACCGCTTCGATAGCCTTTTTCGGTACGCTTGATTCCACGAAAATGGCTTTGATTTCATTTTCCACAAGATATTCACGCATATCCGTTACATCCTTCGAACCATATTCCGATAGAGTATTCATCCCCTGAAGCCCTCTCACTTCCAATCCATATGATTTGCCGTAATACCCAAAAGCATCATGTGCCGTGACGAGGACCCGCTGATTCTCCGGAATCTTATTTATCTCCTCATGGACATATTCATCAAGTTCCTTCAACTGGATAACATAGGCTTCATAATTTTCTAGATAACTAGCTTCATGGTCCGGGTCATTTGCAATCAGCTCTTCCTTCACGGCTTCCGCTGCCACCATCCAAAGCTTTACATCAAACCAGACATGCGGGTCATGTTCCGTTTCACTGACCTTATGAAGCTGATCCCCCGTAAAGTCTTTCGTCACCGCAATCGTCGGTTTCTCCTTACTCATCATTTCAAAGATATCCGTCATTTTCCCTTCAAGGTGCACACCGTTATAAAAAATCATGTCAGCTGAATCAAGTGTTTTCACGTCCCCCTGCGTTGCCTTATATAGGTGGGGGTCGACTCCCGGCCCCATTAAACTTGTGACCTTCACATGTTCACCGCCGATATTCTCGACTAAGTCCCCAATCATCCCCGTCGTAGCTACTACATTCAGCTTTCCTTGAACGTGATTCGATGGTTCATTGCTACATCCTGATATCATGACCACTGCCATAAGCAAGCTTCCAACCCATTTCAAAAACTTCATGTATCCCCCTCCAATTTATAGCCCTATATAAAAAAGTTTACCAAGGGCAATATTTAGGCCAAAAAAAATCCGTTATATTTTGTCCTACGCGCTAGAATGTTTCCTCTATACAACTTATTTTATACTATACACAATTATTCGTAAAAAGTGCAAATTTTTAAATGTTGGACTGAAGAAATTTAATGCAGGAAAATATATACAAAACAACTTTTGTAAAGTATACTTTACGTATAGTGAGCTTTACATTAAAGAAAGGAGCCGGAGGGGTTGAAAAACAAATTACGGGATTTGCGCAAGTCTCATCAACTTACACAAGAAAAGCTATCCGAACTAACGGGCGTATCCCGGCAGACGATTATTTCTATAGAATCCGGAAGATTCGATCCATCCATCAAGCTTGCTTACAAACTGGCAAAAGTGTTCGATTTGACCATTGAGGATATATTTCTATTTGAGGAGGAGGAAATGTAATGGATTTTAACTGGTGGGCTTTTTTAGGAAGTACCCTTGGCATCATCGGAGGGCTGGCTGGATTAAGGGGAGGTCGCCGTGCCGCTGCCAAGCGACGGGGATTGGATGAACGATTTGACCTCATCCGAACTAAAGCACGGGCAACCAGCTGGTTTTTCACCCTTTTTGGGATCTATATCTTTTTCTTCTTATTATTTTTTGGCGTAAAACTCTCTGTTGCCCCTGTTCTAGGTATTCTCTTACTTCTTCATCTCGGGTCATGGGCGATTTCCGTTTTTTATTATGAAGCAAAGCTTTAAATCATTTTTGTAATTTTACTGCTAGGTAAGCTAACCCCAACTCAATCCCACAAAGCATGATCAAACAAAGCAAAGTCGTTAACATCTTCATCCCTCCTTCAAGACTTTTATTAATCTTAAAGGATGAAACCCATACCAGAACAAGTCCCTTCATGAAGGAATTTTCCCGTTATGCTTTCGTTCTCTTGCTCTGAAATGGGTTTCATAGGGTAGACTGTAAAAAACGAAAAATGGTGATCTAATGACGAACATAAAAAAAATCGCTGAATATGCAGGTGTATCGATTACGACCGTATCTCGCGTGATGAATAACCATCCTTATGTAAGTGAGGAAAAGAGAAAGAGTGTACTAAAGGCCATCGAGCAATTGAACTATACGAGAAATATCAATGCCGTACATCTTTCGAAAGGCAAGACTCATCTGATTGGCGTCATCATTCCATACACCAACCACCCCTATTACGGAGCAATCATCCAGGGAATTAATAAACAAGCAAATGTCCTTGGGTACCATATTGTCATCTTCCAAACACAATATGAAAGAGAGAAAGAAATCCAAGCACTGAAAATGTTACAAATGAAGCAACTCGATGGTATCATCGTCTGTTCTAGAATCTCAGAAATGAAAGTGCTCTTGGAGTATCATGTCTACGGTCCGATTATCTTATGTGAAGATACAACTCAGTCTGAATTTTCTTCGATCAGCATCGACCATTATGCCGCCTTTTCCTCAGCCCTCGACTACTTGGTAAACAAGGGATATAAGAAAATAGGCTACAGTCTTGGGCGAAAAAAGAGCAGGAATAGTTCACTTCGGATAAAAGCGTTTCAAGATAGCATGAAAAAACATCATTTTATCAGTAAAGAGGAATGGCTGTTTGAAGGCAGTTACTATATCAAAGACGGAGAAAGAGCCTTTCAAGAATGGGTCGCCATGCAGGATAAGCCGGAGGCCATCATTATAACGAACGATGATACGGCAGCCGGCTTCATCATTTCCGCTCAAAAAGCGGGAGTTAAGATACCTGAAGACGTCGCCATCCTTGGTTTCAATAACGATAGTATTAGCGAAATGCTGGATATCTCGACTATATCCCTACCCTTGGATTCGATTGGGAGAATGGCTGTTGACCTTTTTGAGGATCCTGCCACGATCAAACATGTAAAGCTAGGTTTCAGCCTTATAACGCGAAAAAGTGTCTAATAATCAGAATTATTTGATTTTATTATTCACCTATATTATCCAGTTGAGCGCGAAATGGTTTGATTCATGTCTAATTAGGGAAAAAGATACTTGAAAAATAAACATTGCGCTCTCTAGAGGAATATTTTATAATTTTAATATAGCAAATTTCATTCAGTGACTCACAAACTGTATGTCACCATTTAAAATTCGCGTTATTAACAGTACGAATTGAATACTTCCTCATTTACCGATGAGTTAGAGGCTGCGACTTATAAAAGTAACACGGACGAGATTCAGGAAAGTTGACGACTCCGTTTGAAAGGATAAGTTGCCGAAGTGTAGAAATATTCCTTGTATTTCTAGGCTGGCGATGTTTTCGAAAAGGAACATCACTGTCACGTTTTCATAAAACGTGGGGAGCTATCTTCGGAAGGATTAAACGGGTATCTATATACAGCCGTCGATCTTTTTCGACTGCTGTTTTTTTTATATTCCGTCCCCTTCCCATAAAAAGGAGTGTAACATCAATTGAAAAATCAACAACAAAATTCAAATCCTACTGAACTGAAAAGGAGTCTGAAAGCTAGGCACCTTATGATGATATCTCTAGGTGGAACAATCGGCACCGGGCTATTTTTAGCGAGTGGTGGTGCCATTCATACGGCTGGCCCCGGTGGTGCATTAGTTGCTTATGCGGTAATTGGCGCCATGGTTTTTTATTTAATGACAAGCCTTGCCGAGATGGCTGCTTATATGCCAGTTGCCGGTTCGTTCCGCGTTTATGCATCCAAATTCGTCGATCCCTCTTTCGGTTTTGCGATTGGGTGGAATTATTGGTATAACTGGGCCATCACGATAGCAGCTGAATTGGCGGCCGTTGTCCTGATCATGAAATTTTGGTTCCCGGATACTCCATCATTCATTTGGAGTGCCGTTGCATTACTCATCATGTTCTTAATTAACTATATGTCCGTTAAGGGCTTTGGCGAAGCCGAATATTGGTTTGCAATGATTAAAATCGTGACCGTCATTATCTTCTTAATTACTGGTTTTTTAATCATTTTTGGTATCATGGGCGGAAATGATCCAATTGGTTTTTCTAATTTCACCATGGGTGATGGGCCATTTAATGGAGGCTTCTTTACCATTCTAGGAGTCTTCATGGCAGCTGGCTTCTCCTTCCAAGGAACGGAATTGCTTGGAGTAACCGCTGGAGAAAGTGAAGATCCTGAGAAAAACATCCCTAGGGCGATAAAATCCGTTTTTTGGCGCATTATCTTATTCTATATCCTAGCAATCTTTGTCATAGGAATGATCATTCCTTTCACGGATGCACGTTTACTAAGTGAAGATGTTGCCGTCAGTCCATTTACGCTGGTTTTTGAACGCGCAGGCCTTGCCTTTGCCGCTGCTGTCATGAACGCAGTCATTTTAACATCCGTACTTTCAGCTGGTAACTCTGGCATGTATGCATCAACCCGTATGCTATGGGATTTAGCACGTGACGGAAAAGCACCGAAGTTCCTTGGCAAGCTTGATAAAAGAGGCGTACCTGTAAATGCCCTTATCGTGACTTCTTTAGTCGGATGTCTTGCTTTCTTGGCTTCCTTCTTCGGGGATGGAGTCGTGTATATTTGGTTACTGAACGCTTCCGGTATGGCTGGTTTCGTCACATGGGTCGGGATTGCCCTTGCCCACTATCGATTCCGAAAAGCTTATATCGCTCAAGGTCTGGATTTAAATGACCTCCCATACCGTTCAAGAACCTTTCCGTTCGGTCCGGTTTTTGCGCTTGTCCTTTGCCTCTTCATCATCCTTGGACAAGGCTATCAAGCTTTCAGCACGGACGGAATTGATTGGAACTCCATGTTTGTTTCCTACATTGGTCTTCTTTTGTTCTTCGTTCTCTGGCTCGGATATAAAATTAAACATAAATCCAAAATCATTCCCCTTGAGGAATGTGATCTAAAAGTGAAATAAAAAAAAGGACCTGAATCTCTCTTCAACAGAGAAGTTCAGGTCCTTACTTATTTCAAAAGGTAGACACGGCATTCATATGGACGCAACGGTTCACTGGAGACCGTGTCGCTTTCCTCCTGCTCATAATTGCCGATCAACAGGGTAGCCTTTAATGAATGTAACGCCGTCGGTATCGTCAAAGTCGCTTCTTGTCCCTTAAAGTTGCATAGCACAAGCACCTTTTCCTCACCTAGCGTCCTCGTATAGGCAAAAATCTGTTCATCATCCGGACAAAGTAAATCAAAACGACCATATACGATAATGTCATGTTGTTTACGTAATTGAATGAGCTTTTTATAAAAATGAAAAATGGATTGATGATCATTATAGGCCTTCTCTGCATTGATTTCCGGGTAGTTGGCATTCACGCCGATCCATGGAGTTCCTGTCGTGAATCCCGCATTCCGTCCATCATTCCACTGCATGGGTGTTCGCGCATTATCTCGACTACGTGCATGAATGGCAGCCATCATCTTTTCTTTTGACCATCCATACGTATTCACTAATTCTTCATAGGAATTCATCGTTTCTATATCACGATACTCTTCTATGCTTTCAAAAGCGATATTGGTCATTCCCAGCTCTTCCCCCTGGTAGATATAGGGTGTCCCCTTTAACATATGAAGACAAGCAGCAAGCATCTTCGCACTTTCCACCCGATACTCCCCATCATCTCCGAATCTTGATACAACTCTTGGCTGGTCATGGTTATTCCAGTACAAACTGTTCCAACCTACCTCTTCCAACCCATATTGCCATTTTGAGAGAATCCCTTTTAAATCGCTCAGATCCCATTTTTCATTATTCCATTTTCCTTCCGGTCCTCCCCCTATATCCATATGTTCAAATTGGAAGACCATATGTAATTCCCCACGATCCTCCCCTGTGTAGAGTACCGCGTCATCTGGTGAAACACCGGGCATTTCTCCAACTGTCATCACATCATAATCAGAAAGGACGCGTTGATTGACTTCCTGCAAGAACTCATGGATTCTGGGTCCATTCAGGAAATAGGGACTTCCATCGCCGTGCTGTTTTCCATCCAAAATGTTTCCATCCATGTATCGCTGGTCCTTCGATAGAAAGTTAATGACATCCATCCGGAATCCATCAACCCCTTTATCCAGCCACCACTTCATCATGCTATAGATTTCCTCACGAAGTTGAGGGTTCTCCCAATTCAAATCGGGCTGTTTTTGGCTAAATAAGTGTAGATAATATTCATCCGTTCCCTCATCATATTTCCATGCCGAACCTTTGAAGACAGACTCCCAATTATTCGGTTCCTTTCCATCCTTACCAGGTCTCCAAATATAGTAATCTCGCTTCGGGTCATCCACGGAGGAACGGGAAGCCAGGAACCATGGGTGTTCATCTGACGTATGATTCACTACGAGATCCATCATGATTTTCATTCCCCGTTCATGGACCGCACTTAAAAGCCGATTAAAATCATCCATCGTCCCGAATTCCGTCATGATTGACTGATAATCACTAATATCATACCCGTTATCATCATTCGGTGATTTGTATACGGGAGAAAGCCAGATTACATCCACACCAAGCTCCTGTAAGTAATCAAGCTTGAGTAAGATTCCTCTCAAGTCACCTATTCCATCTCCATTGCTATCCATAAAACTACGAGGGTACACTTGATAAACAACCGACTCTTTCCACCACGTCTTTTCCATACCTACCACTCCCTCCTTAACCTTTACATAATTATACAATAATCTTTCTATTATAAAGAGTGAAACTTCAGAATATTACCAATAACATATTTTCTTCACCTAAAAAAAGGCTCACCCGCTTTATCTTCAAGCTCTTCAGCTGAAAATCAATCGGACAAGCCTTGATGATCATGAATGGATATATGCTAGTTTAACTAGGGAAAACCCTGTGTACAAGATTCTGAAACTCATCTGTAAACCCTTCAACCGGTTTTCCACTTTTAACATCTTTCACGTATTGATCCATCCTCTTTACAAAATCGGGGTTGGTCGATACATGAACATCATGGATGGAAGTATCACTGTTTCTTACAGCACCTTCAATTTTGTTTTTCACTTCCGTGGTAATGGAGTCTTCCCCTTTTCTGAGTACGGCACCCACATATGCATCATTATCGATCACGATAACTCTTGCTCTTTTTACTTGCTTCAATTCCTCGACCCGGTCAGCAATATTCTCAGTTACCCTCATCTGATTGTTACCTTGACCAGTGTTGTTGTTGTTGTTGTTGTCGTTGTTATTATTATTATTGTTAGTTTTAGTATCCGTTCTATCGTTCACCGTCGTAGGATTATAACCAGTTTGACTCAAATCTCTATCCTGATTGGTCCGATTCAGCCCGAGGTTTTCGTTTGCTCCTTCATTTTCATTCGCGGAACATCCTGTAATGAATAAAGCCACCATTACGCTTGTCACTATCGCTTTGTATTTTTTCATCTTTTCCCTCCTCACATATGGTTTCCCTTACTATTTGCAAGGAGGGAAGGAGTTATTCAGAAGAAGTGATTTTCAACCCGAGAATCCCCACGACAATACAACCAACGAAGACCAGGCGCATGGCATCCCTCGGTTCGTTAAACGCAATGATGCCCACCAATACGGCGCCGACTGCTCCAATTCCCGTCCATATCGCATACGCCGTTCCCATCGGTAGCGTCTTTATTGCTGAGGACAGAAAGTAAAAACTGATAATCATGCCTACAATCGTGATGACCGAAGGAAATAATTTCGTGAATCCTTCCGTATATTTCAAACTTGTAGCCCAAACCACTTCAAATAACCCAGCAATAACGAGTTGAATCCAAGCCATCTTATTTTCCTCCAATACAGAATAAGCCCGGGAGGTCACAAACATAACCTCCCGGGCTTTTATCCCTCCGTGTACGCAGAGTTTTCCCTGCGCGTCTCTCTCGGACCAGTCCGGCCTTGCACCGCGGAACCCTAGAAACATTTCAATTACCTGTACTATATCATTTCGATTTAATGGGGGTCAAACGTTTCTTACCCATTTCTTCTGCTTGTCATTGTCCCTTTATCGCCTTTAATGGTATGCCAGATATTCTTAAATGGTTGGGGTGTTTCCTTCGCGGCATCCACCGTATACTGAACCGCTTCTTTTTTATATTGAACATCCTCTGTGATTTCCTGCTGTGTCTCCGCAAGATGATCCGTCTCCGACTTAATCTGATCTGTTTTCGCCTGCATGCGCGCAACAGTTTCATTTACATTATCAATGGTTGGTTTAGAATCCTTAAATGTCTTAAAAGCAAAAAATGCTAAATAAATAATCGAACCAATAAAGAGGGCCAGACTAATATATACAATGATCACGTATCGTTTCCTCCTCCTTCTTCTTCTCTTCTTTCCACTACTATACCCATTATACCCGCTAGAAAACAGTACACATGTAATTTCTCATAAGCCTGGGATTAACAAAGCGAGGCAGAAACACCGAATGATGCAATCCCCGGTAGACCCGCTTCGTCTATTGGTCTCTTTTCAGAAAAGACTATGGGCCTCGCTTCATCCATTTATCGACCAACTCATGCTATAGATTTGATGTAAAACATGCTACTATAAGAGTAGATACCATCGGAAAGGGGCCCCATTATGGATACTCGATCACTTATTTTACTTGGATTACTTATGGCCCAGAGTCAACATGGCTACCAAATTAATGAATTCATAGAAAGAAACTTAAGTACCATTACAGATATGAAGAAGCCAACCGCTTATGCAACATTAGATAAATTAAGTAAACAAGGCTACATTGAGGTACACACTGAGCAAGAAGGCAACAGACCACCTCGTAAAGTGTATTCCATTAATGAAAAGGGAAAACAATATTTCTACGAGCTGCTCATTCAAAACCTCTCCTCTGCGGAAAGTGTAAAGTTCAGCGGGGATATCGGCCTGATGTTCATTGATCACCTCCCCTTGGAAAATGTCATTCCAGCTCTTGAAAACAAGCTCACAGAGAATGCGAAACTGATTACCGTGTTAAAAAAGACTCCCGTACACGGTTCAGGACATGGCGTCGATTTTGCCGTAGCTCATAAGATTGCCATGCTTGAAGCAGAAACGGAATTCATCAAGAACACCGTACTCACCCTTAAGGATCAGCTGAAAGAACTGAAAAGTACATGATAGTCTAAACCCTTGCCAAGTAGCCTGCACTTCCTACTCGGTGGGGTTTTTTGTTTGCATGGAATTTCTATTTGACTATTAATACAGACGGTACTATACTTTAGGAGTAATAGTCATAACTGACTAATCACTATAAAACTAAAGAGGTGTTACGATGTATCTTGCACTAAAGGAACTCAAGCACGGAAAATTCCGATTCATGATGATAGGTATCATCCTAGTGCTCATATCTTGGCTAGTCTTCATCCTTTCAGGACTTGGCAATGGACTTTCTACATTAAGTGCCGCATCCTTCAAGAATATGGATGCCGATTATGTAGTCTTTGAAGAAGGATCCCGAAACTCGATGACACGGTCCATGTTTAGTGGAGATCTTGCAGATGAACTGAAGGAATTCCCGGAAGTCAAAGCTGTATCTCCCATGGGACATTCAATGGCAACTGTTTTAAAAGGGGATACTGACGCAACGGAGGAAAAAACGGATATCGCCTTGCTTGCGATAGAACCCGGTAGCTTCCTGGAGCCTGAAATCATCGAAGGACATGCTCTATCTAAAGATCGTCCCAAAGATGTTGTCGTAAATGATTCATTCAAGGAAGAAGGCTTTAAGCTTGGCGATACCTTGGAATTGGAAGGAACGACAGAGAAAGTTACGATTGTTGGATTTACAGAAAATCAAACATACAACCATGTGACATCCGTCTTTACAACACTTGATAAGTGGCGGAGCATTCACTATGCGGCTCCTGGTTCCGATAATGGAGTCAATGAACCTGTTAACGCCATTATGCTTCAAGGCAAAGATATTGACGTTGATTCCATAAATAAAGAATTCAAGGGTTATGATATCGTTACTAAATCCCAAGCGGTTCAAGGTATGCCAGGTTACGTGGAAGAAAATGGGACAATCGTTATGATGCTTGTCTTCCTTCTTGCGATTTCAGCTTTCGTCCTAGGTGTATTCTTCTATGTACTAACGCTACAAAAATCCAACCAATTTGGCATCATGAAAGCGATTGGAGCAAGCAATGGGTTCCTTGGTAAAGCGATTGTTTCCCAAGTGTTCCTATTATCACTTATCAGTATAATCGTAGGTATCCTCTTAACATATGGTACGGCACTTATCTTACCAGCAGGCATGCCATTTGAACTGGATACGAAGTTAGTGATTATCTACAGCATAATTTTACTTATCATATCCGTTGTAAGTTCATGGATTTCAGTTCGTAAAATCACGAAAATCGATCCATTGCAAGCTATTGGGAGGGCAGAATAATGACTGGATTACAACTTGAACATGTATCGAAATTTTACGAAGAGGGTGGCCATAAGATAGCGGCCCTTCAAGATGTTTCTTTATCCGTCGAACAAGGGGAATTTGTGGCCGTCATTGGCCCATCCGGTTCTGGTAAAAGTACCTTCCTTTCCATAGCAGGAGCCCTCCTTCAAGCTTCTGCAGGTGCAGTCAGCCTGAATGGTAAGGATCTAGGTGGCCTCAATGCGAAAGAACTGGCCAATGTCCGTTTGAACGATATCGGTTTTATCTTACAAACATCGAACCTCATACCGTATTTAACGGTACTTGACCAATTGCTTGTCGTGAAAAAAATGGCAGGCAAGATCACAAAGCAAGATAAAGCATTTGCTAAAAGTCTACTCACTGACTTAGGTCTAGGAAGTAAAATGAGTAAGTTTCCAAACGAGTTATCAGGTGGAGAACGCCAGCGGACAGCCATCGCCAGAGCCTTCATGAACCAACCCAATATCATACTTGCAGATGAACCAACTGCAAGCCTTGATTCCAAACGAGGACATGAAGTCGTCCAACTTATCGCCAAAGAAGTTAAGTCACGGAAGAAAGCAGCCATCATGGTAACCCATGATGAACGCATGCTACAATATTGCGATAAAGTGTATAAGATGGAAGACGGTCAATTATCACTCGTCTCCAACTGATATATAAAGCCCATCCTTGTATAAGGATGGGCTTTACTAATGGAATAATGTGAGCAGGTCGACTAGCGAAATCCTCTGGGACCTAGCCGGATTTAGTTATCAGAAAATTAAAATAACATGTATAATGAAGGTGTCTTTTTAAAATGAGGAGGATGAAGAATATGGATCATTTAATTCAACAATTCAAAGAGATTCCTACCACGGCCATTTCAGATGCAATGGAGGGCATGAACAACGTAGATTCAGGCATTAAGCCCTTAAAGGAAGGGTATAGGTTTGCCGGCCGGGCATATACGGTTCAATTACCCGTTGGTGATAACTCAGCCGTGTTAAAAGCAATCGGCGAGGCACGTCCAGGGGATATATTGGTGGTCGACAGTAAAGGAGATACATACCGGGCCATTGCTGGTGACTTCGTCATTGGCATGATGAAGACGATGCAAATTGGGGCACTCGTGGTTGATGGAGTGATACGTGATCTCGGTGCTATTAAGGAACTTGATTTCCCTGTATTCAGCAAAGGCACCACCGTTGCCTCAAGTGGAAAATATGGAGTGGGAGAGACCAATTTGCCCATTTCCTGTGGTGGAGTCACCGTAAACCCAGGGGACTTGGTTATTGGGGACATGGATGGAGTAGTCGTCGTCCCTCAGTCAAAAGGTGAGGAAATTTTAAAAAAGGCAAAAGATAAACTACTTAAAGATGAACAGCGTGCCGAAAAATACGCCGGAAATCCCGAAGAAATCAAAAAGTACATTGCCATGATGACTTCAAAGTCTTAACGTACCTACAAAAAAAAGCAGGGTGGGAAGCATTTGCTTCCCACCCTGCTTTCTTTCATTATTATTTCTTATCAGGATCAACCTGGTTTGATTCATCTTCTTTGTACGTATAATCGTAATCTGCTGGATCGATTGGTTCAAAGCCCTTCGGTGAATAGAAACGAAGCAAGTCACCATTCACGACTTTGTCGGATAAATTGAGCATGGTCTCCACTCTCGATTTAGAGTTGAGGATGTCTTCATTTTCCTCGACCAATTCCCCAGTTTTCGAATCATAGTATTTTCCTTTGATAGAAGTAACTTCTGGCGATACGAAGTCTCCATTCCGGAAAGGTACAATTTCATTATGATCTTTTGACAATAGATCTGAACCGAATTGTACATAATCATTGGATTCTATTCCGAGTAAATGAAGCATGGTTGGAAGAAGATCGATTTGACCTCCGTATTGGTGCATTTCCCCACCTTCAACACCTGGAACGTGAATTAATAATGGTACACGTTGTAGCTGTGCATTTTCAAACGTGCCCACTTCTTTATCAAGCACTTTTGACATGGCATCTGTATGGTTTTCCGAGATACCGTAATGATCGCCATACATGATGATGACAGAGTTATCATACAAACCTGATTCCTTCAGATAATCGAAGAATTCTTTAAGGGCTTCGTCAGCATAACGAGCTGTTTGGAAATAACTATCAACTGATGCATCCCCTGTTGTATGTTTTTCGATGGTTGTTTTCTCTTGGTCCATGGCATAAGGGAAATGATGGGATACAGTTATGAACTTTGTATAGAAAGGCTGTTGAAGCGTTTCTAACATAGGGATCGATTCTTTAAAGAAAGGCTTATCCATTAATCCATAACTCAACACTTCATCTTTGTTGTCCATATTGTAATGTGCGGCATCAAAGAAATTATCGAATCCAAGTGACTTATACATCTTATCCCGGTTCCAGAAGGATTTATAGTTACCATGGAACACGGCGGAAGTGTATCCATTTTGTCCTAGGATAGCCGGTGCTGCTTGATACGTATTTTGCGATTGAGTAGTGAATGCTGCTCCCTGTGGTAAACCGAACAATGAATTCTCAAGCATGAATTCAGCATCCGCTGTCTTTCCTTGACCAACCTGATGGAAGAAATTATCAAAGTACATGAAGTCCGACTCGTTATGTGCAAGTGAATTTAGGAAAGGAGTAACCTCTTCTCCATTCAACTTATAGTCGATCAAGAAATTCTGCATTGATTCCAAATGCAAGTAAATAACGTTCTTGCCTTTTGCTTTACCGAAGTATTCCGGATTCGGCTCTGCACTTGTCGCTTTTGTGTAGTTGACGACTTCTGCAATATCCGTGCTGTTGGCCGTTGCACGCTGAGCATACGTTTTAGTGTTTTGAACGGCATCGTATACAGTATAGTTGAACATGCCAAGATACTTAACAATGTAGTTCCGATCAAATGTTCTTGATAATAATTGTGGGCGGTCTTTTTCAGCCAGTCCCAAATTGATAGCGAAAATCACAAGTCCAGTAAGGTAAACCAATGCTATTGTACGACGTTTAACTTTAACGTTTTCCAATTTAACGTCTTTGAATTTATATAGAACCATTAAAAGAACCGTATCTAGGAAATAAAATACGTCATAAGATTTAAATAATGCTAAAACACTCGGTCCCAAATCTCCGGCATTTTGCACTTGCGTCAAGGTTGGTAGTGTAATGAAATCCGTAAAGGAACGGTAATACACGATATTAAAGAATAACCATAAGGACATCAATAGGTTTAACCTGATCACCCATTTGAACGACTTTTTACCCCTCACCAATAATGCCAAGCCGAAAATCAAGATAGCCGAGCTAATTGGGTTAATGAAAAGTAAGAATTGTTGTAATCCATTCTCTAGGCCTAAATTGAATTCCACTCGATAACCAATGTAGGTCTTTATCCAAAACAAGACTATAGCAACAACAAAAAAGCCTAGTATGTTATTTACAAATAAATGCTGGCCTTTTTTCAAGAAATTTTTCATGCTTTCACCTCTATTAAACTAGTGGTATATAGTAAACTTTTACTTTCTTACAGAAGACGGAAATTCGCAAACCTTATGATAGCACTCTTTTGCTTCTATAGTCAAGAATGCACAAAACTTTCAAATGTCACGTGTTTTTTCTCGTCTGTCATTATTCCCCATCTAAAAAAGTTCGAATACCTATACCTTTAAATATATAGGAAGCTCCTGTTACATTCCAATAAATATAACCCATGTTTCCTGGCAATGACGAATGATATTTCCATCCCGTTTTCAAATTCCTAAGCCTTTACCATTATAAACGACTCCTTACGAAAAGACCACAACTTTACAAAATATGTAAATGGAATTTCGGAAGGTCTTGGAAAACACATCATATTATTTTGCCGTCCCTTTACTATAATTCCTTTTTTTCTTGTCCGATCATTCGACATCATTAAATCGACTGCAGTTTTCACCCGATGAAATTCTAAACCCATTCTCCTCCCCCCACTTCGTAACGGTTTGAGATGGCTCATACGATTATGAGCGGGCTAATGTCATCCACAAGATATCTTCTTCTATCGACACCATTCTCCTTCTTTCCTGGTTCTTCAATTTCCCTTAAGACATTCCTTAATATATACGGATTGTCCTCGAAAATGATTCATTCTCCATAAAAAAATAATTTTGTAACCTGCATGAGATTTTTTTCATTTCGATTTATTGTAAGATACACACCATCTTACTCGTTTTCATGAGCACTCCGTGAGGAGCATTATAATAGGAAGAAAAATAATTTTACGCACTCTGTTTCGTTGATCTCTTAAAGGTATGTTTCCACCTCTGCGATTGTGTCAGCCAATAAAAAAATGCCTGTTCTCACATAAAGTGGGAACAGGCATTTCGGGATTCATGAATTACTTAAGGCCTTCAGAGATCTCATTAACCATTTCATTAACGGATTCTAATCCGCCACCTGATAAGTACCAGTAGTTAGGGTCAAGATAAACGATGTGGCCATCTTTATAAGCGTTTGTGTTCTTCACAATGTCATTTTCCACAGTTTCTTTCGCAGCAGTACCATCACCTACTACAGCATCTCTATCGATAACGAAAAGGTAGTCCGGATTTTTTTCAGCAATGTATTCGAAAGAAATGCTTTGACCGTGTGTTGATACTTCTAATTTATCGTCTACAGCAGGAACGCCGAATACATCATGGATGATACCGAATCTTGAGTTAAGACCGTATGCACTTACTTTTCCACCGTTAGCAAGAACGATTAAACCTTTTTTATCAGCAGGAACTTTTTCCTTCAAAGCGTCAATATTTTCTTCAACGCTTGCAAGTTCTTTAGCTGCTTGGTCTTCTTTACCAAAGATTTTACCTAGAAGTGTAACGTTTTCTTCAAATGATTCCATATATTTTGTAGTATCCACACCAACGAATACAGTTGGGGCGATTTCACTTAATTCTTCATATGCTTCTGATTGACGACCTGAGATCAGAATTAGGTCAGGAGCCATTTCGTTGATCTTTTCGAAGTCAGGTTCTTTCAAGCCACCTACATTTTCAGTGTTTTCCTTGTAGTCAGAAAGGTATTTAGGAAGGCCATCTTGAGGAACACCAGCTACCTCTACGTCTAATTTATCAAGAGTATCAAGGGCACCCATATCGAATACGACAACTTTTTCAGGGTTCGTTTTAACTTTTGTTTCACCTAATTGGTGTTTAACGGTGATTTCTTCACTTTTGGCTGTTTCACTTGATGTTGTATCTTTTTTTGTACTTGATTCTTCTTTTTCATCGTTCGATCCACATGCTGCAGCTACGACAGCCAACATTGCCAATAAAAGCAATAAAGATAATTTTTTCATCATTATTTAGTCACCTCGAAAGTTATTTTATATTTGAAATCACCTTAGAAACAAGTAGCCTTCTGTAACCATATCTTCTATAAACCCTTTCAGCCAGCCATATCTTGGGCGCCTGCCAACTGAAACGGCTTGAAAAGTAGTGAGATTGAAGTTTGCCAAAAGCTGAATCCTGGGTGATTTTAAACCAATATGAACGGATTAACTCAAGTAAAGTACACACAAATCTTATTATCATTGATGTTTTGGATTTCAATGTCCATATCATATATTTCTTTTAAGACATTGGAATTGATGACCTGTTCGGTCGGTCCATTATGAACAACCTTTCCATCCTTCAGTGCAACGATGTAATCGGAGTAACAAGAAGCAAAATTAATATCATGGATGACGATGATGACCGTTTTTCCCAATTCATCGGTCAGTCTTCTTAAAACCTTCATGATTTGAACGGAATGCTTCATGTCCAAGTTGTTCAATGGTTCGTCAAGAAGCACATATTCAGTGTTTTGGGCAATGACCATGGCAATGAATGCCCGCTGTTGCTGTCCACCACTAAGTTGGTCTAGAAACTTGTCCTGCATATCGGCAAGTTCCATATATTCAATCGCTTCATCAACATATATCCAATCCTCTTTCGTCAGTTTCCCTTGTGAATAAGGAAAACGGCCAAAAGCGACGAGTTCACGAATGGTTAAACGAATGTTAATGTGGTTGGCCTGCTTTAAAATGGCAATCTTTTTCGCAAGCTCATTGCTTTTGAAACTGTTCATATCTTTTCCATCAATCAGGACGTCCCCTGAATCTTTGGCAATGAGCCGGCTTATCATGGAGAGGACCGTACTTTTTCCTGCACCATTGGGTCCAATGAAAGAAGTGATCTTTCCTTTTTGGATTTTCAAAGAGACATCCTCAACGACCGTTTTATTATTGTACCGTTTGAATAATTTTTTAACTTCTACCATGATTTATTCTCCTTTAATAGAAGATAGATGAAATATACACCGCCGATAAAGTTGATAATGACACTTAATGTAGTCGAGAAGGTAAAGATCCTCTCAACAATGAACTGACCGCCGACCAAGGCGATGACACTGATCAGCATCGCACCCGGAAGGATGATTTTATGCTGATAGGAATTGATGAATTGATACGCGACATTGGCAACCAGCAAACCGAGGAAGGTGATGGGACCGATCAGGGCCGTTGAAATCGAGATGAGTATCGTGACAACGATCAATACTCGTTTGGTGACGTAATCATAATCCACACCCAAGTTGACGGCCTGATCCCTACCAAGGGACATGACATCTAAATATTTCATGAATCTAAAGAAGTAAGCGATAGCCGCGATCATGAGCACAATGGCCAAGATTAAAAGATCTGTATTGACATTATTGAAACTCGCGAACATTTTATTCTGTATGATTTGGAACTCATTCGGGTCAATCAACACCTGCATGAAGGATGACATACTACCGAATAATGTTCCAAAGATGATTCCAATCAGCAGTAGGAAATAAATGTTCCGGTTCTGCTTGAACATGAATTTGAAAAGCAAACTGGCAAAGATGAGCATGATGGCCAACGTTACCAGGAAGTTAAGGTTTTTATTCGTGATCAAGATATGCGTCGAGCCAAGCAAGAAAATGACCGCTGTTTGGATGAGCATATACATGGAATCTAATCCCAAGATGCTTGGTGTCAGTATTTTGTTATTGGTGACCGTCTGGAATATCACTGTAGCAAAGGCTATCGCACACCCCACTACGATGATGGCGATAATTTTCCAGACCCGCCTCGGAAGGGAATAATCCCAATTCGGGCCAAGGTCCCAAAAGATGTAAAAGGCTGTTAAAACGGCGGCAAGAACCGCCAATATTATGATCTTACTCTTATTATTCATATGCCTTTCTCCTCATTATCAAATAGATAAATATGGCGCTTCCTATTACTCCCACCACAAGGCCAATCGGAATCTCGAATGGATAAATGATGATCCGGCCCAAAATATCGCAGATTAATAGGAAAACAGCCCCTAGCAATGCTGTATGAGAAAGACTCTTCTTCAAGTTATCACCAAGGTAAAGGGAAACAATATTAGGTACGATCAATCCGATGAAAGGGATTGTTCCTACCGTTAATAAAACGAGTGTGGAGGCAAGCGCCACGATAACCAATCCAAGATTGACGACAAATTTGTAATTGAGGCCCAGATTGATGGCAAACTCTTCCCCCATCCCTGCCACCGTGAATTTATTGGCAAAGATATATGCGACGATGACTAACGGGATACTAGCATATATCAGTTCATACCTACCCGACATGATCATCGAGAAGTCCCCATTCATCCATGTGTTGAGGCTTTGGATTAAATCATACTTATAGGCAAAGAAAGTTGAAATGGATCCAACGATATTACCAAACATCAATCCGACTAATGGTATGAAAATAGTATCCTTATATTTTACTTGGTCCAATATTTTCATGAATAGAAAAGTACCAGCCAAGGCGAAGATGAAGGCAAATGCCATTTTCTCGATAAGGGCTGCCGATGGGAAGATGATCAGAGCAAGAAGAAGACCTAGTCTTGCTGAATCCATCGTACCGGCAGTTGTAGGTGATACAAATTTGTTTCTGCTCAATTGCTGCATGATAAGACCACTGATGCTCATGACGACACCAGCTATAATAATGGTTACCATTCTAGGAAAACGGCTTTGCAACATAATTTGGACTTTATCATCACTTAAGTCCAGTAAATCCAAGGGCGTAATATCCTTAACACCTATAAATAGAGAAGTAAAGGATAAAACGATTAACATAAGAACTAAATATCTAATCTTCATCTACGTTTCCTACTCTTCCTATCTCAGTAAATATACAGTGATATATGATTGATTTGAAACTATGTATTAAAGCTTGAATGAAAATTCGTTTATTTAAAATGAACAATAGAATGATGTTTGCTACATAAATATGATAATGAGATTCATTATCATTGTTACCTTTTCATTCTACCATGTCTCCGCTATGTGTCAACTTAATAAATCTAATTACTTGGGTATAATAAAATTGTATAGATTACACTTCACAGAGAATTCCTTCATTCTTTAAGACCGTTCGTCCAGCTCTACCTATGCACCCCCCTTCCTACATGATAAAATGGTAATAACATCTATTTACTCTTCAACGAAAGTAGCGATATGATGAAAACCTTTCTAACTAAACTTTTCACAAAAAAAGAACATGTCAAAATAGAATTTTGCCAAAATAATCTTGATCGTTTCCTCAATGAACAAACTTCGGAGGTCTATGGAAAATTCTTAAAGAATCCCCGGATACAGTTCAAAGAATATGAATGTTTAAGTGAATGTGCGCTTTGCAAGAAATCGCCTTACGCCAAGGTTAATGGAGAATTGGTTATTGGGGCCGACCCAGACGACCTTTTAAACCAGTTACAAAACACATTAAAATAATATATGGGCATAAACACTTAGGTTCTATTAATCATTTTTACCATATTGTTAGCTTTGACTACTTTTCTTGTCCACATTATGTTAATTTATGGTAAATGACTTTTCCCAGGAGGACTATCTGTGAAAAAAATTGCACCTACCTTAGTTTCTGTCATCTCTCTTAGCCTTGCCACTGGATTGCCGAGCCATAGCAACGTCGCTCAAGCAGAAGAATTCACTCCTTATTATGGGAGTGGGCCAAGTTATATTCAACCTGATAATCTCTCCTACCTCTTCCCTGTACCTGACACTTCATTCAAGACGCCTGCCTTTCAACAAGATCGACTTGCTTTTACAAGTCAAGAAGAAATGAACACATTCATCGAAGGTCTCACCCATAAAAATAAGCATATTCAAATGAAGACCATTGGTCAATCCACAGAAGGTCGCGATATTCCCATGCTTCTTTTCAGTAAGGACTCAAAAAAACTGCAAAAGAATTCAAAGAAACCATTGATCTGGATTCAGGGACAAATTCATGGCAATGAACCCGCAGCCGGGGAATCCACCTTAGTCATTGCCCAATGGTTAGCAGAAGGGAAGCTTGGCAATGTCCTCGATAAAGTGAATATCGCCATCGTCCCACGCGTGAATCCGGATGGGTCCTATTACTTTAAACGAACGACGGCCACTAACTTGGATGCCAATCGGGACTATTTAAAAGTGGAGCATCCTGAAGTCCAGACAATCCACCGGGCAATAAATGCATACGAACCAGAGGTCATTCTTGACGTACATGAGTACACGGTCAACCCTGCCCCGCTTAAAAAAGTCGGCAAGAATGGCTCAATCGCTTCATATGATTTGCTCATCTCTTCAGCAAAGAATCTAAATATCCCGCAGCAGCTGCGAAAAGCATCCGATGAATTGCTTTTGCCGAAGGTTTTTAAGACATTGGAAAAAGAAAAGCTATCCTATAAGGACTACTATACTCTCGCTACCTCTGAAGATGGGGTGCTGACGGCCACCGAAGGAAGCACGGAGGCACGGATTGGACGTAACGCTTTAGGCTTGAAGAATACGATGTCTTATTTAATAGAAACTCGCGGAATCAATATTGGTCGGACGGATTTCACGCGACGTGTGCATGCACAAGCTACAGCACAGGCTGCCTTCATAAAAGCAACGGCTGATCAGGCAACCAAAGTGAAAAAAGTGGTTCGCCAATCAGAAAGTGAAGTCGTCAAAAAAGGCGCAAAAGCAAATGACAATGATAAGGTTGTCATAAAAAGTGAAAATAAACGAATCAAGAACCAAAAACTAACGGTCATCGATCTGGAAAAAGCCAAAAAGGTGGATACGTCCATCGATTGGTTTGATTCGACCGACGCTTACCCTACACTGGTCAGAAATCGTCCAACGGCTTATATCCTCCCTGCCGAGTACAAAGAGGTAGCAAAAAAACTGGAGCGATTGGGTGTTCAAGTGAATACACTTAAAAAGTCCATCACTATACCGGTTGAAAGCTACAAAGTAACAGATTTGAAAGTTTCCGACGAACTGGAAAATGGACATGCAACGAAAGAAGTGACGACCTCCGTCCATACGAAGAAACAAAGCTTCCCAAAAGGTAGCTATGTATTCAATATGTCCCAGCCTGATGCCAACTTCATTGCCCTAACCCTTGAGCCCGAAGGCATCGACAGTTACGTGACCTTCAATTTCATCCCTGCGGCCAAAGGCGATGAACTTCCGATTTACCGTTACATGAAACAACCACCCTTACCGGTAAAATAGACTGAGAATCCGAAACGAAAACACGCCTGAGCAATAGTGCTCAGGCGTGTTTTCGTTTCTTTTGGAATGGAACAGGGGTGGGTGAATATATTTAAAAGGATGACTAGAAAGGGGGAAAGTCTTTGAGCGAGCATGTATATACGGAAATCAACCGCCTTGTTAACCGGTTAAAGCAAGATCAGTCTTCGGATGGATCGTGGAATTATCCGTTTGACACCGGGATTACGGCGGATGCCTATATGATTATCTTACTGAAAATACTGCAAATAGAGGACGAACCGCTTATAGAGGCATTGGTGAACAGGATTGAAAGCAGACAGACGGAAAATGGTTCGTGGAAACTCTTCCATGATGAAAAAGACGGAAACCTATCCGTTACCATCGAGGCTTACTATGGGCTTCTCTATAGTGGCCTCCGGAAAAAACAAGATTCCCATATCAAAAAGGCGAAGCAATTCATCCTTGCCCATGGCGGAATCAAAAAGGCCAAAATGTTAACTAAAATGATGCTGACCGTCACCGGCCAATACAAATGGCCCCTCATCTTCCCGTTGCCTCTAGAAGTTATATTATTGCCGCCCGTCTCTCCCGTTAATATGTATGACCTCTCCGTATTCGGACGGGTCAACATGATTCCGCTACTTCTTCTAGGTCATAAAAAATTCCAGATCAAATCTCCCATCACTCCTAATCTAAAAGATTTATATCACACCCGGGAGGAACGATCAAAGGAACACGTATGGGAAGAATATCGAACTGATGAGTACCGGTCCTTCTTCTCTACCGTACAGAATGCCGTTAAGTCCTTGATTGGATTTCCCGATTACCTTCATTCGCTAGCCCTTGAAACAACAAAGCGCTTTATGATTGACCGCCTTGAGCCTGATGGAACGCTCTATAATTATTTTGGTTCCACCTTCTTCATGATTTTTGCCTTGCTATCAGTCGGCTATTCAAAAGATGACCCCGTCATCCTGAAAGCTGTTGAAGGCTTGAAGGGCATGGCCTGTTCAATCGATGGCCATACCCATATCCAGTTCACTACGCCTCATGTATGGAATACCTCATTGATTAGCTATGCTTTACAGGAAGCTGGCGTGCCTTCAAAAGACCAAATGGTGAAGACTGCTAATCAATATTTGCTTAGCCGTCAGCATCATATCTTTGGCGATTGGCGGATCCATAACCCAAAAGCTGTTCCTGGCGGTTGGGGATTTTCCGATTTGAATACCATGAACCCCGATGTCGATGATACGAGTGCCTCCTTGCGCGCATTGGCATATGAATTAAAGCACAATCCAACGAATCAGGACAGCTGGCAACGCGGAGTCGCGTTCATGATTTCCATGCAAAATGATGATGGGGGATTCCCTTCATTCGAACGGAATAATGATCATCAATGGCTCCACCTTGTTCCTTTCGAAGGATCGAAATACCTGTTAACGGACCCCTCCACCCCCGATCTAACAGGGAGGGCACTCGAATTCTTAGGTAACTATACAAATATGAAGAAACCTGAAAAAGTCAGCAAAAAAGCCGTCAATTGGCTCTTGGATAATCAAGAACCGGATGGATCATGGTATGGACGCTGGGGAATTTGCTACCTTTATGGGACTTGGTCTGCTTTGACAGGATTAAAAGCAGCCGGACATTCTTCAGACCACCCAGCCATCAAGCAATCTGTGGGCTGGTTAAAGAAAATCCAAAATAAAGATGGCGGTTGGGGGGAATCTTGCTATAGCGATATAAAAGAAAAATATGTTCCACTCGGTACCAGTACTCTGACCCATACGGCCTGGGCAGTGGACGCCCTGATATCCACTTCAGAAGAGCCAACACCTGAAATCAAGAAGGGAATAACCTATCTCATTCGCGAAGGGTCAAAAGAGTGCTGGACTAATGAGTATCCAGCAGGCCAGGCAATGGCCAACTTTTTGTATATTCATTATCACAGTTATCGTTATATTTATCCCTTATTAACATTAAGTCACTACAAAAATAAGTTCATGAATGAATTAAAGACTGGTTATCCACCATTCAATTAAGGGATGGTGTTAGGATGTGGATGAATTGTGGAAAACAATCCTGGATACCGGTTAAGTTATCCACATTCCTTGGTTATCCACATCAAATAACGACGGATATTTTTCAAAACAAGGGACTTATCCACAATTCTCAATATTTGTATCACATTTCAAGAATTTATAGGATAAAAATTGTGCACATCCCCATCTAATATTAGCCCACCCTGTACGTTTTGTGGATAGATTGGGGATGACTCTTTCATTGGATACCTTTCAAAGGTTAAAAATGGGGAAACCCATGCCCTTTTACCTTACCGCGCAACACCCATATGAGTAGTCATTAATATGCTGGTAGCGGAGGTGAAAAAATGGCTATCTCGATTAGCCTTTGCATGATAGTAAAGAATGAAGAAGACACGCTTGCTGCCTGTCTTACTTCCGTAGGTGAAGTGGCAGATGAAATAATCATCATCGATACAGGGTCTGCAGACCAGACGAAACAAATCGCTACCACTTTCACAGATCATGTGTATGATTTTGAATGGATTGATGATTTTGCCGCAGCGAGGAATTTTGCTTTTTCGAAAGCGACAAAGGACTATATTCTATGGCTCGACGCAGATGACATTTTAACAATGGAAAATAAGCAAAAGTTATTAACGCTCAAAGAAACGCTTCCTAGTTATGTTGACTCCGTCATGATGTTCTATCATCTCTCATTTGATGAGCATGGCAATCCTAGCTTCAGCTCGCGTCGAAACCGGCTCGTAAAACGAGAAAAGAACTTCCGGTGGATTGGATTCGTTCATGAATACCTCGATGTGAAGGGGAATATTTTTCAATCGGATATTGCGATTGTTCATAAAAAGGAAAAAGTCCATAGCGACCGGAATTGGAAGATCTATGAAAAAGCACTCGAAGCAGGCCATCCTTTCACACCACGTGACAAATATTATTTTGCAAATGAGTGCAAGGACCACGGCCACTACGAAAGAGCCATTGAATGGTATCAAAAGTTCCTCGATGAGGGCAAGGGCTGGAGCGAGGATAATATTCAAGCATGTGGAAAGATTTCCGATTGCCTTCTCCAGACCAAAGATTGGCTTCCAGCCATCCAAAGTTGCTTAAAATCGTTTGAATACGATACCCCAAGAGGAGAAAACTGCTGCCGGCTCGGCTCTATTTATCTGCAGCAAAATGATTATGAACGCGCCATATTCTGGTACAATTTGGCGACACAAGTTGCCATTCCAGAAAATAAAAGCCCCTTCATTGACCGAAGTTGCTATACATGGCTGCCTCATATCCAGCTCTGCTTGTGCTATGACCGTCTTGGAAAGTACGATGAAGCTAACAAGCATAATGAGTTAGCATCTGAATTCGTGCCTAATCACCCTGCCGTGCTCTATAATCGGAAATACTTCCAAGACATGAACGAGACATGAAAACACCCCCGTTTATCTTAAACGGGGGTGAACCTATCTCAGTCATTAAGCTAATAGGTGCTTCTTCTTGTTGAAAGGCAGCCCGGTCTTTTAATCGTCCAAATCCACTTTTAACACTTTGCCTGTATTCGCATCAACTTCTAGATCGTATTCCTTCTGGTCTTGCTTGATTTCCAATTCATAAACAAGGATGCCATTTTCCATATCCGCTTCTAGATCCGTTATTTGACCCTCCACCTGTTTCAGGGCGATCTTTTCAGCTTCTTCCATGCTGACTTTTGCCGTTTTCAAAGCTTCCTGGATCAATGCGTCCTCATCCTGATCATCGTCCATCTCTTGAGATAGGACCGTCCCCTCTTTCGCATCGACTTCCACGTCCTGATAACCTTCTTCCGTTTTAACGGTCATGTCATACGTGATCGGATATTCGTCCCACTCTTTTTCGACTTGGACAACCTCGCCACCAAGTTCTCCAGATATCATGTTGATAGCATCCTTTTCAGATAACGTTCCCTGGTTGACCGCATACACTGCCGTTCCTGCAACACCACCGAATAGTAAAACCGCTGCCCCTGATATCGTTATGATCGCTTTTTTCCTTTTGTTGATATTTTCTTTTATTTTGCTCCATGTCTTTTTCATGAATGAATTCCTCCTTTAAGTTGTACCTTAAGAATAACCATTCTCTATGAGGCCAACATGAATGCTAGATTAGAATTTGATGAGAAAGACTAATCGTGACGGTTGTACCCGTTCCCTTTTCACTTTGAATCTCCAATCTTCCACCAAGAGACTCAACCAGGGAGCGAGCAATCGATAGACCGAGGCCATTCCCCCCCGTTTTCCTTGCCCGTGAGGAATCTACCCGGTAAAAACGCTCGAACACGTGCGGCAGATGCTCTTCAGAAATGCCTACACCCTGATCCTGTACCTCTATCCACAGTCTTCCGTCCTTCATATGAATGAAAATGTGAATCGCTGAATCACTATATTTCATCGCATTGTCCAATAAGATTATAAGAATCTGTTCGAGCTTACTTGAAACCGTCTCCGTATGGATGGAAGAAAGCTCTGAACTGACAGTCACTTCCCGTTCCGTAGTCCGTCTGAACGTTTGGGCAATTTGCTCACAAAATGAAATCAGTTCGATCTCTTCCTTCATATCGGAAGACGTTTCCGTTTGAGAAGCTGCCTTCAGTAGATGTCCCGTCAGCTGCTTCATCCTGAGCGCTTCATGATGAATCGCCTCAACTCCCTCTTCTAGAATCGCCTCATCCTTCATGCCCCAACGTTTTAATAAGGAAGCGTAGCTTTCTATCACGGTTATCGGCGTTTTCAGTTCATGCGAGGCATCCGAAAGAAATTGCTGTTGCTGATTAAAGTTCCGTTCAAGTCTTCCAATCATCCTGTTAAACGCAACCCCCATTACCTGAAGTTCATCCTTTGATTTCTCCGGCAATGGGATCTCTTTGAATTCTCCGCTTTCCTCAATATCCAACATGGTCCGGCTCATGATGGAAATCGGTTTTAGGATAAGGTTTGCCAACCACTTCCCGGCGATAACCGATAAGAGAATGACAAATAAGGATGAACCAACGAGCACAAGCGCCAGCATGGATAACTGTTCAAGGAGGGCATCCTGTATTTGGGTGACCTCTATCATCCCCGACGGAGCGCCTTCCTCCGGATAGGGCGATCGGTAAGTCAATACGTATTCACCATCCACTTTTGCGAAGTTATACCCCTTATCGTCAAATGATTTCACCGCTAGCTCCTCAAGTCCATCTTCATCAACAAAGCGATTTACCAAGGAACCGTTCGAATTGAAAATCCGCACCATCCCATCGTCCGGCGTATAGGGCTCAATCGCCTTTGAATCTCCGGAAAAGAGAGCTCCCACCTTTACGTTTTCTTCTAGTAGCTTTGCCTGATTTTCGAGTATATCCTGTTCCCGCTCGATAGAAATCCAAAGAAAAGCAACGAGGACGAAGACACTTAACAAGACCAGCATGATGGTCAAAAACAAACTCGAGTACCATTGGATTTTTGTCCGGATCTTCATAGCGGCTCCTTCAGGCTATACCCCACACCGCGATAAGTATGAATGAGAGGCACATCATAAGGATAGTCGATTTTTTTACGCAAATACCGGATATACACATCCACCACATTCGTATCTCCAGAAAAATCATATCCCCATACATGGGAGATGATCTGATCTCGTGACAGAACCTGATTTTTATTTTGCAAAAGATAGACCAGCAAATCAAATTCACGGGAAGTCAGCTCAATCCGCTTACCGGCACGTAGGATATCTCTTGTGCCCAGTTCCAATTGTAAATCGTGAATCGTTAGACTATCCTCTTTTACATCTTTAATGCCGCCGCCAGTTTGGCTCCTAAAGCACGCACGGATCCTGGCCAGCAATTCCTCTATTTCAAAAGGCTTGGTTACATAATCATTCGCTCCATGATCAAGCCCATTCACCTTATCCGGTACCGCATCCCTTGCCGTCAGAAGGATGACCGGCGTATGAACATTCTTTTTCCTGAATCGTCTTAATACTTCGATCCCATTTAACTCAGGGAGCATCACATCCAGTAAAATCAAATCCCAGTCTTGCGCTTCCGCCCTCTCGAGTCCTGTTTTTCCGGTAAAAGCCGATTCGGTTTGATACCCTTCATGGTTGAGCTCCAACGTCAGCACCCTTGCGATTTTCTCTTCATCTTCTATGATCAAAATTCGTTTATCCATCATTCAACACCGCCTAAATCTTAGTGTACTGAAGAAATATGAAAATATCATGAGAAATGGACGATTCCCATTGAAAAGATTAAAAAGAAAACAGCCATCTTTCTAGAAGAGGGCTGCTTTCATATTGAAACAAGAGGTTTGGGAATCGAGATGAATTATTTACCCGTCCAATTCTGACTGATAAATTCGTCACGGCCAGATTTCTCACGGTCCTCTTTATAATGTTTTTCGTTTTTCTTGTGATAATCCTGATGATATTCCTCAGCAGGATAAAAAGTTTGGGCCGGAAGGATTTCCGTAACGATCGGTTTCTTGAATTTTCCGCTTGCACTTAGTCGCTCTTTGGATTCAAGAGCTAATTGGTGCTGTGTCTCATTATGATAGAAAATGGCCGTCCGATATTGGCTTCCTCTGTCATGGAATTGTCCTCCATCATCGGTTGGGTCAATTTGCTGCCAATATAATTCAAGCAATCTCTCATAAGCAAAAACTTGAGGGTCGAACGTAATTTCAACAACTTCATAATGCCCCGTCGTCCCCGTTTTCAACTCCTCATAGGTAGGGTTTTCAACCTGTCCACCTGAATAACCAGAGATGATGCCTTCTATGCCTGGCAGTTCATCGAATGGTGTAACCATGCACCAAAAACAACCACCAGCAAATATTGCCTTTTCCATACCAATCGTCCCCCTTTACTCATCTAATGTAATAAAAACCAATATACCATAACCATTTGTTTTATGTAGTGGTTGCTGATTTCATAAGAAATAGGATAAGCCATATGGCCCATCCTATTTAATCTTTAGACCAGCCTTTTTCCTTGAACCGAACAATCGCTTCCACACGATTACTGACATCGAGTTTATCGAGAATGACCGAAATATAGTTCCGGACCGTCCCATTGGTAAGAAAAAGCTGGTTGGCAATTTCCTTTGTATTCTTTCCGTCCGCTATCAGCCCAAGCACTTGCGTTTCTCGTTCAGTCAATGGGTTCTCTTCTTCAAAGGCCATATCCACAAGCTCTGGGGCGTAGATGCGCCTTCCATCCATGATGACACGGATGGAATTGGCCAGTTCTTCACTTGGACTATCTTTAAGTAAATAGCCGCCCACTTCAGCTTTTCTGGCTCTTTCAAAATAACCGGGACGGGCAAATGTCGTCAAAATGATGACCTTACATTGGATTCCTTTATTCTTAATCTCTTCCGCAACATCCAGTCCGGTTTTCACTGGCATCTCTATATCCGTGACACAGATATCTGGTTGCAATCGATTTATGAGATTCATGGCTTCTTCTCCATCGCTGGCCTTTCCGACAACCTCCATATCCTCTTCCAAGTCGAGGATGGACCCAAGCGCTCCGAGTAACATCCGCTGGTCTTCAGCGATCACGATTCGAATCAAATTAATCCCACCTATTCATTTTTAATTGCATTCGGAACCTTTATATAAACGATGGTCCCGTTGTTTGATTCTATGTCCAGGCTTCCATTCACAAACTCCAGCCTTTCTTTCATACCTTGAAGTCCATTTCCTTTATAGAAATCCGAAGTTTGAGTAAGACCCACCCCATTATCTTCGACTTTAATCATTACGCCCGTCTTCAATTCTTCAATGGAAATTTTACATAGCGTGGCCTTACTATGCTTAACGATATTGGTCACGGCTTCTTTTATGCACATGCTCAAAACCGTTTCGACAAATAAGGGTGTTGCTCGTAAATCCGTAGAACCATCCAACTCAAAGCCTATTTGGGCAGCTTTCAAAATCTGCTTGACCCGAATGACTTCGTCGCTAAGCTTAGCCCCACGCATTTCCGACACCATTTCCCTCACTTCTTTTAACGCTGTCCTCGCCGTTTGACGTATATCCTTGATCTCTTTCTTAGCCGACTCAGGATTCAAATCAATCAACTTTCCAGCAAGGTCACTTTTCAATCCGATCAGTGAAAGCTTCTGCCCCAATGTATCATGCAAATCACGCGCGATACGCTGACGTTCCTCCATCTTCCCGAGTTCCGAAATTTGCTTATGGGCATCTTCGAGCTGTTCTTCTAGCTTATCCCGCTTATTTCGATTATACGTATTGAACGGGAGTAGAATCACACCCACTATACAAATGAGCATAAAGGGAAACTGTGAAAAGAATATGGGGTCTTTCATGATGAACCCAATATTGACGGACACGATGGTAGCCAATAGTTGAACCGAATATAAGACAAAAAAGCCTACCTTATTTTGAACATTGCCTACGAAGAACGCTAGAAAAAGAGAAAAGTAAATAAAACCGAAAAAGATGGTCATCGATATGGAAATGGCAATTTGTATCCCTGTCCAAACATATACGGCCCATCCCTTGGAGGCGAACGAAAATCCGTAGGAGATGAAAAATAAAATGATCATAATTATACCGAAGATGATTTCGGACATCGAGGATGATCTAAAAATGAAGTAAAAAGGAAGAATACAGAAAATGATCCAGACATACGGGCTTAATCCAGTATTCTTCGGAAAAATATGATACCAACTTTGCATAGCGTCCCTCTGTTCCTTTTCCTTCTAGTATATACTACGAAGTTTTGTCAAAAAACCATTCAATCGAAACTGAATGGTTTTTTGACGGGATATTTATTTTTCTTGTAAACTTGGTCGTTTAGAAGTCATTTCAACTTTAGTTTTCGTTGCATTCAAACGTTCCTTAATTTCTTTAAAGCTTACAAACGTTTTATTTTCTCCATCATATAAGCGGAAACGGAGAGATTTCAAACTTGAGCCGAGCGTGATCGTCGTAGCCTGTTGTAAGGGCAGCGTCGAATCATGGACTTTCTCCAGATTATAGTTCGGCACTCTAGGGCTTAAATGATGCACATGATGGAAACCGATGTTACCCGTTACCCATTGTAAAACCTTTGGAAGCTTATAATAAGAGCTTCCATCTATAGCTGCCTTCACATAATCCCAATCAGATTCTTCTTCAAAATAAGAATCTTCGAACTGATGTTGAACATAGAACAACCAGATGCCCAGTGAACCCGATACAAAAAGGATCGGTAATTGAATCATAAGGAATGCCTGCCAACCGATTGCCAAACATAATAGGCCGTATATCAACACGATAGCCGCGTTTGTAAGATACGTATTCATCCGTTCTTTTTTTCTTGCTCCCTTAACATTCAAACGATTGGTCACGAGGAATAGATAAAAAGGTCCTAATCCAAACATGACAATCGGATTCCGGTATAAACGGTAAGCAAGACGTCCCCAGAATGAAGCCGCAACATACTCATCAACCGTCATGACCCAAATGTCGCCTGTGCCACGTTTGTTCAGATTACTACTTGTTGCATGGTGAATCGAGTGACTGTGCTTCCATTGTTCATAAGGAAATAAAGTGACAATCCCACTAATCGTACCTAGGATATTATTCGCTTTCTTGCTTTTGAAAAAAGAGGAATGACAGCAATCATGGAAAATGATGAAAATCCTGATGACGAACCCTGAAGAAAGAATGGCGAATGCCAGTGTCAGCCAATAGGAAATGCTCAAACTCTGGTAAGCCAAGAACCAGAGTAGAAAAAATGGTGGAAATGTATTGATGATCTGCTTCACGCTTGATTTCGTATTCGACTTTTCAAAAGGCGCAACTTCTTTTCTTAACTGCTTTTGATCGTGTTTACTCATAGTTTCCTCCTTAAAATGTAAAAAATATGGAGTGTTTCAATAACGTCTATTCAATGGCATGAATCAACTTCTATATAGTAGTGATGAATGTTTTCTTTTCTATATTTCAATTATAGTTACATTCTTCAACCTACTGTAGTCATAAACGTCAATGAACTCATATGACATCTGTCATATACCCGTCTTACAGTCGCATTTAACCACCCTATTATTTCCTTTTTTTCTTGTTTTACGCATGAAATGGTGGAAATGACAAGAACCTACCTGATATTCCAGAAAAAAGCAGATTCACCTCGAACGGCCGAAACACATACTGGGAATCATCAATTTACTGACTTTGGATCATGAGCATTTCATCATAAACCAAGTTTTGTCTAAGCTCCGTTGCTGTTTTAGTGGATATTTGATCCTCTTCAACCATTTGCTGAATGATATCACGTTCGATCTGCATCGCATTCAATTGAAAACGACTGACCATCTCTTCGAAACGATTTACTTCTTTTTCACTTAGTGTTCCGAATGGATTCAAATAATGATTATATCTTTGAATGACCAGCATGACTTCATGACGGTTTTCTGGAGTAGTTTGTTGTTTGATTACCATCATCGCTTCTTTTTGTGCCTCTTTTTGTGCTTTACGGAACTCCCGGATCAGGTCCGCATTTTTATTAATAGAGTTCTCTAATTTGTTTTCCCACTTTTTATCCCATTTGACATTGATCTTGTTTTTGATAAAGAGGGTCTTCCAATTAATCCACGCTCTTTTCAGAGGTGATTTTTGCATATAGTTTAACGTTCTTGAAACATACACCTTATAAAGCTCAAAAGTTGTTTCGGAGATAGCCCCTTTTTGAACTAACCCAAAAACGACTTCCATTTCCTTGCTGGTCCCTAGCTTCATCAAATCCTGTATGGTCTTATTATCCGGCCTTTTCGTTATTCCACGTTCCAAATCTATCAATTGTTCATTTAAATCTTCCATTACTTGATGAATCGCTTTCTGATTATCCATGGTTGCCTCTTTACTCAGCAGTTGGATTGTCTTATTTAACACAATTTTATAAGCTTCTTCAGTAGTAAGACGCTCATCCTCAGATTCAGTCGGTTTCCTTATTAATATCGGTAAAAGAAATGTAGCCAAAAAGACGCTTAGCAAAATTACACAGGCCGCGATAAATAAGACTGTATTACGCATCGGGAACGCCGTGTCATCCGGCATTAAAGTTGGTATGGATAAAGCGGTAGCTAAAGTTATGGTACCATGTATGCCACAAACTGATGCCAAAAGGGCATATCGCGATTTTGACACATTCTTATCATCCACAACGTTATTATCTTCAGGATGAACCCTGGACATAATAAATTGTTCCAATGGATTCACTCTGTTTTTCGTGAAAGTATCATGAAGAATGTATACCCAAATAAAACGGATCACCAATAATAAAAGTACAATCAAGACGCTAATTCCAAAAAGAGTTCCCCTATTTAAGTTGGACTCAATTTCCTGATAAACACTCGGTATCATGAATCCTAATAAAGTAAATACAAGACCATTCAAAAGATAACCTAATACAGACCATGTATTCGTAGATATAATTTGCAACTTGGTTGTGGAACTCTGAAGGCGATCCCGCTCAATGCCATGTATGACTCCTGCGGTAACCACTGCTAAGATTCCAGAAACATGGAACTCTTCAGCAACCATATAAATCACAAATGGTGTAATCAGCTCAATAACAATGGACATAGGAATTTCCTCTAGTCCATGAACCCGTAGGAACAATCGCAATTTAACGATTAAATAGCCCAGAAGGAGACCTATAATAATCCCACCTAAAGACACAAATAAAAAATTAAGCGAAGCATCTTTTATAGAAAAGACGCCCGTCAATGCAGCTGCCAAAGCCACTTTAAAAGCAACGATTCCGGCTGCATCATTGAAAAGCGATTCTCCTTCAAGGATGGGCATCATGTTTCCGGGCAATTTCAAGCCTTTTGTAATGGATTGTACCGCTACTGCATCCGTTGGGGTAATGGTCGCTGCTAAGGCAAAAGCCACAGCCAAAGGCATATCTGGAATTAACCAGTGGATAAAAAAGCCACCTGCAAAAACAGTCACGAATACTAACCCAAATGCCAATAACAGAATCGGCTTACGCAACTCAAGCATTTCTTTCCGAGATGTGTTTTTTCCTTCTGTAAATAGGAGGGGAGCAATAATACAAATCATAAATAATTCAGAATGAAAGTCTAATGATAAGTGGAGCGGTAAAAATGAAATGACTGCCCCCATGGCTATCTGATATATAGGGAGCGGAATACGAGGCCATTTAGCATTTAAGATTGTAGCGACTATTGTGGAAACTAATAAGCCGAGCAAAGTGATTAAAAATGACATAGAATCCTCCTATCTTCTAATATTTTGTACGGTTGCCTCTAAAAAGGTAAAAAAGCAGAGATATTTTAAAGCGATATCACCACTTTTAAAAATCGTCCCTACTTATAATGTGTATATCTTTTAAAAGAAACTCTCGCATTAATCATGCATATTTTGTTGTATTAACGATAATTGATATACCCCTTAGTTATTCATTACAAACAGGTATGACAACTTTCAAGTTTCATTTTATTATCAACTGATTTTTCATTTGCAGCTAAAAGACGTCAAAATAAAACCCGAGTGGATCAGCAATCCACTCGGGTCTAATAACTTCTATTCATTTAGTTGAATCCGGTCAGGACAAGTATAAATATTCATCGAATCATTACGGATAAATCCGACGGTAGTGATTCCCAACCCTTCCGCTAGCTCCAACGCCAATTCAGTTGGTGCGGATTTAGAAAGGATCAACTCGCATCCGATCTTCGCCACTTTCAACAGTATCTCCGATGAAATGCGCCCACTGAATACAATCGCTTTTCCTTCTAAAGATATACCATTCTTCAAGCAATACCCATAGATCTTATCCAATGCATTATGGCGCCCGATATCCATTCGGCTTAATACAAGCCCATTCACATCACACAATGCCGCATTATGGACACCACCGGTTTGTTGGAACGTCACCGCGGACTGTTGCAGGTCCTTCATTAAGCGGAAGCAATCTTCCGGTGTTAGCCTTACCGTCATATTCTCCATCTTCTTGGCGGTCAGAGCATCGTTTACGAAGACGAAACCTTGTCTACTTCCTCCACAGCATGAAGTAATATAACGTTTATTCTGAAACTCTTGGTAATAAGGATTCAGCTTATCCGTTTTGACGTGGACATATCCTTCTTTTTCCTGAAACCAAATTTCTTTGATTTCTTCATATTTACGGATAATCCCTTCCGAGGCTAAATAACCGATGACCATATCTTCAATGTATTCCGGTGTACATACCATCGTCACGAACTCTTGCCCATTTATCTTCACTGTAACGGGAAATTCCGTCACAACCGTGTCTTCCGTCTGCTGGACTTCCCCTTTGCTAATGCGGATGATCTCCCGTTTTTTCTCTATCTCCTTCATGCCTTCACTCCTCATTATCTACACGAACTTCATGCCCCTTATATAAAACAGTAAAATGATATCAGTTCGATTTTAGTTTTCCTGCTATGTCCTGGTCAAATACAAACACAGAGATGGCTATATTTTCCTTCACTTTAATATCAGAAAACAAATGAACCAGGTTCGCACCGACCAACTCTTCCATTCCCTCTGGAGGAGCAACCGAATAAAGATCCTGAATCATTTTTGTCCTAGCTGAATGAACCATGTCTTTGCCCTCTTCCGTACTCGAAATGAATATTTCCGTCGGAGTCAAATTCCCATATAGCGTGGAAACAGCCATATTATCTACAAAAACCGTATGAATACGCTCTGGCCCTTTTCCGAATAGTTCTTTTCGGAGCTTTCGAATCATATCATTGAATTCATGGATTACTTTTGACATCTTGATTTCGCTCCTAACATATGATATTTCATCTAGTATTTCCTTATCATAAAGCAATAAGATTAAAAAAAAAAGTTTATTGAAAATAACTACTTTTCTCATACTGATTGTTTCTTTTTATAATTAAAGGTATAATACCTTTGTGAAAGTTGGTCACATAATAAGATTTGTTATGTTTCTATCTTTTATCCATCATTTATATAATGGTTTGGATTGGTATATTGGCAAGATTTGCTTTTAAACTTTTCCACCATGACTTACATCACTGTTCAGAGACAGAGGTGTAATCATGGTGGTTTTTTTCGTGTTTTTTGGTAATAAGAGGGGGAAAAATTATGAGCGATTCAATTACTATTAAAATCAATGGCTTGGATTATAAAGCAAAAACTGGATCGACAATCTTGGAAGTTATCAATGAAAATAAGATAGCCCATCCACAGGTTTGTTATGTTCCTGAAGTAGACCCGATTCAAACATGCGATACGTGTATCGTGGAAGTGAATGGGAAACTTGTTAGATCATGCTCGACAAAAGTCAATAGCAGCATGGATATCTCATTGGATTCAACAAGTGCAAAAGCAGCACAAAATGAAGCAATGGATCGTCTTCTTGAGAATCACCTATTATATTGCACAGTTTGTGACAATAATAACGGCAACTGTAAACTGCACAACACTGTAGAATTAATGGAAATCCCGCACCAAGACTTTACGCCTAAAACTACACCGGATTTGGCTGTGGACATGTCCCATCCATTCTACCGCTATGATGCGAACCAATGTATCGCTTGCGGACAATGCGTAGAGGTTTGTCAAAATCTACAGGTTAATGAAACGCTATCCATCGATTGGGAAGCAGAACGTCCACGTGTTATTTGGGATGAAGGAACTGAAATCAATAATTCATCATGTGTGGGTTGCGGACAATGTGTAACTATCTGTCCATGTAATGCGTTAATGGAGAAATCCATGCTTGGAGAGGCTGGCTTCATGACAGCCATGAAAGAAGATATTATGGAACCAATGATCGACCTAGTTAAAGATGTCGAGCCTGATTTCAGCGTAATTTTCCCTGTTTCTGATATAGAAGCAGCTATGCGTGATACACGTACGAAGAAAACGAAAACGGTTTGTACGTTCTGTGGTGTCGGCTGTTCATTCGAAGTTTGGACAAAAGGGCGCAAAATCCTTAAAGTTCAACCTACGCATGAAGGACCAGTTAATGCGATTTCCACTTGCGTTAAAGGGAAATTTGGTTGGGATTTCGTAAACTCTGAAAAACGTATCACTAAACCATTGATCCGTAAAAATGGTAGATTCGTTGAATCAAGCTGGGATGAAGCCCTTGACTTGGTTGCATCAAGACTTGGTTCAATCAAACAACAATACGGTGGCAATTCCGTAGGATTCATTTCTTCATCTAAAATCACGAATGAAGAAAACTATGTGATTCAGAAATTAGCACGTCAAATGTTCGAAACAAATAACGTCGACAACTGTTCTCGTTATTGTCAATCTCCTGCGACAGACGGATTATTCCGCACAGTCGGTATGGGTGGAGATGCTGGTACGATTAAAGATATCGCTGCAGCAGGACTTGTCATCATCGTCGGTGCAAATCCAGCCGAAGGACATCCTGTTCTAGCCACACGCGTAAAACGTGCACATAAGCTACACGGACAAAAACTGATTGTTGCCGATGTACGTAAAAACGAAATGGCTGAGCGTTCTGACATCCATATCAGTCCAAAACAAGGTACTGACCAAGTTTGGTTGATGGCCGTTACTAAATATATGATCGACCAAGGCTGGCATGATCAAGAATTCATCGATGAAAATGTTCACTTCTTTGACGATTATAAAGAGATACTAGAAAAATATACCCTTGATTATGCAGAGTTAAACACAGGAATTTCAAAAGAAACATTGATCCAAATTGCAGAAGCGATTCGCGATGCAGATGGTACTTGTATTCTTTGGGGAATGGGTGTTACACAAAACACTGGTGCTTCCGATACGTCGGCTGCCATCTCTAACCTTCTATTGGCTACAGGTAACTACCGTCGTCCAGGGGCTGGAGCTTATCCGCTTCGTGGCCATAATAACGTTCAAGGTGCTTGTGATATGGGAACTCTACCGAACTTCCTACCAGGATACCAACGTGTTACGGATGATGCTGCCCGTGCTAAATTCGAAGAAGCATATGGTGTCAAAATTGACAACAAACCAGGTATGCACAATATTGAAATGCTGGAAGCCATTGAAAAAGGCGACATGAAAGCGATGTACCTTGTCGGTGAAGATATGGCACTTGTTGATTCTGATGCAAACCATGTGGATAAAGTATTATCAAGCCTAGACTTCTTTGTTGTTCAAGATATCTTCCTTTCTAGAACAGCCCAATATGCAGACGTAGTATTACCGGGAGCTCCTTCTCTTGAAAAGGATGGAACATTCACGAATACAGAGCGCCGTGTCCAACGTCTATATAAAGCACTTCCTACTTTGGGAGATTCTAGAGCGGACTGGGAAATCACCCAAGAAATCGCTAACCGCTTAGGTGCAAATTGGAATTACACTCATCCTAGTGACATCTATGATGAAATGGCAAGCCTGTCACCTATTTTCAGCCAAGCCAATTACGAAGTACTTGAAGGCTGGAACAGCTTCCTATGGGGAAGTCATGATGGATCAAGCACACCGCTTCTTTATACGGATGGCTTCAACTTCCCTGATAAAAAAGCTCGCTTTGCCATAGCTGATTGGGTAGAACCACATAAATTCCCTGAAGAATTCGATCTTCATATCAATAATGGACGTATGCTTGAACATTTCCATGAAGGAAATATGACGAATAAATCTAACGGAATTCAATCTAAGGTTCCTGACATTTTCGTTGAAGTTTCTCCGGAGTTAGCCAAGGAACGTCAAGTGAGTGATGGCGGATTAGTTCGATTGGTATCACCATATGGTGCCGTCAAATTGAGAGTGCTGATTACAGACCGAGTGAAGAAAAATGAACTATTCCTACCGATGAACTCAGTCGACAAGGATTCAGCCATCAACTTCCTGACTGGTCCTATATATGATCAACGTACAAGTACACCTGCTTATAAACAAACGAAGGTACGTATGGAAGTGCTTAAAGAAAGCGGAGAAATTCCATTGCCGGGATCTAACCCACGTAATAAAAAACGTCACCCTCAAAATGGTGTTGAGGTTCAACGTAAGTGGGCACGCCCAGGTTATGTACACTTAACAGATAAATAATAAGGAGGGTGAAGATCATGGCAGCTCCTATCACGGAAATCCATAATCCTATAACAGAGGAAGAAATCAAGTTACAGAAAATCGAAGAACTAAAAATGCTCGTCACCGATAATGAAGAGATGTTAAACAGTGTGTTTAACATCCTCGGTGAGCTGAACGACTGCGGCGTGCTTGATGCCGCCACTTCGATGCTTAGAGGAAAAGAACAAATAGCAAAAGTCGCTCTTGGACAAGTAACCAGAGAACCCGTAACCAACTTAATCAACACGCTTATGGGTGCAACTGGAGCCTTGATGAAGGCTGATACTGACCAAGTGACAAAGCTCCTTAGCAGCGCACTTGCAGGCATCGATGAAGGTAGCAAATTCATTGAGACCGATAAAAAAATCGGTGTCATGAATTTAGTAAAAGTATTGAACGACCCCGACATTAATCGTGCAATTGGTTTCGGCATCCATTTCCTAAAAGGAATGGGTAAAGAACTAAAATAGTAACAAAAATTTAAACAGACTATCCCCAAGTCGAATGTAAACAATAAATAGTATGAAGGCTTAAAAGAGGCATCAGCCTCTTTTGAGTCTTTTTTAAAATTATAACTATAAAGGACGGATGAAATGATAACAAAAGAAAACGTCATAGATGCCTTAAAACACGTTCAAGATCCGGAGTTGAATAGAAGTATCGTTGAACTGAATATGGTTCGAAACATCAATATCATGGAGGGACATGTTTCATTAGAAGTTGTCCTTACCATTCAAGGATGTCCACTAAAAGCTAAGATTCAAGAAGATATCGAAAGCTCTTTAAGAAAAATCGGTGCATTAAGTGTGTCCTTGAAATTTGGTTCAATGACCAAAGAAGAACGGGAAACCTTGACGAAAGTATTAAAAGGCAACGCGACAACCGAGACTGGTATGCCAAAAATGCTTGCTCCTGATTCAGGTGTGAAGTTCATTGCCATCACAAGTGGTAAAGGCGGCGTCGGCAAATCTACCGTGACAATCAATCTTGCAGTAGCACTAGCACGATTGGGCAAACGTGTCGGTATTCTGGATGCTGACATTTACGGTTTCAGTGTTCCGGCCATGATGGGCATCACCCAAAAACCGACGATGATCGACCAAACTGTCATTCCTGTGGAAAGCCACGGTGTAAAGGTCATGTCGATGGGCTTCTTTGCAGCCGATGATAACCCTGTTATGTGGCGCGGACCAATGCTGAACAAGTGGATCAAAAACTTCCTTGTGAACACGCATTGGGGAGAATTAGATTACATGTTGCTTGACTTACCTCCAGGTACAGGTGACGTAGCGATCGATGTTGCTGCCATGATTCCACAAGGTAAAGAAATCATCGTAACTACACCACATAATGTCGCCTCTTTTGTTGCGTCAAGAGCAGGTGCAATGGCCAAGCATACGAAACACGAAATCGTCGGTATAATCGAAAACATGGCTTACTTTGAAGAACAAGATGGATCGAAGAACTACCTGTTCGGAAAAGGCGGCGGAGAAATGCTTGCGAAACGTCTTGGAACAGAAGTGATCGCGACCATCCCATTCTCGAACCGTAAAGAAAACAACGACGCCAACGTTTTTGATGAAGAATCCTACATTGGTGAAACTTTCGCATCATTAGCGGAAGACTTAGTTAATCAATCCTAATAGGTAGAGGCTGGCTCAATTGGAGTCAGCCTCTTTTTCATATTCGAAAGGCAACCTATACACTTTCCCCTTATTCACCCCTTCACTGACAAGGTCCATGGAACGCAAAATCCTTGTCGCACTAGCAGAAGATGAAACACGTAAAAACTCCCTTAATTGTCGATTCGTTATCGTGGGACCAAGTAGGAAATAATAATCTTTTAATGCTCGAATATGTCCATCTTTACTCTCGTGCTCACACCTGGAGCATCTCCATTCCCTACGCTGCTTCAATAATGGAGACATCAAACACTTCTCACAGATGACTCCTTTTATAAGGTCCTCCATGGAAAGATTGAACCGTTCGAGAACGGAAGCATCCGCTTCAGTATGATGCTTATTGATGATTTTGATGATTTTTTTCAATTCTTTATCACTGAGACTTGGTTGGTTGATGGATTTTTCGATTTGGTGGATTTTAAAAGGTAGGGTATCACGATGGATGACTTTGTAATGAAGATTTCGGTTTTCAGGATTCGCGCGGATAATTGTTTGAGGATTACTAATTACGACCAGAGAGTAAATTGGGGGTTCTGTCAGCCCATGTTGCAAAAACCAACTCTTCAATTGTGATTCATGACGCTCAATTTGAATCAGGGGATCTGGAAACCCCATCTCTTTTCCGTCTTTCGTCCGTATGAGCTGATTAAAAGTGGAATCGAAATAGAGGGAACCTGCTATATTCTTCACTTCGATGATGAGGATGAATTTTCTGGATAGTAATAACGTATCAATTTGGAAAAAACGAGTTTGATCCTGTAACCTGATATCATGGAATATGAAATACTCCTTCGTTTCAAGAAAACTCAAAGGAAAATCGATAGCGCACTCTCCCCTATAGCCAGCTTCCTTTTTACTAAGTTCACTCATAATAAAGGGGATTTTCGGATGGGCTGGTGGAAGCCTGCGCAACAAAGCCTGTAATTTCAGGATAGAAAGCGGGATTTTACGTTCCTTTATAATCATTTGATCACTCCAATCTTGTTATTCTCTCCATAAATTCTATGGCAGAACGTGATATTCCTTTAAATTTCCGAATTATATCCTCCGACTGAGTTTTATCTTCGCTTTCCGAATATTTATCTTCACAAACAGGATCTTATCTTCGGAAAATGCTCTTTTATCTTCCCATTAATCTGATATATCGATTTTTCGACAATATCAGATAAATTTCATTAAAGACTTGCTGATATTACAGTCCGTCCTTTGACGTTTTATCTTCAAACTTTGGATTCTAATTGTGAAATGTTATATCAACCAAATTAAGGACTTTATCTTCACTTACCGAATATTTATCTTCACAAACAGGATTTTATCTTCGCAATTGCATATTATATCGATTTTTCGACAAAAAAGGACCAGCACCAGGCAAGTCCATCAATCTATATTATCTGCAATCGCACGTCCAGCCTGTCTCCCCGAGAATAGGCACCCACCCAGAAATGTCCCTTCCATGGAGCGGTAACCGTGGACACCGCCACCTCCGAATCCGGATACTTCGCCTGCTGCATAAAGTCCTGGCACTGGCTTTCCTATTGCGTTAAGAACTCGACCAGATAAATCCGTCTGCAATCCTCCCAGCGTCTTTCTACTGACTATATGTAACCGCACAGCAATCAGCGGGCCCTTTTTGGGGTCCAGGATTTTATGGGGAGAAGCCACTCTCACAAATCGGTCACCGATATAATTTCGTGCCCCCCGCATGGCCGTGATTTGCAGGTCTTTCGTGAATCTGTTGTCAATCTCCCGGTCCCTCGCTAAAATTTGCCTTTCAATCTCTTCAGCACTCAGTAAGTTCTCCCCAATAATCTTATTCATCCCGTCTACTAGTTCCGATACTGTACCTGCAATGACAAAGTCCTCTCCCTTATCCATAAAAGCTTGTACGGGAGCTGAAGCACCTGGCAGTACACGGGATAGAACCTTTCGAATGCTCTTCCCCGTCAAATCGGGGTTTTGTTCAGAACCTGACAATGCAAACTCTTTTTCAATGATTTTCTGCGTCAAGATGAACCAGGAATAATCATTTCCGGTCTTCTGGATCGCCTCAAGCGTCCCCAGCGTATCAAACCCAGGAAAATTCGGGGCTGGAAATCGTCGTCCTTTTGCATCCAGCCAAAGCGACGACGGACCTGGGAGAATGCGAATCCCATGCTTATTCCAAACCGGGTCCCAGTTTTTGATTCCTTCCGTATAGTGCCACATCCGGTCGCGGTTTACAATCCTCCCACCCGCTTTTTCCGTGATGGCCAGCATCCTTCCGTCCACATGCTCCGGTACACCGGAAATCATCGTCTTCGGCGCTTTCCCAAGTCGGGCAGGCCAGTTTCTTCTAATCAAATCATGATTGGCACCAATTCCACCGCTTGTGACAAGAACAGCCTTCGAATGAAATGTAAAATCCCCGACCACTTCCCGGGAACTCGCCTCACCTCGGCCTGCCAAGCTTGGAACGAGTATCGATCCTCCCACCCCGATTACCGCGTCATTTTCCGTCATCAATTCATTGACCCGATGGCGGGGTCGATAGTCGACAAGCCCCTTTTCCATTGCCCTGCGAACTCTCTCTTCAAACGGTTTAACGATGCCAGGCCCTGTCCCCCATACGATATGAAACCGCGGAACCGAATTGCCATGGCCTTCAGCCAGATAGCCACCACGCTCAGCCCAGCCGACTACCGGAAAAAAGCGTATACCTTGGGAGGATAGCCATTCCCTTTTTTCCCCGGCAGCGAACTCGACATACGCCTCCGCCCATTTCTTGCCCCAATAATCTTCGTCCTCTTCCCTATCAAAACCAGCGGTCCCCAGCCAGTCCTGCCAAGCAAGTTCCTTAGAGTCCCTGATTCCAAGCCTACGCTGCTCAGGTGAATCCACAAGGAATAAACCACCAAAGGACCACCATGCCTGCCCACCCATAGATGCTTCAGGTTCTTGATCCAAAAGTAGAACCCGCTTCCCGGCATCAGCTAGCTCCGCCGTGGCCACTAACCCTGCAAGACCAGCTCCGACAACGATCACGTCCATTTCCATTTATATTCCCCCGATTTTTAAAATGTGCCCGCCTTCGATTCTATGCTTTAGTCCTTATTCCCTGCAAGATCATGATTTCCTTCTTAAATAAAAAAATGCCTAAACTGTCTACGACAATTTAAGCATTGGTTTTCAACCGATATATGATTTAAAATATATGTTTACAAGACTTCTTCATAATGAAAATGCGCGTGGTTCAATACTTAAATAATATAGCAATCAATTCAAATCCTGCACCAACAGTCCAGAACAAGACATAGTCACCGCGTTGAATCTGGTCCGTTTCTATTGCTTCATGAAACGCAATGAAAGGACTACTTGTACCTGTGTATCCAAAGCGATCTCCCACGTAGGTAATTTGCTTATCCTCGATTTTCAGATTTTCTTGAATCTTAAGGATGTTCCCTAAAGCGAATTGAGAGAAACAATAGGATTTAATATCGCTTACCTTCAAGTTATTTCTTTCTAGAATCTGATTGATCATATTATATGTAGGCGGTAGAGAATCTGAAGCATCAAAAGGAAGCCATTTTATATATCTTCCGTTGCCCGTGCCTTTTAGTGTCTTTGACAATCCGTTTACCGGATAGTTAATGAATTCTTGATGCATCGGATCCGTATAATAAATGGAATCAATAAAACCAGTATTTTCTTCTGTTTTTTCTAGAATCACTGCCGCAGCCGCATCTCCATAATTAGCATATGTAATTTCATCATCCGGGCTACTCAATAATGAATTGTAATCTGAACCCACGATTAATGCTTTTTTAACATAAGGATTGGATAACATATATCGACTGGCTTGATCTACTGCCACTAACATACCAGCACAGTTTGCATTGGAATCTAGAACAATCGTATGATTATTTGCCTCTATGGCTTGATGGACAAGCACTGCATTAGTTGGATAAGTGGTTTCAGGAATCTGGGTGCTAAATACAATCATATCCATATCTTTTCCTGACAAGTTAGCTTTTTGAAGCACCCGTCTAGCTGCTTCAATTCCCATCGTTAAACCATTTTCTTCATCATTATCAATCAAATACCGTTCTTTTCTTCCCATAACATTTAAAAAGTTTTGAATGTTTTTTCCTTTTTTCTCTTGGAAATGTTTTAGGTAAAAATCATTACTTACGGATTTTTCCGGGTGATAGATTGCGACGTTCTTAATTCTGATGTAAGACATATCGTGTTGTGTTTCCCCTTTATATTTTATGACATTTAGAACCTGTGAAGTTTCTTATCTCTTTTAAAAGCAAAGATTTTTTTAGGACGAGCATCTTTTATATTTTCACTACTTCTACTTGTGAAAGACCCGTATTTCGCGCTAAACGTGCCAATTGCATTTTCAAGATTGTACTATCTTTAATTTTGAAGATGATTTTTTTGAATCCGGACTGTTTATATAGTTTATAAGAACCTTCTAATTCAGGAATCATTTGCGATGTAACGACATTCATTGTCGTACAATCAATTTCCAATGTGTAAACAGATGCGTCGATTGACCCTACCATTTTGTGATAATCGTTCGTGAATGCCTGTGCGTCGGCTGGTGTAAATGAACCACCTACAAACATCTCTATTACCTTTTTGCTTGAATTGATGTTAATATCGTACTTCTTAGTCATGATGAACCCCACCTTTTAAGTAGATGAAATATAAATCCGTCCTGAAATGAGTATAATGTTCCATTTCCTTTTGCCTGTATATATTTTATCGGCCACTCTATATTTTTTTTAACATCAAAAGTCATTTAATATTCTCTCGGTGAAGGAAAGATCAAAAGCGTATGTCCCCTGTTTGCGCACTCAATTGACGTTTTAACACTTTTATTTTTTTGTAAGATTTATCCTCAGAAAAACTGCACCCCATTTGTTAGATACAATTGGGGTGCAGGTAAGTTCATTATAACTTGATGCTTTTTTTTATATTTACACTTTGAATTGATCCACTAGTTCTTGAAGGTTGCCTGCCATAGTGGTAAGTGCATTGGCTGATGAAGTGATTTCTTGCATAAAGGCTAATTGTTCCTCTGTCGCTGAAGCAACATTTTGAGAATGCATAGATGTTTCTTTTGAAATGTTCGTGATATCAGCAACTGTTAAGGAAACCTCATGGGCGCCTGCAGAAATGATTTCAGATATGAATGCCATTTGTTGGACAAGTTTACCCGATTTATCCAATGCGAGACGAATATCACTAAAGCTTTCTTCAGTCTGTCTAACAATTTCAAGTCCTTCATTTACATCTGTTTTTACTTGATTAATAGAAAAATTAGACCGTTCCATATCTCCTTGAATTTCAATAATTAATTCCGAAATTTGGATAGCTGATTTCTGTGATTGTTCCGCTAACTTACGCACTTCGTCTGCCACTACTGCAAACCCCTTACCTTGTTCACCCGCTCTTGCCGCTTCAATTGCTGCGTTTAATGCAAGTAAATTCGTTTGATTCGCAATCTCTGTAATTGCCTTTGTGATGTCACCGATTTCTTTAGACCTCTTGCCTAGCAATTTAATTACCTCGCCGCTTTCATGAACAGAAGTATGAATAGCTTTCATTTGATTCACAGTTTTATTAACAAACCCTTCACCATCATAAGCCTTTTCAGAGGCATGAGAGCCTGCAAGGGCAATTTCGGCAGAATTATTGGCCATGGTCTGAATACCCTGTGAAACTTCTTCCATCGCCTCGCCAGTCTCTTCTATTGAAATCGTTTGACTTTCTGCTCCACTAGCTACTTCTTGTATTGACTCCGTAATCTGTTCAGTAGCCTTACTTGTTTGTTCCGTACCAGCTGTTAGTTGTTCTGATGAGGAGGCAACTAGCTCGGAAGTCCGCAAAACTTTTTGAATCATGATTTTAAGATTATTACTCATGAGATTAAAATGATTTGATAATACACTGATTTCATCTGTTCCATTGTCTTTTAACACAGATCTGAAATCTCCCTTGCCTGCTAATTCTAATACATGTGAAACATTCGTTAATCTTTTCTTAAGTCTCTGTGTAAACCAGATTGTAAGTATTCCAGATAATACAATGATTCCGGTTAAGACTATGATGAAGATCTTGAAGAAGGATGACAGTGTTGAGTCAACAATTTCTTGTGATACTCCTACATACAATACTCCGATTGCTTGTCCATTTCCATCTAATAGTGGCATATAAGCAGTCTGTAATATACTACCAACCACTTTAGCTTCACCTCTATAATTTTTACCTTGTATTAAAACGACATCTTTCACTTCTTCTGAAATTTTCGTTCCAATAGCCCGTTCTCCATTATTCAGCACATTCGTAGCAACTCGGGTGTCTTCTTGGAATAATGTAACTGTGTCACCAGTATCTTTTCCAATAGTATCAACGAGGTCGAAATTCCCGTTCATTGCCACAGTACCCTTATATAATTTTCCTCCGTCTATTTTCCAATCTCCAGGATACTTCGTATCTATGAATCTGTAAGCTGAAGCTAAATCTCCTTTTGCTTTCTCGACTGATACTGTTTTGACTCCTTTTGATACTTGTTGCACTACCACAGCACCTACGATTACGGAAAAAAGCAATATGATTCCTAATACAATGAAATTTATTTTTGCGCCTAAGGTAAGCTTGAATTGCATTTTTCTTAGCTTCCGCCTCTTATTCCTTGGCTCATTCTTACTTTCCGATTTGTCTATCGAGTTATCCATTTCTAACTCTCCCTTATATCTAGTAATATTGACCACTCTCTTGTACGTTGAACGGATAAGAGTTTTCTCTAAATAGTTATCGGCAGATATTTTAAATTATAAAATCCACTATCTGGTAACCATAAGAAATGAAGCGTATATCTCGTTAGAAAAATGGATTTTTCCTATGATATAAAGGAATTATTTTAATTGTTAGGAATCAAAATTATTATGATAGTTCTATTGGGAGAGGATATTCATTAGTAAGGTGCTTATTCTTTAGTAGTTGACGCATTTGGCTCTATAGGAGTATTAGGAGAATAAAAAGAGGGAATTTATTTTATTATTCTTGTTGGACATTATGTCCCAAAACACAAAAAACCACCAATATATGTATTGGTGGAGACGGTGGGAGTCGAACCCACGTCCAGACATAACGGCACTTAAGCTTCTACGAGTGTAGTCGATATATTCGCGTTTCGCGAACTCATTAGCCTATCGACAGGCGGCAGAGCAGCTAGTCTGATTGGTCTCTTCCTTCATCCTCAGACGGTGGATTCCGGCGTATCCCACTTAGAGTGAGTCCCTTACCCTACCACGTGGGCCATGGAGGGAGGAACAGCTTAACGTCTGTTGTTACGCAGCGAAAGCTAGGTTGTTGTTTTGTTTGCCAGTTATAGGCGTTGACGTTTTAACGAGGCCGATCCCCTCGACTCGCAACTTAAGCTCGAACTATCCCTGTCGAATCCGTAACGTCCCCATGATAAGAATGGAGCGTACGAGAAAAGAATAGTCAGCAAGTTGGCTGATATTCAGTTGTCATCGGTACAGGTTTAATTATAACAGATTGAATCAAAAAATCAATTGTAAGGTCTTGGTAACCCTACATCTTTTGACGATCGCGGAAAGCACGTTCGATATCACGTTTTGCTTCTTTCTTCTTCAGGTCATCACGCTTGTCATATTGTTTCTTCCCTTTACCCAACCCGATTAAAACCTTGGCGAAGCCATTTTTCAAATACATTTTCAATGGGACGATGGTGTAACCCGTTTCCTTCGTCTCACCGATCAGTTTATTGATTTCCTTCTTGTGTAAAAGAAGCTTCCTTGTCCGCAAAGGATCATGGTTAAACTGGTTCCCCTGCTCATAAGGGCTGATATGCATATTGTAAAGGTAGATTTCGCCGTTTTCTATCTTGGCAAAGGCATCCTTCAAATTCAGCCGTGCTGCACGGATGGCCTTGATTTCGGTCCCTTTTAATACGATACCCGCTTCAAATGTTTGTTCGATAAAAAAATCATGGTACGCTTTTTTATTTTGCGCTAATTGCTTTCCTGAGCCTTTTGGCATCTAACTCTCCCCTTTTATCCAATCGGAGAGAGGATGACTGGATCATCCTCTCTTCCGTTTTATCTCTTTTTAGGTTTTCTTTTACGCTTCGCTGCCGGCGCATTTTCAAAGAACTTTTTCTTCTTTTTCGGCTTTTTGTCAGAAGAAGCTCCACCGTTTCGGGTGTCACCACTACGGCCGCCTTTGCGTTCCGATCCTCTTGAATCTCCGCCTTTGCGCTTTCGGCCGCCTGGACCTGAATTGGCCTTGAAGATTTTCTTCTCGCCTGAAGGACGCGGACGGCTTACTTTCATGCCGATGATTTCAAAATCAATCGCCCGTTCTTCTTTATTGACGTTGGATACCCGAATGTCGATTTCGTCGCCAATCCGGAACACTTTTCCTGTCCGTTCCCCGATCATTGCAAGCTGACGCTCATCAAAGCGGTAGTAATCGTCTGTCATGAAGCTGACATGGACAAGCCCTTCGATGGTATTCGGCAACTCGACAAACATTCCGAAATTCGTAACGGAGCCGATGATCCCTGTATATTCTTCTCCGATTTTATCAAGCATATATTCTGCTTTCTTTAAATCATCCGTTTCCCGTTCCGCGTCAACGGAGCGACGTTCGCGTTTCGATGTATGGTCCGCGATATCCGGTAAAATGGCATTCCACTTCTCTTTAGTCGCTTCATCGAGTTTCCCTTCGATCAAATACGTCCGAATTAAGCGGTGGACGATTAAATCTGGGTAACGGCGGATCGGTGATGTGAAATGAGTGTAAAACTCGGCCGATAGACCAAAGTGACCCAGGCTTTCCGGATCATATTTTGCTTGTTGCATGGAACGGAGCATGACGGTCGAGATGACCGTTTCTTCAGGCTTACCAGCAACGGCTTCGATGATGTCCTGCAAAGCCTTTGGATGTACATCATTGGCAGATCCACGGACGATATATCCGAAGTTCGTGATGAATTCAAAGAAACGTTGTAACTTTTCCGGTTTCGGATCTTCATGAATACGGTAAATGAATGGCACATCAAGACGGTTGAAGTGTTCTGCAACAGTTTCATTAGCAGCAAGCATGAATTCTTCAATCAGCTTCTCTGCGACTGATCTTTCACGTAAAACTACATCCGTTGGGTGGCCTTCTTCATCAACAATTACTCTGGCCTCATTGAAATCAAAGTCGATTGCCCCGCGATTCATCCGTTTCTTACGAAGGATGGCAGCCAATTGCTCCATATTCTGAAACATTGGAACAAGGGATTCATAGCGTTCCATTTGTTCTTCGTCTTTATCGACAAGAATCTTGTTCACATTGCCATATGTCATCCGTTCCGTCGTTTTAATGACACTATCGAAAATATCATGAGAAACGACTTCCCCATCCGGTGTGATTTCCATTTCACACGATAACGTGAAGCGATCGACCTGCGGATTCAATGAACAAATCCCATTCGATAGACGATGCGGGATCATAGGAATGACCCGGTCAACCAAATACACGCTCGTCCCTCTTTCAAGTGCTTCCTTATCAATCGGTGAACCTTCTGTCACATAATGGCTGACATCGGCAATATGTACGCCAAGCTTATAGTTGCCGTTTTCGAGTTTAGTAACCCCAACAGCATCATCCAAGTCCTTCGCGTCCGCTCCATCTATCGTAACCAATACTTCATTGCGTAAATCCCGGCGGTTTCCAATTTCGGATTCTTTGATGGTATCTGAAACAGCATTAGCTTGCTCCATCACATCTTCAGGGAATTCCATCGGAAGGCCATATTTATGGATGACGGATAGAATGTCTACACCTGGATCATTTTTATGACCGAGGATTTCAATGACTTCTCCCTCTGCGCTGACGCGTCCTTCCGGATAAGAGGTAAGCTTAACGACAACTTTATGCCCTTCCACCGCTCCATGGGAAGCATGCTGGGGGATGAAAATATCATTGGCGATTTTCTTATCATCTGGGATGACAAATCCGAAACTTTTGCTTTCAGAATATGTACCGACCACTTGTTTGATCCCACGTTCAAGGATCCTGATGACTGTACCTTCCTGTCTTGAACCAGATGTTTCCGATGAAACCCGGACCATGACAATATCTCCATGCATCGCTGTTCCTGTTTCATTCGGCGGGATGAAAATATCATCCATTCCCGGGTTATCTTCCGGCGTCACAAAGGCAAATCCCTTTGCATGTCCGGTTAATTTACCACGGAATAGATTCATTTTTTGAGGCAGGCCATAACGATTGCTTCTCGTCCTGACAACCAACCCCTTTTCTTCCATCTTAACTAGCGCCTTCACGAAATTCTTGAAGTCCGCCGAGTCTTCGATTTTAAGGGCCTCTTCCAATTCTTGTACCGTAAGTGGCTTATATGCTTCATCTTTCATGTATGTCAGAAGCTTATTTATATGTTCTTGAATATTATCTTCCATAAAAACCCTCCTATTCAGGGTATGATTAATTTATTATTCGGACCAATCCAGGCTTTCTAAAAATTCTAATACATCTTCATGCAGCTGTTCACGCTCTTTATCAAGGGTGATGACATGGCCGGATTCTTCATACCATTTGAATTGCTTAACGGGCGACTCGACAGCTTCATAAATAATATCGGCACTTTTTGAATTGATAACATCATCATGTCGACCCTGGACGACAAAAGTCGGTGCGTAGATATGATCTACGTGCTCACGTACATCCGTTATCAATTCTTGAAGAGCTTTTAATGTACGCATGGGTTTATCAGCAAAGCGGCCCATTTCCTCTTCGATTTGATCTTGCTCTTTTCCCTCGTACTTTTTAAATTCTCTAGCGTAGTCCAATACTCCTTTATACATCGCTTCTTCACTTTTGATATACATAGGCGCACACATTGATACGATACCCTTTATAGGTACAGTGTAACCTAATTTGAGAGAAAATACGCCTCCTAATGACAGTCCGGCAACAGCAATTTCCGTATGGCCTTTTTCTTTTAGAAAATCATAGGCCATCATCACATCTTTCCACCAGTCAGAAGGACCCGTTTCCACCAATTCTTCAGGTGGGACACCATGTCCTTTATAGTGCGGCGCATGGCAGGTATATCCTCTCTTTTCGAGATATCGTCCAAGCATTCGTACATCGGCGGAATTACCCGTAAATCCATGTAAAAGTAAGACCGCCCTTTTTCCACCTTCAAAGGTAAAGGGCTTTTGCAGCTTCATTTTCATATGTAATAGGCTCCTTTAACTGTAACTGTCATCATCACTTGTTTTTATAATTTCTAAATTAACTATAGCTATTCCTGCAACTATTGTGCAAAGAAAAAAGCCTAGCTATTTAGCTAGACTCATTTTTTGATCCATTACACATCAAAGTACGCAACAAGTAAAGTTAAAGCAAAGAATAAAACAGCTAATACGATAGTTGCCCGATGAAGAACAAGGTCTAAGCCGCGTGCTTTTTGCTTTCCGAATAACTGCTCAGCACCGCCAGCAATCGCACCTGATAAACCTGCACTTTTTCCTGATTGAAGCAATACCGTCACGATAAGCGCGATACTGACAATCACCAAAAGCGTTATGAGTAATGCATGCATGCAATTACACCTCCTGAAGAACCAATAAACAATTACCTTAACTTTACCACACCCATAAGGTATCCACAATCATTGTTATGGAATAATGGAAAGAATTCCTAGACTTCATAGTCATTGTTTTCTTTTTGAATCAAAATTTGAGATAATTCACTTAAAAGAGAAGAAAGAGGTGTTCCTATGTTTAAGCCCATACTCCGGATTCTTGATATACTGACCATCCTATTCTCCGCGGTAGCCGGTTACTCCCTTTGGGCAAACGGCAGTAATTTAATAAGTGTCCTGTTAATCATTCTCTCACCACTTCTACTGCTGCTAGCCAAGTATCATGGAAACCGATATTTATTATTTGCTGCATATATCACGACAACCATTTATTTTACTGCTATTATTTATAATGGACTTTCAGATAGCAGCATCGACTTTTTCCAATCGGGCATCAGCGTCTTATTACTAGGATTAGCGGCCTTTTTATTGAGTATCATAGCCGCCGTCATAGGGTTTGGTACGAATACGCTTACCATTCTCTGGCTCGCCTTACATGCGCTTGTCAGCTTTGAAACAGTTACGATGAACAGTGCTTCCGGGTTCCTTTCCCACTTTTGGACAACCCCCGTGGTCGAAGCCGCCATCCGTAATGATTTTCCTTTCTTATTGATGATCATCTGGATTGGCTTGTTTCTAGATAAATACCAGCGGGAGTTAACAAGGGACTATTTATCCCGATAATATTCTTAGAACCTTATTTTTTTGGAAATCTTATTTATACCAAGGAGCTTTTCGTATGTTAAAACCTATATTCACCGCAACCGCTCTTTCTTCCTTCATCTTACTAGCTGGATGTTCGTTCGATTTTTCATCGGATGAGAAGATAGAACAAAACGAAGAACAATCATCCCAGAATGCCTCAGAAGAAACGCAGAAGGATGATTCTGCAGGGCAAGTCAAACATCAAGTTGCCGTCGATACAACGGCAAAACCTGCCCAGGAAGGCCTTCAGACATTAGCCGAGCCTGAAAGTATACCAGTCCTGGTCAATAAACAATACAGCCTTCCCGAAAGTTACAAACCGGCTGACCTGATCTACCCTAAAGTCGATTTCATCTTCGAAGATAAAATCGAGAAACGGATGATGAGAAAAGAAGCCGGTAAAGCGCTAGAGAAAATGTTCCAAGCGGCTGAAAAAGACAATATGCATCTAGCCGGCGTTTCCGCTTACCGTTCACACCAAACTCAGATCGCCATCTTTAGTAACTACGTCGCACAGGACGGCGAAGAAAAGGCTAAAACATATAGTGCCCTGCCTGGAACAAGCGAACATGAGACAGGGTTATCCATTGACGTCACAACACATGACGGGGCCTGTGCTGCCCAAGACTGCTTTGGTGACTCAGAAGAATCTGCATGGCTTGCAAAGAACGCCCACGAGTATGGATTCATCATCCGGTATCCTGAGGGGAAAGAGGATATCACGGGCTACAAGTATGAACCATGGCACATCCGCTACGTCGGTGTCGATGTCGCTACAGAGATATTTGAGGCCAACAGCACATTGGAAGAATATTATAACGCTGTACCGGTAGAAGCCAGTACTAAGAAATAACAATAATGAGGGGGTCCGAGGGTGGACGCCCCTTTTTTTGAGTTTAATCAAACGTTTGATTAAACCCATTACTTGCTGGTATCTCTAGCTTTAGACGTTTATGGAACAAAAGAAAGTGCCTCTAGTTTCAATGGTAATTCACTGCTCTCCCTTGAACAATACAGGGGGATATTAATGAACCTGTAACAATTGGATTAACTCTATGATTTCTTCATCCTCACCCGGATCGACGTACAAGTGCTTTGCATGGGTAATCAGGTCGGTATAGAACTTCTCACCAGCGGGATACCTGCCGTCCCACCGTAAAGGGACATTATATATATGAATCGTACCGTCCCCATTGCTAGAATACGTAACGGATCCATCCACCAAGCGAGAACCTGCTAACTGAACAACATCTTTTGGATAGGCAGCACTGGTGTCATCATTAGGATTGAGCGGGGTGCCTGCCGGAAAATGCCTCACATTCAATTCATCAATATCCTGATTCGCGCCAAGCTGCAACCAAATTCTAGCATACTCAATCTGTTCAGTAGAGTACATGGATAGTGTTTCTTTCCCTTTCTTATCACCTGTTTGTTTCCCATCACTTTCCGGTGAGGGAGCGATGTCATTCGCCGCTTCGTCATCTGCCCCCCCTAGCTCATCTGTAGCTTCACTCTCATCTATGCCGGATACCTCTTCTGAATCTGTCATTTCATCTTTTCCTGAAGAATCAACTGCGGATTCTTTGCCAGCACATCCTACAAGCATTCCGGATAACAACATTGAAGCCCCACTAAAGAAAAGCTTCCTAGTTAGCTTTTTCATCGTCACTCAGTCCTTTCTAATCGCACCCGTCGTATTTATCCTTTCTAAATTGTAGTATATTGGAAATTTATGCTAAAATCATTATAAAATATATGAGGAGTGGGTTTGATGATGATTGTTGGACCTTTAGGGGTTGCCCTTATACCTGGCATACTCATAGTATCGCTTGCGTGGTGGTTCAGTAAAAAAGACTATCCCCGTCTACTCAAGATGTTACCAGGAGGCTTAGGCATCATTTCGGCACTTATTCTATTTTATATTGGTTTCGTTCACATCAGAGGATTTGAAGGGGCCGCATATGGTTTACTTTCCTTTTTTCTCATACTATTTGCTTGTATTTCCTTCTAAATGGGTCAAAAAAGGAACCATACACGATAAGGAAAACCCTGAAAAAGGGGAAAGGCATGTAGATTATGTGACAGCAAAAAAAATAAGGCACCGCTTCTCGTCAGAAGCGGCGCCTTTTTTCATTATTTCTTCAAGTTATAGAAAGATTTCAAGCCACCATAGACAGCCAAGTCACCAAGTTGGTCTTCGATGCGAAGAAGTTGGTTGTACTTAGCAATACGATCCGTACGGGACATGGAACCTGTTTTGATTTGCCCTGCATTTGTCGCAACAGCGATGTCAGCGATCGTTGCATCCTCTGTTTCACCTGAACGGTGAGAAACGACTGCTGTATAACCAGCGCGTTTAGCCATTTCGATGGCATCGAACGTTTCAGTCAATGTACCGATTTGGTTTACTTTGATTAAGATGGAGTTGCCGATACCTTTTTCGATACCTTCAGCCAATTTTTTCGTGTTCGTAACGAATAAATCGTCACCAACCAATTGAACCTTTGTTCCAAGGCGTTCCGTTAGAAGCTTGTGACCCTCCCAGTCATTTTCGTCCAAGCCATCTTCGATAGAAAGGATTGGGAACTCATTCACTAGCTCTTCATAGAAAGCGACCATTTCTTCAGAAGTCACGCCATTGCGTCCTTCGCCAGCAAGGTCGTATTTGCCTGTTTCTTTGTTATAGAACTCAGAAGAAGCAACGTCCATACCAAGATAGATGTCTTCGCCAGCTTTGTAACCAGCTTTATCGATTGCTTCGATGATAACTTGAAGGGCTTCACGGTTTGAACCAAGGTTTGGCGCAAATCCACCTTCATCACCAACAGCTGTATTTAAGCCTTTAGATGAAAGAACCGATTTCAATGCATGGAATACTTCTGCACCCATACGGACGGCTTCTTTAAAGCTAGGAGCACCGACAGGAAGAATCATGAATTCTTGGAAGTCCACATTGTTGTCCGCATGTGATCCACCGTTAATGATGTTCATCATTGGAGTCGGAAGTTGTTTAGCATTGAATCCTCCAAGGTAGCGATACAATGGTAGTCCTGAGAATTCTGCTGCAGCATGGGCAGCGGCCATGGAAACACCAAGAATCGCATTAGCGCCCAGGTTCCCTTTGTTTTCTGTTCCATCTAATTCAATCATCGTTAAATCAAGACCAGCTTGATTGGTTACATCCAAGCCGATGACTGCTTCAGCAATGATATTATTTACGTTATCAACTGCTTTTTGTACCCCTTTGCCAAGGTAACGAGATTTATCTCCGTCACGAAGTTCAACCGCTTCGTGTTCTCCTGTTGATGCACCAGATGGCACGATCGCACGGCCAAAGTATCCTGACTCTGTTTGAATTTCTACTTCTACTGTTGGATTACCACGTGAATCTAGTACTTCGCGTGCATATACATGTTCGATATACGGCATTTAAATCTCTCCTTTTTTATTGCTGTTTTATTTAGATAATAGGGATTTACCCGTCATTTCGACAGGTTTTTCAACTCCAAGCAAATCAAGCATCGTTGGAGCCAAATCACCTAGAATTCCACCTGTTCTTAATGTTACCTGATTTTTTGTGACAATGACAGGTACAGGGTTTGTTGTATGTGCTGTCATTGGGTTCCCTTCAAGCGTCACGACTTCATCGGCATTTCCGTGATCGGCCGTGATGATGGCTGTACCGCCCTTTGCAACGATTAGGTCGACAATCTTACCAAGGCATTCATCGACGGTTTCAATCGCTTTAATAGTAGGCTCTAGCATCCCTGAGTGACCAACCATATCCGGATTGGCAAAATTCAAGAGAATCGCATCAAAGCGGTCCGCCTCAATTTGCTCCAGCAAAGCATCCGTCACTTCATAGGCACTCATTTCAGGTTGAAGATCGTATGTAGCAACCTTTGGAGAATTAATTAGGATTCTCTCTTCGCCAGGAAACTTCTCTTCACGGCCACCGCTCATGAAAAATGTCACGTGTGGATATTTTTCCGTTTCTGCGATACGAAGCTGTGTAAGATTGTTTTGAGAAAGTACTTCTCCTATTGTATTATCAAGATTTGTCGGCTTAAAAGCAACATATCCGTCAACAGTTTCCGAGAAATGTGTCAAACAGACAAAATGAAGGTGCTCAGGATGTCCCGGACCACGATCGAATGAACGGAAGTCCTTGTTCGTGAACGTATTGGATATTTGAATGGCACGGTCTGGACGGAAGTTATAGAAAATAACGGCGTCTTCGTCCTGTATTGTCGCTACAGGCTTACCATCTTCAGCGGTAATGACAGAAGGAATCACGAACTCATCGAAAATACCATGTTCATACGAATCATCCACACACTCCATTGCCGAACCGTATGCTGGTCCATCTCCGTATACCATGGAACGGTATGATTTCTCCACGCGCTCCCATCGTTTATCTCGGTCCATCGAGTAATAACGTCCGGAAATGGTAGCGAATTGTCCTACACCAATTTCCTTCATTTTGGCTTCGGCATCTTTAATATACCCTTTTGCCGTTTTCGGTCCGACATCTCGGCCATCCAAAAATGCATGAACAAATACATCTTTGACGCCTTCTTTTGCTGCCAGCTTCAGAAGGGCATATAAATGCTCAATATGACTGTGTACGCCACCATCTGAAAGTAAACCGAACAAGTGAAGGGCCGTACCCTTTTCCTTGGCATGGGTCATGGCATCAAGTAATGTTGGGTTTTCCGCGAATTCGCCTTCACGAATGGCAAGATTGACACGCGTCAAGCTTTGATAGACGATCCGCCCTGCCCCGATATTCAAGTGTCCTACTTCAGAATTCCCCATTTGACCCGCAGGTAGACCAACCGCTTCCCCACTTGCAGTTAAATGCGAGTGAGGATATTGTTCCCAAAATCGATCGAAATTAGGCTTTTTTGCATGATAAACTGCATTTCCCTCTTCTTCTTTCCGGCATCCAAAGCCGTCTAAGATGATAAGAGCGACAGGCGATTTACTCATATTGACCAGCCTCCAACAATTGTAAAAATGAATCGGGTTTCAAGCTTGCGCCACCAACCAAAGCACCATCGATATCTGGTTGAGCCATATATTCCTTGATGTTTTCAGGTTTCACACTACCACCATATTGAATGCGGACCGCTTCTGCCGCTTCTTTAGAAAACTTGTCAGCCACAACTGAACGGATATGGGCACACACTTCATTGGCATCCTCAGCAGATGATGACTTGCCAGTTCCGATGGCCCAAATTGGTTCATAGGCGATGACCGTTTGTTTCAATTGATCTTCAGTTAGACCGGCAAGGCCTTTTTCAATCTGCCCTCCAACGAAATCATTGGTTTCCCCAGCTTCCCTTTGCTCAAGTGTTTCCCCACAGCAAACGATAGGTGTCAGGTTATGTTTAAAAGCGGCATGCACTTTCTTATTCACGGCTTCATCCGTTTCATTAAACATTTCACGGCGTTCAGAATGACCAAGGATGACATAGGAAACGCCGATATCAGCAAGGGAAATCGGGCTGATTTCTCCAGTGAATGCGCCATTTTCTTCATAGTGCATATTTTGTGCACCAATCTTCACATCTGTTCCTTGTGCTGATTGAACAAGTTGATTCAAAAATAATGCCGGAGCACAGACTACCGAATCAATCTTATCCGCTTTTGGAATTAGTGTATTGACTTCTTCTAAAAACCCGGTCGCTTCTGATAATGTTTTATTCATTTTCCAGTTACCTGCAATAATCGGTTTTCTCATTCGTTCTCCATCCCTTCTAGAGTTGTTATTTTCTCGGATTGTCATTCTTACTTATCGTTCAAAGCCACGACGCCTGGTAATTCCTTACCTTCCATGAACTCAAGAGAGGCACCGCCACCCGTTGAAATATGGGACATCTTCTCGGCAAGACCGAACTTCTCCGCTGCTGCCGCTGAATCGCCGCCGCCCACGATGCTGTATGTATCTTTTGCATCCGCTAAGGCTTTTGCAACTGCTTTCGTTCCATTCGCAAATTTATCAAATTCAAAGACACCCATCGGTCCGTTCCAAATGACCAACTTAGATCCTTTAATGACATCTGCAAAAAGTTCACTTGTTTTAGGTCCAATATCAAGACTCATTTTATCACTTGGGATTGAATCGATATCGACAATTTCCGTTTCCGCATCAGGAGAAAATTCCGCTGTAACGACCGCATCGATCGGCAAGTGCATTTTGACGCCTTTTTCCTTCGCACTTTCAATGAATGACTTGGCCAGTTCGATTTTATCTTCTTCCAATAACGACGTGCCAACTTCATGGCCTTGGGCTTTAATAAAGGTATAACCCAATCCACCGCCAATTATCAAGTGATCCACTTTTTCTAAAAGATTTTCGATGACGCCGATTTTATCTTTCACTTTAGCTCCACCGATGATTGCGGTAAATGGACGATCAGGTTCGGATAATGCTTTTCCTAAAACGGAAAGTTCCTTTTCCATCAACAATCCGGCAACGGCTGGAAGATGGTGGGCAATTCCTTCTGTTGACGCATGGGCACGGTGAGCTGCCCCGAAAGCATCATTGACATAGACATCCGCAAGTTTCGCAAATTCCTTCGCCAATTCAGGATCATTCTTCTCTTCCCCAGGATAAAAGCGTACGTTTTCCAGCAATAGAAGCTCGCCATCCTTTAACCCTTCGATGATTGATTGTACGGCCTCTCCATATGCTTCATCAGCTCTCTGTACGTCTTTGCCGATCAGCTGGCTCAATCTTTCTGCAACAGGAGCTAAGCGTAATTCTTCTACAACTTGTCCCTTAGGACGACCAAGGTGACTGGCTAATATAACTTTTGCCCCTTGTTCGATTAAGTACGTGATAGTCGGTAATGCAGCCTTGATTCTCGTATCATCCGAAATCTTACCATCCTGCATCGGAACGTTGAAGTCCACTCGACAAAATACGCGTTTTCCTTTTAATTCAATATCTTTAATCGACTTTTTATTCATAATCCAAGAACCTCCTTAGATATGGTTACTATATTTTCCACTCTATTAGTAAAAAGGGAGTCAACGACTTTCCAACTCCCTTTTTCTCTTTTCCATTATAATCTGTAAACGGATAATTATCCAAAAACAAGCGTTTTTTATGCTGTTATAAAAAAAACCTCACCTTCGTGAGGTTTTTTACTATTTATAATTTAAGCGAATTACAGACCTTTTTTAGCAAGATATCCAATTAAGTCTACAACACGGTTAGAGTATCCTGTTTCATTATCATACCAAGATAATACTTTTACCATGTTACCTTCCATGACCATTGTAGAAAGCGCATCAATTGTAGAAGAAGATGGGTTTCCGTTATAGTCACCAGATACTAATGGAAGTTCACTGTATTCAAGAATACCTTTAAGTTCGCCTTCAGACGCTTTTTTGAACGCTGCATTTACTTCTTCAGCTGTCACGTCTTTTTCAAGCTCAGCCACTAAGTCCACTACAGACACGTTTGGTGTAGGTACACGCATTGCCATACCATTTAATTTTCCTTTTAACTCAGGAAGGACAAGCGCTACAGCTTTAGCTGCACCTGTTGTTGTCGGAATGATATTTTCAGCAGCTGCACGTGCACGGCGATAATCTTTATGAGGTAAATCTAGAATTTGTTGGTCATTTGTATATGAGTGAACAGTTGTCATCATTCCACGTTTAATACCAAATTGTTCTTGAAGGACTTTAGCAAAAGGAGCTAAGCAGTTTGTCGTACAAGATGCATTTGAAATAACGTGATGGTTTGCTGCGTCATATTTTTCTTCATTTACACCCATGACAATTGTAATATCTTCATCAGAGGCAGGAGCAGAGATGATGACTTTCTTCGCACCAGCTTCTAAATGTTTAGCTGCATCGGCACGTTTTGTAAAACGTCCTGTTGATTCAACAACAACTTCTACGCCAAGTTCGCCCCAACCTAATTGTGCTGGATCACGTTCAGCCAATACTTTGACTTTATGTCCATCAACTACCAGGTAATCCCCGTCCACTGTTACTTTCTCTTGTAGAGAACCATGAATGGAGTCATATTGTAGAAGGTGTGCCAACATATTAGCATCCGTTAAGTCGTTAATAGCGACGATGTCCACCTCTGGATTTTTTAATGCTGCGCGGAATACGTTACGTCCAATACGTCCAAAACCATTAATACCAACTTTTACTGTCATGAAAAATTCCTCCTCTTAAGTTCGAAAATATTTTATTAAAGGGTATGATATCCCTGAATTAACTCCATTGCTGCCGCCTCATCCGTAATCAAAACCGTGGATGAAGGAGCACCTTTCATATAGGAACGGATTGCCTTCGCTTTAGTCTTTCCACCAGCGACAGTTATCACTCGCTTTTCTGGGCTAAGATCCTCTAATTGAATGCCGACGGTCAAGACTTTGTGGACAACAGTTCCATCTTCATCGTAATAATAACCAAACGCTTCACCTACAGCATTTCCATCATGTAGCTTTTTTAACATATCAGGTGTTGTATTTCTTCGCTTAGCCATCGCTAAAGCATCACCGATACCATGGATAATCATATCTGCAGATTTAATTTTGGTGATGACCTCTTTCATGGCAGGCTCCTTCATGAAGGAAGCATACGACTCATCGCTCAGTTGATCGGGTACATACAATACCCGGTATGATGCGCGAGCTTTATGTGCCATTTTTTCTACAATCGTGTTTGCTTGGTTCTGCGTTGCTTCACCAAGACCCCCTCGGGCTGGAACAAATGTCAATTGCATCGATGCTTCATCTGGTGATAAAGAATTGGCTACTTCGGCCATTGTCGACCCGCCAGTAACCGCTATGGTGTTTTTCATGCTCCATTCCCGCTTCATACGGTTTGCACAGGCTTTACCTAAATCTTTTTTTACCCAAGGCGATTCATCACAGTTTCCTGAGACGATAATGACCTCGTCAACCTGTAGCATTTCCTGCAATTGCCGCTCCATAATGTCTATACCCATTACTTCTCGCATTATTCCTTCCAATTTTTCCAGGATTTCAATCCCTTCTTCAGAAAGCAACATGCCAGAACTAAATATATTTATGAGGTTCTGACCTTTTAGAAAATCAATTTCACTTCGAAGGGTCCGCTCCGTCAAATTAAGGCTAACAGCCAGACTTCGCCTTCCCACTGGTTGCAACATTTTGATATAACGCAGGATATCATACCTTTTTTGCATAACCGAAAGGAAATCGGGCAATAATTTTCTTTGTACTTCGAGTAATGTATGCATGTTAAAACTCCTAATAAATCTTTATGGACATATTATGTCCCACATAGTCATTTTTTGTCCCACTTAAAATAAAAAAATATTCCTGCTACATACTTTATTCTAGCAGGAACGGAATGTTTCTTCAAATCATTTGATAGTTTATTTTTCCAAAAAGCTGCGAATCGTTGATATATCAACATTTCCGTACTGAATGATTCTTCCATCCTTCTCAATGACTGGAATCATTAACCCGTACTTTTCTAGTAGCGCATCATCAGAATGAATATCGATTTCTGAATAATGCAGGTCGGATTCCCGTTTTAATTCATCCAGGACCCGTTTTGCCTTTACACATAGCGGGCATTGTTCCCTGCTATACAAAATGAATGTCTTCTTTTCCACCGTTACTCATCCTTTTCAATCATATCTTTTTCGTTTAGACGAAGAGGGAATGCCCAGTTGCTCCCGGTACTTCGCTACGGTTCGCCGTGCCAGGATGATTCCCTTCTCTTCTTTTAACCAAGTCACCAAATCTTGATCGGAAAGCGGCTTTTGCTTATTTTCGTTTTGAATGGCTGCCTGCAGATACTTTTTCGCCTGCATGCCTGACATATCTTCCACATGGCCGACCGACTGCAAGGACGTAGTGAAAAATATCCTCATTTCTAATGTACCAAAAGGTGTTTGAACATATTTCCCTTTGACAGCCCGACTTACGGTGGACTCATGAATACCGATTTCGTCCGCGATCTCCTTCATCGTCATTGGCTTTAAATAATTCAGCCCATGAAGAAAGCAGGCAGGCTGCTTTTCGACGATCGTTTGCATGACCTTTAGAATGGTTTCCTTACGCTGTTGGATTCCTTTTGAAATCCATTGAAACTCCTGCCACTTGTCCTGAATGAAACGCTGTATACCTTGATCTTTGTAACTCTTCATTTGGTTCAGATACCCTTTATCTACATGTAGATTCGGCGAATTCCCATCTGAATTTCCGACTAGCAGGATACCATCGATCGCTTCCACGACTACATCCGGTACAATATAGGAGGGCTTTTCCTGAAAAAAGAGTGACCCGGGCCTTGGGTTCAATGTCTGGACATAATCAAGCACTTGTTGTATTTCCTTCAAAGAGACACAAATCTTCTTACTTAAGTCTTTCCAGCGCTTTTCCACGAACTCAAGGAAATAGTTTTCAAGGATGGACTCCGCCAGTGGATTCACCCCTTCTGCTTTTGCCTGAAGAAGGAGGCACTCCTGCAGATTCCTTGCCCCTAGACCATGTGGCTCAAGCTCTTGTAACATTCCTAAGCTTTCTTCCAAAACGGCAGAAGACATACCGGGTTCACATATATCATCCAAATGAATCCGCAAATAACCATTTTCATCAAGGTTACGGATCAAGAACAATATAGCCTTTTGGTGTTCACCGGTTAGCTTTTGGTGATTTAATTGTGACATGACATGCTGTTCAAGTGAAAATGTGTCTTCACTCAATTGTTCAATCCAATAGTTCGAGTCATACGTGTTTTTTATATGTTGTTTTCCTTTTTTACGATCATAGGTAGGTTGAAATAAAGCGGAAACTGGTTGTTCCAGGGATATTAGAGGATTTTCCTCCACTTTGTTTTCTAAAAAGGATGTAAGCTCTTGTGTGGAATACTGCAACAATGTAATAGATTGCATTAATTCCTGGGTCATAGCCATTTTTAATGTTTGCTGTTGAAAAAGACCTGCCTTCATGTTCATACTCATCGATTCATCCCTCCCCCATTCCATTTTACATGATTAGGAGATAATTCTACACAAAAATTTGGAAACGCTTACTTTTTTCTGGAATGGTATAGTCGTATTTTATATAGCTTATGCTGAGGCAAAGCCCATCACGACTACTTTCCTGGAAATGACAAAGTTTCCTTGGAACAGATAAAAAATCGAGGATTTCAAACAAGAATCGAGTCTTTTTTCCATAAAAAAATCCCCTGCTTAATACATAAGCAGAAGATTTAGTAATGCCCTCGGCAGGAATCGAACCTGCATTTCAAGCTTCGGAGGCTTGCGTTCTATCCGTTGCACTACGAGGGCAGAATGGGAAGTTGGTTAACAACAGACTTAATTATATGATATAAACCGTTTGTTTGCAAGAGGCATTCAGGTTTAAAACCTTAATATATGGGTAGTATGGATAAAGTGGAAATTCATCCCTGAACGGCATAATTCAAATTAAATATAATTTGAAAGGAGCATTCATAGGAAATTGTCGAACGAATAATCAAATATCGGGTTTGTTTTGTTTGACCTTAATTGACCAAAAAGTGTATCATACATACATAAAGAATTTAAATGATTCTCTTAATCGAAGGAGGAAATGAACATGAATTTAATTCCTACAGTAATCGAACAAACAAGTCGTGGGGAGCGTGCCTACGATATTTATTCCCGTTTATTAAAGGACCGGATCATCATGCTTGGAAGTGCTATCGACGACAATGTATCCAATTCAATTGTCGCTCAATTACTATTCTTAGAAGCTGAAAATCCTGAAAAAGATATCACATTATACATCAACAGCCCAGGTGGAAGCATCACTTCCGGTATGGCTATCTATGATACGATGCAATATATCAAGCCTAATGTCTCTACTGTATGTATCGGTATGGCGGCTTCAATGGGTGCATTCCTATTGGCTGCTGGGGAAAAAGGAAAACGTTTTGCCCTTCCTAACAGTGAAGTCATGATTCACCAACCACTTGGAGGCGCACAAGGACAAGCAACGGAAATCGAGATTGCTGCCCGCCGTATCCTTCACTTGAAAGATAAATTGAACCAAATCTTAGCCGACCGTACTGGTCAACCTCTTGAAGTTCTTCAAAGAGATACAGAACGTGATAACTTCATGACTTCTGAGAGAGCTCTTGAATATGGCTTGATTGACAAAGTCATCACTCGTAGCCACCTTGATGAAAAGAAAGAATCTTAATACGAAATTGAACGGACTCCATTCGAGTCCGTTTTTTCTATAAAAAAAGGGATGCCGTGTAAGCATCCCATTTTTCTTATCCTTCTTGCTGTACGAATTCTACCAACGCTTCCATCGCATCTTGTTCGTCGCGACCGTCTACAATAAGCTTGATGGATACACCAGAACTAATGGCAAGGCTCATTAAACCCATGATGCTTTTTGCATTCACCTTTTTTCCTTCTTTTTCAAGGAAAACATCTGAATGAAAGCGGTTAGCCTCTTGAACGAAAAGAGCCGCCGGGCGGGCTTGTAAACCTGTCTTCAGTTTTACTTCTATTTGTTTTTCCACCATCTTGATCTCTCCATTTACACCTTATTATTTTTTCGCAGAAAAAGCTTCTCCCCCACGGAGTCTATCAGCTATTTCATCAATTTTTCGCAGTCTGTGATTAATGCCGGATTTGCTGATCGACCCACCAGAAACCATTTCACCCAGTTCCTTTAGGGTAATATCCTGAAAGGCGATCCGTAGCTCCGCGATTTCCCGTAACTTATCCGGCAAAATGCTTAGTCCCACCGTGTCTTCGATATAATGGATATTTTCAACTTGCCGCAGTGAAGCCCCAATCGTCTTATTCAAATTAGCAGTTTCACAATTTACGAGCCTATTGACGGAATTACGCATATCCCGGACAATTCGTACATCTTCAAATCTTAATAACGCTGAGTGCGCTCCAACAATGCTTAAGAACTCGGCAATTTTCTCGGCTTCTTTTAAATAAATGATATATCCCTTTTTTCGTTCAAGCGTCTTTGCCTTTAAATCAAACTTATTCATTAATTCACATAAGGCATCATTATGTTCTTTATAAAGAGAGAAAATTTCCAGGTGATAAGATGACGTTTCTGGATTATTGACCGAACCTCCAGCAAGGAAAGCACCTCTTATATACGAACGCTTACAGCATTTCTTCCCAACTATATTATCGGATATGTCATGGAGAATTTCAAATCCTTCTCCTAATATTTCTAAATCAGTCAAGATCCGCTGTCCTCCCGCTGACATCCTGACAATATACACGTTATTCTTTTTGAGTTTCATCTTCTTACGAACGAGCAATTCGACCTGGACCTCATAACTCTTTTTCAAAAGTGTATAGATCCTTCTGGCAATCGCCGCATTTTCCGTTTGTATATCCACGACAAGCTTACGATTCGAAAAGGAAAGGGATCCGTTCATCCGGATGAGCGCACACAACTCGGCTTTCACGCAACAATCCTTACTTTCCAACGTAGTCAGTTCTTTTTTTGTTTCCGAAGCAAAAGACATTCATTTCACCCCCAATTGAACATAGGTCATCTATTTTTTAGTCAAAAGACAGTCTCCACCTATATTTAAGGAGCTATATGACTTTCATGTATCAGCATATTATATAGTAAATCCGCCACCTTTTTGGTGTCATGGCGAATGACGTCCCCCTCAAAGCTGAAAATGTGCCCCTGTATGATTTCAAGGCCCATTCTTTTTAAACTCTCGACATCATACACAACCGGTTTTGCATACTCCGCATGATACCGTTGCTGAATTTCGGATGGTATTTCTTCAGCATTGACAAGAATGCGATCTATGTAGGCATTTCCCATGTGATCATATATCGCTTTTATATGGTCGCTCGCGCTATAATCCAGTGTCTCCCCTGCTTGGGTCATTAGATTGCAGATGTACACTTTCTTAGCTTTGGAGCGGGCGATTTCTTCTCCGATACCTGGAACAAGTAAATTAGGAAGGATGCTCGTGTATAAACTACCTGGACCAATCACAATCAGGTCGGCCTGCTTGATTGCCTGAATCGTTTCACTGAGCGGCTTTATGTGTTGAGGAGATAGAAATACTCTTTTTATCTTCTTGCCTGATAAGGGGATTTTCGACTCTCCCGTTACAATCGTTCCATCTTCCATTTCAGCATGAAGGACCACACTTTGGTTAGCAGCAGGAAGGACTTTGCCACGGACATTCAGGAACTTACTCATTTCCTGGATTGCATGGACAAAGTCCCCCGTCAATGAAGTCATGGCAGCAAGGATTAGATTCCCTAATGAATGACCGGACAATTCATTTTTACTTTGAAAACGGTGTTGAAACATCTGCTCGACAAGTGGCTCTACATCCGAGAGTGCCGCCAAGACATTACGGATATCACCTGGAGCAGGGATGTGCATATCTTCGCGGATACGACCGGAGCTTCCACCATCGTCAGCAACCGTCACGATTGCCGTTATATCTACTGGGTATTTCTTCAACCCCCTAAGTAGGACTGGAAGGCCCGTTCCCCCTCCAATGATCACTACTCTAGGCTGTTTCTCTTTATCTGGCATCTACTTTCCCCTTACTCTTTTCGATATCACGATGGGACACATGAACCGTATAGCTCTTTTGAAAAAAATTAGAAATGTATTCGGTCAAAGCTACAGAACGGTGCTGACCACCTGTACATCCAATCGCAATAACAAGCTGGGCTTTTCCTTCACGTTTATAATACGGAAGCATGAACGCAAGCAAATCCGTCAGCTTTTCTAGAAACTTTTGAGTCTCGCCCCATTTTAAAACGTAACTGGACACTTCCTTATCAAGGCCAGTCTTTGGTCTCATTTGATCGATATAGTATGGGTTAGGCAGAAAACGCACGTCAAACACAAGGTCCGCATCAATTGGCAAGCCATGTTTGAAACCGAAAGACATGACATTAACAGAAAATCCAACCTGTTTATCCTTTGAAAACTCAGACGCAATCTTTTCCCTTAATTCGCGTGGCTTCAGCTGGGACGTATTGAAAATTAACTGCGCCCGACCTTTTAATTCATCCAAAAGGTCCCGTTCCAATTTAATGCCCTCTAACGGCCGGTCCATCGGAGCTAATGGATGAGTCCTTCTCGTTTCTTTATATCGACGGACCAAAGCTTCATCATCCGCCTCAAGAAAGAGGATCCTAGGGGAGACCCATGATGTTTCCGTCAATTGATCCAAGGCAAGGAACAAGGAATCGAAAAATTCCCTCCCCCGTAAATCCATGACAAGGGCTACTTTATTCATCTTATTTCCAGAGTCTTTCATCAACTCCAAAAACTTTGGCAATAAAGCGGGCGGCAAATTATCGACGCAAAAAAAACCGAGGTCTTCAAAACTTTGAATAGCCACCGTCTTTCCTGCTCCTGACATTCCTGTTATGACGACCAACTGCGTATCATTCATCTGCCCATCACTCATTCTTTTCGCCCCCTGGAGTAGTAATTGCTTTTATAAATAATCATTAACCTGGATCAAGTCGATAGGAAAGTAACTTAAACTCGGGTGTATAGGTAAAGGTACCGTAGATTACTCCGCTTCCCTGAACCATATAATCTAGAATATGATAATCCCCTTCGGCCATGTCCAGTTTTTTAACATCTTCAATAGGGTGCCAAAATAGCTCGCCTTCTTCACACACATCCACATTGATGCCATCGGAATCAGTAGCAAAGAAAGTAAACATCATCCATTCGGATAATACTTTGTCTCCATCCTTCATAATAAAAGTGAAGATTCCTTTAATGGTGGGGTTTTTCAAGTAAACGCCCGTCTCTTCACGGTATTCCCTAATACAGGCATCCCGGATTGATTCACCAGGCTCCATCTTGCCGCCTGGGGCTACCCACCATCCACGTCTTGGTTTCTTTAATAAAAGGATCTTATTGTCCTTAACTAATACACAGTTTGTGACACGTTGCACGTTCTTCACCTCAAATTGGCCTATGCTCGACTATAGAAACTTCTCCTCTGACTTCCTTAGAGTATCCGTTCAATTCTTAAATCACCGCTAGACATCCATCTGGCGATTTACAAATGCTTATAGTACAAACAAGCTGTATTTTACATCTTACCTTATGATTAAACTATGTGTAGTATATCTTATCATTATACTATTTTTGAAATAAGCTAACAATAAAGGAAACTTCCTGGTTTGGTTGATTATTCATGACCACACAATCACTTTGTACCCATAACCCTCGTCCCCCATACAAAAAAAGACACAGATTCCTCTGTGCCCAACACGTTATATAATAAAGGGGGTCAATACTACCCTTACTATACCCAATCTTTATTGCATGGATGTTACAGCCTCGTTAAAACACAATGACGAAGTGTAAATTTTTGTATAAGCGGTTACGCTTTAATTTGCAACTTTTCTTTTAATTCTTCCACATAGTGCTGAACCGATTGTGCAGCGATACTACCGTCCCCAGTAGCCGTTACGATTTGGCGCAATGTTTTTTCACGAACGTCTCCAGCTGCAAAGATGCCTGGAACCCGTGTTTCCATTACATCGTTCGTCTCGATATAGCCTGTAGCATTCAAGATGCCCAGATTTTCAAAAGGCTTGGTTAAAGGAAGCATGCCGATATAGATGAATACTCCGTCTGCCTTTAGCTCTTTTTCTTCTCCGTTAGCCGTTGAAACAAGTGTGACACTACCGACTTTTCCGCTCTCTTCATTGATTTGCTTCAATGTATGATTCCAGATGAAGTCGATTTTTTCATTAGCGAACGCACGATCTTGAAGGATTTTCTGTGCACGAAGTTCGTCACGTCTATGAACGATCGTCACCTTAGAAGCGAAGCGAGTCAAGTAGACGCCCTCTTCAACAGCAGAGTCTCCTCCACCGATGACGAACAGTTCTTTCTCTTTAAAGAAAGCCCCATCACAGACAGCACAATAAGAAACACCGCGGCCACCCAACTCTTTTTCACCCGGGACGCCGATTTTCTTATACTCCGCACCTGAAGAAACGATGATAGAACGTGCTTTGAATTCCTTGGAGCCTGCTTTGATGGTTTTGTACTCTTCCCCATCAATGATTTCCTTAACATCTCCATAAGCGTATTCCGCACCGAATTTTTTAGCATGGTCAAACATTTTTGTGGATAGCTCAGGCCCAAGAATGGTGTCGAATCCTGGGTAGTTTTCGACTTCTTCCGTATTGGCCATCTGGCCTCCTGGCACTCCGCGTTCTAGCATCAATGTTGAAAGGTTCGCACGTGATGTATATACAGCAGCAGTCATCCCAGCAGGGCCCGCTCCGATAATCACAACGTCATAAATTTTTTCAGACATAATTCTCACTCCTTCATATTCCATTACAAATGGAACTTTCACTACGGTTAGTGTTCCCTACCTATTATCCTATATAACAAATAATTTTTCGTCCAAATATTTGCTCAACCTAACAGGTTTTGAACAAGCTTTACATACTTCGACAAAGTGGACACCGATATGAAATATTTATCCGCGATGACCTGTTTACTCATCTTTTCGTTTTTCAGCTTATTCCATACATATTCGACAGCTGACGCCCAACCTGCTGGATTGTTCAGCTTCTGATTCGCATGGGTAGCCTCGACGAAGACAGAAAACCACATTAAATAAAGGCCTGCTTCATTTAATTGGATGGGGTGAAAATGCTGATATAACAATTCTGCCGTCCGATCGGCAAAACCAATCGCTGTCAGTTGGCGGTCTTTATTAGGTTCCTGCACCATGTCAGCATAATCCTTTTCCCATTCGGTGAAATTCTGCTTCATGCCGAAAACCTGGTTTTTCAAAAGCTTCGGTTTATGAACGGAGTGCTTTAATAGGAAAATAGCAAACAATCTTTCTTCGATAAATTCACTATCAAGCCGTTTTATAATAGAAGGAAGGTGATTTTCAAACCCATCAGAGGTAGCGTTCATATCCCCCCAAGGCTCCATGCCTTCTTTTTCTGGATTCATCTCAATGACCTTTTTCCATGCTTTTCTGGCAGCCTGTTCATGTCCTAAATGATGAGCTGATATCGTCAGCCAATAGTAGAACGTTCCGTCGCCTTCAAAACCTTGCTTTTGTAGCACATTTAACCATTTATATGCAGATGCATAGTTTCCGATTAATGCAAAAGTGGCACCAAGCTTGAAGCGATGTTCCGATAGCATCGGCCGGATCTTTTCGAGCATCGAAACAAGTTCATCCACCTTCTCATCTTCCTGCTGATAATGATAAAAGACGACTAAATTACATAGCGCATGCAGGTTTCCTGGGCTTTTTTCCAGGACCTCATCCAATGTGGCGAACGCCTCATCTTCCTGCCCAAGGTAAAAGTAGGCTAACGCAAGGTTATTGTAAGCGGACCAGTAATCCTTATATTCGGCAATCGTTTCTTTTAACACTTCAATCGCTCTAGGGAAGTCGCCCGCTTCCAAATATTCACGCGCTTTCTCCTGTTTGGCAATCAGGCCATCATGCTTGAAGGGATTTTCCTCCGAACCATCTGACTCAAAGGTGATAAGTTCAAGAAGATCCTCAGCGTCGTCACTGAATTCCCCGTCTTCCTCTTTATCCAGGTAAGCACTCGCATGGCGGTATGCTTCCTTGAACATGCCTAAATGGGCATAATTATTGGCTAGGAAGTAATGGCATTCCGACATAAAGGGATCCATTACATCCAAGATATTTTCTAGAAGGTTATTGGAATAATTGTATTCTCCGATTTCCGAACAAGTAATTGCCAATTGGCATGCAATCATCGGTTCAGCGGGTTCAAGTTCCAAGGCACGTTCCAGGTATTTTTTTGACTTTGGTAATTCATGTCTATGATATGCTTTTAAACCCTTGGTGAAGTAATACTCACCAGTTGGGTGAAAGGTTAGAATTTTTGCCTGTTGGCCATAATTAGAGTCTTTACTCATGTAATCCTCCATCTACAAGTTGATTAACTATAGTATTATACCATATGGAAGGATTTTTGCCGAACGATTCAAGAAACTGGAAATTGATATTTGACTTCCTTTTTCTCGATTTGACGGGTGGCCTTTGTAAAAAAAAACACCCTCCGAAGAAGGAGGGCAATAGACCTGCTTAGGCCTTTGATTTTGGCTCGTCTTTTACGGAATGCCTAGCTTTTAATACATCAAGAACGGCCTGGAAAGGTAATTCCTGTTCTTGTAGCAGGACGAATAAGTGATAAAGGAGATCGGCACTTTCCATCGAAAGTTCTTCGGCATCACGGTTTTTGGCAGCTATGATGACTTCAGCGGATTCTTCCCCCACTTTTTTCAGGATTTTATCAACGCCTTTTTCGAATAAGTAGGTCGTATAAGATCCTTCAGGCATTTCTGCTTTTCGCTCTGCAATCAACCCTTCCAATTCCGTTAGGAAATTCACGTTCGTTGGTCCAGATTTTTGCACTTCTTCATCTTTATAAATCGTTGTGCCGAAGCAACTAGTTGCACCAGTATGGCATGCGGGCCCTGCAGGTACAACCTTCACGACTAATGCATCCTGGTCGCAGTCATATTTCATTTCGACTATTTTTTGTGTATTTCCGCTCGTTTCCCCTTTATGCCATAACTCATTGCGAGAACGGCTAAAGAATACCGTCTCCCCTTTTGCGATGGAAAGATTCAAGGATTCTTTGTTCATGTAAGCAAGTGTAAGCACTTCTCCTGTACCAGCATCCTGGATAATCGCTGGAATAAGGCCTTTTTCATCATATTTAATAGTATCGAAATTCATCGTACAACCACTCCTTGTTGTTTGAGAAACGTTTTGACTTCTTTAACTGATGTTTCTTTATAATGGAAAATTGAAGCCGCCAATGCCGCGTCCGCTTTTCCTTCTTCAAATGCAGTCTGGAAATGCTCCGCATTCCCGGCACCACCCGAGGCAATGACCGGAACGGAAACAGCTTCAGATACCGCTTTCGTTAATGCAATGTTAAACCCTTGCTTCTCGCCATCACAATCCATGCTGGTTAATAAGATTTCACCGGCACCACGGCTGACCGCTTCCTTTGCCCACTCTATGACTTCCCATTCTGTCGGTTTTCGGCCCCCATGGGTATACACACGCCAAGAACCAAGTGCTTCATCATATCGTGCATCAATGGCAATGACGATGCATTGCGCTCCAAAGTAATCGGAACCTTCATTGATTAAGTCAGGTCGTAGGACGGCAGCTGTATTTAGAGACACTTTATCAGCGCCTGCTCGTAGAATCTTCTTCATGTCCGCTAGCGAGTTAATGCCACCGCCAACCGTAAAGGGGATGGCAAGGCTACCTGCCACACTTTGAACGACGTCGACAATGGTTTCCCGTCCTTCATGCGAAGCAGAAATATCAAGGAAGACCAGTTCATCGGCTCCTTCTTGATCGTAAAAGGCCGCAAGTTCGACAGGGTCCCCCGCATCTCTTAAGGAAACAAACTGAATCCCCTTAACGACGCGTCCATCCTTTACATCCAAACAGGGGATAATCCGTTTTGTCAGCATTTAACCACGCACCTTTTCCAGCGCTTCTTTTACCGTGAAGCGGTTCGTATAAATGGCCTTGCCGATAATCGCCCCTGCAACACCTTGGGCTTCATATTCTTGGAGTTTGATAAGGTCAGCAAGCGAACTGATGCCTCCTGATGCGATCACATTCTTACCGGTTGCTTCCGCCATCGCGACAATCCCCTTCACATTAGGACCCGAAAGCATCCCGTCCGTCGCGATATCTGTCACGATAAACGTTTCCGCACCGGCATCAGCAAGAATTTTCCCAAGATCGATGGCCAGTGTTTCAGAGGTTTGTAGCCAACCATGCGTGGCCACTTTACCATCCTTCGCATCTATTCCAATCGCGATGTGTTTCCCGTATTTTCTAATCATTTCTTTTGTGAATTCAGGATTGGAAACGGCTGTGCTGCCAAGAATGACACGCTCTACACCGTTATCGAGATAATGGGCAATATCCTCCTCCGTCCGAATCCCGCCGCCGATTTGGACACGCGCCCCCAACTCTTTTGCCGCTTTAATCACGTATGAGTCATTGATGCGCACGCCTTCTTTGGCCCCATCCAAATCAACCATGTGTATCCACTCTGCTCCTTGGTCCGCAAAGCTTTTGGCCATATCAAAGGGAGAATCTCCATAGACCGTTTCCTGATTATAGTCTCCCTGGATTAAGCGGACGCATTTGCCGCCCCGCATATCAATCGCCGGGTAAATCGTAAAGTTGCTCATGCTTTTTTCTTCCCTTCCACTAACGACAAATAATTTTTCAAGAGAGACATGCCCATCTGCCCGCTTTTCTCCGGATGAAACTGCATGCCGAACACATTACCTTTCCCCACGATCGCCGGTACCTCCACATCATAGGTTGCTGAAGCGATCATATAAGATTCATCGGTATCCGCATAATAGGAATGGACGAAGTACACATGCTCTTCTACAAGACCATCGATTAATGGCGAAGATTGTTTAAATTCAAGGTGGTTCCAGCCCATATGTGGTACTTTATATGTTTGTTCGTTAGCATCAACACCGGTAAAACGAACGACTTTCCCTGGAATTAGAGAAAGTCCTTTTGCTGGTCCATTCTCTTCACTTTCATCAAATAGAAGTTGCATGCCAAGGCAAATCCCAAGTAAAAATCCACCATCGGCGACGTATTGTTTCAGGAACTCATCAAGCTTCTGTTTTTCCAAAAGACTCATCGCATCTCTGAATGAACCGACGCCTGGTAGGATGATGCCTGTCGCTTTGGCCAGCTCGGCTGGGTCGTCGGAAATGAATGAATCAGCTTCCAAACGTTCGAGCCCCTTACTGACGGAAAATAAATTCCCCATTCCGTAATCGACGATCCCGATCATTTACAACATTCCTTTCGTCGATGGAATCCCTTTTTCTCGCGGATCGATGGACGTAGCTTCATCCAATGCACGCCCAAGCGCTTTAAAGATTGCCTCGATCATATGATGCGTGTTATGGCCATAATGAACGACGACATGTAGGTTCATTCGTGCTTCAAGCGCAAACTTCCAAAGAAATTCATGCACCAATTCCGTATCGAATGTCCCTACCTTTTGCGAAGGGAACTCTGCACGGAACTCAAGATGCGGCCGATTACTTAAATCGATGACCACTTGAGCAAGAGCCTCGTCCATCGGTACGAAGGCATTTCCATAACGTTTGATGCCACGCTTGTCCCCAAGGGCTTCCAATAACGTCTGCCCTAAGCAAATGCCGATATCTTCAGTTGTATGATGATCATCAACCTCCGTATCCCCCTTCGCATCCACAGTAAGATCGAACTTCCCATGCTTCGTGAACAAATCAAGCATATGCGTCATAAACGGAACACCCGTCTCAATCGACGAATTCCCTTCCCCATCGACACCAAACCTCAAACTAATATCCGTCTCATTCGTCTTCCGCTCCACACTAGCAAAACGCTCCATAACTAATCCTCCTCAAATCGGGGGTCAGACCCCATTTCCCAAGTTCGTAAACTCTTTGAAAACACTTATATATCAATACTTTCAATGATTTATTTAGGGGTCAGACCCTATTTCCCAATTTCATGCACACCACGGGATTCGATGGCGCGTGCGTGGGCTTCGAGTCCTTCCATTCGGGCAAATGCGGCAATTTTTGCCGCGTTTTGTCGGAATGCCGTTTCGCTGTACATGATGATGCTCGATTTCTTTTGGAAGTCGTCAACATTTAATGGACTAGAGAAACGGGCCGTCCCGTTCGTAGGTAAGACATGATTCGGTCCTGCGAAATAATCCCCCACCGGCTCCGAACTGAAACGGCCGATAAAGATGGCCCCGGCGTGGCGGATTTTCGCCATCACTTCAAGAGCATCACGAGTCACAATTTCCAAATGCTCTGGTGCCAGCTCATTTACGGCACCAATGGCCTCGTCCATATTCTCACAGACAACAATCCGCCCGTAATCCTTAATCGCAGCTTCTGCAATTTCCCGCCGTGGAAGTAATGCAACCTGCTTCTCCACTTCTTTAGCCACTTCCGTTGCAAGGACCATTGAAGTCGTCACAAGGACACTACAGGCACGAGCATCATGTTCTGCCTGTGATAACAGATCCGCGGCCACTTCCGAAGCAGCAGCCGTATCATCTGCAAGGACGGCAATTTCACTAGGGCCTGCAATCATGTCGATTGCCACGTCCCCGAATACTTCCCGTTTCGCCAATGCTACATATATATTGCCGGGACCGACGATTTTATCGACATGCACAATCGTTTCTGTTCCATAAGCAAGTGCCGCAATCGCTTGAGCCCCACCGATCTTGTAAATCTCCGTCACACCGGCAATTTTCGCAGCGGCTAAAACGGCCGGTGTCAATTTCCCGTCTTTCCCAGGTGGAGATACCATGACGATTCGCTTCACACCCGCCGCTTTGGCAGGCATCACATTCATCAGAACGGATGATGGATAGGCAGCCGTTCCACCGGGAACATAAACCCCAACCGCATCAAGGGGCGTCATTTTCTGGCCCAGCATCGTTCCATTCTCATCGGTTGTGATCCAGGAGTTCCTAATTTGTTTCTCGTGAAACATTCTGATATTATCGGCCGCTTCCTGAATGATTGCTACCTGTTCCACAGTTAAATCCGCTGTTGCCTGTTCGATTTCCTGTTCGGTAACTAGAAACTCCTCAAGACGAACGCCGTCGAAACGTTCCGTAAAATTATGTAATGCTTCATTCCCATTTTTTCTCACAGCATAAATGATATCCTGTACCGCTTTTCGTTGATCGGCAGTACCAGCATCAACTGAACGCTTCAAGGAAATCCCTTCTGCAAACCGTGCAATTTTCATGTTTCCACCTCATAAACGTACGTATTATTGTTCTATGATTTCCGCTAAACGATCGACAATTTCTGTAATTCTCGCTTCTTTAATTCGGTAACTGACAGGATTCGCCACCAACCTTGAAGTCACATCGGCAATTTTCGCATATTCGACCAAACCATTTTCCTTCAATGTTTGACCTGTTGAGACGATATCCACGATTCTCTCTGCTAAGCCAATTAATGGAGCTAACTCAATCGAACCATTCAATTTGATGATTTCGACCTGCTCACCTTGTTGGCGAAAATAACTCGATGCCACATTCGGGTATTTACTCGCAATTTTAGGGGCAAACGAGCTGATTTTCGTTCCAGGTAGCCCGGCCACCGCTAAGTAGCAAGCACTGATTTTCAAATCCAGTAATTCATAAACATCGCGTTCTTCCTCTAACATTACATCCTTGCCCGCAATCCCCATGTCAGCAACTCCATGCTCCACATAGGTTACGACATCCATCGGCTTCGCTAAAATGAACCGAAGATTTTCCTCTTCCACTTCGATGATTAACTTACGGGAATCATCAAACTCAGGAGGTAGACGGAAGCCGGCCTTCCTTAATAGCTCCGCCGCTTCTTCAAAAATTCTGCCTTTAGGCATCGCGATTGTTAAAAAGCTATTACTCATCTTGTCCATTCCCCCCATTCCCTACAAACATATGCACATCAGAAAAAGTTCTTGTAAACGCATCGACATTTTGTACGACCGTAATATCTTGGATCGTGATTCTCTTTCCTTCCAATCGTTTCGATTTCGCATAATCAAGGGCTTCCGCTCGGCGCTCCGGACTGAACAAAATGCATTCAGGTGCAATTAGCTGACTAGGTTCACCTAGTGCTTCGGCAAGGCGGTCGACACGAATTGCAAAACCAGTGGCAGAGGCATCCCATCCGAATTTTTCAAGTAAGTTGTCATAACGTCCACCATTCCCGATCGGCGACCCGACTTGACCTGCATACACTTCGAACAGCGTTCCGGTGTAATAACTCATATGACTGACTAGCGTTAAATCAAGGTTCACATACTGATCGACACCGAATTCCTTCAGCTGTACAGCCAATTCCCTCAGTTCATCGAGTGAATCCTGTCCTTTTCCATTCTCAAGCAGCGCCATTGCTTTTGACAAAGTGCCCTCACTTCCTCTTAAGGAAATGAATTCGATGAGCCTTTGTTTATCAATAGAAGAAAGCGGAAGCGATTTTACATGTTCACGAAAACCAACATAGTTCTTCTCATATAACAACTTTCGTAAAACCGAAGCTCTTTCTTCCGTCCCTAATATGCTCAAGAAGAATTCCTGTAAAAATCCGATATGCCCGATGGATATTTTGAAATCCTCGAGGCCGGCAGCCTTCAGGACATCGGTAAGTAACGCGATCATTTCCGCATCTGCACTGATTGATTTGTTTCCAATACATTCAATCCCGATTTGCTCGAACTCAGCCGGTCTCCCGCCTTCACGTTGCTGGGCGCGATACACATTCGCTGAATAAGCTAGACGAAGTGGGATTTGTTGTTTAAGCAGTTTCGATGCCGCCACCCGGGCGATCGGAGCCGTCATATCCGGTCGAAGCACAAGCGTATGTCCCTGGGCATCAAGCAGTTTAAATAATTGCTGATCCAAAATGGCAGAAGCTTCCCCGATCGTTTCGTAATATTCCAAAGCAGGTGTTTCAATAAATTGATACCCCCACTTCTTGATCTCATCACTCATCTTATTTCGAACCGATACTTTGGTTTCGTATAGCATTGGTAATGTATCTCTCATCCCTAACGGTTTCTCAAACATAAATGGCTTAGTCACGACTGCACATCCTTTTGGAATAATGGGTACTGTATGTATTTCCATTCGACCCCCCTCTTTTAAAATGCAGGGCCTTGATAAATTAAATATGTGTATACTTATATCTTTCCTATATGCCAATCTTAAAACCCCACTATGGGTCACATGTAAAATACTATCAAAAAAACTAACATAATCCTATAAATAATCGCAATTATCTATCAAATTACTTTAGTTCGCTAATATGGTAACAAGATGAAGTTATTACTAGTGTACTCCTGCCCCCACCTCCCGTCAATGAAAAAAGGGGGTCAGACCCTATTTCCCAAACTCCTTATAAGCACCCGAGACCTACAGCGGCGTGGTTTTGGAAAAAAACAGGAGGGGTCAGACCCTATTTCCCGGTCCTTTTCTACTATCTTTGTTCGTTTTTTATTATTGTTGTATATCTTTTGGTATGGAGGATTTATAATTTTTAGTGGTTTAGGTGTATTTTAACTTCTTAGGGGGAAATGATTTTGAAGAGATTTTTGTCGTTTATTGTTGCAAGTGTCATCATTTTTACGTTCGGGTTTGGCGGGGATAAGGGGTTTGCCGCAATGAAAATCAATCAAGATGAGCTGAATGCCTATCTTGCTGAAATAAGAATGACGGAAGACGAGTTAAAAGAGTACTTGGACTACTATGATTTAACTTTGAAAGATTTTGATTCATTGGAAGAGCTACGCGATACTTGTGGTCCCATCGTTACTCCAGAATCTTTACAGGAGCTCCTGGATGAATATGAAATGACCGAAGAAGAGGTTACGAGCTTATTAGTGGAATATGGCGAAATGGAAAAAGGGGAAACCATTCTCGATTCGTTTCACTTCATTTACGATATTCAAGATATCATTGATATGGATTTAGAATCAGACATGGATTATGCCGACGAGGATCTTCTTGATTTGATGGATGGTCTATTTACCGAAGTCGATCTCACAGAAGAAGAACTCGACCGCCTGATGAACCATTTGTTGCCCATCGTCGAGGACCCTTCCTTCGAATCACGCTTAATGGCGATTGCCGATAAGATGGAACAATTGGAATACTTCGATACAATCGATGAACTTTCCGCTGAACAAGTGGCTGAAATGCTTTCAATTTATGATGAATTGCAAAACTTGTTGCAGATTCAATTCAAGTTTTCCTTAACTCATGAAGGCGTTACCTCCACTCTTTCTCTTGAATCATTATTCCAGCTAGAGGATTTAACGAATGCTAGCTTGCTAGTCTCCATCTATGACTTAAGTGGCAACCTCTTGCTTGATTTTAAATTGACTGGGGAAATGATTGGTTCCAATTTAGTGAAAGAAACAGGAAATGACCTTAAGCAAACAACGAAGGTCATAACCAAAGTGGCTGATGTAAAACAAGAAAAGCCTACACATAAAACGGAAAAAGGTGCTTTGATGCCCAAAACTTCCGGTAACTATCTTTTTGGTGCGTTAATCGGCTTAGTGATGATTGCCCTTGCCTACAGGCTGATCAGAAAAGCGACACTCGTAAAATAAGATGAATCCCAAGCAAAAGAAAAAGTGGCTGCTCCTTGTAGCTTCCTGCCTCATAATTGTAGGGTTTTATTTTACGACGACGAATGCCTATACGCTGTTAAAAGGCTATGCCCTCTATAAATGGAACAAGCCGGATAGTGTGGAGTCGACGGCGACCCTACACCAAGAAAAAAAGGACCCTGTTCCTGATCAACTATATGAAAAAAGGCCAGAAATGGGCGACCTGGTGGGTGAACTGTATATCCCCAAGCTCGAAGCAACCTTACCGATTTATCATGGAACAGATGAGGATGAGCTTGAAAAGGGAGTCGGCCATTATGCAGGTTCTGTCCTGCCTGGGGAAAAGGATAATTCCGTTTTATCTGGCCATCGGGACACTGTATTCCGGAAGCTAGGTGAGGTTGGTAAGGGGGACTTGCTGATCACAAAGACAGAAGCAGGCACGTTCACGTATAAGGTAAGAAAGGTCCGTATTGTTGATGCCGATGACCGGACCGTGATCGTACCCAAGCCCAAAGCCACGCTAACGGTAACAACCTGCTATCCTTTTTCATATATTGGTAGTGCACCAGAGCGATATGTATTGATTGCTGATTTACTGAAATCGGAAGTGGACAATTAAAAGAGAGGGCTGCATCCTTTTTGCAGCCCTCTCTCCATTATAAGAGAGTAGGAGGACGGGCGCGTGACCGATAAAAGGGCGCAGGAAAAGTTCTTTCAAATCGTAAGAAACACATATGAAATCACGTCTAGTGAAGAGAATATATCATTGGCAGAGGTTATGGATCAGCTAAAAAAGGATTTGTCCCAGCTAAAAGGACTTACTCATTGAGCAAGTCCTTTTTCTTATAAAGAAGTTTGCTGTTCACGCTTCAGCATTTCTTCTTTGGTATAAATCAGCTGCATCGGATTCCCACCAACGAAAGCTCCCTCTGGAACATCCTTATGAACAAGCGTCCCAGCTGAAACAATTGCCCCATTTCCGATTGTCAGTCCCGGAAGAATGGTGGAATTGGCTCCAATCAGTACTTCGTCCCCAATGACCACCTCTCCCAACCGGTACTCGTCGATCAAATATTCATGAGCAAGAATCGTCGTATTATAGCCGATGACTGTATTCCGCCCCACTGAAATCTTTTCAGGAAACATGACATCCGGCATGACCATCAAGGCGAACGAGGTATGCTTTCCCACTTCCATTCGCAGAAAAGTTCGGTACAACCAATTTTTCATGCCTAAAAACGGTGTATATCTTGCTAGTTGAATCACAATAAAATTCTTCACGACTTTCCAGAACGGGACGGTTTTATACACATGCCAAAGTGAATTGGCCCCTTTCACTGGAAAGCGGGTCGTCCGTCTCATCCCTTAACCTCTTCAAACTTCTCAGCCTCTACTATATCCAATAAATCAGACATGTTCTCCAGCATAAAATCTGGATGAAAGCTTTCCAGGAACTCCCGGCCCTTTATGGACCACGCAACACCGGCCGTTCTCGTTCCCGTGTTTTTTCCACCAAGAATATCATGATGGCTGTCGCCAATCATCACCGCTTCTTCTGGAACTGAGTCAAGCTGCTTTAATGCTTTTAACAGCGGCTCCGGATCTGGTTTTGCGTGTTTCACTTCATCCAAAGTGACTACGACGTCAAAGAATTGATCAAGTTTGCTTAAGCGTAAGCCCCTTTCGACAATATCCCTTTTCTTCGTCGTCACGACAGCTAGCTTATAACCACTTTGCTTCAACGTTTGGACCGTTTCGAATACCCCATCGAATTGGGTTACCAGCAAATCGTGGTTTTTCCAATTATGTTCGCGATAGCGGGCGATCATTTCATCTGCGCGTTCCGGGTCTATCGAAGTAAACGTATCGACCAGTGTCGGACCTATGAATGGGATGATGTCCTCCCGCTTGAATTGTCCGGGAAAATAATGGTTCAACGTTTCCGTAAAGGAGGCGATGATTAATTCATTCGTATTGATCAACGTACCATCCAGGTCAAATAATAGTGTAGTTATTTTACTGTTCATATGCGGCATCCTTCCTCTGTACACTGCTGTATCGATTCCATATATAAGCGACTATCATCGTCAGGACAATGGCGGTGACCAGCCTGATTAGTAATAAAGGCAAAACGGGAATCCCCAGTGGTATAAAAATCAAAGTATCTTCTATAACGGCATGACAGGCTACTAAAAAGATGAACGCGAGGGTCATATCCTTCTTCGAGACATTGTCTTCCTTGGCAGCCTGAATCATCACACCCGCTCCATAAGCAAGGCCAAGTGTCAGCCCTGCCACAAATGGCATCGATGTATTTGGCTTCATCCCCAGGATTTTCATAAAAGGAGCGAGTGCCTCGGAGAAGGCCTCCAGCCATTTTAAGTCTTTCATAATCTGAACAACGACCATAAGGGGTATCACGATGAGCGCCAGCTGTCCAATTCCGTATAGAGCCTGAATGACCCCATGTAATAGAATCGCACCAGCCCCGGTAATCTCGACTGTCTCCGGAACAGCAAAACCTTGGGCCATTTCCGCACCACCCTGCCAAACGAGATTGATGATGAAGGCAGACACTAGGGCGAGACCAAACCGGACCGTCAATATGACCCACAGCTTGACGCCCGTTTTCATGGCTACCCCTGATTCGATAAATAAATTGTGTGAAAAGGATAGCATCACGGCAATGATGAAGACTTCTTTCACCGTGAGATCGAGCGTCAAGATTCCTGCAATTGCCGCATATAAATTCAAGAAGTTCCCCAGTACAAGCGGGATGGCCGCATCGCCAGGGAGACCGATTAAATTCATCAGAGGCGCAATCAAGTCAATCAACCATGGCAAGACAGGTGTATACTGAAGCACCGTCACAATCAATGTAACCGGAAAAATGATTTTCCCCAATGTCCAAGTAGTATTTAAACCAGAAAGAATTCCCCTCTTAACGGAATCTACTATCACTATGCCCTCTCCCTTTACACATATTCTCTATGCATCTAAATATCGTTTATCCGCATGACCACGGAACCTTCTATAAAGAATGAAAGCAACAGCGATAATGATCAAGACAATGGAAATCACTTGGGCAATCCGAAGTGAATCCGTTAGCATCAAACTATCGGTCCGCAGCCCTTCAATGAAAAAGCGACCAACTGAATACCATAGAACGTATGTTAAAAATAACTCTCCCCTACGCAAGTTCACTTTACGCAATAATAGGAGGATGACCACGCCGACTATGTTCCAGACCGATTCGTATAAAAAGGTCGGGTGATAATACGTTCCATTTATGTACATTTGATTAATAATGAACTCTGGAAGATGTAAGTTTTCCAAGAAGGCCCTGGTTACTTCCCCACCGTGCGCTTCTTGGTTCATGAAATTGCCCCAACGGCCAATGGCCTGACCTAGCAACAAACTTGGAGCAGCGATATCCGCCAACTTCCAAAATGATACGTTCTTTACCTTTGCGAAGATGATGGCGGTTAGGACCGAACCGATTAATGCCCCATGGATGGCAATTCCGCCATTCCATATTTTAATGATGTCCCCGGGGTTTTGTGAATAATAATCCCATTGGAAGATAACATAATAAATGCGTGCACATATAATCGCAATGGGCACTGCAAAAAGGATCATATCCGTAAATAGTTCCTTGTCCAGGCCTCGGCGTTCTGATTCCCTTAAGGCAATGATAAGGCCCAGTAGTACCCCAAACCCGATAATCAGCCCATACCAATGTATCTGGATGGAACCAAGTTCAATCGCAATCGGATTTAGTGGTTGAATTCCTTGCTCCATTTTGTCCCCTCTTTTCTGATAACTTTACTTAAAATTCATCGTTGTCCGAATCGGCAATAGCATTATTTAAACGATCCGAAAATTGTTCCGCCGCATTAACACCCATGCGTTTTAACCGGTAATTCATGGCGGCCACTTCAATGATGACAGCTAAATTTCGTCCTGGACGAACCGGAACGGTGATTTTCGTAATCTCTGTATCAATGATTTTCATTGTCTCTTCATCCAGACCGACCCGGTCATATTGCTTATTCTTTTCCCAAAGTTCCAGATTGATGACGATGGAAATTTTCTTGTGGCTCCGAACAGCTCCGGCCCCAAATAACGTCATGACATTGATGATGCCCAGTCCCCGGATTTCAAGAAGGTGCTCAATTAAATCCGGAGCATTCCCGACAAGCATATCCTGATCTTCCTGGCGGATTTCGACGCAATCATCGGCTACAAGACGATGTCCACGTTTAACCAGTTCGAGCGCCGTCTCACTCTTACCGACCCCGCTTTTTCCGGTAATCAGTACACCCAATCCATAGATATCCACTAACACACCATGAATCGCTGTAGTGGGGGCTAATTTACTTTCGAGAAAGTTCGTCAGACGGCTGAATAACCTCGTTGTCTTCATGGAGGACCGCATGACAGGAACGGACTCTCGTTCCGATGCTTCAATCAACTCGATAGGCACTTCCTGACCACGAGTGATGATGATTCCTGGTGTATAGTCTCTACATAGTTCTTCCATCCTTTGAATTCGATCGGCCTCATTCAGACGATTGAAGAACGACATCTCCGTCATTCCCAGGAGTTGTACGCGATCTGCAGGATAATAGTCGAAGAAACCGGCTATTTCCAATCCTGGCCGAGAAAGATCACTTGTAACGATTGGACGGTTAATGCCTTCTTCACCACTGATAAGTTCAAGATCGAATGCTTCGACTACATCCTTTGTACGGACTTTTGCCATATATCTTTCCTCCTTTTTTGGAGCGATGTTTATTTTTAGCGATACTTTTTCATTTTAGCATTATTCTGTAAATAACCAAACCACGCATGATCAATTTATTTTTTTTTCCTATCCAGAAGCTACTTTACCCCTTTCCCTTTTGATTATAATGATGAATACAGGATTTCGAAAGGAAGGGATAACACATGAAAATCGTACTTGATGCCGGCCATGGTTATACGACCCCCGGCAAGCAATCTCCCGATGGGATGAAGGAATATGAGTTCAATCGCGAGACGGCTGCCTTCATCAAACACTATCTAGAAAAAACAAAAGGCATCACGGTCCATTACGCCCACGAAGATGAAAGGGACGTCCCTCTTGGCGAACGAACCCGGAAATCCCATGCCCTCGGAGCTGACCTATACCTCTCCATCCATGCGAATGCCGCTGGATCAGGGAAATGGCATGAGGCAAACGGGATTGAAACTTATGTTCATACCTCTAAACCGAAGGAATCGCTCTCCCTCGCCGAAAAGGTCCAACATGATTTGGTAAAAGCCACACAATTGAAGAACAGAGGAGTGAAGACGGCAAACTTCCAGGTTCTTCGTGAAACAAAATGCCCTGCACTATTAATCGAATGTGGGTTCATGACCAATCAACAGGAGGCCGCCCTTTTAAGAACGGAAGCCTTTCGGAAAACATGCGGGGAGTCCATAGCCAAAAGCGTCCTTGCCCATTATAAGCTTAAAAACGAGGGCTCCTCCACCATTCTGTATAAAGTCCAAATCGGAGCCTTCACGGATAAGAAAAAAGCTGAAACCCTTGTCAAAAAGTTGGCCAAAGATGGTTATGATGCCTTCATCACCAAGCAAACATAAACAAAGCCCGTCAGTCTAACTGGCGGGCTTACGCTTTTTTTTACTTTTAAGAAACCGTGATGGCTGCCGTTTTCGTGTCGGCGAATACATGGAGGACCGAATCATCAAAACTAGTCGTTTTAAACTTAAGCACTTTTTGAACCACATCACTTTTTTCTTCGACGATGGTCATTCCCTCTAAGCTTACGTTAAAACTTCCTAAGTTAGACTTCAACTCTCCTTCAATCGCCTTTCCTGGAGGCAAAATCAGCTGGACCTTACCAGTAATCGATTTGGCATGGATTGCTTCACAATCCTGCGCTTGATTCTTGCAGACGATTTCCCCGTTAAAGGACTGAACATCCATTTTCTTGAAGTGCCCATCGGCATTAATTGCCCCATTTAATGTTTCTGCCTCGAGCTCATCATAACTCGTATCTGAAATGGTGATGGTTCCGTTACCCGTTTCAAGTTCGCACGTTTCACCTTTCCCTTGTTGGATATGGATGACACCATTTGCCGTTTTGGCCTTAAGTTTCTCTGCCGTCAGGGATTCTGTAGTGATTGCACCGTTAAACAGCCTAACCTGAATGTCTTCATAGGCCTTGCTCGGGATATACAACACCGTATCGACCTTCATCGTCTTTTCACGGACCTTGAACTTCATTTTCCCAGCGTCGATTGCGAAGTGAACTTCCTCTAGGAAGGTCTCCCTCGCCTTTTCTATATCTTCCACCCGATACACTTTAGCAAGACATTCCACTCGTACATCCTGCTGGTCCCATGTTGCGATTTTCACTTTCCCATTTGCGATATCGATATCGATTTCATCCAGGTACTCATAATCATGTTGAAAAATATGACTGACCTCGACGGATTTCCCAAAGTTAAAATCCAAATCCGTTTCTTTAATCTTTTTATATGCACTTTCAACGAAGCCTAAGATTTTTTCCTTAGAGGATTGTACATTCTTCTTGAAGCTATCCTGGGCACTGTCATCACTTTTCTGATTGACAACAACGGTGGATAACTCATTTTGCAACTTCTGCTCTTTTGCATCACTTTCCAAACTAGCCTTTTCTAATTCCTCCAACAGATTCAATGCTTCTACAGCTGTCAGCTTTCCTTCTTGTACCATCTCTAATATTCTCTGTTTTTCCGCTTGCATAGACATCCCCACTTTCTTAGAGTACCTTACACATACATACGCCCAGACAGGTAAAAAGTTTCATAATTATCCCAATTCCATTTATCGACAAAGAGTGGCGACAATTTCTGAAAAGGGAAAGAACACATTTCCCCGGAAATAATGGAGTTCAATCGATTTTAATCAACTGATTAATTAAAAGAAACCTGCCATATTTCTACAAAAAGCAAGCCGAAATTGGCTTGCTCTTAAACATGTTCATGCTCTTGTTCCTTTTCTTCGATCCATTTTTCCATCCGGATTTTATCACGGGTCAACACAGGCTTTAAATATTTCCCTGTATAAGATTCAGGCACTTCACAAATATCCTCTGGTGTTCCGTAGGTTACGATGGTCCCGCCTTTATCTCCGCCTTCAGGACCCAAATCAATGATATGGTCCGATGCCTTGATGACATCAAGATTATGCTCGATAACGAGAACGGTATCCCCATTGTCCACAAGTCGCTGTAAGACTTCAAGCAACCTGGCGATATCATGGACGTGCAGACCGGTAGTCGGTTCATCCAAGATATAAAATGAACGGCCAGTTGAACGGCGATGCAATTCGGAAGCGAGCTTCACCCGCTGGGCTTCACCGCCTGACAGTGTGGTTGCCGGTTGCCCAAGCTTGATATACCCTAGCCCCACATCAAATAGCGTTTGTATTTTCCGTTTGATTTTCGGGATATTTTCGAAGAAGCTGACACCTTCCTCGACAGTCATATCAAGGATATCAGATATGTTTTTCCCTTTATATTTCACTTCCAGTGTTTCACGGTTATACCTTTTTCCATGGCAGACTTCACATGGAACATAGACATCAGGAAGGAAATGCATTTCGATTCTAATAATTCCGTCACCACGGCAGGCTTCACAACGGCCGCCCTTCACATTAAAGCTGAAACGTCCTTTTTTATACCCACGAATCTTCGCTTCATTCGTTGATGCAAAAACGTCACGAATATCATCGAACACGCCTGTATAGGTGGCTGGGTTAGAACGAGGTGTCCTGCCAATTGGCGATTGATCAATATCAATTACTTTATCTAAATGTTCAATCCCTTTAATTTCACGGTACTCCCCAGGTCTAGCCTTGGCACGGTTCAGTTTTTGCGCTAGAGACTTATGAAGGATTTCATTCACTAATGTACTTTTACCAGAACCGGAAACCCCAGTGACCGATGTAAAAACCCCAAGCGGGAATTTAACATTGACGTTTTTCAGGTTATTTTGCTTAGCCCCTTTGATTTCAATGAACCGTCCGTCGTTTTTTCGGCGTTCTAACGGAAGAGGGATGAACTTCTTTCCGGAAAGGTATTGGCCCGTTAATGATTGGGGATTATTCATGACTTCTTCTGGGGTGCCGGCAGCTACGATTTCTCCACCATGTTCACCTGCTCCCGGTCCCACATCAATCAGATAATCTGCCGCAAGCATCGTATCTTCATCATGCTCGACCACGATGAGCGTATTGCCGATTTCACGCATGTTTTTTAGCGTGTCAATCAATCGGTCATTATCACGCTGATGCAGACCGATGGAAGGTTCATCTAAAATATACAGCACCCCCGTCAGACGTGAACCTATCTGGGTAGCCAACCGGATACGCTGAGCTTCCCCACCCGATAATGTTCCTGCTGCCCGGCTTAACGTCAAATAATCCAACCCGACGTTATCAAGGAAACCAAGGCGTTCGCGGATTTCCCGTAAAATCAACTTCGCAATCGCGGCTTCTTTTTCGGTCAACTCGAGGTTATCGAAAAACTGCAAGGAGTCTGAAACCGATAAAGCCGTTGTTTCGCTTATATGGACACCTTGAATGAGGACAGCGAGGCTTTCTTTTTTCAATCGATGCCCCTTACATGTGGGACACGGATTTTCCGACATGTATTTCTGCATTTGCTCCCGTATATAATCGGAGTTCGTATCCTTATAGCGCCGTTCGATATTTCGTAAAACCCCTTCAAACGGAATATGGCCTTCCTGCACTCTTCCAAAATCATTTTTATAGCGGAAATAAATCTTATCCTTACCAGATCCCAGTAAGATTTTCTCCAGTTTCTCTTCCGGAAGGTCTTTGACCGGGATATCCATATCGATGTCATAATGAGTCGCTACAGCTTCAAGGAGCTGCGGGTAATATTGAGAGCTCGTCGGCTCCCATGGCGCTATGGCATGCTGGCGAAGACTTAACTCTTTATTCGGGATGACCAGATCACGGTCCACTTCAAGCCTTGCACCCAAACCATCACAATCCGGACAGGCCCCGAATGGACTATTAAAAGAAAACATCCTCGGCTCTAACTCCCCAACAGAAAAACCACAGATTGGGCAAGCATGATCCTCACTGAAGAGTAATTCCTCTTCGCCCATCACATCTATAATGACCTTGCCATCCCCAAGCTTCAAAGCGCTTTCCAAGGAATCTGCAAGTCTTGCCCTGATTCCTTCTTTGATGACGATCCGGTCAATGATGACTTCTATTGAATGCTTTTTATTCTTTTCAAGGGTGATATCATCACTGAGGTCATACATCTCCCCATCAATCCGTACACGGACATACCCTTGTTTCTTCACTTCTTCCAGCACTTTCACATGCGTTCCTTTTCTTCCTGAAACGAGTGGTGCCAATACTTGAAGCTTTGTCCGTTCTGGATAATCGAGTATACGGTCGACCATTTGTTCAATCGTTTGGGAACTGATTTCGATATGATGAATCGGACAAGTCGGCCGACCGACCCTCGCATATAGCAATCTTAGATAATCATAAATTTCCGTTACGGTTCCCACAGTGGAACGAGGATTCTTGCTCGTCGTTTTCTGATCGATCGATATCGCAGGAGATAACCCATCAATCATATCCACGTCTGGTTTATCCACTTGCCCTAAAAATTGGCGGGCATAAGCCGAGAGTGATTCGACATAACGTCTTTGTCCTTCCGCATATATCGTATCAAAAGCCAAGGACGACTTCCCTGAACCGGATAATCCCGTTAGCACCACAAGCTTATCCCTAGGTATCGTGACGTCGATATTCTTCAGGTTGTTGGTCCTTGCACCCTTAATCACAATTTTATCCATTGCCATGTTTCGTCACCCTTCCGCTTTTAACTCTAATATTAAATCACGCAGTTCGGCAGCCCGTTCGAAATCCAGTGCCTTTGCCGCTTCTTTCATTTCTTTTTCCATGCTTGCCACCACTTTTTCGCGCTCTTTTTTCGGAAGCTTAGACAGTTTGATAGCCGGATCTTCCTGATACGCTTCCCCATCTTCAGCAACTTGCGTAGCCCGGATGGAATCCCTGATATCCTTTTGGATGGTCTGTGGTGTGATTCCATGCTTTTTGTTGAATTTTTCCTGGATTTCCCGTCGGCGTGTCGTTTCACTGATGGCCAGTTCCATCGAATTCGTTATCCGGTCAGCATACATGATGACGTGCCCGTTTGCATTCCTGGCGGCACGGCCCATCGTTTGGATGAGTGAACGTTCCGAGCGGAGGAATCCTTCTTTATCAGCATCGAGAATGGTCACCAAGGACACTTCGGGGATATCCAGACCTTCCCGCAAAAGATTGATCCCGACAAGGACATCATATTTCCCCATCCTCAATTCCCGGATGATTTCAATTCTTTCCAACGTTTTTATCTCAGAATGAAGGTACTGAACCTTGATTCCTATATCCTTCAGGTAATCCGTTAAATCCTCGGACATCTTTTTCGTCAATGTCGTAATTAAAACCCGTTCATCCCGTTTAGCCCGTTCCTGGATTTCACCTATCAGGTCATCAATCTGCCCTTCAATCGGTCGCACTTCAATGGTAGGATCAAGCAATCCAGTAGGTCGGATAATTTGCTCGACCATTTCCGGCGTATGTTCCAATTCATATGGTCCTGGAGTTGCCGAAACGAATATGGATTGATGGACTTTCTTTTCAAACTCCTCGAATCTGAGTGGCCGGTTATCTTTCGCAGAGGGTAGGCGGAATCCATGGTCCACCAATACCTGCTTCCGAGCCTGATCGCCATTGAACATGCCGCGGATCTGTGAAAGGGTTACATGTGACTCGTCGACAATCAATAGGAAGTCTTCCGGAAAATAGTCAATCAAGGTGTAAGGTGTAGCTCCTGCGGGGCGTAGGGTTAAATGACGGGAATAGTTCTCGATACCCGAACAGAAACCCATCTCCCTCATCATTTCCAAATCGTAACGGGTCCGTTGCTCCAATCGCTGTGCTTCAAGAAGCTTTTCATCTTCACGAAGTTCTGCCAATCGTTCTTCAAGTTCCGTTTCAATATTTTGAATCGCCACATTCAGTTTCTCTTCACGTGTGACGAAATGGGATGCCGGAAAGATGGCGATATGTTCCCGTTCACCAGTGATCTCGCCAGTCAGGGCATCGACTTCCCGAATCCGGTCAATCTCGTCCCCGAAAAACTCGACCCGAACACAGTGTTCATCTTTTGAGGCCGGGAAGATTTCAACTACGTCTCCGCGGACCCTGAACGTTCCTCGTTGAAAGGCAATATCATTTCTCTCATATTGAATATCTACAAGTTTATGCAGCAGTGCATTTCTGTCTATCTCCATACCAGTACGCAGCGATACCACCATCTCCCTGTATTCTTCCGGGGAACCTAACCCATAAATACAGGATACACTGGCAATGATGATGACATCTTCCCGTTCGAACAAAGAGGATGTCGCCGAGTGGCGGAGTTTATCGATTTCATCATTGATACTGGCATCTTTCTCTATGAAAGTATCAGTGGAAGGCACATAGGCTTCTGGCTGATAGTAATCGTAATAGCTGACAAAGTACTCAACCGCATTATTGGGGAAAAACTCTTTGAACTCACTGTAAAGCTGCCCTGCCAACGTTTTGTTATGGGCAATGACAAGGGTAGGCTTATTGATTTGTTGGATGACATTGGAGACAGTGAATGTTTTCCCTGTCCCTGTCGCACCAAGCAGCGTCTGCATACTCTTTCCTTCTTTTATGCCAGCAACAAGCTTTTCTATCGCCGCTGGCTGATCTCCCTGTGGAGAATATTTTGAGACTAACTCAAACGTTTCCTTCACCAAGCATGGCCTCCTACTGAATTAGTTTTATATGAAAAAAGGGATATGATTTATTCCTTCTATTTATTCCGTTTAAAGAACTATATATACACATTCTACCACAATATCCTCAAAACAAACCACCGAAAAGCGAACAAACATTCTGTTTCGCATTTTATAACCTAGCAGGTCAAAGAGTCCTTTTCATAGAAATCGAGACAAAAAAAGCACCTCTATAAATTAGGCGCTCTTGGCTGTTCGTTTCATCATTCTTTTTGATAACCAGAAACCCACCGTCAGTGATAGTGCATCAATGATTATTAATAAGTTCGTATGTGTATAACCTTTATATGCGGAAGCGGCGATCAATGCAACCGTTAGTATAAGACCTACAATATAGTTATAGGTGACCCTTGAAAATAGCATGACTAGAAGACCGGGTAATAGAAGGGCTGAAAGAAATTTAATCATTTTTTCATCTCCTTTGTAAGAGAAAAATAGAGTAGTTACAGTTTAAATGATTCCTTGGTTTTTTGCCAATCTATTTCCTGCAAAACGAACAAGCGGTATACAAAAGGGAAACCCCCTTCAAGGAAGGGAGTTCACTTTTTGCATCCTATTAATATGGATCGGCGTCATGACCTTTTTCGACTCCTTCCTCTGGATTGTCCGTACCACCCATTGGTTTGGAAGACTCGGTATGTTGGGAGGCTGCCGCTAATCCTTCTTTCAAACGGCGGCCATAATCTTTATCGGCCTCTTCAGCAAGGGTAATCATCTTCTCTTGAATGCGTGGATCGGCAGGTGCGAGTGCATCCACTAGATTGGAGATCAATTCGTCCCTTTCCCAATCCTCGAATTCACGATACGTTTCACCTGCTTGTTTCGTGTTGCTTTGGCGATCTATCGTTTCACGGACCAGTTTGCCCTCTACAAAAGGGGTATACTCTTTACCCGTCTGCTCAGCCTCTTTCAATCCTCCTACAGTCGATGGTTCGTAGTTGATATGAGGACTTTGGTTTCCTCTACCCACTTCATACTGCATTTGGCCGCCCGTTTGATTGGTCGCCGTCCGTTTTTTCGGTGCATTGATCGGCAGTTGCAGATAATTGGCCCCCACGCGATGACGTTGTGTATCCGAATACGAGAATGTGCGGCCTTGGAGCATCTTATCATCCGAGAAATCCAATCCATCTACAAGGACTCCCGTTCCAAAAGCAACCTGCTCGACTTCGGTGAAATAATCTTCCGGGTTCTTATTCAAAACCATCGTGCCGACATGCAGCCATGGGAATTGGTCTTTTGGCCAAATCTTCGTATCATCCAATGGATCGAAATCCAGTTCAGGATGGGCATCATCACTCATGATTTGTACATTTAAATCCCATTCTGGATAATCCCCATTTTCGATTGCTTCATATAAATCCTGTGTAGCATGATTGAAATTCGTCGACTGAATCTCATTCGCTTCTTTCTGCGTCAAGTTTTTGATCCCTTGCTTTGGTTCCCAATGGTACTTGACCAGGACTGCTTCCCCCTCTTGATTCACCCACTTATATGTATTGACCCCGGAACCTTGCATCATGCGGTAGCTAGCCGGAATGCCCCAAGGCGAAAATAAGAAGGTGATCATATGGAAGGTTTCCGGAGAACTTGAGCAGAAATCGAAAATCCTTCTGCCATCCTGAATGTTTGTAACAGGGTCGGGTTTGAAGGCATGGATCAAATCGGGAAATTTCATGGCGTCGCGGATAAAGAATATTTTGAGGTTGTTCCCTACTAAATCCCAGTTTCCATCTTCCGTATAAAACTTAACGGCAAATCCACGAGGGTCACGTAATGTTTCAGGGGAGGTTCCCCCATGAATGACCGAAGAAAACCTGACGAATACCGGTGTTTTTTTACCCGCTTCTTGAAAGACCTTTGCTCTCGTATATTTAGAAACCGGCTCGTCTCCCGCCTTGCCTGTCGGAACAAAATATCCATGTGCACCTGCACCTCGTGCATGTACCACCCGCTCCGGAATCCGCTCTCTATCGAAGTGACTCATTTTTTCCAGGAAGTCGTAGTTCTCTAATGTACTTGGTCCCCTGTTTCCAACAGTCCGGATGCTTTGATTATTCGTTATGGGGTGCCCTTGTCGGTTGGTCAAGGTTTCTTCCGATTCATTATTCGTCTCTTTTGGTTGATCAGACACTAAATTTCCTCCTTTGTAAATATCATCCATCACTCCAACTAACATCCCCAATTCCTCAAACTCCACTCATATTAATTCAAAATTCTTCAATTAATGTAAATTACGTTCTAATTACCTACAAAAAGTTCCAAAAAACACCTACTAATTGATGTGAGTATATTGTACTATTATTAATGAATCTCCTTCACACTATCGCCAATGATACCGATAAAAATCATGGAGATTACTCCAATGAAGGCATCTCCGCAGTATATGTGCACTTATATTCACTTACCAAGGGTTATTCTGACCCAACCTCTGGATGAACCATAACCATTCGATTATTTCAGCATAATTTAAAGGAGCGAGCTTTAATGAAAAGAAGAATAATCACCTTATTTGCAGCAACCTTGGTTTTTTTGACGATTTTCTCGTATCCATACGCCACCGATCAAGTCCAGGCCGCTTCCAAAACGGCCAAAATTACAGCTAGTTCCCTCCATATAAGAGAACAGCCTAAGACAACGGCAAAATCTCTGGGCCTAATTAAAAAAGGAAAAGAAGTGACCATCTCTTCACAAAAATCCGGATGGTCGAAAATCAAGTATGGAAAACTAACGGGCTGGGTCTCCACCACGTATTTGGACGAGTTAGGTTATGTGACAGCTTCCTCGTTAGTATTAAGAAAATCAAATAATACAAGCAGCAAGTCTCTCGCAACCTTACCTAAAGGAACCGCCGTAGAAATTAAATCGACCAAAGGCAATTGGCTACAAATCTATGTATCTTCCAAAAAGAAAACTGGTTGGGTTTCTAAAACATACATATCTAGTTCCAAGCCTACAGCCACTGCTAAACCGGCAGCTATCAGCACGACCAAGTACTATGTTACAGCCAGTTCATTGTATGTCCGTAAGTCTGCCAATACCACGTCAAAGAAGCTGGCGACGATCAATAAGGGCGCTGCCGTTACCTATATTAAAAAATCGGGTAACTGGGCAAACGTGAAGACGGCTTCCGGCGTGACCGGATGGGCTTCCTTAACCTATCTATCTAAGAAAAAACCTACTGCATCTCCTTCAGCCGTTAAGGAAACGACTTACTATGTAACAGCTGCCGAGCTATATGTAAGGAAATTGGGTAACTCAAAAGCTGACAAAGTCACCACTCTAAAAAAAGGGGAGGCTGTCACGCTTTATGAAGAGAAAGACAAATGGGGAAGAATCAAAACGGCTTCTGGGAAAACAGGTTGGGCTTCCCTTACCTATCTAGCAAAAACCAAGCCGAAAGAAACAAAACCAGTAACAACCACACCACCTAAAGTAGAAGCACCTATAAAAGAAGAACCGGTCAAAACCAAGCCAACCAAATACTATGTCATTTCCGACTCGTTGAACATTCGCAATGGACCTTCGGCAACGAATAAAATACTAGGGGCCGTCGATAGAAGTGATAGTGTCATAGTGACGGAAACACAAGGAGATTGGGGCAAGGTCGAAACACAATCCGGTTTGGTAGGATGGGCCTCCCTCACGTATCTATCGAAGACCAAACCGAGTGATGGATTTAAAGGCAAGGTGATCGTCCTTGATCCGGGGCATGGCGGGTCTGACCCTGGGGCATCCGGGAAAAATAATCGGGAAAAGGATTTAACTCTTTCCACGGCTAAAAAGCTGAAAGCCAAATTGGAGGAGGCCGGTGCAAAAGTCGTCATGACACGAACAGGCGATACGTATCCCTCTTTAAGTAAGCGAGTGGAAATCAGCCAGGCCAACAAACCCGATGTCTTTATCAGCATTCACTATAACGCTGGTCCCAGCTCAGCCAACGGCATTGAAACATTTTATCTAGCATCGAATGTCAATGAAAAAGAGCTCGCACAAACCGTACAAGCGGAAATCATCAAAGAAACAAAATTGAGAGACCGCGGTGCCAAAACGGGGAACTTCCAAGTCATCCGGGATAACAAGCAAGCTGCGATATTACTAGAATTAGGGTTCATCTCCAATTTGGAAGAAGAAAAGCTCATTGCCACAAGCGCCTATCAAGACACGGCCGTCACTGGTATCTTTAATGGGTTGAAGAAATACTTCAATTTATTTTAATGAATCAAAAAAGCTTTGGAGGGATTTACCTTCCAAAGCTTTTTTTTAGAAATTCAAGAAACCGCATACCCAGTTTTGCAAATAGGAATGTTTCCCCTTTATAATTAAGAGTGGATTATGATAAAAATTTTAAAAGTGAGGTGCCTTCATTGAACATATTAGGAAGATTAAGCAAAATGATGACCGGGACAATTAGCCGTTGGGTTGTCATCGCCATCTGGATTATTGCGACAGTGCTGTTAACCTTCACGTTACCGGCAGTGAACGATAAAACGGAAAATGTTCCTACTGATTTACCTGCAGACTCAGATTCTGTCGTAGCGGATGAACTGATAAAAAAAGAATTCCCTAATTCCTCAGGGATACCTGCCTTGCTTACATGGCATCGGGAGGGTGGACTGACTGATGCAGATTTAGCTGAGATTCAAACCCTTTCCAAAGAGCTTACAGAAAGTCCCTTAAAACAGCAATCCTTCTTACCTCCTCTTCACAACGCTCCACTGCCCGCACTAAAGGGCTCTGTTTCTGAAGATGGTACGACTTTCGTACAGCCCCTCTTCTTTGAGGAAAGTGCCGGGACAGCCGTTTTGGAAAAAAATATTGAACGCATCAATAAGTTAGTAACCGAACGCGTCGGTACGGACCCTTCAAAGGTTAAAATCGACTCTGAAGATCTATCGCTTCGTGTAACGGGTCCTGTCGGGATTTCCGTCGATGCGACTGGATTATTTGCCGGTGCCGATATTCAATTACTACTGGCGACGGTTATACTCGTTCTTGTCGTCTTATTACTTATTTATCGCTCACCACTTTTAGCGATCATTCCATTAATCGGGGTCGGTTTCGCTTACCTTGTCACAAGTCCTATCCTAGGATTCATGGCAGACCACGGCTGGATTACAGTCGATGCGCAGGCCATTTCGATTATGACCGTATTGCTATTCGGGGCGGGAACCGATTATTGTTTATTCTTGATATCCCACTACCGTAGTGAATTGAGAAGACACGAAAGCAAACGAGAAGCCATGATGGCTGCCTTTAAAGATTCTTCAGGCGCCATTGCGATGAGCGGTCTGACGATCGTCGTCTCCCTATTAACATTGCTCGTGGCTCAATATGGTGCTTATCATCGTTTCGCCGTACCATTCAGCTTATCCATATTAATCATGATGATTGCTGCCTTAACTCTCGTTCCTGCACTACTTTCTGTTTTCGGCCGGGCCTCTTTCTTCCCGATCGTTCCACGTACACCCGAAATGGAAGAAGCGCGCGCGAAGAAAAAGGGCAAACCCGTCAAGATACACAAAGAAGGCGGACGCATTGGAAAATGGATTGGGAATATCGTTACAACCAAGCCGTGGACCGTCATCCTTACTTGCCTGATTCTTTTCGGCCTTTTAGCTGGCTATTCATCACAAATAAAATATTCCTATGATATCCTCTCTTCATTCCCAGAAGACATCAACTCGCGTGAAGGGTATACCGTCATTTCCGATGCCTACTCACCTGGTGAACTTGCACCGGCAACAGTCGTCGTCGATACGGATGGTAAGGATATCGATTTAACAGATTCCCTGAAGGATATGAGCCTGATCGGAAGTGTCTCAGAACCGGTCAGGAGTGAAACGAATAAGGACTTACAATCCTATGAAGTCAAATTCAATATCAACCCATACGATACGAAAGCGATCGACGCCATTTCAGATATACGCAGTTCCGTGGAAAAAGAACTGAAAGATGCGAAGATCTCATCCGTTGATGAAAAAGTATGGATTGGCGGCCAGACAGCTGAGCAGCACGATAAACGCGAAACGGTCAAGGCAGATGAATTCTTGGTTTTCCCAATCATCATCGTCTTGATTTCATTGCTACTGTTAGCCTACCTTCGTTCCGTAACAGCCATGGCTTATTTAATGGGAACGGTTATCCTTTCCTTCTTTGCCGCTATGGGCTTAGGCTGGATCATCCTTCACCACTTCATGGGTGTGGATGCAATTGAAGGTACGATTCCGTTGTATTCATTCGTATTCCTTGTCGCCCTTGGAGAAGATTACAACATCTTCATGGTATCCAGCATATGGCGCAAGAAGAAGACGATGCCAATCAAGCAAGCCATAAGAGAAGGTGTAACCGAAACAAGTGGCGTCATCACTTCAGCCGGTATCATCTTGGCAGCTACATTCTCTGTGCTCGCTACGTTGCCGATTCAAGTGCTTGTCCAATTCGGACTCATTACCGCACTCGGTGTACTGATGGACACATTCATCGTTCGCCCATTCCTAGTGCCGGCGATTACCGCTCTGCTTGGTCGCTATGCTTTCTGGCCAAGTAAAGCCCCGATTCACGAAGAAAAAGAACGTTCTAACTAAGAGTTTCTTTCTTAGACCTGTGTCCGCACACATGCGGCACAGGTTTTTTTGCATTTTCTAAATAAAGGAAAAAACATTTGACTCTGGAACCACCAGCTCATATAATTACAATATGTTAAATTATCTCAAATTAAAGATATATGAAGTGGAGGAATATACAAAATGGCTAAAACAAAATGGATAGTCGACCCTACACACAGCGCGATAGAGTTTTCTGTAAAACACATGATGATTGCAAAAGTAAAAGGAAGTTTCAATAAATTTGACGCCAACATTTCTGCAGACCCAACCGACCTAACAACGGCGGAAATTGATTTCACCGTCGATTTGTCCAGCATTGACACTCGTAATACAGACCGTGATAACCACCTGCGTTCTGCTGACTTCTTTGACGTTGAAAAGAACCCGGAACTGATATTTAAAGCTACAGACATCAAAAAAACGGATGACGATGAGTATGCCGTAACCGGTGATGTCACGCTTCATGGAGTGACAAAAGAAGAAACATTCGTTATGACATTCGAAGGGCAAGGAAAAGATCCATGGGGTACGGAAAAAGCAGGATTCAGTGGCAAAGGCAAGGTGAAACGCAGCGACTATGGTTTAACCTATAATGCTGCCCTGGAAACGGGCGGGGTACTGATTGGAGATCAAATCACCATTTCCATTGATATCGAAGCCGCAAGAGAAGCGTAAAATGTTTCATTAATAAACCCCCAATGAGCAGAGCAACCTGCCTTTTGGGGGTTTCCTGTGAAAAATCGTTCAATAACTGGATTTAGAAAAAACAAGCGTATGCTTATCCTGTTTATCTTTGTAACTCATATATAATTTTTCCCCTTTTATTTCATACAACAGAGTATCGGAATGCTTTAATCCTGCCCATTCTGCAGGTACATCAAAATCTGCTTCATCCCCTGTCTTCATTTTCAGAGATTCCCCATCATATTGTGTAATCTCTCCTTGGATGCCCGGGTTCCCCGCTTCAACATCATACAAAGAAAATTTCCCATTTTTCTCGATGTCAAACGCGTAAAATCCTGTATAACGATTTCCATCTAAACTCATTTCTTCCCCATGCCACTCCCCTATAAGGTCAACGGGGGCAGAACTTTCCTTTCTCCCGTCTTTCCCACCTGGTTGACATCCATATAAGAACAAGCATGATAATACTATCAAAATACTCTTCATACTCTTCATCTTCATCGTCATATCCATATTCGCACCTTCACTTTTCATTTCGTCTACCCATATAAGAAACCACCTAGATCTATCATCTAAGTGGTTTCAGTTACTATTCAGAAAGATCCGGCCGTTTCTATCCTGCTTGGCCACTCTCTTTCAATTGATCATCCACAAAAAGGATGCCCAATTCATAATGTTCCCCTTCAAATAAGGCCCGTTGCACAAAGCGCATTTGTTGATTAATGCCGATGACCTCGAGCTTACAATAGGCCCGATTCTTTTGCAGCGCCCGGTACAACTCTTCTTCTTCCCTGACGACAACCCCATTGATCTTTGAGATGATTTCACCCTTGACCAATCCCATCTTGTCAGCCGGTGATTCAGGGATAACGCCTAGAATCTGGACGCCAAGCTTGCTTTTCGAAAAGTAAAACGGTTGCTTTTCGTCCAAATTCTTTTGCGCATAATGGATGAATTCCCGACCAAGGATCGCTAAAACAGCTGTTATGATTGCCAATAGTGGGTACCAGTAGCTGACGACCGCCAAGACTGTAATCAATATGCCAAGTGTCCCTACCTGCTTACCTTGGGCCTTTATTGCCTGTTCCGGAAGCGATCCATGAACCTTCTGCCTAAATCCAATCAAAAATGGCAGAACGATTGGAGAAACGAACACTTCACCAATGGAGAATACGGGATACCAGTCAAAAGGAACGGGCAGTTCTCCCCCAGGAATCAGTACGAACATCGGAATCAGCCAAATACGTTGCGAAACATAAACGCCAATCGGCTGCCCGCGCTTCGAAACCTCTAACTGCGGTGATGCCTTTTTACTGCCTTTCTTAACGATAAGAAAACCTTCCGCAATCAACAAAAGCCCAATCAATATCACAAGTGTCGGATAAACCGATTGATTCAGTTGGTCAAATGCATCCGTGAAAATAGGAAGTGCCATATCCTTACCATTTAGAAAGAAAAGGATAAAGAACGTGACACCCAACGTATAAACAGGTGATACCAGTCTCCTTTTCATGGTCAAGACGGCTAGGACCGAGACTGCCGCCATGATGACCACCGCCGCCATCGGTATGACAAGGCCAGACACCAGCGCGAGGAGTGACAGAATCACCCCAGTGACGATTCCCTGTAGAAGCAAAGCCCGAAGCTCCATGGTTTTCCTATAAATCTTCGTATTGAAATCACGGCGCTCCCGTTTAACCCGAAGATAGCCGATGAATAAACAATAAGCAATGGAAACGTAAAGCAATGGATGAAGGAAGAGTTTTCCCAATCCTATTAAGCAATCAATAAGCCAATCCGTTGTCAATTTCTCTCCACCATCCCTATAAGTGATTAAAAGTATGTATCAATCGTTCTAGTCAGTTACTTCCTATTCTATCAAATATGTCAGCTTCCTGCCTATTAAGATGTAGAAAAAACTGTATCCGCTCTAATAGATGAAATGAATCTTTCCCCTTTCCTGCCAAGTAAAAAGGCAACACCCCGATGGGCGTTGCCTCCTTCTTCTATTTCGCCAAATAATTCAAAGCCGTCCGTAGCTGTATATCATTATCTTCATCCTGAATTTTTTCCAAGATGACGGTTTCTAGCTTAGCTGCGGTCTTAGCATCCAAATTTCCCGTCGCCTTCATCCCATACTGCTTCTGAAAAGCCTTGACCGCAATCTCCGTATTCCAATCGTAGTACCCATCCTCACGCCCTGTTTCAAAGCCGATCCCTTTTAGGATCGTTTGCGCATACTGAATTTGATCGTCTGTCATATCCCGCTTCAATACCTTTTCGATGGTTAACTGATGGGCGTTGAAGTAGACCGGTTGCTTGACTTCAATCGTCGGTTCGATTCCCTTTTTGTGAATCCAGTTACCAGATGGTGTCAGCCACTTGTACAGCGTAAGCTTGATATTGCTGCCATCTCCCATTGGAACTGCCTGTTGAACCGTCCCTTTACCGAACGTCTTCTCGCCAATCAGCGGGTATCCCCCGGCCTCCTCCATGGCACCGGCAAGGATCTCCGAAGCAGAGGCACTGCCTTTATCCGTCAGGACCGCAATGGGGTAGTCCTTCTTTTTCTTCAGCTCGGTGAAAAAGGATTGCGTCTCACCCGTTCTTTCGGCTATTTTCAAATATGGTTTATCTTTCGTAATAAACTCGCTTAAAATCGTTTCCACACTTGAAAGGAGGCCGCCCGGATTCCCCCGGACATCGATAACCAACCCTTCGATTCCCTTCTTCTCAAGTTCCTTCAACTGCTTTTTAAAATCCGTTGCGGTATTTTCAGAGAATGTGGTCAACTCCACATACCCGATTTCCTCACCCGCTACTTCCTTGGTCGAAGAAAAAACCGTGTCCAATGGAATTTCAGCACGAACCATATTGAATTCGATCGGATTGGATACGCCGGCACGTTTTATTTCCATTTTGACTGGAGAACCCTTTTTCCCACGGATCTTCAACCGAGTTTCATAGAGGTCCAATCCTTCGACACTTTCCCCATTCACCTTTAAGATTTGGTCCTTCGGCTTTAATCCTGCCTTTTCAGCCGGGGAGTCCTTGTAGGGAGAGACAATGATGACCTTCCCGTCCTCCATCCCGATTTCCGTACCGATCCCTTCAAACGAGGAATCCAAGGTCTCATTGAACTGCTTTGCGGTCTCCTTGTCCATATATACGGAATATGGATCCTTCAATGTTGCCAGCATGCCTTGAATGGCACCTTCAATGAGCTTTGAGCCGTCTACCTGTTCAACATACTGGCTCACGATCAACCCATAAGCTTGTTCCACTTTTGCCCATTCCTGATCCTTTATGCCCTCTTGGCTTTCCTGTTTCATCTCGTGTTTATCCTGGGTGCTTGTCCAATACATGCCCCCCGCTGCCCCAATAACTAGTGACATCATGATTGCCAGAGGAATTACCCATTTTTTGACCATATTTATCCCCTTTTCTACCCCGATATATTTTTCACTATATGAGTAGGTTCGGGTAAATATGCTTTTGAACAGAGCAAAAAAACAGACTAGGATGTGATCCTAGTCTGTTTTATGATTCATATATTGGGTATTAGTTAGGTATGTAGCTTAATGGATTGACTGCATTGGACTTACTGTAATTCCACGTACCTTTGTGAAGCTCAAAGTGCAAATGCTGTCCATAAGAATGTCCGGTATTCCCCATGATCCCAATTTGTTGACCTTTGGCAACGACTGCACCTGTACTAGCTTGTCTTGAACTTAAATGTGCATAAACCGTTGTCCACGTTTGGCCACTAATATTATGGGTAACAAAGATTACATTGCCGTATGAAGAGGACGTATACGAACGACTTACGACTCCGTCTGCCGCTGCTACAACAGGCACTGTTCCGCTAGCGGCAATATCAATGCCGGCATGCTGTTTGTTCCAACGCTCGCCCATTGTCGAAGATACATAACCTGCACTTGGTCTTGTAAATGTTCCTGACGATACAGCCGGTGCAGAACTTACACTAGCCGGAGCTTGTGATGATGAAGAGGATGAACTGCTATTAGAACTAGAGTTAGAATGGGAAGGAGCTTGTTTTTTCGCTTGAGCTGCTTGCGCTGCTTGTGCTGCCGCTTCTTGTTCTGCACGTTTTTTCGCTTCAGCTGCTGCTTTTTTACGAGCTGCTTCTAATTCAGCTAGACGATTCTTCTCTAAGTCGATGGCTGACTTGATAGCTGTTTCTTGAGCAGCAAGGTTCGCCTTTTCTTCCTCTAAGCCCATTTTATTTTCTTCTTCTTTTTTCGTTTGTTTCTTTAATTTCTTAACTAACGCAGCTTTTTGTTCTTTCTGCTGTTTTTGTTGATTTTGGATTTGTAAAAGTTGAGCTTTAGCCACTTCTAAACTAGCAAGCTTCGTTTCTACGGCCTTTTGTTTTTCTTCAAGCTCTTTTTTATCCAGCTCATGTTGTTTCAAAATCTCGCGATCGGCTTCTGCAATGGCTGCAACAGCTCCTACACGGTCAATTAAATCGCTAAAACTAGATGATCCGAACAATACTTCCACATAATTCAAATCTCCACCGGACTCCTGGAAGGAAAGTGCACGTTCCTTCAGAACGTCGTTACGCTTAGCGATACGTTCTTGCAACACTATAATTTCTGCTTTCAATACTTCAATTTCTTCTTTTGTTTGAGTGATTTCAGCATTTTTCGCATCAATTTTCTTTGCTGATTCTGCAATTTTCGCATCAATGGCAGCGATTTGCTCCTCAGCTGTCAGTTGTTTATTCTGGAGGTTATTGATTTTTTCTGAGGTAGTGGAAATGTCCGCTTCAACACCCGAACGTTTTTCCTGTATAGATGCCTTCTTTTGCTCTAAGTCTGAAATGGATTCAGCAAAAGCTGAAGGAGCAGCCAAAATGCTCCCCAAGCCAATCATGATTGTCGCGTTCACCGCGATAATATTCTTTTTCAATGTTCCATTTCCCCTTTCAATCTCGTTACAACTCGTGCCATGCAACGTCTCTCTATTTTGAATGAATTTCTTCTTCGTATTTCGAGTGTAAAAGAATTGTAAAGTTTGTTCGCTTATGCTTTTAAGAATTTTCTAACGGACATTAAGCTTCCCCATATTCCAATCACGGCGCCCATGATGATAAGAATCGCCGACACTTGGTAAATGAATGGACTTGCTGGTAAAAAGTCTACGAATTTAAACGTAATCTGTGGTGATATATAATTGAACAGATTGTAGTAGAGTACTGAAATCAGGGCGATAGGCACGACAGAACCAAGGATTCCTAACCAGAGTCCCTCTAAGAAGAATGGCCAACGAATGAAGTTGTTTGTTGCCCCTACCAATCTCATGATCTCGATTTCTTTTTTCCTAGCCACAATCGTAATTTTAATCGTATTCGAGATGAGGAACATGGCTGTGAAAAGCAACCCTACGATAAGTACAATCCCGATATTTCTAGCAATTTCGACAAAACTGAATAGGTTTTCAACATAACCTTGTCCATATTTAACGCTTTGAATATAATTGATGCTTTCGATTTCTTTAGCTACCTTGATCACATCTTGAGGTGTTTTCGTTTTAATGATATAAACATCCCGTAAAGGGTTGTCTTGTTCAAATGGTTTAAAGGCATCTCCATTATCGCCTAGATCATCAATTAAATTGGTGAGCTCTTCATCCTTAGGGGAGAAGACAACACTATCAATTCCACCTATACTCGTTATCTGCTTGCTGATTGCTTGTATATCCTCTTTACTCGCTGCATTATCAATATGCGCACGAATTTCGACATCGTTTTCGACATTACCCGCGATATGATTCAAATTCATCATAATCACTAAAAAAACGCCAACCAATGTTAGAGTAACTGTTACAGCACTTACTGATGCAAACGTCATCCAACCATTACGACCAATGTTTTTAAAGCTTTCACGGAAGTGACGGACGAGTGTTCTAAATTTCATATCCGTATTCACCTCTATGTTCATCGCGAACGATTTTTCCACCTTCAATGGCAATTACACGACGTTTAAAGTTATTAACAATATCTTTATTGTGCGTAGCCATGATAAGTGTCGTTCCGCGCTTGTTTATTTCTTCAAATATGCTCATGATTTCCCATGATGTTTCAGGATCCAGATTCCCTGTAGGTTCATCGGCAATAACCACCTTGGGGTCATTGACGATCGAACGGGCAATCGCAACCCTTTGTTGTTCTCCACCTGATAACTCTGCAGGACGCATTCTGGCTTTATGCTTAATCCCAACTAGATCGAGAACTTCCATGACTCTCTTTTTAATGACTTCAGGTTCTTTTTCGATGACTTCCATTGCAAAGGCAACATTTTCATAGACTGTGAAAGTTTGAAGGAGTTTAAAATCCTGGAAGACCATCCCGATATTACGGCGAAATAGAGGAACTTTCGAATTGCGGATTTTTGGTAGGCTGACACCATTAACCAAGATATTTCCACTTGTCGGCTTTTCTTCCCGATACATCATTTTGATGAAGGTCGATTTTCCGGCACCACTTGGACCCACTACATAAACAAACTCGCCTGGTTGTATTTTAACATTTAACCCATTAATGGCTATGACGCCATTGGAATAGGTCTTTTTGACATCTATCATCTCTATCATTCTAAAACCACCTAATTTGCTTGTTAACTTATCTATTAAAAGCGTTTTTTTCGACAGCATTTTTTAAATAACGACAGGAATCATTTCGTTTTAAGCACAGGAACATTATAACATCAAAGTTTGTCAAATTAAGCATAAAAATATTACAGTTTCATTTCAAAGAGTGAGGTAAGACTATCTATCTAGTATACGGAAAAATGAATGGAAATAATAGGAGATTTTATGAAGAGGATGGATGAAACGTCCAGCCTAAAGGAGGACGTTTCGGTAGAAATGTTACTTATGTTCGGAAAGCCAATCGGCTACTTTTGATGCATCATCACCAATGATGACACCTTTTGGCATTCCACCTTGGCCTTTCAAGATGATTTGCTCAATTTCATCTTTCGACAAACGCGAACCGACTTCCGTCAAATTTGGGCCTACGCCGCCTTCAAGATTCACAGCATGACAACTTGAACATTTATTTTCATAAATCTTGGCTGCATCACCGGCACCAGCAGTGGTCGTTTCATTAGTATCCGTTGCCGGTTCTTTATCTGCGTTATTATCGTCATTCCCCCCGCAAGCAGTAAGCGCAAGAGATGTACCTAATAGTAAAGCTAACCATTTCTTTTTCATTGGACAAGCCCCCTTCTTCTTAAGTCTACCAGTACAGAAACATTATACCAATCTCAATCGAGTTTAAAACCCTCTCCAAGTACTTCTGAGGCATCCATGACGATCACGAATGCTTTAGGGTCAACGACTTTGACCAATTGTTTCAATTTGGTGAATTCAGATTGATCGATGACACACATTAAAATCGGACGGGAATCGTCCGTATAGCCGCCATGCCCGGAAATCCGTGTAACACCGCGGTCTAGCTCATGTATAATAGCATCCCTAACTTCAGGTTCATTATTCGTGATAATTAATGCCATCTTGGAACGGTTGAATCCAACTTGGATAAGGTCGATGGTCTTACTTGTGACATATAAGCTGATCAAGGCATACAGCCCTTTTTCAATATCAAAAACAATGGCCGCGCTCAATACGATGAGGCCGTCAATGATTGCCACACATGTCCCCAATGACAAATTGGTATACTTATGAATGATTTGGGCCGCTAAATCCGTTCCCCCGGTAGAAGCCTTCCCGCGAAAGACTATGCCCAATCCTAATCCGACCAGGATACCGCCACAAAGTGACCCGAGTAATGCATCGTTCGTCCATGGTTCCCAATCCTTTGTCAGGAAGACGACAAACGGTAAAAATAACGTTCCGATGAACGTTTTTGCACCAAAATTCCTTCCAAGTACAATAAGTCCGGCAATGAATAAAGGAATATTAAATGCCCACTGAACATACGCTGGTTCCCAACCTAGCGTGGTATATAGAATCGTGCTGATTCCGCTGACCCCGCCTGAAGCGACCTGGTTCGGTAGAAGAAATACATTGAACCCAATCGCGATGATGCCTGACCCTATCAACACTAGACCATATTCCATCAAAATTTGTATCAAAGGGTGCTTTGGCTCCCGATATCTCTTTCTCATTCTGGTTGTCTCCTCATAATCCTTCTTATTTAATTAGTCTTAACCGAAAGTAGTATAGCATCCCTGTTCATTTCCTGTAAATAACAGCCAGATGACGTGGTAAAGGACTAATGAATTGAAATGTTGTACAAAAAAAATCGAACCGAATAAGATCCGGTTCGATTCATACCTCTTATAATTTAGAACGTAAATAAGCATCGATGAACATATCGATATCCCCATCCATCACTGCTCCAAGGTTCCCGGTCTCCGCACTTGTACGGTGATCCTTTACCATGGAATAAGGGTGGAAGACGTAAGAGCGGATTTGGCTTCCCCAGCCAATTTCCTTCTGTTCACCGCGGATTTCATCCAAATCGGCTTGTTGCTGTTCGATCTCAAGTTGATATAATTTGGCTTTCAGCATATTCATCGCTTGGGCCTTGTTTTTGATTTGCGATCTCTCATTTTGACACGTTACGACCGTATTCGTTGGTAAATGGGTAATCCGGACAGCTGAGTCAGTCGTGTTAATATGCTGACCGCCGGCGCCACTTGCCCGGTACGTATCGATTTTCAAATCTTCCGTACGGATATCTATATGAATCGTTTCATCGAATTCCGGCATGACTTCGCATGATACGAAAGAAGTATGACGGCGGCCTGATGAATCGAAAGGAGAAATCCGGACAAGACGGTGCACGCCTTTTTCCGCTTTCAAATAGCCATAAGCGTTATGGCCTTTGAATAGGAGCGTTACACTCTTGATTCCCGCTTCATCACCTGGAAGGTAATCAAGGGTTTCCACCTTGAATCCTCTTTTTTCGCCCCATCTAGTGTACATGCGTAGCAACATGGAACCCCAATCTTGGGACTCTGTTCCGCCTGCACCAGGATGCAGTTCCAGAATGGCATTTTTCGAATCATACTCTTCACTTAGTAGAAGCTGTAGTTCAAAGTCATTCATCTTTTGGGAAAGAATCGTGATTTCTTCCACTAACTCCGTCATAAGATCTTCATCATTCTCTTCTTTGACCAGTTCATACGTCAAATCGAGATTTTCATATGAATCATTCAACTCGGCCAATTGGTCGACTTGTTCTTTCAATGCGTTTGTTTCATTGATGACACCTTGAGCCTTTTGTTGATCATTCCAAAAGTCAGGATGCGTCATCTCATTTTCTAGTTGTGCAATGCGTGCCTCTTTTTCATCTAAGTCAAAGAGACCCCCTAAAGTCCGTTAATCGTTGCGCTGTTCTTTCTAATTCGTTTCTGATTTCTGCCATTTCCATTTCTATTCACCTCATTAGTATGTTAAAAAAAATCCCGTATCGGGATTTGCTTCATGCAAATATACCTCTTCAAAACGATATGCATCCAGTCCGCTTTCATAAACGAAACATGAAAAGAGGCGGTAAGTTCATTTAACTTATCCGTCTCTTCTCCATTATACACCTATTTTCAGGCTAAGTTGCCATGACAATTCTTATATTTTTTTCCGCTGCCACATGGACATAAAGCATTTCGCCCGACATCTTCCGACTTACGAGCCGGCGCCTTCTTCACTTTGCCGCCTTCGTCTTCTTTCGGATTGACCGCTTGTCCTTTTATGACTTCCTTCCGCTCCAAGTTATTGCGGATTTCAGCTTTCATAATGTACTTAGTGACCTCATCTTCCATCGAAGCAATCATGCTTTCAAACATCGCGAAGCCTTCTGATTGGTATTCACGAAGCGGATCGATTTGACCATATGCACGTAGGTGAATCCCTTGACGCAATTGTTCCATCGCGTCGATATGATCCATCCACTTGCTGTCCACCGCCCGAAGCACGATCACTTTTTCGAACTCGCGCATTTGCTCTTCTGAAAGCTCGGCTTCTTTTTGATCATAACTTTCTTTTACTTTTCCTAGAATGAACTCAACCAGTTCCGATTCATCTTTCCCATCCAAATCGGCGATTGTAATCTCACCCTCTTGGAATAGATTGCCGTTCAAGTAATCGACAAGTCCTTGCAAGTTCCAGCCTTCTTCATCGCCCATCGGCGCAAAAGCTGCAACATTACGTTGAATGGACGCCGTGATCATCGTTTCAACGATTTCACGCAAGTTTTCGCTTTCCATTACATCGAAACGCTGTTTGTATATGATTTCACGTTGCTGACGAAGAACATCATCATACTGCAGCAATTGTTTACGAGAATCGAAGTTATTTCCTTCAACCCGTTTCTGAGCGGATTCAACGGCTCTTGACACCATTTTGCTTTGAATGGGTTGGGAATCATCCATGCCAAGGCGCGCCATCATACTCTTCATATTATCCGAACCAAAGCGACGCATCAATTCATCTTCCATGGATAGATAGAACTGAGTGACCCCTGGATCTCCCTGACGACCAGAACGACCACGCAGCTGGTTATCAATCCGGCGACTTTCATGACGTTCCGTCCCGATGACGGCAAGCCCGCCCACGTCTTTGACACCTTCGCCTAGCTTGATATCCGTACCACGGCCAGCCATGTTTGTGGCGATCGTAACCGCTCCCTTATTCCCTGCATTCAAGATGATTTCCGCTTCACGCTCATGGTTCTTCGCATTCAACACGTTATGAGGAATGCCTTTTTTCGTCAAGTAATTGGAAATGATCTCCGAAGTCTCAATGGCGACCGTACCAACCAGCACGGGCTGTCCTTTTACATGACGCTCTGCAATATCTTCCACGACCGCTCTGAATTTCCCGTCCATTGACGCATAAATGAGATCTGGGCGGTCATCCCGGACGATATCCCGGTTCGTAGGAATCGCAATAACATTCATATTATAGATGTTACGGAATTCCTCTTCTTCCGTCTTGGCCGTACCCGTCATACCAGAAAGTTTTTCATACATCCTGAAATAGTTCTGGAAAGTAATCGTAGCAAGGGTCATGCTTTCATTTTGAATTTCCAGTCCCTCTTTTGCTTCAATGGCCTGATGAAGTCCTTCACTGTAACGGCGACCTTTCATTAAACGGCCCGTAAATTGGTCAACGATGACAATCTCGCCGTCTTGGACCACATAATCTACATCCAAGTGCATGGCAACATGCGCTTTCAATGCCTGATTGATATGATGGTTCAATGTCACATGAGTGATATCGAATAAATTATCAATATTGAACGCTCTTTCAGCCCTATTCATACCTTCTTCAGTCAATTGCACGCCTTTGGTTTTCTCATCATACGTGTAATCCGTATCTTTTTTCAGGGTACGCACAAAAGCATTCGCCTGGATATAAAGCTGGGCTGATTTTTGCGCCGCACCGGAAATGATCAATGGCGTCCTCGCTTCATCAATCAAGATGGAATCGACTTCATCGATGACCGCATAATGCAATGGCCGCTGTACCATTTGTTCTTTATATAGCACCATATTGTCACGCAAGTAATCGAAACCTAACTCATTATTCGTGCTATACGTGATATCCGCATTGTATGCTTCTTGTTTTTCTTCTTTAGAATGACTGTTCAGATTCAACCCGACAGACAGTCCGAGGAAATTATATAACACACCCATATCAGTCGCATCACGTTGTGCGAGGTATTCATTGACGGTCACGACATGCACGCCTTTTCCAGTAATCGCATTTAAATAAACGGGCATGGTTGAAGTCAACGTTTTCCCTTCACCTGTTTTCATTTCGGAAATATTCCCATCATGAAGGGACGCCCCACCCATGATCTGAACACGGAAAGGATACATGCCAAGCGCCCGCTTTGCTCCTTCACGTACGACAGCAAATGCCTCAACGAGCAAATCATCCACAGTTTCCCCGTTTTGATAACGTTTCTTGAATTCTTCCGTTTTGGCAGTCAGCTGCTCGTCCGATAACGAAGCCATCTCATCCGCCAGCGCTTCGACCTGATCAGCCACTTTTTCTAACCGCTTAAGTTCTCGCTTATTCGGATCAAAAACTTTATTTAATATATTAAGCATTCATTAACGCTCCTCTATTGGGAAAATGATCATTCAATATCGTTCATTCATATAAGTAAGAAGGAACACACCTTCTGCCGATAATAATCTAGTCTTAATTTTACCACTTCTATTCATGAGGTACAACTTCATGTCACTTTCAGGACTATGGGCCAGATATCACTTCTTGAGAAAAACAATGGATAAAACAGGACAAAAACTGTTAAAATAGAGGGAAGATTTAAAATACATATGGGTAGGCCCACGTTTGCACAGATGGTCTTTAAAAAAGGCTATATCTCTCAACTACTATAAATGGGTTTAATAGATAGTTGACGCCATTCGCTTGTAAACCTGGATAGTAGAAGACACTGTAAGTGGGTTAGCAAAGCTTATTCTGTGGGATAAATAGAACTAGTTCGAGGTGGTAATGATGATCGGTGAGCGTGTTAAAAAGCTGCGGGAAGAAAAGAAAATGTCGATGACTGAACTAGCCGAGAAAGCCGGGGTAGCCAAGTCCTACTTAAGTTCGCTCGAACGGAACTTACAAACGAATCCTTCCATTCAATTTTTGGAAAAAATCTCTGCAGTGCTTCATGTTCCTGTTGATGCCCTTCTTTACGATGCTCCCAATAAGGAAATCCTGGATAACGACTGGATAAAAATCGTTGAAGATGCCATGCATTCAGGTGTTTCAAAACAACAATTCCGAGAATTTATTGAGTTTAACAAATGGAAAAAGAACAACGAATAGAAAAATAGATAGGAAGCATAGCACTCTATCAATCTATTTACGCAAACGAAAGCATCCCTATAAACAGCCATGCTCCATACTGTTTATAGGGATGCTTTCCACATCTTTCTCATTTTTCGCAATTCCCCTTCGATGACTCCCGTGCAAGATAATCACGGATCTCTTCTTTCGTCAATCCTAAGCTTTTTGCCTCCAAAATCAACGTCATCCACTCTTGATCCATTTCCGTCGTAATCATTTTATCAACCTCCTAAAATACTACCTTGTATTTCAGGCAGACCAGCCATCGTAGCTCCTTACAGCCTTAGACCTGTGCCTTTGCGCCCTCACCTTTCGATAAGTTTGCCTTTTTCACGATAAATATTACTAAATACATAGTTTACAATCTTATTATAGGGAATACACCCTACATATGTTGCTAGTTTATGTCGCCAATTAACCAATATAAGGAAATATTTATCGACAAATTACAACAATAGGGAAAAAATCAAGGATAGATTTACATGAAACGAAAATCACGTTCGCTTTTTCAGATAATAAAAAACCTTGTTCTTTTCATTCAGGCGATGAGACATATTAATTCGCTCCACCGACAGTGCATCAAAGGCCTTTTGCACGGTCAAATCCTCGCCGCAGGTAGGACAAAACCAATTCCCCATTTCCGAACTACTAAACGAAGCCCTATTGCATGTATGGCAATTTTTCCGAAACAACATCCCATCCCCTCTGCACCTTATTAACCACTTGTTCGTTTTAAAGAACGATTAAGTCGATTATATGCCAAATTAAGGTAAAATAGAAATGGGTATAAAAACCTATCTTTCTCGCAAAAGAACACTTTTTGTTCGTTTTAAAGAAACTTCAAATTCACTCTACTTCATTTGAGAGCACTTATTATGAAAGGAATGTGCCTATTAACTCTTTAACGTATTTCGAATTTCCGAAAACAAAACTAATACTTTATACCTAACCCGATGTTAAATAAATAGAAAAGGAGAATACCTAAAAAGCACCGCCCAGAGTCTGGACGGTGCTTCCATGAAGTTCATGATTAACTTAACTTGGTTCTATTAATCCGTATCGTCCATCTTTACGGCGATACACGACGTTGGTTGTATTCGTATCCGCATTCGTGTAAACGAAGAAACTGTGACCAAGCATATTCATTTGCAGAATCGCTTCTTCACTGTCCATCGGCTTCAAATCGAAGCGTTTGTTACGGACCACTTCTATATCGCTGTCATCTTCGAATTCATCCGCCACTTCATCGACTTCCGTAGCAAAAGCGAATGCTTCGGGTGTATTGGATAAATTGTTGCGGAATTTTCGGTTGACCTTCGTTTTATGTTTACGAATTTGGCGTTCTAGCTTGTCATTGATCAAATCAATCGCAGCATACATATCCGCATTCTCTTCTTCAGCGCGAAGAACCAAATTCTGCATCGGAATCGTCACTTCGACCTTGGACGTATTATTGTTCACTTTCAAATTCACTTGCACATTTGCATCTGGCGTATTGTTAAAATATCTTTCTAACTTGCCAATTTTCTTTTCGACGTATTCTCGAATTGCTGGAGTTACCTCAATGTTTTCACCGCGTACGTTGTAATTCATAAAGTGAGTCCTCCTTAAATTAAGACTATACAGTTAGATTCTACAATACCCCTCCGGTTTCCTTTAGAAACACATCATGAAATATGTCGAAATTATGAAACAATTGTCGGAAGGTTTGAAAAAGGTTGATGTCTACCTTAACTCTATTATACCAAACAGTGCCCAATAAAGAAAAAATTAGCCATCATAATTTACAGAAATTTTAGAAAAAAATTACACAAAAACCGTTTGAAATTCAAACGGTTAGGGTAAGAGTTTATTTCTTTTTATCGTAAAACATGCCATCCGTGGAAAGATTCTCATAAGGATTGGTGTATTTATTCGAAGTTTTCTTCTTCTGATTCAGTTCCTTGATATCGCGCTGGATTTCTTGCTTTTGGAGCAACAACAATTGATCAACCTGCTGATTCAGAAGCATGGATTGACGTCCCAATTGTAGCTCTTCATCAGAAAAAGGCGGTTTGATATGCGAAAGAAACGCTTCACGACGGTCAAGCAACTTTGTGATTCGATCGATTCGATCATTGCGTTCGACAATATTCTGGTCCTGCAAGACGGTTAGTAATTCAGTGGTGACATCATGAAAATCTTGAAGCACCATCAAACTTGACCACTTTGGACGAATTGTTTTTGGCGGTTCAATTGAATGGCTTCCTTCCATGTGTTACGGAACTCGGTAACAAGCCCCTCCACCTCTTCTAGAGCCGCGATATCATTCTTCAAATTAGATTCAATCAGGCGACGATTCATATAATCATAGAGGCTCATCAAGTCTTTCGATACGGCAACATCCATATTCAAGGTCACCATCAGTTCATGAACGATGTTTTGGGCCTTTAAGATATTCGTATTCTTTTCTTCGATCTTACCCGCTTCAATGGCTTTTTTACCAAGTAGAATGAACTTCAGGCACCCGTTATAAAGCATGAGTGTAAGCTCCCCCGGCGACGCTGTATTCACTGAATTTTGTTGATAAGATTGGTATGGATTATTTATGGCCATTTCTTTTGATTCTTCCTTTCTTACTTAGCTAAAATATTGCGACAAACTAGAGCTTTGACTATTCGCCTTCGATATCGCCTTCTCCATGGCTGTGAATTGATTGTAGTAACGGGTTTCGAGTTTGATTAACTTTGCCTCGAATGCTGAAATTCTTGTGTCCAGACCATTGACCGCTTTTCCGATGGTAAAATTATTATTAACATAGCCAGCCTTACCAGCCTTTTCTGTAATCACCTTCATGGATGATTGTATATCATCACGTAAACGGCGTGCCAGGCCTTGTGAACTTTTATCAGTATTGCTACCCTCAGTCATGAAAAGTTTATAAATCGCATTTGGATCTTCTGAAATGGCTGCACGCAGTTTATCCTCATCAATGGTTAGTTTACCACCTTCTAAGTAATTCTTAGTTGTGGTAATTCCCAAACCACTGAGCGTGTTATTCCCTGTCATACCACTGACTGAAGTATAAAGAGAGGACCTCATCGTTGTGAGAAGGTTCTTTAGAGTAGAGTCATTTTTCAACGTCCCACTCTTCGCTTTTTCTTCCCAAAGCTTCACCTCATCTTCGGTCATGGCTTTCTTTTGCTCTGTAGTAAGAGGAGTGTAGGAACGATATTTCGATTCACTAGTTTTGTCTTGAATGTTTTTGATGATTTCGTTGTATTTGTTCACGAACTGAGTGACCGTGTCTAAGATGGTGTCTACGTCAGCTTTGGAGGAGAACGTTACAGCTTCCGTTGTTGGTTTCTTTACGGTAATTTCCGCTCCATTGATTTGGAAGGTGTTCGATGGTCGGGTAATTTTTAAGCCATTGTATTCTACCGTTGCGTTGGTTCCAGCTGTGCCTCCTGCCTCTGAATTATTATTACTCATTTCTAATAAACCAGTAAAAAATTCCCCACCCAATTCAATCTCTGCTGCACCCTCTACATCACCAGTATTCTTAGCAGTAATAGAAAACTGCTGAGAGTTCTGATCAAAGAAGACTGTTACCCCTGAGTTAGCATTAATTTTATTAATAACACTATCTAATGTATCAGTTGGTTCGATGGTAAGTGTATAAGGTTTCTTCACCTTACTCTCATCCAAATCAAAAACGCCATCTTTATTAATCGCTAATATCGAAATTTCATGCTTTACCAACCCATATTTAGATAACGGCTCTTTTGAATCAATCTGCGTCAGTAACCCTGTTTCTGTATTTTTCACTTTTGTTGGTTTGCTCGTCATAGTCGCCGCCGTGGCAAGGTTCGTTACACTTATCTTCCCAGTAAAATCACTTGTTGAATTAATATTCCGCACTGATATTGCATCTGGATTTGATACAGACACCGTCTTTTTAATAAACGAAGATTGTTTTCCAACTCCATCTGAGATTAGTTTATCCAATTCAGATAATGCTGTATTTACCGAACGATAATCATCCCGTTGCCACTCAGAATATTGCTTCTTCTGCGTTAGTTTATCCAAAGGCACTCGTTCCGCCTGCATCATACTTTTCACTATCTCATCAATATCCATCCCACTCGCTAATCCACTGACACGTACCATCATTCATCACCTGCTTATATTTTTTCGTCGACCATTATCCCAACAAATTCCGTCATTGCCGCATAAAAGTCTAGAAGCTTTTTTGGAGGAATTTCTCTGATTGTTTCATTCGTTATGTCATCAACGACCTTAACATAATACTCGTCCAGTTTTTCATGATACTCAAAGCGTACTGCTGTATGTGTTGGATTTAGAAAGGTATTTAAACTTTCAGTTACCTCCTGAACCTTTTCTTTTGTTGGCTTGTCATTCGATTCTACACTTTGTTCTGAATATGCTACTGTATTGATTTCCCTCTGATAATACGTACTGATTCCTTCTGATATTGCTGTTCTAAGCTGCGAGGAAAGAATATTCGTCGATAGACTCTCCAACATCTCTTTTGCCCCCAATAAGATATCTTTACTTTTTATATCGGTATTTGCCAGTTTATATTTAGTGATTGGAATGGAGTTATATAGATTTAGCGAATATCAGAAAGGGTTCATTTTAAAATTATTTGAAGGCAACGCTTTTATTTAAGAAAAATAGAAAGCATGAAAAGACCCTAGCTAAAAATTAGGGTTCGCTTCTTACCATCAAATAGTGACTGGTCACTCCAAAAAGTAGCTGATCAACTCAATATAGAAGGTCATAAAACTAATAAGGAGAACAGTTTACCAAAGTTCAAGTAAAACGAATTTTAGATCGTGAAAATTTTTATAAAGGTACATATCAATATGGAGATGTAACCACCTCACAAGGTCAACATAAAGCCATTTTGTAATCCTAATTTTAGTTTGGTAGATAAGAGAGTGTTAGACTAACATATCATTGCGAGTCTCCTTATTGGCGGGCTAACGCTATAACTGACGCTGTCACATTCTCTTATTAACCCAAATAAATAGAAATTACTTAGGAGGATCATTTGAATGAACCAGCTAGACAGAACTAAATGCGTATTTGTAGGAGTAGACCTACATAAAAACAATCATGTTGCAGTATTAACTGACTGTTTTGGAGATAAAATCAAGACATTTAACCTAAAGAATGCATTCTCTGCTTTTCCTGCATTCGTTGAACAAGTGAAGAAGAAGTCAGACGGGAAAGAAATTGTATTTGGTTTAGAAGATGCTAATTTTTATGGTAGAAGTCTTTCCAGATACCTACTTGACTCAGGTTTTATAGTAAAGGAAGTTAATTCTTCTTATACAAAGAAACAAAGAAGTATTGGAACTAACCACAATAAATCTGATGAGCTTGATGCTCTTGCGGTTGCCAAAACTCTTATTTTTGAATATAAACATCTCCCTTTTGCCGATCCTCAAGATGTATATCTTGCCATCAAACAAACACTCAATACTAGAAACAATTATGTTCAAATGACAGCCAATATCAAAATGTCACTTCAGAATATCCTTGTTCATCATTACCCCATGCATAAAGAATTTTTTAAGGATCTAGAAAGTAAAACGGCAAAAGGTTTCTTCAAGAAATATCCTTCACCTAACTTACTTGAAGCGGTCACAGAGCGGGAATTGATGGAAGACCTAAAAAAATTTAATAAATCAGTACCTAAAAAGAAGGCAAAAGAGATATTAGAAGCTATTGATAGTAACGGCTGGAATAAAACAGATTATCAGAAGGAACAAAATGAAAGTGTCATATCTTTCATACATTCCCTCGAACATATAGAAAATCAGATTGATAGTCTTGATAAAACCCTGGATAACTTAATCGAAGTAACAGGATATCCGCTCAAGACTATAAATGGTATTGATACAGTACTGGCAGCTACCTTCATAGCCAATATAGGAGATGTCAATAGGTTTCCTAAGGCAAATAAACTAGCTAAATTGGCTGGAATAGCTCCACTGGAACACAGTTCGGGGGAGAGTCAAAGAAATTACTCAAACAAATTAGGTAACAGAGAACTTAACAAAGCCTTCTACTCCCTTGCCTTAACACAAATTAGAAAAAATATGAACCCGATCATGTATGAATACTATCAAAGCAAAATCAAAGAGGGGCTCAAGAAGAAACAAGCCATGGTATATGTAGAAAGAAGATTAGTAAACATAGTATTTAGTATTATGAAGAATAAAACACCTTACAAACAGCCTATATTAGAAAATGAGAGTGCATAAAAAGAGACCTGGTATTATCCCCTACAGGTAGACTGAGTAAAAAGAGAACATGATAAAATGTTCTTAACAGTCTATCTGGGAGGGGATTTTTCTATGGCAAAAAAGGGGCAAATCTTTCAAACATATACAGAAGAATTAAAGCGAAAAGTTGTTCGTTTGAAGTTAGAGGAAGGCTGGTCATATCGTCGGCTTCGTGAGCGATTTGGTATCAAAAGTGATGCACAAATAGCGAATTGGGTAAAGAAAGTGCAGAATAATGAGCCTTTTGAAGACCAACGTGGTGTATGGAACCGTAAGAATTTTACTAGTGTAGAAGAAGAAAATGCTTATCTGAAAGCGCAGGTGGACTATTTAAAAAAGCGCAATCCAAATCTACATGGGAAGGAATGGTCCTGAAAGCCGAAAGGTTTCAAGTGATTGATGAATTGAGGAAAGTACACCCACTCACGTGGCTAATAAAAATCGGTGAAGTTTCAAGATCTGGTTATTATAAATGGCGGAAGACTCAGTCTAAACGATCTCTAAGACTTGAGAAAAACCTATGGATAAAAGAACATATATTAGCCATTCATAAGATACATCCATACTACGGATATAAGCGAATGACTCGAGCTTTATTTAGAGAGGGAATCGTTGTAAATCATAAGCGTGTGCGTCGCTTGATGAGAGAATTGGGAGTTACATCTGTAATTCGAAAGAAACGCCCTTTCTATGGTAGAAGAGGATCCGTAGTATTTAAGAATGTTTTAAACCGTGAGTTCTATGCAGAGTCCATGTTTCAAAAGTTAGTAACAGATATAACCTATGTGCGGATTGGAGACACGTTTGCCTACTTATCTGCCGTTTTAGATTTGTATAATAATGAAATTGTCGCATGGGAAGTTTCTTCTCGAAACGATCTTGAATTGGTTCATAATACGTTGAATCAGTTAAGGGATAAGTCATTCGAAAAGGGTGCCCTTCTTCACTCTGATCAAGGATTCCAATATACGACGAAATCATACGAAAAGCAGATAAAAGAACTCGGTATCCAAGGAAGCCACTCTCGTCGTGGCAATTGTCATGATAACGCTTGTATAGAAAGTTTCTTCTCGCATTTAAAAACAGAGAAGTTATATTTGGTAAGCCTAAAAACAACAGAGGAAGCTTATATAGCTATTCAGGAGTATATAGAATTCTACAATACGGATCGCTTCCAAGAAAAATTTAACGGCCTTTCCCCGATTGAATATCGAGAAAAGGCCGCAGCTTGAAATACTCTTTTTTTATTGTCTACTTGACAGGGTTATGTGCATAGAGTCTCTTTTCTTTTTAGCTAATCTAAGCCGTGGGGCGAAGATTAACGAAGTAATTGAAGCACGCCTTGCGGTTGTTGGTTAGCTTGAGCCAACATTGCTTGTGCTGCTTGAGAAAGAATAGAGTTCTTAGTTTGGTTCATCATTTCTTTAGCCATGTCTACGTCACGGATACGAGATTCCGCAGCAGTTAGGTTTTCAGAAGATGTGTTAAGATTGTTGATTGTATGCTCTAAACGGTTCTGTGAAGCACCTAGTTTTGAACGCTCTGCTGAAACTGATTCAATTGCACTTTGAATAGTAGTAATTGCAGCATTGGCACTGTCTCTATTAGATACATCAATAGTGTTGATTCCCAATGCTTCTGCTCTCATATCATTAATTGATAAATCCATTTGTTGGTTAGAATTAGCTCCAATTGCAAACTTCAATGAATTATTTGAACCAACTGTGATAGTATTTGCAGTAGTGGCCTTTGTCAGTTCAAACGATAAGCCTTTAGAGTTACCAGATTTAGTAATAGTTACCTTGTTACCTTCTACAACAAAATCTCCCGCAGCAGCATTATTTCCATCTATAGTAAAGGCATTACTAGTTGCTAAAGTAGCATTTGATCCTTGGGCTGATATATTAGCAATGGCTGAAGTAGCACTTGCAGTTTCCCCATCAAAATTCCCACCGAAACGCACATCAATTTTACTTGCTGAACCAGTTGCACCCTTTTGTGTTAATGTCAATTCGTGAGTTGTTGTATCAAAGTTAGCAGTTACACCAAATTTATCTGCATTTTGATTGATGGAAGTTGCTAAGGCAGCTCCCGTTGTACCAGTTGCTACATCTAAGGAGCTACCATTAATTGTGATTTTACCACCAGTAGCAACTGTATCATCTGCTGTAGCTAACGCAATAGTAGCTGTTGCAGCTGTTGCTAATGAGGTTACACCTGAGCCTGAAAATGCGACTACCCCAGTTGCCTTAGTATCAGATGTCCCAGAAATACCTTTCGCCACAGTATCATTAGTTTGAGTTGCTTGTATACCAGCTCCTCCATTTAAAAGAGTCTTTGTGTTAAACTCCGTATTATCACCTATTCTGGTTACTTCTTGTTTTAATTGGTCTACTTCTTTTTGAATTTCTTTTCTGTCTACGTCAGTGTTTGTATCATTTGAAGATTGAACAGCTAGTTCCCGCATACGTTGTAGGATATCATGCGTTTCATTCAATGCACCTTCAGCAGTTTGAATTAAACTAATTCCATCTTGAGAGTTACGAGAAGCTTGATCCAAACCACGAATTTGCCCACGCATTTTTTCAGAGATTGCTAAACCTGCAGCGTCATCTCCTGCTTTGTTAATACGCATACCTGAAGCTAGTTTCTCCATTGATTTAGATTGGTTTGCAGATGCAGTTGATAACTGACGATGTGTGTTAAGTGCTGCGATATTGTGATTGATAATCATTTTTGTTTCCTCCTTGAGTTTTCGGTTCCCACGTCCATGTGGTTTTTTACGATAAGCAGTGAATAAGTCGGCCGCCTATTTCACTATCTATCGTTGTATATATAATATCGACAGTCTAAGAAACATATTAAGCAGTTTTTAAGGTTTTTTCTTAAAATATTCATTTATTTTTTCCAGAATATTGGTTTCTGTTTTTGTGGCTTCATTATTTTCTTGCTGAATGGACAGGTAGACTTCTTTTCGGTGAATATCCACATTTTTTGGTGCATTGATACCAAGTTTGATCTGTTCTCCTTCTATTGCTAGCACTGTAATTTCAATATCATTTCCTATTACGATCGATTCATTTGGTTTCCTCGTTAATACAAGCATTAGTATTCCCCCTGTTCTACTTCTAGAGGTTCAATTAGCAAATGCTTATTCATATAGCCGCTACCATTCATGATAAACTGCTTTCCAGTCTTTTTATGAGTATTTAAAATGATAGGAGCTTGAAGGTTGGCAGTTGTTTGATTGAAAGGGTCATGAATGGTTAAAATAACAAGCGTTATGACTTCTTTTTCTGTTTCTATTTCTAAAGTAGAAAGTACTTCATCCGGCAGCTTCACTTCATAATCACGAAAAGTATCAAAAGGGTTCGTAACGATGAATGCCACTTCTTTTGTTTCAATAGATTGGAGAACAAAAAATGGTGTTTCTTCTAATGGTAATAAACAAAACTTCTTTTCCTCCAGAAATCCCGGAATCCCGCTGTCAAATCTATAAATATCTTCCTCTGCTATTTCTACTTCACCATGAAATTTTGTTTGTCTGATCATATATGTCTTCACTCACCTATCACATCTGGAAATAAATTAATGAAATCTATATCCAGTGAATTTTTTTGTAGAACTTCCACTTCCGTGTTACCTGGCGTATATTCATGAGTCGGTCTATTAATTTGCACATTAATATTTGGTTTCTGTGGGCTTACATCAATGTCGACTTGGGCCGGTTGATAATCTAGCTTCACACTGAAATTCGAAGGAATCCAACCAAGATTGAATTGCTTCTCCGGACCTTTACCGTTCTGTTTCGCTTGAGAAGCTATCGCATTCCCACCGTTTTCAATATGCCTCAATTCCGTCCCCTGTTGGGATCTTCTTGCCATACCAGCCAGCCAATCCTGATACCCCTGCTGGGCAAATTCCTCCACTCGCTTGGATAAGCTTTTCAAATCCATGTCTTCTCTAGCCTTCGATTGATCAATCGTTAGCTTCCCAGGAGTTGTCTGAATCTCTAAAATAGCTTTTGGCTGTTCAATAGATAAATCCGCTGCCTTCTGTTCCAGTTGTTGTACAGGTTTTTCGATATTCAATCCGATTTGCATCGATGTAGACTGCATGCGGATTTGTGGCATTTGCATCTTCATCACTCCTCTCTTTATAGAAAAAAGCTATCCGGTTACGAATAGCTTAGCGAAGAAAATCTAGTAAACTTGGTTGCATGATTTTTGCGCCGATACTTAATGAAGCACTATGAACACTTTCTTGAGTCGTTAAATTCATGATCGCCTTCTCAATATCGACATCCTCATTTTTCGAAAGAATTTCCGTAGCAAAGACCTCCTGCTGGCCTAAGCGGTCGGTCATTAAGTCAATCCGATTCTGTCTAGCACCCACTTGGGCCTGCGTAGCTAAGAAGCTATCAATCGTTTTATCAAGTTCTGCCAACATCGCACCAACATCACCATTGCCTTCGAGCGCATCAATTGTTTTTTGAATACTACCATCCTTGGCAAGAGCATCTCCAAAAACCTTGGATCCATCTGTATTGATCTGAATCGAAATGCCAGAAAACACTTCAAGGTTAATAGGTTCCGAACCGTATGTGATTTTCCCTGTTGTAGCATCTAAACTATCAGAAGGCTTCACATTCGTATTCTGTCCATTAAAAATATACTTCCCACCAATTTGTGTATCACCGATACTCACAAGATGTTCCTTTAATTGCTTGATTTCTTCTGAAATATTACTCTTCTGATTTTCTTCATACGTCCCATTACTACCTTGTACCGTTATCTCCCGAATCCTTTGTAAAGCTGAAACGGCTTCAGTAATCGCATCGTCCGTACTATCAATCCAATTTTCCGCTTCGGAGATATTACTCTTATACTGCTGGATTTGATTGAGGTTGGTCCGGTACCCCATCCCCATCATCGCTGCGACCGGATCATCGGAAGGCTTCGTGAATTTCTTTTGTGATGAGACTTGTTCCTGCAGTTTGCCCATTTTTTCATAGCTGCTGCTTAGGTTGGTTAACATATTATTGGTTAGCATCGATTGCGTTACGCGCATCTATATTCACTCCTATTATCGGCCTACAGTTCCCATTCCATTAATGATTTTATCGAGCATTTCGTCGACCATCGTCACCATTCTTGCTGATGCATTGTAGGCCTGCTGGAATTTAATCATGTCAGTCATTTCTTCATCCAAGGATACAGAACTAACAGATGCTCTATTTTGATCTACAGATGCTGCAAGCACTGATGAGTTAGAAAGGTTCTTTTGGGCACTTTGAGAATCAACACCCAAGTTCCCAATCATTCCGGAATAATAGGTGTCAAAGCTCCCTGTTAAATCCTTAGAATTTAAATCCTTTGTCGAATACTCACTAAAAGCCTTCTTTTTCAAATCAGCCAAAAGCTTAGCATTTTCATTATCTCCTGAAGCTCCACTAGTTTTCCCAGCAGCAATTAATGAAGAATCTTTTAAAATATCACTACTCATCTTGATACTTTGAGCAGCACTCCCATTTACGCTGATTTCAAAAAAGTTGAGCCCTGATTTTGCATTCGAACCTAAAGCAAACCCTTCTTGATGAATCGCATTAAATTCATTTACAAAGGCCTTCGTCATGTTATCGAGCTTTTGCAACATATCAGGATAAGAGCCCTCAGTTGTGCCATCACTCTTCTTATATCCGAAGCTTTCAATCAACCCAGCCAGTTCTCCAGAAAAATTGAAGTCCGTAATCGTTTTCGAACCAAACTTCACTCCATCTATTGCACCTGACGTATCATCATAGCTCACTGCAACTTTGGCTGTCCCAAGCATGCCCGTTTTGTTCACGCTGACTAGATTGATAGGCGGTACATACGCTGAGCCATCTTCATTCATTAACTCGATGTTGTATAAACCTGTCGCAACGTCGCTTGCTTTGCCATAATCACTTGGAATGACGTTTTTTACGTTGATGCTGACAAGCTGCGATAGATTGTCGACGAGCACGTCCCGTTTATCGTAAAGGTCATTCGGAATATAGCCATGCGGCTCGACTTTACTGATTTGCTGGTTCAGTTGATCGATGCTGTCAATGATTGTGTTGATTTCGTTCGCTTTGACATTGATTTGGTTGCCAATGTCCGTTTTCACGCTTGTTAACGAGTTGTAGTAGTAGTTTAATGTATCAGCGACCATCACGCCTGTGGATGCCACGACTTCACGGGCACCAGAATTTTCGGCGTTGGCCGTTAATCCTTGGATTGAATTCCAGAACTTCTCCATCGTGGCAGCCAAGCCGCTGTCGGTTGGTTCGTTCATGATGCCTTCCATCTTCGATAGCGATTCGCTCATGGCGCCATAATAACCGATTTTATTACTTTGGGTTCTGTATTGTGCATCCAAAAAGCTGTCGCGGATTCGTTGCACCGTTTCTGCCGCTACACCCGTTCCAATTTGACCCGCTACACGGGGGCTGTTCATCCCGACGGTAGGGAAACCGGATGTTTGCTCCAAGTTTACCCGCTGCCTTGAATAGCCTACCGTGTTAGCATTGGACACGTTATTTCCTGTCGTATACAAGGCACCTTGCGAGGTGGATAATCCACGCTTTGCTGTTTCGAGCCCCATAAAGCTTGAAATCATAAGTTCAAACCTCCATTATTTTCTCTATCTTACGCTTTCGAGTCAAACATGCCCAAGCCGCTTTTCGCATCCTTTTTGGCAGTCTTGCCATAGTTCATATTCTGGTTTTGCGGCCGTAGCATATTCAGGGAGACATTTATGAATTGAAGAGATTGATAGATTAACTGCTGATTTAAGCTGTTTTGCTCTTTCAACTGAGCTACCTCTTCAATCAGTTCCGTTTTTAAGTGTTCAAGCGCAACCGTTTCTATCGGATCTGTGAATTTCGTTACAGTGGAAATGGAAGCCTCCTGATTCGCTGCGCCATTTGCCGTAAGAAACCTTTCCACAGCGGCTTCTCTTTCTTGATCCGTTTGGCTGATCGCTTTAATATGCTTTTGTTCATCAATCAGCAGGGCGGAGATAGCCTCCGTGTCGCCGGCTTTCAAGATGTTTGTTTTTCTTTGCGCTAATTGGTTGAAGCTGTTATGAAGGGCAACCAATTTTTCAAGCGAGTCGATGATCTGTCGTGCAGACATGTTCGCTGCCTCCTCTGCTCATAGATGATGGACGGAATGCGGTTCCGTCCATTTTAATCAAACGTTTGATTAAGGGTTATTTTCGGTAGAAATCGATTAATCCCTTGGCTGTTGCCTCTGCATTCATTTTATATGTTCCATTTTCCACTTGGATTTTCAGTTCATCCACCTTCGCCTGTCTAGCAGCTGGAATGGGTGATAATTGCTGCATCTCTTTTGCGGCTGAAGATATTTCCACTTTGTCTGAGAGGTTGACCTTGGAATCTTTGACATTCCCCATTTTATTGATTTTATTATTATAGGGGTTCATACCCGTTACACCGACGTTATTGATTTTCATATTCCAGATCCTCTCCTTCGGTCGATTTTTTTTATCTATTCTTATCAACATCCACATATTTGTGATTCCTTTAACAGACGATGAGTAAGACTCACGGCTGTGTTTATTATCCATACTAGTATTATCGACAAGGAATAGATTTATTTGATGATTTCAAGGAATCTTTCCTTCGACATCCTTTGTCGAATTCCGTTCTCAATACAGAATATTCTAACAAAATTTCAGCAGAGAAGCTAAGATTTACACTTTATCGATTTTTCATAAAGTATGTATTCTTTTGATCGCGTTCTTGAATCTCTAGGCGGCGCTTTTCTTCACTTTCGTACGTCTCTAGACCAGAACGAATGGAATCGCTGCATGTTTCACATAATCTCCCGTTACGAATAAGCGTTCCACATTTTTCACAAGGAATACTCAAGTTCGGAAATTGAGCGATTCTCAACTTTCCCGTTTTCACAAACTTAATGATTAGTTCTTCCTCGACACCTGTGGCATCCACCACCTGTACCATAGAGGCCGTACGATTGCTTTTCTTCCGGATGTAATCATACACCTTATCAAATTGCGCTTCTTCTTCTTTATAGCAAGCATCGCAAACATCGCGGAATTTCGTTTTAACAAATAACGAATTACAGTTTGGACAGTTGAATAAATCCATTTCGGGTGTCCCCCTCGACTATACTCTTATACTGTATATATCGAATAGAAAAAGCGATACTTTAGGAAGTTTGTAAAAATACTCACTTTTACCTACCTAGCGTGATGGAGAAAATATCTCCCGCGCCAGCAAGTTTCAAGGCTTTGGCTGCGTGCCTTAGCGTAGATCCCGTCGTGTAAATGTCATCCACGATTACAATCGATTTGTTCTGTATCGCGTCCAGCTCGATAACTCGAAAGACCTGCGGCAATGATATCCGCTCTTCACGTGACTTTTTCGATTGCTTTTCGGTATGAAGGCGTGTAAGGAGCTCCATTGTTTCAAGACCCAATAGATCTGTTAAGGCTTGTGCCTGATTGAACCCGCGCTCCCTCAACCGCTCCTCGCTAAGCGGAATCACCGTCACAATATCAAATTTCAGTTCCTTCATTCTTTCTCTTAAAAAAGGGACGAAGGCTTCAGCCAATGCGTAATCTCCTCGGTACTTATACTTCGCAATGATATCTTTCAGGTGTTCATTATAATGAAATAGCGAGATATTCTGCGTTAAATGCCCTTTCCACTTTTCATCTTTTTCCCATCTCACACAATCTAAACATCGGTCCCCCACCCGAAACTTCTCATCCAGCTCCCTAGAGCACATCGAACAGGTCTCGCCACTTATCACCTCAAGCCTTGATTCACATTCCTCGCAGATCACTTTCACTTCAACTTTCAGCAATAAACTCCTCCATGTCAGGACGTCCTTCATCTCTTCATCACAAAACAAACATCTACGCATCCAGTAACCCCCTTTTCCTAGCCTCCAGGTTCATCCTTTCAATATGGTGAATGCTCTCTAGCATCGCCCGGCTTTTACCATAATGAAAAAACGTGATCGTGCCCCTCGGATAAGCAGAGCTTCTGCCCACACGTCCGGCAATCTGGACGAGGGCACTCTCGGAAAACACCTCATGTTCGGCTCCAATCACCGCCACCTCCAGACGTTCGATCGTGACGCCGCGCTCCAAGATGGTCGTCGTCATCAACCCTGGCACTTCGCCATCTCTCAGAGCCTGCACCCTTTCTTTTCGCTCCGGATGCTTTGAATGAACGGCTTCCACTTTCGGGTCCAGATCTTGAAACAGAGGAAGCACCTGCTCCATCACTTGTATGCTCGGGAAAAATAATAATAGAGGCGTCTTTTTCTGTAGGCGGTCGCTTACCCACTTCTTGATCACAGGAGGAATCCTTTTTTGGAGGAACTGCTTTTGCCAATTGCCACCCCACTTCATTTCAGGTACAGGAATGGGTTGCCGGTGATAGCGTGCCGGAATGGTCACCGCTTGCAGTTTTCCGTTTTGGTAAGCTTGTTGCATTGGTTTGGAGGGTGTCGCCGTTAAGTAGATGGTGGTAGAAGTAGGTTTTTTGGATTTCTGGACTGCATAATATAGCGATTTATCCATGGAGTACGGAAACGCATCGACTTCATCAATGATGATGACATCGAAGGCTTCGGAAAAGCGAAAAAGCTGATGGGTAGTGGAAACGGTAAGGGGGGATGGTTTATGTCGATCTTCGCTCCCCCCATAGAGGGCGGATACTTCGATTGTCGGGAAAGCCCGTTTTAAACGGGGAGCTAGTTCTAGTACGACATCGGTACGGGGTGTCGCGATACAAATCCGCTTCCCAGCTAGCAAGCCTGCCTCGATTCCTGCAAACAGAACTTCCGTCTTCCCGGCACCGCACACGGCCCATACGAGGAATTCCCCGTTCTTTTGGATGGCTTGAACGACACAGTCCGAGGCTGTTTGCTGCCCGGCCGATAGTGTTCCCTCCCAGCCCATAACCTGATCCGGAATAGGGAACGCGAGTGGAGGACCACTCCAGCTGTATAATTTGCTACATTCACTGACCCTCCCCATCATGATGCAGGACCGGCAGTACGTACAACCTTGATGGCACACTTTACATGGAAACGTATAAAACAAGGAAGGATCCTTGTTCCCACAGCGTATGCATGTGAAGCGCCCATTCTCGCGCCGTACACCATTTAGTTCTGAAACATGGCCTTTTGTAATATGTTTAGTCAGGATTTCTTTGGGGAAGGGAATTTCCGCTACCAACAGCAGCCGTCCAGCGAGGTGTTTCTGAAGTTCTTTTGAAAAGGGGAGAGTATTCACATTCCTACCTTCTTTCTTGTAAACTGATGGCTCTTGATTAGAATTCTCGCATTCTATAAATGAATCCTTTTTTATTCGCAAAAAAAAACGCCTCTCCTCTGGAAAGACGTTCATCCTTTAGATTTTATACCAGCCCATTCCCATTGCACCTTCGCCCAGATGCGTCCCGATGACAGGGCCGAAATAGCCAAGGCTGAACTCCACATTCGGGAACCGCGCTTCAAGTTCCGTTTTCCATTCCGTCGCTTCCTCTTCCCGCTTGGCATGGATGATGACCGCTCTATACGGTAGCCCGCTTGCCGCGTCTTCCCCAAGTAAATCCGCAATCCGTTTCATCGCTTTCTTTCTCGTACGGATTTTTTCAAACGGTACGATGACCTTGTCGACAAAGTGAAGAAGAGGCTTCACTTGAAGTAGACTTCCGATCAACGCTTGAGCACTACTAAGTCGTCCGCCACGTTGCAGATGGGATAAATCATCTGCCATGAAATAGGCCCGGACGGACTGCTTCATTTCCCGGAGCCTCGCCAAGATTTCGTCTGCAGATTTGCCATCAAGGGCCATCTGAGCTGCTTCAAGAACATAAAGCCCTTGGACCATGCAACTGATTTCGGAGTCAAAGGCATGGACGCGAATCCCTTCAACCATGTCACCGGCTGCAATGGCCCCTTGGTACGTCCCGCTTATCCCACTCGATAGATGAATTGAAATGACATCATCGTAATTCTCCTTCAGTTCTTCAAACTTCTCGACAAACAAACCAATTGGGGGCTGTGAAGTGGTCGGCAATTTTTCTTGCTTTTTAACTTCTTCATAAAATTCATCTGCGGTAATATCCACTTCTTCCCGGTATGCCTCATTCGAGAAAATTACATTAAGCGGCATCATATGTATATGTAATCGTTCACGTACTTCCTTAGGTATATATGCTGTGCTGTCTGTTACGACTGCCGTTTTCATAGTATAGTACCATCCTTAACCATATTTACTCTCTGTACTTATTCAACATTCTATAGGAAAAAGCCTTTATTTGCATTAAATAGCTTTCCTTTCTCCTATGATTATCATGATAAGTCAAACAAAAAAGCCGGCCCTCCCTACGCGTTGCGTAACGGAAGAACCGGACAAAATCATGAATTTATTTATTTCACTTCGACCCAGCCGTTTTTGATAGCCATGACAACAGCCTGCGTACGGTCATTTACATTCATTTTCTGAAGAATGTTACTTACGTGGTTCTTGACGGTTTTCTCACTGATATAAAGCGTTTCACCGATGGCACGGTTACTTTTTCCGTCAGCTAGAAGTTGAAGGACTTCACACTCGCGTCGAGTCAACAGGTGAAGAGGTCTTCTGATTTCCACAGCGTATAGGGAATCGCGATCGGCGCCTTCTTCAGCGGCCAAACGGCGATATTCCTTGACCAGATTGTGCGTCACTTTCGGGTGAAGGTATGAACCGCCTTCAGCAACAACACGAACCGCATCAATCAATGCATCTGCGTCCATTTCTTTTAACAGATAGCCTTGTGCTCCTGTTTTCAATGCATGTTGTACATAGTTTTCATCATCATGAATCGATAAAATGATGACCTTTGTATCAGGATAACGTTGTACAAGCATCTTCGTTGCTTCTACCCCGTTCATATTCGGCATGTTGATATCCATGATAACAACGTCTGGCTTGTGCTCTTCTACGAGGTCCATAGCCTCGCTTCCGTCATCGCCCTCGGCGACAACGTCAAAGGATGATTCAAAATCTAAAATACGCTTAACGCCTTCGCGGAAAAGCTGATGGTCATCGATAATGATGATACTTGTCTTCAACGGCTTCTTCCTCCTAATTTCTATTTAAATGCCTCTGCATTTGGATGTTTATTTTAATTGATAGGGGACTTGGATCAATACCAACGTTCCTGCCCCCGGCTGCGAGTCTATCGTCATGCTTCCTTCGAGGAGCTCGACTCTTTCCCTCATTCCGACTAAGCCGAAAGAACCCTCTTTTTGGATGGCCGCATCGAACCCTTTTCCATCATCTTTAATGACGACGGTCACTAGCTCTTTGGAAATGGATAGTTTGACACTAATATGTTTGGGCTGAGCATGTTTTAATGAATTCTGCACGGCCTCTTGAACCAGACGGAACAAAGCGACTTCCATATCGGAGGGAAGCCTTATAACTTGGCCCATATTGACAAAATTCAGACGCACGCCGCTATTGATATTATAGTCTTCGGTTGTTTGTAGATATTTTCTGAGGGTAGGAACTAGTCCTAAATCATCAAGCGCCATAGGACGAAGATCATAAATGATTCTGCGCACCTCATATAATGCATTACGCACCATGACTTTTAAGCTGCGGATTTCCACAAGTGCTTCATCAGGACCTCTCTCCCGTTGGACACGTTCAATTAAATCCGAACGCATCATGACGTTGGCGAGCATTTGTGCCGGACCGTCATGAATTTCCCGTGAAAGTTTTTTCCGCTCCTGCTCCTGGGCTTCAATGATCTTCAAGCCGAAGTCTTGCTTACGCTTAGCTTCTTGAAGGGCTTCCCCTACAAATTTCAAGTCCTGGGTTAAATAATTCTGTACAACAGAGATTTGCGAGACAAGATGTGCGGCTTTATCAATCGTGTGTTGCAATCCTTTTATTCTGAGTTCAAGTTCATCCCGTCTATTACGAAGCTCTTTTTCAAGCTGCCGGTTCATTTGTAAATCGACTTGCAACTTATGAGCCCTTTCATACGCATCGCGCACCTGTTCCTCAGAAAAATGGTTGAAGTGCATACTGACTTCAGAAAGCCTCTTTCGAGCAAATCTTGCTTTAGAATCCAGTGAATCGCTGTCATTTATCATTATCGCAACTCTTACTTTCACATCTTCAAGCTCTTTTGTCAGTGATTCGAAATCTTTGCGGCATTGCTCTTCAATATCAAAGACTTCATTCCTGCTTTCACTAACCGTGCTTACCATTGTTTCTAAGATCTTGTCCAATGCTTTAGCATCAACCTTGTGTATGGACATCAAGATCCCTCCACTTAAATCAACACACTTTAACCATGTTGTTGTCATTTAGACTATGTATACGGAAAAATATTCTTTTTCCTAATTCATGAATGTTTATATTACAGCAGGTAACATTTAAGAAGAAACCTTCATGAACATATTGTACCAAAAAAAGAAGAAAAATACGTTACTTTCAATAATGGATTTACACAAAATATACATATTTAGCATACTTCGAGCTCACTGGGCTGATACAGAATTGAGGATGAACGGCCCACTTGTAAAGATAAGAAATCTCATTATCCCATACAACTTATCCTAATCAAACAAAATTGAATATTCTACAACCTTAATTATTATACGAAACAGAAAATTACTAAAATGGCATAATTCCTTATATGCATGAACTCTATCAGGAAGAGTCAAGAATATAGTCCAAAACGCATTGATTTAGCCATAAAGATATTCTTTTAAGCATAAAAATACAACTACGAAAGATTTACAGTCAATAAAATTAATTATAACACGTACAAATTTTTCTTATATTAAAGTTTCTTTACACATGTTTAATTTACGTCAAACTTCGTTGCCACAATTCGTGCTAAGACTTATAATTAATCGATTATATAGAAAGAACGAAGGTGAAAAAGTCATGCTCCCTCATTATTTAACGGTAAAAGGACGAGGGGAACACGAAATCGTCATTGAAAAATCCCGGTTCATTTCCCATGTCGCCCGAGTCGAAACAGAAGAAGCAGCACAGGCCTTTATTCAGGAAATAAAGAAAAGACACAAAGATGCAACTCATAATTGTTCAGCTTATATGATCGGCGAACAAAATCAAATCCAAAAAGCACTCGATGACGGTGAACCAAGCGGAACGGCAGGCGTACCCATCCTTGAAGTCCTTAAGAAGAAAGACCTCAAAGATACAGCCGTCGTGGTTACGCGTTATTTCGGAGGCATCAAGCTCGGTGCGGGCGGTCTCATCCGCGCTTATAGCAAAGCCACTTCAGAAGGAATCAATACAACAGGTGTGGTCGTTCGGAAACTAATGCGTGTGATGTCTACAAGCATCGAGTATACGTGGCTCGGAAAAGTGGAAAATGCACTACGCTCCTCTATTTATCAAATGAAAGATATCCAATATCTTGATCAAGTCATTCTCCTTGTTTATGTGGAGGAAGGACAGAAGCAGGCGTATGTAAATTGGATGACTGAGCTGACGAATGGCCAAGGAAGTATAGCAGAAGGCGAGATTCTATATCTAGAAGAGAAACTCCTGTAGGACGTTCTATTTCCTTTTTTTACTATTTTTCACTTGAAAAAGAAATATTTATTTTACGAATTCATGATATCCATGTAAAATTAACTGTAATACTTGACGATATATATTGAAGGATTCGAAGAATAGCGGGTTAAATCTGCTATTTAAAAGGAGAAGAAAAGATGTCTACTACTAGACGTGTTTATAAAATTAAAAAAACAAAGAGAAAAAGACGTAAAAGACTTTGGCTAGTTCTAGTCCCCCTGTTGGTTCTGGCTTTAGGTGCCACTACGTATGCCGCAACTTTATATGTGAAAGCACAGAACGTATTCAATGGTTCCTACGACCCCGTTGAGGCTTCCGCAAAGCGGGATGAAGCGATAGACCCGCTCGAAGATAATTTCTCGATCCTGTTCATTGGAATCGATGACAGCGATGAACGGGACTACCAAGGGAATTCTCGCTCAGATGCCCTGATCTTGGCTACATTCAACAAAGATCAGAAATCGATCAAGCTCTTAAGCATCCCACGTGATTCATATGTGTACGTGCCCGAAAAAGGCGTGACCACGAAAATCAATGCGGCACATGCAGCCGGTGGGCCAAAAGCTACGATGGACACAGTGGAAGAATTGTTTGATATTCCGGTTGATTATTATGTCAGAATGAACTTTAACGCCTTCATCGATGTTGTCGATTCTTTAGATGGCATCGAAGTTGATGTGCCTTATGAAATGCATGAAATGGATTCTCATGACAAAAAGAACGCCATTCATTTAAAAGAAGGATTACAGACAGTCGATGGTGAAGAAGCATTGGCCTTTGCCCGGACACGTAAGCAGGACAGTGATATCCAACGTGGTGAACGTCAACAGGAAGTCTTGAAAGCCATCATCTCCAAAGCAACTACGGTTGGCGCCATATCAAAGTATACCGATGTAATGGAGGCTGTAGGCGACAACATGACAACGAACCTTCAATTTTCACAAATTAGAGGCTTCATCAAATATGTGACGACGGATAATGGCCTTAACCTCGAAACGGTCAAGCTTGAGGGTACCGATTCGAACATTAACGGAACGTACTATTATCAATTAAATGAAACCTCCGTTGAAAACATTAAGCTGCTTTTAAAATCCCACATGAACCTGGGACCGACAAAGACTAGCAGTCAAGCAGATGCCGCAGAATCACAGATTGAATAATGAAAAAGGGACTCGACCTCGAGTCCCTTTTTCATTTGACTGAGCTAGAGATTCCTTCCCCATCTGCCCTTTAAACTCCATAAATCACAAGCTTATAAAAAGCGTAAAATAAAGAAAAGGCTGTCCTGAAAAATCAGGAACAGCCTTCCGTTTATTTTTTCATATTACGTGCATTAAGCATTTTCAACAGTGGCTGGTAATTGGAACCGACCAGCCCGATTTTCTCGACCAATATCTCAATGAGCACGAGGATACCGGCTACAAGAATCAACGCTCCCCATAATGTCGCAAAGGAGAAGATGATCGCAGCGAGTCCAAAGCATGCTGCTAATGCATAAATGAGTATAACCGTCTGCTTATGAGTGAAACCTAAGTTCAATAAGCAATGATGTAGATGCGATTTGTCAGCGGCCGAAATCGGTTGCTTATTGACAAGCCTGCGAATGATTGCAAAGAATGTATCCGAAATGGGAACCCCCAAGATGATGATCGGGACAATCAAGGAAATCATTGTGACGTTTTTGAATCCAAGCAAGGAAAGTACCGCAATGATGTACCCCAGGAACAGGGCACCTGTATCCCCCATAAAAATCTTTGCCGGGTGAAAATTGTATTTCAAGAACCCGAGGGTGCTACCAATGACAATCAAGGCAATCGTCGCAACAAATAAATCTCCTTTGATAAGGGCCATCGTCGCGATGGTCACCAAAGCGATCGTCGAGACCCCACCTGCAAGTCCGTCTAGGCCATCAATCAAATTGATAGCATTGATGATGCCGACAATCCATAAAATCGTGATGGGGATACTGAAGATTCCAAATTCAAGCTTATCCGTGAAAAATGGAAGATTGATAAACTCCACTTCAAGGCCGCCCCATAACACGATGATGAGAGCAGCTAAAATCTGGCCTAAAAACTTAGGCGCAGCCTTTAATTCATATATATCATCCGCGATACCAATCAAAATGATGACAAGGGCGCCGACCAACAGTGGCAACTGCCCTAAAAAATCATCCGTGAAAACCAGTACAGTAATTAAAAAACTCAAGAATATCGCCAAACCACCCATGCGTGGCATAATTTTTACGTGAACTTTCCGCTCATTCGGTTTATCGGTTGCTCCAAGTTTAAAGGCGAGTTTCCCGACAAATGGAGTCAAAAGAAGAGATAAAAAGAATGCTACAAATAAGGCCCCTATTAACATCAAGAACCACCTCTATTCAACTTAAAATCTAATACCCTAATAATCTATAAAACAAACTATATATGTCATTACTTAATATTTATTCATCCTCAAATAAATATTATATATGTTTTCAGCTAAAATCTCTATAGGAAAGTTGTTTTTTGCAAATTTTTGTAAGTTAATTCCTATCTTTGTCAACTTTCCGTCTTTTTTCAGGATGATGGCCTCGCGGATGCTTTCCGTGATTTCCTGGACATTGCCCACCTGGGTAATCCAACCATGTTCTCTATCGGGTATGAGTTCCTTCACTCCTCCGACATCACTCGTAAGGGCCGGCAATCCAGCCCTCGCCCCTTCCAATAAAACAAGCGGAAAACTCTCGCTTATCGAAGTCAGCAAGGTCAAATCTGCCAAAGGATATAGCCTTTCCATATCATCACGGTACCCTAAAAAGAACACATGGTCAGATAATCCCTTATCCAAAACCACCTGTTCTAATGCACGCCTTCTTCTGCCATCTCCAACAATCAAGAGCCTTATATGAGGAAAATCAGAAACCATGTCAGCTACTGCTTCCAAGGCGAATTCATGCCCCTTCACCGGTTCAAGCCTGGCTGTCATGATCATGACGAAATCATCCGCTTCCAAACCGAACTCCGCCCTTTGATAAGGTTCTTCTATGTTCTGTTCAAAATTTATGCCATTCATAATTTTCGTGATTCTGGTGGGTGATATTCCCTGACCAGTCAATTCATCTTTAAATTCATTGGAAATCGCCAATAGATGATCCGCTTGCTTTAATGACAATAGATGCAAGCTTGTATAGAGCTTCCCTTTTAGCCCCATCCCTAAAAAATCATAAGCAGGGGAGCTGTGTACAGTAAGGACCCACGGACATTTTACTAACCGCTTTAAAAGCACCCCGTAAATATTAGCCCGTGGTCCATGTGTATGAATGATGTCTATATGATGTAGACGGATAAAGTTCCGTAAAGGTTTCAATATGGTCAAATCAAATTTGGATCGTTGCCTGAAAATTTCGGTTTGAATGCCAGAAGCCACTGCCTGACGATACAATTCCCCTTCTTCAAACACGCCAAGCAGGCACTCTTCTTTATTTAGTTGATTCAGCAAGGACAGAATATGAAACATACCACCGCCGGTTTCATTTCCAGCGTTTAGGTGCAAGATTTTCATCCAGTCCACTCCTTATTGTTTAGGAACGCTGTACCTTTCTCCTTATCCGCCTGACCTTCCATACGAATTGTGGCAACACCAGCATCCGCTTCCATCGGGAAGGCTCCTGAATCAGCCGGTACATCCATTCAAGACGCATTTTTTGCCACACAACGGGAGCCCGGTTCACCTTCCCTGCGAGAACATCGAAGCTTCCGCCGACTCCCATGAAAAGCCCTTTCTTAAACAAGGGATAGTGGAGCGATGTCCACTTTTCCTGCCGTGGAAAGCCTAAGGCCGTCAAAACGATGTCCGGTTCAAGATCCGCTATCGATTTCGCCAAGGTTTCATCCTCAATATCAATATAACCGTGATGATGGCCGACCAGGTTTAGTCCAGGATACTGCTGTTGGACTTTGGCGGCCGCTTTTTCAATCACGGATTCCTCCGCCCCCAATAAATACACCTTAAGTGCTTGTTCATTGGCAATGGAGAAAAGTTCATTCATCAGGTCGAACCCTGTAATTCGCTCCTGTAGTGGTTGATCCAGCCATTTGGACGCCATAATGATACCTATGCCATCCGGGGTAATGTAATCCGCGTTCGTAATGATGTCCTTATAATCCTGATGTTCATTTGCATACTCCACAATTTCAGGATTTGCCGTTACGACAAACGTTTTTTCTTGATTTCTCATTCTTGGATACAGCATCTGATTTATAAATTCATCCATATTCGTATCTATAAAGGGAATCGTTAAGATTTCCACAAACTTCTCGCTCATATTTTTTCAGCCTTTCATATGTACTATATATTTAGAGGGTCAGGAATTATTCAAGGTTTTTCTCATACACATCTTATAACGGAACCTTCATGCAAAGGTGGTTTTTCGTCGTTGAAGCTTCTTGAAAAATATTCACTGCCCATTCTGATCGCGTGCCTACTCTTCCCATTAGCCATGCCTAATCCGATTGTCGGCTACGCCGCAACCGCAACGATGGTCGTTTTTGCATTCATCCATAAAAAACATCTGTTATTCATTCTATTCTTATACTTCCCTGCCCGACCCTTATTCATGGAACTAAATAACGGATTAACCTATACCGGGGACCTCATCATCCTCATTTTGTTTTTGTCTATGCTGATTGAAAAAGTGAAGAATAAAGAGTGGTCCACCGCAAACTATCATTTTACGGTTCCATTTTTGTTGTTCTGCTTAGTCGGGGTGATCGCCGCGTTCATGACCGGTGTGAGTCTCATTCCGATTCTATTTGAACTACGGGCATTGCTCGTGACCTTCTTGCTCCTCTACATTATCGGTGAACTACATCTAGAAAGAAAGGATATCTTACTCTTTTTAAAGGGGATGCTCCTATTTGCGGTCGCACTTTCCATTCACGGTTTAATCGAGAAAGGTTTCTCGCGCACGATTCTCATTCCTGACAGTTGGGGCGCATGGAATCTCCCTCCTATAAACAACATGAGAATTTATGGAGCAGCCGCCAATCCCAATGTATTTGCCTTATTTTTAGGCATTCAGTTCTTTTTTAGTTTCTTTCTCTTCCAAGCTGCCAAAAAACATAAAGTCTGGATCTTTCTTTCGTCCGCCTTGATATTCGGGACTTTTTTATTCACCTATTCCAGGGGTACGATGATTGCATTCGGGTTGGCCTCTCTCCTGTACATCATCCTGACAAAAAACAAACCGCTTTTTCTATATGGGTTGGGTTCATTCCTTTGTGGCCTGCTTCTCATTTACTTTCCCATTTCATTCACATCAAGCAATGATGATCTGTCCGCTTCCGTTCCTGTCGACACGATGATAGGGAGCCTACCTCCCGAAGGTGATCAGGCCCTCTCCAAGCGGTTTTCAGAGATTTATTCTGATGAGAGCTTAAGCCAGAGTACAGAGTGGGGTCGGTTATATGTGGTGATCAAAGGAATGGAGATTTTCATGGACCATCCTGTAATCGGTACAGGGCTTGCGACTTTCGGAGATTCCGCCACCCTTTCTTTTTCATCGCCGATTTATCAGGAATACGGAATTGGCGAAAACATGTATACAGATAACCAATACATCCAGGTTCTGGTCCAGACCGGCCTGCTCGGCTTGGCGGCCGTTTTCGGATTTGTTTTTTTAACCTATCGCACACTACTTCACAGCAGCAACCGGTCGGCGGCCACCTTCACCATCTGCCTATTGCTGGCAGCGCTTATAGCCGGACTTTTTTACAATATCCTTGAAGATAAGACATTTACGCTCTTCTTTTATAGTTGTTTAGGCTTTTGTTTACAAAAGGACATCTTTTCAAAGGGTTGAACCTATGCCTGCACTTTCACATGTTGTTAAATCGGTAGGAATCGTCACCATCATCGGTGCCATTGGAAAAGTCCTGGGCTTTGGGCGGGAATCCATCATCGCTGCGTACTTCGGTGCATCATCGACGGCCGACATCTTCTTTGTCGCAAGCCTTATTCCGACCATACTATTTACCGCACTCGGCAGTGGCCTTCAAGCGGGTGTCATCCCCATCTATTTGGAGAAAAAAGAGAGAAACCCAAGAAAAGCCGATGAGTTCATCAGTGTTTTGGGCTCCTTTTTCGTGATGGTTGCCATCATCCTGACCCTCCTCTGCCTTCTCTTCACAAAGCCGCTCGTCTGGATGGTAGCCCCAGGGTTCACGGGTTCTGCACTCGAATTAACGGAAGTATTGACTAGGATCATGCTGCCAAGTTTACTGTTTTTCACACTTGCCTACATGGCAACAGGAATCCTGCAAGCCAATCAGCGTTTCCTGCTTCCCGCCTTCACGTCAACGGCTCACAATACGGTGATCATTGTAGCCACGGTCTTATTAGCAGCACCCTTTGGTGTGAAAGGATTGGCCTGGGGATTTTTAATCGGGGCCGCCAGTCAATTCTTGATTCAATTCCCGGCATTAAAAAAGGACCATTTTCACTTGGTGTTTTCTTTCAAATCACATAAACGGGAAATCATTGAGGCATTGTCGATGTTTTACCCGATCATCATCGCGGCATTGGCACTCCAGCTGAATAGTGTCGTCGACCGGATCATCGCGACCTCACTTGAGTCAGGAAGCGTGTCGGCCCTTAACTATGCAAACCGGCTGCTTTGGCTGCCACTGAGCATTGTCCTTACACCCATCATTACCGTACTTTATCCTTCCATCGTCGGTCGTGCCCTTGAAAGTTATCGTGCTTTTCTCACTCTTACCTTAAAAGGGCTGAAGGCACTTGCCTTTTTATCAGTCCCCTTTATGATCGTCATGTTGGTCAGTGGGAAAAGCTTGATCGCACTTGCCTTTCAACGTGGTGCCTTTGATGCGTCCGCAACAGACACCACCTATGCCGCTTTCTTCTTTTATGCGGCAGCCCTTCCCTTTTTTGCAGCGAGGGATTATTTGATGAATGCCTTTTACGCCTTGAAAAAAACGAAAATGGCGATGTATTCCTGCTTGAGTGCCGTTTTACTGAATATCCTGCTCAGCTGGGTGCTATCGCGTTTTCTCGGTGTCGGAGGAATCGCCCTTGCAACAGGCCTTTCGATGCTCCTCCAATGTATCTTCCTGTTCAGCTTGCTACACGTGAACACGACAAAAGCGGATGCATCCTTATTCACTGACATTCTTCAAGAGATGGGCAAGCTTTTGGTCATGGGTAGCATCCTCTATGGAATCGCTTCATGGCTTCATCCATATAGTATAGAGTTTCCGATTTTCCTTGAATTGAGTATGATCACCGCTCTCGTATTCGGAGGTTATCTCCTTCTATCCTTCCTTTTTAAAAGCAGCAGCCTGCAGATTTTAAGAAACATCCGTTCAAGAAATTAAAGAATTTGGATACTCACCATTCAAAAGAAAGGATCATCGTATGAACATTTTGATGACAACGATATTTTCCTATCCCCATGAGGGAGGCTTGTCCAGTCACATCACGACGTTGAAAAGCGGCTTAGAATCGATGGGACATACGGTGGATGTTTTATCCTTCTCGCACTTGCCGCCATTCAGGAAAACGCTTCTTGCAAAAGCCCCTGGCTTTCTATTGAATTCAATGAAAAAAGGAAGCGGACAGCTGTTTAACGACCGGCAACGGATGAAATTATTGACTGCAACCATTAAAAAATCCACGAAAAGGTACGACATCATCCATGCCCAGGATATCTTTGCGACCCTTGCTTCCATTGAAGCCGGAATCCCGACGATCCAAACGGTGCATGGATATTATTCATTTGAGGCAATTAGCAGGGGCGCCATTTTCGAGAACAGCGAGGAGGACTTACTGCTTCAAGAGTATGAAAGAAAAGCTTATCGTTCAGCGGCAAAAGTCGTGACGGTCGACCGGCGCATCAAGGAATACATCGGCCATGCTGCACATGTCGAGGCCACCACGATCAAAAACTTCATTGATGTCACTGCTTTCAAACCCAAAACCACCAACCGGGAAGAAACGCAAAAACGATTCCTAATTCCTTCACATAAAAGGATGCTTCTCGTCCCAAGGCGGATGACGGAAAAAAACGGTGTCATCTACCCCCTTCTTGCTCTTCCAGAAGTGCTGAAAAAGAATCCTGATACGGTGTTAGTCTATGCCGGGACAGGTGAGCAACAAAGCAAGCTTGAAGAAACGGCAACAAAGCTTTGTCTACAAGAGTCCGTGCTCTTCCTCGGTTCTGTTCCCTATGAGAATATGAATAACGTGTATGGCGCTTCTGATATCGTCCTTATCCCGAGTGTCCATTCACACGGAGTGGAAGAAGCCACCTCCATTTCAGCCTTAGAAGCGATGGGCTCCGGGTCACCCGTCATTGCCAGCAGGATCGGCGGACTTAAAGAAATCATTACAGATGGGGAAGACGGACTGCTAGTGGAGGAAAAGAATCCCGTGGAACTCGCTCAAGCCATTACAATGCTGCTTAACGATTCCTCCCAAGGCGAGAGGCTCGCCATAAAAGCCAGAGAAAAAATCGAGCTGGAATACTCTCATCTGGCAGCCGCCAAGCATTTTATGGACGTCTATCAAGAAGTGCTCGACACAAAAACAGGCAGACCCAAGTTTTGAGTCTGCCTGTTTTTTATACTGTTGCTTTACTGCGTTTTTCCATTTGCTCTTCGCGATATTTTTTTTGTTCCTTTTTGGACATCGCTTTATATTCCTTCAAGAACGTTTCATATTGTGGCATGACTTCTTTCATCGTGCCATATGCTTTAACTTCCCCATATTCGAGCCACAATGCCTTCGAACAGAACTTCTTCATCTGACCGATTGAATGGCTGACGAAGAACATCGTTTTGCCTTTTCCCTTGAATTCATTCATCTTTTCCAAGCACTTTTCAGCGAAGTTTTTATCGCCGACCGATAAAGCCTCGTCAATGATCAGGATATCCGGGTCGATATGGACCGAAATGGAGAATCCAAGTCGTGACTTCATCCCGCTTGAGTAGGATTTTACCGGTTGATTGATGAACTTGCCCAGTTCCGAAAACTCGATGATTTCAGGCTCCAGCTCACGGATTTGCTTTTTATCGAATCCGAGCATCAGCATTTTCAATTCGATGTTTTCTCTCCCGGTCAATTGATTGTTAAGACCGGATGAAACGGCGATCAATGCCGTCTTACCATTGGTCACGACGTTTCCATCCGTTGCCGGTACGATTCCGGCAATGATATTCGATAACGTGGATTTCCCTGAGCCATTGACCCCGACAAATCCGATGACGTCACCTTTTTCCGCTTCAAAGCTAACGTTTCTCAGCGCATAATACTCTTCCCCATAGCTTTTGGGCAAAAGGAGGTCGAGAAGCTTTTCCGAGTTTTTATTATATAATTTATATTTCTTCGTTACGTTTTTGACAATTACCGATTTTTCCAATATCTCACTTCCAGTTTACTTAAAGTCAACAAAGCGATCTCTAAATCTAACATGCAGCGAGGAACCTATCAAAAAGAAGACGAGTACGACTGCCCAGAAATAAAGTGTGTATTCCCAATGACCGATGAAGTACCATGATTCCCCCAACAACGAAGCGCGATACCCTTCCACTATATAGTATAGGGGATTCAGCTTCATAATACTGACGATCGTCGGATGCTGGGTCGCATTTAGTATCCAAAGGATGGGTGTTAAATAAAACAAGATTTTCATCAATGACTGGATCATATTGTGTACGTCACGGATGACAGTCGATAACGTCGACGTGATCAATCCGAACGAAAACAGCAACGCTACCGTTGCAACGATGTAATATGGCAGTTGAACGATGTAAAACGTCGGGACATATCCCGTGAAAACTAAAAGGATGATGATGACTGCTAGTAACATAAAGTGCTGATACAACTTCGCAAAAATGACATAAGAAGGAATGACACTCATGGGAAAGTTCATCTTGGACACCATATTCAATCTCGAATAGATCGATTTGGACGCCTGGGTCGTGGCTGGGTTCACGAAGAACCAGACGACAATCCCCGCCATCAGCCATGGTAAGAATGGATGGCCATCTACATCTTTACGATTGAAGATCCCGAAACCGAACACGAACCAATAAATCGCAATCTGAATCATCGGATTGATGATTTCCCAGAGGATCCCCAGGTAATTATTGCTGTTGGCGCTTTTCATTTCATAGGCTGACAAGCGTCTAACCAAATAAAAATTATTGATTTGTTCTTTTAAAACGGTCAAAGCTGAACTCATATATTACACAGACCTTCCTAAAAACACTTTTTCTACGATACGGCGTGAAGCCTGACCATCCTCGAGTGCACAAAACTTCTCATGGAACTGATCCAACTCTACGGGCTTCTCCAATTCCATCGCCTTGATGCTTTCAATGACAGCATCCGACGACCTTACTAACGGACCTGGTGCGGTCCCTTCAAAATCGAAATAAAACCCGCGAAGCTTGTCCCTGTATTTTTCAATATCATATACATAGAACAACATCGGTCGCTGTAAATTTGCGTAATCAAAGAAAACCGATGAATAATCCGTTATTAATAAATCTGAAATGAGATACAAATGGCTAATATCCTCATAACTCGATGCATCGTAAGCAAAGCCTTGATAAGCCGACAAATCCAAGTTCTCGGAAATCAAATAATGAAGACGGAGTAAAATGACATACTCATCCCCTAATTCCTGTCTCATTTGATCCAAATCCAGCTTTATTTCAAACTTATATTTTCCTTTGCTATAAAACTCATCGTCTCTCCAAGTGGGGGCATATAAAATGACCTTTTTCTCCACCGGTACCCCTATTTTCTGTTTCAATGAGTCGATTGTAACACGATTATTCCCATTATACAGTAAATCATTGCGTGGATAACCGGTTTCCAGAATTTTAGAGGGGTCGACATTAAAAGCGCGCGCAAAAATCTCGCTGGAATAGGCATTCGGAGAAATCAGATAATCCCATTTGCTTGATTCAGCATGGAAATTCTCTTTATAGCTCTCCGTCGTCGTCCCAGGCATATGGACTTCCTTCATATCTGACGCAAGTTTCTTCAATGGTGTACCATGCCAGGTTTGCAAATATACGGTGTGCTTTGGCTTTGGAATCCATAGCGGCATCCTACTATTCGTCACCCAATAATGGGCACGCGTCATCTTAAGCAACCACCCTACCGAAAATCGTTTGAGGTGTGGAATGCCCGCCTCTTCAAACAGCGCCGTATACCTTTTGTCGACACTCCAATACATTTTATATTCAGGATGGTTACTCTGCAAGTATTCATATATCGCACGTGGATTACAACTGTATTGTTTTCCTAAAAAGCTTTCAAAAACAACAAGCTTTTGATTGACGGGCAACACTTTCCCTGCCATGCTGAATGCCATTTTATATGCTCTAAAAAAGATGGCTTTCAAACTTTTTTTCAATATGGATAGCAAGGAAGGTTTATTCGGCGTTTTCGGTTTTTCAATTGACATATATTTTCTCCCTGTTTATTGAGTAGTAGTAGTGGTGGTGATTGAATGCTTTAACCCAGAGAATAGAACCTACTTCTTTAAAATATTCAAAACTAAAAATAAGCTCGCCCATATCAGGGAGAGCTTATTTCCGTGTACACGTAACAGCTACTCCAAAGACTTTATTGCTAGTCCTAAATTATTTGCCACTGTTGTATAAAACTCCACATTTTTATTATTATAGATCATCTTATTTTTCAGGATCCTTTTAATATTCACCAATTGATAATCATTATAGCGAATGAATACTGCAAATAATGACTTTTCCATTCGATCAATTTTATCTAAAGAAACAGTGAAATGACCTCTATTATCTTCTATTTGGACTTCACAATTGATTTCATTGTCAATTCTTTTTCTATCACGTATCAATACAGAGTCTATGTTATCTAGATCATCACCATAGATCTCAAAACTCTGATGATAGACATTATCCATAACAAAGGAATCTATTGCACGAGCTAGCATCGGTATCCTTACGTAGCGATAATCATCTTTCAGAAATGGAAGTTCATAATAAGGTAAACCATCTATAATATGATATTTTTTATTGGGATCTCGTTTTAACCATTCAAATAACTTTACGAAATCATCAATACGATCCTCCATAAATAAATCAATGGCACATTTATAAATAGGTTCTTTAAATTCATTCTTAAAGTCATATGACAGAGCTTTCGTTGTTTCGACAGCTTCCCTTAATATTTCTATAAAATCATTTTTATGCTTAGATTTCACAAAAGTTTGACTATCGAACGTTTTTACAATATCGTACTCATAAATCCGGTTAAGAGCCGCCTTTTTCAATTCATTGGCAATATCCTTGGATTGAATATATCTTATTACCTCTAGATCCGCTTTTCTTTTATCTAACACATTCGTAGCACGTGTTAAGGACGATGGGTTCTCAGAAGTTCTATTGACATAATAAATAGGTTTTTTAGTAGTTGATACTGCTCTCACTTTAAAGAAAACATCCGTAAAAAACCATTTATCTTCACCAAATTTCAAATTAGGAAAACCAATTTCATTTTCTTTAACCATAGGCAGTTTCATCATTCTAGCCGTTGGACCCATATGATAAAAAAAGTGTGGAACATCCATTGGGGTAATACTTCTTCTTTCTTTAATGGAAGCAAACTCACCTATAACACTCTCTGACTTAGATTCGACTTTTACCGTTTTCCCCACTACATAATCATCGCCTGTTTCTTCGAGGATGTTATAGAGGGTTTCCAATCCATCATGAGCAAGCCAGTCATCCGCGTCTAAAAAAGTTATATATTTGGATGTCCCCAATTCTATTCCAATATTTCTGGGGGTCCCAGGTGACCCATTATTTTCTTGTAGGGTAACTGAACAGATATTTTTATACTTAGCTGTATACTCTTGAATGATTTTATTAGTCCCATCTGTCGAACAATCATCAATAATGATATATTCGATCTGATCTATACCTATGGATTGATTTACTACTGAATCAATCGTTTTTCTTATGAATTTTTCGGCATTATAAGCAGCAGTAACTACAGTAACTTTTCTAACTTTTCCTAAAAATTTATTTCTTAAGCTTGAAGGATTATTTTTTATAAGAAAATTACCGCTCTTTAGAAGTTCCCTCGCTTTTTGACGCACCAAAAAATTCATTCGATACACTCCTTTTAAGTCTAAAGTACATATTTCAATAAAACAGCTATTGTACTATATACCCTTTTAAGGAATCAATTATCAAAGAATTTATCAACGATTCTTTTCGCTGCCTGTCCATCTTCTATTCCACAATACTTTTCTCTAAATAAACTATATCTTGTTTCATATTGCCTATTGATTTCATCAATATTGGTAATGGATTCAATAATATCCTCAGTCGTTTTAAGGAATGGCCCTGGTGCTTCACCTTCAAAGTCAATATAGAATCCACGGATATTATCTCTGTAATCTTCCAGATCATAGGTGTAATACAAAATTGGACGAGCCGTATTAGCAAAGTCAAACATGACTGATGAATAGTCAGTTATCAATATATCACTAATTAGGTAAAGTTCCTGTATATCTGAATACTTGGACACATTTATAACAAAATCTTCATACCCTTCTGGAATTTTGAGCTTGTTACTAATCACTACGTGCATTCTTAGTAATAGAACATATTCATCCCCAAGTGCTTCTTTCATTTTCTCTAAATCTAAATTTAAATCAAATGTAAATTTATTATTTTTTGAGGTTTGATTATCCCGGAAAGTAGGAGCATACAGGATAACCTTTTTCCCTTTCGGTAACTTCAATCTATCTGTTACAACATTAGCAATCGTTGAAACGTCTTCTCTATAAAACAGATCATTCCTCGGGTAGCCAGTTTCTAATATTTCTCCTTCATAACGGAATGCACTCCTGAAGGCATTAGAGGCATACGAGCTTGGTGACACTAAGTAATCCCATGTCTTTGTTGCACTGTGCACTCGATTTAAATATCCATCATCTCTACCTTGAATATTTTCAATGTCGAATTGCATTTTTTTCAAAGGTGTACCGTGCCATGTCTGTATATAAGTAGTTTCTTTCCTTTTACTTAAATACGTAGGGAAGTTTTGATTATTTACCCAATAGCCTGCTTTCGCTAAGTAATAATAATATTCCGGACTTAAACGTTTTATCCGTATAGTATTCTTATCCTTCAGAGGTAAATTACTGTTGTAAACCCAAACCTTTTTATAGTTATTATCCCTTTTCACTAGTTCTTCAAAAATGTACTTAGGACTATCGGAATATTGCTTCCCGATTCCACTTTCAAAAAGAATAAGATTTTGATCAACTGGAATGGTTTTAGACATGATTTTATATACTTTCTTCATAACAGGGAAGTAATATTTACTCTTTCTAAAACGATTCATTAAGAGCTTGCTAACCGGATGATTGTAAATTTTCACTGCCGTCTTTTCATCTTTGCCTACATTTTGAATGACTTCAAAGATTCTCTCACTAGCATGAACATCACGATATTTAATAAAGCGGTTGGCTCTGTCAATGTACTTATTCTCCATTGTAAAATCATTTTTGACATACTTATCAAGTATAGCAAGCAGTTCATCCAATTCATTACTGATTTCACCCGGAAGATCGTTATCTAAATCCAAATGCGATGGTCTTCTCCCTATGAAACGATCTCTATCAAATTGATAGTAAATCACTGGCTTATGAAGGAAGCTAAAGTCGAAGGCCACACTAGAATAATCCGTTATCATAATCGAGCTTTCCTTAATTAACCTTTGAACGTCCACTTCTCCCTGACTAATCACCCTTACTGGGGCATCTTTAAAATAAGAAGTGAATTTCTGCATATTGGGGTGCAAGCAAAATATGATTTCAAAGCCGAAATTCTTAGAAAGAGCATGTAAAAACGGATGATTTACTAATTCCTGATAACGCTCAAAATACTCGCTTTCCAAAAAGATTTCATCGGATGTAATCCAATCTCTCCAAGTTGGAATAATCAACAGTTGTCGTTTTACTGATACATCATTATTAAAAAGGGAATCAAACCTAGATAAACCCGTAGCAAACACTTCTTTTTCATTGTAGCCAAAATCTGTAACAATCATATTCTTTTCAAAATCTGAACTCACTAGAAAAATATCCGTTTTGAAACCAGATGTTGAGTTCTTCCCGTAATTAGCCACCATATTTTTTGTGCCCATTACACCATGTTGAAGAAAGACTTTAATCGACTTAACCCGCTTTTTAAAGGTAGACGTTCTTAGAGGGTATAAATAATCTGGATGATGTGAAGAAATAACACGTGTCGATTCCAATGTCTTTTTAATATGTTCCTTGGATTTGAAGTAGAGTACATTTCCAAGTGGCTCTACGTTCTTAGCTTCAACAGAGCCTTCTTCAATCACATAATAAACTTCTTTATCCGGATGATTCTCTCTCATATATTTAAAGAAATGATATCCTGTATCCTGTGCTTTATAAATTCTTTCACCAATCAGCCAGACATCTTTCTTCTGTTTAAATACATTCAGGAATCTTCTCCATCCCATTTTCCTTCTTAGATATTCATACGTATCTTTCGGGAAGTTAAACACTTCTAAAGACAGATTGGAAGCTTTAAACGTATAGTACGGATTGATAATCGCAACGGTACGATTTCTACTAACGTTGGTCTGTTTAGTAAATAATTTAGCTCGAGTCGTTGGTCTCCCAATACGGACCAGCTTCGGTTCTTCCTGATCATGTAACTGCAGCCTCATATAAATATCATATACATCATCTTCTAAGGATTCACTTACTATTTGTTCCAGATCTAATTTAATATTATATATATAGCGATTCAGACCAAACTTCTTTATATTCATTTCTTGGTTATATATAAAAGAAATATCTGCCTTATACTCTTGATCGCTTTGTCGTCCTTTGATTACACCTTCTCCAGATAAAATTTTTGAATGTCTAGTGAAGATTTGACCATCGATAAGCATCATTTTTGGTTTATTGATTATTTTTTCAATTTGAGATTTTATCGAAGTATTAGGTGTGACATTCATATAAAGAGACAAATTCCCTTTTTTAGTTATAGAGAATATACATTGTCTATCTTTATTGTTATAAAAATCTAATTGACCAATGTTCGTCTCCTGGAAACGGCCAAGTCGAATAAGATATTCAATATTTAAATGCCCATCAACTTCTACACAGTCGGCCCCATGCTGCACTTTGAATAATGTCTTTTCTCCAATCAGTTCAACAGGAACGGTGACCTTTATATAACAGTCATAAACAGCTGGTTCATCCTCTTGTAAACTTTGGATTAAATGTTTCAGGTTCAATTCAAAGTTAAAGTCAGATGAAATAACAGTTTCAGCTATTTTTACTTTTTTTTCTTCATCTTCTCTAGAAAAAAGCCAAAGTTCTTTTGCACAATAATATTCTTTAGAGAACTTCCCTTTGATCAATACAAAATCTTTATCTTGGGTAATGGTCAGACTTTGTTTTAATTTAATTTTAGGAGATTTTCTTGCTTTCCCTATTCTAAAAAGCTTGTTTATCATGGCGAACCACCTATAATTTATTATTTAAAAAGAACTATTTTAAAATATATACTTTAAAATCATAAACTTTTTTCATATTTTTCTCAATGTTGATGATAATAAGGTCCAATTAGCCAGGCGGATCCTCATTTAAGATATGTCGTTTGCCTTCTAAGTAATTAACTCTATGCAGAAGAGTACATTATATAATGTAAATCACTAAGACAGACATTTAAAGTAATTACTCAATAAAATTTGTACATACTAAAGTAGAAATCAGAAAGTATCACCAAAACACGTACTATGTAATAATCCACCGAAAGGACATTGTTTTCAAATTAAAAAGACCCGCTGTCAAAACAGCGGGGTCATTCACGTTCCACATCCATGGTCACTTTCTCCGTTTGCACAAATGCCTCTACGACACGTTTAGTTGATTGTCCACATTCAAGATAACAAAACTTCTCATAAAATTCTTCAAATCGTTCACTTACCTTAAATTGCCTACTTTGAATATCTTTCACACCGGCAATAAGCTCTTCTGTCGTTTTTGTCAGAAGGCCCGGTGCCTTTTCTTCAAAATCAAAATAAAATCCCCTTAAGTTATCACGGTAATCTTCAAGATCATATGTAAAGAAGATTATCGGTCTTCTTAGGTTTGCATAATCAAAGAATACAGATGAATAATCAGTTATAAGGATATCCGATATTACATACAATTCTCGAATATCTTCTAAGTGGGAAAAGTCATACGCAAAGCCTTCAAATTCAGTAAGGTCCATATTTTGGCTCACTAAATAATGCATACGCATAATAGTAATATAGGAGTCGCCCAGCTCTTCACGCATTCGCATTAAATCCAACTCTAGATTGAATCTGTATTTCCCTTTCCTGTAAAACTGATTATCTCTCCACGTAGGGGCATACAAAATAATTTTTTTATCAAGTGGCAGATTGAATTTCCTTTTAAGATCATTTATTGTTTCTTCGTTATTAGAGTTCTTCAGGAAGTCATTACGCGGATAACCTGATTCAATCACGTCCTTATTAAATTGAAACGCCCGTTGGAAAATTTCCGTTGAATAGGCATTTGGTGACACTAAGTAATCCCATTTACCTGCCTCTTTTAAGAAGTTCACTTTATATTTACTGGTATTTGTTCCAGGCATATGTACTGCGTCCATGTCCATAGCTAGGCGTTTAAGTGGCGTACCGTGCCATGTTTGCACGTAAATCGTGTGCTTCGGCTTTGGAAGCCATATCGGAAACCGAACGTTATTCACCCAATATTTCGCCCTCGTCATAATTAGAAGCCAACGTATTGAAAATCGTCTAACATACTCGACGTCTTTTTGAGCAAAATAGTTCATAGAAGCACGGTTCACACTCCAAATCAGCTTATAATCCAGACAATGTTCCTTCATATATTCGTAAATAGCCCTTGGACTATCACTATATTGCTTTCCGTGGTAACTCTCGAATACCACCAGCTTCTTATTGGTTGGCACCAACATCCCGATAACTGTGAAAGCAGCTTTGTACCAGCTTATAAGCCGCTTGCTTCTACGAATTTTCACCCATCTCTTTTTAATCCCTTGAACAACCTCAGCTTTGAGGTTATAACGGGAAACGGAAAGAGATAAGTACTCTGAGACTTTTGTCGATTTAATTCGCAGCTGTACCTTTTTGTCCTTCACCTTTAAAATATATCTAACAGGAAGACCTTGAACCGAATTGCATTTCATTCTTAAACTCAACAGCTGTTTCTGAACACCATTGATTTTATAATCAAGCACCATGTAAAACGAAAAGTGCTTAACTTGTTCTAACTCTAATTCCTCCAGGAGATTAACTTCACCTTGAAAACCTATATTTTCGGGTAATTTACTTCCGATATACTTTTTGCCCTGTTCAGCGCGATTTACGCTTTTTAAAGGAACCATCCTTTCATTTTCCGTTAAATTATCCTTAACGAGCAGCGTCATCTGACCAAACTCATAACCGTTTATTTGAAATAATGGTGGATAATTAAAATAACCAGAAAATTGAATAGTTCCATCCTTTTTTACATGTAATTCATCGAACATAGAAAATAGTTTATAATCACTCGCACAAAAAGAAAAATTCCCCTTTTTAGTAGTATAAGGATAAACCATTTTTTCTAGGTCTTCTTGTACAATGGAATACAGATTTAACTCGTGCCCTTTGCTTTTAATTCTAGACTTAACCTCGTTATTATCCAATATCCTTAAAATATGAAGGTCCCATATTTCGCCTTCAACGAGCTTCTCTATATCTGAACTGAATGGCACCATTATTTCAAACAAATCAAAGTCATTTAGTTGATCCTTTTTCACAAAATCCAAGTACATACTATTATCTTCATTATATCTATTCGTTATAACAAAAAAGAAATCTTCCACACCTTCCAAGTACGTCTGCTTAATGACCACTTCAATGCAATAAGCATCTTTATCTAAGCGCACACTAATTATCTTTCTATTTTTTAGTAAACTATTCTGCATCCGTAATCTTTTCTCCTCCCAAACTAATATAAAGAATATTGCGACTATTATAAAAACACGAAGTTCAACGAAGCAGTCCCCATAATTCTTCCACTTAAGAAATACTTAAAATCCACTTTTCAAGTAATACCATCATAACTTAGAAATAGAAATTTTTGAATTACGTCAGGAAAAAATGTAAAATTATATCCAAGTTGATTAGATATGTTATATCTTCAACAAGATTGTAAAAATTTTGTGGTTCAATTGTAAATTTAATAAGGTATAATTAGGTGTACTGCTTACTATCTAAAAAGTTTAAGAATAGTGCTTTACTATTGATTCCTTACTATTTGACCATTCAGATTTCTGCTAAATATATAAATTCACAAGTACAGGAGGAGAAAATCATGAAAAAAGTTATAACTTACGGAACCTTTGATTTACTTCATTGGGGACATATTAATCTACTTAAACGCGCTAAAGATTTAGGAGATTATTTAATCGTTGCTATTTCCACGGATGAATTTAACGCATTAAAAGATAAAAAATCTTACCATAGCTTTGAAAACAGGAAAATGATTCTTGAATCCATACGATACGTAGATGAAGTCATTCCGGAAAATACTTGGGAACAAAAGAGAGAAGATATCATTCGTGAAGGTGTAGATGTTTTTGTCATGGGCGATGATTGGAAAGGCAAATTCGATGAATTAGCTGAAGTTTGTGAAGTCGTATACTTGCCAAGAACTATCGGAATATCTACTTCCCAAATCAAAGATGACCTTTTAAAAGTTACAAATGGCTAGGGAAATTGCGATAGAGATTTATTTATTAGGTTTCAAAGTTCTATTCTCACTTTTCAAGCTATTTCCATTAAGAAATAAAACAACTTTCGTCACTACATTCGGAGATAACTGCCAGTACATTAAAGATGAAATGGACAAGCAAAACATTTCTTCCCGAAAAGTTATTCTAACGAAGGCAGGCAGCCATATACAAGTAAAGGACGATGGGACAACCATCGTCCTTCCGTTTGAGACCAAGAATATTATTGCCTTAATCCGGTCCATTTATCATCTGGCTACATCCAAATGGATCATTATGGATAACTATTTTGGTTTTCTCTCGACAGTAACCTTCAAAAAGCCTGTAAGCCTTGTACAAGTCTGGCATGCGGCCGGTGCCGTCAAGAAATTCGGCGCCAAGGACCCTTCGATTGTAGATCGTTCAGCTAGGGCCAGAAAACGTTTTTTAAGCGTCTATCAACAATTCGATTATGTCACGACCGGCTCAGATAAAATGGCCGGGATTTATCAGGAAAGTTTTCAGTTACCGGATTCCCATATAATCAGAACAGGAATTCCGCGTACCGACTTCTTTTTTAATGAAGGTGCAAAGCAGGACGCAAGACGGGCACTGTTAACTAAATATCCCGAACTTGAGAATAAGAAAATCATCTTGTATGCTCCAACTTTTCGAAATGCCGACTTAGTCTCGGGAAAGATTGCACTCGATTTAGCTTTGCTTTACAAAGAGTTACAAAGTGAAAATTACGCGTTATTGCTCAAGCTTCATCCAGCTGTAACAGCTGAACATAATGTCATGCATCAGTTTCCTGGATTCGTGTATCCCGTTACCGGCGATTTTCACGTGAACGAGCTTCTCGTAAGCACCGACCTTCTCATAACGGACTACTCATCGATTCCGTTTGAGTTTTCCCTTTTACAAAAGCCCATGATCTTCTTTGCCTATGACTTGCAAGAATACGAAGAAGAGCGTGGATTCTGGGAAGATTATGAGTCCTCGATGCCAGGACCCATCGTCGAAACAACAGAAGAACTTCTCGAGAAAATTCGTACAGCTGATTACCAGTTAGAAAAAGTCGAACCCTTCAAGCAAAAATGGAATCAATATTCAACCGGGAATTCGAGCAAAAAACTGGTCGACTTCCTTTTTTCCTCTGGAAAATAGACTCTTTAAACCACTCCATTAAATACGTGGTGGTTTTTTATGTAAATTCATATATTTTCTGGTAGAATACTAGTAACACAGACTATTTTACTAGGAGGTTCCATTTCTTGATGCAAGCTAAAAAACTTTTTCTTACCCTCTGTACCCTTTTTCTCTTCGTTGCCATTCTACAGCCAAGTTCAACGCATGCCGTTTCCAAAACGGAGACCGCTGTTACGAATGCGGAAAAGGCAGCGTCCACTTTATATACGCTGAGTTATCTCCCTGGTAAAGCGACCGGGAAAAACCTACCCGAAAAAGAATATAAATCGGCAAACAGCAAGTATGCAATCGCTCAAAAGGAAGTCAATAAGCTATCCAATGGCAAGGCGAAAACCAAGTATAACAACCGTCTAAAGAAAGTGAAGACAAAAGTAGACATTGGAAAGGTATATATCACTGCAGTTAAAGCCGGAAAAGAAATAGACAAAAAAAGGGTGAACCTAGAAAAGGCTTTGAAAACCGGCCCCTACTCTCAATCCGCTCATACAGCATACCTTTCCCTTGTAGCCACCTTCGATAAGCAATCCAGTAAGGTCACTCAGGTAAAAGGAACCAAGACAAAAGAAAAAATGAAGTCACTGTATATCAAGCCTGTCGAACAGCATAAAAGTACGCTACAAACGGTTTCGACCGTGAAACAGGCCATTAACGATACCAAGAAACATATGAATGCTACTAGCGCAAAGATCCTCCCAAATTATAAAAAGGTGATTCTGCATATCGATACGATTTCCAATGCAAAACAAAAAGCACAGCTGAAGAAGGAATTTAGCGCCATTCAGAAGGACCTTGCCAAGAAGGAATTCTCTAAGAAAGATCAACTTGGCGAATGGATGGCCCTTCAATCTGACTATGATAAGGTAGATGGCCTTATCTCTCGGGGAAAGTCAGATGCAAAGGTCCCGCAAATTCGTGATTCCATTATGAAAAAGATAAAAGCCCTTCCTTCTGAAAGAAACTTGTTGGAGCAAAAACTAACGACCATCATGTCCGACATGTTTCTAAGCACGAAAGAATTAAAAACCTTACTAACGAAGAAGGCAATCGAAAAGAACATTCCACCTGAGGTTGTTAAAGCCATTGCCAAAACGGAGAATGGAAAGTGGCACCAATTCACGAATGCCGGCGACGTATTCACAAGTTCGGATAATGGGTATGGAATCATGCAAATCACGCCCCAATCCAAAGAAGATAAAAGCTATGACTGGGATAAAGTAAAGTATGATACGGAGTATAATATTCAGGCCGGCGTGGAGATTCTATTAAAAAAATGGGACTATGCTAATGCGAAGAGGCCTGTTTTGCCTAAGGTCAATCACTATAAAACAGACATTCTTGAAAACTGGTACTTTGCCATCATGGCCTATAACGGTCTATCCGAACGGAACCACCCGGCTGCAAATGCTCCCTATCAGGCGAAGGTCTATCATTTAATTAATCAACAAGCCTTTGTAAATCCTTATGTCTTCACCAAAGATGATGTAGATATCAAGGTGAACGACAACATCCTGAATTTCCAAAATAAGCTGTCTTATCAAACACCTAAACAAATACAATCCGCTCAGCTCTATAAAAAAGGAGCTTCATTCACGTTAAAGAAGGATACGCTATTTAGAAATGAGCCTTCGACAACCAGTTCCAAAAAGCAAACATTTAAAAAGGGAACGACATTCAAGATTGTAGAAAGCTCCATAGAGGACAACAATGCCGCCAACTTGTTCAATTGGTACAAGGTCCAAGTATCAGGTTCGAAAACGACTTGGTATATCGCCTCATCCAATGTTCAATAAACGAAAAAAAGGTACCGCCCGGGTACCTTTTTCGTTTATTTATAACTTGGAACATCATATAAGACCGTATAACTATTGAGTAGAGAATATAGCTTTGCGTAATTATCCGTTTGCTTAACCGCCCAGCCAATATCACTGGCATATTGATGGGTGGCATAGCCTTTCTCCACTAACTGATCTGGATTCCATCTCATTTTATAAAGCGTATCCTGACCAGCATAAATATAGTTTTCCGCCGCGAATTGCGCTCCTTCCACAATGGCCTTGCTTGGTGTTGTCCAGCCTTCATTGAATGCCCTTCTTGCACCGCACTCCAAAGCACAGCTATCATAGGCGCCAATTCCGTACATATTGTAGACCCTGGCTTCATAATCCTTCGCATCATCCGCCAATACAACAATCTCTTTTTCCTTATTGGCTGCATAAACGATGTTGCCTTTGCTATCCTTTTTCGTTTTCACTTTAATTCCCGTAGCCAGCCTTGAGGACCCTCTTCCCGTTTCAAGGTTAGCATGGGAGATGAGATAGATTTCGTTCACGCCATACTTGAATCCGGCCTCTAAAAATGAACTTGCTTGATTTTTCATGATCCCCTTATCTTGGAGGATTTTTTGATTGATTTCACTTTCATTCAGTGCAGAAAACATTGATAGTTTAGCAAATTGATAATAAGACGTATCTGATTTCGTAAAATTACTCGGATCCATATAATACTTCGTATCAGCTTGGGAAGCACTAACCCATCCCGTTGCTATCTTATAATATTTCTTCTTATCGATCGTTTTATTGTCTTGGATCGTCACCTTCGCGTTCTTCGATAACGAACCTAATTTCCTGGAGTCGATTGTAATGATGTTTACCTTTTCCTTCGTTGTCCCGCTCGTCTTCGTCGAGGCAAGTTTCACACTGCTTGCAGGAATGAATGCTTCATATTTTTTATCCGTTTGCGGGTTAGTCGACATTTGCTTCGACAAGGCCGAAGCAAAGGTCACATTATACCCCGTCTCAGCTGCCCTGGTTATATTCGTTTCCTCTTTTAAATCAACCTTAACTTTAGCAAACCCCGTATTGTCATAGTACTCCACTTTGATGACATGAATGCCTGCATCCAATTTCATCTCTATGTTAAAAGGATGTGTTCCATTTTTCCATTGATCTACTTTTTTCGTTCCATCTACATATACCCGTATCCCGTCATTAGCACCGCCTGATAAGATATACGTACCCGTGCTCGTCAGCTTTGTCCGTTTCTCGAATATCGCTGAAAAATGATTCGTCGGGATTCCAGTGGCTGGCTTTTTCGTGCCCCAATCATAATCCAATGTAGCGGCACTTTGATAGACCTTGTTCCCCGTCAAGTCCTGGTTACCATATAAGGTCACTGCCCATCTTTCTAACGGTGTAACCTTTTCCAATTCCTTAAGATCGACTTGTAATTGCGCACTGCCACTCTTATTATAGTATTCTACTTTTATCGTATGAGTCCCTTTTTTCAACGTAAGGTTCTTTTCGAAGTTGCGCGTGCCGTCCTTCCATTCGTTCACTTTCCTTACTCCATCCACATAAATGCGGATGCCATCATTCGCTTTCCCCATCAATACGTATTTCGTATTTTTTTTCACGACCACTTTCTTTTGATAGATGGCCGAGTATGTACCTTTTGCTATTTTACCGACGGGTACTTTTGAACCCCAAGAAAATTTCAGATTACTAGCCGTGGTACTTACTGGTGTTCCCGTGAAGTTAGAACTTGGAAAAAACAAGCCTGTCCATTTGTCTGTTGGAATGGTCTCCGGTACCTTTTCAACGTCGGAATTCAAGTAGGCACTGCCCTTTTGATCATAATATTGCACTTCCACCTTATGATTTCCTTTTGCCAACATAAGGTCCTTCTTAAATGAATGAGACCCCTCTTTCCAATAGTCTACTTTTTTCTTACCATTTACATAGACTCTGACACCATCATTCGCTTTTCCGGAGATACGGTATTTCGCGCCCTCTTTGACCGTAAGCGTTTTCGTCAACTTAGCGGAAAATTTATTGACCGGAATCTTTGCTGCCGGGGATTTAGTGCCCCAGGCAAAATTGATATCACTTACCGTCTTTTTGACGGCGGTTCCTTTGAAGTCAAGTTTCGGATAATACATTACGCTCCATTTACCACTGCTGGCCTCAGCAGTCGTCACTGGAAGTCCTCCACTTGAAAATAACACCAATCCTAAGGTAACTACGCCAACCATTAACCACTTCGTTTTGATAATTAACTCACCCCTAGTCCAATTTTATCGATATACTGTTAATAATATCGCATATATACATAAATTGTTAATAAAAATGAGTAATTTTAGCATAAAATAAGGTACTAACGACCTAGGTTAAATCACTCACAGACATTTTTAGAGGTGATTCGACATACTTCTTAAAAGGAAAATACTAGGTTACCCTTCAATCCATGATACTATTTAGATATGAATCTTCTAGAACAACTCAGGAGGAATATGTTAATGAAAAAATGCATTCCCATGCTCTTTATCCTTCTATTCTTTTCGACGGACTGGTCACATGCCTATGGCTCCGAAATGAATGCGAAGCCGAATGATAAACATTCCACGACAATCTATCAAACTGAACAACTAATCATTAAGTTCGATAAGGAGACTACCTATAACGTAAAAGAATCCATATTACAGAGCATTCAAGCAAAAGAACTCCAAACCGTCCAAGATGGAAACTTCACCCTCATTTCCCTCCATGAAGGAATGGATAGGCAAGAGGCTATCAGCTCTCTTAAAAAGTGGGATGAGGTAGAGGTGGTAGAGCCCAACTATAAAGTGAGGACGAGCTATATTCCTACAGATTCGGGTAACTCCAAACAATGGTACGCAAAGAAAATAAATATGGATACAGCGTGGGACCTCACCAAAGGATCGCCAGACATTAAAGTGGCCGTCATTGATGCTGGCATCCAAGCCACTCATCCTGAACTGAAAGACCACATCATCTATCCATTCAATGCTGTTACCGGGAGCCACAAAACGCTCCCTTCGAATGACCACGGTACCCATGTTGCCGGCATTATCGGTGCTTCCCTAAATGGAAAGGGAATCGCTGGAATCGCTCCCAACGTCAAGATTATTCCGGTCAACGTATTCAGTGAAAATGAGGCGGATATTTTCACGATTATCGATGGAATCGATTACGCGGTTAAATCAGGGGCCGATATCATCAATCTGAGCCTGACAATGGAAGATTATACAGAGGTATTGGATGACTCCATACAGAGCGCGTGGAAGAAAGGGATTCTCATCGTGGCTGCAGCCGGCAACGAGGACACAAAGACCGAACAGTATCCGGCTGCTTTAGATCATGTATTAGGCGTCAGCGCCACAACAAAACAAGATAAGAAAGCTGATTTCTCCAACTATGGTACATCTATCGATTTAGCTGCACCTGGTCTGGATATCTACTCCACTGTTCCTTGGAATTCCTATGATGTCATGAGCGGGACATCCATGGCTGCTCCAGTAGTCAGTGGCGTTTCTGCATTGGTTTTATCAAAGAACCCATTTCTCACTCCAACAGAAGTGATGGATATCTTACAAACATCCAGTAAGGACCTTGGAGTAATGGGCCGAGATGATTTCTATGGATATGGCCGTGTCGATGCCTATAACGCATTGACCCATACTCCGGCACCGTTATCAAAGCTGACGACATCCAGCCAAACACTGATCGAAGACGGAACGAATTCCCTTTCCCTTTCCCTTTCGTTCAAGGCAAAAAAGGGAACGAGTATATCCATTTTCATTCATGATGCCAACAATAAACCCATCCGGAAACTTGTGACGAATAAAAAGTCGGACGGGCAGGCCTTTTCAACGAAGTGGGACGGGAAATTGGATAATGGCTCCTATGCTCCTTCCGGGAAAGTGAAAGTCACTGTGAAGATTTCCAACAAGAAACATAGTGTTTCCAAAAGCACGTATGTCATGGTAAAAGAAGATGTAACACCTGAGCTTACTTTCAATCAGAAATCAATTAGTTATTCCCCACTTGGAGGCGATCAATTGGAAGTTCCTTTTCATCTGAACAAGGTTGCTGTATTAACATCAACTCTAGTGGATAGCACCGGTTTGAAAATAGATACCCTATCAAAATCCAAGACTTTCAAAGGTGGGAAGAACACACTTTTCTGGGATGGAAAAACTAATAGCAATAAGCAGGCGAAGGATGGGATTTATTCGCTCCAAGCTTCACTACTTGATACGGATAAACATAAAGGAAAAAAGAAGATACTTAAGGTAGTCGTGGATACTAAAGCCCCTAAAGCAACCATGAAAAATTCAAGCACAGTTTTAAAAGTGACTGGGGCTTCTACAATCACCACAACCATCACCAAGAATGAATCGGTTGCTTCTACTATTTCCATTATCAATTCAAAAGGTGACACTATAAAAAAACTAGAGGCGTTGCGGCATTATCAAAAAGGAAGTCATACAATTACCTGGGATGGAAAGATATCCAATAATGTCTATACAAAAGAAGGAACCTATCAGTTTAAAGGAAAGTTATCCGACACAGCTGGAAACACCCGCATATTAACAAGCACCCCTTTTAAAGTTGTCGACAAAAGAAAAGGAAAGTGAGTGAGACACAACTCCCTTGTTGAAAAAACACTCACAATATAGGAGAAAAAGACAGAGATCACAACTATTTTACAACACAATAAAACAGTTATTTTATACCATTTTATCCATGTAATATAAATGTAATATATTTTATTCCATTTAGTTTGTTAGAATAGGGAAAAAGATATGTAGAGGTGGAAATACGTGAAAAAGAGTATCGTTGCAATTTCGACATTAGCCGTCCTATCTTCGACTTTTGTTTCTCCGGCCCTTGCCAACTCATATACAGTAAAAAGCGGTGATACCTTAAGCAAAATCGCCCAAAAACACAAGACGACCGTAAAAGAGTTAAAACTACTTAATAACTTACAATCAGATATGTTAAAGATTAATCAAAAGATTATTACGTCTAAATCTCAAACAACAACAACTAAAACAAAAGCTACAACATCGTCAGTGTCTGTAGAAAAAACAAAAAACTCCACTTATACCATCGTTCCTGGGGATACGTTAACAAAAATCGCTAACAAACATAATCTTACACTCGCTGAGTTAAAAAACCTAAACAACCTGAAATCTGATATGATATATGCCGGTAATAAACTGATTGTTTCTAGCTCTAAAACAACCACCACCATTGATTTACCGAGCAGTGCCAAGCCAGCGAATATCTCAACACCTAAAGTCAATCTCACTTCGAATACATACATCATTGTAAAGGGCGACACTCTATCAAAAATCGCCAACAAGCATAATCTTACACTTGCTGAATTAAAAAAACTAAATAACCTGAAATCCGACTTGATATATGCCGGTAATAAGCTGATTGTTTCTAGCTCTAAAACGACCACCACCATTGATTTACCCAGCAGTGCCAAGCCAGCGAATATCTCAACACCTAAAGTCAATCTCACTTCGAATACATATATCGTTGTAAAGGGCGACACTCTATCAAAAATCGCTAAACAGTCAAACATATCAGTAGCTGAACTTAAATCATACAATTCCTTAACCTCCGACATCATTAGAATCGGTCAGAAATTATCCCTGGTTAAATCGGTAACTCCAGCTTCTACAGTGGGAACTCCTGAAAAAGTGACATACTCAAATAACAAAGTGAATACACTCATTTCTGAAGCAAAAAAGTTAATCGGCACCCCTTATTCCTGGGCAGGAGCATCCCCTTCTGGATTTGACTGCAGTGGATTCATTTACTACACATTTAAAAAAGCAGGCTATGAAATATCCAGACTTTCATCTTCCACCTATTATGATATGGGCAAAAAAGTGTCTTCGCCAAAAGCAGGCGACCTCGTTTTCTTTGCAACTGGATCAAGTAAATCCATCGTCAGTCACATGGGTATCTATTTAGGAAATGGACAATTCATCCATGCTTCTTCAAGCAATGGAATAGAAATTAACAATGTTTCAAACTCCTATTACAAAAGCAAACTTATAGGCTACAGAAGTTTATAGCCCCTTTTTGCCAGACTATAATTTAAATAGTCTGGTATTTTTATGATTTTTTGCATATTTTTATGATACTATAGGTAATATTAACCATAAAGGTGGCGTATCATGAACAAATTTCATATATTTCTACTGTATCTCCTCTTACTATTTGGGACTTTCGCATTTTCCGAAACTACTTACGCACAATCATCTATTGTTAACCCTAACAAAACCTACTCTTATGCCAACATGCAAAAAGATATTAAGAAACTAGAAAAGGTGTATCCTGGTCTCATCAAACAAGAAATCATCGGGAAATCCGAGTATGGCCGGAACATTTATGCAGTCTCTCTTGGAAAAGGAGAATCCACGGTCTTCATCAATGGGTCCCACCATGCCCGTGAGTGGATTACAACCAACCTTACTATGAATATGATAGATAAATATGCAGCAGCCTATAAAAGCAACACCGGCATCAACGGCTATAATGTCAAAAAGATCCTGAATGATACAACGATTTGGTTCGTGCCAATGGTCAACCCGGATGGAGTGACCTTACAGCAATCCGGCCTGAAAAGCTTTCCAGCCAAGGATCATGCAAGAATCCTTAAAATGAATGGTGGCAGCAATAACTTCAAACGCTGGAAAGCCAACGGAAAAGGCGTCGATTTAAACCGCCAATATAGTCCGAACTGGAAAAACCTTGGCGGTCCTAAGGTGCCCTACTATAAAAATTACAATGGACCAAAGGTGGCGGCCGCATCCGAAACGAAAGCCATCCTTTCCTTTATTGATAAAATCGATTCAGAAATCGCGATTTCCTACCATTCGAGTGGACAAATCATCTTCTGGAAGTATCAGCAAACGGGAAGTCGCTATACACAAGACGCCCATTATGCAAGCAAACTGAGTAAAATCACCGGCTATAGCCTGGTTAAATCAAAATCATTCGGTGGTGGCTTCAGTGACTGGTTCTCTACTTTAGAAAAGAAACCAGCCTTCACCATCGAGGTATCTCCTGCTGTTGGGGAAACACATGTCCCTCTTAGGAATTACGCCAAAATATGGAGTCAAAATGCAAGCATTGGTCTTTATACAGCACAAGAAGGATTCAAGCTTTACGATACTCGCAACAATGCAGCTAGCGATAAAGTGACCACGCAAATCAAAACATACAATAAGACAGCCGCTAGACTGAAAAACTATTACTCTACCGACATTACAAGCGAAAGTAAATTAAAAGTGTCCAGGGCACATCTGTCCCTATATAACAAGACGAATAAAGAAATTAAAAAACAAGAAAAGGCAATCGCCAAGCTTCCCGCTAAATATCGTACAAAGCCAAATGCAGCCTTAAAAACGACCAAATCATATCGTGATAACTCTCTGGCCTTTATGAAAGCTATTCAAGCTGGAGACGACCTTATTAAAACAAATAAGAAATTAAAGGATTACCTAACAGCAGGAAAACTAAATAGTGCAACATTTACTACCTATGATAAATTGGTCAAACAGACCATCACTACCGAAAATAAAATCAAAATAATGTTCAGTAAGAGTGTTCAAAAATTGGCCACACTCAAATATGTCACTCCTTCTAGAACCAACAAGAAAAATACAGACTATGATATAGCAAGATATGAATTATTATTGGATATGGAAGAACAAGTCGATAATAGACAATACGATGAAGTGAAAAAAAATATTACGAAATATAAAAAATTAAAGTCTACCCACTCCTACAAAAAACTAGAGACGATGTTCAAAAATCGGCTAAGAGCAATTGAAGATCAGCTTCATCTGCTAGAACCAGATGTCCCGACAGTACCTGAACAGCCTACGCCACTTGAAGACCCGGAAGTTCCGGCCCCAGATCCTGAAGTGCCAAAAGACGGCTCAGACGCTAAATAAGAATATCCACCAATCCCAGTGAGCGAAGGAATCTTTGTCATGTAGATTCCCTCGCTTTTTCTATTTGAAAAGGTAAATATGTACTGCATGTACAAAAAGAAACTATTCTTTTTTTAGTAAAAAAAAGGTATATTAGACATACCATCTAGGTATTTTTTCACACTTTTCCATTTAAGTGGAATGGCTCGAGGAGGAACGCAAATGAGATCAGAACGTAAAAAGAAGAAGAGAAAACATAAATCATTAAAAGTAGTGGGAGTCATCCTTCTTATTCTTTTCATTGGTGGAGGAGCTTATGCAACATCTATATATCAGTCCCTATTAGGAACCATAAATACTATGCAGGGTACCGAGCATAAAACAGATAAACGCGTCGAAGATATAACGTTTAAAAACAAGGATCCCTTTTCATTACTGATACTAGGAGTAGATGAAAGGAAGAATGATAGTGGGCGTTCAGACACGATGATTGTCATGACAGTAAACCCTAAAAAAGAATCGGTTCAATTGTTAAGCATCCCCCGGGATACGCGTACAGAAATTATCGGGAGAGGCACGACGGAAAAAATGAACCATGCTTATGCATACGGTGGGGTTACCATGTCTATCAATACGGTCGAAGCCTATTTAGATATACCAATAGATTATTACGTAAAAATGAATATGAAAGGCTTCCAGGACATTGTTAACGCTGTTGGCGGCATCACAGTCAATAATGATATGAATCTCAACTATAAAAATTACAGCTTTGCAAAAGGAACAATTGATTTAGATGGTAAAGAAGCTTTGATATATTCCCGCATTAGAAAAGAAGATCCTCGCGGTGATTTCGGTCGACAAATGAGACAGCGACAAGTGATACAAGCGGTCATTAAAGAAGGCGCAAGCTTGTCCACTTTGACCAACTATGATGATATCCTTAAAGCCATCGGGAAAAATGTAGAAACTAATTTAACATTCAATGAAATGTTAAGCATTCAGAAAAACTACAAGTCTTCCCTCAATAATATTGAACAATTTACACTTGCAGGAGAGAACCAACGAGTTGATGGACTTTGGTATAACATTGTATCCGATGAAACAAAAACCGAAGCACAATATCGTTTGAAGATGCATCTTGGCATATAAGGAAATGAGGGAGCCGCTCCCTCATTTTCCAAACAACAAGCTCAGGTAAGACTTCCCCTAATTTAATCAAACGTTTGATTAAATCATTAAGGCCTTCAATCATTCTTTATTTGGATTCTATAGGATAGTAACGGCTAATAATCGACATTCTATAGGCATCCTCCTAATCCAAAGTATGTAGTGGTAGTTCTTTTCTTCTTAGTACCCTCCCTTCTCGCTTTAGACATGAAGAAATATGGACAAATTAAAGGTGTCTATCTAATTCCTGAAACGGAAGAAGAATTCACTTTAATTCCTTTTGAATTAACTCTGCCACATACCGGTAAAGGAGATAACTAGCTATTACCCTTGAAATCCTTGGAGGTTAAAGGAGTTCAAGCCCAAAAAACGGCAACCTAAAAACCCCTAAGTATTCTTAATTCATAACTGTTGAACCTTTATGATCGATTCCATAAAAGGGGCTCTCTTATAACCTTAAAATAAAAACAGGTGAAGAAAAAAGATTCGTTTTTCTTTACCTGTTTTTTTATTTTTATAATAATTTACTGAAAGTAGCTGACGCAAGCCAGCTATCTTCAGTAAATTATGTGCCATGGCTACGATGCCAAACTCCGTTTGGACTTTCGCTAAGCCACGAAGCGAAAAGGGAAGGACCTATTGCCCTTGATATGACCAAAAACACTCTCTACCTCGATTTTTCGTCAAGCCTAAATTTGTTCATTCAATTCAGACCAAAGGTTCACTTTTATTTTCGCTTTTAGTTCTTCATAAACTGGATTAACATGCACTAGGAGATTTCCTGCCGCCTTTGTACATTGCAATTTTAATGGTCAATCCGTACAATCCTCACATTCATAAATTTTAAAGTCACGTGTGAATCCATTTTTATCCGTACGGGTCGAGGGAAATGATTTATATTACATAGCAAGGTTTAAAGATGGAGGGAAAATGCGAATTAGAAAGCCCCCTTCTGGGATTTCTCTTATATTGTAAACGGTGAAAAATATTGAATACTATTAGCTGGTTTGACTGATTAATATTATCAATAATTTTATTCAAGTTAGAACGTTAGAATATTTTTCATGACGAACTATAGAACGTTTACCCCGTATCCAGAAAAATCAAATAGCCTGAGTCCTTATGATTCTATGACTCAGGCTGAACAAATTATTGCTCTTTTAACCCATTGAAGGGGCTCACTCAACAAAGACGATAGCTATATTACACCAACAGTTCCTTTCCTTGTTGGTGTCTCTCAATTTGTAGATCTTTCATTACAAGCTTATTCAATCTATTCATGAACTCTTTGTAATAACCTGACTGATAGTGGGAGAACGTATTCCCGAATGGATGATCATGTTGTCCTATATACTTTGTATCTTTTAAGCTAATTACCTTACAGCCCGGAATACATTGTAAGAACCAAGAATTAAGCTTATCCCAGAAATAATTGTTTCTTTGTATGATATTCTCCCGTGGGTACTTCTTGATGAATCCATCTGCATCAACATATTTGGAAGTGAAGCCTCCAACGTTAAGGATGATTCGATCTTCAGGAAGGTACTCCTTAATCCTTTTCGCAAATTGAAGCATGGCTTCCTTCCATAAGTCAAAGTAGGCTTCATTATTGTCATGTGTAACGACTTCATAATTCATGAATTCCTTAAAGTACTTGCTTTGTCTTAAAGCAAGACTTGCACTAACGTATGTGTCATCATTTATTTTAATTAGGTCTCGTGCAGCATCCGCATATAAATCGATGATCAAGTAATCCGGATTCATTTCGCTTACCTGATCAAAGAAGTTCTTCTCAAAGTCATTTTGAATAAAGTACTTGTTGTAAGCTGTTACATCATTCATCTTATCAATATCTATTTCCCTAGGGGAAGAAACCATGCTAACAATAGATGAATGGAATTGTGTCAACACGCAACTGTAATTCTTCTTATAACCTGGATTAAAATAACTTGTCGAATTGAAAGGATTTCGACTAAAACATGAGCCTAATACCGCAACTTTCACTGCATCATGTTGATGTTTATTAGAGTCTATGAAATAGAATGAGAAATGACCTTGTCCGTTTACATAAGGTTTAAACTTAAAGGATGGATTCGTACTCATGATTTCGTACGAATATTTCTCTTTTTTTAGTTTTTCAGAAGGATTTACAATTACATCCGTGATTCTACCATCCAACGTAGTTAAACGTACAAACATATCCCATACATCTCCATGACGAATCACTTCTTCGTTTAGAAGCTCTGACATTGATAATTCTGCTTGAAAAAGACCGTTTAATAATGGGATTTCAATTGCTTTTTCTATATAATATATATTTTCTTTCCCAACCGTATACCGCTTTTTGAAAACTATATACGATTCGAATTCATTAAAATTCCAGATATCATATTCATGAGAATAAATTGTCCCGGTAAGCTGTAGACTATTATTTTCAAATTTGAGCTGTGAAAGGTTTACTTTTAATTCGTTTTTTCTTATAAATAGGGAAATGGAATTCTTACCAGTAACATATGGCTTAACTCTATATAAATCATTATGTGCAAACTTAAAATAATTGAAATTAAAAAGTCCTTTATTTCCGCTTGAGCATATCAAAGGAGACTCAACTATTAACCCATCTTTACTTCTCACTTCGATAAATAGGTCCCATATAATATTCTTATTCAAGTTATAGTTCTCAAATATATCATTAATATTTAGAGAGAAATTTAATGTGCTTACTTCTGAAAGAGATTCAAACACCATAGATTCGTAATACTCGAAAAGCCGTTCTTGCTCTCTTTTTTTAATCTTTAATAGAATGGAATAGCAGTTCCAATCCTTATAATTCGAAATGGCTGAATTGCTCAACTGAACTGATAAATTAAAGACACCCTCATCAAAAGTGGCATGACCAATAGTTGCTGTTATTTCATTTTTTAATATATATATTGATATGCCGTTTTCCCCAGTAATGTATGGTTTTACTTTAAACAGCTTATTATCTAAGCTTACATAGTCACTTCTGTCTAAAGTTAATGAAGTATTTGCTTCCAGCTTGAAATAACTATCCCCAGCCAACAAAAAAAAGTCCCAAATCATTCCGTTATCTAGGGAAATTCCTTGTAGTAAATCATTCATATCTTTATGAAAATTAAATTCACTACCGTTAATCATGAGCGGAAATGTATATTCTTCTGGATATTCTAATCCATGTTCTATTTCTCTTCTTCTAATACAAAGGAAATAGTTATCTTCTAATGTAGCTCCTGCTTTACCATACAGGGATAATACCCCATTGCTGTATCCCAAATTAGTTATTAACACACTCATATTATCCTCCTTAAGAATACTTTGTTTAAACTAACGAATTTACTGGTTGATTATTCTTTTGGTATGGATTTTCGTTGATTGTCTCTTCCCATATTTTGCCAATATTTTCTATTTCATATCGCTTAACATTCTCAATAGCATTTTTCGCAAAATATTTCCTTTTCTCTGCGTTATCCATTAGCTCCATTAAGGACTCTGCAAATTTCTCAACATTTCCATCTTCTACAAGAATCCCATCTTCATTTTGAGTTATGATTTCACTCGGTCCCTTCGGACAATCAAAGCTCACTACTGGCACACCACATTGCATAGCCTCTACTATGACCATTCCAAACCCTTCAAACCTAGAGCTTAATGCATAAATAGAAGCTTTAGACAGTTCTATATCAATATGCTGGGTTGATCCCATTAATATTACATGATTATAAAGTTTATACTTTGTAATTAGATCTAAAAGATTGTTTTTCTCACGGCCATCTCCAAAAATTTTCAGCTTCCAATCTGGATATTTTTGATTTACTATTTTGAATGCCTCAATTAATAAATCGAATCCTTTTTGTGGCACTAAACGACCAGCTGCAATGATAGTCTTGGAATTCAAAGGAGATATCACACCTTGCAAATTTGGAATAGAGTTGGTGATTTTCTTTACTTTCACCTTTCTACCTTTTAGAAGTTGTGTGTAATCCATGGTATCCTCATCTGTTAATGTGGCCAAATAATCTAGATTACCATAATGTTTCAAAATAGATTTCTTCATTTTTTCAGGATAGATGGAGAAATTTAAATGCTCTTGTCCAATAATACGAACATCTTTATTCGCATATTTACTAGCAAAGATGTTGAAGCTTGGTCTTGTGGTGACTAAAATCCCTGAATTAATCGTTTTTATAAAGTTATACAACTTTATATCTGTCAGTAACGAAAAGAAATGATACCCCTCGTCATCAGAATGAATAAGTCTGCTTTTCATTTCACCTAACTTATTAGCTGTTTTTGTTTTCAAACTTGTATCATCTTTTCTTCTACTTGCTATATCGTGAAGGACAATAATTTTGATTCTGGGATCAATTTCAAAAAAGGGTACTTTACGAAATCGAAAGACACTAATGATTTCTACATCATAACCAGATTGAGCTAAATAGTTCGTCACATTTAGAACAGTCCGTACTGTGCCACCCATTCCATAAATATCAAACATTAAGAATCGAATTTTCACATCGATCTCTCCAATTCTATTCATTTTTAAATAAAGCTTCTACCGTTCTTTTAGAGGCTTTTCCGTCTTCTAAATGGCAGAATTTATCTCTGAAACTTTTGTATCTCTGATTATATAATGTCTCTAATTTGTTAACATTTTTAATTGCATGAAATAGCTGCTGTTCATTAAGGACAATCGGTCCTGGAGCTTCTGTCTGAAAGTCCATATAGAAACCACGGACCTGAGAACCGTAACGTGATAAATCATAGGTGAAGAAAATGATTGGTCTGTTTAAGTTTACAAAATCGAACATGACAGATGAATAATCTGTAATTAACAAGTCAGAAATTAAGTACAATTCTTGAATATCATCATAACTTGAAACATTGTAGATAATGTCTTCAAATTCTTCAATTTTAATACGTGTGGCATCCCGGTAATGTAAACGAAGCAGTAATACATATTCTTCTCCAAACTGTTCTTTGAAATTATTTAGGTTGAATTTAAATTCATATGGCTTATGTTGATTTCCGTTATGAAAATCATAGTCTCTCCATGTGGGAGCATACAGAATAACCTTTTTGCTTTTTGGAATATTAAGCATCTCTTTAATTTGCTCTTCTTTCCCTTCAAGGTTTGGCTTATAGAAAATATCATTACGAGGGTATCCAACATCTAACATCTGCTTTTCAAATTTGAACGCTCTCTTTAATATGGTAGAAGTGTACTCATTTGGTCCTATTAGATAATCCCACCTTGCATTTCGTCTACATATCTGAGGGGATGTGTTTTCTGCATATGATGGAGAGTTAGGGTCGATATCAAATCCGAGCTTTTTCAATGGTGTACCATGCCAAGTCTGTAGATGTACTGTCTCTTCTCTTTTTTCATAAAAGTCAGGGAAGTTTCCATTATTTACGAAATATTTAGAAGTAGCCATATAATAATAATATTTGAGGGAATGAGGTCGTACTAGAATTGGATTTCCAGGCACTTCTTGTTTAAGATTATTTAAGACCCATATAGGTTTTATATTACGTTTTTGCTCAAGCATTTCTTCGTAGATGGCTTTCGGACTACAAGAATAGCTTTTCCCATGAAAACTTTGGAAGACGACATTCTTCTTTTTAATAGGAAGAAATTTATTACAAGCCTTATAAAAGCGAAGTCCCCATTTAGTCAGAAGTTCTTTATACTTACTAGATTGTCTTAAATGATCCTCTAAGGTTACGATTACCTTAGTTGGGTCAATATTCATGGTAAATGGGATAATACCTAATTCGTGAAATATTTCACACTGAATTAAGTCAAAGTTTATATCCTTGAGCAAGGAATCGCTTAATTCTTTATGTCCTTGGTTAACTAAATCTACGGTTGCCCTAAATTGGAACTCAAGATTAGTTTTTCCCGTCTTTTCCGTTTGCCATGTAGTGGGTAAATTATATACTTTACCAAATTTACCTTTAATCATAAGTCTACCTGTAGTAACTGTAGGGAAGTAGAGATTAGGTGGTTGAATATTTAGCTTTCCAACTATAGAAAGAACCCCTTTTTCTATTGCAACTTTTTCAATGGACTTTACGGCAATAGGGTCTCTAGAAAATATAGAAACTTCTTCATGGAGGGTATAATAGGGCTTTATATCTAATATTTTTCCTTCTTTATTAGAAAACATCTGTTGTGGTATTGACACTAACTTTTGTTTATTCATAATGCCGTCCAAACGGGTCACTAAACGATACATTTGGCCTTCTATCAAAAGGTATAAGTCCCAAACTCCGGCTGTGAAAATACCCTTTTCTAAAAGTTCTTTTACTTTGAATGTATGAGTAAAACAAGATTGATAGATTTCAACAGCGAAATGGTATTCTTTATCAGACTGACGCTCCTTCACAACAATATTGGTGTTATTATAGGAAAATCTCTTTGCCTTATCACGTGAAATGACACTGCCTAACAAGATGATTTCTCCATTTTCAGAATATATTGCGTCAACTTCAGCCTGTAAGTTTTCTTTAGTCACTAATAAAGCAATTCTTTGAGAATTTTCATCTATATTAATATAAATATTCTTAATCCCGTCAGAAGACTGAAAAACGGCTGTTTTATTGAAATCTATGGCCGGTGAAATCAAAATCGGTAGAATCATCTCTTGATTTTTAAAGGTCATTTTAATATGGAGTTCTGTTGATTTTTCATCTAATAACTCATAAGAATTTTTGGAGAAGTCAAGATGGATATCGAACCCCGTCCAATCATACTTATTGTCTGTTCGTCCGAAAAATGTTGAAACATCCTGACGCACCACATTATAAATATCCATATTAATTTCATTATTCCCTGAACGAAGAATAAGCTGCTTCCGTACATCTTCAGACTTCTCTACACTCCAAGAGGGGACTAAAAAATATCCATTTAACATTAAACTTCCGTTTTCTTCAAGGACAATGTTTTCTATCTTAAGGATAGCTTTACTTTCCTCACATTTAAAAGATAAATTCCCCTTGATGGTAGAGTAAGGAACTAACGAAATATTTGAGTTTGTTAAATAAAAAGGGGGTAATTCAATGGATTCTGTAAGTTTATTTTTGACTCGAAATTTACTTACTCTTCCTTCTTTTTCATTTTGTAGATATGCATCCCAGATTCCCATTGTAAGGTAGTTAATATAATTATCTATAGAAATATCTATACTTAAAATATTAGTTTCTCCGTACTCATTTACTGGAAATTTCAAAATTTGTTGAGATGATCTCTCAATTAATGTGAAAAAATTTGTTCCTTCTTTTACTATTTCGTCTGTTTTCAATATGATGTTTAATATTTCACCTTGGTACTTGATATCAAACAAAGAACACTCTGACTGTTCCTTTGGAAGCCATAATAATTCTAAAACCTTCATGTTGCACCTCTCAATCAAAAAATATAATGAGTTTTTAACTCACAAGGTTCTGTTGTTTGTGAAAAAAATTTAAATGTTCACGTAGTATGAGTATAAAAATATTAAAAATAGTCTCTAAACTTATAAGTTTTGATAAAATTCGTAAGAGACTCATATGCTGGGAATATATTAAAAGGGTTGCTTTTTTCATAAGCCAATATCCAATTGTATAATGTTATCTTGAAATAATCTTATATAATATTCATATATTTTTTACAATAACCTAATATTTTGAACAAAATTGAGTATATCATACCAACAAGTTACAAACCATAAGGATTTTTTGTTTGTAGTTGCGTAAAGATGGATAATAGTTGAAGATATAATGGAGAACCATATATCTCCGTTTATTACATTATTCATAAAAACTTAATTAATGGCTTGGTCTCTATTCGTAATAAAAATAGTTAAAAAATAAGTGTTATAGCTGATAAGTAACTATCAAACTACAAACAGAAGGAAATATATTACATATGAAAAAAACACAAAGTGTAATAACCAAACAAATAAAAGTAACGGTTATCATCATCTTTTTTATTTTGGCCTTTTCTATAATTCTCGAAGGAATAAAATCTTTGAAAGATAATGAGTCTAATTCTGTCTTCAATGTACAAGAATTGGGTGCAAAAGGGGATCGTATTAATAACGATACGAAAGTAATTCAAGAAACCTTAGACTTGGCTAAGACAAGTAAAACGCCGATTAAGGTTTTCATTCCTAAAGGAACATATAAACTTACAAATACGTTGCGTATATATAAAAATACTCATTTAGTTCTAGAAAATAGTGCTGTGCTATTGCGTAGTCATGACAATACAATTATGGTCAATGGTGATGCTGGGGCTATGTACACGGATTATAATGGACATGGCAATATTACAATAGAGGGTGGGATCTGGGATGGCAATATCACAAACTACCCAGACCCGTTCAATGCTATTGGAATTGCAAGAGGCAAAAATATTACCATAAGAAATATAGAAGTTAGAGATATAGCCAGTGATCATGCAATTGATATAAACGCTTCCGAAAATGTTGTAATAGAAAATAGCGAATTTTTGGGATTTAAGGATACAACCCCTGACCACTCCCGCTTTTATTCAGAAGCTATCCAAGTTTCTGAGCACACTAAATTAGGTTTTAGTCAATATGGAGAGTATGATGGAACACCTTCCAAAAATGTCACAATTCGCAACTGTTACTTTGGTGCTAGTGGAACTGAGGGGACATCTGCTTGGCCAGTAGGAATTGGAAACCATGGTTCTGTCCACAACAAATTCAGCACGGATATTAAGATACACGATAACATATTTAAAGGAATGACCTTCGTAGCGATTCGTAACTTTAAATGGAAAGATACTTCCATCGAAAACAATACCTTTTTAGATGGTAACAGAGGGATAGCTCTTTCTAACCCTAATGGAAAAGGGGAATCTTCGAAAACATCAAATGGTATTCAAACTGGACTACCACAATCAGGTAGTCATACGTTGATATCGAAAAACATATTTGAAAATACTCGTAGAGAGAATATATATGGTGAGGGTTGGCCTAGCCATTCAAATATTGCAAAAATAGAGTTCGTTATTATATCTGATAACGTCTTTAATCATCAACTTGGTGGTAATCAAAGGCCTAACATTTATCTTAAGTGGGTAGATGATGTATATATTTCAAACAATAGGATCTCCAATTCCTATCTCGGAATATATTTGGGGTTTGCTAGTAATGTAACGATTAATGAAAATACGTTGGAAAATATTGCAACCGACGGATTATTAGTAGACGAACCTGATAAAAACTATCAACATAAAGGATATACAAATAATATTGAAGTAACGCAAAATAATCTCTCGAATTTTGGTAGAATGGGGCTATTAGTTCAATACACAAAAGGATTTACTATCAAAGAGAATAAAATTACAACTAGCCCTGAGAAAAATAGTATTTATGTGGATGATTTATCCATTAATGGTGAAATTTCCAAGAATACGATTATTACAGATGTGAATCAATAATATATAATAGTAAATGTCACGTAAGTAAGAAGAAGGGAAAAATGCATTTTTCTCGAAAGGTCTCAATAATTCAAATTACTTTGAGACTGTAGCCTATATATGAATGGATAACATACCTGTTTCCAGCAAAAAGATATATAAAATTAAAGGATCTTATGTTAATGTTAAAAAATTACAAAAATGCAACTTGATTATAACATGAAAATTACTTATTATAGCATAGTAGGTCAAATAGACTAATAAATAGATATCTAATAAAAAACTCATTAATTCATGTATTTTTTATTAGATTTTTGTTGTGTCCATAGATAAATAAAATAATCGGGGGAGTTAAATTTGAAAAAAGTAAAAAAAGCAATAATTCCAGCAGCAGGATTAGGTACTAGATTTTTACCAGCTACGAAAGCTATGCCGAAGGAAATGTTACCCATTGTAGATAAACCAACAATTCAATACATTATTGAAGAAGCAGTGGCCTCAGGAATCGAAGATATTATAATTGTTACGGGTAAAGGGAAACGCGCAATAGAAGACCACTTTGATAATGCTCCAGAACTTGAACGGAACTTACTAGAAAAAGGGAAATTAGACCTTCTAGATAAAGTACGTTATCCTTCGGATCTTGCGAATATTCACTATATACGACAAAAAGAGCCAAAAGGATTAGGTCATGCTGTTTGGTGTGCACGTAACTTCATTGGAGACGAACCATTTGCCGTGCTTTTAGGTGATGATATTGTTCAAAGTGATACTCCATGTGTAAGTCAATTGATTAATCAATATGAGCAAACAGGCTCTTCCATTATAGGAGTACAAAAAGTACCAAACAATGAAACACATCGATATGGGGTTATTGATCCTTCTACTATAGAAGGTAGACGTTATCAAGTGAGTAATTTTGTTGAAAAGCCAAAGCAAGGGACTGCACCATCTAATTTAGCAATAATGGGACGTTATGTCTTAACACCTGAAATATTTGAGTTCTTGGAAAACCAAGAAACAGGTGCCGGTGGGGAAATACAATTGACAGACGCTATTCAAAGTTTGAATGAGATCCAAAGGGTCTACGCCTATAATTTCGAAGGAAATAGGTTTGATGTCGGTGAGAAATTAGGGTTTGTAAAAACTACAATTGAGTTTGCATTGCAACACGATGAGTTGCGTAGTGACGTTCTTAAAATTATGGGAGAATTGCTTAAGAAAGAAATGATTCATAATTAATTGTTTCGAAAGCAGCTTAATCACCCCAAGTTTTATACTTCTATTTTAAAACAAAAAAGAGTAGGCAAAGTCGATTCTCGTCGGGTGTGTCTCTCTTTTTTTGCCAATGCAAGATTTTTATGTTTACACGAAAGTGATATATGGATGATAAATGTGCTCGTGACTGTCACAAACAGAAAACAACCTTTCCTGATAATAAGAGATTATGAGCGTTTTATGATGTGAAACGAGAAAACCCTTTTAAGATTAGCCGTGATAGCATGTGCAAACATACTCTTAAAAGGGTTTTATGATATTAACAAACAAAAATATTTTGAAAATATTGTAGATCAATATCTTGGTCATCTGTATATGTAATCCCCTTGGGGCTAACAGCCTTAACATTAGTATTCTGTAAAAGTCTTTTTGCTCATTGTGATGTATCTCCAATCCTATCTTTTCTTTATACAAATAAAAGCACCCTACAGAGAGACTTTTTTAAAGTATTTACTCTATAGGGTACATTTTAAATAGAAAAAGCATTAGTGAAGAAAGTTGAAAAAGAAACCAATGACATCCAGCTTGAAGAAGATGTCCAGGTACGAAAAGAAAAGCGACGGGAACTCAGTCCTGTTAAATTGAAATTAGTGCGCGAAGACTTAGGTCCACGATTGGTGAAATACAAACAACAAAACGCTCTATTTGGCGATCGAAATAGTTACTCGAAAACCGATACGGATGCGGCATTCATACGAATGAAAGATGATCATATGAATAACAGACAACTAAAACCTGGTTATAATATTCAATGGCAACGGAAAATCAATTCATTCTTTTTTATACGATACATCAATGCCCAACTGATACGCGTCGTTTCAAGACACATTTTTAGAGGCACTGAAGAATACATCGCTACCATTCCCGAAAAAACATCATCGCAGACCGGCTATGGCAGTGAAGAAAACTATCTCTACTCTTTGGAAGAATTCCTTACAATACTTTTTTAACGAAACAAAAACGGAGCTATAAAAAAGATATTCGTCATGCGAATAACTGGGCATATTATGAACAAAAGGATGAATACACCTGCCCAAATAACCGTAAGGTTTTATTTAAGCGTTACTCGACCCGTACGGATAAAAATGGGTTTACACCGTGACTTTAAAATTTATGAATGTGAGGATTGTAAGGATTGTCCATTAAAATTGCAATGTACAAAGGCGGCAGGAAATCGCCAAGTGCATGTTAATCCAGTTTATGAAGAACTAAAAGCGAAAGCAAAAGTGAACCTTTGGTCTGAATCGAATGCACAAATTTACGCTTGACGAAAAATCGGGGTAGAGAGTGTTTTTGGTCATATCAAGGGCAATAGGTCGTTCCGTCGCTTTTCGCTTCGTGGCTTAGCGAAAGTCCAAACGGAGTTTGGCATCGTAGCCATGGCACATAATTTACCGAAGATAGCTGGCTTGCGTCAGACTTTCAGTAAATTATTATAAAAATAGAAAAACAGGTGAAGAAAAACGATTCTTTTTTCTTCACCTGTTTTTATTTTAGGGACTTATTAGATAGCCCCTTTTCAGGATCTTATATAGAACTAAGCGGATATACTTTCCAACGTGACAAATCAGGGTTTTTCTTTTTCACGAGTTCTCCTGGAAAAATAAATGTCCAGGGCTTACTTGTATTTGATTTCACTTCAAAGTTATCAAGGGAAAAACCACCTTGGCAAACTTGATCTCCATCCGCATCCTCGACAATCAATGGCAGTTTTTCAATCTTAATTTGCTTATCACTACCATTCCGAATTAAAACCGTCACGGCTAATTGATCATTCTCCTTGAACGTGGCTTCTAGTCCCATGAAGTTCACTTCGCCTTGGTTAAGCTTGGGTAACCCGGCAACAAGTTGTTGCAGATTCTGCTGTTGAGCATCCGAAAGCTGCTCTCTCCATGTTGGTGCCAAATCCAATGTATGTTCTTGAGGAGCCTGATTTTTCAGTTCAAAAGCTATCTTCCAGCCGTTATCCAGAATGGGGGCTAAGGTATCCTCTTCTTCAAATAAGAAGCTCCATGGCATACAGGAAACAGCAGGGATTTCACCCATCTCCGATAAATCAAATGACTTCTTCGCCAGAGCCTGCCCGTTTTCATCCAATAATAATAAATCCACTACTTCAAAGCGGATCGCTTTATCTAATGTATTACGGATGAAGGCCATAACCACTACTTCCTCTTCAAACCTTGATAATTTAACTCCTGAAATGGAAATTTGATTTGGTTTTAATGATGGCAATTGTTGATGGTGGAACTGGTAAACATATTTTTCTTGCTTGGATAAATTAGAGTCTTCATGAAAAACCAAGGTAGTATAGATTGCATCTTCTGCATTTGAGACAGACTCTTCCGCTGTTGCTGTTTCGATTTTGACTTTTTCTTTTGCTTTTCCACTTTTACTAAACAGACCCATTATTCATCTTCCCCCTTCTCATCAAGTTCTTCTTGATCCCTTTGGCTTTTTACATACTCCATAAAATGGACACTGATGCCTGACTCGATTTGACTTATAAGTTGTTCGAACTGTATTAGTGCTTCTTTTTCGAATAACATATAAGGGTCTTGTTGACCATACCCACTTAACCCTATGCCCTCCTTCACTCTATTCATTTCGTCTAAATGACTCATCCAGTTCGTATCAATTTGTTTCAACATATAGGCACGTAACCGGCTTCCCCACTCAGCATCCTCTTGTAAAGTCAATAACATAGTTTCCATTTCTTTGAATGCAGACAGTGCCTTTGCTTCTACTTCAGAACGGGTAAGACCTTGCAAATCGTCCTCTTTCCAATCCAACGATAAGTAGACAAGGGACAGCTCTTCAATGAAAGCCTTCGAATTCGGTTCTTCCATATATTCAGGGTAATACTTCGCCACGCGCTTACGGATGTAACTTTCGATATATTCAAGGAGAATCGTAAACATTTGATCCGTTTCCATATCCAGAATCCGATCTCTCATCGAATAGATAATTTTACTTTGCTCATTTAATGCATGTTCCAATTTCAACAAATGATTACGGCTAGACTGATGTGTTTGCTCAATCGTCTCCTGAACCATTTTCACAAATTTTTCTGGAGCAGGACTTATGACCAAACCGGTTTCATCTGTTTTAACTTTCTTTACGTACCGCTCAATTTCTTCTTCCTCATAGTAGACAAACAAATCGTCCTCTAAAGAAATGATAAATTGTGTAGAGCCCGGGTCACCTTGCCGACCCGAACGACCACGTAGCTGCATATCAATACGATTGCTTTCATGCCGCTCCGTACCGATAATATGAAGCCCGCCCAATTCCTTAACATCTTCATCCAGCAAAATGTCGGTACCTCTTCCAGCCATGTTCGTCGCTAACATCACTTGACCCTTTTGTCCGGCCTTGGCGATGATTTCCGCCTCGCCTTTTTCCGTCTTCGCATTCAGGATCTGATGTTGGATTTTTTCTTTCTTCAAGTGAATGGATAACGTTTCCGATTGCTCAATGGAAGTCGTCCCAATCAAAATTGGCCTTCCTTCTTTATGAATACGTGTTACTTCTGAAATGATTTTTTTGATTTTACTTACTTCATCTTTAAAGATTAAATCTGGTTTATCCTGTCGTTGAATGGGTCTATTTGTTGGAATTTCAATAACAGGCAGATGATAGGTTTCCCAAAACTCCTTTTTTGAAGGCATGGCACTTCCCGTCATCCCTGAAAGCGAATGATATAAACGAAAATAATTTTGGATGGTAATTGTAGCCTGTGTTTCATTCTCTTCAGAAATCTCCAAGCCTTCTTTTGCTTCAATGGCCTGATGGAGACCTTCACTAAAACTTCGGCCTTCCATCACCCTGCCAGTAAATTTATCAATCAAGGATATCTGTCCATCCTTGACGATATAATCGACGTCCAATTTCATAATGGCATGTGCTTTAAGCGCTTGCGTCACATTATGCAGTAGCTCTTGATGATCTATATCATATAAGTTATTTACTCCGAATGCCTTTTCAATCTTGGATGCGCCTTGATCTGTTAAAAAGGTAGCCCTTGTTTCGTTAGCCACCTCAAAATCCTCATCCTCTTTAAACGACTTCATAATCTGAGCAGTAATATGAAACAGCTCAGTTCCATCACTTGATTTACTTGCAATGATTAACGGGGTCCTTGCTTCATCAACCAGGATGCTGTCAATCTCATCGACAATGGCAAATCGATGACCTTTTTGCACTTTCTCTTCTTTTCGAAAAACCATATTATCCCGAAGGTAGTCGAAACCGAATTCTGTACCCGTCCCATAGGTAATGTCCGCAGCATAGGCCTCCTGTTTTTCAGAAGGAGACATTTGTGAAATATTCAAGCCGACTGTCAGACCCAAAAATTCATGCACCTGCCCCATCAAATCCTTATCCCGGCTGGCGAGATACTCATTTGCCGTGATAATATGGACGCCTTTACCTTCCAAGGCATGTAAATAACTCGGCAAGGTTGCAACAAGAGTTTTCCCTTCCCCCGTATTCATTTGAGCGATTGCACCCTCATTCAAGACAAACCCACCTACGAGCTGAACATCATAGTGCCGTAGACCCAATACACGTTTCGATGCTTCCCGCACTACGGCAAAAGCCTCAGCTTGAAGATCCATTAACGTTTTACCAGAAGCTAGCAAACTTCTAAACGTATCTTTCATACCTCTTAATTCATGATCCGTATATTTTTCAAACTTTCCCTCTAGTTGGTTCACATTATCTACAAGCTTATAAATTCGCTTTAAGTCTTTAGAACTCTCATTAAATATCTTTTTCATACCAGTTAACACAGGGTTTTCTCTCCTATAAAATCAATTGAATGCACTATAGAAATTATATCATATATAGTTATATACTGGAGTTTTAGCAAAGATTACCTTTATGAAATAATTAATAGAATTAAAGGTTGAATTATCACTTTTTTATGCATAAATTGACTTTTGTAACAGAAACGTAATGTAAAATGTCGTTTATTGTAATAAGACTATAATACTATGTAGGAACCAATATTTGTTTCAGGAGGAAAATTCATTGAAAAAGTTATTTAGTAGTCTAGCCGTCGCTGCCGTCTTATTGCTTTCACCTCTACAGCATCAAGCATCTGCTAATATTGGTGACCAAACGTTAAAACCGAAAATGAAACATTCCGACGTACGCCAACTTCAAAAACTTCTAAAGTTTAAAGGTTACTATAAACCATCAGGCTCCTACTCAAATAATTATAATGAATCTACTACAAAGGCAGTAAAAGCTTTTCAAAAAGACCACAAGTTAAAGAAAAATGGGATATCCAACCGATCCACCTTTAATGCCTTGGGCGTATACAACATAGATAATGACAAATTAATAGAAAAAGCTAAGAAATATATGGGGGTACCATATAGCTGGGGCGGAACCTCTCCCAAAGGTTTCGATTGTTCTGGCTTCATCTACTATGTCTTTGAAAAGTCACAAGATGTCGTCTTGCCACGTACAGCTGCAGATTTGTATTCAAAAGTTGGTTTGAAAACATCTGAACCTGAACCAGGTGATCTTGTCTTCTTTAAAAATGGCAAACGTGTTTCGCATGTTGGAATATACATAGGTGATAATCAATTCATCCATTCAGCCACTTCAAGAGGAGTTAGCATCTCAAGCATGGACAACTCCTACTGGAAGCCGAAATATATCGGGTCGAAAACCCTATAAAAAAAGAAGGGGCTGTCTAATAAGTCCCTAAAATAAAACAGGTGGAGAAAAACGATTCGTTTTTCTTCACCTGTTTTTCTATTTTTATAATAATTTACTGAAAGTAGCTGACGCAATCCAGCTATCTTCAGTAAATTATGTGCCATGGCTACGATGCCAAACTCCGTTTGGACTTTCGCTAAGCCCCGAAGCGAAAAGCGACGGAACGACCTATTGCCCTTGATATGACCAAAAACACTCTCTACCTCGATTTTTCGTCGAGCGTAAATTTGTGCATTCGATTCAGACCAAAGGTTCACTTTTGCTTTCGCTTTTATTTCTTCATAAACTGGATTAACATGCACTTGACGATTTCCTGTCGCCTTTGTACATTGCGATTTTAATGGGCAATCCGTACAATCCTCACATTCATAAATTTTAAAGTCACGTGTGAATCCATTTTTATCCGTACGAGTCGAGTAACGCTTAAATAAAACCTTACGGTTATTTGGACAAGTGTATTCATCCTTTTGTTCATCATATGTCCAGTTACTCACATGACGAATATCTTTTTTATAGCTCCGTTTTTGTTCCGTTAAAAAAGTATTGTAAGGAATCAAAGCTTCAAATTCTTCTTCCAAAGAGTAGAGGTAGTTTTCTTCACTGCCATAGCCGGCATCTGCGATGACGTTTTTCGGGAATGGTAGCGATGTATTCTTCAGTGCTTCTATATGCGGCTTAAAACACCGTGTATCAGTAGGGCGTTGATGGATCGTATAAAAAAGAATGAATTGATTTTCCGTTGCCATTTGAATATTATAACCAGGTTTTAGTTGTCCGTTATTCATATGATCATCTTTCATTCGCATAAATGTCGCATCCGTATCCGTTTTTGAATAACTATTTCGATCGCCAAATAGAGCGTTTTGTTGTTTATATCTAACTAATCGTGGACCTAAGTCTTCGCGTACTAATTTCAATAGTTTCTTTACCGGACTGAGTTCCCGTCGTTTTTCTTTTCGTACCTGGACATCTTCTTCAAATTGGATGCCATTCGTTTCTTTTTCCACTTTTTTCACTAACGCCTTTTCTATTTGAGTTAATTTTTCCTCTGCAGTTAAAGAGGATGTTCCTTCTTGAGCTGACAGTTCATGACCTTCTTCATCTGTAATGGTCTGAATCTGTTGGTACGTTTCTTCAATTTTTTCTTGTAGCTTCGCCTCAAATTTGGTCGTCGCCTTTTTCCACACAAATGAATACTTATTTGCGCTTGCTTCAATCTTTGTTCCGTCTAGGAAGTAATTCTCCATAGTGATATGCTTTTCTTCTATTAGTTGATGGATCATTTTTTCAAAAAGCTTCGGAAGGAGCTTTTCCATTTGTTGTGTACGAAATCGATTAATCGTTCGATAATCCGGTTTCTGCAAGGCAGCCAGCCACATGGTTGGGATATTTTCTTCAACCAGTTTGGCGATTTCACGACAAGAATAGACCTTTTGAGAATAGGCATACAAAATGACTTTCGTCATCATTTTAGGATGGTAAGAGCTACGTCCGCCACCATTATAGTGCTCGAAAAAGACTTTATCTTCTACTGATTCAATCATTTGATCAATTACACGCGCTACGTGGTGAGCCGGAACGAGATCCTGAATATCAAAAATCACAGTGGTTTGTTGGTTATCATAGGGAATAAAAGTAGGCGTGGAATTTCGTTTTTGAGGAACAGTAGTTTCCTCTTGAATGGTGAGTGGTAGTTTAGTTTGTTCCATGTTATAATTTTCTGTAGTGATCTTTTGATTGCTCATAAAAAATCGTCGTTTCTTAAATGTTGTGTGGTAACTTCATTTTACTAAAAAGGGCGATTTTTTTGTGTATAAATTTCATAAAAAAGGGGGTTGCCCTAAAAGTCATATTACTGACTTTTGGGACAGCCCCTTCTTTTTTCAGTAGTATCTTTTTCATCTCTGTACTAAATGTTTCCGACTTTCTTCACATTTTACAATTCGACAAATTAACATTTTGTGCGATTTCGTAAAAATACTTATTGTTTTTTTAGAATTATTATTCCAGTTTTAAGGATAAGAATCTTAATTACTTAATTGTTTAAAAATGAATGAATAACCATTCATCTACCTTACTCTTAAAGAAATTGAAATTGAAATCCTACTTTAGGATCTTTTATTTGTCCAAATAATTACTATTTCATGAAACTTTTATCCTAAAAATCTAAAAAAACTCATAAAATAGTTGTCATTAATAAGAAGGAATTGGAATAAATAGTCAGAATATACTTATAAAAGTTGATTGGACGGCTCCCAATCAACTTTTATAAAATTTTATAGGTAGGGGGTTATGTATGAAAGATTCAGGATTTCAGTTTGGTGGCTCCCAAAATAGGACGGGATGGATTATTGCCATCATTGCTGTCTTATTAATCCCATTCATCTATGCAGCAATCATTCTAACTGCAAAATGGGGGCCATATGACAATTTATCCAAATTACCTGTCGCTGTCGTCAATAAGGATGTAGGTGGCACTTCAGGCGGGAAGCCCATTAATGTCGGCAATGATTTAGTGGCTGAGTTGCGGTCTGGCGATACCCTCGGATGGGAATTCGTTGATGAAAAGACCGCTAAAAAAGGGTTAGAGAATACCGATTACTACATGGTCATTGAAATTCCGGAAAATTTCTCACAAAATGTAACAACGGTCTTGGATGCAAATCCGGTAAAACCCGAACTGATCTATACTCAGAATGAAGGGTTGCACTTCATGGCCGCCCAAGTAACCAAAAGTGCTACAGAACGTATCCGTGAAAGCTTGGCTGATAAGGTGACCGCCACTTATACAACGAGCTTGCTCAATCAACTGGGTGATATTGAAAACGGTTTCATAGATGGGGCGAATGGTTCTCAAAAAATCAATGATGGAGCCGGAGAACTGAAAAATGGTACCGCTCAAATCCTTGATTCCTTGAAACAAAAGGCACCAGACATCGCAAAGCTTGCAAGTGGAGCGACAGAATTAAAAGCTGGAACGAGCGTGATGTATAGCTCTCTTTCTGGTAAACAGGGAGACATCGGCAAATTAGCGGATGGAGCCAAACAAGTAGACAATGGAGCTCAGACCTTAAATGGAGGGGCTAGAAAATTAGATGCTGGTGCCCAACAATTGAATACTGGGGCCAATACACTTAACAGCGGCGCCAATCAAGTCAATTCAGGGGCACAGGCTCTTAATGGCGGCGTCAATCAAGTCAATGATGGAGCACAAACCCTTAATGGTGGTGCCAATCAACTAAATACAGGTGCACAGGCTCTTAATAGTGGCGCCAATCAAGTCAACTCAGGCGCTCAAGCTCTTAATGGTGGCGTCAATCAAGTCAATGATGGGGCACAAACCGTTAATGGCGGCGCCAATCAACTAAATACAGGTGCACAGGCCCTTAATAGTGGTGCCAATCAAGTCAACTCAGGCGCTCAAGAAGTTAATGGAGGTGCCAATCAACTGAATACGGGAGCTCAAGCTCTTAATAGTGGCGCTAATCAAGTCAACTCAGGCGCTCAAGCTCTTAATGGTGGCGTCAATCAAGTTCATACAGGCGCCCAGGCCCTTAATGGCGGTGCCAACCAAGTCAATTCAGGGGCTCAAGCTCTTAACGGCGGCGCTAATCAAGTAAACGATGGAGCCCAAAAATTAAATGAAGGAGCCAGTTCGGTATACGCTGGTGCTACTTCATTGCAGGGCGGGGTAAGCCAAGTGAACGATGGAGCCCAAAAATTGAATAGTGGTACAAAAGAATTAGCCACGGGTGCCACTACTTTACAAGATGGTGCCAAGCAAGTATTAGATGGTTTAACAAGTGCCGAGACAGGAAGTAATACGTTGAAAGCCGGCATTGCCACACTTGCTGAAGGCAGCAAAGGGCTTTCCACAGGTGCTGAAGGCGTGAACTCTGCGGTGAAACAATTATCTCCAGCCGCTAGTAGTGTAGCAACAGGCTTGGCCCAACTTGCTGAGCAAGTACCTGAACTTAAGGCAAGTCCGGACTTCCAAAAGCTATTAGCAGGAAGTCAACAGGTCGCCGGCGGATTGGGGCAATTAGCCGACCAAACGCCTGGTTTAGTATCGGGAGCTTCTCAAATCAAAGGAGGTCTAGCCGATGCTTCAACAGGTGCCAACACTTTAGAAGCTGGGTTAAATACCTTAGTAGCAGGACAAAAACAAGTGTACGCAGGAACACAGAACTTAGCTAAAGGTGCAGGTGACCTTTCCGCCGGAGCTAGTCAACTCGTAACAGGAACTGGTTCATTGGCAGAAGGTACGAATACACTTGCCGCCGGTACTGCAGCTCTGGCAACCGGCAGTAAAGATTTGGTTGCCGGGACTGGATCACTCGCTTCTGGAAGCAAAGATCTTGTGGCGGGAACGACTACGCTTGCCAATGGAAGTAAAGATCTTGTAACGGGAACAGGTACCCTCGCTCAAGGTAGTAAGGACCTTGTCGTCGGTACAGATTCACTTGCCAAAGGCAGTCAAGACCTTGCTACTGGCGCAGGTACGCTTGCTAATGGCACGAAGACCCTTGCAGCCGGAACAAGTACACTTGCTAGTGGCAGTAAAGACCTTGCGGCTGGCGCAGGTACGCTTGCTAATGGCACGAAGACCCTCGCTGCCGGAACAAGTACGCTTGCCAAAGGTAGTAAAGACCTTGCAGCCGGAACAGGTTCACTTGCCAAAGGTAGTAAAGACCTTGCAGCCGGTGCAGGCACGCTTGCTAATGGTACGAAGACTCTTGCTGCTGGAACAAGTACACTTGCCAAAGGCAGTAAAGATCTTGCAGCCGGAACGGGAACACTTGCTAATGGCGCGAAGACTCTCGCCGCTGGAACGGGTACGCTCGCTAACGGCACGAAGACTCTCTCTGCTGGTGCTGGTACGCTTGCCGCTGGAACGGGCACGCTTGCTGCAGGTAACCAAACCGTGAAAGCGGGATGGAACGACCTTACAATTGGTGCAAACAAACTGGATAACGGAATGACGCAAGTGAGTGACGGCACGAAAACCGTGAAAACAGGTTGGGGCACTTTATCCGATGGTGTCCAACAAGTAGACGGTGGTGTCGGACAAATCAAAGATGGCAGTAAGACATTGACAACCGGCTTATCTGGCGGTGCTGATAAATTAAGTGCCATTAACAAGGATGAAAAGAACATTGCCATGTTTGCGGCACCAGTGGAATTGAGTGGAAAGTCCATCAATACATTCCCTGGATACCGTTATGCGAATGCTCCATATATCCTTTCGTTAGCATTATTCGTAGGTGTTTTGGTCATGGCTTGTCTCTTCAACTTACAATTGCCAGCGGTGACAGAGGGCTCCGCATTTAGATGGTACGCGATCCAATTCAGGAACATGGCAGTGCTTGCGATAGCCCAGGCGCTTATAGCATCTGTTTTCGCTTCCTTCTATTTAAAATCAACCTTTACAAATGGGATCATGTTAATCTTATTCTCGGTATTCATCAGCTTAACTTTCTTGGCCATCGTGTTCTTCCTAGTGGCTTTAGCTGGAAATATCGGGCGCTTCATCGCTTTTGCATTCTTGGTTTTACAGCTATCCACAACAGGTTCAAGCTTACCAGTTCATATGCTTCCAGAAGGATTGCAAACACTAAGTCAATTCCTACCACTTACGTATTCGATTAACGGCTTTAAATCAATCATCACTCTTAATAATTATGATTTATTCTGGTCAAGCGTCAGCGTTCTTGCCATATTCCTTGTCTTGTTCGCTGCCCTTTCCCTGGCTGTTATTTGGTTCAAGTCCGGTAGAAATTCAGAACGTGCAGATGTTGCCGCATAAAAGTTTTTACCTTCCTGATATTCAGGAAGGTTTTTTTTATGGATCTCTACTAATAATAGAAAGAAAGACATACATCTAATGGAGGATTCCACATGACTAAAAAAACAAGAAGCATTCCACTATTCATACGCCCGTATGATCTAGCATTCCTATCCCTCCTCATTTTCCTGGCCTACCCGATTCATGGACAAGCTCAAAAGCCTCCCAAAAATGTAATTCTGCTCATTGGCGATGGCATGGGTGTAGGAGCCATCGAAATTGCCCGCCAATTCGAATATGGTAAATCCGGGGTGCTTCATATGGAAAAGTTAGAACATGTCGCCCTGATGCGTACCTACTCCACTAATCATTATGTGACCGATTCAGCAGCCGGAGGGTCAGCCATCGCCACTGGCGTCAAGACCAATAACGAATCAATCGGGGTTGACCCGACCGGAGTGGAGGTCGACAGCATTCTTGATGCCTTTCAAGCACATGGAAAAAAAGTCGGGCTCATTTCCACTAATATGGTCGTCGATGCCACCCCTGCCGCTTTCGGTGCCAGCGTAAAGAACCGCTGGACAGGTGGTTCCCAGATTGCCCGGCAGCTCTTTGATCACCGGATAGATGTCATTCTTGGCGGAGGCGCTTCCTATTTCGAAGAGGAAAGGCAAAATGGCGTCAATCTGATTTCCAAATTCAAAGAAGCCGGTTATTCGTTTACTGCAAATAAGGAAGAACTTGCTTCCGTTCAACACCCTAAAAAACTGCTGGGGCTCTTCCACCCTACCTATATGAACTTCAAGCTGGATCGAGAAGTGGTCCACTCGCAGGAGCCCACACTCTCGGAAATGACGGCTAAAGCCCTTGATGTCTTATCTCAAAGTGATAACGGATTCTTTTTAATGGCGGAAGGGGCACGTATCGATTCAATGGAACATGCCGCAGACTTTACGGGAATTTGGAGGGAAACGATTGAATTGGACCAGACGGTAAAGAAGGCTGTGGAATGGGCTAAACAAAGGGAGGATACCTTGATTATCGTGTTGGCTGACCATGAAACGATGGGAATCTCCGCATCGGAAACGATGGACGTTGACGCATTGAAAAAGATCAAAGTATCTACTCAGTATATGGCCAAACAGCTTACCTTTGATAAAGACAATAAAATCGAGCCAAACAGCGTCATTGCTGTATTCAAGAACCATGCCCATATCTCCCTTACACCTGAAGAAGCTCAACAGTTCATTGATCATGTAAAAAGCAATAGAACGCTTGTCTACCCGCAGCATAGCATCGATTGGGAAATTGGCAGTACTATCGCCAAACATTATAAAGCTGGAGTAGCAGACAGAAGTATACGTGCAGCTAGTTCAACGGGAGGGCACACCGCCAATATGGTACCTGTCTTTGCAACCGGACCTGGAAGCGAGGCATTCGACGGCGTACTCGACAATACGGACATCTCACAAATCATTGCGAAAGTGGCCCGAGTACCCTTTACCCCAGGCCAACAAGTATCCCAAAACTAGGGCTGACACATAGTCATCCCTAGTTTTTTTATATTTCATGCTTTTAGCCAAAAAGGAATGGACATGTATTATAATGATTCATATATCAAGTTTACATAGAAAGGAAAAGACCATTTTGGAATTGAATATCACGTTATTTAGGATGATTAATGATTTAGGCAAAGAGCATGATTTCCTGAATCCTCTGTTCATATTTTTCGCAGAATACTCACTATACTTCTTAGCCATGGCCATTTTGATTTTCTTTTTTTCAAGAAACGGAAGAAATCGGGTCATGGTCGTTTGTGCAGGGCTTACTTTCATTCTTGCCGAGATAGTCGGCAAGTTAGTGAGCAAGCTTCATACGAATTACCAACCATTTGCCGTATTGGATGATGTAAATAAATTGATAGAGAAAGATATCAATAACTCTTTCCCTAGTGATCACACCATCCTCTTCTTTTCCTTTTGTATGACCTTCTGGTTATTCAGTAAGAGCCGATACCGTTTTCTATGGTTGGTCGTAGCCGTACTAGTCGCTCTTTCCCGGGTAGGAGTAGGTGTCCATTATCCTGCTGATATCACGGTCGGCGCATTGATTAGCATGGTCGTATCATTTATCGTTTACAAGACCGTGCCTCCCTTGGCGATAACAAAACGCCTGTTTCATTCACAAGCAAGCATAGAACGAACCAAATCAGGAGGATTGTAATCACCAAAAAAACCGCCAGTTCCCTTCACTGGCGATTTTTTTATAAGGTCTATTTGGTTACAAGGAAAATCCTTTCGGTGCGTAAAAGGAATTCATTATACTGGTAATTGATCCGGATAAATATTTCTGCTGTGTCTTTCGCTCTATTGTTCGTAAGGTCTAGTTTATTTTGAGTACTTAACTCATTATACGTCACCCCATACTTCGAACCGGGCCCCGAATTCTTCCAGGCCATCAACTGGACGGTCCTCCCTACCTTTTGAAACGTATTATTCTTAATGGTTGGATTGATCGCCCCACTGACTAAAATACCTCGGGTGTCCTCCTTGCCATTTTCCACATTCTTGATGGTATTATCCCTAATCTGGGCATTCGACCAATTCATCACGCGAATCGCATCGCTACGCGTTTTCTCAATTTTATTGTTTTGAATCACTACTTTATCATGGTATTTGGATTCGGAATATTTATGGGTTCCCACCGCACGATCCAGGTTCTTGAATGTATTGTGTTCAATGGTCACGTTCTTATTGGCCGTTTTATCAAACTTACTCCAAGTTTGGCTCCAGCCTTGTGTGCTTTTGTCAGGTGTATCAAGGTTGATGGCTTCTTTATTTACATTCTCGGAAGCCTTTGAATCCATGAACGTATTTTTACGGACGATGACATGATCCGAGGCATCCATCTCAATAAAGTGGCCGGAATACATATTCTTGAATTGGATATTCTCGACTTTGACGTTTTTGTTATGCCCCATGATGATGGCGATTCCATCTTTTATATACTTCATGTCGACCGTTACATGACCCTCCCCAATAAATGATATATTCTTCTCACCATCATGTTTACCATATACCCCCTTCTTGGGGGATTTTGATGGCCTTATCAACTGGAACATGGATTTGGCCGCAACGAACTGGCTCGTACCCGTTTTGCTTCCTTTAACCAGCTTCACACCATCCTTCATCTTGATCGTCACATTCGAAGGAACATAAAGCGTATTACTGATCGTATATGTCCCTTTTTTCAGGACTAGCGTTCCGCCGCCCTTTTTCTCTAGCTGTTCAAGATAGGAACGCAATAAGTAATAATGCTTTGTATGCGTGTTATATGTAGAAAAATTCATCATCTTATTCTTATAGGTTTTACTGGCCGGCGATATGGTATAGGTCGGTTTGGAAGCCGCCACTGCCGAATGCCTGGGCAATCCTCCACTGATCAATAACATAACGGCGATACACAACAATCTAACTTTCTTCCTCATGATGCTAACTCCCCTTTTTATATGCTTTTCCCTAAAAATCCCTTTGAGTAACAAAGGGTTTTTTTAACACTTCACCTATACTATCATTTTTCTCGACGAATTAAGCATATGTGACCACTAATATTCCATTTAATTCTATAAAAACGAATAAAAAGACACCATCCAGTTTTATGAATGGTGTCACATCTTATGTTTTTTTTATATAGGCCTTGGAAACATACCCACTTTTGTTTCCTTGTTTCACCTTATACCAGTTCCCTTGTTGGGCTAGTATGGTAACATTTTGGTTTTTCTTAAGCTGGCCGACGACTTTAGAAGTTGTGCTCGTCTTCTCCCGCATGTTCAAAACCGTAGCTGTCACGTTTCTTGTTGTTTTCTTGACGGTGATTTTTGTAGAGACGGACTTCTTGTTATTACTTCCATCAATCGCGGTTTATTATTTAATTTATACACTCATTCAAAAACATTGATGAATTTCATAATACAACTGTTCAACGCAGAGCCTAAAAGTAATGGGTACTGGTCTTATTTAACTGAAGAGACTTATATTTTTAAAGCATTTGTGTCACTTCAAATATTTCTTCAGAACCGGCTTCATTTTATCACTTACCAAATGGCTGCCGCCTCGTCCTTTTACGTCTTCCATCATCCAGGCCATAATCAGCTCTGGGTCTTCAGTATCCATGGCAACTAACCAACCATTTTCGGTTCCGCTGGAATTCTTGGATGCTTTGGTCTCGGCTGTGCCTGTTTTCGTAGCCAGCTTCACGCCAAGATCGTTTAAGTCATGTGCGGTTCCTTTAGGATGCTCCACGACTTGTGTGAGCATCTTGGTGATCGTAGTTGCTTGATCTGCAGAAATGATGTTTTCTTTCAACGGTTTCTTTTCCGTTTTATCGCCTGTCACTAAGGAAGGGGCCATGATGTTTCCTTCATTTAAGAAAGCCGAGTAGGTCATTGCCAAGTGAAGGGTGCTCATTTGGACTTGGGCTTGCCCATAGCTAGCGTCAGCCAGGCGTCCTTCGCTATCGAGCTTTCCGATGCTTGATGCTTTAATCGGGTAGTCAAAGTTCAGGGATTCATCAAAGCCGAAGTCTTGGAGCCCTTTTGAGAATTTATCTTTGCCAAGCTTCAATGCTTGTTGGGCAAAGTAAATATTATCGGAATAGATGAGGGCCTTTTCCATATCGATCGGCACTCCAGGGTTGGAGACCCGTGTGATGGAATGGTCTTTCCAGTTCGATTTCGCCCATTTTGTTCCTTGAATGCTGAGTGCAGCTTTAGGGTCGATTCCATTTTTCAATTCAATCGCCGCAGTTAATGCTTTAATTGTCGATCCCGGTGCAAAGGTTGAACTGAACCGGTTCAGTAGCGGCTTGTCCGGGTCATCTTCTAATGCCTTCTGTTCCGCATTCGTGATGCCCAGTACATATTTGTTCGGATCAAAAGAAGGACTGGATACGAGCGCCAGTGTCTCGCCGGTATTCGGATCAAGTGCTGCCGCCGATCCCGCTTCGTTATCATATTGTTTGAAAATATCCTTTTGAAGCTCGGCATCGATTGTCAACGTGATCGTTTCACCTTCTTCAGCCGGTTTCTCGGCGATGATTTTTTCCTCGCCTTCTTCTGTCTTGATGAAGATCTTGCCGCCTGGTTTCCCTTTTAGACGTTCTTCTAGAATTTGCTCAAGGCCACGTTTTCCGATGACGTCATTCGCGGTGTACCCCTTGCCTTTTAATTTCTCCAGGTCTTCCGCCGACGCCTCTCCCACATAACCGATTAAATGCGCAGTGGCCTTTTTATAAGGATAGATCCGTTCCTCTGAACTGTTGGCAGAGACCCCTGGGATGCTTAACAGCTTATCCAAGGTTGCTGTCTCATCAGAAGAAATTTGCTTGATGGGCACGAAGTAACTAGGCTGTACCCACGATTGGTTCAATTTCTTTTCAACTTCATCCGTTGTCATGTTAAGAGTACCGGCCACCTGTTTGACGGTGGCTTTTTTGTCACCCATTTTCTCTGGTACGATTCCGATTTCCGAAACCGTTCCATTCATCGCCAGGCCACGTTCATTCCGGTCGACAATTTCGCCACGGATGGCCGGGTAGGACTCGACTGATATCTTTTCACCAGCTTTGAGATCCGGGAAGATATAGCTTTCATCCCATTTAATGTACCAATTTTCTTCCTTGTCTCTCTCTTCTTTGACAAGGGTCGCCTTATGGTCGGAACTGACAGCTCCCGCTAGCGTGTTCATGTCAACGGTATAAGCCAATTTCACCTTTTCATCATCTTTATGTTCTTTTGCTTCTTCTTCTTTTGGCTGAGTATAGCCCACCTTGATTTGGTTGGCTTCAATTCCTTTATAGATCTTTTTATATCGCTCTGCAAATTCATCTGCACTGACTTGTTTCTTCGTATCAGCTGACAGATAATCATACATCTTCGCAAAATCCTGTTTATTCCATAGTTTCGTATAGGCCGCAAAGCGTTCTTCTGGACTAGGTTCTTCCGAGCACCCCGCCAAAAACAATACACTCATCAACAAACAGCCGAAAACTAATGCTAATCTTTTCATAATCTCCTCCTAGTGAACAGTAAGAATGATATCTATAGTTTATCAAAGGTTGGGAGGAAAAGGGGAAATTTGTAATGACACTTTCCCTCTTTTTACTATTTAGGATCATGAACACAAACAAAAGTCCTGCGCATGTGCGCAGGACTTGATTTTTATAGCACTTTCTTTTTCCGGCTCTTTTGTTCTTGAAGCCATTTTTTCAAGAATAAGAAGCCCATGACAAAGGAAATGATCAGGCCGGATGATGTTACCAATACAGCCACCCATTCATAGAGTGTGTAATTCATATAATCTTCCAACGTCAATTTCTTTTGCCAATCCTCTATATACAGGTTCATCCCGAATATGCCGGAGATGACCGTATAGATGGTAAGGATTTGCAGCAGGTAATTACTGCTTTTCCCGGATAGCTTATCTTGGTTTTGGTACAAGTAGGAAAGCGTTTCTTTCACTTCTTGATAGAGCGGTTCGATCCTGAATACTTCTTTCGTCATTTTGAAGAGCTCTTTCCCTGTGAAGGTGCTGTTCACTTCAGCAAATAAGTACTTCGCCGAAAACTCGGTGATCATGAAGATTAACAATTCCGTATCCGACTGGTCTTTTTCCACATCGATTTGGGAATGGTCATGAGCCAGTTTCAACAGGACTATTTTATAATAGAAGTAAAGCAGCATGGAATAGAAGTGTTGCCCGTACATTTCACTCGCAAGTTGGTTCTCTAGCTTGCCTGTCGCTTTTGTGACACAGGCAAAATGCCCCTCGCTCGTGACATAATACGTTTCCTCCCCCCAACGATCGTACACCCTCTCCTTGTAATACTTGTCAATATAGTTCGGGTTCAGGGCGCCGACATAGGGTTCTCCATCATTATCATATCCATTTAACTGACTCGTTCGGTATAAATCCGATTTGGTAATTTCCCGATCCTTCGGGAGATTCGTATAACTGAGGACAAACATGCGTTCATCCACGAAGAAAGGCAAACTTCCGAAGTAGGATGTGTGGTCTTCTTCGTCATCAATATATTTCTCAGCAGGAGGGATTAACTCCTCAAAGATGAAATCTTTCACGTATCCATACTCATTATTCCTACAGCCGACCTTCATCTCGATTTCGTCTTCCGCAATGGGTTCGAGAATCCGGAACGTATCCGTGAAATAAAGGACATCATCATAAGGAAGGTTCTCAGGCAATGTAACCCGGATATTAATCATCCCTATATGAAACGGGCAAACATAGATATCAATGGAGTTGATTATAAAAGCCGTTTTTAAGAATGGCGAACGGAACGTACATCCCAGATCCATTTTCTTCGAGAAACGGCGTATGCCCTCTTTCTGTTTTGAACTGCTCGGAAACAAAATGGGGACAATATTCGGCATAAAGTATTGCTCCAAGTTACGATGGGAAACTTTATGATTGCCATAAAAATCGTCCTGCAGGTCCATATTATCCAGGTCCAAAAAGACAAAGTCATCCTTAAGCAAGCGTTTGACAAACCCTTCGATTTTATTTCCTTCTAGCATGAACGGAAAAATAAATTGTTGGAAGGAGCGCTTCGTACGGTCGTTTTTTTCATTACTCATAGCCATAATTTTTGCCTCCGCCTTGACCGGGGTTCTCCGGTTCTCATTCACGTGCTCTTATTCACTTACCCCAGTTCTATCAAACAAAAACGAAGCATAATATGGTAAGAAAACGGACAAGCTTTTATTTTCCACCCTCCCCTCCTTATTGACGGAAGGTAATTTCTGGTTTAAACAACCACAAAACGGGTACAAAATAATAAGAAGAATTTGGTAAGGGGGCGACAACGTGAAATCTGATACGAAAAAATACCATTTCGAGTTATTAGAACGGGTAAAACCTACGGAATCAAACGACCGGAAGCGGATGAGCGAATTCATAAAAAAAATGAAAAACAATGCACAAAACTCCCAATTAACAAGCAAAAACTCATGACATATGAGATGTCATGAGCTTCTTTACGTTCTTAATATGCAACTTTTTTCTGATGATCTTGCCCCACGCAATTTTGAATGCCAATTACGTCCAAAAAGTGTTGAATTTTTTTCATAGAGCTCGCCTGGTATTCATCCACGATGGAAAACTCTTTTATATAAGCGATTTTTTCTTGACTACTCGGGTCAAGGAGTTCATCTGTATCTATATCATCCTGGTTGTATTTTTTCTCATTTGATTTCTTGCATGTGTAAACCACAGCTTCCCCAACCTTCTTGGCAGCCCTATCAAAGTAAAAAGAAAATACAATGGCACATTCGTCATCATAAAAAGAGGGTTGAACTTTCATATTAATATCAATCATCATTCTTCCACCTCTCTCTGTTTTGTTACTCTTACTATAACAAACTTTCTACATGCATCCATGTGTTCATATAGCCCCTCACGTTTCTTCCACATCTTCCTATGCCCCCTTATATTGACAAATCATGGATAAATATAACTAAAGGCATATGCGTGAAAGAATATTTTAGATGAAGGCAAAAAAAAGACACCCCTACTAAGAGGTGTAAAAATTATAATTTATAGGGATTTGAATACTGAAGGTAATTCAAAAACACTTGGTAATTCCGATGGTGTGACACCGCCGACAACGACTACAGCAGCTACTAGAAGAAAGGATACCGCCATCCCTTTAAGACTTTTTTTCATGGGTAATTCCTCCTTATTTTCATAAAAAATATTGGATTTAATAGAAATAAATTCTATAGTTGTATTTAACCATAGTTTTATCAAATGCGTTTTCGTTGTGGTCATACACATTACATAAAGAAAATAAACCATTCTTATTTATTCTTCTATTTTTCACTATAAATATAACTCTAGGCATATTTTAAGGAGAGTTAACATGGATTTTTCAGCGGTTGGGAAGAAAATAAAAGAACTAAGAAAACAAATTGGTCTTTCACAAGAGGAACTTGCAGAAGGAATTTGCACGCAAGCACAGATTAGCAAAATTGAAAAAGGCGTGGTCTATCCCTATGCCACTACTCTATATTTAATTTCTAAAAGACTAGGGGTTGATGTCAATTACTTCTTCGACATCGGTATGACACCCCGCTTAGATTATGTACAGGAAGTTTCTCATCAATTAAAAATAGCTCGACGAACAATGAACTACCAAGAGATGAAGGAAATTGTAAAGGCAGAGGAAAATAACCCCCTATTCACGCAAAACAAGCAAAATCATCAATTGCTCGTGTGGCATAAAGGGATTTATGAGTATATGGTAAACCATGACATAGATAAAGCGATACAGTACCTAGAGGAAGCCATCTCTTTATCCGATATAACGGATAAGATGTATTCCGAACGGGAAATCGAATATTTGCTAAGTATGGGTGTGATCTATTTCGAAGAACGACTCTATGAAAAAGCTTTATGTACATACAAACTGGCTCTTACTCATATGAACCACTTGCCTTATTTAAATGATAAAACGATAAAGACCAGGCTTTTCTACAATTCCTCAAGGGTTTCCACCCGCTTAGAGGATTATGAAGCTTCCATTATATATTGTACAAAAGCAATCAAATGGTGCTTGGAGGAAGACCACCTATACCTTTTAGCTGAACTCCATTACCACCTGGGATATAACTACGAATTGCAAAATAACTATAAACAAGCGAAAAAATATATGGAACGAGCCCGCCTCATATTCGATTTACAAAAACAAAACCGTTTTGTCACCTTTATCGATGAGAAATTCAAAGTGTGGGAAGCTCTCGTAGAAACAAATTAACACCAAGCCATTCCCCATTCAGGGAATGGCTTTTCACATTCCGACCACAACATATTCCAAAACCTGTATACAACATTTCAAATTCCAAGCCCAAATGAAGTATAATAAAGAGATGACCTCGAAATGGTGCCGGGAAATGGGGTCTGACCCCTTACCGAATGTTCCATACCCCTTGACTGGCAAAGGTTTTTGGATTTTTGTTAAGTTTGGGAAATAGGGTCTGACCCCCGCATGACGTAGGTTTCATAGTTCTGTGGGGTTTGGAAGTAATGAAGGATTCGTGTGGGGTTGACGTGTTTGCTTGGTTTTCCTGTTTGGAAGACTTTGTAGCTGCTCCACTTATATTCGGCGGGGTTTTTGACGATATTGGCTTGTACAGGGTTTAAATGGATATAACGGCTCGTGGCAGTGAATTGCTCGATCGATTCGATTAAGACGGAATGGTAACGACCTTGGAAGAGGTGACCATCATGGTCATGCCGTTTATTGAAGGAGATGGCATAGCGGGAATTCAGCTTATGCATAATATCACTAATCGGGTGTTGTTTCGTTTCGAGGAGTAGATGCACGTGGTTCGTCATGAGGCAGTAGCTATGGAGTTCGAAGTAATACCTTTCTTTCGTTTCCTCTACATAACGCAGGTAACGAAGGCGATCCTTGTCGTCTAAAAAAATATCACTGCGGCGGTTGCCGCGGCTAGTAATATGGTACATCGCACCAGGGTACCATATCCTCGGTCTACGAGGCATGAACATCATCCTTTCCTATGCCGGGAAATAGGGTCTGACCCCCATCCGGTGTTGTTAAAGTACTGATAGATCAATGATAATACAAAAATATAATTTTGGGAAATGGGGTCTGACCCCTAAAGGTGACCCCAAAAAGGAGGAGAGTATGGAGCGGGAGTTGTTGTTTGTTGGGGATCGGCTGGCGGAGTTGTTGGAGCCCGGTGATCCGGATGATTTGGCTGTTGTGAATGAGGGTCTTCAGTTATATCGCCAGGGGCTCGTTGATCTGAAAGAGGAAGCGGAAGACTTGATTACCGCGGAGGTGCAGGATGGCACGCGCTATAAGGCAAGGCTGAATTTACTTTTCCCTCAGGATGGAAGCTGCACCTGCGATTCCAGGTTTATTTGCCGACACCAAATGGCCGTATTCTTCTCCGGATATTCCGAGCACGCCAGTGTGTCCGATTGGGTTAGCGAATGGAACGCGCCAAAATCCACACCTACCCAGGCTTTGCAGCAGGTAAAGCGGGCAAGTGAAATATTTAAACATACAAAGGAGAAATCCATCATTTTAGAAAAAAGCTATCCATCATGGAAGCAATTCGTGCACGATACCTTCACTGAGCAAGTGGAGCCTTATATAGAGGAACCGCCTTACATGATTGAGAATCATATACAGACTTTCTTTAAACGTCTCAGCTCCAAAACCCCGATGGAACGGGAATGGAAGCTGCTTTATCATTTTGTGACCCATTTTTGTACATTGCAGCTGACTATGAGAATGATCCAGCTACATAAAAGCAACACCCAAGCGGTCCGTGTCTTTTATGCGCTCGCCGCCGATTTGGCCGAAGAGCTTCATGAAACGGTGCAGCCACTTAGCAGACAGGCCCGTCCCTTTGCTTTTGACCCCTTCGTCTTTAGCATTAAGGAAGATGTAGCGAAGCTACTGGATGGCAGCGAAGGGCTGGAGTATGAAAAAATCGACCTCTACCGGGAAATCTGGAGCTACCTGTTCACCACATCTTCGTGGCGTAAAGAGGAGCTAAACCGAGTTCAGGAGGAACTGCCCAAGCAATATGCAGGCACGACGGAGCGCATTTCCTATACCCTGGCTACGATTCACCTATCTCTGATGGAGAATCAGGACCGACAAGCGATCGAGCTTCTCCACGAATTGAAGAAGGAAGCCTGTCCGTATATTTTTTATTGGCTGGAGTTCCTTTCCGATTCAGAGGACCGTACCCGGGCCATTCCTTTCATTGAATTCATCAACGCCCATGTTCAGGAATTCTTGATTGACCTATCCGATTATTATCAGCGGGTCGATTTTGTCCGGACCTTCACGACCCTGATCACAAGCTGTTGCTTTAAGTTGAAGCGGAATGACTTGCTTGAGAAATTCTTTCGGGCTACCCTTCCCCATAGCTATTGGAACTATGCGAACTTTCTTTTTGAACAGGGCCAATATAAAAAATGGGTGGAGATGCATATCTACTCCGAAATCAGCATTGACTTAATAAGCACTGAATCCATCAAGGAAGTCGTCTCAAAGGATCCGGAAGTGATGCTTCCCCTCTATTATCATGCGGTACAGGAAAAAGTGTCCTTGAAAAACAGGCCAGCCTATAAACAGGCAGTCCGTTATTTGAAAAAGATGCGTACCATCTATAAAAAGATGAAAAAGGAAGAGGTATTCGAACGGTATATGCAATATGTAGTCGATTCGACGAAACGACTGCGCGCTTTTCAAGAAGAATTAAAAAGGGGAAAGCTAATCGATGTTTAATACAGGAAAATTAAAAATCAAAATAGCGGCTCTCGAAAATGGATCCTACGTCCTTGGTGTCGTCAATGAAGAGAATAGCTTCCTCAATACAAGTTACATTCGAAGACTGCTGTTCAACTGGGATGACGCCAGTTTTTATGGCACAAAAATGACGACAGATACAATAAACGAAAACCCTGTTTTCATTCTTGATGCCTGGGGACTGCTGAACTTTTTCGCGAAGGAAAGCTTTAACTCCTTTATAGAATGGGAATGGTCCGAGCTCTCATCCTTATGCCTATCCGCAGCCCCCGTACTTCATGAATCGATTGAAGCGGGGATTCCTGTGCCCGATTTCACGAATTTACAGTTGGACTCCATCGGTTGGAAACTGCCGGAAGAGGTCGAAGAAGAATTCCTTCCTTCCTTTTGGGAAGAGGAGATTCCTTTGGACCTCCCTTCACCTGAAGTGGAAACCAATCGGACCTTTATCGAGAAATGGTATAATGGCGCCGCTAATATGTATTTGAAGACCTACTCGCCGATGCACAATAAATGGAGCGAAGCAGTTGGGGCCTTAAAGGATTCAAGGCTTTCTCCGGAAGAGTTGCAGGCCTTTTTCGATCAGGACAGCTGGCAGGAATGGCTTGGCGTTAACTCGGATCCTAAACCCTTCACCATTGGCCTACGCTTAACCGAACCACCTGAAGGAAATGGCCCATGGAAGCTAGCCGTCACGCTTCGCTCTAAAAAAGATGAAAGCATCATCGAAACGTATACTGGCAAGAAATTGCCGCGTGGCTGGAATAAGTACGCAAGTGAAGTCGTACGGGCGACGAAACGCTGGCAGCTTGTCGTCCCATGGATCGGGGAAAAGGGCCGGTTAAAAAGCGAGCTTTCCGAAATCGATGCCTGGGAGTTTTTGACCGATGCAAGCGAAAAGCTGCTATTTCTCGGTGTCGAAATCCTCCTTCCATCCTGGTGGGTCGCTTTGAAGGAATCCTCCCTCAAAGTGAAGGCAAAAGTGAAGAGCCAATCGAATCGCGGCCCTTCCTACGTTGGGCTGAAAGCATTGATGGACTTCGACTGGAGATTCTCCCTGAACGGTAAGGAGCTCACTGAGTCCGAGTTCGCGGAGCTCGTCGATGAGAAGCGCAGGCTTGTCTATATCCGTGGCCAATGGGTCAAGCTCGACCCCGCTTTCATCAAGCAAATCCAGAGTCTGATGGAAACTGCCAATGAAAAAGGCATCCAACTGACCGATTTGCTGCAACAGGAGCTTTTAAATAGTGAAGGGGAAGAAATCGAGGATGACCCTGAAAACGGCGAAATGCTCCGAATTCAATTCGAATTGAATCAGGAGCTTAGAAAAATGGTCGGACGACTGCGGGAAACCAAGAACATTTCGATCATGCCAGTCCCTGGGACACTGCAAGGTGATTTACGTCCCTATCAAAAACTGGGCATGAGCTGGCTTCTGTTCTTAAGGGAATATGGTTTTGGCGCGTGTCTCGCCGACGATATGGGACTTGGGAAAACTGTCCAGATGATTGCCTACCTCCTTTATGTCAAGAATGCCGAAGCGACTGACAAGGAGCTACCTACCCATGAGGAAAAGGTGCAAACGAGCGAACCCATCATTGTCGATGAGGAAAGTGAAACGGAAAGCGCCGATGAGGTCGAAGTAATCACCAACCCGCCTGATCATGTTCCTGTTCAGGCCGCGTTGATTGTCTGCCCTACATCGGTACTCGGCAACTGGCAGAAGGAACTGGAAAAATTCGCTCCATCACTCAAGGTTCACCTTCATTACGGTTCGAGTCGGTCCAAGGGTGATGCGTTCATTAAAAAAGCTGCTACCCACGACATCATCCTGACTTCGTATGGCCTGACCCACCAAGATGTGGAGGAATTGTCCTCCATCCATTGGAGCAGCGTCATCCTTGATGAAGCACAGAATATCAAAAACGCCCAAACGAAGCAATCCAGGGCGGTCCGCAAGCTTGATGGACGTCATCATATTGCCTTAACGGGTACACCGATGGAAAACCGCTTAAGCGAGTTATGGGCCATCTTTGATTTCATTAACAAAGGCTACCTGGGAACGCTTGGTCAATTCCAGGAAAAATACGTGACCACCATCGAGCGGGAAGAACAAAAAGATAAAATCAAAGAGCTGCAACGCTTAATTCAGCCCTTCCTGCTTCGTCGGACAAAACGGGATAAAGAGGTCGCATTGAACCTGCCTGATAAGCAGGAACAAAAAGAATTCGTGCCGCTCACCACCGAGCAGGCTTCATTATATGAACAGCTAATCAAGGATACCTTTGCAGACATCGAGCAGTTGTCCACCTTTGAACGCAAAGGGATCATTCTGCAGATGCTGAATAAACTGAAACAGCTCTGCAATCACCCTGCCCTTTATCTAAAGGAAACTGAAAAGGAAAACATCATGATGGCAGCTAGCCGATCCGGGAAGCTTGAGAAGCTAACGGAAATCGTGGATGCTGTCCGCGAGCAGGAGGAAAGCTGCCTCATTTTCACCCAATACATCGGTATGGGGAACATGATGAAAAAACTGCTCGAAAAACGCTATGGCTTTGAAGTTCCCTTCCTGAACGGAAGTGCGAACAAGAAACAGCGTGATGATATGATCACCCGCTTCCAAAATGGCGATTTCCCAATCTTCATCCTTTCGTTGAAGGCTGGGGGCACAGGCCTGAATTTAACGGCGGCAAACCATGTCATTCACTATGATCGCTGGTGGAATCCTGCGGTTGAAAATCAAGCCACTGACCGTGCCTACCGCATCGGGCAACAGCGGTTCGTTCACGTTCATAAATTGATATGTACCGGGACGCTTGAAGAAAAGATCGATCAGATGCTCGACAAAAAACAGGCGCTGAACGATGAAATCATCAGTAGTGATAACTGGATCACAGAACTTTCCACTGATGAAATCAAGGACCTCGTCTCTCTTCACTAAGTTTTGCTAGTTAGACCACTCAATAGCTTTCCTGATTAATCGGGTTTCAAGCTATGGGTGGTTTTTCTTTTTGTGTTCCAATCTTTCGGATTGACTATAAAAAAAGATTGGTAATTTCCATGACTGATCATGATATGCTCCAATGCTGTTGTAAGCGCTTCACCTTTATTGGGCAAATATCTCTCTGAGCGTTCTTCAATGATGACCTTTTCTCTATGGGGATCATATGTGATCGAAGTCTTAGCCATATCCTTTTCAAAAAGCGAAAGGGTTACATCCGGAATAAGCGGATATTCTTGATAAGACGAATCGTGCCGGGGTTCCTTTTCAAATGGAGAATTAGCAAGTTGAAGTGCATCAAAGAAACTCGTTTTTGCTAGTGACCTATCATAATTTTCATATTTAACTGTAACACCACGACCATATTCCTTCGTAGTCAGACCTTTTTTAAAATTCATCGATTTCCTCCTCTTGTTTAGTTCCATATACCTATTTCGGTATCATCATTTTATTTTCCTTCTCTATTTCAAAAAAAGAATGCTTCTCATGGATTACGTTATAAGCAACGTAATAATCCATAAAACGTGTGAAAGGGTGTATACGCAGCCTAAACATAAGAAAAGCAGCCCCCTCTGTAAAAAGGGAACTGCCATTCTATTATCGTTTCGCTTTATAGATGTAGGTCGTTTTCTTCGTCTCATTTCCGGCAATATCCGTGACCTTCCATTCGAATGTATTGTTGCCCACTTCAAGTGGCAACTCAACATCCTCTATCGTTTCTTTAAAAGAACGCATTTTGTACGGTTCCTTAAATTCATGATAGAATACTTCACTTCCGTTCAAGTAAAGGCGGATTTCATCGAAGTTGTCCTCGACGGTCACATCCACTTTCGGGTTCGGTTTTTTGGCCCCTACCATCAGGGGTGCTCCTTTGACCTTCAAGCTTGGTTTCTTTGTGTCCACCATGAACATCCGTTTGAAGGAAATTGTATTACCGACTATGTCCGTTGCTTTAACCACGAAGCTTTGGACGCCGTCATTGTATTTCTTTTTATACGAGAATTCGTATTGTTTCTTCTCTTCATTATATTTCACTGGGACATTTTTATCGTCGATCTTGAATTCATTGATGCCAGATGCTTCTTTAATGTACCCCGTAATCGTCACATTCTTCGTATTGGTCACGCTCATCACTTCAGGACTCGTGATAAAGACGGATGGGGCCGCTTTATCTTTTTCTACCGGCTCCGTATCCTGAGTCAAGTCCGCTTCAGCTGTCTTTTCATTACCTGCGAAGTCAATGGCAACAACCTGTACTTTCTCACCCTTCACATCCGGCAAAGTATATTCCTTTGTATCCGCAGCTAGCGGTTCCGTTATGATTGATTTCCCGTCTATCTGCACATCGTAATACGCCAAGCCTGATCCATTGGCATTATCCGATCCTTCAATGGCGACCACCTTGCCACTTTTTGAAATCTTGACCATAGGCGCCACTGTATCGACTTTGACAGGGATCTTATACGTCTGCCATTTAGCTCCCTCGTAATCGATCACTGCTTTGACTTCATAGATATATTCGCCGTCTGCAACGAGCTTATTATTGATTTTGCCATCCCATTTACGGGCGGGGTCTAACGTATAGGCCGTCCCGCTTCCGCCGTCATAATAGTCCTTCCGCACCTGATTCTCCGTAAGGATTGTCCGGACCGATTTTTTCGAGTCATCCATGATATTAAATTCTACTTTTTTCGCATTTCTCAAGAATGATAGAATCGGGATAAAATCATCCTGCGCTCCATCGCCATTCGGGGAGATCGCGATATATTTCCGGTCAAATATCTTTCCAACCGGCTCATAACCCAGGTAGGTAAAGTCTTCACCTGCAGTTGATACCGCCCCAGCCATGCCGTAGTATGATTCCTCATCATATTTCGTCCCGTCCAAGATAGGTGCCTTGTCCCATTCTCCTTTGAACCCTACATATGGAACGTTCAGTTCTGGATTATTGTCTGCCGGGTCTTTCAGTGTCACGAACCCTTCAACAAAGTACCCATTTGGAAAGACCTTATCGATTGCGACTGGCGTTTGGAGGTCGTCCCCAAGCACCTTAGCCTTGGATAGGTCCACCTTCACTTCAATGTTGACCGATTTCTTTGCAGGTATAGTGATTTCTTCTTGTTCACGGTTATTGATTTTTATCGTAGCATCCTGAATTTCCTGTGCTTCTAATTGATTGGCTGCATAACCAAGCTGTCCCTGAATCGAATAGTCTGTTTGGATATTCCCCAATACATCATATTTGACCGCTTCGTCACTTATATTTTCAACCTTCAAAGTAAAAGCGAACGTATTTCCAACTTCTTTCAATGCAACCTTCGCAACATTCGTAAATGCCTCGGTCACGACCACCGGCGTAGCCAACGCGGAATTCAATTGCATGATCCCGGCTCCCTGCCTGCGCGGCGAGTAGGGAATATCCCATCCAAATGCAGCATTGACCATGCCTTGATCGGTTACAGGTCGAGAGGTATTCATCATTAGGTTTTTGGCCAGATTTGCCCGATCGAAACCTTTTGCATTCAAGTCTTTATCGACTCTTTCCAATACGAGGGCAGAGCCTCCCGCTACGTGAGGAGCCGCCATCGATGTACCGCTCATCATGCCGTATTCATCATTGTTCAATGTCGAATAGATTTGTCCGCCCGGCGCTGTGATTTCCGGTTTGAAATCAAGGTTCGGCGCGACGCCCCATGAAGTAAAAGCACTCATTTTCCCAGCCTCGGGATTAGCTGATTTCACCTTATCCCCCTTGAAAGTGAGCGTCACTTTTTCACCTTCCGATAAGGCGGCTTGCAGCTTCGCACCATCCGATTTAAGCATGAATAGCTGTGGAATCGTTATGCTAGGCTCTGTTGCCATGGATACGTATCCATCGGCATTGTTATAGATGATGACACCTGTTGCTCCTGCATTCTGAGCATTTTGCGCTTTTTCGATAAAAGTGATTCCCCCACGCTCGATAAGGGCAAACTTGCCTTTGACATCCACCTTGGCTAGTTCCTCAGGGGTTCCAAGGCCTGCATCGACTAGTTCGTGCGTCTTTTCCTTTAAAGCGTTAGGATGCACACTGGAAGCCGACATGAACGGTGCTTTCCCTTCCTGCCCGTTCAACTGATAGGTAGCAGCATCTAAATCAAGATAGTTGTTTTCAATCGATGCCACTTGAAGCGAATCATAGGCAAGTCCCGGAGAACCCGCTATGCCGATGTCTGGATTCGTTGCCCATGGATTCGCGAACCCATTTCCGAAGTGGGCAGAGTTTCCTGCGGAAATCGACATCACGATTCCATTTTCCACGGCCCTTGATACGGCCTGTTGCTCAGGATCTTCCTCTGAGACGAAGCCTGCCGTCGAACCAAGACTCATGTTCAAGACATCTGCCCCAAGAATAATGGCATCATCAATGGCCTTGATGTAAATATCCCCCCAGGTCGTCTTCACAGCAGGGTCATTCCCGAACACCTTCAAAGCTAAAAGCTGGGCTTCAGGGGCCACCCCTTTAATGCCGCCATTCTCTTCATCCCCATTAGCCGCTGCGGTCCCGGCAACGTGCATCCCATGCATCGAAGCTCCCTCAGCAAGATCGAGGATTTCTTGATTGTCATCCATATAGTTATATCCGTAAGGGACCTTTTCCGTATAATACTTTCCAAGTAACTGGTTTGCTTGTATCATTTCACTGACTTCCGTTTTCGTCAGTTCCGCCTTTGAAGCATCACTGAGGATCATGTCACGGTGAGATGGGTCAATCCCGGTATCAATGATTCCGACGACCATCCCTTCCCCCGTATAGCCGTACTCCCTCCAAGCTTCCTGGGCTTGGACCAGTTCCTTGCTATATACCATATCCGGTTTTTCAACAGGTCGTTTATATTCATTCGCAATATGTACTTCAGCCACTTCAGGCAAAGCTGCCACTTCTTTGACTTCTCCATATTGTAGCTCTGCACTGAACCCATTCAAGACTGTCGTGAAACTTTCAAATTCCTTTAAAGCTATCTTCTTCTCTTTTACTTTATTTTTCACTTTTTTCTGGCCTGATAGTTTTTTAGACTTTAATTCTTCCCTTTTGCTTTTAGAAAGGTCTTTAAATCGTTTACCTTCCTTAGAGGCATATTCAATGGCCGGGGCTTCCTTCATCTGTACGATAACCCTGACCTTTTCATCGGTTTTGTACTTCTTATCTGTCTCTTCTTTCTTCAACTTCAGGATACTTTCCTGATTTTTCTGTCCCGCATTCTTTCCAATCGAAGGATCAGGAAGATTGGCAGCGGAAACCGTTGCTGTAAATACTAATAGAAAGATTGCTAGAATGGGCAAAATGCGTTTAATCAATGAATGATTCCTCCTATAAAATTAGAATTTTCTATATTTTTCCTTATAGGTATAAAAGTATCACACCCTTTATCATGAATTTAAGAGATAATAGTCACTATTTTCCTAGAAGACTCTAGTATAATATGTTTATTTTTCAATACCTGTCATCATTAAGAGATTATGGAAAATATCAAGGCGCAAAAAAGGCGGTGATTATGAAAATCACCGCCTCTTCCTCTTTAGTTTTTCATTCTTGGATCCAATGCATCACGTAGGCCATCGCCCATCAGGTTGAAGCCAAGTACGGTCAACATGATGGCGATCCCTGGGAATAGAACGGTCCAAGGCGCCTGAATGATGAACTGTCTCGAATCAGCAAGCATTTTTCCCCATTCAGGTGAAGGTGGTTGTGCACCCAGCCCAAGGAATCCAAGCGCTGCACACTCAATGATGGCGGTCGCGATCGCTAAAGTCCCTTGAACGATGATGGGCGCAAGGCTATTCGGCAGGACGTGGTGAATCAAAATCCGACCATCCCCCATACCAATCGCCTTAGCGGCCGTTACATACTCCTCTTCTTTTACAGTCAGAACCCGTGATCGCAAAAGTCTACCGAACGTAGGCACATTGACGATTGCAATCGCGATGAGTGCATTGCGCAGAGATGGTCCCAATACGGCAACAACCGCTATGGCTAGCAGGATGCTCGGAAACGCCAGTACAATGTCAAACAGCCTCGAAATGATCGTGTCGATCCACTTGCCATAATACCCGGCAATGATACCGAGGAAAGATCCGACCACTACAGAACCGGCCACCGATAAAAAGCCGACCCATAGAGATAAGCGAGAGCCATAGATGATTCGGCTCAAGATATCGCGGCCAAACTCATCCGTGCCAAACCAATGCTCTGACGAAGGGGACAAATGTTTATCGCTGAGCTTCTGCCCTTCGTAGGAATAGGGTGCAATAAGCGGGGCGAAAATAGCCAGTATAATGAAAAATAGGACAATGCCGAGGCCAACCAGGGCAACCTTATTTTTCTTGAAGCTTTTCCAACCTTCCTTCCAGGGAGAAATGGCTTTTTCCTCTACCTCTTGAGGGGGAATGATCGGCGGTGTATTCGTAACAATTTCAGCCATGAGATATCCTCCCTATTTATATTTAATCCTAGGATCAATCGCTGCATACAAAAGGTCCACAATCAAGTTAATCATGACGAACAAAAAGGCGATGACGAGAATTCCCGATTGAATAACCGGATAATCCCGGTAAAGGATAGCTTCATAGATATATGTTCCAATACCCGGCCATCCAAAGATGGTTTCCGTTAAAATCGCGCCACCCAATAGTAGACCCGTTTGCAGACCGATAACGGTGACCACTGGAATTAAAGCATTTTTCAGGGAGTGCTTATAAACCACCCAGAACATTTTCATGCCCTTCGCGCGAGCCGTCCGGATGAAATCGGACCTCATGATTTCTAGCATGGATGAGCGTGTCATTCTCGCAATGATCGCCATCGGGATGGTTGCAAGTGCAATTCCCGGTAAGATAAGATGTTTCACCACTTCAATAAATTGATCGAATCTACCGGAAACAAGAGTATCTATTAAATAAAAGCCCGTTATCGCTTCCACAGGGTCTCTTATATTGTCCCGTCCAGTTGTTGGAAGCAAGTCCCACTGAATCGCAATGAGATACTGTTCCATAAGACCAAGCCAGAATATCGGCATCGATACGCCAATTAAGGCGACGATCATGGCCGTATAATCAAACCAGGAATTTTGGAACCATGCCGATATGATTCCGGCATTTACGCCGATGATAACCGCTATGATCATCGCAATCAGGGCCAATTCCATCGTGGCCGTCAAGTAAGGCCAAATTTCCTCTGAAACAGGGGTATTCGTTTTTAGAGAAACCCCTAGATTGCCTGTTAACAGGCCAATTAAGTAATCCCAGAACTGAATGAACCATGGTTGGTCCAAACCAAGCTCCTTTGTCATGGCAGCGACGGCTTCTTTCGTTGCCTGCTGCCCTAATATTACCTGGGCGGGGTTTCCCGGTATCGCCCGAATCATCATGAATACAATAAACGCCATTCCGAGAAGCACCGGAATGAGAGAACCCAAACGTCTTATGGTATAGGAAAACAAAACATTCACCTGCCTTTTTTTACACATGGGCTTTTAATCGCCCTTCATTCTTTACCTCTTTAAACTTCGCATGACAAAACCGGGGAGCATACATTCATACCCCCCGGTCCGTACAATTAATTTTCGATTGACACGTTAATTAGAGACTGAGAACCTGTAGGATGCGGAACGAATCCTTTGATTGTCTTAGTACCAGCTAATTGTGGCAACGAATGTACAAGTGGTACCCAAGGTGCTTCTTCATGTATGATTTCCTGTGCTTTTCCATATAACTCATTACGCTTCGCTTCATCTGCAGTAGATTGAGCTTCAATCAATAATTTATGCACTTCTTCGTTTGCATAGCGAGAGTAGTTGTTTGAACCGATTGTATCTTTATCCAATAATGTATAAAGGAAGTTATCGGCATCTCCATTATCGCCAGTCCAGCCAAGCATGAATGATGGAGCTTCACCGGCTTGTACTTTTTCCAAGTATGCAGCCCACTCATACGTCTTGATATTGGCTTCAATATTGACTTCTTTCAGACTTGCTTGAATGGCTTCAGCGACTTTTTGACCATCAGGCATATATGGACGTGGTACCGGCATGGCCCATAGATCCATTTTGAATCCATCTTCAAGTCCAGCCTTTTTCAAAAGTTCTTTTGCCTTTTCTACATTGTAATCGTAGTCTTCAATTTCATCATTGTATCCAGAAACGGATGGTGGCATCGGGTTCTTCGCAGGCTCAGCCGTTCCTTCAAAGAAGTTATCGATGATTTCCTGTTTGTTGATCAAATGGGAAATGGCTTGACGCACTTCTTTTTTATCAAATGGCGCTTTTTCAACGTTAAATCCAAAGTAGCCAACGTTCATGGATGGACGTTCAAAGATTTGAAGATTTTTGTCCCCTGTCACTTTGCTGATATCACTTGGGTTCAATCCGTCCATTAGGTCGACTTCACCTTTGATTGCTGCATTCAAACGAGCCGAGTTATCTTTGATGACTTTAAACGTGATGCCATCAAGTTTTGGCAATCCTTCTTGCCAATAGTCTTCATTTTTCACGACTTCAATCGTGTCGCCTGGTTTCCATGATTTGAACTTGAAAGGACCCGTTCCAGACGGATTCTTGCCGAAATTGTCTCCATCTTTCTCAACTGCCGTTGGACTTGCAATGGCAAATGGTGACATCGCAACGTTTTTCAAGAATGGTGCTTGTGGGCGTACTAGTGTGAATTCCACTGTGCTATCATCAAGAGCTTTTACTTCTTTAATCACGTGGCCTTCGTCACCTTCAAAGCCACCGAACATGGAAGCATAGTAAGCAAATTTCGCTTCATCCTTACTTGTTGCCCAGCGCTGAAAGTTCTTAACGACCGCTTCCGCGTTGAAATCCGTGCCATCGTGGAACTTAATGCCTGTTTTCAGCTTGAACGTATAAGTTTTCGCATCTTCGGAAACTTCCCATGACTCTGCAAGACCCGGTTCGATTTCCGTATTGTCTTCTCCGTATTTCACAAGTGTTTCATAGATTTGCTGTGTGACGATATAAGACTCGCCATCCGTTACGATAGCAGGATCAAGTGAAACCGCATCTCCGCCTTTACCGTATATTAAAACCCCGCCGCCCTTTGCCTCGCTTGAGCCGCCTTTTTCGTCATCCTTATCTTTCGATGTTGATGATGAACAGCCAGCAAGCGCAAGTGAAATGGCTAAAATACTGGTTAACAATAAAGCTAATGTCTTCTTCATATTCTTCCCCCTATTTTCTATAAATTTATGTATACGTCCTATCAATTATATAAATGACAAGAGACGTAGTGACCTGGTTTGTGTTCCTGTAAAATTGGTTTTACAGTCTTGCATTCTGGCATCGCTTTCGGGCACCTTGTATGGAATGTGCATCCGCTAGGCGGGTTGGATGGACTCGGGACATCGCCTTGCAATATGACCCTATCGCCCTTATACTCTACATCCGGAATCGGAACCGCCGATAGTAAGGCTTGTGTATACGGATGTAGCGGATCTTCATAAAGCCCTTCACTTTCCGTCAATTCAACAATATGTCCTAGATACATCACGCCTACCCGATCCGAGATATGCCTAACGACTCCTAGATCATGGGCAATGAAAAGATAAGTGAGGTCAAAATCCCTCTGCAAATCTTGTAGGAGATTTAACACCTGTGCTTGAATGGAAACATCCAAAGCCGAAACAGGCTCATCCGCGATAATCAGCTTCGGATTGACGGCTAGAGCCCTGGCGATGCCAATACGTTGCCTCTGACCACCACTGAACTGATGTGGGTATCGTTTGGCATGGTAACTGCTTAACCCAACAACCTTAAGTAGCTCCTGCACACGCTTTTTCCGTTCTTTCTTATCTTTGACACCATGGACGATGAGTGGTTCTTCCAATATCTTTTCAACCGTGTGCCTAGGATTGAGCGAGGCGAATGGATCTTGAAAGACCATTTGCATTTCGCGGCGCATCTTCCTCATTTCACGGGTGGATAGTGTCGTCAGGTCCTTACCCTCAAAGTAGACATTACCTTCACTTGGCTCGAGTAATCGAAGCAAAAGTCTGCCCGTCGTCGATTTACCGCATCCGCTTTCACCGACAAGGCCAAGCGTCTCCCCTTTGTTTATGGAGAATGACAAGCCATCGACGGCTTTCACCTCGCCGATCGTTTTACCGAGCACTCCCCCTTTGATTGGGAAATGCTTCTTCAGGTTTTCTACCTTAACTAATGGTTGAGTCATGCAATGGTGCTCCTTTCGCATCTTCGTACAGCCAACAACGCACTTGTTGCCCTCCATCAAACGCCAGAAGAGACGGGGTTTCATTCAGGCATTGCTCCATCGCATGAGAACAGCGAGGGGCAAACTGGCAGCCAAGTTTGCTCGTTCCCGGTTTTGGCACATTTCCAGGAATTGAATAAAGCCGTTCCTTCTTTACGCGCATATCAGGAATCGATTGCAGGAGGCCAATCGTATACGGATGCTTCGGGTTTTGAAAAACCGTTTGCACTTTTCCCTCCTCGACCACCCTTCCGGCATACATGACTATGACACGCTCACACATTTGTGCCACTACACCAAGGTCATGGGTGATCATCATGATTGCTGTATCTGTCTCCTTGTTCAGGTTCTTCATCAATTCTAAAATCTGGGCTTGAATCGTGACATCCAAGGCCGTGGTAGGCTCGTCCGCTATAAGTAGCTTTGGCTCACAAATCATGGCCATGGCAATCATGACACGCTGTCTCATCCCGCCCGAAAGCTGATGAGGGTATTCATCTATCAGTTCTTCGGCTCGTCCAAGCCCAACCAACTTCAACATTTCGACCGCTCTTTGGCGGGCCTGTTTTTTATTCCATTTTCTATGTATCCGAAGTGTCTCCACCAATTGTTCTCCAATTGTGAAGACAGGGTTCAAGCTTGTCATTGGTTCCTGGAAGATCATAGCGATTTCATTTCCCCGAATCTTTCTCATTTTAGCTTCAGATGCGTTGGCAATGTTACTTCCCTTAAACAATATTTCCCCTTCTACCTTACCGGTAGGCGAAGGCACAAGCCCCATGATAGACAAAGAGGTTACGCTTTTCCCACAGCCCGATTCCCCGACAATTCCTAACACCTCACCAGGATTGATATGAAAATCGATGGAGTTCACGACAGGAATCTCTCCATCGTCAGTACGAAAACTCGTTCGTAACCCGTTGACTTCAATAATTGGAATACTCATAATATCACTTCCTTTATATCCATATTTTACATTTTTAATATTATTTGGTTTATTATTACATCAAACTTAACATTTTACAATATATTTTCTTAAAATTCTAACTTAACAGAATAATATTTTTTATTTAGTTCTATAGTATTAGCTTCATAAAAAGAATGACTGTACAAGTACAGTCATTCCAAAAAGGGGAAGAATCAAGCTTTTGATTCTTTTTATGAGGGGATTCGGGGACACTTGCGGGGAAAAGCCAAGTCGGCTTGGGGAAATAGGAAAATAACAGGGACTTGCCACTATTAGTATACTTTTCGAAGGGTATCGCTTTTTATAATTCACCAACTTTCTCTAAATTTGTAACCCTTTTGTCTAATTTTTCATTATGTTCATGTAAATACTTGTTATACGATTCTAATTGGGCTACTTTTAACCTGAGGTGTTTCAACTCATCTTCATTCTCTTTTGTTTGGACATGGGTCTTGGCCACATGCCCAATTAAGTCACCAATGAGTTGTTCTACTCGTTGCTTATCCTGCATCGAACTGAACAGGAGTCGGTTTCGCTTCTGCCCGTTGGAAAGCATTCCACTTTTTTCACTCATGCTTCACCTCCAAGTAAGCTATAAACCAATATGTTCGAATTCCTTTGCCTTGCCATCATTCTGTTGCTTAGTCCCTATGAATTGAACCAGCTCGGCAATAACTTCGGTGACATATACTTTTTTACCCTCTTGGTTGTCATATCTCCTCGTTTGAATTCTGCCCGTAATCCCGACAATCGAACCTTTTTTACAATATTGTGCTGTATTTTCGGCTGTTCTTTTCCAAAGGGTACAGTGTACAAAGTCAGCCTCGTAATCCCCTGCATTACTACGAAAATTACGGTTCACAGCTAAAGTAATATTGGAAACCGCCTTGCCATCTGGCGTATACCTTAATTCGGGATCCTTCGTCAATCGTCCGACAAGAGTTACCTGATTTATCATCTTCTTCCTCCTTTCCTTTCATGATTTAATCATAAGATTTTCTTTTAAAAAGGGGAAATCGACAAAATGGACGAATGCCACTCATTTTAGCTTTAAAAAACGTTATATTACACCCATAACTCTTTTTTGCAGAAAACTTGTTTACTAAAAAGCTTAAACCTATCAATTTGGACTTTTTTTTACTTTTAGCGTATTTTTAGGTTTATCATTTTAAAAAATCAAAATATTCTAGTATGATATAATTACCTTTAAAAGGAATTAACAGGGATAAATGGGCATTTGACTGTCTTCTTCATAAAGGCAAGGAATGGAGGTATTTAATGAAATCTTTCAAATTAATCTATCTACAGATTGTTACAGAGGATTCACGATTAATTGATATACCCTTAGCCGATGGACTCATCATTAATAAAGAAAATGATATCAGCTCGTGGCTCCTAGAGGCCTTTGTGGCAGAAAAACATTTTCATGAGTTTGCATCCTCACTTCCTGATATTGATGGAGAAGTGACCATTCAGGCTGTTATAACGAAAAAAGACAATGAACCCGCTTTATTCGATACCGTCCTGCGCACCATTAAAAAAGTCGATGGTCACTATAGCCTTTTATTTGTCGGCCATATCAAAAAAAACCACACAAAATATGCAGAACTTCTTCTTGAGGATTTAGTCTATAAAGGCTTGGAGGGCGAGGATTTAATCAGGGAATTCAAGAAAAAAATTAAATCCAGACCTAAACTGGCCACCTATAAATCGTCCATAAAATAAAAAACTGGCTTAGCTGAAGGGAATTACACCCGCCATTGCTAAGCCAGTCCTCTTTATATGCCTTTTATTTGTTATCTTTGCCTTTTTTCTCAGCATCTTCAATTAAATCATCGGAATCATTGTTGTTGTTCGTTGTATTGTTATTGTCATCGCCATTCATCGTATCATCATTTTCGATCATACCGTCGTTATCCGTATCAAGATTGTTATTATCGTTTCCAGTGCCTCCGTTATCATCGACACCATCATTTTGATTTTCTTCGATCATGTTGTCATTCTCGGGTGCAGGATTGTTGTCATCATCATTTCCACATCCAGCAAGGAACATGGCAGACATCAAAGATCCCCCGATTAGCGCATAAAGTCTTTTCTTCATCATGAGTAGGTAACCTCCCTTCATTCTTTATCATTTAGTATTTTGCCCGAATGTAAAAATAACTTGCGCCTTATTTTTAATTAGTAAAATATGCTTGAACTTCTGCATATAAAAGATGCCGGACATAAATGTCCGGCATCAAAGGGAGAAAAAATGGTTGTACACAACTAACTGCAATCATTGTAGCTATCAGCTGCATCGTATATGTATTATGTACACCTAATTCGTTCTTCTTAAACATTCTTGCTCAAAATGTCCATATTTAGCCCTTTTAAGCTTATTTATCTCCAAAAGCGAACATGATTTCCGTTTCACAGGCAACTTCGCCATCTACTGTTGCGACCGCTTTTCCTTTACCAACCGATCCCCTTAACCGAATAATTTCTACTTCGAGGCGGAGTTGATCTCCCGGTTTTACCTGGCGCTTGAAACGACAGTTATCGATTCCTGCAAAAAAGGCCAGCCGCCCTTTAAATTCTTCTTGTTTCAATACAGCTACAGCACCTACTTGCGCTAACGCCTCCACAATCAATACACCCGGCATAACAGGGTAATCCGGAAAGTGGCCATTGAAAAATTCTTCATTGGCTGATACATTTTTTAATCCTACAGCTCTTTTCCCATCTTCCACTTCAATAATCCGGTCAACTAATAAAAAAGGGTAACGATGGGGGATGATGTCCTTTATCTGCGTAATATCTAACATGGCTTTTCCTCCTAATAATGATATTGCCTACTTTTAACGAAAACTCGCCCCTCCCTTACATAGGGAAGAGGCATGTTGTTGCCAATTGAAATTTTCTAAAACGGTGGCAACTGCGTCGACAGACTATTTCTATGCATCTTCATTTACAATATCGATGATATGGGTCCATGTGGATTTCTTGAAAACATCCGTTGCCTGCCCTCCGCCAATCACACTATAGCCTATTAGTGAACCGGCAAGTAAAGCGATGAATATCAATCCGATGATCATAAGTAAACGCAGCCAGATCGGCAAAAGCCGGACCTTGATTCTTCGGTTCGGTTGCGTTGTTTTTGCTTCCTTGACCTCTTCACTCACTTCTTGTCTCATTACACTTTTTTGTTCCATACCCATACAAAAGCTCCTTTTTTCAGAAAACTCGCCGAATAAAAGCGTCTTGGCTTATACATAAATAGAAGCATCAAATCACATGCCATGTCAAAATGAATGAGCGTCAACGGTCCTCTTTGCTAAAGTATAATGAAAAACGCTTCAATATGAAACCTAAAGCCATGATTTTATACCCTATCGCGCTTACCGAATCCCATTAATCAGTCCACCCATTTGATCGGCCATCGTTATCGCCCGGGATTGAAATTGATATTGACGTTGGGCATTGATCAAATCCGTCATCTCTTTTGATAGATCGACGTTTGATGATTCAAGTGAACCTTGTTTCACTGCGATTTCCGTACGGTCATCCCCCGTCAATAGCGTCATGATGTCGTCTTCCGCAACACCCAATTCACCGAGGTTGCCCGGGAGCCCCAACAGATTCCCCCCCAATTGTTCCAGGAATTGCGGTTTTTTTACAGAAACGATACCAAGACCGAAGCTTCGCTCTCCATATTCTTCTGTATCCACATTCAATAAACCTTCTTCCGAAACCTTAATATCTTTGATGCTGCCATCAATTAGAATCGGATTCCCATATTCATCAAGGACTTGATGTCCAGCTGAGTTAACGAGCATCATTTGATCTGGGTTCGCCTCGTTAGGAGAAAGATAAAAAGCGCCATCTCTCGTTAAACGAGTGTTGGTCCCTCCGTCATCCTGTACGTTTACCGTGAAAAATAGATCTTCCTTCGTCAATGCCACATCCAGGTTGCGATCGGTATTCTTTAGCGAACCTTGTGTCAGCACGATTTGGGATGGATTTAATTTGGCACCCGTTCCCTGACGAATGCCCGGTGTGGTCAGTCTTCCGATTTCCTTCGTCTCACTCGGCTGATTATTAAAACTTTGGGTTAACATATCACTAAAGCTGGTTTGCGTCTTTTTATAAGCCGTGGTATCCACATTAGCAATATTATTGCTGATCTGATCAATTTGACTTTGAATTTGGTTGAGTGTATTCGTCGCGGATAACATCGTTCGATTCATAGACATTCCCCTTACTGTTCAAATTTCCTAAAGATTCCTTCTACAAATCCGTAATTAGAGTTTCCCCACTTCATTAACCGCTTTATCGAGACTCTTATCATAAGCTTGAAGTACTTTTTGATTCGCTTCAAAAGATCGGTACGCCGACATCATTTCCGTCATCGTCCTCGATTGATCGACATTAGATCCCTCAAGGAAACCTTGTTTCGTGGAGAAGGTCAATCCTTCTGCTGCATACGCATTGGGCAATTCATTATCGACAGCCCTATATAACCCTTCGCCATCTTTCACGAGCTGTTTAGTGGGGTCGTCTGCATAACCGATGCCAAGGCGGGCCGCTTGATTATTGCCTTCAAAGATCATTCCCTTTTCGGTCACGGTGAAGCGATCATTCTCAAGCTGTATCCGTTCATGGTTCTCGTCCAAAACATAATAGCCTTTAGAATTCGTCAAATAGCCTTGACCATCCAGAGTGAAACTGCCGTCCCTTGTATAACGCATTTGCCCGTCTTTATCTTGGACGGTATAAAGGACCGACCCGGCCTTCCCCGTTTCCTCATTGATGGGAAGATTTTCATCTGCTAAGGCAATATCGGTACTAAGCTCCGTTTCTTCAAGGGTCCCTTGCGTGAACAATGGACTCGCTTCTTGTACATAAACGCCTGTACTAAGACTGCCCACTTGCGATAACTTGGGCACGCTTAAATTATTTTCGGTAGGTATTGCATTACGCTGCATATTGCCAAGTAACATTTCCGGAAAAGACCGTACACTGGTTTGATCGGCTTTAAACCCGGTTGTATTCGCATTGGAGATATTATTCGTTAGCATTTCTGTGCGTCTTTGCTGTGTAAGCATTCCAGAAGCGGCTGTATAAAAACCTCTTAACATTTTATTTCACTCCTCATTCCACAAAAGTATTCCGTTCATTTCCTATATGTATCTTATCGGATATAATCGTCTGTATTTAAGGGGAAAATAAATGCTTGGTCCAGAATCATTCATTTCTTGTTTTAGGATAGGTCAAATTTAAAGGAATAGTGTTAAAGTTCCAAACTAAAAGAATAGGGTCTATTGCTCATCAGTACTAGAACTGCACGGACTTTCACTATGCTTCATGTGTGTCTGAACCTTAGACCCTTATCTTATAATGCAGCTTTTTACGGCCGCTTTTTTTTAATTGAATTTGCGCCTTGGCAATTTATCCATATTATCTAACATGATTCCCGTTCCAATCGCTACGCAATCCATTGGATGCTCTGCAACGAGTACAGGGACTTTAAGTTCTTCTGCTAAAAGCAGGTCGATGCCATGAAGCAATGCTCCACCACCTGTTAATATCACGCCACGGTCAATAATATCAGCAGAAAGTTCTGGTGGTGTCCGTTCAAGCACGGCTTTGGCAGCTTGTACGATAACGGAGACTTGTTCACGCAGCGCCTCCTCGATTTCTTCCGAGTTAACGGAGATGGTCCTAGGTAAGCCTGAAACCATATCACGTCCGCGTATATCAATTTCTTCATTGCGTGAACCTGGGAATACCGTCGCAACCTGCATTTTGATATTTTCAGCTGTACGTTCACCGATTAGGAGCTTATACTTACGTTTAACGTAGTGTAAGATTTCATTATCGAATTTATCACCGGCCATTTTGATCGAAGAAGACGTAACGATATCTCCCATTGAAAGAACCGCGATATCCGTTGTACCACCGCCAATATCCACGACCATGTTACCGCTTGGTTGGAAAATATCCATGCCAGCACCGATTGCAGCCACTTTAGGTTCTTCTTCAAGGAATACTTTTTTCCCGCCACTTTTTTCAGCAGCCTCTTTGATTGCCTTTTGTTCAACACTCGTGATGTTTGTTGGACAGCAAATCAAAATCCGTGGCTTAGAAAGAAAGCCTTTCACATTTAACTTATTTATAAAATGCTTAAGCATCATTTCCGTTACATCGAAGTCAGCAATGACACCGTCTTTTAGAGGGCGAATTGCAACAATGTTTCCTGGTGTCCGGCCTACCATTTTACGAGCCTCATCACCAACAGCAAGAACACGGTTCGTATTCTTATCAATGGCTACTACCGAAGGCTCATTTAACACTATTCCTTTACCTTTGACATGTATTAGAACATTGGCTGTTCCAAGATCTATCCCAATATCTCTAGCAAACATTTCTTAAATCCTCCTTGAATATCCTCACATAAAACCTAATTCTGTCCTAATTGTTTATTTTACCATATCGTCTTGTCAAGAAGAAGTATGAAATACAAATAAAAACGAAACCTGCCCCGGATTATCCTATTTAACATAGATATATAAAGGATTTCCATATTAACAAAATTAATCCATAAAAAAATTCCGGGTTGGAGGTTCCTGACTTAGGTGTAGAAAAGGACATGTTTATATGCCATCCTTTGTCTTTACCCTAATTCCTTGGAATCATTTCCAATTTCCGGAATGCATTTGTGATTTACTTAGCGATTTCTTCTTCTTTTTCTGACCGTTTATATTTGAGCTTGGTCGCTTCTCCACCCCGAAGGTGACGAATGGATTTATGGTAATCCAATATATCCTTCACTTCGTTAGCCAATTCAGGATTAATTTCCGGAAGCCTCTCCGTTAAATCTTTATGGACTGTACTTTTAGAGACACCGAATTCTTTTGCAATGACGCGGACCGTTTTTCTAGTTTCCACGATATACTTGCCTATCTTGATAGTTCTTTCTTTGATGTAATCGTGCACACCACTCGACCTCCCCAAATTGGATGTGAGAAGTGTGAAATGAGATTCGTATTTTTCGAATCGAATACCCCTGTCTTATAAACAATGAAAGATAGAATGATCAACTATTAGATTATTTGTAATAAACGACCCCTCACCTCAAACACTCTCTTTGCATGGTTTATAACATCTTATTAGCTTGGTTAAGAATATATGCCTAATGGACAGGGCGTTTCGTTTTATTTATCAATATTCTGCCGTTCCTTTTCCAGTAACTGCATTATTTCCCGAGAAATATGTCAGATACTCAGACTTTTTCTCACATATTCCACTTTTTCCCTGAAATTAAAAAAGGGAGCCGTTCAAATTGAACGGCCCTCTTTTTACCAAATTTTCAGTTGTTGTACTTCTTAACGCTCATGGTTTATGTTTTGATTGTATTTGAATTTTTTATTGTGATTAATTTGCTTCCTTTAATGAATCTTCCAAAGAATCGCTTTTCTCGGTAGAATCTTCAGCTGGGGTGGAGTTATCATCTTCAGTGCCACTTTCTAGCTCAGTGCCTGCATCAGATTCGCCCGTTGCTGGTGATTCCTCTGTCCCTTTTTCAGAACCCTCGGAAGCAGGTGCTTCTTCTTTGCCTGCTGAATCATCCTTGTTACCTTCTGTTTCTTCAGTTGCTGTTTGTATAGCGGATGCTTGCTTTTCAATAAAATCAACTGGATTCAACGCGATGTCGTCTTTTCTGATTTCGAAGTGAACGTGAACGCCTGCCTCTTCATTGATTTGGCTTTTGCCTGAAGTTGCGATAGCTTGTCCTTGTTTCACTTTGTCCCCAACGGCAACCTTGATATCCTTAACAGATTGATAACGAGTAACGACGCCATCTTCATGCTCAACTTCAATCAAATTGCCAAGTAGAGCGTCTTCCTGTACTTTCGATACATTACCGCTCAATGATGCTTTCACATCGAAAGATTTTCCATCTTCCATTGCAATGTCGATCCCTTTATTCTGCTCATATCTATTGTTGTAGAAGACCAACGCATCTTCTTGTGCCTTCTCATCTGCATTCACGTCATAGAATTGTTTTTTGATGACCGTTTTATCGGCATTGGCTACAGGCATCTTAACGGTTTCCAGATCACTATTCACTTCGACTGAAGGCTGATCATAGTTTTTTCCTGTTTCAGCTGAATCCTTTTTCTCGTCCTTAGCTGAATCATCAAAACTATTTTGTAATAAAAAGGCCGCGGCTAAGATTAAGGCTGCACTTGCGATATAGATTGCTGATAATGCCCAACGCTTTTTGAGTATTCGTTGGATTTTGGAAGTTGGTCTTTTTTCTTCCTCTCTCATATTAATCACCTCAGCAACCATTCTGAACATTTTGCCAAGATTATATACATTCGAGTGAAAAAAATTTTAGATTTATTTTATGAAAAAGAATCCGATTTTATTCGTAGAATGGTAAAATGTTTGGTATCTTGCTATTGAAGGATGTTTAATTGATGAAAAAGACCATTAAAATCTTAGTAACGATTCTACCTTTTCTTTACATGATTGCTATTTGGATAATGTCGAGTAAACCTGACGACATCATCCTTGACCTCCCGTCCTCAACAGTGGATCGATTCATTAAAGAGGCGCTCCATTTAGTCGAATTTGCGATTTTGTACATATTATTCGTTTCTGCACTTGCTGTTCATCATAAGTTGAAGCCTGGATTTAGTTTGGTAGCTGCATTCGTTGCCGGTCTATACGGTATCGTTGATGAATATCACCAGTCATTCATCCCATACCGCTCTGCATCCTTGATTGATGTGGCGAAGGACATCATTGGCGTGCTCGCTGTCTATTTTCATGTGCAGTATCACTACTTCAAGCATAAACGAGGCTTTCTGACCCTACTAGAAAAATTCGGCGCAAAAAAATGAGAGCTGGGAAAACCCCTACTCTCATTTTTTTGCTGTCATGGTATTGATCCACTTACTTGAGGACTGTACTTTGACGCCTTTGTAATAATACTTCACGATGTCTTCATAGTTTTTCCCTTCCCGGGCCATCCCATTGGCACCATACTGACTCATTCCCACTCCATGACCATATCCTTTTGTCGTAATGACGATTTGATTCCCTTGACGCTCCCAATCAAAGTCGGAGGAATTCAACCCGAGTTTTTCCCGGATTTGCATACCCGTCAATTTCTTCCCTCCAATTTCAACTAGAGCCACTCGATTTCCGGTTGTCCTTTGAACGACTGTACCGATTGTCGTCCCCGATGATAAACTCACTCCTAACTTTCTCTCGAAATCTCCCGCATCGACCACCATCTTATTATAGAATTTCGGCGATTCTTTATCCCATGGGCTAGACACGCTTTTCAAGTAGGGAAACTCTGCTTGCCAATATTCCTCGGAGTTCTCCGTATACCCATTGCTTGTCGAAAAGAAAGTGGCGGTGATCGGTTTTCCATCATAGGTCAATATCTTGCCTTCCGTTGCCTTAATGGCTTTATCTATCTTTTTCATTTTCCATTTATAATCAGAGCCCCACTGCTTCTTCAGCTCGTTATCATTCTTATACACTTGATGCATTACCGTATCCCCTACATCAGCTCCTTTTGGCAACCCCCGGCGATTATTGCTCATCAACTGATTCACGATGTAGGTCCTTGCCGTCAATGCTTGCGCCTTCAACGCTTCTTCCTCAAAGTCCGCAGGCATCTCTGCTGCCACAACACCAGATAGATATGTTTCAAGTGGAAGCTTTTGAATCTTTTGGGTAGCCGTCCGGTACACGGCCACATCAATGGAACTCATTTTATTTGCAGCCACTTCTTTTCCTTCTTCCTTCTCTTTTTTCTCTAATTGTTCAGCTAACTCCCCACTTGTTACATCATTGGAAAACGGAAGCACAAGCACTGCTGGAATCATGATAATGACGAATGCTACAGCTATGGATAGTACAATCACAGGTTTCATTGCTTTCAAATTCCTGGGCCTCCCTACACTTGTTCTCTGCTTTTTTACAAACTAAATCCAGCAGGTTTCTCTACATGATAAATGTATGTCGAAGGACAAGCTTTTATGAATAGAAAAGTGTCAGGTGCCCAGGTTAGCTTTCTTTATCCCAGCACACAACAAAAAACCCATTCGGGCTTCAAGGAATGAAGCCCGAATGGGTTTTAATAAGTACTCTTAAGCGTTCAAATCCGCTATTTTCGTTTCTGCTGGAACCTCTTCATTAATACGTTCCACATCAGCACCCAATGATGCTAATTTACCATGGAAATTCACGTATCCTCTGTCAAGATGCTTTAATTCTGTAACACGGGTAATGCCCTCTGCAACCAATCCAGTCAGGATAAGCGCAGCAGCAGCACGCAAGTCAGTGGCAGAAACTTCTGCACCTTGAAGGTTGGTTGGCCCGTTAACAATAACCGAACGACCTTCTATTTTAACATTGGCATTCATGCGACGGAATTCTTCAACATGCATGAAACGGTTCTCGAAGACGGTCTCCGTGATCATACTTGTTCCTTCAGCACGCAATAATAATGCCATCATCTGTGATTGCATATCAGTCGGGAAACCAGGATGGGGCATTGTTTTAATATCAATGGCCTTCAAGGTTTTAGGACCGATTACACGCAATCCATCTTGTTCTTCGATGATCGTAACACCCATCTCTTCCATTTTGGCAATGAGGGACGTAAGATGTTCAGGAACGGCACCTTGAACAAGAACGTTACCACCAGTAAGTGCAGCAGCAGTCATAAATGTTCCAGCCTCGATGCGGTCAGGTATAATTGAATGTTCAGCACCATATAATTTATGGACACCTTCGATTTTCAATGTACCCGTACCAGCGCCTTTAACTTTGGCACCCATTTTATTAAGGAAATTAGCTAGGTCCACGATTTCAGGCTCTTTCGCCACGTTTTCCAGAATAGTCGTACCTTCAGCAAGTGTCGCTGCCATCATGATATTTTCAGTGGCACCTACGCTTGGGAAATCAAGATACACTCTTGCTCCCTTAAGTCTTCCATCTACCTCAGCGTCAATGAAACCATTGCCGACCTTCACTTTTGCTCCCATCGCTTCAAAGCCTTTTAAATGCTGATCGATAGGACGGGAACCGATGGCACAACCACCCGGTAAAGCAACGCGGGCCCGGCCATTCCTTGCTAATAATGATCCCATTACTAAAACGGAAGCTCTCATTTTACGTACATATTCAAATGGTGCTTCGTCTAATAACTCTCTTGATGCATCTACAGTTACTTGATTATCTTGAAAGGCAACATCTGTGTTTAAGTTGCGCAATACTTCGTTGATTGTATATACATCGGAGAGCGTAGGAACGTCTTTAATGATACTTTTCCCATCACTTGCTAATAATGTTGCAGCGATAACTGGCAAAACGGCGTTTTTAGCACCTTCTACTTTAACTGTCCCGCTAAGCCTGTTGCCGCCGCGGACGATGATTTTTTCCAAAAGTATTCCCCTCCGCGTCCATTTTCTCTATATTAATATTCAAACGTTATGATTGGTGTGCCAATTACAAAGTTCGTCCGGTCACCCAATCCTTCTGTCCGTAGCCCAAACTGCAAATTTAATTTTTCTTTAGTCAAAGGTTGTTTAAACAAAGTTGAATGTGCAGATATAGATGTAAAGTTTGTTTCATGCACACTCTCAATTTCCCTCGCTTGGAACTTATCTAACAGGCTTTCGGTTTTAGAGTTTAAAATCGAATCCATATTATCATTGATAGACCCCGTAATACAAGAAAAAATTGAAGGAGTTCCCTTAAATATGTCATTCACTCTATTTTGGTACGTACTGGTAAAGTAAGCAGGGTAGCCTTCCTTCCATTCTTGTCCCTTGACTTCGTAAATGACATAGGTAACTTTATCAGATTCATCCTCGGTTGTCATCAATTTAATAGACTCCGTCAGGCCCGAATCGGCATGGTAAAGTAACGCCTCAGCCTTCTGTGCGGAAGCGCCGTCTTCCCGGTTCCAATCAAATTGAGGATATTTTCGTTTTAATGCGATCACTTCTCTTTCAAACTCTTGTTTAGTTGTGATCTCTTTATTTTTCTCGCGCGCGTACACAGACCAATCTCCTATGTTTACCGCTTTATCTTGTTGCAGTAGCTCCACCAATTTCACTATATCGGCTTTGCCTTTTGCCACAATTGTACTATTCCCAATTAAAAACACCGTCAAACCAAGAATTACTATGTATAATAACATTTTTTTACTCTCTGCAAACATGTTAAATCCCTCCCCTTTAAAGCATTATTTCCAAAAAAGGAGAGTTCATACTTTTCATTTCCTGACATTTGATGATGCTTTCTGCTAATGCTATAAAAATCAGTAGAATAATGGCGAATACAAGAAGAATCATATTTTGCTATACATGAAATCTTATAGCTTATTTAATCATCGCTAAACATATATGGAAGTTGGTTAGCAAGTCCTAGGTAGTCAAGGAAGAAATCACTCACAACAGAACCAATGGCCACCGTCAATAAAATATAAAGTACCCTAGCCTTAATGACCGAATTGGATCTTAATATCTTATCAAAATGTAAAGCCTGCAGAGCCCACCATGTAACTGCGATGAAGAACAAGTGGGAAATGATACCCAGCAAGGCCTGCTGTCCCATTGTTGAAAACATGTACATACCTCCTAAAAGACACCCATCTTTCATTCTATCACAAATCCCCTTTAAATTTGGAATTTAAAAGGAAAAATCGTGAAAAATCTTTCAGAATTGAAAGACAGAGACTGTATCCATTGGAACCAGCCTCTGATAAAGGCATTATATCACTCACTTGAAATAAAGTCTTTAAAATCCCCAAAATGGTTATGCAGGAAATCAAAGGCAAGATTAGGAGCTAATCCAAATAGGATCGTGCCGCCTATACAAACCATTATAACGATGGACAAACCCGAACGCACCTTTATTAACTTACCGGAATGGTCCGGCCGGAAAAAGACTTGGACCAATAATCCAAAGTAATAGACATAGGACACGATTGTTGCCGCAATCATGATTCCTGCAAGGACATAATATCCCGGTTCCGTAATGAAAGCGCCGAGAAAGATATTCAGTTTGCCAATAAAGCCTGCCGTTCCCGGAATGCCTGCCAATGAGAGGATAAACACAGTAAAGGCTATGGCCAGATATGGTGACTTCTTCCCTAGCCCCGCAAGGATACTGATGTCCTCTGAACCGCTTCGGATCGAGAGCACTTGAATAATTGCAAAAGCACCAATGTTCATCAGTGTATAAGCAAGTAAGTAAAACCAGACTGTATCCATCAAGAAGTACCCGCCGCCCAATGTGGTTACGGCTACAAGAAGGTATCCTGCATGGGCGATACTCGAATAAGCGAATAACCGTTTTAAATTTTGCTGTCTTAATGCAATCACATTCCCTACGATCATCGTCACCGCTGACACTAAAGCGATATATCCACTGTTTTTCTCGAAAAAGTCGAATGCCCCGAGAGTATCCCCAGGTGCAGTCAAGAATAAGGAGAGAAAAATACGCAGAAGGATTACAAATCCAGCTGTTTTCGAGATGACGCTTAAAAAGGCGGTGACGGGCGTAGGCGCCCCTTCGTAAACATCCGGAGCCCACATGTGAAAGGGGGTAGCGGCAATTTTAAAAGATAAACCGATGAAAACCATGAAGAAAGCGAGCCCCGTAATGTAGAGCAGTTGACCATCTGTCATGCCTGCCATCGTTCGGCTCATTTCCCCCAGATTCACCGATCCCGTCACACCATACAAATAACTCATGCCAAACAGAGTGATGGCTGTAGAGATTCCTCCATTAATTACGTATTTCATGGCCGCTTCATTGGACTTCGTATTTTGTTTACGTATGCCCGATAATATATAGGAAGAAAGTGATAGCAACTCCAGGCCAACAAATAACGTGATCAAGTCCCCACTTGATGTCATGATCATTGCTCCAAGCAACGCCGCCAGGAACAGATAATAAAATTCCCCGCGATGCTCCTTCAACCCTTCCTTGGGCTCATAGCTCTCTGCAAGCAGGATGATTAACCCCGCTCCTAACAGTAAGATTAGCTTAAACGCTTTTGCAAAAGAATCTAACCGAAAAGTATCGGATAAGATACTTACCGTTTCAAAAGAAAACAAACTTATCAAGGAGAAAAAGGCCAGTATGATACCGGTAAGGGCCAACCAGGCCAGCTTTCTCCGATTAAAATGCTTCGGCCAGAATAAGTCCAATATGGAAAGGGCCATCGCCGTTCCAAGGATGACGAATTCCGGCATCATCGCTCCCCAATGATATGAAAGCATCGTATTCCAATCCATCTTCATCGCCCCCCTACGGCTAGCATGATTGCGTCAATCGTTCCTTGAAGAGGCCTGCCGAGTAGATTCGGATATATACCGATTGCTATAATTAAGCCGAGAAGCACTGCCGTCGGTACCATTTCCTTACCCTTAAGATCATATATCTCTTTCTCTATTAAGCTATTATCCTTGCCGAATGTCATCGTCAGGACAGCCCTCAAGACGTAGATAGCTGTTAAGATGAGACCGATGGCGCCAATTGCAGCAAGCACCGGCTGGCTCTTAAATAGGCCCAGGAAGGCCATGAATTCACTGATGAACCCTGACATGCCCGGCAAACCAAGAGAAGCCATCCCCCCGGCCAGCAGAAATCCGGAAAAGAGCGGCATCGACTTGGCTAGGCCTCCAAGCCGGTTAAGCACCGTCGTACCTGTCCGTTCATACAACACAGCAACCAAAAAGAATAGGAAAGCGGCAATCAACCCGTGTGATACCACTTGAAAAATAGCCCCCTGCAAACCCGCTTCATTCAAGGCACCAAGCCCCATCATCACGATTCCCATATGTGAAACGGACGAATAGGCTAAAACAAGCTTGAAATCTGTCTGCACTAACGCTAAGAAGGCACCATACAACAAGCTGATGACCCCAAAGAGAACAATGATGGAGGCAAGCGTTTGATATTGGTCTGGAAAGATTCCCATTCCAAACCGGATGATTCCGTAAGCGCCTATCTTCAAGAGAATCCCTGCATGGATCATGACAATCGATGGTGGCGCCTCGGCATGAACCCGCACCATCCAAGTATGGAAGGGAAACATGGGCAGTTTAATGGCAAAAGCAATCAGGAGGGCCAAGCATAGTCCATATTTCATCGAGTCGGAAACCGGTGCGAATAGAGATACACCACCCATTGTCATCATCTGTGTCAAAGCCGCGATATTCGTCGTACCTGTCCGGGCGAACAATATCAGAATCACCACCAATAAAATGGCCGATCCTATTCCGTTATAGATCAAAAACTGATAAGAAGCTTTTTCTTTCTCAAGATATCCCCACTTGCCAATCAAGAAGAACGTCGGGACCAAGGTCATTTCAAAGAAGATGAAAAACAAGATGAGGTTTTCCGCCGTAAAGACGCCAAGCATCCCAATCTCTAAAAGTAAAAATAATAGGTAATACCCTTTCCACTCCCTCTTTATGGAAAAGGATGCCAGGGCCGCCAAAGAGGAAATGATTGTCGTCAACAATAGAAAGACGAGGGTTAAACCATCCAGACCCAATTCAAAATTCACCGCGAATAAATTTGGGTCATACATCGAAAGATTCCCAAATCGAATCCAGTTCACCTTGATGTCAAAAGAAGAGAGTGCTATCCCTGAATAGTACTGTACAAGTAAAAATAACGTCAGTATAAGGGGCGGCAGTGTCCCAAAGAAACCAAATTGCTTAATGGTCCTTTCCTCGGTCCTAGGCATGAGGGCCACCATCACCATACCAAGCAGCGGGGAAGCCACCAACAATGTGAGTAAGTATCCGTTCATCTTAAATACCCCCCAGTGAACGCAAAGATGACCATCAGAACCGCAAGTCCGAGAAAGGCTATAACGCCATATTGCTGTACCTGTCCCGTTTGAAGTTTAGCCCCCATTTTCCCTAAACCTTCTATGGAGTTACTCACTGTGGACACCAATCCTCCGATAATGAACTTTTCCATATAAGATAGAAACAAGCTAAGGCCTCTGGTAAGATAGCCTACGGTAAAGTAGTACATCTCATCTATGAAGTACTTATTATCTAAAACTCTATATATCATGGAGTCCTCTCCCACCAGCCAACTCCGTGATAGCGCCCTTTTTACGTAGATGAGATACGCCAGGAATATACCAGCAATTGAAACGAGAATGGCTAACAACATGATCCAAACCGGTCCCTCATGATGACTGACGCCTAACAGCGATTCATTTCCATCGATGAGCCAGTCTCCAAGAAAGGCCCCAAACCATGGAGTTTGTATATATCCGCTGAGCACGGCAAGCACCGCAAGGACCATCATTGGAACCAACATGAAAGAAGAAGGATCTTCGACTTGATTGGCAGGACCTCTTGATTCTCCGGCGAAAATCATGAAAAACAAACGGAACATATAAAAGGCCGTCAAAAAGGAGGCAATCAAAGCGAGCGTGAATAGAAAGTAGCTCCCATTCCCCCAGGCCGACATCAAGATTTCATCCTTACTGAAAAATCCTGATAAAAGGGGAAACCCCGATATCGAGAGCGTACCAATTAGGAACAACGGACCCGTTACCTTCAACTTCTTCCATATCCCACCCATTTTTTCTACATCTTGTGTATGTAAAGCATGAATAACACTACCTGCTGCCAAGAACAGCAAAGCTTTAAAGAAAGCATGGGTCATTAAATGAAACACCCCTGCGACATACCCCGCCGTGCCCAACGCCAGCATCATGAATCCAAGCTGGCTGATGGTTGAGTAGGCCAGCACTCGCTTCACGTCTTTTTGGACGAGAGCAATGCTAGCGGCGAAGATCGCGGTAAAGCCACCCGTCACGGCTACGACCTGCATAGCTGCCGAACTTGCAAGAAACAGAGGAAACATCGTGGCTACCAAGTAAACGCCTGCCGCTACCATAGTTGCCGCATGGATCAAAGCGGAGACCGGTGTGGGCCCTTCCATCGCGTCAGGAAGCCATGTGTGAAGTGGAAACTGTCCGGATTTTCCGACAGCCCCGATAAAAATCAGAATGGCGATTAGCGTCAACCTTCCCATCGAGATTTCCCCCGTTTGAACAGCTGAGAAAATATCCCCATATTCGAAGCTTCCAGTTTCCCAGAATAATAGAATAATTCCAATGAGAAGCCCCACATCGCCAATCCTGGTCATGATAAATGCCTTTTTTGCAGCGAGCTTTGCTTCCTGTTTATGAAAATAAAATCCGATTAATAGGAATGAGCCAACTCCAACAAGCTCCCAGAAGATATATAGCTGCAGTAAATTCGGTGCTATGACAAGCCCAAGCATGGAAAAGGTAAAGAAACCAAGGTAAGCATAGAAAGTGGAAAACCGCTCTTCCCCTTTCATGTATTCCACCGAATAAATTTGAACAAGCAGACTCACCAGAGATACGACCACAAGCATCAAGGCATTCAGCTGATTGATTTCAAATCCTGCCGTGAGTTGCGTCCCACTGATAGAAAGCCAATCCATCGCCATCTTATAAGTAGGTCCCTGCAGCCGTTCCACCAAAACGATTACAGATAAAATGAACGATGTGAGTGTGAACAGTATTCCAATATAGGCGCCTTTTTCCCGCCACCGTCTACCGTATAAAAGCAGTAACACGAACGAGACGAGTGGAAGGATCGGTATGACCCAAGCATTCTCCATCATCGTATCAAATCCCCTTCTTCATACCTTCATTTGTATGAACCGTCAATGCTTCATCGTATCCATTTCATCCACATTGACTGTTTTTCGATTTCGGTACAGAGCCATTAAAATGGCTAGCCCCACAGCCGCTTCGGCTGCAGCGATTGTAATCGTAAATAATGAAAACACCTGACCCGTAATAGACGGAGTTACCCCAAATTTACTGAAGGCAACCAGATTGACATTCGCGGCATTCAGCATCAGTTCAATCGATATCAAAACAATAACTGCATTTCTTTTCGTCAAGGCACCGTATAGCCCGATGCAAAATAAAACGAGTGCCAAGACGAGGTAAGCAGACAAGGGAACACCTGTCATAACTTTCCTCCCTCCTCTTCCTCATCATCTTTTTTTGCCAAGACTATGGCACCGACCAAAGCGACGAGCAGGAGCACGGAAAGCACTTCAAATGGAATCACATACTTTGAGAACAGCTCGATTCCGATTTGTTTCGTATTTTCCTCATGCAGGGTCGATGGCTGAACCGGTATATCCAGGTTGTAAATGCCTAGATAAACCACTAAGGCAAAGCCGGCAATTCCTAAGATCAAAAAGAACTTTCGCCAACCGTCCTTTGCCGGTTCCTCCTTTTCATGATGGCGCGTCAGCATGATTCCAAACAGCATCACGATCGTAATCGCCCCGGAATAGATGAGGATTTGTACGACAGCGACAAATTCCGCCGATAAAAGCAAGTAAATGCCTGCAATGCTTAGGAATGTAAAGACCAGTGCAACCACCATGTGCACCACTTTCGTTAACGTAATCAGCAGTACCCCGCCCACTATCGCGACGGTTGCCAAGCCGATAAAAGCAAGTAATTCACCAGACACACTCATACCTTATTCACCTTTCGAATATTCTCATCATTCTCATCCAACCACTCCAGATTTTTAAATAACTGATCCCGGCTATACTCAGCCAGTTCAAATTCGTTCGTCATCACGATTGCTTCGGTCGGACAAACCTCCGTGCATAAATCGCATAAAATGCATATTTCAAAATTGATGTCATAGGTATCGATGATCTTTCCTTTTTTCGTAGGATCTGGATGTCTTTTTCCCGTTAACTGAATGCAATCCGTCGGACAAATCGTCACGCACTGATTACAAACAATACACTTTTCAGGATAAAATTTTTGAATTCCCCGGAACCGATCAGGGAGTGGCAGTGGCTCATTCGGATAGTCATACGTCACCTTTTTCCGGGTCAGGTTCTTCAGCGTGTACGTTAGACCTTTTGCTAACCCCAGCATATGGATCCCCCACTTTCTGAAAATCTTTAACGTCTAAAATAGTTTGAATAGTTCTTTGAAAAGCGCAGTCAAAAATATATTGGCTAACGCTACGGGCAACAAGACCTTCCAACCAAACTCCATCAATTGGTCCACTCTTATCCGTGGAAACGTAACGCGAATCCAAACCAATACGTAAAAGACAAGACTAAACTTCAAGCCAAACCAGATGGCTCCTGGAATAAAATCCATAAACGGTATAGAATTCCATCCACCTAAAAATAATACAGTGGTTAACGTAGCCATTGCAAACATATAGACATATTCCGATAACATAAAGAAAGCCCAACGAAAGCCGGAATACTCGACATGGTAGCCTGAAACGAGCTCTGATTCCGCTTCTGGAAGATCAAAAGGTACCCGATTCAACTCGGCCACCGATGCGATAAAGAATACGAAGAATGCAATGGGCTGAAGGAAAATGAACCAAACTTTATCCTGAGCGGCAACTATTTCGTTCAGGTTTAGGCTCCCCGTCAAAAGGACGATTCCCACTACTGACATGACAAGCGGGATTTCATATGAAATCATTTGTGCCGCCGCGCGCATCCCGCCAATCAAAGAATACTTATTGTTGGATGCCCATCCAGCGGTCACGATGCCAATCGTCGATATGCCCGATACCGCCACATAATAAAGGAGGCCGACACCTATATCCGCAAATTGAAAAGCTTCTGTGAAAGGCAAGGTCGCCAGGACCATGAAAGCCGGAGCAAAGGCGATCACGGGAGCTAATATATACAGCGGTTTATCCGCTTTTTTCGGTATGGTGTCTTCCTTAATCAAAAGCTTTAAAACATCGGCAACGGTCTGTAAAAGCCCCCATTTACCCCCAAGTTGATTCGGACCCACCCGCATCTGCATGAACCCCATGATCTTCCGTTCCGAGAGGATGCCATAGGTGACAAACCCTAACACTACGAATAGGAGCAGGACCGCCAAGCCAAAGAAGATGCCAAAGTTGAGAAGGCTAGGAGCTGATTGAAGTAGATTGTGGATCATCTAGCCATCCACCTCCCCTAAAACGATGTCAATCGCCCCAAGTATCGTTATCAGATTCGCCATATTTTCCCCTTCAAGCAATTTGGGCAGGATTTGCAGATTATAAAAGGATGGTCGCCGGAATTTCAAACGGTACGGCTCCTTTTTCCCTTCACTCGCAATATAGCAGCCTATTTCCCCTCTTGGCGATTCGATTCGGACTAACGCCTCCCCTTTTGGGACCTTGATGATTTTCGGGACCTTGGCAAGGATCGGCCCCTCAGCAGGAAATTGCTTTACGGCCTGTTCCAGGATTTTCAAGGACTCTTCTATTTCTTCCATCCTGCAATGATAACGGGAAAAGGCATCACCTTCTTCACGGGTGGGTACATCGAATTGGAACCGGTCATAAATGGAGTAAGGCTCATCTTTTCTTAAATCAAATTTCACACCCGTACACCTTAAATTAGCGCCGCTCAATGAATAGGAAAGTGCATCTTCCTTTGAATAAACGCCCACACCCCTGACCCGGTTCATAAAAATCTCATTGCCTGTAACCAGTTGGTGGTACCCAGCCAGTTGCTCCCTCATGTAGGGGACAAACTCTGCCACCTTTTCTATCCAATCCTCCGGAGCGTCCCACTTCACGCCTCCAACCCTCATGTAATTAAACGTCAGCCGTGCCCCCGACAATTCGGTCAATAAATTGATGATCATTTCCCGTTCACGAAAGGCGTATAAAAAGGGACTTGTCGCTCCAATATCAAGTAAGTACGTTCCCCACCACACAAGGTGGCTGGCCACACGGCCCAACTCCATCGCGATAACACGCAAATATTCCGCGCGGTCAGGTACCTCCACCCCCATCATGGTTTCAACTGCATGGCAAAGTACATAATTATTAGTCATCGCCGCTAAGTAATCCAACCGATCGGTATAGGGGATGATCTGTGTATATTGCAGATTTTCAGCCAGCTTTTCCGTTCCCCGATGAAGATACCCAATGACTGGGGTGGCCTCTTTAATGATTTCACCGTCGATTTTGATGATAAGCCGGAACACGCCATGCGTACTGGGATGCTGTGGCCCGACATTAAGCAACATCTCTTCCGTCCGTAACATTGAGCTACACCTCCACGTCATAGGGCTGATAATCTTTACGAAGCGGATATCCAATCCAATCTTCTCCAAGCAAGATCCGCTTTAAATCCGGATGCCCTTGGAATACGATGCCGAGTAAGTCGTATGCCTCACACTCCGGCCAATTTGCTCCCGGCCATAAGGGCACCAACGACGGGACAGAAGGAGTATTCCTATCAAGTTTCACCTTCAGTGCAACTGAATGATTTATTAGAAAGGAGTACAGCTGTACATACATTTCCATATGGGTCTCAAAGTCGGTGCCATGCAACTCTGATAAGTACTGAAAACTTAACGTTTTATCATGGCGTAGAAAGTCTGCAATTTGGAAATATGTATCAGGTTTAGCTACCAAGGTGGGAATATCTTTGGAAAGGGTATTAATATAGTAATCTACTAGGACATCTTCTCCCAAATGCCGTTCAATGGCCTGAATAAGTTGATCGAGGATAGGTTGGTTGGGTGAAGGTGCTTCTGGGGTCGCTTCGGGACTTTCTTTTACAGTATTCTTTGCCTTTGCGGCCGCCGCTGCCTTTGCTTTTGCTGCAGCGATAGCTTTGGCCTTCGCCTTTTCGGGATCTTCTTCTTTATTGGTCGCTCCTTTCTTTTTGGCTAATGCAGCAGCCTTGGCCTTCGCTACGGCGGCTGCCTTCTGCTTTGCTATATCTAAGTTGTCTCCTCCCCCTTCTGTTCCGCTCTCTTTTGCCTGTTTTCGTGCCAGGGCTGCTGCTTTCGCTTTTGCCGCGGCGGCTGCCTTCTGCTTCGCTATATCTAGGTTGTCTTCTTCTCCTCCTTCTGTTCCGCTCTCTTTTGCCTGTTTTCGGGCTAGGGCGGCTGCTTTCGCTTTTGCTGCTGCGGCTGCCTTCTGCTTCGCTATATCTAGGTTGTCCTCTTCTGCTTCTGATTTACTCTCTTTTGCCTGCTTTCGGGCCTGGGCTGCTGCTTTCGCTTTTGCAGCGGCCTCCTTTTTCTGCTGAGCTAAGTCTTGCTCATCACTCATTTAAATCACCCGCTTTCCGGTTTTGGCTTCATATCTGATTTTTTCTTTCAATTTATTGATTCCGTAAATCAGTGCTGCCGGATTAGGAGGGCACCCAGGAATATAAACATCAACGGGCACAATCTGGTCTACCCCTTTAACGACTGAATAGGAATGGACATACGGGCCTCCAGCCGTTGCACAGGATCCCATTGCAATCACCCATTTCGGTTCTGGCATTTGGTCATATAGGCGCCTTAAAATAGGGGCCATTTTTTTCGTCACTGTGCCAGAAACGATCATGACATCCGATTGTCTCGGTGAAGTACGAAAAAAGGAACCAAATCGATCCAAATCATAATGGGAGGATCCCACCCCCATCATTTCAATGGCACAACATGCGAGCCCGAAAGTCATTGGCCATAATGAATTGCTTCTAGCCCACGCCTTTACTTGCTCAAGCGTGGATAAAAAGACACTTTGACGCATTTCTTCCATTTCTTCACGGGTGAGGTTATCTAATTTCAATTCCACTTTAACACCTTCTTTTTCCAAGCATAAATTAGGCCTAACAATAGGATAAGGACAAAAAATAGCATCTCAATCAGAGCAAACAATCCCAATTCATCATATGCAACCGCCCAAGGATAAAGAAAAACGGTTTCTACATCAAAGATGACGAACATCAATCCAAATAAATAATACCTGACATTGAACTGAACCCTGGAGTCCTGAAAAGGTTCCACTCCACTTTCGTAGGTCGTATATTTCATCTCATTCGGTTTATTTGGTCTAAGAAGCTTTCCAAGAAATAGTGCCACTAGTGGAAGTAAGATTCCTAAGCTGAGGAAAACGAATACAATTAAATAATTATTTTGGTAAATATGCAGCTGTCCCATGTCCATCACCCTTTATAGAAGAATCATGTTTAAATGGTACACTTGTCTTCATTTTAGGTAAGTAACCCCGTTTTAAAAAAGTATGCGGGTACACCTTTTTTTAGAAGCAATCTGATATTCCGAGACTACATCCAATAAATGTAAGTGTATACATTATAACATTCCGTAAAATGCAGTGTCATGGCTCAGCGAATCAAATAGGGAAATACTTTTCCTCCTAATCCGATAATATTTTATAATTGTCAACATCGTACTACATGATGTGACAACCGATTAATTCAATGTGGCCTTTTGCTAAAACATAAAAAAGCACCCCACTTTCCAAGTGGAAAGTGAGGTGCTTTTTCTTTGAAATTTATCGCATTTCTGCAATTTGAATCCGGTTTACAGCCCGTTTAAGTGCTAAATTAGCTCTTTTCGAGTCATTAGATCCATCATTGTTCTGCAATCTTTGTTCTGCACGTGTTTTTGCTGCTTGAGCACGTGCAAGATCGATAGTTTCAGCTCTTTCAGCAGATTGAGCTAAAATGGTTACCACATCAGGGCGAACTTCTAGGAAGCCACCATTTACAGCTACATAGTCTGTGTTGTTTCCATTTTTAAGACGAACAGCACCGATAGTAAGGGGAGCTACGGTTGGAACGTGTCCAGCCATAATTCCCAGCTCACCACTTTTAGCTTTCGTGCTTACCATTTCAACTTCTGCTTCATATACTGGGCCATCGGGAGTAACAACATTGACTTTAATGGTCTTCATTTCATTACCTCCTAGTTCCCTTAATTAAGCCATTTCTTTTGCTTTAGCAATAACTTCTTCGATACGGCCAACTAAACGGAATGCATCTTCAGGAAGCTCGTCATATTTTCCAGCTAGGATATCTTTGAATCCTTGAACTGTTTCTTTTACTGGTACGTAAGAACCTTTTTGACCAGTAAATTGTTCAGCCACGTGGAAGTTTTGTGACAAGAAGTTTTGGATTCTACGAGCACGAGCAACGATTACTTTCTCGTCTTCGCTTAATTCATCCATACCCAAGATTGCGATGATATCTTGAAGTTCTTTATATTTCTGTAATGTTGATTGTACTTGACGAGCAACATTATAGTGCTCTGCTCCAACAACCTCTGGGCTAAGCGCACGAGAAGAAGAAGCCAATGGATCAACCGCAGGGTAGATACCCATTTCAGAAAGTTTACGTTCAAGGTTAGTCGTTGCATCTAAGTGAGCGAAAGTTGTAGCTGGAGCCGGATCCGTATAGTCATCGGCAGGTACATAAATTGCTTGGATAGATGTAACAGAACCTTTATTAGTTGAAGTGATACGCTCTTGTAATTGACCCATTTCTGTAGCAAGGGTAGGTTGGTAACCAACCGCTGAAGGCATACGTCCTAGTAGGGCAGAAACCTCAGAACCTGCTTGAGTGAAACGGAAGATGTTATCGATGAAGAAAAGAACGTCTTGTCCTTGTTCGTCACGGAAATATTCAGCCATTGTCAAACCACTAAGAGCTACACGCATACGTGCACCTGGTGGCTCATTCATTTGTCCGAATACCATCGCTGTTTTCTTAATAACACCAGAGTCAGTCATCTCGTAGAAAAGGTCATTCCCTTCACGAGTACGCTCACCTACACCAGCGAATACGGAAATACCACCGTGTTCTTGGGCGATGTTGTTAATAAGTTCTTGGATAAGTACAGTTTTACCAACACCGGCTCCACCGAAGAGACCGATTTTACCACCTTTGATGTAAGGTGCAAGTAAATCTACTACTTTGATACCAGTTTCAAGGATTTCAACTTGTGTTGAAAGTTCCTCAAAAGTTGGTGCTTGTCTGTGAATTGGATCACGACGTACATCTGCTGTAAGTGGATCAAATAGATCGATATTTTCCCCTAATACGTTGAAAACGCGACCTAGAGTTACATCACCTACAGGAACGGAAATCGGTGCTCCTGTATCAAGTGCTTCTGCACCACGAGTTAAACCGTCCGTGGAAGACATTGCAACAGTACGAACTGTATTATCACCTAGTTGAAGGGCTACTTCGAGAGTTAGTCCTGTACCAGACGCTTTATTTTCGATTCTTAACGCGTTATAGATCTTAGGAAGTTGTCCGTCTTCGAATTTCACGTCAACAACCGGACCCATAACTTGAGTAACGCGTCCTATATTCATCGTTTTCCCTCCTTACGTTGCTTATAACGACTATCATATTTATGGAACGGCCAAGCATCGTCCGCCGGACCGCCCCCATCATTACATCTATTCTAAAGCAGCTGCGCCACCGACAATTTCAGTAATTTCTTGAGTGATTGCGGCTTGACGTGCACGGTTATATTGCAATGAAAGTGAATCGATCAATTCTTTCGCATTGTCGGTTGCATTTTTCATTGCTGTCATACGTGCAGAGTGCTCACTTGCTTTACCATCTAACAATGCACCATAAATTAAACTTTCAGCGTACTGAGGAAGTAAAACCTCAAGAATTTCTTCCGCATTCGGTTCAAATTCATAAGATGTCAATTTAGCATTGGAAGTATCAAAGTCCGATAACGGAAGGACTTGCTTTTCCGTTACGTCCTGTTGGATTGGGCTGACATAATGGTTATAGTACATATAAAGCTCATCACACAGTTCATTTAGATACAAATTCACTGTCGATTTAGCAAGTGTGTTGATGTCAGCGAAAGACGGCTGATCAGGAACACCTATTACTTCAAGCTCTACATGCATGCCACGGCTGACAAAGAAATCACGGCCAACCCTTCCGATTGCGATAATGACAAACTCATCATTGGATTTATGGCGTTCAAGAATTGTTTTATGAACTTGACGAAGGACGCTACTGTTGTATGCCCCTGCCAAACCACGGTCCGATGTGATCACCAGGTAACCGGTTTTCTTCACTGGACGCTTGGCAAGCATTGGATGAGATGCATCCGCGCTTCCGTTCGCAATACTAGATACTACTTCTTGAATTTTTTCCATATATGGAACATATGCTTTAGCATTAGCTTCCGCACGGTTCATTTTTGAAGCGGATACCATTTGCATCGCTTTTGTAATTTGACTCGTCTTTTTCGTTGAAGTTATCCGAGACTTAATATCGCGTAAAGAGGCCATTCATTCTCACCACCCTTTAAAAATTATTTAGACCTTATTATTCAGAAATAACGAAGTTCTTTTTGAATTCGTTAATAGCAGCAACCATAGCAGCGTCTTCAGGAAGACCTTTTGTTGTGCGAATGTGATCTAATAATTCTGGATGAGAACGATCTAGGAACACATAGTATTCTTCTTCGAAACGAAGGATATCCGAAACCGGAATATCATCTAGGAAGCCTTTTGTTAATGCGTAGAAAATCATAACTTGTTTTTCTACTTTAATTGGTTTATTCAAATCTTGTTTAAGAACTTCAACTGTACGAGCACCACGGTTAAGTTTAGCTTGAGTAGCAGCATCAAGGTCAGATCCGAATTGAGAGAATGCTTCTAATTCGCGATAAGAAGCCAAGTCAAGACGTAATGTACCGGCAACTTTTTTCATCGCTTTAATTTGCGCAGATCCACCAACACGTGATACGGAAAGACCAGCGTTAATCGCAGGACGTACACCTGAGAAGAACAAATCAGATTGTAAGAAGATTTGTCCATCAGTGATGGAAATAACGTTTGTTGGAATGTATGCAGAAATGTCGCCTGCTTGTGTTTCAACAAATGGTAGTGCAGTGATTGAACCAGCACCTAAAGTGTCGTTCAATTTAGCAGCACGTTCAAGTAAACGTGAATGCAAGTAGAATACATCCCCTGGGAATGCTTCACGACCTGGAGGACGGCGAAGCAGCAAGGAAAGTTCGCGGTATGCAGATGCTTGTTTAGAAAGATCATCGTAAACCACTAGAACGTGCTTGCCTGAGAACATGAATTCTTCAGCCATAGTTACACCAGCATAAGGAGCTAGGTATAATAGTGGAGCTGGTTGAGAAGCTGATGCAGATACAACGATTGTGTAATCTAGAGCACCATTCTTACGTAGTGTTTCAACTGTTCCACGAACTGTTGATTCTTTTTGACCGATAGCTACGTAGATACAAATCATATCTTGGTCAGCTTGGTTCAAGATTGTATCGATTGCAACTGATGTTTTACCAGTTTGACGGTCACCGATGATTAACTCACGTTGTCCACGTCCGATTGGAACAAGAGCATCGATTGCTTTAATACCTGTTTGTAGTGGTTCATGAACGGATTTACGGTCCATAACACCTGTAGCAGGACTTTCGATTGGGCGAGTTTTTGTAGTAGCGATTGGACCAAGACCATCAATAGGTTGTCCAAGCGGGTTTACAACACGTCCGATTAATTCTTCTCCAACTGGTACTTCCATGATTCTGCCCGTACGGCGTACTTCACTGCCTTCTTGAATATCTCTGAAAGGTCCAAGAATAACAACACCTACGTTATTTTGCTCAAGGTTTTGTGCTAATCCCATTGAACCATTAGAAAATTCTAAGAGCTCCCCAGCCATTGCATTATCTAAACCATGAACGCGAGCGATACCATCACCAACAGTGATAACTGTACCTACATCGCTTACTTTAATTTCCGACTGATAGTTTTCAATCTGCTTTTTAATCAGCGCACTGATTTCTTCAGCTTTGATGCTCATGAATTTCACCCCTATCTGTGAATATTAACCTAATAGTTGTTTGCTTAGGCGATCAAGCTTACCGCTAATCGTTCCGTCATAAATACGGTTACCGATTTGAAGTTTGATGCCGCCAAGAATATTGCTATCCGTAACATTAGTGATGCGTAAATGTTTTTTGCCGATTTTTGCAGCAAAAGATGAAGACACAGCTTCCATTTCGTTTTCAGTTAATGGACGTACTGTATAGACTGTAGCGTCTGCCACTGAATTTTCTTCATTCGCAAGTTCTATAAACTCTTGTGCCATGGCAGGTACTTCATCTGTACGATGACGTTCTACCATTAACAGTACAGTGTTTAGAATGGAAGGAGAAATGCTTGTAAAAGCATTGATAAGTACAGTACGCTTAGCATCTTTAGTCATTTTAGGATGAGCTAAAAAGCTTAATAGCTCATTATCGTTTGTAAAAACTTCATTCACTACGCGAAGTTCAGCTTCAAGTTGGTTAATGAGATTTTGCTCTTTCGCAATTTGGAAAAGGGCAACGGCATAACGTTTTGCTACTGTTATATCGCTCATTTACCTTCTCCTGCCTCTTGAATGTATTCATTAATCAATTGCTCTTGATCAGCTTCAGATAGTTCTTTTTCAATTACTTTAGAAGCAATAAGAACGGATAAAGATGCCACTTGCTCGCGTAATGCATTGATGGCTTTTTCTTTTTCCTGTACGATTTCACGCTTCGCTGATTCTTTCACACGATCAGCCTCAAGACGTGCTTGTTTCACGATATCTTCACGCTGCGCTTCACCTTGAAGTTTTGCATTTTCGATAAGTTGTCCAGCTTCAGTGCGAGATTGCTTAACGATCTCACGTTGTTCTTCTAAATATTTAAGTGCTTCTTGTCTGCTAGCTTCAGCTGCTTGAATTTCATTTGCAACGTGTTCTTCACGTTGAGTCATGATGCCCATTAGAGGACCCCATGCAAATTTCTTCAGCAACGCTAACAAAATAATAAACATAACTAATTGGAAAATCATATCTCCGCCATTGAAGCCGGCAGTTGATGACCCAAGTACAAAGCTGCTTGTTAACACGCTTGGTTCACTCCCTTCACGAGTTTCACTTCTTAAGCGTTCATTTATAAATGAACTTTTAGAAAACTGTGCTCTTAAAATGTATTAAAACAGGATTGTGGACATAAAGGAAAGGCGAAGGTTCACATGGAACGAACTTCGCCATTTTTGAACTTTTTAAAGGTTCTATTAACTACCGTATACCATGAATGCGATAACTACTGCGATGATAGGCATCGCCTCAACTAAACCTACCCCGATGAACATTGTAGTTTGAAGCATACCGCGAGCTTCTGGTTGACGAGCGATACCTTCTACTGTTCTTGAAACGATAAGACCATTACCAATACCAGCACCTAGTGCTGCTAAACCAATTGCGATTGCTGCTGCAAGAAGACCTACTGAACCTGTCATTATAAATATCCTCCTTAAAATTGTATCAAAATTTTATTATTTCAGTTCAAAATGAACTTATAATTAATGGTCGTCACTGACTTTATGAGACAGATAAACCATTGTTAACGTAACAAAGATAAATGCTTGGATACTGCCGACGAAAATACTATAGCCTTGCCATACTAAAGTAGGAACGATCGCTCCGACAAAACCTAGAGCTCCACTCATAGCTAAAGAACCAGCTAATAGACTTAATAAAACCTCACCAGCATAAATATTACCATACAGACGCAGACCAAGTGTCAAGGAATTGGTAAATTCCTCTACGAAAGTCATTGGGTTTTTATAAGCTTTGAAATAACCCTTCGCGCCTTTCATTTTTATAGCATAATAATGCGTTAAACCTAGGACCATGACTGCAAGAGTCAATGTGATAACTGGGTCGGCTGTTGGTGATTTCCACCAAAGGACACCATCGTAACTAATTGCAAATGGAAGACCGAGCATATTGGACACAAAAATGTACATCAGCAAAGTCATACCAAGCAGTTGAAACTGACCACCTGTTCTCCAGTCCATGTTACTATTGATAATACCCTTAACGAAATCCATAATCCATTCCATGAAATTCTGCATGCCAGTTGGCTTCATCGCAAGTTTGCGTGTGCTAATTACTGCAAGGATAAATACAACCAGGCTTGCTATCGTTATCATTAGGACATTACTTAAGTTAAAGGTTAGACCCATAAATTCATGTAAGGGTGCTTCATGATTCAACTATATTCACCTCTCTTCCCCGCTATCGACGTATTAATTGGATGAAAAAATCTATAAAAATGACAATATAAGCTGTCATTAATCCCCATACAACACTAATCAGATGAAAATGCTCCGGATATTCCAATGCAACGAGTACCGCAAAACCTGCGGATGCCATTCGTGTCAATGTACCAAGAGATTTGACTTTTTTGCCCTCATCAAGCGCTCGACTGAATTTCTTGATTTTTTGATTGATCAGCCATAAATTATATAAACTCAAAATCGTACCCAGTATAAGCCCCGCAAACACGGCTTGGTAACTCGTAAGTCCCCATCCAACAACATAAACCGCCAGAAGATAAACTATATATTTACTCTGCCTGTTGAACATGATTTTTATTTCTGGCATTTTACATTTAATCTCCTGAGAAATATTTTCGTACTGAATGGAGCATTGCTTGTAAACTAACTGACGCAAGTTCACAAAGAAGGCCAATTATTATAATTGCAGCGGTTCGAATCATAGTTCGTCCATTCATTTCCCTTAGAAGGTGAAATGGATTGACAAAAGATCCGACTAGTTGAGAAAGAATCGCTGACATCAAAACAACAGCCCCTGCCATAAAGGAAGGCAATTCTTTTGATGCAAAGTTGCATCCTCGCGGTTGAATTTGGTGGAGGATAGAAAAAAAATCCATGCTGTAAAATTCTGCATGTCGGGCATTTGAAAACCCTCTCATTTTACATCCTTAGTTAGCATACAATAGGCTAGAATCAATGTCAATGTGTCGTTAGTGAAATTTGTCACAGGTTTGTAAATATTACTGAATTGTTCACAGAATATCTTTTTTTGACTATTGACATCAGTTTTATTTTACACATCTGTCATGTTCACTCAATAAGTAACGTCTTTTCTATCCGATCTTCCCTTCCACCCCTCCTCGCAAAGATAATCGCTTTATATACTCCATTGGGTGGTAAATCCTTTTTGAAAATGGTTTTTTTCGTCATACCGGATGAAGCTGGTCTGGACCAATCCATGAACCCCGCAAATCTCAGACTATCTGCCTCATAGAGTGCAATCCCGAATTCCTCTGCTCCACGAGGGAGATACATTTCATAACGGTACGTACTGGCTTGATCTCCTTTTCCGAATTCAAATCCCATCACCCTTGGGTAATCGGGCTCTTCTTTTACATATAAATAAGGGAGCGATATTTTCTTATTACCTTCCATTATCAAGAGATAGCCATCATACACACCCTTACTAAGTTTCTCTGGACTTACTTGAAGCCCCAATTGCACTTCCTTCTTTTCCCCAGGGTTTAAAGTAAGGGATTGTGGCAAATCCCAATTCAGCCCTTTTTCTTGTAAAGGAACGATCATCGTGTACCTTTTTTTATTCTTTCCTGTATTTTCAAGAATCAATGCTTGTTGGTGCTCCTCGATACCATCCCTTTTAGTGTACATTCCAAATGATAAGGAACTCGGGTATAAGAGTGTATCCGCTTTTATCGCTTCATCAATTTGGATTCGCCCTGCCCCTTGCTCATAGGTATGGTACAAATGCTGAACGGATTTACTTAATGGCTTGGACGTGCTCATCAATGCAGACTTCACTTGTTCGGGTGTCCAGTTCGGGTGCTTTTGCAAGATAAGTGCACATGCTCCGGCTACATGCGGAGCGGACATGCTCGTTCCCGCTAGAGCCATGTACCCTTTTGGAATTGTGCTCGTGATTTCCACTCCTGGGGCAAGCACATCTGGTTTAATATCCCATGAAACCGTCACAGGACCTCTTGAGCTAAAATCAGCCAGCCTATCTTGTTCCTTCTTGTTTACAAAGTGAACTTTTCCATGTGCTTGACCTTCCAAATCCTTTTTAAGGCGTAACCCATGTTTTCTTTTAATAGAAGCAACTGGTATTCTCATCTCTTTCTCCAGGCTACCTGTGAACATACCATTTGTATTATTAAAGATGATGACGCCCTTGGCCCCAGCCTTCTCAGCATTGGTCGCTTTTTCTTGAAAAGTGAGTACTCCGCGCTCCATTAAAACAATCTTATCCTTCGCCCTCTTTAGGTCACTTTCCTCCCCAATACCCCCATACATGATATCTTCCGAAAAGGTCAGATTCCATTTTTTCGACCCTTGCAACAAGGTTAAATCTGATTGATAGTGGTTTGAACCAAGCCCGTATTCCATAACAGGCACTTTCAAAGGAGGAGTCGAGGCCCCGACGGATATCGCTTTCTCCGCCGTTCCGGGTGATCCGACCGTCCATACGGCCGGACCTGAATTACCATTGGATGTGACAGCAACAATTCCGGATTCCACCGCCTTATTTAGTGCAAGTGAAATCGGTAAATCAGGTCCGTTAATATCATTCCCAAGAGAAAGATTCAAAACATCGACTTTATCCTTGATGGCCGACTCGACGGCCGCCAAAACTTGCTCAGTATCTCCTGCCCCGCCAGGTCCTAATGCACGGTAAGCATAGATTTCAGCTTCCGGAGCCACTCCCCTCATCTTGCCATTTGCGGCAATGATGCCAGCCACATGAGTTCCATGAATCGTGTTCATTTCCCCCTGATTCGTTGTCTCCATCGGGTCAGAATCGTCATCCACTAAGTCCTTTCCGCCTCTGTACGCATGCTGTAAATCCGGATGGGTATAATCCATTCCCGTATCGATAATACCGACCTTCACTCCTTTTCCAGTTATACGACGATGTTTCTGATCGAAAAAGCTCCTTACCCGATCGCCGCCAATATATGGGACGCTTTCATCAAGCGCCGGATGATATTTTGACACTTCCGAAACAGCTTGAATATGATCCTCCTTCCAAAGCCGCTTAACCTCCTCCCTGTTCCCCTGTACGGAAAATCCGTCAAGGGCGACCGTAAAAACATTGCGCAGATTCAATGATGGATATTTAGAAAGTACCTTTATAATCTCCCTATTGCTTAGCGGTCGATCCGTCGTGACAACAGCCCTAACTTTTTTGGATTCAGCCGTTTTGGGTAGGGGGGGCAGTATGACAGACGCCACTCCCCTTTCAATCGGAAGGGGGAATGTGGATAAAAAAATAAATATACCTATAATGATTGCTCTCATTTTTGTGCACCCTCCTTCCCCATTATCTTCTTCTCAACGATTGAGGAGTATACAATAAAAAAAGGAAAAGCCCTTGGATATTGGCTTTTCCTTTTTTATTATTCAAATCTTGTTGGTGGTTCACTTATTTGCTTGAAATAGTATCGGACCGCTTCAGCAATCCGGGCTGATGCGTTGCCGTCACCATATGGATTTGAGGCCTTTGACATTCTTTCGTGCTCTTCGGGATCGTTCAGCAATTCATGCGCCATTTGTACAATTGTCCGCTCGTCCGTTCCTGCCAGCTTCAAGGTACCCGCGTTGATTCCTTCAGGACGTTCAGTCGTATCCCGCAATACAAGGACAGGGACCCCTAGTGAAGGGGCCTCTTCTTGAATCCCCCCGGAATCCGTCAGAATCAAATACGCTCTGGAAGCAAAGTTATGAAAATCCAAAACATCCAGCGGTTCAATTAAATGGACACGGGGATGATCGCCGAGAATCTCATTGGCAAGTTCTTGTACAGCAGGATTCAAGTGTACTGGATAAACCACTTGAACATCTTCATGGTCCGCCACGATTCTTTTAACGGCCCTGAAGATATTGCGCATCGGCTCTCCTAGATTTTCCCTACGATGGGCCGTCAGTAAAACGAGCCTGTCTTTGCCCAACCCAGTTAAAACCGGATGGGAATACGTGGAGCGAACCGTCGTTTTCAAAGCATCCGTTGCCGTATTACCGGTCACGAAGATATTGCCTCTCTTGTTTTCATTCAACAAGTTCTCTTCCGCTTTGGCAGTCGGTGCGAAATGAAGGTCAGCCATCGTGCCCGTTAATTGGCGGTTCATCTCTTCAGGGTAAGGGGAATATTTATTCCACGTACGCAACCCCGCTTCCACATGTCCAATGACGATTTGATTATAAAAGGCGGCTAAGCTCGCAACAAAAGTTGTGGTGGTATCACCGTGTACCAGAACAATATCGGGTTTTGCTTCTTTCATTACGGAATCAAGCCCACTTAAAGCCCTGGTTGTAATATCCGCTAACGTTTGCCTTTCCTTCATTATATTCAAGTCATAATCGGGAACGATGGAAAACAAGTCCAAAACTTGATCTAGCATTTGTCGATGCTGTGCCGTTACAGCAACTATAGGTTCGAAAAATTCTGGGTGCTTTTGAAATTCGAGTACTAAGGGAGCCATTTTGACAGCTTCCGGCCTCGTTCCGAAAATCGTCATGACCTTGATCGGTTGTTTCATTCGTGACACCTCAGTTTCTTTCTATTTTGTGCCGAATAAACGATCTCCTGCGTCACCTAGACCTGGAACGATATATCCGTGTTCATCCAACTTCTCATCAAGTCCTGCAATGTAAATATCAACATCCGGATGTGCTTCTTTTAATGCTTCCACTCCCTCTGGAGCCGCAATGAGACACATGAACTTGATATTGATTGCCCCACGGTTCTTAATCGAATTGATCGCTTCAATAGCAGAACCGCCCGTAGCTAACATTGGGTCAACAACAATACATTCTCTTTCAGCCAAATCGCTTGGCATTTTCACATAGTATTCAACAGGTTTTAATGTTTCAGGGTCACGGTATAGACCCACATGTCCTACTTTTGCAGCTGGGATCAACTTAATGATTCCGTCAACCATCCCTATTCCCGCACGTAGGATCGGAACGATGCCCACTTTCTTACCGGCAAGCATTTTCACCTTCGCCTTGCTTACAGGTGTTTGGATTTCAACTTCTTCAAGTTGCATGTCTCTAGTGATTTCAAATGCCATCAATGATGCCACTTCATCCACTAGTTCACGGAATTCCTTTGTTCCTGTATTTATATCGCGTATATAAGCTAATTTGTGTTGAATTAACGGGTGGTCAAAAACAAAAACTTTTCCCATTTTTCATCTCTCCCATTCCAGTGCCTGATTTTGTTTATATTTCATACTTGCCATAGTCATCTAAAGTCTTTTTATGCCCTTTAAATTTCACTTCTACTCATTTTACAGAAAAAAGATTCAATCTTCAATAAGCCTTTAGATGTCAGACCTATTTTTAGTATTTAGATTTTTCGGAACACGATGACTTATATATCTTTTTTCCATCACGTGCACTACGTAAAAAAACCACTTCCCCAGAAAGGAAGCGGCTCTACATATTAGAATGAAGGATACAAATCGAATTTACTTGTCAAAGCTTCAACGCGTTGTTTCGCTTCTTCAAGTTTCGCTTCATCTTCATTATTTTTCAAAACAAGACCAATGAGTGACGCAATTTCATCCATGTCTTCTAACCCGAAGCCACGAGAAGTCACGGCCGCCGTTCCGATACGGATACCACTTGTAACGAATGGTTTTTCCGGATCATAAGGAATTGCGTTTTTATTGACGGTGATTCCGATTTCATCCAATGCTTTTTCTGCAATCTTTCCTGTAAGTCCTGTTGAACGAACATCAAGTAAGATTAAATGATTATCCGTACCGTCAGATACAAGTGTGAATCCTTCTTTCTTAAGACCTTCACCCAAGCGTTTAGCATTATCGATGATTTGTTGAGCATATCCTTTAAAATCATCTTGAAGCGCTTCACCGAATGCCACTGCCTTAGCCGCAATAACATGCATTAACGGGCCGCCTTGAATACCAGGGAAGATAGATTTATCGATTTTCTTGCCGAACTCTTCTTTACAAATAATCATTCCGCCACGTGGTCCGCGAAGTGTTTTATGGGTTGTTGTCGTTACGAAATCAGCATATGGAACTGGGCTTGGATGCAAACCTGCAGCCACTAAACCGGCGATATGTGCCATGTCCACCATTAAATATGCTCCAACTTCATCGGCAATTTCACGGAAGCGTTTAAAGTCAATTTCACGTGGATATGCGCTAGCACCCGCTACGATCAATTTCGGTTTATGCTGACGGGCTTTTTCCAATACATCATTATAATCGATACGGTGATCTTTTTCGTCCACACCATATTCAACGAAGTTATAGTTCACTCCACTGAAGTTAACAGGACTGCCGTGCGTTAAGTGGCCACCATGGGAAAGGTTCATCCCAAGCACTGTGTCACCTGTTTGAAGAACAGTAAAGTAAACGGCCATATTCGCTTGGGCACCAGAGTGAGGTTGTACATTTACATACTCGCCACCAAATATTTCCTTTGCGCGATCGCGTGCCAAGTCTTCTACGATGTCGACATATTCACATCCACCATAGTAACGTTTCCCAGGATACCCTTCAGCATATTTATTCGTTAGAACAGATCCTTGAGCCTCCATGACAGCTTCACTAACGAAGTTCTCAGATGCAATAAGCTCAATCTTGCTTCTTTGTCGCCCTAATTCCAGTTGGATTGCGTTAAATACTTGTTCATCTTGTTTTGCCAAACGATTCATTCCGTAACTCCTCCTCAAATTGTGCGGGATTATTCGCTTTTTCCATTATGTACAACATGCCCTCAAAAGGACATGAAAAAGCCTCAGCTATAATTGTTTGAAAATTCTACTCTATTTTAACATGTCTATTTTAGAAGTGGTAGTTTATTTTTATCGAATATTCCTTCTATGATATTAAAATATTGTTCGTATTTTATAGAGTTTTCCCGAAAAAACCCTTAGTATCCTTAGATTTAAACAGCAAAAAACATTTTCCATACAATCAATTTGCGATTATTTAAGATTGTTCCTCTGTTATTTGAAAACAGCATCCCCTCATTAAAGGAATGCTGTTTGCCTTTTTAATTATCATGTACAACTCTTATTTACAGAAGCAGCTTGATAAACGGCCCGTTCCCCACCAATTAGTTTAGGACGGGTTCTAGCCATTGTCACATGGGCATGGCCTATTTCCTTAATGGACGTTCTAACTGGAACAGCTACATGTTTCAAATGCATGCCGATAAACGTATCGCCAATATCAATCCCTGCATCCGCCTTGATGTGCTCGACAACTACAGCATCATCCCATTGCTGATAAGCGTGGGTGGCCATTGACCCTCCAGCTGTGCGCACGGGTACAACCGCAACTTCTTCATAGCCTCGTGAATCCGCCGACTCCCTTGGGAGGACGAGCGCCCTATTCAAGTGTTCACAACACTGATAGGCAACCTGCACTCCGGTTTCTTCTTGAAATTCCTTCACTACAGAAAAAAGCATGCCCGCCACATCAATCGATCCTTCGGTACCAATTCGTTTCCCGGCCACTTCACTTGTAGAGCAACCAATTACAAGTAGCTGCCGCTTCCCTAAAGCGGCGGTTTCCTGGAACTCCTGTAACAGTTTTTGAAACTGGTTTTTCCATATCTCAAGCTCTTCTGATAATAAAGCATCACTTGTCATGAAAAACGCATCCTTTCATTGTGGATACCTCGCGTTAGCATTACGGATGTTGAATGACTTAGTTATTTTTGTCCTCATACTCCGCAATCTTGCCAATCCGATTTTGGTGACGACCGCCCTCAAATTCATAAGTCAACCATGTTTGGGCTATCTCCCTTGCAAGACCAGGCCCAATGACACGTTCCCCCATCGCCAACACGTTACTGTCATTATGCTGACGGGTCAATTTTGCACTATACACATCATGAACCAGCGCACAACGTACCCCTTTGACTTTATTGGCAGCAATGCTCATTCCGATGCCTGTACCACAGATTAGGATGCCTCGATCAAATTCGCCTTTCGCCACTTTTTCAGCAACCGGCAGGGCAAAGTCGGGATAATCCACGGATGTACTGCATTCACAGCCGAAATCCTCATATGGAATATTCAACTCATTCATCAAGTTCTTTATTTCTTCACGGATTTGAATTCCTCCATGGTCTGAAGCAATTGCAACTTTCATAATAAAGTCCTCCTAGATGTTCTCATTTATTTTTATTGTGTCACAAAGTTATGAAAAGATAAAGGGAAGCAGATTCCCTCTATACAAAAGCAGGAAATCAGCGACTGATTTCCTGCAAGGAAGCGGTTTTACGTATGAAAACGGGTGATGGTCTGCTTAAGTTTGTCGGCTTGATCCTTAAGTTCCATGGCCAACTTATCTACATTTTCCATAACGGAAGCCTGTTCATGGGTTGTAGCCGTGACTTCTTCTGCACCAGCGGATGTCTCTTCAGCAATGGCAGCGACTTCCTGTGACTGCCTGGATGTTTCCTCCACACTTTCCATCTGACGATCAACAAGCTCGGTAATATCCTTGACCGCTACGACAACGTTATGTACCGTTTTTGTCATGCCTTCGATCGCTATGTCTGTATCGGTCCCTTTTTGCGCTTCTTTATTCGCCGATACCACCTGCTCACTGATTTGTTTGACGACCGCCTGAACTTCAACTTGAATGTTCTGGATAAGACTTGAAATGCCCTGAACAGCTTTCGCGCTCTCATCCGCCAAGAGACGGACTTCCTCCGCTACAACGGCAAATCCTTTACCGTGTTCTCCGGCTCGGGCTGCTTCAATCGAGGCATTCAAGGCCAAAAGGTTGGTCTGAGCTGCGATATCACCAACGAGTTCAATGATTTTTTCTACCTTTTTCGCATTTTCCTCCAAGCGCTTCACCGTTTTGAGTGACTCTTGGTTTTCTTGAGCCAATTGTTTAATACCGGAAACCAAGGAATTGACGACTTCCTTACTCTGAAACAGTTCTTCCGCCATTTCACTGGATAGTCCAACCGATGCCTTCGCCTTGCTTTGAACCTGCTGCGCAATCATGATGACATCATCGATGGATTCAGCCGTATTCATGATGGAGACTGCCGAGTTGTCGGCACCTTTGGATATTTCCTCAATGGTCCTTGCGATGTTCTCAGCCTGGTCCGAAGCTCTCGAAGACTCTTGGGAGATATGAATGACTTTATTATTGGTCTCTTGAAAGTTCTCTTCAATGCTCTGTACCATTTCCCGGAGGTTAAACAGCATCAAGTTAAATGCCATGCCGAGTGAACGGATCTCATCATCCGCCTTCGATAGGACCACTTCTTCGTTAATGCTTCCTTGTGCTGCACTTAGAGCAACTTTTTCTAACCTTTGTAGTGGTTTAGTAATGACACCGGCTGCAAAAAAGGCGAGAAGGCCCGACCACATTATGCCTAGTAACAACGTAGCAATGCTAAAACTTATCGAACTGATATTTTCAAAAAACATTGGGTGTACAACGAAAATGAAAAATGCCGAGGTTGAATACGTGATTAAAGCAAGGACTGTAATGAAGACAACCAATTTCTTTCGTAAACCAAACTTATAATGTGCTCTTTCTGCCATTCTCTTTCCCCCTGTAGACTTACTCTTTGAGCCTTTTAACCAATTCTACAATTAAACCATGAAGCTCCTTGAACGTTTCCCGATACAGGTTTTCCGAACCGCCAAACGGATCTAGTATGTCTTTATCATATTTATCGTCCTGAATGAATTCTTTTAAAGTGAAAGTTTTGTGATCTATGGTTGGGAATGTATTCAGAATGACCGATTTATGTCCTTCCGTCATCGTAAAAATATGTGTGGCCCAGTCTAAATCCTGCTGGGATAATAGTGTGGAGCGATGGTGATTCCACATATCATTTTCGCCCAATACTCTTTTGGCATATTCTGATGCGTCCTGACCAGGTGTAGCATATACGCCTGCGGACCTCACTTCGATGCCCGATATGTTTTTACTTTTTAAAATTGCTTCTGCCATGGGGCTCCTGCACGTGTTACCGGTGCATACAAACAATACTCGGATCATATGTAACGCCTCCTTTTTTATTCATTATAAGGCATAGATCCAATTTGAATAGTCCGTCTAAAAGCCTACTCTTAATTAAAATAACATAAAAAACATCGATATTTTGAATAAAATAAGGCGATTTTATAAACCTTTTTACCTAGTCCTGATAAAAATAAAAACCGCTCCGGCATTCGGAACAGTTTGATGATGAAAAGATAGGATATGAATATGTCTAAAAAGAGAATAATAGCTTTAAGCCGAATGCACATAGAATACTTCCACCAAGGATCTCACTGTATACTCCCAAGAGTCCCTGCATCTTTCTCCCAAGCAGAAGTCCCGCCCACGTTAAAAGAGTGGCGGCAAGGCCAAAGCATAAAATGGTCACGAGCGTTTTCGCCCCATAGATTCCGAGAGTCAAACCCACTGAAAAACTATCCAGGCTCACCCCAAGCGCAAATATGAGCAACCCTTTTCCCACCGGGGCAAGTAGTTTTTGATCTCTGCTCCCTGATTCATTCACCTTCCCGGGTAGGAACATCTGGATGCCAAGAAAAATCAACAAGAGGCCGCCCGCATATGTAGCAAAAGTTCCGAATTTATCAGAGATAAAACGCCCCGCCCCCATTCCAAGCAACGGCATCCATACATGAAAAAAACCGACTGTCAGCCCGATGAAGAAAATCTGCCTCAGCCTTAGCTTGAACATGCCCATTCCTAATCCCACAGAAAAGGCGTCCATGCCTAACGCAAAAGCCATGATCAATAAGGTGATGATTTCCCCAGAAACCGTATTCATTCCAACCCCCCTCGGACGTGCCTACTACATGTTATGCATGTCCGAAAAGAAATAGAAGGAAAAATCCTGTGTTTTAGCTGTGATTACCTATCCCTCGATAGTTTGGTGACCGGCAGCTTTAACGAGCCTGTTCATGATGGCAACGCCAATTCCGGACTCCGGGAACATTTCGCTAAAGATGATATCCGTATCAAGGGCATCAAATTGTCTTAACGTATCGTACAACCCGGCTGCAACCGTATGCAAGTCTGCCAATGATCCAGGCGCTATGACATAATCCGCTTTATATTCAGGTTGATGCTCATTAGAACATATGACGCCAACTTTCAACCCATCTTTTCTTTTTTCATCCACAAGTCTTTGAAGAAAAGCTTGATTGCCCTTCACTAAAAAAAGTGGCGCTTTCGGTGCATAATGTGTATATTTCATTCCCGGTGCTTTTGGGGCCGCATCTTTACTTTTCAAAGCGACATCATGCCTTACCGTACCGATGACCGCTTCGATTTGTTCGAGTGTAATCCCACCGGGTCTTAATATAACCGGGGTTTCTACGGTACAATCAAGCACTGTGGACTCAACGCCTACCCCTGTTGCCCCGCCGTCAACGATACCTGCAATTCGACCTACCAAATCATCTTCGACATGCTTAGCGGTAGTCGGGCTCGGTTTCCCCGAAGTATTTGCACTCGGTGCCGCTATCGGCAAGCCACTCGCCTTAATAAGGGCCAAGGCAATCGGATGATTCGGCATCCTGATTGCAACGGACTCCAAGCCAGCTGTCACTATGTTCGACAACTTTCCAGGTTTTCGTTTCATAATGAGAGTCAATGGCCCCGGCCAAAACTCATCCATCAGTTTCCTTGCTTGTTCTGGGACCTCTTCAACTATCTCGTTTAATTGCTTCTCAGAAGCGATGTGGACAATCAATGGATTGTCACTTGGTCGCCCCTTTGCTTCGAACACTTTTTTTACCGCTTCATCACTTTTTGCATTAGCTCCCAAGCCGTAAACGGTTTCAGTAGGAAAGGCTACCACCTGATTGGCCTCTAATAATTCGGCCGATTGTATGATCTGGGGATAACTTTGTAAATTATCCACATCTTTATCCACTAACCAGACTTTCGTTTCCATTATTAACACCTTCACTTTTTTACTTATCTTATTTTTGATAATTGCTTATATATGAACGGTTTTTCAGCCGTTTTAGATGGTTTTTGCTTAAAAGATACTTTGAAAGTATAAAAGAAGTATACACAATATTCAAGTGTTATCCACAAATTGTGGGTAACTACAAGTAAACTGTGGATAATATTGTGGATATTGGTCATTAAAGACTGACTTTTTCGATATTTTGTTAATATGCCTGTGGATATGTTCGGTTTTCCCTTTCTAAACCTGAAAATTAGGGACAGTTGCCCCCATTTCAAAAAATCTCATGGAAAATTTCCGCAAAAAGTGACTTCACTTCAACTTCGGGTTCATCTTCTCCGTCGTACACTTGTTGTCCCTTATCGGCAGAGGCCGTATATTCGGCATTCTCTACTTCTTCATCCTCTTCTCTAGCCTCCTCCTTCACCCCTTCTACTATCTTATCCTTCGCTTTTGCTTTCGTGTCCTTTACAGCCGCGGACACTTTTGCCTTTTCCACCGTCACCGTTTCCTTTTCTTCATCCTCTACAATAGGACTTTGGCTTACTGCCGTACCGTTTGAAAAATCAAGGAAGCATAATGGAGGAAACAACACACACCACCAGTTAGCCCCTTCCCCTTCACCAAGCGTAATGATCACCGCTTCGTACTCACCTGCAGGGTATAAATACTGGCCATAAAGCTTTGTGGGAAACTCTGCTTGTCCAAAATCCACGGAAACGGACTGCTCCAAACCATTCTCCTTTACCACTTCCCTGGCCGTGGCCTCAATATCACCCAAATGGGATTGAATTACTTTTCTCGCTTCATCTAATGAGGTAAGATCTTTTAACCACTCGGTAATATCGGCATTCACTTCGTCACGGATCAGGCGTTTAACGGATTGGTCCGCTTCCTTATCGCTGTTAGCCAAAATCCTAAGACGAATCGCCTCATCCGGTATGACCATGGTCGCCTCGGTTCCGACCGCTTCCGCTTTCGGCATGTATATACTTATAATCGTTCCTATTGTTAAGATTAATAGATAAATAATGGCTAAATGTTTAGTTTTCATTACTCTCGCCCCCCTCATACAAACTAGTCTCGCCAATACCCGGCTATCTTAAACTAGTAAATATGATTTAAGGTTCACGATTTTCCAAAAGGAAAAAATCCGTCCCCAACGGAGACGAATCAACTCAATATAGCAAAGACCATCCGATCTTTCCCATTAATATCATGTTCAACGGAAACATCCGCGTGCACAAACGTTTCTTTCAGTAATCCAGCCACAGCTTTCCCTTGTCCTGCCCCCACTTCAAAACCGATGAAACCAGGCACTTGCATGACTTGCGGCAATTGTTCCATAAACCGGCGGTAAAAATCGAGTCCATCGACACCTGCAAATAAAGCACGATGGGGCTCATGATCCGTTACGACCGTAGACATCGTCTTTTCATCTTCATCCGGGATATATGGAGGATTCGATAAAAGGATGTCCACCTTCTTATTTTGCTGGATGAAGGGCTGAAGTAAATCACCTTGGATAAATTGCACATCCGCATCCAGTAATCCAGCATTCCTTCGCGCCACCTCAAGTGAAGGTGCTGCGATATCCGTAGCCGTCACGTGCAGTCTTGGTTCCTCCAGTTTCATCGTTATGGCAATTGCTCCACTACCCGTCCCGATATCCGCCATATTCAGCTTCTGGGCCCCTTTAAAAATGCCGGGAAGTTTTCGAAGCGTATAGTATATCAATTCTTCCGTTTCCGGTCTGGGAATCAATACTTCTTCATTCACAAGGAAGGTACGGCCATAAAACTCCTCGCTTCCGATTATATACTGGACCGGTTCTCCTTTTACGTGTTGCGCCACTCCCGACTTGAATTGTTCAAGCTGTTCTGGACTGAGTTCTGTGTGCAGATTGGCCAAAAGTTGCGATCTCGTCTGTTTTAAATAATGTTGCAGCAAAATCTCTCCCGCATTGGCATCGCGACCATTCTCCATTAAAAAAGAAGAAGCCCACTTCAGGGCTTCATATACTTTCACAACCGGATTATTCATCTGCATTTTCCAGCCTTGATGATTGATCTTCCATGATCAAGGCATCCACGACATCATCCAGCTTTCCTTCCATGATTTGATCCAGCTTTTGAATCGTTAAGCCAATCCGATGGTCGGTAACACGGTTTTGCGGGAAGTTATACGTGCGGATTCGTTCTGAACGATCCCCTGTACCAACCGCAAGCTTCCGGTTCTGGTCATATTCTGCCTGTACTTCGCGATTGATTTTGTCATATACACGAGCCCGTAATACTTTCATCGCTTTGTCTTTATTTTTGATTTGTGATTTTTCGTCCTGACAAGACACTACCGTATTCGTTGGTATATGTGTTAAACGCACGGCCGACATGGTCGTGTTAACACTTTGCCCTCCAGGTCCGCTGGATGCAAAAGTATCTACACGTACATCCTTATCATGGATTTGTATTTCCACTTCTTCCGCTTCTGGTAAAACGGCGACCGTTGCCGTTGATGTATGAATTCGTCCACCCGACTCCGTTTCAGGGACACGTTGAACACGATGGGCTCCATTTTCAAACTTCAACTTGGAATAAGCACCATTCCCATTGATCATGAAAATGATTTCCTTATAACCGCCAAGCCCGGTAGGACTCGCTTCAATGACCTCAGTCTTCCAACCTTGCACTTCAGCAAAACGGCTGTACATGCGGTAAAGACTTCCTGCAAATAGCGCCGCTTCATCTCCGCCTGCCGCTCCACGTATTTCCATGATAACGTTTTTGTCATCATTAGGATCTTTCGGAATCAGCAAGATCTTCAGCTTTTCCTCGAGTCGTTGTATCGTGGATTCGAGTTCACTGATTTCTTCCTTAACCATATCGCGCATATCCGCATCCAATTTATCCTCAAGCATTGCTTTAGCTTCCTTGTGTTGATCCCGGACCTCTTTGTATTCCTTATAAGTGGAAGCCGTTTCCTGAATACTAGCTTGTTCCTTCGAATATTCCCTTAGCTTATTCGTATCATTGATGATTTCAGGGTCACTCAATAGTTCATTCAATCTCTCATATCTATCTTCTACTGCTTGCAGTCGATCAAACAAGTTATTCACCTCTTAAGTTATCCAACACCAACTTGGCATGATGTTGAAAGGATCTTTTTATTTCTACATATAATTAATTCAGTGCCCCATTCGAGTTCACTTCTAAGGTTAATTATAGTATAGGTGAATAATCAACGTCAAAGCTGATTCAAATATGTGGTTATTTCTTTACTTTCACATCTATATTATATTGGGGAACGGCTCGTAAGATAAGATCCTCGATCCGTCTCTTTTCCTTTTCTCTTTCCTGATCCGTCTTTATTTTGCCTTTGGCAAGGACGGTCACATGAATCGTATTGCCATTATGCCACACCATCCCTGTATCATAATCGGTTTCCGATTTAATGACCGCCCGGATTTTATCTATTTCTTGTCCCATCGAGGGTGAATTATTGCTTGTATGATGAGGCGTATTCAGCAGCTGATCAGACGGGCGTTCCGTTTCATTGTCCCAATCAGGAGTGACATTTTTCATATGATTACCAACAAATTCTTGACCATTTCTAGTTTGATCTCCGTATTCTGAATCATTATCAATTGCATTGTCATTTTGACCGCAAGCTGTCAATATACTAAGAAAAACAGCCGCCAAAAAAGGCAAAGTGATTTTCATGTTTTTACCTCCATTAGGTTATGTCTTATTAGAGTGCTTCCTCTTCAGCATTCCCAAAATGAAGGTAAAAGTTTCTTTAATTCTCTTCCATGTATTGGGATGACCTTTCTTCTATATGTTCCCTTTACCTAATAAAAAATGCCCTAGGATCGGAATCCTAGGACATCGTTTTACATTCATATTTGTTCTTTTACTTCCACCGCTTGTTTACCTGGAACTTCGTGATGATGACGGCAACGGGGCTCATATGACTCCGATGCACCAACAAGAATGATGGGTTCATCATAGGAAGCAGGCGAACCATCAATCAAACGCTGAGTCCTACTCGCAGGTGACCCACATACTTCACATACAGCTTGCAGCTTCGTAACGGATTCAGCAAGTGATAATAAAGTAGGCATGGGGCCGAATGGTTCACCTCTGAAATCTTGGTCCAGTCCAGCCATAATCACTCGATAACCGCTGTCCGCAAGATGCTGGGCAATCCCGATAATTTCAGGATCAAAGAATTGAACTTCATCTATCGCAATAATATCCAAGGGCTGATCCAGATACTTAAATATATCTGTTGAATGGGCAATCGGCTTTGCCATCACTGAGGAACCGTTGTGTGATACGACAGCCTCTTCCGCATAGCGGTTATCTATAGCTGGTTTAAAAACCGCTATACTCTCTTTTGCAAATTGAGCACGGCTGACCCGTTTTATCAATTCCTCAGATTTACCTGAAAACATGCTTCCGCAAATAACCTCGATCCAGCCTGTTTGTTTCATTACATACATGGAAACAGCTACTCCTTCCACCTGTCGATCCCTTGGCCATAATTTTTTTGGACCCGGTTTTATATAAAATCTCATTAATTTTCAGAAAAGAAAAAAACAGGCAAGAAGAATACTTGCCTGTTTTTTGAAAGTCCGGCTTATTTAATACCGTATTTTTTGTTGAAGCGATCAACACGTCCGCCAGCTTCAGCGAATTTTTGACGACCAGTGTAGAATGGATGGCATTCTGAACAAGTCTCAACTTTGATTTCTTCTTTAACTGAACCAGTTTCAAAAGTATTCCCGCAAGAGCAAATTACTTTTGATAGTTTATAATTTGGATGAATTCCAGTTTTCATTCTTTTCAGCTCCTTCTGCCCTGAATCATTCGAAACAGAGTTATATACTTCAAGATGAGGAAAATGCATCCTCACATTTATTGTAAAAACACATGACCTCATTATAGCAATTTAAAACTCGTTGTGCAACATTTTGTTTTCAACCTGTTTAAGAGCGCTTTAAACTCGATGATCCTTTTTTCATTTCAAGCATCTCTTCGTCCAACTTACTGAAAAATTCCTCATTGCTTTTTGTCTGTTTTAGACGGCGAAGGAATTTCTCTGCAAAATCTGGGGAATCGGACATCGTTTTACGAATGGCCCAAAGCTTATCCAAACGGTCTTTCGGAATTAATAATTCTTCTTTACGGGTACCTGAACGGCGAATGTCAATCGCAGGGAAAATGCGTCTTTCAGCAAGGGAGCGGTCTAAGTGAAGCTCCATATTCCCCGTACCTTTAAATTCTTCATAAATAACATCATCCATACGTGATCCAGTATCTACCAATGCTGTAGCAAGAATCGTTAAGCTACCGCCTTCTTCGATGTTCCTGGCTGCTCCAAAGAAGCGTTTTGGCCGATGGAATGCAGCGGGATCAATCCCACCCGATAACGTTCTACCGCTTGGGGGAATCACTAGGTTATAAGCACGTGCCAAACGAGTAATGCTATCCATTAGAATGATGACATCGCGTTTATGTTCAACTAGGCGCATTGCCCGTTCCAATACCAGTTCAGCCACTTTGATATGGTTCTCCGGCACTTCATCGAATGTCGAACTAACGACGTCACCAGCCACTGAACGTTCAATATCCGTTACTTCTTCGGGGCGTTCGTCAATGAGTAAGACAATTAATTCCGCCTCGGGATGATTCGTTGTTATGGCATTGGCCATTTCTTTAATCAACATCGTTTTACCCGCCTTAGGGGGAGCCACGATTAACCCACGTTGGCCAAACCCGACAGGAGCAAGGACATCCATAATTCTTGTTGATAAATTCTTCGTCGTTGTTTCTAATGTAATCTGTCTATTTGGATACAACGGAGTCAACCCAGGGAAATGGACACGTTCCTTAGCAGACTCAGGATTGTCGCCATTAACGGCTTCTACATGTAATAATCCATAATAGCGTTCGTTTTCTTTCGGCGGCCTAACCTTTCCGGATACCTTATCACCATTACGCAAATCAAACCTGCGGATTTGGGAAGCTGAAATATAGATATCCTCCGAGCTTGGAGAGTAATTAATCGGACGCAGGAAACCAAATCCCTCTGAAGGGATAATCTCTAAAACACCTTCCATGAATAGAAGGCCATCTTGTTCGGCTTGAGCTTTTAGGATCGCAAATATAAGTTCTTTTTTCGACAGCTTGCTGTAATAAGAAACTTTATATTCCCGTGCATGCTCATAGAGATCTTTTAATTTCATGTTTTCTAAATTGGAAATCGTTAAATTCATCATGACACCACACTTTTATTAATTAAACGTTTTCACCCATACTGAAAAAGGATTGGTTTGTTAAATGGAAGAGAATCCACAATCCATGTACCTGACCAGAGTTTTCGTAGAAAGGATGATACATTTTACATGTAAAGAAGAAAATTATTTGAAGGCTTCTTGAAGTTTGGAGTGAAAGGGCAGAATTAAATCAATTAGTAGAACAAGCTTTATTTTACTTTTTTTAATTAAATTATTCAACTTAATTTTTTAAAAGAGAAAGCGTGCATGAAACACGCGCGCTTTCCCTCATAACTATTCAAGAGTAAATGGTCTTATCTAATCAAGCCGTTTGGCTTCATTTTCAGAATATGGCGTCCATCGATGAAACGGACCGTTCCTGATTTGGCACGCATGACCACGGATTGTGTCTCGCCATGATGAGCCTTAAATTGTACGCCACGAAGAAGTTCACCATCCGTAACGCCAGTCGCAGCAAAAATCGCGTCATCACCACGGACAAGGTCTTCCATTCTCAAGACTTTACCAAGATCAAGTCCCATTTTCCCACAGCGTTTCACTTCTTCTTCATTTTGAGGAAGAAGCTTACCTTGGATTTCTCCTCCAAGACATTTTAATGCTACAGCTGAAATGACTCCCTCAGGAGCTCCACCAGATCCGAATAGAATATCAACACCTGTATGATCGAAAGCCGTATTAATGGCACCGGCTACATCTCCATCGTTGATCAACTTGATACGGGCACCCGCATCGCGAAGTTCTTCGATGATTTTAGAATGGCGTTTACGGTTCAAGACCGTAGCTACCACGTCTTGAATATCCTTATTTTTCGCTTTGGCAACTGCCTTAAGGTTATCTAATACGGATGCATTGATATCGATCAGGCCTACCGCTTCAGGGCCGACGGCAATTTTATCCATATACATATCAGGAGCATGCAGCAAGTTCCCTTGATCGGCAACAGCCAAAACTGCTAGTGCGTTCCAACCGCCTGAGGCAACGATATTCGTTCCTTCTAAAGGATCGACTGCAACATCCACTAGTGGTCCAAGGCCTGTACCAAGTTTCTCACCGATATAAAGCATGGGTGCTTCGTCCATTTCCCCTTCACCGATAACGACCGTACCTTGCATGGGTATGCTATTAAAAACATCCCTCATCGCCGTTGTTGCCGCATCATCTGCTTCTTCTTTCTTTCCTCTACCCATCCAACGCGCAGATGCAAGAGCAGCCGCTTCCGTTACACGGACAAGCTCCATCGACAAACTTCTTTCCATTTTTCGTTCCCCCTCAATGTGCAAACATGTTTTATTTATATAATAGTATAGCACATTAAAGCATATAACGTAACACAATAAGGCAATAAGAAAGGGATCAGCTTTTCAGCTGCTCCACTTCTTCTTCTGTCATTTTTTCACGCCAGATCGTTGCACCTAAGCCAGAAAGTTTCTCTACAAGATGACTATATCCACGGTCTATATGTTCAAGACCCGTCACTTCCGTTATTCCTTCTGCCATTAAACCTGCAATTACCAAAGCTGCTCCTGCACGCAAATCGCTCGCTTTGACCTTTGCCCCATGAAGTTGGACCGGGCCGCTAATGATACCCGTCCTGCCTTCCGCTTTAATCTTTGCATTCATGCGGCGTAATTCGTCTATATGCTTAAAGCGTGCTCCGTAAATCGTGTCAGTCACCATGCTTGAACCGCTCGCTTTTGTTAATAACGACGTAAAAGGCTGCTGTAGGTCAGTCGGGAACCCTGGATAAACCAAGGTCTTTATATCAACAGACTTCAGGACCTGACCAGGAGCCACAAATACTTGATCGTCCCCCGCTTCAATTCCGACGCCCATTTCCCGCATTTTGGACGTGAGTGACTCTAAATGTTGGGGAATGACATTATCGATCAATATGCCCTCACCAACAGCAGCAGCTAGAATCATGAAAGTTCCCGCTTCTATCCGATCGGGGATAATCGTATGTTTGCACCCATGAAGGCTATCCACACCATCAATCCGAATGATATCCGTTCCGGCTCCCTTGATTTTCGCTCCCATATTGGTCAACAAGGTAGCCACATCAATAATTTCTGGCTCTTTTGCGGCATTTTCAATTACGGTCCGCCCTTTAGCCAAGACAGCAGCCAGCATGATATTGATCGTTGCCCCGACACTGACTACATCCAAATAGATACGGGCACCACGTAGCTCGTCCGCCCTTAAATAAATGGCGCCTTGTTCATTCGTCACTTGTGCTCCTAGTGCTTCGAACCCTTTAATATGCTGATCGATTGGACGAGGTCCTAAATGACATCCTCCAGGCAGTCCAATTACAGCTTTTTTAAATTTCCCTAGCATCGCACCCATCAAATAATAAGAGGCACGCAATTTTTTCACCTTTCCGTTAGGTAGAGGCATAGAAATCATTTTGCTGGGATCGACAGTCATTCCACCATCGTTAAAAACAACAGTACCGCCAATTTCCTCCATTAATTCTTTTAGCATCTGTACATCAGAGATATCCGGCAGGCCTTCTATCGTGACTGGGGAATCTGCCAAAATCGTTGCAGGAATTAAAGCGACAGCACTGTTTTTCGCACCACTGACCCGAATGGTCCCCTTAAGAGGATAACCACCGGCAATTTTAAGTTTTTCCATAATGAACTCCCTTCCACGCTAAGCACTCAAGAAGCTGTATTTTAAATAAAAGTAATATTTTACCACAAGAAAATTGCGTAATCCGACATCATTCACTATCTAGTTTCTTAGTTTACACAAAAATAGAAAAGTCATGTAGAAAAATGAGAAAAATTTCTAATTTTTTTCTTTTTCATCAATACTCAGCATTCTTTTGCAACTTAGCGGTAGGATTCATTATGCTTCTGTACGAGAGTTCCAGTCTTTCAAGAATGCTTCGATCCCTTTATCCGTTAAAGGATGGTGGAATAATTGCATTAACACTTTATAAGGAATTGTTGCGATATGAGCTCCGTTTAACGCAGCTTGTGTGATATGCATTGGATGGCGAATTGAAGCCGCGATGATTTCTGATTGGATGCCATGGATTGTAAAGATGTCTGCGATATCGGAGATTAAGTCCAATCCATTTTGACCGATATCATCTAAACGTCCTAAGAATGGAGACACATATGTCGCTCCTGCCCTAGCAGCAAGTAACGCTTGGTTGGCACTGAAAATAAGGGTAACATTCGTTTTAACTCCTTGTTTTGTTAAAGCTGCAACAGCCTTCAAGCCATCCGGTGTCATTGGTACTTTAATTGTGATATTTGGTGCAATGGCAACTAGTTCTTTTGCCTCTGCCATCATTCCTTCAAAATCAAGGGAGATAACTTCCGCAGAGACAGATTCCTTTACAAGGCTTGTAATCTCTTTTAGACGGTCATGAAAAGAAACGCCTTTTTCTCTTGCTACAAGCGATGGGTTGGTCGTAACCCCTCCTAAGACACCAAGTTCGTAAGCTTGTTTAATTTCTTCCATATTAGCTGTATCAATAAAGAATTTCATGAAAAGTTCCTCCATATGTAAATGAATTTTACGTGCTTGTACACTGCATTTTAATGGTTTGATGAACGAAGGGCAATACCGCCTTGTTCCTATGTCGCCATCAGAGAGTAAAAAAATCTCTGATGGACAAATTACCTTTTAAAAAATTAAGCTTTGTTATTGGAACCGAATTCGCGAATTTTACCAATGACCGTTTGTTTGATTGCTTCCCGACCAGGTCCTAAGAATTTGCGTGGATCATATACATCCGCATTACTATTTAAGACTTCTCGAACGGCTTTAGTGAAAACGATTTGGTTTTCCGTATTCACATTTATTTTTGATGTTCCCAGTGAAATGGCTTTTTGGATATCTTTTGTCGGAATACCAGTGCCACCATGAAGAACAAGCGGTTTTTTAGTTAAATCACGAACCTCTTCCATTTCCTTATACCCAAGGTTCGGTTCTCCTTTATATGGACCATGGACAGAACCCAATGCCGGAGCAAAGCAGTCTACATCCGTTTCCTTAACAAGAAGTTCACATTCCTTAGGATCTGCATAAACGACACCATCCGCGATGACGTCATCTTCTTGTCCACCTACTGTTCCTACTTCAGCCTCAACGGACACATTGCGGGCGTGAGCGAATTCCACAACCTTCTTAGTCGTTTCAATGTTCTCTTCAATCGGGTGATGGGAAGCATCGATCATTACTGAGGTGAAACCAGCCTCGATAGCTTCTTTACACTTATCAAAGCTAGAACCATGGTCAAGATGAATGGCCACAGGTACGGTGATTTTCATATCTTCCATTAAACCTTGAACCATCATCACAGTTGTTTTGAATCCACCCATGTGACGGGCAGCCCCTTCAGAAACACCAAGAATGACCGGCGATTTTTCTTCTTCTGAAGCAGCCAGAATAGCTTGCGTCCACTCCAGGTTATTAATGTTAAATTGACCTACTGCATACTTTTCATCAAGAGCTTTATTCAGCATATCTTTCATGGAAACTAAAGGCATTTGATTTCCTCCTAATAATGAATGTATTGTTGAAAGTTGTTTCTATCTAGATATTCCCGAAAACTAAAGCATCATACACATAATAAACAGAATATCTCTACTCGTTTAGCATATCAATACATGAAAAAAACAGCAACAAATTGACCATATCACTTAAGCTTCACACTAAAAAAACACGGCTATCTTAAAGAAGATGCCGTGACGCTTCTTTATTGAGATAAAGATCCATAAACCTAGTTAACTAGATTGGATGGGTAAATATTCACGGACAGCATTTCTAATATCATCGATGTCAAAAGGCTTTGCAAAATGAGTCATCGCCCCTAAGTCCTTTGCTTCTTGTATCATGTCAAGTTCTCCATACGCCGTCATGATGATGACCCGAATATCGGGATCGACCGCTTTCATCCGCTTCAAGATTTCTATTCCATCCATACCGGGTATCTTCATATCCAACAATACAAGATCAGGTGAATCATTGTTAAGAACTTCTAAAGCCTGAATGCCATTCGCAGCTTGAAACGTTTCATACCCTGCTTTATGTAAGACCTCGTTCAATAAAATCCGAATCCCAAACTGGTCATCGACAATTAATATTTTCCCTGACATTTAGCCACCTCTGTTCTCTATTTGTAATGTGAAAATGAATCAGATAATAGATCCCCCTTATGGGTAATTAATTTGGCTTGCTGCAAAACTTCTTTGGAGTTCTATGTCTCTATGTTCATATTCAATAATTGTAACAAAATTCCTGCTATAAGAGTAAATTGATTTTAATTTTTCGGATGACCTTTCTGACAGATAATGACTCGAATGACTGGAAATCTGTTAAAGGAACAAAAAGTCCTTTATAATAGGGGTACTATTTTTTAAAGGAGTTCCTAAATATGTTGAAGATATTTTCTACACAGTTAAGTGGTGTATTTAAGAAGATCATGGAAAAGGATTCTTTCGAAATGGAGGATGCCGGACGCCTATTAGCTCAGGCCGTGGTCGGAGATGGGTCCGTTTTCATTCACGGATTCGGGGAAATGCAAGGAGTTGTTGCGGAAAGCCTCGAGGGGGAGGAACCTTTTCCAAAAGCTAAAAGATACACAGATGATAGTAGGATTTCCCACGAGGATCGGCTTCTGTTATTCAGTCGTCACTCAGATGATCCAGAAGCCATCAAATTTGCTGAACGACTTCACCAGGAAGGCATACCTTTCGTTGCCGTTTCAACCGTGGTTCCATCCGAAGGAACCACACTGGTGGAGCTTGCGGATGTCCACATTGATTTACGCATCCAACGTGGATTAATCCCGGATGAAACGGGAAATCGTTACGGTTACCCGACTCTCATCGCTGCCCTTTTTGCTTATCATGGGATTAAGTTTACGGTCGAGGAAATCATACAAGAATATGAAGATGAATCCGAAGGTTGACCCGACTTCTAGACCAAAACAAAAAAACAGCCAAACGGCTGTTTTTTGTTTTTATTATTTTTCGTTATGTTTCAAAGACATACCCACAAAGTCACGGAATAGTGGTTGTGGACGGTTTGGACGTGATATGAATTCCGGATGGAATTGTGATGCCACGAACCAAGGGTGATCTTGCAATTCTACGATTTCCACTAAACGGCCATCTGGGCTTGTACCAGAGAAGACGAATCCTGCCTCTTCCATGCCTTGGCGATAATGGTTGTTGAATTCATAGCGATGGCGGTGACGTTCATATACGACTTCATCGTTATATGCCTCATATGCTTTTGTACCTTCGATAAGCTTACATGGATATAGACCAAGACGTAAAGTACCACCCAAGTCTTCCACATCTTTCTGTTCTGGTAGAAGGTCAATGATTGGGTCTGGTGTATCTGCATTGATTTCTGCTGAATGCGCTTCAGACAAACCTAGAACATTGCGTGCAAATTCGATGGATGCCAATTGCATACCCAAGCAAATACCGAAGAACGGCGTTTTCGTTGTACGTGCATATTCGATTGCTGCGATTTTTCCTTCGATTCCACGATCTCCAAATCCACCAGGGACAAGGATTCCATCTGCATCTTTAAGCAATTCAGCAACATTTTCTTTCGATACATCTTCGGAATTGATCCAATCCACTTCAACGTCCGCATCAAATGCGTATCCTGCATGTTTAAGTGCTTCGACAACAGAAAGGTATGCATCTTGCAATTCAACATATTTACCAACAAGGGCAATTTTCGTTTTCTTCGTCAAAGAAGTAACTTTTTTAACAAGTTCTTTCCAATCTTCCATTTCTGCCACTCCACAATCTAGTTGTAGGTGGTCGCACACAATCTGATCCATATTTTGCGCTTGAAGGGCAAGCGGGATTGAATAAAGTGTATCCGCATCAAGACACTCGATTACTGAATCTTTATCGATATCGCAGAATAAAGCAATCTTATCCTTCATATCTTGTGATATCGGTCTTTCAGTACGTGCTACGATGATATTCGGTTGAATACCAAGACTGCGTAATTCCTTAACACTATGCTGTGTTGGTTTTGTTTTCATTTCACCGGCAGCTTTAATGTAAGGAACAAGAGTACAGTGAATATACATGACGTTATTGATTCCAATGTCACTTTTGATTTGACGAATGGCTTCAAGGAATGGAAGAGATTCGATATCGCCGACTGTTCCACCGATTTCAGTGATTACGATATCCGCATTCGTTTCGTTTCCTGAACGGAAAACCCGTTCTTTGATTTCATTGGTAATATGAGGGATAACTTGAACAGTTCCGCCTAAGTAGTCTCCGCGACGTTCTTTTCGTAAAACGGTTGAATAAATTTTACCTGTTGTCACATTGCTGTGTTTACCAAGATTGATATCGATAAAACGCTCATAGTGACCTAAGTCCAAATCCGTTTCGGCGCCATCATCCGTTACGAACACTTCACCATGTTGGTATGGGCTCATTGTTCCTGGATCCAAGTTGATATATGGGTCGAATTTTTGAATTGTTACATTTAACCCTCTATTTTTTAAAAGCCTTCCTAGAGAAGCTGCTGTTATCCCTTTTCCCAAAGAGGAAACTACTCCACCCGTTACAAAAATATATTTAGTCATCTCATATCCTCCTATGAATGTTTTCATCAACTGCCGTTCTCTTGATTCCATTGAACCTTCTGCCTTTGTTTATTCCGGCAGATATAGACGAACAAACCAGGTCTTACAATCTTATCTCTTAGAAGTAACCAAGAATTCGGACGGTAAGATGGGGTATGCCTGGCATGCCAATTAGATAAGTTCCCTGTGTTTAACATGAACTTTTTACTGATATCTATAGTTTTTACCACTTTACGCGTATTCATTGTAAAAATAAAAAAATGATGTCATTTTAACATTCCATCATCAAAAACAAAAACGCTCCTCTTACAAAAAAGTAAGGGAGCGATATAATTTTAAGATTGTGTCCTTTTTTAAGGAGCCCAAAAATGATTCTACAAATTTCGCCTTAAAAAGTCAAGGGGCGATTATTTATTTCTCTTTTTCGTCGTCTTCTTCATCTTCGTCTTCATCTTCGTCGATTTCGAAAACTTCATCTTCAATAATTTCCTCTTCTAAATCGTCGTCATCATCCACGTCGTCTTCTAAAAGTACTTCGTCGATAACTGCGCCGCCTAAGATTTCATCATCGTCATCGTCATCATCTTCATCCAAGTCATCAATATCTTCCTCGAAATCAAGATCTTCGTCTTCAATATCATCGAAGTCTTCAACGACCACTGCAGCTTTCTTCGCTTTCTTTTTCTTCTTCACTTTAACAACGTGCACGACTTCTTCTTCAATTTGGTCAACCGGGTACCAAGTTTTCAATCCCCAGCGGTTTTCCCCAAGTGAAGTAAATCGGCCATCTACATTCAAATCCGTATAGAACTGGGCAATTCTCTTTGCCACTTCCGCTTTTGATAAATGCTGAAGTGAAGCTATTTCACTCATTAAGTCTTTAAATAGAATGGGTTCGTTTTTTTCAACCAACACTTCATATGCGATTTCTATCAAGGACATTTCCATAATTTGCTCTTTCGAGTATTTTTTCAAACTCAAGTTCCGCACTTCCCTTCTCTATTCGAACACGACTAGTCATGTTTTTTCACATAAAAAAATAATCTAAAACAGTATTTCGGTAAAATAACGACAATTCCTGCTAGACATATTATCCATTATAAACAATCTAAATGGGTTTATGCTAGTTCTATCTGATACTTTCACAGATTTTCCCTACTGGCTTATAAAAACTAAATCTATTTCAAGGAAGGTATAAGGGAAAAAGCACCCACAAATAACGTTAAAAAAGATTTGAGATTGATGTGCGAAATAATCCTTATTTTTTAACATCAGTATCCTCGTTTTGATTCTACCAATCACAAATAGGGGTGAATCATCATCTTTGCCCCTTTTCAAGGAATTTATAAGGTAAATGTTTCATTTTCCGAAAAATGATGAAAATTGGTTCTGAAAAAGGAGCATCCCTTAAGGATACCCCTTCCCTTTTACATATTTCTTCTGTATTGTCCGCCAACCTCATATAATGCACTTGTTATCTGACCCAAGCTCGCGACTTGCACGCAAGTCATCAGTTCGGCAAAAATATTTCCTCCGTTCATTGCCGTGTCCTTTAATCGGTTCAAGGCTTCCTCAACACTTTCCTTGTTTTCTTCCTGGAATGCACGAAGATTCGCGATTTGCCCTTCTTTTTCCTCTTTTGTAGCTCGGGCAACCTCCATGCTGTTCACAGCTTCTTCTGTTGGGGGATTCGGATTCAAATACGTATTCACCCCAATGATTGGGAGTTCCCCTGTATGTTTTTTCATTTCATAATGCATGGATTCATCCTGAATCTTCCCTCGTTGATACTGGGTTTCCATGGCGCCCAACACACCGCCTCTATCATTAATGCTATCGAACTCCCTCAAGACGGCTTCCTCGACTAGTTCAGTCAACTCTTCAATTATGAAGGCACCTTGCATCGGATTTTCATTCTTGGATAGTCCATGTTCTTTCGTGATGATCATCTGAATGGCCATGGCACGGCGTACAGACTCTTCTGTAGGTGTAGTGATGGCTTCGTCGTATGCATTGGTATGAAGCGAGTTGCAATTATCTTGCAGGGCCATTAAGGCCTGTAGCGTTGTCCGTATATCATTGAAGTCGATTTCCTGTGCATGTAGGGAACGTCCCGATGTCTGGATGTGGTATTTTAGCTTCTGGCTTCGTTCATTGGCACCATATTTATCACGCATGACTGTCGCCCATATTCGTCTCGCGACCCTTCCGATAACGGTATATTCCGGGTCAAGGCCGTTGGAAAAGAAAAATGACAGATTTGGAGCAAAGTCATTGATATCCATGCCGCGGCTTAAGTAATATTCAACATACGTAAAACCATTCGCCAACGTGAAAGCCAATTGGGAAATAGGATTGGCTCCCGCTTCTGCGATATGATAGCCGGAAATCGAAACCGAGTAATAATTCCGGACCTTTTTATCTATGAAATATGCTTGGATGTCCCCCATCAGCCTTAAGGCAAATTCGGTAGAGAAGATGCAGGTATTTTGCCCTTGATCTTCTTTGAGAATATCAGCCTGAACTGTCCCACGGACCGTTTGAAGCGTATAATCCTGAACTTGTTCATATTCTTCCTTTGTGAGCGAACGGCCTAATTCCCCTTCTTTCAGGCGGACCTGCTGTTCGATTGCCGTATTCATATACATAGCCAAGATAATGGGCGCAGGGCCATTGATCGTCATGGACACCGACGTGGATGGGGCGCATAAATCAAAGCCGGCATACAATTTCCTCATATCATCCAACGTGCAGATGTTGACGCCACTCTCTCCTACCTTCCCGTAAATATCCGGCCGGTAATCAGGGTCTTCCCCATATAACGTAACCGAATCAAAGGCGGTACTCAGGCGTTTCGCATCATCATCTTTAGATAGGTAATGAAAACGACGGTTCGTTCTATCCGGTGACCCTTCGCCGGCAAATTGGCGCTTGGGGTCCTCCCCCTCGCGTTTGAATGGGAAAACTCCGGCCGTATACGGGAAATGCCCAGGTACATTTTCTCGATAGACCCACCCTAGTATCTCCCCATAGTCTTCGTATTTAGGAAGGGAAACCCTTGGGATCATTAACCCGGACAAACTTTTCGTCTTTAGGTCGGTGACGATTTCCTTATCCCTGATTTTCGTGACAAGCTGGGTGGCCGAATATTTCTCTTTTAACTCGTTCCAGCCAGCCAGGATGGCTTTCGATTCGGCCGATAACTTGGAAACGGTTTCTTTTTTCGATGCCTCAAGTGACTCCACGACAGCTTCCTCACACCCATTTTCCTTGACCGCCACTATCGCCCCTTCCAGCTGGAACAATCTTCTTGCCAGTTTGACTTGTTCTCGTGCCTGCTTATGATAATTCCGGACCGTCTCACTGATTTCACGTAAGTAGTACCGCCGGTCAGTTGGAATGATGACATTCTGCTTGTAGACATCCGCTTCTTTTGAAAAAGTCGTGCTCCAATTCGTCCCGGCCTTTTCGTTTAACTTTTCGATAAGAACGGCGAATAAAGCATTCGTGCCTGGGTCATTGAATTGCGAGGCGATGGTACCATATACAGGCATTTCAGAAGTGTCTCGATCAAATAAAGTATGGCTTCTTTGATACTGTTTCTGAACCTGATTTTTAGCATCTTCAGACCCTTTACGCTCATATTTATTGATGACGATCAAATCGGCATAATCGATCATGTCAATTTTCTCAAGCTGTGAAGGGGCTCCGAATTCACTTGTCATGACATACATGGACACATCGCAAATCTCGGTAATGCCCGCATCTCCCTGGCCGATTCCACTCGTTTCTACGACGATTAAATCAAAGCCTGCCGCCTTGACCACTGAAATGGCATCTTGAATGGCGAGTGAGAGCTCACTTTTTGAATGGCGAGTCGCCAAGCTTCGCATATAGACTCGATTGGAAAAAATGGCGTTCATTCGGATCCGGTCACCAAGCAACGCCCCGCCAGTTTTTTGTTTTGTCGGATCGACCGAAAGGATCGCCACATTCTTCTCCGGAATTTCATTGAGGAAACGTCGGATCAACTCATCAGTCAGTGAGCTTTTCCCAGCTCCTCCCGTTCCTGTAATGCCGAGCACCGGCACCTGTTTTTCTGATGTCTTGACCTGTTCAAGGAGACTTTCTACTGTTGCGGCTGATTCCTGGGCGGCGTCGAGCCTATTTTCTGCACAGGTGATATATTGGGCAACCGCACTCGTTTCTCCTGCAATCAGTTCATCAAAACGGTCCTGCAAGGATGGCTTTACTGTCGAGAAGTCACACTCTGCCATCAAAACGTTGATCATTCCCTGTAGCCCGTACTCGCGGCCCTCATCAGGAGAGAAGATACGGGCAATCCCATATTCATGTAGTTCCTGAATCTCCCTTGGTAAGATGACACCGCCGCCACCAGCGAATATTCGAATGTGTTCGGCTCCCTTTTCTTTCAATAAGTCATACATATATTTAAAGTATTCCACGTGCCCACCTTGGTAGGATGACATCGCGATACCCTGGACATCCTCTTGAATCGCTGCATTCACGATTTCCTCGACCGAGCGGTTATGGCCTAGATGAATGACTTCCGCCCCGCTTGCCTGAAGAATCCTTCTCATAATGTTAATGGATGCATCATGGCCATCGAATAAACTCGAAGCCGTCACGAACCGAATATGGTTTTTAGGTTGATACACTTCAATTGTACTCATTTGACTCCTCCTTATTGAAATGAATTGATATCAGCATGTTTCTGAATCGATACACTATGGGTCAATAATTCTGTTTGGATTTCAACATACTCTTGAAGCGTAAATCTTTTGTGTAAAGCCCATCTTCTAAAACTCCACATCTGTCCCTGAACGAAAATGTTATGGGAGACGAGGCTGATCTGTTGCTTCGTCAAGTGAAGCTCCCCGTTCTTGACACAATTTGTGATGACCTTTTCGAACATGCCCACCATTTCGATTTCCTTGTTTAAAACGTATGGTAAGGCATCCTTGGTCAAGGCTTTCACCTCTTGATACATGACCAATACTTCATCCTGCATCTCATCCATTACCTGATAAAAATAGGCGATTGTCAGTTTCAGGCTGTCTAGCGTCCCATCACTCTGTTCGATTTCCCTCTGAAGTTTCTCCCGGACCTCATCATAAATAAAGTCACAGACGAGATATAGAATGTCTTCCTTCGTCCGGATATACTCGTATAACGTACCGATACTAAAACCGGATGCTTTAGCAATCTCCCTTGTTGTCGTCCGGTGAAACCCCTTCTCTTTAAATAGGTTAACGGCACCTTTAATCATCTGCTTACGCCTTTTCTCGATCAGCCTCTCATCCTTGACAGACGCTTGAACTTCTCTTTTTTCCATTTCTTAAACCCCTTTTAGAAAGCTCACCCTTCACCTTCAGGGAGCCTTTCAGAAAAATGAAAAGGGTATTCCGGGAGGCGGAAGGGCCTCTCCGGAAAACCTGGTTTCAACTCTATTTAGTTATCATCCTTGAGATGACCAGTTTTTGAATTTCCTGTGTTCCCTCATAAATTTGGGTGATCTTTGCATCTCGCATAAAGCGTTCAACCGGGTAATCTTTTGTATATCCATACCCGCCAAACACTTGAACAGCCTCCGTTGTTACTTTCATGGCTGTGTCCCCGGCAAAAAGTTTCGACATGGCGGATTCCTTTCCATAAGGGAGGCCCACTGACTCCAGCCAAGCCGCTTGATACGTTAAGAGTCGCGAAGCCTCGACACCTGTCGCCATATCCGCCAATTTAAAACCGATTCCCTGCTGTGCGGAAATAGGTTTTCCAAACTGGACGCGTTCTTTTGCATAACCAACCGCCGCATCCAAGGCTCCTTGGGCAATACCGACTGCCTGAGCGGCAATTCCGTTACGTCCGCCATCAAGAGTCATCATCGCGATTTTGAACCCTTCGCCTTCTTTTCCCAAAAGATTTTCTTTTGGTACACGGCATTCATCAAAAATGATTTCAGTTGTCGGTGAAGAACGAATTCCGAGTTTTTTCTCTTTTTTACCTACACTGAAGCCTGGAAAATCCTTCTCGACAATAAAGGCACTTGTTCCTTTTTGTTTAGACTCCGGATCTGTCAATGCAAATACTACATACGTATCGGCGATACCACCGTTCGTGATGAAAATCTTCGAACCATTGATGATGTATTCATCTCCTACAAGCTTTGCAGTCGTTCTCATGCCACCGGCATCAGACCCTGAGCTTGGTTCCGTCAAACCATATGCACCGATTTTTTCACCTTGAGCCATCGGGCGAAGGTATTTTTGTTTCTGTTCTTCCGAACCAAATTTATAGATTGGCCAACCGGCAAGGGATGTATGGGCCGAAAGCGTAACACCCGTAGAGGCACATACACGGGATAGTTCTTCGATTGCGATACAATACGCGAGATAATCGCTTCCGATGCCCCCGTATTCTTCTGGCCATGGAATTCCGGTCAGTCCAAGTTCAGCCATTTTATCAAAAATCTCACGGTCAAACCGTTCTTCTTCATCTCTTTCGGCTGCTGTTGGAGCCACTTCATTTTCAGCGAAATCACGCACCATTTTCCTGATCATTTCATGTTCTTCCGTTAATTTAAATTGCATATCCATGTCCCCCATCTTCTTGGTTTTAGAGATGTTTATTAATGACGATCCTTTGTATCTCACTGGTTCCTTCATAAATTTCCGTCACCTTGGCATCCCGGAAGTAACGTTCGACCGGGTATTCCGTTGTATACCCGTACCCTCCGTATACCTGAATGGCCTCAGTTGTCACTTCTACAGCCGTCTTCGATGAAAACAACTTTGCCATCGATGCCTCCTTGCCACAAGGTAACCCAAGCGACTGAAGATAGGTCGCTTGATAGACTAATAGCCTGGAAGCCTCGATGTTCGTGGCCATTTCGGCCAATTTGAACCCGATGCCTTGCTGCATGGCAATCGGTCTGCCGAATTGCACCCTGCTCTTTGCATACTCGACAGCATGTTTCATGGCGCCTTCGGCAATACCGAGGGCTTGAGAAGCAATGCCTATTCTTCCAACGTTCAGGTTGGCCATCGCAATTTTGAACCCTTCGCCCTCGCTACCAAGGAGATTCCCAGCTGGTATTTTCATATCTTCAAAGGTTACCTGTACCGTACTGGAACCATGAAGTCCCATTTTCCGCTCATTTTTCCCGAAAATAAGGCCAGGTGTTCCTCTTTCTACGATAAAGGCAGAAATGCCCTTGCTTTTCTTACTCGGATCAGTGGAAGCGAATACAATGTAAACATCTGCCTCCGCTCCATTTGTGATGAATACCTTTGAACCGTTCAGCCGGTAGGTCTCGCCTTCCTTTACGGCTTTTGTTTTCAAACTCGCAGCATCGGATCCTGAACTTTGTTCCGTCAAACAGAAGGCACCTAAGTATTCACCTGCAGCAAGCTTCGGGACAAACCTCTCTTTCTGTTCTTCCGTTCCGAAGTAAACGATTGGATTCGTGCCAACGGAAGTATGGACCGAAAGTATGACACCCAGAGTCGGGCTCACTTTAGAAATTTCATTGATGGCAATGATATAAGACATGAAATCCATCCCTGCTCCACCATATTGCTCTGGGATCGGGATACCCATCAGTCCAAGTTCACCCATTTTACGGAGGATCTTTTTGGGAAACTCCCCTCTTTCCATCGATTCTATATGGGGCTCTATCTCCTTTTCGGCAAAATCACGGACCATCTTGCGCATCATTTCCTGCTCTTCTGTGAATTGGAAATCCATCCCTACATTCCTCCCCTGATGCCCTTGCTCTACCTGAAGACTAACTGTATTCATAAAAACCACGTCCTGACTTCTTACCAAGCCAACCTGCTTTTACATATTTCCTCAATAACGGACATGGACGGTATTTGTCGTCCCCTAACCCATCATGGAGGGTTTCCATTATGTATAAACATGTATCCAGGCCAATGAAGTCCGCGAGTGTAAGTGGTCCCATGGGATGATTCATGCCTAACTTCATGACGTCATCGATCGCCTCTTTGGTTGCTACACCCTCGTATAGGGTATAAACCGCCTCATTGATCATTGGCATCAGTATCCGGTTCGCAACGAATCCAGGAAAATCATTCACTTCGACCGGGACCTTACTTAAGGACTTTGCCATTTCCTCAATTTCTTCATATACGTCGTCTGCTGTAGCAAGACCACGGATGATCTCGACCAGCTTCATGACCGGAACCGGATTCATGAAATGCATGCCGATCACCTTCTCCGGCCTTTTTGTCGCAGCAGCTATTTCCGTAATGGGAAGCGATGACGTATTGGTCGCCAGTATGACATGCTTCGGGGCGATTTCATCCAATTGGGCAAAAAGCTTCGTTTTGATTTCCATATTTTCAATGGCTGCTTCAATGACCAAATCCACATCTTTCGCTTGATTCAAATCCGTTGATGCTGTCAACCGGGATAACGTTGCCTCTTTATCTTCAGCAGGCAGTTTTCCTTTTTCTACTTGTCGGGAAAGGTTCTTGGTAATCGTACCTAATCCCTTTTCTACATATTCTTCTTTCAAGTCATGCAATAGAACATCATAGCCGCTCATTGCGCATACCTGGGCAATACCAGAACCCATTTGCCCTGCACCAATGACCATAACCTTTTGAATGCCCATCCAAAATCCCTCCTTAGTTATCTAGCAATCTATTTTCCCTGCGTTGGCACTTCTATTAAAATGGCATCTCCCTGACCGCCGCCACTGCAAATGGCTACAATGCCCAATCCGCCGCCGCGACGTTTCAATTCATGCATAAGCGTGATGATGATGCGGGCTCCACTAGCCCCAATCGGATGTCCCAATGCTACGGCACCACCGTTTACATTTACTTTTTCAGGATTGACATTCGCAATCTTCCCACTGGCTAGGGCGACAGCGGCAAAGGCTTCATTGATTTCAAATAAATCTATGTCCTCGATGGATTTACCGGACTTTTTCAAGAGTTCATTGATGACCAAACCAGGTGTTTTGGGAAAGTCTTTGGCTTCCACAGCCACTTCTGCATGGCTCAAAATATAGGCAAAAGGCGTTACCCCTTCTTTTTCTGCACGTTCTTCACTCATTAAGACAAGGGCTCCCGCTCCGTCATTGACCCCTGGGGCATTTCCAGCCGTGATGGTCCCTTCGTTATTAAAGGCCGGACCTAATTTGGCCAGCTTCTCGGCTGATGTATCTTTTCTTGGGCCTTCATCATGCTCAATCGTCATAGGCGTTCCTTTTCTTACCGGAACCTCTACGGCAATGATCTCTTCAGCCAAAATTCCGGCATCGATTGCCTTAATGGCCTTTTGGTGACTTTCATAAGCCCAGCTATCCTGCTGCTCACGCGTAAGCTCCAGTTCTGCAGCTGTACTGTTTCCATACGTCCCCATATGTACGCCTGTAAAGCTACAGCTAAGGCCATCCGAGATCATCGTATCCTTCAGCTGACCATCGCCCATCCGTAGTCCCCATCTCGCTTTCGGGAGAATGTATGGTGCGTTGCTCATCGATTCCATTCCACCAGCAACGATGATTTCTTCCTCCCCTAAGCGAATAATCTGATCTGCCAATGTCACGCTTCGAAGACCTGAGGCGCAAACTTTGTTTATCGTTTCCGTTTTCACTTCCCAAGGTAACCCTGCATTACGTACTGCTTGCCGAGAAGGGATCTGCCCTTGCCCCGCTTGGAGCACATTCCCCATAATGACCTCGCCTACCTTGCTTCCATCAATCCCTGCCCGTTCAACCGCTTCTTTGATTGCTATTCCACCAAGCTGTGAGGCTGTCAAACTGCTGAGGCCCCCGCCGAACTTACCAAAAGGTGTTCTCACACCGCTAATGATCACTGTTTTCGTCATTATTCATTTCCTCCTCAGGTAAATTGATTGAACGCTCGCTCGATGTCCGTATAAAAAAATTTGAAAGCGCTTAATTCCATTTTACATATTTTTTACAAAAATTAAAATATTTAGTTTATATAAAAGAGAAATTGCCTGCTTCTAGTGAATGTATTCATTTAAAAGAAGCAGGCAATTCTATTTAACTTAAGACGCTACTGGCTTACTATCTCCCAGGATTGCCTTTTCGAGTAATTCGGCAACATCATACGTTTTCACATTCTCTTCAACTTCTTTTGCCTTCGTCCCGTCCGACAACATCGTCAAACAGTATGGGCAACCTGAGCTAATAACAGTTGGGTTTACTGCAAGAGCTTGTTCGGTACGGGAAACGTTAATTCGGTTACCCGTTTCCTCTTCCATCCACATCAAGCCGCCCCCAGCTCCACAGCACATTCCTTTCTCACGGTTACGTTCCATCTCGACAAGTTTGACGCCTTCAATGGATTGCAAGATTTCACGTGGTGGGCTGTATACATCGTTATATCTTCCCAAGTAACAGGAGTCATGGAAGGTAATCGTTTCATTGACCGGGAATTGCGGTACCAGTCTTCCTTCCTTAACAAGCTGAGCAAGTAATTCCGTGTGATGGTACACTTCCGCTTCCAGTCCAAAGTCCGGATATTCATTCTTGAAGATATTATATGCATGCGGATCGATGGTCACGATTTTTTGGATATCGTTTTTCTGGAATTCTTCGATATTTTTCATGGCCAGTTCTTGGAAAACAAACTCATTTCCTAGACGGCGAGGAGTATCGCCCGAATTTTTCTCCTTATTTCCTAAGATGGCAAATTTGACGCCAGCTTCATTCATTAATTTAGCAAAAGAAAGGGCGATTTTTTGGCTTCGGTTATCATACGACCCCATCGAGCCTACCCAGAATAAATATTCAAATTCCTCATCCGCTTTTTTCATTTCCTTGACGGTTGGGATGACAACGTCGTCACGTAAACCTATCCAGTCTTCTCTTTCTTTACGGTTCAATCCCCAAGGATTCCCTTGGCGTTCGATGTTTGTCATCGCACGTTGGGCATCGGGATCCAAACGACCTTCCGTCAGCACCAAGTAACGGCGCATATCAATGATTTTATCAACATGTTCATTCATGACCGGACATTGATCTTCACAGTTCCGGCACGTTGTACATGCCCATAGTTCCTCTTCCGTGATGACTTCCCCAATAAGGCTAGCGCTATAGGCCTCGGTTGCTGCTGCAGACTCCTGCGCCCCCTGCCCCGCACTCGCTAAAGCGATTTGGTTGCCCTTTGTATTTCCAAATACGAAAGACGGAACCCAAGGTTGCTTAGTCGTAACGGCTGCCCCTGTATTCGTTAAGTGATCACGCATTTTGATAATGATATCCATCGGCGATAGCATTTTTCCCGTACCTGTGGCCGGACACATATTCGTACAGCGACCACACTCTACGCAGGCATATAGGTCAATCATTTGATATTGCGTTAAGTCTTCGATATATTTGGCACCATAATATTGATTTCCTTCTTTATCCAAAATCTCTTCCTCTAAATCCACCGGCTTCAGCTTACCCGGGTTATCCAAACGATTCAGGAATACATTAACGGGTCCAGCAATTAAATGAGCGTGCTTGGACTGCGGGATATAGACAAGGAAAGATAATATGATGATCAAATGCAACCACCAAGCTACGTAAAACACGACAGTCGCTGCGGTCGGTCCCATCCAGTTGAATAAAAACGCAATGCTGGATGCTACGGGTTCTGACCACGTTGCATCATGACCGTGCCAGATCATTCCCATTCCATTACCTGTTAATACGGTAACCATGATTCCGGTAATGAAAATGACGACCAACCCTGCTTTAAAATCTCTTTTCAATCGAACAAGCTTCTCTACATAACGGCGGTATGCTGCCCATAAGATTGCAACAAGAACCGTGAGCGTCACGACTTCCTGAAAGAAAGTGAACGCCGGGTATACCGGACCAAATGGTAAATGCCATCCTGGCTTTAATCCTTTAATAAAAAAGTCAATGGCTCCAAATTGTACTAAGATGAAACCATAAAATAACATGGAGTGTATGATTCCACTCTTCTTGTCTTTAAAGAGCTTCTTTTGTCCGAATACATAAACCCCAATTTTAACCAGCCGTTCTTTGACGCGATTATCGAATTCCACCTTTTTGCCAAGCTTTATATAGGCCATTCGAGTCCTGATTAAATAGACAAATAATCCAGCAGCGTAAGCGGTTACAAGTAAAAATGCAATTAAGTTAATCCACAGCAGGCCATTCATTTCCATTGCATGCGTTCCCCCTTTTATATATTCGTGAATCGTGTAAAAATGCCAGATCACCACTTTAAAATTATAGAAAAAATGGCATTTTCCTGAAATTTGATTATCTCCATTATATAATGAATGAGCATTCAGTCAACTTTTTTCTTTGTAAATATTGTTATTTTTCTACACCCACTAGTAAAGTTCGACAATTCCGTCAATTACCCTTCTTATTTTTTAAAAAAATCCACTTTCTCTTGTACTTAATTAATGGTTACAAATAGGTTGTTTGAGTCAAACTAACTTAAACCATTAAGGGGGGATCGTGTTGAAGGTGTTCGTTACGTTTTTTTCTATATTAATGTTGATCCTCACTTGGTGCTGGGTTGATTTCAAATTAGGCTATAAGCAGCAGGTAAAGCGGGCAACGAACATCACTTTCCCGCCCCGTAAAAGTGAAATGACCGTCTTTACATCAGGGAAAATCCTATTCGAAGATTTCCTGAAAGAAATTGAACGGGCCCAGGAGTCCATACATATTCTTTTTTATATCGTGAAAGAGGATCAATTTAGCAATGACTTTTTGAAGTTGCTTCAAAAAAAGGCAGAATCGGGTGTGGAGGTAAGGCTGTTGGTAGATAGGGTCGGAGGTAAAAAAATGTCCCGGCAGTCCATTCAAGAATTAAAGAAAAGCAATGTTCACTTTTCATATAGCTTTAAACCGAAGACCCCTTTCCTTTTCTATTCCACGCAAAGAAGAAATCACCGGAAAATCACCGTAATTGACGGAAGGATTGGGTATCTGGGCGGTTTTAATATTGGGAAGGAATATATTAATCAAGGAGAAAAGCTAAACCCTTGGCGTGATTACCACCTGAAAATCACGGGGGAAGGAGTGAAGGATTTACAGGAAGTTTTCCTTTCTGATTGGTTTTATGATACAAAAGAAGATTTCAGGGGGACTCCCGCCTATTTTCCTGAATTAGTTCCTGGCTCACAAGCTCAACAGTTCATCGTGACTAATGGAAGCGACCTTGAACAAACTCTGATAAACCTGATTCAAAAAGCTGATACGGAAATTATTATTGGGACACCCTACTTCATCCCAAGCCATAAATTGTTTGAAGCATTAAGGGAAGCCCTTTCCAGAAAGGTAGCGGTCACCGTCATCGTTCCGGACGTTTCGGACCATGCCCTAGTTAAAGAGGCATCATTCCGCTACTTTAGAATTTTATTAAGAGAAGGCGCCTCCATCATGCAATTTCAGAGAGGGTTCTACCATTCTAAAGTGATATTGATCGATGATATTATGTGTGATATCGGTACGGCAAATTTTGATAAACGGAGTTTATTCCTGAATAGCGAAATCAATTGTTTAATATATGACCGCCGCTGCATAGAAGATGTGAAGGATGAATTGGCGATCGACATTGCTGAATCTAACCCAATAGCGGAAAAGACACTCTCATCCCCTAATATCTTACGTTCAGCAAAAGAATCACTAGCTGCCATCCTTTCCCCTTTTCTTTAAAAATCGGGTAATGGGAGAGAAGAAAATGAAAATACGATTCGGATTTGTTTCCAATGCAACCTGTCTTTGGGAGGCCTCCCCTGCAAAGACCCTGACCTTCAAACGATATAACGAGCTTGGTCAGGAAGAAGGAAGGCAAAAGCTATTGGAGGTGACCAAACAAAATATCGAGAACACATTGCGGGTCCTTCAGTATAATACGGCCCATCAGGTCGAGCTTTACCGACTTTCCAGTTCCATCGTGCCCTTGGCGACTCACCCGGACGTAAAATGGGATTTTGTCACCCCTTTTGCAAAAGAATGGGAAAAACTTGGGGATTGGGTATTGGCGAACAACATGCGGGTCAGCTTTCATCCGAACCAATTTACGCTTTTCACTAGCCCGAAACCAAGCATTACTGAAAATGCCGTGAAGGATATGGAATTTCATTATAAAATGCTTCAAGCGATGGGCATTGCAGACCAATCCTTCATCAATATCCATATTGGCGGCGCCTACGGTGATAAAAATTCAGCAATCATTCGCTTTCATGACAACCTCAGGTCGCTCCCTGAACATGTAAAAGCAAGGATGACCCTGGAGAATGATGATAAAACCTATACAGCTTCCGAAACGTTACGTGTATGTAAGCGGGAAGGCATTCCTTTCGTCTTTGATTATCATCACCATCTTGCCAATCTATCCGTGGAGCCGCTTAACGAGCTACTCACCGATGTCTACACTACATGGGAAGACAGCAATTCGGTCCCTACAATCCATATTTCTTCCCCAAAGTCAGCCAGTGCGTTTCGTTCACATGCCGATTATATTGATATAGCCTTCATTATGCCCCTCCTAAAAGCACTCACGGAGTTGGGGAAGGATGTTGATTTCATGATTGAAGCAAAAATGAAGGATCAGGCGATGCTGAAATTGATTGAAGAGATGTCTAGAATCCGTGGAGTGAAAAGAGTAAGCGGGGGATCTGTTTTCATTAAATAAAAAAGCGGCCGTTTCACGGGAAACGACCGCTTTTTCTTATTACATTTTTTCCGGTGCAGAAACGCCGATTAGTGCCAGTGCGTTTCTCAACGTAATTTGAACCGATTTCACTAGAGCAAGACGAGCTTTACTTCTATCCATTTTCTCACTATCCAATACTTTATCCGCATTGTAGAAGCTGTGGAATGTAGAAGCAAGGTCGAAAATATAATTCGTCATGCGGTGCGGCATCCGTTTTTCGGCTGCTTCCGCGATTGCCTGTGGGAATTCCCCTAATTTCTTCAATAGCTCGAATTCCTTCTCCGTAGAAAGAGCAGTAAAATCAGTGATGCCTTCATAGCTAATCCCTTGTTCCACACCTTGACGCAAGATGCTTGAAATACGGGCATGAGCATATTGTGAATAATAGACCGGGTTATCATTGGATTGTGATACAGCTAGATCAAGGTCAAAGTCCATATGTGTGTCCGCACTTCTCATGGCAAAGAAATACCGTGTGGCATCCAGGCCGACCATTTCAATCAAGTCACGCATCGTTACCGCTTTACCGGTACGCTTGCTCATTTTCATTTTCTCGCCATCTTTGAATAGATGAACAAGCTGAATGATCTCCACTTCAAGCTGCTCACGATTATAGCCTAACGCTTCGATTGCCGCTTTCATACGTGGAATATAACCATGGTGATCCGCTCCCCAAATATTGATGAGGGTGTCGAATCCACGCTCCAATTTATTGCGGTGGTACGCAATATCCGGTGTCAGGTATGTGTAGGAGCCATCCTTTTTGATAAGAACGCGGTCCTTATCATCGCCAAGTTCTGTTGAACGGAACCAAGTTGCCCCGTCTTCTTCATAAACATGGCCTCTCTCCTTCAGAACGCTTAGTGCTTCGTCGATTTTCCCATTTTGATAAAGGGACGTTTCCGAGAACCACACATCAAAACCGACACGGAAATTTTCCAAGTCAGTTTTCAGCTTAGCCATTTCACATTTCAATCCGTACTCACGGAAAAAGTCATAACGTTCTTTTTCATCGACGTTAACATACTTATCTCCATATTCCTTCGCAAGCGTTTTACCAATCCCGATAATATCTTCGCCGCGGTAACCGTCTTCAGGCATTTCTTTATCAAGGCCAAGTGCTTGGAAGTACCGTGCTTCGATTGAAATTGCCAAGTTATTGATTTGGTTACCTGCATCATTGATATAGTATTCGCGCGAAACGTCATATCCCGCTTTTGATAGAACATTACATAACGTGTCACCAACAGCAGCACCACGCGCATGACCAAGGTGAAGGTCACCAGTCGGGTTTGCGGATACGAACTCAACCTGGATTTTTTCGCCCTTACCATAATCGCTTTCGCCATAGGCTTCATCTGCTTTCAGAATCACTGGAACCAACTCTGTCAGATAAGCATTATCCATGTAAAAGTTTATGAATCCCGGGCCTGCGATTTCAATTTTTTCAATGGATGCCTTGGACTGGTCAAAGTTTTCGATGATCGCTTCAGCAATCATTTTCGGTGCTTTTTTTGCGATTTTCGTTAATTGCATTGCCATATTCGTGGAGTAATCTCCGTGTGTCTTATCTTTTGGAAGTTCCAACACTACTTGGGGAACCTGTTCTTCCGTTGCCAGACCAGCTTTAATAACCGCATTTTTAATTTCCTGTTTCAGTTTTGCCTGTACCTCATTTACTATATTCATGTTCTAAGCTTCCTCCTTGTAGGAAATCGTCATTTCATATTGCCCGGGTTCGCTTCCCTGCATATGTAGTGCATAGCGAAGGATCAGTTTCCCTTCCTTTTTCTTTTCATCCCATTGATGCTGAATTTTCTTTGTGGTCGTCGATAGCCCCAACCTGCCATATATACTTTCATAATGTCCATTTGTCGCTTCCTGCAAGCGGAAAAGCTGTCTCATTTTAACGGCACCGTTCCTAAGCAGAATCGTTTCGTTCGTTTTATGCTTGATGGTTGTCTGCGTTTTGCCGGCTTCATTTTCCTCTGCATATTGCAAATACAAATCGGATCCTTTATACATCCTTGTACCAAAAGTGACGAGCTCATACGTTTCCGTTTCAGAGCCATGCCTGATTTTTGTCTGCAATGTCACTTTAACATTCTGCTTATCTATATCATGAAGAGTCAAAGCTACACTTCCTTCATCATCTCGTTCTTAACTTTATAAGTATAAATATTCTTCAATGAAGTTTCAACTTGGAGCGGAAAATAAAGTTTCATATCTTGTCTTAGTATGCAATTCATTTGAATGTAACGCAAGACAAGCTCTTAATTACGAAGGGAAAGCGATGATATTTCCCGAATACATACTAAAAAGGCCATTCCCGCTAAAATGCAGGAACAGCCTCCCCTATCATATTTAACCCTTTTGAACCCAACCAAGAATCATTTCACGAATCAGCTTGCTTGCCGTATTCGCCGTTTGTTCAGATGGATCATAAATCGGGGCCACTTCTACTAAATCACAGCCAACCACATTCACTTCTGAACGGGCTATCTCGTGGATCGAAGCTAAAAGCTCTTTGGACGTAATGCCACCGCAGTCGACGGTCCCTGTACCCGGCGCATGCGCAGGGTCAAGCACGTCGATGTCTATCGTCACATAAACCGGACGACCCGCTAATTGCGGCAATACTTCCTTCAGGGGCTCAAGCACTTCAAACTTAGAAATGTGCATGCCATTTTCCCTTGCCCATTGAAATTCTTCCTTTAGCCCGGAACGGATTCCAAATGAATAAACATTACTTGGCCCGATAAGCTCTGCTGATTTTCGGATGATGGAAGCATGGGAAAGTGGCTCTCCTTCATAATCCTCCCGCAAATCTGTATGGGCGTCCATATGGATAATGGCCATATCGGGGTACTTTTTAAACATGGCTTTTATGACAGGCCATGTAACAAGGTGTTCTCCCCCCATGCCCAATGGGAATTTACCGGCATCAAGCACACCGTCTACAAATTCTTCAATCATATCGATACTGCGTTGAGGATTACCGAAAGGCAATGGGATATCCCCAGCATCATAGAATTTCACTTCTTCCAATTCACGGTCTAAGTATGGGCTGTATTCTTCCAAGCCGATTGAAACTTCTCGAATCCTTGTTGGGCCAAAACGGGAACCCGGACGGAAGCTGACTGTCCAGTCCATCGGCATACCATAAAGCACCGCTTCGGATTCCTCGAAGTCCGGATGGCTTTTAATGAATACATTGCCTGAGTACGCTTCATCGAATCGCATGTTCATGCCCCCTTATTTCACTAAATCTTGAACGAATTTAGGCAGGACGAAAGCTGCTTTATGAAGTTCTTTTGTATAGTATTTTGTTTCTATATCGTGGAAACGCTCGTCTGAAACGTCAAGCGGATTATATTTTTTAGAACCGATCGTGAATGCCCACAGCCCACTTGGATACGTCGGGATATTGGCTAAATAAAGGCTTGTGATCGGGAATATTTCTTTCACGTCGCGCTGTACATCACGGATTAAGTCTGATTTAAACCAAGGGTTGTCCGATTGGGCAACGAAGATTCCGTCTTCTTTCAAAGCCTTGGAGATGCCGGCATAAAAGCCTTTGGTAAATAGATTTACGGCAGGACCCACTGGTTCGGTGGAGTCCACAAGAATCACATCGAATTCATTTTCACTCTTCGCGATGTGCATAAAGCCATCCCCTACTTGCACATCGACACGTGGATCTTCTAGCATGCCTGCAATTTCAGGTAAATACTTCTTGGAGTATTCGATGACCTTTCCATCAATATCAACCAGTGTAGCTTTTTTTACGCTTGGATGCTTAAGAACTTCACGGATAACTCCGCCATCTCCTCCTCCTACGACCAAAACATTTTCTGGATTAGGATGTGTAAATAAAGGAACATGGGCTACCATCTCGTGGTAAACGAACTCATCGCGTTGGGATGTCATCACCATGTCATCCAACAAAAGCATATTTCCCCATTCTTCAGTTTCAATCATATCCAACTTTTGAAACTCCGTTTGTTCCGTATGTAAAGTACGATTCACTTTCATCGTAATACCAAAATTCTCTGTTTGTTTCTCAGTAAACCAAATGCTCATTTATTAACGCTTCCTTTCCAAAATCTTATAGTCTTTCAACTAATTGGCCGATATTCGGTATACCCATTAGCTAGAAAAAGTATAGACGAATCTACCAGAAATGCAAGATAAATATTACAATTCCACTTCTTATGTTTAAAAATATCTTTTTTTTCCATAATAGTAATAGATTCTTTTTTTAAAAATAAGAGAGGTGAAAGCAATGGAGCTCATTCCAAGCGAACGTTTTAAAAGGACAACTAAATATGTGCGGGCTTTCATCATTTTTGCCACAATAGGTCTCATCATTCTCTTTGTCTTGCTTCTCTCTTTACTGATGTATGCAAAAATACTAGGTCCGCCGCCTTTGGCTGTACCTCAATCTACCCTATATTATAGCCATGACGGAAATGTGATCGGAGAATCCGATAATGGTCAAAAACGCTACTGGGTCGGGCTGGAATCGATTTCACCCGAACTAGTCAAGGCAACAGTCGCAGTAGAAGATCGCCAATTTTACACCCATAAGGGCTTTGATATAAAAAGGATCGGTGGCGCCATTCTTGCTGATGTCCGTGCCATGTCCAAGGTTCAAGGGGCAAGTACGATCACCCAGCAATATGCCCGGAATCTCTTCCTTGACCATGATAAGACGTGGTCGCGTAAGCTCAATGAAGCGTTCTATACAATACGCCTGGAAATGAATTACTCAAAAAAAGACATTCTAGAAGGCTATTTAAATACGATTTACTATGGCCATGGCGCCTATGGAGCACAAGCTGCAAGCCAATATTACTACGGTAAGGATGCCAAGGATTTGACGCTTCCGGAGGCAAGCATGCTAGCCGGAATCCCAAAGGGGCCATCCAACTATTCGCCTTTGGACAACCTGGATAAAGCCAAATCAAGGCAAAAGGTCGTCCTGCATGCCATGCAAACCAAAGACTATATTTCAAAAGCTGATACGGATGAAGCCCTCCAGGCATCCCTTTCTTTAAATGGCGAACATGGTACTGTAACCAAGAAAATGGCTCCTTACTTCCAGGATGCCGTCAAACAGGCCCTAAAAACGCAACTTCATTTAGATGACCGGACAATCGAGCTTGGGGGCTTAAAGGTTTATACCACATTGGATGAAAATCAACAGCGCATCGCAGAGGAGTCCCTCTCCACTGTCATACCCGAACAGGCTAGCATCCAAGCATCACTGGTGGCCATGGATCCCAGGACCGGGGAAGTCCGCGCACTCGTCGGGGGCACTGACTACACAGCTTCACCATTCAACCGTGTCACACAGGCCCTACGCCAGCCAGGATCGACAATAAAGCCGCTTCTATACTATTCAGCACTAGAAAACGGGTTTACACCGTCAACCACTTTAAAAAGTGAGGCCACAACCTTTACCTTTGATGATGGCCATACTTCATATAAGCCGCATAACTATAATTATCAGTATGCGAATGATGAAATAACGATGGCACAGGCCATTGCTTTATCCGACAACATTTATGCCGTGAAGACCCATCTATTTCTCGGCGAACAGGCATTGGTTGATGCGGCACGTCGTTTTGGCATCACTTCCAAAATGGATGCGGTTCCTTCCCTTGCACTTGGCACATCCAATGTGAGACCCATTGAAATGGTCAATGCATACGGAATCCTGGCTAACGGTGGTAAAAAGGTAGAGCCTACATTCATCACCAAGGTGGAAGACCGAAGAGGTGAAGTCATCTTCGAACGGTCCCAGAAAGGTGAACAGATTCTGGATAAGGATAAGGCATTTGTCATGACCGAAATGCTTACCGGGGTTTTTGACGAAACGCTAAACGGCTACACGAAGGTGACAGGGAGCACGATCAGTTCCCAACTGACGCACCGCGTCGCAGGGAAGTCGGGTTCCACTTCCACCGACAGCTGGATGGTCGGTTATACGCCTCAACTGGTTGCAGGTGTATGGACTGGCTACGATCAAGGGAAAAAGATAGAAATCCCCGCCGAAAAAAGTTATGCGAAAAAAATATGGGCATCCTATATGGAGAAGGGTTTGAAAGGGCAACCTTCCAAACCCTTTAAGGAAACGGGTAATGTAATCGGTGTACATGTCAATCCAGCAAGCGGCAAACTTGCAACAGATGCCTGCCCCGTCTCCAGATTAACTTACTATGTAAAAGGAACCGAACCCGTGGAATACTGTGAAGAGCACTTCAAGCAAAAGAACACCAAAAGTGCTCCGAAGGACGGGAAACATAAAAACCCCTGGTATAAAAAAATCTTAAAACCTTGGGGATAACGAAAAACCCCGAAGCCGGTAGCGGCTTCGGGGTTTTTCTGTCCTAGTTCCACAGTGTCTAAACTGCTGTCTCTAAGTTTACTGATTTTATTCGCTTCGTACAAGTGATTTTTTTACTAAACTTCACATTTCATACAATAATACACATTTAAACCGTCAAAGACTGTTTAAGCTCATCGGATGAACGCTCCCACATTCCTGCATCGTGGTTTTTCAGGAACTCGGCAAGGATGCTTTTTGATTTATCGTCCATATCCTCGACGATGATATGGCGTTTCAAGGATTTATCCATCCGGTTAACATGTTCCGGCAAGGATTTGTACCCACGTCTGATTGAGCGGTCCACCGTCATCTCACAAGCGGTCACCCCGGCATAGTACGGACCAGTTTGCAGGGCTTCAATCGTTACCCAAACAAGCCAGTAGGGTTTCCCATTTGGCACTTCCTCTTTTGTCTTTAGAAACTTGATTCCTTTTTCCACAGCACTTCTTGCATGCATCGCGCCGATGTCGACTTCCGCTTCACCAGCATCCACATCAATGATGACCGGTGAAATATTGTCGAGAGTTAAAACACCAGCGCCATATCCGCCATGGCCTTTCATCGGATCATTTTTAATAATATTGAAGCCTATCTTTTTCTTTGGTTGTTCTTCCATGTTAATAACCCCCTTCAGTTTCGTCATTTACTATATTAAAAAAACAAAAGACTTAAAGTGTGTCCGAGATTGTCACGAACGAATGGTACAAGTTCATTCATAATCGGACTGATTGTATATTTACCCAACGGTGTGATGACTAAAATCAGGAAAATCAAGGATCCGTATTGCTCATACTGAGTCATTTTCGCACGCATTTCCACCGAAACCAGATCTTCTACGATCCGATACCCATCAAGAGGTGGTAATGGTATCAAATTGAATACGAATAGTACGATATTTAAGTGAATCAACATCGTAAAGAAAGGTTCCACGAAGAATGGCATGTCGTAAGGTCCCAACCCTGAAGCGAGTAACCCGTACCAGATTAAATAGCCTATCGTCGCCACAAGAAGATTGCTGAGCGGACCTGCAAAGGAAACCAGTATGCCAGCCAGTCTTGGATTCTTAAAATGAAACCGATTGACAGGGACAGGCCTTGCCCAACCAAATCCTACAATCAAAATCAGGAGCGTACCGATTGGATCCAAATGCTGTATGGGATTCAAGGTGACCCTTCCTTGATTCTTAGCTGTCGGATCCCCAAATTTATAGGCCACATAGGCATGGGAAAATTCATGAACCGTAAACGCGATCAAAAGAACGACAATCACGTAAGGAAGCCTATCCAAACTATAAGCCAAAAACTGTCCTAATTGATCCAATAGCTTCTCCCCCAATGTTTATTACCGTTAGTATACATGAAAATTTCAAGATGTGAAAAAACTCTGATTTCAGTATCTTGCAAATATTTCCCTAATGTGAAACACTACATCTATTAAAAAGAATGGGGGAATATGAAAATGCCATATGTAACAGTCAAGATGCTTGAAGGCCGTACCGAGGAGCAAAAAAAAGCATTGGTTGAAAAAGTAACAGCAGCTGTTTCAGAAACAACCGGTGCACCAGCCGAAGCTGTAACGATTTTCATCGAAGAAATGGCTAAAAACCACTTAGCCGTTGCCGGCGTTCGTAAAAGCGACCAATAAAAGGGTTCATAATCGTAAAAGCTAAGCCATCAATTCGGCTTAGCTTTTCCTTGTAGCTTCTCTATATATTCATATGCATCATCTATTTCATCAAGCGTATATTTTTGCTTGCTTTTAAGCGTGAAGATTTTTTCAATGACCTCTTCCTTTTCCAACGTATCAAAGTAAAGGACCGTTGAAACAAGTTCCAAAAACCGGGCATTTTGTTCATTCATATCCAATAAGCATGTATCAAGAGAAGGCATATCAACTTCCTGTATCGACAAGAAGTCTTTTCCCGCCTCCGTAATGGAATAGCAGTATTGATAATAGCCCGCCTTTTTCTCCTTCACTTCATTCAGGTACCCCATTGCGCAAAGTTCCTCTATTCGTAAAGTCAATTCCTCCGAGTACGGTCCGTAAAAGTGAAATTGAAATTTTTCATGAAAAGGAAAGGATAACTTCTTCGCTATATAAACAATTTTTTGCAGCTTTTTTCGACCTGAAATTTCACCTGCAGTTGAAATGGCATTGATAATGTTTGCATGATCCTTAAACAAGGCTCGTCACTCCTCACCCAAAATGTACCGCTTTAAATCGACAGCTCCAATAGCTGACGGATTTGTTTTTTTATATCTTTATTCGTTGATTCATCGCGTAGTAAATCTGCCGGGAAGTACAACTTATGATCCGTTCGTCTTTTTCCTGAAATGGCATCCACTATTTCGGATTCACGCGACAATTCCCGAAGTTCGCCATTCGTTTGCAGCAAATGGATTGGCAACCGCTCTTCCTCTTCGCCTGGACGATAAAAATCATAGGGCAGGTCCGAGGAGGAATCGACGACTAAATAATAATCAGGATTGATTCCCGCCTCAATGAATAGCGCCCTTAATTCCATTAGTTTATTCATTTGACTATTCGAAGGATGAAACTCAACATATTTAAAGAGTTTTCGATTCACGAAACGGATACATAAATCCCTTAAGATTGGATCCTCTTCTTCTTCCCAAGCCTCGAAATAGTAGAGCATCACGGATTCATCCATTTTCAAGTAATCTTCTAACGTGACATTGCCCTTGAACATTGAATAAAAGTGACGGGGTTCTTGGGCAAATTGGTAGTTGGTTTCGAATAAATACTTTGCCCTATGCAAAATTTTCGTTAGGATGACCTCGGCACTCCGTGTAACCGGGTGGAAGTAGACCTGCCAATACATTTGGTATCGACTCATAATATAGTCTTCCACCGCGTGCATCCCACTTTGCTTAATGACAGCATGCTCCTCACGCGGCCGCATCACCCGTAATAGCCGCTCCATATCAAAATGGCCGTAGCTTACTCCAGTGAAATAAGCGTCCCGTTGCAGATAATCCATCCTATCGGCATCAATTTGACTAGAAATCAAGCTGACTACTAATTTGCCTTTATACGTTTTGGCAATGACCTCCGCTACTTTTTTGGGAAAATCGGGTCCTACTTTGAGAAGGATCTCATTCACTTCTGTATGACCGATAATAATCTGTTGAGTGAACTGTTCATGGTCCAAATCAAAAACCTTTTCAAAAGAGTGAGAGAATGGGCCATGTCCTAAATCATGTAGCAAGGCCGCACACAACGAAAGCAACCTTTCCTCCGGTTTCCATTCCGGTCTCCCTTCGAAGACATCATCGACAATTCTTCGGACAATCTCATATACCCCAAGCGAATGGCTAAACCTACTATGTTCTGCACCATGAAAGGTAAGATAGGTCGTTCCTAGTTGCTTGATTCTGCGAAGACGCTGGAATTCTTTCGTGCCGATCAAATCCCAAATAACCCGGTCCCGAACGTGTATATACCGGTGTACTGGGTCTTTAAATACTTTTTCTTCTTGTAATTTTTCGCCAGAATATTCCATGGACTACCCTCATTTTCATAATCTCATTGCTTTTATTATAGCTTGTCTTTATAGAATATCCTAACTCGACCCATGATAGAAAGCCTGTTGATTTTATATGAAATCAGGAGTTTTTATGGATTTTGATAGAGAAAATAACGGAATTAAAAAATCACCACAGTTTATTGAATCTGGGTGACGAGTCGCATGTTTCACGTTTCAAAACTGCTGAATTATTTATACATAAAGCTACTTTAGCTTCTTATCTATTTTCTCTAGTAACTCGTCTTCTGTCGGGGCCGCAACTGGGCGGTTATTGACAAAAGCGAAGGATTTTTTCCTGCCCGGACCACAATAGGATTGGCAGCCAATTTCAATTTTCGCGTCAGGATCAAGCTTTTCCAGCCGTGGAATTAATGTTTTGACGTTTACTGCCAGGCAGTCATCACACACTCTGAATTCATTGGACATCCTCGGTAAGCATCCTTTCTATAACAAATGATTTTCGTTCTATTTACGTGACTAAAAGGTATTTTACCGTTTCTATCTATGAATATCAAGAGACGGAATGGAAGGAGAAAAGATGCTTTGCCATAAGTGGATGCCCCAAATAGGGGAAGTACCAAGTCAATTCAACTTATTCTTCCTTCCCTCACAAAAAACTAGTATCCTTTTAACCTTTTTGTATAAAAAATCCATATCTTGTCCAAAATACTAGTAGAACACCTAATCAATCATTGTTACAAGATATTCATATAATGATCATTTTAAAAAGTTACCAGAAAGGGAGTATGTAGAAATGAAGGTTCGTCAAGATGCCTGGACAGAAGAGGATGATTTACTGTTAGCAGAAACGGTATTACGGCATGTACGTGAAGGCAGCACGCAACTGAACGCATTCGAAGAGGTCGGTGACAAATTGAACCGCACATCCGCAGCTTGTGGATTTCGCTGGAATGCAGTTGTCCGCCATAATTATGATAAGGCGCTGTCTCTAGCAAAAAAACAAAGAAAACAGAGACAACGGATTCTCGGAAAAGATCAGGGAGGAAAAAAACGTCTGCTCTATACACCGCCATCCCCAATGATTTCTGATATCATGGCTCCTCTCCTGCAAGAAGAGGACGTGGAGTCAGAGACTGATACGGCAGTAATAGAATCTACTAATTATGAAACCGCAGAGGAATTTTCTGATGAAGCGTTCGTTCCGACACAACAAAGGAACACAAACATGCCTACCAGCACGCCGGCAATGGGCCTGGATATGGTTATCGCTTATTTGGAGTCCATGAATGGGCGATTGCTACAATCCGAAACATTACAAACTGAAAATGAACGCTTGAAGTTAGAAATAAAAGAGTTAAAAGGACGGAATGAAGAACTTCAAAATAAAGTATCCCACCTTGAACAAAATAGCGGCTTGATGCAGGAAGATTACGAAACATTGATGAATATCATGAATCGTGCCAGGAAGCTAGTCCTATTAGAGGAGGAAGAGCGCCCGGCCACAAAATTCAAGATGGACCGAAATGGAAATCTGGAGAAAATGGCTGAATAAAGATAATGCGGGGGCCTTTTATCAGGTCAACCACATGACAAATAGCCATTCCCTATACATTTTCCGAAAAATGAGTCTGGAAAGGGCTCTTTTTTCATGTATTAGCCTGGTATCTTCTTACTAAAAGTTTCTTTTTCAGTTTCAGTGAATACTATACTCGGAAGCAACACCGAAAAAGCTGTCCCTTCCTTCAGGAACAGCTTTTTACCATTTATTCCTCTTCCAATGCATCGAAGACTTTGTTATTACGTTCTACCACTCTTGTTAAGTACCCTTCATATAAAGGCCACTCTTGTGCCGAAAGGGAATCGGAAAATATCTTCCCACTATGCTCCTTCAATACGTTCAGGAATCTGAGCATAACATCTTGGACAGTTAACTTAACCCCCAATAACTCAGTAAGCGAGGCCATTACGGAAGGAGTGATATCCGGATAAGTGAATTTCGTTTCGACCTGCTTTTTGGCGGTCTGATAGAAACCTTTCACAAGTTCGGCCCTTTGTGCACCACTTCCATTGACGCATATGTATATTTGTACAGCCACACCATTGCGGATCCGGCGTTGCGATATACCGGCAAATTTCCTGCCATCGATACTTAAGTCATAGCTCCCTGGACAATAGGAGCCCACGATTTCTTTTGCTTCGATGCTAACCGGGAAATCGCTGAACATACGTCTAATCAGTTCCCACATGGCATCATATCCACGGTTTATTTCGATTTTCCGTTCGCTTTCAGGGAAAACGAGTGATACATTCAGGACTCCTTCATCTAACACGACGGCCAACCCTCCTGAGTTCCGTACAATCGCCTTGAAATCGTGCTTATCCAAATAATTAATTCCCTCTTTAAGAAAAGGAAGTTTCGTATCCTGAATACCAAGTACGATGGTTTGATGATGCACCCAAGCCCTGGCTACGGCCGTCGAGCGGCCGGAACCTACGGAGGCACATAATGTATCATCCATCGCGAAGGATTCTAGGGCTGGAAACTGGGGACCAACCGATGACTGGTCAATTATCCGCCATTCTTGCTGCCTTAATAATGAATCTGTTTCACTCATAGAAATCTCCCTCTATCAATATCATTCACGTCATTACTGGTATTGCGCAACGAATCCTTGTGCGGCTGTGATGAGTGCCAATTTATATACATCCTCTTCGCTGCAGCCACGGGAAAGATCATTCACTGGACGGTTAAGTCCTTGTAGGATTGGACCCACCGCTTCGAAACCACCCAGACGCTGAACCATCTTATAACTAATATTACCGGCTTCAAGACTCGGAAATATAAAGACATTGGCATCTCCTTGAATGAGAGAATCCGGTGCCTTTTGCCTAGCAACCGAAGGAACGAACGCCGCATCGAATTGAAATTCTCCATCCAGGAGAAGGTGTGGATCCATTTCTTTTGCCAAGGCGACGGCTTGAACGACCTTTTCCGTTTCTGGTGAATGGGCCGATCCCTTCGTAGAAAAACTCAGCATCGCGACTCTTGGTTCGATATCGAATGTCAGGGCCGTCTTGGCACTTTCCAATGCGATTTCAGCCAAATCACGGGAATCCGGGTTAATATTGATGGCACAATCCGCGAATACGTACTTTTCCTCTTCACGGACCATGATAAAGACTCCCGAGGTTTTTTGAACACCTGGCTTTGTTTTAATGATTTGTAATGCCGGTCGGACTGTATCAGCCGTTGAATGGGCTGCCCCACTCACCATGCCATGTGCCTGTTTCATATGAACGAGCATCGTTCCAAAGTAATTCTCATCCAAGAGGATTTCACGGGCTTGCTCAACGGAGGCTTTTCCGTTCCTAACCTCAACAAAAGCTTCAACCATCTCATCCATCATGATGTAGTTTTTCGGATCGTAAATTTCAATGGCATCCAGAGAAATTTTGAGGTCTTTGGCTTTCTCTTGAATTTTGCCGATATCGCCAATTAATACAGGTGTTAATAATTTCGCTTTAGCAAGCCTTCCCGCTGCTCCCAAAACGCGTCCATCCAGCCCTTCTGGAAAAACGATTTTTAGATTATTCCCTGTTATCTTCGATTCTAAAATTTCAAATAAATCGCTCACAAGCTCATCCTCCTTGAATGTATGTACCTTCTATTCATTCCTATATTACCCACTTCGTAAACTTCATGCTCTTCTTCTAAGAATACTCTAGCCGCTATTTAAATTCCAGAATCATTGGTCTTCTTCGTAAAATCGTACATATGAACATTCCTTGAACAAAGAAGAATGACTGCAGACATTTGCGGCCTGATATAAATTTCCTTATACTGAAACTATGTTATATTAAAGTTATATTAAGACATAGGAGTGATCGTAATGAGTGAAGCAGCACAAACTCTTGATGGATGGTATTGTCTACATGATTTCCGCCTGATTGATTGGGCCTCTTGGAAAACGTTGTCAAGTGACGAACGTCAATTAGCCATCTCGGAATTCCAAGGTTTATTGGATAAATGGAATACGACCCAAAGTAACAATGAAGGCAGTCATGCCCTTTATTCCATCGTAGGACAAAAAGCCGACTTCATGCTTATGTTTGCCCGTCCGACAATGGAAGAATTGAATGCCATTGAAAATGAATTCAATAAAACGAAACTTGCCGAATATACGATTCCAGCTTATTCTTACGTTTCTGTAGTGGAATTAAGCAATTATCTAGCAGGTGGAGACGGTGAGGACCCATATCAAAATCCTCATGTACGTTCTAGACTTTATCCAATCCTTCCTCAGGCGAAGCATGTATGTTTCTATCCGATGGACAAGCGCCGTGAAGGAGAAGACAACTGGTATATGCTTTCCATGGAAGAACGTAAAAACTTGATGCGTTCGCATGGCTTGATCGGCCGCAGCTATGCCGGTAAAGTGAAACAAATCATTTCCGGTTCTGTCGGTTTTGACGATTACGAATGGGGCGTTACCCTATTTGCGGATGATGTTCTTCAATTCAAAAAGTTGATTTATGAAATGCGTTTCGATGAAGTCAGCGCCCGTTATGCTGCATTTGGTTCATTCTTCGTCGGCAACATACTTCCAGAAGATAACATACCAACTTTCTTATATGTATAAGACAAAGGCTTCCGGCATCCCGGGAGCTTTTCTTTTTCCTCCGCTTTTTATTTCCACTACCATGACATAAAATCCAGAATCGTCCCATACATTTTCTTTAGTGATGCTAATTTTTTTCACAGTCTCATTCAGCTTCAGACTGCCATACATGTAGTAGTTTAATGGCACGTAATAACACTATTGTGGTTTTTTGGGCCGTGTCCGGGTCTGCCCTAGATCATCCATGTAAACCGTCCCACTCCGGCTGCTATAAATCGCACTGTTTCTTCCAGCCAAGACACTCGGATGTTCAGCTGTTAAAAGAACCGAAATAACCTAGAATTTCAGGAGGGAATGCAATGTCACAAAATAATCCTTATGGCAATTATCCTTATGGAGGAAACTCTTATAACCCATATGAAAGTGACCCATCCCAAAGACAGCAACAGGGTCAATACCAGCAGCAACAAGGCTACCAGCAGCAGCCTGCTTATCAACCACAGATGCCCACTACAGGCGGTACCCAGCAGCAAATCCCTACGCCGATGAACGCTCCCACCACCGGTCCACAAGTACCGGGCATGCTTCCAGTCGAACAATCTTATATAGAGAACATATTACGCTTGAATAAAGGGAAACTGGCCACCGTTTATACCACATTTGAAAACAATAAAGAATGGAATGCAAAAATCTTCAAGGGGATCATCGAAGCGGCCGGACGCGATCATCTAATCATCAGTGACCCACAGACCGGAAAACGTTATTTGATACCAATGGTATTCTTAGATTACATTACCTTTGATGAAGAAATTGAGTATGACTATCCATTCGGAGGAGCTGGACTTACCACATACTCTCCTAGATAGAAAGTGACTATGTGAAAACGAACAGCCTCAGAAATCCTGAGGCTGTTCGTTTTCATCATGCAAAAAACAAGAGCTGATCCCTGAATGCGGCCAGCTGGATTTTTTCATAAATACTTATAGGCAGCAATGATCATCAAGATCCAAGCTGCTAAAAATGAAACGCCACCGATTGGTGTGATGGCACCCAACACTTTGATTTGAGTGACACTCAGAACGAAAAGGCTACCGGAAAATATGATAATGCCGATGAACATCATCCAACCCGACCAATTGATGAGTGGGCTCGTAATTTTCCCCGCCAACAAACCGATAACCAACAAGCCTGCCGCATGGAACATTTGATAATCTACAGCCGTATTCCAGGTTGCTAAATATTTATCAGGTATTTTCCCTTCTAGTCCATGTGCGCCAAATGCTCCTAGTGCCACGGCTATGAATGCATTCAACGCTCCTAAGATGATAAATAATTTCACGATTGCTCCGCCTCTCTTACTTTTTATTTAAAAATCAAATAAGGAATCCCCATTGGCTTCATCCATTTTAACCGGTTCTGCATTCGGTATGTTCGACATAACAGGTTGTGTGAATGTAATGGGCTTCATTATTTTGTTATTTTCCGATTTTTCATCCACCATCACTTCACAAAGTGCCTGAATGGCAACTACATACCCTTGCAACTTAGTCTCTGAATTCGCCAGTTTAGCTTTTGTCACAAGCTCTTCCATTTTATCCAGAATCTGTTTGGATGAGATATCCACATTTACCACCTCGTCTGCATACATTTCCTAACTTCCCTACCTAGCATAGCAAACATTAAGGGGGAAGAAAACTTACTTTTCAATTGGCTTTGGATTCAAACTTCAAACAAGGCTCACCCGAGGAGCGATACACATCAAGGGATGGCAGATTGGATGTTTTAAATTGAAAGGCGCGGCAACCTTTGGGGAATTTAGGATCCCACGTCACATAAAAATGCTTGCAGGCCATGCAATTTACTCGTTTCAATTTATCATGCCCCCTTTGCGGTTCGATATTTGCCAGTTGATAGGAGCCAATCCCATTTCCATAAGAAGTTCATTGGTTTTGGAGAATGGCTTACTGCCAAAGAAACCACGGCTAGCAGACAGCGGACTCGGGTGGACGGAAGTAATGATTGGGTGGCGCTTTTCATCTATCCAACGCAGTTTTGTTTGAGCTGGCTTTCCCCAAAGGATGAAAATCACCGGTGTCTCCCTCTCATTCAACAGCTGGATGATCTGATTCGTGAAGGTCTCCCACCCTTTGCCCCTGTGGGAATGTGCCTCCCCTTCACGTACAGTTAGAACGGTATTGAGGAGAAGCACACCTTGTTCCGCCCATTCGCCTAGGTAACCATTGTCAGGAACCTCACAGCCCAGATCACTTTTCAGTTCTTTAAAGATATTTCGTAAAGAAGGCGGGATGCGGACGTCAGGCTTTACCGAGAAGCTAAGACCATGGGCCTGACCCTGTCCATGATAAGGGTCCTGGCCAAGAATGACGACCTTTACCTTTTCATACGGTGTACAGTGAAGCGCATTAAAAATATCTTCCGGACTCGGATGTATGGCATGCTGATTGTATTCTCGTGTGATGAATTCTTTTAAATCCTGATAATATGGCTTTTTAAATTCCTCTTTCAATAGAGGCCACCAGTCATTCGTTAAAATCGGCTTTGTCATCTTTACTAGCCCCTTTCTCGCTTTTCCAATTATTATATCAAACTCATTTTCTGATTCATGTTTCTATATACCCCTAAAAAGGGGAAATAGATAGTTAGCAAGCAATTTAAGTAAGATGGAGGATTTTCTATGAAAAAATGGTATAAACGCAAACGATTTTATTTGCTTGTTAGTATGCTCCTTGTTGTCATCGCGGTCATTGTCTATAACAGCTATAAACCCCTGCCCAAAGGAATATCCTACGAGGGGGAGATACATCATGTCGAGGATATCGATTTCATTTATGATCTCTCTTATCATGATGAACAAGGAAAGGTACAGCATGAACAGCGAATCTTCCAGACCATCTATCATGCAATTGAAGAGGCCGATTCTTTTATCGTAATTGATATGTTCTTGTTTAATAGTTTCTATGATGAGAAAGTAGACTTCCCTAAATTAAGCAAGACTTTAACAGATAAACTGATAGCCCAAAAGAAGAAGAAACCTGAACTTGAGGTTATGTTCATTACCGATGAAGTGAACACCTCCTATAATGCATACGAATTAGACGAGTTAGAAAAGCTGAAACAAAATGACATCGAAGTGGTCGTAACCAACTTGGACCGACTCCGGGATCCCAATCCACTCTATTCCGGACTATATCGAACATTTTTCCAATGGTTTGGGGAAAGCGGGAAAGGCTGGATTGTCAATCCCATGGCTAATAATGCCCCAAAGGTCACGGCACGGTCTTATCTTCGATTAATGAATATCAAAGCCAATCACAGAAAAGTGGTAGCTACTGAAAAGACAGCCATCATCTCATCCGCAAATCCTCACGATGCAAGTGGGTTCCATTCCAATATTGCTTTCCAGATGGATGGCAACATCATCAGTGATTTCGTCAAAGCGGAAGAAGCCGCATCGAGGTTCTCTGACGGTCCGAAGGCATTTCCTGAAGTTAAAGGAACAGCGGAAGAAAATGGCCCCATTTCCGTTCAATTATTGACGGAAGGAAAAATCAACAAACATGTCCTAAAAGCCATTAGGGAAACAAAGAAAGGCGATCGAATCCAGCTCGCCATGTTCTATATCGCTGACCGACACGTCGTCGAGGCATTGACCGATGCGGCCAGGAGAGGTGTCCGGATCCACATGATATTGGACCCGAATCAAAATGCATTTGGCAGTCAAAAAATGGGGCTTCCCAATCTGCCGGTTGCAGCCGAATTCGAAAAGCTAGATGAAGGGAATATCAACATACGTTGGTACAAAACCGATAAAGAACAGTTCCATACGAAACTGATGACGATTCAAAAAGAAGAGGAAACCGTCATAATTGGAGGATCAGCCAATTACACAGCCCGAAACCTAGACGATTATAATCTAGAAGCCAATGTTGAAATCCATGCCCCTAAAGACACCGAAGTCGCACAGGAAGTGGATGCCTATTTCCAGCGGCTTTGGAAAAATGAAAAGGGCGAATATACTTCAGACTATAGCGAATACCAGGATAAATTACCGTTCTTAAAATATGTTACCTATCGATTGCAAAAGCTGTTCCGTTTCACCACCTATTAATAATTAATAAGGTAAATGTTTAGCAATGGCTAAATAAGGTTATATACTACTATAGCTAATAACAAGCTGAGATATGCAAGATTCCATTTACCCAATTTAAGAAAGTCTTACACTAAAATTGAAGGAGGAGTTTATATGTATCAAGTACATGTTGTAGAAAACGGTTTACAAGCTAAGGAAAAAATCGATGAGTTAGTTACAACCGGCTATACGAAGGATGATGTATATTTATTTGCTCACGATAAGGATCGCTCTAAGCACCTTACCGAAAATACAAATACTGAAGATGTCGGCATGAAGGAACAAGGTTTCCTCGATACAGTTGGAAACCTCTTCAAATCACGTGGGGACGAACTACGTAACCGAATGAGCAATCTTGGACTTACCAAAACAGAAGCGGAACGTTATGAAGAAGTGTTAGATGAAGGAAAAGTCGTCATCATTGCATCCAAACAAGACAACAAAGACGGAGTTACTCATTAATTCCCGTTAACTCATTACCCATTTACCCTATATCACATCCTATATAAAATGAGGCCCCATTCGGGAGCCTCATTTTTTGTGTTATCCAAGAATTCTTTGATACAACGCCTTTGCATGGACCATATCCTTCGTGCCATGAATTAACGCTCGGCCATCCTGAAAAATGACCATACGCTCCCCGTCTTTTTCACAAGAAAGAAGGAAAGGATTAACCTTGACTAAATAGTCACTTCCCTTTAAATCTTTGGCCAGCTTCTCTAGTTGGAGTTTCAATGGCTTTGATGGCCTGACCTGTACCGTATCCCTTCCACAAAGGACAGCGGTTTTGGTCATATTATCCGCATTTAAAAACGGATACGTCCGTTGCTCCCCACATGAAAGACAGTCCGTTCTCTTTGCTTTCGTTAATTTAATCGTTTGATATTGGTTTCGCCATAAATCGAATGTAACAAGCGTTGGTCGAACTGCTTCCCAATCTTCGACTAAAATCTTCAAGGCTTCAGCCGTTTGATGAGCCACTACCATGGTTACGGCTGGAGAGATGATTCCACCGGTATCACAGGTCATCCCTTGTACCGGAATGGTTTTCATCAGGCAGTTCATACACGGTGTTTTATCTGGAAGAATCGTCATGGTCATGCCAACACTGCCTACGCATGCCCCATATATCCAAGGTATTTGAAGCTTTTGTGATAAATCATTGATTATCATCCGAGTCTCGAAGTTATCTGTAGCATCTATTATCAAATCCACATGACCCAATAATGGTTCAAGCGTGCGTGCAGTGGCATCCATGATGACCGCCGCTACATCTACTTCGTGATTAATAGCATGCAAGTGCCGCTTTGCCGCTTCGGCCTTTGGCAGTTTATCCTCGACATCCTGTTCCGTATATAACTGTTGACGTTGTAAATTACTGGACTCGACGTAATCCCGGTCCACAATGGTCAACTTTCCCACACCTGCACGAGTCAAGGCTTCTGCATTAGCGGAACCAAGCGCTCCAGCTCCCAGAAGCAAGACATGCTTTTGACGAATGTGGGCCTGTCCTCCTTCACCGATCGGAGAAAACAAGGTTTGTCTTGAATATCGCTCATTCACTATGATTCCCCCCTATCTAATTAGCCTCCGCTGACAGGTGGTATGAAGGCGATGGTATCTCCATCAGCCACTATCACTTCGTCTCCGGCAAACTCTTCATTGACCGCTGTCATTACCGTATCCAGACCTTCCAAATGGAACTCGGCCCTAATCTTTTCCTTTAGCTGAGCCACGCTCAACCCATTTCCTTCTATAGAAATAGTCTCTTTTCCCATTTCATCTTTTAGTTGAGCAAACAAAAGTACTTTAATCATCGAGATCCCCCTCTTCTGGCTTTCCATTAGGATAAGGTACGGTTTCTAGTTGATTGCCAACCCATGTCTCCCCATCTTCCCAATGTTCCTTTTTCCAAATCGGAACGATTTCCTTTATTCTTTCTATGGCATATCGATTAGCTTCATACGCGTCGTTACGATGTGGTGTACTTACAGCAATGACCACCGCAATATCCGTGATTTCCAATTGACCGACCCGGTGAGTGATCGCCGTTTCTGCGTCAGGCCAGCGCTCCTTAATCTCCATCCCGATTTGTTCTAACTTCTTGACCGCCATCGGTTCATAAGCCTCATAGATTAAGAATAGAGTCTTCTTCCCCTTCGTCATTTCCCTAACTGTACCAATGAAGGTCGTGACTGCACCTGCATCCCGCTTAACTACTTTATCTACCACTTCTTGAATGACGATCGGTTCCTTCGAAATTTCAAAATTCATGGGGTACCTTCCTTTCTGACAATTTCAGTTTGGTATATATGTTTTGCTTCTTCATAATCTTCCATTGTATTCATATTAAAAAAGAGAAGACGGAAACGCTCAGGGTCTTCATGATATAACGAAAAGTCGGTTTCCTTGATGACTTTCACCCTGATCTTTTCTAGAAAAAGCTTCATTTTCAATTCCTTCTTCTCCAGACATTCCGTTAACACGGGTAGGCACCTCTTGTGATAGACCGCAAAGAGCGGCTGAAGCCTGCCATTGATTTCCGGAATGATGGCATCATAATCCGATTCATAACATGAAAGCATTTCATTGACCGCCTGATCATTTACAAAAGGCATATCACAGGCACTAAGGACCTGCAGCTCTGTTTCGGAAGAGGACATTCCAGCATGGAGTCCTCCAAGCGGACCTTGACCTATATATATATCAGGAATGAAAGGTAATTCAAGAAAGTGATATTCTTCAGGTGAATTCGTAACAACCAGAATGTTTACCGTAACCTTTTTAAAGACGTTCGCCACTCTTTGGATGTTCACCACCTCGCCTATTTTCAGCAAGGCTTTATTCATACCCATTCGGCTTGATTGGCCACCGGCTAAAAGCAAGATCGTACAATTCAACTGAAACACCTCCTATTATTTGATTGAACCCTTTACCATTTGGAAACGTTATAATGAATAAGTCCTTTTTAAACGAATTCGGTCGTACCTCAATAGTTTAAATCAACTTTTAAAATATTAACACTTTCACACCCTTATCAAAAGATTGAATATAGCATATTTCTCCGGTGTTTTACATTTTCAAATGGATTTTACGCATTATATCCCTTTTTCATTGAATAATTCACCATTTCAATACAAAATTTGGCTGTACTCCCATAAAAATTACCAGATGAGATTTGTTCATCCTATGTCATGTCCCGCCCCATTTTAAAGCCTGTATTTCCAGATATCTTCTTAGTTTTACATAATATAAATTTTGGTATATTCTAAAAATAAGATATTACGGTACACTGATAATATCCATATCATTCAATACTCCTGAGGAGGTCACATAATGACCATGAATAGAGCTATGACTGTTGCTGGTTCAGATTCCAGCGGCGGTGCAGGTCTTCAAGCTGATTTAAAGACATTTCAAGAATTCGGGATTTACGGAATGTCCGCTTTAACGACAATTGTCACCATGGATCCTAAAAACGGTTGGTCTCACAATGTTTTCCCTACACCGGTCGAAATTTTAGAAGCCCAATTAGAAACGATTCTTTCTATCGGGATAGATGCCATGAAAACAGGCATGCTTGGTTCTGTTGAAATCATTGAGCTTGTTGCTCGTAAAATAGACGAATTGAAACTGGATAAGGTCGTAATCGACCCGGTTATGGTATGTAAAGGGGAAGATGAAGTTTTACATCCGGAAACTGCTGTCGCACTTCGTGAGTTGCTTGTTCCACGTGCAACAGTCGTTACTCCAAACCTTTTCGAGGCTGCACAATTGGCTGGGACTGCCCCGATCAAAACGATTGATGATATGAAAAAGGCTGCCGAGAAAATCCATGCCCTTGGTGCCAAATATGTTCTGATCAAAGGTGGTAATAAGCTGGATCATGACAAAGCCATCGACCTTTTATACGATGGAAAAGAGTTTGAAATCCTGGAATCCGAAAAAATCGAAACGACCAATACACACGGGGCCGGCTGCTCATCTTCAGCTGCAATTACGGCACAGTTAGCTGAAGGAAAGAGCCCTCGTGAAGCCATTTATGTCGCAAAAGACTTCATTACCGAAGCCGTCCGTCATTCTTGGAAAATGAATGATTATGTAGGTCCGGTCAATCATGGTGCATACCATAAATATGGGACGCCTAAAAAATAAAAAATACTATTAATTAAGAGGGTTGCTCAAATACTCGAGCGGCCCTCTTCGCTTTTTCCGCTTAACTTTAGTAAAATAGAAAGATGGAAAATGCTTATAGTTACCCAGTAAAGGAGGAATTGTCGAATGAAACCTATAGACCGTTCAGAGGTGCAGAAAGCCATCGATTCATTTGCAGGAAAAGATGTATACCTTCACCTTGAAACGACTAACGGTGCCTATGCCACCCATGTGGATGAAGCTTTTTTTTCTGCAGGCGCTTATATTCGTAATGCACAAATTCAATATGAACACGGTAAGATTATTGGGGACGGACCTTTTCGCGTCGGCTTAAAACTCATGATTGGCTGGGTATATGCTGAAGGCGTAAACCACTTCGAGATCGATGATCAAGGAAGATTATTGTTGGCAGGACTTGATTTCACGGGAAAACTTGCCGTTTCCCTTCAGATCAGTTCTACTCCCTTTGAATAACCAAAAGATATTTACACCATTTCTATTCATCCCGCACGTACGTTTCTCTTCGGCGGAACTCTTTTATAATTATTGTAAGTAGAACGAAAGGAGACGAGTATTATGGAAAAAGAACAGCATATTTTAGTGATTTTCCCGCACCCCGATGATGAAGCCTTTTCTGTTTCAGGGATGCTTGCCTTACATAGTGAAGCCGGCACACCGATTACCTACCTCTGCTTGACTCTAGGGGAAATGGGTAGAAATTTAGGAAATCCTCCTTTCGCAACTAGAGAGTCCCTTCCTAAAATTCGCAAAAGAGAATTAATCGAAGCAGCGAATGCCATTGGTATCCAAGACTTGCGCATGCTTGGTTTACGAGATAAAACGATTGAGTTTGAAGATGATGAAAAATTGACCTCCCTGTTCACAGAGGCCATCAATGAACTTAATCCTTCATTGGTCATAACGTTTTATCCAGGATACAGTGTCCACCCCGACCATGAAGCGACAGCACGTGCCGTCGTTCGCGCTGTAGAAAGAATCGAAGAAAAAGACCGTCCAAAGCTCCATTGTGTCGCCTTTTCCAATAATTGCATCGATGAATTGGGACAACCCGATATCATCCATGACATCACCGCAGCTGAAGATAAAAAGGTAGCGGCCATAACCGCGCACCGATCGCAAACACAAGCAATGGTGGTTGATTGGAAGGAAAAATTCGAAAACCAAGATGTTGATTTCCTCGACTGGATTCGAAAAGAGCGATTATGGACCTACAAATTTTAAAAACCGCCATTTGGCGGTTTTTTTATTTATTTCCATAAAAAAACGCCTGTTTGTAACAGACGTAGAAAAAGGGGGATTACTTAGAAAAGTAAATCATACAATAAGTATCCCCTTTTTCCATATTTTTAAACAAATAAGGGATAATCAAGAAATCATTTGATCGCCCGTATTCTGCCTGGATGCCCTTGCTGATGCCTTTTTACCATGAACAAAATAGTAAATGACTATCAACAAGACTGACAGAACAGCCATGCAGATAAACAACCCTTTAAAACCAGTATAAGGAACGAGGAACCCTAGCATAAACGGTCCTAAACCAATTCCAAAGTCATAAAAGGTAAAGAATGTGGAGGTTGCCAATCCCATACGATTTGATGGAGATTCCTTGATGGATATAGCCTGTGCGCTTGACTGAAACGTACCATATCCTACACCGATGAAAGCACCTGCAATCAAGAGCGTCAAGGCATGTTGCGATTGACTTAGTACGACCATCCCAATTACAAATAAGACAAGGGAAGGGTAAATTACAGCATTTTCACCTTTCACATCGAACATACGCCCTGTAAATGGACGGGTAACTAAAAGGAATATAGCGAACACGACAAAGAAAAAGCTCGCGGCATCCAGTAGGTTTATTTCCTTTGCAAAAGAAGTTAAATAGGACAAGATGCTCGAATAGGCTAAACCTGCAAACATCACAAGTATGGATATCGGTAAAGCACGTTTTTCAAAGTAGTCTTTGATGTTGAACCCCCGTGGTCGAGGCGCTTGATCTTTTGTTGCCTCAGGTACAAATAAAAATAAAGAAGCCGCTAAAGAGAATGCAGCGAATAGTGACGCGGCATAGAAAATAAAGGAGTAGCTAAAATGCTGGGTAATGAACAATCCGATAAATGGACCAAATGCCATGGCCAGGTTTGTACTCATGGCAAAGTATCCCGTACCTTCACCACGTCTTTCATTCGGTATGATATCAGCAACAATTGTTCCAGTGGCCGTTGTAGCGAGACCAAATGAGATACCATGAACCAACCGATCAATAAATAAAAGCGGCAAACTATCCACTTGCAGATAGAAAACGGAGGCTATAAAAAATAATACCAACGAACCAATAAGCATTTTCTTCCGACCTAATTGATCAATCTTTTTTCCGGCGATTGGTCGTACAAGTACTGCTCCCAAGACAAAAATACTCGACGCCAGTCCGGCTTGAGCTTGAGAAGAATGGAAATTATCCATCGTATAAAGGGTCAAAGTGACCATCAAGACATAAAACGTTAAAAAGAGAAAAAAGTTTGCGGACGAAACAATAATAAAGTCTTTCGTCCACAATTTTGTTTTTTGATTCATTTCAATCCTTCTTCCTTACGATTGTTGTAACTTTTCCTTTAAGAATTTTAAGGTCCGCAATGTTGCTTCCCAGTCCTCTTCAGACAAACCATCTATTAATTGAAGTTCGAATTCATCTACTGCCTTTCTAGCTTTTAGGTATGTTTTTTCACCTAAATCAGTTAACTGAATTCTCCGTTCCCGTTTATCTTTTCCCGGTATTTGTTCGATTAATTTTCGTTCTTCCAATCGATTCACCGTCCGGGTTACTGTCGGTTTCTCGACATCTAAGTAATTGCTGATTTCAACCAACGTGGTACTACCATATTCCTTCAGATAATAGATAATCATCCATTGAGAATGAAAAAGATCGACCTTTGCCAGCTGCTCATTTAACTTCTTGGTGAACGTTCTTGAGAATTGCAGGTTATGGTGAAAAAATAAACCATCACGTAAAAACAAAGGTATTCCCCCTGAAAATTAGTTACCTAGGTAACTATACTATGATTCATCTGAATTGTCCAGCCAATCCCTATTGATTTATCCAGATACTACTCACACATTATCAGTATTCCCACTCCTCCTTGGAAGCATAAAAAAAATGCCCTTTACAGCACATCTCTTAATGGGACTTAGCTAAGGGCAAACGATAAAGTTTATCATCATTACGATCGGCCTTTCCACGCCCATCTGTATTATTGCTAATAAAATATAGGAATCCCCCGTCTACTAACACATCTCGTATCCGGCCAGAATCGGTAACTAAATCCGTCATTTCCCCAATTTTTATATCATACCTCTTAAGTGCTTCTCCCCTTAAGGCAGCAACAAAAAGCTTGCCATCTGAATACGCAATCCCAGAAGGTGCCCATGTATCATTTCCGGAATGAATCATAGGAGCTTCCATATTTGATTGTGCCTCACTTCCCTCTATTTCCGGCCAGCCATAATTCTTTCCAGGGAGAATCGCGTTTAATTCATCATGTGCAGATTCACCATGTTCACTTTCGAACAGTTGTCCCGTTTCATCCCAAGCGAGGCCTTGCGGATTGCGATGTCCGTAAGAAAAAATATAGGAATTCTCGAAAGGATTATCGTCGGGGATGGTTCCGTCAAGATTCAAACGCAAAAGCTTGCCACCTAAAGAATCAAGATCCTGGGCAATCATTGGTTCCCTTGCATCTCCTGTTGTGGCAAATAGTTTTCCATCGGGGCCAATCTTTAAGCGTCCTCCATGATGATAGTCACCACTTGGAATCTTGTCGATTAGAATTTCCTTCTCTCTCCATGTATCATCCACCTGTTGGAGCGTGATGATCCGATTGGATGGTTTTCCGTTTTCCTCGTAGGTGTAATAGGCAAAAGCTTGATGGTTCTTCGAAAAGTCAGGGTCGAGCACAAATCCAAGCAATCCAGCTTCTGCCTTTGAGGACAACTTCTTTTCCAGCTGAACCTTCTGCCTCTCCATATGCTCATTCTTCCATTGCACGATGGTGCCTGACCGTTCTGAAACATACAAAGTCTCTCCATCTTTCTGAATCGACCATGGAGAAGCCAGGTTCGTTACCAGTACCTCAGGGCCATCTATCGCCGTTTCTGTTGAGTCTTCCTCAGGCTGTGCTCCGTTATTTCCCTCTCCCCCTGAACATCCCGTCAAGGCCAACGTAATCATGAGGATCAATGAACACCATCTTTTCAAATAAATTCCCTCCCTCGGTTTGCCGAGTTATTCGATTGTCTTCTTAAGAACCTTTAAAATGGCCTTCGCTACTCCATGTTCTTCATTTGTCCCTGTCACTTCATCACAAAGGTTTTGAATGTCGGTCGGGGCATTTCCCATTGCGACGGATAAACCCACTCTTTCAAACATGGATATATCATTATAATTATCTCCAATGGCCATCGTCTCCTGCATAGAGCCTTCTTTTTCGTTCACATACTTTTCGAGTACGATTCCTTTTTGGGCATGTTTGCTCGTGATTTCCACATTCTCACGACCCGAAGAGGTGACAGCAGTCCCTTCATCCATTTTGAACCGCGAGGCAGCTTGGTCCAATACCTGCAAATCCGTGGAGAAACCAAGGATTTTATATAGTTCCAACTCAGCTTGGTCGAAAAGCTCAGTATAATCCGCAATGGATGTAACATGTCCCAATTGTAGACGAGCCTCTGCATACTTTCTAATTTGGGACGGGTCAATATCCTGATTTGCCGTAACCATTACATCCACAAGGGCATCGATTGCGGTCTCGTAGTTTTTAGAGAAAATTCCTTTGCTCGTATAAATTTCGAAATAGATTCCCCGTTCTTCAAGCCACTCCGCTGCATTCTTTACGGAAGCTATCTGCATTGGATGGGAAGCCGCTACCTTCCCTTCTTGCGTGAAGAGGGCAGCGCCATTCACGCAGATGATCGGACATTCAAGGCCCACTTTATCTAAAGCATATCTGGCTTCCTCAAACGATCTTCCAGTAGCAATGATGACTTCGATCCCTTCTTCTTGAGCCTTATGAATCGCTGATTTATTTTCTTCACTCACCGTTTGCATTTTATTCAGTAATGTTCCGTCCATATCAATCGCAATCGTTTTAATCATTTAACCACTCCCTTTTCTTTTTACCCTTATTTTACCCTAATAAGAAATGATTAACATCCTCGTGCATGTAAGATGATCCAAATGATTGTCCCTTCTATGTAAAACTGCACCTCATTTTTAAAAAAGGTGCAGTCTCTTTTCAATGTAATATTGTTGGGTTATCCATTGCCTTTACCCGCTCACCAATCTGTTCCTGAATATCTTTCATCATGTCATCGACAGCCGTAAAATCCATGGCCTTCACATAGATTGTTTCAAGTTCGTCATGCTGCTCTTTCGCCTTCGCCAGACACGCTGTCGCTTCATTCATTTTCTCCCGGTACCTCAAAGAGACAGCCTTGATTTGATCGGCATATATCTCATCGGTTCCCGGAAGGATGGCCGTCTTATAGATATCGATGATTTCATCCCCTTCAAGGCTTGGGAAGTATTCATGAGGGGCGGTGCTATCAAAAATGGCGATGCCCACTTCACGCACTATCACCATATCCAAGCTGTCAGGGTCAAATCCACAATGATACATTTCCACATCAAAGCCCCGTTGCTCTGCAGATTTGGCAATTTTCTTCAGCATCGTCGATTTACCTGAACCCGGACGCCCTTTCAAAAAGTATCGTTTATGCACACCTTTTGTAATATTCGGAACATAGTCAACAGCACCCTTTGGAGTGGCTGCACCTAAGAACCTGTGGCGAACATCCGCTTTTTTGTTCAAGAATATATCTCTATAAAAACCCTGAATCAATTTATTCGTCAATCCATTTAATTTGGCGAAATCGATGTTTGCTTTATAGATTTCTTCCCATTCGTCATGTATCTCCAACGCTTTGGCAAAGTGGCCATAAGCCGCCTCATAGCTCTTGCTTCTGGCATTCGTCAATCGAATGATGTTTGCCCTTTCAGCCGCCAGCTGCTGGGAATACCAGGCGGCCCCAAGATTAACGTATTCCTCTATAGCCCCTGGCGCTTTCGGTTCAATTACATGCGGTGCCGTCCCATCCACAAGACCTACTTTCAATGCAGGGATGATCACCCCATCAATGGAATCATTATCGGAGGAACAGTGCAAAAACTCTATGTCGTAGCCTTTATCCAGCCATTCCTGGCCAATCTTTTTCATGATCGTTGATTTCCCTGACCCAGGTCCTCCCTTTAGGATGAATAATTTCTCCAATCCCGTAAGGTTTGAATCATATAAGCTATAAAAACCTTTGGCCGTATTACCTCCGGCAAAATAATGCATCGCATTTCCTGACACTTCCACACTCTCCTTTACCATACAGATGTATCTTCAAGACAGCGTATGCCATGAAGCACAGGTAGGTGAATGCCTAAAAGTTCAAAGTGACTAAAAACCTTATATGGGAGCTTTTTAGATTCACTTTAAAAGGGCCGCAGTTTCAGCCTCTGCCCCCATCAAGAATCCCGATGGTTCCAGGACAATTTGTGTACCGATCTTCCCACCGCTCACGATGATTTCGGACAGGTCTAATGCGCTTTCATCAATAAAGGTCGGATACTGCTTTTTCATTCCTATAGGTGAACAGCCTCCGCGGATATACCCGGTGTACTTTTGCAGATCTTTAACGGCAAGCATTTCGATTTTTTTCACACCTGCTGCTTTGGCCGCTTTTTTCAAATCCAGCTCAGCAGCCACAGGGATTACAAACACATAAAGCTGTTGAGGACCATTATGGGTAACAAGCGTTTTAAAGACCGTTTCCGGTGCTTTACCGATTTTATTAGCCACTGTAATCCCGTCAATTTTCCCATCATTCGCATCGTAACTCATCTTCTCATACTTTATTTTCATTTTATCGAGAATACGCATGGCATTTGTTTTACTGGCTCCCATCTCTTAAATCCCCTTACCTTTTTCCTCTATCTTACCATTTTTGAAAATAAGCCAAAAGAAAAGCACAAGCTTTTAACAGCTGTGCTTTTGTCGCATCACTCTAAATGTCGACGTTGGAAGTCGGCAATTCGCTTGTAATCTCCTTCTAATTTTCGGCAAACGGACAGGTAAATCGACATGAGTTCTTGGTATATTTCCACATTTGCCTCAATGGGCTCGAGCTCATGGGTGTTACCGACCATATCCTCCACCGCATCCAAACTTTCGATTTCCCCTAAAGCGTAGAGACCAAGAATGGCAGCCCCTAGACTCGAACTTTCAAAGCTTTCAGGAATCTTCACATGCTGGTTAAATATATCAGCCATAATTTGACGCCAAAGCTTGGAACGGACAAAGCCGCCACTCGCATGGATTTTTTTGGGGGCCCCGGTCAATTCCCCTACAGTGAGCAGCACACTATATAAGTTATACATCACGCCTTCAAGTACAGATCGGACCATATGATCACGGGTATGATGAAGAGCCAATCCAAAGAAGGAGCCTCTAGCATCAGCACTCCATAACGGCGCCCTTTCCCCAGCCATATATGGGTGGAAAATCAACCCATCGGAACCAGGGGCGATATGCGTTGCCATTTCGGTCAGGATTTCGTAAGGGTCCTGGCCCAATACTTTCGCTCTCGCAATTTCCTCCCGACCAAGTTGGTCCTTGGCCCATCGGAAGGTAATCCCGCCATTATTGACCGGTCCGCCAATGACCCAATGCCTTTCAGTAAGGGCGTAACAAAACGTTCTCCCTTTTGGATCCGTAAGCGGATGGTCACTGACGGTACGGACCGCTCCACTTGTGCCAATCGTTACCGCAAATATACCCGGTTTGATGGCATTTTGCCCCAAGTTAGCTAGTACCCCGTCACTGGCACCAATGACCATTGGTGTATCAGGGGAAATATTCATGTTCGCAGCCAATCCCTCACTCAAGTTGGAAAGGATATGGGTCGTCGGCACAAGCCTTGGTAGTTTGTCCGAACCGATTCCGGCAATCACCAATGCTTCCTCATCCCACTCCATCGTTTTCAAGTTGAACAGGCCTGTTGCTGAAGCCATAGAATAGTCCATCACATATTCATTGAAAAATTTATAAATGATATATTCTTTAATTCCTAGAAATTTATCCGTTTTGTTAAAAATTACTGGGTGTTCATTTCTAAGCCACATGATTTTCGTGATGGGTGACATCGGATGAATCGGTGTCCCCGTCCTATGGTATAATGCCTCTCCCTGACTTGATGCCTTCAGTTCCTCGGCATAGGCAGCACTTCGATTATCAGCCCATGTAATGCTGTTGGTTAGTGGGTTTCCGCCTGTATCCATGGCAATCAAACTATGCATGGCCGAGCTAAACGAAATAAACCCCAACTCTTCTTTTTCAATCCCACTTGCAATCATGACCTCACCGACTGTCAGCAAGACCGCCTTATAGATTTCTTCAGGGTCCTGTTCTGCAACGGACGGTGTGGGACTGTTCAATGGATATCCCTTAGAACATGTTTGCACTACCTTACCGTCTTTCGTAAAAAGAACCACTTTTGTACTTGTTGTCCCAATATCGATTCCCATCATATAATTAGAATGTTTCATGCTATTACATCGTGCTCCTTTCTCTTAAACAATTGTATCCAATAGTAAGATTAGGATAAGCGAAACGACTGAAATGCCGTCCCCATTTTCGATTCATACATGTATCATCAATTACTAGATACAGGTCGGGCCAAATAGAATACGCTGCTATGTTCTTCTTTATTAAAACCCTTTGCGTAGACCCATGTAAAGGAAGAAACAAAGCCTAATCCGGTAAAAAGCGGGTTTCGTAAAATCAGGTCCCCCAATAGAGTCATAGGGTGCAGGGATGTAAAATGGCCTTTGAATTAGAATCACTCAACCATTCCAGTAGCTTAGCCATATGAACGGATCTTTAACAAACAGCTCCGTAATATTATGAGTGTTTCCCTAATTACTCCAACTCATAAGATGAATTATAGGATCATCAAGGGCGCTTACTAGACGAAAAAGGGAGGGACCCTACTCGGCGCAAATCAGGTCTCTCCCTTTATATACATATGTACCATCACACGAGAATAAGCGGACCGCAACGTTGGAAAATGTCCGCTTCTAGGCTTTCAGGATAGTTGATCAAAAAACTGGTAGATGGACCCGATGATTTCTCGATATCTACACGACTCTTTATCCGTTCGGGTATTCCCCCACCTTGAGGATCCAGCTGCTCCCATTCATAGGCAATGCCTTTCGAACCTACAGGAAGGAGGCGGACCCCTTCAAGTTCGGAGCACCATTTAAAGAGGGATAAAGGTGCAACCCACTGCTGTTGTTCCATAACCTCGTCGCCAACCAACGGCCTGCCGACAATGGCCATTTTCCGATTGGAAGTTTCCTTCGAACCCAACCCTTTTTCCCGTTTTCCAATGACCATCAACCCTAATGCGGATTGTTGGAGGGGCATGTTACTCTCTGTACTGCCAGTAATGGACAGGTCTAACCCTATTTCATCCATTCCCTTCCTCACACCCTTCGTCAAACTTCCCCAGGCCTCATCGCCACAGAAGTTTTGAAGGACGACAGCGATTGGGCTCCCACCGGAGGCCAAACATTCCATGACCGCTACCCGAAAAGAGTAATAGCCGACCACCTCATATGGGACATGAACAAGATCTTTTTCCTTCAGCCCGATTCCACCACTATTATCTGTTGAGATAACCAAGGACTGGGAATCATTGAACGGCAAGATCAGTGAATCCATCATCCAATCATTCCTTCTCGTATGAACACCTTTTTCAAGACTGGCACGAGACGAGGAATCAAAAGAATGCTCAAGAATACATTCAATGCTGTAGCCGCCGTTAAGGAAGGTACCAACATCATGTAAAACTCAGTGCTAACCAAGAATGCGAAAGGTAATCCTACGATGAAGGCATTACCTAAAAAGAAAAAGGAAAAAGCGCTTATTTTCTTATCGTGGTCATATAGGACACCAAACATCCAAGCAAGGACTGCCATTTCCAACATGATTAAGAAATGAAACGGACCAAGTGGCGTGCCGCCAATCAAGGCAGATAAGATATGGCCTAAACCAGCCACGATTCCTCCCGTAATCGGGCCTAATGCAACAGCCGCCAATAGTGCCGGAAAGCTATCGAAAGCTATACTTCCAATTGGGGAAGGAATCTTGATCATCGCCCCGACCAACGATAAGGCGATGAACATGGAACTCATGGTGATTTTTCTTGCGTTCATGTTTATTCCTTTTCCTTTCTTTTTCCTCCGCGGAATACGTTAGCACTACGGGCATATTCGACATCCTTCACACCAAGGCGGAAGTTGATCACTCGTGCGACCGCAAAGAAATAATCCGATAACCGATTTAAATATTGCAGGGAAAGAGGAGACACCGCTGCACCCGATTTGATCAAGGAAACCACCAATCGTTCAGCCCTTCTTGTAACGGTACGTGCTATATGGATTGTTGCAGCCGCTTTTGTACCACCTGGCAATATGAACTTTTCCAATTCAGGGGCTTCGACGATGAAGGCATCGATTCGTTCTTCTAAGTATGTAATCGCCTCATCCGTCAACTTTTGAGGGGCTTTATCAGAAACGGTCGCCAAATCACCACCGCAGTCAAATAGCTCATGTTGGATCTTTTCCAAATCTACTAGTATATCTTCAAAAACCGCCGAATCCAATTCAGTTACGGCAAGCCCAATATAGCTATTCACTTCATCCACAGTCCCGTAAGATTCAACACGGATATCATCCTTATCCAAACGGCCCCCGATTACGCTTGTTTGCCCTTTATCACCTGTACGTGTATATATTTTCATCTCTATTCCTCCTCTATTTAATTCGTTGATTGATTCCATACCAAATGATATCCACGCGTGTAGAAATGGAGGCCACATCTTGAAAGATCCATCCGCATGCATCACGCCATTGACGGTTCTTTTTTTCGATTGGAACGATGCCTTTTGATAGATCCGAACCGATGACAACACATGTGCGACCACTTTCTTCTTTCTCCCATATTCGCCAGCCGTCCAGGATTTCCTTCCACTTCTTTTGGATTGACTCCACATCCATGATATTCACATCCTGCCCAATCCACGCATCGATTCCCTGTAGCACGACAATATCCTTTTGAAAATCTCTGAAATCCGGTTGGTCGTTTTGATAGCCTGATAGCCATAGACCCTCAGTATTCAACCCGTAAAATTGCTTGACCCATTTAGTTTTCCCATTATAGGCACCGCCTGTAACAAAGTGCAACGTTCACCCCTCCTCAACCTTTCCTTGTTTTCCCAAATCAGCTCATACCCCTTCGCATGGGGTATCGACCAATCCCAAAAGGGCTTTTCCACCGGTGCATAACGGGCAAGAAGCTCACGTATCACACCTCCATGAGTCATCACCGCATACGTGGAGCTATCCTCATCCGCGATCAACCGGGCCCAGCCATTATGAACCCGCCTGGAAAAATCAGGATAACTCTCCCCTTTAGGAACAGCTGCCACCATGGGATCCTCCAGCCATTTTTGATAATCAGCATTCGTCTTCAGTTCTTCATAAGTTCGGCCTTCCCACCTGCCGAAATTCATTTCACGGAAAGCAGGCCATCCCACTGGATCAACCTCCGGGAACAGATGCCTTGATGTTTCCATGCACCTAAGTAAGTCGCTTGAATGAATCCTTTCATATCTTGGATAGTATTGCTTCCATTCCTCGATATCCCTTTTTCCTTTTATGCTTAAGGGAGAATCCGTCCACCCTAAATAGGCTTTTCGCTCATTGGCTTCCGTCAACCCATGGCGAAGTAGTGTAATAGCCACAGAATCAGCCATAACCACACCTCCACTCCTTCAACTGACGCGCCCAGCACATCACCCGTTATTCCACCGAACCAACGGATGATTTTCCGTTTTATATAAAGGAGAAAGAGTAGTGCGGCGATCCCCATGATCGCGAATAAAGCCATGAGGTTGATATCGATTAAATAAGCTATCGCAAAACTTAAAAGCAGGTAAATCCAATATATGTGCAAGCTGTTTTTCCTGACTGCACTTTGGAAAAAGGCGCCCAGTCCCTCTTTTTTAGCCAACTGCATCCGGCTAAGTAAATAGCCCATCACGCATTTACTTAGAAAGGGAACCATGATAATCAAAAAATAAGTCCATTCATTGATCCGTTCGATGATTTCATACATCCATATAAAGCGGGCAGCTAACAGCACAATGACAGAAATGACACCAAATGCACCGGTCCTGGAGTCCTTCATGATCTCCAGTCGTCGTTCTTTATCTTGGTACGAAAAGAAGGCGTCACTTGCATCAATCCAACCATCAAGGTGCAACCCACCTGTTAGGGCAATCGTCAATGTCCATAGCACAAACGCAATGGCTAGGGGGGAAAATGGTGTCCATTCCACAAGTCCGTATAGCACTCCCCCTAATATCAGACCTAGAAACAACCCGACCAAAGGAAACGTTTGGATCGCCCGGTGAATATACTTCTTATCCATTGGAAGTTGTTTCTTTATGGGAAACACCGTAAAAAATTGCAAGTTAATTAAGAATCCAATCCAGCTATTCATTCAGAGGTACCCGCTTTCATTCTTAGAGGGACACCTGATTCGACAAGATAGGCCTCATCTGCCCTTTCAACGATCGCTTGATGAAGCAATCCGAGCACTTTTCCGTATGTATGTAGAAATTCATCTTGAAAAATGGGCTCCTGTACCACTTCATTGCTTACGATAATCAGACTTTGAGCTTCCTTCCTGATTTCACCGATGCCCTTGATTATTTTGGTGAATACTTTATGTAAAAAATCCTCTGTAAGGGGCACATTAGGCAGGAATAATTCATTATCGAGCAACGTCGTCAGGCAATCAAGCAAGACGATTGATTTTGCATCCAGGTCCTTCCCTATTCGGGTAACATCCGTTGCATATTCCGATGTCCTCCATGCAAGCGGACTTCTATGCCTGTCCTGACGGTGCCTATTAATCCGCTCTTCCATTTCGGCATCAGAACTCCGGCCACAAGCAAGATAATGTAGGTTGCCGCCCGATTGAATGGCAAGCTCCACCGCCTTTTTTTCTGCAAAGCTGCTTTTACCACTTCGAACGCCCCCCGTTATAAAATAGAGCCTAGAGTTTTCCACTGTTTTACCGCCTCCATCAATGCCTTATTATCCTGCTCACTTTTCACTGCAAACCGGAGCCACCTGCCATCCAAACCAGGAAAATTATAAGTATGGCGCGGCACGATGCCCTTTTTCAATAAAAAGGGAAACAGGGAAAGAGACTCGTCCCTCACTAAGTAAAAATTCACCGTACTTTCAGAGACCTCGATATCCAGTTCCTTATAAAAGCGGAATAAATCCCTTTTTTGCCTTTGAATATATGCTCTTGTTCTACTCATATATGCTTCTTCTGCCAAACAGAGTTTGCCTACCTCCAGGGCGATATGATTGACGCTCCAATGTGGTTTGAAGGTCTTCGCCCGTATAATAATGGTCGGGTCAGCCAATAGGTAACCCAGCCTCAATCCAGGTATCGCGAAAATTTTCGTCATTGATCGTAAAATGAGCAAATGAGGAAACTCTTTAATAAGAGGTGCATAGGAAAAGGCATTATCCGTAAAATCATAAAAGGCCTCATCCAGCACCATCATGCATTGGGCTTTTTGGCATGCTTCGATTAGTTCCCGTACTGTCTCCTCCTTATAAGAAATGCCAGTCGGATTATTGGGCGTACATAAAAAGATGGCAGCATACTCAGGCAAAAGCGGACGTAATCGATCCAAGTCCAGTTCCCACCTGGGCGCTTCCAGTTGAAAAAAGTCGACCTCGCAACCTGCTGCCAAACAAGATTCGGCATATTCGGCAAAGGCTGGTTGAATGATTAACACTCGTTTATTCGCCAGTTCTTTCGCCACAAGCGTTATGATTTCCGCTCCCCCGTTTCCAACAAGTACAGAATCTTCAGGAAGTGCTTCTTTTTTTGCTATCATATGTGTCAGCTCTACGGCATGTGGATCTGGGTAGTCGAGGATACCCTCAAAAAACCCCGACCATCTCTGTTTTATACTAGAGGGTGGACCCAATGGGTTGATATTGGCACTGAAGTCCACATACGATTGTGGCATTTCGATTCCCAGTGCTTTGTAAAGATAATGCGGATTAGAGCCATGAGTTGGTAATTGCAAATAAAAGTCCTCCTAACCAAAGCATCAACAGGAATAAAAAAGAAGTCCGATGCATGATGGTAATCGTTTTTTTTATATGAATCGCTTCTAGCGGAACAATTGGAAGGCCCATTCTAGCTCGATTGGACACCACACCTTTGTACATATTCCTTCCGCCCAGTTGAACGCCCAGGATGGCTGCAACACCCGCTTCGCACCACCCACTGTTCGGACTTGGGTGCTTATGGGCATCCTTGAATAATATAGCCCACCGCCCCTTCCAGCCGTTATGGACTGACTTTGATCCAATCAGCATCAAAAAACCGGTTAAACGGCTCGGAATCCAGTTCACTAGATCGTCAAGCTTGGCAGAAGCCCATCCGAAGTCAGCATATTTATCATTTTGGTATCCGACTATGGAGTCGCATGTATTGATTGCCCTATACATCATGGCAAGTGGCGCGCCTCCGATGGCAGCCCAAAACAGGGGAGCCGTAATACCGTCACTCGTGTTTTCCGCTACCGTTTCAACGGTACCCCGAACAATTTCCGGTTCATCTAGATCTGCCGTATCACGGCCCACAATATAAGAAAGCTTCCGCCTCGCCTTGGCCATATCCCGTGTATTCAATGGTCGATAAACATCCATTCCCGCCCGTCTTAAACTCTTTTGAGCGATCGTGGTGGAAATGAGTAGCGCTTCCCAGATGATACCGGCAGCAGGATGGATTCTATACGCTAAATAGACGGTGATGCCTGTGGCCGCCAACACGAGCAGCAAGATGAGCAGTAGCATGAACAGTCCATTCCGCTTCTTTCTTGTCCCTTTGTTGAGAGCTTCATCAAGTTTATTGATAAGCGAACCTATCCATTTAACCGGGTGTGGCCAATCAGGAGGGTCGCCAATGACCAAATCTAGGATAAATGCCAATGTGATTGCATAAAGATGGTGAAAAATCATAAGCTTTCAATCCGTTTCCTACTATTTTCAATCGCTTCCACCGTACAGTCATAAACGCCACGGCTAATTAACTTCCCGAGAGGCGTGATGGTACCCGCATAACGGAGGGTGGTTCCTCTTTGTGTGGCTGCAATCAAGATGCTATCCGTCGATGTTCCAGTCGCCCATGTGTTTGTCACCTGATCTAAGACATGTAGGTCATGAAGCGCTTTAACCTTCGCCTCGGTAGCTGTCACGATACAGTGAATGAACGCTTCTTCCGCCAAATGGCCATTCACGAAAACCCAGGTATTGATCGTACCCGGCGATGAAGTCCATGAATGCCTGTCTGCCAAAGAGGCATCGATGGCATTCCCTACCCCCGCTGTTACCATGATGAATATCGAAAAACCCTCATCTCTTAGAAGTCGATATGACACTGTATCCAAAAACACGGCCGTCATCATTCCGACGGTTTCCTGCGGTTCAAATCCGTATGTCTTCAAATAGTCAGCCATTTCAGCAATATGGTCATCACAATTGTAATCGTAGTGGACATGTCGATTAACAAAGTGCTGATGCCACCCCGTTCCCGAACCAGTTACGCCGGATGACATGGTTCTAAGCGGAATGGGTGAACTTAAATGAAGGAACTCCGGAGCCTGGTTCAGATAACTTTCATTGATCTCCAAAGGGTCCAGCTCTCCTGTATGCTTCTCGGGTACAATGAACATTTGCGGCTTAGGTAAGGCAGGATGAGGATGTTTTTCGATTTTTGTCCTATATACCTCCTGAATCCGCTCCTGCTGAAGCACTTCATTCGGCACGTCAATCACTTGGACTCGCCCTTTTTCAAGCAACATCAGGCGATCGCAATATAAGCCAGCCAAGTTCAAGTCGTGAAAAATTGAAATGATCGTCAATTGTTGTTCCTTAGCCATTTTCCTCATCAAATCAAGAAGTTCTTTTTGATAAGACAGATCCAGGTGGTTCGTCGGTTCGTCGAGAAAAAGGATTTCCGGTTCTTGTGCAAGAGCTTGTGCCAACAAAACACGTTGTCTTTCCCCGCCTGACAAACGTTCAAAATGCATTTCCTGAAAGACTGCCACTCCCGTTTGCATCATCACGCGTTGAACGATTTCTTCGTCTTCAGACGTCCAACTATGAAACCACCCTGTTTGATGGGCATATCGCCCAAGGACAACGGTCTCTTTTACTGTATAGGAAAAAGCCAATGAGGAATGCTGCGGCAAAACGGCGATGACCTGTGCCAGTTGTTTGGACGAATATCCCTTCAGGTCTTTCCCCTTAATATCGATGGTTCCCGCCTGATACGGCAGGATACCGCTAAGCATCCCCAATAGCGTCGTTTTCCCACTTCCATTCGGACCAAGAATACCGAATAATTCTCCTTTTTTCACATCAAATGAGACGGAGTCCAAAACCGTTTTATTATCATATCCTCCTGTTAACCCTTTAACTTCAAGCATACACTTCTACCCTTCTCTCCGTCTCTTTAATAAAATAAATGCGAATGCCGGCGCACCGATAAGCGAAGTAATAACACCTATCGGCAATTCTGTCGGTGCGATGATCGTTCGTGCCACCAGATCAGCCAATATTAAAAATCCGCTTCCCACAATCAATGATAATGGCAACAGATGCGTATGGTCTGGCCCCCAAATCCTGCGGACCAAATGGGGGATGACCAGCCCTACAAAGCCAATCGTACCTGATACGGCAACGGCAGCCCCTGTCAGTATCGAGCCGGCGACCAGAATCAGCATCTTCCTCCGCTGAACATTCACGCCTAGGTGCCTCGCACGGTCTTCCCCAAATGTCATGGCATTCAATTCGTGGGTATTCATCATCAAAACGAGAGAACCAAGGAGGAAAAATGGCAAAATGATCGTGACATGACTCCAACCACGCATCGAGACACTTCCCATCAGCCAGCTGATGATTTGCCTTAACTCCTCACCCGTCAATGCAATCATCAATGAGATGAAAGCACTTAAAAACGAGCTGAAAATGATACCGGTTAAAATAATCGTTTCTACCTTCATGGAACGATCCATTTTTCTTGCAAAGGTCAATACGCAAAAAATCGTCAACAATGAAAAAAGAACGCTTAATGTAGGCAGTGTATATAGGCCAAAAAACGGCAGTGACAAATTCAAAAACAACGTTAATACTGCACCAAGCGAAGCCCCTGAGGATATTCCCAGGGTATAGGGGTCAGCTAGGGGATTCCTGAGCAATCCCTGAAATGCTGCCCCTGCTATTGCAAGGGATGCCCCAACCAAACCTGCAAGCACGACCCTCGGCAGGCGGATGTTCATCACGATATTCGTCAGTGTCCCATCCGGTTCCATGGCCAGGGGCAAATGAAGGACTTCCTTGCCAATGATTTGCAAAAGCACTGGTATCGGAACGGAAACCGATCCTAAGGAAATACCGATCAATATCGAAATAACCAAAAATGATAGGGCAAATACATAGGCCAATGCCCGTTTAGTTTTTAAATACGTTCGGATAGACTGATTTGGCAAGTTCCTCTACTCCCTCTATAAGCCTAGGACCGGAACGAGTGACAATATCTGAATGGACATCGAAAACCTCACCATTCTTAACTGCCTGAATGTCGGCCCATCCATTTCTTCCCGTTACCTCTTTGACTGGATCTCCTGTGTAATAACCATAGGTTGTAATGATGACATCCGGGTTGGCCGCTATCATCGACTCTTCATCGAGTTTTACCCAGCCATCCAATTCACCTGCGACATTATCCGCTGAAATGATGTCCAGCATTTCATCCATGAAAGTATTTTTTCCCGTTGTATAGATTTCAGGTGACGGTGAAACCTCTACAAAAACACTTTTTCTATCCTCACTCTTGATTGCCTTAGCCTTTTCTTTGATCTTTTCCAGCTTGGTCTGCATCGTCTTGACGATTTCCTTTGCCTTATCCAGTTCCCCTATTGCCGTTCCAATCATCTCAATAGACGTATACACTTCTTTAAAGCTTTTGGCATCATTCACGATTAGAACTGGAATACCCGCATCCTTAAGCTGTTGGATTCCTTCTTTGGAATTATGGGCACTCTCATGAGCAAGAACGATATCAGGCTGCAAGGCTAAAATCATCTCTGTATCTATTTCCATTCCACCTATCTTCTGAATATCTTTCGTTTCTTCCGGGTAATTGTCATTTTCAGACACTCCAATCACTTTCTCACCCGAACCTAGCGCAAAGACCGCTTCTGTATTACTTGGGATTAATGAAACAATTTTTTCTGGTTTCTGCTCGATGGTGACTTGGTTACCCACTGCATCTTGTAACGAAAGCGGGAAGCCCTGGTTAACAGCTTGTTTTGTCGACTGGTTTTCTCCTGTTCTATCCTGGGAGGCATCGCTACAGCCAACCAGTGTACCGACCATCAATCCCATCACAAGCATGAAACTATATATCTTCCTCATCTTAAAACCTCCATCATTTTTGAGTTCATTTCTGGACCTTCACACATGTGTTGCGAATATCAAAAGACATACAAAAAAGCATCCCCCATCAAAACGGAGGATGCATGTATGGCAACGGAACAAAAAAGGGACATAGCTCTGCCACACACCTCCCCATCCGCGTGGTTACCGGTGTACAATTTTGGCAGGTCTCCTGGCTCATGGTCATTGCTAACGGCACCTTCCCATATTATTCATACAGTGGTATACATCCGTTAACTCCCATTTACAGTGGCGCGACCGCGTTGGCATTTCACCAACTTCCCTTTCAAGTCCTTACAGACACCAAATTGTTCATATGTATATAATTTCACTGCCTTTCATTATACACCATTTAGGAAATCGTATTATATGATATTTCAGATTACTTTAAATTAAGATTTGGAACGCAAAAAGGCAACCATCACATGGCTGCCTTCTATAGCTTTAGATGTCACTATTAAAACGGCATGTACTTTGATCACGTAAAAGACCTAGATCTTTCGGCACCATCGTTTCAATCAAAAAGTCATCCTCTTCCTCATAAATGATTTTCTTCATTTCGATTCCGAAGTACTCTTTCATCCGGGCTTCCGTCATCACTTCGCGGACTTCGCCATACACCACACGCTTTTCCTTGGCAGTCATTAAAACATGGTCAGCCAAGTAGAATGCGTGGTTCGGATAATGCGTGTTTATGATACAAGAAATGTTCTTCTCTTTCGATAACCGCTTTAGTGTCTGTAAAATCACGATTTGCTTTTGAATATCAAGATGCGATTCTGGCTCATCAAGAATCAATACATCCGGGTCCGATACAAGCGTCCGGGCAATCAAGGCCAGCTGCAATTCCCCACCACTGACGGAATTACAGGACTTTTTGGCAAGGTGAGCAATGCCAACCATTTCAAGAGCAGCGATGGCAGCCTCCCGGTCCTTTGCAGAAGGCTGGGACAGCGTACTGATATAAGGCGCCCTTCCCATAATGACAAGCTCTTCCAAAGTAAATCCGAAAACCATTTTATGTGCCTGAGGAACATAACCGATTCGTTTCCAGATCGTTTTGCGTGATAGCGCAGTAAGCGGCTTTCCGTCGATGAGCGTTTGACCCTTTTTCCAATCAAGAAGGCCGGTAATACACTTCAGCATCGTGGTTTTACCGGCACCGTTCGGGCCAAGGATCGCCATGATTTCTCCGTCATTCAACGAAAAGTCAATGTCGGTCTGGTAAAGAAAAGGAGCTTTCTCTCTTTTTTTAGCATAGAAAAAATTCCCTCCCTGCACCTCGATTTTCATGACCAACCACCTCCTGTCTTTCTAAGTAGAATCGCAAAAAATGGTGCGCCGATAATGGCTGTCAATATCGATAGCGGAATTTCCGTAGCCGTTACAGAACGTGCCAGGTTATCGATCAGGAGTAAATAGGCACCACCAATCGATAGGGATACCGGTAAGACAAGTTGATTGTTGTTCCCGACGAGCATTCTTGCCACATGAGGGATAATCAGTCCTACCCAGCCGATGATACCGGCTATCGCTACAGATGAAGCCGTAATTAACGTCGCACCAAGAATGACCGTCCACTTCAATCTAGTGACCGGGATACCTAGCGATTTTGCTTCATCCTCAGGTAAGGTCAGTAAATTGATTCTCCAGCGTAGTGAATATAAAATCAAGATGCCGACAAGGATGATTGGTCCACCCACATATAAATCCTTGTATGTGGCCGTTCCAAGGCTTCCCATTAACCAGTATGTGATGGCTGGCAGCTTTTCTTCAGGGTCGGCGACAAACTTAATTAACGAGATCAACGCTTGGAAAAGGGCGGAGGTGACAACCCCAGCCAAAACAAGCATGAAGACCGGTGAATCTTTTTTGCCGCTGATTATGAACGTGAAAACGATGGCGGCTAAACCACAGCCAAGTGCCAAGACTTGAGATGCAAAACCATGTCCCAATAATAAAATCCCAAGGGAAGCACCGAACCCAGCACCTGCAGACACTCCTAGGATATCGGGACTGACCAAGGGGTTGCCGAACATCCCTTGGAAAGAGGCGCCTGCAATCGATAGGCCCGCACCGATTAACAAGGCCAGTAAAATTCGTGGCAGACGTATTTGAAGGACCACTGTTTCTTCCATCTGTGTCCATGTTGGCTCGATTGGAAACACGGTTGAAAGCAATATTTTAATTTGAGTCCCTAAGTCCATTCCAAAGCGTCCGATGCTCAATGATAGGAGAACCATCGCAATGGGCAATATCCAGAAGAGGACCGTTTTCCATTTTTTCATTTTCATTCCCTACTTTACTGTTTTGCGGCTTCGGAAGATGGGTGAAGAATGTTCTCTACTTGTTCTTCCGTTACATCATAATCATAGAACTCTGAGTAGTAATCCGTGATTTCATCCTTCATATCATAATCAAATAGCTCGGGATGATTTTTCTGAGCCATCCATTTTAACATAAGAGGTGCATCACCGCTTGGAGGGAACCATCTATAGATGCCCAGCGGAATTTTATATACATTTCCTTCTTGTACAGCACTGACCTGACTCCAATCTTGTCCGTTCACTGTATTGTTCGTTAGGTCTTCAGGCTGAGTTGTCGAAAAGTTCGTAATGTAGATGATATCCGGGTTCCATTTGTAGATTTGTTCCATATTGACTTCTTTTGTTCCTGTAACTTCTTCTGCTGCTATATCATAGGCCCCTGTAGCATTTAACCATTGGTTACTAAAGAAGTTCTTCCCACCGACCATGATGCTTTTATCACTGTGCTGATAGAGGATCAATGCTCTAGGCTTGTCTTTATCCTTAATGCCATCTAATTTCTTATCCAATTCGGCTTGAACGGCTTGGCCTTTTTCCAAGAACTTGTCCGTTCTTTCGGTAGTGCCCGTAATTTCCCCAGTCAGTTCCAACCAACTGTTGAAGGTAGCCAATGGCTCCGCAGCTGCTGCATCCATAGGGTTGAGTGCCACAACCGAAACACCTGCATCTTCTAATTTGTTTATGGACTTTTGGTCCTGTGCTTTTTCAAAGTAAAGTTGCGGATTGACTTTCATCAATTCTTCCACGTTCACTTCGCCATTTTTAATGAATGATGTATCTGCCTTTAAAATATCGGGTGATATTTCAGAAAGAATCGAGTTTTCCGCGGCATTATACGCATTAGGATGCAAGCCGACAACTTCCTTCGTCGAATTTGTCGCTACATACCAAGTCGAGAAGTACGGAAGAATGCCACCGACCGCAATACGTTCCACTTTACCTGGTACCGTTACATCACGGCCAAGTTGATCTTGAATCACTTTTTCCTCTGCAGTCGTCTGTTTTTCTGAAGTATTGCCTTTCGAATCATCCCCAGAGTTTCCACAGCCCGTAATCAAAGCGGCCATCGCAGTGGTTGCCGCTAACATTGTCCATTTCTTCTTCATAAAACTTCCTCCTTATCCTTCTCTAAGCCACTTAGCCATCCCATGTAAGAATGGTTTAGATTGGTCGATGAATCCAAGTCCAATGTGGAATATTGGATCAAGGGTGGTAATGATCAATTCGCCTTTATAAGACACATCATCGGTGTAGATGATCGAGCGACCGTCGGGAGTATTCACAAGTGATTTTGCCCCTTCCGGAACTTTGAACGTCCCGTGGTAATGCCACTTCATATCTGATAGGGATACATGCTGATATAAAGGATGATCTGTATTTTCAGCCATTAAAGGTAAATCTCCATGCTCCTTCACCCACCAACTGAAATTCACTTCAGATTCCTCCCAGTCTATTCCAGGAAGCCAGTTATCCAACACTTCACCGAAAACGACTAGACGTTTTCCCTCTTGAAGGAACTTCACGAAAAGCGACTGGTACCGTTTTAAAAGCATTAGGGACATCCGATCATTAACAATTAGCGTGTCATATTGACTTAAATCATATGTATGGAGCTGACGAAGTTGAAGCACATCATCATACATATAAGCAAACTCGTCCATTTGAAAGAAACGATGATGGAAACTATAACCATTATCTAAGATTGCCACTTTCATTGCTTTGTTTCCCCCTTGTTTGCTTCATACTCTTCGCGTATCCAGTCCAAAATTTGTTGACGTAGCACACGCGAACTATTTTCTTGGATTCCAAAGCGGTACAGATCCGTTCCTGCACCCGCGACAATCGTGCCACCAGTCGTTTTTCGGTCAATGTAAATGATTGCTTTTCCTTCTTGGTCTTCAACGATTACTTCCGAATGTTCTGGAGCCTCAAGATACCCTCTTGAGAAAAAGCCACGAACCCCTTTTTTATAATTCAAATCATAAGGGTCAATTCCTGCGAACATAGGATGTACAGGCTCAGTCAAGCGGATTTCACGGTCCTTCAAAGAAATCGGAGAACGCAACCAATTTCCGCAACCAGGTAACCAAGGTAGGAAATTTTCGGTTTGTGAAAGAATGACGCCGCCATCATTCAAATAATTTTCGATGATTTCTTTATGTTCAAGTAAAAAGGCCTCTTCCACGAAATTTGTCACGATGACCCCAGCATATGCCGAGAAATCAGCAAATGGAATATCATACAATTGCAAAGAAACCAAACCATTTTCATGATCGATGTCTTTAAGTCTTGTGAATTGAATATCAGTACTTATATAGGCTATAGGTTTCATAATCAACCATCTTTCTTATATTAATATAATATTTTTTCGATTGTAAATATTGTCAAATGTTGATTTAACGGGATATAACCACTTTTATTTATTACTTCAAGATAGAATATTTATGTTTATCAGTATAAGTGATAATGATTATCATCGTCAACAAAAACTTTTATCCAATTGGTTTTATCAAAAAACTAGTGGGGTAACTGATGGACTCCACCGTAATTAGCCTTTCTCTGTCGAACGAAAAAGCATGGCGCGAAAGGCATTTATCGCCTTCTTCACACTGCCATTCAGACACTACAAGGCATTCAATATAGATAATTGCCCATGAATATTTTCGCAACAAGAGGCTATAACCTTGAAATGTTTACTAATAACAAATATAATAAGAAAGTCGTCGTTACCTTTATATGTCCCAGTAGCTCAGTAGGATAGAGCGACAGCCTCCTAAGCTGTAGGTCGTAGGTTCGATTCCTATCTGGGACGCTAAATTGAAAACAGCCAAAACCTTGTAATATGGAGGTTTTGGCTGTTTTTTTATTGGAACAATGATAAAAGTAGAAATATTGATGTATGTTGTTTATTAAAAGAGGGATATGACATCCAGCCTGTCCAATTATTCATACCATTTAATGAAGGCTGCCTTCCTTTATGTCCATATAAAGTGTTCGGTCTGATTGAACTTCAGCATAAAAGACATCAGAGATTGATGTAATACCAGCTTTAGCTAATTGACCATTCAACCACTTCATATCAAGGTTTAACTGATCCAGGTTATCCATGTTGACTACCCCATCCGAAATAACGCCTGTTATGATGGGCGAAGGGTTCTTTTGAAGATTTCCAATATTCATGTCGCCTCTTACGATAGGCTGCTTATGTTCTTTCTTCATAACCGAAAGCTTACCCGTAATTTCAAAAATGGCATATTCCACTTCAGTGATTGAGAATATACTTTTTTGCCTAAGCAATGCCATTAACGTATCTGCATCCAAGTTAACCTTGCGAAGTGGTTTTTCCATCATTTTACCGTTTTTGATAATGATAAGGGGTTCCCCATCAATTACTCTTCGTGCTTTTTTAGACTTAATGACAATTCGTCCAGATAAGATCGTAAGTAAACTCCATATCATTAAGGCGACTATACCATTTTGAATGCTTAAACGATGGTTGAAAGAAAGATTTCCCGCTATTGAACCGATGGAAATGGCAGAAGCAAAGTTGAAGAATGTCATCTTTGAGATTTCTTTTCTTTCCATCACCCTTGTTAGAGTCAAAAGAATAACAAAGGACAATGATGATCTAATGATTATTTCGATAACCCCAAATCAATTCCCCCTTTTCTACAACATTATTTCCACAATTGATAAAAATATCGTAAAAAGGTTATTTTTCTCGAAGGCGAAATAATACAAGACTCTAAATAATAATTACTCGTATATTTTTTACTTTTTTTGAAAAAATTGTTTAAGCTTGTCCCAATCGGGTAGATAAATAGTGTAAGACATTCTCACCAAAGGAGATGATGTGCAAGATGAGTACTATCAGAAGCCAATGGAACAAAGAGAATGACGCAGCGGTGTTTAGTCCCGGTGATCAGCGTTAGAAGCTAGTGAAGCTTTCATGAAAACCCCGAGGAAAATACAAATCTTCTCATCCAAAGGAGGATACCAACATGAGTATTTACAGCCAATGGAATCCAGAGAATGACGAAAGCAATTTTCAGTCCAGGTGATCAGTGTTAGAAACTAGTAAAGCATTCGATGAAAACTATGAAGGAAAATGACAAATCTTCTCACCAAAGGAGGATACCAACATGAGTATTCACAGCAATGGAAAATCCAGAGAATGATGAAGCAATTTTCAGTCCAGGTGATCAGTTGCCCTTCAGTGCGCTCACACCATTAGAAACGGTCAAACAGACGACCGATAAAACACCTGAATTTGATTTACAAGGTACCGTACTGAATAAAATCTAATTGATATTGATGAATGATAGAAAAAGGATGGAGCAAATCTGCTCCATCCTTTTTCATATTTAGATGAACTTCGCTACTTCATTTAACGACAATCTTGTAATTTGGAAAGAAGGTGAAGCTGCCTTCCCTATTGCAATTAAGACAATCGGAACATAACGTTCAGGCACATCGAATCTTTCAATGAATTGTTGTTTATTATACCCACCCATTGTAAGTGTGTCGTATCCCTTAGATTTCGCTATTAGCATAAGCTGCATCGAAACAAGTCCAGCATCAAAATTAGCCATACTCTCCCTGGTTTCTCTTGAAGCATCATTCCGATACTGGACTTTTCCTATTATTTATCGAATTTCAGTTTCGCCAATGCATCCGCTAATGCTGTATTGATTGGCTCCTCTTTGTTTTGCTTTTTCATATAATTCGAGACTTCATTTTTAGACACTTTCTTATTCTTGTTTTGACCTTTTCGTTTGTTATATGAAGAAAGCTTTTCATGAAAGCCACATTTACATGTGAACGTCTGTGCTTCTCCTTGCCCTCTCATTTCCATTTTCTTATGGCATTGTGGGCATCTTGCATTTGTTACACGTGAAACACCTTTTTTATGCCCGCATTCTCGGTCTTGGCAAACGAGCATTTTCCCTTTTTTACTGTTTACTTCAAGCATCAACTTGCCGCAATCCGGGCATTTTGTGCCGGAAATGTTATCATGCTTGAATTTTTGATCACTCGTCTTGATTTCGTGAACGATGTTTTTCGCATAGGTGCGCATATCCCCAATGAATGTACGCTTATCAAGCGTTCCGTTAGCAATGGCGGTTAGCTTCTGTTCCCATTGTGCGGTCAACGCTGGCGAACGTAGATCTTCGGGAGCCAACTCGAGGAGCTGTTTACCTTTTGAGGTAACATGAAGACCTTTTCCACGTTTTTCAATCAGGAAACTATTGAACAATTTTTCAATAACATCGGCCCGGGTCGCAACGGTGCCGATTCCCCCGGTTTCCCCCAACGTCTTAATGAGTTCCTTGCTTTCCCCAGCCATGAAACGAGCGGGATTTTCCATTGCAGATAACAAGGTTCCCTCATTGAACGGCTCCGGTGGTCTTGTTTCTCCCTCTGTTTGTTTCACTTCCGTGATGTCTAAGATGTCACCATTCTCGAGTGTCGGAAGCAATTGCTCTGTAAGGCCATCACTTGCCTCTTCTTCCTCGAACTGATGATCATAGACTTCCTTCCAACCTGATTTCAAGATGACTTTTCCTTTAGCGACGAATGTTTCACTGCCCACTTTTGCGGTAACGGTCGTTTGCTCATATTCAAATGGTGGCATCAGAACCGCAAGGAACCGTTTGACGACAAGGTCGTAAATTTTCGATTCCTTGTCACTCAATTTACCCGGTAGTGGCGTTTGCTCAGTAGGTATGATGGCATGATGATCACTAACCTTGCTGTCATCCACGAATGATTTATTAGCCTTGATCGGGCTACGCAAGATTCTCGATGCATATTGGGCATATGGCTTGATGCTGACTGCCTGTAATCTTTCTTTCAGCGTCTCGACCAAATCCGAGGTTAAGAAACGCGAGTCCGTTCTTGGATAGGTCAGGACTTTATGTCCTTCATATAAACGTTGCATGATGGAAAGTGTCTCTTTCGCCGAATAACCGAATTTCTTATTGGCATCCCTTTGTAGCTCAGTTAGGTCATATAACTGGGGCGCAAAATTCTTCTTATGGGCTTTTTTCACTTCCACCACTTCAGCCTTTTTGTTTTTCACATCAGCAAGGACTTTGTCTGCCTTTGCCTTTTCGAATGTGCGTATATCTTTCGAATGGACGTCTTGCCAGACAAGGCGTAGTTGAGATTCTGCCGTTGCCGTAACGCCATAAAATTTCCTCGGCTGAAATTGTTTGATTTCCTTTTCCTTGGCAGCTATCATCGCTAGTGTAGGCGTTTGAACCCTTCCGCACGATAACTGGGCATTATGCTTCGTTGTCAGTGCCCTTGTAGCATTCATACCGACAAACCAATCCGCCTCGGCCCGAGCAACTGCAGAGGCAAATAGATTCTCGTACTCTTTCCCATCCTTCAGCTTGTTAAATCCATCCTTAATCGCCTTATCAGTTACCGATGATATCCAGAGCCGCTTGATTGGTTTTTTAACATTCGCTTTTTCCAGAATCCAACGTGCAACGAGCTCCCCTTCCCGTCCTGCATCGGTTGCGATAATGACGTCCTTGACATCACTGCGGTTCAATTGCGTTTTTACCGCTTGAAACTGCTTTCCGGATTGCTTGATTACGACCAATTTCAAGGATGGAGGCAACATAGGGAGGTCTTCGAGCCGCCATGTTTTGTATATTTCGTCATACGTTTCCGGATCTGCATGGGTAACTAAATGACCAAGCGCCCAGGTGACGATATACTGACTTCCTTCCAAATAACCGTTGCCTTTTTTTTCGCAATTCAGCACTTTTGCTATATCTCTTCCGACCGATGGTTTCTCGGCCAGTACGACTGTTTTACTCATAAAAATACATCCTTTCCCTTTTAAACTGATTCTCTCATTATCTCATATATTTTTAGTCAGGGCGATAAAGGACTAGGGACTAACAACTAATGTCGAAGTGACTTAGGCAGACCGTCTAGTTGGTGAACCATTTATCGGTGGACCCCACCTTATTCATGCACAATATGTAAATTACTAGATTAGATAGCAATCTAGTACAGATTTTAGTATGATGAAACGTAGAGATTTTTTCAAAATAATTGGGAGGTTCAACATAAATGAGCTTACTTTCTATAGATAATTTGGCACACAGCTTTGGTGATCGGACATTATTCAGAGATGTTACGTTCCGATTGATGGCTGGGGAACATGTAGGCCTCGTCGGCGCTAACGGCGTAGGTAAATCAACAATGATGAACATTATTACCGGGCAACTGATTCACGATGAAGGCCGAGTTGATTGGACACCTGGTGTTGAATATGGCTACCTTGACCAGCACACCGTCCTGACTAAAGGCAAAACGATACGCGATGTGTTAAGAGATGCCTACTTACCTTTATTCGAGCAGGAAAAAGCTTTGAATGAAGTGACCGAGAAAATGGGTTCAGCGACACCAGAGGAACTTGAAGAACTTTTGGAACAAATGGGGGAAATCCAAGATAAACTCGAAGCTGGGGATTTTTATAATTTAGATATGAAAATCGAAGATGCGGCACGTGGGTTGGGCTTGGATGCGATTGGCCTTGAGCGTGACGTTTCTGCTCTGAGTGGTGGACAGCGGACAAAAGTATTGCTGGCGAAACTACTATTGGAACAACCCCAAGTACTACTGTTGGATGAGCCGACAAACTACTTGGATGTGGAGCATATCCGTTGGTTGAGCAGCTACTTAAAGGAATATCCTAACGCATTCCTATTGATTTCACATGATACCGAGTTCATGAACGGCGTAGTTGATGTCATCTTCCATCTAGAATTCTCGAAATTGACCCGTTATACGGCGACATACGAAAAATTCCTTGAACTTGCTGAACTGAATAAGAACCAACATATTAATGCATACGAAAAACAGCGGGACTTCATTAAAAAGCAGGAAGACTTCATCGCAAAAAATAAAGCCCGTTATTCAACTTCTGGCCGGGCAAAAAGTCGGGAGAAGCAATTGAATCGCATAGAACGTATCGACCGTCCGGAAACGGCGATGAAACCGACTTTCGATTTCAAAGAGTCACGTGCGAGCAGCCGATATGTATTTGAAGGGGAAGATATTGAAATCGGCTATGACCGTCCATTACTTCCAAAACTTTCAATGAACATAGAGCGTGGGGAGAAAATTGCCATTGTGGGATGTAACGGAGTGGGGAAATCCACACTGTTAAAAACGATTCTTGGTAAAATCGAGCCACTAAGCGGGAAAAGATCACTTGGTGATTTCCTCTTCCCTTCTTATTTTGAACAAGAGGTACAAGCAGGCAACACGACACCGATCGATGAAGTGTGGAACGCATTCCCTCATCTCGATCAACCTCAAGTACGGGCTATCCTCGCGCGGGTTGGCTTAAAAAATGAACATATCACTCGTCCGATGGCCCATTTAAGTGGTGGGGAACAGTCCAAGGTCCGCTTGTGTAAGTTGATGCTTACAGAAAGCAACTGGCTTCTGTTCGATGAACCAACAAACCATTTAGACGTGGTGGCCAAGGAAGAATTGAAACGTGCATTGAAAGAATATAAAGGAACGGTTCTGATTGTCTGCCATGAACCCGATTTCTACGAAGATTGGGTCACGAAAGTATGGGACGTCGAAGAATGGTCGAACAACAACTAAATGAACGGTCAAAGAGGGTGCCGCATACGTTGTGGGCACCCTCTTTATTTTTGAACGGGAGTGGTCATGCTCAATGATTAATGCATGCCCCCACTACGTTCAGCTACTAACGTATACGTTTTAGGTATCCCAATGTCATGGATTTTGTGGTTTGGTTCTTCTTCAAGGACTTTGATGATCAAACCGGATTCTCCAACTGCCGTTATGAGTTCACCCATGGTCCATTTGCGTTGGACCACTTTCGAAAGGCTTTGCTTATCTTCATCAGGCATATGTTTGGAGAAAGCCACCTCGTTATTTTCAATGGCAGGAGCAAAATAATTGCCTGTCACCTTATGTTTTTTGCCAGAAGAGGTTATGAGTTTCGTCGAAATTGGATGGAACTCATGCAGCACGAATCTTCCCCCCGGCTTCAACATCCTTTTTACCGTTTCGAATAATGGCTGCAGATCTATGAGGTAGTGAAGGACACCCAGTTCCATCAAGACCAAGTCCTGATCTCCTAATGCATGTTCGGGCGGCAAGGACATCACATCCGAGACAATATATTCAATGCTGACGTCGGATGATTCAGCCAGTTCGTTCGCGAAAGTAGCATTTTCCCGAGAGAAATCCACGACCTTAACGTCAGCTCCCAACATCGCCATGGCGACTGCCTTGACCCCATTCGATCCCATTAAATGTGTGACTTTCCGACCCACTATGTCTCCCATATATTTATAAAATGGATGCAATCTCCAGCGCGGGTTGTGCTTGATCTTCCCTGCCAATTCATCTGGTTTCCCGTAACGGTTCACAAGGGCTAGATAATTATTTTGATTCCAGGCCTGTTCATTTTCAGCTGTAAAGCCTTTTTGTGCCGATAATAGATACGCATGGATTTCATCACGATTACTCTGCATTTCAGCATTGTAAAGGTAGCTGTATAGGGATTGGCACCAAAGCTCGGTTTCCCCTACTGGTATGAGTAATCGGTAAGGGTCCGTTTTAATTGTCCTATTGAATAAACAGCGGACCGTAATCAGTATTCCATCCTTTTCAACCTGGAAAAAGGCTGTTTCAGGATTCTTTTCGGGCTGTGAAGGAGCATGATCTATGAAAAGGGAGAATGTTTCATCAAAAACATCCCACTGCACGTCGACCGAGACATTTATAGTATCCTTTATTTCAACCCCTTGTATAAATAAAGCGGAGGGTCCCGTAAATTGATAGGGAATGTTTCCATCCTCAAGCAATTCCCCTATCCATGTAATTGTATGTAAATAGTTTCCGTTCATGCGAACCTCCTAGATCAGTAAAAATCAGTAGAATCAATCTTCCATAGCCAACGACAAACCTGTGCGCGTGAGGGAGATCAGTTCTTTGTCACCTCGATCGATTCCATACACAAGCAGCCTGACGAGCATGTAAATCGCCCTAAATCTTGCCAGGTTTTTGACTTCGGTTTCAATTTCACCATAGATTTCAAAAAAGGACCGTCTCGCCTCTTTTGGAAAGTAGCTGTATAAAAAAGAAAAATCGATAGCTGGATGCCCGATATGAACGTCCCCCCAGTCAATGATGCCCATTAGTACACCCTGGGCATCGAGCAAGACGTTCCGGACATGAATATCACCATGGACAAGGGTGTCGCATGTCCCCTCATACGATGCATCCAGGTCTTTTAAAAACATCGAAACGGCATGGGCCTGTTCAGAATAGCCTAGTGCCACTAATGCTAAGAGTTGCTCATCAAGGCTGTCCTGCCGGAAAGAAACATCAAGTCTCCGCATTTCATCAGGCTGTACACCCAATTGTTTCGCCGTTGGCACAGGAAACCTGTGAAGCACTGTCAGGAAGTGGGCAAACTTTATTGCCGAGGAAATCTTACTTTCCATGGTTTCCTTCACAGGTAAGTGTCCCTTCACCATTTTGTAGCCAGTAAAGGGATATGGATAACTACTGCTCGGCTCTCCAAAAAAGACCGGTTCAGGTATGGCTAGCGGAAGATTTCCGGCCAATGAAGGCAAAAGCTTGTTTTCCACTTGGATTAAGGTAACAGCAATGGGTCTTCGGGGAAATCTGAATACATACTCCTCATTCAACTGAATGACCGTATTGTCAAACCCTTCCCCAATTTGCCTCACCTTTTCCAAACCCACATCGGGAAACTGCTTCTTTATCAAATTCTCTGCAAGTTCTAAGGAAACTGGATATTCTGCCAACCATGGTTTGTCCAATTCTCCTTCCCCCTTTATCGGTTTCTGCCCCTGCTAGATGAACCTCCTGAATCATTGCGACGGTTCCCATTCGGACTATGGGTATTCCCCCTTCTGCCTTGACTCCCTCCTTGTCGTTCTCCTCGGGCATTGTCGCGACTACGTCCCCGACTTTCATCCCTTTGATCTCCTCGTGTGTTCTCTCGTTTAGGACCTCGGTTTGCAAAGCCCTCACGTGTATTCTCTAGACTCAACTCACGATTGTCGGCCTGATTAGCGGAGCGGTGACTTCCTCGGTTCGGACCTCGCGTATCGATTCTTTCTCTATGACGGCGTCCACCACCCGAACGTGGATGACGTGCTTCCCCTTCAGATAAGTCGCGGTCATGACGCTTCCGTTTATTCTCGACTTCGCCCGGCTGGAACATCTTAACCCCTTCGATCTTTCTCCGTTCAATTTTCATGGAGATACCTTTTTCAATATCACTCAAAAGCTGAAGATCCTTCGTAGCAATAAAGGTTACGGCTAATCCATGCTCACCGGCCCTTCCTGTACGTCCTATCCTATGGATATAGCTTTCGGCATCTTCAGGAACATCGTAGTTAAAAACATGTGTCACGCCTTCAACATCCAGCCCACGCGCAGCAACATCCGTGGCCACTAAATATTGAAGCTTCGCATCCCGGAAGTTTTTCATGACACGCTCTCGTTTTGCCTGCGACAGATCTCCATGAAGTTCATCCGAGTTGAAACCAGCCGCCTTTAAAGCATCGTTCAAAACAGAAACACGGCGCTTTGTCCGGCAAAAAACAATCGCCAGATATGGCTGTTCTTCCTTTATGATGCTGATCAGTGAGGACTGTTTGGCCCTATCCGTCGTTTCAATGACAAGTTGACGGATCTGCTCGACCGTCACTTGCTCAGCTTTAACAGCAGCTGTCAATGGTCTATCCATATAACGCTTCGCCAACTGATGGACTTGTTCTGGCATCGTCGCGGAAAAGAGCAGCGTTTGTCTTGTCTCTGGCAATTGTCCCATGATTTCTTCCACTTCCGGTAAAAATCCAATATGGAGCATTTGGTCCGCTTCATCCAAAACAAGCGTTTCGGTTTGGGATAAATCAATGGTTCCCCTTCGTAAATGGTCTAATAATCGGCCCGGTGTAGCTACCACGACAGAAATATTCCGTGTCAGCTTTTTCATTTGCTGCTCCACATCTTGTCCACCATACACGGCTAGCACTTGCAATTCCTCGATCTCATTGGCGAACTTTTTCAGCTCCGCCGTTATCTGTAACGCTAACTCCCTAGTCGGTGTGACGATTAATGATTGAACGTGGGAAGCTTTTGGGTCGACTTTTTCTAATATTGGAAGCAAAAATGCCAATGTCTTCCCTGTTCCTGTCTGTGCTTTCGCGATGACATCCCGGCCCGCCATTATGTCAGGTATCGATTTTTCCTGTATCGGGGTTGGGCTGGTTATGCCGGTTTGCTTCAATATCGTGTTAATTTCTGGGCTTATGCCAAGCTCGATGAAATTTGTCATGTATCGGCCTACTCTCTATATTTGTGATATCTTATTTAAATCATCATTACATCCATTGTTTATTACTGATTCTACACTAAGGCAATTTCCTTTACTCCAAGTTCTTTGTTAGTATATCATTATCTATTTTTGAGAGAAAATTTTTCATGGTATTGTGCTTTAGATGTTTTTCTAATATAATTTATAAGATTTTAAATTTCTGACTAACTATACTATTTGAGCTACTTGCCTGGAAAAAGGTGGGCGTCTCCTCCTTGTAAATGTCTGTACAAGGAGTTTTTGTATATAAAAAGAAGGAGTGGCCGCATGTTTAAATTAAAAGAACGGAAAACGAATATTAAGACAGAAGTCCTTGCAGGGCTTACAACCTTTTTAACATTAGCTTATATCATCGTTGTAAACCCCAAAATTCTTTCTGATGCTGGTGTTCCCTTTGAACAGGCTTTTACAGCAACCATCATCGCTACCTTAGTCGGTACTCTTTTCATGGCTTTTCTAGCCAATTATCCTATTGTCATTGCTCCTGCGATGGGATTGAATGCCTATTTCGCGTACTCTGTCCTAGGTACGCATGATATCTCGTACACGGTTGCCTTTTCGGCAGTCTTTGTTACAGGGATTATCTTCGTCATATTATCGCTTACTTCTTTCCGGTCTAAACTGATTGAAGCGATCCCCAATAATCTGAAACATGCTATCAGCGCCGGGATTGGTCTATTCATCACCTTTATCGGGCTTCGTTTATCTGGGGTCGTAACGAGTCATGAATCGAACCTGGTGACCCTAGGGAGCTTCAGAGACCCAGGAGTGGCACTTACCTTAATCGGTTTGGTAATAACCATCATTTTAATGGTCCGTAAGATTCAGGGTTCCATTTTCATCGGGATGATCATTACAGCGATCATTGCCCTATTTACTGGACAACTTAAAATTGAACATTTTGTTTCGGTGCCATCGTTACCCGAGGGCATCATTGTTGCTAATCCAATCACTTCTTTTGCGGATGTTGTAAACTACGGCCTATATGGTGTAGTGTTTTCCATCCTTCTCGTTATGCTATTCGACACCACCGGAGCCCTAATCGGGATTGTGCGCCAAGCAGGGTTATTGAAAGACGGAAAGTTGGAGAAAGCAGGAAGTGCTTTCTTCGCGGATTCCGTTGGGACAACAATCGGAGCCATGTTCGGTACAAGCCCTACTGCCGCCTCCGTGGAGTCCTCGGCCGGTGTAGGTTCAGGTGGTAAAACAGGGTTAACCGCTCTTGTCGTAGCCATTCTTTTCTTGGTCACTGCTTTCTTCAGCCCACTTATCGGGGCAGTATCAGATATTGCGGCCATCACTGCACCTAGCTTGATCATAGTTGGTAGCATGATGATCAAAAGCATCAATGAGATTGAATGGACCCATTTCGACGAATCTTTCCCAGCCTTTTTGGTCATTGTTACGATGCCTCTTACTTCAAGTATCGCCAATGGTATAGCACTTGGATTCATCTCATATCCAATACTAAAAATCGCAAGAGGGAAATTCAAAGAAGTCCATCCGTTAGTATACATCTTTGCCGTTCTTTTTCTTTACCAACTCATTTTCTTAGCATAAAAGAGAGGAACCGTGACATCACGGTTCCTCTTTTCATGTCTTATCCTCGCCTTTAACCCCCTTCGAATCCTATCAAAAAAAAGGATATCCAACATGTTGTCAGATACCCTTCCTCTTTTACTGATTCATTTGATCAAGAAAGTCGCCAAGAAGATCATCCAGATTTTCCTCTTCTGGTTCCGGTTGCTCTGACTGTTCTGAAGTCTCATCGAAACTCCAATCAAAATCATCCAGATCCATTTCGGGTAATTCCTTCGGTTCTTCTTCCAAACTCCTCTCCACCAATTCTTCCTCTTCCTTTACATAGACATCCTCATTGATTCCATTGCTGTTTAGTGAGGCCAACAAGGCCGTAGCCCGTAAAGGATCGGATAAAAGATGGTACAAAATCGTTCCAAGCATTGCTTCTGAGTGGGAATGCTTTAGCCAGTCACGCTGAGATTTACTAAGCTTATTCGGCATGGGCAAGGCAACCATCTCCCGTTCCTGATGAGAGGATTGCCCAACGCCATCAAGAACATACTCAGCAATTTTACTGGAAAAATTTCTTCTTTCCGTTTCCTTTAATTTCTGCAGCTGCCTTAACGTATAATCGGATACATCTGAAGGGATACGAAAAGTGATGGCCTGTCCTCTTTTGATTTCAGAAGAAGCTGTTTTTTTCATTTTCTCACCTATTTAACTGAACCTGTACGTTGTTCTTTCTTCTTATGTTGAGATTGTTGCTCTTCCTTTGAATTCCGGCGTTTAAAGTCGGAAATCAGCTTGTAATAGGCGTTGGCCATCATCCAAACGCTTTCTCTTTCATCTTCAAAAAAGTCGATATTGTACCCATCAAAGTTTTGATTGAGTGTTTTCAAGTAATCCTTCAGTACAATTGAACCCCCACCTACGAAGTAGCAAATCTCCGTCTGTGAATTCTTTTTCCAAACGTTGCGAAGATGACGATATTGTTTTTTTGCAAGCTCCCCTAAAATGCGGTCGACAATATCATGCACACTTGTCCGACTTCCACGGACCATTATATGGTTCCGGTCGTTTTTTTTCGTGATAATCTCCACCACGTCACGTCTGCTGTCCAATTCGACACCATGTTTCTTCCTGATTTCCTCACGAATTGATTCGAGTGCTTCAGCCACACCAAGGTTAAACCCTTGTGCTTTATCATCATCCACTTTACGGTTCTTAATGACCGCGATATCTGTCGAAAGTCCGCCGATATCTTGAATAAGAATTCTTTTGTCGATCAGCTCACGGTTAATGATGTTCAAATCATTGTCCATTACTAGATTGATATAAGCTGCAAACCCTTCAGGATAGACCTTCACTTCATCAAATTTAATATTCACTTTCAATCCCTGATATTTAGGCGTGATTAAAAATTCCACTTGGTGAACCGAACCCACTAATTTCGAGCGATATCCGACATCTTTCCCTTCCTTCACTTCACGGAGCGGAAGGCCCGTACCCAACGTATAGTTCGCTTCGACGACATTATTAACCTTTTTGAAGCGATCATTGTTCCCCTGTTTAGCCGCATCCAATGCCAGTGCCGCAAAAAGCATGATCAACGTTTGGTCTTCTTCCGATTTACTGCTGCCTAAATCCAATTCTGTAGGGTTATCACTTTTTGTCGCTAAATTCCCAACACGGTAAATAGCATTATTATCTTGAAGTGCTGGTGAGTGAACTCTTATATGAATTCCATCCAATGGGTTATTCTCATCCAGTTCCTCTATCCCGATGACCGGCCGGTCCTCAATATCTTTTGCAATGACATTCGGTATATATAGTTCAGACTCTAGTTTTCCAAAAATAGCTTTGATAGCATCATTACCTACATCTACTGCTGCGATTCTAGAACTCATCTTAAAACATCCCCTTTTTTTAAAAAATGCCAGACAGTGTACTTTAATAAGAATAGAAAAAAATACCATAATAGTCAATGATTCGATAGATATACCTTTTCCTAAAATATGTATTCATTTTGTATACATTAGTAACAAGTGTGTACACACCTTGTATATAGCCATGTATACGTGTTTGTAAACATATTTACTATATTGTTTACAAACTATCTTATTTTGTTTACATGTATACATTTTTGTATACAATGCAAACCATTTCCTTTTTATAACATCCATCTACCAAAAAGAGGATAAAAAGCTAGGTGAAAGGGAATGGTAATAAACGGAAACCATTCCTAAACGTCTGGAGGAATTTAAAAATGACTGAAAAAAATACAGAACTCCCACAGTATCCTGAACCCTTCTGGAGAAGTACATTGACTTTTCCTTCATTCCCCAAGGTAGAAGAAGATATTAAAACAGATGTCTTGATTGTTGGGGGCGGGATCACAGGCATAACTTCCGCTTATCTATTAGCCAAGCAAGGAGTTCAAGTCACACTCATTGAGGCGAGCGAGATCCTAAACGGAACCACAGGACATACAACAGCCAAGATTACCGCCCAGCATGGACTGGTTTATGACAAGCTAATTGCAGCGCATGGCGAGGAAAAGGCAAAACTATACTATGAAGCAAATACTGAAGCAATGAATTTAATCAAGGAATTGGTCGAGGAACATTCTATAGAATGTAATTTATCTAAACAAGATGCTTATGTGTATGCAAATACTGAAGAATATGTTAGTAAGATTCAAAAAGAATTGAGGGCCTATCGTAAACTCGGTATTCCCGGTGATTATACCGACACTATACCCTTCTCCATTCCATGCAAAGCCGCGGTAATCATGAAGGACCAGGCACAGTTCCATCCATTGAAATATTTACTGGGACTTACCTCCCCCATTCTGGATGGTGGCGGGAAAATCTTTGAACATACGACAGCCATGAAGATTGAAGATGGAGAGAATCCGACCGTTCTGACTGAGGATGGTCATAAAATTAAATGCAACCATGTCATCGTCGCTTCTCATTTTCCTTTTAATGATGAGATGGGTTTATACTTTGCACGGGTCCATGTAAAAAGATCCTATGTCCTTGGCATTAGGATGAAACAGGAATATCCGGGAGGCATGTTTTATAGCGCGGATAGCCCTTCCCGTTCCCTTCGCTATACGGAAAACGACAATGGTGAAAAGCTGATTCTTGTAGGCGGAGAAGGGCATAAAACCGGACAAGGTATATCCACAATAAACCATTATGAGGCTTTACAGGATTTTGGCTCCCACTATTTCAAAGTGGAGGACATCCCTTACCGTTGGTCGGCTCAGGATATCGTGACGCCTGATGACCTGCCATTCGTTGGCCCGGCAACCCCCAATCATCCCCGGGTGCTCATTGCAACCGGTTATGCAAAATGGGGCATGACAAATGGAACCATTGCCGCAAAAATCTTGACTGACCGCATTTTACAAAAGGATAACCGATATGCGGACTTGTATGATCCCGCCAGATTAGATGGAATGAAAAACATGGTGAAAGATAATGCGGATGTCGCGAAGCATATGATTCAGGGCAAGCTTTCCATCCTTCATAAAAAGCCAGACGACCTAGGATTGGATGAAGGGGCCATTGTCAAAGTGAATGGGGATAAGGCTGGGTGTTACCGAGATAAAGAAGGTCAACTATTCATCGTGGACTCGACATGTACCCATATGGGATGTGAAGTCGCGTGGAACAGTGGGGATAGGACTTGGGATTGTCCGTGCCATGGCTCACGTTACTCTATTACTGGAGAAGTTATGGAAGGTCCTGCAGTCGAGCCCCTCAAGAAAATTCGGTAATAACGGATACCTAGCGTACATTGCCCTATTATTCTCGACTATAACAACTGTTTTCCTTATACTGAAGGGACTGCAGTAACTTGCAAATACCTCTAAAAGGGATTGAAGTAAAATGAACGGTAAAAACCGAAAAGATATCACTCCAGGAACCTCTGTAGACATTGTACTGAAAGCAGATCAACGAAGCGGAAAACTAACAAGTGGTACAGTAAAGGACATCTTAACAAACTCTAGCAGTCACCCACATGGAATAAAAGTACGGTTGACAGACGGCCAAGTTGGCAGGGTCCAGGTCATTCATAAATAACATGCACTCGGTTTGAAACCGAGTGTTTTTTTATATCCTTATTCTTTCGATCAATCCTTCAACAAAAGGGAGCATGTTTTCCCTTACGGTCCCGTACAATAGGATAAACTCACTTTTATAAAAGGTTGGTGTCTTATGAATCAGGAATTTAGCACCCCCAATCGAAATTATCTTGATAACCCTCACGCTTTAAAGGTGTCCGGCTCTGAGACGCTTCAGGCTGCCCCTGATCAGGCGACCATTACCCTGGGGGTCATAACAGAGGATGAGGACCCCCGGAAGGCTCAACAAGCCAATTCACAAAGCATTGCACGAGTCATTGCTGGACTGAAGTCCATTGGCATTTCCGAAGATCAATTGAAAACGAGTGAATATAGGATTGACCCGCAATATGATTATGTTGGTGGAAAAGAACAGTTTAAAAATTATAAGGTCCATTATATAATCCAAGTCCAAACAACTGAGATTGAGGCCATTGGCATCATAATTGACACGGCTGTCAGCAATGGGGCCAATTCCATCTCCAATATCCGTTTTTCCTTGTCCACTCCAGAGGTCTATTACAATCAAGCCCTTTCACTAGCTTTAAAGAATGCTTATGAAAAAGCACTCTCCATGGCGAGAACGATAGGAGTTACCTTGAACCCCATTCCCACTCTCGTTGAAGAAATGTCGGAAACGACTCCTCCTGTTCTTTTCCAAACCAGTTCCTACACCAAAGCAGCCACTACCCCCATCCAACCTGGTGAATTGAACATTACCGCTACAGTAAGAGTGGAATATACTTACTAAGTTGCCGGTTTCCAAAGTAAAACCCTCTATTGGCAAGGCTACTTGCCAATAGAGGGTTTTTGTTTTTAAAAGACGACTGTTTTGTTTTCATGAACAAGAACGCGGTCTTCCAAATGCCACTTCACAGCATGAGCAAGTACCCTGCGTTCTGCAGAACGACCAATTTTCTTCATCTCTTCTGCAGAGTCACGGTGATCGACACGTTCTATGTCCTGCTCGATGATGGGACCTTCATCTAAATCATTTGTCACATAGTGGGATGTTGCCCCTATCAACTTAACACCGCGGGTATATGCGCGTTCATAAGGTCGAGCCCCTATGAATGCAGGTAGGAATGAATGATGGATGTTGATGATTTTATTCGGATGGGCTGCCACGAAATCGGGTGTCAAAATCTGCATATATCGAGCCAATACGATTAAATCAATTTTAAAGTCCTCCAGCAATTTAAGCTGCTGCGCTTCCACTTCTTTACGAATCTCTTTATTTGCCGGAATATAATAAAAAGGAATATTCATGGATTCGACAATTTCCCTAGTATCTTCATGATTACTGATGACCATCGCTATATCTGCCAGTAGATTGCCGCTTTGCCACTCCCATAACAACTCAAGTAGACAATGTGGTTCTTTCGAAACGAAAATCGCCGTCCTCTTTAAATCACTAACGTAATTGAACGTCCATTGCATGGAAAACTTTTCTGAAATTTCTTGAAAATCTTTTTCCATGTCTCCTGATTTCGCTTTTAAGTTGGGGCAATCAAATTCAATTCTAGTAAAAAAAGTCCCGCCATTTGGATTCATGGAATACTGACTCAATTCAACAATATTCGCTTCATATTCTTTTAAAAAAGCCGTTACCGTTGCGACTATGCCTGGTTGATCCGGACATTTTATTATCAAACGTCCTCTATCTTCATTTTTTTCACGGTATGCCTGTAATTGCTCTTGCACAAAGTTGTTCACCATTATCCCAACTGCCCTTCGTCTTTTTGGCTCTATTATACTTTATTTCGTCAGCAATGTTAAAGTCAGTCCATTACTCCCCGATTAATAAGCACGATAATCCTTGTCTGAAACCTGCACTGATTTCAACACCCACTCCGGATTGGAAGGTAATACATCCCCGTATACCGGTTTTTTTATTATTTCTTCGGCGGTTTCCACTTGCGTACCGTTTTAATAAGGGGGATTTTTTTCGATTGGATTTTCAATGACTTGATAGACGCCCAGCTATCCAGTGACTTGAACATAACGGGAAATGTAGAAGAAGTAAATGCAAAGTCCCAGAACCTTTAAGAATTGCATAGTAAAAGAGATTAAAAGAGAAGAGTCGGCCTGATTAAGGACGATTTTTTTTGATATTTGGACATTTTGGGACGTTCTTCCCAAAATTGGAGGTTATGACAGAAGACATGTTGGGTATAAAACACTTTATCAGTACCTAAAAGGGGGATTAGAAATAATCATGAAATTATCAGTAAAATTCATTCTTGCATTATTGGTCATTCTTGGTCTCATGTCCGGCTGTGCTGAGAAGGATCAGCTTGAAGATGGTAGTAAGCTGATTAATGAGGATCAGTTTATCTTCGCTTCCTCAGGTGAATTCAAACCATTCAGCTATGTCAATGATGACATGACTGTAACTGGATTTGATGTCGAGGTGGGAACGGCCATTGCCAAAGAATTAGGACTTGAAGCAGTTCCTAAGCGAATAAAATTCAAAGGAATTGTTGAAGGGGTCAAGACTGGTCGGGCAGATGCAGCTGTTGCCAGTCATACCATCAATGAACAGCGTAGTAAACACGTTTCCTTCTCTACTCCCTATTACTACTCTGGTCCTCAAATCTTTGTGCGCCCTGATAGTGATATCGAGACAATCGAGGATTTAAAAGGAAAAGAGGTAGCCGCGTCTAAAGGTTCTACATACGCAAACACCGCTGAAGAATATACAACCAATGTAAAAACCTATGATAGCGACATCACGGCCCTTAAAGCGTTGAGCGGGGGGCGTCATGATGCTGTCATAACGGATTTTGTCACCGGAAAAGAAGCCGTGAAAGAAGGCTTTGAAATTGAAGGACGACAATTGATTGAACGGAGTGAGCAGGCGATTGTACTGCCACAAGATAACCCTGAGTTGCTCGCACGTGTCAATGCAGCACTCGACAATCTCCGTGAAGACGGAACGCTTGCTGAAATCAGCAAAAAGTACTTTGGTGAAGATATCACGACCAAACCTGAATAAAGATAGATAGAAAGGGAGTTGTTCCATTGCCAAGTTTTTCACATTTCTTTGATACATTATTTAGCTCTTCGGATGTGTTCATCCGAGCCATGCTCCTCACCTTGGAGCTTACTGTCGTATCCATTTTAGTGGGGACCGTCATCGGATTACTTTTTGCACTCTTAAAAATTTCTAATATTAAGATCCTCGCATAGATTTCAGATGCTTATGTATTCCTAGTCCGGGGTACACCATTGATCGTACAAATATTCATCCTTTACTTTGGTATTAGTAACATCTTCCTGCTTCCTGATTTTTGGGCAGCATCTCTTGCACTCGCCTTCCATAACGGTGCTTATATTTCGGAAATACTTCGTGGAACGATTCAATCCATCGACAAAGGACAGGTGGAAGCTGGTCGCTCGCTAGGAATGAGCAAGTCTCTCACATTAAGAAGAATCATCCTGCCACAGGCTTTCCGCCGTGCACTGCCACCACTAGGCAATCAATTCATCATCGGCCTTAAGGATTCCTCATTAGCCGCATTCATCTCAATGAATGAGCTCTTTAACGTTGCCACTACGTTAGGATCTAATAACTTTGATGAAATGACTTACCTTCTGATTGTAGCCGTCTATTACTTGATACTTGTAGCAATCTTAACCATAGCCGTCAATGCATTCGAAAAGAAACTGTCCATTAGCGATCGATAGGGGGAAATGAACATGGAACAAAAAGAAATGATTCGCATAAGAAACTTGAATAAATCATATGGAGATCTTCATGTGCTTAAGGATATCGATATGAAGGTGCTGGATAGCGATGTAGTCTGCCTGATAGGCCCTAGTGGCTCTGGTAAAAGTACATTGCTCCGTTGCTTGAACTATTTAGAGAAAAAGGACAGTGGACAGATCCTGATCGAGGGAACAGAGATTCAGCCTGGAAAACATGATATTAATAAGATTCGGGAAAAAGTGGGCATGGTTTTTCAGCATTTTTACCTTTTCCCACATATGACAGTGCTTGAGAATATTATAGAAGCACCTACTCACGTCAAGAAGGTCCCTAAGGCCCAAGCCATTAAGGAAGCAAAAGAGTTATTGGTTAAAGTGGGACTCTCGGATAAAGCGGATGTCTACCCAAGCAAACTATCGGGTGGGCAAAAACAACGGGTTGCCATAGCTCGGGCACTAGCCATGAAACCGGATATCCTACTCTTTGACGAACCCACTTCCGCTCTCGACCCGGAACTTGTCGGTGAAGTATTAGCGACAATGAAGGAACTGGCCATTGAAGGCATGACAATGGTCGTCGTGACCCATGAGATGAGCTTTGCCCGTGAAGTAGGAGACTGGATTGTCTTCATGCACAACGGACGTGTGATAGAAAGCGGCCCACCTACGGAATTTTTCTCCAATCCAAAAGAAGAACGGACGAAGGAATTTTTACAAACGACTGTATTTTAAATGACATCATCCGAAGCAATGCAGAGAACTCTGCATTGCTTCTTTTCTGAACAATACTAGATATATAGATTTATCAGTTGCCACCAAAGTTTCAGGGATATATTCTTCCCAAATGTGCAAACTAAATACTAGATGAATTGTTTCAGAATATATCCTCACTCCCCCCATTCCGGCTCGAACATGGAAAAATGTCTGTATTTATGGTATATATACAGGTAAAATTAAAAGAAGTATATAAATGAAAGAGGTCGAATTCTGTTGGAACATAACTCTTCAAATTTTATTAAAAATATTATAAACGATGATCTAGAGTCCGGAAAACATAATCATATCGTCACCCGTTTCCCTCCTGAGCCAAATGGTTACTTACACATCGGGCACGCAAAATCCATCATACTGAATTTTGGTGTGGCTGATGAATTCAATGGGAAAACGAACCTGCGTTTCGATGACACGAATCCATTGAAGGAAGATATTGAGTATGTCAATTCCATCAAGGAAGATGTCAAATGGCTTGGTTATGACTGGGATAACCTTTTCTTTGCTTCCGATTACTTTGATAAGATGTATCAAAAGGCTGTATTGCTAATCACTAAAGGTCTAGCCTATGTGGATGACCTAAATGCAGACCAAATCCGTGAATATCGTGGAACATTAACGGAACCTGGAAAAGATAGCCCTTACCGCAATAGAACGGTTGAGGAAAACCTTGAGCTATTTGAAAAGATGCGTAACGGCGAATTTGAGAATGGCCAAAAGGTATTGCGTGCAAAAATCGATATGAGCTCGCCAAATATTAACCTGCGGGATCCTGTTATTTACCGTATTTCCCATACGGAACACCACAATACAGGAGATAAATGGTGCATCTATCCGATGTATGCATTTGCTCACCCAATTGAGGATGCCATTGAAGGCGTCACTCATTCCATCTGTACGTTGGAGTTTGAAGATCAACGTCCGCTTTATGACTGGATCGTTGATAATTGTGAAATGGAAAGCAAACCACAACAATATGAATTTGGCCGTTTAAACCTGACGAATACGGTGATGAGCAAGCGTAAATTGAAACAGCTTGTCGATGAGAAATTTGTCGACGGCTGGGATGATCCACGTATGCCTACCATCTCCGGTTTACGGAGACGGGGATATACACCGGAAGCGATTCGTGCTTTCTGCCAGGAAATAGGTGTTGCTAAAACGAGTGGTGTCGTCGATTCCCAAATGCTTGATCACTTTGTCCGTGAGGATTTGAAGCTGAAGGCTCCACGTACCATGGGTGTTTTAAAGCCACTTAAAGTCGTCATCACCAACTATCCAGAAGGTGAAGTTGAAATGCTTGAAGCTGAAATCAATCCCGAAGTACCTGAGATGGGTACTCGACAAATTCCATTTTCACGTGAAATATACATCGAGCAAGATGATTTCATGGAGAATCCACCGAAAAAGTACTTCCGTCTTTTCCCGGGTAATGAAGTCCGTTTGAAACACGCTTATTTCATTAAATGCGAAGACGTGATAAAAGATGAGGCTGGAAATGTCATTGAGCTTCATTGCACATATGATGTTGAAACAAAGAGCGGATCTGGTTTCACCGGCCGTAAGGTGAAAGGGACACTTCACTGGGTCGAAGCTACACAAGCTATTTCAGCAGAATTCCGTAACTTCCAACCTTTAATCTTGGATAATGAGCAAAATGAAGAAGAAGAAAAATCATTTTTAGAGCGGGTTAACCCTGATTCCATAGAAGTCTTACAAGGATTTGTTGAGCCTAATATGAAAGACGTCAAGCCACAGGATAAATTCCAGTTTTTCAGACATGGCTATTACAATGTCGATCCTAAACTTACGTCATCCGATCAGCTCGTCTTCAATCAAATCGTTAGCTTGAAGAGTTCATTTAAATTATAAAAACTAATGATAAGGACCAAATTCCATAATGGAGTTTGGTCCTTTTCATATGCTTATGAATTATCTTGCATCTTCCATCCCTCAACAACATCACTTCATTTGAAATAGCAATAATAGGTCGCCGTATCCTTCCTCTTCCATTTCATTTCTAGGGATGAACCGAAGTGCAGCCGAATTGATGCAATAACGAGTTCCCTTGGGGGCAGGACCATCCGAAAACACATGTCCTAGATGGGAATCGCCTTCCCTGCTCCGCACCTCAGTACGGGTAGATCGATAGCTTACGTCAATCTTTTCATGAACACTGGCAGACATGATCGGCTTTGTAAAGCTTGGCCATCCACATCCACTATCATACTTATTCCTGGAGCTGAATAGGGGCTCTCCAGAAACGACATCCACATAGATGCCTTCTTTAAAATGATCCCAGTACTCATTGTCAAAAGGTGGCTCTGTCCCATTTTCCTGTGTAACGAAAAATTGCCTCTCAGTCAAGATTTCCTTAAGGTGGGATTGATCCTTAGGCCAGTTTTCTTTTAAGAAAGCATCGCGGCCTGAACCCTTACGATACAAGGCGTACCTAAATTGATTCTTTTTATGGAAACCCTGGTGATATTCCTCGGCAGGATGAAACTCCATGGCCGGTAAAATATCCGTTACGATGGGGTCATCGAACAGATTATTCTCCATTAATTCTTTCTTAGACTCCTCGGCTTCTAATCGTTGACGATCATTATGATAAAATATCGCAGATTTATATTGATTACCCCTATCAGAAAATTGTCCACCAACATCGGTAGGGTCAATCTGCTGCCAGAATATCCGAAGTAAATCTTTATAAGAAATGAGGCGAGGATCAAACACAAGCTGAACCGCTTCTACATGATCGGTCTGACCTGAAATCACCTGCTTGTAACGGGGGTTGGGAACCTTCCCGCCCGTATAACCCGAAGTCACTTCAATCATTCCATCCATTTCATCAAAGGGAGCTACCATACACCAAAAGCATCCCCCTGCAAAGGTCGCGATCTCTCTATCATTCACTGTCACACATGGCACCCTTTCCTACTATTTACTTTGTTATATTATTACAGACCCAAACAACAAACTAACTCTTTCATTTCATGCCATTCTATAAAAAGAGGCACTTAGGAATCAACCTAAGTGCCTTACATGATCATTAATTAATTATTGCCATGGAATCCATTAAAGGATGACACTTACAATGATGGCTGATAGAATGCTGACAAGCGTCGCACCATAAAGTAACTTCAAGCCAAATCGTGCCACAACGTTCCCTTGCTTTTCATTTAGTCCTTTAACTGCACCAGCGATAATCCCGATTGATGAGAAGTTTGCAAAAGATACCAAGAACACCGATACAATACCTAAAGTTCTCTCACTGAATCCAGCATCCGCTAAGCTCAACATGGCAACGAATTCATTCGTCACTAATTTAGTGGCCATGATTCCACCAGCAGATACAATTTCAGATGCCGGAACACCCATGATGAAGGCAAATGGAGCAAAGATATATCCTAGGATTTCTTGGAAGCTAATACCTAGAATCAAGTCGAATAAGCTGTTTATACCAGCGATTAATGCGACAAAACCAATTAACATGGCAGCAACAGTTATCGCCACTTTGAATCCATCCATGATATATTCTCCGAGCATCTCGAAGAAGGATTGCTTTTCTGCCCCTTCTTCAACAGCGAGAATATCTTCTTCCTCGGAAACTGTATATGGATTGATGATAGAAGCGATAATAAATCCACCAAACATGTTAATAACAATGGCTGTCACCACATACCTTGGCTCAACCATAGTCATGTAAGCTCCTACAATCGACATGGATACAGTGGACATGGCCGATGCACAAAGCGTGTACATACGTGAAGGCGGTATGGCACCCAGCTGTTTCTTCAAAGTAATGAATACTTCTGATTGACCAACGATAGCCGAAGCAACCGCATTATAGGATTCAAGCTTACCCATCCCATTTATTTTACTGATTAGTAAACCAATCCACTTCATAATGAATGGAAGGATTCTTAAATACTGTAAAATACCAATTAAGGCGGATATAAAGACAATCGGAAGAAGAACATTTAAAAAGAACGGTGATGCGCCTTCATTGACGATTCCGCCGAAGACGAATGTTACCCCTTCATTGGCCCATTTCAAAAGCATTCCAAATGCGTCAGCAATAGCATTGATGATGACAAGACCAAACTTCGTATTTAATAATATATACGTCAAGATAAGCTGAATCAGGATCATTATGATGATTGGTTTAACTTTGATTTTCTTACGGTCACTGCTCACTAATACAGCAAGTCCAAAAACGACGATCAGCCCTAAAATTGCTATCAGAAATTTCATTATGCGGCCTCCACTTAGGTGAATTTAATTTATTTTAACTGGTACCTTAAAAGAATTATGCAAGCGTTTTCTCTTTTAGCCAAAATACCTTGTCCGTACCTCTTCAATTTTATATACTATACTAATATTTTTTGTAGTGCAATTAATTTTTTTCTATAAGCACAATACAATATTTGGTAACTGACAAACCCATTTTATTAAAAGTTTCCCCAACTGGTTTCTCTATATCCACATCTAACGAAACAGCAACGATCAAAAAAAACTTAGGGTTAAAAAAGACCCTTAACTTTCCCTTAAGATAAAAGGGGAAATTAGAGCCTATCTTTTTATTTATATCTTTGGTTTTTTGGGAAAGGTAATTTCGAAACGCGTGCGTTTTCTCTCTTCACTCGTCACTTTAATAATCCCTTGATGCATTTGGACAATCCACTTGGCAATAGAGAGACCAAGCCCTGACCCTTCGTTTAAGGAACGGGATTGTTCCACTTGATAAAATCGATCAAAGATTTTCGATAGTTCCTCTTGAGGAATCCCCTTCCCATCATCTTCTACAGATAGAATGATGGACGAAGCGCTCTTGACGCAGGTTATCGAAATCTTCCCGCCTTTTTCCGTAAACTTCAATGCATTATCCACTAATATCACCAATAATTGATGAATTCTTTCTTTGTCACCAAAAAACTCAACCTGCTCCGGTACTAAGCTAACCATTGTTTTATTCTGAAAAGAAGCTATATCAATATACTGTTCAACAACTTCGCTAATGACTTCATCTAAGAAAAACTTTCCTTTTGTAACCTCCACTTGATTGGAATCCGTTCGTGTCAAGGTTAAAAGGTTTGTAACTAACTTATTCAAACGTCGCACTTCTTTGGAAATGATCGATATATCAACCGCTTTTTCCTCGATTGTCGCGGAAGGTGATTGAAACAACAAATCAGCTTTCGATTGAATGACAGCAAGAGGTGTCCTGATTTCATGGGAAGCATCGGAAACGAACTGCTGCTGTTGCTCCCATGATTTTTTTATCGGGATGAGGGCCCTCCCCGCTAAAAGGTACCCAGCTCCAATGGCCAAAAGGCTTCCAATCCCTCCACCCATGAGCAATATGAGCAATAAGCGATTGAGCATAGCTTTTTCCGAATCTACATTCCGAATGAATTGCCACGTCATTTTTCCGTATTCTGTTTCTACCTGTGTGGAAACCGCCCGGTATGTAGCACCATCGACGGAAATTTCTTCAATCTCATCAAACGTTTTCGGGAAAAACTCTGGTTCATTGACCTTGAAGAAACTGTTTTCGTTTAACCTTGGCTCAATGATTGTTTCATTCGGACCCCAAACGATCACACTCGGACCTGGGCCTAACTGAAATTCACCTGGGGGACGAATTCCCCCCGGCATTCCCCCAATCCTTTGCTCACGTAAGGAGTCATTCACTTCTTTATAAATCTGATTTTCCGTATAGAAATAAATCGTTCTGCTTAATATCGCAATAAGAACTATGAAGACGATTGAATTCAATAATGTCAACTGAAGCCTCGTTTTTTGAAACATACTATTCTCCCTTAAGGTTGTTTTAACATATAGCCAATTCCTCGGATAGTCTGTATGTCCTTATGGTATTGAAAGGGTTCCAATTTCTTTCTTAAATGGTGCACAAACACTTCAACGATTGCGATCGTCGTATCGGAGTCAAACCCCCAGATGCGGTCAAAAATCTGTTCACGGGTAAGGATTTTTCCTTTGTTTTGAATGAGGTATTCGAGCAATTCATATTGCTTCAGCGTTAGTCTTACCGCCTCACCCTCTACCAAAATACCCTTTTCCTTCTCCAACAATTGAATTCCTCGGTACTTCCAACCTTGCTCAAGCGAAAGAATTCCACTCCTACGCAGAAGAGCCCGTATTCTTGCCTTAAGCTCGGCTGCCTGAAATGGTTTGACCAAGTAATCATCCCCTCCAAGTTCCAGGCCCTTTACCCGATCCTCCAGGGAATCTTTTGCGGTTAAAAATAAAACACTCGTATCAATTTTGGCATTCCTCATGTGGCGGATAATCTCGAATCCATCCATACCTGGAAGCATTACATCCAAAAGAATGATATCGTATATACGTTGCTGGGCCAAAAAAAGCCCATCTTCCCCGTTATCAGCTGTATCCACTTCATATTCATCCTCTAAAATTTGCCTCATTGACTCTAATAATGAAGCATTATCCTCTACCACTAATACCTTCATCAAAAGGCTCCCTCCCGACAAAATTCTCCTGTAAATATATTGTAATCCTACCCCTTTATATATATAAAAGAAAACCTGACAACATCAGCCTGCTTTTTTAAAGATGTATGATGAAATCAGTATTACGAAAGAAGCTTAACTTTTCCTTAATGATGGCTGCCTTTATATGTAACAAATGAACGAAGATTTCTTTTCTACGCTTTACTAAATTCTATGTCGAACAAAAAAAGGGGATTTTTTTAAAATTAAATTTACAAAATATTCTAATGAATATATACTGAGAGTGTTATCGGGCTCCACTAGGTAAATTATCTTGATTTATAAAGGGGGAACCACATTGCCATCAAATGAATCAATGGCTGAAGATCAAAAAGTAAGCGCTTCCACAAATTACACCGAAATTGTCCAATCACCATCATTTCAAGATCTCCTTAGAAAAAAACGTAAGTTCATCGTTCCACTTTCCATCTTTTTCATGGTCTTTTATTTCTCCTTACCCATTCTCACTTCCTATTCTACAGTCCTGAATTCAAATGCTTTCGGCGCTATCAGTTGGGCCTGGGTGCTTGCCTTCGCACAATTCATCATGACATGGACCCTATGTGTGCTTTACTCCAAAAAGGCTGCAACTTTCGACAAGCTTGTCGAACATATTATAAAAGAAGCGAAAGGAAGGGGGTGAAGAGGGCATGAATGTACTTGCTTTTGTCTTATTTCTTCTCATAGTCGGTCTAACCTTGGTCATAACCTTCTTTGCCTCACGCCGCACCAAAACGACAGCTGACTTCTATACGGCGGATAGCAGTCTAACCGGTTGGCAAAATGGCTGGGCAATAGCCGGGGACTATATGTCCGCCGCTTCATTTCTGGGAATTGCGGGGATGGTCGCACTCTCTGGATTCGATGGGTTCTTCTATAGCATCGGTTTTCTAGTCGCTTACCTCGTCGTACTCTATATTGTAGCCGAGCCCCTTCGTAATCTTGGGAAATACACTCTTGCCGACATGATTGCTGCACGCTTCAACGAAAAGAAGGTACGCGGCGTGGCTGCTTTAAATACGATTTCCATTTCTACCTTTTATATGATTGCCCAACTTGTCGGTGCAGGCGCCCTCATAAAATTATTACTTGGAATCGATTACTTATACTCCGTTATCATTGTTGGGGTTTTAATGACCGTATACGTCGTATTTGGTGGGATGACCGCAACTAGCTGGGTGCAAATCGTCAAAGCCGTTTTATTGATGGCCGGGACATTCATCATCTCCATTATCGTACTGGCAAAATTCGACTTCAGTGTGTTGGAGATGTTCCGGCAGATGAAAACAGCCACTCCTCTCGGAGGTGATTTCCTGAACCCAGGAAACAAGTTTAAAGATCCATTGGACACTTTATCACTCAATCTGGCCCTCGTGCTAGGAACGGCTGGACTTCCGCATATACTCATTCGATTCTTTACAGTGAAAGATGCCATCACTGCGCGAAAGTCCGTGGTCTATGCTACATGGATCATTGGAATTTTCTATATCATGACCATATTCCTTGGATTCGGGGCAGCAGCCTTCGTAGGGTATGACAAAATCGTTGGAGCGAATTCTGCTGGCAATATGGCTGCTCCCTTGCTTGCTGAAGCCCTAGGCGGAGATTTCCTTTTCGCCTTTGTATCAGCCGTTGCTTTTGCTACCATCTTAGCGGTTGTGGCCGGTCTTGTTCTATCTGCCGCCTCCGCCTTTGCCCATGATTTTTATGGTCATATCATTCGTAAAGGTGAAGCCACTGATAAAGAACAAGTCGTAGCCGCTCGTTGGGCATCCATCGGGGTGTCCATCCTTTCCATCATCCTTGCTCTATTTGCCCAAAATATGAATGTTGCCTTCCTTGTATCCCTTGCCTTTGCCGTTGCCGCTAGCGCCAATCTTCCCATCATTCTCTTTACGGTATTCTGGAAACGCTTCAACACAGCCGGAGCAGTCACAGGCATGCTTGTCGGCCTAATCAGCTCCCTGTTGCTCGTGTTCTTAAGCCCGAATGTCTGGTCTCCGGATGGGAATGCCATCTTTGTAGGGAATCCGCTCTTTCCTCTTGAAAATCCAGGAATCATCTCCATCCCGATTGGCTTTATCGCTGCAATCGTAGGAACCTTGTTGTCCAGTAAAAAAGCGGATGCCAAGAAATATGATGAAATATTAGTCAAGGCTAATACGGGGATGAAGGATTCAATTTAACCCAAATAGGAAAAGAGGGGGATCATTTTTCCCCTCTTTTCCTATTTGGTAACATTCCAGCTATTTCTATATCTTATTTAGCCTCTTTAATTTTCTTTTATTGTATTTATTCACTAACTGATTCATAACCTCAGCAAAAATCAAACCCATGGCAATCGCCCCTGCTAGCATAAATGCTTTTGCTGCCAGCTGGACGGCCATATTGAAATCATTTTCCACAAAATGCTTCATCGCATCATAGGATAGTCCCCCAGGCACGAGTGGGATAATCCCTGACACATTAAAGATTGTAATCGGTGTTTTATACCTCTTCGCAAAATATTGGCTGATAACTGCTACGAGGAATGCCGCTGCCAATGTAGCAGCAATGCTATTTATCTCATTTTCGACCAGATAATAATAGAGAAACCAACCTACCATTCCAACCGTACCACATTGAATCAACGATTTTTTTGGCACATTGAAAATGACTCCAAATGCAGCAGAGGCAATAAAACTTGTAATTAACTGTGCAATCATTTTTCTACCTCCCCAACATCATAGGAAAACAAAGGCAACCGCAATCCCAGTACCAATGGCCAAGGCGGTCAAACCTGCATCTGCTCCTTTGGACAGCCCTGAAACTAAATGCCCTGCAATTAAATCCCTTGCTGCATTCGTAATTAATAATCCCGGCACAAGTGGCATCACGGCTCCAATAATGATCTTATCCAACTGACTACCCAAACCGAATTGCACAAATAACATAGCGGCCATGCCCACAACTAACGAAGCGATAAACTCGGCAAAAAAACGGACCTCCAATAACCAATGCAAATACAGCAGGCAAGAAAACCCTAACCCTCCGGCGATACACGACCAGATAAAATCACTCCACTGTCCTTGGAACATAATTAAAAAACAACCACTTGATATGAAGGCTGCAAAAATCTGTACCCACACGGAATACCCCATGCCTTCCTTTTCTATTTCCTTCAGACGGGAATAAGCTTGCCGTGGCGTCATTTCCCGACTTGATATGCTACGGGAAATGCTGTTCACTAACGTCACCTTGTGTAAATCAGTGGACCTTTGGGAAACCCTGATTAGCTTAGAGGCGGGGTGTTCTCCATCCAAGGAGAAGATAATTCCTGTCGGCGTTGAAAAGCTATGCGATTCATCACAACCAAAAGCGGCCGCTATCCTAACCATCGTATCTTCCACCCTGGAGGTTTCCGCGCCGTTTTGGAGCATGATTTTCCCTGCAAGCAAACAAACATCTATAATTTCATTCGTCTGAAACTGACTTTCCATCTTATCCTCTCCATTACTTCCTATATAGGAAATGCTTGCTTTATAAGTAAAAACTAACCCTTCCAAATTCATTCCATGATAGCCTAATTTTCGAAAAAAGGATATAGCTAACCCTTCCTAAATAAGCCGATTATTCTAACATATCGCTCCCTATTATTTATATTCCTCATTACGCTAATCGACGGGTACCCCCTTTTCCACCTAGTAACCTCATCAAGCCTTCTACATCCTGAAAGGGCTGGTTCTTAAAGACTGGAATCCCACTAAACTTTCAACTGCCCCAACATCCACGGTACTTGGTAACAGGCATATCCGCCTCGTTGGCCAATTGAACATGTCTCTTATTTCAGTAATTTTATCGGATTCACCTTTTCTAATCCCTCATGGTCAACCAAATTGCCCCCTAGTCCTACCGATTTTTTCAAAGATTCTGATATTAATTGTTGCATAACACATGAGAGATTTCTCAAATGCAAACTGCTAACTCACCGCACTATTTTTATCTGATTATTCTTTTAACTAAACTTCCTTTAATTAATTATTGTCAAACTACGCTCTAAAGTTGATAATTGAGCGTGTAATTATTGTTAGCCACATCCTGAAAGGAAGGAATATTTCATGAAAAGCTTCTTTAAAAACTATCGATCCTCTTTAATATTGCTGACGGCAATTATTATTGGCGGTATAGCTGGTCTGATATTTGGAGAGAAGACCTCCATCATCCAGCCGCTGGGGGACTTATTTCTAAATTTAATGTTCACAATAATTGTGCCACTGGTATTTTTCAGTATCTCTTCGGCCATCGCCAATATGAATGGGATGAATCGTCTAGGGAAAATCATGGGCAGCATCGTCTTCGTTTTCTTAGCAACAGCTGCGCTGGCTGCCGTAATTGGCTTCGTTGGGACAACTATCATCAATCCATTGGAAGGCACAGATACCACTGCGATTAAAGAACTAATGGAAAATGGTGGTTCACAGGAGCCTGTTGAGGAGGTTTCATTACTTAGCCAGCTCGTTCAAACGGTTACGGTCTCCGACTTTCCCGAACTGTTCTCAAGAAGCAATATGCTACAGTTAATTGTCTTCTCTGTTTTAATTGGACTTTCCACCGCATTAGTCGGCGAAAAAGCCAAACCGATTACTGTGTTTTTATCAGCTGGTACGGCTGTGATGATGAAAGTCGTTAAAATTGTCATGTATTATGCACCGATTGGTCTAGGCGCTTACTTCGCTTCCATCATCGGTCAGCTTGGACCACAAATTTTAGAAGGTTATGCACGTACATTCGTTCTTTATCTCATTTTGACCGTGATCTATTATTTTGGGTTCTTCACTCTATATGCCTTTCTTGCTGGTGGCAAAGAGGGTATTAAATTGTTCTGGAAAAACGCATTCACGCCTTCCATTACAGCCATCGCTACCTGCTCGAGTGCGGCTTCGATTCCAGTCAACTTGGAATACGTCCGAAAAATGGGTGTACCAAAGGATATTGCCGAAACAATCATCCCACTTGGAGCCAACACACATAAAGATGGTTCTGTATTTGGTGGTGTCTTGAAGATTGTTTTCCTTTTCACCCTATTCGGCAAAGATATGACGAGTATTTCCAGCATTCTAAGCATCCTTGCCGTGGCCTTTTTAGTCGGTGCGGTCATGGGCGCCATTCCTGGAGGTGGCATGATTGGGGAAATGTTGATTCTAAGCGTGTTTGGCTTCCCTATCGAAGTCTTACCAATTATTGCTGTCATCTCTACCATTATCGATGCACCCGCTACACTTCTAAACTCAACAGGGAATACCGTGTGCGCTATGCTTGTCACACGGCTTGTCGAGGGTAAGAACTGGGTAAAACAGGCCTTTGTAAAAGAGGATCCTACTATATAAGCTTCGTATGAAATAGACTCCAAGAGATTTGGAGTCTATTTTTTTATTCCTTAATTATCTTCTAACAAGTTTTCAGCAGAAAAGGATTTTCCCTTCCTTAAATCGAATTAAAGGAGAAAGAACGCGAGGAGGGATAGAATATTGAATAAGTGGCTGCCTGCTGGAATTCTTATCATGGGCTTACTCTATATATTTTTCATACCTGAAGAACCGTTAGCTATAAAGATTCTATTCAAGATTATCCCCATGATATTGATCCTGTTTTATGCCTACACCAAAAATATGGATCGTATGACCCGCTATCAACAACTTGTATTACTTGGTCTATTCTTTTGCATGCTAGGTGACGGCTTATTAATCTGGTTTGTTATTGGCCTAACGGCTTTCTTGATTGGACACATCTTCTATATTGCCGCATTCTTGAACCAGTGGAATTTTTCATGGCTGCGCATGGCAAGCATTCTTCCCATTGGGGTCTATTCCACTTGGATTGGCCGGGAAATAGTCCTTTCTTTGACTGAGAAGGGGGAGAGCAGTTTGATCATTCCCGTCATTTGCTATATAACCGTGATTTCCATCATGGGCTGGACCGCATTCATGACTGGGAAGGCTGCCGCCATTATCGGTGGTGTGCTGTTTGTCATTTCAGACTCCATTTTATCCTGGAATAAATTCGTCGAAGATATTACCTTTGCCGGTCCCCTGATCATGCTTACCTACTATACAGCTCAATTCTTCATCGCTTCTAGCATTCGGCCAAAATATGCTTATCCTTCATTGATAAACAGAAAGTATGATGAACCGACTATATACGACTAATTTCATTCCTATTCGATACATAAAAAAGGTATGCACAGTCTTATTCCAGACCGTTGCATACCTACATAGGGATTTCATCCTTTGATTTTCTTGATAAATGCCACTTTTAAATAATTGCCCTCTTTGAAGTTCGAATTTGTTCTAAAATCGGTGGGGAGCGTGAACTCTTCCATCAATTCATATTTTCCATTCATTTCTCTAAATGCCGCGTCAATGAAGCTTTTGAATTTTTTCATATCAAAGGTGCTACAGTTCGTAGATGCAATAATCACTCCATTGTCCTCTGTAATGGCAATAGCATCTTTCAATAAGTTCGTATAGTCTTTACCAGCACTAAAGGTAAACTTCTTTGATTTGGCAAAACTCGGCGGATCCAGGATGACTATATCAAATTTCAGAGCTTTCTTCATCGCATACTTAAAGTAATTAAATACATCCATTACGACGATGTTCTGCGCTTCTGGATCAATTCCATTCACGTTAAATTGTTCAGTCGTTTTAGGCAAACTGCGGTTAGCCAAGTCCACACTTGTCGTTTTAATGGCACCGCCTAAAGCTGCAAATACAGAGAAGGCACCGGTGTAAGAGAACATATTCAAGACAGTTTTCCCTTTTGCATACTTATCCCTGATGGTCCTTCTAACATCACGTTGATCGAGGAAAACGCCTACCATTGCTCCATCGTTCAGGTAAACCGCAAATTGAACACCATTTTCCTTGACGATAAGTGGAAATTCCGGCTGCACACCCATGACAAAGTCATCTTCCTCTACATATTGTCCCTTTGTATCAAAGCGTTTCTTCTGATAGATGGATTTGACATTGACCGTATTCTGCAAGGCTTTAATAATATAGTCTTTAAATGAATAGATTCCCTTGCTATACCAGTTGATGACATAGTTGCCCTCGTAGTGATCAATGATTATCCCACCAACTCCATCTCCCTCACCATTGAAGAAGCGGAATGCCGTCGTTTCGTTATCTTTGAAGAAAGGCTTTCGATAGTCATAAGCAGCCTGGATTTTTTGATTGAAAAACTCCTGGTCAATGTTTTCGCCCTCTTTGTGCGTCAACACCCATCCATAGCCTTTATTCTGTCTTCCATAATAGCCCTTGGCAAGAAAGCGATTGTTTTCGTCGACCAATCGCAACAAGCATCCTTCTTCCTGAAGGTCATTGAGGTTGCCAATCGCCTCCTTGGCAATCAGAGGATAGCCTTTTGCGATTTTACTTACGAATTTAGTTTTAACTTTTACATCTATTTCTTTTATCAAATATATCATCCTATCTTTGGTATTGCTTTCCTCCCCATTTTACCCTAATCCCCACATAAATAAAAACCAGCTTGGTTCCCTGACCAAGCTGGTTTCTAAAACTCTATCGATTCATGAGATTTTCAAGTGAAGGTCCCCGGCATGGGCTTTCCCCATCACTTTCAAGGCCCGGTGTAAAACGATGGTAATTAAGGCAGGCAGCACCATCCCTACTGCCACATAGATAAGAAACGTATACAACCCTTGACCCGTCAGTACGGCAATCGGAGCGATTAAGGAGCTTAGCCCCATTCCTCCAAGCTCATAAGACACTTGAAAATCAAAGACCATCGTGGCAATTGGAGCACAGACAATAGCTGCCACGAATGGCGGAATGACGTATAACGGATTCTTTATTAAGTTGGGAAATTGAACCTTTGGAGTCACGACCATCTGGGCTAGAAAACCGCCCATATCATTATCTTTATAAGACATAACAGTAAAGCCAACAAACTGAACAGTGCACCCAATTAACGCTGCCGCACTAGAAACGGGATCCAACTGGAGCGCAATTGCTAAAGCAGCGGAAGAAGCCGGTGTCATCAATAAAATGCTAAAGACTAACGCAATGACCATGGAACCAATTAAAGGAGAACCGGAAACAGCGGCGGTAATTTGACCGCTTAACCAAGTCAGTAACGGTGTCGTAACAAGCGCAAGTCCATAACCTGACACCCCTCCGACAAGGACAGCAGCCAACGGGATGGCCATGATATCCAACTTGGTTTTCCCTATCAAACGTTTACCGACATACGTGGCAATCAATGCAGCCAGAACAGCACTGATCGGCTGACCGGTGACAATCGTAAAAGCCCCCTCTGCCGTTCGGTTAATTGCAGCTCCACCGACCGCACTTGAAGCCATCGCACTAAAGATGACCAACGAATTACCCCCGAGTTGGTATGCTATTCCAGCTCCTAAAGCTGGTGCCAACAAGACCTTAGTAGCCCCGCCGATTGCAAGGAAGACTTCCCAGTCTAAATACCCTCCTATTGATTCAAACAATAAACCGATCCCTAATGTTACCAATACAGCATTGGCGATTCCCGTTGAAGCCTTATACATTCGTTCTGTGATGTATTCTTTTCTGCTCACTGGATTCCACTCCTATTTTTTAAATATTCTAATATTAAATATCAAATAAAAAACTGACTACGCTAAGCCTATATAAAAGGTAGAATATACCCCAAACTATCCATCGTAAGATAGAGGTTAGACAATTAATTTTCTCCTTCATTAATTGAGCTTGTTCGTATAGTAACACGAATATTCTGAAAATGTAAACAGGATTTATATTCTAATAAAATAAAAACGCTTACAAAAAGGAATGATTTCTTCATTTAGCACTAACCATTTCGCTTCCACTTATTATCTTCATGACTATTTGGCACAAGGTTTATGGTTAAATTATCCATATAATCAATCCCTTCACTCCTCCGATTCCTTAGTTATTTTACTATAATAGACGATTTTTTCTTTCCTAACAAAAAAGAGAACCACTTTACAGCGGATTCTCCTTCTTTAGGTTTATGTCCTTACCTTTCCTACTATTGAAAGCCTTCAAGGGTAGCAAAGGTTTCTCTAAGAAATTTATAAAATAACTTTTCCGTTGGCATTAATTCTCTTTCAGTAGGAATGATAACACCAACTGCACGTGTTACGGAAGGTTCCTCTAAAGGCAATCTCACCGTGAAGCGAGGCAGGCTATCAATCAAAGAAATTTCAGGTATCAGCGTGACGCCAAGCCCGGCTGCCACCAACCCTTTAATAGCATCGGTGTCTTTCCCTTCGAAGGCAACCTCCGGCTCAAAGCCGTTAAGCTTACACGCCTTCATGACCAGTTCCCGCAGAACATATCCCTTAGGGTAGACAATGAATGGGTTTCCCTGTAATTCATTTAACTTGATGGACTTCCTCTTTGCCAATGGATGATTTTCCGATAGAAGGGCAACTAGCTGTTCAATAAATAACGTTTCTCCATGAATTTTCTTCTCATTGGGTGGTAACGGACCGATCAAGGCCATATTGATATTTCCTTTTATTACAGAATCTATTAAGTAGCGATAGGATCCTTGTTTTAATGTGAATTTAGCTTGCGGGTATATTTCCCTGAAGTCAGAAATGACCTTTGGCAATATATAGGAAGCTAAACTACTCGGAAAACCGATCCGAATCGTTCCCTTTTCCGGATCCAAGCTTTCAGCCATCTCCCGTTTTGCCCGTTCAATCATGTCGACTGCCTTCTGCATATGTATGAGAAAGGTATTTCCTATGGGGGTCAGCTTGATTTTCCGTCCTTCACGGATAAATAACTGCACACCCAGTTCTTCTTCTAAATTATATATTTGACGACTAACCGCAGATTGGGCCACATGCAACGCCACGGCTGCTTCAGTCATATGTTCTCGTTTTGCCACTTCAATGAAGTACTCGATTTGTCTTAATTCCAATGTTGGTTCCTTCTTTCATATCAAAACAGCATGTAATTTATCTAATATTCAGATTGTTCTTTTAGAATTTAAATTATATCATGAAACTATCACATAAGAACCCATCGATAATACTACTTATAATTATTTTACTAAATAACAAAAAAAAGGGAGCTAAATGAAGATGATAACATCCCAAGAAATCCAGCAAGATGAATTGCAAGTTGCAAAAGAATACGTAAGCGACGTATATGCAAAAGTGAAAGAACGCAATCCCCACGAAAGTGAATTCCAACAAGCTGTAAAGGAAATCTTCCTTTCGTTGGTACCGGTATTTGCACAACATCCGGATTATATGAAAAACGGGATACTAGAGCGGATCGTTGAACCAGAGAGAATGATCACCTTCCGTGTCCCTTGGGTCGATGACCTAGGTAATGTACACGTGAATCGAGGTTTCCGCGTACAATTCAATAACGCAATCGGACCCTATAAAGGCGGCCTACGTTTCCATCCAACGGTAAATGCAAGCATCATCAAGTTTCTAGGATTTGAACAAATCTTTAAAAACTCTTTAACAGGTCAACCGATCGGCGGAGGTAAAGGTGGCGCCGACTTTGATCCAAAAGGAAAATCAGATGGTGAAATCATGCGTTTCTGCCAAAGCTTCATGTCAGAACTTGGATTACATATAGGACCAGACACCGACGTACCGGCTGGGGATATCGGAGTGGGAGCCAGAGAGATCGGGTATCTGTTCGGTCAGTATAAGAAAATGCAGGGAAGCTACCATGCCGGCGTTTTAACCGGTAAAGGCATTAGTTACGGAGGCAGTCTAGCACGTACAGAAGCAACCGGCTATGGAACGGTTTACTTCGTTGAAGAAATGCTAAAAGATAAAGGACTACAATTCAACGGCAGTACTGTTGTCATCTCGGGATCTGGTAATGTTTCCATCTATGCGATTGAAAAAGCAACACAATTAGGTGCCAGAGTAGTCGCTTGCAGTGATTCCAATGGATACATTTATGATAAAAACGGTCTAAACCTAGATACGATTAAGCGACTAAAAGAAGTAGAACGGAAACGCCTATGTGATTATGTTAGTGTTCATCCTGAAGCGGAATACACTGAAGGCAGTTACGGAATTTGGTCTATCCCATGCGACATCGCCCTTCCTTGTGCAACACAGAATGAAATTGATGAAGATGCAGCAAAACTGCTGATCAAAAACAATGTAAAAGCGGTCGGCGAAGGTGCTAACATGCCTTCTACCCTTGAAGCGATTGACGTATTCCTTAACAATGGTGTCCTCTTTGGTCCAGCTAAAGCTGCCAATGCAGGTGGCGTAGCTGTTTCAGCCCTTGAAATGGCACAAAATAGTGCCAGAATGCCTTGGACGTTTGAAGAAGTCGACGAAAAACTGCATGGCATCATGAAAAATATTTACAAAAATAGTATAGAAGCAGCTGAAGCATATGGTGTTCCAGGCAACTTAGTTGTCGGTGCCAACATTGCAGGATTCCTTAAAGTAGCAGACGCTATGATGACTCAGGGAATACTCTAAGAGCTAGTGAAGGAGGCGGTCCAAATGGACCGCCTCCTCTTCATTGTAACATCCCACAACAAAGGAGAGTGCCGGACAAAATACCGGCACTCTCCTTTATTACATACACTTTTATTCCTTAGTCACTAGCTTCAATGGAACAGAAATCGTACTATCCACTTTTTCGCCTTTCAGGACTTTTTCAGCCGCATGAACTGCTTCTTCACCGATAAGGACCGGTTGTTGAGCAACGGTTGCTTGTAATTCACCGTTTTCAACCGCTTTTAGAGCATCCTCGTTTCCATCAAAACCAACGACAATGACGTCTTTTCCGGCCGCTTTGATTGCCTCTACTGCTCCTAATGCCATTTCATCATTATGAGCAAAGACCGCTTGGATGTCTTTTTTCCCTTGCAGGATGTTTTCCATAACGTTAAGCCCTTTTGTACGGTCAAATTCAGCCGTTTGGCTTGTCAGAACATCTAATTGCTCATCTGCGATGTTATGGAACCCTTTCCCCCGCTCACGCGTTGCAGATGCTCCAGAAACCCCTTCTAATTCCACAACTTTTGCCTGTTCTCCAAGTTGTTTAACAAGATATTCAGCCGCTGTCTCTCCGCCGGCTACATTATCTGAAGCAATGAACGTTTCAATGTCGCCTTCCTCGGAAGAACGGTCAATTGTTATGACGGGAATGCCCGCTTCATTAGCCGATTGAACCGCTGATGAAATCGCAGCCGAATCCGTAGGGTTGACGAGTAGTATATCGACGTTTTGAAGAATTAAATCTTCAATCCCGCTTATTTGCTTCGCTGTATCATCTTGTGCATCGACCACTGACACTTTCATGCCTTTTGCCTTTGCTTCTTTTTCAATCCCATCTTTCAACGCAACGAAGAAAGGATTATTTAACGTAGAAATGCTGACTCCAACCTTCACGTCTTTCATGGACTCTTTTATTTCTTTTTTATTATCGTTGAATCCCGATTCCATTGAACATGCTGCTAATACCACTAAAGACAGAACCATGAATAACGAAAGAACCTTTTTCATTTTGATACACCTCTACTTATGATTTTTTACGATCAAGTAAAACAGCAACCAATATAACTGCGCCCTTTACGACTTGCTGGTAGAAAGAGGACACATCAAGTAAATTCATTCCGTTGTTCAATGTACCGATAATCAAGACACCGACTAGCGTACCGAACATCCGGCCCTTTCCTCCTGATAGGCTTGTCCCGCCTAATACAACGGCAGCAATGGCATCCATTTCGTAGGATTGACCGGCAGTCGGCTGTGCTGAATTCAAACGAGATGTTAGAATAGCACCGGCAAGCGCTGCCATTGTGCCTGCAAGCCCATAAATAGCTACCTTGACCCGGTCCACTTTAATTCCAGAGATACGTGAAGCCTTCTCGTTTCCACCTATTGCATACGTCTTACGTCCAAATGATGTTTTATGGAGCAAGAACCAGAGAATGATGAAAGCGATGATCATCACAACCGCTGGAACAGGAATTCCAAAGAAATATCCCCTACCAAACAATTGGAACATCAAAGAGTCACCAATACCCGTAATCGGCTTACCATCTGTATACACAAGCGTTAATCCACGGAAAATGGTCATCGTTGCCAATGTGACAATGAAAGGCGCCATTTTTCCTTTCGAGATAAGAATCCCATTAATTACACCCATTATGGTACCTAATAAAACACCTACTAATATAGCTAAAATAGGGTCCAATCCTGAAACCATCATGCCAGCCATAAGTGCACTGGATAGAGCTAGAATGGAGCCGACCGACAGATCAATTCCGCCAGTCAAAATAATGAAGGTCATCCCAAACGCAATCAATGCATTAATGGAGGTTTGACGCAATAGATTCAAGATGTTACTCGGTTCCATGAATGATGGGTTTAAAACGGTTATTACGATAAATAAAAGAATCAAAGCAAGTAATGGACCAAATTTCTGCCAGATTCCAGTTTTCCCTGCAGCCTCAAGTTTCATCCTAGTTTCCTCCTGTTGCCAATGCCATAATTTTTTCTTGTGTTGCTTCCTTATTCTTCAATTCCCCGGCAATTTTACCTTCGTGTACAACAAGAACTCTGTCACTCATTCCCACAATTTCAGGAAGTTCTGATGAAACCATAATGATGGCGATGCCTCGTTCTGTTAATTCATTCATCAATTCATATATTTCACGTTTCGCTCCGACATCGATTCCCCTTGTCGGCTCATCCATGATCAACACTTTAGGAGAAGTTCCAATCCATTTGGCAATGACCACTTTTTGTTGATTTCCTCCAGACAAGTTGCCAATAATCGCTTCTGTAGACGATGTTTTCACGTGAAGACGCTTGACCATCATCTCCGCAAATTTTTTCTCATCAGCTGTCTTTACAATTCCATTAGGGGCAAAGCTCTTTAGGTTTGGAAGACCGATATTTTCGCGGATAGAAAAGTCCAGGATCAACCCTTCTTCTTTACGATTTTCCGTGATGAAGGCTAAACCATGCCGTACTGCATCTGTAGGTTTACGTATGGCTACCTTTTTACCCTCTATCTTTAACTCTCCACTACCTATTTGATCAATTCCGAAAATGGCACGCATGATTTCCGTTCTTCCTGCTCCCATTAACCCGGCTACACCCACAATTTCACCTTGACGGACAGCAAAATGAATATCTTCAAAGAGTCCCTTTTTAGTGAGTGCTTTCACTTCAAGTACCACTTCTCCAGGGGATGCCTCACGATGAGGGAAACGGTCCTCTAGCTCACGACCGACCATCTTCTGGACCACTTCATCAAAATTGGTATCTATGATTCTTTTGGTATCCACTGTTTTACCGTCACGCATGACTGTGATCCGGTCACAAATGGCAAAAATCTCTTCCATTCGATGAGAAATATAAACAAGTGATACTCCTTTTTTTATAAGGCCTTTCATCACTTCAAACAACTTCTCAATTTCCCGATCGGTCAAGGCGGCGGTTGGTTCATCCATGATGATGACCTCAGCATCCGTCATCAGCGCTTTAGCAATCTCTATCATCTGCTGTTCGCCAACCGAGCAAAGACCGGCTTCTTTATCAAAAGGAAGCGAAATATTAAGCGTCTTAAAAATCTCATTGGCTTTAGCCTTCATTTGTTTGTTTTTCAACACACCGAAAGCATTGACCATTTCCTTACCGATGAATAGGTTTTCTAATACCGTCATTTCTGGCCAGATATTCAACTCTTGTCGGATAAAGGCCAATCCTGCTTTTTCCGCTTCCTTCGAGTCCTTGAAGGAAACCTCTTTGCCATTGATTGTGATTGTTCCCTGGTCGTGTTTATGGAGTCCGGTCAAAATATTCATCAAGGTTGACTTTCCAGCTCCGTTTTCCCCCATAAGTGCGTGGACTTCCCCTGCCTCTAAAGAAAACTGTACGCCCTCTAATACCTTGTTCTGGCCAAATGCCTTATAGATATTACTCATTTCAATTTGCATACTTTTCACCTCATTTCGTTAAAAGAATACGCCAGACTGCAAAATGCAATTGGAATACGGCGTCGTTTCTCCGGTACGGATGACTGCCTTTGCTTTACGCGTCAACACTTTGAATTCCTCGTGGGAAATATAATCAATCGATTCTCCGAATTCTTGTTTCATGAAAAGATGCTGTTCTGGATTTTTTTCTATGATTTCATTAGCCGCGATTACCTTTTCAATAACCATATCGTCGTGAACGGCACGAACGACATCTTGAAAAGAAGGTGTTCCCGGTGTTAATGCTACATCTATTTTGAGCACTCCCTCTGGAACTGGCAGGCCTGCATCTCCAATGACGATATAATCTGTATGTCCAAGATCGACTAGTACCTTGGCGATTGAACTATTGATGATTCCATGACGCTTCATGAATTAAAGCTCCCTTCGACTTCTTCCCTTGTCGGCATACCGCCCTGTGCGCCAAACTTCGTTACTGAAATAGAGGCTGCTCGGTTAGCAAAGAGCAAACACTCTTCGAAACCTTTCCCTTCTGCAACAGCCACAGCAAATGCGGCATTAAACGTATCTCCGGCCCCTGTTGTATCGACTGCCTCGACCACGAAACTTGGAACCACTCTCTCTTGTTCCCCATCGAAATAGCGCACGCCGTCTTTCCCTTCTGTGATAAATAATTTATTAGGGTATTCGGCCAAAACTTCACTCCGATTCCTTCCCTTGAAAAGAATGTCGAATTCGTGCTCATTCGGGGTGATGAAGGATGAGCGCTGAATAACAAGCTCACTAATCTCACGTGCAGGTGCAGGGTTCAACAGTAATTTTTTCTGGAGCTTATCGCATAATTCAGCAAGAAATTCCACAGTTTCCTCCGGTATTTCTTGTTGAACCAGAACGATATCGCTCCCTTCTATAATTTTCATTGCCTTTTTGACATAATCGGGGGTGATGGAATCATTAGCACCTTTAACAACTATAATGCTATTATCTCCCTCTGAAAGCGTTATATGGGCAGTTCCGGAAGCTTCACCTGCAACCGGTTCCACATAATTGGTAAAAACACCGTTGTTTTTTAAATTTTCGAGGATAATTTCTCCATAGAAATCATCTCCTACACAACCGATCATCGTTACTTCAGCACCCAAACGGGCTGCTGCAACGGCTTGATTGGCTCCTTTTCCACCTGGCACTGTTACAAAGGAATCCCCAAGCACCGTTTCACCTGCGATCGGACGCTTAGGCGATGTAACGACTAAGTCCATGGAGGAACTTCCGACTACCGCTATTTTTATCATGACTCCGCCTTCTTTCTCGTAGTTAGTCTTTCAACAAATGTAACTGGAAGCTTTCTATGTGTCTCTTCTATTACTTCTTGATTGATTCTTTTAATCAATAACTCTGCTGCCTGTTTTCCCATCTCATAAGCTGGCTGCCGAATAGTCGACAGAGGCGGGTGTAATAATGCTGTGAAGGCAATATCATCGTACCCGATCAATTGGATGTCATCAGGGATTCGTTTTTCACTTTTTAAGATTTCCTGCAAGACCGCTGCCGCAACAATATCATTACAAGCAATGACCCCATCTGCTTGTGGATATTTTTCAAATAATTCTTGCGCACAGACCTGACCACCTTGAATGGTAAGCGGCGAGTCCACAACATGGAACTTCACCTTTGCAAGCCTTAACTCTTCCATTGCCGCTACATACCGGTCATACACAGGTTTTATTTCAACAGGACCCCTGATTAAAACGATGTCCTTACTTCCTCTATCTATCAATATTCGGGCCGCCAGTTGGCCACCCGCCCTTTGGTCGGAATAAACCGCGGGCAGTCCCTCTACCATCCGGTCCAGCAAGACGACGGGGATTTCCAGGTTGCTAAAACTTTCATTTCCTATCTCACTTGTAGAAGCAATCATTCCCACTACATTGTTTTGCAAAAAAGTATCTATATATTCCATTTCCTTACTTCTCTTCTCATCACTATTGCCAAAGATTAACCGATATCCATATTGTTGGAGATAATCTTCTACCCCCCTTGCCATCTCAGGAAAGAAGGGGTTCGTAATGTCAGGTAAAATAAGGCCTATCAATTTAGATTTACGTTTATAGAGGGATCTAGCCACTTCATTCGGCTTGTAATTCAATTTTTCCACAGCTAACATGACGGCTTTTCTTGTATCTTCATGTGCGTACCCGCTGTCATTTATCACTCTAGAAACCGTCGCTACGGAAAATCCTGCTTCCTTTGCAACATCCCGAATAGTCGCCAATACATTCACCTCAATGTGTTATCTGTAACCGTTTCCACATTAGCTTATCATCATTTTATATGAACGGCAAGTCCTATTATCTTAGCAATTAGTAGGTATAAATAACTAAAAAGTGTAACACAATCCACCATCCTTTAAAATTTACACTGATAAAATGTGATTACCTTTCTAAATCCTGTCCTAGGATGCATATCGATGATCTTTTTCTTTCGCTGTTTTCATAACAAACTCGTCGGTTTCTCACTCGATTGGGTGGGATATATGAATCATTTATGAACTGTGCGGTGCCGCTCCTAACATGGGAGATGGGGAAAATGGTATAGCCATGCAGCCTCCTGGTATGAATCGAGATTTGGATTCACGTGGTGGAATTAACAGCAGCTATTCCAAGGAAACCATCATTCTATCATCTGCCCTCCTTTTATTACTATTCGGTGCGATAGCCTTTGCTCTCTCCTTTAGACGCAGAGGAAGAAAGGGATAATCGTTTATAACTTCATCACAATCAGGTATCCCGAGTTTGGGATGCCTTTTTCCAAGTTGCAAACATACGACAATAGGGAGAAACCCAATCTCTATAACTTCGCCTTATTTTTTTTCAAGCCGAAACGCTATATCCATTTTTATTACAAGGTAGTAAAATAATAGGAGGATGAATTTTATTTTCATCTAAACATTTTCAGTTGTTTATTATTTTTCTATAAAGGGTAAAGATTTCCATTATCACTTTTCCGATCGTTCTATATGTATCTTGTCAAACGTGTCGGTGTCAGGGGGGAAAGAATGAAAAGAAATCATACGATGATGCAATTTTTCGAGTGGCATTTAGAAGCGGATGGAAAGCACTGGGAAAGATTGAAATACGCGGCCCTGAAATTGAAGGATACAGGAATTGACTGTATATGGCTTCCACCTGTTACAAAGGGCCAATCCCTAGAGGATAATGGGTATGGTATTTATGACGGGTACGATTTGGGTGAATTCGACCAAAAAGGAACCGTGCGTACAAAATACGGGACAAAGGAAGAATTGCATCAGGCGATTGCCGCCTGTCATAACTACGGGCTATGCGTATATATCGACCTGGTCATGAACCATAAAGCTGGGGCTGATGGCACTGAAAAGTTCGAAGTCATCGAAGTCAATCCAGAGAACAGGATGGAAGACATATCGGAACCATTTGAAATAGAGGGATGGACAACATTCGATTTTCCCGGACGTAATAATCAGTACTCCTCTTTTAAATGGGACCATACTCATTTTAATGGAACAGACTATGACGCCAAACATGACAAAATGGGCGTTTACCGGATAACAGGCGAAAATAAGCATTGGAGTAAGCATGTCATTAATGAATTTGGGAACTACGATTACCTGATGTTTGCCAACATTGACTACAGTCTTCCAGAAGTTCGGCAGGAGATGATCACCTGGGGAAAATGGATGGTCGACACATTGAAATGCGATGGTTTTCGTTTAGATGCTGTAAAGCACATTGATTATGAATTCATCAATGAATTTTTACAAGAACTCATCCCTTACACAAAGGAACATTTCTTTATGGTGGGTGAATTCTGGAAGGCAGACGTAAATGCCTGTCAAACTTTTTTAGACCAAACGAATCATGACCTCAACCTATTCGATGTTTCCTTGCATTATAAATTTCACGAAGCCTCAAAAGCAGGATCTGACTTCGATCTCTCAACCATCTTTGATCATACCCTCGTTCAAACTAATCCGGCACAAGCCGTCACTTTTGTCGATAATCATGACTCTCAGCCCCATGAATCACTTGAATCATGGGTTAAGGATTGGTTCAAACCCTCGGCATATGCCCTAATCCTGCTTAGACTTTGTGGTTACCCTTGTGTCTTTTATGGAGATTACTATGGAATTGGCGGTCCTTCCCCGGTTCCCGGTAAAAAAGACATTATCGACCGGCTCCTGCATGCAAGGTATGAAAAAGCCTATGGTGAGCAAAAGGATTATTTCGATGATCCCCATACAATCGGTTGGGTACGCCTAGGCGTAGAAGAGCTAGAAGGATCGGGATGTGCAGTCGTCGTCTCCAACAGCGATCAAAACAGTGAGAAAAGGATGTTTGTTGGCGAGCACCGCGCCGGTGAAATCTGGACCGACCTAACCTTCCATAGAGATGATCACATTACGATAGAGGAAGATGGGTATGCAACGTTTCCCGTTCATGGAAAAAGCGTATCCGTATGGGCACTCAATCAATAAGTGATTTGCCTCCTACAGCAAAAACAGTAAGGTTCATCATCATCCTACTGTTTTTGCTGTTGTTTCTCATGGAAAAAGAAACCCCCATTACACCATTTCAAGCATGCACGAAGATTTCTCCATCCACAGCAACCATGGTAAGATAAGGGAAAAGGAGTTGGATGAATCATGAAAGATAAAATCATTGAGAGGTTTACATCTTATGTGAAGGTGGATACACAATCAAACGAGGATGTTTCCAGTTGTCCTTCCACAGCTGGGCAACTGCATTTAGCCCAACAGTTGGTGGAGGAGTTACAAGCTATCGGAATGTCCGATGTCACCATTGATGAAAATGGTTATGTCATGGCAACTTTGCCTGCCAATTCAGAAAAGCAGGTTCCGACAATCGGCTTCCTGGCCCATGTGGATACGGCAACGGATTTCACAGGGAAAGATGTGAAACCTCAGATCACTGAAGCCTATGATGGTAGTGACCTCCTATTACATAGAACATTGAATGTCATTCTATCACCTGATGACTTTCCCTCCCTTCATGACTACAAAGGACACACATTAATCACGACGGATGGAACAACCCTTCTTGGGGCGGATAATAAAGCAGGCATCGCTGAGATCATGACGGCTATGGACTATTTACTTCAACATCCAGAAATCAAGCATGGAAAAATCCGCGTGGCCTTCACTCCCGATGAGGAAATTGGAAGAGGTCCCCATAAATTTGACGTGGAAGCCTTCAATGCCCAATTTGCTTACACAGTGGACGGTGGCCCGCTTGGTGAACTCGAATATGAAAGCTTTAATGCTGCGTCTGCCAAGATTACCATAAAGGGCACGAACATCCACCCGGGCACAGCCAAGGGAAAAATGGTCAACTCCGCTAAAATAGCCATGGAGCTACATAGCAAACTGCCTGTTAACGAAGCACCGGAATACACAGAAGGATATGAAGGCTTTTATCATCTTAGCTCATTCCATGGAGACGTAGAAGAAACTAAACTATCCTATATCATCCGGGATTTCGATAAGCAAAAATTTAATGATCGTAAAAACTTCATCAAGCAAATTGTCGCCGAGTTAAGTGATAAGTATGGACATGAACAAGTCAAACTGGAATTGACTGACCAATACTACAATATGAAAGAAAAAATAGAACCGGTCAAAGAAATCGTCGATATCGCATACGAAGCCATGGAAAGGCTCGGGATTGAACCAAAAATCTCTCCAATCCGTGGAGGGACAGATGGGTCTCAGCTCTCTTATATGGGACTGCCTACCCCTAATATCTTTACAGGCGGCGAAAACTTCCATGGAAAATATGAATTCATCTCCGTCGATAATATGGTGAAAGCAACAAATGTCATTATTGGAATTGCTTCAATCTTTGAGGAAAAGGCGGTTTAATCGCTTTAACCACACGCGAAAAGCCCAGACTCTATACAGTCTGGGCTTTTGCATGTGGAGTATTCTTATAGTGCACGTGACCAATGTCGATGTTGGGCAATCGCCTCAATGAAACTAGCAGTGGATTTACCCTCTGCATCTGCAGTAATCGTGACAACTCCTGTAATAGGATCACCTGCTGGTATTCCTGCCTGGATCAGAATATCGGCTGCTTCTGTCCCTGCCCCAATCGCTTTGAAATGGTTATAAGCTTCGTCAACAAAATAGATGGCATCTTTTACAGCTTTCAATTGCTCAATGCTTTTCTTGCCACCCGCCACATAAACGGCATCATATAAAACCGAGTCTGCAGTCAGGAAGCTTTGACTCACCTCTAGTTGTTGCCCTTCTTCACTCGTAATCATTCCGCGATTCGTACTGATGATTTCAGCCATGATTCCAGCTGTTTTAAATGCGTCCATGACTTGGTCCATTTCAGAGCCCTTAAATCCATCGGCAGCCAATACAGCCACTTTACGCGTTGCAGGCGTAATGATCTTATTTTGCTCCTGGCTTAAAGCCGGTGAAGCCAATTCTACTTCCGATTCATTTTTATTGGTAGGAGGGTTTACACCGACTCCTTCCGCAATTTTTTCAGCCAATTTCAAGTCCACATTGCTGAACATCTCAACAATTTGTTGTTGGAGATCTTTACTTTTCACTTTACCCACTTCAAAATGGAAAGCTTCGATTATATGTTCTTTTTCCACGTCCGTCATACTATTCCAGAATAGTTTCGCTTGGCTGTAATGATCTTTAAAGCTTTCACTACGCTGACGCACTTTTCGGCCATCTACCTTCTCTTGGTAGTGAGCATATCCACCTTCCGCTTCCGATGCAGGTTCGGGAGAGTTATTGGCTAGCCCATTTTTATGGTAGCTGACTTGTCCTTGGTTGATCGTCATGCGATGCATACCATCACGTTGATTATTGTTAACCGGTGCTACTGAGCGGTTAATCGGAATCTCATGGAAATTCGGTCCACCCAAACGTGAAAGCTGGGTATCTGTATACGAGAATAGTCGTCCTTGAAGCAACGGATCATTGGAGAAATCAATGCCCGGTACGACATGCCCAGGGTGAAAAGCGATTTGTTCCGTCTCGGCGAAGAAATTATCCGTATTTTGGTTCAATACCATTTTCCCGATAATTTTCACTGGAATCTGTTCTTCCGGCCATAGTTTCGTAGGATCTAGGATGTCGAAGTCGAAGTTGAATTCATCTTCCTCCTTAATCATTTGCACACCAAATTCGAACTCGGGGTAATTTCCTGCTTCAATCGCTTCCCACAAGTCTTGACGGTGGAAATCAGAATTTTTCCCGGCAATCTTCTGAGCCTCGTCCCATACAAGGGATTTCACACCAAGAACAGGCTTCCAATGGAACTTGACGAAATGGGAGACGCCTTCTGCATTCACAAAACGGAAAGTATGGACACCGAATCCTTCCATCATGCGAAAGCTTCTAGGAATGGCTCTATCCGACAAATGCCACATTACCATGTGGGCTGTTTCTTCATTGTTCGCAACAAAATCCCAAAATGTATCATGGGCGCTTGCAGCTTGAGGTATTTCATTATGGGGTTCTGGTTTAACAGCATGGATCAAATCGGGGAATTTAATCGCATCCTGTATGAAAAATACCGGGATATTATTCCCAACCAGGTCATAGTTCCCCTCTTCGGTGTAAAACTTCGTTGAAAATCCACGGACATCCCGGACGGAATCTGCTGAGCCGCGTGAACCCGCTACAGTCGAGTAACGTACGAATACTGGTGTCTTAACAGAAGGGTCTTGTAGAAATTTTGCCTTTGTAAATTCCTTCATTGACTCATACACCTGGAAATAACCATGTGCGCCTGATCCACGTGCATGTACAATTCGCTCAGGAATACGCTCATGGTCAAAATGAGTCATTTTTTCACGGAAATGAAAGTCCTCCATCAACGTCGGACCACGGTCACCCGCCTTCAAAGAATGCTCATCTTCGGAAACCCGCAAACCTTGATTGGTTGTCATCTTTTTCCCGTTATCATCCACTCTATATTGTTCCAACTGTTGGTTCTTGCTTTGTTCATTATCTTTTTTCATCCTTGTCTTTCCCTCCAGTACCTTGTCGATAAAAGTCGATGTATAGTCCATTTCATGATGTATGTATGCTAAATAAGTATCTTATTCTTTAATACCACCCTAATTTCATCGATAAACAGGAATCACAAAAGTTATAGGACAAGAGTTCTTTAAAAGCTTAAGACAAATGACGACCTAGAGATGTATCCGCTACTCCTTCCATGTTTTTTTATAAAAAAATGGCTACGGAGATGCTGTTCTCCATAGCCATTACTCATGATAATCTTTTTGCTTCTTACACTTCGCCTTCCGCAAGCCAAGGGAAAAATCCATCTAGGAATTTCTCGGTCGCAGGCATGAAGTATGAGCCGTAATGATAGTCGGGGTCAAGTGTCATGATTACCCAAGTACCTTTTGTACTAACCTTGTCGATGTATAGGACAGCTCCGCCATCTTCCGTTGAAACCAGGATATCTGTCCCTGCCGGAGGCCAATACACCCCGTGTTGGTGCCATGTCGCATCGGCAAGTGTAAGATAGCGACTGAATAAATCATGATCGGGACGTTGCAACACTAAACCACTTTTGGCATCCTTATCAAGCCACCACCAAAAGTTCGTTTCTCTGAATTCCCAATTATGGCCTGGTAGCCATTCATTTAACTGTGGTCCAAAGGAAACGATGATCCCTCCCTCATCAGCAAAATCCATAATTTTCTTCATGGATTTCATGAGTAGGCCCATATGCAACTGGGAAGGAAGAAGGATTACATCAAATTCATCTATAGACGTTTTTTCTAAATCGGGAAGATAAATAAGTTTCTCAATGTATTTTCTGTATTTCGGTTCGGTATATGTCCGATTATGTTGCGAACTGCCTCCATCGATGACTGCAATTTTTCTCATCCCATTTCACCTCTCTCCTGAAGCGTTGAATACTCATCCCGTACCCATTGTATGAGTTGTGGACCAATGCGCTTTTTCGTTCCACTCGCATTCATCGCACCAAATAGGTCACTACCTGCATGAACCAAAATAGTGCCCTTTGTACTATTCCTGTCAATATACGTGATAGGTTCTCCGCCAGGTAAGGTCAACAGAACTTCCGCTCCTTCGGGAATTGGATGGTGCCCCCTTGCGAAAAATCCCGAAACTCCTTTATTATAAGTCATATCATCTTCCTCTACCCCGTCAAAGATTGGATGGCGATGATCGATTGAAACCTCATAATCCTTGTAACTATGAATGGTTTTAGGGATGAAGGAAGAACCTCCAGGTAACCAGTCCAAAAACAAATTCCCACTGAAAACGACAATCTTCTTATCATCCAAAAACTCACGAATGACTTCTTTATGTCTAAATAAGAATTTCTGATCGATTAACCCTTGAACGACCAAGCATTTATAAGGTTTTAAGTCTATATTGGGCAGTTCATATGTATCAACAAAGGTAAAGTCATCCTGATATTGCGGGTCATTCACCCTTGCCTTTCCAAAGTAACTTCCTGTGTCAAGCATCAGAAAGTCCGTTCTATTCTTATTCACTTTTTTTCCTCCTTCGTGTTGCTCTAACTCTAACAATGCTGTTGTGAGACTTTGTGTGAATAGATCCTTAAGGGGTACAAGATTGGGATGTTCCCCTGTACTTTACTGGAAAACCCTATCCGCCAAAGAAGGGACTAAAAGGACTTCCCTATAAGCATGATACGGACTATACAGTAATCGTACTTTAAATTTATCATCGTTGATAATCATTATCAATGGAAGTATTTTTTCCTTTTATAAAAAACCTCCAATTATAAAGGTTTCATGTCGATTATTATATTCTAGAATCGATTTATTTATTTTTTGAATAATAAAATTTGTGACTTTAGCAAGAAAGGATCTTAATTCTATAAAGCCATTTCCTTTGGAACCAAAGAAAAAGGATTTCTCCCCATGGAAGAAACCCTTTTTCTTTATTCCCGCTTTGCACACTCTTACAAGCCCTTGCTACTGTCTTTGCGATTCCATTTGAGCAGTTTTGGATCTTTAATTTTCATTTCCTTTTTATTCTCCCAATCCTCTTCCGTTCCGTCAGCCTCATACTCCTTAATTTCTTCAATAATCCATTTCTTCTTATCGGCATTATAAATCATGGAAAAGTCACGCACCGCTTTATAAGAAAGGTCATCCATTTTCTTTTTGTTTTTGAGTTTCATTTTGCTGTTATAGGACACTACAGCTACCGCTTCCGCTCTCCACTGATTATCAAAGTAACTGATATCCAAATCATCCAGATTAATGACGGCCCCTAAATATTGTGAATGTACTTCATCGACATAATTTTTGACCTGTTCAAAGTTTTCCGCAACAATGGAGGTATCATCTTTAATGTCATCTGAAACATTGGTAAGCTTCTTGGTATCAAAACTGCTGGTTTCAAATACGGCCCAGTCATGATTGAAAACATCGACAGCGGACATGACCGATTTTTGTACATCTTTATCATTTCTAGCCAAGGAATCAGGATCCACTACAAGCGTGACTTCCTTAGATCCACCCCAGACATCTATCTTATCCTTTTTCATGAAAGTACCCAGTTTGTTCTTTACTGTAGTGACCGTGTTATACGTCCCAGGCAAAAATGGACCATACGTGCCCTTCTTACTCTCTTTTACGGATTCCTTCAAGTCATCTACAGAAAGGGATAGTTGATCTTCATCATTTTGTCCCGTCACTTTAATGAATCCGGTTTTGACTCTCATTTTGTATTCCTTGAAAATGCCCCATTTTTTCCCCGACTCCACCAAGCTGACTTGCTGGTTGGTTGCCGAAAAATCCTTATCTTCTACTTGTTCATCCAATCCGTCCTTGATGGCATCAAAACTCGAGTCATTTTTGTTTAAGTACGTAGCAAATGCCTTAATGGATGCATTATTTACCACCGTTCCCTTTTTATCAGGATCGAGTAACTCCTTAAGTTGGTCCGTATCTTTCTTTTCAACTGCTTCTGTAAAGGATGCCACTACTTTTTTGGGTTTATTGTTTTGTTGAACGAAAAGCATGGTGACCAAGACCACGGCAATTAAGGCAACAGCGGAGACCCCACTTATAATCCAAGCTTTTTTCGACATATCTCACTGCTCCTTTAATATTTTGATCCTGCAGCAAAAATATTCGTTAATCTTTCTTGACCATCTTGTGATGAATTAACGTTCCACTTTCCATCCTCTTCTATCATATGAATCTTTAAATCTTCGCCTTCTTCTACTTCTTGGTTATTTATGATTTTATCGAATTTAGATATTAAATACTTTTTGGTACCTTTTTCATCGTATTTTTTCGTTTTTTCTCTATATTCATATTGGTATTCTGAAAGGTCTTCATATATGTTTCGCAATGAAACCGTTGAGAATTCATTTAGCACCACGGCTTTTCCATTTGCCTTGGCAGATGTGACCGTTTTAAACTCGGCCTTTTGTGACTGAGCCGATTTATAAGCAGCATAAAGTTTATCTACTTCTTCATCAGTCAATTTCCCCACAAAGTACCTTTTAATTTTCTCTTTGAATACCTTTTTCGCTTCTTCCTGTATAACCGCTTTATCAGCAGATACTAGTTTTTCATAATCACTATTGTCTTTATCCAGGTATATCGAATCAATATAAGCAGCTAACGCTTTCGCCGGGTCTTGAAGGGCATCAAAACTTTCAGCATAATCTGCCGTATTCACCTTAATGATCACTTCTTCAATTTTCTTTTCATAGTCTTCTGAAGCCGCTTTTATCCCTATTTCATACTCTTTATCTTTTTCTACTTCAAAAAAGCCTGTGGTCGTTTTCGTTTTGCCGGCACCCAAATCGCCACTAGACTCAAACTCAATCCCTACGTTGGTGTTATATGCATCTGAAATGGCATTTGTCTCTTCATCGCCATCGTATAACTTAAATCCATCTCTTGTTGAGAGTCGAATGCCATCCTTTGATTTATTACTCAACTTAAATTTAACAGCCAGGACTCCTTTTTCTGTACCTTCTTCAGCCACACCATCATCTTTTCCAAGTAGCACAAAAGATGCATCCTCAATGGATACCTCTAAATCCTTATTCTTACTCTTGCTATCGCTCTTTTTTTCCGAAGATCCACTAGAACTGCTGCATGCAGATAACAACAGCATACAAATAAACAATAGCGAAATACCCCTTAACTTAGACACCATCAAAATTCCCCCCTATAAATAAGTAAAAGACCGCACACTTTCCAGCGAGATCTTTGGATAGGGAAAAAGAATACCGAGAACCATTAGTTAATGCAGATCAATGATTTAGACTGGTATGTATTGGATTCTTTTTCCACTTATCTTTATTTACCTCTAATCGACCTACCACAAACCCAAAAACAACCTATTTTATGAATATTTTGGTATAATTTTTATAGTTGAACAGGCATAAAGTATATAGGTCATATCCACTTCTTTACTTTCATGAGCCATTTTAACCATTCCCCTATTAAACCAGAAAGCCCGCTACGATTTTTTCCCATAAATTAAAACTGCACACAAAAAAAGATCATCCCTTAGGACGACCTTTATATCAATTGCTAACACTATGTAACTCACGGTAATAAGGTTCTTTGTATCTTCGCACATGTTTTTCGCGGGAAAACCAAGGATAGGATGTCCAGTGAAGTCTCCGGGTAGCTTCTGATGTGCCACTCCGTAAGAAAGGTGAATGTTTCCGTTGTTTCACTAGTATTAGAGCGAACCTGGCCTTACAAGAATCAGAAAAGATATATGTACGTCTTTTCCGATTCTTCCTGCCATTTATCGTTTATTTGCCTCGGAAACCTTCAAAACCTTGCCTTTGACTTTCGTATTCTTCATCACTTTCAAGACCAGCGGACCTTTTCCATTCAATATCTCTACATAGGAAACATTATCCTGAATGGTTATAATGCCGATGTCCTCTGCATTTACTCCATCTATTTTTGCAATGGTACCCACGAAATCTACGGCCCTGATTTTCTTTTTCTTGCCGCCATTAAAATACAGCTTCATAATTTGTCTGTTAAGCTGTTCACTTTTACTTTTTTTAATTTTTGGCCGTGTCTTTAGCTTCGCTTCAAAATCATTCTTCATGTCCAAGATATATTCTTTTGATGGAGCCGGCATGGTAGGGATCGTAAATCCGATATAGCTTTGAATCTCGGTGAGGAACTTACCTTCGAATGGAGTCACAAATGTGATTGCCTTCCCCTGTTTACCCGCACGTCCTGTTCTACCTGTACGATGGACATAGCTTTCCTTTTCAAGTGGTAGGTCATAATTGATGACATGGGTAATATTATCAATATCAATTCCACGTGCCGCTACATCGGTCGCGACTAGATAGCGGAATTCACCTCTTCTGAACTCGTCCATCACTGCCAGGCGGTCCTCCTGAAGCATCCCTCCATGAATCATATCGCATGGATACTCTAATTCCACTAACTGCTCACATACTTGGTCGACCTTGTCTTTTGTGCGACAGAAAATGATGCAGCTATCTGGATTTTCGACAATCGTAACATCTCTAAGCAGGGTAAACTTGTCATCTTCCTTGACTTCAATAACAGCATGTTCGATTTTTTCAGTCGTTAAGCCGGTTGCCTTTATTTCAATATCCAAAGGTTCCTTCATATATTTATGGCACAGTTTTTTAATGCTATCTGGTAAAGTAGCGGAAAACAGCATCGTCACACGATCCTGCGGCAGTACTTTAATGATGGCTTCCACTTGCTCGATGAATCCCATATTTAACATTTCATCGGCTTCATCGATTACCAAATGGGATAATCGGTCTAAAGCGAATGTACCTCTTTCAATATGATCAAGGACACGTCCAGGCGTACCCACAACCACGTGGCTCTTTTGCTTCAACTCCGCTTTTTGCTGGGCAAAGGGAGACTTCCCATATACCGCAGTTGCTTTAATCCGTTTAAATCGACCAATATTCGTAATGTCCTCCTTAATCTGTACGGCAAGCTCTCGCGTTGGTGTTAAAATGAGCGCCTGTGGCTTATTCTCCTGCCAATCGACCATATCACAGAGCGGTATGCCGAATGCAGCCGTTTTTCCGCTTCCCGTTTGCGACTTCACGACCAGGTCCCTTTTTTGCAAAGCAACAGGAATCACTTCACGTTGCACTTCCGTTGGATGCTGATAGCCTAGGCTTTCCAACGCCCGAACTATTTCATCACTTAATTTATAATCAATAAACTTAATTTCCGTCATATAACAGCCTCTTTTATTGTTTAGTATCTTGCTTTATTGTTTCCGTAATTGTTATTTCCTTATACTAAATTCTATTATACGCGATATGCATCAATAAACCTTATAATTCCTAAACCAATTCCCGCTTAAAAAGACTTCCCTTCATGCCATCCGGGTATAATACTTTTTGAAAGACAAATAATAAGATGGTTCGATATATACTCAAAACAGCAAATCCAGTATAGAATTCATTATCAACAGTTATTGATTAATCAAAATGGATTATAAGCTTAATAATGTGCTAAAATATGTATGTAATGAATCAGTTAAATAACCTTAAAAGGAGAGATTAATGATGATAATCGTAGCAAATAAAATCAAAGTAAAAAAAGGAATGGGAGCAGTAATGGCACCAGGCTTTACGGCACCAGGCCCTCTAGATACGACAGAAGGCTTCGTTAAAGTTGAAGTATTGTTAACACAAAACTTAACGGACTACGACGAACTAAACGTGAATATGTACTGGGAAAACATGGACAGCTTTACTGCATGGAGAAACAGTGACGCGTTTAAAGCTGCACATAAACGTCCAGAACCTTCTTCAGATGAAGCTAAAAAAGAATCACCAATTATCGGTAGCGAAATTGTCACATATGAAATCGCTTCTGTAAAAGAAATCGCTAAATAATCAACTTCTCATTTAAATGAGGCTGTATCCTTACAGCCCCATTTTTCTTGTTTTTAGAAGCATGGCCGTTCATCTTTCAGCATAAAAAAACAGTATGTGTGCAAAAACATACTGTTTTTTCTATACATGGGGCCTTTCTCAGTTGGCCTCTGCTTTTTTGATTTGTTTACTTCTTAACTGACCACAGGCAGCATCTATATCCGTACCATGTTCCTGACGGATTTTACAATTCACGCCTCGTTTTTTCAGCGTATCATAAAATGCTAGCACTGACTCCTTCTCGCTTCTTTGATATTGACTGTGTTCATCTACAGGGTTATATGGAATCAAGTTTACATATAAACGATGTTTCTTGTCATCAAGCAATTCGGCAAGTTGTTCGGCTTCTTCTCGATGATCGTTGACGTCCCTCAATAGGATATACTCAATCGTAATTCTACGATTCGTTTTTTCCAAGTAATAATCCAATGACTTCATTAATTTTTCGATTGGAATGCCACGATTTATTTTCATGATTCTCGTTCTTAGTTCATTATTCGGGGCATGTAAAGAAATGGCCAAATTAACCTGTAATTGAGTATCGGTGAATTCATAGATTTTATTAGCCAGCCCACTCGTGGAAACAGTAATGCGTCTTGCTGCAATAGCCAACCCTTTATGGTCCATGATGACCTTCAAAAAGTCGATCATATTATCGAAATTATCAAAAGGCTCGCCAATCCCCATTACGACTACATGACTGACGATATCCCCTTGTCCCAACTGATCAAGATGGAGTTGAACATTCATGATCTGTTCCACTATTTCTCCAGCAGTTAAGTCACGGCTCTTCGCTAATAAACCGCTTGCGCAAAAACTACAGCCTATATTACAGCCTACTTGGGTAGTGACACAAACGGATATCCCATACTTATGGCGCATCATGACCGTTTCAATCAGGTTACCATCCAGTAATTTGAATAGAAACTTGATTGTCCCATCCGCCGACTCCTGTTTAACATGTTCAGTCAAAGTCTGGATGACAAAGTTTTCTTCCAGCAGTTGAATGCACTCTTTATTAACATCTGTCATATCAGAGAAATCCGTAACGCGCGTCCGATAAAGCCATTCCCAGACTTGGGTTGCCCGGAATTTTTTATGGCCATGCTCCAAAAGCCAAGCTGTCAATTGTTCAAATGTTAATCCATAAATGGACTCTTTATTCATATGGTTACCCTCTTTTCATAACGTTAAGATTAAATTCTTTACCTAGCTAACGCTACCACCCATCATCGATTGGGTGATTATTTATGGTATGGCTCATTTCTATTTATCCGAAACGCCCGATAGATCTGTTCCAACAAAACTAACTTCATGAGTTGATGCGGAAAGGTCATTTTAGAAAAAGAAAGGGCATAATCGCTTCTAGAAATCACATCGGCACTAAGCCCCAGTGAACCACCAATAATAAAGGCAAGTTTGCTTTTTCCATAAGTGGCAAGTTGGTCAATATGGGTCGCAAGTTGCTCAGAAGTGAGCTGTTTCCCATTGATTTCAAGCGTAATCACATAAGTATCCTGGCTAATTTTCGCCAAGATCCGTTCACCTTCTCTTTGCTTGACGATATCCATATCCGCTGCACTCAAGTTTTCTGGTGCCTTTTCATCAGGCACTTCTATAAAATCTATATTAGCATAGGCTCCTAGCCGTTTTGTATATTCGGCCATTCCTTGCTTTAAGTATTTTTCTTTGAGCTTGCCAACCGTAATGATCGTTATCTTCATATATATCCTCTGACTTTCCATATGTTTTTAGTTCAATTGTTGGAAGTACCTCCTATTATCATACCTTAGAGAGACCCATAAACAAAACAAGCAAATCCTTTCCAAATCCAAAAGTTAAGATTTAAGAGACTTACCTATAAAGAATATTGGACTATATTTGCTTCCTAAATAACAAAAAACCAGCCCTTCTAAAAGAAAGTGCCGGTGGTTTTTTGTTATGACTTTTTCCAGTATTTTAGTCTTTCAAAATAGGTTACGAACAGGTTATCCACAAAACTTATCCACATATCCACAATTTCTATCCACATCTTGTATGGGAATATTAGTTCCCTACTAGATATATTGCCACGTTTCGACAATATTCACAGGTTGTTGATAACTTATTTTCTTCTGAAACCAGCGTTAATAACGGATACGTTTCACACTCATATACAACTTCATCGAGCGCCATATCAACGTGTTCCTGACAACAATATAGGTTCATTCCTCATTCTCCTTTTCATTTTTTATTGGCCAATCTTTTGATGCCACTTATCCACAATTCGTTTAGTATTCATCATATTCGGCAAAATATCCACAAGTAATGGTATCAAACGATAATAAAAACACAAGCAAAAAAACAGGGAAAGCAAAACTCCCCTGCTTTATTGCTTTTAGATTTCTCCACTTGAAAGCTTAATTTCTGCGGTTTCCTTTTTCCCATCTCGGTAATAAGTGATTTTTACAGTGTCGCCAATTTTCTTTTCATTGTACAGGTACTTCCTCAATTCAACGATATCATGAATTTTTTCATTATCCATACCAACAATTACATCAAATTCCTCTAGGCCTGCTTTTGCCGCTGGTGAGTTACTTTGAACGCCAGTCACAGCCACACCAGATGTTACTTTGTTTGGCAATTTTAATGTATTCTGCTGATGATACTGTGAAATTTCCTCCACTGATGCCAGGTTGACGCCTAAGTAGGCACGTTTCACTTCACCATATTTCTCAATATCACTGATAATAGGAATCGCTGAATCAATCGGGATGGATAGACCAATGCCTTCTACAGCATTTTCCGCAATCTTCATGGAATTGATCCCAATGACCTGACCGGACATGTTCACGAGGGCCCCGCCACTATTTCCTGGGTTAATTGCCGCATCGGTTTGGATAACTTCTGCATTCCAGTCTACCTGCCCGTCCTCATCGATATCCACTTCAATGGTACGCTCTACTCCTGAGATGATTCCTTGTGTAACGGATCCAGAGAATTGAAGTCCTAATGGGTTACCGATCGCTATGACTGGTTCACCTGGCTTTAATTTTTCGGTTGTGCCAAACTCTGCTACCGTCTTAACTTTATCCGCTTCCACTACCACGACAGCTAAATCCGTCCAAGGGTCACTTCCTTGTAGCTCGGCAGGTAGCTTGGTTCCATCACTTAACGTGACCTCTAACTCATTAGCATTCTCGATAACATGATTGTTCGTGACAATATAGGCTTTGCCACCATCCTTTTTATATACGACTCCAGATCCAGTACCCGCTTCGGCTGAACTGCTTTCGTTGCCTTTTCCGCCCCAGAAGGAAGTTTCCTGAATATTGGAGATGCCAACAACTGCATCGCTTGCCTTATCAACCGCACCCGTGACAGCACTTGTGACCTCTACGGAAACTTTCTGCTGAATTGGCTTGGCCTCTTCACCATCCGTTGAATTTTCCGTCTGGTTTGGGTTTGTTTCATCATTTAATACCCCACCGCCCGGGAATGCTAATAAAATCAGCAGAGCCCCAATGATGGCGCCTCCTAAGCCTGACAGAAAATAACCTGTACGGCTTCCTTTTTTCTGTTTATTTTGGTTCTCTTCGTTCTCCAAGACCGCTCCATCCTCTCTTTTTAGGAATGAATTATAGCAATTACTAGTGTTTGATATCCACCCTTAATTATACTCAATTAACAAGAAATATCTAAAAAAATGTATGCCATATTTAGCTTTCTGGTATTATCCCCTACAGGTAGACGGAGTAAAAAGAGAACATGATAAAATGTTCTTAACAGTCTATCTGGGAGGGGATTTTTCTATGGCAAAAAAGGGGCAAATCTTTCAAACATATACAGAAGAATTAAAGCGAGAAGTTGTTCGTTTGAAGTTAGAGGAAGGCTGGTCATATCGTCGGCTTCGTGAGCGATTTGGTATCAAAAGTGATGCACAAATAGCGAATTGGGTAAAGAAAGTGCAGAATAATGAGCCTTTTGAAGACCAACGTGGTGTATGGAACCGTAAGAATTTTACTAGTGTAGAAGAAGAAAATGCTTATCTGAAAGCGCAGGTGGACTATTTAAAAAAGCGCAATCCAAATCTACATGGGAAGGAATGGTCCTGAAAGCCGAAAGGTTTCAAGTGATTGATGAATTGAGGAAAGTACACCCACTCACGTGGCTAATAAAAATCGGTGAAGTTTCAAGATCTGGTTATTATAAATGGCGGAAGACTCAGTCTAAACGATCTCTAAGACTTGAGAAAAACCTATGGATAAAAGAACATATATTAGCCATTCATAAGATACATCCATACTACGGATATAAGCGAATGACTCGAGCTTTATTTAGAGAGGGAATCGTTGTAAATCATAAGCGTGTGCGTCGCTTGATGAGAGAATTGGGAGTTACATCTGTAATTCGAAAGAAACGCCCTTTCTATGGTAGAAGAGGATCCGTAGTATTTAAGAATGTTTTAAACCGTGAGTTCTATGCAGAGTCCATGTTTCAAAAGTTAGTAACAGATATAACCTATGTGCGGATTGGAGACACGTTTGCCTACTTATCTGCCGTTTTAGATTTGTATAATAATGAAATTGTCGCATGGGAAGTTTCTTCTCGAAACGATCTTGAATTGGTTCATAATACGTTGAATCAGTTAAGGGATAAGTCATTCGAAAAGGGTGCCCTTCTTCACTCTGATCAAGGATTCCAATATACGACGAAATCATACGAAAAGCAGATAAAAGAACTCGGTATCCAAGGAAGCCACTCTCGTCGTGGCAATTGTCATGATAACGCTTGTATAGAAAGTTTCTTCTCGCATTTAAAAACAGAGAAGTTATATTTGGTAAGCCTAAAAACAACAGAGGAAGCTTATATAGCTATTCAGGAGTATATAGAATTCTACAATACGGATCGCTTCCAAGAAAAATTTAACGGCCTTTCCCCGATTGAATATCGAGAAAAGGCCGCAGCTTGAAATACTCTTTTTTTATTGTCTACTTGACAGGGTTATGTGCATTCTGCCTCTTTTTTTATCATCATTTTTCTATTCATTCAGTACTAACCAACCAATACCCTTTTTAATCCCCTTACTAACTAACCCATTAAAAATAAAAAAGGAATGAAGCAGGTTTCCCCACTCATTCCTTTACTCATTATAGTGTAACAAGCTCTGTTGGTCTTTTGGGATCCGTATCGTAGAGCGAAAACTGCTCGCCAACAATAATCCCTTTCGTTTTTAAGGTTTGCTCCACTGACATTCTTGCAAGGTCTTTCATATTATTATCCATACTTAAATGGGCTAAGTATATCCGTTTCGTCTTGTCCCCTGCCACTTCACTCATGGCAAGAGCAGCATCTTCATTGCATACATGTCCAACATCGCTTAAAATCCGGCGTTTGATGCTCCATGGATATCGACCCATCCGAAGCATGGACACATCATGGTTGCTCTCAAACACATAGGCATCGGCATTCGTGATGATGCCTTTCATCCGATCGCTGACATAACCTGTGTCGGTTATGACCACAAGTTTTTTTCCTCCCTGATGGAACACATAAAACATCGGCTCGGCGGCATCATGAGATACACCAAAGGATTCAATATCAAGGCTTCCAAAGGTTTTGACTTGTTCCATTTCAAAGGCGAATTTCTGTTCAGGAGAAATCTCCCCGATGGAACGCTCCATTGCTTGCCATGTCTTTGTATTCGCATATATGGGGAGCTTATGTTTTCTAGCGACGACTCCCAGACCTTTAATGTGGTCGCTATGTTCATGCGTAACCAGGATTCCAGAAAGCTTGGACATATCTCGGCCGATATCCTGAAATAATCCTTCCAAGGCTTTCCCACTCAATCCCGCATCGACAAGGAAAGATTGGTCCTCCGTCTCCACGAACAAGGCATTTCCCGTACTCCCACTTGCGAGTACACTAAAATGCATAGTCATCTATACTCACTCCAGTATTTTTTCTTCTGTATTTAACTCAATCACTTCGCCATCGAACGCATTTACGAATAAATCCGTTTCATCGTTCACGACTACCCACCATGTCGGTACAAGAAGATGTGAGAACGATGTGGTTTGCAACGAATTATAAAATCCAAGCTTTACGTCCGTAACTTCGTCTTTTGATACGATATCACCATGACTATATAAGGCATAAACAGCATCCAGGTCGGAATACAGCTCTTTCGGTTTATTGAACTTTTCAATTCCCACTAAATATGTCTGCTCATAGGAGGTCACTTCGGCTTCCTTATTCAGATACAAAGTGACCTTTCCTTTACTGTTGTTAAAAAACATCTTATTGTCGGAAACCTGATAGCAAATGATGGTTTGATTATCCTTATCATAGCTCCAAAACCCATATTCACTTCCGTATAAAATGTGATCCTTCAGGAATATGGTAACATCCGCGGGATGAATTTCTTTGCCTAAACTGATGGGCGTTTTTAATGAACCGACCAGCTTATTCCCATCTATAATATTTACTTTCTGGTTGTTTAGATTCTTTAGTTCTTTCTTATCAAATGTTTTACTTTTTGCAATTAAGAATTGATCCTTTACCTTTTGCTTCGAGAGCGGAATGGTTTTGATCTCGTCTTCTTTTAGAACTTCCTCATAGGAAGACTCTGCAATGAATTCATATTGGTTATCATTGATTTTCTCAAGAAACTGATACAGTAAAAATATATTCAATATGAAAAATACCATTATGAATATGGATTTTGTATTATTCCAATCCATCGTTATCGCCTCCTGCATTTTCGTCAACAGGCGCAATCAACCACTTTTCACCGGAACGGTAATACCAAGTTGGTTCCAATGTAACGAGAGTAACGAGTTTAGAGTCCAACGATTTGTTTAACTTATAACCTATTGAAATATCTTGCACACTATCGAGGTCGATGTTCCCGTTCTCTTCCAGCTGGTTCAACACTTCATTTCCTGTAGGCAAGGTCACTACAGATCCTTCTGATGGCAAGACGGAAGCCAATGAGAAGTAGGGACGTTGATAACTATAAATATCTTCCTTCCCCCAAATCTGCTCGATTTCAGTCATTCCATATTCGTTGAAAGCTGGATAACCATCTATAAATAAACGGAATACCACACGCTGCTCATTTTCCGACATATAATCAAATCGGTAATTACTACCTTCCCACCCGGCATGATCATTGATGAAATCAATGCTTTTTTCCAACAGCTCACTAGAACTGCCGAACACTTTACTCTTTTGGGCAGGGTTTATATACGAGAGAATATAATTTTCATTGTTGACTGACAACAGTCTTGTTCCGTCGGAGTATTCCTCGCCTCGGGTGACCGTTTCTTGACGAACATATTTAGGATTACTGAATAAGGCATCTTTCAGATTCTTAACGTCCAGATAATCTATATAATATTGATATCGGTTGACTTCCACGGGCTTTTCCGGAACAAAAATCGTCCTTTTATCATGTAACGTATGAGCTGTATAGGTAGGATAACTTTTATTATAGAACTTCTCACTGAACTTTCTAAGGTCCTTAGTAGGGACCATTCCTTGATGGATTTGTTCATGTTCATAAGAAACGAAATAAACGGCTGATTGGTCACCGCTGATATCCTTCTGCTTGATCACGATCCGGTCAAAGGTAAAGCTCGCCATATCTTCGTCCTTTACATCCAGTACCGTTTTATATAAAGACATCGGTACATCATCGGAAAAGTTGATCTCGATTGATCTATCCTCATGGACGAAATCATCGAAGTCCCTTTGAATCATCTTCAATGACATCTGCTTTATATCACTAAACGTCCATTGGGAAAACTCTTTCTCCATTCTTTCGATTTTTTCGGGATCGATTGTCTGGAAATGCTGTCCGTTACGATGAAAAAGAACACTGACGGGTTTTATGACATCACTGACAATTTGTTCATCACTCTTGATTTTAATCAGATCGGATTCATCGATTTTTTTATATTCAGGCTCGTACGTCCAAATACTCCATGTCAAGAAAACGCTTGTCCCAACTAAAATAATCAGTATGATACTTTTCGCACGTTCAAAATTCATGCCCAATCATCCTCTTCTTCCTGTTCGTAAGGAAGTGTAAAGAACACCGTAGTTCCTTTTCCATCCACACTTTCCGCCCAAATTTTGCCTCCATGGGCAACGACCATTTCCTTTGCAATCGCCAGCCCAAGTCCAGTCCCTCCAAGATTCCTTGCCCGCGCTTTATCCACTCGGTAAAATCGGTCAAAAATCTTATCGATCACTTTCTTAGGGATACCGACACCTTGATCGGTTACGCTAATCACGATAAAGTTTTCCTTTGGCCTGATACGGAATGTCACTTGACCTCCTTCAGGAGAATACTTCAAGGAATTCGAGATGATATTATAAAGAACCTGGGTGATCTTGTCTTCATCAATGTCGACAAAATACGCGTCCTTTGGTATGTCTCTTTTAAAAGTAATATCGTCATTTTTCGTCATTTCAAAACGATCGATAATATGGTCATAGAACTTATTCAGATTCACCCATCCGGTTTTAAGCCGGTAATCTTTACTGTCCATTTTTGAAAGCTGTAACAGGTCATTTACAAGCCTGATCATCCGCTCCGTTTCATTTTGTGTGACACTTAAAAAGGCAGGGGCAATCTCTTCATCTTTCCAGGCACCTTCAGCCAATGCCTCGAGATAGCTTCTCATCGTCGTGAGTGGCGTACGCAACTCATGGGATACATTAGCGACAAACTCTCTTCGCTCCCCTTCTATCTTTTCCTGCTCCGTAATATCATGGAGCACTGTAATCAAACCATTAACGAAGCCCGTTTCCTTTTGGATGACGGAAAAATTCCCTCTTAAAATAAACGGTTGACCCTTTTTGCTGTAATCAAGGATGATGGACTCCCTTTCTTCCAGTAAATCTTCGAATTTATATTCTTCCTCAAGTCCCAACAATTCGATGATTGGTTGGTTCATGACGGCTTCACGTGAGACATTCAAAAGCTGTGCGGCAGGTTCATTTATCAAATTCACCCGGCCACGCCTATCCGTCGATATAACGCCATCCGTCATGTTGGTGAGAACAGATGAAAGCTTCCGTCTCTCCCCTTCCGTACTCGATTGCGACTCTTGAAGTTTCTTAGTCAAGTTATTGAAGGTAACGGCTAGCTGCCCTATTTCGTCATCGCCATATACTTTTACCTTTCGTGAGAAATTCCCTTTGGCCATCACCAACGCCTGTTTCCTCATATCAGACATTGGCCGTGTGATGGTCCGCGCAAGCAGAATCCCCAAAATGGCTGTTATGGCCAGAGCGATGGCCGTGCCAGTCATGAAAATGGCGTTGATTTCATCCATTTGTTCGAAGACATTCTCCATCTCCGCAATGACATAGACCGCTCCTATCACCGTACCATTCGCTTCAATGGGTGTTGAAAGGACCCATACACGCCTGCCAGTATTCGGATCTCTATATATTTCATGATCCTCGCCACCATAAGTCAACGTGTTCTTGATGATCGGCAGTGTCGTTTTCTTTCCTACAATCTCTTGGTTACCGGGATCGGACGTCCCAATCACCCGCCTGCTGCGGGTATCGATAACGCGCACTTCCGAAATATCATTCGTTGAGTTGTCGCGATCTTTCAATACCGTATTAATGGCTTCTTCGAGGGTAGGGTCTTCCTCCCCCCTCGATTTCTCCATTTCTTCCCCAATGCTATAGGTAAGCAGGTTAACATGGCCCTTGATCGACTTTGTGAAATTCCCGACGAGATTTTCTTCCAATTCCCCGACAAAATACACCCCAATTATTTGCATGGCTACGAAAATAAGCAACACATAAATCAGGACGAATTTAAAATGAATTGAACGAAAAAAACCAACCTTTTTCATAGATATTACTCCTGTTCAGGGTTACGCAGGTAATAACCGACCCCTCGTCTAGTTACGATCCAACCTGGGTGACTTGGGTTATCCTCAATCTTTTCACGGAGGCGTCTAACGGTTACATCGACAGTTCGGACATCGCCAAAGTAATCATATCCCCACACAGTTTGCAATAAGTGCTCCCTTGTCATGACCTGGCCAATATGTTTAGCTAAATAATGAAGCAGCTCGAATTCTCGGTGCGTTAACTCGATCGTCTCTCCACGCTTAGACACGACATATGCATCAGGATGGATGGTAAGATTGCCTATTGTAATTTCTTTTGGCTCATTTTCTTGATCTGGCACCGGAACGGCTTGTTGACGTCTTAAGTTTGCCTTTACCCGAGCAATTATTTCCCGGGTACTAAACGGCTTCGTCACATAATCGTCCGCACCAAGCTCTAATCCTAAGACTTTATCGATTTCCGAATCTTTTGCTGTTAACATGATGATTGGCGTTTCATATTTCTTTCTTACTTCTCTGCAAACTTCCATCCCATCACGCTGTGGAAGCATGATATCGAGTAAAATCAAATCAGGTTGAAGCTCTTCCACCATTTTTAGAGCTTCATTGCCATCATATGCACAGGAAACATCGTACCCTTCCTTTTTTAAATTGAATTGTAAAATATCTGCAATCGGCTTTTCATCGTCCACTACTAGAATTTTCTTATCCATCTACCTATCTCCTTTTAAAGCTAACTTTACTCTATAAAAAACATGTCCTTATCCGGGACGTTTATTCGTATTGTCCTGATGTTCATACTGACCTTCGTACTAGTAATGCAAATCCTCACACTATATATTCCCTAAAAAACGGTCAAAACACCTAAATCGAGCACATTGTACCTCTTCTACTTTATCATTTTACAGGCATTAAATCATCTTTTACCTATTATTCTCATCTATGAAGATAGCAGAAGAAGTCTTCGAAAAATGTCTCGAAGACTTCTATTGGCTTATATAATCTAACGGGTTTGCGAGAACACCATTTTTATAGATTTCAAAATGAAGGTGAACGCCAGTGGAGTTGCCTGTCGAGCCCATTCTACCAATAGGCATTCCTTTTTCAATCTTCTGTCCTGCTTCGATGTCTATTGATTCTAAGTGAGCATAATCCGTCTTGTACCCATTGTTATGGTTGATGGTCACCTTATTACCATAACCCCCGGCGTTACCGGCAAACTCAACAGTGCCATGATCAGCTGCCGTAATAGTTCTGGTGGTTGGCCTAGCAATATCTATTCCCTTATGAAGCTTGCCCCAACGATGTCCTTGTTTGCTTGAAATATAGCCCCCATCAGCAGGCCATGCAAAGGTTCCGCTCCCTTCTGAAGGAATGATTTTCGTGCCTTTTCTAGTTATCTCATTTTGTGTTGCCGCGGTAATTTCCTTTTTCACGATCGTTTCACTTAAGAGCTCACCGTTTGTTTCAGTGAGTTTATACGTGAATGCCTGAACGCCTTCCTGTCCTTCTTGCTCAACGACAGATTCTTCCTTCAATAGGTTCTTATCCTTTATTACTTTTCTCTCGAAAGGAATTTCAGTTTCTTTCAATACTTCTCTTTCTACCAGCACATTCACAAAAGGAGCTACCTCCGTCACACGGACCTTTTGCCCTTTATGAAGCCTCTTGCCCTCTTCTAGTTCTGAATTAAGCTGTAAAAGCTGTCCTAGGGACATATCATACTGATCGGCAATCTCCTCAAGTTCTTCATCTCCAGTTGCCTCATAGATGACTTTTTCCTTCTTTCCTTTTTCTATCAAGGAAATGGCATCCTTCACAGTCATGAGCTTATCCGGTTCCATAATCGTTTCCTTCCAGGAGATCGGCTTTGAGTATTCAATGGACATTATCCTGCTTCCTTGCTCGTATAGAGCCATGGGCTGATTTAAAACTCCAGCTTCCTGACTCTCTTCATATTCGGCCAATTCACCCTCATCTATATATAATAGGTGAATCTCTTTTAAAACCTCCTGTGCATCCTCCTTGGAGGGAACGTAAGCAACTACTTGATTATCAATGGCGATTTCATAAGCCTCCGCTTTTACAGCAAACTCTTCCTCGAGTACCTTTAAGGTTTCTTCATCATCTATTTCTGCATTAAATACATTCTCTTGCACATATGTCATCTGTGCTTCCTTATCGAATGTGTATTCGGGATAATCCGCCTCTGCTTCGACTATTTTAGCTAGTATCATTTTTTCTATTTCGGATTCATCACTCACGCTGCCAATGAACTCGTCATCAACATATACATGCTGAATGGAGGAGATTTTTTGAATTTCCGCAGCCGTAGCACGATTCCCTGCAAGCAATAAGATGATGGAAACCATCAACAGGAAACTTCCTTTGCCTTTTGAGCTGAACATTTATTGTCCCCCTTAACGGCCCGTGGGCCCCTTAAGAAACTAATCAAAAAATTAAGATAAATTACCTTGTTTTCAAAATTTATATACACATGATTAATTTCTTTTTTTCCACTCATAACTTTACCATAATGAAAAAAAAATCAAGAAATAGACTTCGTATTGTAATATAAATGTATAAATAGTGACAACAAGTGCCAAATCGCTCTTTTTGCAAAAGAGCAGCGAAGGTATGGTTTCCACGTGGAAAGTAGGTCCTGGTTGGGGTGACGAGTCGATGGTTACTAAGGGTGGCATTAACATTGTTACAATCTAATAACAAACACTTAACAGAAGTGCCATCAAAGAGATTTCCTTTAAAGGGCTAAGACAGTTTAATTTTAAAGCAAACAAAAAAAGCGCCCTAGGGCACTTTACAAAAGAATGGCTCAGGACGGAATCGAACCGCCGACACAAGGATTTTCAGTCCTTTGCTCTACCGACTGAGCTACTGAGCCAAATATTCCATTTTTCATTATGAAAGAATCATGTAAAAAATAAAATGGCGGTCCCGACGGGAATCGAACCCGCGATCTCCTGCGTGACAGGCAGGCATGTTAACCGCTACACCACGGGACCATCAAACATATAATTAAGAAGAAAAGTGACCCATACGGGATTCGAACCCGTGTTACCGCCGTGAAAGGGCGGTGTCTTAACCGCTTGACCAATGGGCCGAGAAAAATGGTGAGCCATGAAGGATTCGAACCTTCGACCCTCTGATTAAAAGTCAGATGCTCTACCAACTGAGCTAATGGCTCGTACTAATGAATGTAATCCGTATGTCTTGCAATGTCGCTTAACGTTGTTCTACTGTGACGACGCTTTTTATATTATCATAGTATTTATGGTTTGTGCAATAGTATTTTAAAATAAATTTAAATTCATATATTTTTATATATATCTAACTCCAATTAAACAGGTCTTTTTTTACCAACTAAGTAAAAAAAGAAGCCGCACTTAGTCGACTTCTTTATACCTCTTATGCTAAACGCCAAGGGCTTCTTACGATGTTTGTTTGATTGCGGTCAGGACCGACGGAGAATGTAGTCAACGGAATGCCTACTAATTGAGATACGCGCTCCACATAGTGACGGGCGTTAGCAGGTAATTCATCCAATGATTTGCATCCTGTGATGTCTTCTGACCAACCTGGTAGCTCTTCATAAACGGGCTTACATTCTCCGATTGCTTTCAAAGTAGCCGGCACTTCATGAATGATTTCACCTTTATAATCATAAGCTACACAAATTTTCACCGTTTCAAGTCCTGAAAGCACGTCAATGGAATTTAACGATAAATCAGTGATTCCACTTACACGACGGGCATGGCGAACGACTACGGCATCAAACCAACCGACACGACGTGGTCTACCCGTAGTTGTTCCGTACTCACGTCCAACTTCACGGATTTGATTGCCAATTTCGTCTTGTAGTTCTGTCGGGAAAGGACCATCGCCAACACGGCTTGTATAAGCTTTACACACACCGACAACATGGTTGATTTTCGTTGGTCCAACACCTGAACCAATTGTTACTCCACCTGCGACTGGATTCGAGGAAGTAACGAAAGGATATGTTCCTTGATCGATATCAAGCATGACTCCTTGAGCCCCTTCAAACAAGACGCGTTTCCCTTCATCAAGTGCATCATTCAATACAACGGAAGTATCACAAACATACTTTTGCACTTGTTGTCCGTACTCATAATATTCTTCAAGAATATCCTCGATTTTAAAACCTTCCGTTTCGTAAAAACGTTCAAACATGCGGTTTTTCTCCACAAGATTTTGATTCAGTTTTTCCTCGAAAATTTCACGGTCCAAAAGATCTGCCATACGGATACCATTACGAGCGGCTTTATCCATGTAAGCAGGGCCGATTCCTTTTTTCGTCGTTCCAATTTTATTTGCACCCTTGCGATCTTCTTCCACTTCATCCAATTTAATATGGTAAGGAAGGATGACATGAGCACGGTTCGAGATGCGAAGATTATCCGTGCTTACACCATGACTATGTAAATAAGCAAGCTCTTCTACAAGTGCTTTCGGATCGACTACCATTCCGTTCCCGATGACACAAATCTTATCACTATAAAAAATTCCAGAAGGAATTAAATGCAGTTTATATGTTACTCCGTTAAATTTAATCGTATGTCCTGCATTATTACCACCTTGGTAACGAGCTATGGCTTCTGCATTCTGGGATAAAAAGTCCGTTATCTTACCTTTACCTTCGTCTCCCCATTGTGTACCAACTACTACAACTGATGACATCTGAAAAAAGCACCTCCAAAGGTTCACGTAATACCGATTCTTAACCGGTTCTTATCAAACAAACCTATTTTATCAATAATCCCAAAGGGAAGTCAACATAAAATACGAACATTACATAAATTAATAATAAATTTGTTCGTTATTAAGTGACTTTCATACTTTACTTATACACTTTTTCATCCCCAAATAAGGAATCCGTGCAACTTTAGCAAGGACTCACTTTCTCCCCTGGCGGTTCTCCTTATTCTTTGCCCAAACTCCTTTAAACTTTCACCTTATTGTAAAAAAAGCCCACCAGAGATAGTGGGCTTTGTTCCAAACAATATAGAAAGTCAATTAGGCTCCTGGAGACATCGAATCATCATCGAATCGCCGTTCGAGGTTCACGAATTTATTGTACTCTTTGACGAATGCCAGTGAAACCGTGCCAACTGGGCCATTCCTTTGTTTTGCAATGATAATCTCAATGATATTTTTATTCTCGGACTCTTTATCATAATAATCATCACGGTACAGGAATGCTACGATGTCGGCATCCTGCTCTATACTTCCTGATTCCCTAATATCCGACATCATCGGACGTTTATCCTGCCGTTGTTCCACTCCACGGGATAATTGGGAAAGGGCAATGACAGGCACTTGAAGTTCACGGGCCAGGGCCTTCAGTGAACGGGAAATTTCCGATACTTCCTGCTGTCGGTTATCGCCTGAACGACCATCTCCTTGAATCAATTGTAGATAGTCGATCAATATCATCCCAAGACCATGTTCCTGCTTCAAACGACGGCTTTTAGAGCGGATTTCCCCAATACGGACTCCTGGGGTGTCATCAATATAGATACCGGCATTCGACAAACTTCCCATTGCCATAGTCAGCTTGCGCCAGTCTTCATCTGTTAAGGCACCAGTCCTTAAATTTTGAGCATTGATATTTCCTTCGGCACAAAGCATACGCATGACGAGCTGTTCGGAACCCATCTCCAGACTGAAAATCGCGACGTTTTCATCCGTTTTGGTTGCGACATTTTGGGCAATGTTCAAAGCGAAAGCCGTTTTACCAACAGAAGGACGGGCTCCAACAATGATGAGGTCATTCCGCTGGAATCCCGCCGTCATTCTGTCCAGTTCAGCAAAACCCGTCGGGATTCCAGTTACATCCCCTTTGCGGTTGGTCAGGATCTCGATGTTATCATAGGTTCGAACCAAAACGTCCTTAATATTTTGAAAGGAACCGGCGTTTTTACGCTGTGCCACTTCCATGATCGTCTTTTCCGCTTCCCCGAGCAGCTCCTCGACTTCATCCTCACGGCTATAGCCTTCCTGGGCGATGTTCGTTGCTGTCCTGATCAAACGACGGAGCAATGACTTTTCTTCCACGATTCGAGCATAATATTCGATATTGGCTGCAGTAGGGACCGATCCAGCCAGTTCGCTTAAATAAGACACTCCACCCACTTCTTCAAGATTCTTCGTGGCGGAAAGTTCTTCCGTTACCGTAATCAAGTCAACGGCTTTACCTTCGTCATTCAACTTGATCATGACGTTAAAGATTTTTTGATGCGAACTTCTATAAAAATCCTCTGGAATCAACAATTCCGAAGTAACGGTCAGCGAAGATGGCTCCAAGAAGATGGCCCCTAGCACCGCTTGTTCCGCTTCTATATTTTGAGGGGGAATTCTATCCTGAAATTGCTCTATCATATCTTAAAACCTCCCAATCTAAGAGGATATATTTTCATTAATTAATTCGTAGATTTAGTTGAAAAAGAAAAAAAGTGACAGGACAACATAGCCCAATCACATTTTTTTCGTCTCTCTCTATTCTATCAATTTTTTTCAGATATGAAACCACTAAAATTAGTTAATTTCTTTCACTTGCACAGTTAAAGTCGCTGTAACCTCTGGATGTAGCTTCACAGGAACCTTCGTATGCCCCAATGAGCGAATTCCTTCGGCAAGCTCCATTTTACGTTTATCGATTTTAATACCATGCTTTTTCTGAAGTTCTGAAGCTATTTGCTTCGTCGTGATAGAACCGAATAAACGCCCGCCTTCACCGGCTTTAGCGGATAATTCGACAGTCAATTTTTCAATTTCCACCTGCAAGTCTTTTGCATGCTGAAGTTCTTCGGCAGCCAGGGAATCTTCTTTGTTTTTCTGAGCTTCCAAAGTTTTTACATTGGAGTTATTCGCCTCGATTGCCAATCCTTGCTTAATCAGGAAGTTATGGGCATACCCATCCGCAACGTTTTTGACTTCCCCTTTTTTCCCTTTACCTTTAACGTCTTTTAAAAATATAACTTTCATTCTTTTCGTCCTCCTTCTAAATATTCATCAATTGCTGCTTTCAACTGGCTCTCCGCTTCTTCAATGGAGCAGACCATCTGTGTGGCGGCATTCGTTAAATGACCGCCGCCATTCAATGTTTCCATGATAACCTGTACGTTGACATCACCTAGGGAACGGGCACTTATGCCAACTGTATCCTCAGACCGTTTAGCCACAACGAAGGAAGCGGTAACACCATCCATCATCAGAAGCGTATCAGCGGCCTGGGCGATCAGGACCTGATTATGGGTCTGTTCGGATTTTGCGGAAGCAATCGCAAGACCCTTTTTATAAAACGCAACTTCTTTAATTAAATTGGATCGCTTGATATACGTGTCCACATCTTCCCTTAGGAATTTCTGTACCAGTACCGTGTCCGCTCCATGGGCCCGTAAATAAGAAGCTGCATCGAAGGTACGTGAACCGGTTCGTAAAGTGAAACTTTTCGTATCGACAATGATCCCAGCAAGTAGCGCCGTCGACTCCAGCATATCAATTTTACTGCGTTTTGGCTGATATTCAAGTAGCTCCGTCACCAGCTCAGCTGTCGAAGATGCATAGGGCTCCATATAGACAAGCAGGGAGTTTTTGATGAATTCCTCACCACGACGATGGTGATCAATGACGACCACCTTATCAATCCGATTCAATAATCGTTCTTCTATCACCATTGTAGGCTTGTGGGTATCGACGACGACGAGTAGCGTCTCGTCCGTGACCATCTCGAGTGCATCGTCAGGGCTTATAAATCGCCCATATAAATCCTCTTTATTTTTGATTTCTTCCATCAAACGCAAGACGCTACTGTCTAGCTCGTTTGTATTGATTACTATATACCCTTCACGTTCATTCATCTGAGCCACTTTCAAAATGCCTATGGCAGAACCTATGGCATCCATATCGGGATTTTTATGGCCCATGACAATGACTTTATCGCTATCTAGGACGATATCCTTTAAGGCATGAGAAATGACGCGTGCACGCACCCTCGTACGCTTTTCCATAGGGTTGGTTTTACCGCCATAGAATTTCACTTTCCCGCTTGCCTGTTTAATCGCTACTTGGTCCCCACCGCGGCCCAGGGCCAGATCGAGGCTAGATTGAGCAAGCGTCCCCAGCTCTGGAAGGGAGGAAACAGCAGATCCCACTCCAATGCTAAGCGTCAAAGGGACATTCTGTTTAGCGGTCGTTTCCCTGATTTCATCCAGGATTGAAAATTTATCATTTTCCAGCTGCTGCAGGATATGTTCATTAAAGACCGCAATAAACCGTTCAGAAGAAACCCTCTTGAAAAATACCCCATTATCCCTTGCCCACTTATCCAGCAACGAGGTAACCAAGCTATTTATACTACTTTTACGTTGGTCTTCCATTCCCTGCGTCAAATCATCGTAATTATCCAGCAGAATGATCGCAATGGCCGTTCTCTCTTCTTCATATTGTTTTTCGATTTCCACTTGCTCCGTTACATCGAAAAAGTAAAGAAGGCGTTCCTCGCGTTTATGGACCACTTTGAATTTCCGGTCATAAAGCGTAATGGTCTCTGTTTCAATCTCCTGCTTAATGAGCGGGACAAGTGAATCCGCCATATCATAAAGAGACCTTCCTGCCAGTGAGTCTTCACTAAAGCATGAGGCGAGGAATGGATTGGTCCACTCAATATAAAAATCATCATTAAAGAGCATGATCCCGATCGGCATTTCCAATAAGGCTTCCTCTCCCACCTTTTTTAACCGGTAGGATAACGTCGTGATGTATTCTTCGGTCTTAATTTGTTTTCTTTTTTCCATTTTCAATATTAAATAAAACAAACCGGCTTGAATCAACAATCCAATTAGTGCAATAACCCAATTATAGTAAGCCAGTACGCCCAAAAATATCAATCCTGCAACGAGCAACCCGTATAGCAGGGCCTTAACCGAATAATCCTTTAAATAAGATGGCATATTTTCAGCTCCTAAAAGCATCTGTTTAACAGACTATTCCTTTTTCTTGATCGTCTCCCGAAAAGGGAATCCTAAATCTATTATACCTAAAAAACGGATGAGGATTGCGAATATCGGCAGCAACAATGAGGCAACCACTATCAAAACGGGTATAGCCTTAGCCCAGCCTTTGACATCGCTGAAATAAAATATGAGTGAGTAGCCTTGAATCATGATGAAAAATTGAAGAATGAAAAATAGGTTCGTTATGGCCATATATACAAAATCTTTGTTGTCCATATTCACAAAAAGAGCCAAAAGCATTGTAATTAAATAATACCATAAAAGGCTTTTTGGAAGGCGAAGATCTTGGAAACGAGGCCAATTCAGGGATTTATCACTGAACCTTTTAAGTATGGGGTGGGCCGCTAAGAATATCAATAATACCATGATGATAGATGTAATCACGAGCAAGCTCGGAATCAGCGTAGTCAAGGTACTTATCGAGTCGTGCATGCCTTGGATTATCTTTTCAGTTGGGGCCTGACCAAATGATTCCATGATTTTCGCAGAAGAATCAATGGATTCCTCCATTACCGTCATGGTTTCTTCTATGTAATTAACTCCAAATAACACTACTGTGGCAGCATAGGTCACTAATATCCCACCTAGGAACGTAAGGACAGCACTGATGAACATAGGGGTCATCGGTTTATCCCTTTTCAGGAAGGAACCAATCACAATGCCCGTCGCCCCCATTAGCAAGGTCATTGGCAAGGATAAGACGCTACCGATTAAAATGGTTAATAACGATCCAACAAACAAGAATCCAACTGACCACGAAAGCTTTTGCTTACTGGTCACCAGAATGAAAGGAATCGGCAAAAAGAAAAAAGTTATAAATCCCAACAAAGGAATATATATTGTAATGAGTAATAATATACAATATAACGCTAAAAGAGCACCGCCCTCAGCGATTTTTCTACCACTATTCAACCGAATCCCCCCTATCATAAAATCATGAAGTATCTTTCTCTACATATTGTATCCGTTAAGCCCAGGATATTTCAAACTTCCCATTCTTTTTTCCAGATAAATCAGCTTTAAAAATAGGAGTTCTCTTCATTGTTAGTTAAATTTTTTTTGCAAAACAGGCCGATCACGAATTTTAAATACAATAACTAGCTGAAATGGAGCAAATCACGTAGAAACTGTAGAACGAAGATGAAGGAAGTTGGGGCTCGCATCGTTTTTTCAAATAAAAAAGGACCATTTGGGCAAATATACAAAAAAGCACATCAAGGATTTCTCCTCAATGCGCTCCGTTGTTATTATTCACCTGATACGTATGGAAGTAATGCCATAGTACGTGAGCGTTTAATAGCAATCGTTAATTTACGTTGATATTTAGCGCTAGTGCCAGTCACACGACGTGGTAAGATTTTACCGCGTTCTGAGACGAATTTTTTAAGAAGGTCTGTATCTTTGTAATCAATTTTAGTGATACCGTTTGATGTGAAATAACAAACCTTTTTACGCTTACCGCGTCCTTTACGTCCACCCATTGCCATAATAATTTCCCTCCCTGCTTTAGGATTTTCGTTTTAAACAGCTGTTTAAAACGGAAGATCGTCATCTGAAATGTCGATGGTTTTACCGTCATTTGCAAATGGATCATCATCTACACGAGTGTAGTTGTTGTTACTCCGTTGATTCTGATTAGGATTTTGTCCATACGAATTTTGATCATTGCTGCCATTATTGTTGTTATAGCTTTTTTGACCGCCACCGTAAGAACCGCCATCATTTCTTTCACCCGCTGAACTGCTTCGTGGTTCAAGGAACTGAACACTCTCAGCCAGAATCTCCGTCACATACACGCGTTTGCCGTCTTGTCCTTCATAATTACGCGTTTGGACACGTCCATCCACGCCAGCTAAACTACCTTTTTTCAAGAAGTTAGCCACATTTTCTGCCGGTTTACGCCAAACTACACAATTAATGAAGTCCGCTTCACGTTCACCTTGTGCATTCGTAAAAGTACGATTCACTGCTAAAGTAAAGGTAGCCACTGCAACTCCATTAGGTGTATATCGTAATTCAGGATCTTTAGTTAAGCGTCCTACCAAAACTACGCGATTCATCATCAGAATCAACCCCTAGTTTTCAACCTTGCTTACAAGAAGCTAGATTAGAATTTATATTAAATATTGAATTAAACGTCTTCTCTAGTAGCCATATGACGGATAATGTCTTCACTGATTTTAGCAAGACGATCGAATTCTTGGATCGCAGCACTTTCAGCGTTAACTTTAAGAAGCATGTAGTAACCATCACGGAAATCATTGATTTCGTATGCAAGACGGCGTTTACCCCATTCTTTTGCTTCTACTTCCGCACCATTATCAGTAAGGATTGTGTTGAAACGTTCAACTAAAGCTTTTTTAGCTTCTTCCTCAATGTTTGGACGGATGATATACATAATTTCGTATTTTCTCATCACTGTCACCTCCTTTTGGTCTAAGCGGCCCATTTGGGCAAGGAGCAATTTTTTATAATTACTCACAAGAATAAATTATAGCATAGTTAAACTAGGTTTGCAACGAGCGTCGAATGTATCTTCCTAGAGTATAAAGAGACTCCGCAGAATGAATCTGCGGAGTCCTTTTATATTATACGTTAAAGCGGAAGTGGACAACGTCTCCGTCGTTCACTATATATTCTTTACCTTCTAGTCGTACTTTTCCTGCTTCTTTTGCTGCACTATGGCTACCTGCTTCTAGCAAATCATCATAAGCGACGACTTCGGCACGAATGAAGCCACGTTCGAAGTCTGTATGGATGACACCCGCACATTGAGGAGCCTTCATACCTTTACGGAACGTCCAGGCACGCACTTCCTGCACTCCAGCCGTAAAGTAAGTGGCCAGCCCTAATAGATTGTATGAAGCACGGATCAATTTATCAAGACCTGACTCTTCGATGCCTAGCTCAGATAAGAACATTTCCTTTTCTTCACCTTCAAGCTCGGCTATTTCCTCTTCGATTTTGGCGCAAATTACGATAACTTCTGCATTTTCCGTCGCGGCGTATTCCCGGACTTGTTGCACGAACTCATTATCAGTCGCATTTGCCACTTCATCCTCACTTACATTTGCCACGTAAAGCATTGGTTTCGCTGTTAGGAGGTGCATGCCTTTCACGATTTTCAACTGTTCCTCAGTGAAATCGACTGAGCGGGCAGGCTTTTCAGCTTCTAAAGCTTCTTTCAATGCAACAAGAATCTCATGTTCGGCCACGGCACCCTTATCTTTTTGTTTAGCCATCTTTCCAACACGATCGATGCGCTTGTCCACAGATTCAAGGTCAGCAAGAATCAATTCAAGATTGATGACTTCGATATCATCAATCGGATTTACTTTTCCTGAAACGTGAGTGATGTTATCATCAGCGAAGCAACGAACAACCTGACAAATCGCATCTACTTGGCGGATATGCGATAGGAATTTATTGCCTAGACCTTCCCCTTTACTCGCTCCCTTTACAATCCCAGCAATATCTGTAAACTCAAATGCTGTTGGCACGGTTTTTTTCGGTTGGACCAGTTCAGTCAATTTTTGCAGACGATAATCGGGTACTTCTACAATTCCGACGTTTGGGTCGATTGTACAGAAAGGGTAATTCGCCGATTCCGCACCTGCCTGAGTAATTGCATTAAACAAAGTGGATTTACCTACGTTAGGCAAACCGACTATACCAGCTGTTAAAGCCATTTATATTTCACTCCTTCAAGATAATTCGTTCATAGTGTTACTAGATAAATCATTACTAAAGATACACCCAATACCTAAACCTTTCCCAATTATAGATTTCACTTCCTGAAAAGACAAGTAAATCATTGAGAGACAGAAATGCCATCTATACATGGAAAAAGCATGATCACTCCTCATGCTTTAGTAAAACTTTTTTCATTTTCTTGGAAAACTCACGCCGGGGCAACATTACGCTGTGTCCACAACCTTCACATTTAATCCGGATATCCATGCCCAATCGGATGATTTTCCACTTATTGATTCCACATGGGTGTGGCTTTTTCATTTCGACAACATCATTCAATGCAAATTCTTTTTCTTCCATAAACATGTGGCCCCCCAGCTTTTATGACTCACTGCCTTTGTAAGTAGATTGGATTCCACTTTCTTCAAGGGCAGTACTGATTTCTTTCCTCAATATCCTACTCATTTCAGAATGGCGCATTGGCTTTGTTTCAGCCGTCACACGCAATACGATTTCTTCTGGAGTAATTGTCTCGATTCCCAGTAACTCAGGGTTTCTGACTAAATCATCATATTTTTTCGCTAAACCACCTAAGTGTCGGATTAATACCTTTTCAGCAAGTTCAACGGATCCGTCATGAGGGATGGTCACGTCCACCACAGCCTTACTGTTCAATATGGAGTAGTTTGTTACTTGCGTGATGCTCCCATTCGGTATGAGATGCAATTCCCCTTTACTACTCTTAATCTTGGTTGTGCGTAGCCCAATTTCAAGGACTTCACCCTCAAAAGTATTGATTTTAATATAATCACCGACAGAGAAATGATCCTCGAAAATGACGAAGAATCCTGTAATAATATCCTTGACCAAACTTTGGGCTCCAAACCCTACTGCGAGTCCAATAATTCCAGCCCCAGCAAGTAAAGCCTTCACATCGAGTCCGCAAATTTCAAGGATCATAATCAAGGATATGAAATTCACAACATATGTAATGACGTTCTCGAGTAACTTAATGAGCGTCGTTTCTCTCCGCTCCGAGACACGGAGGGGGGTTCTGGTTCGGACCAGAAAAAATTTATTTAGCACCGTCTTTCCTATTCTTATAATAATACGCGATAAGAGGAGAACAAGGAAGATTTTAATAATCCCCTCACCTAACATCAGCCATACTTTTTCATCCAAAATTTCTTCTGTAATTTTACTATATGTAGCGTTTTCCATGCTTTCCTCCTACTCTATCTTTTGCAAATTACTAAAGGGCCCACCGTTTTTCCTGTTGAACTTATTCTCTCTACCCTACGGCCGAGGATGTAATCCAGTATAGGAGAAGTTTTGTTTGTAATATCATTAAATTAAAGGTTTCTGTATAAAAATAACATGGGTATATAGTAAAGAAATTAGAAATTTTTTTCCATTTCAAAACATGATCTTTTTACTATAAATCGCTATGCAACTAGCAACGAGGTAGAGGAAAGGACAGATTCACATTTGCCCTTCAGCCAATTAGCTGTTCTTAATAATTAATTCCCCCCTCAATTTAACCTATATCCCGTATATTTTTTCCTTTTCAACCGTATACTGTTAACACAAAACAAAGTAAAGGAGTGGAGCCGATGAATCTTAATTCTAATCTATTTAATAACAAAACTAGATTAAGTCGTATCCTGCATGAAGATGCGGACGCAACCAATCAAATTTCCCAGGAATTACTCAATCTCTTGCCTTCAGGAAAGCTTCAGCCTATCGTTTTTGTCTGCATTGGCACAGATCGTTCTACTGGTGATTCCCTCGGTCCACTTGTCGGTACCCTACTTCAAGAAAAGTCCGAACTAGGTGCTTCTTCATTCCATGTGTATGGGACACTCGATAGCCCTATACATGCGATGAACCTGCAGGAAAAGTTAGATGAAATCAAAAAAGTCCATGTGAATGCATTTATCGTTGGCATAGATGCCTGCTTAGGTAAACTAAAGAGCGTGGGGATTGTCCAACTCGGTAAAGGACCAGTGAAACCTGGTGCGGGTGTCAATAAAGACCTACCAGCCGTTGGGCATGCCCATATTACAGGCATCGTGAATGTCAGTGGGTTCATGGAATTCATGGTCCTACAGAACACACGGCTTAACCTGGTTTTAAAAATGGCCAAAACTATAGCCGAGGGCATTCATGAAGCACAACGACATTATCCTGCCAAGCCATCCATCACCCCATTTACCTGGTCATTCAAAAAGGAAAAAACACTTTAATAATGATACTTATAAAAAATAAAGGAAGGGACATCCCTTCCTTTATTTTTTATGCATACATAGTGGGACAAGAAACATTAGAATCCATGGTTCCTATGAGGAGATGTTTTCTTGGTCGATTAAGTCTAGTATTCTATCTAAATCTTCTTTTGAAAAGAATTCTATTTCTATCTTCCCTTTTTTCTTGCTTTGTTTTATGGTCACGCTGGTCCCAAGTTTCTCCCGTAGTATGGACTCTCTTTGTTTGATGAATATATCTTTTTTTGGTTGTTTGGCATTCTTCGTTTCACGTGAAACAGTATCATTCAACTGATGGATATAATTCTCCAGCTGCCGAACGTTCATCGTTTCTTTGAGGATTTTATCTATGACAGACTTAAGCAGCTCTTTTTTCTTTAATCCTAGCAATGCACGCCCATGCCCCATGGAGATCGTGCCCTCTGATATATAGTTCCTGATCTCTTCAGGCAAAGAGAGCAAGCGGACATAGTTAGCTATGTGAGGCCGGCTTTTTCCGAGACGGTGTGCTAATTGCTCTTGAGTGAAATTTAACTTTTCGAGCAACGTTTGATAAGCTGCCGCTTCCTCAATCGGATTCAAATCTTCCCTCTGTAGGTTTTCCAATATCGCCAGTTCCATCATCTGCTGTTCATTTAACTCCCTGACAACGACAGGAACCGTTTTTAAACCGGCTTCCTTAGCCGCACGGCATCGTCTTTCTCCAGCTACAATTTCAAATCCTCTAATACTTTTCCGGGCAATAATCGGTTGAAGGATCCCATGCTCCAAAATTGACTGCTTAAGTTCTTCAATCGCTTCGGGGCGGAAGTTTTTTCGCGGCTGATGGGGATTGGGCCTTAATTCCCTCAATTTGATTTCCTGAACAGTTTCATCCTTGCTGACTTCCACATTAGGAAAGAGTGCGTCGAGTCCCTTTCCAAGTCCTTTAGCCATTTGAGACCACTTCCTTTGCCAATTGTAGATAGACCTCCGCACCGCGTGATTTCGGATCGTAAATGATAATCGGTTCCCCATGACTCGGTGCTTCACTCAGACGAACATTTCGGGGAATGATAGTTTGATATACCTTATCCTGAAAGTATTTTTTCACTTCCTCAATCACTTGAAGACCTAGATTCGTTCTGGCGTCCAACATCGTCAGCAAAACACCTTCGATCTTTAAATCATGATTTAAATGCTTCTGCACGAGACGGACCGTATTCAACAGCTGGCTCAATCCCTCCAATGCGTAATATTCACATTGTACTGGAATCAAAACGGCATCTGCTGCCGTCAAGGCATTCAGTGTGAGCAAGCCCAGTGAAGGTGGACAATCGATGACGATATAATCGAACTGACTTTGCACCTCTTCTAATGCACGCTTCAATCGAATTTCCCTGGAGATGGTAGGTACCAACTCAATTTCCGCACCCGCTAATTGGATTGTGGCAGGTATGGCATATAAGTTTTCAACTTTTGTTTCCAAGATTACGGTACTGGCTTCGACATCATCTACCAATACATCATAAATACACTGTTCCACATCTGCTTTATCAATACCAGTGCCGCTAGTCGCATTACCCTGAGGGTCTATATCGACCAACAAGACTTTCTTTCCTATATATGCAAGGCAAGCACTGAGGCTGACCGAAGTTGTCGTTTTTCCAACACCGCCCTTTTGATTGGCAATGGCAAGAATCTTCCCCACGAATTCACCTGCTTTCAACAATCTCATCTATCTTAAACGTACTATATTTCTTCTATTTTATCATGAATAATGATGAAGGAACTCGAATTCTTAAATTCGACGAAAAATTCGGTATTCTTTTAAATTAGTCAAAAAATGCAGTTCTTGGAGATGAATATTTCGTTTTTTTCACTGCGAATCACAAGAAAAAAGCTTGGTAATCGATGACTACCAAGCGGGGGATGATACCAGATTAAGACTTTTTCTTTGGAATTTTTATCGTAAACTGATAATATTCCTCGAATTCCTCTTCTTCTGCATCCAGGTTTATGCCATTATCCGTTACCATGGTCAGCGATTGGCGAATCGTGTTAACCGCAATCCTCATGTCCCTACTAAATGCCTTGCGTTTCGGCTTTGGCTTTGAATGATCCTTTGTACCAGTAAGAAGCTTGACAACCAGCTCTTCCGTCTGCTTGACGTTTAAACCTCTTTCAATGACTTCTTGAAGCAGCTTGACTTGATTTTCCGGGTTTTTCAACGGAATCAGCGAACGGGCATGACGTTCCGTAATCTGTTTTTGAAGCAGTGCTTCTTGGACTTCCTGTGGCAATTTTAACAACCGAAGTTTATTGGCAACCGTCGATTGGCCAATTCCCAATCTTTGAGCGAGTGCTTCCTGCGTTAAATTATGGAGCTCAATTAATTTCCCATATGCTAATGCTTCTTCAATCGGTGTCAATTCTTCACGCTGAAGGTTCTCTATCAACGCTACTGAAGCCGTTTCTGTATCCGTGAAATCTTTTATTATGGCTGGTGCCAACTCCCAACCAAGCTTTTGCATAGCACGAAAACGACGCTCACCTGCAATGATTTCATACTTTCCTTGACCATATGCCCTAACTACAATCGGTTGAATGATACCATGTGTATGAATCGTCTGAGCTAGTTCCGAGATTTTATCGTCGTTAAATACAGTCCTTGGTTGAAATCGATTTGGCACAATATCAGAAATGGAAATTTTCCTTATTTCTTCATTATTATTGCTTGGTGCCTCCATCTCAAGTTGCTGTTCTTCTTTTTCGCCAAACCTTAAGAAACGCGAAAAAGGATGCTTCATCTTCCTACACCACCTTTTAAAACTCCCAAATAACATATTCTCTATGGAAAGAACAAGTCCTCCATACATTTCCCGACATGAAAATACATATCGACCATTGCTGTATAACCATGTCGACTGGCGTCACCAATGCATTTCCATAGCCTAAATGTCTTGCTATTATTAATAGTAGACGCCTGTCTAAGATTATTTCCCCGCCGATTTAAGAGTCCCCAACTTTTTCCCACCAAACTGGTTCACTGGGACAGCTTACATTAAATAAAATGGAAATTATATTATTTATAGTAAAGGAAAGGATCGTAAAGTGCTAGTCGTGTATGAATCGTGATAAACAGACTATTCACGTACCGGTCATTCTATAGGTTGTTTATTCGGTGTACCTGGTTTTCTTGGATATTTTTTTGGAGTCTTCTTCACTTTTTTCACCGTAATGATATTTCGCTCACTATTCTCTTCTGGCAATATGAACGGGTGGATTTCCTCAATTTTCCCACCTAATGTGAAGATTGCCTTTTTTCCTGTATCCATCTCATCATGGGCACTGGCCGCTTTCATCGCAATGAATGTCCCATCCGTTTTAACAAGGGGTAAACATAGCTCGCTCAAAACAGACATTCTTGCCACCGCTCTTGCCATAACAACATCATAGGTTTCACGATGTTCCGGTTTCTGAGCAAATGTTTCGGCACGGTCATGATAAAACGATACACCTGACAATTGTAAAGAGTCAGCAAGATGGTTTAAAAAAGAGATGCGCTTATTCAAAGAATCAACGATTGATACATGAATATCCGGGAAACAGATCTTCAAAGGGATACTCGGGAAACCAGCTCCGGCACCCACATCGCAAATACGATGAGGCTTGTTGAAATCGAAGTAAAAAGCTGCGCTGATCGAATCATAAAAATGCTTTAAATAGACTTCTTCTTTATCGGTTATGGCCGTTAGGTTCATCTTTTCGTTCCATTCCACCAATAAATGATAGTACATATCAAATTGCTCAAGCTGGCGTGGAGAAAGTTCAATGCCTTTCTCCTGCAGCGCTTGTTGGAATTGCTCAATATTCATGATTACTTCAATCCTTTTCGGGTATTTCCGTTTACTTAGAAATTCTAGCGATCTTTCCTTGTTCTAAATAAACTAGCAAAATAGAGACATCAGCAGGGTTCACACCTGAAATCCGTGAAGCTTGGGCAACGGATAGAGGGTGTACCTGTTTTAATTTTTGGCGAGCTTCCGTAGCCAATCCATTGATTGCATCGTAATCGATGTTTTCTGGGATTTTTTTATTCTCCATTTTCTTGAGGCGGTCAACCTGCTGTAAGGATTTTTCAATATATCCTTCATACTTGACCTGGATTTCGACTTGTTCCTTCACTTCATCACTTAGGTCGACATCACTTGGAGCAAGCTTTTGAATGTGGGAATAATCCATTTCTGTCCGCTTCAATAAATCCGAAGCGCGAATCCCATCTTTTAGTTCGCTCCCACCACTTGCGATGATAATCTCCTGCACCTCTTGAGTAGGTTTAATGAAGGTGGATTTCAACCGTTCTCGTTCTGCCTCCACGGCCTCTCTCTTTATAAGGAAACGATTATATCGCTCTTCTTTGATCATTCCAATTTTAAAACCGATTTCGGTCAGGCGTAAGTCTGCATTATCATGACGTAACAGTAAGCGGTATTCTGCACGTGAAGTCAGCAGGCGATAAGGCTCATTCGTACCTTTTGTCACAAGATCATCGATTAAAACGCCAATATATGCATCTGACCGGCTTAGAATCAGTTCTTCTTTTCCCAATGCTTTCAAGCCAGCGTTAATACCAGCCATTAATCCTTGGCCCGCCGCTTCTTCATAACCTGATGTCCCATTGATTTGACCTGCTGTATACAGGTTTTTCACTTTTTTCGTTTCCAATGTTGGCCAAAGTTGTGTCGGCACGATCGCATCATATTCAATCGCATATCCTGCACGCATCATCTCAGCCTTTTCAAGACCTGGTATGGTCTGAAGGATCCTAATTTGGACATCCTCGGGAAGGCTCGTAGACAATCCTTGTACATATACTTCTTTGGTATTGCGCCCTTCCGGTTCCAAGAATATCTGATGGCGTGGCTTGTCATTAAAGCGTACAACTTTGTCTTCTATCGATGGACAGTAACGAGGGCCAGTCCCTTTAATCATCCCAGAATACATTGGGGAACGGTGTAGATTCGCATCAATGAGCTGGTGGGTTCCTTCATTTGTATACGTTAACCAACATGGCAATTGGTCGGTGATGTATTTTGTCGTTTCAAAGGAAAAAGCACGTGGAACTTCATCACCCGGCTGTATTTCCGTTTTACTGTAATCAATAGAAGAACTATTGACGCGCGGAGGCGTTCCCGTTTTGAACCGGACCAAATCAAAGCCCAACTCTTCCAAATGCTCGGAAAGCCTGATGGATGGTTGCTGATTATTAGGACCACTTGAATATTTTAGTTCCCCTAAAATGATTTCGCCCCGTAAATAGGTCCCAGTCGTAATAACGACAGTTTTCGCACGGTAAATGGCACCCGTTTTTGTGATGACACCTTTACAAACGCCATCTTCAACAATCAATTCCTCAACCATTCCTTGAATTAACGTTAAATTCGGCTCATCTTCTATCGTCTTTTTCATTTCTTGCTGATAAAGAAACTTATCTGCTTGTGCACGTAAAGCACGAACGGCCGGACCTTTCGCTGTATTTAACATTCTCATCTGAATGTGCGTTTTATCGATATTTTTACCCATTTCGCCGCCTAAGGCATCAATTTCCCGGACCACAATCCCTTTTGCCGGTCCTCCAACAGAAGGGTTGCATGGCATAAAGGCAACCATATCTAAGTTGATGGTGATCATCAATGTTTTGGCACCGACTCTAGCAGATGCAAGACCCGCTTCACTACCTGCATGGCCTGCCCCAACTACGATGGCATCATAGTTTCCTGCTTCATATTGCATATCATTTTCCTCCCTCTACTCTTACTTTCCTAGACAAAATTGTGAAAACAATTGATTGATTAAATTATCCTGGACACTTTCACCAATAACTTCCCCGAGTAATTCCCATGCCTTTGTGAAATCAATCTGAACTAAGTCAATCGGCGTTCCCATCTCGATTGCTTCCATGGAATCCTCGATCGATTGCAAGGCCTGTCCGAGCAGCGCAATATGACGGGCGTTGGAAACATAGGTAATGTCCCCCGCTTCTAAAGAGCCCTCGAAGAATAAAGAGGCAATCGCTTCTTCCAATTCATCGACACCTTCATCTTCCAGTAAAGATGTAGTGACTATTTTGTGTGCGGCTGCCTTTTCCTTAACCTGCTCCATATTGATTTTCTGTGGCAGGTCCGTTTTATTGATAATGACGATGACATCCATTCCTTCGACTGCTTGGAACAGCTTTTCATCTTCCGGCGTAAAGTCATCGGAGTAATTTAAAACGAGTAAAATCAGGTCCGCATCTTTTAATACCGCCCGGGAGCGTTCCACACCAATCCGCTCAACGATATCTTCCGTTTCACGAATACCAGCTGTGTCGACAAGTTTTAGCGGCACCCCACGCACATTGACATACTCCTCAATAACGTCTCGAGTTGTCCCTGGGACATCGGTAACGATTGCCTTATTTTCATGCACTAAGCTGTTTAGCAAAGACGATTTTCCGACATTTGGACGCCCGATGATAACCGTCGCCAAGCCATCCCGCAAAATTTTTCCTTGCTGGGCCGTCCTGAGAAGTTTTTCAATCTCTGCCTTGACATAACTGCCCTTTTCCAAAAACAATCGATGTGTCATTTCTTCAACATCATCATATTCTGGGTAATCTATATTCACCTCGACCTGTGCGAGAGTCTGTAATATTTCGTGTCGCAGCTTTTGAATTAATTTCGAAAGCCGCCCTTCCATTTGACCCAACGCAACATTCATCGCTTTATCCGTTTTAGCTCGGATTAAATCCATGACAGCTTCTGCCTGAGAGAGATCGATTCTCCCATTCAAAAAAGCTCGTTTCGTGAATTCACCAGGCTCTGCCAAGCGTGCTCCCTGTGAGAGGATAAGCTGTAAAACCCGATTAACCGAAACGATTCCACCATGACAATTTATTTCAACGACATCTTCTCTCGTAAACGTTTTAGGACCTTTCATGACAGAAACCATAACCTCTTCTATGACTTCTCCAGTTTTAGGTACAACCAAGTGCCCGTAATGAATGGTATGTGAATCCACTTTCCGTAAACTTTTACCGCTTGGTCCTTTAAATATTCTATCGGCTATTTCTATGGCCTCATCACCGCTGATTCTTACGATGGCAATTGCCCCTTCCCCTAAAGGAGTTGAAATGGCGGTGATTGTATCGAATTCCATGCTTTCACCTCTTGTATATTAATGTTTCTCTAATTTATTTGATAAACAAAAATCTTGAATCCCTAAATTACAACAATAACACAGTATAATCATGAAAAAAAGTAGATACTCCTTCCTTTCAAGAGTTATCCACATGCCTTAAACCTTATATTTCTGTACCCTTCATTTTAACTTATCCACATGTGAATAACAAATAAAGCCTGACTTTCTTTCCATGTCCCTTTTTTAAGAGTCAGCCTTAGAAATTGAAGGGGAGGAATGAAAGGATAATATGTGATCAGGATTTAGTTAAAGGAGCATTTGATAATGTCGACATTCCTTTCGGTTCGCCTCTATATAAAGCAAAAAAAACCTCCGCTTAATTAGCAGAAGGTTTATTTAACCGGAGTGATGACCAAATGGCGATATGGTTCTGTACCATTGGAAGTCGTCTTGATTTTCGGATAATGAAGCAGAGCCTTATGTATTACCTTCCGTTCATATGACGGCATCGGCTCCAATGCAACAATTTTACCAGTTTTCAGGGATTTATTGGCCATTCTTTCAGCTAATTGGATTAAAGTATCCGTTCGACGGTTGCGATAATCCTCTGCATCTACAATCACATTCAAAAACTGCTTCGAATAGCGATTGGCTACCAATTGTGTTAAATACTGAAGGGAATTTAACGTTTGACCCCGTTTACCAATTAATAAGGCAATTTTTTCACCTGACAAATGGAACGTTACGTTCTTCCCCTGGCGTTGAACCCTGATTTCCGACTTAACTCCCATTTTTTGAGTGATATCCTGCAGGAACTTTAGGGATTCTTCAACGGGATCAGCAGGCAATGTCACGTGGACGATTGCTTGCCTGGCCCCAAACAAACCCAAAAATCCTTTTTTTCCTTCATCCTCAATTTCAATTTCCACGCGATCTCTTGTGCTGTTAAGTTGAGCTAAAGCTGAATTGACTGCTTCTTCGACAGATTGTCCTGTAGCAGTTATCTTTTTCACTTTTTCTTTGCTCCCTCCGCGTTTTCCGCAGCTGCTTTTCTAAGATCTGGACCTTTGATGAAATATGTTTGAACGATGCCGAAAAGGTTACCCACTACCCAGTAAAGTGAAAGAGCAGCTGGAAAATTAATTGCAAAAATAACAATCATGACTGGCATGATGTAAAGCATCATTGTCATTTGTGCCGCCATTTGCGGATTTGAGTTCATTCCCGCCATTGACAACTTTTGCTGAATGAAAGTTGTAATACCCGCTATGATCGGCAAGATATAATAAGGATCCGGAGAACCTAAATCGAACCAGAGAAAACTATGCAGGGAAATCTCATGCGTACGGCTGATTGCATGATAAAAACCAATCAAAATTGGCATTTGAACCACTATCGGTAAACATCCTGCCAATGGATTCACATTATATTTTGAAAATAACGCCATTGTTTCTTTTTGTAGTTTTTGTTGTGTGGCAGCGTCTTTTGAGCTGTATTTTGCTTGAAGTTCTTTCATTTCTGGTTGAATGGCTTGCATTGCTTTTGAACTTTTCACCTGTTTAATCATAAGTGGAAGTAATATCAAGCGTATGATTAAGGTAACCGCAATGATTCCCAAACCGTAGCTTCCGCCAAATAATTCAGAAATATAAATAATGAGGGATGATAACGGATAGACAATATATGAATTCCAGAACCCTTCACTATCTGCCGTTATCGGTTCTTTGATCTCCGTACATCCTGATAGCAACATCATTACCGAAGCTAATCCAATGATGAGTAATATTCGTTTCTTCAACCGTTTTTTCCTCCTAACTTCAATCAATCTTTTTGAATAAATGTAACCCGTTCACAAGTGAACTACAAGGAAAAGTCACCCACTTATCAACTTTTAACGATGAAATTCTATTTTTTCAAAGCATAATTAATAACTATGTCGAAAAAGGAGTTTTTAAGGGTTTATTTTATTTTTTTGAAATTTAGCGATTTAGAACGCTTCAGGACATGGATCAAACTGCTTTTCACTTGAGAAAAGTCCATTTCTGCCGCTGGTTTTCTAGCAATCACAATATAGTCTTTTCCCTCTTCTATATCCTCTTTCAATTCTAAAAATGCTTGCCGTATGTATCTTTTAATTTGATTCCGAACAACGGCATTCCCAATCTTCTTACTGACAGAGAGGCCTATGCGGAAATATTCCTGCTCGGGCTTTTGAAGGACATAGATAACGAATTGTCGATTGGCAGAGGATTCTCCCTTTTTAAAAACGAGTTGGAATTCGTCCTCTTTCTTTATCCTTAACTTTTTTTTCATCTTTACACCTTCATTAGAATGAATTGAGTCTCAGTAAATCCTTTATTTAGCGAAAAAAAACCACTGAGACTTTTCAGTGGTCTATGCAGATAGTACTTTTCTTCCTTTACGGCGACGTGCAGCGATTACGTTACGTCCGTTTTTCGTGCTCATACGTGCACGGAAACCGTGAACTTTACTATGTTTGCGATTATTCGGTTGATAAGTTCTTTTCATTATATGACACCTCCCTGAGGAATAACAGTTAAAGACAGTCCTTACAATTATATAGATGTTGCTTTCTACTTGTCAACTACATCTAGAAAAATATTTACTTTTTGCTTAATGTCCAGTGGGTTTTTTACTACCTAGCCTATTGTAAATGATTTTGCCTATAACTGATATAGAAATTTTTGGTCAGAGGGTACATTTCATGAATTTTAACCTGATTGATCCCTCTTCATACTACTTTACCATGCATATAACGAATCGACAAAAACATTTGTGAACTTCCGCTTTCGTTTTATAGAGGAACTAGGGACACCTGAATGGCATAAATGCAGTGATGGGGAATCAGTATACAACCTGTTTTAAATCCATCCATCAATAAAATAATTTAGAGGAATTCGACGCCATCACTCCATCTGTGGATAAAATTCGACATGTTTTTTTCTATCCACAGCCCATTTCGTATAGTTTTACACAAAAAAGAAACCTGTGGAAAAGTTTTTCCCACAGGCCCTTTGAGTTGTGGATAAAGTTCACTAAGCCATTGCAAGACGTCCAAATTTCTGATATTATATTTGTGTTTTCACTCTGAATAACTTTATCAACAGATAACGGTTATCCACAGACTGTGCATAACTTGTGGATAGTTTATTCGACCTGTGAATATTAATCTGTCCACAAACAGTGGATATTGTCGAAAAACCTATTATCTTCTTATTATATATTTCAAGACATGCCTGTTGATGAATAAACATACGGACCTGCATCTTATTACAAGATGTTATTTATACAAAGGTTGTACAATGCGCGATATCGTTCCAGGGACCTCACCTTTTAGTGACATCCAACATCCCTTATACAGCTCACCGAACTTTTGCTGTCCAAATTTTTTTAAGACAGCGATCGATGAGTTTATTTGTGCCTAGACCTTTTAATACTTATAGAAAAATATTTTGCAAAGGAGGGATAAG